>NZ_VFID01000020.1 GCF_006542425.1 Pseudoxanthomonas sp. z9 | reverse complement strand
TTCGAACGCACCAAGCCGCACGTGAACGTGGGCACCATTGGTCACGTTGACCACGGCAAGACGACGCTGACGGCGGCGCTGACGAAGGTGGGTGCCGAGCGCTTTGGCGGCGAGTTCAAGGCGTACGACGCGATTGACGCGGCGCCGGAAGAGAAGGCCCGCGGCATCACGATTTCGACGGCGCACGTGGAATACGAAAGCCCGACGCGCCACTACGCGCACGTGGACTGCCCGGGACACGCGGACTACGTGAAGAACATGATTACCGGTGCGGCGCAGATGGACGGCGCGATTCTGGTGTGCTCGGCCGCGGACGGCCCGATGCCGCAGACGCGCGAGCACATCCTGCTGTCGCGCCAGGTGGGCGTGCCGTACATCGTGGTGTTCCTGAACAAGGCGGACATGGTGGACGACGCCGAGCTGCTGGAACTGGTGGAAATGGAAGTTCGCGAGCTGCTGACCAAGTACGAGTTCCCGGGCGACGACACCCCCATCATCAAGGGTTCGGCGCGTCTGGCGCTGGAAGGCGACCAGTCGGAGATTGGCGTGCCGGCCATCCTGAAGCTGGTGGAAGCGCTGGACACGTTCATTCCGGAACCGCAGCGTGACGTGGACAAGCCGTTCCTGATGCCGGTGGAAGACGTGTTCTCGATTTCCGGTCGCGGCACGGTGGTGACCGGTCGTATCGAGCGCGGCATCATCAAGGTGGGCGACGAAATCGAAATCGTCGGTATCCGTCCGACCCAGAAGACCACGGTCACGGGCGTGGAAATGTTCCGCAAGCTGCTGGACCAGGGCCAGGCGGGCGACAACGCGGGCCTGCTGCTGCGCGGCACCAAGCGTGACGACGTGGAGCGTGGCCAGGTGCTGGCCAAGCCGGGTTCCATCACCCCACACACCGAGTTCGAGGCCGAGGTGTACGTGTTGTCGAAGGACGAGGGCGGCCGTCACACGCCGTTCTTCAAGGGTTACCGTCCGCAGTTCTACTTCCGCACCACGGACATCACCGGTGCGGTGACGCTGCCGGAAGGCACCGAGATGGTGATGCCGGGCGACAACATCAAGATGACCGTCCAGCTCATCAACCCGGTGGCGATGGACGAAGGCCTGCGTTTCGCCATTCGCGAAGGCGGTCGTACCGTCGGCGCCGGCGTCGTGGCCAAGATCATCAAGTAA
>NZ_VFID01000017.1 GCF_006542425.1 Pseudoxanthomonas sp. z9 | reverse complement strand
AGGAGGTTGGCTTAGAAGCAGCCACCCTTTAAAGAAAGCGTAATAGCTCACTGGTCGAGTCGGTCTGCGCGGAAGATTTAACGGGGCTAAGCACTAAACCGAAGCTTGGGGTGCACACTTATGTGTGCGCGGTAGAGGAGCGTTCCGTAAGCCTGCGAAGGTGGCTTGAGAAGGCTGCTGGAGGTATCGGAAGTGCGAATGCTGACATGAGTAACGATAATGCGGGTGAAAAGCCCGCACGCCGAAAGCCCAAGGTTTCCTTGCGCAACGTTAATCGACGCAGGGTTAGTCGGTCCCTAAGGCGAGGGCGAAAGCCGTAGTCGATGGGAAGCAGGTTAATATTCCTGCACCTCGCGTGAGTGCGATGGAGGGACGGAGAAGGTTAGGTGTACCGGGCGTTGGTTGTCCCGGGGAAAGGCGGTAGGTGTGGAACTTTGGCAAATCCGGGTTCCTTTAACACCGAGCACCGAGACGAGCTCTTTAGAGCGAAGTCACTGATACCACGCTTCCAGGAAAAGCTCCTAAGCTTCAGCTCACGAAGACCGTACCGTAAACCGACACAGGTGGGTAGGATGAGAATTCTCAGGCGCTTGAGAGAACTCGGGTGAAGGAACTAGGCAACATGGCACCGTAACTTCGGGAGAAGGTGCGCCCTTTTTGGTGGCTGCATGCGCAGCTGAGCTGAAGAGGGCCTCAGAAACCAGGCCGCTGCGACTGTTTATCAAAAACACAGCACTCTGCAAACACGAAAGTGGACGTATAGGGTGTGACGCCTGCCCGGTGCTGGAAGGTTAATTGATGGGGTCAGCCGCAAGGCGAAGCTCTTGATCGAAGCCCCAGTAAACGGCGGCCGTAACTATAACGGTCCTAAGGTAGCGAAATTCCTTGTCGGGTAAGTTCCGACCTGCACGAATGGCGTAACGACAGCGGCGCTGTCTCCACCCGAGACTCAGTGAAATTGAAATCGCTGTGAAGATGCAGCGTTCCCGTGGCAAGACGGAAAGACCCCGTGAACCTTTACTATAGCTTTACATTGAACGTTGAGTTCGTCTGTGTAGGATAGGTGGGAGGCTATGAAACCATGGCGCTAGCTGTGGTGGAGCCAACCTTGAAATACCACCCTGATGTGCTTGACGTTCTAACCTAGGCCCGTAATCCGGGTCGGGGACCATGTATGGTGGGTAGTTTGACTGGGGCGGTCTCCTCCCAAAGAGTAACGGAGGAGCTCGAAGGTACGCTCAGCGCGGTCGGACATCGCGCACTGTGTGCAAAGGCATAAGCGTGCTTGACTGCAAGAGCGACGGCTCAAGCAGGTACGAAAGTAGGACTTAGTGATCCGGTGGTTCTGTATGGAAGGGCCATCGCTCAACGGATAAAAGGTACTCCGGGGATAACAGGCTGATACCGCCCAAGAGTTCATATCGACGGCGGTGTTTGGCACCTCGATGTCGGCTCATCACATCCTGGGGCTGTAGTCGGTCCCAAGGGTATGGCTGTTCGCCATTTAAAGTGGTACGCGAGCTGGGTTCAGAACGTCGTGAGACAGTTCGGTCCCTATCTGCCATGGGCGTTGGAAGTTTGAGAGGGGCTGCTCCTAGTACGAGAGGACCGGAGTGGACGAACCTCTGGTGTTCCGGTTGTCACGCCAGTGGCATTGCCGGGTAGCTATGTTCGGAAGCGATAACCGCTGAAAGCATCTAAGCGGGAAGCGCGCCTCAAGATGAGACTTCCCGGGGCACAAGCCCCCTGAAGGAACCATGTAGACTACGTGGTTGATAGGTCAGGTGTGTAAGCGCTGCAAGGCGTTGAGCTAACTGATACTAATGATCCGTGCGGCTTGACCATATAACCTCAAGTGGCCTTGGACTCGACGGCAACGTCGATGAGAATCCAATGCCCGCTACGTCACAAGACCCTATGTGAGACAGGCGCCTCATCCCTTCGGATGGCGACGCTCCAACCGTCTCCCTGGTGAAATTAGCGCTGTGGTCCCACCCGTTCCCATCCCGAACACGGAAGTGAAACGCAGCTGCGCCGATGGTAGTGTGGCCTAAGCCATGCAAGAGTAGGTCATCGCCAGGGGCTTT
>NZ_VFID01000009.1 GCF_006542425.1 Pseudoxanthomonas sp. z9 | reverse complement strand
GGCGACCCGTTGACGCCGTGAGGGCGACGCGCCGCGCGTCCACGTCGCCGCCGTCGCGACGAGCGGCTAGGATGGCGACAATACAAAGCGGGGGATGCGCGCGGAATGTCCAGGTTGCCATTGGGGTTGTGGTGTTCGTTTGGTCTTTTCCTGGCCAGTCCGCTTGCCGCGCAGCCGGCTTCGGCCCCGACGCCGGCAACGGCACCCGCTTCGGCGCCGCTCTCCACGCAGGACTATCCCGGCACGCTGCGACTCGACGTCGACGCCAGTGACATCGACCGGCGCATCCAGCGGGTGCGCGAGCGCATCCCGGTCGCAGCGGGACCGCTGACCCTGTGGTATCCGAAATGGATTCCCGGCAACCACGCGCCGACCGGACCGATCAACCAGATCGCCGGGCTGGTCATCACCGGCAACGGCCAGCGCATCGCTTGGCGCCGCGATCCCGGCGACATGTATGCCTTCCATCTCGACGTACCGGCGGGGGTGACGGAGATCGAGATCGCATTCCAGTACCTGTCGCCGACCTCTTCCGCGCAGGGCCGGGTCGCGATGACCCCGCAGATGCTGTCGCTGCAATGGCATCGCGTACTGTTGTATCCGGCGGGCCATGACGCGCGCCGCATCCGCGTCGCCCCGACCCTGCGCCTGCCGGCGGGCTGGGAGTCGGCGACCGCGCTGGCGGTGGAAGGACGGGATGGTGCCGCACAGCGCTACGCGCCCACCGATCTGCTGACCCTGATCGATTCGCCGGTCTACGCCGGCCAGCACTTCCGCCGCTTCGACCTGGATACCGGCGCCACGCCGGTCCGCCTCAACGCGATGGCCGACACCAGCGCGCAACTGGACGCCTCGCCGGCGATGCTGCAGGCACACCGCGCGCTGGTGACCCAGGCCGACCGGGTGTTCGGTCCGCGTCCGTTCGCGCATTACGACTTCCTGCTGGCGCTGTCGGACAGCTTCAGCGGCATCGGCCTGGAGCATCGCCAGTCCAGCGAGAACGGCACCTACGCCGACTACCTGCGCGGCGATGCGGCCTTCATCGACAACGACCTGCTGCCGCACGAATACGTGCACGCCTGGAGCGGCAAGTTCCGCCGCCCGGAGACCACGTGGGCGCCGCACTACAACAGCGCCATCGACAACTCGTTGCTGTGGGTCTACGAGGGACAGACCCAGTACTGGGCGGTGGTGCTGGCCGCGCGCGCCGGCCTGTGGACACCCGAACAGGCGCGCGCGGTGCTGGCGAACACGCTGGCGACCGCGGCCACCCAGCCGGGCCGCGACTGGCGCGATCTGCAGGACACCGTGCACCAGGGCATCGTCGACTACAACGATGCGCCGCAGGCCTGGTCCAGCTGGCAGCGCGGCTACGACTTCTATTCGGAAGGCTCGCTGCTGTGGCTGGCGGTGGACGCGCGCCTGCGCGAACAGTCGCGCGGCCGTCGCAGCCTGGACGACTTCGCCCGCCGCTTCCACGCCGGCGCCAGCGCCGACGCGCCGATTTCGCTGTACGGCTTCGACGACGTGGTGCGGGTACTCGACGAAGTGCAGCCCGGCGACTGGCGCGGCTTCCTGCGCGAGCGCCTGGATGGGCAGGGCGCGGCCTCGCCGCTCGACGGGCTGGAGCGCGCTGGCTGGCGGCTGGCCTACACCGGCGAAGCAAACCCGGCCATCACCGATGCGGAGGGCGCCGGTGGCAACGACGACTTTCGCTTCTCGATCGGTTTGAAGGTCGGCTCCGACGGTGTAATCCAGGAGGCGATCTGGAACTCGCCCGCCTTTACCGCCGGACTTGCGAAGGACATGACGGTGATCGCGGTGGACGGGCTGGCCTACACCGGCGAGCGCCTCAAGCGCGCCATCGTCGCCGCCAAGGCATCGCCGCGGCCCATCGAACTGCTGGTGCGCCAGGGCGAGCAGTACCGCAGCGTCCGCATCGATTACCGCGACGGCCTGCGTTATCCACACTTGCAGCGCATCCCCGGCGCCGAGGACCGGCTGTCGAAGATCCTGGCGCCGCGTTGATACCCGCTTTCCTGTAGGAGCGACGTCAGTCGCGACCATGCGCTTGCCGGCGAGGCGATTCTACGGTCGCGACTGACGTCGCTCCTACAAGAACCCGCGGCAGGTAGCGGCAGGTGATACCCGGCGTGGCGTGTGGCGTGCATGCCATGGTTCCCGCTGGTGCGCCAGGGCGAGCAGTACCGCAGCGTCCGCATCGACTACCGCGACGGTCTGCGCTACCCGCACCTGCAGCGCATCCCCGGCGCCGAGGACCGGCTGTCGAAGATCCTGGCGCCGCGTTGATACCCGCTTTCCTGTAGGAGCGACGTCAGTCGCGACCATGCGCTTGCCGGCGAGGCGATTCTACGGTCGCGACTGACGTCGCTCCTACAAGAACCCGCGGCAGGTAGCGGCAGGTAATACCCGGCGTGGCGCGTGGCGTGCATGCCATGGTTCCCGCTTGCCGTCCGGCCCGCCCTCGCGCAGGCTGGCAGCCCCGGAACAGAACCACACGCACCATGGATCAGGACATCACTCCCGCCATTCCGCTGCGCATCCTCGGAACAGGGGAATATGTCCCGTCGCGGCGCGTGCCGTCGGAGAATTTCGATCAACGCTGGGGCAAGCCGGCCGGATGGACCCGTCGCCACGTTGGCATTGATTGCCGGTACTTCGCCGACGCCGGGGAGACGGCGTCGTTCATGGCCGCGCGCGCCGCGCACGAAGCCCTGCGCCGTGCGGGCCTGGAAGCTGGCGTCATGGACGCGATCATCAGCGTGGGCAGCGTGCCCGAACAGGCGATCCCCTGCACTGCCGCGCTGGTGCAGCGCCAGCTGGGCCTGTCGGCCAGCACGATTCCGGCATTCGACGTCAATGCGACCTGCCTGGGCTTCCTGGTGGCGCTGGATCTGGTCGCCGGCGCGTTCGCCACCGGACGCTTCCGACGCGTGTTGCTGGTGGCGGGCGAGGTGGCCTCGGCAGGCCTCGACTGGAACGATACCGACACCGCCGCGCTGTTCGGCGACGGCGCGGCCGCGGTGGTGCTGGAGGGTGGCCCGCAGACGAGCGATTCCCGTCTGCTGGCCACGCACATGGAAACCCATAGCGAGGGCGCCGGATTCTGCCAGGTGCGTGCGGGTGGCACCCGGGTCCGCCTGGATGATGGCGTGGACGCGTATGCCGAGGCGTCGAAGTTCGAGATGTCGGGCAAGGCCACCTATCGCCTGGCGGCGCAGCGCTTGCCGGACTTCATGCGGCGATTGTTCGCGCGCGCGGGCATCCCGATGGAGGAACTGCGCAAACTGGTGCCGCACCAGGCCAGCGCCAAGGCGCTGGATCATCTGGAAGTGGCGCTGCGGCTGCCGCCCGGCGCGCTGGTGCGCATCCTTGCTGACCACGGCAACCAGATGGCCGCGTCCATACCGCTGGCGCTGCATCACGCGATCGATCGCGGCGAGCTGCGGCAGGGCGACCGATTCGCGATGGTGGGCTCCGGCGCCGGCCTGTCCTTCGCCGGCGCGGTGCTGCGGCTGTGAGCACGCATCGCGTCCTGGTGACCGGCGCCAGCGGCTTCATCGGCCGTCACGTGGCGCATGGGCTGGCCGGGCGTGGCCAGGAGGTGATCGCGAGCGGACGCGACGCCGCCCGGCTCGATGCGAACCGCGACAGCGCCCGCCGCATCCAGTGCGCGGATCTGGCCGCCGATCCGCTTGAACCGATGCTGGACGGCTGCGATACCGTCGTCCACTGCGCGGCACTGTCGGCGCCGTGGGGATCGCGCGTTGAGTTCGAGCGCGCCAACGTACTGGCGACCCGACGCCTGCTTGATGCGGCATGCCGCAGCGGCGTGCGCCGCTTCATCCATCTCGGCTCGCCGAGCATCTACTTCCGCTTCCGGGATCAGTATGACGTCGGTGAAGCCTTCGTCCCGCCACGGCGCTGGATCACCGAATACGCACGCAGCAAGTGGGCGTCCGAGGACTGCGTGCGCGAGGCCAGCGATGGCCCCCTGCAGACACTGATCCTGCGTCCGCGCGCGGTGTTCGGCGAAGGCGACCGGGCGATCCTGCCGCGCCTGCTGGCGGTCGCGGAGCGTGGCTGGTTTCCGCTGGTGGACGGAGGCGAGGCACTGATCGATGTGACCCGCGTCGACAACCTGAGTGGCCTGATCGTCGATTGCGTCGAGCGCGGCTGGAGCGGCTCCGGGCAGGCCTACAACGTGACCAACGGCGAACCGCTGCGGGTGAGGGATCTGCTGTCGGCGCTGTTCTCGCGCATGGGCCGGCGGGTCCGTTGGGTGTCCGTGCCGCGCGGTCCCGCGCTGGCGGCGGCCTGGCTCGCCGAACAGGTGGCGCTGCGGCGCCCGGGGCAGCCGGAGCCGAAGCTGACCCGGTATGGCCTGGGCGTGGTCGGCTACGCGCAGACGCTGGACATCCGGCGCGCACGCGAGGAACTGGGCTACCGTCCGACGCCGGGCATCGCCGCCGGATTGGAGGCTTTCGCGAATGCCTGGAGCGACCATGACCGCGCTTGAGTGGCGTCTCTATGAAGCGGGCCACTGCACGCATCCGGAGCGGGCCACCCGCCGGGACGGACCGCTGCGGGCGTGCGAGTTCCCGGCGCTGGTCGCGCTGCTGCGGCACCCCGCGCACGGCTGGATCCTGTTCGACACCGGTTATTCCGAACATTTCATGGCGGCCACGCAGGCGTTTCCCGAACGCCTGTACCGCTGGGTCACGCCGGTGCGCCTGCAACCGCGCCAGACGCTGCGCGAACAGTTGCTATGCGACGGCATCGGCGTGGACGACATCGGCTGGATCCTGCTTTCGCACCTGCACGCGGATCACATCGGTGGTCTCGCCGACTTTCCGCATGCGCGGGTGGCGATGTCACGCGAGGCCTGGCGCGACCTGCACGCCCGCTCGCGCCTGGGCGCGCTGCGGGTGGGGTTGGTGCCGGCCCTGCTCGGCGCGCGCGACGCGGCGACGCTGCACTGGTTCGAGGACCGTCCGGCGCGCGCGTTGGAGGGTTCGCTGTCCGACTTCGGCAGCGCCCATGATCTGTTCGGCGATGGCAGCGTGCGGCTGATCCCGTTGCCGGGACACGCGGCCGGCCACTACGGGATCTGGTTCGAGGATGGGTCGGGGCCGGTGTTCCTGGTCGGCGACGCCGCGTGGTCGACCCAGGCGATCCGCGACAACGTCCCGCCGCCGGGCGTGGTCACCGATTGGCTGGGTGACACGCCGGTCTATCGGCGCACGCTGGCGCATCTGCACGCGCTGCATGCCGCCGAACCACGGCTCCGCATCGTCCCGTCGCATTGCCGTGAATGGCGACCCGCGCGGACGGGGACGCCCGCATGAAGCCCGGCGTGCTGATTCTCGGTGGGCGCGCGCCAGTCGCGCTGGATCACGCGCGGCGCTTCGCCATGCGGGGCTGGCGCGTGCATGTCGCCGACAGCATTCCGTGCCGGCTGTCGGGCTGGTCGCGATCGGTGACCGCGACCCACGCGCTGCGATCCCCGCGCCGGGATCCGGATGGATTCGCCGCCGATCTCGACGCCATCGCCGCCAGCCACCGCATCGATCTGCTGTTGCCCACCTGCGAGGAAGCCTTCCACCTGTCGCACGTGCGCGGACGCCTGCCGAAGGAACTGCAGGTGGCGGTGGATGATTTCGACAAGCTGCGCGCCCTGCACAGCAAATGGGAATTCCTCGGTCTCGCCCGCCGTCACGGGATGGACGTTCCCGACAGTGCGAGGGTGCACTCGCTGGACGAGGCGCGCGCCTGGGCAGGCGGACGCGGGCTGGTGATGAAGCCCGAATTCTCCCGTTTCGGGGTTCATGTCCGCCTGCATCCACAGGGTCTGCCCGCCGCCACGCCGCCGTTGCCGGTCCAGGGTCCGTGGGTGGCGCAGGCCTACCTGCACGGGCGGGAGCTGTGCTCCTACGGCATCGCCCACGGCGGCGAACTGCTGGCGCACGCGGTCTACCATCCGGGCTGGCGCTTGCGGCGCAGTTCCAGCTACTACTTCGCGGGCGAGGATCATCCGCGCCTGCGCGACGCCGCCGCGGCGCTGGTGCGCGGCATCCACTACAGCGGGCAGATCTCCTTCGACTGGATCCTCGGCGAGGATGGTCGCTACCGGGTGCTGGAATGCAATCCGCGCGCGACCAGCGGCCTGCACCTGTTCACGCCCGACGAGGATCTGCCGGCGGCACTGCGCGGCGAAGGGCCGCTGCGCGAGCCGGCGCCGGGCAGCGCGCGGATGATCGCGGCGCTGATGCGTACCGCCGGCTGGTGGACGGCGGTGCGACAAGGACGCCTGGAGACCTGGCGGCGGGACTGGCATCGCGCCCGCGACGTCATCGCACTGCCCGGCGACCGGCTGCCGGCAATCGGATCAATCGGCGATCTGGGATCGTACGCGCGGCTGGCGCTGGGCCAGCGCTGCAACCTGCGCGAGGCGGCGACCCGCGACATCGAATGGGACGGCGAACCACTGGAGCGGGGTGAACGGTGAGTGCGACGCCACGCGATCCGGATCGTTTCGCAGAACGCGCGCAGGCCTTCGCCGCGCTGCATGCCGGCGCGCGCGTGGACCGGTTCGTGCGCAATCTGTCGGCCCGCATCGAGACCCTCGAAACCGGCGCCGGGCTCCTGCCGGCGACGGTGCACGATGCCGAACCCGAAAGCGCCTGGGTCTGTTCGCCGCGCACGACCTACGTGGACTGCGCGGGCGAGGAAAGCGAACGCTACCTGCCACGATGGGCGGCGCATGCGCTGCGGCCGGTGCTGGCGGGCACCGGCGCCCTGGTGGCGCGTGCAGGCCTGGATCGCGCGGTCAGCGTGAACAACTGGCTGCTGTCGACCAATCTGTACCCTGTGGTGGAATCGGTCGATGTGCCGGCGCTGCTGCGGCAGGCCGTGGATCGCTGGCCGGACCACGCGATCTGGTTCCGTTCGCTCAACGAGGTCGACGACGCCGGCTGGCTGGCGGCGCTGGAGCGCGCGGGTTGCCGGCTGGTGGCGAGCCGCCAGGTCTACCTGTACGAGGATCTGGACGCGGCCGTGGCCCGCCATCGCGATCTGCGGCGGGATCTGAAGGGACTGGTGCGAACCGCGTTGACCCCCTGCGGCGATGCCGACATCACCGACGCCGACTACGCGCGGATCGCCGAGCTGTACACCCTGCTCTACCTCGGCAAGTACTCGCGCTTCAGTCCGGCGTACACGGCGGAATTCATGCGTGCCTGGCACGCGGCGGGACTGCTCGAGTTCGAGGGCTTCCGCGGCGGGGACGGACAGCTGCTGACGGTGCTGGGCCTGTTCCGCCACGCCGGCATCGCGACCGCGCCGATCGTCGGTTACGACACGGCCCTGCCACCGAAGCTCGGGCTCTACCGGCTGGCGACCGCCTGCGCCTACCGCGCCTGTCGCCGCCGCGGCTGGCGATTGAACTTCAGCGCCGGCGCCAGCGAGTTCAAGCGCTTCCGTGGCGGTGTGCCCGCGATCGAGTACAGCGCGGTGATGGCGGCGCATCTGCCGCGTGCGCGCCGCGCGGCGATTGGACTGCTGGCGCAGGCCACCCGCCGGATCGGTGTGCCCCTGCTGCGGAGGTATCGCCTGTGAGCGACTGGCATCCCGCGCTCAACGCGCATTGGTACGCGGTCGCGCGCGCCGCCGCGATCGGCCACGGGCCATACGCGGTGTCGTTGCTGGGCACCCACCTGGCGCTGGCGCGGTTGGCGGACGGGCGCTGGGTCGCGCTGGAGGACCGCTGTCCGCACCGGCATGCCCCGCTGTCGGCGGGACGGGTCGCGGGCGATCGCATTGTCTGTCCGTACCACGGCTGGTCCTTCGACGCGGGCGGTCAACTGCGCGAGGTCCCGGGGCTGCCGGCGTCCATGCCGCCACCGCCGGCCTGCGTGCGGACCTTCCCGGCGCGCGAAATCGATGGCTTCGTGTGGGTCCGTCCCGGCCACATTGGCGAAGCGATACCGAACGCATTGATACGGGAAACGGATCCGTCTTCCCGGCGCTTCCAGTGGCAGACCCGCTGGCCGGCTGGCGTGGTCGACGCGATGGAGAATTTCCTGGATCCGATGCATACCCATTTCGTGCATGCCGGGCTGGTGCGACGCGAGGGGGCGCGGATGCCGGTCACCGCGGTGATGCGGACGACGCCGGACGGATTCCGCGTCGACTACCAGGGCGGCGGCGCGCAGTCCGGCCTGCTGTATCGGCTGTTCGAGTCGCGCCGCGTGGCCGAGCGCGCGCACTACGCCGCGCCCGGCAGCACGCGGCTGGAATACGTCTACGCGAACGGCAGCCGGGTGATGATCGATCTGCACTTCACCCCGCACTCGGCGGAAGAAACCGACGTGTTCGTCGCGCTCCATGTAGAGGGGCGACGCGCGCCGGCCTGGCTGGTGCGCCTGCTGGTGTGGCCGCTGCTCAAGCGGGTGAACGACCAGGACGCGCGCATGTTGCGCCTGCAGCGCGACAACAAGCGCCGCTTCGGCGAGCGGCGTGGCGCGTCCACCCCGCTGGATCTGGTGCGTGGGACGCTGGAACGGTTCTGGGCCGGCGAGGGGCTGCCCGCATCACCGGAAGAGCGCGTGGTCGAATTGCGGATATGACGCCCGATTTCCCGTGGAAGCCCTCGCGACTGACGCCGCTCCCACAGGGAGAGATCTACGGGATGAACGTCTGCTCGGGGTCGTCGAAGGATTTGAACTCCAGCGCGTTGCCGGAAGGATCGAACAGGAACATGGTGACGTGCTGGCCGGGTTTTCCTTTCAGGCGCAGATGGGGCTCCTCGTGGAAATCGACCTGCGCGTCCTTCAGCCGTCGGGCCAGCGTTTCCCAGGCCGGCCGATCCAGGTTCATGCCGAAATGCGGTACCGGCACCGCCTCGCCGTCGAAGCGGCCGTTGTGCAGCGGCTGGCCGTCGCCACCGATGTGCGCGACCAGGTGATGGCCGAAGAAGTCGAAGTCCTGGTAGGAGATGTCGCTGCGGCCCTGCGGGCAGCCGATGATGTCGCCGTAGAAGTGGCGCGCCTCATCCAGATCGCGAACCGGGAAGGCGAGGTGGAACTGGGTGATGTGGCTCATGACGCGGCTTCCAGTTGTGGCGTGTACGCGTCGAGGATGTTCTGCCAGAACAGGTTCCAGGCGGAGATGCTGCGCTCGTAGCCGCGTGCCAGCTCGGGCAGCACGCCCGGATCGTGGCGCAGGTATTCGTCGATCGCGGCGCGGGTCAATTCGCCATGGATGATGTCTTCTTCGCCGGTATGGATGGTCCAGAACTCCCAGTCGATGCGGTCGGCGTTGGCGACCAGATACGGATTGCGGCGCATGTGCTCGAACATCACCGACAGGTAGGTCTGGCACAGGCATTCGCCGCCCATGCCGCGCAGGCCGACGCCGAAGGCGATCGGGTTGTTGGCCATGTCGCGGGTCAGCCCCTTGAGGATGCGCTCGTTGGCCATCAGCGGTCGTTCCAGCTCCTCGGGCGCGACGCCGATGGTGGCGAGGAAGCGGTCGTACACGGCCGGATGGGCGCGCTCGGGATCGCCTTCGCCCAGTTCCTCGGCGAGGATCTGGCCGAGCAGGCTGCGCAGTCCGCCGAACGGCAGGCGCGCCACCAGCGAGGCGAGATCGCTGATGTAGTCGATGGTGAAGAACCGGTACTGGATGCACACCTGGCGCAGGGCGTCCGGAGAAAGGTGGGCAAGTACCTGCATCCGTTGCGCGGCGAGGGCTTCGGTCGCCTCCTTGGCCTTGTCGGCGAACTGCCAGAACTGATCGCGGGTCATCGATTGGGCTTGCATGAATCGTTCCTGGGGGAAGGAAAATGGCCGGGGCACGACGCGCTCTGCCGTCGAACCCGGTGGACGATGATGGGTAGCGAAGACGTGAGCAGAACGTGCACGCATCGCAAAGATCCGCGTGCCTTCACATGCTGGCGACATGCCCGTGCCGATTGCGCGACGAACGTTCAACGGATGCGTGTTCATCGATGTGGATCGAATCGCCGCACGGCATGACAAACATGAGGCGCGCATGAAGGCTTCGCGTCGCCATTGCCTGTTCAGTCGATGGGGTGAAGAGAATTGCACCGGGTGCGCGCGCGGGCACGCTAGCATCGGTGCGCGCTGCACCGGGAGTCCCTTGCTTGCGGTCGTGGATGCGTTGCCCAACCCGCCGAGGCCATCGGCATGGAGTTCCCGCGCACATGCAAGAACCGACAAGCCACCGTGATTCGACCGCCGCCCCCGTGGGGGAAGCCGTCAGGAGCGTTCCGCTGCTGTGGACCAGCGGTTGGGACTCGACCTTCCAGCTGCTGCGGCTGCTGCTGTTGCATCGCGTGCCGGTGACGCCGTACTACCTGGAGGATCCCTCGCGCGCGTCGACGGCCACCGAGCGCCGCAGCATCCAGCGCATCACCGCGGCGCTGCACGAATCGCACCCGGAAACGCGCGCACTGCTGCGGCCACTGCGGGTGTTCCAGGTGGCGGAACTGGCGCGGGACCCGGTGATCACCGAGGCGCTGCGCGAGGTCCGATCGCGGGTTTACATCGGTAGCCAGTACGAATGGCTGGCGCTGTTCTGCCGCCAGCACGCGCCAGCGGGCATCGAACTGAGCGTGCACGTGGACGACAAGGTGCAGGCGCTGCTGGCGGACTTCGTGCAGCCGTTCGAGACCGCCGGCGGCTATCGCAGCCACCGCGTCGAATCGCGCCACGCGGGCACCGCCGAACACACCCTGTTCCATCATTTCGGCTTCCCGCTGTTCCAGATCGACAAGCGGGCGATGCAGCGCGAAGCCGAAGCCGCCGGCTGGCATCGGCTCATGGACATGACCTGGTTTTGCCATCGACCGGTGAACGGCAAGCCCTGCGGCGCCTGCGCGCCGTGCGTGTACACGATCGAGGAAGGCCTGGCGTGGCGGGTGCCGCGTTCGCGCCGGATGCTGACGTTCTTCTACCGCAAGCTGGCGCTGCCGTTGAAACCGCCGTTGCGCGCCGCGCTGGCCTCGGTGCGGCGGCGGTAACCGCGCGCATCGGTCGGAAAAGTAAAAACCCCGCCGAGGCGGGGTTTTTTCTGGTCAGGCGACCTGGACGACGTGCAGCGCCCTGGGGTTGTTCCATTGCGCGAGCAGTTCGGCCTCGCGCGCCTTGGCCTCGTGCAGATGACGTTCCTTGACGTGGCCGTAGCCGCGGATGTGCTCGGGAATGCTGGCGATATCCACCGCCAGGCCCAGGCGATCGGCATCCAGCGAACCGAGCAGCTGATCCAGGGTGCGCTCGTAGTCGCTGATCAGCTGGCGCTCGCCGCGGCGCTCGGCGGTGCGGCCGAACACGTCGAAGGCACCGCCGCGCAGGAAGCGCAGCTTCGCCAGCAGTCCGAAGGCCTTGAACACCCACGGGCCGTACTCCTTCTTCATCAGGCGGCCCTGCGCGTCCTTCTTGGCGAACAGCGGCGGCGCAAGATGGAAGTGCACTTCATAGTCGCCCTCGAACTGCTGCTGCAGGCGGCGCTGGAACTCGCCGCTGGTGTACAGCCGCGCCACTTCGTACTCGTCCTTGTACGCCATCAGCTTGAAGAAATAGCGGGCGACCGCCTCGGTCAGCGCGGTGGAACCCGGTGCCTTCACGTTCTCGGCGGCGCGCACGCGGGTGACCAGATCGCGGTAGCGGCTGGCGTAGGCGGCGTCCTGGTATTCGGTCAGGAAGGCCACGCGGCGCGCGATCAGTTCGTCCAGCGAGCGCGACAGGCGCAGGTCGTCCAGCGGCAGGAACGCGACTTCGCCACCGACGGCGCCGCCTTCCGGCAGGCCGCGCAGTTCGCTTTCATTGTCCGGATTGCGCGGCGCGGCGTTGGCGCCCCACTCGGTGCTCTCCCATTCGCCCGGCGGCAGGATCCGCAGGTTGCGCGGGGTACGTTCGGACTCGGTCTGGGTGTTGCGGATCAGGCCGGCCGCTTCCTGCACCGCCTGCGGGTCGACCACGGCCAGACGGCCCCAGGCGAACGCGCGCCGGTTCATTTCGATCGCCGCGCCATTGAGTTCGACCGCGCGCATGATGGCGTCGAACGAAATCGGCACCAGGCCCTGCTGCCAGGCGTAGCCGAGCATGAACAGGTTGGCGGCGATCGCGTCGCCCATCAGCGCGGTGGCCAGCTGGGTGGCGTCGACCAGCATCGGATCGCGGCCGCCCAGCGCGACCTTCACGCCGGTGACGATGTCGGTGGCCGGGAACTGCATGTCCGGACGGGTGGTGAAGGTGCCGGGCATCGCCTCGTAGGTATTGAGCACCACCTGCGAGCGCTCGCCGCGCACCTTGGACAGCACCCAATAGTCGTTCACCACCACCATGTCGCAACCCAGCACCAGATCGGCTTCGCCGGCGGCGATGCGCACGGCGTGGATATCCTCCGGCGTGCGGGCGATGCGGATGTGGGTGGTCACCGCGCCGCCCTTCTGGGCCAGGCCGGTCTGATCCAGCACGCTCGCGCCCTTGCCTTCCAGATGCCCGGCCATGCCCAGCAGCGCACCGATGGTCACCACGCCGGTGCCGCCGACGCCGGTGATCAGGATGTTCCAGGGCTGGGCCAGATCCGACTGGAAGGTCGGTGCCGGCAGGTTCTCCAGCTTCTCGGCCACGGTTGCTTTCTTGCCCTTGCGCGGGTTGCCGCCGTGGACGGTGACGAAGCTGGGGCAGAAGCCGTTGACGCAGGAGAAATCCTTGTTGCAGTTGGATTGATCGATTTCGCGCTTGCGCCCGAACTCGGTTTCCTTCGGCAGCACCGACACGCAGAAGCTCTTCACGCCGCAGTCGCCGCAGCCTTCGCAGACCAGCGTGTTGACCATCGTGCGCTTGGCCGGATCCGGCAGCTTGCCGCGCTTGCGGCGGCGGCGCTTCTCGGTGGCGCACACCTGGTCGTAGATGAGGATGGAAACGCCCTTCACCTTGCGCAGCTGCTTCTGCACCTCTTCCAGCTGGCCGCGATCATGGAACTCGACACCGGTCGGAAACAGTTCGCGGCGGCTCCACTTGCGCACGTCGTCGCTGACCACGACGATGGTGTCCACGCCTTCGGCGCGCATCATGTGGGCGATCTGCGGCACGCTCAGGGTGCCGTCGACCGGCTGGCCACCGGTCATCGCGACCGCGTCGTTGTAGAGGATCTTGTAGGTGATGTTGACGCCGGTGGCGACCGACTGCCGCACCGCCAGCGAACCGGAATGGAAGAACGTGCCGTCGCCGAGGTTCTGGAACACGTGCTCGGTTTCGGTGAACGGCGCCTGCCCGGACCAGGTGACGCCTTCGCCGCCCATGTGAGTGAAGGTGTCGGTGTCGCGATCCATCCACGTCACCATGTAGTGGCAGCCGATGCCGCCGAGCGCGCGCGAGCCTTCCGGCACCACCGTGGAAGTGTTGTGCGGGCAGCCGCTGCAGTAGTGCGGCACGCGCGGGAAGCTGGCGCGCGGCAACGCGAGCTCGGCTTCCTTGTCCTCCATCCAGCGCAGGCGCTGCTCGATGGATTCATTGGTGAAGAAACGCTGGATGCGCCGGCCGATCACGCCGGCGATGGTGGCCGGGGTAAGTTCGCCGGTGGACGGCAGGATCCACTCGCCGGCCTCGTCGTACTTGCCGACGATGGACGGACGCTGGCCTGCGCTGGCCGGCCAGTTGTAGAAGTACTCCTTCATCTGCCGCTCGATGAAGGCGCGCTTCTCCTCCACCACCACGATGTCTTCCAGTCCGCGCGCGAACTCGGCGATGCCGATCGGCTCCAGCGGCCAGGTCATGCCGACCTTGTACACGCGGATGCCGATGTCGGCGCAGGCGCGTTCGTCCAGGCCCAGGTATTCCAGCGCCTGCAGCACGTCCAGGTAGCTCTTGCCGGTGGTGACGATGCCCAGTCGCGCGCGCGGCGAATCCAGCACGATCCGATCGATGCCGTTGGCGCGGGCGAAGGCCTGGGCGGCCTTGACCGCGTAGCGGTGCAGGCGCATTTCCTGATCCAGCGGCGGATCCGGCCAGCGGATGTTGAGGCCGCCGGCGGGCATGTCGAAATCCTCGGGCAGCAGGATGGTGCGCGCGAACGGATTCACTTCCACCGAGGCCGAGGATTCCACCGTCTCGGCGATCGTCTTGAAGCCGACCCAGCGGCCGGTGTAGCGGCTCATCGCCCAGCCGACCAGGCCCATGTCGAGGATGTCCTGCACGCCGGCCGGGTTGAGCACCGGCATCATCGCGCTGACGAACTCGTCTTCCGACCCGTGCGGCAGGGTCGAGCTGCGGCAGGCGTGATCGTCGGCGGCCAGCGCCAGCACGCCACCGTGCCTCGAGGTGCCGGCGGCGTTGCCGTGCTTGAACACGTCGCCGCAGCGATCCACACCCGGTCCCTTGCCGTACCACATCGAGTACACGCCATCGACCTTGGCGCCGGGGAACAGGTTGGTCTGCTGGGTGCCCCAGACCATGGTCGCGCCGAGATCCTCGTTGAGGCCGGGGGTGAACTTCACCGCCGCCGCTTCCAGGTGCTTGCGCGCGCGCCACAGCTCCAGATCGAAGCCGCCCAGCGGCGAGCCGCGGTAGCCGCTGATGAAGCCGGCGGTGTTGAGCCCGGCGGCCTGGTCGCGCAGGCGCTGCATCAGCGGCAGCCGGACCAGCGCCTGCACGCCGCTCAAGTAGATGCGGCCGTCGGTGCGGGTGTACTTGTGTTCGAGGGTGTAGTCGTTGTCCAGCACGCCGATCTGCGGCGTGTTGGCGGACGACGGCGAGGTCAGTTCGGCGGTACTGGTCATGGGCTGGCCCCTGGAGCGGCTGGCGTGATCCGGCCAAGGCGGCCGGACGCGAAAGGCGCGAATTGTAGCAGTGGGGTGTAGGTGGCCTGGTCGAAGGGCAAATCCCCCTCAATCCCCCTTTTTCAAAGGGGGAGGCAAAGCGGTGCCCGGAGTCCGGGTGTCATTTGCCCCCTTGATCAGCCATTCGGCTGTTGAAAGCCCAAAAGGGGGCGGGCGCCCAAGGCGACGGAGGATTGGCCCGCCATGCGGCTGTTGAAAAGCGCTTGCTGTTGGCGCGAAGAGCAGGCCCCCTTGGTTCCTCTTCCAACCCGCCATTCGGCTGTCGAGAAACGTTTGCTCCTGGCGATCAAGCGCTCAAAGATCAAACCCCAGCAGCAGCGGATCGTGATCCGAACTGCGCCAGGGCTGGCCGGCATCGCCGTGGAGGTAGCCGGCGCTGTCCGCCGAATCGGCGTTGAGATGCCACTCGGCCGCGCCGCGCAGGCGCGCCGACAGCGCGGGCGTGAGCAGGGCGTGATCCAGGCGGCCAGTCAGGCCGCTGTAGACGTAGCTGTAGGGGCTTTCCACCTTGGCCACGGCGAAGGCATCGCGCCAGCCGGCCTCGCGCAGCCAGCGCACCGGATCCTCCATCGCATAGGCGTTGAAGTCGCCCAGGATGAGCTTCATCGCGCTGCCCTGGCCGGTCGGATCCTGCTTCAGCCAGGCGTCCAGGCGGCGCGCCGAATCCAGTCGCAACGCGTTCCAGCACCCTTGGGCATCGCCCTGGTCCTGATCGGCGCCGATGGCTTCCGAGCAGCCCTTGGACTTGAAGTGATTGGCCACGACCACGAACGCCGGTCCCTGCCCACGCCGGAACGCCTGCGCCAGCGGCACCCGGCTGCGGTCACCGAAGGGACCGCCTTCCAGCGTGGCGGGCTTGCCGACCGGCGTGACCCGGGAGGCGCGATAGATCAGGCCAACCCGGATGGTGTCCGGTCCCGGCCCCTGGCCGGCGTCGATGAAGCGCCAGTCGCCGCCCTTCGCGTTCAGCGCCGCGACGAACTGGGCGAGGCTGGAGTCGGGGCCGTAGCCGTCGTTCTCCAGTTCCATCAGCGCCGCCACATCGGCATCGAGCGCGCGCACGGTGGCGACCAGCTTGGCCAGCTGTGCCTGCAACTGCGCGGGCGTCTTCGCGCCGCGCGGGGTCGGGAAGCCGCCGCCGCGGCCGTCGCCGTTGAACAGGTTTTCCAGGTTGAACGCGGCGATTTTCAGCGTTCCCGGCACGCGCGGTGCGACCGGATAAGCGATGGCGGGCAGTGCCAGCGGGCGGATCAGTTGCAGGCGATGGCTGCCATGGCGCTCGTCGACGATGCCTTCCACATCCTTCAGGACGGTGCCCACGCGCGGGATCGCTTGTTCGCCGAGCCAGGCGATGGCCTTGGGATCCCGTTCGCCGCTGCCGTCGTCCAGGGTCAGACGGCGGCGGGCGTTGTCTTTCAGCACCTGCTGGAATGCCTCGCTGCCGGGCGCCGCCACCTCGCTGGGCTGCCACAGCCGACCGTCGAACGCGGCGGTGAGTTCGCCGAAGCGCTCGACCTGATCGGTGCCACTGACGGTGAGCGGGGCGGCGATGCGCACGCGCATGCCTTCCATGGCTTCCCAGTCCGCGGGCGCGGCCGTCAGCACGACCGGGGCAATCGCCGGCGCCGGGGTTCCCAGGCGCTCGATGTCGCCCGGGGTGATCGCGGTCAGGCGGCTGCCCTGGCGGCCCAGTTCCAGCTCGGTGACTTCGCCCCGCACGCGGTAGCGCTGGCCGACCTTCGGCGCTTCGCCCTCATCCGCGTTGGCGTCGAAGGCCAGTGGAACGAACACGGCATCCGAGGTCGCCGGATCGCCGTCGCCGGCGTCCTGCAGGAAAAAGCCGCCCAGGCCCTGGCGGAAATCGGCCGTGACCACGCCCTCGACCGTGACCGTCTGGCCCGCCAGCGGGCTGGCCGCGCCGGCGCCCTGGACCTGGCCGATGGGGATGATCCCCGTCTCTCCGGCGCCGGCCATCGTGGCGCAGGTCAGCAGGGCAGTGGCGAGCAGGGCGCGGCGGAGGGGCATGGCGATGTCTGGCGGTAGGTCGAGCCGGACATGATAGCCAGCGGGGATGACGGGTGATGGGGAAGCGCCGACGCTCCTCGACCGCTGAGGGGCGGGTCAATCCTCGTCGGTCCACTTTTGGCCTGTCATCGGTGGCCGGGAAGCCTGTGGTTGGCGCGAAGAGCGAATCCCCCTCGGTCCCCCTTTTACAAAGGGGAGGCGGAGAGCGAATCCCCCTCAGTCCCCTTTTACAAAGGGGAGGCGGAGAGCGGATCCCCCTTGGTTCCCCTTTTACAAAGGGGGAGGCGAAGAGTGAATCCCCCGGTAGACATCGGGCGACCCGGGAGCAGCGTTGCGAGCCCCTTGATCAGCCATTCGGCTGTTGAAACGCGCGTGCTCTTGGCGCGGGGTCCGGATCACCAACGAAAACGCCGCCCGAAGGCGGCGTTTCCGGTCACGCGGGCAAGCCGGAGGCTTACTTCACGTTCGCCAGCATCCAGTCGACCGTGGCATGGATCTGCTCTTCGGTCAGGGCCGGGTTGCCGCCCTTCGGGGGCATGATGCCGCCGTCCGGACCGGTGAAGCCCTCGATGGCGTGCTTGTACAGCGTGTCCTTGCCCTTGGCGGCGCGCGCGCCCATGCCGGCGGCGGTCAGCATCGGGGCGTTGCCGGTGCCGTTCTTGTGGCAGGCGCCGCACAGGTTGTCGAAGATGACCTGGCCGTCGGTGGTGCCGCCGTAGGCGACCTGCGAAGCCGCGGCGGCGGCGGCGGCGGCCTGCGCGGCGGCCTGGGCCGCGGCACCGGTGGTGCCGGCGTACACCGCGCCCGACGGGGCGATGCGGCCTTCGGTGCGCTTGGCGGCCTGCGGATTCACTTCCGTCGGAATCGAGGAGTGCAGGAAATGCGCACCGATGATCAGGCCCAGGGTGACGACGACCAGGAAGCCGATCACCATCGAGAAATGCTTGAGGAATTCGAGGTCGTAATTACGCACGTTCCACCTTTGGCAGCACGGCCACAGGCCGTGCTTGGCTACGAAAAACGGGGTCGGAAACCGCCACCAGGGCGGATTTCGCGGCAAGTGCCGGGCGCGGACGCCACGGACAGGGGGCCTATTATAAGCAGGGTGACGGTTTCCGGCATATTCCAGGAGCCCGGTCCGCCGTCCCGGCTATTCCAGGGTGAACCACTGGACCTCGACGCGGCGGTTCAGGTCACTGTCGGTGCCCGCCGGTTCCTCCCAGCCACGGCCGACCAGTTCGATCCGGTTGGCGTCCAGCTTGGGATGGCGCTCCAGCAGGGCATCGCGCACCGCCTGCGCGCGCTGGCGCGACAACTCCATCGCCTTTAGCGACATGCTCCGGACCAGCTCCTGCCCGCCCTGTTTCTGGAACTCGTTGCGGCGGCCGTCATCGACGTGGCCGCGCAGCAGCACCACCGAGCCGGGGCTGACCTGGAGGAAGTTCTTGATGGTGTCCAGGTAGCCGGCATTGGCCGGCGCGGACTTGTCGAGTACCGCGGAATTGGATTGGAAGAAGAACCGGATGTCCTTGCTCAGCAGGGCGTCGCCCTCCAGCGAGATCTGCGCGTTGCCGCTGCGGATCGGCGCGATGGCGATGCTCTGGCTGGCGTACAGGCCCTTTTTCTTCAGTGCCTGCAGGGCGGCGGTGTCCACGAAGCGGGCCGGGTCGGCCGGATTCTTGATCAGGTTGCCGTACACCAGCACCGAGGACTGGAAGATGCCCTGGAAGGAGCCGGCCGAATCGATGGTGCCTTCGAAGAACGCCAGGTTCTCCGGCAGGTTGGACAGATGCACCTTGGCCAGCTCGGCGCGGGTGTCGGCCTCGTTCCACTTGAAGGCCTTGGCGATCACCGGGATCTGGGTGGCCGGCTCGTCGCGGACCAGCCGGTTGCCTTCCAGCAGGCCGTGCACCAGCCCGCGCGCCCAGTCGGGATGGGCGGCGGCGAAGCCGCGATTGAGCAGCAGCAGGTCGGCGATGATTAGCAGGTTGCGGTTGCTGACCAAGGCCTTGGCGCGGCCGCCGGAGGCGGCGACGACCTCGTCGGTGCGCGGCGACCAGCCGACGCAGCCGTTCAGGCGCGGCGCGCCGCCCTGAAGTTCGTGCTCGTAGGCGTCGCAGGCGACGAAGGCGTCCTCGTAGAACACCAGGCCCAGTTCACCGGGGCCCGGGCGCCCGTCGAGATCGCGCAGCACCTTGACCGGCACGCCGGCCTCGGAGGCCAGGTAGCGGATGAAGAACTCGCTTTCGTTGAACTGCGAGGCCGCCAGCACCTTGCCCTTGAGCTGGTTGATGCTGGCGATGCCGGTATCGACCACCACCTGGTCGGCGCCGCGCGAGAAGCCGATCTGCGCCGGCACCACCACGTCGAACTGGCGGCCGAGCACCGCCAGGGTGTCGGCAGTGGTCACCGAGGCGGCGACCCGTCCGTTGTTGAGCTTGGACCAGCCCTCCTCCTCGTTGAGGCTGAGCCGGACCTGGAAGCCGTACTCGCGCGCGAAGAACGAATCCGGATTGGGCTCCAGGCCGCCGTTGGCCGCGATCAGGCCGGCATAGCCGGCATATTCGCTGATGTCGACGTCGACCACGTTGCCCTTGGGCTGGTAGGTCGCCGCCGCATCCAGGTTGGGCAGCCCGGCCTGCGGTTCGATCGGCGCCGGCGCCTTGCCGTCGGCCTTGCTGGCGCCCGCCTGCGAGCTCGTCGCCGCGCCCGCCTGCTCGCCCTTGCCCATGTCGCGCATCACCAGCCACGCGCCGAACGCGAGCAGCGCCAGCACCAGCACCGCGGTGATCAGCTTGCCGCTGGCATTGCCGGCCTGGCGGCGCGGCGGGGAAACGGATCGGCTCACGACGACTCTCCTTCTTCGATCACGGTATGGGGAACGGGCGGACGCAGCACCGCTGGGGGCAACCGGGGCTGCGCGTTCAGGTCGAGGACGCCCAACAGGTCGCGCTGGCCTTCCAGCCAGCGATTGGCTTCGGCGAAGGAGGCGCTGAGCGCATCCAGCGAGCTGCCGATGCTGCCTTCGTCGATGGCCAGCAGCGCCTGCTCGCGCAACAGCGCCACCTGCTGGCCGATGCGCTGCAACTCGGAATCGACATGCTCGAGCCGGCGGCCGGCATCGGCATGCGCGGCCTGGCGCTGGTCGATGACGGTCTTCTGCTGCTGCAGGCTGCGTCGCAGCTCCTCGCTCAGGTCGTCGCGGCCCAATCGCGCCTCGATGGTCGCTTCCTGCTTGTCCAGCACCGCGCTTTCCTCACGCGCGGTGTGCACCACGCCGGCAATCGCGGTGCGCGCGGCCAGCAGGCGCAGGTGCAACCACACCAACTGTTCCAGGCTGTCCGCATGCGCCGCCATCACCGGCGACTTGTCCAGCATCTGGATGATCACGCGCGCCTTGTGTTCCAGGGCTTCCTGC
Organism: Pseudoxanthomonas sp. z9; assembly: GCF_006542425.1. Classification (GTDB taxonomy): domain Bacteria; phylum Pseudomonadota; class Gammaproteobacteria; order Xanthomonadales; family Xanthomonadaceae; genus Pseudoxanthomonas_A. The sequence goes on along the minus strand of NZ_VFID01000009.1, from coordinate 123,709 downwards.
TGGCGGCGTTGCGGGATGGGCAGCGGATCCCGCAGTTCGCGGTAGCGCCGATCCGCCTCCGATTCCTGCGGCAGTGCCTGCGCGTCCACCGTGGCGCGGAAGCGGCGATGATTCGACAGCCAGTACAGATAGGCGATTTCCGCGCCCGCGCCGAGCACGAAGAAACCGGGTGTCAGGAAGACGCCCGCCAGTGCGAAGGCGGCCAGGCCAATCCAGTTGGGCGGAACCGGCATGCCGAGCGGGCGCGCATTGAAAGCGGCCCAGATGTAGCGCAAGGCGTTCATGGCGCCGGGCTTCCGGCTGCGAGCGGGCGCAGCGAGGGCGGCACGAAGCGCAGATCGGTGGCCTCGGCGACGGCGATGCGCATCTGGAACTCCAGCACCTCCAGCGGTACCGGCGGCTGGTAGCCGGCCAGCAGCGCGGCGATCGCCTCCAGCGGGGCGACGCCGGTGGTCTGGGCCTGCCGGTAGGCCTTCACCGCGAAGGCTTCGGCGGCGCCGGGGGTCAACAGCAGCGGCAACGGGGACGGCAGCGCCAGCAATGCCTCCGCGCCCGGCGCCATGCCGAAGCGTTTCAGCAGGGCATCGAGCAGGGCCGCGCTTTCGGCGGCGGTGGTGGTGGGCAGCAGCGGGATCTTGACGTCGATGCGGCCCGGCCGCTTCAGGTCGACTTCGATCAGGTCCGGGCGCGAGGAAGCCAGCACCCACATCACCCGGCCACGGTTGTCGGTGTCGGACATCTCCTGGGCGATCATCGAATACAACCGGCCGGACAGGCCGCTGTCGCCGTTGCCCGAGTCGCGCTTGCCCAGCGTCTGGTCGGCTTCGTCGATGAACACGATGCAGCGGCCCAGCGCGCGGATCAGGCGGAAGACCTTCTCCAGGTTGCCTTCGCTGGAGCCGACCCAGCGATCACGGAAGTTCTTCAGCTTCAGCACCGGCACGCCGGCTTCGCCGGCCAGGCATTCAACCAGGAAGGTCTTGCCGGTGCCTACCGGACCGCAGAACAGGTAGCCCATCGGCAGGGCGCGCAGGTTGGCCGCGCGCCACAGCGCGATGTCCTGGCGCAACCACTCCTTCAGCGCCGCGGGCGCCTCGTAGTCGTCGAGCGTGCGACGGGAATCGATGAACTCGACCAGGCCGCTGGCATCGCCCTCGACCAGTTGCTTCTTCACCCGCAACCAGTCGGCCGGTCCCAGCGCGCGGCCCTGGTGGGCGCAGGTCCGCACCAGGCTTTGCAGCGCGCTGATGCTGACGCCGGTCAGGGCGCCGGTGATCGTGCCGTCGTCGGCCGCGGCGAAGGCCGCCGAATGATCCAGCCGCAGTTGCGCCAGCGCCTGGCCCAGCATGGCCTCGTCGGGCAGCGGCACGCGGATGCGCGCCACACGCGGATGGAAGGCGATCTGCGGGTGCAGGTCGTTGAGGTTGTCGGCGATCAGGAAGCTGGCGAAAGCCTGATCGGTGAACGGCGGTTCGCTGGCCCAGTCGCGCACCAGGCTGGCCAGGCTGGCAATCTCGAAGTCGCCGGCGCGGCCACCCGGCAGCACCTGATCGATGCCGCGCATGATCACCGCCACGTGCTCGCCTTCGCCCTGTCCCAGCGCCTTCAGGTTGGCGAGGTAGCGCAGGTAGTGGGACACGCGCTCGACCGCCGCCCGCGGTTCGCGCGGCCAGGCGGCGTCATCGCGACCGGCCAGCCATTGGCGCAGGCGATCGCTGCCGCGCAGCACGGTGAGTCCGTTGCCGGGGTCGTACTGGAACACCACGTCGAAGCCGGTGAGCAACTGCGATTCCAGCCAGCGGGTCAGGCTGACCAGCCGCCCCGACAGCGGCAGGCGATCACCGACGTTGCCGTACAGCACGAACTGTCCGTGCGCGCCGCTTTCATAGGCCAGCGCCAGTTCGTGCGCCCACGCCGGGGCGTTGCTATCGAGCGGCATCAGTGCGGCTTCGCCTGCATGGCGGCCATCCTCCGGGCAAGGGCGGGGCGATCAGCCCGGGTCGTTTTCCGATACCGGTTTGGCAGCCTCGGCGGCGCCCATGCTGCGGTGCGCGGCTGGTGTCGCAGCCGGTTCGGCCTGCAGGGAAATGCCCTCGGCCGCGGCGAAATCCGCGAGCGCCTGGTCGGCCAGCGCCTTCTGCTCGGCTTCCTTGACCTCGATCTGGTTCATGTCGAGCGCATCGCGCGCGACGCGCGCGCGGCCGGCGGCCTTGTTGCGCTCTTCCTCGACCATCTCGTGCAGGCGATCGAGGGTGTCGCCGGAACCGCCGATCGTGGTGACCATCCCAGCGGCCATCTCGTTCATCTCCGCCAGCGCGTGCTTCATGCGCATGTCGTTGATGGCGCCCTTCAGGCTCTCGATCTTGGCGCGCGCGGCGGCCACGGCGACGTCACGCGCCTTCACCAGGTTGTTGTAGGTGGCCTCGGCCTGCTCCATCTGGTCGCGGTTTTCCTGCAACTCGCGGCTGACCGTCTGCAGGCGCAGGGCATGCTGGGCGGCGGCATCGCGGTTGCCCGCGCGCAGGTGGGCGGTGGTGCGCGCGCGCAGCTCGCGTTCTTCGTTCTCCAGCTTGCGCACCTGGCCGATCAGGCGCTCGGCCAGGCCGGCGTGGGTCGCCAGGCTCTGGTTGTAGCTGCCGATCTGCTTGCGCAGGTTTTCCTGTTCCAGTTCCAGCAGGGCTTCCGGATTGCGCTTTTCCATCCCCTTGACGAACTGCGCAAAGAAACCACGGAACACGTTCACTAACCGAGCCAGCATGGCGCCCCCGAAATCCTCTCGATGCGGGCTACTGTACGCGGCGCGTGCGGGCATTCCAACCGCGCCGCGACGGCGGGTCAGGGCGTCAGGTAAGTCACCACGGGCGTGGCGGCCTGCGCCAGCACGATGCGGATCGGCAGTTGGCCGTCGGCGCCGACGCCCGCGAGGGCGCGATCCAGCACGGCGCGCTTTTCCGCGCCTTCGATATGCAGGTACAGGTGGCGCGCGGCCAGCAGCACCGGCAGGGTCAGGGTGATGCGGGCTTCGCCGGCGCCGGGCGCGCGCATCGGCAGCAGGCGTGCCGGCGAGGCCGGATCCAGCGCCGCGGCCAGGTGATCGCCGCCCGGGAAGAACGAGGCGGTATGGCCGTCGCTGCCCATGCCCAGCACGATCGCGTCGAACGACGGCGGCAGGCTGGCGAAGCGCCGCTCCAGTTCGGCCAGCGCGTCCTCCGGTTCCGGGGTGTCGCGGAACAGCGGCAGGAAATGCGCCGCCGCGGCCTCGCCCTGCAACAGGTGCTCGCGCAGCAGGCGGGCGTTGGAGCGTTCGTTGTCCGGCGCCACCCAGCGCTCGTCGACCAGGGTGACGGTGACCTTGTCCCAGTCCAGCGATTGTTCCGACAGTCGCTGCATGAACCGCTTGGGTGTGCTGCCGCCGGACAGCGCCAGCAGCGCGCCGCCGCGGGCATTGATGCCCGCGCGCAGATCAGCGGCGATGGCCGCGGCCAGGGCGCCGGCCAGCGTCTCGCTGTCGGCGAAGGTGACCAGTTCGGTCGGGACGGGGGGGAGGAGGGACTGGGTCACGCGCTTACACCGTGTCCTCGTGCCAGGTCCGGCCGTCGCGCTCGACCAGCGCGACCGCCGCGCTCGGTCCCCACGAACCGGCGGTGTAGGGCTTGGGCGTCTCGCGCTGGTTTTCCCACGCGCCCAGGATCGGATCGATCCACTTCCACGCGGCCTCGACCTCGTCGCGGCGCATGAACAGGGTCGGGTTGCCGCGCACCACGTCCATCAGCAGGCGCTCGTAGGCCTCCGGCTGGTGCACGCCGAACGCCTCGGCGAAGCTCATGTCCAGCGGCACGTGCTGCAGGCGCAGGCCGCCCGGGCCGGGATCCTTGATCATCAGCCACAGCTTCACGCCTTCGTCCGGCTGCAGGCGCAGGACCAGCTTGTTGCCCATCACCGGGCCGGCGCCGTGTTCGAAGATCGAATGCGGGATCTGCTTGAACGCAATCACGATCTCGGACACGCGCTCGGGCAGGCGCTTGCCGGTGCGCAGGTAGAACGGCACGCCGGCCCAGCGCCAGTTGTCCACTTCGGCCTTCAGCGCCACGAAGGTCTCGGTGCGGGAGTCCTCGCGGCCCAGTTCGTCCAGGTAGCCCGGCACCGCCATGCCGTTGACCGCGCCGGCACGGTACTGGCCACGCACGGTCATGTGGCTGATCTCGTCGGTGGTGATCGGGCGCAGCGAACGCAGCACCTTCAGCTTCTCGTCGCGCACCGCATCGGCCTCCAGCGCCGCCGGCGGTTCCATCGCCACCATGCACAGCAGTTGCAGCAGGTGGTTCTGGACCATGTCGCGCAGCGCGCCGGAGGTGTCGTAGTAGGTCGCGCGCTTCTCCAGGCCGACCGTCTCGGCCACGGTGATCTGCACGTGATCGATGTGGTTGGCGTTCCACAGCGGCTCGAACAGGATGTTGGCGAAGCGCAGCGCCAGCAGGTTCTGCACCGTTTCCTTGCCCAGGTAGTGATCGATGCGGAAGATCTGGCTTTCCGCGAACGCGCTGCCGACCGCGTCGTTGATCACCGTCGCGCTGGCCAGGTCATGGCCGATCGGTTTCTCGATGACCACCCGCGACTGGCCGCCGTTGAGGCCGTGCGCACGCAGGCGGTCGCACAGGTTCACGAACAGGCTGGGGCTGGTGGACAGATAGAACACCCGGATGCGGTCGCCGTGGGCCTTGAGCGCGCTGGCGAACTCTTCCCAGCCTTCGTCCTTGGTCGCGTCCAGCGCGTGGTAGCCGAGCTTTTCCAGGAACGCCGGCAGCTTGGCCTTGAGCGCCTCGTCGTTGCCGGCCACGCGCAGCAGGGCTTCGCCGACCTTGGCGCGGTAGTCGGCGTCGGACTGCTTGTCGCGGGCCACGCCGATGATCCGGCTGTCCTCGCGGATCTGGCCGTCGGCATAGCGGCGCAGCAGGCCGGGCAGCAGCTTGCGCAGGGCCAGGTCGCCGGTGCCTCCGAAGATCACCAGATCGAAGGGGTCGACGGGCAGGGTCTTGGCGGTCACGTCGTCATCTCGTTCGCTTGTCAGGTGGAAGGAACAATACCACCGGGCTACCACGCTGACCAATGAATCAGGCCAATGTAGCCATTTGTCGGCTGATATTGCCTTTATTGGTACGTGAGTGGTATGTTCATGCCCATGCAAAAAGCCCTGTTCGATGAATACCACCGCCTGCAGACCGGCGAGTCCACTCGTGCGGTGGCTTACCTGCGCCTGCGCCGCGCCCTGCAGAACCTGATGGACGCCGGCGTGCTGCGCTCGGGCCAGGCCCTGCCCAGCGAACGCGATCTTGCCAACCTGCTGGGTCTGTCCCGCGTGACGATCCGCAAGGCGCTGGCCGGACTCATCGAGGCCGGACTGCTGGTCCAGCGGCAAGGCGCCGGCACCTTCGTGGCCGAGCGCATCCTGCGTCAGTTCTCGCGGCTGACCAGCTTCACCGACGATCTGCGCGAACGCGGCCTCAATCCGCAGGTGAAATTCCTGGAGCGCAGCGTCGGCGAAGTGACGCCGGAAGAATCGATGGCGCTCAACCTGTCGCCGGGCAGCGGCGTGGTCCGCATGTACCGCCTGCGCCATGTCGACGGCGCGCCGATCGCGATCGAACGCACCCTGGTGCCGCTGTCGCTGCTGCCGGACCCGGAAACCGTCACCACCTCGCTGTACGAAGCGCTCGACGCGCACGGCAACCGCCCGCGCCGCGCGCTGCAGCGCCTGCGCGCGGTCGCGCTGGACGAGGAGGCCGCCCGCCACCTGGAACTGCCGGTCGGCGCGCCCGGCCTGCTGGTCGAACGCCGCGCCTTCCTGGAAGACGGCCGGGTGGTCGAATCCACCCGTTCCTACTACCGCGGCGACGCCTACGACTTCGTCGCCGAACTGCAGAGCGAATAGCGCGAGGGCGCTTTCCGCGCCGGGCATGCCACATCACCGCGAGCGATCAACCGGATTCGTCGCGCCGTGGCGCGCCTGCGTCCGCCTTCCCCGGCTTTCGTCGCAGGACCTTGCAGGGACCGCGCGCAGCACGCACCCTGCGCATGCCGGTGACCTCGCCGGGGCTCAGGGAACGGGGTGGACATGGGGAAGGGAACCAGGCGCGCGCTGAAGCTGTCGCTGGGGTTGATGGGGGTGCTGGGCGCCTGGCTTGCCTGGGCGATCGCCTCGGCACAGGTGGAGATGAGCGAAAGCGGCGTGCATCGCCGCCTGCTGGTGCCGATCGGCGCCAACCGCAGCGTTGCGTTGCCGATCTATTCGGGCACCGGTGACGGAGGCGCCATCCGTGGATTCCTGGACGGGCCGGTGGTCCGCCGGGCGTCGGATGGAAGCTGGCGCGCCAACTGGTTCTGCCAGGACCGCGCCGTTTCACGAACCGGTAGCGGCGACGAATTGTCGATCGCCTGCGCCGGGCGGCAGGTGCGCTTTGATCTTCGACAACCGCGCGACGTGCCAGCCAGCGCGGCGATGCCCGCGCGCGTGGCCGTGCTCAGCGATCTGGAGGGCAACGCCGGCTTCCTCGAGGCCGCGCTGCCGGCCCTGGGCATCACCAATGCGCGGGGCGAATGGGACTATGGCGACGGACACCTGATCATCCTGGGCGATGCGGTGGATCGCGGGCGCGATGTGTTCGCGGTGCTCTGGCGCCTGCATGATCTGTCATTGCAGGCGCAGCGGGCCGGTGGAGCGGTCCATGTGGTGCTGGGCAACCATGAGCAATACATGCTGCGCGGCAACGGGTCGCGCGCGCACCCGGAGCATCTGTACGCCTTGCGGCAAATGGGCGAATCCGTCGATGCGTTCGACGACGATACCGTGATCGGCGCCTGGCTTCGCCGCCAGCCGGTGGTGGCAAGGCTGGGAACGGTGCTGTTCGCGCACGGCGGGATATCCCCGCAAGCCGCATCCGTGTCCGCCGATCCCGAACACTTCAACGCCACGATGCGTGCCTATTGGGCATCCCCTCCGGCGTCGTCGCATCCGCCCGCCGCCGCGCTTGACGCGGTGCTTGGCCTGAAGGGCCTTACCCAGTTCCGCGGCTACCTGATGGCGGTGGATGGACGATATCCACGCATCGCGCGCCGGGACCTGGACGCCATCCTCGATCGTTTCCAGGCTGAACGGATCGTGGTGGGCCACACCCTGGTCGACCGGATCAGCTTCCTGCACGAAGGTCGGATTATTGCCGTTGACGTGAACCAGCCGGGCGCTCGCTCGCAGGTGCTGGTCTTCGAGGACGGCCGTCCCCGCGTGGTCGAACTGGCCGTGTCGCGGCACCTGGAAGCACGACCGGACGCGCGGTTCCGCGACTTCGAACCCTCGCAGGCGGGCGATCGTGCCCTGTTCGTGGCCATGCTGCGCGAGATGCGTCGCCTGTCCGCGCTGCCGCACCCGTACTGATGCCGCCGGGGCCTTCCCGCGGGGAACGGATTTCCGTCCCCGCGGGAACCGCTTCCGCACCCCTCGCCGGGGCTTTCGTCGCAACACGGCCTCCGCGCCATTGACGGCCCGAATCATCCGACCGCACTGTGCGTGCTAGTACAGTTGATTGAGGTGTCCCATGGCGCGTACCCAGGCATTGATGATCCAGATCGCCGCTGGCGATCCGCGTCCAATCAGCAAGCAGATCGTCGATGGCGTGCGGATGAAGATCGCCACCGCCGAACTCAAGCCGGGCGTGCAGCTGCCCAGCGTGCGCGGGCTTGCACAGCAGCTGATGATCAATCCCAACACCGTCGCCAAGGCCTACACCGAACTGACCAGCGAAGGCTGGCTGGAATCGCGCCAGGGCCTGGGCCTGTTCGTGGCCACGCCGCGCCAGCGCCTGAGCGACGCCGAGCGCGAGCGACGCATGGACGATGCGGTGCAGGCGTTCGTGCATGAAGTCATCGCCCTCGACTACCCGCCGGATCGCGCGCTGGCGCGGCTGGACAAGGAACTGCGCGTGATCGCGCCGAAAAAGAAATCCGCCTGACACGCCGGCGCGCGTCCTCCTTCCGCGTTCCGTCACCCGATCCCGCGACGATCATGAGCACTCCCGATTCCGACTACGTGATCGAAACCGCCGCGCTCAGCAAGTGCTACGGGCGCGGGCTGGCGCTGGATCACCTGGACCTGCGCATCCCGCGCGGGCGCATCCACGCCATCGTCGGCGCCAACGGCGCCGGCAAATCCACCCTGTTCCGGATCCTGCTCGGCTTCCTGCCGCCGACGGTGGGGCAGGCGCGCATCCTCGGCCGCGACAGCCAGCGCCTGCGTCCCGATGACCGCGCGCGCATCGGTTTCGTCAACGAGGAACACACGCTGCCCGGCTGGATGAAGGTCGCCGCGGTGACCGCGATGCAACGCCGCCAGTACCCGCGCTGGAACCAGCAGGCCTGCGACGAGGTGCTGGGCCACTATCAGGTTCTGTCGGAACAGAAGATCGCCCAACTCTCCCGCGGCGAACGCGCGGGACTGAACCTCGCGCTCGCGCTGGCGCAGGGCCCGGAACTGCTGGTGCTCGACGAGCCCACGCTGGGCCTGGACGTGGTGGCCCGGCGCGCATTCCTGGAATCGCTGATGTATTCCAACGCCGCCGAGCAATGCACGGTGATCTACTGCTCGCACCAGATGGAGGAAATCGAGCGCATCGCCGACAACCTGATCATCCTGGAACGCGGTCAGCTCAAGAACATGTCGGCACCCGAGGAGTTCTGTGCGCGGGTCACCCACTGGGTGGCGGACATCCCGTTCAAGGGCCCGGATCCGGCGACCGTTCCCGGCCTGCTGCAGCTGCAAAGGCTGGATGGCCTGCACCACTACCTCGTGCTGGACCAGGACGAGGAGTTCGCCGAATTCCTGCGCGCCAGCGGCGCGCGTTCGATCCAGAGCATGCCGGTCAGCCTGGATCGCGCGGTCAACGGCTTCCTGACCAAGAACCACGCCGCGCCGGCGCAGCCGCAACGGCAGCACTGAGCGCCCTGGAGAGGACACGATCATGTGGGACATGTTCAAGGCTGAAGTGCAGCGCTTCCGCATCTGGGCGATCGCCTACGCGGTGCTGCAACTGGTGATCCTCGGGTTCATGACCCGGGTGGTCGATCTGGCCCAGCAACCACGGCTGGTCTACGAAGTGCTGGCCGGCGTCTACGCGGTCACCGGCCTGCTGCTGGGGCTGTACCAGATGGGCGGCTACCGCAAGCCGAACACCTGGATGTACCTGCTGCATCGACCGATCCCGCCCGCCAAGCTGGCGGCGCTGCTGGTGGGCGCGGGCGCGTTGCAACTGGCGGTGGCGATCGTGCTGCCGCTGTGGCTGCTGGCCGGCTGGCAGGAGTTCATGACCGCGCGGGTGGTCGATCATCGCCATCTGCTGCTGGGCGTGTCGGCATGGCTGATCGCGATCTGCGCCTATCTGGCGGGCACCTACGCGATGCTGGCCAACCGGCGTTACGGCTACAGCGGCTTGGCCCTGCTGTCGTGGCTGGCGTTCAACCAAGCCAGCGGAATGGGCGCGATCGCGGCGCAGTTGATCCTCCTGGTGATGCTGGCGGGCATGGTATGGGTCGCCTTCAAGCCGGATCTGGGTACCGCGCCGCACACCCTGCCGCGCACCTTCTTCATCGCGATTCCGTTGCAGGTGGCGATGTGGCTGGCACTGGTGATGGTGGGCTTCGGTGTCGAGTTCCTGTGGATCGCGCAGGGCTCGCACCCGAACAACGCGCCGGTACCGAGCGCCGGTGGCGAGAAGGAGTCCGAGAACGCCGAGGGCAAGGACCTGATGGTGATGGGCCTGCGCGGCAGCCGTGATCCGCAGGCCGCGCTGTGGCGGGAACAGGCGCAGATCTCGGAAGTGTCCTCGTTCGGTCCGGGGCTGCGCGCGACGCCGGTACGCGACGAATTGACCAACATCGTGCCGATGGAGTTCGATGACGAGCAGCACCGCATCCGCTGGGTGTTCAGCCACGATCGCATGCGCCTGGAAGGCTACAGCCTGGTGAACTACCGCAGGGCCGGCGAACTCGGTGTGGAGGGAGACGCGCCGTTCCCGGAGCCGGTGATGCCCGGTCCGGAGAACAGCCTGATCGGCACCACCCGCGTCTACCAGTACGACAGCGGCCAGAAGCGGGTGGTGCCGCGCCTGCGGCTGCCGGCGGCGGAACGGATTACCGGCTATGACCGCGTCGGTGACGACCTGGCCCTGCTCAGTGACCGTGCCGTGTACTTCTATGACGGTCGCGACCTCGTTGCCGGCGACCGCATGCTCACGCCACGCCAGCGTCTGGCCATCCCGGGCAAGGTCGGCGACCTGTACCGCGCCGACGCGGTCGAACTGCTGGACGGCTACCTGGTGTCGTTCCTGTTCAGTCGCAGCGCCCACAACGCCGAGGGCGCGCTGCCCTATCAGCAGACGGTGTGGATCGACGACCAGGGCAAGGCCACGCAAGTCATGCGGCGGGATCTCAAGAGCGGTTTCCCCTCGCTGTGGCGCTACCAGAACTGGTTTCCCGCGCCGGTGATCTATGAATTGCAGCGAGCCGCCCGGCGGCTGTTCGCGGGCGACCGGATCACCGACGACACCGCGCGCCCGCCGGTGCCCCGCCAGGTGGCGATCATCGCCGGCGTGCTCATGCTGCTGTCGCTGCTGGGCGCGGTGGGATGGACGCGAAAGACCGATCTGTCCACGCCCGCGCGGATCACCTGGATCGTTGCCTGCGGCGTGCTCAGCCTGCCTGCGCTGTTGAGCCTGTGGCTGATCCATCCGCGCCGCGAAGTGCTGGAACCGCGCGTGTCCGCGCAGCCCGCGCTGGCTTGACCCGCATCCATCCCCCGGACGCTGCGGCGGCCGGATGAGGGAGGTTGCCGATGAGCTTGTCATCGCTGCCGCTGGCGGCGCGGGACGCGCATGTGTCAGGGGCGCCGTCCCGTCTTCGTCACCGGTTCGCCTGGCCGATGATCCTCGCGACGCTGTGCGCATCGCCGTCCCGCGCCGACTGCGAAAGCGCGGCCGGCGCGCCGGCGAGTTCCATCGCTGCATGTCATTGACTACCACCATGTGATGGCCTGCGCGAAGGCCCGCGGATAGGGGGCGCGCGTCCGGTTCGCGCACGTTCGCGCTCCCGCGCATCCAGCCCTGTCCGAAGCGCGCCGGCTTCATCGCGAAATGCGTTTGTACCGATCCAAATCGCTACGCTTCACCACCAAAGAAATACCAATCCCAGGATTGGTGCAACGCACGATGCAAACAGGACTTCGTTGCGTAAGCTGACAGCGCTGTCATCGCCGGCGGCTTGCGCCGGGCGATGCCGCGATTCCGCCTGTCGTGCCTTCGGCGGATCCACGGGAACGATCGGCCCGCATGATGCGGCAACCCACGCTTCCGGGATCCCGCCATGCCACGATGCGCCCTCCATTACCACGGGAGCCCGTAGTGGAACTGTCCGCACTCGATATCGGCATCGTCCTGGCCTATCTGGCCGGCATCTTCATCCTGGCGCAGTGGGTATCCCGCGAAAAGGGCGGTCACCAGAAGGATGCCAAGGACTACTTCCTGGCCAGCAAGTCTCTGCCGTGGTGGGCGATTGGCGCGTCGTTGATCGCCGCGAACATTTCCGCCGAGCAGATCATCGGCATGTCCGGGTCCGGCTACGCCATCGGCCTGGCCATCGCCTCCTACGAATGGATGGCGGCGCTGACCCTGCTGATCGTCGGCAAGTTCTTCCTGCCGGTGTTCCTGCGCAACGGCATCTACACCATGCCGCAGTTCCTGGAGCAGCGTTACGGCACCCGCATCCGCACCCTGATGGCGGTGTTCTGGCTGCTGCTGTACGTCTTCGTCAACCTGACCTCGATCATGTGGCTGGGTTCGATCGCGGTCAGCCAGGTGACCGGCATGGACCAGATGCTGGCGCTGACCCTGCTGGGCGTGTTCGCACTGGTGTACCAGTTGTATGGCGGTCTGAAGGCGGTGGCGCTGACCGACATCGTGCAGGTGTCGTTGCTCGTGCTGGGCGGCCTGCTCGTCGCCGGTCTGACCCTGAGCCACATCGGCGAAGGCGCGGGCATCGTCGCCGGCTTCCAGAAGCTGTGGTCGCAGCACCCCGGGCACTTCGAGATGATCCTCGGCGAGGACAACCCCTTCTACAAGGATCTGCCGGGCATCAGCGTGCTGATCGGCGGCATGTGGATCATGAATGTCAGCTACTGGGGCTTCAATCAGTACATCATCCAGCGCGCGCTGGCCGCCAAGGACATCGCCGAGGCGCAGAAGGGCGTGCTGTTCGCCGCTTTCCTCAAGCTGCTGATGCCGGTGATCGTGGTGCTGCCGGGCATCGCGGCGGTGGTGCTGGCGCCGGGACTGGAGAAACCTGATCAGGCCTACCCGACCATGATGCGCCTGCTGCCCACTGGCATCCTCGGCCTGGTTTTCGCGGCGCTGGTGGCGGCGATCGTCGCGTCGCTGGCATCCAAGATCAATTCGGTGGCGACCATCTTCACCCTCGACTTCTATGCCAAGTCCAGGAGCAAGCCGAGCGAGGCGCGCCAGGTGAAGGTCGGCCGCATCGCCGCCGCCGTCGCTGTGCTGCTAGGCATCCTCGCGGCGCGGCCGCTGCTGGGCAGCTTCGACCAGGGTTTCCAGTTCATCCAGGAATTCACCGGTTTCTTCACTCCGGGCATCGTGGTGATCTTCGTGCTCGGCCTGTTCTGGAAGCGCGCCAACGAGGCCGGCGCGCTGGCCGCGGCGCTGGGTTCGGTGCTGCTGTCGGCGGCTTTCTTCTGGGCGCAGAAGACCGGCGTCTACCTGTTGCCGTTCATGGACCGGGTCGGCATCGTGTTCCTGGCCGCGCTGGTGCTGGCGGTGGTGGTGTCGCTGGCCACCGCGCGCGCCGAAGGCAAGGATTTCATCCACACCGACGATGTGGACTACCGCACGCCGGGGGTGTTCAACGTTGGTGCGGTGGCCGTGATCGTCATCCTGATCGCCCTGTACACGATCTTCTGGTGATACAAAGGCCGGGCTCGCCCGGCTTGGAGTGGCGCGGAGAAGCAGCGGAGCAAGCTCCGCTCCACGTCATCGCTTGCGACGGGGCGGGGCGATGGATTCGCGCAGTTCCAGGGAGTACTGGATCGGCACCATCCGGCCCGCATCGGGATCGCGGATGCTGTTGAGCAGTTCGAGGGTCGCCACCCGACCCATGTCGCGGGTCGGCTGGCGGACCGTGGTCAGGGCCGGAAAGATGTGGCGCGAGATCGGCGTATCGTCGAAGCCGCAGACCGACAGATCGCGTGGCACGTTCAACCCGCGCAGGCCCGCGACCCGGATCACCCCGGCGGCGGTGTCGTCGTTGGCGGCGAAGATGGCGGTTGGCGGATCCTTCAGATCCAGCAGCTGGTTGGCGCCATGCACGCCGGATTCGTAGGTGAACTCGCCTTCCACCACCAGGTCCGGATCGAAGTCGATGCCGGCGCGTTCCAGCGCGTCGCGATAGCCGGCGAAACGCCAGGCGCAGGCGCCATGCGCCTTGTGGCCCTTGATATGGCCGATGCGGCGATGGCCGAGGGCGACCAGTTCGGCCACCAGGTCACAGACCGCGGCGTGCTCGTCCACGGTCACTCCGATACGGCCGCGGCGGACGCGTGGGGAAATGCTGGCGAACGGGATCTCGTGCTCTTCCAACTGCGCCAGCAGCGCCTTGTCGTCGGTCAGCGGCGGGATCAGCAGCACCCCGTCCAGGCCGAAATGTTCGACCAGCGAAGTGATGTCGGCGGTGTAGCCGCGCTGGCCGAAGGTCACCGGCGCCAGCACCAGGGTGTAGTGCTGGGCCCGGCAGGCTTCCAGCACGCCGCTCTGGATTTCCATCAGGTAGTTGCGCGACGGGTTGTCGTAGGCCAGCGCCACCACGTAGGACCGCTGGCCGGCCAGGCTGCGCGCCGACGGGTTGGGACGATACTGCAACCGGGCGACGACATCCTCGACCCGACGCCGGGTCTCCTCGCGCACGTTCGGCTCGTGGTTGAGCACGCGCGATACCGTCTTCATCGAAACACCGGCGGCGGCGGCCACGTCCTCAATCCGAATGCGCATGGCGCTGGGCTTCCTTCACCTCTTCCAGGACGTCATTCTGCCAGAGCGCGCGGCGTCGGCCTTGCGCGCTGCGTCACGGCGCCTCCGGCGTCCAGACGAAGGTCGCCAGGCTGCGCGCCGGCAGGGCGTAGCGCAGGGTCCGGCCGCCCTGCCCAATCGAAAAGCGGCGGGTACGGTTGGCGGAATTGGTCATCACCAGCACCAGCGAGCCATCGTCCTCGTTGCGGAACGCCACGTGATCCAGATCGCCACCCTCGCCCTCGGACGCGACCCTGGAAGCGCCCGGCCGCACGAAGCGGCTGGCATGGGCCAGGGCGTAGTACTCGTCGGTGCGGCTGACCTCGCCGGTGTCGCTGTTGATCGTCACCACCCCGCGGCAGGTATCGCAGCCGCCGGCGTGCGGGCCGCCATCCTGATCCAGCGCCAGGTTCCAGAACAGCACGCCACGCGCCCAGTTGCGCGTCGCGCCGATGACCTGTCCGCGCGCCTGCAGGGTCAGGCCACCGCTGATGATCGGTTCCCAGTCGCCGCCGGAGCATTCGGTCAGGTAGGCGTCCTTGTCGGGAAAGGCTTCATGGACCGGGGTCTGCGCCTCCACCGCGCCGCCGTAGCAATGCCAGGCGACCGCGGACACGTACTTGCCGGCGGCCGGATCGTTCAGCACGCCCAGCGGTTCCTGCGGCTTGTCCCAGTTGTGGTCCCAGTCGAAGATCTGCGGTGCGTTCTTCCGCCCGGCCAGCAGTGGTCCCAGGTGATCGCCGATGAAGCGCGCCCGCGCCGGTGCGTTAAGGCGCATGCCGGGGTAGTCCTTGGGTTCGAAATCCGGTTCGTTCTGCACGGTGAGGGCGAAGATAGGAATGCCCTCGGCCGCGTAGGCGTCGACGAACTTGAGCAGATAGCGCGCGAAGGCATCGTAGTACTCCGGCCGCAGCGCGCCCTGGATCAGGCTGTTGTTGGATTTCATCCAGGCCGGCGCGCTCCAGGGCGATGCCATCACCTGCAACTGCGGATTGATCGCCAGCGCGGCGCGGGTCACCGGCACCACGTCGCCGCGATTCGGTTCGATGCTGAAGTGCTTGAGCTCCGGATCCGGCTGGTTGCCCGGCGGATCGTCCAGGCTGTAGTGGTGGCGCGAGAAGTCGGAGGCGCCGATGGTCAGGCGGGTGAAACTCAGGCCGAGTCCGCCGTCCCGACCAAACAGCTCGCGCAGCAGCGCATCGCGTTGATCGGGCGACATGCGGTGCTGGATCAACCAGGCGGAGGAATCGGTGATGGAGGCGCCGAAACCGACCATGCGCTGGAAGCGCTGTTCCGGGTTCACCTCGATGTGGATACGCCGTTCGGAACTGTCGTCGAAGGCCACCGGCGCCTGCGCCCGCATCGCCTGTCGGTGGTCGGAGGTGGTGATCCAGACCTGCGCCCGTGGCCCTGCGTGCGCGGTGCCAGTCGCACCGGCGAACATCGCCGCGAACAGAACGGACAAGGTGAATGGCATGCGCCAGCGAATGGTCGTTTTCAATGAAACTCTCCCTAGGTTCGCGGTGGCGAAAAAAACGCCATGTTTCCGCGCATTTCCAATGCTGCGCTGCAGCGATGCCGCCACATATCCCGCGCCATGCGCCAACAACGACGGCAGTTGCCGCCAGCTCGCGTAACGCGATATTGACAAGTCGCATTGAGCGACAGTATGACAGCGCTGTCAATACAGGCTGGAGAGGGCCGCATGACACACCAGGCACACATTCGGGGAGCCGCCGGCTCCCAACTTCGCTTCGTCCCCCGCAAGCAACTGCTTGCCTCCGCCTGCGCGCTGGCGCTGGTGTCCACCTTCGCGGTCCATGCCCAGGATGCGCAGCAGGGCCAGAGTGCCGAATCCCAGCAAGATCCGGACATCAGCACCCTCGACAAGGTGCAGGTGACGGGCATCCGCGGCAGCATCGCGACCTCGATCGACACCAAGAATGAGTCCAACTCGATCGTCGAGGCGATTTCCGCCGAGGACATCGGCAAGCTTCCCGACGTCAGCATCGCCGAATCGATCGCCCGCCTGCCCGGCCTGGCGGCACAGCGCGTCAATGGTCGCGCCCAGGTCATCGCCATCCGCGGCCTGGCCCCGGATTTCGCGGCAACCCTGCTCAATGGCCGTGAACAGGTCACCACCGGCGACAACCGCGGCGTCGAGTTCGACCAGTACCCCTCCGAGCTCATCAATGCCGTGACCGTGTACAAGACCCCCGATGCCAAGCTGATTGGCCAGGGCCTGTCCGGCACCGTGGATCTGCAGACCATCCGTCCGCTCGAATACGGGCAGCGCCGAATCGTGATCAACGCCCGTGGCGAGAAGAACTCGTTCGGCCGGCTCAACTCTGGTGTCAGCAACAGCTTGGGCAATCGCTTCAGCGCGTCCTACATCGATCAGTTCGCCAACAACACCATCGGCATCGCGCTGGGTTATGCGCACCTGGATTCGCCATTCCAGGAAAAGCACTACAAGGCCTGGTGGTGGGGCGGATCGGCGGACTGGTTCCCGGCCGATGGCATTCCCGGGAAGCCCGCTGGCGCCGAAATGCTGATGGGCGCCGAAGCATGGGCGCGTTCCAGTGATCAGATCCGCGATGGCCTGATGGGCGTGTTCGAGTTCAAGCCCAACGAGAATTTCCACAGCATCCTGGACCTGTACTACTCCAAGTTCGATCAGAAGGAGACGATGCGCGGCATCATGTGGAGCCAGGATCCGTGGACCGGAAACGGCGTCACGATCTCGAATCCGAGCGTGGTTCGCCGGGGCAACGTGGACATCGTCACCGGCGGCAATCTGACCAACATCGAGCCGGTCATCCGCAACGACTACAACCGCCGCCAGGACGACATGTTCTCGGCGGGCTGGAAGAACATCTGGCACTTCGCCGAGAACTGGACCGCGCAGGCCGACCTGAGCTATTCCACCACCGAGCGCGAGCAGAGCATCGCCGAGACTTACGCCGGCCTGCAGACGGTCGGTACGGATGGAACGGTCAGTCCGGTCCTGGATACGCTGAGCTACAGTTCTCCGTTGAGCTCGGAGTTCGCCCGTTTCTCGTTCGGCCGCAGCTATTCGGACCCGTCCACCGTCGTCCTGAGCGACCCGTCCAACTGGGGCCGCGATGGCCGCATCGAGACGCCGCACCTGGAAGACACCATCAAGGCGGCTCGTTTCGAACTGCGCCGGGATTTCCAGGCGGGTCCGTTCTCCGGACTGGAGTTGGGCGCCAACTTCAGTCGCCGCGAGAAAGAGAAAACCTCCTACGTCTATTACGCGAACCTGAAAAACGGCCGCACGCCGATTACCCTGGACAGAGATGTCCTGGTGGCGCCCACCAACCTGGGCTTCGTGGGCATTCCGCATGTCCTGTCCTATGACGTCAACGAAGCGCTGAGTCGCTACTACGACATTGGCCTGCAGATGGACCAGAACGATTTCCAGAAGGACTTCTCGGTCACCGAAAAGGTCAAGACCTTCTATGCCAAGCTGGATATCGACACCGATATCGGCGAACGGGTGCGTCTGCGCGGCAACCTGGGTGTGCAATACATCAAGACCGATCAATCTTCCCGTGGCTTCAACGTCGCCAGCGTCAACAACCTCGGTGCAGTCGAAGCGGGTACGGACTACGACGATCTGCTGCCCAGCCTGAACCTGGTCGCCGACTTCGGTGAAGGCTGGTTCCTGCGCTTTGGCGCCGCCAAGACC
Source organism: Pseudoxanthomonas sp. z9 (assembly GCF_006542425.1). Classification (GTDB taxonomy): domain Bacteria; phylum Pseudomonadota; class Gammaproteobacteria; order Xanthomonadales; family Xanthomonadaceae; genus Pseudoxanthomonas_A. The sequence goes on along the minus strand of NZ_VFID01000009.1, from coordinate 105,883 downwards.
CTCGCACGTGGTCGCATCGACGACATGCGTGCCGCTTCCAATGCCAGCGTATCCCCGACCACGCGGCAGTGGAGCGGCAGTGGCGGCAACCCCTACCTGGAGCCGTGGCGCGCCAAGGCGGCGGACCTGTCGCTCGAGAAGTACTTCGGGCCGGCCAGCTATGTTGCGCTCGCCCTGTTCTACAAGAACCTGGACAACTACATCCGCAGCAACACGGTCGAGTACGATTTCACCGGCTACACGAATCCGGATCCGACCATCGTGCCGGTCTCCAACATCGGCCAGTTCAGTACGCCGGTGAATGCGGAAGGCGGCTATCTGCGTGGTGCGGAGCTGAGCACGGCGATCGATTTCGGCATGTTCGCCCCCGCGCTCGACGGCTTCGGCGCGCAGTTCAGCGCGTCGTACACGGAGAGCAACATCAATCCGGGCAATACCACCTCGAACGTCGCGGCGCTCAATCGCCTGCCGGGCCTGTCGCGGGACGTCGCCAACCTGACCCTGTACTACGAAAAGAATGGCTTCTCCGCCCGTGTCAGCGAGCGTTACCGTTCGGAGTTCCGCGGCGAGATCTACAACCTGTTCTTCTCGCGGGCCTATACGACCATCCTCGCGGATCGCCAGACCGATCTGCAGCTCAGCTACGAGTTCCCGGATGGCAGCAACATGTCGGGCATGTCGTTCCTGTTCCAGGTCAACAACCTGACCAACTCGCCCTACCGTACCGTGCAGGATTCCGAGTTCGGTGGCGGTGCGAGCCAGCCGTTGGAGTACAACGAGTACGGCCGTCAGTTCATGTTCGGCGTGAGCTACAAGTTCAACTGATGCAAATCCGGCCGGCGGTGTCCCGAAAGGGCGCCGCTGGTCGCCGATGCTGTGCACGGCGGAGCGATCCGCCGTTTTTCTTCTTTGAATCGTCCGGAGGTAAAGACGTGAGAATCCGCGATATCGCACTCCTGAGTGGGGTCTGTCTGGCCATGGGATTGGCGGCCTGCGCCAAGCAGGAACCGGCCACCGTCGAACACAAGCCCGCCGAGCCGGCGAAGCTGACCGACTGGCCACGCCTGACCAGCGCCGTGGCGCCGGATCCGGCACTGGAAGCGCGTATCAAGGAAATCCTGGCGTCGATGACCCTGGCCCAGAAGGTCGGCCAGATGACCCAGGCGGAGATCAAGTCGATCACGCCGGAAGAGGTCCGCAAGTACTACATCGGTTCGGTGCTCAACGGCGGCGGCTCCTGGCCGGCCAAGAACAAGCATGCCGACGTCAAGGACTGGCTGGCGCTGGCCGATGCCTATTACGTGGCGTCGATGTCGACCGACGCCAAGATCCCGGTGCCGATCATCTGGGGCACCGACGCCGTGCACGGCCACAGCAACGTGTTCGGCGCGACCATCTTCCCGCACAACATCGGCCTGGGCGCGGCGCATGACGCGGCGCTGATCGAGAAGATCGGCGCGGCGACCGCGCAGTCCACCCGCGCCACCGGCATCGGCTGGGCGTTCGCGCCGACCGTGGCGGTCGCGCAGAACGCACGCTGGGGCCGCAGCTACGAAAGCTATTCCTCCGAACCGGCGCTGATCCGCGAGTACGGCGCGGCCTACGTCAAGGGCATGCAGGGCAACCTCAAGGGCGACGGCAACGTGATCGCCACCGCCAAGCACTTCATCGGCGACGGCGCCACCGACAACGGCAAGGACCAGGGTAATTCGACCGTGCCGCTGGCCGACATGATCAACGTCCACGGCCAGGGTTACTACGGCGCCATCGAAGCCGGCGTGCAGACGGTGATGGCGTCCTACAACAGCTGGAATGACGTCGCCGCCGACAAGGACTACGGCAAGATGCATGGAACGAAGGACCTGCTGACCGGCGCGCTGAAGGAGAAGATGGGCTTCGACGGTTTCGTCGTGTCCGACTGGAACGGCATCGGCCAGGTACCGGGTTGCAGCAACGCCAGCTGCGCCGCGTCGATCAATGCCGGCATGGACATGATCATGGTGCCGGACGACTGGAAGGCCTTCATCGCCAACACCATGCAGCAAGTCGAGAGCGGCGAGATTCCGCTGGCCCGCATCGACGACGCGGTGACCCGCATCCTGCGGGTCAAGCTGCGCGCCGGCCTGTTCGAGCACAAGCCTTCCGACAGTCCGCATGCCGGCAAACCGGAATCGCTGCAGCACCGCGAGCTGGCCCGCCAGGCGGTGCGCGAGTCGCTGGTGCTGCTGAAGAACGAGGACGCGGCGCTGCCGCTCAAGCGCAACCAGCGCGTGCTGGTCGTCGGCAAGAATGCCGACAGCGTGCCGAACCAGGCCGGTGGCTGGTCGCTGACCTGGCAGGGCACCGACAACACCAACGCCGACTACCCGAACGCGGACACGCTGCTGGCCGGCATCCGCGAAGCGGTCGGCGAAGGCAACGTGACCGTGCGCGAATCGGCCGAAGGCGTGGATCCGGCCAGCTTCGACACCGTCATCGCGGTGATCGGCGAAACGCCGTACGCCGAGATGATGGGCGACATCCTGCCGTACCAGACCGTTGCCCACAGCCAGCGCAGCCCCGAGGATCTGGCGGTGCTGAAGTCCGCCGCTGCCACCGGCAAGCCGGTCGTGACAGTGTTCCTGTCCGGGCGTCCGCTGTATGTCAACGATCTGATCAACCTGTCGAGCGCGTTCGTCGCCGCGTGGCTGCCAGGTACCGAAGGCAAGGGCGTGGCCGACGTGCTGTTCGCCGGTGCGGACGGCAAGCCGGCGCATGACTTCCGTGGCCGCCTGACCTTCCCGTGGCCGGGCGATGCGTGTCCGGCGCCGTCGAACCATCCGGACCCGAAGAAGCCCGCGCAGTTCGGTCTCGGCTACGGTCTGTCGTACGCCAAGCCCGGCCAGGTTGCCAAGCTGGCGGAAGCCGCGCCCGCGACCTGCGGCGAAGCCACCACGGTGGCGGTGTTCAACCTCGCCGATGCCGCGCCCTACGCGCTGCACCTGTCGGCGGCGGGCCAGGATCGCGCGCTCGGTGCCGATCTCAACCAGACCATCGAGTGGCCGCAGGACAAGCCGGCGCTGCGCGTACGCACGGTGCAGGTCAACACCCAGCAGGACGCCAAGGAAGTCACCTGGCTGGCACCGGCGCGCTTCTATGCGCGCAGCCCGGGCGGCACCAGCATGGCGTCGATCGCGCAGGACAAGGGCGCGCTGCTGTTCGACATCAAGCTCGCGCAGGCACCGAAGGGCAAGGTCACGCTGCGCTTCGGTTGCACGCAGGGTTGCGGCGACGGCATCGACCTGGCCCCGCAACTGACCGGCTACAAGCCCGGCGACAAGCACACCGTGAAGGTGCCGCTGTCCTGCTTCGCCGATCGCGGCGCCAACCTGGGCGGCATCGACATGCCGTTCGCCATCGACGCCGACGCCCCCTTCTCGGCCGCCTTCACCAACATCAAGGTGGTGGCCGGCGCGGGGGCGGATGCCGATGTGGTGAAGTGCGGCAAGTAGTTGCCGCGAATCCTTGCAGAAGGATGAGGGGTCGTTGAATCGACCCCTCGTCTCAGTCACCGACCGTGGTCATTCCGGCGGCCTCTGACGATCCGCTGGTCGGTCAAGCCGGGATCCATTTGCCACGATGGTGAATGGCCTTTGAGCGTTGAAGCACCGCGCGAAGGTGGATTCCAGCTCGCGCTGGAATGACGGCCTTGGGGTTGGGACGGTGATACGTCAGCGTCCGGGACCGCCCGACGATACATTCCCGGCACCCCGGAAATGCGCCTCGATCTGCTCCAGCGTCCGCCCCTTGGTCTCCGGTAGCAGGAACGCCGCCACCAGGAAGTACAGCACGGTGCAGGCGGCCCAGAAGAAGAACATGCTGGCGTAGCCGTAGTGGCCGACGGTGGGCAGGAAGATCGCCGCGATGGTGGTGGAGACGAACTGGTTGATCAGCAGGGCGATGCTCATGCCGTTGGAGCGGATGCGGGTGGGCATGAGTTCCGACAGCGCGAGCCACACGCACACGCCGGGCCCGACCGCGAAGAAGGCCACGAATACCAGAATGCAGGCGGCAACCGCCCAGCCGTGTGCCGGCGACGGCACCGCGCCGAGGCTGGCACGCTCGATCACCAGTGGCGCGTGTGCCGCTTCGGCCGGATCCGGGAAAGGATTCAGGTGCAGTCGGCGAAAGAAGGCGCCGATGACGCTGTCGGCCTGCACGGTCTGGTCGCGGCGCAGGACCACCTCGGACGCGCCGGGCGCGTCGCTGCGCAGCGAACGCACGTTGCTGAAACCGCCGTAGGCATAGGCGAGGGTCAGCTGCTGCGGTCCGGTCGCACTGTCCACGCCGAGGCGGCGCCACTGTGCGGCATCCAGTTCCAGCTTCAGCACATCGCCGGCAATCTGCGATTGCAGCACCGGCGAAACATCGCGCTCGCCCCGCTCGGCACGGACGAACAGCAAGGCGGCGGCCAGCAGCGCCACCGCGATGCCGCCGCTGCCGAGCATCAGCAGGAACTTGCGTCCCTTGCGATCCACCAGCACCAGCGCCACCACAGTCATCGCCGCGTTGAGCACCTTGATCGCCACGTCGGCGCCGTTGGCAACCGCGCCGGGCAGACCGGCCTGGTTGAGGATGTTGACCGCGTAGGCCAGCACGGAGTTGATGCCGGTGGCCTGGGTGAAGGCGAGCACCGCGCAGGCCAACAGGAACGGCCACACATAGCGACGGCTGAGCAGGCGGTCGCGCGCCTGCGGGCCGCCGGCGTCTTCCGGCGCCTGCATGCGTGCCAGCGTCGTCTCCACCTCGCCGGCGGGAACGGTGCGGCGCAACGCGTCGCGCGCGCGTTCGACGCGGCCACGCCGTACCAGCCAGCGGGGCGATTCGCTCAGCAGCAGTACGCCGGCGGTGAACACCAGGCCCGGCAGCAGGCAGCTCCAGAAAATCGTCCGCCAGGCATGATCCTTCGCGGCGAACAGCACGCGCTGCTGCTCGGCGGCGGCGAGCCCGCGCACCGAGGCTTCCGCCGCGTCCACCGCATGCGCGTGGTACAGGCCAATCACTGCCGCGAGCACCAGGCCGATGGTGAGCAGCAGCTGGAACATCGCCGCGCCGCGCCCGCGCCGTTCCGGCGCCAGCACTTCGGCCAGGTACAGCGGCACCACCACGCCGATCAGGCCGCCGCTCACGCCTTGCAGCAACCGGCCGAGCAACAGCGGCGTATAGCCGGAGGCCAGCGCCATGACCGGAATGCTGAGGGTGAACAGCAGGCCGGCCAGGAACATCGCGCCGCGCCGGCCGATCAGATCCGCGATGGCGCCGGCGAACAGCGAGGAGAGCACGCTGCCCAGCAGTACCGCCGCCACCACGAAGCCGAGCTGCTGGCTGGTGAGATGCCAGCTGACGGTGGCCGTGGCCTCCAGGTAAGGCAGCGCGCCGGCGATGATGCCGATGTCGATGCCGTAGAGCAGGCCGCCCATGCCGGCGATGAACAGCAGGTAGCGCACCTGCCAGCGCGGGGCCGCATCACGGGTGGATGCAGCCAGGATGGCGGAGGGATCGTTCATTCGGATGCCGGTCCTGTCGATTCATGCGCGCAAGGCGCGGGAAACACCGGCACGGGCGTACCGGTGCGAAGAACGGAAAGCGGATCAGCCCAGCGGGATCGCGTCGCCTTCGACGAACACCTGCCGTACTTGCAACTGCGGATCCAGCACCACCAGATCCGCCCAGGCGCCGGCCTGCACGCGGCCGCGATCAGCCAGGCCCAGGTAGTCGGCCGGATAGCGCGAGAGGCGGTTGGAGGCGTCGGCGACATCGAGTCCCAGCGAGACCAGGTTGCGCAGCGCCTGATCCATGGTCAGCGCGCTGCCGGCCAGCGAACCGGCCGCCAGCCGTACGCAGCCCAGGCACTTGAACACGCGCTGCGAACCCAGCGCGTATTCGCCATCGGGCATGCCGGTGGCGGCGGTGGCGTCGGTGACGCAGTACAGGCGCGGAATCGCCCGCAGCGCGGTGCGGATCGCGCCGGGATGCACGTGCTTCAGATCCGGAATCAGTTCCGCGTACTCGGCGTGCGCGAGCGCGGCGGTGGCAATGCCGGGATGGTAGTGATCCACGCCGGTCATGCCGTTGAACAGATGGGTGAACCCGGCGGCGCCGGCTTCCAGCGCAGCCACGCCATCCTCGTAGCTGCCGGCGCTGTGGCCCAGCTGCACGCGGATGCCGAGTTGGTTGAGCTGCGGAATCAGCGCCCGGTGCGCGCCGATTTCCGGCGCGAGGGTCAGTACCCGGATGGGCGCCAGCGCGTGCAGGCGGCGGACTTGTTCCAGTGTTGCTTCGATCACCAGCGGCGGCTGCGCGCCCAGTCGCTCGATGCTGATGTAGGGGCCTTCCAGATGCACGCCGAGTATGCGTGCCATGCCTTCGCCGCGTTCGGCGATGGCCGGTGCCAGCCCTTCCAGCGCATGCACGATGTCGTCCTCGTGCGCGGTCATGGTGGTGCCGAGCAGTGCGGTGGTGCCGTGACGCGCATGCGCACGCGCCACGGTGCAAGCGGCGTCGCCGCCCTGCATGATGTCCACGCCGTCGCCACCATGCACGTGCAGGTCGACGAAGCCGGGCAGGATCAACGGTTCGTCGCCGCCGGTGTCCCTGGCATCCGGTGCGGGATGGAGCGCACGCACGCGCTGGTCGAACTCGATGGTTCCGCGCATCCAGCCGTCGGCGGTGAGGATGCGGCCCTGCAGCGTGCGTGTCGCGGTCATGGTGGCGGTGGCTCGGCGATGATCACCTCGATGCCCAGCCGCTGCAGTCCTTCGCGGTAGTCGCTGCTGATGCCGTCGTCGGTGATGATGGTGTGGATCTGATCCAGGCGGGCGATGCGGTGCAGGCTGACCCGGCCGAACTTGGAGGCGTCGGTCAGCACCACGATGCGGCGCGCGCGCTCGACCATGCGGTGGTTGAGGCTGGCTTCGGCCTCGTGGTGGGTGGTCAGGCCGAATTGCAGGTCCAGGCCGTCCACGCCGAGGAACACGGTGTCGAAGCTGTAGGTGTTGAGGCTGGCCTCGGCTTGGCTGCCGTGCAGCGACAGCGACTGCTTGCGCAGCAGACCACCGGTCAGCAGCAGTTCCACGCCGGGTGCGTTGGCCAGTTCCCAGGCGATGTTCAGGCCGTTGGTCATCACGGTGACGTCGCGATGATCGCGCAGGTGCCGCGCCAGGGTCATCGTGGTCGAGCCGGAGTCGATGATGATGTTGTCGCCGGGCTTGACCAGGCGCGCGGCGTGCGTGCCGATGGACTCCTTCAACGGATGGTTGAGCGCGTCCTTCTCGTGGATGTCCTGCTCGGTCGGCGGTGTGCGCACCAGGGTGGCGCCGCCGTGATTGCGGGTGGCCAGGCCCTGCGATTCGATGTGGGTCAGGTCGGCGCGGATGGTCACCGACGACACCTCGAAGCGATCCACCAGATCCGCGACCTGCACGTTGCCGTGCTGGACGAGCAGCTGGAGGATCTGTTGCCGGCGTTGGCGGGTATTGCGCATGGCGGACCTGTGGATGTTCGGAAGCGGAACTGGAAGCTTACCGTTCCGAAAGCGCGCTGGCTGCGGAAGTTTCGTTTCCGGACCGCGAACCCGCCTGGTTGCGGGCGCAGGCACGGGCGTACTCGCCCAGCCGCAGGGCAATCCGGTGCTGGATCAGCGCCAGTGGATCGGCGGTGAGCGTGCCCGCTTCGATGGCGCGCTGTTGTTCGGGCAGGAACTGGCTCAGCAGGATCATCGGCGGCGCGTGCCGGCGCAGGTTGGCGACCAGGCGATCCACCGCCGCCTTTACCTCCGGCTCGCCCCAGTAGTAGCGGCAGCGGTCGCTGAGCGCGTAGCGGCGCAGCAGGCGCAGTTCGGCCAGGTCGCCGCTGTAGTGGTTCTGCCAGTGCTTCGGTTTTTCCACCATGCAGCGATCCAGCACTTCGGGCAGCTGCGAGCGTTCGGCTTCCGGCAGCAGTTCGTCCTCGATCGCCGCCAGCGCGAACAGCCCCTCGCGATACGCGAAGGTGGCGGCCGGGCCCACCTTGAGGATGGCGAAGTGATCCCGCACCAGCGCGTGCAGCGCGGCTTCGGTCTGGTAGTCGGTGGAATGCGCCTCGAACACGATGCGCGGCTGGCCCTCGACGAAGTCCGACAGCGCGGTGGCGGCGGCCGGATCGTAGTCGTGCACCTGGCTGTGATCGAAATCCACGCCCGGCTGCACCACCAGCGCGATGACCCGCTCCCAGGCCGGAGCCAGATCCGGCGTGGAAAATGCCTGGCGATGGATGTCCAGCGTGCGCGCGGCGGCGGCCGGCGTCGTGACCGCCAGACCGCCTTCCAGCGATGCCTCGCCGCCGGGCACCGGCACTTCGGTGCCGATCACGTACACCGGCGGCGGCAGCCCGGCGTCGGCGGCGGTGCGCTCGGCGACGCGGGCCAGTTCCGCCGAACGCGCGGCGACGATTTCGTCCGGCAGCGGATGCGGATCGCCGGCGCAGGACATGCTGCAGTCCAGGTGGATCTTGTGGAAACCGGCAGCGACGTAGGCGGCGATCAGATCGCGCGCATGCGCCATCGCCTGTTCGGCCGGCAGCTTCTGCCAGGCGTTCGGTCCCAGGTGATCGCCACCGAGGATCAGGCGATCGGCGGGGAAACCGTGCTCCCGCGCGAGCGTTTCGACATAGGCGCGGAACTGCACCGGATTCATGCCGGTATAGCCACCGAACTGATCGACCTGGTTGGAGGTCGCCTCGATCAGCAGCACCGTGTCGTACCGCCGCGCGACCTGCATCGACGCCAGCAATACCTGCTCGTTGCTGGAGCAGATGCTGTACAGGCCGATGTTCTCGCCTTTGCGATGCGCGGCAATCAGGGATTGGACAGCGGACACGGAACAGCCTCCGGGAAAAATCAGGAAATCGGGTGGTGCTGGCGCGCCAGCAGCGCCGCGCCGCGCGCGCCGCCGGCATCGCCGAACATCGGTGGCAGGATCGGTGGCACCCGCACGCCGGTGAACAGATGGGCCGTGATCGCCGCTGGCAGCTCGCGGTACAGGCGTTCGTCCTTGGACAGGCCGCCGCCCAGCACGATGACGTGCGGGTCGATGGCCAGGATCAGGCTGGCCAGCGCGTGGCCGAGCAGATCCCGGTGCACGTCGAGTGCCTGCGTGGCGAGCGCATCGCCCTGGCCGGCGCGCGCGATGACGGCAGCGGCGTCGCCATCGCCGCCGAGGTGGCGATGGATCATCGCCAGTCCGCCGCCGGAGACGTAGCGCTCCACGCAGCCGCGCAGGCCGCAGGCGCAATCGATCACCGGCAAGCCGTGTTTCGCCAGCAGGTGCGCGGCCACGCTCCAGTGGCCCCACTCGCCGGCGATGCCGTTGTAGCCGTCGATCAGCCGGCCTTGCACGCAATAGCCGCCGCCCGCGCCGGTACCGAGGATGGCGCCGAACATGCTGGGCTGGCCATCGGCCGCGCCGCCATGGGCCTCGGACAGGGCGAAGCATTGCAGGTCGTTGCCGAAGTGCAGCGGCCGCCCGATCCGCGCCTGCAGATCGCGGCCGACGGTCTGGCCGCTCAGCGCCGGCACGTTGGCGCTGAGCTGGCGACCGCTGGCGCGATCGACCACGCCGGGCAGGCCGATGCCGATCGCCTGCGCCGGCTGGCCGAGTTCTGTGCCGACCTCGCCAATCAGGGTGGCGACCGCGTGCAGGAAGGCGGGATAGTCGCGCGTGGGCGTGTCGATGCGGCGGCGGTGCAAGACTTCCAGGCGCGCATCGCAGGCCACCAGTTCGATTTTGGTACCGCCGATGTCGATGCCGTAGTAGTGCTGCATGACCAGCTCCGGATCAGCCGTGAGCGTGGATGACCACGCCCTGCACGACACGGTTGACGGTGCCGTCGGGGAAGGGATTGTCAGGGGTCAGGCCGAGCGCGGCCGAGCGGCGCAATGCGTAGCGCTGCGCCAGGGTCAGCCACACCGGCGCCAGCCAGGGATCCGGCAGCGATGGCGCCGCGAGCGAGAAGTCTTCCGCCGCGCCGGTACCGTCCTCCGTACGCGGACCGACCGACAGCACGCGTCCGGCCACGCCGTCGCGACGCAGTTCGTCCAGCAGATCCTGCTCGTAACGGCGCGCCACCGGTTGTGCGCTGCGCATCACCACCACCAGGGTGTCGGCGTCCAGCGTCGACTTCGGTCCGTGGCGGAAGCCGAGCGGCGTATTGGCCAGCGCCAGCACGCGGCCCGCGGTCAGTTCCAGTACCTTCAGCGCCGCCTCGCGGGCGAGCGCCTCCAGCGGACCGCTGCCCAGGTAGATCACGCGCGAGTAGGCGGCGGTGGCGGCCAGCGCGGTGACCGCGCGTTCCCAGTCGGCGAGGGCGCGCCGGCCCAGTGCGGCCACCGTGTGCAGTTGTTCCAGGCGCTGATCCCAGGGCGCGCGATCGAACACCGCCAGCGCCGCCAGTTGCATGCAGGTCAGGCTGCTGGTCATCGCGAACGCGCGATCGCAGCTGGCCGGCGGCATCAGCAGGGTCAGGGTGTCGTCGCGGCCGCGGCCGCGGCGCGCCAGTTCGCCTTCGCCATTGCAGGTGATGTCGAGGAAGCGGCTCAGGGCCACGCGCTCGCGCACCAGATCCACGGCGGCGATGCTTTCCGGACTGGAGCCGCTGCGGCCGAACGACACCAGCAGGGTGGGGCGTTCGCGTTCCAGGTACAGGTCCGGATGGGTCAGCAGGTTGGTCGTATGCAGTGCACGCACGTCGGCGGGCCACTGCGCGTTGATGATGTCGGCGACCATTTCGGCGATGAAACCGGAACTGCCGGCGCCGGTGAAGATCACCCGGTTGCCGGGCTGGTGCAGCCAGTCACCGAGGAACGCATCGATGGCGGCCTGCCGGTCGGCCAGGGTTTCCGCCAGCGCATCCCACAACGCGGGTTGCTGGGCGATTTCTTCGGCGGTGTGGTGTCCGCCCAGGGGCTGCCAGGCGGACAAGTCGGAAAGCAGAGGAGCGTCCATTCATCGTTCCTGTTGGGCATGCGCACAATCTGTGTTTTCTTTCGAAATGTCAAATATCGAAAGATATTGGAAAGTTAGACGTGGCTTCCATTTCCCTGCTTTCGGGAACGAAATCCCCCTACGGGTGCGATCGGAGATTGGCCTGTTAAGCGTCTTGAAGGAGCCGTGGCGAAAATGAATAGCGGGTTCTGAAAGTATTGCTTCGCAACAACTTTCGATATTCAGTAAATATCCTTCTTTTTTCTTTGCAATTTGTTGACATATTTCAAGACGCTGCCCTAGAGTCGGCCGCAATGGTTTCGTACTCCCGCTCACGCGGGCTTGGGGAGCAAGTTGGAAACCCACGTTTGGCATCGCCGCAACCGCTTCGTCGCCCTCGCCTTGCTGGCGTTCGCCGCGAGTGCGCCCGCCTTTGCCGAAAACGTCGGCAACGTGCGTACCCTGCAGGCCGCGCCGGCCCGCGATGGCACGCCCGGTTGGGACATCACCACCGACCGCGGTGCGCGGGTACGGGTGGATCTGCTGCGCGCCGACACCCTGCGCGTGCAGGTCGGCCGCAAGGGCAAGTTGACACCGGCGGGCGACAAGGCCGCGCCGATCGTGTTGCCGCAACCGGCGGGCAAGATCGATTTTGCTTTCGAGGAAGACGCGAAGGAAGCGCGCATCCGCACCGGCGCGCTGGTGCTGCATATCCAGCGCCAGCCGCTGCGCCTGTCGCTTGAGCGGGTGGCCGGCGATCAGGTCATCCCGCTGTGGCGCGAATTGCAGCCGCTGGATCTGGACGCGCAGCAAAGCGTGCAGGTGTTGTCCAGCGAGGCCGGCGAGCATTTCTACGGCGGCGGGCAACAGAACGGCCGCTTCGAGTTCAAGGGCCGCGAACTGGAAATCGCCTACTCCGGTGGCTGGGAGGAAGGTGATCGCCCGAGTCCCGCGCCGATGCTGCTGAGCTCGCGTGGCTGGGGCATGTTGCGCAACACCTGGAGCGACGGCAATTACGATCTGCGCCAGCCGGACCAGGCCACCCTGCTGCACCGCGAGGATCGCTTCGACGCCTACTACTTCGTCGGCGCGGGCCTGCACGAGCTGCTGGATCGCTACACCGCGCTGACCGGACGCCCCGGCCTGTTGCCGCGCTGGGCGCTGTCCTACGGCGACGCCGATTGCTACAACGACGGCGACAACAGGAAGAAACCCGGCACGGTGCCCGAAGGCTGGAGCGATGGTCCGACCGGCACCACGCCGGACGTGATCGACAGCGTCGCCCGCAAGTACCGCGAGCACGACATGCCCGGCGGCTGGATCCTGCCCAACGACGGCTATGGCTGCGGCTACACGGATCTGCCCAAGGTCGTGCAGGGGCTGGCGCGCTACGGCTTCCGGACCGGCCTGTGGACCGAGAACGGCGTAGACAAGATCGCGTGGGAAGTCGGCAAGGCCGGCAGCCGCGTGCAGAAGCTGGACGTGGCCTGGACCGGCAAGGGCTACCAGTTCGCGATGGACGCCAACCAGTCCGCCTACAACGGCATCCTCAACAACTCCGACTCGCGCCCGTTCCTGTGGACGGTAATGGGCTGGGCCGGCATCCAGCGCTATGCGGTGGCGTGGACCGGCGACCAGAGCGCCAGCTGGGACTACATCCGCTGGCACATCCCGACCCTGATCGGTTCCGGCCTGTCGGGCATGGCCTACGCCACCGGCGACGTGGACGCGATCTTCGGCGGCAGCGCCGAGACCTACACCCGCGACCTGCAATGGAAGAGTTTCACCCCGGTGCTGATGGGCATGTCGGGCTGGTCGTCCGGCGCGCGCAAGCATCCGTGGTGGTTCGACGAGCCGTATCGCAGCATCAACCGCGACTACCTCAAGCTGAAGATGCGCCTGACCCCGTACATGTACGGGCTGGCGCGCGACGCGGAAACCACCGGCGCGCCGATCGTGCGCGGCCTGATGTGGGACTACCCCGCCGATCCGCAAGCGTGGACCGAGGCGCACAAGTACCAGTTCCTGCTGGGCCGCGAACTGCTGGTCGCACCGGTGTACCGCAGCCAGGCCGCCAGCCGCGGCTGGCGCCGTGACATCCACCTGCCACAGGGCCGCTGGATCGACTACTGGGACGGCCGCCAGCTGCAGGCCGACGCGAACGGCCGGCGCATCGATCGCCAGGTGGAGCTGGCGACCCTGCCGCTGTTCGTGCGGGCTGGCGCGATCCTGCCGATGTATCCGGAGATGCTGTACGACGGCGAGAAGCCGCTGGACGAACTGACCCTGGATCTGTATCCGCAGGGCGAGTCGAGCTACACCTTGTACGAGGATGACGGCAACACCCGCCGCTACGCCAAGGGCGAGCTCAGCGAACAGGCCATCCGCATGCACGCGCCCGCGCAGGGCAGCGGCGAGGTGCGGGTGGAGATCGATCCCGTGCGTGGCCAGTACGCCGGCCAGTTGCCGCAGCGCCGCTATGCGCTGCGCGTGCTGAGCCGGACGAAGCCGAACGCGGTGGAACTGGACGGCCGCGCGCTGCCGCCACTGGCCGATCGCGCCGCTTTCGACGCCGGCGCCGAAGGCTGGTACTTCGACGCCAAGGAGCGCCGCGGCACCGTGCACGTGCGCGGTGCGGCCACCGACATCCGCCGCGCGCTGGCGTTCCGGCTGGACATCCCGGTCGCCGCGGCGCTGGCCGACGATGCCTTCCCGGCTGCGCCGGAACTGGGCCGCGCGTTGCCGGCCGACAGCCTGCTGGTGGTCAATCGTCCCGCCGAGGAACCCGGGCATCCGCTGGAAAACGCCTTCGACGACGACCCCGCGACCTGGTTCCGCACCGTGCGCAACCAGGCCGTGCGCACCGGCGCGCACGAATGGACGCTCGGCTTCGGCGAGCGTCGCCTGATCGACGGCATCGAACTGGCACCACGCACCGATCAGCACTGGAAGCATGGCCAGGTGCGCGACTATGAAATCTACCTGGCCGACAGCAATGGCGAATGGGGCGAGCCGATTGCCCGTGGCCGCCTGAAGCTGGAACAGGGCACACAGACGATCAGCTTCGCGCCACGCGCCGGCCGCCTGCTGCGCTTCCGCGTGCTGAGCACGCAGAACCCGGACGGTGACGGCGCCGCCGGCAGCGATCCGATGGTGACGGCGGCGCAGGCCGGTACGGTGCGCGCGTTCGATGCCCTGCAGCCGCGCGAAGTCGGGCCGATCACCCTGTCCACCTTCCGCGTGCTCGAACACCAGGATGCCGAGCGCCCGGCGCAGCAGCGCTACCTGTCCGAACTCGAGCCGCCGGCCGGTGTCGCGCGCGACCGCGCCTTCGGCGGCCAGGCCGAGATGCGCATGAACGGCCTGCACTTCCGCCGTGGCCTGGGCGTGGGCGCGGACAGCCGCATCGATATCGAACTCAAGGGCGGCTGGCGCCTGCTGCGCGCCGACCTCGGCATCGACGACAGTTGCCGCGAGGCCGGCGGCATGCAATTCCAGGTCTGGGGCGACGATCGCCTGCTGTACGACAGCGGGATGGTGCGCGCACCGGGCGTGGTCAAACCCGAACTCGACATCCGCGGCCTGCACCGCCTGAGCCTGCGCACCCTCGGCGCGCAGGGCGCGCGGCCGGCACAGGTCTGCGGCAACTGGGCCAATGCTGTCCTGATGGGACAGGAGGGCGATACCGCCACCATCTCCCCACCATAACCCGCTCCACAAAAAAAGTTTCACGTCGTCTCCCCCGCCTTGTGACTGCGGCCTGTTGGCCGTGGCCCGGGACCGCTGTTGCCTCACGCAAGCCCAAACCACCACAGCAGCGCCGCGCGCTGCACCCCCGAAACGAGGAGAGAACCCGATGTCGTCCGCAAGCCGCCGCCAACGCTGTATATCCATCACGCCACTGGCCCTCGCGCTGGGCACGGCGCTCGCCATGACCGGTACGGTCGCGGCGCAGACCGCCGAGACGCCGAAGGAAGACGGCAAGGCCACCGAACTGGCCCGCATCGAGGTCACCGGTTCCAACATCAAGCGCACCGACGTCGAGACCGCCTCGCCGGTGCAGATCATCAGCCGCCAGGACATCGAGAACATGGGTGCGCGCACCCTGTTGCAGGTGCTGGACAACCTGCCGGCCGCGCGCCCGGCGCAGCAGGACTTCAAGTCGCTGTTCACCGGCTCGGACGGCGCCTCGCAGGCCAACCTGCGTGGCATGGGCGCGCAGGGTACGCTGGTGCTGCTCAATGGCCGCCGCCTGTCGTACTACGGCGCGCCGGCCGGCTTCCAGACCCAGTTCGTCAACATCGACGCGATTCCCGCCGCGGCGATCGAGCGGATGGAAGTGCTGACCGACGGCGCCTCGGCCGTGTACGGCACCGATGCGATCGCCGGCGTGATCAACGTCATCACCAAGAAGTCCTACCAGGGCCTCGAGGTCAACCTGACCACCGACAGTTCCTCGCGCATCACCAGCTATGGCGAGCACCAGGCCAGCATCACCGGCGGCTTCGGCAACCTCGACGAGGATCGCTACAACGTCTACGCCTCGCTGAACCTGTATCGCCGCGACCCGATCCCGCTGAGCGACTGGTACGACAAGAAGCCCGGCCAGTACTACGTCAACAACCCGAACTACATCAACAATTTCCGCCTGGGTACCGGCAGTGCGCCGGGCACGTTCAATCCCGGCAGCTACTTCGCCTTCGATCCAGTCACCGGCCGGCGGGTGCAGGAAGCCGCGCCGGGTTGCCAGAACGTGGTCGTCGAAGCCGCCGGTCCCCGTTGCATCTGGCAGACCTGGATGAACAACGAAATTGACGCGGGCGCGAAGTCCGAGCGCATCACCGCCTACGTCAATGCGCACTTCCTGATCGGCGAAACCACCGAGGCGTTTGCTGAGGCGACCTACACCGACATCGATCTGCGCGCCAACGGCGGCACGCCGCGCGCGTTCGGCACCACCACCGGCAATCCGACCAGCTGGTTCGCCCGCAATACCGGTACCAACGTCAATCAGTTCTTCTATCCCTATCTGGGCCCGAACAACGTCTACAACCATGCCAGTCCCGAACTGCGCGCGCTGATGGGCGGCGTGGTCGGCCTGCAGTATCTGATGCAGGACGTGGGCAAGAACCACTTCGGCCAGCGCAATACCGACAAGAGCTATCGCGGCCTGGCCGGCCTGCGCGGCAGCTTTGGCGACTGGAACTGGGAAACCGCGTTCGCCACCGCCGGCACGCATTCGGTCACCTACCAGACCGTCAACGTCAACCTGGACGGTTTCGCCCGGGCCTTCGGTCCGTTCACCGTGGATCCGGGCACCGGCCGCGTGATCATCTCGGACAATCCCGCCTACCGGTTCGGCGAGATCAGCGAAGCCAATGCGAAACTGCTGCGCGAGGCCTACCCGACCTTCGATATCCAGTCCTGGACCCGCCTGCACACCCTGGACGGCAAGGTCGAAGGCCCGCTGTTCAACCTGCCGGCCGGCGAAGTACGCGCGGCCTTCGGCTTCAACGTCAGCCGCGAGACCTTCTACACGCCGGGAAATACGGATGCGGCCAATGGCAAGATCACCCAGCAGGGTGGTTCGTGGTTCGATGGCAGGCGCACCACCAGCGCGCTGTTCGCCGAAGTCGTGGCCCCGCTCACCGAGAAGCTGGAACTGGACGCGGCGCTGCGCGTGGACAAGTATCCGAACTTCGACGCCAACGTCGCACCGAAGATCGGCCTGAAGTACCAGGCGCTGCCGACGGTGATGCTGCGTGGCACCTACTCGGAAGGCTTCCGCGCGCCGAGCCTGGCCGAAGCCGGTACCGGCGGCGTGTTCGCCCAGCTGGGTGGCTTCGAGGATGACGTCCGCTGCGACGAGACCAATGCGATCGCCAACCTGCTGCTGCAGTCGAACCGTCCCGGCGACGTGGATCTCGGCAACTCGCTGCTCAACGTGGATTGCAGCCGCACCGTGGCACGCATGACCCAGCCGAACCAGAACCTGCAGCCGGAGAAGGCCAAGATCGCCACCCTGGGCGTGGTGCTGGAGCCGTTCGACTGGCTGTCGGTGTCGGCCGATTACTGGTTCATCTACCGCCGCAACCAGATCGCCGCGCCGGACTACAGCAAGGAAACCGACATCGTGTCGATGACCCGCAATCCGATCACCGACAGCGACCGCGCCGCGGAAGCCGCGGTGGCCGCGATGTGCGCGGATCCGACCAGCGGGGTGACCTGTCCGGGCACGCTGCCCACCTACAGCGTGGGCAACGTGGCCAGCGTGGTCGGCCAGTACAAGAACCAGGGCCGCACCCTGATCGATGGCTTCGATGTCGATGCGCGCGGCCATTTCCCGCTGGGCCAATGGGGCGAGCTGAACGTCGGCGTGGCCGCGACCATCGCGCGCCGCAACGAGGCTTACCTGGATGATGAGACCCGCTGGTACTACGGCAACACGATCGGCTACTACGGCAACCCGCGCCTGCGCGCCACCTTGAATGCCGACTGGACCTACGGCGAGGTGACCACCAGCTTCTTCGTCAACTACGTCGGCAAGACCAAGTGGGCATGGGACCGCGTCGACGCGCAGGACAACTCGCCGGAAACCTGCACCGCCGGATCGTTGCCGGTGGATCCGGACAACTGCAATGGCGTGCCGGCCTGGTGGACCGCCAACCTGGGCCTGTCCTGGCGGCCGGATGACCATTGGCACGCCGGCTTCACCATCAAGAACCTGTTCAATCGCATGCCGTTCTACGATCCGAACAGCTTCCTGGGCGACTCCAGCGACTACGCCAGCATTTTCGGCCGCAGCTACAGCTTTACCGTAGGCTACAAGTTCTGACGAAACAAACGCGCCGGTCCGCCGGCGCCCTGTCACAGGGAGTTCCGCTGCAAATGAAACGTAGAGAGTTCATCCTCGCAGGAGCCGCGCTTGGCGCGGCCACCCTGCTGCCGACCACGCCGGCCTGGGCCAGCAAGCGCAAGATCCGGCTGGGCATGATCGGCACCGGCATGCGTGGCCAGGTCCTGCTGAAGGAGCTGCTGCGCCGTGACGACGTCGAGGTCGCGGCGCTGTGCGACATCGAGCCGGTCATGCTCAAGCAGGCGCTGGACATGGCGGCCAAGGCCGGCAAGCCGGCGCCGAAGGCGTACGGACAGGACGGCGACACGCACGCCTATCGCCGCCTGCTCCAGCAACGCGGGCTGGATGGCGTGATCATCGCCACGCCGTGGGAATGGCATGCGCCGATGGCGATCGAGGCGATGGAAGCCAAGGTGGCGGTCGGCTGCGAAGTCGTCGCCGGCGTCACCCTGCAGGATCACTGGGACGTGCTGGCCGCGCAGCAGCGCACCGGCACGTCCTACATGCTGCTGGAAAACGTGTGCTACCGCCGCGACGTGATGGCGGCGCTGCAGATGGTGCGGGCGGGCCTGTTCGGCGAACTGGTCCACCTGCAGGGCGGTTACCAGCACGATCTGCGTGCGGTCAAGTTCAACTCCGGCAATCCGGCCGAGCCCTACGGCAGCGGCGTGGAATTCGGTCCCAAGGGCTGGTCGGAGGCGCGCTGGCGCACCGAGCATTCGGTCCGCCGCAATGGCGAGCTGTATCCCAGCCACGGCATCGGCCCGTGCGCCATGTATACGGGCATCAACCGCGGCAACCGCTTCACCCACATCAACAGTTTCGCCACCAAGGCGCGCGGCCTGCATGAGTACACCGTGGCCAAGAGCGGCGGCACCACCCACCCCAGCACCCAGGTGAAGTTCAAGCTGGGCGACGTGGTCACCACCACCCTGGCCTGCGAGAACGGCGAGACCATCCTCCTCCAGCACGATACCTCGCTGCCGCGCCCGTACTCGCTCGGGTTCCGCGTGCAGGGCACCAGGGGCCTGTGGATGGATCTCAACCAGTCCATCCACATCGAGGGCCGCAGTCCGGGACACAAGTGGGAGCCGTTCCAGGGCTACCAGGACGAATTCGATCATCCGCTGTGGCGCAAGTACGCGCAGGATGCGGAAGGCGCCGGCCACGGCGGCATGGACTACTTCGTCATCCATGCCTTCGTCGAGGCGGTGAAGGCCGAGGCGCCGATGCCGATCGACATCTACGACGCGCTTGCCTGGAGCGCGATCACGCCGCTGTCGGAGCAGTCCATCGCCGAAGGCTTCAAGACCCTGGAGTTCCCGGATTTCACCCATGGCCTGTGGAAGTCCCGCAAGCCGATCTTCGCCTTCGACGCCCGCTATTGATCTTGCAGCGCCGGGTTCGCCCGGCTTTCGCCCGTCCTCTCTCCATGGGGCCGGGCCGGCCCGGCGCTGCAGATCGCGCGGATCAGCGGAATCGCCGCGCGTAGCCCACGTAGATCTGCAGGTCGGGACTGTCGTCATTGAGCCCGGCATTGACGCCCGCATCCCATTGGGCGTCCTCGCCGCGCTGCCAACCGAATGACAGACCGGCCAGCGCCTCGGTGACATGGCCTTCGGGATCGCGATCCCGGGTCAGCGAAACTTCGAACGATCCGGACACGGTGTCGCTCACGCCGAATCCCAGCCCGGCCACGGATCCATAGCTCAGGTGCCGGCCATCGCCGTCGCCGTCCACGGCGGCTTCGACCTGCGGGGTGAAACCCAGCGACACCGTGCCCAGTTCGATGCTGATCGGCAGCCGCAGACCGGCGCTCCAATCCTCGGCACCCACCGGCGCGCGGCCGCTGGGCAGGTTCGCATAGGGCATCAGCGCCAGCGAGAAGCCGCCGCCGTCGGGATTTCGCAGGTTCTGGCGCAGGGCGAGGCTGACATCGCCGAAACGCGAGGCCCGCGTGGTCGTGCCGGACAACGTGTCGCGTTCGCGCACACGGCCGTAGGCGGTCCAGCCCATCTGCGCCTCCAGCGTGTCGTTCAGGCCGAAGCGCAGCAGCGCGTCGCCGGTCAGGAATTGTTCGCTGCGCAGGCCGGGTGAACTGTCACGGGTCCAGTCGGCCAGGCCGATCTCGAACACCGCGTCGCCGCGTTCCACCGTACAGGCCGGCGTGCCCAGGCCCGGACGATCGGGACACAGGTCACGGGGTTCCGATGCCAGCACAGGCGCGGTCGCCAGCCATGCGGCGGCAAAAAGGAAACCACGCATCCATTTCTCCCTCGAACTCCGGTCCCGGCATTGAACCGGGGTGGGCGACGGGAATCAATGCCGCGGCGATCGCGCCATCACTCGTCGTCGTGATCGGGCAACGGCGATGCGGGAGCGCCTGGCGTGAACTCGCCTGGTTTGACGTAGGCGGCGAAGACGATGTCGATGACTTCGGCGCCATCGCGCATCAGATCGAACAGCTCCGGTTCCAGCATCGCGCTGTAGAGCACGCCCGACAGGCTGGCATGCAGGATTCGCGATGCCGTGGCCGCATCCGCGTCGTCGCGGAGCTGGCCCAGGTCCCGGGCGCGCTGGAAGGCGAGGGTGATGATCTCCAGTTCCTCGAGCGTGCTTTCGTGCTGCAGATCCTGCATGGCCTGGCTTTCGGCCGACAGGTCATTGCGCAGCATGATCTCCATCATGTTGCGTGCGCGCTCGTCCTCCGCCAGTTCCTGGATGGACACCAGCAATGCCGAACGCAGATCCAGCACCGGCGTGGTGCGCTTGGGAGAGTAGGTGCGGCGCAGGCGCTGGATGAAGGTGACGCGCTCGCGGTTGATCATCGCCTCGAGCACCTCGGTCTTGTTCTTGAAATGCCAGTAGACCGCGCCGCGGGTATAGCCGGCGCGGGCGCCGATCATCGCCAGGGTGGTGCCGGCGACTCCGTGTTCGTGGAAACAGGCCTGGGCGGCGTCGAGGATGCCTTCCCGCGTCGCCTGCGCTTCTTCTTTGGTTTTTCTGGCCATCTGCCTTGCGCATTCGCTGGGTGAAACCGGGCTGAATTGTACCGGTTTACAAACAAACATTCATGAATGTATATTTCGTGCCCCGCACTGGGCCCAGCCGGATACCGCGCTCCGCGGGTAGCCAGGCCCGGTGCGCGTTTCCCGCTTTTTGACAGCCATTAGCGCCGCCATAGCGCATTTTGGCCGCCAATCGGCGCCCGAATCCCCACTTCGACCCCACCGCCATGTCCCGAATCCCGCTCCCCTTCCTCGCCCTGTCGCTGGCGATCGGCCTGTCCCTGTCCGCCTGTGGCGGTGGTGAACCGGAGGCGCCGCAGGGCGGCCCCGGCCAGGTCACCGTGACCACCTTGAAGACCGAACAGGTCGGCCTGACCCGGGAACTCCCCGGCCGCACCCAGGCGTTCCTGGTCGCCGAAGTCCGCCCGCAGGTCAACGGCATCGTTGCCCGCCGCCTGTTCACCGAAGGCGGCGTGGTCAAGGCTGGACAACCGCTGTACCAACTCGACGACGCCAGCTATCGCGCCCAGGCCAACACCGCCCGCGCGCAGCTGGCGCGCGCCGAGGCCACCGCCCACGCCGCCCGCCTGAGCGCGCGCCGCATCGGCGAGCTGGCGAAGATCGACGCGGTCAGCCAGCAGGATCTGGAGAACGCGGTCGCCGCGCAGCAGCAGGCCGACGCCGATGTCGGTGCCGCCCGCGCCTCGCTGGACGCGGCCAACGTGACCCTGGGCTATGCGCGGATCACCGCGCCCATCAGCGGCCGCATCGGCAAGTCCACGGTCACCCAGGGCGCCCTGGTCAATGCCGGCCAGGCCGAAGCGCTGGCCACGGTGCAGCAACTGGATCCGATCTACGTCGACCTCAGCCAGTCCTCGGCCGAATTGCTGCAACTGCGCCGCGAACTGGCGGCCGGGCGATTGCAGGACAACCAGCAACTGCCGGTGAGCATCCTGCTCGAAGACGGCAGCACCTTCGATCACAAGGGCATGCTGGAGTTCTCCGAGGTCAGCGTCGATCCCGGCACCGGCAGCTTCGGCCTGCGGGTGAAGGTCGACAATCCCGAGGGCGTGCTGATGCCCGGCATGTACGTGCGCGCGGTGATCGGCGGTGGCGTGCGCAACGACGCGCTGCTGGTGCCGATGCAGGGCATCGCCCGCGACCCGAAGGGCGATACCACCGCGATGGTGGTCGGCAAGGACGGCAAGGTCGAAGTGCGGCCGGTCAAGGTCAGCCGCGCGCTGGGCGACAAGTGGCTGGTCGAGGACGGCCTCAAGGCCGGCGACAGGGTCATCGTCGAAGGCCTGCAGAAGATCGGCCCCGGCATGCCCGTGCAGGCCACCGAGCGGGACGCCAGGCCGGCAAGGACCGCGACGTCCACGGCGCCGGCCGCCGTCCACGGCGCGCGGTAAGCGGAGAATCCCATGGCACGCTTCTTCATCGACCGACCCATCTTCGCGTGGGTCATCGCCATCATCATCATGCTCGCCGGCGGCCTGGCCCTGTTCAAGCTGCCGGTCTCGATGTATCCCAACGTCGCGCCGCCGGCGGTGGAAATCAGCGCGACCTATCCGGGCGCCTCGGCCAAGGTGGTCGAGGATTCGGTGACCCAGATCATCGAGCAGAACATGAAGGGCCTGGACGGGCTGATCTATTTCTCGTCCAACAGCTCCGCCAACGGCATGGCGACGATAACCCTGACCTTCGAGAGCGGGACCAACCCGGACATCGCCCAGGTGCAGGTGCAGAACAAGCTGCAGCTGGCGATGCCGCTGCTGCCGCAGGAAGTGCAGCGGCAGGGCATCAACGTGGCCAAGTCCAGCTCGGGCTTCCTCAACGTGCTGGCCTTCGTCTCCGAGGACGGCAGCATGGACGAGAACGACATCGCCGACTATGTCGGCTCCAATGTCGTCGACCAGCTCAGCCGCGTGCCGGGCGTCGGCAACATCCAGGTGTTCGGCGGCAAGTACGCCATGCGCATCTGGCTGGATCCGAACAAGCTGCACACCTACCACCTCTCGGTACCGGAGGTGGTCGCCGCGATCCGGGCGCAGAACGCGCAGGTCGCCATCGGCCAGCTCGGCGGCGCGCCGGCGGTGAAGGGCCAGCAGCTCAACGCCACCATCAACGCGCAGTCGCGCCTGCAGACGCCCGAACAGTTCCGCGACATCGTCGTGCGCAGCGCGCAGGACGGATCGGAACTGCGCCTGGGCGACGTGGCCCGGGTCGAGCTGGGCGCCGAGTCCTACGACTTCATCACCCGCTACAACGGCCAGCCGGCCAGCGGTCTGGCGATCACCCTGGCCACCGGCGCCAACGCGCTGGACACCGCGGCCGGCGTGCAGAAGACCCTCGACGAACTCACCCCGTTCTTCCCGGCGGGCCTGAAGGCCGAGACGCCCTACGACACCACCCCGTTCGTGCGGGTGTCGATCAAGGGCGTGGTGAAGACCCTGCTCGAAGCGATCGTGCTGGTGTTCGTGGTGATGTACCTGTTCCTGCAGAACTTCCGCGCCACCCTGATTCCCACCATCGCCGTGCCGGTGGTGCTGCTGGGTACCTTCGGCGTGCTGGCCGCGCTGGGCTTCTCGGTGAACATGCTGACGATGTTCGCGATGGTGCTCGCGATCGGCCTGCTGGTCGACGACGCCATCGTGGTGGTGGAGAACGTCGAGCGCATCATGTCCGAGGAAGGACTGTCGCCGCTGGAGGCCACCCGCAAGTCGATGGGCCAGATCACCGGCGCGCTGGTCGGCATCGGCCTGGTGCTGTCGGCGGTGTTCGTGCCGATGGCGTTCATGAGCGGATCCACCGGCGTGATCTACCGCCAGTTCTCCGCCACCATCGTGTCGGCGATGGCGCTGTCGGTATTGGTCGCGATCGTGCTGACCCCGGCGCTGTGCGCGACCCTGCTCAAGCCGCTGAAGAAGGGTGAGCATCATGTCGCCCATCGCGGCCTGGCCGGTCGTTTCTTCAATGCGTTCAACCGCGGCTTCGACCGTTCCAGCGAAAGCTACCAGCGCGGCGTGCGTGGCATCCTGGCGCGACCGTGGCGCTTCATGGGCATCGTGCTGGGCATGTTCGTGCTGATGGGCGTGCTGTTCGTGCGACTGCCCAGCGCGTTCCTGCCCAACGAGGACCAGGGCGTGCTGATGGCGCTGGTGCAGGCGCCGGTGGGCGCCACCCAGGAGCGCACGATGGAATCGATCCAGGCACTGGAGAACCACTTCCTGGAGAACGAGAAGGGTGCGGTGGAGTCGGTGTTCTCGGTGCAGGGCTTCAGCTTCGCTGGCATGGGCCAGAACGCGGGCATGGCCTTCGTCAAGCTCAAGGATTGGGGCGAGCGCGGCGCCGAGGATGGCGTGATGCCGGTGACCGGCCGCGCGATGGTCGCGCTCGGCGGGATCAAGGACGCCTTCATCTTCGCGTTCCCGCCGCCGGCGATTCCGGAACTGGGCACCGCCTCGGGTTACACCTTCTTCCTGAAGGACAACGGCGGCCAGGGCCACGAAGCCCTGTTGGCCGCGCGCAACCAGCTGCTTGGCATGGCGGCCGAAAGCGGCCAGCTGGCCAACGTGCGTCCGAACGGGCAGGAGGACACGCCGCAGTTCCGCATCGACATCGATGTGGCCAAGGCCAGCGCACAGGGCCTGTCGATCGAGCAGATCAACAGCACCCTGGCGACCGCCTGGGGCAGCCAGTACATCGACGACTTCGTCGACCGCGGCCGGGTCAAGCGCGTGTTCGTGCAGGCCGACCAGCCGTTCCGCATGGTCCCGGAGGACTTCGATCTGTGGTCGGTGAAGAACGCCGAGGGCCGGATGGTGCCGTTCAGCGCGTTCGCTTCCAAGCATTGGGACTATGGCTCGCCGCGCCTGGAACGCTACAACGGTGTTTCGGCGATGGAAATCCAGGGCGAACCGGCGCCCGGCGTGGCCTCGGGCGACGCGATGGCCGAGATCGAACGCCTGGCCGCGCAATTGCCACCGGGCTTCGGCATCGAGTGGACCGCGCTGTCGTACCAGGAACGCCAGGCCGGCGCGCAGACGCCGCTGCTGTACACACTGTCGCTGATGATCGTGTTCCTCTGCCTGGCCGCGATGTACGAGAGCTGGAGCGTGCCGACCGCGGTGTTGCTGGTCGCGCCGCTGGGCATCCTCGGCGCGGTGCTGGCCAACACCTTCCGTGGCATGGAGCGCGACGTCTACTTCCAGGTGGCGATGCTGACCACGGTGGGCCTGACCAGCAAGAACGCCATCCTGATCGTGGAGTTCGCCAAGGAGAATCTGGAGCGGGGCGTCGGCCTCATCGACGCCACCATGAACGCGGTCCGCGATCGCCTGCGCCCGATCATCATGACTTCGTTGGCGTTCGGCCTTGGCGTGCTGCCGCTGGCCATCGCGGCGGGCGCGGGCTCCGGCGCACAGCGGGCGATCGGCACCGGCGTGCTCGGCGGCATGATTGTCGGCACCGTGCTGGGCGTGTTCTTCGTGCCGCTGTTCTTCGTGGTGGTGCAGCGCGTTTTCAGTCGCAAGAAGCCCGCCGCGAATATCGGAAACGCGGAGATCCAGGGAGAAACCCATGCATAAGCCTTCGACCGCCGGCCTGGCGCTGGCGATGACCCTGGTGCTGTCCGGTTGCGCGACGCTCGCACCGCGCGGCAGCGAAGTGGCGCCGTCGATTCCGTCGCAATGGCCGGCGTCGCACGCGGCCGGCGATGCCTCGCCGGCCCCGGCCGTGGCCGATGTCGCCGATATCGGCTGGCGCGAGTTCTTTCCGGATCCGCGCCTGCAAACGCTGATCACCCAGTCGCTGGACAACAACCGCGACCTGCGCGTGGCCGCGTTGAACGTGGTGCGCGCCCGCGCGCAGTACCGCATCCAGCGCGCCGACCGCATGCCTTCGTTCAACGTGCAGGGACAGATGACCCGCAGCGGCGGCGATGTCCCGGTCAGCGAGCAGTACAGCGCCAATCTCGGCGTGGCCGGGTTCGAGCTGGATCTGTTCGGCCGCGTGCGCAATCTGAGCGACGCCGCGCTGCAGAAGTATTTCGCCGAGACCGAGAACCGGCGTGGGGCGCAGCTGACGCTGGTGGCGGAAGTCGCCAACGCCTGGCTGACCCTGGGCGCGGATCGGGAACAACTGCGGATCGCCCAGGCCACCCTGGCGGCGCATGAGGACTCGTTGCGCCTGATCGAGGCCCGCCACCAGCGCGGCGGCTCGTCCGCGCTCGACGTGAGCCAGGCCCGCACCCTGGTCGAAACCGCGCGCACCGACGTGGCGCGCTTCACCGGCCAGGTTGCGCAGGATCGCAACGCCCTGGTGCTGCTGGCGGGTGGCCCGGTCGACGAGGACCTGCTGCCGCAGGACAACCTCGCCGACATCGCCGCACTGCGGCCGCTGCCGGCCGGCCTGCCGGGCGACGTGCTGCTGCGGCGCCCGGACGTGATGGCCGCCGAGCATCTGCTGCTGTCGGCCAATGCCAATGTTGGCGCCGCGCGCGCGGCGTTCTTCCCGTCCATCCAGCTGACGGGCGCCATCGGCTCGGCCTCGACCGAATTGTCCGGCCTGTTCGACGGCGGCACCCGCGCGTGGAGTTTCATCCCCCGGATCACCCTGCCGATCTTCCAGGGCGGGCGGCTGCGCGCGAACCTGGGCATGGCCACGGCCGATCAGGACATCGCGCTGGCCCAGTACGAAAAGGCGATCCAGTCCGGTTTCCGCGAAGTCGCCGACGCGCTGGCGCTGAGCGACAGCCTGGACGGGCAACTGGCCTCGCAGCGTGCGCTGGTGTCCGCCACCGAACAGGCCGAACGCCTGTCGCAGGCCCGCTACGACGCCGGCCTGGACAGCTTCCTCACCCTGCTCGACGCCCGCCGCGCCGCCTACGGCGCCCGCCAGTCGCTGGTGAACACCCGGCTGGCGCAACAGTCCAACCAGGTCGCGCTGTACAAGGTGCTGGGGGGTGGTTGGCGTGAGGACGGCCTGGCGCACATCCGACCGCAGCAGTGAGTCGAAAGCAGCCCGACAAGCGCCCGCCTGATCCTCCCGCGGACGGCGTTCAGTAGCGCGCCGCGGTCAGCGGCGCATCCGCCCACTGCCAGGCCGCGGCTTGCCGGCGCGAAGTCGCGCGCGCGGCGTCGGCCTGGCCGAGTTTGGCCTGCGCCTGTGCCAGGCCGAGCAGCGACCAGCCATTATCGGGATAGGTCTTCAGATCCTGGCCGAAGGCTTCCGCGGCACCTTGGGCGTCGCCGGTTTCGAGCAGTGCGGCGCCCAGATAGAGCCGTGCCGGCAGTGGCCAGTCGGCGGGTTCGTTGTAGGCCAGGGCGTCCTCGGCGGCGACAGCCTCGCGCAACGCGGCGATGCCGTCCGCCGTCTTGCCCTGCGCACGCAGCAGTTCCCCGCGCAGCAGGGCGTCGGCGACCCGCAACACGCCATCGGCGTGGTTGATGTCGAAGAAGCTCACCTTCGTCATTGCCGGATCGTTCGCGATCGCGTGCAGGGCGCCGGCTTCGCGCGCGGCTTCGGTCACCGCGCCCTTGCGCAGGTGCGCCATGCCCCGGGCGAAATGCCGGATGGCGGCCAGATAGGGCAGTTCCGGCGATGTCGCGGTGTCGGCCAGGATGGCGTCCCAGTCTCCGAAACGGACCCGGGTGAGCAGGGGCGTGGCCACGAACTGCTGCATGAACTCCATCGGCGCCTGTCCCATCGCGGCGCGATCCGCGCGACTGGCGGTCTGTTCCGCCGCCTGCAGCGCCAGGGTGCGGGATCCGGTCAGGCCCGTGGTCATGGTGGCGAAATGCCAGTTGTGCGGCACATAGCCCAACGGGTAGACGCCGTTGCTGCCGCGGCACACCGCCAGGAAATCCTTGTCCGCGGTGGTCGCGGCGAAATTGGTCAGGGTTGCATCGTGGTAGCGGCCGACGCGGATGTAGATGTGTGCGGGCATGTGCACCAGGTGGCCCGAGCCGGGCGCCAGCGCGGCCAGCGCATCGGCGTAGCGTTCGGCACGCTGCGGCGCGGGCGAGGCTTCGACGGCATGGATGTAGTAGTGCATCGCGCCGATATGGCGCGGATTGCGCGCAAGTACCCGTTCCAGTTCGCCGAGCAGGCGCGGGGTGAATTCCGTGGGTGTGCCGTCGGTGTTCCAGTATGCCCAGGGCGACAGATCCATCAGCGCTTCCGCGTACAGGGTCGCCGCGTCGTCGTCGTCGGGAAACTGCGCGACCACCCGCGCCATCGCGTCGGCATAGGCGCGATCCAGCGGCTTGCGATCCTCCGGCGCCGGATCGGCGTAACGTGCCTGCAGGGCCTGGATCAGCGCGCGATCGGCTGGGCGTGCCGAACCGGCGAGGTGCGCGGCGCGCGCGGCGAGGGCCGTGGCGTCCTTCGCCTGCTCGGGATCCATCGGCAGGTTGATGTTCGGCCCCAGCACCAGCGCCTGGCCCCACACGCACATCGCGCATTGCGGATCGAGCCGCGCCGCCTCGGCGAATGCGCGTCCGGCCGCTTCGTGGTTGAAGCCGTAGGCCATGCGCAGACCCTGGTCGAAGTAGCGTTGCGCCGCGGGCACGCGGGTGGCCACGTCGCGATGCAGGTCGCCGAAGGTGTCGAACAGGGGCAGGGCTGCGGAGGCGCGGGGCGCGGGCGCGGCCTCGGTGGCCGCCTTGCGGGTTGAATCGCAGCCGGCCAGCAACAGCGTCGCCAGCAGCGGCAGGAGCAAGGAACGACGGATCATCGCGGTCTCCCTGGGCGGTGTACTCGTCACCAACGGCGTCAGCGAGCCGAAAGCGGACAGGGACAGCCAGGCAGGTCGAGGGAACCAGGGGAGATGGGGCGCGTTCGGGGCGTCTCGGGGTCCTGAGTCGCCGCCACGGCCTAGGCGTGCGTCCGGTCGGTGTCCCCGTGGTCCGCCCATCAGTTAATGAGCCCCCCAGAACCAGAGGTAAGTGGGAATCTAAAAGGGCTCCGACCCCACAACCCTACACTCTCACCAACCTCTGGCTCGCGCAGATTGCGAAGTCTTCGTGCCGTGGTCGCCGTAGAGCCTTACCGCAAAGGCGAACATGCACCAGGCCTAATCAGGCCTTGAATAAGGACCAAAAAACAACGCCTTATCGACGGCTGCGCCACGCGCATCGGCGTACGCAGGGCATACATAGAACAACACAAGTGGCGGAGCAATCCCGCGCTCTTGCAAGCAGCTGCTAACACGCTATAGGTAATTGCGTTCAACCGCTCCGGCGGCGCCTTAGCGTTTCCGAGCCAAGGACCCAGGGGAGCCAATCAACGGGAGGGCATATGGTCGACCCATAAACACAAAACCCCGTCGAAACGGGGGTTTGAGGAGTACTGCGTAAATGAGTTGGCGCTCCCTTACGACACTACGCCTCCCACCCCTCTCTGTCAAATGGCCCTCGCTAGGGGCCCGGGCATGCCTTTGCCCGAAGAATGGAGATGGCAATGCACGACGAAGTACAACAGCGCCTGGAACGAATCTGGGAGGGCGTGACATACCTTCCGGCTTTTCGAAGGCTAACGCCTCGAGGAGTAGCCTATGCGCGGGACGCTCTGTTCAATGGCCCTTCAAGAGAAGTCGGAAAAGGGGCCCTGTTCAACAACACCGGGGCCATTCAGACAGCCAGTGGCCTTGAAGTGGATTTCGAGTCCGAAAGCGGGGAAGCGACATTCATCCTGCTTTGCGAGTCGGAGGGCACGCCTCTCCTGCTGCCGCAGCCGCCCCAGATCACTGTTCTCGCTTATGACGCGAGAGGACGACGCCAACATCGCCGGCAGCGGCCCGATTACCTAAAAATCGCCGCCAATGCTGTCCATCTGGTTGAGGTAAAGCCACTCGCAAAACTGGAAAGCATCCGGGCACGCGCTCCCGCGGACTGGTCCGTCAACGATGGCCAATGGTCATATCTGCCAGGAACAAATGCCGCCCAGCTTATGGGGATGGACCATCAAGTCTTCTGCACGGAGCAGTATTCGCCTCAGTACCGCGCCAACCTTCGATACATAGTCGCGGCACGAAGACGCTCAAAGGCCGAGCTGCCCGTCCGACTGAACCGGTGCTTGCATGTGGCTCTATCAGAGCGCCCAAGGACAATTCGCGAACTGCTTGAAGCATCTACGGAACTAGATGCCGATCACATCCTAGATCTCATCGAAAGAGGCGAATTATTCGGGCTGCTGCACCACCAAACCATAGGGCCCGATTTCCTGGTGTTTGGCAACGAGAGCCAGCGTGACCGCGCACGGGCCGAAATCGAGTCATATCGCATCAACGAGATACGCCCAGGCTCATATGCTCATCGCTTGATCAGAGCCACCCAAGTCGAGCGAGATCACGCTGTCGCCTGTTCCCTTAGATACAAGGAACGACGAAGCAACGGTGATCCGATGAACTCAACGGACCACCGCCATAGAAATGGCATGAACGCCGCTATTGCGGAAGGTGCTCCCGCTATTGCCGGGTTGATTCCTCGCTTCTCAGATCGGGGTGGTCAAGGGACGCCTCTTCCAGGCGAACAAATCGCAATGCTGCGAGCCTTCCTGAAGGAGTACCTCGTCGAACTAAAGAAGAAGCCGAGTGCATCTGAGGCTCATGCAGAACTTGTGCGACGCAACGGAGGGAGCGGTGTCGGACTCCCCGTAGTAGAAACAGTTAGAAAGTACTTGGCAATGGAATTTACCCCCGAGAGAGCAGCTGCACTCTATGGCGGCGCTCGCGCAATACAAAAGGCCCGGCGGAAAACAGAGGGCGCCCATTGCATAGAACGAGTGGATGTCGGTGGCATGTGGAGCCACTGCGACGCGGTCTACGCCGATGTGGTTCCCGACGACGACGAGGACTGGAAGATTACGAGGCCAGTAGTCTTTCCATTGGTCATGGCGAACAGCTTGTATATCGCTTCAGCCGGGATCATGTTTGGAAAGCCAAGCTCGCTGGGCTTCCTCATGGCCTTGCGAGCCTGCGTTCATGACCACGGGTGGTTGCCGAAAAGCATTTGCGTTGATGGAGGGCCTGAGCTCAGTAACGACGCCTGGAAGGAAGTGGCCGCCTCCCTAGGCGTAGACCGCGTCAAACGTCCTGTTGCCTGCTCCAGAGCAGGTGCGGAAGTTGAGTCGGTCAACGGTGCACTGAATGCCTACCTCCAGACAATAGCTGGCGGCACCTATCACGACCAGGCTGGCCGGGACTCCGACGGAAAACGGAAAGGGCGGCGAACGGCCCAGCATGATATGCAGAGGGTCGTGCGCGAGATTCTTGGTTGGATAGACGACTGGAATGGAACCAGGCATGGAGACAGCTTTCGAACGCCAAGGGAAGCGTTTGAGGACGAGCTCATGGCATTCCCAAGCAGCGTGGTCCCGATCTCAATGGACGAGAACACACGCTACTTAACCAGCTATCCAATTAAGGCGAAGGGATTCACGTACGAGCGTGGCGTTGCATTTGCTGGAAGACGATACGCCTGTGACCAAGCTTCCAGGCTCATACACCAAGGAGAAGCGCCAGGAGGCCTCCGACTCGATGTTTTCGACCCGTCCACGCTCTGGACCATTGCTAGTCTTGGCTTGCTCCGCCTGACATCAAATGATCACCATCGAATCGCAGGAATGTGTCGCGTTGAAAGAATTCTGGCTGTGGCCGAGCGAATGCGCTACCACATCGTATCGAAGAGAAACCAGGCCAACTATCGACTGATACTGGCCAAAAGAAGAAGCGACCTGAAGGCCACGGATGCCGCAGAACGTTGCGCGGAAGCTGCACCGTCGCATTCCCAAATTGCCAGTAACGCGGTGCCGCGTGCTAGTAGCAAGCCCTCTTTCGCAGACCTTGCTCAGCTACCTCGTTCTGGTCTGCGGATCGTCGGAGGTGACGTTGATGATACGGCCTGAGACCTCGGACCAAAGAATAAATCTGGTGGAGCACAAATCATTCAGTTTCGTGATGAAATGCTGCAGAGAATTAGACAACTCTCCCGCAGGTACCGTCGCGTTCGTGGTTGGCCCAAGTGGAGCCGGAAAAACTGAACTGTCATATCTGATCGGCCCGCAGATCTACGGCGGAGGGCGAGAAGAGTCCGGAAAACAGCTATGGGTTCGAGTGAGCGCGGAGAATCCCCAGGCAGGATTTTTTACGTCCAAGTACTTGATCGGGCAGATTCTCGAGGAGTTTCGGGATCCATTTCACGGGATGACGCATTCTCTTCCGGAGGGCCTCCCTCCCGAGCAAGTGGAAAGACTCAGGTTCGCCCTGACAAGAATAGCTAAGGGGATAAGGGCAAGTGAAGAAGATACGCGCAAGGCCGCCATATCGATAGCCAGAGCCCTTTCTTGCCGAATGCTAATCCTGGACGAGGCCAACTTGATGGTGCTCACCAAGAAGGGACGTCCTATCGAGGTCTATCTCGAAAGCATACGGACACTCGCGAAGGCAATGGGCGTAAGGGTGCTCATGCTGGGGACTCTTTCGCTGCTCGACTATGTGGACTACAGCGCTCAGATAAGTCGCATCGGGTTGATATGGCATCTCGACAGGATGAAGGACGACTCCGAGGAGGCGATGCTCGAGTTCCTGTCGTTCTTGGATCAGGTTCAAAGCGACCTTGGTCTGGGGGATCTTCTAACCGGCAATGCAGAAGCCCTATACGAGGCCACCTATGGAATCCCCGGTGAGTTGATCTCGCTGTTGGAGCGAGCAAGGATCAAAGCTGCGGCCGATGGCAGAACGGACATCGAATTTCGACACGTCGAAGATTCGCTGCCGTTGCAAGTGGTCCGTGAGCGAATGCGGGCTGAAGCGGATCTCATCGAAAACTTCGTCAGCGGAAAGCCAATTAGCCTTCCGCCGGGGATCCTCGGACTCAGCCGTCGCGATCGCAGCCGGAAGGCGCGGGGGAGGGAATGAAGATCCTTGCCCCCCTGGAAGCTATGAGCGCCGGCACACCATATGCTGAGTCCTTTCACTCGGTTCTCCAAAGGTTGGCAGCAACCCATAACGTTTCATTCACCAGGCTCCTCACGTTTATTAAGGCAATCAATGAGACGTCCACCAGAGCTAGAGTGTTCGATCTGGCCGGATCGTTGATGGGGACCGGTGCCGGCGCCCGCGGACTAGTCGCGACCTATCACGAACTGAGCGGTGCACCCGATCTAACCGGTCATACGCTCCAGTACTTGGCCAACGTGATCTCACCTAGGGCGACATGGGCATTCACGCCAAGCCAAAGGTGGTGCCCGATCTGCATCAATCCGGACAAGGCTGAAGGCTATGGCCAGTTCGCTCACATGCTTCGACAGGTACATAGCTGCCGCTTGCATAACATGAGGCTTCGGAGTCTATGTCCGGAGTGCGACAGACCCCAGAGCTATATTGCGTCGATCGCTTTGCATCCGCTTTGTAGCCATTGTCGTGCCCCTCTGTGGACCAAATCCAGTGATGGAGCCGCACTATCCCGATACGATGCCTGGGCAGAGGGGCAACTGTATGAGCTGGTCGGATATCTTTCTGATCGTGATAGGGCGAAACCAAGCGGCACATGGCTTGTGGACGCTGCCGACACCTTGCGGCAGTTGGGGGACGAAGCTATTGCGCGCTTCCAGGGGCGCGATTCGAGTCAGGCAAAACTGCTTCGTCGCCAGCCAAAATACGGTTATACGTTGCCTATCCTACTCTGGCTGGCCGCCACACATTCGACGAATTTGGTGGACATCATTCTGAGGCCAAGAGAGGTCCTGAGCGGGGTATTCCCTCAGCTTGCACCGGTCCGTAGACAAGGCGAACGGCGATACGTTTCGCCAGCGGAAGGTTGGAAAATTCTCGAAGAATTGGCTCGACGGCTAATCGATCAGAAACGAGACGTGTGGTTACCCGCCCTAAGCACTTTGTCACCACTACTGGGATTTGAAGGCCTGTACGCGAGAAACCGCGAGCTTACGCTTAGGTACAACAAGGCGCGTGCGCAACAAGTGCGAGGGGCAATCGCCCTGGAGTGTGATAGGCGGTTCGTGCTCCTGGCGTTGGAGGGGCTTTCGATCAAGAAAGTCAAGCACTACGCCCTTGAGAGGATACTTTCAAGAAAGCAGAGGGAACTGCCTGCAGTTCATCAGGTGATGGTGGCAAGGGCAGCAGAGATAACCCGCGCTGGGATCGGTATGTTGGTGGTAATTCCTTCCCAGCAACTGCAAGTGTGTCGGTCCAGCGCTTGGAGAGCGTCCCGCCGATGATGGCACGTACCACTCCATTTCGATCCAATGTGCATGGCACCGACTCCTTTGATTGATGCAAGCGAGAGTAGAATAATCGCCGCGCTGATCAAGAGAGTGGAAAACGTTGAGCGCAGCAAGCGCTGCTTCGGGATAGGCATGGTCATTTCTCCTCGCCGGGCCAATTCTCTGCTGACAACCCGCATCTACTGCTCTGAAAAAACTACTCGAACATCATGACGGCCCAATACTCGACTGAGGTCATCCGGCTCCTCCACCCACCCTAGGCGCGTGTAGGCGTAAGAGGAACGAAAGGTCTCGTAGAAGATGACCACTGTACTCGATCCGTAAATCATCAGATCACCGTTGCGGATGGTTCCAGGCCGACTCGGATGGGTGGGCAGCGGCTCTGACAGGTCGGCATGCTTTTCGTTGCCGTTGAGTTCGGCCATTTCCAGCGTCAACGGCGAGTGAGCCGCGAACGCGCGGGCGGTTTCATTGTCGGCCAAATTAATGGCGAAGCGACGTTCGCCGACAGTCATCCACATCCGGGTTTCCTCCGTATTGGTGGATGCTCTGCCAGCATCCTGAGCCGCAATTGCGGACGCCGCCGGCTGACTGGCCTTACACCCGGTCAACGCCAACAGCCCGAGCGCCAAGCCTGGCCCACGCATGAGTCGGTGTCTGGATGGCAGGCCGAAGCGTGAACAAAGGTGGTTATGAGTCATGACGCTCCTCGAAGATCGGCATCGCGCTCAGACTGCGCACGGCGTTTGCGCGCGCGAGGTCAGCAAGGTCACAAAGGCGCCGAGCAACAGCACCATCGCGCTTGCCACGAAGGTGCTTCGGTAGCCGCTGTGGTCGAACAGCACCCCGCCCACGGTGGAGCCCAGGGCAATGGCCAACTGGATCACTGCCACCATCAACCCACCGCCAGCTTCGGCATCGGCCGGCAGCGCTTGGGCGATCCAGCTCCACCAGCCCACGGGCGCCGCGGTGGCCAAAAGTCCCCACAACGCGAAAAGGATTGCAGCAGACCACGCCCACGGGCCCAAGGGGATCAACGCCAGCGCGATCATTGCCATCAGGACGGGAATAACGATCAGGGTGCGATACAGGCCCCTTCCAAGGAAACTGCCGATGACCAAGGTGCCGACGAAGCCTGTCACGCCAATGCCCAGTAGGATGAGCGAGAGCGTGGACACGTCTACCCGCGTCACCGTTTCCAGGAAAGGCCGCACATAGGTGAACAGCGCGAATTGCCCCATGAAGAACGCACCACAGGCGGCCATACCCAGCGCGACGGATCGGCGCTTGAACAGGCGGAACACGTTGCCGGAATTACCGGTGCGGTCGACGGTCATGCTCGGCAGGCTGACCCACTGCCAGATCAGGGCGATGGCCGCCACCGGGATCAGGCAGAAGAAGGCACCGCGCCAGCCGATCACCGATCCGAGATAACTCCCCAATGGCGCAGCGATCACCGTCGCCAGCGCGTTGCCGCCGTTGAAGATCGCCAAGGCGCGCGGCACATGCGCTGCCGGCACCAGTCGCATCGCAGTCGCGGCCGACATGGACCAGAAACCGCCGATGACCACGCCGATCAGGGCGCGCCCGACCATGTACACGAAGTAGTTCGGCGCCAGCGCGACCACGGCGCCGGACAGCGCCATCAAGCCCGTCAGCACCAGCAGCAATGTCTTGCGGTTCGTGCTGCCGGCTAGCGTGGAGATGGACAGGCTGGTGAGCACCGCGAACGCACCGGAAATGGCGATGCCATACCCTGCCAAGCCTTCGCTGACGCGCAGGTCGGTGGCCATCGGCGTCAGCAGACTGACCGGCATGAACTCCGACGCGATCAGCGCGAAGACGCACAACGACATCGCGAAAACGCCGCCCCACCGGGCGGGCGTCGTCGCAGCCTCGTATTGGCCTGCGCCTGCAGGGATCTCCGCCGGCGCAGTCATTTCGCGGCCAGGTTTTGCTCGAAGAAGGCCGTCATCCTTTCGAACGGAATCACGTCTACCCGGTCATACAGGTCTGTGTGGTTGGCGCCGGGGATGATCATCAGTTCCTTCGGTTGTGCTGCGGCCGCGTAGGCGGTTTCGCTGAAGTAGCGCGAGTGGGCCTTCTCGCCATGGATGAACAGGATAGGGCGCGGCGAAATTTCCTTGATGTAGGTCAGCAGCGGCATGTTCATGAACGACAGCGGGTTTGTAACCGTCCACGAGCCGTTCGAGTTGACCGAGCGCGGATGGAATCCGCGCGGCGTCTTGTAGTAGTCGTGGTAATCCACCAGGAACTGCGCTTCGCCGCCCTTCAGTTCATTCATGGGCGGGCCGTACGCTGGCGTTCCGCTCGCCGCGTCCTGCCAACGCTGCCGGCTCAGTTGCTCCAGGCTCTGCGTGCGCTGTTCGAGGGTCACGCTGTCGTTGTAGCCCCTGGACATGACGCGGGTCATGTCGTACATGGTGCTGGTCACGACGGCCTTGATGCGCTTGTCCACGGCGGCGGCGTTCAACGCCATGCCGCCCCAGCCGCAAATGCCGATGATGCCGATGCGCTCACGATCGACATTGGGCTGCAGGCCCAGGAAATCGACGGCAGCGCTGAAATCCTCGGTGTTGATGTCCGGCGAGGCGACGTTGCGCGGTTCGCCGCCGCTTTCGCCGGTATACGACGGATCGAACGCCAGGGTGACGAAGCCGCGTTCGGCCATCGTTTGCGCATACAGGCCGGATGATTGCTCCTTCACCGCGCCGAAGGGGCCACCCACGGCGATCGCGGGCAGCTTTCCGCTGGCATTCTTTGGCGCGTACAAGTCGGCCGCCAAGGTGATGCCATAGCGGTTCTTGAACGTCACCTTCCGGTGGTCGACCTTGTTGCTCCTGGGGAAGACCTTGTCCCACTCCTGAGTCAACTGCATGGTGCTTGCTCCGGTTACGGACGGATTGGATTGGGCGAAGGCCGGCGACGCGCCGACCAAGACAGCCAGGCTGGCCAGTTTGATCAGGCCGCGGCGTCCGACTTTGTACTTGTTCATGGCGGTTCCTTCGAGTTGTGCCGCAATCAAGCGGCAAGCGTGGCGTTGTCGATCACGAAGCGATACTTGACGTCGCTCTTGAGCATTCGCTCGTAGGCGGTATTGATTTCGTCGGCCCGGACCAGTTCGATGTCGGCCACGATCCCGTGCTCGGCGCAAAAATCGAGCATTTCTTGGGTTTCCGGGATGCCGCCGATCATCGAGCCGGCCAGCGTGCGGCGCTTGGTGATGAGGTTGAACACGCCCGGTGACGGATGCGGCGTGGCGGGCGCGCCGACCAGCACCATTGCGCCGTCGCGCTTGAGCAGAATGAGGAAGGCATCAAGGTCGTGCGATGCAGCCACCGTGTTGACGATCAGGTCGAAGCTCTTCGCGTGTGCGGCCATCTCGTCCGTGTTGCGGGAGACCACGACCTCGTCGGCACCCAGCGCCAAGGCGGCATCGCGCTTGGACTCGGAGGTCGTGAAGGCAACGACATGCGCACCCATCGCATGAGCGAGCTTGATGCCCATGTGCCCGAGGCCGCCGATGCCGACCACACCGACCTTCTTGCCGGGACCGGCATTCCAGTGCCGCAGCGGCGAATACGTGGTAATACCGGCACACAGCAGCGGCGCGACCGCCGCCAGTTGTTCTTCTGCATGGCGCACGCGCAGCACGTAGCGCTCATGGACGACGATCTGCTGGGAGTAGCCGCCCAGCGTCCAGCCGGGGGCGTCCGGCGTCGGGAAGTTGTAGGTGCCGACCATGCCATCGCAATAGTTCTCCAACCCGCTGGCGCAGTCTTCGCAGTGCTTGCAGCTGTCGACCATGCAGCCGACACCGACTAGATCACCGGGCTGGAAGCCGTTGACATGCGCACCCACGGCCGCGACCCGCCCGACGATCTCGTGGCCCGGCACGCAAGGGAACTGGGTGCCTGCCCATTCGGCGCGGACCTGGTGCAGGTCGGAGTGGCAGATGCCGCAGAAAGCGATTTCGATCTGCACGTCGTGGGGGCCGGATGCCCGACGGGTGATCTCCATCGGCTCCAAGGGTTTGTCGCCGGCATAGGCGCCGTACGCTATTGACAGACATGGGGTTTCTCTGGGCCAGGAAGCAGGGTGCGGAAATTCTCCCCTCGCGCGATTCACTTGATTAGTGGATTAATGCTTTTAGACCATATTAGCTTTACTAATTAATTGATCGTGCCAGACTAGGCCCATGGCGCGACGCAACCTTAATGACCTGCTGGCCTTCGTCACCGTTGCCCGGGAAGGGAGCTTCACCCGCGCCGGTGCGGTGCTGGGGGTCTCCCAGTCGGCCCTCAGCCAGGCCATCAAGGCTCTGGAGGAGCGGCTGGAAATCCGGCTGCTGACCCGCACCACGCGCAGCGTGTCGCCGACGCCGGCAGGCGAGCGGCTACTCCAGGCCATCGGCAACCGCTTCGACGAAATCGAATCCGAGCTGGATGCACTGACCGAACTGCGGGACAAACCCGCAGGATCGGTACGCATCACCTGCGGTGACTGGGTCCTGCGCACAATCCTGTTGCCCAAGCTCATGCCGGTGATGCATCACTATCCGGACATCCGCATCGAGTTCGACGTCAGCTATGGGCTCCGCGATATCGTCGCTGACCGTTTCGATGCCGGTGTGCGTCTGGGCGAGAGCATCGACAAGGACATGATCGCGATACCGATAAGTTCCAAGCTGCGTATGGCGGCCGTGGCATCGCCTGCCTACTTCGCCAAGAATCCCGCGCCAAAGGTTCCCGAGGACCTGACGCGACACAATTGCATCAACATCCGTTTCCCCTCCGGCGGCGTGTACGTTTGGGAATTCGAGCGCCGTGGGCGACAAGTGAACGTGCGTGTCGAGGGCCAGGCGATCTTCAATACCTCGCCCCATATCGTGCTGGCAGCCCTCGACGGCGCAGGCATCGCGTTCCTACCGGAGGAAGAATTTGCGCCTCACATCGAAGAAGGTCGCTTGGTGCGCGTACTTCAGGACTGGTGTCCGCCGTTTTCGGGATACCATCTTTACTACCCGAGCCGGCGCCAGCACTCGCCGGCGTTTTCGCTGGTGGTGGATGCGCTGCGGATGTAATAGCGGGAATGTCGCTTAGGGTGGCGGATTCAGCCGGTCGATAGCGGACATCGAAACCGGGTGGCCAGCATCAGCGCTGTGCTCAGCCCGGCACGGTGTCCTGTCAATATCAGCATTCGCAGCTTCGGGGGAGATCGAAGTTGAGCCAGTGGCGAGATTTCTCGGAAAGCGATGCCCAGAAGGCGATATTTCCCAGAATGCTCTTTGTGCCGCCAGCTATTCGGCTCGCTTGGCTCGCCTTCCAGGTTTGAATCGGGGCATTCCTGAGATTGCGAGGAGCAAGTCTGCGTCACCCTGCCCAGCTAGGTGATGGAGGGCTGCACGGATAACTTCGCTTCGGTTGAAAAGCACGCCCTGTAGACCCAGCCGGTGACGCAGGGCTTCCAAGGCCTCGATTTCATCCTCTGCTAGGCAAAAGCTGAGTCTTTCCAAGCTCGACATGAATAAAACATATCATATTTATGATAATATAAATATCGTCACAACCCCCGAGACGGGGGCAGAGTTCAATGGCCGTGCGTGGACAGCGGCACGCGGCATAGACGAACATGAGCAATGTCAGGTGGGTATATGTCCCGAGCAGACCTAATCGTTAACTTGGTGAAGGCTGGTAGTGAGGGCGACCAGCAGCTCTTCCGCACCACCGTCGAAGCGATGGCGGCTGAGGAACGCGCCAAGCAACACCACCAACTGGCGGACCGACTGGTTCAGAACCTGAAGTCGGCGACACCGCGCGGACGGACCGCAGATGTGATCCGGGCGCACGATGGCGGCCATGGGGGATTACTGTATGAGATCGAGCCGGCGCGCCCCTTGGACTCCATGCTGCTTAATGACGGAGTCCGGGCAGCCTGCCGTGAACTAGTTGAAGAGCAGCAAAGGCGCGACCTTCTGCGCTCCTATGGATTAGAGCCGCGCCATCGCATGTTGCTGTCGGGCGCACCAGGGAATGGAAAAACTTCCTTGGCAGAAGCGGTCGCGCATGAACTAATGGCGCCTCTCTTCGTAGTGCGCTATGAGGCGGTAATAGGTAGCTTTCTTGGTGAGACGAGCAGTCGCCTTAAGCGGCTTTTCGATTTCGTGCGCACTCATCAATGCGTTCTTTTCTTCGATGAGTTCGACACGTTAGGTAAAGAGCGTGGTGATACGCACGAAACAGGCGAGATTAAGCGCGTTGTCAGTTCACTACTCCTGCAGATTGACGCTCTTCCAAGCCATGTCGTGGTCATTACTGCTACCAATCACGCCGAACTCCTTGATCGTGCGGTCTGGCGTAGATTCCAGTTGCGCTTGGAAATGCCTGCGCCCACGCTGGAGCAGAAGGAGGATTGGTTCCGTCGGCTGCAAGACAAGTTGGAAGCCCCGCTTGGTATGACGCCAAAGTCTCTGGCAGCAAAGCTCAATGTCGGCAACTTCTCTGATCTAGAGCAGTTCTGCGAAGACGTTCAGCGGCGATACGTGCTCTCACTGCCCAATGCCAACTTGAAGATGATTCTTCAGGATCGTCTAAAGCAATGGCAATCAAGGTTCAGTGTAGCCACTCAAACCTGATCACATGGAGACATGGATGTCGCAAGGTGAGTTTCCATTACTGTTTTTTCCCGAGCGCGCGGCGTTAGCGCGTGACGAGCTGAATGGTCGTCCGCCTCTCATCCAAACCCCTCCGATAGAGCGGCAACGCGAGCGCATCGCGCCACAGTTTTCTGTTCTACAGAGCGCAATGGAGGGTAGACGGTTAAAAGCTAACGGCCATTCACCTGTAGACAATCCCGAGCTGGTTCTCGTGATGGAGGTCATGGGTTCCATCGACAGATTCGCGAAAGCCGTAGGACGCATTCAGGGCCTGGAATGGCTCTTCGAGCTTATGGAAGACCAGGTGGCGCCAGACGAGGACTTCTCTGTCCCCGATGCGCCCATGTCGAATTTGGCGGGGCGCATCTTTCTCGTTGGGTCAAACAAGGAGGCACTGGATCAGCTGATAGCGCTCTGGCAGCGATACGAGCGAGATCCAGAGGCTCCATTCGATGACGGATATGGATCATTCAAGTATGTCTTCAAGCACCTAAAGACGATTCGTTACTGGGACGTGCGAGACCGACTCAATACCGATGTTCTCACATACTGGCAGGACGAGGTGGATAGCGGGAAGGACCTCATTCGCTTTGAGATTGAGACGTGGTACTTCAGGTCCTTCGCCAAGAACGCGGCCACAATAGCGCAGGTACGCGAACTTGTAAGTGCCCTCAATGGCATCGTCATAAGCGAAGCTCACATTAATGAAATAGCCTATCAAGGCATCCTTGTAGAGCTGCCTCGAAACTCTATCGAGGAAATTCTGAGGGGGGATTTGAATGATCTTATCCTCTCGGACCGGATCATGTACTTCCGACCCAGGCCGCAGTGCGTCGAGGGAGGAGAAGTAGAGGAAGGCGAACAAGTTGTCGCGGAAGTTCGAGTGCAGGAGCGCGCGCCCCCGGTCCTTGCACTCCTTGATGGGTTGCCAATGGCAAATCATGCTTTATTGAGAGACGCTATCACGATAGATGACCCCGACGATTGGGCTTCAAACTATGAAGCCAAGGATCGCGTTCACGGGACAGCAATGGCATCGCTCATCTTTCACGGCGAGCTTGATGCCAAGGAAGCGCCCCTGACCCGAAAGATCTACGTCCGCCCAGTTCTAAGGCCTGACCCTGAAGATAATTACCACGATAGGCGTTCCGAAGCGGTGCCGAACGATGTATTACTAATTGATTTGGTACATCGAGCAGTAAAGCGGATATGTCAAGGAGAGGCCGGCAGCGCACCATTGGCACCAAGCGTAAAGATCATCAATCTCTCACTTGGCGACGCAAACAGAATCTTCTCACGAGACATTTCCCCGTGGGCCCGCTTGATCGATTGGCTTTCTCATCGCTACAACGTGCTCTTCATAGTGAGCGCGGGCAACGATGCTAGCAGCTTGGAGCTCCTTGTACCTCGTGGGGA
The DNA here is from genome assembly GCF_006542425.1 of Pseudoxanthomonas sp. z9. GTDB lineage: Bacteria > Pseudomonadota > Gammaproteobacteria > Xanthomonadales > Xanthomonadaceae > Pseudoxanthomonas_A. Next base: position 63,685 of record NZ_VFID01000009.1, on the reverse strand, counting down.
GTTGGTCGCCATGCATGAAGCGCAGAGACGCGGCCTCGCGCTAGGCGCGCTGCTGCAGCAGGCTGACCGACGCAGATTGATATCGCCTGCTGAGGCAATGAACGCGCTGACAGTAGGTGCACTGCATGCCGATGCTTCCCACGCAGTCCCGGTGGCCGACCGCCTCGATCTATTCAACATGCCTGGAGTGAGTCCGCTCTCCAGAATTGGCCATGGTTACAAACGGTCAATAAAGCCGGATCTTTTGGCCCCAGGCGGCCGATGTCTACATACTGAAGCGTTCGGCGGCGAACCACACATTACCAAGGTCGAATCTGTTCTGGCACGTCGGCCACCCGGACAGCGCGTTGCGTTGCCACCGCTAACTGGTGGTTCAGACCCTACGGGGTACTCGCGAGGAACTAGCAATGCTGCGGCACTGACAAGCAGGCTGGCAGCGCAGATTTACGAAGAACTTGAAGAATTGAGAAGGGCAATTCCTTCAGCGCCAGGTCCTCAATACGATGCTGTACTGATCAAAGCTTTGTTGGTGCATGGGGCTTCATGGGGTGATTTACCAGCCATGCTTTTAGCGCTTAGGACAGATATAGCAGAGGTCCAGGACACAGCTGCGAGGCGTAGGAAGGAAAAGGATTTCTTGGCTAGATGGTTGGGATATGGTGCCCTGAATCCAGAACGATCGCTCGCCTCCACAGCCAAGAGAGCAACGATACTCGGCGTGGGAGCTCTCAGTGCAGGCAGCGCATTTGAGTTCTCGGCGCCATTGCCTCCGAGCTTGGCTAGAACGACAGAATGGCGACGGATGACCGCCACCCTGGCTTGGATTTCTCCAACTAACCACGCCCATCAAGGTTACCGACGCGCACGTCTGTGGATGACGGATGTCGGTAACGAACTGGGTGTAGAGCGAGAAAACTCAGCAGAGCACAATGCCGCGCGCCGCGGCACAGTGCAACACCAAATTTTTGAAGGAGAACGAGCTCTTGTTTATGTTGATGGAGCCAAGTTCACATGCAAGGTGAATTGTGAGGAAGACGCCGGAAGTTTCGCGGAGCCAATTCGATTTGGTCTATGCGTCTCACTAGAAGTAGCAATCGACTCGGTGATTCCGCTATACCATGAGATCCGTCAGCGAATCGAACCGCCTGTGCAAGTCGTCGCTGGCTAGTAATTCGAATGATCGTTACCGGATTCCACTACCCCGGGGACTTGGCGACAGCAGCTAACAGCTCCTTCTGTAAGCCTGACGCCCGTTCAAGCGGTAGCGTGATGGCCAGCGTCGTGTCCGGTCTCCGTGTGACATTGATCCTGAAGAGCTCATCCACCGTTTTCTCTGGCCGCCCAAGTCGGGGGGGCTCGATACGTGACTGGATAAACGGCCACTGGACGGGCGGGCGGCCAGCGAGCGGCACTAGAGCGCGAACGTAACCGCCGAAAGGGCGAAGAGATATATCTAGCGCGCAGCCAGAGGGACGCTGGACGCAAGTCTGGCGCCGTCGCGCTTGTTTCTTCTTGTGTACCTGCCCTGAGCCCACCTACGAAAGCGACAATTATCTGGACCTTCAGGCCAGACAGGCCAGTTAGCGCGGCCAAGCCGGCTGGATGCTGTGGTCACAGCACAATTTGGGACTGCCGAAAGCTTGTGAAAGCTTCGCTAGAATTGATCGCCTGGCGGTTGGTGAAGATACTGCGGGTGCGCCCCTACGCCACGATGAGGTTCGCAACTTACAACTCCGGTGGGGACCGTTGGCAGTCGGGTTTCGCAGGAACTGTCGTCGCTACGGGGCTTTTGGGCTTCTCAGCGCCTGACCCGTCTGGTCGGCACGCATCGCTCATTGGTGGCGATCCTCGATGGCAAGCCGTTCACGCCAGTATGGGCACAGACGTGGTGGCGAAAGCGGTCGAACTTGCCGATCACCTGGACAAGCGCCACAAGGCCTCCAACGCAGCCAGCAAGCGCGGTGTACTTCGGTGGTTCGCTGCCGTTGCCGGAGGGCATCAAGCTCGAAGCCAAGGAGTTCCTCGATCGCAATGTGGCCGAGGTTGGCCAGCAACGAATGCTGGCTTACCAGCAGGAAACTACCAGGGCGGGAGAGCTGCCGCTGTACGTCCCCGGTGGCTATGAAGCTGCATTGCAGGTAGGCGTAGTCCCCTAGGCTCAGTCAGTCTGCCCGCCGGGGCCCCCTTACGGTTGACAAGGCCAGTCCTTTGGCTTGCCCGAGTCCGCTATAGGCCAGAGGCGAACGACTAGCCCGTCTACCGGTTTCGCCATTGAACTACGGCCGCCAGGTCGCATGCCTCCAAGCGGGAAAGTTGATAAATGGTCGGATTTGCAATGGCGGCAACACGGACGGCATGGGCTCGGATCATCAGTTCAATCATGTTTCGCGCTTCACGTGCGTTTCCGAAGGTCCTGCTCTTCGCTTCGGCTCGTGCGTTCCGGAAATGTAGCAGCAGATCCGGCTCTGCTGCCGTATCGAGTTCGTACTTCTTGTCCGCCGCAACTGATCTTGAGATGGTCACGAGCTCGTCTTCGCTGTAATCGTCAAACTGAACTGTAGATAGGATGCGTGACTTCAAGCCAGGATTGACATTAAGTAGCTCCCCCATGTCTTCCGTGTAGCCGGCGAGAATGACGACAAGGTCTGAGCGATTGTCTTCCATTGCCTTGATGAGCTCTGCTAGTGCCTCCCTGCCATACCAATCCTCATCATCATTCACGAGCGCATACGCCTCATCGATGAAGAGGCATCCGCCGATGGCGGACTCGATGACTTCCCGCGTCTTCATCGCCGTCTGACCAAGATAACCTCCGACCAGATCTGCACGGGTGACTTCAACGACCTTGTCCTTGCTGGCGACGCCCAGTGCTTTAAGTGCCGCCGCGTAGAGCCGCGCAAACGTTGTCTTTCCGGTACCGGGGTTGCCTGAAAAAACGGCATGGAACGCTCCCATGTCCGACGCCAGTCCGGCGTCGAAGCGTTTCCTGACCACGCGTATCAGAGCGATGGTCTCCAGTAGTTCCTGCTTTGCGCGACTCAGCCCGGTCATCGCCTTGGCACGTTCAATCAGACTCGCCAGTGCTGCCTCGTCGATAGCGGGCAACACGCGAGCGCTCCCGTCCTCGCGCCAGACTTCGTTCTCAATGAGTGCAATGCACTGACCCGGGAGTACCGCCACGCCTTCGTGGAAGCGGATTTCCGCAAGCACACCATCCGACGGCGCAGGAACTTCCAGCACGACTTTTTCGGTTTCGATATCGACGATGCTCTCGCCCTGACGCACCCTGTCACCGACTCGCTTGTGCCAGGTGGCGAGCGCGGCCTCTTCATCGCCATCAGGCAGCTTCGGCACTCTAAGCTCGACGCGCATCCGGACTCCCCATATTCGACCGAGAGAATACGACATAGATATCCCGTTTGGGCGAGGCGCACTTTGGATTGGTTCCTGGTGTCTTGTATGCCCCGGCGGGCCCTTGACATAGTTCGATAATTAGCTAATTATCGCACTATGAGTCAAGTCTTCCGAGCCCTCTCCGACCCTACCCGCCGCCGGGTACTGCAGCTGCTACGCAATGGACCGCTGAGTGCGGGCGAGCTCAGCGACCAGTTCGACGTCTCCAAGCCCACGATGTCGGCGCATTTCGCCGTGTTGAAGGAGGCCGACTTGGTACATGTCGAGAAGGCCGGCAAGTCCGTCATCTATCACCTGAAGCTTTCGGTGCTCGAGGAAGCATTACTCGGCTTCGTCCATTCCTTCGGCGTCGGCACCGATACGCCGAAATCCAAGAAGGGAACTGTGCGATGAATAGAGAACTGATGGCGGACCTCGCCTGGGGTGTCGGCATTCTGGTACTTGCGCTGGGGGCGACGCTTGCACGCAAACTGGGTTACGTCGACGACGAAACGGTCAAGCGATTGGTCATGGGTGCCATTGGGCTGATGGTCGCGTGGTTCGGAAATCGTATGCCCAAGCGGTTCGTGCCGAACGCGTGGGCACGCCGGGCCACACGCGTGGGGGGCTGGTCCTTGGCGCTGAGTGGTCTCGTCTATGCGGGGCTGTGGGCATTCGCACCGACCCAGGTAGCCGTCATCGGTGGGTGCGCCGCTGTTTTGTTGGGCATCGCGGTGACGCTCGCCTATTGTCTGTCGCTCCGGGCAAAGGCGAAAGCATCGGTACCTTAGCGGGGAAACGCGCTTCATGCCTTCCGTCGTTTGACATGCAGGTGTCCCGGCCCTCGCATGAAAGCTCATCCGCCGGCAATTTGCAGCAGGTGCTTCCCGTACTTGCCGGCCGGGGTGGCGGTCACCGCCACGACCGCGTAGGCGAACACGGCGCAGGCCAGGGCGGATGCCGCGATGACGGACCACTTCAATAGGCGTGGCAATGCAATGCGTGTGTGCAGGTTGCGGATGAAGTATTCTGCGACCAGCAGGTTGGGCACGAAGAACAGGTACAGGATCGCGTAGTCGAACGGGCCGCTGCTGCTGCCCGCGCCCATGCCGACGCCGCCGGTAAGGTCCTTCCAGGCGCGGATTTCCAGATCGAATACCCATGAACCCAGCACCATTGCGAACAGGCGGATCGCCCAGGCGCGATGCCGATCGAAACGTTTTGCGCGCGCATGCACGAAGGCCATGGCGGCGCTCAGCATCATCACCGCGCCCCAGATCGTGAAGGCGACCGATGCGGCCGGTGTATAGGCGCCATGGGTGAGGATGAACGACATGCCTCCCGCGCCTGCCAGCACGCCCGCGCTGACATAGACGCGGCCGGTCCAGCGGTGCACCGCGCGGTGCCGACTGCGGATACGGGATGAAAGCAGGATCGGCCATGCCGACACCAGCACCGTGCCCATGGCGAAATGCAGGCCGATGCCGAGATTGGCGATCCAATCCCCGGCCCTCGGGATGGCCAGGCCGGCCACCAGCGCATGCCACTGGTCGAAGTTCCTGGGAGTGGTGCCTGCCGCACGGAGCACGATGTACGCGCCGAAGGTCGGTAGTCCGACCAGCGCGATGAGCCGAAAAGCACCGCCGATCCGGCGCAGCAGACGGTTTTCGATGGTGTCCAGGCGAGCAGATCGCGTGTTCATGATGTCCTCCCGCCGCTCCGTCGATGGAGGGCTCCCGGTCCAGCAGCGTCGCTCCGCAGGCCCTCCACATCCTTAGGGCAGACTCAGGAAATCGTGAGGTGCTGGTGCCGATGGCACGCTGCGTCCCCCCGGACCCGCACCTATACTGGACCGGCGGGCTCCGCCCGCAGGGGAGCGCATGCCACAGCCGAATCCCGACCGCCTGGCCTTCGACGACGTGGTCATCGACTTCGCCGGCCGACGGCTGTTGCGTGCGGGACAGGCGCAGGCGCTTGAACCGAAGGCGTTCGCCGTCCTGGCGCTGCTGGCGGGATCGCCCGGCCGAGTCTTCACCCGCGATGAGATCCTCGATACCGTGTGGGGCCACCGGCACGTCACCCAGAATGTACTCAACCGGATCATGAGCCTGCTGCGACAGGTCCTGGGCGAAGACGCGCAGCGTCCGCGCCTGCTGCATACCGTGTACGGCATCGGCTATCGCTTCGATATGCCGCTCGTTGAGGTTGGCACCACGCACGCCGACCCGGTCGCCGTGCGGCGGTCGCGACAGGCATGGACGTTCGTATGGACCGCGCTGCTGGTGCTGACCGCAGGTGTCCTAATCTGGGTGATGCGCGACCCGCTCCGCGCCAGACCGGACCGCGCCGCGGCGTCGCCGCCGTCATTGGCTGTTTTGCCGTTCGTCGATCTTTCGCAGGCGCGCGACCAGGCCTACCTGGCGGACGGTCTGGCCGAAGAGATCCGCAACCAGCTTGCGCAGTCGCCCGCGCTGCGCGTGGTGGGCCGGACATCGAGCGCAGCCTTCAAGGGCAGGGACGTCGATCTGCGCGCGATCGGCCGTGCGCTGGACGTGGCTTACCTGCTCGAAGGCAGCGTCCGCAGGGAAGGGACGCAGCTGCGCGTCACCGCGCAACTGGTACGGGCCGAGGACGGCTCGCACCTGTGGTCCAAGACCTACGAGCGCGAACTGCGCGACGTGTTCGCGCTGCAGGACGCGCTCTCGCGCGACGTGGCCCTGGCTCTGCGCGTGAAACTGGATGTCGCCCGATTCAACCGCGAGCAGGGCGGCACGACCCAGGTCGATGCTTACGAGCGGTTCCTGCGCTGGCGCAGCATCGTCATGCGCGAACGATTCGATGTCGAGCATGACCGCCAGCGCCTGCAGTTGGCTCGCGAGATGGTGGCGCTGGACCCGCAATGCGTACTGTGCCGGGATGCCCTGGCATCGTCGCTCACGGCGATGGCGCAGGAACTTGATGGCCCGCAGGCGGAGCCGCTGCGCGCCGAGGCCATGCAGGTCCGGCGCGATATTGCCCGCCTCGCACCGCACAGCTGGGTGGCGCGGCGGGACCGCGCGAATGCGTTATGGCGCGAAGGCCGGCGAGTCGAAGCCATCGCCTTGGCAAAGCAGGTCGCCAGCGCCGGACCGCCAACCAAGGAGCGCACCTGGGACTACGCCTACATGCTGTACGCAATGGGCCATCTGGAAGAGACCATCGCCCTGGTCGAGCAGGTGCGGGCAATCGAACCCAGGGCGCTGTTCCTGTCGCGCGACCTGCAATACGACTACACCGCCGCGCGACGCTACCGCGACGCGGACGCCGAGTACCGGCGCGGGCTGCAACTGGAAGGTAGCCAGCGCGAGCCGGACTATGTGGCCTTCATGCGCCAACTCGCAGGCCATGGACAGGGCAGTTCGCGTGAGCTGCACGCGCTGCACCAGCGCCTAATGCGGCATGAAGGACTCGATACGCCATTCCTGCGCGACCTGGGCCAGGTGCTGGATGACCGCCCCGCGATGCTCGGCCTCGTGCGCAGGGCGCTCGCGGACGATGCGTATACCGGAGGCCATCAGTTGGCGTACACGCGGACTAGCGTGGCCGATGCCCTGGGTGATGCGGAACTGGCGGTGGCGGCGCTGCGCCTGGAGCTGAATACCCAGCCCGGATTCCGGGATGGCACGATGACGCAATACCCCTATGTCGCCCTTTGGAATGCACCGTACTCCGGCATGCGCGCGCGTCCGGAGTTCAAAGCGTTGCTCATACAAGCCGGGGTTGCTGATTACTGGCGCAGGACCGGGCGCTGGGGCGACGGATGCGGGCCGGTCGGTGCCAACGATTTCCAATGCCGTTGAGCGAATGCGGACTGCTGCTGGACGCAAAAGGAAAAGTTCGCGATGACGATCTTCGTGCGCCTTCTGCTGGGCGAATGTGACGTGCATTACACTTGCGTTGCAGACGATGCCAGTGCCCGGTTCGAGAGGCATGCCGTCGGCACTAACGCACGATATACGAGAATATGCAGACCGACTGCATTGCTGGATTCCTTGTCCTTTGACCAGCAGGCGTTAGCACTAGCCAACACGCCATAGTCAGCACCTGTGACCGGCATTGGCCAAGAACGGAATATTTGCGAGGCAGGTGCGAAAAATAAGCTGCATGGCATCCGGCTATGTAGCCGTGCTCGTCAATTCCCTGCTGCCCAACTTATTCGAAATGCTCGCGCTCTTCATTGATTTCCTCAAGTTCGATCCCTCGATCCAGTTCCTCAATCTCCTCCTCAATCCATTGGGAGACCACCGGACCTAAGTCTTGCGACAACCAGACTCGGAATTTGTCTCGCTTGCCACGTAAATGAACGCTCCTCAGTCCGGTAAAGCCACCAGAGAAGAAATTAGCGCTTATGCCGTTCCGGACGCTACGTATCGATCCATATCTATTGAGAAGTTCTTTCGTCAGTTGGGCGATGCCTGCTGCACTGACGGCCCTTCTCTTAGTGACCACCGTGTTCACTGTCTTGACTTACCTGCGGTTGGCTTGATCAATCACGAAGCCTTCCAGCCCGCCGGTAGGAGAATTCTCTCCTCAACTCGAATATCCCAACGAATCTGCATCTGACACAACTAGTCAGAATCTCTGGGCGTGAAAGTCGTTCGAATTCCAGAACAAAGGATTTAAGACTTGAAAAAGTTGGCGCCTAGAGGTCTGAAGTTGGTCTAAGAAGTCTTCCCGCGTCATCGCCATCTCGATGTGACTCTCCATTGCCTTGCTAGTCGGGTACCTGAAGTGCAGGTTCAGCTCGCTGAAGAATGTCTTGGCGAACTGGGGCCCGAAAAGGTCATCTTCGAACGTCAGGCCAAATGATAGGAATTCGGGTATCGGAATCGAGACGATCGGGCAGACCGTTGAGCACAACTCCGTCAAGACTTGGAGGCTATGGGTCTTGGGTGGCTCGACGCCCATCGCCAAGATAGCCGCCTTGAACGTGAGTTCAATCGCATGGTGAAAAAGGAACATCGGCACCCTGGATGCGTAATAGTCCTTGATGGGCTCATTCTCCTGGGTCTCCACTAGCCGAACTGCGCCCTCCGCGAACGCGTTTGCTATCCACGCCAATTCCGATGCCGCTTTGATTTTCTCGGGGGCGACTATGGTCATTAGGGGCGCGGTTGTAGCTTGGCGCCCGTATAAGCTGAGGAGACAGCCCTTAGCTGCGCCGCAGGGGCAGGCGGTAACGGGGGCTGTGCGGGCGGCGCAGCTGGAATCGACTCGGGAGTCCTTGTCAGAGCGGTTGTAACGGGCGCTATCATCGGCGGCATCTTCATAAAAGGAGAATCCTCCCGTCGTTCGCCTGTCTGCAGGATAGCATCCGGAACCGGCGGCAAGATGGTCTTGCCGCGCCGACTCGTCGCCCGCGACTCACCTTGGGACCTCAAGGCTTCGCGTGAGGTAGCGACTATGAGTTTGCTGCGACCGGCACTCTTGCCGCTATGTGATCTGTGGCGCACTGCCCCCTCGGGCCTAGCATAGTTGTCCCAGCCCGGCCGTTGGTACTATACGCGGTTGGACAGGGCTGCAGGTGGACCTGAAAGCAAAAGCGCTAGATGCTGAGTTGTTGAGCGGCCGAACATGCCCGTCTTTGGCTGAAGGCGAGCGTACCCAAACCAGCGGAAAATGGTGCGCTAGCTTTGTGCGAGTTCCGGTCTTGCTGAACATCAATTCCTGTATGTGACCACTCTGCTGGTATTAATCAGATATCCCGTGGATATCGCCAGCGCCTGAAGTGATGCGGTCGGGTAGAAGCCTGTTGACTCGCGTTTCAATGTGGGCAAGCTGGACGGTCAATACAAAGCAGGAGAAGTGGCCATGAACCATCTTGAACAACTCGTTGCCGAGTGGTACGAGTTCCGCGGCTATTTCGTGCGCCGAAATGTGGCGGTCGGTAAGCGACTCAATGGTGGCTACGACTGCGAACTGGACGTTGTTGCCTTCTGCCCCACGCGACACCATTTAGTGCACTTGGAGCCCAGCATGGACGCCAACCCCTGGGCGGTCCGAGAGAAACGCTACGCCAAGAAGTTTGAAGCCGGACGTAAACACATCCCAGGACTCTTTGGTAACAACATCGCGCTGCCCGACACCATCGAGCAAATTGCGGTCTTGGGTTTTGCCAGCAATGCCAACGTAAAAACATTGGGGGGTGGGCTCATCAAAACTACAGCAGAACTACTAGCTGAAATCACCACCGAGATTGCGCCTCGGAAAATTGCAACGGCTGCCGTACCCGAGCAGTATCCGCTGCTGAGGACCATCCAGTTCGCGTACCAGCACCGGAAAGCCGCGGGGTGGTGAAATTAGACCTCACCGGAATGCTGTTCAGCAATCACCGGCATCGAAATTTTGCGTTAGCCATGTCGACCTCGGACGCTAAAAAACGGATTTCTCATACGGCACGTTCAGGCACCGTCTCGCGTTGTGATAGGCCAAGTAATGCAAAGGTCAATGCTTCTAGTAACTTTGGCCCGTCACGACCAACGGCGAGGACGCCGGCATCCTTTGATCAAGGTGCCCAAGCGGGTCGTACGGACGAACAACTCGTAGCTGCCCAACAGCAACACCAGTGGGGCTAGCAGGGCGGCGGTGAACTTCAACACAGCCGGACCGGGTATGCGCACGACTAGCACCTGCAAGGCTGTCAGCGACCCCCGAACTGGACGCTGTCCTGGGCTAAGCCTCAAAACATTGGCCAAGAAACGCGAATTGTTAAAATTCCCTTTTTTTACCGAGATTTGCGCCTTGGACATGAACGCGATACAAGATCCGCGCGCCTAGGTGAGTGGCGCCGTTTGCTCTGCTGCTCGGTAAGGATGTCGGTGCAGTCTCAATGGCCGGAATCCTCCCGCGCGATGAGCTTCCTATGGATAGTCGCGCCGGGATGCGTATGTGGGTATGGCGCGTGGAAATGGGGGTTCCACCGTGTCGACCGAAGGTAATGCCGCGCCGTCGCGCCTTGCTGGATTTCTTCTCTCTGTCGTTGCTCTGGTCATCCTGACGCCGATCGGCCTGCATATTGCAGCTGTCGTCGCCCAAGTCACAGGTGGCCCCTTGCCACCTCAGCTGTTAGTAGCAGCTGATCCCATTTCCGACAGCGTGACCGCAACGTCTGCCGAGTTCCGGGTCGATGAATCCGGCTCGGCGACCTATCAGATTCCTGTCTACGTGGTCCCAGGCACGGCGGGCGTTGAACCAGACGTGGCGCTGAGCTATTCCAGCCAGGCTGGGTATGGACCATTAGGCGAAGGGTGGTCGATCACCGGGCTATCCTCAATTACCCGCTGTCGTGCCACGCGCGAGGCTGGGGACTTCATCGGTGCGGCGACACCGGATGGCACGCCTCGGCCCGTGAATTTCACCGCGACTGACCGCTTTTGCCTGGATGGCATGCGGTTGCTCCCGAGCAGTGAGTCTTGTCCCTCTGCAGGCGGCATGGCCGGCGTGGCCTTGGCCACGGAAATTGAGTCATTCCGCCGCGTCTGTGCTTACTCTGCTGCAGGCGGGAAAGGGCCATCGTTCTTCACGGTTGAAGGAAAGGACGGCTCGACCAGCTGGTACGGCGACCGTGATGCCAGCGCAAGCGCAAATCGCCCCGATGGCATCATGGAATCCAATGCCATTGGTGTCTCGGGTGCGGCCCTGTTCTGGGCGCAAACGCGGCTCATGGACTCCACGGGCAACACGATTGATTATGTCTACCTCAAGAATCCCACGCAGGCCAACAGCGGCGAGCATCTGATCAAGGAAATCCGCTATACCGGCAAGGTCGCTTTGGCGGGCCAATCCGTCAGCCTGGCGCCCTACGCCAAGATCCAGTTCAACTACTCGGTGCGGCCGGCCGCGAGACAGACCAGCGGTTACGTTGCCGGTGGCAGTGTGCTGGGCTCCATGCGCCTGGACAGCATCACCAACTGCGCCACCGCCGGCGCCAGCTGCCCGACTAGCGACCAGGCCCGGCACATGGTGCTGACCTATGGCACCAGCACGTCCGGGAGCGACCTGGACACGCTGATCGGCGTACAGGAATGCCGGGATGATACCGGCGCCGTGTGTGCAGCCCCCACGTCGTTTGTTTGGGCGGCGGGCCAGAATGCCTTTGCGACGTATGAAAAGCCCGGGAGTCTTCCGGTGGACACGGGCTCCTACCGGAACCATAAGCTGGCCGACGTCAACGGCGACGGTCGCACCGACCTGATTTACCTGCGCAATGGCAATGTCAGCTGCGCCACGAGCTGGTTGACGGTGATGCTGGGAACGCTCAATGCGAGCGACATCCCCACGTTCACCTCCAGCCAATCAATTTGCCTGCCCGCATCCATCAGTGATCGCGGCCGCGGCGCCTGGCATGTGTTCGACTATAACGGCGATGGCCGTGATGACCTGTTTGTAGCCCGTGCAGGCACGGCGGGTTGGGGCCTGTTCCCGTCCACCGGAACAGGCTTTGACATGGCGCAGGACCTGCTCTCCGGCATGTCACCGGTCATCCCCTCGACGTTCACGACCACCACGTCAGACGTCAACGGCGACGGCCTGATTGACATCTACTACAGCTCCAAGATGCGCGTGATGGAGCGCCAGGGCGCCACGTTCAAGTGGGGGGCGGAGCGCTCTTTCCAGGTCAACATGGCGTCGATTCCCCGTCCCATCGACTGTGATGACCCGAACAACACCTGCACGCTCAACAGTGTGCTGCCGAGCAGTTCGGTGGCGGACTACACGCAGCTCATCGACTTCAACGGCGATTCGGCCGCGGACTTGGTGGGGATGCTCAACTGGGAGCTGGAAATCTATACCCCCGAGCACCCGGATTGCCCGGACATGCTGGCCGCGCGGCGAGGCATCCCGGGCGTGCCGACGTCGGGCTACCAGGAACTCCCGTACCGGGAGGTGGATCCGACCGACAACGGCCCGCGAAGCGTGGTGGTGCCGCTGGCCGACCCTTGTTACGAGCGCCGCGTGGAGCGCAGCACGGTCGCCTGGAAGATTGATGCCCTCACACCCACGGCCATTGGTGCCAGCTACTACGCGGACTTGGGCCCGTACAACCCGGTAGGTCTGGAATTTGCGGACGCCAACGGCGACGGCCTGACGGATGTATTCGTTCGCAATTTTTCCACCAGCGATTGGCAGTTGATGCTCAATTCGGGCGATGGCATGCGCTGGTCGCCGTCAGGGGCGTTGACCACCGCGTTCAAGGACGAAGTGCGATTCGCCGACGTCAGCGGCGATGGCCGCGCCGACATGCTGTATTTGGTCGACTATGGAAGCTACAAGGCCTACGCGGTGCGCAAGGCGTTGCCGTCCGGCGGGTTCGCTGCGGGAGCCACCCTCGCGGGCAACAACGCGAGAATCTGCGAGGGTTCCGGATGCGACCAGCGACAGCGAATCCCGGTGTTCGCCGACCTCGATGGTGACGGCAATCAGGACTTCCTCTCGCTGAGCATGGCCGCCGGGCTGGCGGACGTCTACATTTCGCGCTCCAACCAGCGCTACCAGCCGCGCGATGTCATCACCCGGTTCGTCAACGGGCTGGGTAACGAAACCGACGTCACCTACGCGCCGATGACGCTGCAGGACCTGTATCGGCGGGACACGGGCACGCGCAATGCGGCCAACTGGGGACGCGGCTCCCCCGTCCAGGACGTAATCGCCCCCAGCTACCTGGTGGCGCGGGTGGCGAGCAGCTCGCCGCAAGCGGGCAATCCGGCGGCGAAGGCCAGCCTGCACTACCGGTATGCCGGCGCGAAGATGCAGGCCGGCGGGCGTGGCTATCTGGGTTTCCGCGAAATCGTGGTCTATGACCCGAATGAAGTAGGCGGCTACGTCGCCACGACGACCACCTACGCGCAGAACTTCCCGTTCGTGGCCAGCCCGCTGCAGACGGTCAAGGCCGCGCTGCTCAATCAGACCTACAGCGTCCCGGCGTGCCTGGCGGGAACGATTACCAATAGCTGCTTCAGTGGGCCGGGTCCGGCGTTTCCGGCGGTCGGTGGCAGCTGGTTCGCCAACAATGTGCACTCCTGGGAAGTCGCGCCGGCGAGCTTGGCCACGCAGGCGCCGCTCCACGTGCGTACGCAGGGCACCGAAGAGTCCGTGCGCGACCCGTACACCGGCGCGCAGACGGCGCGCGTGGCCACCGCCTACAGCTATGGCGCTCGCGGCAATGCGAGCCAGACGGTGGTGGACACGTACACCGGCGCCAGCACGCTGACTTCGACCCTCATCACCACCAACACGTATACCGACGACGTGGCCCGCTGGCGTCTGGGCCGACTGACCAGCAGCACCATCACCCACCGCCGGCCGGGCCAGCCGGATGTCGTTCGGACCACCGGGTTTGGCTATGACATGGCCGGCGCGGTCACGGGCCTGATGACGGCCGAGCACATCCAGCCAGGCGGAGCGGCGGCCCTCGCCCTGAGCAAGGCGTATACGCTGGACAGCTTTGGAAATCGCATCCAGGAGACCGCGTGCGCGGCCCCGACCACCAGTTGCTCCACGGCGGGGTTCAGCTTCCAGCCTTCCAGCGTTGATCCGCTTCGTCGGTACTCGCGCGTCGAGTTTGATGCCCGCGGACGCTACCCGGTGGCCAACTATGAACCGTTCTGGTCGATGGGCGGCGGGGAAGAGTTGGCCACGTTGCGGGTGGTGGAGCGCAACATCTTCGGTGACCCCACCGTCACCTATGACGCCACCAACACCCGCACCGTGGCGGTCAAGGGGCTGCTGGGCAGAGATTTCTTTGTCTGGACACAGTCCGACCCCATGTCGCCATCCGGGCTGGGGTTGTCGTCCAAGACGAATTACCGCTGGTGTGCAGGCGCCAATAGCGTGAACTGCCCGGTCGGCGCGACCTACCGAAAACACACGGTCTCGACCGGCAAACCGCGTACCTGGTCCTATCACGATGCGCTGGGCCGCCCGGTCCTGGAAGCGTCGGAGACGATGAATGTCGGCGTCAACGGGCAGGATCTTGCGGGTGTCTGCAAGACCTATGACGCTGCCGGGCGTGCGAATCGGACCTCCAATCCCTTCTTCCTTCCGGGTACTGGCGGGACAGATGGACCGACGGGTATCGGGACCGTCTGCACCGCGCCGGAAAGACTCTGGGCCACGACCACCTTCGACGTGCTGGGGCGACCTACGTTGGTGCAAATGCCCGACGGCAGCCAGATCGCCACGACCTATGCGGGCGCGACAACAACCGTTCGCGACCAGCGTGACAATGCCACCAGCCAGACGCTCAATGGCAAGGGCGAGGTGGTCAGCGTGGTCGATGCGGCCGGTTTGCAGACGGCCTTTGCCTACACGTCCGACGGCAACCTCCGCACCGTGACCCGCAACGCTGGCGCCGGCGTCATCACCAACACGTTCACCTACGACGTGCTTGGGCGGAAGATTCAGCAGGTTGACCCGGATGCGGGCACGACCACGCTGACCTACAACGCTTTCGGCGAACTGACCTCCGAGACGGACAACGGCGGTTTCCGAACCGAGCACGAGTACGATGCGCGCGGTCGCGTATGGCGTAAGACCGCCAAGCTGGCCAACGGGACCATCGAAACGCAGTCCACATTTGAGTACGACCTGGGGGCGCCGGGCAAAGTAACCCGTGAGGAAATCGCCGGCGCCTACAGCGCGTGGACGGGCGAAGCCGGCACGGAGGTCGCTTATGCCAAGCACTACAACTACGACAGCATGGGCAGGCTGTCATCCGCGTTGACGGACGTGGATGGCCAGCTGTTCACCACCGCGACCGAGTACGACACCCTGGGCCGCCCCTGGCGCGTGCAGGATGCCTCAGGCCTGTGGCTGAAGACCCAGTACGGGCCACGGGGTCCTGTGGCGATTTGCGCAAGCGAGGCGGGGGATACGAACCCGACGTGTCCGGCAGGTACCGACACCTTCCAAAGAACCTTGGCCACGGATCAGTGGGGGAATGTGGTTCGCGAGGGACGGGCCGACAACGCGGCGATGGAGGTCCGTCGGCAGTACCACGCGCAGACAGGCCGCATCTCGGAAATCTGCGCCGGCAACGCCGCGTGCAATGTGGTCAAGGAAGCTTACGCCTGGGACGCTGCTGGCAATCTCAGCACGCGGCAGAAAGAAGGGCGTTACCTGGAAACCTTCACCTACGACAACCTCAACCGGCTCTCCGAAGGCCGGCTGGCGTGGGTCAACGGCGTTCCTGTCAACCAGGCGACGTTGGCCAGCGTCTACGACGGCTTGGGGAATATCTGCAGCAAAGACGGCGTGGGCTATGGCTACCCGGGCGCGGATGGGTGTATCGGGGCGTCGGCGCTGGTGGCCGAGTCTGCGGCAGCTCGCCCCCTGGCGGATTACCTGCAGCCCACGCACCGCCCGTCGGCGCTCCAGCGCGGCGTCCTGCAGGCGCCCGATTACGCGCCCCGTCGATACTCCGAGGCCGACAGCCGTCGCGCGGACTCGCGCTGGGAAGGCAAGCCCAGGTTCCAACAGAGCCGCTGGCAATTCGCGGGCCGAGGCGTTGCGTCAGCGAGCCAAGCGCCGGTAACAGGCGTGGTGCAGATGTTGGGCGCCATTACCGGCAGTCCTCATGCCGTCAGCCAAACGGGGGAGGGAACAGCCGCCTCGTTCTACTACTACGACGACCGGGGCAACCAGACGCTCAGGGACGCCCCGGGTACGGCTAGTGATCGCACCATTCGCTACACGGCCGACGGCATGGCCCATGAAATTCAGATGGGCAACGGGCAGCGGGTCCGTTTCTGGTACGGCCCGGATGGCCAGCGCTACAAGCGGGAAGAGGCAGGAAAGACCACCCTGTACGTCGGCGGCGTCGAGGTCATCATCCAGGGCGCGTCCGTCACCGCAACGCGGTACGTCGCCGGCGTCGCGCTGCAGACGGTTGTGGATGGCATTGTTCAGACGACGCGATTCCTCTTCCATGACCATCTGGGCAGCCTGGTTCGCATGACCGGTGCTGACGGCGTGGCCACCGACGGCCTGGACTACACCCCGTTCGGCCAGCGGCGCAGCTATGCGGACCCCAATGCGGTCGGAACGGCGCCATCGGCGACGGCCAGGGGGTTCACCGGCCATGAATACGTGGATGGCACGGGCATCATCCACATGAACGGCCGAATCTACGATGCGGAGCTGGGTCGATTCCTGCAGCCCGACCCGCTCGTGCAGGCACCGGGCAATGGGCAGAGCTGGAACGCCTATACCTACGTGTTCAACAACCCGCTGGTGAACACCGATCCGACGGGAAATTTCAGCCTTCGCCAAGCATTGGCGATCGTTATCGCCGTGGTGGCCGCCATCTTCCAGCAGTACTACATCTCGGCCAACATGATGGGCGCGGCATTTGCCGTTACCGTCATCGGTGGATTTGCCGCTGGTTACGTGGCCTCTGGAACCATGAAAGGGGGCGTCTATGGCGCTTTCGGGGCGGCGCTTACCTTCGGAGCCGGTATTGCATCCTCCGATTGGGGGCTTGGCGGTCAGATGGTTGCCCAGGGCGTATCCGGTGGCATTATGGAATCCCTCCAGGGCGGCAGTTTCGGGAACGGGTTCGCATCTGCGGGTCTGACGGCCGGGATCATGCCGCAGCTAAAGGGCATCTCGAACAATGTGGTGCGTACCGCGACCGGCGCCATGATTGGGGGCACCATCTCCGAGGCAACCGGTGGAAAGTTCGCGAACGGAGCGGTGAGTGGTGCGGTCCAAGCCGCAATGATGCGGCCGGCAGAGGCGAACTCTCGGACCAGAATTGATTACCAGGAAGACAATGCGGTCGGGAACTACGCGGTCACGCCTGAAGAGCGCCAAGCATTCATCGAAGAGATGGTCAAGCGCGGAAAGCTGGGGAGCCCTCAGGGCTACGAATACGTGGATGATCCCACCCGAATTGACCCGGGTTCTTACATGCTTACGAAGTACTCCGGTAGGGTAGAGGTCTATCCGTTGGCCTTTGAAAAGCTCGACTACTACAGTTTTGGAAGTAGCCTGTACCACGAGTACGTGCACGCTCTCAGGTTCTCCGTCTACCGAAAGAAGGGCTTTGTGTACTCAGACAATACGCAGCCCGACTACATGTCTGAAGCAGAGGCGTACACGAAAATGCTGACGAAGGAGAATCCGTTCTACTCAGGGATGAATAAGCGATTCTTCTATCTTATGAGAGAGGGCAATGCTCAGTATGGGCACGGAGCCCTAACGCCTCAGAATCAGCAGCGCGCAGACAAGGGTCTTTGGGATTGCACCATTGGGGGGTGTCCATGAATAGGTTCGTGAAATTGGCGTTGGTCGCGGCATTGGTGGTGCCTGCTTTCGTAGCCTCAGCTGAAAAGGCCGAGCCCACGATCAGGGCTTCGATTGCTGAGGAAGGTGACCGTTACCGCTTGACCTTCACCAACATTTCGGACCGAACGATTGAGTTGCCGGATGTTTACCTCTCCGGCTCGCATCGTGGCGGCTATTGGCTGTTTCTCTACGACCCGAAGGAGAAGAAGATCCAGCAGGGAGGTGCAAGTGTCCACATTGCACCTGGCATGGAGGCTTTGCCACGCCGGCCCGTCAGGCCTGGGCAGAAGGTAGAGAAGGAGATTGAGAAGAAGTATCTCCTTGAATATTTCATGTACTTGCCGAAGTGCTATTTCCTTGTGGTCCAGTATCGGTGGCCGGACCATCCCGAGGTAGGTTTCTCGAAGCCATCGAATGCGTTATATCAGTGCGGCGATGAAATCCAAGGGCCGCGAGTAGACGACCCTTAGTGGCGCAAGTCGGTTGGGCAGTGGCGTCCAGCGCATTCAGGTTCGCTTGGTGTCGAGTGCGCGGTTGGCTGCCGTTTCGTACTACATACCCACCCTAGGAGAGCTGCTTAGGCATCCTTCCAAGCTTTGGTCCAGCAAGTGCTCGGGATTGCGAACCTGCAACAGATAATCAGGGGCAACTGACGCTCAGGCAGCCACGCGGCGCGATACCCCACCGGTTCAACGACATGCCTGGTGCTCGTCAACAGCGAAAGATCCTAAATGTCATGAAAGGCGCGGACTCGTGTATTGGGAGCATGCTCTGTGTTGCCCAAGATCTGCCCGCTTCACAGACCAGAATAGCTATTCGATAAGAAGGTGACAGAAAACGAACGAGCTGACGAAGTGGGGTGGGCGAGGTGGGCTGACTCAAACAATGCTGCCGGCATATTCAGCGTGATCCTGGGTGTCGCTCTTGCCAAGGTTGCCAAACGCCCGCCCCACGGGGAAGAACCAAAAACGACATGGTGGTGTCATAGTCAGTCGCGGTGATCTTCATTTAACGAAGAGATAAGCTCGGAAACGCAGGAGGAAACCAGGTCGTAGCGGCAATCTCCTCACCTACTCGATTGACAGAGACCGACTCGTCTGGGAGAACAAGCGTGACTGCGAGGTGGTTGGCACCGATTGAAGCTGAGGCGGCACGAGGCGTAAAGTTGCCGAAAAAATGGGAGAGGGACCATGGGGACTCTGTCTGCATCTGCAACAAAGGAGCAGGGCCTTGGGGAGCGCATTGAGAAATACCGCGCAACTCTGGATCAAGATGGAAACGAAGCGCAGACGCGCTTCCACGTAATAGACGAGCTCCTAACGAATGAGCTCGATTGGAAGAAAGACGCTATTCGCGTTGAGCCCTACATTGAAGGGGCTGGGTTTGCTGACTATGCATTCTTTAGTTCAGGCCGTTGTCGTGCTGTCCTCGAAGCGAAGAAGGACGGCTTTGAGCTCTGTTCGGTAAAACAGACAAATATGGCAGTCGTTGCACTCGATGGATCCGCACTAAAAGATGCTTCTGATGGAATTAGCCAAGCAATAGGGTATGCGGCAAGATTCGGTTCGGCCGTCGGCATCGTTACGAACGGCAGGCAGTGGATAATGTTTCTGGCGTCACGCAGTGACGGAAAGCCACCAAATGAAGGGCTGGCGGTAGTTTTCCCCACAATCGAAGCCATCCTCGGCTCATGGGCTCAGTTCTATGACTTCATATCGGAAGCGGGACTGCAAGAGCAGAAGCTCGCAACTTTTCTGAGAGAGCGGGAATCAGGCTCAATTCCCCTCGCCGTCTCCTACTTCAGGGCGATCGATAGAAGCCAGAAACGCGTTCCGCAAGTTTCGGATCTTGCCTTCTCCTTGAGTGAACTATTTCGGAAATCTTTCATAAAGATAAACACAAAATCTCGTGCAGCCCTCATCGAGTGCTTCGTTGAGACGCGGGCCAGCCGCGAGACGGATGTTGCTTTTGAGAAGATTGTGAATGAGCTGATCGATAGGGCGCTTCGACGACTTGATACGATCGATGTTTCTAACCCTGATAACTTACAGGGGTTGCTTGAGAGTTCGGTTGAGCTTAGAACCGGCGAGTTCGTCCTTCTTGTAGGCAATAAGGGTTCAGGAAAGACCACCTTCCTTGATCGATTCTTCTCGAAGATTCTTCCCTCTAGTCTCAAGGAACGGGTTCTGCATTTGAGCGTCGATATGCTCAAGAGCGAGGGATCAGACCTGCACCTTACTGACTGGATATCTGGCGAGCTAATTCGGCAAGCGGAGCGAGAACTTTTCGGGCCAACGCCTACATATGACCAGCTCCGTGGTGCATTCTGGCCTATGTACAAGCGCATGAGCACTGGGGAACTCGCACCCTTATACAAACGCGACCGAGACGCCTTTAGGCAAAGGTTCGGAGAGGATCTGGCAGCACTGCGCAGAGATCAACCGCGCGAATATCTTCTAGAGCTCTTGAAGCGCTCTTTGGTTGGGCAGCAGCGCTTGCCGATCCTAGTGTTCGATAACGTCGACCATCTTCCGCGTTCTACCCAGGATCGAGTTTTTCAGTACGCGGTAGGAATATCGACCAGCGTTGCGTCGTTTCTAATCTGTCCCGTAACTGACACGACGGTGTGGTCTCTTAGTAAAGCAGGACCGCTGCAGAGCTTCCACTCTCGCGCGTTCTTTCTACCTGTGCCGAGTCTGAAGGATGTCTTCGCTAAACGGCTAGACGTTCTGCAGGCCGAGCTCCGAGACACCGAAGAAGGTAAAGGGAAGACCGCTTTAGTCGGCCAAGGAATGCGACTCACGATCAAGGACTTGCAGTCGTTCTGTGCTGCAGTTGAATCCATATTTGTATCGACTTCCGACATAACCGCGGTCATCGGCAGACTATGCAACTATGACGTCAGAAGAAGCCTTGAGCTCTCTGGCGAAATTCTATCTTCACCTTGGATTGGGCTGGAAGAGCTTCTCAAGATGTATGTCGCCAAAGGTGAGGTGCGCCCGAAAAGAACTGCGCTCATGACGGCGTTGGTGCTGCAGAAGGGCACCTTGTATGACGAAGACAAACACAACTTCTTGGTGAACATATTTGCTAGGCCGGCCGGCACGCTGGCATCGCCATTCATGGCCCTCTATTTGCTCCGTTTCCTGTCGATGGTGGATGACAAAGCATCCACCACGCGTGATCGCTTTACAAGCGTATCTCAGCTTTGGGATAAGTTCCATTCTCTAGGCGTTCACCGAGAAACCTTCCGCTACTACCTGGATAGGTTGTTCTCGCGCGCGTTAATTGAGGCGTACGACCCATCGGAAAGGGCGCTGCGAGATGAAACTCTTGTTCGAATAAGTCCGGCCGGTGCCGCGCATGCTCGGCTTGTATATAGCGATAACGTCTACATATCGCAAATGGCCCTGGTAACATCTCTTACGAATGAAGCCGCATGCATCTCGATTCGCGAAGAGTCCCAGAAAACTTTTCAGGGGTGGATGAAGATCTGCAATATTCTTCTAACGCAGATGAAGATTGAAGACAGTCGTGTGTTTCCGGCAGTGTCAGATGAGTTGTACCCTTGGATCATTGCGGTGAGGAATGACATCGAACTGCTGCATCAGCGCATTGAGGAACGCAAGCCAAAGAAGTGGACGGCGAAGTCGAGAAGGCCTTGATTGGTCTGGTGACTAGCAGGCCGTGTGGCGTCGCTGCGCTACCGTTGTGAGGTAGACCAAGTGCCCAAAGGCCAGCAAGGTACAGCCGTCTTGAATGGTGCTTTACGAAAAGGCGCGTGGTAACGTCTAGGCATGCTGACGCACAGGTGCCATCGCCGAATATCCCTGGTCTGAGTTGCGACCAGGCCCTGGTAGCTCAACGGTAGAGCAGCGGGCTTATACCCCGTAAGCGCCAGATAAGCGGCAGGTTGTGGGTTCGAATCCCACCCAGGGCACCACCCTTGTTCATCGAACCATCTCGCACGGAGTCTTGGCTGTGTTGCGCGGGTTCTGCGTCTCGCCCAATCAAGCCCCGCCAGCTCCCTAATCATTGCAAGCGCGGCAAACTCCCACAAACCGCTGGTTCTTATGCGGTGCGTATAGCCAAGTCATTGATTCTATTGGGCGCGTAGGCTCGTAAAAGCGGTTCACCATGGCTTGAACCATCACTTAGTGAGAATCCTCCCACTAACCCTCTGGCGGACCACCCGCTTCGAGGGCCGGGAGAAAATGGCGCGCCCGGAGGGATTCGAACCCCCGACCAATGGCTTCGGAAGCCACTACTCTATCCGGCTGAGCTACGGGCGCGCAGACGGCATAGCTTACCCGAAGCCGGCGCGCAGCCCAATGGGCGACGCCGGAGCGCGTGGAAACCCGGGACCGCGCCGCGCGGGGAGGACGGACCGCCGCCGCCGGGGCGGTAAGATCGGTCCGTGGCGCCACTGGCCAGGAAGAAGGCGGGCGCCATCGCCTCCACCCGATATGCGCCGAAGATGGGTTACGAACGTTTTGAAGCTTCCCCGACGCCGCGCTGGCGCGAGCGTCTGGGCCAATACTGGAAACTGACCCGCGGCGATCGGCCGATCGGCGTGCTGTTGCTGCTGTGGCCGACCTGGTGGGCGCTGTGGCTGGCGGCCGGCGGCACGCCGCCGTGGTGGACCCTGTTCGTGTTCACCGCCGGCGTCTGGCTGACCCGTTCGGCGGGCTGCGTGATCAACGACTACGCCGATCGCTGGCTGGATCCGCATGTCGAGCGCACCAAGGCGCGACCGCTGGCGACCGGCGCAGTGAGCGGTCGGGAGGCGCTGATGGTGTTCGCGGCGCTGATGATCGCCGCATTCGCGCTGGTGCTGACGATGAACGCGCTGACCATCGGCATGAGCGTCGTCGGCCTGTTCCTGGCGGCCAGCTATCCCTATCTCAAGCGCTACACGCACCTGCCGCAGGTGTACCTGGGCATGGCGTTCGGCTGGGGCATCCCGATGGCGTTCGCCGCCGTGCAGGGCGAAGTGCCGCCGATCGGCTGGGTGCTGTATGGCGCCAACATCCTGTGGTCGACCGCCTATGACACCTGGTACGCCATGGTCGATCGCGACGACGATATCCGCATGGGTTCCAAATCCACCGCAATCCTGTTCGGCGATCTGGATCTGGTCATCCAGGGCGTGCTGTACGCGCTGGTGTTCCTGGCGTTGGCGCTGGTCGGCCGACGGGCGGATCTGGGACTCTGGTACTGGGCCGGACTGGGCGTGGCGGTCTTGCTGGTGGCCTACGAATTCTTCATCGCGCGCCACCGCGAACGCGGGCCGTGCTTCCGCGCGTTCCTGCACAACAACTGGGTGGGCGCGGCGGTGTTCGCGGGCATCGCGCTGCACTATGCCCTGGCCGCCCGTTGACCCTTCCCCTCATCACCGTGACCGCAGGGTCCGCTGGCAGGCCAATGGAGGCCGCATGAAGCATGTGATCCCGAAGCGCGCGTTCCCCCTGCTGCTGTGCCTGTCCACGCTGGCGGTTCCCGCGTCCGCGCAGGACGCCGCTCCCACCCGCGAGCATTTCGCCGCCCCCGGCGAAGAAGCCGACTATCACCAGTGGCACTACTCGCCGGTGGTCAAGGTGGGCGACATGGTGATCGTGTCGGGCATCCCGGCCGGTGGCGAGGGCGGCTACGAGGACAAGATCCGGCGCATGTTCGAAGTGTTGAGGACACGGCTGGCGCTGGCCGGCGCGGATCTGGCCGATGTCGTGGAGCTGACCAGCTACCACCGGCAGCCGACCGATACGGCCGCCTTCCAGCAGGAGTTCGATCGCTTCCTGCGCGTGCATCGCGAATTCTTTCCTTCGCACTACCCGGCGTGGAGCGCGGTGGGCACCACCGCGCTACTCAATGAAAGCGCGCCGGTCGAATTGCGCGCGGTGGCGATGATTGGTTCCGGGCGTGCGCCGAAGGCGGCCATTCCACTCCCGCCGGTACGCTGATGCGGGCTCAGGCCTGCGATTGCAGCCGCCTGAGCCGGAACGCGACCATCAGTTGCAGGACGCCATAGAGCAGCGCGCCAATGGCAATCCACATGGCGATGGTGATGAGGCCGATGCCCGGCTTGGCCAGGAACAGCACGCCCAGCAGCATCGCCAGCACGCCACTGAGTGCCAGCAGCCATTCGCCGTTGATCAGCTTGCGTACCTGGATGGCGAACACGATGCGGGCGATGCCGGCGATGATCAGCCAGATCGCCAGCAGCCACAGCATCGCCTCGGCCATCTGCGCCGGCTGGGTGATGGCCAGCACGCCGAAGCCGATCGAGACCAGCGCATAGAGAATCAGCAGCCAGTTCGGCAGCGCGATGTCCTTGCGGAAAATGCTGAGCAGGCTGACGATGCCATCGGCCAGCGAGAGCGCGCCGAACGCCAGCACCAATGCCAGCACCGAGCGACCGGGCCACAACAGTGTGACCACGCCGAATACCAGCGCCAGCACGCCATAGAGCAGGAATACCCACCAGCCACGTGCGGCATTCGCCGACAGATTGCCGCCCATTTCCTTCTCCTTTCCGGGAAAGCCGGGCCACGAATACGCCCGGTGCGGGAAGGCGTCAAGTCGTGGCTTCCGTCCCGCAGGGAAACTGCGGGCGGCCCGGTCCGGATCAGGGCTTGGCGCGATACGGGACGTAGGTTGCGCTGGCGAGCTTCCAGTGGCCGCCGTCGCGGCGGAATTCGAACACGGTGCGCAACTGCTTCTGCTGCTCCGTGCCCTGGATGCGCAATGTCGCGGTGTTCAATGCGATCAGCCGCGCATGATCGCCGTCGATGTGGATCCGCGGATCTCCCAGCGTTGCCGACACCGGTTCCACGCCCTTGGACAGCATCTGTTCGCGGGCCTGCGGTGCGTAGAAGCCCAGTACCTCTTCGCGGGAGTCGACGTCGCCCACCGGCGAGACTTCCACGTAGTCCGCTGCCAGTACCTTGTCCAAGGCCGGGACATCGAAACGGATCTGCGCGTCGAGCACCGATTGCGCGATCGCGCGCAGCGCGGGGCCATCATCGGCGGCGAACGCGGTGGCGGACAGCGCGGACGTCACGCACAGCGACAGGCCAAGCAACAGCGGGCGAACCTTCATGGAGGGAAACTCCCGGGGATGTCCTGCGGAATGTGCGCCACCGCGTGCGTCCACGCACCTGCCGGAAGTCCGGTCACGGCACGCGCGCGCAGACCCAGGCGTCGACCCGTGCGACCCCGGCTCGCCGCAGCGCGGCGGCGGCGGCATGCAGGGTCTGTCCGGTCGTCATCACGTCATCGATCAGGGCCACATGGTCGGGCAGCGTGGCGGGGGCCGCCGCCTGGAAGGCGCCGCGCAGGTTGCGTCGGCGCCCATGCGCATCCAGTTCGGATTGCGGGGCGGTGTTGCGGACCCGCCGCAGCGCGTCGGGCAGCAGCGGCAGTTCCAGCCGGCGCGCAAGTGGCCGGGCCAGCTCCAGCCCCTGGTCATAGCCCCGTTGGCGCAGGCGATCGCGGTGCAGTGGCACCGGCACCAGCGCGTCCGGTCGCGGCTCCGGGTCCAGCGATCCGGCCATCAGCTCGGCCAGCAGTCGCCCCGCCGCGAGATCGCGGTGGAATTTCAGCCGGGGCAGTAGCCGGTCAAGCGGAGCCGCATACAGGAACACCGCGCGGGTGGCATCCAGTGGCGGTGGCTGGCGCAGGCACTGGCCGCAGCGGCCGGGTGTCGACAGCGGCAGCGCGCAGCGGTCGCAGGCGGTCCGGTTCCATGGCAGGGAATCGAAGCAGATGGGGCACAAATCAAGGCCGTTGCCGCCATGTTCGCGGCAAACGAGGCAACGTGGAGGAAGCAGGGCATGGCCCAGCGAGGTCAGCCAGTTGTCAACTTTCATCGCGTCCTTGCGGTTGACAGGGTGGGGCGGGATTTCCAGACTGACCGACTTTATCCCTGCGAGCCCGCGATGTCCGCTCACATTGAAACGCCCGAACTCCGCCATGACTGGCAGCGCGAGGAGCTGCTGGCCCTGTTCGATCTGCCCTTTCCGGAATTGCTGTTCCGGGCGGCGACGGCGCATCGCGCCCATTTCGACCCGGCCGAGGTGCAGGTCTCGACCCTGCTGTCGGTGAAGACCGGCGGTTGCCCGGAGGACTGCGCCTACTGTCCGCAGGCGCAGCGCTACGACACCGGCGTGAACGCGCAGAAGCTGATGGAAACCGATGAGGTGCTGGCCAGGGCGCGCCAGGCCAAGGCCGCCGGCGCCTCGCGGTTCTGCATGGGCGCGGCCTGGCGTTCGCCGAAGGATCGCGACATCCCGAAGGTCGCCGAGATGATCCGCGAGGTGAAAGCGCTGGGACTGGAGACCTGCGCGACCCTGGGCATGCTCAGTGGCCCGCAGGCCAGCGCGCTGAGGGACGCCGGGCTGGACTACTACAACCACAACCTGGACACCGCGCCGGAGTTCTACGGCGACATCATCCGCACCCGCGAGTACCAGGACCGCCTGGACACCCTGGCGCATGTGCGCGACGCCGGCATGAAGACCTGCTGCGGCGGCATTGTCGGCATGGGCGAATCGCGCGATCAGCGCGCCGGCCTGCTGCAGGCGCTGGCCAACCTGCCGGCGCATCCGGATTCGGTGCCGATCAACCGGCTGGTGCAGGTGGCCGGCACACCGCTGCACGGCACGGTGGAACTGGACCCGTTCGAGTTCGTGCGCACGATCGCGGTCGCGCGCATCGTGATGCCGCGTTCGATGGTGCGGCTGTCGGCGGGTCGCGAGGCGATGAGCGACGAGTTGCAGGCGCTGTGCTTCAGCGCTGGCGCCAACTCGATCTTCTACGGCGAGAAACTGCTGACCACCGGCAACCCCGATACGGAGCGCGACCTTGCCCTGTTCGCCCGGCTGGGCCTGCGGCCGATGGCGGTACAGGTGGAAAATTTTGACGACAGTCACAGAAGCAATGTTACCGGCGGCGCTACGGTGCACGCCGACATCACCGCGCCGGCCGCCTGCTGCGACCACGCGGCGTAGTCGGTTGTGCTCAGGGGGAATCTGGCAGACAGGCACGGCGCCGTAATGGCGTCGTCGGCGTGCGTCGTGTTTCCGGCCGTGCGGCGCAATTGAGGAAATCCGTTCGCCGTTCCGCTGCCAGGCTGCCGTCCGCCATGACCCGTCCCGATCTGCTTGAACGCGTCCAGAACCAGCGCAAGCTCCGCGCCGCGCAGGGACGCTCGCGCGTGCGCCGCACCGTCACCCGTCGCGACGGCGTGCGGGTGGAGGTCAATGGCCGCTGGTTGACCGAATTCGCCGGCAACGACTACCTGGGCCTGTCGCGGCAGTTCGAGGTGCAGAACGCACTGCAGGACGCGGCCGGCCGCGATGGCGCGGGCGCCGGCGCTTCCCATCTGATCACCGGGCATCACCTGGCTCATGAGGGACTGGAACAGGACATCGCCGACTGGCTGGGCTATCCGCGCGGGCTGCTGTTCGGCAGTGGTTTTCTGGCCAACCTCGCCGTCCAGCAGGCGTTGCTGGAAGACGGCGACGTGTGCGTGCAGGACCGCCTCAACCACGCCAGCCTGATCGACGCCACCCGTCTGGCGGGCTGCAAGCTGCGCCGCTACCCGCACCTGGATCCGGAAGGCGCGATGCGCCAGCTGCGGCAGGCGCCGGAAGGCGCGGCGATGCTGGTCACCGATGGCGTCTTCAGCATGGATGGCGATGTCGCACCGCTGCGCGCATTGAGTTTGGTGGCGCGGATGCAGCAGGCCCTGCTGTACGTGGACGACGCGCATGGCGTGGGCGTGCGCGGCCCGGACGGGCATGGCAGCGTTGCCGAGGCGCGGATGGGCGTGGACGAGGTGCCGCTGCAACTGGTGACGCTGGGCAAGGCGCTGGGCGGCTACGGTGCGGTGGTGGTGGGCAGCGAAACGTTGATTCAGCACCTCGCGGAAACCGCGCGACCGTACATCTACACCACGGCGCTGCCGCCGGCGCTGGCCGCCGCCGCCCGGGTGGCGGTGCGGCATGCGCGCCGGGATCACTGGCGCCGCGAGAAGCTGCAAGGCCTGGTGGATCGTTTCCGCACCGCCGCCCAGGGGCGCGGGTTGGAACTGATGGCCTCGGACACGCCGATCCAGCCGGTGCTGTGCGGCAACGAGGCCAACGCGCTGGCGCTGTCCTCGGCGCTGGAAAGCGCCGGCTTCTGGGTGCCGGCGATCCGCCCGCCGACGGTGCCGGAAGGCAAGGCGCGCCTGCGCGTCACCCTGTCGGCGCTGCACACGCCGCAGGACGTGGACCAACTGGTCGATGTGCTGGCGCGGTCGTGGGAAGCGGTGCGCCGCATCCGCAACGTCGGCACCTGAACCCGCGGTGGCCGCCCGCGCGGCCGCCATTCCCGGATCGGCGACAATGGGCGCCGTCTTTTCCCGCCGGTTGCGCCGGCGGCTTCCAGTTCCGTAACGCATGCATATCGAAGTCGTGGGCCGCGGCCCCTCGCTGGTTCTGATCCATGGCTGGGCCCTGCACGGCGGCGTGTTCGCGCCGCTGGTCGAACGCCTGGCGGATCGCTGCACCCTGCATCTGGTCGATCTGCCGGGCCACGGCCACAGCCGCGAGTCGGCCACGCCGCTGGAACTGCAGGCGTGCGCGACGGAAATCCTCGCGCGCACGCCGCCGGCGATCTGGCTGGGCTGGTCGCTGGGCGGCCTGTTCGCGATGCAGGCGGCGGTATCGTCGCCGCAGGTACTGGGACTGGCGCTGATCGCCGCGACCCCTCGCTTCGTGCGCGGCGCGGACTGGCCGCACGCGGTCGAGCCTTCGGTTTTCCACCAGTTCGGCGAGGAACTGCGGCGCGACTATCGCGGCACGCTGGAACGCTTCCTGGCACTGGACACGATCGGTTCAGAACATGCGCGCGAGGAATTGCGCACGCTCAAGCAGACCCTGTACGCGCGCGGCGAGCCCGCGCCGGAAGCGCTGCAGGAGGGCCTGCGGCTGCTCGAACAGGTCGATCTGCGCGACGCGCTCGCCGGCCTGGCGATGCCCAGCCTGTGGATCTCCGGCCGCCGCGATCGGCTGGTGCCGGCGGCGGGCATGCGCGACGCCGCGGCGCTGGCGCCGTGGGGCCTGCACGTGGACATCGCCGGTGGCGGGCATGCGCCCTTCCTCGGCCATGCCGATCAGGTTGCCCGCGAGTTGATCGACTTCCTCTCCGCCGTCGGCCATGCGTCCGCCGGTTCCAGGACATGACCCGCCCGGGCCATTCCCCGCATCCGACTACAATCCACCGATGAGTTCCCAGTTCGATCACCGCCACATCCGCCGCGCCTTCTCGCGTTCGGCCGCCGGCTACGATGCCGTCGCCGTGCTCCAGCACGAAGTCGAGAAACGCCTGCTGGAATCGCTGGATTACCTGGGCGATCGCGCGCCGAAGCTGGCCGTGGACGTGGGCAGCGGACCGGGCCATGCCGCCGCCGCGATGCACAAGCGCTGGCCGAAGGCGCAGGTGGTGGCGATGGACCTGGCATTGCCGATGCTGCGCGAGGCGAAGAAGCAGGCGGGCTGGTGGAAACCGTTCGCGCGCGTGTGCGCCGACGCGCGCGCGCTGCCGCTGGCCGAGGGCAGCGTCGACGTGTTGTTCTCCAACCTGTGCCTGCAATGGGTGGAGGATCTGCCGGCGGTGTTCGCCGGATTCCGTCGCGTGCTCAGGCCGGGCGGCCTGCTGCTCTGCTCCACGTTCGGTCCGGACACGCTGCAGGAACTGCGCGATGCTTTTGCCGAGGCCGACGATACGCCGCACGTCAGCCGCTTCACCCCGATCGCGCAGTTCGGTGACGCCTTGATGATGTCGGGCTTCCGCGATCCCGTGCTGGATCGGGATCGCTTCACCCTGACCTACGCGGACCTGCCAGCGTTGATGCGCGAGCTGCGCGCGATGGGCGCGACCAACGCGATGAGTGCGCGCCGGCACACCCTGACTGGCCGCCGCCGCTTCGCCGCCGCCAGCGCGGCGTACGAACCGCTGCGCGGTGCCGACGGCAAGCTGCCCAGCACCTGGGAGGTCATTTACGCCCACGCCTGGGCGCCGGAACCGGGCGCGCCGATTCGCGGGCAGGGCGAGGAAATCGCCAGCGTGCCGGTGTCGCGGATTCCGATCCGCCGTCGCGGGGAGTAGCGCCGGCGGATTTGTGCCCGCGGTGCCTGGCGAGTGGCGTGGCCAGTGTCGGCGTTGCCGCCATGCACGGCATGGAGATGCAGCGCCTTCCCTCATCCCGCGCAAATCCCCGTCGCCCGCTGACGCGGGCGCCCGCCCCCTTTTTCGCTTTCAACAGCCGAATGGCTGATTAAGGGGCTCTCCAAGATTGCGTCCGAACCGGCACTGATAGTTCGCACACCGAACCGAAGCACCCGCCATTCCTCCCCCTTCGCAGAAGGGGGACCGAGGAGGATTTGCTGTTCGCTCTCTTCGAAACCAGCCGCCGTATTACCGGCTCACCTGCGCAATCCAGTCCTGCAGGTTGTAGTAGTTGGTGACGCGGGCGATCCGGTCATCGCGGATATCGAAGAACGCGCCGCCGGGCAGCACGTAGGCCTGTCCCTTGGCCGGCGGCAGGCCTGCGTCGGTGTTGAGGTATTCGCCATGCACCACGTACTCGGCGGCGGCACGATCGCCGTCCAGCGAAGCAAGCACCACGATGTCGCGCAGCCTCTCGCGGTAGCTGGCGTTCATCCGGCCCAGGAACGCGGCGAAGGCTTCGCGTCCGGTTTCGCGCGCGCCCTGGTTGAGATCGTGCACGACATCGTCGGCGAGCAGCGCCAGCATGCCGTCCCAGTCGCCCCGGTTGAAGGCCGCGTAGTACGTCAGCACCAGCTCGGTGGCGCGATCCTGCCTGCGGTTGCCGTCGATCTTCATGGGCGTGGCCTCGTCCGGAGCAAAGCCGGATGATACTCCGCGCGCGCGTTCGCGGCGCTCAGCGCGATTGCGGCAACCGGTCGCGATGGAAGAAGTACACCTCGGCCAGCAGGAAACGCCAGCGGGTGGTGAAGCTTCGGAAGCGGGTGGTCGGCGTGGGCGATCCCAGCGCATCAATGCCCTGTTCGTGGCTGATGCGCAAAGCGCGCGCCATGTGCAGCGGATCGCTGACCACGATCGCGCTGCGCAGATCATGGGTCTGCATCAGCGCCGCGGCCTGGCGCAGGTTCTCGTGGGTATTGCGGGAGACCGATTCGATCAGGATGGCCCTGGCCGGCACGCCCTGGCGGATGGCGTAACGGCGGCCGACCTGCGATTCGGAGAAACGCGCGCCGGAGCCGCCATAGCCGCCGGTGAAGATCAGGGTCCTGGCCAGGCCCCGCTTGTACAGATCGATGCCGTGGCGGATGCGCTCCTCGAACACCGGCGAAGGCTTGGCGTCGTAAGCCGCCGCGCCCAGCACGATGATGGCGTCGGCCGGGGCGGCCTGATCGCGCTGGCCCACCCAACTGATATAGCCGGCCACGCCGGCCAGCCACAGCAACAGCAGCACCAGCAGGCGCCGCATCCAGCCCCAGAATCCCGTGCGCCGCTGGCGGCGCGTCCCGCTCACGCTCACGCCGGCCCCCAGGGCAGGGCGTCGAGATCGACATTGCCACCGGACAGCACCAGCCCGACCCGCTGTCCGGCGAAGCGTCCGCGATGCTTCAGCAGTACCGCCAGCACCAGCGCCGAGGAGGGTTCGACGACCAGCTTCAGGCATTGCCAGAGCAGGCGCATCGCCGAGATCGTTTCCGCATCGTCGGCCACCAGCACCTGCACCCCGTGCTCGCGCAGGGCGGCGAAATTGGGTTCGCCGACGAGGGTGCGCAGGCCGTCGCAGATCGTGTCCGGCGTGAAAGCATCCACGCGCCGACCGGCCGCCAGCGAGCGCGCGGTGTCGTCGGCACCGGTGGGTTCGGCCGCGTAGATCCGGCAATCCGGCGCGACCCGCGCGGTGGCGATCGCGGTGCCGGTGCTCAGGCCGCCGCCGCCGACCGGTGTCATCACCGCATCGAACGCGCCATGGCTGTTATGCAATTCCAGGATTGCGGTGCCCTGCCCGGCGATCACCGCCGGATGGGTGAACGGATGGATCAGCTGGGCGCCGGTCTCTGCCTGCACCCGCGCGCAGGCCGCCTCGCGCGCGGCCTGGGTGGGCGCGCAGCGGTGGATGGTCGCGCCGTAGCGTTCGATGGAGGCGAGCTTGGCGGCCACGGCGCCTTCGGGCACGACCACGTGGCAGGGGATGCCGCGGGTGCGCGCGGCCAGTGCGAGCGCGCCGCCGTGGTTGCCGGAAGAATGGGTGACCACGCCACGCCCGGCGTCTGCTTCGGGCAGTGACCACACGGCATTGCAGGCGCCACGGAACTTGAACGCACCACTGCGCTGCAGTGGTTCGGCCTTGAAGAACAGGGAACAGCCGGCCAGTTCGTCGAGCTCGCGCGAGTGCAGGACCGGCGTGGTGTGGACGTGGGGCGCGATGCGTGCGGCGGCGGCCAGGATGTCGTCGAACGTGGGCAGGGTGTGCGGCATGGCAACAGGTTAACGCACCGCCCGGCCCGGCTGGATGGAGGGAAGGGGCAACGGCAGGTGAAGCCCGCGGGCCGCGATGGCCAGGGTTAAGCACGGATTCAATCCGCCGGCCCGATGCTGGCAGTCGCTGGAAAAGTCAGGGGCCGCACATGAAACCAAGACTGCTGATCATCGCTGCGCTCGCCGCGGCCGCGCTGAGCGGTTGCGCGACGTACGACCATGTCGGCGCCAGCGCGGCCGGAGGCTATTACCAGGGCCGTCCGGTGGTCCGCTATTACGACGCCTATGGCTATCCGGTCTATGGCGGCTATTACGGCGGCTACTACAACCGGCCTTCCTATTACGGACGCCAGCCTTATTACGGTTATTACGGTCCGTACTACCCCTATTACCCGCCGCCGGTGCATCGTCCGCGTCCGGGCCACGACCATGGTGGCTACCGGCCGCCGCCGGGCAGCGGTCCGGGCGGCAACCGCCCGGCACCCTGGCGCGACCCGACCCGGGGCGCCTGGCGCGAGCACGGCCAGCAGCCGGCGGTCCCGGGCCAGCCGCCCCGACGGGTGAGTCCCGGCATGCCCCCGCGGGTCTCGCCAGGGGCTCCGCCCCGGGTCTCGCCGGGCGCGCCGTCGCGGCCGCAGTCAATGCCGCGCAGCATCAACGAGCGTCCGGCCGGGGCGCCGCGAATCCAGCCCCGTGGCGGACGGGTCCGGGTCATCGAGAACTGATCCGGGGAGGGGCAGGTCGCCGGCCGTCGGGCCGTTGGAACCGAAGTTGACCGGTTGCGTCGCTTTCTGACGTCACAGGCGATAAAGGTTCCATGTCGACGTCCGGTGGGGAGTTCTGGATCCCCCCTGTTCCGGTCCCTGCCGGGCGTCGGCGCCCCTTCAAACCCGGCTTCGGCCGGGTTTTTCATTGGCCGACGCGGTATCCTGCGCGCACAAAAAAAGGGCCGGCAGTCCCCCGACTACCGGCCCTGGCATCCCCGCTGTGCGCATGGCTGGCCCCTGTTCCAATTCCAGCCCACGCCCCTGTCGCTTGCCACATCGGGTGCCACGGGTATTTCGCAGGAAGCGTGCCAATCCGGCACCACCCGGCCCGGCGCTCTACCGCGCCGACCTCCCAGGCTGAACACGAACCATGAACCACGATTTCTACCGTTACGACGTCATCATCATCGGCGGCGGCCACGCCGGCACCGAGGCCGCGCTCGCCGCGGCCCGCGCCGGCGCGCGCACGCTGCTGCTGACCCACAACGTCGAGACCGTCGGCGCGATGAGCTGCAACCCGGCCATCGGCGGCATCGGCAAGGGCCATCTGGTCAAGGAAATCGACGCGCTGGGCGGGGTGATGGCATGGGCCGCCGACCGCGCGGGCATCCAGTGGCGCACCCTCAACGCGTCCAAGGGACCGGCGGTGCGGGCGACCCGCTGCCAGGCCGACCGCGCGCTGTACCGTCGCGCCATCCGCAGCGCGGTGGAGGCACAGCCCAACCTGACCGTGTTCCAGGCGGCGGTGGACGATCTGATCATCGAGAACGAAAGCGTGCGGGGTGCGGTTACCCAGACCGGACTGCGCTTCCATGCCCCCGCGGTGGTGCTGACCGCCGGCACCTTCCTGGCCGGCAAGATCCATGTCGGCGAGACCCAGTACGCGGCCGGCCGCGCCGGCGACCCGCCGGCCACCGCGCTGGCGCACAAGCTGCGTGAAGGCCGCTTCGTCGTCGACCGGCTGAAGACCGGCACGCCGCCGCGCATCGACGGTCGCACGCTGGACTATTCAATGATGGAGGAACAGCCCGGCGACGATCCGATGCCGGTGATGTCCTTCATCGGCGACGTCGCCGATCATCCCGCGCAGGTGTCGTGCTGGATCACCCACACCAGCGAGCGCACCCACGAGATCATCCGCAACGCGCTGCACCGCTCGCCGCTGTACACCGGCCAGATCGAGGGCATCGGCCCGCGCTACTGCCCGTCCATCGAGGACAAGGTGGTACGTTTCGCCGAGAAGGTCAGCCACCAGATCTTCGTCGAGCCGGAAGGCCTGGACGTGGTGGAGATCTACCCCAACGGTATTTCCACCTCGCTGCCGTTCGACGTGCAGCTGGATCTGGTGCGCAGCATCCGCGGCTTCGAGCAGGCCCACATCACCCGCGCCGGCTACGCCATCGAATACGACTTCTTCGATCCGCGCGGGCTGAAATCCTCGCTGGAGACCAAGGCGGTCGCCGGCCTGTTCTTCGCCGGCCAGATCAACGGCACCACCGGTTACGAGGAAGCCGCCGCGCAGGGCCTGGTCGCCGGCCTCAACGCCGCCCGCTTCGTGCAGCAGAAGGACGCCTGGTCGCCGCGCCGCGACGAGGCCTATATCGGCGTGCTGATCGACGATCTGATCACCCACGGCACCAACGAGCCCTACCGCATGTTCACCAGCCGCGCCGAATACCGGTTGCAGCTGCGCGAGGACAATGCCGACCAGCGCCTGACCGGCGTCGGCCGCGAACTCGGCCTGGTCGACGACGCACGCTGGGCGCGCTTCAGCGCCAAGCAGGAAGCCGTCGGCCGCGAGACCGCGCGCCTGCGCGCGCTGTGGGCCACCCCCAACAACGCGCTGGGCCGCGAACTGGAAGCGGTGCTGGGCGTGGCGGTGAGCCGCGAGACCAACGCGCTGGACCTGATCAAGCGTCCCGAACTGGACTACGCCAAGCTGATGCGGGTACCCGCGCTGGGACCGGCGGTGGACGACGCCAAGGTCGCCGAACAGGTGGAAATCGGCGTCAAGTACGCCGGCTACCTGGACCGCCAGCGCGAGGAAATCGAACGCCAGCAACGCAACGAGTCCACCCCGATTCCGGAAGGCTTCGACTTTGCCGGCGTGCACGGCCTGTCGGCCGAGGTGCAGCAGAAGCTGGCGCGCGTGCAGCCGCAGACCGTCGGCCAGGCCCAGCGCATCCCCGGCATGACTCCCGCCGCGATCTCGCTGTTGCTGGTGCATCTCACCCGCGCGCGGCGCGCGCGGGTGGCGTGACGCGGGCAGGGCAGGCGCTTCTGCCTGCCGCGCCGATGCTTTCGCCGGCGCGGCACCACAAGCCGGCTTACTCCGCCGGTAGCCCCATTTCCTTCAACAGGTGCGGGGCCGCATAGACCTTGGACATCAGCCAGCGCATGTAGCGCATGTCCACGTGCACGGCGCGCTTGTAGCGCGGGTCGAACATCCAGCTGGCGCTGACCGACTCCCAGTTGCTGTCGAAGTTCAGGCCGATCAGCTGGCCGCGCGCGTTGAGCACGGGTGAACCCGAGTTGCCGCCGGTGGTGTCCAGGTTGGTCAGGAAGTTGACCGTCTGGGTCTTCAGCGCGGGATCGGCGGTGTTGCCGAAGTCGCCCTTGGCGATCGCCGCCAGCAGTGGCCTGGGCGCATCGAAAGGTACCGTGCCGGTGTTCTTCTCGACGATGCCGGCCACGGTGGTCACCGGCGAGTAGGTGACGCTGTCGCGCGGATGCAGCGATTCCACCTTGCCGTAGCTGATCCGCAGGGTGCTGTTGGCATCCGGGTAGACCGAGCGTCCCTGGCTGCGGTACCAGCCGGTCAACGCCTGCATGTAGGCCGGGCGCAGGCGCAGCAGATCGCCGTCGCGTTGCTTGCGCTCGTTCTCGATGCGCAGCAGCGCCGGCTGCAACTGCGCCGCCAGCGCCAGCAGCGGATCGGCCGAGCCGGTGATCGCCGCCGGTTCGGCTTTCAGCAGGCCGACGCGGGTCGCTTCCTCGCCCAGCGCGGTGCCGGCGTAGACGCGTGCGAGGGTCGCTTCCAGGCTGGCGGCATCGCGACCGAAGGCGGCATCGAATTCCGGCAGGCGCTGCGCGTCGGGGAGCTTCTGGTAGCGGCCGACCAGCTCGGTCAGGAAGGCGCGTTCCATGCCGGCGTCGTAGCGACGCTGGACCTGCTTCAACTGGCCCTCGATGAGGGCGAGATCACGCTCCTGGTAGCCGCCTTCGCGATCCGCGTCGGGCTTGCCGCGTTCCAGCGCCAGCCGCTGCAGGTTGATCGCGCTGCGCAGCAGCTGGGTGCGGCCGTCGATCATGCCGACCAGCAGGTCGCGCTCGCGCATGGCGCTGGCCTGGTCGAGCAGCGCCTGCGCCTGATCGATGCGCGCGCGCGTCGACGTGGCGTCGCCGCCCGACTTCGCCAGCCACGCGTACATCACCTTCTCGGCGTCGGCACGGACCTGGATGGCGTTGCTGCGGCGCAGGCCTTCCAGCTCGCCGCTGAAGCGCTTGCTGCTGTTCTTCAGGCCGGACAGCTGGCTGGCGTACTTCACGCCGGCTTCCGGATCCGCCTTGCCGCGCTGCTGGACGATGCCGATCAGCGCGTCCAGTACCTCGACGTTGGCCGGCAGGCCCCATTCGATGCGCTCCTTGAATTCGCTGGCGAAGCGGTGGCGGTAGGTGATGCCGGGATAGCCGGCGAGCATCGCGAAATCGCCTTCCTTCGGGCCATCGAGCGCGACCTGCAGGTGCGCGGGTGCGCGGTAGGGCACGTTGTCCGGGCTGTACGCCGCCGGCTTGCCATCCTTGCCGACGTAGGCGCGCAGCAGGGTGAAGTCGCCGGTATGGCGCGGCCACATGAAGTTGTCGATCTCGTCGCCGTAGTTGCCGATCGCGCGCGGCGGTGCGTAGACCAGGCGGATGTCGCGCAGTTCCAGCTGCTTGATGCGGTAGAAATCGGCGCCGTAGTACATGGTGGCGACGCTGCAGCGCATGCCCGCCTCGCGCTCGCACTCGCTGACGATGCGCTTGTTGGCGCGGTCCACCGCGTCGTAGTACTCGCGGCCGGTCTTGCCGGCGGCATCGCGCATCACGTCATCGGTCACGCGGTCGAAACCGACGGTCACCAGCACCCGGTAGTCGGGATTGGCCGGAAGCTCGGCGGCGCGATCGCCGGCGATGTAGCCCTGATCGATCAGATTCTTCTCCGGCTTCGAGTTGTACTGGATTACGCCATAGGCGACGTGGTGGTTGGTCAGCACCAGGCCATCGGCGGAAACGAACGCGCCGGTGGCGCCGCCGACCTTGACCACCGCGTTGAGCGGCGGCCGGGTCAGGTCCGCCAGCGCGGCCGGATCGCCTTCGAAACCCGCCTGGCGCAACGGTCCGGCCAGTTGCGGCAGCTGCGAGGGCATCCACATGCCCTCGTTGGCCTGCGCGGGCAGGGCCAGGGCGATGCCCAGGGCCAGGGCGGTGAAGGGCGTGCGTGCGCTCATGGGCGGGATTCCTCGGAAAAGACAGCCTGCGACGATAGCGGCCCGCGCCGCGCGGGGCAATTGCGATTGCCGCATGGGCGCTCAGTCCGCGGCGAGCACCACCGGCTGGCCGATGAACTCCCCGTAGCGTTGGATGGCCCGCGCGAGTGCCGGTCGATCCGCCCTGCGCAGGGGGCGCAGCGGGGTCAGCGTGAGCGTGGCGCCCTGCCGGTCCAGCGTGCGCTTCCACAGCGCGTTGACGCGGCCATCGACGACCAGGCTCGGACTGACCAGCCCGTTGATGCCGACCACTTGCCGGTTGTGCGCGGCATCCAGCGCGGCGCTGCGATCCTTGTAGCCGACCAGGTACTCGTCGAATGGCGGCAGCAGGTGCACCGTCGGAACCGCAGGCGCGGGATCCGTCGGTGATTCGGTGAACCAATGGCGGACACCGTCGTGATCATGATGAGAAAGGGCCGATTTCGCGCCATCCACCGCCGCTTGGGCATCGCGCACGGTCAGGCCCGACCACCAGGCCAGGTCGTGCACGGTGGCCGGACCGTGTCCTGCGAAGTAGCGCCGCGCCAGTTCGGCCAGCGCCGCATCGCGATCGAGCGGGGCGATGCGTGGAATCCATTCATCCAGCAGCACGAAGGTCGGTTGCTTGCCCTCGCGCGGCCCCTGGCAGATCAGGCCTTCGTGGGCGAGTCGGCCCAGGATGTGCAGGCCGCGTTGTCCTTCGGTGTCGATCTTCCGTTCGGCCAATGCCTCGTAGAGCGCGCCCCGGGTCATCTGCCTGCCGCCTTCGAGCAGCCGCGTGACCACCTCGGCACAGCGGCCCGTCGTGCGCGCATCCAGGCCGAACTCGCGCTCCTGGCGCGCGCGGTCGCGGTCGAGTGCACGAACCGCCATGAGCGACAGCATCCAGCGCGCATCCTCGGGCGCCACCAGGTGCAGCGTCCCGCGCATCGGCCAGGTGCGCACGATGCGACGCTCGGTGATGGCCCGTTCGACATCGGCCTCGCGCGCACCTGCCGTCCGCAGGCCGACTGCCCACAGTGACCCGTAGTAGTCCTGTGCCTGCACCGCCAGCAGGTGGCGGACCGTGTCGGCGGGATCGTCAGCCAGTGGGGTGCTGATGCCCTGCTGGTGAAGCCGTTGCGCGGGGATGGTGGAAGCGTTGTCCATTGTGTTCAGCGCTTGAGCTCGAACACCGCTCTGACATTTGCTCGGTATTCCACGGAGGGCTCGACATAGCGCCCGGCGGCCCTGCTTCCGGTGACGGTGACCTTGTCCAGCGTCTCACCCTGATATCCGAATCTATCTTGCGCTCCGACATTGTCGACGCTGTAGATGGGCCCGAGTTCCGCGCCCAGTGCCTCGGCGGTTTCATCCGCCTGTGCGCGGGCATTCTGGATAGCCTTGTGCTTGGCTTCGGAACGAAGCGCTTCGGCGCGGGTGGACTCGAATTGGAGATCATCGAAGCCTGTGGCGCCAGCAGCAAGGCCTGCGTCAATCAGTTCATTGAGCTCGTCGATTCGTTTCAGCAACACGGTCACAGCCCGTCGGGCTTCGTAGCCATTGGAAACCCGCTTTCCGGAATCGGTGTAGTCGACATCCTCCGAGGCCTGCAGGCTTCCCGCTTCGATGTCATCGTCCGAGATGCCAAAACGGGAAACGAGGCCAAGCAGACGGTTTACCCCCTCGTCCACGGCCTTCTTGGCGGGCAGCGGCTGGGAGGCGCGGGATTCGAATTCGAAACTCAGGCGCGCACTGTCCGGCTTGGTGGCGACCTTCCCTTCGCCCGACACCACGATATGCGGTGCATCGGGAAGCGGAGTACCGGCGAAGGTGGGAGCGGCAAGGACGAACAACAGGGCAAGAAGAACCTGACGCATGAAATCTCCTTTTCCAGCGGAGTGGATGAACCCGTCTATTTTTCCTTGCGCCAGTTGACCGAGCCACGGCTCTCGATCGTGCTGGACTCGATCTCGATGTCGAAGCCCTTGCGCAGCAGGTACTTCAGCGTCACCGCGGAACCCGAGCCGACCATCGACACGCCGTAGCTGACATACAGCCGGGGCGAAAGGTACTTGCCGACGCCGAACACCGAACCGCCCAGCGTGCGCGATTCCAGCACGCCGGCGTCGTCCAGGCCGATCTTGGCGCCCAGCTGCGAGGCCAGCAGGCCGGCGCCAGCGGACAGCGCCGAGGAGGCGGCGTTGATGCGCTGGCTTTCGTCGCTGCTGGCGCTGTTGAGCGAGCGGCCCAGCACCAGGTAGGCCAGCGCCTCGGATTCGGAACTGGCCGGATCCGACCACACCTTGGCGCGTGGCTGGCTGGCGCGGCCGGTGACGTCGATGCCGGCGGTGACTCCCGCGCTGATCACTTCGCGCTGGGCGCGGATGTTGATGCGCGGGTCACTTACTGCATTGTTGCTCCAGGTCAGTTCGCCGCGGGTGATTTGCAGCTTCTGTCCGTAGGCCTCGTAGCGTCCGTCCACGTCCAGCCGGCCCGTCGCGACCATCTCGCGGCCCAGGCGCGAGCGCACCCGCATGTTGCCGCCCAGCGTGCCTTCCAGGCCGTAGCCCTTCAGCGCGACCTTGTCGCCGAGGGTGATGCCGAGATCCAGATCCAGCCGCGAACTCGGCGTGCGTTCCGGATCCGCCGGATCCAGCACCACCACGTCCTCGGATGCGGAAACGCCATCGTCGAGTTTTTCGACGTCGATGCTTGCCGACGGCACGGTGACGTCGCCGCGCACCTGGATGGTGTTGTCGGCGAAGCCGACCTGGATATCGGGCGAGGCGATGGCGCGCAGATCGGTGGTGTCGGACACCAGCACGTTGTCGCCACGCACGTTGAACTGCAGCGGCGTGGTGTCGTTGTTCCAGCCCAGGCTGCCGTCGACCCGCAGTACGCCTTCGCCGGACTTCACGCTGCCGTCGATGCGCGCGCTGCCGTCGGCCAGCGCGACCAGGCGGGCGGTGCCGTCGGTGAGGGTGATGCCCAGCGCGGGCAGTTCGCCGGTGAACTCGGTCAAATCCGCTTCGCCGGTGAGCGCCGGGCGGCCACGGGTGCCGGCCAGGCCGATGTGGCCGGCCAGCTTGCCGCGCGGGCGTACCAGGTCCGGCGAGAACAGTTCCAGCCAGAACAGCCGCGAGTTGTGGAAATACAGATCGCCACGCAGCGGCGAGAACTCGTCCCAGCCGGTATTGACGGTCGCGTCGACGTAGCCGTTGCCCTTGAAGCCGCTGCCCAGCCGCGCCTGGATGCGCTGCGGGTTGAAGTCGGCGTCGAAGGTGAAGTTGTCGTAGCTGATCAGCTCGCCGCGCGCGTTGTTGCCCAGCTTCATGCCGCCTTCCAGCGAAGCCAGGTGGACCTTGCCTTCCCAGGCGTTGCCGCGTGGCCGCAGGCTGGCGTCCAGGGCCAGGTTGCCGCGCAGGACCAGCGGGCGGCCGCTGTTCTGCGGCAGCCACGGATGCACCAGCGTGAGCGGCAGCGAATCCGAATGCAGGCTCAATCCCTGGCGCGGCCAGTCGGCCTCGGCGCACAGCGCACCACCGTCGTTCGAAACCAGGCAGGTACTGCCTAGCGTCCAGTTGGCGCCGCGCTGGGCGAACCGGGCCGGCTGCTGCAACTGCCATGCGCTGCCCTTGGACGGTGCGATGCGCAAGGCATCCAGTCCGCCCTGCCAGTTTTCGCCGCGCCGCTGCGCGCTGCCTGTCAGGGCGATCGCGCCCATCGGATTGCGGGCATCGCCGTCCACCCGCAGGTCCTCCACCGCGCCGCGTGCGTCCAGGCGCAGCTCGTCCAGCACCATGCCGACGTTCACCGCGTTCGCGCGCACCGACAGTTCGCCGTTGCCGCTACGCCAGGGCAGACGTCCGCGCAGGCTGACGGTATCGGCGCTCCAGTCGTTCCAGCGCAGCTGGTTGCCGGACAGATCGGCCTCGATGTCCGGCGCCGTGCGCGCGCCGGTCAGCTTGACCGTGCCCTGCAGGGTGCCGCTGCCGGTGGGCAGCAGATCGGCCAGGTGCAGTGGCGACAGCGAAGCATCCACCGCGAGCCGATCGCCGACCTTGCCCTTGGCCTGCACGCGGCTGCCGCCCAGCGTCATCGCCAACTGGCCCTCGCCGTCCTCGCCGTGCAGCGCGAACTGGCCACGCGCATCCAGCGGCCGCCCACGCAGCCGGCCCGCCAGTCTGGGCAGATCCAGGGTGGCGTCGAAACCGCCGGCCTCGCGCGCCTGTCCCTGGCTGCTGAATTCACCGGACAGGTTGCCGTCCCAGTCGGCCAGGAAATAGCCGGGATCGAAGCCGGCCAGCTTCGCCTTCATGTCCCACTTCAGGACCGGCGTCCACGCCACTTCGCCATCGGCATCCAATTGGCCGGTCGGCATCTTCGCGCGCAGCGTCTTGACCGTGGCGCGCTCGCCGTTGCCGGCCGCATCGAATTCGACCTGCGCCTTCTCGCCGGCGCGGGTGAAGCCGGCCTTGCCGACCGCCGCCCAGTTCTCCAG
This sequence comes from Pseudoxanthomonas sp. z9, assembly GCF_006542425.1. Classification (GTDB taxonomy): domain Bacteria; phylum Pseudomonadota; class Gammaproteobacteria; order Xanthomonadales; family Xanthomonadaceae; genus Pseudoxanthomonas_A. Next base: position 21,683 of record NZ_VFID01000009.1, on the reverse strand, counting down.
TTGGCCGGCCACGCCCAGATCGGCGTTGGCGCCGATGGCGGTCTCGGCGCTGTCGCCCCAGCGCAGGCCGCGCGCGTTGACCGCGAACCGGAACTGCGGATTGGCCGGATCCTTGAAGTCGGCGCGCCCGCGCAGGGTGGTGATGCCTTCGAACGCGCGCACGACCAGCGGTTCCACCGTCAGTACCTCGTCGGCGATGGCCACCTGCGAGGGATCGATCACCAGCGTGGTCTGATCCTGGACCACGCGGCCCTGCAGTGTTGCCTTGCCGCCCGCGCCATCGGCCTTCAGATCGAAGGCGAGCGGCAGGCTGTCCTCGGTGACGGCCAACGACGCCAGATCCAGCAGATCGGTCTTGCCGGTGAAATGCCAGGTCGGATTCTCGGCGCCCTGCAGGGTGAGCAGCACCCGCACCGGCGCGGGTGCGTTGCCGGCGAGCGCCATCTCCATCTTGTTGATGTCGCCACGCGCGACCAGGCCCAATCGAGCCGGGGCCTTGCCGGCCGGTGCGGGGAACACGCCGGTCGCGATCAGGTCGGTGCGATAGCGCTTGCCCGGCGCATAGCTGCCGTTCGCGTTGAAGCGGCCGCGATCGGTATCGAGCGCGAGCTTCTCGGCGGTGAAGTAGCCGTTGCCGATATCGATGCCGCCACGCCCGCGGCGGATGTCGATCACCGGTTCGCCGGCCTGGGAAATCCTGAACCCGTCGATGACCAGGGTGTCGGCCTGGATCGCCAGCGGCATCTGGATCTGCGGCAGCGATTCGGGCCAGCGTGGCAGTTCGAACGGCTCGTCGCTTTCCGGCACGTCCAGGGTCGCATTGCGGATCTCCAGCGCGTCCAGCCGCAGGCGCTTGCCCAGCAGCGGACGCAGATCCGGATCCAGGTACACGCGCTCGGCGGTGAAATGGATCTTGTCCCAGCGGAAGTCGACACCGTGCAGGGTCAGCGGTCCGGCCAGCGGACCTTCGACCTTCTTCCAGGTCAGCGAGGAGTTGGCCGGCAGCCGCGCCACCACCTGCGCCAGCAGCACGTCGCGGCCGGCCACGGTCTGCAGCAACCAGTACAGGCCGAAGCACAGCAGCAGGACCAGCACGCCGGTGCCGATCGCGCTGCGGATGGCGAGCACGCGCATGCGCGCCCGGCGTCGCGCCCGCAGTTCGGCGATGCGGGCTTCGCGCTCTTCCGGGGTGATGTCGTCGGCGGGCCGGCTCACAGGTCGGTTCCGATGTTGAGGTAGATCTGGAATTGCGAATCCGGGTCGTTCAGGCCGTGCGCCAGATCCAGCCGCACCGGGCCGATCGGCGAGCGCCAGCGGAAGCCGACGCCCACGCCGGTGCTCAGGTCCGGCATGCCGCCGTCGAAGGCGCTGCCGGTATCGACGAACACCGCGCCGCCCCACGGGCCGCCGCCGGGGTAGTACTCGTATTCGGCGCTGGCGGTGACCACGTTCTTGGCGCCCAGCGCGTACTTGCCGATGCGCGGGCCCACTTCGCGCCAGGCATAGCCGCGGATGCTGCGATCGCCGCCGGCGAAGAAGCGCAGCGAGGGCGGCATGCCGACCAGGCTGCTGGTGAAGGTGTGGCCATACTCGCCACGGAAAATCAGCGCGCTGTTGCGGCCGAACTCGCGGGACCAGCGCGCGCGGATATGTGCCTGCAGGAAGCTGGCATCCGAGCCGGCGCCTTCCACGCCACCGCGCAGCAGGACCGAGCCGGCCAGACGGTCGGGGCGGTTGGAACCCACCGGCGCGTTGAGGTAGTCGGCCTGCAGCGAGGGATAGGTGAAGGTGGCGTAGCGGTATTCCGGCGATTCAAGATCGTTGCCGTCCTCGTCCTCGTAGTACGCCCAGCGTTCGCGCAGCGCGTGGATCGAGGCGACCGCGGTCCAGTCCTCGTTGATCTGGCCGCTGCGGCTGCCGATGAATTCGATGTGGCGCAGATCGATGTAGTCGGTCTGCTCGTCGCTGGCCTGCACCGCGAGGGTGTACCAGCCGTCCAGCCACTTGAAGGCGGGAATGCGGTACTGGGTCAGCAGGGTCTTGCGGTTCTGTGCGTAATCCAGTTGCGTCGACAGCTTGTGCCCGCGCGAATTGAGATAGCGCCGATCCACGCCCATGCGGATACCGGCGCCGCTCTCCGAACCATAGCTCACGCCGGCCGTGTAGATGGTGCGCTTGGCCAGGCTGAGGTTGACGTCGATCGGCACGCGGCCGTTTTCCGCCTTGTCCGGGTTGGCCTGGATGTCGATGTTGCTGAAGTAGTCCAGTCCGACCAGCGACTCGCGCAGGCGGTCCAGCTTGCCCTGGTGGAAATAGCTGCCTTCCTCCCAGTACACCAGCTTGTCCAGCAGCCCGGGTTCGAACTTGCTCTGGTGGAAGGTGGTGGGCCCCATGTCGTAGCGGATGCCGCTGACCCAGGCCAGGTCGATGTCGGCCGCATGCTCGGCGCGGGTGACTTCCACCCGGCGCTGGGTGAAGTCGGCGTCGAAATAGCCACGATCGGCCAGGCGCCGCACGATCTTGAGCTTGCTGGCTTCGTAGGTGGTGTGATCAAAGATGTCGCCGGTGCGTGGCGCGAATGCGGCCAGATCCTCCTTCAGGTAGCGATCGTCGCCGCCTTCGCCGTCGATGCTCAGGCTCGAACGCCGGACCCGCACCGGCTCGCCCTTGGACACGCGGATCACCACTTCCACCCGTTCGTTCTCGCCGTCGCCAGTACGGTTGGCCTGCACCTGGATGTCGGGCGAGTAGTAGCCGAAGGGTTCCAGCGCCTCGCGCGTCTGCGCCACGGCTTCGTTCAGCAGGTACTCCAGCCGCGATTCGCCCAGGCGCTTGCCGACCGTGTCGTTCAGCGACAGGGCGACGTTGATGTTCTCGACCATCGTCTCGTCCTCGACCCCTTCGATGCGGACCTTGTCGATGGTGGCCGCGGCCCAGGCGGAGCCACTGGCGGCAAGCAAGGCGATCAGGGTGGCGAGGGGGACGATTCGTCGCATGCGGGCAGGATAACCGGCGAAGGGATTTTCGGGTTAAAGGAACATGAGGGACACATCCGGGCCAGGATGCTGAATGAAAAAGGGGCTCGTCCCGCGTGGCGGGATCATCGCGACGATGTCGTTGCGGAATCGGGCCATTCCTTTGGCCTCGAAGACGGGAGCCATGCGTGGCGGGCACGCGACCCGCACGCGGGAACCTCCCCGCGGATGCGGGGAGAAGGGATTTCAGGCCGACAGGTGTTCGATGGCCGCGACCGCGCGGAAACGATCGGCCAGGCGCTTGAGCAGGGCCAGGCGATTGGCGCGGATGGCCGGATCGTCCGCGTTGACCATCACGCTGTCGAAGAACGCGTCCACCTGCGGACGCAGGCGCGCCAGCCGGTTCAGCACGCTGACGTAGTCGTGGTGGTGCAGGGCGTCGTCGGTATCGCCCAGCGCGGCCTCCACCGCCTCGGCCAGCGCGCTTTCCGCAGGCTCGTTCAACAGCGCGCGATCCTCCATCGCCGGAATCGCGATATCGGCCTTCTTCAGGATGTTGTTGATGCGCTTGTTGGCGGCGGCCAGCGCTTCGGCTTCCGGCAGGCTGGCGAAGGTGCCGATCGCATCCAGCCGGGTGTCGAAGTCGTACAGCGAGGCAGGCTTCAGTTCGGCGACCGCGTTGAAGTGCGCGGCCGGCACGCCCTTGTCGGCGTAGTAGCCGCGCAGGCGATCGAGGATGAAGTCATAGAGTTCGGAGGTGTCGGCCTGAACGCTGCGCGCGGCCAATGCCTGGTTGGCATGGGTGAGCAGTCTGGGCAGATCCAGATTGAAGCCGGATTCGATCACCGTGCGCGCCAGGCCCAGCGCATTGCGGCGCAGGGCGAACGGATCCTTGTTGCCGGTCGGCTTCAGGCCCGCGGCGAAACCGCCGGCCAGGGTGTCCAGGCGCTCGGCGATGGCCAGCACCTTGCCCAGCGGCGAGAGCGCGATGTCGTCGCCGGCGAAGCGCGGCTGGTAGGCCTCGTCGATCGCCAGCGCGATCTCCTTCGGTTCACCCGCCGCCAGCGCGTAGTGGCGGCCGGCGATGCCCTGCAGTTCCGGGAATTCGTTGACCATGCGCGACTGCAGGTCGTTCTTGCACAGTCCGGCGGCACGACGCGCCTCGGCCGGATCCGCACCCACCTGCGGGGCAATCGTCTCGGCCAGCGCGGCCACGCGCGCGGCCTTGTCCGCCACGCTGCCCAGCTTGGCCTGGTAGGTGACCGTCTTCAGGCCTTCGCCCATCGACGCCAGGCCCTGCTTGAGATCCTCGTCGAAGAAGAACTTGGCGTCGGAGAAGCGTGGACGGATCACGCGCTCGTAGCCCTTGCGGACTTCGGCGGGATTGCGCGATTCGATGTTGGCGATGCCGATGAAGTGTTCGGTCAGCTTGCCGGTCTCGCCGAGCACCGGGAAGAACTTCTGGTTGATTTCCATGGTTTCGATCAGCGCTTCCTGCGGTACCGCCAGGAACGCCGGTTCGAAGCTGCACAGCACCGCGGTCGGCCATTCGGTCAGGCAGACCACCTGCTCCAGGTTGTCGTCGGTGACGCGGGCCACGCCACCGGCCTGGTGCGCCGCCGCTTCCACCTCGGCGACGATGCGCTGGCGGCGCTCGCCGGCGTCGACCAGCACCCGCGCCGCGCGCAGCGCGTCCACGTAGTCGCCCGGCTGGCCGATCCAGACGGGCTTGTCATGCTCGAAGCGGTGGCCGCGGCTCATGCGATCGGCCTTCACGCCCAGCACCTCGGCCTCGACCACGTCGCCGCCGAGCAGCAGCACCAGCCAGTGCACCGGGCGGGCGAAGGCGTAGTCGTGATCGCCCCAGCGCATCGGCTTGGGAATGGGCATGGCGGCGATGGCTTCGCGCACGATCTCCGGCAGCAGGCCGGCGGTCTTCACGCCCGGCCTGATCGCGCGGTGGACGAAGCGCTCGCCCTTGCCGTCGGTGGTGCGCTCCAACTGGGTCCAGTCGAGCCCGGCCTTGGCGGCGAATCCCTGCAGCGCCTTGGTCGGCTCGCCATTGGCATCCAGCGCGATGTTGAGGTACGGCCCCAGCACTTCCGATTTCTGTTCCGGCTGCTCCACCGCCACGCCGGGCAGCAGCACGGCCAGGCGGCGCGGCGTGTACAACGGCTTGGCTTCGCCGCGCTGGAAGTCGATGCCGCGCTTTTCCAGCGCGCCGAGCACGCCGTCGAAGAACGCTTGCGCCAGTCCGGGCAGCGCCTTGACCGGCAGTTCCTCGGTACCGAGTTCGATCAGCAGGGATTTTTGTTCGCTCATGTCGTGCAACCTGGTGTCTTGCCTGTCCCGCTTCGACGCGGTGGGTAGGGCACGGGGCTCGCCCCCATCCGCCCTTCGGGCACCTTCCCCCGCGGGCGGGGGAAGGACGTGTGTCATGGCGTCCGGTTTTTCAGTCCGGGGAAGCCGAGCTTCTCGCGCTGCGCGTGGTAGGCCTCGGCGACCGCCTGGGCCAGCTTGCGCACGCGCAGGATGTAGCGCTGGCGCTCGGTCACCGAAATGGCGCGGCGCGCGTCCAGCAGGTTGAAGCTGTGCGAGGCCTTGCAGACCTGTTCGTACGCCGGCAGCGGCAGGCCCGCCTCGACCAGCTTCATCGCCTCGGCCTCGCAGGCGTCGAAGCGGTGGAACATCTCCGCGACGTCGGCGTATTCGAAGTTGTAGGTGCTCTGCTCGACTTCGTTCTGGTGGTAGACATCGCCGTAGGTGACGATGCCCTGCGGACCCTCGGTCCACACCAGGTCGTACACGTTGTCGCAGTTCTGCAGGTACATGCACAACCGCTCCAGGCCGTAGGTGATCTCGCCCAGCACCGGCCGGCACTCCAGGCCGCCGGCCTGCTGGAAGTAGGTGAACTGGGTGACCTCCATGCCGTTGAGCCAGACTTCCCAGCCCAGGCCCCAGGCGCCGAGGGTCGGCGATTCCCAGTTGTCCTCGACGAAGCGCAGGTCGTGCACGCGCGGATCGATGCCCAGCGCCTTCAGCGACTCCAGGTACAACTCCTGGATGTTGTCCGGGTTGGGCTTCATCACCACCTGGTACTGGTAATAGCGCTGCAGGCGATTCGGGTTCTCGCCGTAGCGGCCGTCGGTGGGACGGCGGCTGGGCTGCACGTAGGCGGCGTTCCACGGCTCCGGGCCGAGCGCACGCAGGAAGGTGGCGGGATGGAAGGTGCCGGCGCCGACCTCCAGGTCCAGCGGCTGGATCAGCACGCAGCCCTGCGCGGCCCAGTACTGGTTCAGGGTCTGGATGAGGCCCTGGAAGGTGACGGCGGGGGTCGAAGTGGCGGCCATCGGCTTATCGTGCACTGCGGAAAAGCGGGCTAGTATACGGGGGAACCCCCGCCCCACCTTCGTTTGCCCGCCGTGGACGTTCCCTTGAAAGCGCCCTTCCTCATCGTCGAAACCGGCCAGCCGGTGCCGTCGATGCGACGTTATGGCGGCTTTCCGCACTGGATCCGGGTGGCGGCCGGGCTGGAGGCGGACGAGGCAGTGGTGAGCAACGTCGAGCGCGGCGACGCGCTGCCGCGCCGCGAGGGTTTCGCCGGGGTCATCGTCAGCGGCTCGGCGGCGATGGTCACCGACCGCGCCGACTGGAGCGAGCGCAGCGCCGACTGGCTGCGCGAGGCCGCCCACGAAGGCGTGCCGGTGCTGGGCATCTGTTACGGCCACCAGTTGCTGGCGCATGCGCTCGGCGGCGAGGTCGCCTACAACCCGGCCGGGCGCGAATCCGGCACGGTGACCATCGACCTGCATCCGCACGCCGACGGCGATCCGCTGTTCGCCGGGTTGCCGGCCAGTTTTGCCGCCCATGCCACCCATGTGCAGACGGTGCTGCGGGCGCCGGACGGCGCCACCGTGCTGGCCCGCTCCGAACAGGACCAATGCCATGCCTTTCGCTGGCGGGACCGGGCCTGGGGCGTGCAGTTCCACCCCGAATTCGCCACCCACCACATGCGCGGCTACGTCCACGCGCGCGCCGAACACCTGCGCAACGAGGGTCGCTGCCCCGGCAGCATCGCCCGCGGCGTGACGGCGGCGCCGCAAGCCCGCAAACTATTGCGGCGCTTCGTCGCGCACGCGCGCGGGCTGCAGGCCCGCTGAGCTTCCCTTCCACGGATTACCGATGAGCACGATCAACAAGGTGCCGGCCAGCGCCGGCGCGGAATGGCTGCTGGGTGGATTCGCGCTGCTGCGCCGGGCGCCGGTCGCGCTGGGCACGCTCGCGATCCTGTGGGGCCTCGGCTCCACGGTGCTGATGGTGCTGGCGGGCGCGACCGGCGTGACCGTGCTGCTGTACGCCGCGCAGTTCCTGTTGATCCTCGCCGGTCCGCTGTTCTTCGGCGCGATGATCTGGGCGGCGCGGGAAGTGGACCAGGGCCGCCCGGCCCAGCCCGCCCATCTGTTGCAGCCGATCCGCGACGGGCATGGTCTGGCGCTGTTGATCACCCTGCTGCCGCAGTTGATCGCCTCGTTCGCGCTCGGCCTGCTGCTGCTGGTGATGATCGGCCCTGAACAGCTCAAGCACCTGGGGGACGTGTGGGTGCAGATGCAGGCCGTCGCCGCCGAGGGCGGCCAGCCGGATCCGTCGCTGGTGAAGGACCTGCCGGCCGGTCGCCTCCTGCTGTGGCTGCTGCTGGTGGCGCTGACCTTCGTGGGCATCAAGTGGATGACGTTCATCGCCGCGCCGCAGATCCTGTTCAGTGGCACCGATGCCATCACGGCAATGCGCAACAGCCTGCGCGCCTGCGTGCACAACTGGACCGCGATGCTGGTGTTCTACCTGCTGGCCGGTATCGCGATCTTCGCGATTACCTTCGGTTCGATGCTGTTGCTGGTGATACTCCAGTTGGTGGCGGGTCCCGTCATCGCCGCGCTGCTGTGGCAACTGGTGTTGTTGGCGGTGCTGACGCCAGTGCTGGCCGGTGCCATGTATACCGCCTGGCGACAGATGATGACGGCGGCGGGTTCGGCCGTACCCGCCGCGGCCGCCGCCACCACGCACATCGAAGTCTGATTCCGGGTCGCCCGTGCCTTCAGGCGCGGTGCCCGGTTCCCAGGTATTCGGCGCTCTGCATTTCGATCAGGCGCGAGGCGGTGCGTTCGAACGCGCCCTGCAGGCGCTCGCCCGTATACAGATCGGTGGGCGCGGCGCTGGCGGTGCAGACCAGGTTGACCTGGCGGTCGTAGAGTTCGTCGATCAGGTTGACGAAGCGGCGCGCGGCGTCCTCGTTGAGCCGATCGAAGCGGGGGATTCCGCCCAGCAGCACGGTGTGAAACTCGCGCGCCACCTCGATGTAGTCGGTGGTGCCGCGCGGGCCTTCGCAGATCGCGGTGAAGTCGAACCAGACGATGCCCTTGCCGCGTCCGCGCACCGGAATCCGGCGATCATCGATGACGATGTTGCCGTCGCGGGTGGCGCTGCCTGCGCTCAGTTCCTTCCAGCGCTCGCACAGCCAGGCGTCCGATTGCGCGTCCAGCGGCGCGCGGTAGACCGGCGAGCGGGTCAGCGCGCGCAGGCGATAGTCCTCCGCGCCGATGGCGTGCACTTCCACGCAGTATTTCTGCAGCAGCGCGATCGCAGGCAGGAAGCTGTCGCGCTGCAAGCCGTCCTTGTAGAGGTTTTCGGGGCCGGTGTTGGAGCTGGTCACCAGGGTCACGCCCTCGGCGATCAGGCGTTCCAGCAGGCGTCCCAGCAGCATCGCGTCGCCGATGTCGGTGACGAAGAACTCGTCCAGCACCAGCACGCGCAGGCGATCCCGCCATTCCTGCGCGATCTTCGCCAGCGGATCGCTCTGCCCGGCATGCTCGCGCAGGCGTTCGTGCACGCCGCGCATGAAGCGGTGGAAGTGGGTGCGGTACTTGCCACCGGCCGCGCGCGCCGAATCAGGATGGAACGGTTCCAGTGGCAGGCCGTCGTAGAACAGGTCGATCAGGAAGGTCTTGCCGCGGCCGACGCCACCCCACAAATACAGACCGCGGACCGGCTCGGGCTTCTTCCAGAACGAGGACAGGCGATCCAGCCAGCCGTCCTGGGAGTCTTCGAGCAGGGCCAGGTGGATGCGATCCAGTTCGCGCAGCGCGTCGTACTGCGCCGGATCATCGCGCCAGCGGCCTTCGGCGACGCCGCGGGCATAGGCCTGCGACGGCGTCAGTGGCACCGGGGTATCGCCGTCCGCCATCACGCCTCCGGCAGCCAGGCCTTCATCGCGTGCTTGATCGCCCCGCGCAGGTCCATCAGCTTGCGGTGGAAGAAATGGCTGGTCTCGGGCATGCGGATCAGTTCCGGCGGATTCCTGAGCTTGTCGATCCAGTCGTAGACCACCTGGGGCTCGACGATCTCGTCCTGCTCGCCCTGGATCACCAGCCACGGACAGGACGGCGGTTCGATGGCGGCGAAATCCCAGCGGCCCGCCGGCGGCGCGATCGAAATCAGCGCGTCGGGCTTGAGCGCTTCGGCGCTGCGCAGCGAGACGTACGCGCCAAAGCTGAAACCGGCCAGCCACAGCCGCGTCCCGGGGCGCTGCGCGCGCACCCATTCGACCACCGCCTGCAGATCCTCGGATTCGCCGTCGCCATGGTCGAAGTTGCCGGCCGAGCCACCGGTGCCGCGGAAGTTGAAGCGTACCGTCACCGCGCCCAGCTCGCGCAGGCTGCGCGCGGTCATCACCACCACCTTGTTGTGCATGGTGCCGCCCTCGGTGGGCAGCGGATGGCAGACGATCGCGGTCAGCGGCAGCGTGGCGACATCGTCGTCCGGCCACTCGACGGCGATCTCCAGCGGACCGACCGGGCCAGGCAGTTCGAGATTGGCGGTCTGGCGGGGGAAATCGGGTGTCGACATGCGCACATGATAAGGCTTCGCCCGGCCCACGCCGGCGCGCACGCGGACGCGTGGACCGGCATGCGTGCGACGCTGCGTTCGACAAATCCGTCTTGCGGCCGCCATTGTTGCGGTGCACAATCGCTGGTCCCTTCCGCCCGCGATGCCCGGTTTTGCCGGGATTTCCGCCCGCATGCGCCTTCCCCTCGTCGCGCTCGCCGTGAGCGCTTTCGCCATCGGCACCACCGAATTCGTGGTGATGGGCCTGTTGCCGCAGATGGCGCAGGACCTCGATGTCTCGATTCCCTCCGCCGGCATGCTGGTGTCCGGCTACGCGCTGGGCGTGGTGTTCGGCGGACCGTTGCTGGCGATGGCGACCGCGCGGCTGCCGCGCAAGGCGGTGCTGCTGGTGCTGATGGGCGTGTTCGTGCTCGGCAACCTGCTGTGCGCGCTGGCGCCCAACTACCCGACCCTGATGGCGGCGCGGGTGATCGCCGCGCTCGCGCATGGCTCCTTCTTCGGCGCCGGCGCGGTGGTGGCCGGTCACATCGCCCCGCCGGGCAAGCGCGCGCAGGCCATCGCGCTGATGTTCACCGGCCTGACCGTCGCCAACATCCTCGGCGTGCCCGCGGGCACCTGGCTGGGCCAGGCGCTGGGCTGGCGCGCGACCTTCTGGGCGGTGGTAGCGCTGGGCGCGGCGGCCCTGATCGCCATCGCCCGCTACGTTCCCGTGCTGCATGATCTGGCGCCACCGCGGCTGGGCCGCGAACTGCGCGTGCTGCGCGAGCCGCAGGTGCTGCTGGCGCTGGGCATGACGGTGTTCGGTTTCGGCGGCGTGTTCGCGGTGTTCACCTACATCGTGCCGATCCTCACCGACGAAGCCGGCGTCGCCAGCCATTCGGTGGGCGCGGTGCTGGTGCTGTTCGGCCTGGGCGCGACCCTGGGCACGCTGCTGGGCGGGCGTCTGGCCGACTGGAAACTGATGCGCGCGCTGATGATTGCCCTGTCGACGCTGTGCGTGTTCTTCCTGCTGTTCGCCGCGACCATGCACCTCAAGCCGTTCGCGATCGCCGGCGTGTTCCTGATCGGCTTCATCGGTTTCATTGGCGGTCCCGGCTTGCAGGCGCGCTCGGTGCAGCAGGCGAAGGACGCGCCGCTGCTCGCATCCACGCTCAACCAGAGCGCCTTCAACCTCGGCAACGCCGGCGGCGCCTGGATTGGCGCCAGCCTGCTGGCGAACGGCGCCGCCTATCCGTGGCTGGGCGTGGCCGCAGCGATGGTGACCGCGGTGGGGCTGGGCCTGACCGCGCTCAGCGCGGCGCTGGAACAGCGCGCCTTGCGTCCGGCGCTGGCGGCCTGCGAGTGCGGCGACAGCGGCATGTGAGGCGATGGCGCCGGCGCCGCGGGGCGCCTGGCGGATGCCGCCTGTCCAACGCGTCAATCGGCCGGCACGGTCCGCTCGCGCGCCCACTCGCGCAGCGCGCCGACCTGTTCGGCCATCAGCACCGACAGCGGGCGGGTGTTGCGGATCTCGTCCATCAGCAGTTCGGTGTCCAGCATGCGCTGGTCGCCGTGCGCCGTATACAGCGCGGAGACGATGACCTGCTCCAGTTCGGCGCCGGAGAAACCGTTCGCCGCCGCCGCCAGCGCCGGTAGTTGCAGATCGTCCAGCGGCAACTGCCGGCGGGCCAGGTGCACGCGCAGGATCTCCACGCGGGTATCGGCGTCGGGCAGGTCGACAAAGAAGATTTCGTCGAAGCGGCCCTTGCGCAGCAGTTCGGCCGGCAAGTCCTGGACCTGGTTGGCGGTGGCGACCAGGAACACCGGCGCCTTGCGTTCGGCCATCCAGGTCAGCAGGTAGCCCAGCACCCGCCGCGATACGCCGCCGTCCTCGCCGCCGCTGGCCAGGCCCTTTTCGACCTCGTCGATCCACAGCACGCAGGGCGCCAGTTGCTCGGCCGAGGCGAGCGCGGCGCGCAGGTTCTTCTCGGTCTCGCCGTGGTACTTGTCGTACAGGGTGCCGAAGTCCAGCCGCAGCAGCGGCACGCCGAAGCCGGCGGCGGTGGCCTTGGCCAGCATCGACTTGCCGCAGCCCTGTACACCCAGCAACAGCACGCCGCGCGGCGGATCCAGCCCGGGCGGGACGTTGCCGGTGAAGGCGGCCCGGCGCTGCTCGATCCAGCGCTTGAGCCGGCGCGCCCCGGCCACGTCGGCGAAGCGCGCGGTGTCATATTCGTAGTGCAGGTGGCCGCTGCGGTTGAGCAGTTCGAACTTGAGCCGGGTCAGCTGCGGCAGGTCGTCGGCGTTGAGGGCGCCGTCGGCGTGGATTAGTTGGCGGGCGATGCGGCGGGCGTCGGACAGGCTCAGTCCCTGCAGGTTGCGCAGGACCTGGCGGGCGGCGTCGCCGTCCACCTCGACCCGGCGGCCGCCGTTCTCGCGGGCGTAGCCGTCAGCTTCCTCGCGCAGCATCTTCTGCAGGGCGGTGGCATCGGGCAGGCGCGGGCTGAACCGTACCGCCATCGATTCCAGTTCCGGCGGCAGCTCGACCTTGTGGCCAACCAGCACGATCACGTGCGGCAGGCAGTGGCGGCGCTGGATCAGGTCGCGCAGCGCGCGCTGGCTGCTGGCGTAGCCCAGGTAGGGATGGAAATCCAGCAGCAGGTAGACGCCGCGCTGGCTGGCCTGGCGCATGGCCTGCAAGGCGGCGCTGGCGTCGGGCGGCCCTTCCGGCTCGTCCTCGCGGTCCATGTCGATGCGGCGCAGGCCCTCGGTGATCGTCCACCGGTACAGGGCCCGCCAGACCTGGGAGAGGGTCTGCCGGAACAGATCGACCGCGCGGGCTTCGTCCTGGGTCTCGATCACGATCAGCGGGGTGTTGGCCCGGATCAGCGCGGTCAAATCCTGGAGTTCGTTCATGAAAGCGGTCGTTCCCTCGGGGAACGAAAGATAGCAAAGCGCTTCACGCGGCGTGGACAAGCCGGGCGATTCCCGCCCGCCGGCCGCCGGTGTACCCTGCGGCTTCCCGGGCAACGAGGTGAGCGCATGAAGACGATTCTGGTCGCCAGCTCCAAGGGCGGCGCAGGCAAGAGCACCATCGCCACGAACCTGGCGGCGAACTTCGCCCTCGACGGCAAGCGCACGGTGCTGGTGGACGCCGACCCGCAGGGGTCATCGACCCGCTGGGCCGAACGCCGCGCGGAGCTGGAGAGCGCGGTGCTGCCGGTGGACGGCACCGGCCGGCGCGCATGGCGCGACGCCGTGCCCGACGATGCCGACCGGGTAATCATCGACGCCGCCGCCGGCGCGATGGCGACGGATCTGGAATCGTTCCTGGACAAGGCCGACGCGGTAGTGGTGCCGGTGCTGCCTTCGGCGATGGATATCGAGGCCACGGTCGGCTTCCTCAACACCCTGGCCAAGGTGCCGCGGGTGCACAAGCGCAAGCTGCCGGTGGGGCTGGTGGTCAACCGCAGCAAACCCTGGACCAATGCTTCGCAGCAGGCGGTCGAGATGCTCTCGACCTGGCCCTATCCGGTGGTGGCGCAGCTGCGCGACACCCAGGCCTACGTGGTGCTGGCGGGACTGGGGCGCAGCCTGTTCGACTACCGTTCGGCCCAGGTCCGCGATCATCAATCCGATTGGGATCCGCTCTTGAAGTGGATCAAGAAAGCCTGACCAGGAAGGAGTCCCTGCCCGATGCGTCAACTGATCCTGCTGCGCCACGCGCACGCCGAGCCCGCCATTGCCGGGCAGTCCGACTTCGATCGGCCGTTGTCACCGCAAGGCCTGGCCGAGGCGGAGGCCGCCGGCCGCTGGCTGGCCGAGCACGGGCTGGTGCCGGACCGGGTGCTGTGTTCGCCCGCGCGCCGCGCGCGCGAGACCCTCGAAGCGGTGCTGGAGGCCATCGGCTACGTCGAACAGCGTCTTGAAGATGCGATCTACGAGGCGACCGCCGGCACGCTGGCCGAAGTGGCCGACGGCCACCGCGAGGTCGAGCGCCTGATGCTGGTCGGACACAACCCCGGCTTCGAGCGCCTGGCCGCACTGATGCACAGCGGCCAGTCCGGTGACTATCGCGGCATGCCCACCTCGGCGGTGGTGGTGCTGAGCCTGCCGGTCGACGCCACCATCGAACCCGGCGTCGCCACCCTGTCCTCGTTCTGGTGGCCATGACGCTGCTGTCCGGAAGAAGTTGGCTGGGTGTCTGCGGACTCGGCCTGTTGTGCGCCTGGCCGGTCTGGGCGGGCGGAGACAAGAATTTCGACCCGGCGCACACGCGGCTGGGTTTTGAGCTGCGCACGCGCTGGGGACAGCGGCTGGACGGACTGTTTCCGCAATACGAAGGACAGGTGCGGGTACTGGCGGATGGTCGCCAGCAGGTCCACCTGCGCATGTATACCCGCGACGTCGAGATTGTCGGCTACCCGCGCTACACCCAGTGGGCGCGCAGCGAGAAGTTCTTCGAGGCCGACCGCTATCCCGTGGTGACCTTCATCTCCAAGCCCTATGTGCCGCAGCTGCTGCGCGAGGGCGGCCTGCTGGAAGGCGACCTGAGCATCCGCGGCATCAGCCGCCCGCGCAGCCTGACCGTGGAACCGGCCACCTGCGCGCGCCCGGCGGTGGACTGCGACGTGGTCGCGACCGGTGCGGTGCGCCGCAGCGACTACGACATGGACGACTGGAAGCTGGCCGTGAATGACCGCGTGGTGTTCGTGCTGCGCGCCCGGGTCAGGGACGGAGCCCCGCAGTGAATCTTTCCCTGCTACGCGACGCCGCGCGCCGCGCGGCGATTCTGCTGTCGCTGGCGTGCACCGCCTGCGCCGGCCTGAGCGATGCCCAGCGCGACCGCGCGGCCGGAATCGCCAGCGCCGCACGCTCGGACGTGGTGGACTGCCGCCAGGCCGATGCCTGCGCGCTGTCTTCGCCGCTGCATGACCTGGGACCGCGCGCGCTGTCGGCGTCCACGCCGCAGTCGCCGCGGCACTACGCGCTGATCCTGGATCGCGGCGAGGATTCGCTGCTGGCGCGGCTCAACCTGATCCGCAGCGCGCATCGCAACATCGACCTGCAGACCTACATCTTCGACAAGGACGACAGCGCCCGGCTGGTCATCGACGAACTGCTGGCCGCGGCCCGGCGCGGGGTCAAGGTGCGGCTGCTGATCGATCAGCTCTCCGCGATTGCCGACCTGCAGATTCTCGGCGCCCTGGCCGGTGCCCACCAGAACTTCGCCATCCGCATCTACAACCCCAGTTTCGGCAAGGCCAAGCTCAACTATTTCGACTACGCCGGCAGCGTGCTGTGTTGCTTCCGCCGCTTCAACCAGCGCATGCACACCAAGCTGTTGCTGGTGGACGGGGAAATCGGCATCACCGGCGGGCGTAATTACCAGGACGACTATTACGACTGGGACGCGGAGTACAACTTCCGCGATCGCGACGTGCTGGTGGCCGGCCCGGCCGCGCGCGACATGGCGGTCAACTTCCAGGCGTTCTGGGATGCGCGCCGGAGCATCCCGGCCGAGCGCCTGAACGACGTCGGCCGTACCCTGCTGCGCGGGGGCGTGCCGGAGATGCCACCGGCACGCTTCCTGCGACCGGAACGGGTGGCGGCGATGGCGCAGGATGCCGCCGATCCCGCGGTGATCCAGGAGCGGCTGGTCGAATCGGCATTGCCGGTCGGCGAGGTCAAGTACGTGGCCGATCTGCCGCAGAAGCATCGCCGCGAGCATGGCAGCGATGCGGCGCCTTCGGCGCCGGAGCTGGAGACCCTGATCGGCAATGCCAGCCAGGAAGTACTGCTGCAGACGCCGTACCTGGTGATGTCCAAGCAGGCGCAGGAGATCTTCCGCAACATGCGCAAGCGCCAGCCGCCGCCGAAGGTGATCGTGTCGACCAACAGCCTGGCGGCGACCGACAATCCGGTCGTCTACTCGATGTCGTTCAAGTACAAGCGCCGCTACCTGCGCGAGTTCGGCTTCGAGATCCACGAGTACAAGCCGTTTCCCGAGGACGCGCCGGTCGACTACGCCACGCTGATGCCGGAAGGGCCACCGGTGGCGCCCGCCGATCCTTCCTCGCGCAGTCGTCCGCGCGGACCGTCGGGCTCGATCGGACCGTCGTCGTCCGGGGAGCGACGCGAATCGCCAGGCGAGACCACCCGCAAGCTGCAGCGCACCGAGGCGCGGCCGTCGTTCCTCAGCAGCGGCGCGGCGACCGGGCCGGTGCCGCTCAAGCGCGCCGGCGTGCGCATGGGCCTGCACGCCAAATCGATGGTCATCGACGGGCGCATCGGCGTGATCGGCACGCACAATTTCGATCCGCGCTCGGAAACCTACAACACCGAGAGCGTGGTGATCATCGAGGACGAGACGTTCGCGCGGGCGCTCGCCGACAGCATCCGCCGCGACATGAAGCCGGAGAATTCCTGGCTGGTGGCGCGCAAGGTCAAGCCACCGGTGTTCTCCGGGCTGGACTACAGCCTGGGCAAGGTCTCCGAGGCGTTGCCGCTGTTTGATCTGTGGCCCTGGCGCTACGCGACCAGCTACGAGTTCGTGCCGGGGCCCGATTGCCTGGAACCGTTGCCACCGGGGGACCCGCGCTTCCACCAGTGCTATCGATCGGTGGGCGACTTCCCGGAAGTGAACATCGGTCCGAAGTGGCTGTATACGCGCATCCTGACCGCCTTCGGCGCCGGCCTGGTGCCAATCCTCTAGCGGCGCCTCTCCAGCGGCGACGCTGGCCTAAACTGTTCTTGTCGCACTCCCCATCCAACAGGACACCGCCCATGGCCTTTCGCCAGCCCGTCGATCTCGCCGCCATCAACGCCCATGCCGGCAACAGCCTGGTCGGCCATCTGGGCATCGTACTGACCGAGGCGGGCGAGGACTGGTTGCGCGGCACCATGCCGGTGGATGCGCGCACCCACCAGCCGTTCGGCATCCTGCATGGCGGCGCTTCGGTCGCGCTGGCCGAGACCCTGGGCAGCATGGCCGGGAATCTCACCGTGGACACCACCCGGGAGATGGTGGTCGGGCTGGAGATCAACGCCAACCACGTGCGCGCCGTACGCGAGGGCACGGTGACCGGCACCGCGCGTGCGCTGCACATCGGCCGCAGCACCCAGGTCTGGGAAATCCGCATCGAGAACGAGGCCGGGAAGCTGGTCTGCGTCTCCCGCATCACCCTGGCGGTTGTGCCGGTGGCCGGGCCGGCCGCCTGAACTTGCTCCACTTCCAGGGCCAGGGCGCGCGATCTCCATTTCGCTGAACGCGGGCATCCGGTATCGTGGGCGGATGAGCCTGACCCCCACTCCTGCCGCCGGACGCGGCGGTGTGGCGCGTGCGTTCCGCTACCTGTACCGCGTGCCGCTGCTGCTGATCCACCTGCTGGTCCTCCTGCCGCTGACCCTGCTGTCGATGGTGCCGCTCTGGGCCGGACTGGACGTGGGCGGCGAGCGGCTGGAGCATCGTGTCGTCCGCGCCTGGTCGGCCGGGCTGATGTGGATCTTCGGTTTCCGGCTGCACCGCGAAGGCCGCCCGCTGGCGGGCGCGACCCTGTTCGTCGCCAACCACGTCAGTTGGGTCGACATCGAGATGCTGCACAGCCAGCGGATGATGGGTTTCGTCGCCAAGCGCGAAATCCGCGGCTGGCCGGTGGTGGGTTGGCTGGCCGAGCGTGGTGAAACCATCTTCCACCAGCGCGGCAGCCAGGAATCACTCGGCGGCGTGCTGCATGAAATGCTGCTGCGCCTGCGCGCCGGGCGTTCGGTGGGCGTGTTTCCCGAGGGACGCACGCGCGACGGGCAGGAAGTCGGTCCGTTCCACGCGCGCATTTTCCTGGCCGCGGTCGAAGCCGAGGTGCCAGTGCAGCCGGTGGCGTTGCGCTATGGCCCGCATGCGAGCGCGCAGACGGTGGTGGCGTTCGCCCCCCGCGAGAGCTTCTTCGCCAATTTCCTGCGCCTGTTGGGCGAACCGTCGCGCGAAGCGGCGATCTGTTTCCTCGAGCCGATCCGGGTGAGCGACGTCGAAGGACGCCGGCGCATCGCCGATCTTGCCCGCGAGCGCATCATCGCGGCGATGCGGTAAGCTCGGTCGCTTCGGTGCGGGTGAGGGGCCCGCCCACGACAACTCGAAGGGGAGACCATGGCAGCACGTTGGTGGAAGGCAACGGGTCTGGTGCTTGTCGGCGCGGCGATGACCGCGCTCGCGATGGCGGACGGGCCGCCCAGGGCGATGCCCGCGTCTCCACCGCTTGCCGCCGCCGCCAGCGTTCCCGGGGACGACATTCCGTTCGCCGCCGCCGACGCGGCGGCGGTCAGCGTGCCGAGTTCACCACAGGCCTGGGGCGGGCCGCGCACCGGCCAGGAACCGACGCTTTCCGATCGCGTGGTGGATTACCGGATCCAGGTCAGCCTGGATCCGGACAAGCACACACTCAAGGGCAAGCAGCAGCTGACCTGGCGCAATCGCAGCGATGTTCCGGTTCGCGCGGTCTACCTGCACCTGTATCTCAATGCGTTCCGCAACGAAGGCAGCACCTTCTTCAGCGAGAAACGCAACCTGGGCTTCGACTTCCGTTCCGACGTGCCGATGAAGGATGGCGAGTGGGGCTGGATCGACATGACCCGGGTCATGCAGGCCGGTGCTGCGGTGTCGCAGACCTTCGTGCAGCCGGACAACGGTCCGTCCACCGACATGACGGTGGTGCGGCTGGACCTGCCGCAGGCCGTCGCGCCGGGTGGCAGCACCACCCTGGACATCGATTTCGACGCGCAGTTGCCGCGGGTCATCGCGCGCACCGGCTACTTCGGCAGTTTCCACCTGATCGCGCAGTGGTTTCCGAAGATCGGCGTGCTGGAACTGCCGGGCGAACGCGGTGCCACCGCGCCGCGCTGGAACGTGCACGAGTTCCACCTGCACAGCGAGTTCTACGCCGACTTCGGCAGCTACGACGTGACCCTGGACGTACCTAGCGAGTACCGGGTCGGGGCGACCGGCGAGCTGCAGGGCACGCCCGCGACCGCCAACGGGCGTACGCGCCACCGCTACGTCCAGCACGACGTGCACGACTTCGCCTGGACGGCCGACAAGAACTATGCCGAACCGCTGCTGGGCGACTGGACCGGTCCGGGCAGCCCGCCAGTGAAAATCCGCGTGCTGTATCCGCCGGAATTCAAGGCCAGCGCCGCGCCCGCCCTGAAGGCCACGCAGGATTCGCTGACCTACTTCTCGCGCACGCTGGGCCCGTATCCATACCGCACGGTGACGGTGGTGATTCCGGCCCACAACGCCACCGAGGCCGGGGGCATGGAATACCCGACCTTCTTCACCGCCGATTCGTTCGAACAGGTGCCGCCGCTGGGCATCAACGCGCTGGCACTGGATTTCGTCACCATCCACGAGTTCGGCCACGGCTATTTCTACGGCATCCTCGCTTCCAACGAATTCGAGGAGCCGATGCTGGACGAAGGCCTCAACGAATACTGGGACCAGCGCATGCTGCGCGAGGCCGGCAATCGCTACATCGTCGCGCCCGAGTGGCTGCGCCGGTTGGGCGTGCGGCCGCACCTGGGCGAGTTCGAGCTGGAGCGGCTGGGCGCGCGGCTGGACGATCCGGCCGACGGCACCGGCGCCAATTCCTGGGGCCGGCTGTCGAGCAGCAGCTATGGCGCGGTGTATTCGCGCACGGCCACGGTGATGCGGGACCTGGAAGCGCAACTGGGCACGCCGGCCATCGAGAAGGCGTTCAAGGACTACTACGCCACCTGGAAATTCAGGCATCCCAGCATCGCGGATCTGCGCGAGTCGCTGGCGGTCTCGACCGGCCGCCGCGACGTCGTCGAGCGGGTGTTCGCCCAGCAGGTGTATGCCACCCGCAAGGTCGATGATCGCATCGAGCGTTTCACCAGCACCGAGGTGTTGCCGCTGGCCGGGTTCCAGATGGAAAAGGGCAAGCGCGTGGACGTGAGCGAGGCCGAACGCGACAAGCGGATCAGCCGGCAGCGCGAGGCGTGGGACAAGGCCAATCCCAAGGCCAAGCCCGGCAGCGGGCCGTTCCCGTGGCGGACCACGGTGCTGGTGCGTCGCGATGGCGCGGCGGTCCCGCAGACGCTGGTGGTCACCTTCGCCGACGGCAGCCGCAAGACGGTGCAATGGGATGACGACGCGGCCTGGAAGCGGTTCGTGTGGGAGGGTTCGAGCAAGGCGGTGTCGGTGCAGCTGGATCCGCAGAAGCTGCATTACCTCGATGCCAGCAAGCTGGACGACAGCCGCACGCTGGAAGGCGACGGCAGCGCCGCCCGCCGCTGGAGCGCCGATTTCGCGGCGTTGTTCCAAGCCCTGCAGACCTTCCTGGTGAGCCTATGAGCACCCATTCCCGTTTCGGTTTCTGGCGCCAGTTGTTCGGTGCGTTCGGTGGCGCCCTGCAGTGGCGCGTGCTGGTGCTGTGGATGATCGCGCTCGGTGTGGTCGCGTTGATCGCGGCGTTCCCGGTCTGGCGCGCGCTGGACGGCGCGCTCGGCCACACCATCGATGCCGCCCGTCACGCGGTCGGCCTGGATGCGCTGGCGCTGGCGGATCTCACCCGGGTCTTCGACAAGGACACCAGCGTGGGCTTCGGCGTGCTGGTCAGCTTGGTATTGAGCTTGCTGCTGTCGCCCTGGCTGACCGGGGTGACGCTCGCCGGCATCCGCTACGGTCGCGCGGGACGGTTGGGCGTGCTGGCCGGCGAAGGCATGCGCGAGTACGGACGCCAGTTGCGCCTGATGATCTGGTCGCTGCTGCCGCTGGGCATCGCGGTCGGATTGGGATCGTGGTGGATGGACATCGCCACCACCCATGCCGAGGAGGCGGTGTTGGCTTCCAGCGCCCGCAATGGCGATCGGTTGGCGCTGGCTGGCGCGGTGCTGGTGTTCGTCCTTGCCCACGCCGGTATCGAACTGACCCGTGCGCGCATCGCGGTGCTGGACGACACCCGCTCGGTGATCCGCGCGTGGTGGCGCAGCTTCAAGCTGTTCCTGCGCCGCCCGTTCGCCGTACTGGGCCTGTACCTGCTCGTTTGCGTGGTCGGCTTCGCGGTGGCGCTGGCGCTGGCGTGGCTGCGCAGCCGCGTGGCCGGCATTGGCTGGGGCGCGTTCGTGCTGGCGGTATTCTGCGCGCAGCTGGTGGTCGCGGCGCTGGCCTGGGTCCGGCTGGCGCGCCTGCGCGCGCTGGCCGCCGTGGTCGAGGACGATGCGGCGCGCCGGGCTGCCTGACGGAACGCTGCATGCCGCCGCGCGGGGGCCGCGCGGCGGCGGTTTTGGAGCGACAATGCCGCCATCCCCTCCCACGGGCATGGCTTGCCGTCGATGCTGACCGCTGCTGACTACCGACCTCCGCGCTGGCTGCGCAACCCGCACCTGCAATCGGTGCTGGGTTCCAGCCTGATCCGCCGCAGGCGTGGCGTGCACGCGCTGCAGCGCATCGGCGCGACGAACGCCGAAGTCATCGTCGATGGCGGTGACGGCGTGCGCCTGCAGGGTTTCCATAGCCAGGTGCCTGGGCGCGCGTCGCGCGCGCTGGCGGTGCTCCTGCATGGCTGGGAAGGCAGCGCCGACTCCAGCTACATGCGGATGACCGCGGCCGAACTGCTGCTGCGCGGTTTCGATGTGTTCCGGCTGAACTTCCGCGATCACGGCGATACCCATCACCTCAACGAGGAACTGTTCCATTCCAACCGCATCGACGAGGTCGTCCATGCGGTCGGCGATGTCGCGGCCCGCTTCCCGACCCGGCCGATGGTGCTGGCGGGCTACTCGCTGGGTGGGAACTTCGCCCTGCGGGTGGCGTTG
>NZ_VFID01000008.1 GCF_006542425.1 Pseudoxanthomonas sp. z9 | reverse complement strand
CCGGCGGGCCGCCCTGCCATTGCGGCGGGTGGCCGCGGTCTGCCCGCTGCTGGATCCGCACCGGACCATGGACTACATCGAGAACGGGCTGCAGATCTACGATTGGTATTTCCGCCGCAAGTGGCGCAGCTCGCTGCTGCGCAAGCGCCAGTTGTTTCCGGAGCGGCATGCCTACGATGACGCCGTGCTGGCGCAGGACATGCGCGGGCTGATGCGCTGGGTGGCCGAGCGCCACACCGGTTTCGGCACCCTGGAAGCCTATTTCGATGGCTACTCGATCGCCGGCGAACGCCTGGCCGGCCTGCAGGTGCCGTCGGACATCCTGATGGCGCAGGACGATCCGGTCATCCCGTTCGAGGACTTCGAGCACTGGCACCTGCCCGCCACCGCGCATCTGGAAATCGCGCCCTGGGGCGGGCATTGCGGGTTCATCGAGAACGCCGCCTGCGACGGGTTCGCCGAGCGCTGGGTCGCCGATCGTCTGGAAGCCGCGCTGGCCGACGCCTGAGCGCGGCACGGTTACCATGGCGGCTGAATTCAACGTCATCCAAGGAGTCCCGCGCATGCGCATCTGGAGCCGGAGTTTCGAACCCGGGCAAGCCATCCCCGCCGAATTCGCCATGGGTCAGCCGGATGGATTCGCCGGCAATCGCAATCCGCACCTGGCCTGGGACGACGTGCCCACCGGCACGCGCTCGTTCGCATTGCTGTGCATCGATCCCGACGCACCGACGGTTGCCGAGACGGTCGGACGCGAGGACATGGAGATTCCGCACGATCAGCCGCGTGCCGATTTCGTCCACTGGACGATGATCGACATCCCCGCGGACGTGCGCGAAATCGCCGCCGGCAGTTGCAGCGATGGCGTCGCCGCGCGTGGCAAGGCGTCGCCGCCCGGCCCGGCCGGCACGCGCCAGGGCTTGAACGACTACACCGGATGGTTTGCCGGCGACGCGCAGATGGGCGGCGACTACCTGGGCTACGACGGTCCGTATCCGCCGTTCAACGATGCGCGCGTGCACCGTTATTTCTTCCGCCTTTACGCGCTGGACGTGGCTTCGCTGGACCTGCCGGATCGCTTCACCGCCGCGGATGTGCAGCGCGTGGTGCAGGGGCAGGCGCTGGCCGAGGCCGCGGTGCAAGGAACCTACACACTCAACCCGCGACTGCGCTGAAGGAGGCGGGCCATGGAAGGTCGCGACACGCAGGATCCCTATCGCGCGCCGGCGATCACCGCCGTTCCAACGGCGATCGCGGAATCGGTCGGGGAACCGGCGACGAAAGTGCGCCGTTTTTTCAACTGGCTCATCGACAAGATGGTGATGTGGGGCGTGGTCCTGCTCGCGGCCATTCTCTATAGCGTCTTCGTCGATGACGCCTGGTTGCTATGGATGGAGACCGCGCCCTGGTGGGCGGATTATGTGGTTGCGTACGCGTTGATCCTGGTCTACTACACCCTGATGGAGGGCCTGTTCGGCGTTACCGTCGGCAAGCTGATCACCGGCACCCGGGTAGTCGATGAGCATGGCCAGCGCGTGGCCGTCCCGCGCGCGCTGCTGCGCAGCCTGTGCCGACTGATTCCCTTCGAGATCTTCTCACTGCTGCTCAGCGATGACGCCAATCCGCGTGGCTGGCACGATTCGCTTCCGCGTACGCGGGTGGTGATGCGCCGACCGCGGCCACCATCGCCGCCGATGGCCGTCGCCGAATGAGGCAACAAAAAGGCCGGATCCCGACGGATCCGGCCTTTTGTTTTCCACGCTTTACCGCGCGGCTTACTTCTTCACGTTCTCCGACTCGACCACCATGTCCAGCACGTAGGCGGTGTCGGATGCGTCGACGGGAACCGGGTTGCGCTTGAAGCGCTTCACCCGCAGCACGTTGCGGATGCCGGCTTCGTGGGTATAGCCCTCGATGTCCTCGTAGAAGTTCTGCCACTCGCCTTCGGTCGACTTCACGCCCTTGTCGTCGTAGCGGATCTCGCGCACCTGCAGGCACTGCTTGTTCGGGATCAGCGGGTGGCTGCACGGCTTGGTTTCCGCCGCGACTTCCAGGAACGCCTGTTCGCCCGGGCCGCCGTAGCGGGTTTCGGCGGTGGCTTCGCCGGCGAAGGTCAGCACGTCGCCGGCCGCGTTGGTCAGGGTCAGGCGGGCTTCGTCGCCGCCCTGCACCGCGAGGGTGGAACTGCCTTCCAGACGTTTGCCGGCTTCACCGTCCAGCGCCATCAGCTTGCTGTCGGCGCAGGCCATCTGGGTCGCTACCATCGGCGACACCGTCAGCTTGTCGCCTTCCAGGGTGTAGCCGCCACCCATCCGGTTGCAGGCGTTGCTGACGCCCAGGCGTCCTTCGGCGAAATCGAGAGTGAGCGGGTGATCGGCGCGGGCGAACAGCGCATCGATACGCTTGCCCTGCGCGTCCTTGGCGTCCTGCAGGCGCCAGTGATACGCACCGAGCGCGGCGGCGCCGGTGGGGGCGGCCGGCGTGGCCGCGGCCGGAGCGGTCGCG
>NZ_VFID01000007.1 GCF_006542425.1 Pseudoxanthomonas sp. z9 | reverse complement strand
CCCGCCGGCGGAGCTGCGTCCGGAGTCGGCTTGGCACAGGCGGCCAGGGCGATCGGCAGGGCAAGCAGGATGAGTCGTTTCATGGGGTTCTCCTTGAAGGGTGACCAGTGCAAACGCGTGGACGCCTGGAACGGGGTGAAAACCGGCGCAACGCCGGGTCGTACCGCTCAGGCACCGTTCGGGGAAGCGCCGATCCCCGGGTCACCGCAGGGCGCTGGTGTGGCTCAGCTTCCGGCGGGCATCAACAGCAGCAGGAGCGCGCCGAAAACGATGCGGTAGAAAGCGAAGCCGGTGTAGCGGTGGGACTTGATATAGCCCAGCAGCCATTTGACGACGATGAAGCCGGTCATCGTGGCGGCGGCGAAGGCCAGGCCGACCTCGCCCCAGTTCTCGCTGCCGATGGCGCCGTCCTTGACCAGTTCCAGGAAGGCATAGCTGCTGGCCGCGAACATGGTCGGAATGCCGACCAGGAACACGAACTCGGTGGCCGACGACCGCCGGCTGGTGCCGGCCAGCATCGCCATGAAGATGGCCGCCGCCGAGCGCGAGGTGCCCGGGAACACGCCGGCGACCACCTGCGCCAGGCCCACCAGCA
Source organism: Pseudoxanthomonas sp. z9 (assembly GCF_006542425.1). Classification (GTDB taxonomy): domain Bacteria; phylum Pseudomonadota; class Gammaproteobacteria; order Xanthomonadales; family Xanthomonadaceae; genus Pseudoxanthomonas_A. The sequence goes on along the minus strand of NZ_VFID01000007.1, from coordinate 855,347 downwards.
CCGCGACCTTCCAGGTGATGTCGGGCTGGTCGCCGCGCTTGCCGGCGAAATGCTCGGCCACCAGCATCCACACGCCGCCGATGATCAGCGCCCAGGCAATCGGGGTCAGCGTCTCGGGCAATTCCCAGCCGGCCAGCCGCACCGGCAGACCGACCAGGGCGGTGACCAGGAAGGCGGTGATGATCTTGGCGATGTAGTCGCGGTTGGCCGGCTCGCGCCAGCCGCGCGCCAGTTCCCACAGGCGATCGCGGAACACCAGGGTGATGGCGAGGATGGCGCCGGCCTGGATGACGATGTTGAAGAAGTCGGAGCGATGGCCGAGCCAGCGCTCGGCGATGAGCAGGTGACCGGTACTGGAGATGGGCAGGAATTCGGTGATGCCTTCGATGATGCCGAGCAGGAGCGCGGCGAGCAGGTCGGTCATGGGACGCGGGCGACTGGGCGGGAAGCGCAAGGATAGAGGATTCCCGCTGTTCCAAATTGGTGCATTCATGCCAGTCAGTGCACCAAACAAGTGCGTTCCCTTGGCGCTGCCGGAATTTCCTCCTTTTCAAAACAATGACTTATCGGCCTTCCCGGGTTGGCACACTGTTTGCTGAAGAGAGGACACGTTCCTACAACCCGAGGTTCCAAGATGTCTGCGGACAATGTTGAAAAGCTGATCAAGGACAACAAGGTCGAGTTCGTCGACCTGCGTTTCGCGGACGTCCGCGGCGTGCAGCATCACGTCACCTTCCCGGTCAACATCGTGGAGCCCTCGCTGTTCGAGGACGGCAAGATGTTCGACGGCAGCTCGATCGCCGGCTGGAAGGGCATCAACGAGTCCGACATGGTGCTGCTGCCCGATGCCAGCACCGCCTTCCTGGATCCGTTCACCGCCGATCCGACCATCGTGCTGACCTGCGACGTGCTGGATCCGGCCACCATGCAGGGTTATTCGCGCTGCCCCCGCGGCGTCGCCAAGCGCGCCGAGGCCTACCTGAAGTCCAGCGGCATCGCCGACCAGGCGTTCTTCGGTCCGGAACCGGAATTCTTCATCTTCGACTCCGTGCGCTACGCCAATGAAATGGGCCACACCTTCTTCAAGATCGATTCCGAGGAAGCGGCCTGGAACAGCGGCACCAAGTACGAAGGCGGCAACAGCGGCTACCGCCCGGGCGTGAAGGGCGGTTACTTCCCGGTCGCCCCGGCCGACACCCTGCACGACATCCGCGCCGAGATGTGCAAGACCCTGGAGCAGGTCGGCATCGAAGTCGAAGTGCACCACCATGAAGTCGCCACCGCCGGCCAGTGCGAAATCGGCACCAAGTTCAACTCGCTGGTCAAGAAGGCCGACGAGCTGCTGACCATGAAGTACATCATCAAGAACGTGGCTTTCCGCAACGGCAAGACCGCGACCTTCATGCCCAAGCCGATCGTCGGCGACAACGGCAGCGGCATGCACGTGCACCAGTCGCTGGCCAAGGGCGGCACCAACCTGTTCTCCGGTGACGGCTACGGCGGCCTGTCGCAGATGGCGCTGTGGTACATCGGCGGCATCTTCAAGCACGCCCGCGCGATCAACGCCTTCACCAACTCGGGCACCAACAGCTACAAGCGCCTGGTGCCGGGCTTCGAGGCGCCGGTGATGCTGGCCTACTCGGCCCGCAACCGTTCGGCTTCCTGCCGTATTCCGTGGGTGTCCAACCCGAAGGCGCGCCGCATCGAGATCCGTTTCCCGGATCCGCTGCAGACCGGCTACCTGACCTTCGCCGCGCTGATGATGGCCGGCCTGGACGGCATCAGGAACCAGATCGATCCGGGCGCGCCCAGCGACAAGGATCTGTACGACCTGCCGCCGGAAGAAGAGAAGAACATCCCGCAGGTCTGCTCCAGCCTCGATCAGGCGCTGGAAGCGCTGGACAAGGATCGCGACTTCCTCAAGGCCGGCGGCGTGTTCAGCGACGACTTCATCGATGGCTACATCGCGCTGAAGATGCAGGAAGTGACCAAGTTCCGCGCGGCCACGCATCCGCTGGAATACCAGCTGTACTACGGCAACTGAGCAATCGCGGCGATGGCGACGGCATCCCCTCCCACCCGTCGCCATCGCCGCACCTCGACCCGGCCGGGGAGCCGGGGAGCCGCATCGCTTCAAGGAGATCGCAACACCGGCAACACAGGGGAACGCAACACAGAGCAACACAGGAGAGATCCATGAGCCGCCACTCCCTCCCACGTCACCTTCCGTCACCGCGATCCATTGCGGCGATGGCGGGTGCGGCTCATGGGTTGTTCCGCACCGAGAACGTGTTCGCCGCCAGGGGGCTGCGCGCACGGGTGTCCTGAAACCACCGGCCGGCTGCGGCCGGCCGGTTCCATCCACCATCGGGGTATGCGCATGAAACTGATCACCGCCATCATCCGGCCGTTCAAACTCGACGAGGTCCGAGAGTCCTTGTCGCAGGCGGGCGTGTCCGGCATCACCGTCACCGAAGTCAAAGGCTTCGGCCGGCAGAAGGGCCACACCGAGCTGTATCGCGGCGCCGAGTACGTCGTCGATTTCCTGCCCAAGATCAAGATCGAAACCGTCGTCACCGACGAGCGCCTGGAAGCGGTCATCGAGGCCATCCAGCAGGCCGCCGGCACCGGCAAGATCGGCGACGGCAAGATCTTCGTGACCACCATCGACCAGGTCATCCGCATCCGCACCGGCGAAGTCGGCGCGGACGCGCTCTAACACTCGGAGCCCCACATGAAGACTCGACTGTTCGACGGGTGGAAAGCCCGTGCGCAAGCGCTGTGCCTGGCCGCCGTGTGCGGCGTGATGACGATGGGGTTCGTGGCCGGCGTTTCGGCCCAGGATCCGGCGCCAGCGCCGGCATCCGCATCGGCGCAGGAAACCGCGGCACCGGCCGCCACCGAAGTTGTGGCGCCGGTCGCCGAAACCACGTCCGCAGCCACCGCATCCGCCGAAGCCGCTCCGGCCGCCGAAGCCGCGCCGGTGGTTGAAAAGGGCGACGTTGCCTGGATGCTCACCTCCACCCTGCTGGTGCTGCTGATGGTGGTGCCCGGCCTGGCCCTGTTCTACGGCGGCATGGTGCGTTCGAAGAACGTGCTGTCGGTGCTGATCCAGGTCGCCACGGTGTTCTCGCTGCTGGTGATCCTGTGGGTGTTCTACGGCTACAGCCTGGCGTTCTCGGGCGAGGGACCATGGATCGGCAATCTCGACAAGGCGCTGCTGAAAGGCGTGACGCTGGAATCGCTGGCGGCGACCTTCAGTGTCGGCGTGAGCCTGCCGGAGTACGTGTTCGTCGCGTTCCAGGCGACCTTCGCCGGCATCACCGGCGCGCTGATCGTCGGTGCGTTCGCCGAGCGCGTGCGGTTCGCGGCGGTATTGCTGTTCTCGGTCCTGTGGTTCACTTTCGGCTACCTGCCGCTGGCGCACATGGTGTGGGCCGCCGGCGGGTTCCTGTTCGAGAAGGGCGCGCTGGATTTCGCCGGTGGCACCGTGGTGCACATCAACGCGGGCGTCGCCGGCCTGCTGGGCGCCTACTTCGTCGGCAAGCGCGTGGGCTTCGGGCGTGAGGCGCTGAAGCCGCACAACGTGACCTTCACCTTCGTCGGCGCCTCGCTGCTGTGGGTGGGCTGGTTCGGTTTCAACGCCGGTTCCAACCTGGAAGCCAATGCCGGCGCGGCGCTGGCCTTCCTCAACACCCTGCTCGCCACCGCCGCGGCGATCCTGGGCTGGGCGGCGACCGAGAAGTTCACCAAGGGCAAGTCCTCGGCGCTGGGCGTGGCGTCCGGCGCGGTCGCCGGACTGGTTGGCATCACCCCGGCCTGCGGCACGGTCGGACCGTTCGGCGCGATCGTTATCGGCCTGGCGGCCGGCGTTATCTGCGTGTGGGGCGTGAACGGGCTCAAGCGTTTGTTGGGCGCGGACGACAGCCTGGACGTGTTCGGCGTGCATGGCCTGGGCGGCATCGTCGGCGCGATCCTCACCGGCGTGTTCAGCGCCGCCTCGCTGGGCGGGGTGAAGGGCGAGGGCTACGACATCGCCAGCCAGGTCGGCATCCAGGCGCTGGGCGTCGGCATCACCATCGTCTGGATCGGCGTGGTGTCGGTGGTCTCGTTCCTGATCGCCAAGGCGGTGTTCGGCCTGCGGGTGGCCGAGGAAGCCGAGCGCGAGGGCCTGGACATCACGTCCCACGGCGAATCGGCCTACGAGGCCTGATTCCCGCCGCCGGGCCGGCTTTGCACTAAACTGGTGCAATGCCGGCCCCGGTGACTTTCCCCATGTTTCCCGCACCCGCCCCCGATGCGCTCAGCACGCCGGTGGCCTGGGCCGACGCGTCCGGGCACATCGCCGGGGTCAATGCGGCGTTCGCCCGCTGGCTGGGCGTCAGCGCCCGGCGGTTGCAGGGACAGCCACTGGCGGCACTGGAGATGGAGGGCGACGCGATGGCGCGTTTCCTGGAAAACACCGATCACGACGTGCTGCGCCTGCACCGCATGGTGCTGGGCATGCCGGGCGGCGAGACCCCGCGCTTCGCCGAGGGCTGGCTGTCGCGGCTGGACGGTGGCGGCTGGTTGCTGGAGGCGCATCCGGTGGACGAATTTCCGGCCCCGGATCCGACCCAGGTGCTGCCGAGTGCGCTGGGCGCCGCGCTCAAGGGGCTGGCGCATGAACTGCGCAACCCGCTCGCCGGCCTGAAAGGCGCCGCGCAACTGCTGGCGCGGCGGGCCGGGCAACGCACCGACAACGACGACGAGCGCGAACTGATCGATCTGATGGAATCGGAAATCGGCCGCCTCAACACCCTTCTGGATCAACTGCTGTCGCCCGCGCCGCAGCGGCCGCATGCGCCGCTGAACATCCATGCGGTGCTGGAGCGCGTGTTGCGCTTGGCCGAAACCGAGGGCGGCTGGTCGGTGCGCCTGCAACGCGACTACGACCCCAGCCTGCCGGAACTGCCCGGCGATGCGGACCGGCTGACCCAGGCGGTCTGGAACCTGGTGCGCAACGCCATCCAGGCCGGCGCCGCCAGCGTCGTGCTGCGCACGCGGGTGGAACATGGCCTGCGCATCCACGATCACCTGCACACGATGGCGCTGCGGGTCGAGATCATCGACGACGGCCGCGGCGTGCCCGAGGAACTGGCCGAGCACCTGTTCCTGCCGCTGGTCAGTGGGCGCGCCGAGGGCAGCGGGCTGGGCCTGGCGCTGGCCCAGCAGGTCGCGCGCGAACATCGCGGCACCCTCACCTACCGCTCGCGTCCCGGCCATACCGTCTTCACCCTGCTGTTGCCGCAGGGAGGCGACGAGGAAGAGGAACGCCATGTCCACTGACAGCGCCATGCCCCATCTGCAACGCATCTGGGTGGTCGACGACGACCGCTCGGTGCGTTTCGTCCTCGCCACCGCGCTGCGCGACGCGGGTTACGACGTGGATGGTTTCGACAGCGCCGCCGCGGCGTTGCAGGCGCTGGGCGCGCGCGGCGCGCCGGACCTGCTGTTCACCGACGTGCGCATGCCCGGCGACGACGGGCTGGTGCTGCTGGACAAGCTCAAGGCCACGCATCCCCAGTTGCCGGTGATCGTGATGTCCGCCTACACCGACGTCGCCAGCACCGCCGGCGCGTTCCGCGGCGGCGCCCACGAATTCCTGTCCAAGCCTTTCGATCTCGACGATGCCGTCGCGCTGGCCGCGCGCGCCCTGCCGGATGCCGAACAGGAAACCGCGCCGTTGCCCGAGTCGGGCGCGCCGGCGCAGGGCACGCCGCATCTGATCGGCGACACCCCGGCGATGCGCGCGCTGTTCCGCGCGATCGGGCGGTTGGCGCAGGCGCCGCTATCGGTGCTGATCAACGGCGAAACCGGCACCGGCAAGGAACTGGTCGCGCGCGCGCTGCACCAGGAATCGCCGCGTGCGCGCAAGCCGTTCGTCGCGCTCAACACCGCCGCGATTCCGGCCGAACTGCTGGAGAGCGAACTGTTCGGCCACGAGGCCGGCGCGTTCACCGGCGCGCAGAAACGCCACATCGGCCGCTTCGAGCAGGCCGATGGCGGCACCCTGTTCCTGGATGAAATCGGCGACATGCCGCTGCCCTTGCAGACCCGGTTGCTGCGCGTGCTCGCCGAGGGTGAATTCTTCCGCGTGGGCGGGCGTGAGCTCATCCGGGTCGATGTGCGGGTGATCGCCGCGACCCATCAGCATCTGGAAACGCTGGTCGCCGAAGGCCGTTTCCGCGCCGACCTGCTGCACCGCCTCGACGTGGTGCGCCTGCAGTTGCCACCATTGCGCGAACGCCTGGCCGACGTGCCGCAGCTGGCCGACAACTTCCTGGCTGCCGCCACCCGCAAGCTGGACATCGCGCCCAAGCGCTTCTCGCACGCGGCGCAGGTGCAGTTGCAGTCGTATGCCTGGCCCGGCAACGTCCGCGAACTGGAAAACGTGTGCTGGCGATTGGCGGCGCTCGCGCCGGGCGATGTCATCAGCGGCGCCGATCTGGAGGCGGTGCTGCCGCGTGGTGGAATCCGCAACCTGCCAGCCACTTCCGCGGGCGATTGGGACGAGGCATTGGCCGGCTGGGTCCGCGCGCGCCTGGCCGAAGGCGTCGATGGCCTGCACGCCGAGGCGCGCGAACGCTTCGACCGGACACTGCTGGAAGTGGCCCTTGAATTCACCCAGGGCCGACGCGCAGAGGCCGCGACGCGGCTGGGCGTGGGGCGCAACACGGTGACGCGCAAGCTGGGACCGGGACGCAAGCGGCGCTGAATTCATTGCACCTGAATGAAGCTGAGGTTACGTTTGCGTGCTCACGCTTCCAGGAGATGACCATGCGTACCGCACTGCTTGCCACCGTCACCGCCGTCGCGCTTGCCGCCTGCGGCAGCAACCCGAAGCCGGCCGAGCAACCCGCCGCGCCGGCCGCCGCCAGCACCGCCAAGCAGGGCATCGCCAACCTCGCCTCGGCGTCGGGAAGCCTGGTCAGCGGCAAGATCACCCTGGTGCCGATGGCCGATGGCGTGCACCTGACCGGTGAGGTCGGCGGGCTGCCGGCCAACAGCGCGCATGGATTCCACGTGCACGAGAAGGGCGACTGCAGCGCGGTGGACGCCAGCAGCGCCGGCCCGCACTTCAACCCGACCGGCACCACCCACGGCAAGGCTGGCGGCGGTGCGCACCATGCCGGCGACATGGACAATGTCACCGCCAACGCCGAAGGCGTGGCCCGCATCAACGTGCACCTGACCGGGGTGACCCTCGGCGGCGGCGCGCCCAACGACATCGCCGGGCGGGCGCTGATCGTGCACGGCGCGCCGGACGACTACAGCAGCCAGCCCGCCGGCAACGCCGGCGCGCGCGTGGCCTGCGGGATCATCACCGTCACCCAGTGACGGTCACGCGGGAGCGGCGCGTTGCGTCGTTCCCGCTTCGCCTGCCTCAGGTCTGGCCCAGGGCGTCGCGCGGATCCGCATAGCCGGCGCAGTGCGCGAACAGCACGGGAATGCCATGCGCTTCCAGCACCGCGGCGAACTGCTGCTGGCGGGCGAGGAAATGATTGTAGGCGCGTTCCAGCCGATCTTCGGTGGCTTCCTGCGGCGCGTAGCGCGCACGCCAGGCGGAAGGCTCGAACAGCGCGATGCGCACTTCGCCGTCCAGGTAGCGCAGCAGCGGCTCCGGCGATGCGTCCAGCCATTCCTCCCGATCCGGCGCGAGCAGCGCGGTTTCGATGATCGGCCAGAGCGGATCCAGCCCGCCGTGGCCGTACTGCATCGAGGTCATGGCGGCGAGATCGTGCAGGGTCAGGTAGCGCGCGTGTTCGATCTGCGCGCCAAAGGCCTGCTGCGCGAGCAGCGCGGTATCGGCCTGGGCCATGCCGGTCTCCAGCAGGATCGCTTCCAACCGTTCGGCAATTTCGGAAACCGTATGGTTCTCGCCGCTGAGCAGGAACGGCAGCACGCGCAGCGGCCCGCCCGCCAGATCGTGCGCGGCGGCGAAGGGGAGCGGGACTTCCCCGTGCTCATCCGCGCCGAAGGCGATCATCCGCGGACCGCTGTCGCGGCCGGGCGCGCGCTGCTGCAGCTCCTGCAGGCGACGATGCAGCGGCCAGCCCGGGCGAAGCGCCTCGGCAGGGTCGAAATGCGCCGCGGCCAAGGTCAGGTCCAGATCGCGGATGGCGGGCACCAGCGTGGCCAGATCGCGCCCGATTCGTTCCACCAGCTGGGCGGCTTCGGCGGGCCTGAGCGCCGCCTGCGCGGGCGGTGCGCCAGCGGACAGTTCCAGCGCCAGGAATCCCTTCACGTCGGCGGTCGTTGCGGTTGCGGTCATATCACGGTTTGGCGGCGATGGAGGGGGGCATTACACTCTCGCATTATGCCTGCCGCCGCCGCGGCGTCCGAACCACCGCACCGTGATGAGGTCCTCCATGCCAGCCGCCCGTCCCGTCGCCATCCTCGGCGGCGTCCGCATTCCGTTCTGCCGGCAGAACACCGCCTACGCGGATGTCGGGAACCTGGGGATGTCGGTGCGCACGCTCGGCGCGCTGGTCGAACGCTTCGGCCTGCACGGCCAGCAGCTTGGCGAAGTCGCGATGGGCGCGGTGATCAAGCATTCCAGCGACTGGAACCTGGGCCGTGAAGCCACGCTGTCCTCCGGGCTTTCGCCGCTGACGCCGGGCATCACCCTGCAGCGCGCTTGCGGTACCAGCCTCGACAGCATCATCACCGTTGCCAACAAGATTTCGCTGGGCCAGATCGAATCGGGCATCGGCGGCGGTTCGGACACCACCTCCGACGTGCCGATTGTCTACGGCAGGAAGCTGCGCGCGCGCATCCTCGCCGCCAATCGCGCCAAGACCACGCAGGACAAGATCAAGACGCTGGTGAAGGGCTTCAAGTTCAGCGAGCTCAAGCCCGAGTTCCCCGGCGTGGCCGAGCCGCGCACCGGCAAGAGCATGGGCGATCACTGCGAGGACATGGCGAAGGAATGGAACATTTCCCGCGATTCGCAGGACGAGCTGGCGGTGGCCTCGCACAAGAAGCTGGCGGCGGCGTACGAGCGCGGTTTCTTCAGCGATCTGATCGCGCCGTTCCGCGGCCTGGAGCGCGACAACATCCTGCGGCCGGACACCTCGCTGGAAAAACTCGCCACGCTCAAGCCGGCGTTCGACAAGACGTCCGGACGCGGCACCCTGACCGCGGCCAATTCCACGCCGTTGACCGACGGCGCCGCCGCCGTGTTGCTGGCGAGCGAGGAATGGGCGCGCACGCACGGACACGAACCGCTGGCCTACCTGCGTGACGCGCAGGTGGCGGCGGTCGACTTCGTGCATGGCGAGGGCCTGCTAATGGCGCCGACCGTCGCGGTGCCGGAAATGCTCAAGCGCCACGGGCTGACGCTGCAGGATTTCGATTTCTATGAAATCCACGAAGCCTTCGCCGCGCAGGTGCTGTGCACGCTGCGCGCGTGGGAGAGCGAGGAGTACTGCCGCAACCGGTTGGGCCTGGACGCGCCGCTGGGCCGGATAGACCCGGAAAAGATGAATCCGAACGGCTCCTCGCTCGCCACCGGCCATCCGTTCGCCGCGACCGGTGCGCGCATCGTCGCCACCGCCGCCAAGGAACTGAAGCAGCGTGGTGGCGGCCGCTGCCTGGTATCGATCTGCACCGCCGGCGGCATGGGCGTGGTCGCGATCATCGAGCGCTGATTCGCGTACGCGCCTTCGGCATGAGCGCCGTCCCGGCGCGGGCTTTGCCGGTGGGCGTGTAGTTGATTTGCGACAGATTCCGCGAAGGATCTTGCGAGAAGAGCCCGTGAGAGGTTCGCGGAGAGGTTCGCGGCCGGAGGCCGCTTCTACCGTTTGTATGCGGGATGCGCGGTGTGTCAGCCGCGCAGGCGCGGCAGGCCGTGTTCGTCGCGTTCCTCGACCACCGCCGCATCGAAAATCTTCTGCTTCATGTCGCGCCCCGGCAATTCGATCGCTGGTTCGCCGCGCAGCGCACGCAACGCGTTCGCGAAACTGCGCCGCGCGCTGGCTTCGTCGCCCACGACGGTGAAACCTTCGCCCAGTTCCTCCCAGGCATCCGCGCCGGCTCCCTGCGCCAGCGCGCGGTGCAGGAACTCCTGCGCCTGCGGCCACTGTCCCTGCTGGCGGGCAAGCCGCGCCAGCGTGACCAGCAGCGCCGGGCTGGCCGGGTGTGCCTGCAGCCAGCGCTGCGCGCTGGCCCGGCGCGAATCGGCCTTGCCGACCGGCAGGCGTCCATACAGCGCGACCAGGGGCTCGTCCCAACGCGCGTCGATGGCCGACTCCAGGCTGCGGATGGCCGCATCTTCCCAGCGCATCGCGGCGGCGCGCTCGGCATAGGCGGCGACCACCGCGGGATCGTTGCGCAGCGGCTTGGGCAGGGTTTCCCAGCGTTCCGCCAGCACGTTGGCGTCGCCGGCCTCGCGCACCGCGCGGGCCGCCAGCTCCTTTTCCAGCGCATCGAGCCGGCCGCCCGACAGCGACTGCTGCTGCTTCATCGCGCCCAGCAGGCCATAGGCTTCACCGCTGCGGTTGAGCTGGGCGAGCGCCTGCGCACGCAGCGACAGTCCGCGCGGCGGCAGCGGCTGCGCGGCGGGGGATTCCAGCGCGGTCAGTGCTTCGATCGGGGATTGGCGCGCCAGTGCGCGATCGGCGGTGGTCAGCGCATGGGCCGCCGCGCTGCGCTGCGCGAGCGCTTCCAGATGACGGCGGGCGGCGGCCTCGTCCTCGCGGGCATCGGCCGCGCGCACCGCGGCGATCCGCGCGATCGCACCCACTTCGTCATCCTCGGCGGCGCGTTCCAGCATCTTTTCCGCGCGGCTCCAGTGGCCGCCATGCAGGTTGTCCAGGCCTTCGATCAGGCGCGCGCGCGCCTGCTTCCGGCGGTGTCGCGCCCAGGCGCGGAACGGCAGGGTCAGCAGTTTTAGCAGCAGCCAGACGACACCGGCCACCAGCAGCAGCGACAGCAGTGCGCGCGGCACGTCGGTTTCCCAGTCGTTGCCGCCGAACTCCACGAATACCCGGCCGAAATCGCGGGTGTGTTCCTGCGCCAGCCATTGCGCGGCGAACACGCCGATGGCCAGCAGGACCAGCAGGATGATGGTGGTACGGAACACCTTCATGGCGCGGTCTCCTCCTCCAGTCGGGTCGCCGCGGCAGCGGGAGATGGCGCGGTGAAACCCGCGGATCGCAGGCTGCGCAGCTGTTCCAGCGTGCTGCCCAGCAGCGGCGTGTCGCCGCGCAGCGGCAACCGGCGCATCGTCGCCAACTGCTGCCGACCCTGACGCAGCGCCGGTGAATCCGGCCACAACCGGGTGATCCATTGATCGATGCGGTTCAGCGAGGCCTGGAAGCCCGCCGCGTCGCCACGTTCCAGCGCGGCGTGCGCCAGGCTGATCTCGATGCGCAGCGCGGCTTCGCCGGCATTGCGATCGGAGGGTGCGACGAATGCCGCCTGGCGGCTCGGCCGCACGTCCACCAACGGCGCCAGCCAGCGCTGCCAGCGGCGTTGCCCGGTCGCCGCCGTCGAAGCCGTCGCGCGTTGCGGCAGGCCCGCCAGTCCCGCGGCGAAGGCGTCCAACTGCTGGCTCAGGCGCGCACGCGGTCCCGCGCCCTGCGCATCCAGCGCCTGGCGCTCCTGCGCGAGGGTCTGCTTCAGATTGAGCAGACGATGATCGTCGATGCCTTCCAGCGCGCCGGCGGCCAGCGCATAGGCGCGGCGGGCACCGTCGCGGTCATCGGCCACGCTCAGCCGCTGTCCGGCCAGCGACAGCAGCATTTCCACTTCATCCAGGCGCAGCGCCTGCGCGCCGTGGCGACTCGGGTCGGACAGCTTGGCGACGCTTTCCTCAAGCAGGGCGCCGCGCTGGCCCAGGCCCAGCACTTCGTCGCGCAACACGCGGTTGGTCGCGGCCGCGTCCTGGACACGTTGGGTCAGGGTCCGTTGATCGCGACGTACCGAGTCCAGCCGCTGTTCGATGGCGCCCAGGCGCTGCGCGGCATCGGCCGCCTGCGCCTGTGCCTGCGCGTCGCGCTCCTTCCAGCCGCGCCAGCCAAGCGCGGCGACGGCGGCCAATGCGATCAGCGCCAGCAGCCAGATGATGGCGCCGCGGCCGCCGCGACTGCGGGAAGGAGAAGGGGAGGGGTTTTCGTCGTTCACTCGACCGTCCTTGTTGTCGTTCTGGCGGGCGTCGTGGGCTCATGCTAGCGGATCGGGCCGCGACAGGGCGGTTTCCGCGGCATCGAGCATGTGCGCGTTGCGGGGGCCGGCGGCTTGCAGCACGCGCGCGAAACCGGTTTGCGATGCCTGCGCCGCGAGTCGTCCGCTGGCGGCGATCGCCGGCAGGCGCCGCAGCGTTTCAAGTACGGTCGACGGCAGTTGCGCCACCAGCCGTTCGAGCGCGCCGCCGCTGCTGATCAACACGCAGGCCGGCGCGCGCAGTTGTTCCAGCGCCCGCAGGCTGCGCGCCGACACGGCCACGTCCTTTCGTTCATAAACGTCGGCGCGTTCCAGGCGGGCACCGCGCGCCACCAGGCCGGGCGCCAGCAGGTTGCGGCCGGCCGGCGCGGTCACGAAACCGATCCGCTTGCCCGCGATCGCCTGCAGTTCGGGCAGGGCCAGCAGGCCTTCGCTGTCCATCCGCGTGGGCGCCGATACCCGGGCGATGCCCAGGCGATGCAGCGCGTGCGTGGTGCCACTGCCCACGGCGAGCCATGTCTGTCCCGGCGCGGCCTGCAGAGGCTGCAGGCGCGCTGCGGCGGCAACGGCCGCCGGGCTGGTGAACAGCACGAGGTCGCCTTGCAGGGCGCGCGCCAGCGCGGCGCGCGCGGCTTCGTCCCCGCGCACGACGATCCGCCACGGCGACAACGCCAGCAGCCCGGCACCACGCCGTGCCGCCGCACGGCGCAGCGCTTCATGCCCGCCCTGCGGCCGCAGCGAGATCACGTACCATCCTGCGTCTTTATCCGAAGCCATGGGCGGATTATCCGTGATGAATGCCGAAGCCGCGCTGGATCGCCTGCGTGCGTATTGTCGCGGGATGCCGCCGGTGGCCGCCATGCAGGTGGAAGTTGCCGGCTATGCGGATGGCGTATTGCGCCTGACGGCTCCGCTGGCGCGGAACGTCAACGACAAGGGCACCGCGTTCGGCGGCAGCCTGACTTCGCTGATGACGGTGGCCGGCTGGGGACGGGTCACGCTCGGCCTGGATCTGGCCGGCGAATCCGCCGAGGTGTACGTGGCGGACAGCAGCATCCGCTATCTGGCGCCGCTGCGTTCGGACCTGCAGGCCGAAGCACGGCTGGCGCCGGATGAGTCCTGGGAGACCTTCCTGGCCACCCTGCGCCAGCGCGGGCGGGCGCGGATCCAGGTCGAGGCGAGGGTGAGCCTGCCCGATGGCGGCGCGGCCACCACGCTGAGCGGCCGCTTCGTCGCCATCGCCAGGCGGTAGGATGGAAGCACCTGTGGGGGAGAAGAGCCAATGCCGATAAGCCTGCGCTGGGTACTGCTGGTGGTGCTGGCGATCGCCACGTTCGGCGTGCAGGCCGCGGGCGGGCGGCAGCGGGCCAAGCTGGAGCAGGCCCAGAATGCCTACGCGGCGGCGATTCGCTGGGGTGATTTCGAAGGCGCATGGACCTTCGTCGAGCCCGCCTACGCCACGGAGCATCCGATGGGCGAATTCGAGTTGCGGCGCTACGAGCAGATCCAGGTGTCCGGCTACCGCGACCTGTCCAGCCTGGTGGAGCCGGACGAGGTGGTCGTGCGGCTGATCGAGGTCCGGGTGATCAACCGCCACACCCAGGCCGAGCGGACCGTGCGCTATCGCGAGCGCTGGCGCTGGGACGCCGAGGGCAAGCGCTGGTGGCTGGTCGGCGGTCTGCCGGACTTCTGGGAAGGCGAGTAGCGTCCCCGCCGCAGCCCGCCGCTATGCGACAATCGCGGTTTGCCCAGACCCGCGTATTCCCGTGAGTTTCGAAAAACTGCAGGCGTTCGTCGCCCATAGCCCGGTCCTGTCGCTGCTGCTCGTCGGCCTGACCCTGGTGATCATCTACACCGAAATTGCCCGCCTGTTCCGCGGTTACAAGGCTCTGCGCCCGGCCGAACTCACTGGTCTCATCAACCGTGAGAACGCGTTGGTGGTGGATCTGTCGGCCACCGGCGATTTCGAGAAGGGGCATATCGCCGGCAGCCGCAATGTCGCGCCCAGCCAGTTCGATCCGGAAAGCAAACTGCTGGCTCCGGCCAAGGCCCTGCCGGTGGTGACGGTGTGCCGCAACGGGCAGGCGTCCGCGGATGCGGCCAAGCGCCTGAAGAAGGCCGGCTTCACCCAGGTGTACTGGCTGGATGGCGGCATCGCCGCGTGGCAGCAGGCCGACCTGCCGCTGGTCAAGGGCCGCTGAGCCGCCCTTGATTCCGGGCGGGCGCGTCGCCAAGACATGCCATAATCACCCTCTTTACTTTCCGTTCAACCGAATTCCCGGAGTTTCGAAATGTCCGAAGAAACCAACAACGGCGCCGTCGCGCCGGCCGAAGCTGGCGCCGCGTTCACCGTCGAGAAGATCTACGTCAAGGACGTTTCGTTCGAAGTCCCGGGTGCGCCCGCCATCTTCACCGAGAACGTGCAGCCGGACCTGCAGCTCAACCTCAACCAGCGCGTGCAGCGCCTGAACGAGAATGCGTTCGAAGTCGTGCTCGGCGTCACCCTGACCTGCAAGGCCGGCGACAAGACCGCGTACGTGGCCGAAGTCCAGCAGGCCGGCATCTTCGGCCTGGTCGGCCTGGAGCCGCAGGCGGTCGACGTGCTGCTCGGCACCCAGTGCCCGAACATCCTGTTCCCGTACGTGCGCCAGCTGGTCAGCGATCTGGTCCAGGCCGGTGGCTTCCCGCCGTTCTTCCTGCAGCCGATCAACTTCGACGCCCTGTACGCCGAAACCCTGCGCCAGCGCGCCGCGCAGCAGGGCGGCGAAGGCGAGCTGGCCAACACCGAACCGGCGGGCAACGCCTGATTCATGAGGCACAATCCCGTCGTGGCGCGGACCGCGCCGATGGGGGTGACGCATGGCTGATTCGTTGAGGATCGCCGTCCTCGGCGCGGGCTCCTGGGGCACCGCGCTGGCGACCCTGATGGCCCGCAACGGCCATCAGGTCGTGCTGTGGGGCCGCGACGAAAAGGTCGCGGCCGCGATCGACGCGCAGCACGAGAACCCGCGCTATCTGCCGGGCATCGCGCTGCCGGAAAGCCTGCGTGCCACCACCGATCTCGCCACCGCCATGCATGGCGCCGAACTGGTGCTGGTGGTGGTGCCGTCGCACGCGTTCACCGAAACGTTGAAGCTGGTCGCCCCGCTGCGGCCAGCCGGCGCCGGCGTCGCCTGGGCCACCAAGGGCTTCGAGCCCGGTTCGGGACGCTTCCTGCACGAGGTCGCCGAGGAAATCCTGGGCGCGGACGTGCCGCTGGCCGTGGTCACCGGGCCGTCGTTCGCCAAGGAGGTCGCGCTCGGTCTGCCGACCGCCGTCACCGTGCACGGCCATGACGCTGGCTTCGCCCAGCTGATGGCCGAATTGCTGCACGGTCCGGCATTCCGCGCCTACACCGGCGACGACATGGTTGGCGCGGAACTCGGCGGCGCGATGAAGAACGTGCTGGCCGTGGCCACCGGCGTCGCCGATGGCATGCAGTTGGGACTGAATGCGCGCGCCGGCCTGATTACCCGTGGTCTCAACGAAATGCTGCGACTGGCCGCGGCGATTGGCGGCAAACCGGAAACCCTGATGGGCCTGGCCGGACTGGGCGATCTGGTGCTCACCGCCACCGGCGATCTCTCGCGCAACCGGCGGTTGGGCCTGGCGCTGGGACGTGGCCAGCCGATCCAGGAAGCGATCCGTGAAATCGGCCAGGTGGTCGAGTCGATGCAGGCCGCCGATGAAGTGATGCGCCAAGCCGAGCGGCACGACATCGATTTGCCGATCTCCAGCGCGGTCCGCGCCGTGCTGCACGGCGAGATAACGCCCACGCTGGGCCTGCAGCAGTTGCTGGCACGCGAACAGAAACCGGAGTATCCGGAGACGCTGTTCAAGTAAGCCGTTGAGCGGATCGAGGATGCAGAAAGCCCGGTCATTGGCCGGGCTTTTTTATGGTTGCCGGGGAGTGGACCCGCCATTCGGTGGTTGAGGAGCATTCGCTCTTCTACCAGGAGCAAATCCCCCGTCACCTGCTGCGCAGGTGCCCGCCCCTTTTTTCGCTTTCAACAGCCGAATGGCTGGTCAAGGGGGCTATCAACGACTCGACCGCGTAGGAGAACCCGCTTTGCCTCCCCCCTCGAAGAAGGGGGACTGAGGGGGATTTGCTCTTGGCGCGAAATGTAGCCGCGCCTCAACCACCGAATGGCGGGCCATCTCCATCTTCGAGGCCGGAGAAACGGCATTCGCGCCGCGTGGACCAGAAAAAAGAAGCCCGGCTTGTGGCCGGGCTTCGGGTCGCGACGCGGGGAGAGAGAGACACGTCGCGGGAGGCGGTAGTGCTTCCTGTGTTACCAGCTGAAGCGCGGACCAACGAACCACTGCGTGTCACCACCGTCGACGATCTTCACGTCGGCCGCGGCGCTCCAGTTCGGGGTGAACTTCACCTGCGCGCCGAGGCGGCCGTAGAAGTCACCATCGTAGTCGTCACCGTCTTCGTAGCCAGCCAGGGCGTAGCCGTTCAAACGGTTGGTCAGCGCGCTGTTCACGCCGACTTCGACGCTGTAGCCGTCGGCGCTGAAACCCGGGACGCGGATGCCGGACGGGGTGGTGAAGCGATCGGTCTTGACCTTCTCGTAGGCCACGCGGGTCAGCAGATCCACGCGCTTGGACAGCTCGTGGTTGTAGCCCACGCCGACGCGCCACTGGTCGAAGTCGACCTTCACGTCGTCCACTTCCTGCTGGCTGTAGTCAGCGAACAGGTGGAAGTTCGGGTGGATGGCCACCGAACCCTTCAGCGCCCAGCCGTCGGAATCCGGACCATCGATGTTCGTCTTGGTGTAGCCGCCTTCCACGTAGTTGTAGGAGACACCATCGGCAGCGGAAGCGGCGAACGGCAGGGCGGCCAGCAGGGTCAGGGCAAGCAAGGACTTCTTCATACGCTCAAACCTCTATTTTTTTAGTTGGTATCCAGCGCTGAGGAGGTGATCCGTTCGCTGCTGGTGATGTGAATTATCCGTTAGCGCCCTCAATGTGCCCTGAATATCAAACTGAGTAGTACATAAATTGCAGGGTGATTTACGGAACTTTCGGCACATGAGGGATGGCTGGAAGAACGCCGGTGGACGCGCGAACCCGGCCTTTCATCACGTGCTGGTTTCCTGCACGCATCCAACACCGATGACGACCTAGCGTGGCGGACATCGAGGATAGGAAACGAGGAATACGCCATGACCGCATCCGCGCATGGAAAAGCACATGACGGCAAGCATGGGACATCGGGCCACTATGGGCGCCTGTTGGCGATGATCGCGCTGTCCTTCGTGATCATGTATCTGCTGATGTACGCGATGGTCGATCGGCCCGGCAACGTTTTCCACAACCTCAACCAGGTCTACATGGCCGGCTTGATGGCCGCTCCGATGTTGCTGATCGAAGTGTGGCTGATGCGGAGCATGTATCCGGATCGCCGGCTCAACCTCCTGCTCGGTGCGTCCGCACTTGCCGTCGCGCTATTGTGCTGGCTGGGTATCCGTGGCCAATGGGCGATCGGCGATCAGCAGTTCCTGCGCTCGATGATCCCCCACCATGCCGGCGCCGTCCTGATGTGCCGGAAGGCGGAACTGGACGCGCCGGATCTGCGCCGCCTGTGCGAAGGCATCATCCGGGGCCAGGAGGCCGAGATCGCGCAGATGAAATCCCGGTTGGAATGAGTGCGGCGGCCCGGCTTGTGCCGGCACCGCGTCAGGCGACCGCCGGCACCTTGCGTCGGAACAGATACAGCACCGCACCGAGCGCCAATGCGACCGCGGCGGCGAGCAGGTTGCCGATATTGGCGCTGGCGAGCAGGCCGAGCGACAGGATCAGTGCAGCGAGCGGAATAAGCGGGCCGCCGGGCAACTTCAATGCGCCCGGATGACTGGCGTAGCGGCGCTGCAGCACGAGCACCGACAGGGTGGTGCCGATATAGGCGCACAGGCGCGCGACCACCGACAGCAGCGCCAACTGGACGAATGAGCCCGTCAGTGCGAGCGCCAGTGCGAGCACGCCCTGGGTCACGATCGCCACGGCGGGGGTGTGGAAGCGCGGGTGGATGCTGGCGAGCGGGCGCGGGCCGAAGCCGTCTTCGGCCAATGAGTACAGTACGCGGGGGCCAAACAGCATGGTGTTGCTGTTCGTGCCGAGGATGGAAATGGTCGCGCCGACGGTCAGGATCAGGGCCAGCCCTTCGCCGCTGAAACTGGCGGCGGCGTCCGCCAGCGGAGTCTTGGACAGGGCCAATCCTGCCAGCGTGCCCTGCGCGACCAGTTGCACCGCCGCATAGATCAGGGTGACGGTGGCGATCATCGTGAGCAGCGCGAACGGTACATCGCGCCGAGGATTCTTGAACTCGCCGGCCGCCGCGGGGATGTTCTCGAAACCGGCATAGGCGAACAGCAACAGCAACGCCGCCTCGCCGAGATTGCGAATCGGCGGCAGTTCACCGCTGCGAAGCAGATCGATATCGACGTAGAACATGCCGATGACGATGAACAGCGCCAGCGGCAGCAGCTTGCCGATGACCAGCGCCACGCCGGTGCGCGCCGCCGACTTCACGCCGATGACGTTGATCAGCGTCAGCAGGCCCAGCGATCCCACCACGACCGCCAGGCGTCCGCCACCGGACGCGGCCGGCGCCCAGAAACGCGCGGTCGCATCCGCCAGGCCGTTGCTGAGCGCCGCGGCGGAAGCAATGCGGGTCAGCCAGACCATCCAGCCGATCTCGAAGCCGACGAACGGCCCGAATGCCTCGCGTGCATACAGGTAACTGCCGCCGGGCTGATCGAAATAGCTGGCCGCCTGCGCGTAGCACAGCACCAGCAGCGCGACCGCCAGGCCCGCCAGCAGTACCGCCCACACGCTGGCCGGGCCCAGCAGGACGGCTGTCGCCGCGGGCAACAGGTAGATGCCGCTGCCGATGACGTCATTGATGGACAGGCCGACGATCTGCCAGCGGCTGACCGCGCGCACGAAACCCGGATTGGAAGGAGGTACTTCGCTCATGGCGCGGCCTCCGTGAAGGACGGCAGTTGCCATTCGGTACGCAGACGCCGGTATTCCGCCTCAGGC
This sequence comes from Pseudoxanthomonas sp. z9, assembly GCF_006542425.1. Classification (GTDB taxonomy): domain Bacteria; phylum Pseudomonadota; class Gammaproteobacteria; order Xanthomonadales; family Xanthomonadaceae; genus Pseudoxanthomonas_A. The sequence continues at coordinate 836,051 of NZ_VFID01000007.1, read as the reverse complement.
AGCAGCACGAATACCGGGTGTCGTTTGTCGTCCAGCCAACCGAGCAGGCGATCCATCATCGGTTCGGCCATGGCGGTGCAGCCCGCGGTGGGTTCGCCGGGCGCCTTCCACAGGTGGGCGAAAATGCAACTGCCGGCGCCGCTGACGTTGTCGGGATTATGCTGGATCACGAAGCCTTCCTTGTAGCGGACATCGCCATCGGCGTGCAGGTCGCGGCGCATCGGTTCGGTCGAGCCTTCGACCGCGGCCGCGCCGACGCGCTCGCTGTCGACGATCCGGTTGTAGAGCGGGGAGGCGGGCACGTCGATGCAGTAATGCGATGCCCGCATCGGCGCGTAGGCCAGTCCGGTATCGCGCTGGGCGGCGTAGCCGAAGGCTTCGCCCAGGGCGAACACGCCGGCCGGCGCCCTGCCGTCTCCTTCCTGTTTCTGCGGGCCGTCCGCCTGCGCGGGATGCAGGCCGCGTCCCCAGGCGGCGCCGCTGCGGCCGACGGTGACCGCCACCGGCGATTCCATGGCCCGCCAGTCCTCGCCGAGGCGTTCGAAGGTCTGCATCCGGCCGCCGCTGGCATTCCAGTCCGGCGTCACGACCAGGATCAGTTGCCGCGCCTGCCGCCAGGCCGATGCCGTTTGCGGCTCCGCCGGGGAAGAAGCCGCATGGGCGGGAAAGCCGGCCGCCAGGGCGACGGCCAGCACGAGGTTCGACAGCGCGAAGCGGAACGCAGAGGCCATGGCGGCTCCCGGGGCGGGGAATCAGGAATCCAGCAGGTGCTGGATCCTTTCCAGATTGATGTTCAACTGCCGATGGCGGTCGTCGTGGTTGTGGCACAGCAGGACGAACAATACGTCCAGCAGGTACTGCAGCGAGGAGCGATAGAGCAGTGCTTCGACGTGCGGCGCGGAATCATGCGCCGACACCACCAGTGATGTGTCGGCATGTGCCCGCAGCGGGTTCGACGTATGCCGGGTGATGGACACCACCTTGCCTTCGGCGTCCTGGAACTGGCGGCTGATCTGCGAGAGCGTGGGCAGCTTGCCGAATTCGGAGAACACCAGCAGCACGTCGCCGGGACGGGCTGCCGACAGGTTGGCCATCATCAGGATGGGATCGGCATGGTGCACCGTCAGCACGCCCAGCAGCGACAGGCGCATCGCGAACTCGCGCGCGAACAGGCCGTCGTCGCCCAGGCCATAGACGAACACCTTGCCCGCGCCATGGATCAGGCCGGCGATGTGTTCGATGCTGGCCGGTGGATTGAGCAGCCGGGTTTCTTCCTCGGCGGCGGCCTTGCCACGCCGCAGGCCGGATTCCAGGCGCCGATAGGCACTGTTCTCGTCTTCCGCGTCGCCCGGCGCTTCGACCTGCCGCGGCTGCGGCGCGCCGCCGTTGCGGGCCACGGCCTCGCCGATGGAGAACTTGAGATCCGGATAGCCCTTGAAGCCGAACTTCTGCGCGAACTTCACCACGCTGGACTGGCTGATGCCCAGCGCGCTGGCCAGTTGCTGCGAGGAATAGTCGCGCAGCAGGTGGGCGTTCTCGAGAATGAAATCGGCGATGCGGCGCTCGATCGCCGACATGTGGTCGCGTTCGGATCGGATTTTGACCAGGGGCGGCATGTGCGCTCTTTATCCCATCCTGCGTCGGATCGGTCCAGGGGTCAGACCGAAATCAGTTCCAGGCCATGGATGGTCTGGATGCCCAGGCCCGGCGCGTCGGTGATGGAGATCTCCGACTCGTTGAAGATGACCCCGCCCTCGACCGGGTTGAACTGGCACAGCGACGGGCCATCCAAATCCACCTTGGTGATGGACTGCGATTTGGCCACCGCCAGGTGCACCGCCGCGGCGACGCTGATGCTGGTCTCCAGCATGCAGCCGATCATGCATTCCACGCCGTACAGCGAGGCGATGTCGGCGATGCGCACGGCGTTGGAGATGCCGCCGGTCTTCATCAGCTTGATGTTGATGATGTCGGCCGCGCGCATCTTGATCAGGTCGATGACCTCGGTGGGACCGAACACGCTCTCGTCGGCCATCACCGGGGTATGCACGCGATCCGTCACGTACTTCAGGCCGTCGATGTCCTGTGCCTTGACCGGCTGCTCCAGCAGTTCCAGCACCACCCCGGCGTCTTCCAGATTGTGCATGGCGAACACCGCCTGCTTGGCGGTCCAGCCCTGGTTGGCGTCCAGGCGCAGCAGCGCGCGTCCCTCCACCGCCGAATAGATCGCCTTGACCCGCTCGATGTCCAGGCCGATGTCCTTGCCCACCTTGATCTTCAGCGACTCGAAGCCGCGTTCCACCGCATTGATGGAGTCGGCCACCATCTTGTCGATGTAGTCGACGCTGATGGTGATGTCCGTGGTGATTACCGGATCGCCGCCGCCGAGGATCTTGTAGAGCGGCGCGCCATACAGCTGGCCGAACAGATCGTAGACCGCGATTTCGACCGCGGCCTTGGCGCTGGTGTTGCGCTCCAGCGCGGTCTGGATGAGGTGGGTGATGTGATTGAGGTTGGCGATTTCCTGGCCGATCAGGCGCGGTTTGATGAAACGCGCGATGGCTTCGATGATCGAACCATGGGTGTCGCCGGTGATGACCGCCGTGGCCGGCGCCTCGCCGTAACCGACCTGACCGGTGTCGGTGCGCACGATGACCACGATGTCCTCCACCGTGTCGACCGTGCGCAGGGCGGTCTTGAAGGCGGTTTTCAGCGGCACGCGCAGCATGCCGAACTGGATGTCGGTGATTTTCATGGGGGCCTTAGGGGCGGATTCTCTGGATGCTGTAGATGCGATCGATGAAGGTCTTGTCGCCACCGGCCAGCAGCGGCTCCAGCGGGGTCACCGACACGGCGTTGAGCGAGGCGCGGACCAGCTGGCCGCGGCCATCCTTGTAGGTGATGCCGGTGGTGTCGTGGATGAGGTAGGTCTGGCCGTTTTCCTTGCCAATCACCATCATCACGTGGCCGGGGATGTAGATCAGATCGCCCACCTGCAGATCGCGGATGACCTTCATGCGCGCTTCGCGGCCATCCTTGTCGGTGAAGGCGATGCGGTTGAGCGCCGGGCTGACGCCCTGGTCGCTGGTGTTGCGTGGCAGTTGCACCCCGAAGCTGCGATAGACCTCGGACACGAAGCCGCTGCAATCGCGGGTGTTGTAGGAATGGCCCCAGCCGTAGCGCTCGCCGAGGAACTTGAAGCCCTGCTGGAGCAGGTTGGCCTGGGTGAGCGGCAGGTACTCGGTGCCTACGTCGGCGTTCTTCGGCAGCAGCGCCGGCACCAGTTCCAGTTTGCCGTCCGTGCCGCGGACCGGCAGCTGGATGACCCAGGAGGTATACGGATGCTGGCCATTGACCGGCTGATCGGCCGGCCAATCGCTCAGCAGCGGGACGCGCACGCCCATGTCCAACTGCAACTCGGACACCCCGGGCTGCTCCGGCGTATGCACGGTATGCACGGTCGGACCGGTGACGATCAGCGTCGGTGTGCGATGGGCGTAGCCGAACACCTGTTCGCGTTCGCCTTCGGCCAGGTAGGCGCTTTCAATCCAGGCCGCATACAGCGGGCTGATCACGAACGACCACTGCCGGTCGCGGCTCTCGTGCAGAACGATCACCGGCGTACCGGGAAAGAGCGCGCTTTCCTGGAACCGGTCGATGTCGGTGTCGCCCGGCTCGCGGAAGACCCGCAGTCGGGTGGGGAAGGTGCGCAGATCGGCGCGTTTGACCACCAGCGCGTAGCGCGTCTCGGTCTGCGCCGGCAGCGCGTCCAATGCCGTGTTGCCGACAATGCCGTCGAGCGTGGCCTTGTCGATGGCCTGTCCCTTGACGTCGTACAACGCCCGGGTCGGCGCGCTGGACAGCTTGCCTACCCATTCGCGCACCTCGTCGGCACTGAAATGGGCCGGTAACCCCTCGATGTCATGGACCGAGCGATCCAGTTCGTGCAGGCGCTCGTTCTGGGCGGCGATCGCGCGCGGCTCCAGGACGACGCGCTCCGGCTGCGCGAGCTTGTCGATCCAGTACTGCGGATCCAGGTGCCGGTCCTCCACTCCAATGACGGCGTGCGCGGGAACCGGCAACGCGGGTGCCGGCTCGCGGGCCGCCACGCCGACCGCCGGCAGGACCAGCAGGGCGGAAAGGAGCAGGGCATGCATGCGACGGCGCCGCATTTCCAAGGCCGGGCGCGCAACCCGCGAGGTGAATGTTGGCGCGGCGTGTCGCCGGGCCGGACCACCGGTGTCTTGTTTCATTTGCCTCCCCTCGGAACGGATGCGACGGCCTGGTGTTGCACGGACGGCAAACGACCGGGTCGATTCCGGGGAATATTTACTTCTTTTTCTGAAAGATTCAAGAATAAATTATTGACCTGGTTCTCCGGTCGTGTTACACAACGGTGACCAGTCGGCTGAGGGGCAAGTGATCGACGTGGACGCCAGCGGGGGCCAGCGAAACCGTTCCATTCGAAGGGAGCACCGGAGTGCCGGGCGTTCCGTGCGCGTGCGTGCGACTGCATGGCCGATATTACTCCTGATGGCCCTCGCCGCGTCCAGCTTCGCCGGCGAACTGCCGCTGCCGGCGCCGCCGGCCATCGTCGCCCAGGTGGATGCGGGCCGTTTCGCCGAGGCGGAACAGGCCATCGCGCGGGCGCTGGCCCAGCCCGGCCTGGCGGATGAACAGCGTGATGCACTGCAATACGAACGCGAGCGGATGCGCCGGATCCGTCTGGATTTCCGGCTTGCCGAAGCGGACGTGCTGGCGCAACTGCGCAAGCAGATTCCGGATCTGAAGCCGGGGGAATTCGCCGCCTGGGATCAGGCCAACCGGATCGAGCGGCTCACCATCGACGGCGAGAAGCGCTACTTCAGCCGCTCGGTGTCGAACCTGTTCCGCCTGTATCCGGATGTTGCCGCGCGTCGCGCGCCGCCGGTCAAGCCGTTCCCGGAAGGTCCGTTCGAGCGCCTGCATCCGCATCATCGCGAGGCGCTGGAGCAGGCCCGCGCCACCGGCGCCAACAGCATCGCGCCGCGCCGCTTGCGGGTTACCCAATCACTGGTGGTGAAACCGGATGCCGTTCCAGCGGGCGAAACCGTGCGCGCCTGGATTCCCTATCCGCAGGCGATTGCGGGGCAGCAGGAACACATCCATTTCATCGGCAGCACGCCGGAGAAATCGCGAATCGCGCCGGAAGGAACGCCGCAGCGCACGGTCTACCTCGAGCAGGCCGCGCGTGCCGGCGAGCCGACCCGGTTCTCCATCAACTATGAACTGACCATCCACGCGCGCCATTTCGATCTCGAGCCGGACAAGGTCGTGCCGGCCGCCGCGACGCCGGAACTCGCGCCGTACCTGGCCGAGCGTGGCCCGCACATTGTATTTACGGACGACATCAAGCGCTTCTCCGCGCAGGTGGTCGGCGACGAGAAAAATCCGTACCGCATTGCCAGGAAGCTGTTCGACGCGGTGGACCGGATTCCCTGGGGTGGCGCGCGCGAATACTCGACCATTTCCAACATCAGCGACTATGCCCTGCATTCGGACCACGCCGACTGCGGCCAGCAGACCCTGCTGCTGATGACGCTGCTGCGCTACAACGGCATCCCCGCGCGCTGGCAGTCGGGCTGGACCTACTCGGACGAGGAGGTCGGCTACGACAACATGCATGACTGGGGCTGGATGTATCTGGCGCCCTATGGCTGGGTGCCGATGGACGTCACCACCGGCGCGCTGCAGAGCGACGACGCGAGTCTGCGCGACTTCTACTTCGGCGGCCTGGACGCTTACCGCATCAGCTTCAACAACGACTTCTCGCAGCCGCTGGTCCCGGCCAAGCAGCATTTCCGCTCGGAAACGGTGGATTCGCAGCGCGGCGAGGTCGAGTGGCGCGGAGGCAACCTCTATTTCGATCAATGGGACTACCAGTTCGAATGGACCATGCTGCCCATCGCGGGCAGTGACTACTAAACCGGGCGGGATCACTTCAACACCTAGCAGGAGAGAGCGGGGATGAATGGCAAGACCTTGAAGAAAGCAGCGCTGTGTATCGCGCTGGGCACGTGCATCGCGTCGATGGCACCGATGGTGATGGCGCAGAACGTCAATGGCGCGGTGGCCGGCCGTGCCAATGCAGGCGATCAGATCACGGTGACCAATGCCGCCACGGGCCTGACCCGCACGGTAACCGCGAACGCCGATGGCAGCTATCGCCTGAGCCAGTTGCCGGTCGGTGATTACAGTCTGCAGCTCAAGCGCGATGGTCAGAACGTCGGCAATCCCATCGCGGTCAACGTGTCCCTTGGCGGCACCACCAACGTCAATCTGGGGGGAGAAGGCGGACTGGTTAACCTCGACGCGCTACAGGTCGTGGGCTCGCGTGTCGTCAACCGGGTGGATGTGCGCTCGGTGGAATCGGCGACCAACATCCGGCGCGATGAAATTGCGCGCCTGCCGGTGGACCAGAGCCTGAGTTCGGTCGCGTTGCTGGCGCCAGGCGTGGTGAACTCGGGCGCGACCTTCGGCGGCCTCTCCTTCGGTGGCTCGTCGGTGGCGGAGAACGCCGTCTACATCAACGGTCTCAACGTGACCGACCCTTATCGCCGCCAGGGCTTCTCGTCGGTGCCCTTCAACTTCTACGAGGAATTCCAGGTCAAGACGGGCGGCTACTCGGCGGAGTTTGGTCGCAGCACCGGTGGTGTCATCAATGCCGTCACCCGATCCGGCAGCAACGAGTTCCACGCCGGCGTGGAGGTGACATTGGCTCCCGCGTCCTGGGAGTCCTCAAAGGAAGATCACTTCCATCGCGACGGTACGATCGACGAGCGCGAGCGTACCAGCCGCGACACGGACGCGTTCTTCAAGACGAACGTGTGGGCGTCAGGCCCGCTAGTGAAGGATCGGCTGTTCTTCTTCGCCATGTACGAGCTCCGCGACAGCAGGCCGAAGGATATCGATACGACCCAGGCCTGGTACACCAAGAGCGACAATGACTTCTGGGGTGCCAAGCTCGACTGGCAGATCAATGACAATCATCTGCTGGAGCTGCTGGCGTTCTCCGACAAATCCGATTCGGAGACCAACAAGTATGGTTACAACTGGGACAGTGGCCAGCGGGGCGCCTGGGCGGGCAGCAGCACCGCGGGGTCGGGCGGCGACAACTGGTCGCTGACCTACACGGGGCATTTCGGCAACAACTTCACGGCCAAGGCGATGTATGGCGTGAACAAGCGCAGTGCGCTCAGCGGTACGCCGCTGGATTCCTCCTGCAGCATTGTCACGCGTTCCGGCAGCTACACCGGCGCTTTTGGTCCCGTGACCACGCCAGAGGGATGCCATCCGAGCAACAGCAGCATCAGCAGCCGCTACGACAAGCGTGAAGCTTCGCGTCTGGATTTCGAGTGGGCACTGGGCGATCACCTGCTGCGCTTTGGTGTGGATCAGGAGATCATGGATTCCGAAAGCTCGGTGGTCTATCCGGGTGACGGAGTGAGTTATCAGGCGCAGGCCGCCACACCGGGCGGTCTGTTGCCCAATGGTGCCCTGGTTCCCGCCGGCGTCAATCGCATCATCGATGCGCGCCGTTACATCACCGGTTCCCCGGTCACCACCGAGGCGCAGGCGTTCTACATCGAGGACAACTGGAGCATCACGCCCAATCTGTTGCTGAATCTCGGCCTGCGGTTCGACAAGTTCCACAACAAGCTCGCATCGGGCGCAACCTTCGCCAAGGCTGATTTCTCCGACATGATGGCACCGCGCGTCGGCTTCAGCTGGGACGTGAAGGGCGATGGCACCACCAAGGTGTTTGGTAACGCGGGTCGCTATTACATCCCGCTGACCAACAAGCTCACCGACTACTTCGGTGGAGGCACCACCGATGAGCATACCTACTATGTGCTCAATGGCTGGACCCAGAGAGTGCATCCGGTGACTGGCGAACCTTACCTGGTTCCGGATCTCGGCGCGCAGATTGGCCCCGTCAATACCGAAGGCAATGCCCCGGCGCCCGATGACGTCCGCACCGCGGTCGCGCGCGACATCAAGCAGGTCTTCCAGGATGAATTCATTCTGGGCTTCCAGCAGGCCATCAACGAGGCATGGTCGTATGGCGTCAACGCGACGTACCGCAAGGTAACCCGTGCGGTGGAGGATGCACGCATCAACCATGTCGAGGGATGCCCGTGGTACTCCGGCGACTGGCCGATCATCAACCCGGGAGAGCGCACGACGTTGTGGTGCCCGGATACGAACGACTGGGTCTCATTCGACTCCTCGAAAGACGGTTACCGGGCGTCCGGCAGCGGCGCGATCATGGGCTACAAGAAGCCCCGTCGCACCTACAAGGCCGTCGAATTCCAGCTTGATCGCGCGTGGGACGACAAGTGGGCGTTCAATGCCAGCTATATATGGTCAAAGTCGGAAGGCAACATCGAAGGTCCGGTGAATTCGGATACCGGCTACGCGGACACCAACCTGGTCCAGTACTACGATCACCCGGCGGTCAATGAGCGCAACGGCGTCTTGTTCAACGACTTCCGTCATCAGATCAAGTTGCGCGGCAGCTACAAGCTCAACGAGATGTGGAGCTTCGGCACGACATTGTCGGCTCGCTCGGGCGGACCCATCACCGCATTCGGCGTGGTCTGGCCGAACGACAATCGCGCGGCTGGCGGCCCCGGCGAGTTCAGCGGCGGCGGTTCGGGCTGGTTGTGCGTGGCGAACTGTTCCGACTGGGCGACCCGGGAACTGGTCTACTCGAAGCGTGGCGCGTTCGGCCGGATGCCCTGGGTCTGGGACATGGGCGCCAACGTCACGTGGACGCTCCCCGTGGAAGGAGTTGACCTGAAGGCGCGCCTCTCCGTGTACAACCTGTTCAACAATCAGGCAGTGGTCAACGTGCATTCCCGTTACGAAGGCCAGCCCGGCGTGCGGCTGCCATATTTCGGGGAAGGTACGGTCTGGCAATCGCCGCGCTACATGCAACTGGTCGTGACCTACAACTTCTGAGCAACCATCAGGCACCCCGGAGTACCTCCGGGGTGCCCTGTTCCGTGGTACGGGACCACCCGATGCAAACGACCAGAAAGCGCCTGAATCCCCTGCTTCCCTGCTTGCTCCTGGCAGGGATTTCTTTTTCTGCGATCGCGATCGATCGCGATCCGGTCGACGCCGCGATTGCGGGAACCATCACCCGTTATCGATTGCCCGGCATCGCCGTCGGCATCATCGAAGACGGCAAGGTCGTCTACCAGCGTACCGAAGGCGAACTAGCCGTGGGCACTGGGCAGCCCATCAACCCCGACACCCTCTTCAAGATCGCCTCCAACACCAAGGCCATGACCGCTGCCGTGCTGGCCCGGCTGGTCGATCAGGGAAAGCTGAAATGGGACGATCCGGTCACCCGATATCTGCCTCAGTTCCGCATGCATGATCCGTGGGTGACGCGGAACATGCAGGTGCGGGATCTGCTGATCCACAACAGCGGCCTGGGTCTTGGCGCCGGGGATTTGATGCTCTGGCCGGAGCCCAATGACTTCACCCGCCAGGACATCATCGCCGGGCTGCAACATCTCAAGCCGACCCACAGCTTCCGTTCGCACTATGCCTACGACAACCTGCTGTACGTGGTCGCTGGCGAGGTGGCGGCGGCCGCGGGCGGCGCGCCTTATGACGTTCTGGTGCGGAAGGAGCTTTTCGAACCACTGGGAATGACCCGCTGCCAGGTCGGCGAGTGGAACCGCGAAAAGGTTGGCAACGTTGCCCAGCCGCATATGCGCAACGCGACAGGCAATGTGCCGATTCGCGAAGACGGCGCCATCGTTCCCGACATCACCTCGATGGCCGCCGGCGGCATCCGTTGCAGCCTCAACGACATGCTGACCTGGGTTGGCATGTGGCTGTCGCCGGAACGACAGCCCGCCTGGCTGAGCGCCGAACAGCGGCGCGCGGTATGGACGGCGCACATGCCGATGCCGGTTTCCACGCGGATGCGCGAGTGGGACAACAGCCGTTTCTCCGCCTACGGCTATGGCTGGCGGCTGTCCGATGTGGACGGCGTCTGGAAGGTAGCGCACACCGGCACGCTGGCCGGCATGTATTCCTCGGTCATCCTGCTGCCGGACAAGAAGGTCGGCATCGTCATCCTGATCAATGGCGAAGGCGAGGACGCACGCTCGGTGCTAGGCGAAGTGCTGACCAAGCACTACACCGCACCCGCGCAGAAAGTGTCGGTGGCCCACTACGCCGAAGACATCGCGCGCGAGGAAGCGGCGGTGCCGGTGCAGAAACGCAAGCCGGATACTTCCGCACGCCGACCCGCGACCCGGACGGAACTCGCGGAACGAACGGGGCGATACCGTGATCCGTGGTTCGGCGAGGTATCGCTGTGCGCCAAGGATGACGGCGTGAGATTCCAGTCGGCGCGTTCGCCGATGTTGGCGGGCCGGGTGATGAAGGTCGGCGATCGCTGGCTGGTGGACTGGGACGATGACAGCGTCGACGCCGAGCCCTGGCTGGCGTTTCATCCCGCCACGGCGGGGACGCTGCCGCGCATGACCCTGTCCCACGTCGACCCAGACGCCGATTTCAGCTATGACTATGCGGACCTGGATTTCCAGCGGACCGGCGGATGCGATTGACATGATGCGTGTCGGCAAGTCGTTGTGTGTGGGCCTGCTGGTGATCGCGGGCATGGCTTTCGCCCAGGCCGGCGAGGTGACGGTCTCGACGGCGACGCGCTTTGATCAGGTCGATCTGGTCGACGTGGGCGAGCGCGTCCCGCTGGCGACGCTCGAAATCCGCTACGCCGGCGACGACAACTTCGTGGGCAGGACCGTGGAAGGCTACCTGGCGCCGAAGTGCTATCTGCTGCGGCCTGCAGCCGAGGCGCTGCAACAGGTGGCGGCGGATCTGGCCACCGACGGCTATCGCCTGCGCCTGTTCGATTGCTATCGGCCGGTGCGCGCGGTGAAGGACTTCGTGCGCTGGGCGCGGGATCCGGCGGATCAGCGCACCAAGGCGCGCTTCTATCCGAACCTGGACAAGTCGACGCTGCTGGACGGCTACATCGCAGAGAGTTCGGGCCACAGTCGCGGTGCCACGGTGGATCTGGGACTGGAACGGTGCGACGGCGCGCGCTGCGAGTTGCTGGACATGGGGACCGGATTCGATCGCTTCGACACCCTGGCCAACACGGACGATCCGCGCATCGGCGGCGAGCAGAAAGCCAACCGCCAACGCCTGCTCGCGGCGATGGAGCGCCGCGGTTTCCGCAACTATCCGCTGGAATGGTGGCATTACACCTTCCAGCCGGAACCTACGCCCACGACCGCCTACGACATACCGGTGCAATGAGTTCCGATTCCTGGCGGCCCCCGCCGCGCGTCATCGACGTCGCGGTGATCGGGTGCGGCATCGTGGGCCTGTCGGTGGCGTTCCAGTTGCAGCGCCGTGGCCTGTCCTGCCTGCTCGTTGATCCGCGCGGACCCGCAGGCGACGCGTCCCATGGCAATGCGGGCGCGGTGTCGATCGGCAATCTGATGCCGCAGTCGATGCCCGGCATGCTTGGGCCAGCGCTGCGCGGGCTGTGCGATCCACTGGCGCCCTTCAAGCTCGACGCGGGTGCATGGCCGCACTATGCCGGCTGGTTGTGGCGGTTCCTGCGGGCCGGCGGCGCGCAGCGACTGCCGGCGATCATCGATGCGACCCAGGCACTCAACCAGGGCGCGCGCGCCGCGTGGCTGGAGCTGGCCGAAACCATCGGCGCGATGGATCTGGTCGCCCCTACCGGTTACCTGCATGTCTACAGCGAGGACGCGACGTTCGAGCGCGCTGCCGGCGCGCGTGCCCACATGCAGCGGCACGGTGTCGCGTTCGATGTGCTGGATGCCGCGCAACTGCGTGCGCTCGAACCGGGCCTGGCCGATTTCTTGCGCCATGGTGTCCTGCAACGCGATTCGCTGTTCGTGCGCGAGCCCGGCGAGTTCTGTCGCCGATTGTTCAACTGGTTGAGCGCTCGTGGCGCCGATATCCTGATCGCCAGCGCACGGGCCATCGAGCGGGAAGGCGCGGGCTACCGCGTGCGTACCTCGGGTGGCGACCTCCATGCCGATCAGGTCGTGGTCGCCGCCGGTGCCTGGAGCGGGGCCCTGCTGCTGCCGTTCGGCCTGAGCCTGCCGTTGGCGGCCGCGCGCGGTTACCACGCCACCTACCCGCGACAGGAAGGCGTCGTGCGCCGCCCCACCCTGTGGGCGGAACGCTACATGGTGGTTTCACCGATGCGTTCGGGGGTGCGGGTCACGGGATTCAAGGAGATGACCGCGCCGGGGCGCCCGCCCCGGCCGGGCCTGATCTGCGGCCTTGCGCCACAGGCGCGTCGGTTGTTTCCGGCATTGGCCGGAGAACCGACTTCGGATTGGTCCGGCCTGCGACCCTGCACGCCGGATTCGCTGCCCATCCTGGATCGCGTCGATGACGAGCGCATCTTCATCGCCACCGGCCACGGCCACCTGGGATTGACCCAGGGACCGGTCAGCGGCGAGCTGATGGCGCGGATGATGACGGGCGAGGCGAATTCGATTTCGCTGGCGCCCTACCGCCTCGCACGTTTCGGGACCTGCGCGCGCCGCTGACTGGGCGCCGTTGAAGCGCAAAATCAGGCGCCGCCCGGAAATTCCTGCTGGCGCCAGGCCTCGAACACCATCACCGCGACGGTGTTGGACAGGTTCAGGCTGCGGTTGTCCGGGCGCATCGGCAGGCGCAGCCGGTGTTCGGCCGGCAGGGCGTCCAGCACGTCCTGCGGCAGTCCGCGGGTCTCCGGGCCGAACAGGAACGCGTCGCCCGGCTGATAGCGAGGCTGGTCGAACCGGACCGTGCCGCGCGTGCTCAATACGAACAGTCGCGTCGGCGCGAGCGCGGCCAATGCGGCGTCGAGCGAATCGTGGACCTGCAGGTTGGCGTATTCGTGGTAGTCCAGGCCGGCGCGGCGCAGTTGCCGATCATCCAGATCGAAACCCAGCGGCCGGATCAGGTGCAGTCGCGCACCGGTGTTGGCGCACAGGCGGATGACATTGCCGGTGTTGGGAGGAATTTCCGGCTGGTAGAGCAGGACATCAAGGGAAAGCGCGGTCATGCGCGGATTCTACGGGCCGGACCGGAAGGTTCCCATGGATGCGGCGAGCGGAAGGGAGCCGGCCGCGATCCGGTGGGTGCCTGTCATGCTCTGGAGGGAAGCCGCATCGCGGGATGCGGCTTCCTTGTCCTGGCGACCGGGGGATCGCGGAAATCTTCGTGGCCGGATTCAACGGGAATCGACGGCTTCGGTGGTGCGGCCTGCGCGCGCGTCGCGGGACGGTGCGCGGCGGAAGTGCGGGTACTGCAGCGGCTGGAACGCGCTTTACCGGAGGATGGAGCGATGAAGCAGGTGGAAGCTTGAAGCGGTTGCGTGAATCAATCCGGTAATCAGCGCGCGGCCAGCTGCTGGGCCAGCACACCCGCCTGCACGGCGAACTGCTGCAGATCTTCCGCCGACGGACGCACGGTGATGGTCGGCATGTCGACGATGCTGGCGGTCTGGGTGGCCAGGTAGTACGCCAGGTCGCGCGCATCGGGCGTCACGGTCACGGCCGGCAGGTTCACGACCTTCGCGTCCTTGTAGGTCAGGTAGTGCGCCAGGTCGGCGGCTTCGGGCTTGACGGTGACGGCCGGCAGGTCGACCACATGGCTGGTCGCCGGAGCGACGGCCTGTGCCTGCGCGTTGTTGTCGGCGTAGCTGTTGGCCGACAGGACCATGGAACCGGCACACAGCGCGAACACGGCGGCGGCGGTCAGCGGGAGCAGGGTCTTGGTGTTCATTGTTTTGCCTCTGTAGTGATGTTGTGGGGTGGTGTGGTAGTAAGGTAGTACACCTAATCAGACAGATCAAGCGGAACTTGTGTTTGCAGTTCCTTTGTTCAGCGTTTAGTCAGGGTTGCTTGGGTTGCTTCTGTTCGCAGTTGAAGTAAAGCAGGACTCGTGCCAACTGCAATTTATTGATTCAAAAGGAAATCCGTTTCTTTCTTCGTGTCCGTGTCCGGCCAGTGTCCGGGTGCCGCCGTCCGTTTCTTGGTTATCGGGACGTGGCTGGCGGCGGGATGTGACCTCCAACACGCCCTTCCCACCGTCATCCGGTCATTTCCGGGGCTTGCTGGTTTGGATGCCGTTTAGGCGGAAACGGTTGCGCCGGGGCCGGTTCCGTTGGCACAGGTTCACCCGGGCACGTTCACCAGGACACGTTCACCAGGGCAGCGGCTGGCCCTGCCAGTCGAAGAAGCCGCCGGATTGCCCGGGCGACAGTTGATGGATCACATGCAGCAGGCCCGCGACCGATTCCTGCGTGGAAAGCGCGGCCTGCGCACCGCCCATGTCGGTGCGGACCCAGCCCGGATGCAGCGCGACCACCTTGATGCCCCGCGCCGCCAGCGCCTGGGCCAGCAACGAGGTCGCCATGTTCTGCGCGGCCTTGCCCATCGCGTAGCTGGGTGTGCGGAACTCCTGCCGCAGCGCGATGGAACCGACTTCCGAGGAAATGTTGGCCACGGTTGCACCGTCGGCCAGTTGCGGGGCCAGCGCCTGGGTCAGCAGGAACGGGCCGGCGGCATTGGTGCGGAAACTGGCTTCCAGATCCGCGGCCTGGACCTGGCCGAAACGCTCCCCGCCACGCAGCACACCGGCGTTGTTGATCAGCAGATCCAACGGCTGCTCATCGGTCACCAGGGCAATTTCGTTGGCGAGTGCGCCATGCGTGCGCGGCTCGGCCAGATCCAGCGGCAGGACCTGCAGGCGGCCGGGATGTTCACCGGCCAGCAGGTTGAGCGCATTGGCCTTGCCGGGCTGGCGGCAGGCGGCGATGACATGGTCGCCGCGGGCCAGCAATTGGCGGACGAACTCCAGTCCCAGCCCGCGATTGGCACCGGTGACCAGGCAGTGGCGACGATCCATGAGACACCTCGCTTTGAGGGGCACGTGCCATGAGGCCTAGTGTATGGCTCCCGCGACCGGGTTAGCATCCGGGGTTCTTGGGGAATCCCGCACCTGTATACAAGGAGTCACACGATGATCGCATCCCGTCGGCCGCGTGCCGCGCTGCTTGCCGTCGCCCTCGGCACCGCCCTCGGCGGCCTGGCCTATGCGCCCGTACCCGCCCAGGCCCAGGCCAAGGCGGCCGGCACCGACATCGTCATCCCCTACGAGGAGTTCACCCTGCCCAACGGCCTGCGGGTGATCGTGCATACCGACCGCAAGGCGCCGATCGTCGCGGTCAACGTCTGGTACCACGTCGGCAGCAAGAACGAGCAACCCGGCCGCACCGGCTTCGCCCACCTGTTCGAACACCTGATGTTCCAGGGCAGCGAGAACCACAAGGGCGAGTTCTTCGAGCCCTTCGAGCTGGTCGGCGCCACCGACCAGAACGGCACCACCAACCAGGACCGCACCAACTACTTCCAGAACGTGCCGACCACCGCACTCGACATGGCGCTGTGGATGGAATCGGACCGCATGGGGCACCTGCTCGGCGCGATCGACCAGAAGGCGCTGGACGAACAGCGCGGCGTGGTCCAGAACGAAAAGCGCCAGGGCGAGAACCAGCCCTACGGCCGGCGCATCTACACCAAGATCTTCGAGGCCCTGTATCCGCCGGGCCATCCGTACAGCTGGCAGACCATTGGCTCGATGGCCGATCTGGACGCCGCCACCCTGGACGACGTGAAGACCTGGTTCCGCAGCTGGTACGGCCCGAACAACGCGGTGCTGGTGCTGGCCGGCGACATCGACCTGAAGACCGCCAAGGAAAAGGTCACCCGCTATTTCGGCGACATCCCGGCCAGCGCGACGCTGGCGGACATGAAGCCCAACATCCCCAAGCGCGCGCAGGACACCCGCGAGACGGTGCCCGATCGCGTGCCGCAGGTACGCATCTACCGCGCCTGGCCGGTGGCCGAGATGGGCACGCCGGACGCGACGCAGCTGGAACTGTTTTCGCAGATCCTCGGCGGCAGCGCGTCCTCGCGGCTGGATGCCCGCCTGGTGCATGGCGACAAGATCGCCGACCAGGTCAGCACCATGCCCTGGCTGAGCGAAATCGCCGGCACCTTCATCGTCAGCGCCACCGTCAAGGACGGCGTGGATCCGGCCAAGGTGGAGAAAGTGCTGGACGAGGAAATCCAGCGCCTGATCAACGAAGGTCCGACCGCCGCTGAAGTCGAGCAGGCGCGCACCTACAGCCGCGCCGGTTTCGTGCGCGGTATCGAGCGCATCGGCGGGTTCGGCGGCAAGTCCGACGTGCTGGCGTCCTGCACGGTCTACCAGGGCAAGCCGGACTGCTACCGCGACGAACTCAATGAACTGATGAAGGCCACCCCGGCCAGCATCCAGGCCGTTGCACGCCAGTGGCTGGGCACGGGTTCGCATACGCTGGTGGTGCAGCCCAGCGACAAGCCGCTGTCCTCGCTGCCGGAAACCGTGCTGGCCGCCCCGGCGACCCGGCCGGCGGAAATCCCGGCGGTGGATCCGAAGTTCAAGACGGTCAAGACCGACGTCGACCGCAGCCAGGGCGTGCCCAAGACCGCCTCGTTCCCGGATCTGAAGTTCCCGGCCCTGCACCGCGCCAGGCTGTCCAACGGCATGGAAGTCGTGCTGGCCGAGCGCCATGAAACGCCGGTGGTGCAGCTCTCGGTGCAGTTCCCCGGTGGCTACACCGCCGACGTGGGCAAGAAACTCGGCACCGCCAGCTTCACCATGCAGATGCTGGACGAGGGCGCGGGCGACTACA
This sequence comes from Pseudoxanthomonas sp. z9, assembly GCF_006542425.1. Classification (GTDB taxonomy): domain Bacteria; phylum Pseudomonadota; class Gammaproteobacteria; order Xanthomonadales; family Xanthomonadaceae; genus Pseudoxanthomonas_A. The sequence goes on along the minus strand of NZ_VFID01000007.1, from coordinate 819,247 downwards.
GCGCACTGCAGTTCGCCGCACGCAAGGAAGCGCTGGGCGCCGAACTGACCACCGGCGCCGGTCTGGACAGCGCCTCGGTCGGCTTGTCGGCGCTGAGCGACAAGCTGCCCGAATCGCTGGACCTGCTGGCCGACGTGCTGCGTCGTCCGACCTTCGACGCAGGCGAACTCGAGCGCGTGCGCGCGACCTGGATCGCCGGCATCAAGCAGGAGAAGGCGCGTCCGCAGACCGCCGCGCTGCGGGTGATGCCGCCGCTGCTGTATGGTCAGGGCCATCCGTACGCGATTCCGTTCACCGGCAGCGGCACCGAGGCATCGATTGCCTCGCTGAGCCGGGATGACCTGACCGCATTCCACCGTGACTGGCTGCAACCGGACAAGGCCCGCGTGATCGTGGTGGGCGACACCACCCTGGCCCAGATCGTCCCGCTGCTCGAAGCCCGCCTGGGCGACTGGAAGACCGCGCCCAACGCTCCGGCCCTGCCGGCGGTGCCGACCGTGGCCAAGCCGGGCGCGCCGCGCGTGTTCCTGATCGACCAGCCCGGCGCGATCCAGTCCAACATCTATGTCGGCCAGTTGATTCCGCCGACCGGCGACAAGGGCACGATCGATTTCGATTTCGCCAACGGGGTGCTCGGCGGCCAGTTCAGTTCGCGCCTCAACATGAACCTGCGCGAGGACAAGCACTGGGCCTATGGTTCGTACAGCGGTGCGTCGAACACGCTGGGCCAGCGTCCGTGGTTCGCGCAGGCGGCCGTGCAGAGCGACAAGACCGTGGACTCGGTGAAGGAACTGAAGGCGGAGATCACCCGCTTCGCCACCGGCGAGGCGCCGGCTTCCGACGCCGAAGTCACCAAGATCCGCGCCAGCAACACGCTGGAGCTGCCGGGTGCCTACGAAACCGCGGCCGCGGTGATGGGCCAGGTGACCAGCAACCTGCGCTATGGACGTCCGGACGATTACATCCTGACCTACAAGGCGCGCAACGAGGCGATCACCTCCAAGGACGTGACCGCGGCGGCGAAGACCCTGGAACCGAACGCGCTGACCTACGTGGTGGTCGGCGACCTGGCCAAGATCCAGCAGCCGATCCGGGATCTGAAGATTGGCGAGGTCACGGTGCTCGATGCCGATGGCAAGCCGGTGACGGCCGCCAAGAAGTGAGGCCCTCCGCGCCCCTTTCCCGGTGGAAAGGGGCGCGTGGGTTTCCGGATGTCCACGCGCTTTCGCCGCCGTGCGGCGGAAGCCACCCATGATTCATCCCGGCTGGGCGAGAATGCCCGCCGTTCCCGCACAGAGGCGAATCCATGCGCACTTTCATTCTCCTCGCCGCCGTCACCACGCTGGCGGCCTGCACCTGGGTGCCGCTGGCACCGAACGCCAAGGCGGTCCGGGTCGTCGCGGCCGGCGTCGCGCCCGCCAACTGCCAGAAGCAGGGTGAGGTCGCGGTCTCGGTCAAGGACAAGGTGGCCTTCTACGAGCGCAACGACCTGCGCGTGCGCGATGAGCTGGAAACCCTGGCCCGCAACGAGGCCCCGGGCATCCAGGCCGACACCATCCAGCCGCTGGGCGCCCCCGCCAATGGCGAACAGCGTTTCGCGGCGTATCGCTGCGGGCGCTGAAGTCCCGGCAAGGACCAACCGGTTGCCGAGCCGCCGGCGACGCGCGGCATCCGGATGATGTTGTCGGAGGCCATCGCGGCTGCCCGCTCCGGCAAGGGTCACGCCATGCGATGCCCGTCGGGGCACCCGGAATGGGGTCGCCCCCGCCTTCGGCAGCGCTCGCCCACACGGCAGCGTACGGAAAATGTGATAATCGTCACGTAAATTGCCCGCCCGGCCCTTTGTCAGAACCTGCATAAAGATGCGGTGAAGTCCGGAAGCCGGTAACCTTGTCGCCCCCTTCGGCCTGAGCCTTGGCGCTACTTTCGATGCTCTTCAAGAACGTCTCCATCGCGGGACTGGCGCACGTTGATGCGCCGCACACGCTGACTTCCAAGGAAATCAACGAGCAGCTCAAGCCCACGCTTGAGCGCCTGGGCATCCGCACGGACGTGCTCGGCGACATCGCCGGCATCCACGCGCGCCGCCTGTGGGACGACGAGCAGCAGGCGTCCGACGTGGCGACGCTGGCGGCGAGGAAGGCGCTGGACGACGCCGGCGTGTCGGCCGATCGCATCGGCCTGCTGGTCAACACCTCGGTAAGCCGCGACTACCTGGAACCGTCCACCGCCAGCATCGTCTCGGGCAACCTCGGGCTGAGCGAGAACTGCCAGAACTTCGATGTCGCCAACGCCTGCCTGGCCTTCATCAACGGCATGGACATCGCCGCCCGCATGCTCGAGCGCGGCGAGATCGACTACGCCCTGGTCGTGGACGGCGAGACCGCCAACCTGGCCTACAAGAAGACCCTCGAGCGGATGACCGCGCCGGACATCACCGAGGAACAGTTCCGCAACGAGCTGGCCACCCTGACCCTGGGCTGCGGCGCCGCCGCGATGGTCATGGCGCGCGCCGAGCTGGTGCCGGAAGCGCCGCGCTACAAGGGCGGCGTGACCCGTTCGGCGACCGAGTGGAACAAGCTCTGCCGCGGCAACCTGGACCGCATGGTCACCGACACCCGCATGCTGCTGATCGAAGGCATCAAGCTGGCGCAGAAGACCTTCATCGCCGCCAAGCAGGCGCTGGGCTGGGCGGTGGACGAGCTGGATCAGTTCGTCATCCACCAGGTCAGCCAGGTGCACACCGCTGCCTTCATCAAGGCGTTCGGCATCGACCCGAAGAAGGTGCTGACCATCTTCGGCGAGCACGGCAATATCGGCCCGGCCAGCGTGCCGATCGTGCTGAGCAAGCTGAAGGAACTGGGCCGGCTGAAGAAGGGCGACCGCATCGCCCTGCTGGGCATCGGTTCCGGCCTGAACTGCTCGATGGCCGAAGTGGTCTGGTAACCCCGGCCCACTGACCTTTCCGAGGGCCGGTTCGCCGGCCCTTTTGTTTACCGCGGCACCGTGCGATGAACCTTCCCGGCTACCCCTTCACTCCCCAGCGCTTCGAAGTCCGCCCCGGCCTGTCCATGAGCTATCTGGACGAGGGCCCGCGCGATGGCGAGGTCGTGGTGATGCTGCACGGCAATCCGTCATGGAGCTACTACTGGCGGAACCTGGTCACGGGCCTGGGCGATCGCTACCGCTGCATCGTACCGGACCACATCGGCATGGGCCTGTCGGACAAGCCGTCCGATGACCGCTACGACTACACCCTGCAATCGCGCGTGGACGACGTGGCGTCGCTGTTGCGCCACCTGGGCATCACCGGCCCGGTGACGCTGGCCGTGCACGACTGGGGTGGCATGATCGGGTTCGGCTGGGCGCTCTCGCACGCGGATCAGGTCAAGCGGCTGGTGATCACCAACACCGCGGCCTTCCCGCTGCCGCAGGCCAAGCCGATGCCCTGGCAGATCGCGCTGGGCCGCGACTGGAAGTTCGGCGCCTTCATCATCCGCGCGTTCAACGCGTTCTCCTGCGGCGCGTCCTACCTGGGCGTGGAGAAGAAGATGCCGGCCGACGTGCGCCGCGCCTATGTCTCGCCCTACGACAGCTGGGCCAACCGCATTTCCACGGTCCGCTTCATGCAGGACATCCCGCTCGGCCATGGCGACAAAGCGTGGGCCTTGCTGGAAGAAGCCGGACGGCGCCTGCCGGAATTCGCCGATCGGCCCGCGCTGCTGGGCTGGGGGCTGAAGGATTTCGTGTTCGACCAGCACTTCCTCGCCGGTTTCCGCGCGGCGCTGCCGCAGGCGGAGGTGCATGCCTGGGACGATGCCGGCCATTACGTGCTGGAAGACAAGGCGGCCGAACTGGTGCCGTTGATCCGCGACTTCCTGGAACGGCATCCGCTGACGGCGGACTGATCGCAGGGGACGCGTCCTTCCGGCGCGGGATCAGGCCGCCCGCATCGGCGGCAGCGGGGTAGACGGATCGTTGTCGTGGTCGTCCGGATTGCTGTCTTCGTCGTTGGCCGCGCCGTCGCGCCAGCGCCAGTCCGCCGCGGTCAGCGCCGGCAGGCCCCAGGCGATGCGGGCCTTGTCGCACTGCGGGCTCGCTTCGCCGAATTCCCATGACGCCGGCACGTCGCGGCAGACGGTCGGGCGCTGCGGATGGATGCTGCAGCGCGAACGCACGCCGATTTCCGCGTCCAGCGCCACGCAGCGCGGTTTCTGTTCCCAGGTCCCCCGCATGACCACGCGGTGCGGGTCGAACGGCTCGGTCAGTTCGGACGGCACCGGACCGCCGAGGGCCGGGTCGGTTTCGCTCCAGTGGAAACTGACGCGGAAGTAGGCGCAGCAGGCGCCGCAGGTCAGGCAGGGATGCATGGGAAAGGCTCGGGCGGTGCGCGAGGAGGGGTGAAGGGGTGCGGAATTGTGAGGCCTCTCTCGGCTGACGCAAGTACCGTCCAGCGGCGACAATGGGCGGATGACCGAATCCTGCAACATCGCCGCTTCCCTGCCGCGGCTGGCGCGCGAGCAGCCCGACCGCGTCGCGATGCGCTGCCCGGGCCGTGATGGCCGCTATGCCACCGAACTCACCTATGCCCAACTGGATGCCCGCAGCGACGCCATCGCCGCCGGCCTGGGCCGCCACGGTATCGGCCGCGGCACCCGCACCGTGGTCATGGTCCGGCCCACGCCGGAGTTCTTCCTGCTGATGTTCGCCCTGTTCAAGGCCGGCGCGGTGCCGGTATTGGTGGATCCAGGCATCGACAAGCGCGCGCTGAAGCAATGCCTGGACGAGGCGGCGCCGGAAGCCTTCATCGGCATCCCGCTCGCCCAGCTCGCGCGCCTGCTGCTGGGCTGGGCGCGAAGCGCGCGCCGGATCGTCACCGTCGGCGCGCGCTGGGGCTGGGGCGGCACCACCCTGGCGCGGCTGGAACGCGCGGGGCAGGGCGCCGGTCCGCAATTGGCGGCGACCGCGCCCGACGACGTGGCCGGCATCCTGTTCACCAGCGGCTCGACCGGCGTGCCCAAGGGCGTGGTGTACCGCCATCGCCATTTCGTCGCCCAGATCGAACTGTTGCGCGAGGCCTTCGCGATGCAGCCCGGCGGCGTGGACCTGCCGACCTTCCCGCCGTTCGCGCTGTTCGACCCGGCGCTGGGCCTGACCTCGATCATCCCGGACATGGATCCGACCCGGCCGGCCAATGCCGATCCGGAAAAACTGCACGCGGCGATCGCGCGGTTCGGCGTGACCCAGCTGTTCGGTTCGCCGGCGTTGATGAAGGTGCTCACCGACCATGGCCAGCCCTTGCCGACGGTGCGCCGGGTGACCTCCGCGGGCGCGCCGGTGCCGCCGGACACGGTCGCCCGGATGCGCGCGCTGCTGCCGGACGACGCGCAGTTCTGGACACCCTACGGCGCGACCGAGTGCCTGCCGGTGGCGGTCATCGAAGGCCGCGAACTGGAAGCCACGCGCGAGGCCACCGAGGCCGGCGCCGGCACCTGCGTGGGCCGGCCGGTGCCGCCCAACCAGGTGCGCATCATCGGCATCGACGATGGCGCCATCGCCGACTGGGGCGTGGTGCGGGTGTTGCCGGCCGGCGAAGTCGGCGAGATTACCGTCGCCGGGCCGACCGCCACCGACACCTATTTCAACCGCGAAGCCGCCACCCGGATCGCCAAGATCCGCGAGCGCCTGGACGGAGGCGGCGAACGCATCGTCCATCGCATGGGCGATGTCGGCTACTTCGATGGCGAGGGCCGGCTGTGGTTCTGCGGCCGCAAGACCCAACGCGTGGAAACCGCGCGGGGACCGCTCTATACCGAACAGGCCGAACCGATTTTCAACACCCTCCCGGACGTGCGCCGCACCGCGCTGGTCGGCGTGGGCGAACCGGGATGCCAGCGACCGGTGCTGTGTTTCGAACTGCTGCCGGAAGTCGCGGCGATGCGCCGCGACGCCGTGGCCGCCGATCTGCGCACGCTCGCGCAGCGCCATCCGCACACGGCGGGCATCGAGACCTTCCTCTGCCATCCGGGCTTCCCGGTGGACATCCGCCACAACGCCAAGATCGGCCGCGAGAAACTTGCGGTCTGGGCGACCCAGCAGCTGGAGCAGCGCGCATGAAGATCCTGGTCACCGGCGGCGGTGGATTCCTCGGCCAGGCCCTGTGCCGGGGGCTGGTCGAACGCGGCCACCACGTCATCAGCTTCAACCGCGGCCACTATCCCGCACTGGCCGCGCTGGGCGTGGGCCAGGTGCAGGGCGATCTGGCCGATGCGCACGCGGTGATGCACGCGGCCGCGGGCGTCGACGCGATCTTCCACAACGCCGCCAAGGCCGGTGCCTGGGGCGCCTATCGGCTCTATCACCAGGCCAACGTGGTCGGCACCGAGAACGTGCTGGCCGCCTGCCGCCAGCATGGCATCGGCCGGCTGGTCTACACCTCCACACCCAGCGTGACCCATCGCGCCACCCATCCGGTCGAAGGCGGCACCGCCGACAGCGTGCCGTATGGCGAGGGCTTCAAGGCGCCCTACGCCACCACCAAGCTGATCGCCGAGAAAGCGGTGCTGGCCGCGAACGGTCCGGCCTTGGCGACGGTGGCGCTGCGCCCGCGGCTGATCTGGGGACCGGGCGATCAGCAGATCCTGCCGCGATTGGTGGAACGCGCGAAATCCGGCCGCCTGCGCATCGTCGGCGACGGCAGCAACCGGGTGGACACCACCTACATCGACAACGCCGCGCAGGCGCACTTCGACGCCTTCGAACATCTGGCGCCCGGCGCGCGCTGTGCCGGCAAGGCCTACTTCATTTCCAACGGCGAGCCCAAGCCGATGGGGGAGCTGCTCAACACCCTCCTGGCCGCGGCCGGTGCGCCGGGCGTGGACAGGCACCTGTCGTTCAAGGCCGCCTACCGCATCGGCGCGGTCTGCGAGGCGCTGTGGACGATGCTGCCGCTGAAAGGCGAACCGCCGATGACCCGTTTCCTGGCCGAGCAGCTCAGCACCACCCACTGGTACGACATGACGCCCGCGCGCGAGGACTTCGGCTATGTGCCGAGGGTGTCCTTTAACGAGGGCATCACCCGGCTGAAGTCATCACTCCGCGACAACACCGTCGTCACTTCTCCGTGACTCTCGGGATTCCAGCATGGACGTGCGCCGAATGGAGCGCGCCCGTGTTTCAGGAGATCCCATGCTGCGCTATGCCGTCATCTTTTTCGTTATCGCCCTGATTGCGGCGGTGCTGGGTTTCAGCGGTATCGCCGGCGCTGCCAGCAATATCGCCTGGATCCTGTTCGTCGTCTTCCTGATCCTGGCCATCATTTCCCTGTTCCGCGGTCGCAGCGTGTAGCACGCCGGCCAAGCGCGCGGCCGGGCGCGGGCGTATGGGTAGAATGGCGGCATGTCCGCCTCGCCCTTCGACCTGCTCAAGCCCTTCGCCGGCCGCGCGCTGGAAGCCGCGCTCAATCGCGCGCTGGCCCTGGATCCCGACACCCGCGCCGGCCTGGCGCCACTGGAGGGCCGGCGCGTGGCGCTGGCACTGGAGTCGCCCGCGGTTGCGATGGAAATCCGGGTGGGCGGCGGCGAGTTGCAGGTCGGCCCGGTCCATGAGGTACACGAGCCCGATCTGGCCGTGCGCGCCACCCTCGGCGGCATCCTGTCGCAGCTGCCGTTCCTGCGCCGCGACAACGCCGCGCCGGTGGGGCGCATGCGCATTTCCGGCGATGCCGACCTGGCGCGCCGCCTGCAGACGCTGGCCGAACGTTTCGACCCGGACTGGCAGCAGCCCTTCACCGCCGCGTTCGGCGACATCCTGGGCGTGCAGATCGCCGACGCCCTTCGCGCCGGGTTGCGCCAGACGCGCACCGCCGCGCGTGGCTTCGCCGAGAACACCGCCGAGTACCTTACCGAGGAATCGCGCGATGTGGTCGCGCGCGCGGAACTGAATGCCTTCCACGACGATGTCGATGCGCTGCGCGACGACGTCGAGCGGCTGGCCGCGCGCGTGCAGCGGCTGGCGGCCCGGCGCGGGGGCGCCGCATGAAGCCGGTGCTGCGCGCCAGCAAGATTGGCCGGGTACTGCTGCGCTATCGACTCGATGACCTGCTCGACGACACCCCGGCCGAGCGCTGGCTGAAACTGGCGCGACCGTTCGTGCCGCGCGCCTCGGCCGAGATCGCCGCGCAGCCGCGCGGCGCGCGCCTGCGGTTGGCGCTGCAGGAACTGGGGCCAATTTTCGTCAAGTTCGGCCAGATCCTGTCCACCCGCCGCGATCTGGTGCCACCGGACGTGGCCGAGGAGCTGTCGCTGCTGCAGGACCGGGTCAAGCCCTTCGATGGGGACGCCGCACGCGCCATCGTCGAACAGGCGCTGGGCCGGCCGATCGGCGAGGCCTTCGCCCAGTTCGACACCTCGCCGCTGGCGTCGGCCTCGATCGCCCAGGTGCACGCCGCGACCTTGCCGGAGGGGCGCGAAGTCGTGGTCAAGGTGCTGCGTCCGGACATCGAGAAGCAGATCGCCGCCGATATCTCCCTGCTGAAATCGGTCGCCGCGCTGGTCGAGCGCGCCCACCCGAGCGCCGACAAGATCCGCCCGCGCGAGATCGTCGCCGAGATCGAATCCACCCTGGCCGCCGAGCTGGATCTGCAGCGCGAGGGCGCCAACGCCAGCGTGATGCGGCGTTTCTGGAAGGACTCCGACGATCTGTACGTGCCGGAAATCCTCTGGACGCACACCAGCGAACGTGTGCTGACCATGGAGCGCGTGCACGGCATCCCGTCCGACGACGTGGCCGCACTCGACGCGGCCGGCGTGGATCGGCGCGCGCTGGCGGCCAAGGGCGTGCGGGTGTTCTACACCCAGGTGTTCCGCGACAACTTCTTCCACGCCGACGCGCATGCCGGCAACATCTGGGTCGACAGCGATCCGGCGCGCCGCGCCAATCCGCGCTTCATCGCCCTGGACTTCGGCATCACCGGGCAGCTCTCGCCGGAAGACCAGTACTACCTGGCCGAGAACTTCATGGCCATCTTCAACAAGGATTACCGGCGCATCGCCGAGCTGCACGTCGAGGCCGGCTGGATGCCGGCGACCGTGCGCATCGACGAGCTGGAAGCGGCCGCGCGCGCGGTGTGCGAGCCCTACTTCACCCGTCCGCTGTCGGAGATCTCGCTGGCGGAAGTGCTACTCAAGTTGTTCCGCACCGCGCAGAAATACGAGCTGACCCTGCAGCCGCAGCTGATCCTGCTGCAGAAGACCCTGCTCAACATCGAGGGGGTCGGCCGCCAGCTGGATCCGCGCCTGGACATCTGGGCGGTCGCGCGGCCGGTGCTGGAGAAGATCCTGCTGGAGCGCTACAGCCCGCAGCGCGCGGTGCAGGAGTTCCGCAAGCGCCTGCCGGAAATCATGACCCACGCGCCGGACATGCCTCGACTGGTGCACGCCTGGTTGACCCAGCAGGTCGAGGGCAAGCACGAACTGGCGATGCGCTCGCGCGATCTGGCCGATCTGGCGACGACGCTGCGTGGCATGCAGCGCCGGATCGTCGCCGCGATCCTGGGCGTGGGCCTGCTGCTGGTGGCGGCGGTGCTGTACGGGCTGGAAGCGGGCGGCCCGCGTATCTTCTCGGTGCCGGCCTCGGCCTGGATCGCCGGCATCGGCGGCCTGTGGGCGCTGCTGGCGGCCTGGCCGCGCCGGTGACCGGAAACCGGCTCCCCTGTAGGAGCGACGTAAGTCGCGACCGGATGCCCGCCGCGCTTTCGCGACTCACGTCGCACCTACAACTGCTCCATGACGATCTTGGCAATCAGCGAGTGATGACCCGATGCGGAAACCGGTATTCCTGAAAGTATTGCTGGCGATGACGGTCCTGGCGCTTGGCGCCTGCACGCACGTACCGAAACAGGAACACAACCCGCTCGCGCATTGGGCGCCCTCGCCGAATCATGAAGCGCGCAGGCCGATCCTGATCGTCATCCACGCCACCGAGCAGAATTCGGTGGCCGAAAGCCTGGAGACCCTGCGGACGGAAAATTCCGGCGGGCCGGTGAGCGCGCACTACCTGATCGGCCGCGACGGCCGACGCTACCAACTGGTCGCCGACGAACTGCGCGCCTGGCACGCGGGGGGCGGCCGCTGGGGCACGATCACCGACGTCAACAACGTTTCCATCGGCATCGAGCTGGACAACGACGGGCACTCCGAGTTTCCCGCCGGGCAGATCGACAGTCTGATCGTGTTGCTGGAGGATCTGTGCAAGCGGCTGTACATCCCGCGCACCCAGATCGTCGCGCATGCCGATTTCGCGCCCACCCGCAAGCAGGATCCGGGCACGCGCTTCCCGTGGAAGCGGCTGGCCGAAGCCGGCTTCGGTCTCTGGCCGGCCGCCGATGCGCCACCGGCGCCGGCGGGATTCGATCCCTGGAACGCGCTGCGCCTGATCGGCTATCCACTGGACGATCGCGCCGCCACCGTGCGCGCTTTCCACCGCCGCTTCCGCGGCACCGAGACCGATCTGCTGGACGAGGAGGATCTGCGCATCCTGGCGTCGCTGGTGCGACAGTCCGCGGGCGAGTAGCCCATCGCGCGGAAGACGCCCGCTACCGCCCGGACAACCCGTAGGCGGCGGGCGAGCCGGCCTTGAAGGAAAGTCCCGGCTGCGCCACCAGCGCTTCATCGTCCAGTCGGAACACATGCACGCGCCGATCGATCATGCTCTCGGCGAACACCGTGCGCGAGTCGTCAAGGAATCCGACCCCTTGCGCCCAGCCGCCGAAGCCGGTTTCGGCCACGCGTCGCAGCCGGCCCGATTCGATGGCCAGCACCACCAGCCGGCTGTCCGGCGAATACAGCGGATGCGAGCGCGGAAGCGTGCTCATGTTCTGCAGGGCCGCGGCCGCATGACGACCATCGGGCGCGCAGGCCACGCCTTCCGGCGACATGCCGACGGAGGCCGTATCGATGACCCGCGGCAGCGCGCCGCGGGTGTCTATCAGGCTGACGGTATCGACGTCGCCGGTCACCTTGCCGTAATTCGCGACCACCGCCAGTCCGGTGTCGCCGCAGAACGACAGCGCGGTGGGGCCGACGCCGGCGCTCATCTCGTGGCGGAAGGGCAGGACCGGTCGGCCCTGCTCCACCACGAGCCAGGCGATTCGCTGACTGCCCGGCAAGCTCACCAGTGCATGCGTACCATCGGCGCTGAACGCTGTTGCGATCGGCGCGCTGCCTGCTTCGAAGCGGGCCACCTCGACGACTTCCCAGCGCTCGGCGCGTTTTTCCAGCACGCTGACACTGTCGGCGCCGGTATGCGGTACCCAGGCGTGGCGGCCATCCGGATGCAGGCTCACCGACGAGGGCGCCGCCGCCAGGGTAAGTGTCTGCGTGACGCGCATCGGCGTTGAAGCCAGATCGATTACCGCCATCTCGTGATTGGCGGTGAACGCGCCGGCGCGCCCGGGATCGGCGCGGGTGAAAGCGGTGACCAGCGCCTGCCGGCGATCCGCGCTGATCGCGATGCTGGACGGCGGCCCTTGGAAACTGATCGGCACCTCGACTTCGCCGAGCAGCCGCAGTTGTCCGTTGGCGGTGTCGTAGAACGCCGCGCGATCCGGTGCGGGCGTCCCGAGTATTTCCACCTCGCCATTGTTCATCCGCGCCTTGCCGTCCAGGGCGATGCCGAGCACCTGGGCATGCGCAGGCGCGACGGCGAGCAGGCAGGCCAGCAGGCACCCTGCGGCAGGTGCGACACGACCAGGCATGGAGGCGTTCCGGAAAAGGGGAGGCCGGAATCCTAAGCGCATTCGCCCCGGATGCGTGTTCAGCTGGCGGGTTTCATGAACACCGGCATGCCGGCACCAACGGGGTGGCGGCGACTTAAAGCCCTTTTAATGCCGCCGGCGCAGGATGCGCCGCGACGCAATGCAGCCCCCACCCGGAGGAATCCCGTGAACCTGTTCCCCGCTCTCGTGCCACGCAGTCGCGTATCGCCACCCACCTTTCCCGCCATGGCCGGGTACGCCGTCACCCGGGTTTCCCGCCGCGATATCGAGGTCCTGATGGCGTTGTGCGATCTACAGCACGACCAGGGCCGGTATCCGGCGACGGAAGGCCGGGAGGCATCGGCGGGCCTGCTCGAATTGATGGAAGCCCTGTTCGATCCACCGCTGCGTGCCTGGGCCTGGGTCGCGCGCGACGGTGAGGCCGCGGTCGGCTATGCCGCCGCCACCGTCGGTTTCTCGCTGCTGGAACGCGGCTATTACCTGCGACTGGAATCGCTGTACGTGGATCCGGCGCATCGCGGCCGCGACGTGGAAACGCGCCTGCTCGCGTCGGCAAGCGAGACGGCGTCGCAACTGGGATGTTTCGCGGTGCAGTGGCAGCAGGGCACGTACCTGCCGCCGCTGCAGATCAGCGGTGCCAGCATTGGCGATGGCCGCAGCGGCACGCTCCGCCTGTCCATCCCGACCGCATCATGAGCCGCGGGCGCCGCCGTTCCTCCCCCCGGCGGCGCCCCGGCCGGCGCGTCGCCGCCTTCTTCCTGTTCCTGATCGCCGGAATGCTCTACATGTCCCTGTCCGCTTGCAGCACCGTTCCCTATCCGCAGTCGCCGCAGTATGGCGAGCGCGCATTCCGCAATCCGGTCGAACCCCGCCAGCCGGCCACGCGGGAAATTCCCGGCTTGTGGTGGCGTTTCATGTTCGGAAAATCCGAGCGTACCGTGCCGCCCGCCGCGCTGCCGGTCCGGAAAATCACCCGCGCGGAACTGGACGCGGCCGCGGACGGCACGCTCTATCGCATTGGCCATTCGACCATCCTGCTGAAGCTTGAAGGCGGCTACTGGATCACCGACCCGGTGTTCTCCGAGCGTGCCTCGCCGGTGCAATGGGCCGGTCCCAAGCGTTTCCACGCGCCGGCGATCGCGCTGTCCGAGCTTCCGCCCATCGCCGGCGTCATCCTGTCGCATGATCACTACGATCACCTGGACAAGGCGACGATCCGGGCCCTTGCCGGGCGCGCCGAACGCTTCATCACCCCGCTGGGCGTAGGCGATCTTCTGGCGCGCTGGGGCGTGCCGAAGGATCGGATCACCCAACTGGACTGGTGGCAGTCGGTGCGGGTGGGTGGCCTGCACCTGACCGCCACCCCCGCACAGCATTTCTCCGGACGCGCGCCGTTCCAGCGCAATCCCACCCTGTGGTCATCCTGGGTCATCGAGACCCCGCACCAGAAAATCTTCTTCAGCGGCGACACGGGCTACTTCCCCGGCTTTCGCGAAATCGGTGAGCGGCTGGGGCCGTTCGATCTGACCCTGCTCGAATGCGGCGCCTATGACCCGCTGTGGGAAGGCGTGCACATGCTGCCGGAGCAGAGCGTGCAGGCCCACCTGGATCTGCGTGGGCGCTGGATGATGCCAATCCACAACGGCACCTTCGATCTGGCCTTCCACGACTGGAACGCGCCCATGGAAGCGGTCAGCGCGATCGCCGCCGAGCGCGGCGTGGCCCTGAGCACGCCGATGATCGGGCAGGCGGTTGCGCTGGACGCGCCGCAGGCGTTCACGCCGTGGTGGCGCCTGCCGCGTTGAGTGCGGGCGTCAGCGTTCCGGATCCGGGAACCGCACGCGAATCGACAGGCCGCGTCCATCCAGCCCGTCATCCAGGGTGACTTCCGCGCCATAAGACTGGGCGATGCGCCGGACCAGAGACAGGCCGATGCCGCTGCCGCGTTCGCCATTGCCGTTGCTGCCGCGGAAGAACCGATCGAAGATCTGCGCGCGTTCTTCCCGCGGGACGCCGGGGCCGTTGTCGGTGACGGTCAACTCCACGCCCGCGCCATCCGCGCCGCGGCCACAGGCCACCACCACCCGGCCGCCTTCGCCGCTGTAGCGGATGGCGTTGTCGATCAGGTTGCGCACCAGCACGCCCAGATCGTCGAGATCGCCGGACACCGGCGCGACCGCGGTGTTGAGCACGATGGTCTGCTGCCGGCGCGAAGCCATGATCTCGAACTCGCGCACCACCATCGTCACCACGTCGGCGAGTTCGACCGTCGCGTGGTCATGGCGACGCTGCGAGGCGTCGAGGCGGGCCGAGTCGAGCAGCTGCTGCGCCAGCCGCGACGTGCGTTCGATGCCGTGGGCGAGCTGGCCCAGCGCCTGCCGGGCGTCGGCCTCGCTGCCGGCGCGCAGCGCGACCTGGGTCTGGGTCTGCAACGCCGCCAGCGGCGTGCGCAGTTCATGCGCGGCGTCGGCCAGGAATTGGCGCTCGCCGTGCATCGCGTCGGCCAGCCGGGACAGCAGGCCATTGAAGGATTGCACCAGCGGCTGGATCTCGCGCGGGATGCCGGCGGTGGGCAGCGGAGCCAAATCCAGCGCATCACGCTGCGACATCAGATTGCGCAGGCGATTCACCGGGCGCAGGCTCCAGCCGATCGCCGCCCAGATTGCCAGCGCCAGCCCCACCATCAGCGCCACCGCCGACAGCAGGGTGATCTTCACCCACCAGGCCACCTCGGCCCGCAATTGCTTGCGCGACATGCCGACCTGCACCTGCACGCGACCGCTGGCGTCGGTGACCGCGTAGACGCGCCAGTCGTCGCCGGCGGTGCGGGTGTTGGCCAGTCCGGTCCGGAAACTGGGCTGCAGCGGGGTCTTCGGCGCGCCGTTGGACGACACGATGCTCTCGCGACGCTGCAGGCTCCAGACCTGGAAGCGGATCTTGTCGAACTTGTAGTTGGGCTGGGCGGGCAGATCCGCCGGCAGTTGCAGGCGCGAACGGCCACCGACGGTATCGACGTCGCTCGGCATCGACATCAGGATCTGCTGGCCGACCTCGCGCAGCGACTGGTCCCAGTGCCCGTTCTGCTGCCGCGAGACCTGCACGTACTGGCAACCCAGCCAGATCAGCCAGCCGATCAGGCTGACGCCCATCAGCGTGGCCAGCAGCTTGCCCTTGAGCGAATGGTGGCGCCTCATCCTCACTCCACCTCGCCGACGCGGTAGCCGAATCCGTGCACCGTGGTGATGAAGTCGTCGCCGAGCTTGCGTCGCAACTGGTGGATGTAGACGGCGATGGTGTTGCTCTCGATGGTGCCGTCGCCGCCATAGACCAGCGACTCCAGCGCGTCGCGCGCGACCACCCGGCCCTGGCGTTCCATCAGCGCCATCAGCGTGCGGTACTCGTGCACGCCCAGTTTCACCGCCTGGCCGCCGCGGGTGACCGCGCGGGCCGCCGGATCCAGGACCACGTCGCGGTAGGACAGCACCGGCGCCACCCGGCCCTGGCTGCGCCGCACCACCGCGCGCAGGCGCGCGCACAGCTCGTCGGTCTGGAATGGCTTGACGATGTAGTCGTCGGCGCCGGCGTCCAGGCCGCGCACGCGATCGCTGAGCTGGTCGCGGGCGGTGACGATGAGCACCGGGGTGGTGTCGTAGCGCTGGCGCAACGCGTTCAGGACATCCAGGCCGGATCCGCGCGGCAGGCCCAGGTCCAGCAGGACCGCGGCGAAGGCGTGGTCGATCAGCGCGGTCTTGGCGGCGCCGGCATCCTCGGCGCGGGCCACCTCCCAGCCGTCCTGGCGCAGGGCCGCGGCCACGGCATCGCCGAGCATGCGGTCGTCTTCCACCAGCAGGATCGGGGTCACGGCGAGGTTCCGGAAAAACAGGGGAACCGATGGTAAACCGCGCGCTTTAAAGCCGTCTTAATCCGCCCACGGCAGAACGGGTGGGGAGGGACCCCGGCGGGGTCCCGTCCGTCCCGCCTTCCGGTCCTACTGGACGGATTGTGTCGCGGTCGCCTTTGCGAAGTCGCCGGCTAGGTACACGCTCAGCGTCTCCGGCTTGAAGTGCTTGCGGATGGCGGCATTGACCTGTTCCCGGGTCAGCGCGCCGTAGGCGGCGTCCAGGTCGGCGGTGAACTGCATGGTGCGGCCGTAGTACGCCTGATCGGACAGCATGCCGGCGACGGCACCGTCTTCGGCACGACCCTGGCGCCGCTCGGTCAGCGTGCCGGAGACGGCATCGCGCAGTTCCTCTTCGGTGATGCCGTCGTGGACCAGCCGCGCCAGTTCCTCGCGGATGGCGGCTTCCACCCTGGCCATGTTTTCCGGCGCGGCGATGGCTTGGATGTTGAAGCTGCCGTTGTCGTCGGTGCCTTCGCGGCTGTCATCGGCGCGTACCGCACTGGATACGCCGTAGCTCAGGCCTTCCTTCTGGCGGATGCGGTCCCCGAGGCGCGATTTGAGCGCGCCGCCGCCGAAGATGCGGTTGGCGATCAGCATCGCCGGATAGTCGGGATCGGTGACCTTGAGCGACAGGTTGCTGCGTGCGAGCAAGACCGCGTTGGGTTTGTCCGGCGTGGACAGGCGTTGGTGGGTCGCGGCGACCGGGGTGTAGCGGGTGTTGATCGGCGCGTACGGATGCGGTGAGTTCCAGCTCGCGAACAGGGATTCCAGTTGCGCGCGCACCGCCACCGGATCGAAGTCGCCGACCACGGCGATTTCACCCTCGGCGGTGCCGTAGAAGTCGCGATGGAACGCCGCCAGATCCTCGCGCTTGAGCGCCTTCACCGCGGCGATCGCCTCGTCCAGGGTATCGATGTGCAGCGGATGGCCTTTCGGCCAGGGATCGAAATGATGCGCCAGCGCCTGGCCGGCGACCGCGCCGGGTTCCTTGCGCGAGGCCTCCATACCGGTGAGGGCCTGCAGGCGCAGTTGTTCGAATTCGCTTTCCGGGAAAGCCGGATGGCGCAGGATGTCCGCCGCCAGTGCCAGCGCGTCGGCCAATTGCGCGCGCCGGCTCAGCAGGGAAATCCCGGCGCCCTGCAGGCCGCCACTGACGCTGGCCTGGGTCTTCAGGGCTTCGAAGCGCTGGTCGATCTGTTCCCGGCTCAGCGTGGTGCTGCCGCGCATGAGCATGGCGCCGGCCAAGCCGGAGGCGTCCTGCCGGCCGGTCAGCGAAGCGACGTCGCCGAACCGGAAGTTGGCGTCCACCACCACCGTCTCGCCGCGGGTCTTGCGCGGCAGCAGCGCCACCCGCAGGCCGTTGCCGAGGGTGAAGCGCTGGGTGCGCGCTTCCAGGTTCCGTGGCGTGGGATCGAACTGTTCGCCGGCCGATACGGCGGCGCGTCCGACGTAGCCGTCCACCAGCTTGGCGATCTCCGGACGCGGGGTGATGGTGACGCGATCCGGCGGGTCGGTGGGAATGAAGCGGCCGAGCGTGCGGTTGCTGGTCTTCAGGTACTCGGCGGCCACCCGGTTGACGTCGGCGGCGGTGACCTTGGCAATCGCGTCGCGGGTGATGAACAGCAGCCGCCAGTCGCCGGCGGCCAGGAATTCCGACAGCCCCATGCCGACCGCGTTGACGTCGGTGAAATAAAGTTCATAGGCGTTGGCGATGCGCTGCTTGGCTTCCTCGACTTCCGCCTCGGTCACCGGCTTGCGGGCCACGCCCTCGACCTGGGCCAGCAGTTCCTGCTCGGCCTTGGCCGCGTCACCGTCCTTCGGCAGCACCGCCAGCGCGGTGAACAGGCCCGGATCGCGCAGCGATTCGCTGCCGGCGCCGCTGCCGGCGGCGATGTGCGGCTGCACCAGTGTCTTGTGCAGGCGGCCGCCCGGTGTATGTCCCAGCACGTTGCCCAGCACGCTCAACGCCGGGCTGTCCGGGTGGCCTGCGGCGGGAATGTGATAAGCCGCGGCGACGATGCGCACGTCGCCGGCCCGGCGCACGTCGACCTGGCGTTCACCGTCCTGCGCGGGCTCGGCGGTATGGAAGGCGGGTAGCGCGCGGGCGGGTTTCTTGAGCGGACCGAAATGGGTGGCGACCCGGGCCAGCGTCGCCGCCGGATCGATGCGGCCGGCGATGATCAGGGTGGCGTTGTCCGGCTGGTACCAGGTGCGATAGAAGCCCTGCAGGCGTTCAATCGGCACGCCTTCGACGTCCGAACGCGCGCCGATCGTGCTGTTGCCGTAGTTGTGCCACAGGAACGCGGTCGAGCGGATGCGCTGGAACAGCACGCCGCCGGGATTGTTCTCGCCGGCTTCCAGTTCGTTGCGGACCACGGTCATCTCACTGTCCAGATCCTTGCGCGCAACGTTGGAATGCACCATGCGATCGGCTTCCAGCGCCAGCACCCAGTCGAGGGTGGCGTCATCGGCGGGAAAGGATGCGAAGTAGTTGGTGCGATCCAGTCCGGTGGTCGCGTTGAACTGGATGCCGCGCTTCTTCATCTCGCCGCTGATGTCGGCGTGAGTCGGCGTGCCCTTGAACAGCAGGTGTTCCAGCAGGTGCGCCATGCCGGTTTCGCCATAGTTCTCGTGGACCGAACCGACGCCGTAGACCAGGTTCACCGTCACCGTGGGCTTGCTCGCATCCGGGAACAGCAGGATCCGCAGGCCGTTGCCCAGCCGGTACTCGCTGATGCCTTCGACGCTGGGGCCGGCGACCACGCCGCGGGGCAACGCGGTATCCGCGAAGGAAGCCGGCGCCATGCCGAGGCTTAGCGTCAATGCCAGGCCCAATGCGAGAATAAGGCGGCGTGGTTGCATGCAGGACTCCCTGTAAACGGCAACCCGCAGTGTCGCAGATTTGCGGGAACTGGACGTTACATGAGCGATAGTGAGAGCGGTAACGACATTGGCGTGCTGTACCAGGACGTGGATCTGGCGGTCATCGACAAGCCGGCCGGCCTGATGGTCCACGACAGCAAGCTGGCGCGCGGGGAAACCGAATTCCTCGCCGATCGCCTGCGCGAGCGCTTCGGCAAGCCGATCTTCCTGATCCACCGGCTGGACCGTGGCACCAGCGGCTGCCTGCTGGTGGCGTTCGATCGCGATATCGCCTCGGCGCTGGGACGGACGTTCATGTCACGCGAAGTGGAAAAGGACTATCTGGCGATCTGCCGGGGCTGGCCGGAGCCGCATATCGATCTCGACTATCCATTGGATGGCGGACCCGGCAAGCCGGAAAAGAAACCGGCACTGACCCGCTTCACCTGCCTGGCGACAGGGGAACTGGCGATGCCATCGGCGGGATTCGACACATCCCGCTACGCGCTGCTGCGCTGTCGCCCGGAAACCGGGCGCTTCCGCCAGATTCGCCGTCACCTCAAGCATTTGTCCCATCATCTGATCGGTGACAGCAGCCACGGCGACGGCCGCCACAACCGCAACTTCCGCATGCATGGCGTGCATCGCATGCTGCTGCACGCGGTGCGGCTGTCGTTCCTGCATCCGGTCAGTGGCGCGCGGATCGACGCCATCGCGCCGCTGGACGCCGAATTGCGTCGCGCCTTCGCGCTGTTCGGCTGGGACGAATCACTGCGCTGACCGGTCCCTTCAGCCGAGCAAGCTCGGCTCTAACCGGGATGTAGAGCCGAGCTTGCTCCGCTGCTGTTCCGTCAGGCGATCTTCAGCGCCGCCATCGCGATCAGCGCCAGCGCGCTGGCGAATCCGACCACCCATACCAGGCTGCGCAGGGCGGCCTGGTTGGCGATGTAGAACACGCCATGCAGTACACGCGCTACGGTGAATACGATCGCCAGCAAGTTGATGGTGGTGGGATCAATGCCGGCCAGTTGCGCCATCAGCACGCCGGCGACGAAGGCCGGGAAGGATTCGAAGCCATTGAGGTGCGCGGCATGGGCGCGATGCGAACGCGGATTGTCCTGCCTGGCCTGCCATTCCCGCGGCGCACGGTTGTTGTAGCGCTCGCCCGAACGCTTGGCGATGGTGACCCACAGGTAGGGCAGCAGGGCGGCGATCAGGATGCACCAGTAAGCGATGGACATGGATTCCTCCTTGGATTGCCGCATAGCCTAGCCGAAGCCCGCCGCGAAGCCGGCGTCCGGCCCGGGTCCGTCCGGCCACAAACAGCAACGGCGCCCGCAGGCGCCGTTGCCGTCATGCCACCGCGGTTTACTTCGCCGCCGGCTGCATCATCTTGTCGCGAGCCGCCTTGAACGGATTGCCCGGATACCAGTTCGGCCACTTGTCGCCGCCGGCGATGTCCTTGCCGACGCCGTACAGCGCTTCCAGATCCTGCACCGTGCCGTCCAGCTTCCAGGTTTCCGGATAGTACTGATCGCTCGGCGAATGGTAGTGCTTCGCGTAGTCCTCGGCCGCCTTCTTGCCGGCCTCGATACCGCCCTCGACCAGATCCTCGCCGCCGTCGGCATACAGCGCCGGCACGCCGGCCTTGGCGAAGTTGAAGTGATCCGATCGGAAGTAGAAACCGCTCTGCACCGAGGTCTCGCCGTGCAGGGTGCGGCCCTGCGCGGTGGCGATCGGCTTGAGCACGTCCTCCAATTCGGAACTGCCGAAGCCGACCACGGTGATGTCCTTGGCCTTGCCGGCCACCGACATTGCATCGATGTTGATCACCGCCGCGATCTTGTCCAGCGGGAAGGTCGGATGGGCGACGTAGTACTTGGAGCCGAGCAGGCCGGATTCCTCCAGGGTCACCGCCAGGAACACCAGCGAGCGCTTCGGCTTGGGATCCTGGTGGGCGAAGGCGTCGGCGATTTCCAGGATGCCGGCCACGCCGGTGGCGTTGTCGATCGCGCCGTTGTAGATGTTGTCGCCGGTCTCGCCTTCATGCTTGCCCAGGTGATCCCAGTGCGCCATGTACAGCACCGCCTCATCCTTGCGATCGGTGCCCGGCAGCACGCCGATCACGTTGCGCGAATTCTTTTCGCTGATGCTGCTCTTCAGATCGACGGAGGCCTTGGTTTTCAGCGAGACCGGCTTGAAGCCGCGCTGGTTGGCGGCCTTGTACGAGGCATCCAGATCCAGGCCGGCGTCGGCGAACAGCTGGCGGGCGGCGTCGGCGGTCAGCCAGCCCTGCACCGGGATGCGGCGCTCGGGATCGTCCTTGGCAGGCAGGTCGTACTGCGCACCGGACCATGAATTCTTCACCACGTCCCAGCCGTAGCTGGCGCCGGGGGTGTCGTGGACGATGAACGCAGCGGCAGCACCCTTGCGCGCGGCTTCCTCGAATTTGTAGGTCCAGCGCCCGTAGTAGGTCATGCGCTTGCCTTCGAACAGCTTCTCGTCGCCGGTGTGGAAGCCGGGATCGTTGACGAACATGACGACCGTCTTGCCCTTCCAGTCCTGGCCGGCGTAGTCGTTCCACTGCTGTTCCGGCGCGTCCACGCCGTAGCCGACGAACACCATCTCGCTGGCGTCGACCTTCACCTCCTTCTCGCCGGTACGGGTGCCGGCGACGAAATCCACGCCGAACTTCAGCTCGCGCGTCTTGCCGTTGCTTTCCAGCTTCAGCACGGTGCCCTCGTCGGCGGTGGTCTCCACCATCGGCACGTCCTGGAAGAAGCTGCCGTTGTTGCCCGGCTGCAGGCCGATGCGCTTCATCTGCGCTTCCAGGTAGGCGACGGTTTTTTCTTCGCCGGTGGAACCGGGGCCACGTCCCTCGAACTCGTCGGAGGACAGGGTTTTCACCAGTTGGGCGAAGTCGGCCTCGTTGATGGCCGGGGCAAAGGCGTGATCCGCGGGTGCAGGCGCGGCGGGCACGGTGGCGGCCGGTGCTTCGGCGTCAGGCTTCTTGCACGCGGCGAGCAGGGTGGTGGCGGCCAGCACGGCCGCCGCCAGAGGGAGCTTGCGGGACATCGGGATTCCTCAAATCCAGGAATCCCGAGTGTATGCGATCGTCCCGCGCGATGTGCCCGGCGCTCAGTCGGCCGGCGCGGTCGGCGTGTCGAACGGGCGGGCGGTGGCGCCGGTGACCGGGCCAACCTTGGCCGTACGGTGGACGTACAGGACCACTTCGCGCTCGAACACCAGCGGACCGTCGACGGTGGCATTGGGGCCGATCACGATGCGGGGCGGACGCTTGCGCTCGATGTTGAAGTTGCCCTTGGGCTTTTCGACCTTCAGCCCGCCGCGCACGTGCGAATCCACACCCACGGTGACGTCGCCATTGACCGTCTCGACGCTGCCGCCGACTTCGGTGGCGACCAGGCCGATCGCGCCGTTGACGGTGGACACGCCCTCGCGCACGCGGCTGCCGCGATCCAGGAAGATCGGACCGTTGACGGTTTCCACGTCGCCATCGACCTGCACCTTGCTGCCGGCTCGGATACCGCCGTTGACCGTTTCCATGCCGGCGGTGCGGGCGCCGTCGCCGATCTTGAGCGAGCCGTTGACGGCTTCGACCGAGCCCGTCGTGGCATTGTCCTCGACGGTGATGGAGCCGTTGACGGTGCTCAGGTCGCCGACGGTCTGGCCGGCCTGGGCGGTGATGGAGCCGTTGACCTTGGAGACGTCATTGCCGGCGAAGGCGGGCGTGGCGGCCAATGCCAGGGTCAGCAGCAGGGCAGGGGAAGTACGGGTCATGGTGAAGTCCTGTTCGTCGAAAGTACGGGTTTGGATGCCGGGGCCGCCAAAAAGGTTTAACCGGGCCTGGCGACGGGACCGCCCGCCGCCTTCAGGGTAACGCCGCCATCGCAGCACGCTTCGCTACAATCTTCACCTGCCTGAAGTCACCGGAACCCCCACCGTGTCCCCAACGCCGTCCGCCTCCCCGCGTCCCAAGCCCGTCGTCCTGCTGATTCTCGATGGCTGGGGCCACCGTGAAGATCCCACCGACAACGCGCTGGCGCAGGCGGAGCTGCCGAACTGGCGGCGCCTGCTGGCGACCGCGCCGCATACCCTCATCCACACCGAGGGGCGCCATGTCGGCCTGCCGGACGGCCAGATGGGCAATTCCGAGGTGGGCCACATGAACCTGGGCGCCGGCCGCATCGTCTACCAGGACCTGACCCGCATCGACGCCGCCATCGAGGACGGCAGCTTCTTCGACACCACCGAGCTGGTGGCGGCCTGCGAGGCGGCCAAGGCGGGCGGGCATGTCCTGCACGTGTTCGGCCTGCTTTCGCCGGGCGGGGTGCACAGCCACGAGAACCACATCTTCGCCATGCTGGAACTGGCCCATCGCCGTGGCGTGCCGAAAGTGGCCGTGCATGCCTTCCTGGACGGCCGCGACACGCCGCCGCAATCGGCCGAATCCAGTCTGCGCGCGCTGCAGGATGTCTGCGCACGCCTGGGCAATGCCAGCCTGGCCACGGTCAGCGGCCGCTACTACGCCATGGATCGCGACAAGCGCTGGGATCGCCTGCGCAAGGCGTGGGATGCCATCGTCGAGGCGCAGGGCGAATACCGTGCCGTCGACGGCGTGGCCGCATTGCAGGCGGCGTACGCACGCGGCGAGAACGATGAGTTCGTGCTGCCCACGGTGATCGACGGCGCGCAGCCGATGGCCGATGGCGACGCCGTGGTGTTCATGAACTTCCGCGCCGATCGCGCGCGCCAGCTGACGGCCGCGTTCGTCTCGCCGGACTTCGAAGGTTTCCAGGCCCGCCGCCCCCGGCTGTCGCGCTTTGTCTGCCTGACCGAGTACGACGCGAAGCTGCCGGCGCCGGTGGCGTTCCCGCCGGATGACCTGCGGCACACGCTGGGAGAACTTCTGGCCGAGCAGGGCCTGACCCAGTTGCGCATCGCCGAGACCGAGAAATACGCCCACGTGACGTTCTTCTTCAGCGGCGGGCGCGAGGACCCCTTCGCCGGCGAGGAACGCATCCTGGTGCCCAGCCCCAAGGTCGCGACCTACGATCTGCAGCCGGAAATGAGCTGCCCCGAGCTGACCGCCAAGCTGGTCGACGCGATCGGTTCCGGCCGCTTCGACGTGATCATCTGCAATATCGCGAATCCGGACATGGTCGGTCACAGCGGCGATCTGCAGGCCGCCATCCTCGCCGCGCAGGCGGTGGACCAGGCCATTGGTGCGGTGGACGCCGCGGTGCGCGCCGCGCACGGCGCGCTGATCATCACCGCCGATCACGGCAACCTGGAGATGATGCGGGATCCGGAAACGGGACAGCCGCACACCGCGCATACGGTCGGGCCGGTGCCGCTGGTCTACGTGGGCGAGCGCGCGACGACGCTGCGCGCGGGCGGCGCGTTGCGCGACGTCGCCCCGACCCTGCTGGATCTGCTGGGCCTGCCGCAACCGGCCGAGATGTCCGGCCAATCGCTGATCGCCGCTGCGCGATGACGCGTCGCCTGCTCCGTACCGGCCTCGGCCTGCTGATCGCGCTGGGCGTGATCAGCGGCGGCGTGTCGGCGCAGAGCCAGCGCGACGCGCAGAAGAAACTGGAAAAGGCGCGCGGCGAACTGAAATCGATCGCCCAGGAGCGGCGCAAGCTGGAAGGCGAGCGCGGCGACGCCTCGCGCAAGCTGCGCGAGGCCGACGAGCAGGTCGGCCGCAGCAGCCGCACGCTGTCCGAAACCGAATCCTCGCTGCGGCGCGAGGAAGCGGCACTGGCCGAACTGCAGCAACGCCGCGAGGACATGTTGAAGCGGTTGGGCGGACAGCGTGAACAACTGGCCGCACTGGTGCGCTCGGCCTACATGACCGGTGGCGACGCGCCGCTGAAGGTGCTGCTGTCGCAGGACAGCGCCGCCGACGCCAGCCGTACCCTGGCCTATCACCGCTACCTGCAGCGGGATCGCGCCGCCCGCATCGACGGTCTGACCACCGAGCTGCGGGCGCTGGCGCAGGTCGAACAGGACATCACCAGCCGGCGCGCGCAACTGGATACCGATCGCCAGCGCCTGCGCGGACAGATGAACCAGTTGCAGAAGGATCGACAGAGCCGGGCCCGCCTGGTGGCCGATCTCGATCAGCGCTACCAAGATCGTGCCGACCGCGAAAAGGTGCTCGGTCAGGATGTACGGTCGCTGGAGCGCCTGCTTGCCAACCTGCGGGCGGCAGCGGCGCGCGCCGAAGCCGAGCGCCGTGCGGCCGCGCGCAAGGCGGCCGAGGAACGCGCCCGCGCGCAGGCCCGCCAGGGCGCCTCGCGAGCTGCGGAAACCCCTTCACGCCCGCGCCCGGAAGTGGCGAACGCGCCCGCATTGAAGGTTGGCGGGCTGGGCTGGCCGCTGTCCGGCAACCTGCTGGCCCGTTACGGCGGACGGATGCCGGACGGGCGTACCAGCTCGGGCGTGCTCATCGGGGCGCCGGCCGGCAGCACGGTGACCGCGGTGGCCGACGGCACGGTGGTGTTCTCCGAATGGATGACCGGCTACGGACTGATCCTCATCATCGACCACGGCAACGGCTACATGAGCCTGTACGCGCACAACGAAAGCCTGTTGCGCGACGCTGGTGTCCAGGTCAAGCGGGGCGATCCGGTGGCCAAGGTCGGCACGTCCGGTGGCCAGGGCACGCCGGCGCTGTACTTCGAACTGCGCCGCAACGGCCAGCCGGTGGACCCGGGCAGTTGGCTGCAGCGGCGCTGAACCGGAACGCCATTCACCGCCGGTTCGCGCATAATCGGGCGAACTCCGTGGACCGCGCGGGGTCCATGGTTCCGCCGCTTTCCCACGGAGTTTCGATGCGTTCTTCCCTGCCCCTGGCCCTGCTGCTCGCCCTCGCCGGCGCGCCCGCGTTCGCGCAAGAGACCGCCAAGGAACCGGAGGTGGGCGCCAGCGACGATCCCTCCGCCGCCGAGACCGCGCCCTCGAAGGTGCCGCTGGAGGAAATCCGCCGGTACGTGGCCGTGTTCAACGCGGTCAAGGAGGCCTATGTCGAGCCGGTCGAGGATCGCAAGCTGATGCAGTCGGCCATCCGCGGGCTGCTGCTGGATCTGGATCCACACAGCATCTATTTCGACAAGGAAGACGCGCAGGCCTACGACGAACAGACTTCCGGCGCCTATGAAGGCATCGGCGTGGACCTGCTGCAGCAGCCGGACAACACCCTGCTGGTGGTCTCGCCGATCGACGACACGCCGGCGGCCAAGGCCGGGATCAAGGCCGGCGACGTGATCGTGGCCATCGACGGCAAGCCGATCGAGAAGACCGATGGCATGGAACCACTACGCGGCAAGCCCGGCAGCAAGGTCACCCTCACCCTCGTGCGCGAAGGCACCGCCAAACCATTCGACGTGAGCCTGGTGCGCGACGTCATCCGCATCGCCAGCGTGCGCAGCCGGATGCTGGAACCGGGTTACGGCTACGTGCGCATCAGCGCGTTCCAGACCGAGACCGCGGCGGACTTCCAGAAGCACGTGGCCGACCTGAAGGCGAAGGGCAAGCTGCGCGGACTGGTGCTGGATCTGCGCAGCAATCCGGGCGGCCTGCTGCTGGCGGCGGTCCAGATCGCCGACGATCTGCTGGACAAGGGCAACATCGTTTCCACCCGCGGGCGCATCGTGGTCAGCGATTCGCGCTTCGACGCCACGCCAGGCGATCTGCTCGAAGGCGTGCCGGTGGTGGTGCTGGTGGATGCCGGTTCGGCCAGCGCTTCGGAAGTGCTGGCGGGCGCGCTGCGCGACAACCAGCGCGCGCGCGTGGTCGGCAGCCGTACCTTCGGCAAGGGGTCGGTGCAGACCGTGCTGCCGCTGGACAACGGTGATTCGGTAAAGCTCACCACCGCACGCTACTACACGCCCAGCGGCAAGTCGATCCAGGCGCGCGGAATCGTCCCGGACGTGGAACTGCATCCGGAAACGAAAGACGGCGAACCCGAGATCATCGACTACAGCGAGGCCACCCTGCCCGGTCACCTGCGTGGCGATGACGAGGGCCAGGAAGGCTATACCGCGGGCGAAGTGCTGGAAGGCGAAAAGCCAATCGCCGCCGCGCTGGCCGAATTGAAGAAGCAGGTCGCCAACGCGCCGGCGACGCCGGCGAAGGCACCGGCGGCGCGCCGCTGAGCCGACGGCGGCATCAGGTGGAGCGTTCCGCCACCAGGCCGTACATCAATGGCAGGCTGGGCATCGTCGCTGGCGGATACATCCGCCGGCCCTGCGCTTCGCGCATGCCTTCGAATCCGCGCCAGCCGTTGGCGTAGGGATACTCCTGCAACCGGCGCAACCGCAGCCCCGCGCGCAGCAGCGCGTCCACCACTTCGCCCAAGCTCCACTGGAATTCGTAACTCGGATGCGGATTGCGGAAATCCTGCATGCCGGACTGGTTGCCGGAAGGCGCCAGCGCCGCGCCGGACAATGCCACGTAGTCGCTGACGCCATCCTCCCAGACCAGCGGTTCGCCATGGGCGAAGTAGGGGTACTTCGGTTGCCATTG
The DNA here is from genome assembly GCF_006542425.1 of Pseudoxanthomonas sp. z9. GTDB lineage: Bacteria > Pseudomonadota > Gammaproteobacteria > Xanthomonadales > Xanthomonadaceae > Pseudoxanthomonas_A. Next base: position 792,155 of record NZ_VFID01000007.1, on the reverse strand, counting down.
CGGGTCGAAAATCATCGCCATCGGATGGAACTCGACGCAGACGAAGCGTCCGCCAGGCTCCAGCACCTCCGCCAACCCGCGTGCCCATGTGTCCAGATCGGACAGCCAGCACAGCGCGCCGTAGGAACTGAAGGCGATATCGAACCGCCGGCCGTCCGCCCGGGCCTGTTCGAACCAGTCGTATACATCGGCGCGCTCGAACCCTGCACGGATGCCCGCGTCGCCAGCCAGTTGGCGGGCGAACTCGATCGCGGTATCGCTGATGTCCACGCCGGTGACCTGCGCGCCAAGTCCGGCCAGGCTCAGGCTGTCCTGGCCCGCGTTGCACTGCAGGTGGACCAGCCTCCTGCCGACGATGTCACCCAGCAGCGTGATTTCTTCCGGGAACAGCGTACTGCCGCCGGTGCGGAAGAACGACGCCTGGTCGCGCTTGTGGCTGTTGTGCGCGACGGTGGCGGCATTCCATGAATGGCGATTGCCTTCGTGCAGATCCTTGCGCATGGCCGATCGGAGAACGGGAACGGAATGGCGATTCTAGGCCATCCATCCGCGCGAACCGCGCGGTCAGGGTAGCGAGGGATCCCCGGCCATCGGCGGACGGGCGGTATGGCGATCGCGCATGATCCGGTTGAACAGCGGTGTCGCCATCAGGGTGGTAAGGATGGCCATGATCACCAGGATCGAGAACAGGCCCGGCTCGATGACACCCGCCTGCAGGCCGATGTTGATGATGATCAGTTCCATCAGGCCGCGGGCGTTCATCAGTGCGCCGATCGCCATCGCGTCGCGCGGCGGCTCGCCCGACAGCCGCGCCGCCGCCCAGCAGGCGATCGCCTTGCCACCGAACGAGGCCAGCAGGATCGCGATGGCTGGCAGCAGCATCGCCGGATCCATGAATACCGACAACTGGGTCTTCAGGCCGGAATAGGTGAAGAACAGCGGCAGCAGGACCACCACCACCATCGGCTGCAGCAGTTCGCGCAGGCGTTCGGTGAGCACCCCGCGCGGCAGGCAGGCGCCGAGGATGAAGCCGCCGAACACCGCATGGATGCCGATGGCGTCCATCGCCCATGCGCACAGGAAGAACAGGGCCATCACCCAGGCCAGCACCGAGGACGGCAGCGGGCCCTGCTCGGGCACGCGCGCGGCAAGCGGTGCCAGCAGGCGCCGGCCGGCCAGCAGCATGAAGGTCAGGTAGGCGATGCCGCCGCCGATCGCCAGCCACGCCTGCGCCCAACTGCCGCCGAAGCTCGCCAGCACGATCGCCAGGATGCACCAGGCCGCGGCGTCGTCCATCGCGCCTGCGGTCAGCGCCAGCGTGCCCAGCGGCGTGCCGGTCAGGCCGCGCTCGTGGATGATGCGCGCCAGCATCGGGAACGCGGTGATCGCGATCGCCGCGCCGAGGAACAACGCGACTTCCATGAAGCGGGTCTTGTCCGAGAACAGCCCTGGCACGTGCTGCAGCCAGGGCGCCAGCGCGAACGCGAGCAGGAACGGCACCGCGATGCCGGCCCAGGACACCGCCATCGCGCTGCGGTAGCGCGCGCGGAAGTGGTCGGCGCGGAACTCGGTGCCGACCAGGAACATGTACATGCCCACGCCGACCTGTCCGCCGACATACAGCATGTCCAGCGTCTGCTTGGGGAACAGCGCCAGCTGGGTCTCGGGCATCAGCGCGCCGAACAGCGAAGGGCCCAGGGTGACACCGGCGATCATCTCGCCGACCACCTGCGGTTGCCCGAAACGTTGCGCCAGCCGGCCGACCAGGCGGCAGACCAGGATGATGATGCCCGCCTGCAGGAAGAAGTAGACGGACAACTGCGGTGTGGACATCAAGACAACCCCGGGACTCGACGCGCCATCATAGGCGGTCGGCGGGGACGGCGGAGCGTACTGGCAGTTACCGGCGGAGGGCGATCAGCGCGGCTTGGCCGGCAGCGGGAAGGGGGTGACCACCTTCTCGCCGGTGGCGGCGTCGCGGATGGCCGACTGGCCTTTGCGTTCGACTTCCTCGACCCGGATGATGCTCTGCATCGGCAGGTGCAGGAGGCGCGTATTGCCGAACTCGTCGCGCAGGCGCTCCTCGGTGGGATCCACCACCAGGCCGTCGTGCAGATCGAAGACCAGCTCGCCCACTTCGGTGAAGCCCCACAGGCTGCTCGCGCCGACATGGCCCGCGTACAGCTCGTAGACCTTGTTGTGGTTGAGGAAGGTGACCTTGTAGAGCTTCTTTGCCATGGGCGGGGAGGAGGAAACCGATGCGATGGGGGGAAAGTGAGGCCGCCCCGCCGCCGCTTCAATAGCCCTGGCGCTTGCGCAGGCGCCGGGCGATCGCCGCGCGGACGAACAGCGCGAACACCACCCCGAACAGGAAGCCGGCGATGTGCGCCGACCACGCCACCGCGCCGAAGGCCGGACCGGTGTAGGCGAACACCACCTGCAGTAGCGCCCAGATGCCGATCAGCAACGAGGCCGGCGCCTTGACGAATTCCAGGAACAGCCCGAGCGGCAGCACCACGCCGAGCTTGGCGGTCGGGAACAGCGCCAGGTAGGCGCCGATCACCGCCGAGACCGCGCCGCTGGCGCCGATTACCACCCGATCCGGCGCGCCGATGGTGAGCACCGCGGCCAGATTGGCGACCGCGCCGCCCAACAGGAACAGGATCAGGAACCGCCACGGACCCATGGTCCGCTCGGCCGGCATCCCGAAGATCAGCAGGAACACCAGGTTGCCCAGCAGATGCGCCCAGTCCGCATGCAGGAACAAGGCGGTGAACAGACGGAGCACACTGCCGTCCTGGAGGTCGGCCAGCCATGCCGGCAACGAGGTCAGTCCGCCGGACAATGCGCCCCATTCCTGCAGCAGCAGCGCGCGATCCGGCTGCATAGCCGCCCACAGGAACGCCAGCCACAACAGGCCCAGCAGCGCGGGCGTGGCCCAGCGCAGCGAAGGCTTCCGGCGGGAGGGCAGGGAGACGAACATGCCGCCTCACTTTAACTCGCGGCGCCTGTCACCCGTGTCTTTTCCCTGTTCAGGAAAACCGCTTGGACCGTGCCAAGAGTTTGTTAGCTTTCGGTTAGAAGACATGGGTATACTGCATACGGCGTCGTATGTCGGGAGGGGCTTCCGGCGGACGAACCGGCGGGCATAACGCCGGTCGAACCAGCGGCGCATTGACCGTAAACCCACGTCCTCCGGAGAGAGACACCATGCATTCCGTCAACAGTTTTGCCCGTATTTCCGCGCTGGCCTTCGGCATTGCCGGCGTTCTGGCTTTCGGTCAGGCGCACGGCGCCGCGTTCCAGCTGAAGGAAAACAGCGCCAAGGGTCTCGGTCGCGCGTTCGCCGGCTCCGGCAGTGCTCCCGGCGACGCCTCGGTGATCGCGACCAACCCGGCCGCGATGCGCCACATGAAGGAAACCCAGTTCCAGGCCGACGTCAGCGCCATCAGCTTCTCGGCTGACTTCGAAGGCGGCGGCCGCCTCGCCGGTCCGACCGGCGCGGGCACCGGCATGCCGATCTCCGGCGGCAACGGCGGCGACGCCGGCACCATCGCGCCGGTTCCGGCCGCGTACTTCCACACCATGATTGGTGAAAAGGCCCACCTGGGCGCGTCGCTGACCGTGCCGTTCGGCTTCAAGACCGAATACGACCGCAACTGGGTCGGCCGCTACCACGGCGTCAAGACCGACCTGAAGACCGCCGACCTCGGCCTGGCGCTTTCCTATGACGTGAACCCGTATGTGTCCTTCGGCGCGTCGGTGTTCGTCGAGCGCCTGGAAGTGGACCTGAGCAACGCCGTCGATCTGGGCGCGGTGATGTTCTCGCAGGGTGGCGGCGCGCTCGGCTTCCTGCCGGGCAACGCCGACCTGTACAGCCAGCTCGAAGGCAGCAGCAATGACTGGGGCTTCACCGTCGGCGGCCTGTTCAGCGTCAATGACCAGACCCACATCGGCCTGAGCTACCGCTCCAAGGTCAAGCACGAGATCACCAACGGCAAGGCCACCTTCACCGCGACCAATGCGCGGGCCACCCAGGGCCAGGCGGTGCTGGCCGCGCGCGGCCTGTTCGTGAACACCGGTGGCCGCGCGACCATCGAACTGCCGGCCTCGGCGACCCTGAGCTTCACCCGCCAGGTCAACGACAAGCTGACCATCATGGCCGACGTGTCGCGCACCTTCTGGGCGCCCTCGTTCGACGCCGTCACGGTCGACTTCGCCTCCAACCAGCCGAACAACGTGCTGCCGTTCCACTACCGCGACACGACCTTCAGTGCGATCGGTGCGGACTATCGCCTGAGCGACACGCTGACCCTGCGCGGCGGCGTGGCTTACGACCAGACCCCGACCACCGCCGAGCATCGCGACGTGCGCGTGCCGGATACCAGCCGCAAGTGGCTGTCGCTCGGCCTGACCTGGGCCCCGTCGGAAAAGGCGGAGTACAGCTTCGGCTACACCCATCTGTTCACCAAGGACCCGACCGTCGATCAGGTCTCGGCGACCGGCAGCACCCTGTCCGGTTCCTACGACGTGGCGGGCGACGTGCTGGCGGCTTCGATCAACTACAAGTTCTGATCGAAACCCGGCATTGCCGACGCGACACCGGAAAACCCCGCTTCGGCGGGGTTTTTCTTTTCAACGGGGAGAAGTTGCCGTATTGCGTGCCAGCCGCCGGCCTAGAGCACCGGCGCGGGGTGCATCCGCAGTTCCACCCGGTTCCGGCCGTTGCGCTTGGCCGCATAGAGGGCTTCGTCCGCCAGTCGCACCAGATCGTTGAACCCGGTGTGGCGATAGCGGGTGTGGGCGATGCCCAGGCTGACGGTGACCCGGAAGGCGGGCGCCGGGAATTCCAGCGACATCACCTGCGTGCGGATGCGTTCGGCCAGCCGATGTGCCACTTCCGGCGAAGTCTCGCGCAGCACCAGCATGAATTCCTCCCCGCCCAGCCGCACGAACAGGTCGTTGCTGCGGATGCATCCGCGCACCACGTCGGAAAACCGCTGCAGGACCTGGTCGCCGGTTTCGTGGCCGTGGTGATCGTTGACCGCCTTGAAGTGATCCAGATCCAGCGCGATCACCGCGAGGCCGCCTTCCAGGGTGACGAAGCGGGCGCTGGAACGCAGTTCGCTGTCCAGGCCCCGGCGGTTCAATGCGCCCGTGAGCGGATCCAGCAGCGCGCTCTGGCGCAGCGCTTCGGCGGCGCGGAAGCTGGCCAGCATCAGCATGCAGAAATTGAGCATGAACCAGATCGACAGATCCGCGTTCACCCATGACGGATTCGGGCCGTAACGCCCGGTCAATGCATGCGCGAGATCGCGGCCATAGAGATACAGGAGTGCCACGCACGCGGCCATCATCAGCCGGGCGGGCACATGATCCGGACCGGCCCGCAACAGGCGCAGCTGCCAGATCACCACCGCCAGTGCGAACACCTCCACCGCGCTCATCGCGGCGCCTTGTGCGTCCTGGATATCCCCATGGCCGTAGAGCAGCCAGCCGCCCAGCGGCAACGCCAGCGCCAGCGGCATGAGCGCGCGTTCACCGGGGCGCAGCGCGCGCTGGTGCACGAACTGGATCACGGACCAGGCCAGGCCGACCAGGCCGGCGCAGGCCAGCAGCCCGCCCAGCCCGGCGATGGCATGGGCCAGACCCGGTGCGCCGGAACGCGAGGCCACCTGCGAGGTGCCGTCGAGCAGGGCCGCGCCCAGCGAGTAGACGAAATGGGCCACGCCCCAGGCGGTGATGCCGCGCACGCCGCGCGACACCCGCGACACGTAGAAGAAAAGTCCCAGCAGCACCGCCGCCAGTGCGCAGTCGCTAATCAGCAGGTGGTAGAAATCGGTGGTCATCAAGCCGGTCTTGCCTTTGGCGGTGCAACGTCCTGTTCCCCGTACCAACGCAGAACGCGGCCCATTCCGGCTATCGGCGGGAAGGCGGCGCGACGGAGCGCCACGGCCGCATTCAGGGTTGCATCTCGACCCGGTTGCGGCCCTTGCGCTTGGCCGCGTACAACGCATCGTCCGCGCGTCGCATCAGCTCCACGAACGGCTCTCCGTCGCTTCCACCGAAAGCGATGCCCAGGCTGATCGTCACCCGGAACGGGCGCCCCTCGGGAGGACTGAACTCCAGCCGCATCATCTGGTTGCGCAGGCGCTCGGCCAGGTGCCGCGTGGTTTCGCGGTCGGTCCCCGGCATGACCACCGCGAATTCCTCGCCGCCCATGCGTGCGAACAGTTGATCGCTGCGCAGGCCGCTGCGCACGGTTTCGCTGAAGCGCTGCAGGACCCGATCGCCGGTGTCGTGGCCATGGCGATCATTGATCGCCTTGAAGTGATCCAGATCGATGGCGATGACGCTGAGTCCGGGCTGGTCGCGATCCGGCCAACTGCTGAGTTCGCCGTGCAGGCCGCGCCGGTTCAGCGCACCGGTCAGTGGATCGAACATGGCGCTGAGCTTGAGCGATTCGGCGGCGCGGAAGCTGCACAGCATCAGCATGCAGAAATTGAGCATGAACCAGATCGACAGATCCGCGCTGACCCAGATCTCGTCGAAGCCGAAATGGCTGAGCGACCACCCGGGAACCACGCTGCCGTACAGCACCGCCAGCAATCCACATCCCAGCATCATCATGCGCGCCGGCAGCCGGTAGGGATCGTCGCGCAGGACATGCAAGTGCCAGATCATCCACACCAGGACCAGCAATTCCACGCAATTGAGGGCGACGCTCTGCGCCTCCCAGCCGCCACCCAGGCCCCAGACCAGCAGTGGCAGCGCGACCGCCGCGGGTACGGCCGCGATTTCCAGCCGATGCAGCGGACGCCGGCGGGCGAACTGCACGACTGCCCAGCCCAGCGCCGCCATCCCGCCGCACAGGACGGCCGAACCCAGGTGGGTGGACAGCGCTGCGCCGGTCGCCAGACCGGCGCCCGCGAAGGTGGCGGTGCCGGCGTCGAACAGGGTCGCTCCGACCGTGTAGACCAGATGCGCCACGCCCCACGTGAAGACGCCCTGGATGTTGCGCGACACCCGCGCCACGTACCAGAACAGGACGAACAGCACGACCGCCAGCAGGCAGTCGCTCAACAGCGTCAGCAAAACCGCCCAACTCATCCGACCGCCGGCCCCTGGATCCCCATGGGCATGTTATCGGCACTACGTCACAAAACAACAGGGCCGCGCGAGGCGGCCCTGTGGGAGGACGATGGCCTGGCGGCCTCAGCCGGAACTCAGTCGCCCAGGGTCAGCAGCGAGGCGTTGCCGCCGGCGGCCGTGGTATTGACGGTCACGGTCTTCTCCGTGGCGAAGCGCGGCAGGTAGTGCGGGCCACCGGCCTTGGGGCCGGTGCCGGACAGGCCCTGGCCGCCGAACGGTTGCACGCCGACGACGGCGCCGATCTGGTTGCGGTTGACGTAGACGTTGCCGACCTTCACCCGCGCGGCGATGCGATCGACCGTCTCGTCGATGCGCGAATGCACGCCCAGGGTCAGGCCGAAGCCGGTGGCGTTGATGGCGTCGATCACCTGGTCCAGCTGATCGGCCTTCCAGCGGACCACGTGCAGGGCGGGGCCGAAGATCTCGCGATGCAGTTGGTCCAGCGACTTCAGTTCCCAGGCGCGCGGGGCGAAGAAGGTGCCGTGGGCGGCATCCTCGCCCAGGTTGGCCTGCTTGATCAGGCGGGCCTCGGTGGCCATGCGGGCGGCGTGGTCTTCCAGGATCTTCAGCGCGTCGGCATCGATCACCGGGCCGACGTCGGTGGACAGCAGGCCGGGATCGCCAACCTTCAGCTCTTCCATCGCCCCGGCCAGCATGGTCATCACCTTGTCGGCGATGTCGTCCTGCACGAACAGCACGCGCGCGGCCGAGCAGCGCTGGCCGGCGGAGGTGAAGGCCGAACCGATGGCGTCCTTGACCAGTTGTTCCGGCAGCGCCGAGGAATCGGCGATGAAGGCATTCTGGCCGCCGGTCTCGGCGATCAGCACGCCGATGGCGGCATCGCGCGCGGCCAGCGAGCGGTTGATCGCGCGGGCGGTCTCGGTGGAACCGGTGAAAGCCACGCCGGCCACGCGTGGATCCTTGGTGAGCGCTGCGCCGACGGTGGCGCCGTCGCCGGGCAGGAACTGCAGCACGCCTTCCGGAATGCCGGCTTCGTGCAGCAGTTTCACCGCCGCGTGGCCGATCAGGTTGGTCTGTTCGGCAGGCTTGGCGATGACGCTGTTGCCGGCGGCCAGCGCGGCGCTGACCTGGCCCAGGAAGATGGCCAGCGGGAAGTTCCACGGGCTGATGCAGACGAACACACCGCGGCCATGCAGCTGCAGCTCGTTGGATTCGCCGGTCGGGCCGGGCAGGCGCTCGGCGGCGCCGAACTGCGCGCGCGCCTGGGCGCCGTAGTAGCGCAGGAAATCGACCGCTTCGCGCACTTCGGCGACGCTGTCGGGCAGGGTCTTGCCGGCTTCCTTGACGCACAGCGCGATGTACTCGGGCATGCGCTGTTCCAGCAGGTCGGCGGCATGCTCCAGGATTGCGGCGCGGCTGGCGGCCGGGGTGCGATCCCAGGCCGGCTGCGCGGCCACCGCGTTCTGCAGCGCCTTTTCCACGGCCGCGCTGTCGGCCGGCTGCCATTCGCCGACGGTCTGGCGGCGATCGGCCGGGTTGGTGACCGGCAACGCCGCGCCCGCGACCACTGCGCCCGGCACCAGCGGCGCGGCGCGCCACGGCTTGACCGCGGCATTGACGCGCTCGGCCAGCGCGCGCAGGTCGTTGTCGTTGGCGAGGTTGGCGCCCATGGAGTTGTTCCTGTCAGAAGTCGGGATGGGAGCTGCCTGGTTGCGGAAGAGATCGCGCGGCAGCGGGATGCGGGGATGCGGGATCGAGTCGAACGCGGACACGGTTTCGACCGGATCGCGAATCAGATCCTCGATGGCCACGTCCTCGTCGGTGATGCGGTTGACGAAGCTGGAATTGGCGCCGTTCTCCAGCAGGCGGCGGACCAGGTACGGCAGCAGATCCTCGTGCGAGCCGACCGGCGCGTAGACGCGGCAGGGCACGCCCAGGCGATCGGCGGGAATCACTTCGGCGTACAGATCGTCGCCCATGCCGTGCAGCTTCTGGTGCTCGTACGGGCGGCCCTGCGCGATCGAGCGGATCGCGGCGATGGTCTGCGCGTTGTGGGTGGCGAACATCGGGTACAGCGCGTCGCCGTGGTCGAACATGCGGCGCGCGTTGGCGAGGTAGGACACGTCGGTGTTCGGCTTGCGGGTGAACACCGGATAGCCCGGATGGCCGTCAATCTGCGCACGCTTGACCTCGGCATCCCAGTAGGCGCCCTTGACCAGCCGCACCGGCATGCGCCGGCCGACCCGGCGGGCCAGATCGGCGAGGAAGTCGATCACGTAGGGCGTGCGCTTCTGGTACGCCTGCACCGCCAGGCCGTAACCTTCCCAGCCGTCCAGCGACTTGTCGGAGAAGGTGGCCTCGATCAGGTCCAGCGACAGTTCCAGCCGGTCGGCTTCCTCGGCATCGATGGTGAAGCCGATGCCGTACGACTTGGCGAGCTGCGCCAGTTCCAGGATGCCCGGCGCCAGTTCCCGCATGACCCGCGCGCGCTTGGCGTGCTCGTAGCGTGGGTGCAGGGCCGAGAGCTTGATGGAGATGCTGGGAGCGGCGAAGACGTCGGGGAAGGGGCCCGTCTTGCCGATTGAATGGATGGCCTTCCGATAGGCCTCCAGATAGCGCGCGGCGTCCTTCGAGGTCAGCGCGCCCTCGCCCAGCATGTCGAACGAGTAGCGATAGTTCGCGTTGTCGCCCTTGCGCGAGCGGCCCAGCGCTTCCTCGATGGTCCGGCCCATCACGAACTGGTGGCCCATGATGCGCATGGCCTGGCGCACCGCCAGCCGGATGACCGGCTCGCCGACCCGGCCGACCAGGCGCTTGAAGGCGCCGGGCACGTCGTGGCGGGTCAGATCGTTGAGGTTGACCAGCCGGCCGGTCAGCATCAGGCCCCAGGTGGAAGCGTTCACCAGCACCGAATCGCTCTGGCCCAGGTGCTTTTCCCAGTCCGCGTCGCCCAGCTTGTCGCGGATCAGCTTGTCGGCGGTTTCCTGGTCCGGGATGCGCAGCAGCGCCTCGGCCACGCACATCAGCAGCACGCCTTCCTCGCTGCCCAGGTCGTACTGGCGCATGAAGGCCTCGATGGCGCCCTGATCCTGGGCGCGGGCGCGGACCCGCGCGACCAGATCGGCGGCCAGCGCCTGCGCGCGGGCCTGCTCGTCGGCCGGCAGGCGGGCCTGGGCCAGCAGTTCGCGCACGTGCTCGGCTTCGTCGCGCAGCCAGGCCGCGGTGATGGCGGCCCGCAGGGGCGACGGCGGGGCGGGGATTTCGGGGGAAACGATGCCGGCGGACGCCGGCGGCGGGGCCGCCTCGGTGCCGGACTGGGGCTGGGAGCTCATGAGCGTGATCGGAAGCGGGCGATGGAGCCCGATAGTGTAGTGAGCCCAGCCACCGTTCGCGAATGGATGGAACCGCGGGGCGCGGGTTTCCTCCCGTCCGGGGCCGCCGGAAAATGGCGTGCGCGGGGTCCGGCCGATTGACCGAGATCATTGCAACTTGCCGCAACAGGGGGGTGAGGCTAACATTTAGGGGTTTTCCGCGGCCTCGTTGCGCGGTTGGCAGCATGATCGAAGTGCTTCCGTCATTGCCGGGTATCCACGGCGCGCGGCTCCGGCTGCGACCGCCCCGGGCATTGACGGCCCGCCAGTTCGTGGCCTTGTTCGCCGCGCTGGCCGGGGCGATGTGGCTGGTGGCCCTGCTGGGCTGGCTGGCCGGCAACGCCTTCGCACCGGCCTTCGCCCTGCTGCACAGCGCATTCGTGGGCGCGGCGTTGCGTTGGCTATGGCGCAGCGGCGAGCGGGGTGAGGACATCACCATCGGTCCGGAGGTCGTGGAAGTCAGCCGCACCCCCGAGGCCGGACCGGTGTTCCGGGCGCATCCTTATTGGGTGCGGCTCCGTATCGAGGCGGATGGCGAAAGGATTTCGCTGGCTTCCAGTGGTCGCCGGGTCGAGGTGGGCAATTTCCTCGGTCCGGGCGAACGCCGGCAGCTGGCGGACAAGTTGCAGGATTTACTGGCGGCCGCGAGCGGTCGCAACCGATGACGCATTTGGGGTCTAGGCAATGACGCAAGTGAATGGGTATTGGAAGCGTTTGATGACGGCCTGCGCGCTGCTGGCTTCGCCGGCGCTGGCATGGGCACAGTCGGCGGACCCGAAGCCATGGCAGCTGAACATGGGCAAGGGCGTCACCGCCTCGTCCCAGCACGCCTACGACGCGCACATGGTGGCGCTGATCGTGTGCATCGTGATCGGCATCATCGTGTTCGGCGCGATGGCCTATGCGATGTTCAAGTTCCGCAAGTCCAAGGGTGCGGTGGCCGCGCAGTTCAGCCACAACACCACCGCGGAAATCATCTGGACCGTCATCCCGGTGCTGATCCTGGTGGTCATGGCCTGGCCGGCGACCGCCAAGCTGATCGCCATGTACGACACCCGCGACTCCGAGATGACCGTCAAGGTCACCGGCTACCAGTGGATGTGGAAGTACGAGTACCTGGGCGAGGACGTCTCCTTCACCAGCCGCCTGGACCGTGAGTCCGATCGCATCCGCCAGAGCGGCGAGAAGCCGGACCTGGCCAAGAACCCGCACTACCTGCTGGACGTGGACAACGAGCTTGTCCTGCCGGTCAACACCAAGATCCGCTTCGTGATCACCGCCGACGACGTCATCCACGCCTGGTGGGTGCCGGCGCTGGGCTGGAAGCAGGACGCGATCCCGGGCATCGTCAACGAGGCCTGGACCGACATCAAGGAACCGGGCGTGTACCGCGGCCAGTGCGCCGAGCTGTGCGGCAAGGACCACGGCTTCATGCCGATTGTCGTGCGCGCGGTGCCGAAGGAAGAATTCCAGAAGTGGCTGGCCGGGAAAAAGCCGGCCCCGGCGCCCGCTCCGGCGGTCCCGGCTGCTCCCGCCGCGCCGGCGGAAGCCGTGCCCGCCGATGGCCAGGCCGCTCCGGCCCCGGCCACCGACGCCGCCCCCACCAGCGAGCCGGCCGCGCCCCAGGCGCAGGCTTAATCGTCCGCTTCAGCTGCAAGAGATCACGAACATGGCCCACACCGCCGTCGATCACCACGACGATCACCACGGTCACCAGCAGAGCTTCATCGAGCGTTGGTTCTTTTCGACCAACCACAAGGACATCGGTACGCTCTACCTGATTTTCAGCTTCATCATGTTCATCATCGGCGCGGGCATGTCGGTGATCATCCGTGCCGAGCTGATGACCCCGGGCCTGCAGTTCGTCAAGCCCGAGTTCTTCAACCAGATGACCACCGTGCACGCGCTGGTCATGATCTTCGGCGGCGTGATGCCGGCTTTCGTCGGCCTCGCCAACTGGATGATCCCGCTGCAGATCGGCGCGCCGGACATGGCGCTGCCGCGCATGAACAACTGGTCCTTCTGGATCATGCCGTTCGCGTTCACCCTGCTGCTGCTGACCCTGTTCCTGCCGGGCGGCGCGCCGGCCGGTGGCTGGACCCTGTATCCGCCGCTGTCGCTGCAGGGCGGCGCCAACGTGGCCTTCAGCATCTTCGCCATCCACATGATGGGCGTGAGCTCGATCATGGGCGCGATCAACATCATCGCGACCGTGCTGAACATGCGCGCCCCGGGCATCGACCTGCTGAAGATGCCGATCTTCTGCTGGACCTGGCTGATCACCGCGTTCCTGCTGATCGCCGTGATGCCGGTGCTGGCCGGCGCGGTCACCATGCTGCTGACCGACAAGTTCTTCGGCACCAGCTTCTTCAACGCCGCCGGCGGCGGCGACCCGGTGATGTACCAGCACATCTTCTGGTTCTTCGGCCACCCCGAGGTCTACATCATGATCCTGCCGGCGTTTGGCGTGGTGTCGGAAATCATCCCGACCTTCAGCCGCAAGCCGCTGTTCGGCTACCAGGCCATGGTGTACGCGACCGCCTCGATCGCGTTCCTGTCGTTCATCGTGTGGGCGCACCACATGTTCACGGTGGGCATGCCGCTGGGCGGCGAAATCTACTTCATGTTCGCCACCATGCTGATCGCCATCCCGACCGGCGTGAAGGTGTTCAACTGGGTCAGCACGATGTGGAAGGGCTCGCTGAGCTTCGAAACCCCGATGCTGTGGGCGGTGGGCTTCGTCATCCTGTTCACCATCGGCGGCTTCTCCGGCCTGATGCTGGCCATCGTGCCGGCGGACTTCCAGTACCACGACACCTATTTCGTGGTCGCGCACTTCCACTACGTGCTGGTGACCGGCGCGCTGTTCTCCATCATCGCCGCCACCTACTACTGGTGGCCGAAGTGGACCGGCCGCATGTACAACGAGACCGCCGGCAAGTTCCACTTCTGGTGGACGGTGATCTTCGTCAACCTGCTGTTCTTCCCGCAGCACTTCCTGGGCCTGGCCGGCATGCCGCGCCGCATCCCGGACTACAACCCGGTGTTCGCGGACTGGAACCTGGTCAGCTCGATCGGCGCGTTCGGCATGTTCCTGACGCCCTTCATGATGGCCTTCATCCTGTGGAGCTCGCTGCGCAACGGTGCCAAGGCCGATGCGCGCGCCTGGGAAAACGCCCGTGGCCTGGAGTGGACCGTGCCGTCGCCGGCGCCGCACCACACCTTCAGCACCCCGCCGGTCATCAAGGATGGCGACCTGGCGCACGGCGACGTGACCCACTGAGCCGGGTGACGGGTGGCTGAGTCCATGAACGCTCCGATGCTCTCGCCGGAAGAAACCGCACGCCGCCGCAAGGCGGTGCTGCGCACGGCGTGGATCGTCGGCGGGCTGGCCTTCGCCATCTTCGTGCTGTTCATCCTACGCGCGGTACTCAGCGCATGAGTGGCAAGGCGTCCAATTCGGCGGGCCTGCTCAAGCTGGTGGGCGTGGCGCTGGGCGTGTTCGTGCTGACGTTCTCGCTGGTGCCGCTGTACCGGATCGCCTGCGAGAAGGTGTTCGGCGTGCGCCTGGAAAAGGGGCCCGGCCAGGCGCAGGTGGCCGAGGTCAAGGCCAAGCGCGTCGTCACCGTGCAGTTCGACGGCGGCGTGAACTCCAAGCTGCCGTGGGCGTTCCATCCCGAGCAACTGACCATGCAGGTGGTGCCGGGCGAGCTGTACGAGGCCAAGTACTTCGCGCGCAACGATGGCCAGCGGCCGATCGTGGGCAGCGCGGTGCCGTCGGTGGCCCCGGCGCGCGCCTCGGGCTACTTCACCAAGACCGAATGCTTCTGCTTCACCGCCCAGACCTTGCAGGCCGGTGAAGTGCGCGACATGCCGGTGCGTTTCATCGTCGATCCCAACCTGCCGGCCGACGTGAAGACCATCACCCTGTCGTATACCTTCTACAAGAACGATGCCATGACCGCGCAACTGGGCGCGGGCAATGCGTCCAATTCGCCGCACGCGGCACCCTGATCGAGCCTTAGGAACCGGAAGACACGCCATGGCACAAGCTCATTCGCCAGACGCCAACATCTACTTCGTGCCGCACAGCAGCAAGTGGCCGTTCGTGGGCTCCATCTCCATGTTCGTCACCATGGTCGGCGTGGCCAGCTGGCTCAACGACGCCGCATGGGGCAAGTGGACCTTCTTCGCCGGCGTGTTCCTGCTCTGCGCGACCCTGTTCATGTGGTTCGGCGACGTGATCCGCGAGTCGGTCAGCGGCAACTACAACAAGCAGGTGGACGTGTCCTTCCGCATGGGCATGGTCTGGTTCATCTTCTCCGAAGTGATGTTCTTCGGCGCCTTCTTCGGCGCGCTGTTCTATGCCCGCCAGTTCGCGCTGCCGTGGCTGGGCGGCGAAGGCGACGGCGTCATGACCAACGCGCTGCTGTGGGACGGCTTCTCCTCGGCCTGGCCGAGCGCCGGCCCGGGCCAGGTCGGTGGCCAGTTCCAGACCATCCCGGCCTGGGGCCTGCCGCTGCTCAACACCCTGATCCTGCTGACCTCGGGCGTGACGATCACCATCGCCCACCATGCGCTGAAGGCGGGCCACCGCAAGCAGCTGCTGGTGTTCCTGGGCCTGACGGTGCTGCTGGGCTGCACCTTCCTGTTCTTCCAGGCGGAGGAGTACATCCACGCCTACAAGGAGCTGAACCTTACCCTGGGTTCGGGCATCTACGGTTCGACCTTCTTCATGTTGACCGGCTTCCACGGCGCGCACGTGACGCTGGGAACGATCATGCTGGCAATCATCTGGCTGCGCTGCGCGCGCGGCCACTTCACCAAGGACGACCACTTCGGCTTCGAAGCCGTGGCCTGGTACTGGCACTTCGTCGACGTGGTGTGGCTGGGCCTGTTCCTGTTCGTGTACGTGCTGTAACGGGAATAGGGAATCGAGAATCGGGAGTCGAAACGGCAAAAGCCGCGTGCTCCAGGTTGGAGACCGATTCAAAAACAAAGGCGACGGCATTGCCGTCGCCTTTGTCGTTCGAGAGGGGCATGTGCCGGGATCACGCCATTCCCGATTCCCCATTCACCATTCCCGTCTTCAGGCTCCCACCCCATGCGGCTTGATCCATCCCATGTAGATCGCGAGGATGACCAGCAGGATGAGGGCCACGGACAGGCCGATGCGGCGGGTCAGGGCGTTGACGGTGCGTTTGCTCTGGCCCTTGTCCACAAGCAGGTAATACAGCCCGGCGCCGAGGTTCCAGATGATGAGGATCAGGAACGCGACGACCAGCAGGGTTTTCAACGAATCATTCATGGGTGCCTCGAAGGGCGTGCAGCGGGCATGAACACATTATTGCAGCCGATGGGAAATCGCGCGTGAGCCGCCGCCGGATGCCGCTGGCGGTCGGCTGGACGCTGGCGCTGGTCGTCATCGCGCTGTTCTGCGGCCTGGGGACCTGGCAGCTGGGACGGGCCAAGCAGAAGGAAGCCATGCTGGCCGCTTCGCACCGGATCCTGGCCGAGCGCAAGCCGGTTCCGCTGGCCCAGGCCGGCCAGCCCGGACGCGAGGCCGAATACGCCTGGACCGCCGGTCATGGCCGTTTCCTGCCGGGCCCCGCCGTGCTGCTGGACAACCAGAACCACGGCGGACGCGCCGGCATCCGCGCCTATCGGGTGTTCCAGGCGGAGGACGCGCCACCGGTGCTGGTGGAACTGGGCTGGTTGCCGTTGCCTGGCGACCGGACACTGCCCGCAATCGCCCTGCCTCAAGGCGAGCAGGCGCTGGGCGGCCTGCTTGCGCCGCCGCCCTCCGCCGGCCTGGTCAAGGCAGTGGGCACGCGCCAGCCGGACGGGAACCTGCTGGTGACCGCTCTGGACCTGCGCACCCTGGCGCGGGATCTGGCGTTGCCGACGCTGGCGCCACGCGTGTTCCGCCCCGATCCCGCGTTGCCGCTGGGCTACGCGCGCGATCTCGACATCCTGCCCAACACGCTGCCGCCCGAGCGCCACCTGGGCTATGCGGTGCAATGGTTCGGGCTGGCGCTGGCGGTGCTGATCACCGCGCTGGTGGTGAGTCGTCGTGGCCGCCGCCGACAGCAGGAGCGCTGAGCCGCCGTGCATGAGAAAATAGCCGGATGACTTCGATGCCCCCTGATGCCGGCCGCGCCCGCGGACGCTGGATGCTGGTCGCGCTGTTTGCCCTGTTCTTCGGCACCGTGTTCGGTGCCGGTGTCCTGCGCTTCGCCGGCTGGCAGCCCGCCGGCCACAAGAACAACGGCGAAATGCTGCAGCCGCCGTCCGACGCCCGCCAGATCGTGCCTCGCCTGGCCGATGGCCAGCCCTACGCCTGGCAGCCGGGTGAACGGATCTGGCGCATCGTGGTGGCGCCGCCAGCCGATTGCGCCGCCGACTGCCTGAAGCTGGCGCAGGACCTGGACAAGGTCTGGCGCCTGTTCGGGCACAACGCCGACAAGGTGGAGATTCTCTGGATCGGCCCGCTGCCGGCGGGAGCGCCGGTGACCGAAGCACGCCGCCAGTTGCAGGCTTCGCCGGAACTGCTGGCGGCATTGCCGCGCCTGCAGGATCCCAAGGGCGTGCCCGTCTATGTCATCGATCCCCATGGTTTCGTGATCCTGCGCTATCCGCCCGGCTTCGACGCCGGCGGCCTGTACAAGGACGTCGCGAAACTGCTGAAACTGATTTGAGGGTGCGCCCGAGATGAATGCCGTCGCCCGACCCGTGCTGTATCGCCATTTCCATCGCATCGCCTGGCTGGCCGTCGGCCTGGCGCTGTGCGTGATCATCTTCGGCGCCTTCGTGCGCCTGTCCAATGCCGGCCTGAGCTGCCCGGACTGGCCGACCTGCTATGGCCGCGCCAGCTGGCCGCAGAGCTCGCATGAAGTCGTGGATCACGCGGCCAGCGCGATCCGTCCGTTCGAAACGCACAAGGCCTGGCGCGAACAGGTCCACCGCCACATCGCCGCGACCCTGGGCATGCTGGTGCTGATCCTGTCACTGCTGGCCGCGCGCCGACGCCGCTTCGGCATCGCCACCATCCTGCTGGCCTCGGCCTTCGTCGCCACCGCGATCCCGCTGTACATGCATGGCGAACACGTCGCCGCATCGGTGCTGGCGATCATCGGCGAGGCGATCCTGCTGTTCGCCGCGCTGCGCTGGTCGAACCTGGATCTGGCGCGGGTCAGCGTGCTGACCCTGGCGGTGATCATCTTCCAGGCGCTGCTGGGCATGTGGACGGTGACCTGGCTGCTCAAGCCGATCGTGGTGATGGGACACCTGCTCGGTGGCCTGACCACGTTCGCACTGCTGCTGTGGATGGCCTGGCGCGCCACCGATCAGCCCATCAAGCTGGCCGATGCGGTGTCGCTGCGCCGCTGGGTGATCGGCGGGCTGGTGCTGCTGGGCATCCAGATCGCGCTGGGCGGCTGGGTGAGCGCCAACTACGCCGCGGTTGCCTGCGGCCTGGATTTCCCCAAGTGCGTGGGACGCTGGTGGCCGCCGGCCGACTTCAGCGAAGGCTTCGTCCTGTGGCGCGGCATCGGCGTGGATTATGAAGGCGGCGTACTCGATGGCGCATCGCGCATCGCCATCCAGATGACCCACCGGATCATGGCGGTCATCGTCGCGCTGTACGTGCTGGGCCTGGGCGCACGCCTGTTCCGCACGCCGGGCATGCGTGGCTGGGCCACCCTGCTGGTGCTGCTGATCATTGCCCAGTTCACCCTCGGCATCCTCAACGTCAAGCTGAACCTGCCGCTGCACGTCGCGGTCGCGCACAACGCCGGCGCGGTGCTGCTGCTGTTCACCCTGGTCTCGCTGATCGCGCGCCTGCGCAAGCCCGAATGAACATCGCATTGCGCCAGTACTGGGACCTGACCAAGCCGCGCGTGGTTGCGCTGATCGTGTTCACCGCGATCGTGGGCATGTTCCTGGCCATCGACGGCCTGCCGGATCTGGATCAGCTGCGCCGTGGCGCGCTGGGCTTCCTCGGCATCTGGCTGGCGGCGTCCAGCGCGGCGGCGATCAACCAGCTGCTCGACACCCGCATCGACGCCAAGATGGCACGCACGTCCTGGCGTCCGCTGGTGGTGGGGCAGGTCAAGCCGTGGCAGGCGCTGGTGTTCGCGCTGTGCCTGGCGGCACTGTCGATGGCGATCCTGGTGCTGTGGGTCAACGTCATCACCGCCATCCTGACCTTCGCCTCGCTGATCGGCTACGCGGTGATCTACACCGTGTTCCTGAAGCGGGCGACGCCGCAGAACATCGTCATCGGCGGTATCGCCGGCGCCGCGCCGCCGTTGCTGGGCTGGGCCACCATGACCGGCATGCGCGGCGAGTGGGACTGGGCGCATGCGCTGCTGCTGGTGCTGATCATCTTCGTGTGGACGCCGCCGCATTTCTGGGCGCTGGCCATCTTCCGCCGCGAGGACTACGCGCGCGCGCTGGTGCCGATGCTGCCGGTCACCCACGGCGTCACCTATACGCGCTGGCAGATCCTGTTCTACACGGTGCTGCTGGTGGAGGTGACCGTGTTGCCGGTGGTGTTCGGCATGAGCGGCCTGTTCTATCTGGGCGGCGCGCTGGTGCTGGGGCTGGTGTTCCTGTGGTACGCGTGGCGCCTGCTGGATCCGCCGGACGAGTTCTTCGCGATGCGGATGTTCAACTACTCCATCGTCTACCTGATGGCGCTGTTCGCCTTCCTGCTGGTGGACCACTGGCTGTAGTCGCGGTGCGCGTCCGCCGCAATGAAGAAAGGCCCGCGCGAGCGGGCCTTTCCGTTTTCCGGACGCGTGGCGGGTGCGTCACTCCAGCAGGTGGCGCTGCCAGAACAGCATCGAGGCGGCACTGAAGTAGTCGCTGTTGGATTTCTTCTGGAAGCCGTGGCCTTCGTCCGAGAATTCCAGGTACCAGACCGGCTGGCCATTGCCGCGTACCGCCTTCACGATCTGCTCGGCCTCGGTATAGGGCACGCGCGGGTCATTGCGCCCCTGTGCGACGAACAGCGGCGAGGTGATGCGGTTGGCGTGGTTGAGCGGGGAGATCTTCTCGAAATGCTCGGCCATCGCCGGATCACGTTCGTCGCCGTATTCGGCCCGGCGCAGATCGCGGCGGTAGCTTTCCGTGTTCTTCAGGAACGTGCCGAAGTGGGAAATGCCGACCACGTCGATGCCGGCGCGGATGCGGTCGCTGTAGTGCATCAGCGATGCCAGCACCATGTAGCCGCCATAGCTGCCGCCGTAAACGCCCACGCGCCTGGCATCCAGTTCCGGCTGCTGGCCAATCCAGTCCAGCAGCGCGCCGATGTCCTTGACCGAGTCCTCGCGCTTGAAACCGTTGTCCAGTTGCACGTAGGTCTTGCCGTAGCCGGTGGACCCACGCACGTTGGGCACCAGCACGGCGATGCCCATCTCGTTGACCAGGTACTGGATGATGGCATTGAAGGCCGGCAGCGATTGTCCTTCCGGGCCCCCGTGGATGTCGATCAGCACCGGATGGCGACCATTCTTCGCCGGCTTGGCCGGCTTGTAGTAGAACGCCGGGATGGTGCGCGGCTTGCCATCCACCTGATCGAAGGTGGGATAGCGCACCAGCGTGGGCGCGACGAAGCCGCCGGCATCCAGTCCGCCGACTTCGCTCCGCGTCCAGCGGGCCAGCTTCGCCGCCGCCAGATCGATCACGTAGACATCGCTGGGCGAGGTGGCGGTGTTGAGGGTCAACGCCAGTTTGCCGCCGTCGGGCGAGAAGCCCATGCGTCCGATGATGCCGATGGGCAGTTCCGGCAATGTGACCGGCTGGAACGACGGCCAGGCGAACACATGCAGGCGATCGATGCCGTCCTCGTTGCTCACGTAGGCGACATGGCGGCCGTCGTCGGAAACGTCCAGCTGATCCACGTCCCAGGGAATGTCCGCGCTGACCACCTTGAATTCGCCGGTGGCGGGATTGTGGTACCGCAGGGTGCTGAACTCCTGCGGCTTGCCTTCGAGGTTCTCGTCGGAGACGTAGAACACCCCGCGGCCATCGCCCGCGTAGCGGAATCCGCCGGACGCCGCCTTGCCACCCTCGATCGGGAAAAGGGTGAGCTTGCCGCTGGCCAGATCCACCTTGCCCGGATGCGTTTCATTGACCGATACATATTGGTTCACCAGCAGCGTCCTGCCATCCGGCGAGAAATCCATCGCACTCCATTGGCCGCCTTCGGTGACCACCGTGCGCGCCTTGCGGGTGGCGAGATCCATCACCCAGACGTCGGTGTCCTTGCCGTTGCGGGCGGTGCTGCTCCATGCAAGTTGTTTGCCGTCATGCGAGAACAGGGGCCCCTGGTTGCGTGCCTTGCCGTCGGTGAGCAGGGTGCTTTCGCGGGTCGCCAGGTCGAACCAGTGCAACTGCCAGAACTCGTTGCCGCCCACGTCCTTGCCGAACACGAAGCCATCGCGACCGGACTTCGCCGGCGCGGTGCCGACGCTGTTGATGGGCTCGCGGTAGAAGGTCAGCTGCTCGCGCATGCCCATCGGCTGGCAGACGCGATGGGCCTGGTTCGTCTCGGCGAAACGGGTGGTGATCAGCACGCAGCCTTCGCGGGTCCAGCCGGCGAAGCCGGCGCCGCGCGTGTTCTGGTAGCGGTTGAGGCGCTCGGTCAGTTCGGCGGGAATCGCCGGCACGTATTCGGTGGTGCGAGTGCCGATTTGTTCGCGTGCCTGCGCCTGGGAGGGCGTCGCGGTGGTCTGGGCCAGCGCCGGAAGCGCGAGCGCGGCCAGCAGCAACGGCAGGCATCTGCCGGGATGACGGGTCATGCGAAGGTTCTCCCCGGGATGTAAGAGCCCGAGGTTAACCACGTTCCGTCACCCCAGCCAGTGTCGGAGGTTGGCCACGGTGCGGGAACGACCGGAGCGCGTCCGGTCGTCCCGTGAATGCTTACGGTGCCTGCAGCTTCTGCTCGACCACCGGCGCGAGTGATTTCAGGCCAGCCTGGCGCCCCAGTTCCAGCGCCTTCTCGTTGCTGGCGCCTTCTTCCTGTTTGGCCATCAGCGCCAGCAAGGCACCGACCCGGTTGCCGGACGCGCAGTGCAACAGCACGTTGTCGCCACCTTCCTGCAGCAGTTTCTTCAGTGCCGCGGCGTTGGCGGCGGTGAGGTCGTCGGCGCCGGCGATGGGCAGGCGCTCGTAGCGCATGCCGTTCTGTTCGGCGGCCGCGGCTTCGTCGAAGCCGCGATCCTCGCCCGGAGCGCGCAGATCGATGACGGTGCGCACGCCCTGCCTGGAAAAATCGGCGAGCTGATCGGCGGTGGGCTGGCCACCGGTATGCAGGCCCGGGCGTGGCTGGGTGAAGTCGCCAGCCTGGGCCTGAAGCGCGAACAGCAGCAGGGCGCTTCCCAGCAGGTGACGGAACGATGCGGCGGTACGGCGGGATCCACGTTTCATGGGAATCTCCTCGTTCAGCGGGCCACGCGCGCCTGCAGCAGGGCGCGCAATTCGTATTTGTCGGCTTCGTCCAGGCCGATGTTGCGCTGTTTCACCTGAAGTTCGTCGATACGTTGCTGCAGCAATTGCCTTTCCATCTGGTGCGCGGCGTCCAGCAGCTCTGCCTGCCAGATGGTCTCGTCGCCGGGCAGCTCCTGCATCGCCAGCTTCTGCAGCGCGGGCAGTTCCTCGCGCTCGGCGAAATGTTCCAGCAACACGCCGGTGGTGATGTCCGGGCGCGCGTGCACGATGTCCAGCAGTTCCAGCAGCAGTTCGACGCCGGGCAGGCGCAGGCCGGCGAACGCATGCGGCGGTTGCAGCGCCAATGCCAGCGACGGCTTGTGCAGCAGGCAGACGATGGCGCTGCGCACCAGGCTGGGTTTGTTGCCGGAGGAACGATGCGCGGCGGCGCGCGGAACGGGTTTGGCGGGCGGTGGCGCGGACGCGGTGGCGGCGCCGACGCCGGTGATCTCGCCCAGCCGCTGCCGCATCAGATCGCCGAAAGCGCCGTCCGGAATCTGCGCGAGCAGCGGACGCGCGCGCTCGGCCAGGCGCGCCTTGCCGTCCAGGGTGGACAGGCGGATATCCTTGCCCAGTTCCTGGAAGAAGAATTCCGACAGCGGCATCGCCTGCTGCAGACGCGCGTCGAACGCGGCGGCGCCTTCCTGGCGCACGATGGTGTCCGGATCCTCGCCATCGGGCAGGAACAGGAAGAATGCCTGGCGGCCGTCCTTCATGCGCGGCAGCACGGATTCCAGCGCGCGCCACGCGGCGCGCTGGCCGGCGGCATCGCCATCGAAACAGAAGTACACGTCCGGGGCGTTGCGGAACAGCAGTTCGGCATGATCCGGCGTGGTCGCGGTGCCGAGCGTGGCGACCGCTTGCTTGACCCCGAACTGGAACAGCGAGACCACGTCCATGTAGCCCTCGACCACGATCAGCCGCGTGATCTTCTGGTTGGCCTGGCGGACCTGCCACAGGCCGTACAGTTCACGGCCCTTGTGGAACAGCGCGGTCTCCGGCGAATTGAGGTACTTGGGACCGTCGTCCTTCTGCAATACGCGGCCACCGAAGGCGATGACCCGCCCGCGGCGGTCGTAGATCGGGAACATCACCCGATCCCGGAACTTGTCGTAGGTGTGGCCGCGATCGTTCTTGGAGAACAGGCCGGCGCGGTCCAGCAGCTTCATCCGCCGCTCGTCGGTGCCGAGCGCGTCCTTCAGCGCGGAGAAGCCGTCCGGCGCGTAGCCGATGGCGAACTGCGCGCGGGTGGCCGCGTCCACGCCGCGTCCGTCCAGGTAGGCGCGCGCCTTGTCGCTGCCTTCCAGCTGGCGCTGGAAGAAGCGCGCGGCCGCTTCCAGCGCGCCGAACAGATCACGGGTGTCGTTGTCCTGGTTGCGCTGCTGGGTTTCGCGCGGCACTTCCATGCCGTTGCGCCGGGCCAGTTCCTCGACCGCGTCGAGGAACTCCAGGCGGTCGTAATTCATCAGGAACGACAGCGCGGTGCCGTGCGCGCCGCAGCCGAAGCAGTGGTAGAACTGCTTGGTCGGCGAGACCGTGAACGAGGGCGAGCGCTCGTCGTGGAACGGGCAGCAGGCCGAGTACTCCTTGCCCTGCCGCTTCAGCGGCACGCGCGTGCTGATCACCTCGACGATATCCGTCCGGGCGAGCAGTTCGTCGATGAAGGCGTCGGGGATGCGGGCCATGGACTGTGTAGTATTCCACGCCCGGCCGGTGACGTCAGGACGCCCGGTGGGCGCCTGCCTGCCGGCGCCGGGCCAGCCGTTCGTCGATCAGCGCGGTCAGCAGGGCGCCCACCAGGAACACCACCGTGGCGTAGTACATCCAGACCAGCAGGATGACCAGCGTGCCCATCGAGCCGTAGGCGCTGCCGGGCGCCGCCTGCGCGAGATACAGGCCAATCGCCCAGCGGCCGGCGATGAACAGCACCGAGGTGAGCGCGCCGCCGAGAAAGGCGCGTCGCCACGCCACCCGCCGATCCGGCAGGTAGTGGTAGAGCAGCGCGAAGGCGAACACGTACAGCGCAAGCGAGGCCAGGTCGCCGAGCGCGGGCAGCAGCGATGGCACGCGCGCGAACAGCACCTGCAGCAGGGTATTGAGCGTCATCGACACCAGCAGCAGGAAACCCAGCGCGAGCACCACGCCGAACGAGAAGATCCGCTTGCGCAGCCATGCCCACGGGCCTTCCAGGCGCTGGGCGTCGGTGCGGAAGATCAGGTTCAGCGCCTGCTGCAACTGGCCGAACACGGCGGTGGCGCCGATGAACAGCAGCACCGTGCTCCAGCCTCCGGCCAGCGAGCCGACACTGGGGCGGTTGCGCGCGTTGCGCAGGACGGTGGTGGCGATGTCGGCGGCGTCACGGCCGGCCAGATCGCCAATCTGCCGCAACAGCGCCTCCTGCGCGCTGGGATACAGCGCGGTGGTCAGCCACAGCAGCAGCACCAGCAACGGTGCCAGCGACAACAGCGCATAGAACGCCAACGATGCCGCCTGCGCCATCACGTCGATTTCGATGAATCGCCGCGCCAGCGCGACCGGCAGGCTGCCGTGGAACCGCTTCAGGAAGAGCAGCAGCTGATCGCGCAGGCCCCGCATCGGATTCGGCGTTCGTCCAGACACCGGGGCAGCATGACAGGCCAGTGTCGTCGCGCCGTGAGAGCCGAAGCGCCGTGCTCAATCCGCCGGGGTCGCCGCCAGCCGCTGCAGGGCCTCGCCGCTCACGCGTTGCACGGTCCATTCGTCCTGGCCGAGCGCACCGAGGCTGCGATAGAAGCGGATGGCCGGTTCGTTCCAGTCCAGCACCGACCATTCGAAGCGGCCGTAGCCGCGTTCCACCGCCCGCCGCGCGAGATCGATCATCAGGCGCTTGCCCACGCCGAGCCCACGGAACCGGGGCCGCACGAACAGATCTTCCAGGTACAGGCCGGGCAGGCCGACGAAGGTCGAGAAACTGGTGAAGAACAGGGCGAAGCCAGCCGGTTCGCCGTCGACTTCGGCGATCACGACCTCGGCGGCCGGGCGCGGGCCGAACAGGTGTTCGGCCAGCTGCGCTTCGGTGGCGACCGCTTCATGCGCCAGTCGTTCGTATTCGGCGAGTTCGCCGATGAACGCCAGGATGTGCGGGATGTCGTCGCGAACGGCCGCGCGCAGGGTGGGGGTCTGGGACATCGCGGTGTGGACTCGCTCGGCGGGGACGAGGGAACGAGGATACTGGGCGGCGGCACGCAGGGCGCCGCGTCCGGCATCCGCCTGGCGAAGCGGGCTCAGCCCGCGAACTTCTTCTTCACCAGCGCCGAGACCTGGCCCATGTCGGCCTGGCCGGCCAGGCGCGGCTTGAGCACGCCCATCAGCTTGCCCATGTCGGCCGGGCCGCTGGCGCCGGTTTCGGCGATGGCCGCGTCGATGGCGGCCAGGATCTCGGCCTCGCCCAGCTTGGCGGGCAGGTAGCGCTCGATGACGACGATTTCCGCGCGCTCGACCGCGGCCAGGTCCTCGCGGCCGGCGGCCTCGTACTGGTTCACCGAGTCCTTGCGCTGCTTGACCATCTTCTCCAGCACGGCGAGCACGGCGGCGTCATCCAGTTCGATGCGCTCGTCCACCTCGCGCTGCTTGATCGCGGCGTTGACCAGGCGGATGACGCCCAGGGTGTCCTTGTCGCCGCCCTTCATGGCGGCCTTCATGTCGTCGGTGAGCTGTTGCTTCAGGGGCATGGGAGTTCTCCGGTGCCTGCCGGGGGCAGGAAGTGGGATGGGGAATACGGGGGATCCAGAAACGCAAAAAGCCGGCCACGCTCGCGCGTGCCGGCTTCTGGCGAAACGCCGTCGCTCAGTACAGGCGCTGGCGCTTGGTGACGTCGCGCGAGGAGCGACGCAGCTGGCGCTTCACCGCGGCAGCGGCCTTGCGCTTGCGTTCCTGGGTCGGCTTCTCGTAGAACTCGCGCTTGCGGGTTTCAGCCAGCACGCCGGCCTTCTCGCAGGTGCGCTTGAAGCGACGGAGCGCAAACTCAAACGGCTCGTTTTCGCGGACTTTGACGCTGGGCATACGTAATCTCGTTGATGGAAACGACCCGGGCATACCGGGTGAGCCGCGCATTATAGCGGCGGCCCGCGGAAAAGTGCAACATAGCGCCCATGAAGGTCCTAGGCATCGAAACCAGCTGCGACGAGACCGGCGTGGCGGTCTACGACACCGGCCGGGCCGGGGCGGACGGCCTGCTGGCCCATGCGGTCTACAGCCAGATCGCCCTGCACGCGGAGTATGGCGGGGTGGTGCCCGAGCTGGCCAGCCGCGATCACGTCCGCAAGCTGCTGCCCCTGATCCGCCAGACCCTGGCCGAGGCCGGTCTGGACACCCGCGATCTGGATGGAGTCGCCTATACCGCGGGTCCCGGGCTGGTGGGTGCCCTGCTGGTGGGCGCCGGCGTGGCGCGGGCGCTGGCCTGGGCACTGGACCTGCCGGCGGTGGCGGTGCATCACATGGAAGGCCACCTGCTGGCCCCGTTGATCGAGCATGACCCGCCGGAACCGCCGTTCGTGGCCCTGCTGGTGTCCGGTGGACATACCCAACTGGTGGCGGTGGACGCCATCGGCCGCTACCGGCTGCTGGGCGAGACCCTGGACGACGCGGCCGGCGAGGCCTTCGACAAGACCGCCAAGCTGATGGGCCTGCCGTATCCCGGCGGTCCCCAACTGGCGCGGTTGGCCGAGGAGGGCACGCCCGGACGGTTCCGGTTCGCCCGCCCGATGACCGACCGGCCCGGCCTGGATTTCAGTTTCTCGGGCCTGAAGACGCAGGTGCTGCTGGCCTGGCGCGACAGCGATCAGCAGCCGCAGACCAAGGCCGACATCGCACGTGGTTTCGAGGATGCGGTGGTCGACACGCTGGCGATCAAGTGCGGGCGCGCGCTCGATGAGGCCGGTTGCGACACATTGATCGTCGCTGGCGGCGTGGGGGCCAACAAGCGCCTGCGCGCGCGCTTGCAGGAGATGGCCGCGCGGCGCGCGGGTGGGCGGGTGTGTTTCCCGCGACTGGATCTGTGCACCGACAATGGTGCCATGATCGCCTTCGCCGGCGCGCTGCGACTGGAAGCCGGCCAGCACGAGAGCGCGGAAGTGAAGGTGACGCCGCGCTGGGACATGGCGACACTGTCGCCGGTGGTGGCGATGGAACCGGCGGAGATAGCCCGGGAATAAGTGCGGCACAGGGAAGGTTCGGCCACGGGCGGGTACCATGCCGGTTCCGCATTCTCGATTTCCGCTGCACATGGACAAGGTTTTCATCGACGGCCTGCAGGCCGACGCGGTGATCGGCATCTACGACTGGGAGCGGCGCATCCGCCAGACCCTGCGCCTGGATCTCGAACTCGGGTTCGACAACCGCAAGCCCGCCGCCAGCGACGACGTCGCCGACACGCTCGACTACGACGCGATCAGCCGCCGCCTCACCGCCTTCATCCAGGCCTCCGAATTCGGCCTGGTCGAAACCCTGGCCGAACGCTGCGCCGCGCTGGTGATCGACGAATTCGGAGTGGCCTGGCT
Organism: Pseudoxanthomonas sp. z9; assembly: GCF_006542425.1. Classification (GTDB taxonomy): domain Bacteria; phylum Pseudomonadota; class Gammaproteobacteria; order Xanthomonadales; family Xanthomonadaceae; genus Pseudoxanthomonas_A. Next base: position 764,641 of record NZ_VFID01000007.1, on the reverse strand, counting down.
GCGCCTGCGCCTGACCAAGCCCGGCGCGGTGGCCAATGCCGCGGGCGTGGGCGTGATCATCGAGCGTGGTTCGGTGGGACCGGCATGAACCAGCGGCTGGAACAACTGCGCGCCTGGCTGGAACCCTATCCCTGGGCCTACACCACGCTGACCATCTGCGCGCTGGTGCTGGCCGCCTGGCTGGCCAACTGGGTGACCAAGCGCGTCCTGCTGCGCGGACTGCGGCGGATGATCAACTCGCTGCCTCTGGGCGAACCGCACGAGATCCGCCTGCGGGTGATTCCACGCCTGGCCAACGTCATCCCGGCCATCGTGCTCTCGGCCGGCGTGGTGGCGGTGCCGGATCTGCCGGAACACCTGGTCACGGTGGTCCGCAACGTCTGCACCGCCTTCATCATCCTGACCCTGGCGCTGGCCTTCTCCGGCGCGATGGATCTGGTCAACCAGATCTACCAGCGCCGTCCGGATGCCCACAACAAGCCGATCAAGGGCTACCTGCAGCTGCTGAAAATCGTGGTGTTCACGCTCGCGGCGGTACTGATGGTGGCGACGCTGATCGACCGCTCGCCGCTGATCCTGTTGTCGGGGCTGGGCGCGATGATGGCGGTGCTGATCCTGGTGTTCCAGGACACCATCCTGTCGCTCGTCGCCAGCCTGCAGATTAGTTCCAACGACATGGTGCGGGTGGGTGACTGGATCGAGATGCCGCAGCTCAACGCGGATGGCGAAGTGATCGATATCGCCCTGCACACGGTGAAGGTGCAGAACTGGGACAAGACCATCACCAACGTCCCGACCAAGAAGCTGATCAACGATTCATTCAAGAACTGGCGCGGCATGAGCGACGCCGGTGGACGCCGGATCAAGCGCGCGCTGTACCTGGACCAGCACAGCGTGCGCTTCCTCACCGACGAGGAACTCGGCCGCATGCACGGCTTCACCGTGCTGGATCGCTATCTCAACGAGAAAGGCCGGGAAATCTCCGCCTGGAACACCGATCTGGAACAGCGCGGCATCCATCCTGTGAACGCGCGACGGGTGACCAACCTCGGTACGTTCCGCGCCTACGTGGAGAACTACCTGCGCAACCATCCCGGCATCCACCAGGACATGACCCTGCTGGTGCGCCAGCAGCAGCCCGAGTCCACCGGCCTGCCGCTGGAAATCTACTGTTTTACCCGCGACATCCGCTGGGGCGTCTACGAGAACATCCAGTCGGACATCTTCGATCACCTGCTGGCGATCCTGCCGGAGTTCGGACTGCGGGTGTTCCAGGAATCCTCCGACGCGGGCATCACCGCCGCGTTGATGGCGACCGCCGCATTGAAGCAGGCGGACGAGCGGACCACGCCTTCGGCATGAGCGCGCATCGCTACCTGCTGATCCTGGGCAGCGGAACCGATGGCGAAGCGCAATTGGCGCGCGCGTGCGCGGCATTGGCCGGCGAGGGCAGGATCCTGGCGCTGTCGCCGGTGGTGAGCGGCGCCAGCGTGGTGGCCGGGGATCCGCACCGTTACGCCAACCAGGCGATGCTGCTGGAAACCCCGCTGGAGCGGGCCGCGTTCAACGCGAGGCTGAAGTCGCTGGAAATCGAGCTGGGACGGCATCCGGGCGATGCCGCGTGCGCCATCGATCTGGATCTGGCGCGCGAATACGCGGCAGATGGCGAGATGCGCTGGGAAAACCCGGCCAAGCTCGAACATCCCGTGTTCGTGGATCTTGCCGGGCAGGTCGCCCCGATCAGATGAACAGCGAGCGCCCGCCGTCGATGGCCAGCACCTGCCCGGTGATGTAGCCGTTGCCGCCCAGCAGCCAGCGCACCGCCGAGACGATGTCGTCCGGCGCCCCCTGGCGTTTGAGTGCGGTGCGTGCATGCACCAGCTCCAGGGTTTCCGCCTTGACCGGATTCTCCGACCACAGCACGTTGCCCGGCGCTACCGCGTTCACCCGCACTTCCGACCCGAGTTCGCGGGCCAGCGACTTGGTCATCATCACCAGCGCGGCCTTGGCCATGCAGTAGACCGTGTGTCCGCCCAGCGGGCGTTCGGCGTAGATGTCGGCGATGCTGACGATCGCGCCGCGACTGGCCTTCAGGTGCGGCGCCGCCGCCTGCGAGAGGAAGAACGGCGCGCGCGCGTTGGAGGCGAACAACTCGTCCCACTGTTGTGGCGTGGCCTGGCCGATCGGCGTGGCGTAGTAGGCCGAGGCGTTGTTGATCAGGGCGTCCAGCCGTCCGAAATGGCCGACCGCGCGAGCGATCAGTTCCGGCAGCCGATCGAACTCGGCCAGATCCGCGTGCAGGGTGAGCACGCTGCCGGGGCGCGCGGCCTCCAGTTCGCCCGCCAGCGCCTGCATCGCCTCGCCGGAATGCCGGTAGTGCAGGGCCAGATCGTAACCGTCGGCGTGTAGCCCGCGCGCGATGGCCGCGCCCACCCGCTTGGCGCTGCCGGTGATCAGGGCGACTTTGCGTTGCGTGTCCATGCGTGGGCTCCCGGGCGAATCGTCTGCCGGCATTGTGCCGCGTCCGCGCGTGGCGCGCGCGTACAATGCCGATCCGCACCACCCCAGGAACGATCATGCGCAGCGAATTGCCACCGCCCGACGCCGACGCGCTTGCCCACAGCGAGCGGTTGGCGGCCCTGCTGCGCGAGGAAATCCGCGCCAATGGCGGCTTCCTGCCGTTTTCGCGCTTCATGGAGCGTTGCCTGTACGCACCCGGCCTGGGCTACTACAGCGCCGGCAGCGCCAAGTTCGGCGGCGCCGGTGACTTCGTCACGGCGCCCGAGCTGGGGCCGCTGTTCGCCGCCTGCGTCGCCAGCGCGGTCGCGCCGGTGCTGCAGGCGCTGGGGCCGGACGCCGAGTTTCTCGAACTGGGCGGCGGCAGCGGCGCCTTCGCCGAGGTAATGCTCAAGCGCCTGCTGGAACTGGATGCGCTGCCGGCGCGTTACGCCATCCTGGAACCCAGCGCCGACCTGCGTGAACGCCAGCGCGAGCGCCTTTCACAACGTCTGATTCCGCCGGTGTTCGCGCTGGTCGAATGGCTGGATGGGCCGCCGGGCGAAGCCTGGAACGGCGTGCTGTTCGCCAACGAGGTGATCGACGCGTTGCCGACGCCGCGTTTCACCCTGCGCGATGGCGAGGTGTTCGAGGAATACGTGGCGCTGGGCGAAGACGAGCGCTTCATCCGCACCGACCGTCCCGCCGACGCGTTGCTGGCGGCCGCGGTCCGCCACGTCGAGCGCTATCTCGAACAGCCCTTTCCCGACGGCTACCGCTCCGAGTTGCTGCCGCAATTGCCTTACTGGATCCAGGCGGTGATGGGCGGACTGCGGACCGGCGCGATGCTGTTCGTCGACTACGGCTATCCGCGCCGCGAGTACTACCTGCCGGATCGCGACCAGGGTACCCTGCGCGCGTTCTACCGCCAGCACATGCACGCCGATCCCTATCTGTGGCCGGGCCTGCAGGACCTGACTGCGTCGGTGGACTTCACCGCGCTGGCCGAGGCCGGCACCCAGGCCGGCTTCGAACTGGCCGGTTACAGCGACCAGGCCGGTTTCCTGCTCGGCAACGGCCTGCCCGAGCGCCTGCAGGAGATCGAGGAAAGGGCCGATGACGTCGCCAAACTGCGTTTCCGCAACGAGGCGAAGAAATTGACCTTGCCCAGCGAGATGGGCGAGCGGTTCCAGGTGATGGGATTCGCGCGCGATGTCGAGTTCGGCCCGGCCTTCCTTGCCAACGACCTGACCTGGCGCCTGTGAAATGACCCTGCTCAAACCGTTCCGCCATCCCCGGCTGTGGCTGTGCCTGTGGCTGCTGGCCATCGCGACCGTGGTCGCGCTGTCGCTGGGGCCGCCGCCGCCGTTCCCGGACCTGCCCTCGGGCACCGACAAGCTGGAGCACGGCTTGGCCTATTTCCTGCTGGCGGCCGGCGCGGTGCAGTTGTTTCGCGGCCGCGGCAGCTGGATGCTGGGCGGACTCCTGCTGGTGATGGTAGGCATCGGCGTGGAATTCGCCCAGGGCGCCTACACCACCGATCGCATGCGCGATCCCTTCGACGCCATCGCCAACACCGTCGGCGTGCTGCTTGGCCTGTCCACCGCGTTGACACCGCTGCGGGACCTGTTGCTGCGGCTTGAGGGCAGGGTCCGCAAGCCGGCCTAGGCGGAAGTCCGGCACGGACAGGAAAACCCCCGTCCGCGTAGCGAACGGGGGCGGGGTGAGGGGCGGAGGGTTCCCTCACCAACGCATGGCGAGCCCGCCCGCCGTGTCAGCGCGGTACCAGTCGTACCTCGTCCAGTACCCACATCTCCGGGCGCGTGTCGCCGGTGAACACCAGGCACAGGTCCTGCTTGCCGCTCATTCCGGCCGGCAGTGCCGCATCCAGCGTCACGAAGCCATCGGCGCCGGGCCGGGCCGGCAGCGGCACCGTGGCGAACGGCTCGGCCTTGCAACTGCCGGCGCGGACCAGCAGTTCGCCATGCGCCGAATGCGCCGGCTCGAACTTGCGGTTGACCTCGTCGTGCGCCAGCTGGAAGTAGTACGGAATGCGCCCGGCGCGCACCTGCAGTTTCGCGATGCCGGCCAGATCCGCCTGCGGCCATTGCCAGCATGGATTGAAGATGGTGACGTTGAACATCGCGCGCGCGCCGTCGCGCGGGCCGTCATCCTCCAGCCGCAGCAGCAGGCGGCCGCCTTCCGGACAGGTGGTCAGCGCGTCACTGGTCCGGCGCAGCAGCCAGTCGCGATCCACCAACTGTCCGGTTGCATCGGCCAGCGGCTTGCCGTCGAAGAAGGCGGCGGCGCGTACCTGCGCGGGCGGCGTCACCACGAACGGTTGCGTGTAGCGCGCTGAGGTCGAGGCAGGCGTGCTGCCATCCACGGTGTAGCGGATCTCATAGCCCAGCGGATTGGCCAGCGTGACCTGCGCCTGGCCGGCCGCGCGCTGTTCCTGCGCGGTGACCACCACCTCGAACGGCGTCTGCGCGTAGGCGATGCCGAGTGACCGGTAGCGCTGCAACTGCGTGGGCAGACGCTTGAGGAAGTCGTCGTAGTCCTTGCGTGCCGCCGGCGTCCAGCCCACTTCGGCCAGGGCGGCCAGGCGCGGATACAGATGATGCTGCAGGCGCGCGTAGTAGCGGGTGTGTTCGGTCCACACGTTGGCCTGCAGGCCGAGGATGTGGTGGCGCAGCGCCGGCGCGAGCGCTTCCGGCACCGGCTCGAAACCGTAGACCTTGTCCAGCGGCACTTGGGTCGGTCGGCCTGGTGGCTCGTTCGGCGAGGTGGTCTGGTGGTAGTCCAGGTACAGGTGCGACTTGGGCGTCATCACCACGTCGTGGCCCTGGGTGGCGGCTTCCAGCCCGCCTTCGGTGCCGCGCCAGGACATCACCGTGGCTTCCGGCGGCAGGCCGCCTTCGAGGATTTCGTCCCAGCCGATCAGGCGGCGATCGTGGGCTTCCAGGAATTTCTCCAGCCGCTTGATGATGTGGCTCTGCATCTCGAACTCGTTCTTCAGGCCGAGTTCGCGGATGCGTGCCTGCGTGCGCGCCGAGTTCTCCCACTGGATCTTAACCGCCTCGTCCGCACCGACGTGCACGTAGCGCCCGGGGAACAGCGCGATCACCTCGGTCAGCACATCCTCCAGGAAAGTGATTGTGCTTTCCTCGGTATTGAACAGATAGCTGTGCACGCCCCACTGGTTGGAGACCGGTGGAGTGGATCCGAGTACGCCGAGCTCCGGATAGGCGGCGATGGCGGCCTGCGCGTGGCCGGGCACATCGATTTCCGGCAGCACGGTGATGTGGCGGTCCGCCGCGTACTTCACGATCTCGCGGATCTGGTCCTGGGTGTAGAAGCCGCAATAGGGTTTCGGCTGGCCATCCGCGCCGACCCCCGCGTCGCCTGCCGCGACCCGGCAGCCGCCGACCTCGGTCAGTTTCGGATACTTCTTTATCTCGATGCGCCAGCCCTGGTCGTCGGTCAGGTGCCAGTGGAAGGTGTTGAGCTTGTGCAGCGCCATGGTGTCGAGGATCTGCTTGATCTCGTCGAGCGACTGGAAATGCCGCGCGGAGTCGAGCATGAAGCCGCGCCAGGGGAAGCGGGGGGCGTCCTGGATGTCGACGGCAGGTATCGACTTGCCATCGCCCTGGCTGGCCAGCTGCCACAGGGTGACCGCGCCATAGAACAGACCACGTGCGTCTGCGGCCAGGATCGTCGCGCCGTCCTGGTTCACGGACAGGCGATAGCGTTCCGGAGAGTCGCCCGGCAAATCGGTGGTGATGGCGAAGCGGATGCCGCCGCTGGCGGCCGCGCCTGCCGGCATGAGTTCGGGCGCACGCAGGCCGCTCGCCGCCAGCATCGCCGCGAACTGCCGGGCCACGATACGGGCAGTGTCGTCCTGCGCGTGCAGCATCGTCCTGGCGCCAAGCGGATAGTTGCCCTCCCCGGCATCGACCCGCGCGGGCAGGGGGATCAGCGACAGACCCGGCGTGGCCGTCACCGGTCCCTGCGCCATGGCGGGCAATGCGACTGCGAGAAGACCCGCGAGCAGGCCGGCCCGGTGAATCATCTTGGTACTCATCGTCGATTCGTTCCTCGTCGGGAATGAATGTCCATTCCCCCAAAAAAATCGGGCTCAATCAGGATTGAGCCCGTGGAGAGACAAATAGCTGTCAAAGGCAGAAAGTGCAAATCATCAGAAGTCGTAGCGCATCGTCAGCAGGAAGCGCCTGCCGGTCTTGTAGGCGCCGTTGGTCAGCTTTTCCGTGCCGATGTAGCTATGGTAGGTTTCGTCCAGCAGATTCATGCCATTGATCTGCAGCGACAGCGACTCGTTGACCCGATAGCCCACCGAGGCGTCGAGCGAGGCGTATTCCTTGGTCCAGGTGTCCACGCCGCCGATCGCGCGGGTGAAGTACTTGTCACGCCAGCCGTAGGTCACGCGCGCCGACCAGTCGCCGCGTTCGAAGTACGGACTGATGTTGAACTGGTGCTCGGAGTTGAACGGCAGCGGGCGGCCGCCGTCGGCCTCGCCGTCGGAGAACGTGTAGTTGGCCAGGATGCCGAAACCGGCGCCGATATCCTGCTGATAGGCCAGGCCAACGCCCTTCACCTTGGCGTTGCCCGCGTTCTGCGGGCGCGCGACCAGGAAGGTGTCCATGCGGTCGAGGTTCTGGTTGTAGTGGACTTCCGGCTTGGTGACCTGAAGGACGTAGTCCTCGATGTCGCGGTAGAACACCGACGCCGCCAGAATCGCGTTCTCCGCGAAGTACCATTCGGCGGAGAGGTCGAGGTTGGTCGACTTGTATGGATCCAGATCCGGATTGCCGCCGCCGCCGGTCAGGCTCTGATCCGACAGCCAGATGTAGCTCGACAGATCGGTGTAGTTGGGACGGGCCATGGTCTTGGCCGCCGAGAAGCGCAGGACCATCTCGTCGTTGAGGTCGTAGATCAGGTTCAGGTTGGGCAGGACGTTGTTGAACTTGTTCTTGCGACTCACCGCGGTGTAGGCGCTGGCATATTGCTCCGGCGCCAGGTTGACGACGCAGTTCGCGTTGCCCGTATTGCACTCGAAGGCGCCCGAGGTCACTTCGGTACGGACATAGCGCACGCCGATGTTGCCGCGCAGGCGGTCGAAGCTGAAATCGGCCTGCACGTACGCGGCCTGGGTGTCCTCGTCGATGGACCAGGTATTGCGGGCGAACTCGTTGGAACTGAAGGGGGAGAGTTCGGGCATCGGTGAACCGGCGGGCAGCCAGGCGCCGCTCATCGCCCAGTCGTAGAGTGCCCAGCCATCGATGGTGAAGCGGTCCTTCAGCGCGCCATAGCCGCTGAAACCACTCAGGAAGTTGCCGGGAAGCTTGCGCGGGTTGAACATGGCCGCACTCGGCGAAAGCGCTGTATTGAGGCCGACACCACGTTGGATCTGGCTGGTGTGGTGATCGCGCTGCTTGTAGCCGAAACGCAGCAGGTAGATTGGCGAGTTGAGCTTGATGCCGAAATCCAGCTGACCATACTTTTCCTTGTCGACCGTCGGCTTCTCGACCACGTTGCCGCCCCAGCCCTGGATGGTGAACAGTTCAGGCGTATTGAACGGGTTGGCGCCGTGGAAGGTCACGCTGCCGGGGCGGCTTGGCGACCCGGAGATGTCCCAGCTGTAGTCCACGCGCGACAGGAATTCGCCGAATACCTGCTTTGGGCCGGCGTCGGCCTTGGTCGAACCGAGCTGGGTGCTGGCGAACCAGCGCTCGTCGTTCCAGGTGGCTTTCAGATCGTAGGTCTTGGACTTGGTGGTGGCGCGGCGGTTCTGGATGTCGAAAATCGCCAGGCCGTTGCGCATGGTGCCGCGGGTGATGACGCCGTTCTCGATGGTCAGGTCGGTCAGCTTGTCCAGGCTGTTGCCGGCATTGCCCTGGTTGAGGAACATCGGCTGCGCCATGTGATCGTAGCTGGCATCGATCTTGAAGGCGTTGAACTCGATGTCCAGCTGCTCGACCGGACGCGCCTGCACGCTCAATGTGTAGGTCTTGCGCTGGCGCTCCTGCTCGAAGAAATGCGCGGCGGTCGAGTTCGGGCCGATCGCATTGGGGTTCGCGTTGATGGTGTCGGCGCAGGTGCCGGTGCAGTTGCCGTTGGCGATCGAGGGCCGGTAGGCGCTGGCGCGGACGATGTTGTAGGACTCGATGCCATCGCGGCGGATGTTCTCGTCATCCTTCTGCACGGACACGATCACGCCGAAATTGTCGGCCTTGTTCTTCCAGCCGAACAGCAGCGAGGCCGAAGGATCGGTATGCTCGACGCGATCATTGCGGTTGAAGCCGACCTGGCCGGCGATCACGATGTCGCGATCGAGATCCAGCGGCTTGCGGGTGCTGACCATCACGGTGCCGCCGATCGAGCCTTCCTCCAGGCGCGCTTCCGGCGACTTGAACACCTCCACCTTGCCCACCAGCTGCGGTGCCAGCAGCGAGTAGTTGAAGGTGCGGGTCGGGAATTCGGACATGTTCCAGTCGCCGGACGCGACCGACTGGCCGTTGAGCAGGGTGCGGTTGAGCGCGGGATCCGTGCCGAGGATGCTGACCTTCTCGCCTTGGCCGAACGCGCGGTCGATCGCCACGCCGGGAATGATCGTCATCGCCTCGGCCACGTTGGTGGCGGGGAACTTGCCGACGTCCTCGGCGGTGATCACGTCGACAATGGCATCGGCGTTGCGCTTGGTTTCCAGCGACTTCTGCAGGCTGGCACGGATGCCGGTGACGACGACCTTGTCCAGTTCGACGGCTTCGCCGGTGTCGGCGGCGGCCTGCGCCGGGGCGGCATCCTGCGCGTGCGCGCTGATGCTCAGGCACATCACGATTGCGGCGGATAGTGCGGTCTTGCGGTGGCTCATGCTGTCTCTCCCATCATGATTTTTTGTGATCGGCCCGTCTTGCTGACGGGTCGTGCGGTTGCCTGACTCCCACGGCGGGCAACTCGCCGTTGTCTTACCGAGGTGCGATCCGGCCGGGCTGCCAACAGAGGGCGTCGGCGACGTCCCGTTGCCCCTGCACGGCCAGCGTCGCGGGAATGCGTTCAAACGGTTTGCGTTGCGGTGCTTCGCGGGCGGAGATCCGGCCACCCATGGCGATGGCCGGCCGGAAAAAGGCGTTGGTGGTACGCATCACGCCCGCGCGGACGGGGACGCAGGTCATCGCGGTGGCCGGGGACATGGACTGTTCCCGCAGTCGCGTTTCCGCCTTGGGCGCTGGATTGGTGATGGCAGCCACACGTCTCCCCACATGTCCCGCAGACGGGAGCCCCCTCAGGCTCCCTTCGAAGCCGAGTGTGGGAGAGCGCTGACAACGTTGTCAAGCAAATTGCAAAAAATTTTCACAAAATATGTGCTGCGCCGCACCAAGAAAATGGTTGATTTAACTGGGTTTTTGTTACTTCCTGCACTGATGTGTCCGGAAATGCCCCTATGAATCCCCGGAAATTGTCGTTTCTGCGCGCTTGCTTGTAAAAAATTATCTGGCACGAAATCCTCTGTGAGCCACTCGGAAGCAGCCGCCCCTTCCAAGTGGCGCGTATGAAGACAGGGCGTCCCAGGCGCGGTGCCGCCGGTGAATCGATGGCATCGGTCGGTATGTCCCGTCCCGCAGGTTGACCGGTGCGATTCGGCACGAGGTGCGGGCTGTTGAAACCGCGCCAGGTGCCGGCATGCAACAGGGAAGGTGGGGTACGTCTTTCAAGGTCGTCGGGTCCATCAACAGCGCATTCCTGCCGGCCCGGTGGAAGCGCCTTTGTCCACGCGAATCGCCAGCACGCTCGACATGCGCGGGATTGGTGCTTCGCGTACAGCGCGGCCGCGCGGCGGCTGCGCGGCTATCCGCCGACGAATACGCAGGGTGTATTCGCATCGGCTGGATGGGGCCACGGTGCCGCCGTCTTCAGTCCGCGCGGTCGTCATCGCCCGTCGGTGCGGACTGCCGCCATGCCCGGGGATTGGAGCGCGTGCCCCGCACATCGCAGGTCGCGTCTTGAGTGGTTCCGCAGGCGATCTCGAACCGGGTGTGTCAGGGCCAATCGAGGCCCGGCCGGCTTTCCGTCGCCCGTAGTCCGGAATGGCGAGCAAAAAAAAGGGCCTGGACGAATCCAGGCCCTGCAGAGGGAGCGCTCTGTCAGATTGTCGCGATCAGAACTTCAGGCGGACATTGAAGTAGTACTGGCGGCCATTGCTGTAGAACGAGGTCGGGATCGCCGCGCTCTGGTAGTACTTGATGGTCGGGTCGTTGAGGTTCAGCGCATCCAGCGAGAAGCTCAGGTGGTCGTTGAACTTGTAGCTCAGCGCCGCCGACAGGGTGCCGAAGTCATCCTGGTAGTACGGATTGGCGCCGGACAGGCCGATCAGGAACGAGGAACGGCGGGTGTAGCTGACGCGTGCGCCGAAGGTTTCGTTCTCGAAGTAGGCACCCACGTTGTAGGTATTCTTCGAGGTGCCCAGCAGGTTGTCGCTGCCGTCGGCCCAGGTGTGCGAGGTGCTGCCATTGGCGTAGGTGTAGTTGGCGACCACGCCGAAGTTGTCACCGATCGGCTGCTCGTAGGCCACTTCCACGCCGGTGACCTTGCCGTCGGAGTTGACCGGCACGGACACCAGGTATTCCTCGAGCTGGTTGGTCAGTTCGCTGAACAGCATCTGCTTTTCGGTGCCGAAGGCGACGTAGTCCTTCATGTTCATCGAGTAGGCGCCGACGGACAGCAGGCCGCGCGGCATGAAGTACCACTCGATGTTGGCATCGAAGTTGGTGGAGACCACCGGATCCAGGTTCGGATTGCCGCCGCCACCGGTGCGGTTCAGATCCGAGCCCCAGGACGAAGCACCCAGCGCGGAGAAGTCGGGCAGGGTCTGCGTCTGCGAGGCGGCGAAGCGGAACACCAGGTTCTCGCCCATGTCGAACTTGATGTTCGCGCTGGGCAGGACACGGCTGTGCTTGTTGTTGGTGAACTTGCGGATCCACTGGCCGAACAGGCTGGAGACATCGGCATTGGCCGCGTTGGCGACGGCCTGGTAGGAACTGATGTCCTGGTCGACGTTGACGTAGCGCAGGCCGATGTTGCCGCTCCAGTTGTCGCCGACGAAGTTGGCCTGGATATAGGCGGCGAGGTTCTTCTCCTCCACCTTCCACTCGGCGCCGTAGTTGTGGCGACCGGTCGGACCATCGTTGTTGTACAGCCACGTCGAGTTGTTGATGATCGCGTCCTTCAGCGCACCGGGCGTGAAGTACCACAGGTTGCGCGGGAAGCTGCCGCCGATGCTGCTGGCGAAGCCGCCCGGATACGGCGCGGTAGCGCCATTCTGCAATGCGTCCCAGATACCTGCCCCGGGGCTGGCGCCTTCCGGCGACAGCGCCTCGCGGGTGTGGTCGGCGTAACGCGCACCGAAGTCGAGCGAGGAGAGCACACCGCCATTGAAGTAATGGGTGAAGTCGGCGGTGAACCAGTCTTCATCATCCTTCGCGGTGACCTCCTGGTTACCCCAGGTGCCGCCCCACGTCGCGCTGGCGGGGCTCAGATCGCCGCCCACGTTCCAGTCCACCGGCGAGCCGGCGCCATGGCTGGTCCAGCTGGCGCCGCCGCCATTGGCCATGTTCAGTTCGGCGATGAACTGGCGCGGCGTGGAGCCTTCGCCGCTGGTGGTGCCGACCTGGAATTTGGAGCTCAGGTTGTCGTTGATCTGCCAGTCGATGTCGAAGGTGACGTATTCGCTCTTGGCCGACGCCTCGCGGTAGATCATGTCGTACACCGCGTAGTTCTGCCCGGCCTGGCCGGTGTAGGTGGCGTTGGTCAGCACGCCGTCCTTGACCACGTAGCCGGGATCCGGAGCCCACGCGCGGGCGAAATTGCCGCCCCACATCATGAAGTTGCGGTTGTAGTTGTTGGCGTCCATGTCCGAGCGGAAACCGCTCAGGCCCAAGGTCAGGTCGTCGTTGGGCTTGAACTGCAATTCGATCAGGCCGCCCTTGCGCTCGCGGGTCTGTTCGAACAGGGTCGAGCCGAGCAGGCCGGGCGCCCAGACGCCGACCAGATCCGGATTGCTGATGCCCGCCGGATCGGTGGCCGAGATCTGGAAGAAGCCGCCCGGGACTTCCTGCGCTTCGCGGCGCAGTTCGCGCTTCTGGCTGAATGCCTGAACCATCACGCCGAAGGTGCCGGCGTCGTTCTTGTAGTTGAACAGGCCGGAGATCTGCGGGTCGGTGGAATCGGCCTGTTCCGCGTTGACCACGCCCAGCGAGGCTTCGGCGGTGATCTTGTCGGCGAACTGCAGCGGCTTGCGGGTGATGATGTTGACCGAGCCGGTGGTGCCGCCGTCGGGCAGCTTGGCCTGCGAGGACTTGTGCACTTCCACCGAGCTGACCAGTTCGGAGGGCAGCAGGGTGTAGCTGACGCTGCGGCCGACGTTGTTGCCCTGGCTGAGCACGAACCAGTCGGCCGAGCCGACCGTGTGGCCGTTGATCAGGGTCTGGGTCAGGCTGGGGCTGGTGCCGCGCAGGCTGACGCGGTCGGCCTCGTCGAAGCCGCCTTCATCGGAGGAGGACGAACTGATGTTCACGCCCGGCAGGCGCTGCAGGGTGTCGGCCACGTTGTGGGCCGGCAGCTTGCCGACGTCTTCGGCCGTGACCACTTCCACGCGGGAATTGGCCTCGCGCTTGGTGTCCAGCGACTTTTCCATCGAGCCGCGGATGCCGGTGACGATCACGGTGTCTAGATCGGTGGCCTGCTGCTGCGCGGCCGGCTGGGCCTGTTGCTGGGTGGCCGCATCCTGCGCCTGGGCGTGCATGGAGACCGCGAGGCCCGTCGCGACGGCGACGGCGAGTAGCGATTTACGGTGATTCATGGTGTCTCTCCCATCATGATTTTTGGTTGTCGGCCGGGGCGTGATCCGGAGCCGTATTGCTGCCTTTGCTGCCAGGGAATCGGCTGACCGCTCCGACCCGTTTCTTTTTGCGGGCGCCTGTCCCGACGCCTTCGTTTCTTTTTTTGCTTCAGTTGCTTTCGGTTTGATCGAGGTACCAGCTGGCGGCGCCGATGACGCCCAGTTGCCCGTGCTCGACCAGCTTCACGGGAATGCGTTCGAGCGCCTCGCGCATCGTTCCCTTGTTGAGGAAACGCGGCACGAAGCTGCTCCGAAGAAGGAATTCGCGGATGTTCGGCAGGATGCCGCCGGCCAGGTACACACCACCCTGCACGCCGTACAGCAGCGCCATGTCGCCGACCACGCTGCCGAGCAGGCCGCAGAACACCTCCAGCGTTTCGCGGGCCAGCGCGTCTTCACCCGCGAGCGCGGCGGCGGTGATATCGCCGGGGCGGGAGTAGGCGGGTGTCACCCCGCCACGCACCGCGCACAGCGCGGTGTAGAGGTTCATCAGGCCAGGACCGGACAGCGCCTGCTCGATCGGCACGTGCGGACGCGTCTTCAGCATTTCCGTCAGCACCGCCATTTCCAGTGCGTTGCCGGCGGTGAGCGCGGCCTGGCCGGCTTCGGTCGCCAGCACCACCGAGCGCTTGCCCGACGGAATCCACACCGCAGCGCCCAGGCCGGTGCCCGGACCCAGGATCAGGATGGGACCGCGCGGCGGCGCGCCGACCGGGCCGGCGAGCTGCAGCACCTGGCTGGCATCGACCTGCGCGGCGGCGTGGGCGACCGCTTCGAAGTCGTTGACCAGACGGAAATCATCGAAGCCCAGGCGAGCACGGAGCTCGGCCAGCGAGAGGCGCCAGGGCAGGTTGTTGGTGATGACGGTGCCGTCTTCCAGCGCGTAGCCGGCGCTGGCGATCACGCCCCGGTTGACAGGCGGGGCGCCCAGTCCGGCCAGGAAGTCCTGCAGGATGTCGGCCAGCCCCGGGTAATCGGCGCAGGCGTACTTGCGGTACTCCAGCACGCTGATCGGGCTGGCGGGTTCGTTACCCCCGCGCACCAGTCCGACGCGGACGTGGGTGCCGCCGACATCCGCGGCAATGAAGGCGTCGCCCGCCCGGCTCATGGGATCCACCGGCAATGGATTGGCGATTGCGACCACACGTCTCCCCACATGTCCGCGAAGGGGCGAAAACGAACAGCCCCGATGGCGCCGGAGTGTGGGAGGGGTTTGACAACGTTGTCAACACTCTGTCATCAAATGCGGGCGGGGCGGGTGGTCATCGGATCAAATTTGCGCGTGATCCGATGCAGGCTCTCCTGTTCAGTTTCAAAACTGAAGAAATACATTCAGATTTAAGGGTTTGAGACGTCCTTCGGGCCGTGCCCGTTGTTGCGGCGCCACAAATCCGGAAACCCAAGCATGCTGTACGCGTGCAAGGAGAAACCGGTCGCGGGTGGCTTCGCGGACGATTCTGTGACAACGTTGTTTCCAGAGGGAGCCACGCAGCGGCAGGGCGTGGACGCCGGTCGCGGACCGGCCATCACAATCAGAGAGAGGGGAGTTCGCCAGACATGACTGCGGTACAAGGCTCGCGACAGTACACATCCATCGCCATCATCGGCCTGCTGTTTTTCATCTTCGGTTTCGTCACCTGGCTCAACGGGCCGCTGATCACGTTCGCCAAGCTGGCGTTCAATGTCAGCGAGACCTACGCCTTCCTGATTCCCAGCGCGTTCTACATTTCCTATTTCTGCCTGGCGTTGCCGTCCTCGGTGATCCTGCGCAGGACCGGCATGAAGAAGGGCATGGCGCTGGGGCTGTTCGTGATGGCGATTGGTGCGCTGGTGTTCGGCCAGTTCACCACCCATCGCTGGTATCCCGGCGCGCTCGGTGGCGTGTTCACCATCGGCGCCGGCCTGGCGATCCTGCAGACCGCGGCCAATCCCTACATCAGCATCCTTGGCCCGATCGAGGGCGCGGCGCAGCGCATCGCGGTGATGGGTATCTGCAACAAGATCGCCGGCATCCTCGCGCCGATCGCGCTGGCAGCCTTCGTGATGCACGGCATGGGCGACCTCGCCGCGCAGGTCGAAGCCGCCGCCCCGGAGGCGAAGGAACTCCTGCTCAACGAGTTCGCCGCGCGCGTCTACGGGCCCTACATGGTGATGGCTGGACTGCTGGTGTTGCTGGCGGTCGGCATCCTGTTCTCGCCGCTGCCGGAAGTGAATACGGCCGAAGCCAACGCCAACGAGGCCGGCACGGAGTCGAACCGTCGCAGCGTATTCCAGTTCCCGCACCTGCTGCTGGGCGTGATCTGCCTGTTCGTCTACGTCGGCGTGGAGGTGCTGGCCGGTGACGCCATCGGCATCTACGGCGAAGGTTTCGGCCTGCCGCTCGACAAGACCAAGGTGTTCACCTCCTACACCCTGGGCGCGATGCTGATCGGCTACCTGTTCGGCCTGGTCGCCATCCCACGCTTCATCTCGCAGGAACGCTACCTCAGCGTGTCGGCGGTGCTGGGCATCGTGTTCGCGATCGGCGCGCTCCTGACCCATGGCTATGTCTCGGTCGGCTTCGTCGCTGCGCTCGGCTTTGCCAACGCGATGATGTGGCCGGCGATCTTCCCGCTGGCGATCCAGGGCCTGGGCCGCTTCACCGAAACCGGTTCGGCGCTGCTGATCATGGGCATCGCCGGCGGTGCGGTGATTCCGCAGCTGTTCGCGGTGTTCAAGCAGACCCATGATTTCCAACTGGTGTTCACCGCGCTGGCGGTGCCCTGCTACCTGTACATCCTGTTCTTCGCCCTGCGCGGCCACAATGTCGGCCGCGTGAAGGCGGGTTGAGCGGCCATGGACCGCGTGGAGATTCCCCATGGCTGAGAACGGCATGCGCAGGCCCACCATCAAGGATGTCGCCGAGCGGGCCAAGGTTTCGCTGAAGACGGTCTCGCGGGTCATCAACAACGAGCCGTCGGTGATGCAGGGCACGCGCGCGCGCGTCCTGCATGCCATCGCCGAACTGGACTACGAGCCGGATCAGTCCGCGCGCAACCTGCGCAGCGGCACGCCGTTCGTGATCGGGCTGGTCTACGACAACCCCAACCCGTACCACATCATCGGCGTGCAGAATGGTGTGTTGGCGGCGTGCCGGGAAACCGGATTCGGCCTGCAGATCCATCCCTGCGATTCGACCTCGCCGCTGCTGGCCGAGGAACTGGCCGAGTTCGTGCAGCGATCGCGCCTGGCGGGACTGGTGCTGACCGCGCCAATGTCCGAGCGGATGGAACTGGTGAACGCGCTGGCCGCGCGCGGCGTCAAGATGGTGCGGATCATCGCCGCCACCGAGGATCCGCAGGATGGCCAGCCGTGCGTGTACGTGGATGATCACGACGCCGCCTATGAAATCACCGAGCACCTGATCCAGCTGGGCCACCAGCGCATCGGTTTCCTCTGGGGCGGGCTTGCGCACCGCTCCTCGATCGAGCGCTACAACGGCTACGAGAAGGCGCTGAAGGACTACGGCATCCCGCTGGACAAACACCTGGTGGTGCCCGGCGACTACACCTTCGATGACGGATTCCGTGGCGCACGCCGGCTGCTGGCGCTGCGCGAACCGCCGACCGCGATCTTCGGCTCCAACGACGAAATCGCCGCCGGCGTGCTGGCGGCGGCCAAGTCGGCGGGCATGAACGTGCCCTACGACCTGTCCATCGCCGGTTTCGAGGACAGCCCGTTCTCGCGCCAGTCCTGGCCGCCGCTGACCACCGCCAAGCAGGCCACCGAGGACATCGCCAAGCAGGCCGCGCGCCTGCTGATCGCCACGCTGCGGCAGGACGCCTACGACGACAACCCCACCCCCGTGCATAACCAGGGCTTCGTGCCGCAACTGGTGGTGCGCGGATCCACCGCGCCGGTCCGCCTGCGCGCCGAACGCCCCGACCCCACGACATGACCGACGTTTCCTCCCCACTTCCCGCGCCCGCCGACACCCTGATGTTCCGGGAGGCGCAGCAGACCGCCGACGTGATCGCCGCGCAGTATCAGCGCAACGAATCCCTCATCCGCCGGCTTGCCGCCGACTTGCGCGCCAACCCGCCGCCGTTCGTGGTGACCTGCGCGCGCGGCAGTTCCGATCACGCCGCGACCTACGCCAAGTATCTGTTCGAAACCCAGCTGGGTTTCGTCACCGCTTCCGCTTCGCCCTCGGTGGGTTCGGTGTATGAAGCGAAGCAGAAGCTGAAGGATGCGCTCTACATCGTCATCTCGCAGTCGGGCAAGAGTCCGGATCTGCTCCACAACGCGCGCGCGGCCGCCGAAGCGGGCGCGCGGGTGGTGGCGATCGTCAATGTCGAGGATTCGCCGCTGGCCGGCCTGGCCGACACGGTGATCCCGCTGCACGCCGGTCCCGAGCGCAGCGTCGCGGCAACCAAGAGCTACCTGAGTTCGCTGGCGGCGATCCTGCAGTTGGGTGCGTACTGGAAGGACGAGGCGACCCTGCGCGATGCGCTGCCGTTGCTGCCGGACGCGCTGCGCCAGGCCTGGGCGGCGGATTGGTCGCCGGTCACCGACGGCCTGGTCGATGCGCACAATCTGTTCGTGCTGGGTCGTGGCCTGGGCCTGGCCGCCGCGCAGGAAGCGGCGCTGAAGTTCAAGGAAACCTGCGGCCTGCACGCCGAAGCCTACAGTTCCGCCGAAGTGAAGCACGGTCCGATGGCACTGGTCGGCCCGGGTTTCCCGGTGCTGTGCTTCGCCCAGCCGGACGAAACCGGCACCGGCACGCTGGCGCTGGCGCGCGAGTTCCGTGGCCGTGGCGCGCAGGTGTGGGTCGCTTCCGAGGAAGCCGACCCAACCGCCGGTCCCGGCGAGTCGCTGCCGCTGGTGCATGCCCCGCATCCGGTCTGCTCGCCGCTGCTGACCATCCAGAGCTACTACCGCGCGATCAACGCGCTGGCGCTGCGCCGCGGCTACAACCCCGACGTGCCGCCGCACCTGAACAAGGTCACCGAAACCGTATGAGCACCGCGCTGGTCCAGGGGCGCGTGCTGACCGCGCAGGGTTTCGTCGAAGGCATGGCCGTCGTCATCGACGGGCGCGACATCGTTTCAATATTGCCGGAAGCGGATCTGCCCGCCGATTTGCCGCGCCACGATCTGCGCGGTGCATGGCTGGTGCCGGGCTTCATCGATGCCCAGGTCAACGGCGGCGGTGGCGTGCTGTTCAACAACACGCCGACGGTGGAGGCGATCCGCCGCATTGGCGAAGCGCACCGCCGGTTCGGTACCACCGGTTTCCTGCCGACCCTGATCAGCGATGATCTCGACGTGATGCGCGAAGCCGTCGCCGCGACTCGCCAGGCGATCGCCGAGGGCGTGCCCGGGGTGCTCGGCATCCACCTGGAAGGGCCGTACCTGGCTCCGGCGCGCAAGGGCACCCACGATGCGGGCAAGTTCCGCGTGCCGGACGCGGCGGAGATCGCACTCGCCTCGTCGCTGGACAACGGCGTCACCCTGATCACGCTCGCGCCCGAACGCCTGCCGACCGAAACCATCCATGCACTGGTGGCGCGCGGCGCGGTCGTCGCCGCCGGCCATACCGCCGGCAGCTACGAGGAAATCCGCGCCGGCCTGGCCGCGGGCATCCGCGGTTTCACCCATCTGTACAACGCGATGTCGCCGCTGCAGGGACGCGAGCCCGGCGCGGTCGGCGCCGCGCTGGAGGATCCGCACAGTTGGGTCGGCATCATCGCCGACGGCCACCACGTGCACCCGGGCAGCCTGCGGGTCGCGCTGGCGGCCAAGCCGCGCGGCAAGGTGTTCCTGGTGACTGACGCGATGCCGCCGGTGGGTTCCGACGATCCCAGCTACGAACTGTATGGCGAGACCATCACCGCCGTGGACGGCGTGGTCCGCAACGCGGCCGGGTCGCTCGCCGGTTCCGCGCTGGACATGGCGATGGCGGTGCGCAACGCGGTGAACCTGCTGGGACTGCCGCTGGCCGAAGCCGCGCGCATGGCCTCGACCTATCCGGCCGAGTTCCTCGGACTGTCCGCCACCCACGGCCGCATCGCCACTGGCTTCCGCGCGAACCTGGTCGCGCTGGACGGTCAGTTGCAGGTGGCGGCGACCTGGATTGACGGCCAGCACGCCGCGCACGCGGGCTGATATCGCGGTCGCCGACGGAGCGCATTGGAGATGAGCACGAAAGCGCCGCAGCGCTTCTCTTCGGTGGACGCGCTGCGTGGCCTCACCGTGGCGGCGATGCTGCTGGTCAATGATCCTGGCGACTGGGGGCATGTGTATGCGCCGCTGATGCACGCCGAGTGGCATGGCTGCACGCCGACCGATCTGATCTTCCCGTTCTTCCTGTTCATCGTCGGCGTGTCGATTTCGCTGGGTGTCTCGCCGCGGCTGGAAGCCGGCGGCGATCGCGGTGCCTTGCTGCGCGCGGTGCTCTGGCGCGGCGCGAAGATCGTCGCCATCGGCCTGCTGTTGCACCTGCTGGCATTCTGGTGGCTGGACAAACCGTGGTTCCGTCCCTGGGGCGTGCTGCAGCGGATCGGCCTGTGCTTCATCGCCGCCGGTGCGATGGCGCTGTACCTGCGTCCGCGCAGCCAGTGGCTGATGGCGGTCGTCCTGTTGCTGGGGTACTGGGCCTTGCTGGTGATCGGCGGCTCCTACGCGCCGCTGGACAATCTGACCAGCCGTGCCGACACCGCGTTGTTCGGACACCTGTTGTACCAGTTCGATCCGGCCACCGGTCGGGGGCACGATCCCGAAGGACTGCTCAGCACGTTGCCGGCCATCGCCACGACCCTGCTGGGCGTGCGCGCCGGCGACTGGCTGCGGCGACAACAGACCCGCAGCCTGCTGCCGGCCGCCGCACTGGCGCTGGCGGTTGGTGGACTGTGGTCGTTGTGGCTGCCGTTGAACAAGAACCTATGGACGTCCTCCTACGTGGTGTGGACGGCGGGCTGGGCGCTGCTGGCACTGTGGCTCGCGCACGTACTGATCGATCGGAAAGGACTGCGTCCCTGGGGCCGCAGCTTCGGTGTCAATGCGATCGCGGCCTATGCCGGCTCGGCGGTGATGGTCTATGCGTTCTCCGCGCTGGGCTGGATGCAGGCGATCTACCGGCACGGTTTCGCCGACTGGATGACCCCCCGGTTCGGCCCGTACCTGCCTTCGCTGGCCTTCGCCGTGGTGTTCGTGCTGGTCTGGTGGGCAATCGTATGGCTGATGGATCGCCGGCGCTGGTACCTGAAAGTCTGAAGCCACGACGCGGGTCGCGCACCGGATCACGACTTCCTTCGCCGGACCGGAGTAAAAGGAGCCATCCCCGACTGGAATCCGGCCATGAACCTGTCCGCCTGGAATGTCACCTGCCTGGCCCTGTCGCTGGTCGCCTGCGACGGCAATGCGGTCGCCGTGACGGGAAACGATGACGACCGGGGTGAACCCGCGTCGACACCGGTCGTGCTTGCGGGCCACGTGCCGTCCCAGCCGGTCGCGACTGCCGCCCAGGCTGCGCCGGCGGCACCACAGGTGACCGGCGGGACGCAGCCCGCATTGCGGATTCCCGATCCGCCCTTCGTCAGCACCGAAGTCGCGCGCTTCGACCAGCCGTGGGCGATGACCTTCCTGCCGGATGGGCGCCTGCTGGTGACCGAGAAGCCCGGCCGCCTGCGCCTGTTGAATCCCGCCACCGGGCAAAGTGGCGAGATCAGCGGGGTGCCCACCGTGGCCTATGGCGGCCAGGGGGGCTTCGGCGACGTGATCCTGCATCCGCGGTTCGCCGACAACGGGATGATCTACGTGAGCTTTGCCGAGCCCGGCACCAGTAGCACGCGCGGCGCGGCGGTGGCGCGGGCGCGGCTGGTGATCGATGCCGGCGCCAACACCGGACGGCTGGAAGGATTGCAGGTGATCTGGCGGCAGGTACCCAGGGTCACCGGCGATGCCCACTACAGTCACCGCATGCTGTTCGATGCGCAGGGCAAGCTGTGGATCAGTTCCGGCGAGCGCCAGAAGGCGTCGCCCGCGCAGGACATGCAGAGCAATCTCGGCAAGATCATCCGGCTCAATGACGATGGCAGCGTGCCGCCCGACAATCCCTTCGCCAACCAGGGTGGGGTAGCGGCGCAGGTCTGGTCACTGGGCCATCGCAATGTACTGGGACTGGCGTTCGACCCGGCGGGCAGGCTGTGGGCGCACGAGATGGGACCGGCCGGCGGCGACGAACTGAACCTGATCGAGCGCGGCTCCAACTATGGCTGGCCGATCGTTTCCAACGGTGACAATTACGACGGCAGCCCGATTCCGGATCATCCGACCCGACCCGAATTCAACGCGCCGGAGATTTCATGGACGCCGGTGATCGCGCCGGCCGGATTCATCATTTACCAGGCGGATCTGTTTCCGTACTTCCGTGGGCGTGGTTTCATCGGCGGTCTCGCGTCGCAGGCGTTGATCCAGGTTGAATTCGGTGATGCGCCGCGCGAAGTGAAACGCTATCCGATGGGACGCCGCATCCGCGAAGTGGAGCAAGGGCCCGACGGTGCGATCTGGTTGCTGGAAGACGGCGCGGATGCGCGCCTGCTGAAGCTCACGCCCAATCGCGGCTGACGTCCGCCGGTCCAACACCGGCGGACGCGCCGCAAGGCAAATCAGTCGACGACCACCAGACGCACGTCGATGTTGCCGCGGGTGGCGTTGGAGTATGGGCACACCTGGTGCGCCTGCTGCACCAGCGCCTCGGCCTCTTCGCGCGGCAGGCCCGGCAGGTGGATGCGCAGTTCGGCCTCGATGCCGAAGCCGCCGGGGATCTGGCCGATGCCGACGCTGCCGTCGATGCGGGTCTCGGCCGGCAGCTTGGCCTTGGCCTGACCGGCGACGAACTTCAGCGCGCCGAGGAAGCAGGCCGAGTAGCCGGCGGCGAACAGCTGTTCCGGATTGGTGCCGTCACCACCCGCGCCACCGAGCTCGCGCGGGGTGGTGAGCTTCACGTCCAGCACGTTGTCCGAGGACACGGCGCGGCCGTCGCGGCCGCCGGTGGCGGTGGCATGGGCGGTATAGAGGACTTTCTCGATCGACATGGGAATCTCCGTGGAGGAAAGTGGCGGCGGAGCCGGGCGCCACGACCGGTTATTTGCTAGCTATTTAATAGCGCGCTATTTATGTCGGGAAAAAAGCGGTTCACGTGTTCGCCCCCAGGTTGTCGCGCAGGGCTTCCAACTGGGACTTCAGCCCCATGACTTCGCGGGGATTGCAGCCGGATGCGCATAGCAGCGCCTCCGGAATGCCGCGAGCCTTCTGTTTCAACGCGCGGCCCCGCGCGGTCAGACTGATGATGACCTGGCGCTCGTCCTCGCGCGCGCGCTCCCGGATGATCAGACCACCAGCCTCCAGCCGCTTGAGCAGGGGAGTCAGGGTCGCCGAATCCAGGAACAGGCGCTCGCCGATCTGCGAGACGGTCAGCCCATCGCCCTCCCACAGCACCAGCATCACCAGGTACTGCGGATAGGTCAGCCCGAGCTTGCCCAGCAACTGCCGGTACACCTTGTTGAGCGCCAACTGCGCCGAATAGAGCGCGAAGCATAGCTGGTTGTCCAGCGCCAGTGGGTTGGCGGGGGATGCTTTGGCGGCGGCGGGCTTGTTCATGGCTCCGCAATTTACATAGCGCGCTATTTAATTGCAAGCATCTGGTGGAACACTGCGTCGCTCCTTCCGGAGGCTAGCCTTCCGGCAACCGGTAGTCGAAGCCGTAGAAATGGCGGCCTTCCTCGATGCGGATGGTCATCTGTCCGCTCAGCCCGGCCAACTCATCGGTGCCGGAGTCCGGCACCACCCGCACGCTCAGCTCCGGCTGGCCGCGATCCATGAAGGCGAAGTGCTGCAACACGAAGGAGCCCCGGCGCCCGTGCAGGCGGCCATCCACGCGCTCCATCGCGACATAGCCGGCCGAACCGCGCACCTCCGTCATCACCGCCAGCATCTCGCCCAGGCTGGTCGCCTCCAGATCGCCCCGGAAGGTCTTGCCGATGGTCTGCCGGCCCAATCGTGCGGCCTCGATGCCGGGCATGGCACCTTGCGGCGCCAGCTTCACTTCGAATTCGCCCTGCGCGTGTCGGGTCATGACGGTGTCCTCGGAGATGGCGTTGGAAAGGGTGGTGGCGGCGGGCTTTCCGGCGACCGCCGTGCCCAGTGTGGAGGCCATGATGGAGCCCTGGATGAAGTGTCGCCACATGGTCTGGTCCGCATGCCGTGCTCGCTGCCGGCACGCGTATTGCAGTACATTCCCGCGCCGGAGAATTGGACAAACGCGACAGCATGAAGGCCACCGGCATGTCCCCCGATCCGCTTGATCCCGGCAAGCCGCGCGGAGTGCTCCGGCAGCGGCTGGAGGCGGGGGCGTTCCAGCACCGGCGCCAACTGCCCGCAGCTGCCTTGAGCGACTGGATCGAGCACTTCTGGCAAGTGGACTGGCACCTGGAAGGCGTTTCGCCACAGCAGCAGGAAACCCTGCCGCATCCCAGCGTGCATCTGGTGATCGAGCCGGCCGAAGCCGGCATCCACGGTGTGCATACCGGTCGCTACACGCGCTGGCTGAGCGGGAACAGTTACGCCTTCGGCATCAAGTTCCGGCCCGGTGGATTCCAGCCCTTCCTGCGTGCGGATGTATCGACGCTCACCAATCGCAGTCTGCCGGTGGCGTCCATTCTGGGCGAGGCGGGCCATGCCTGGGTGGATGCGATCCGCGCAGCCGTGGACTTTCAAGCACGCGTGGCGCTGGCCGAGCAGTTCCTGGCCGAGCGTCGGCCAACGGCGGATCCGAAGGTGGCGCAGGCGGCCGCGTGCATCGCGCGTATTGCCGCGGACCCCGCAATCATCTCGGTCGAACAGCTCGTCGCGCAGGGCGAACCCGGCAAGCGCGCCCTGCAACGCCTGTTCAAGCACTACGTGGGCGTGGGGCCGAAATGGATCATCAACCGCTATCGCCTGCACGAGGCGGTCGCGCGCATCCAGGCTGGAGTAGCGGTGGACTGGGCGCAACTGGCGCTGGAACTCGGCTACTTCGACCAGGCCCATTTCATCCGCGATTTCCACACCCTGATCGGCATGACGCCGGGCGACTTCGCGCGACGCGAGGCCGTCGGCTAGCCCTGCGCGGGCATCACCCGCCGGGCCGCGCCGATCGCGGCGATGCGCGCACGCTTCAGGGCTTCCCCCACTTCCGGGCCGCTGAGCCCCGAAGCCGCCAGTTCGCGCGCGTTGATCGCCATCGCCGCCGCATGCAGCCGCACCAGTGCCGGTCCCTGTGGATAATCCGCGTCCTCGTTGCCGAGCCGGCCGCGCTTGTCGGCCTCGCAAACCAGCGCCAGCCTCGTGATGCGTTCGGGCCGGCGGAACGCATCGCAGCGCGACAGAAGTTCGAAGACGGTGGCGTCGCGCAGTTCGTCCAGGCGATGCACGTTGAGATGCTCGCGGCAGGCAATCACTGCCAGGTCGCGGTGTTCCAGCGGCACCTTCAGCCTTTCGCACAATGCCAGCACCGGCGCGACGCCGCGCTGTTCGTGCATGACGTGGCGCGGCAGCTCTTCCTCCGGCGTGAGCGCCTTGCCCAGGTCGTGGCAGAGCGCGGCGAAGCCGATCAGATCGTCACCCGGCGCCAGCCGCGCGGCCATGTCGCTGACCATCTGCTGGTGCACGCCGGTATCGACTTCGGGATGGTATTCGGCGCGCTGCGGTACGCCGTAGAGCGCGTCCACCTCGGGCAATACGCTGGCCAGCGCGCCGGCTTCGTGCAGGGTGCGCAGGAATGCGGAGGGACGCGCGCAGGCCAATGCGCGGCGCAGTTCCTGCCAGACCCGCTCCGGCACCAGCGTGTCGAGTTCGCCACTGGCCGACATCTCGCGCATCAGCGCCATCGTCTCCGCCGCGACCGCGAAACCCAGCGGCGCGAAGCGGGCCATGAAGCGGGCCGCGCGCAGCACCCGCAGCGGATCCTCGATGAAGGCCGGGCCGACATGCCGCAGCACGCGTGCCTCCAGATCCTTCGCGCCGCCATAGGGATCGACGATGCGGCCGTCCTCATCCTCGGCGATGGCATTGATGGTGAAATCGCGCCGCTGCAGGTCCTCTTCCAGGGTGACCGAGGGATCGGCATCGACCTCGAATCCCCGATATCCACGCCCGCGCTTGCGCTCGGTGCGCGCCAGCGCGTATTCCTCGCCGCTGTCCGGGTGCAGGAACACCGGGAAATCCTGGCCCACCTGCTTGTAGCCCAACGCCAACATCTGCACGGGCGTGGCGCCGACCACGACATGGTCGCGGTCGCCAGCCTCGATGCCCAGCAATCGATCACGTACCGCGCCGCCGACGAGATAGGTCTTCATGCGGGCATGATGCCGGATCGTGGCGAGGGGATCAGCTCTTCGGCATCCGCGCATCCGGGCAGGTGAACTCGCGGCGCTTGCCGTCGAGCTTGCCGAGCATGCGGTCGCTGATCGGCAGGGCATTACCGTTGAGGCGCCAGTCGTAGATCACGCTGAAGGCGAGGATGCGGGCGACGTACTCGCGGGTTTCCTTGTAGCTGATGGTCTCGATCCAGATGTCCGGATCGTAGCCGGGCCGCTGCGACTGCCAGCGTGCGGTCGGGGTGGGGCCGGCGTTGTAGGCGGCGATGGCGACATAGGGAACGCCGTACTTGTTTTCCATTTCGCGCAGGTAGGCGGTGCCCAGCGCGATGTTGGTGTCCGAATCGTACAGGCTGGCGGCACCGCCCCAGGGCAGGCCCAGGCGCCTGGCGGTGGCCGCGCCGGTGGCCGGCACCACCTGCATCAGGCCCATCGCGTTGGCGCCGGAGCGCGCACGCGGATTGAACACGCTTTCGGCGCGGATCTCGGCGGCCACCCAGGCGGGGTCCAGCGCGTGGCGGGCGGATTCGCGGCGGATGGTCTCGCCGTGGTGCAGCGGAAAGCGCAACTGGTACAGGCGCTGTTCGTCCGGACGCTTGCCCAGCGAGAACACCGCGCGGTCGAACCAGCCGTTGTCCTGCGCCACTTCCACTGCGATGCGGCGCTGGGTGTCGTCGAAGCGCGCCAGCGCGCTGTTCCATTCGGCAACCGCCCAGCCGGAGCGATCCAGCTTCCACAATTCCATCGCGCGGACGATGGCGGGATCGCGGGCGATGGCGTCCTTGGCCGCCTTGTCGTCGTCGGGTATCCACGGGCACAGCGCGTAGGGCTGCTTGAGCCGGTCGGCGGCGAGGAAGCCGTGGAAGGTCGGCGCGCGCGCGGCCTCGCGCAGCAAGGGTTGCGCGGCGGCGGCGTCACCGGTCTTCTCGGCCATCCGGGCCTCGAAATAGCGCCAGCGCGAATCCTCGCGCTGCTTGGCCGGCATCTTGCGCAACGCGACCAGCGCGGCGCGCCAGTCGCCACGCGCCATCGCCTCGCGCACGCGCCATTCGTGCAGGCGTTCGTCGTAGGCCGACTCGGGAACGGCGTTTAGGCGGCGCGCCGAATCGGGCTCGTAGGACGCCACCGTCCACAGGGCGATCTGGTAGAGCACGCGGCCGCGATCGGCTTCGGTCATGCCCAGCGCGCTGGCGTACTGCGGCAGTTGGGTCTCGGCGGCGCCGGGATCGCGGCTGGCCAGCCGCGCCAGGCCATAGCTGGCCATGCGCCGGCTGCGATCGGTCTTCGGCCAGTTCAAGGCGCGCGGGTGCACGGCGTCGATGAAGGCGGCGTAGTCGTTGGCCAGCACGGCTTCGTCTCCCGGCAGGCCGCGCGCGGCGGTGCGCATCACCGCGGTCTGGCTCTCGGCGGCGGCCGCGTCGATGCGCTCCCAGCGCAGCGCGGGTGGCAGGCCGCCCTTGTTGGCGAGGATCGCGAACACCGGATCGCAACCGTCCGGCAGCGACTTGGCCGCGCCGCGCCACAACGCCTGCGCGTCCTTGACCCACTGCGCGTCGGCACGGCCGGTGGCCTGGCGCGCATCCAGTTCGGCGCAGCGCAGGGTGGTGTTTTCGGTGGGCTTCCACGCGCCGAGGAAGGTCGGCCAGTCCTGCCGGCGGGCCAGCGACGCCAGCCACAGGGCGCGGAAGTTCTCCGCCACCGCCTGGCCTTCGTAGCGCTTGAGGAAAGCCTGCGCCTGCGAGGTCGGCAGCTTGTCGACGTCGCGGCGCAGCGCGGCCAGTTCGATCCAGCCATAGATCGGGTGCGAGGCGAGGCTTGCATACTGCGCGGCGTTGAACTGCCCACGCTCGGCGGCTTCCAGCGCCGCGCGCAGTTGTGGCCGTTGCGCATCCAGGTTCTGCGCGCGGACGGCGGCCAGGGGCAGGAGCGCGAGCGCCGCAGCGAGTACGATGAGTGGGGTGGGACGGGTCATGGCCGGAATATACCGGAGCCGGCTGAACGGTCGCGTGCGTATCGCGTGGAAGGAGATTGCGTTTGGATCATTTCTGGATATTCCCGTTGCTGGGCGTGGTGGCCGGCGTATTGGCCGGCCTGCTCGGCATCGGCGGCGGCCTGGTGCTGGTGGCCGCGCTGGTCTGGGTGCTGCCGTTGTTCGGCATCCCGAAGGAAGCGGCCATGCACGCGGCGCTGGCCAGCTCGCTGGCGAGCATCGTGCTGACCGCGACTTCGTCGGCGTACGCGCATCATCGGCGCGGCAGCGTGATGTGGCCGACGGTGGTCTGGATGGTGCCGGGATTGCTGCTGGGCGGCTGGCTCGGCAGCGGGCTGGCGGTGTATCTGGACGACAACGTGCTGCGCTGGGTAGTGGCGATCTACTGCCTGATCGC
Organism: Pseudoxanthomonas sp. z9; assembly: GCF_006542425.1. Lineage (GTDB taxonomy): Bacteria > Pseudomonadota > Gammaproteobacteria > Xanthomonadales > Xanthomonadaceae > Pseudoxanthomonas_A. Next base: position 736,446 of record NZ_VFID01000007.1, on the reverse strand, counting down.
CGGCGCGCAGATGGCGTTCGGGAAAACACGCAACGGTGCCGGCAACGGGGACGCCGCGCCGCCGCGTGGCTGGCCGATGACCGCGATCGGCTCCGGCATCGGCGCGGTGTCGGCGGTGGTCGGCATCGGCGGCGGCAGCATGACCGTGCCGGTGCTGGTCTGGCATGGAATCGCACCGGTCCGCGCGGTGGGCACCTCGAGCGCCTGCGGCGTGGCGATCGCGATCGGCAGTGCGCTGGGCTATGCCTTGCACGCACCGCCCGGCGCCCTGCCGGAACACGCGGTGGGCTACGTCTACCTGCCGGCGGCGATCGGCGTGGCGGTGGCGTCGGTGCTGGCGGCGCCGTGGGGCACCCGGCTCGCGCACGCCATCGGTGGCACCGCGCTGAAGCGGGTGTTCGCGATCTTCATGGTGGTGATGGGGATCAGCATCCTGGTCGCGGGCTGACCGCGGCCGGGAATCCGTTGCTCAGCGCAGGGCTTCGGCGGGCACGTCGATGCTCATCGCCAGGGCAAGATGATCCGAGTTGGCGGCGGGCATTGCGCGCGCACCGTCGGCGACCAGCGCTTCGCTGATCAGGATGTGATCGATGGCGCGCTGCGGGCGCCAGCTGGGAAAGGTCGGAATCCGGTGCTGCGGCGGACGCAGCCGGGTGTTCCGGTACAGCACGTCCATTTCCGGCGTGTCGGGCATGCAGTTGAAGTCGCCCATCAGCACGGCGTGCGGATGATCCGACAGCAGTTCGGCGATGAACGACAACTGCGCGCGTCGCGAGTTGGCGCCCAGCGACAGGTGCGCGACGGCGACGGTGAGACCTTCGTCGCCATCGCCGAACCGCGCCACCAGCACGCCGCGGCCGCTGATGCGGCCGGGCAGCGCGTGGTCGCTGACTTCCACCGGTTCCAGCCGGCTCAACAGGCCGTTGGCGCTGGACGCCACCCGCCCGACGTTGCGGTTGGGCTGGTGGGTCCAGTAGTCGAAGCCCGCGCGCTCGGCCAGGTAATGGGTCTGGTTGGTGAATCCCGAGCGCAGGCTGCCCGGATCCGCCTCCTGCAGGCCGACGATGTCGTGTTCGCCGGCGAGCTGCGCGATGGCGTCCAGGCTGCCCCGCTTGTTGCCGGCCGGCAGCGCATGCGACCAGCTGCGGGTCACGTAGTCGCTGTAGCGGCGGGTGCTGGAGCCGGCCTGGATGTTGGCGCTGAGCACCCGCAACCGGCGCTTGCCGGGCATCGTCGTCATGGGGGGCGGGGAAACCTGGGGGGTGCGGCTTACTTGGCGGCGCGTTCCTGCGCGATCAAGTGATCGGTGATGCGCAGCATGTCCTCGAAGCTGCGGCCCTTCACCTTGTATTTGCCGTTGACGACCAGGCTGGGCGTGCTGTTGACGCCGGACTGGATCGCGAACTGCTTGGCGCGGTTGACCTTGGCATTGATGCCGAAGCTGTTCATCAGGCCCAGGAATTCCTTGGCGTTGACGCCATAACCGGCGTAGAACTCGGCGACCTTGGCCGGATCCGGCTTCCTGCCTTCGCCCGGCAGGCTGCGCTCGGCGTGGATCTTGGTGAACACCGTGTCATGGGTGCGCTCGACCAGGCCCTTGCTCTCGGCGGCGTAGAAGGCCTGCGCGTACGGCAGCCATTCCGGGCCGAAGGCGACCGGGACGTAGGTCAGGCGGACGTCGGCCGGCAGCGTCTTGCGCCACGGCATGACCTGGGTCTGGAAGCTGGCGCAGGCCGGGCAGACATAGCCGAACACTTCCACCACTTCGATCTTGCCGTTGAGCGGCGCGTAGGGCTGGCCGTTCGGAATCAGCTCGTAGTCGACACCGGCGACCGGGGCGGGACCGGACGGTGCGGTCGGCGCGGGTGCGTTTGCCGGTGCCGGGGCCTCGGTGGCGGCCGGTGCGGCACCCTCGGCGGGCGCGGCGGAGGAGTCCGCCGGCGCGGCGGCGTCGGTGCCCGGTGCCGGGGTTTCCGCCGCCGGCGCGGTGGCGGGAGCCGCCTCGGTGGCCGGCGTGGTCGCGCCGGGCGCGTTGGTCTGGCCACAGGCCGCCAACAGCGGCAGCAGGGCGAGCGTCATCAGGAGCGGACGAAGTTTCATGGCACTGACTCCAGCATGGGAAAGGTTCGGGGGCGGGCGCCGAGGCCCGCCAAGGGACCGCACATTCTGTGCCGCGGGCGAAGCGGTGTCACCCGCATTACGTTACTTGCGGGCGCCGCGCTCGCGTGCGACCAGCCAATCGGTGATGCGCAGCACGTCGTCGTAGGTGCTGCCACCGGTGACGCGGTACTTGCCGTTGACGACCAGCGTGGGCGTGCCGCGCACGCCGCTGGCAATGGCGAAAGCACGCGCCTTTTCCAGCCGCGCATCCACTTCCGGACCGCGCAGCAGTGTGTTGAAGCGGGCGCGGTCCACGCCGTAGCCGGCATAGAAGGTGACCAGCTCATCGGCCGAGGGATTGTTCATCGGCAGTGCGCCGTTTTCGTGCAGGGCGGCGAATACCGCCGCGTGGGTCTTGCCCAGCACGCCGCTCATTTCGGCGGCGTAGTAGGCGCGCGCATACGGTACCCAGGAAGAGGACAGCGCCGCCGGTACCTGCACCAGTTGCACCGCCGGGCCCTGTTGGCGCTTCCAGGCCTGCAGCTTGGGTTCGAAATGGGCGCAATGGATGCAGGCGTAGGAGAACACCTCCGCCACTTCGACCTTGCCCTTGACCGGCGCGAACGGCTTGCCGTCGGGAATGACCTCGTAGTCCACGCCTTCCTTCGGGGCCGGCGCGTCGGCGGCCAGCGCCAGCATCGGCAGCAGCGAGAACAGCGCCGACAACACGAGGCGCAGGGTCAGGCGGGTCTTCATGGGGTTTCCTCCACGGGCGCTGGAAAAAGAAACGCCGGCCATGGTGGGGCCGGCGCAATGAACAGGAGCTGTGAATCAGGACCGCGGCGAAGCGGCGAAGTTCACGACTTCTTGGCAGTCGCGGTCTTCGCGGCGGCTTCGTCGTCGGCACGGTCGTGCAGACCCTGCAGATAGCTGCCCAGCGCCTGGATTTCCTGCTCGGTCAGCGAGTGGACGACCTGCGCCATGGTGTTGAAGTGGGTCGGATCCTTCTCGGTGGTCGTGCCGGCCTGGTACTCCTGCAGGCGGCGGACCACGTAGGCCTGCTGCTGGCCGCCGACGTGCGGATAGGCCGGGCCCGGATTGCCGGCACCGGTGGGGCCGTGGCAGGCCATGCAGGCCGGAACGCCGCGGCTGGCGTCGCCGGTGCGGTAGAGCTTCTGGCCGATCTCGTAGAACTTCATGTCCTTGTAGACGCCGTCGGCGACGACCGAATCGTCGGCCAGGCCGGCACCGGCCTTCTGGGTGGCGAAGTAGGCACCGACGTCACGCATGTCCTGCGCGCTCAGGGTCTGGGCGAACGGCACCATCACCGCGGCCAGGCCGCCGGTGCGCTGGCCATCGGCGAACAGCGCCAGCTGGCGGGAGATGTAGCGTTCGCTCTGGCCGGCGATGCGCGGGTACTGCGGATCGGTCGGGTTGCCGTCGGCGCCATGGCAGGCGGCGCAGGCGGCGGCCTTGGTCTGGCCGGCCTTGGCGTCACCCCAGGTGGTCTTGGTCAGGTCGATATCCAGCGACGCGGTCTCCACCGGCGCATTGTCCGGCACCGGTACGACCGTGGTCTGTGCATAGGCAACCGCCCCAACGGCCGCAATGGCCAGTCCTGCAAGTCCCCAAACGCGAGCGTGGCGCATGCTAAAGCTCCGAAAAACCTCAAGAAGCGGTGCCCCATGGCAGCCGCGAAACCCCGGAATTATCCCTGCGGGGGGGCTCCGCGGTCAATTCTGGCCCGCCAGCGGGGCGAACCCTGCCGCCATCGGCGTCCGCGCATGCCATCCTAATGGCATGTCGAACCTGCTCAATTCCGCCCGATACCTGCTGTCGGCGCACAATTTCCGCCAGCTTCCGGCCGATGCCGGCCGTGAAGTGGCCTTCGCCGGCCGTTCCAATGCCGGCAAGTCCAGCGCGCTGAACGCGTTGACCCGCCACAACGCGCTGGCCCGGGTCTCCAAGACGCCCGGCCGGACCCAGCAACTGGTGTTTTTCGAAGTCCAGCCGGGCCGCCACCTGGTTGACCTGCCCGGCTACGGCTACGCCAAGGTGCCGCAGGAACTGCAGGCGCACTGGCAGGCCTTCATCCAGGACTACTTCCAGCGCCGCGAGGCGCTCAAGGGCCTGGTGGTGGTGATGGACATCCGCCACCCGCTCAAGGACTACGACCGGCAGATGCTGGGTTACGCGGTGCAGTGCGGGCTGCCGGCGCACGCGCTGCTGACCAAGGCAGACAAGCTCGGCCGCGGCCAGCAGTCGCAGACCCTGCAGGCGGTGAAGAAGGAACTGTTCTCCGCCTTCGGCGACAGCGTCGGCGTGCAGGTGTTCTCCTCCGAGTCCAAGCAGGGCGTGGACGAGGCGCGCCAGGTGGTCATGGACTGGCTGGAACTGGCCTAGCGCGCGCTGGCCCGGCAACCACCGGGCCTTCGCCGATCACGGTTCGCCGGGCAGCGGCGAGAACTCCGCCGGCACCCAGGCAAAGGCGTCGTCGTCACGACGGACATGGCCCAGTCCCGGGAATGGCAGGTGCGCGCCGGCCAGCCACCAGCCGCCATCGGCGGTCCGGGCCATGAGCGTGCGGCGGCTGGCGATCGCCTGGCCGCGATCCAGATCCGCCTCGAAGGAAGCGTCCGGGCGGGCGAACTGCACCGCGTGGTAGTGGACGATATCGCCCCAGACGAGCAATTGCTGGCCTGCGCCGGCCTTGAACAGGAACGAGGTGTGGCCGGGCGTGTGGCCGCGCGAATCCAGGCCGTCCACGCCATCGGGCAGCCGTTCGCCCTGCGCGAACAGCTGCAGCCGGCCGGCGGCGCGATAGGGCGCCACCGCATCGCGCGCCATCTTGAACAACGGGCGATACATGGCCGGCGTGCCGGCGCGGGTTTCGGTCGCCGGATCCAGCCAGTAGTCGGCGTCGGCGCGCGCCAGCCAGACCGTGGCGCTCGGGAACGCCTCGCGTCCCTGCGCATCGAGCAGTCCGCACAGGTGATCCGGATGCGCATGGGTGATCAGCACCTGATCGACCTGCTCCGGTGAATAGCCGGCATGGCGCAGGTTTTCCAGCACATGGCCCAGGCCCGGTCCGAAGCATTGCGCGGTGCCTGCATCCACCAGGGTCAGCACGTCGCCGCGCTGGACCAGATAGGCGTTGACCGCGGTCTGCAATCCCTGCGGGCCTTCGGGGACATGGCGCGAGGACAGCAGCGCCTGCTTGCCGGCCTCGTCGATGCCGGACAGTTCGCTGCGTGCCAGTGGCACCACGCCGTCGAACAGCGCGGTGACGTGCAGGTCGCCGATGACCTGGTGGTAGACGCCGGGTATCTGCCGGTTGGGCGCGGTCTGTGCGTCGGCGGGCAGGGCGAGGGTGGCCGACACGGCCAGTGAAGCCAGCGGGAAAAGGCGGGGATGCAACCGGATGGAAGCCATGGAGTGGGAGGAATCGAAGCGGCGGCGTCGCGGAGACGCCATCCTAGGCAGGCGCCCGCGAGCGCAACGCTCAATCCGTGGCGTCAAACGCTCAATGCGGTTCAGGCATTGCCGATGCGCGCGGGATCCAGGCCGTAGCGTTCGCCGAAGCGACGGCTGAAGCTGGCGACCGAACGATAGCCGACCCGCGCGGCCACCGTCTTCACCGGCCAGTCGGTGGTGTAGAGCAGATCCATCGCACAGGCCAGGCGCGCGGCGGCGATGATCTCGCGCAGCCCGGTACCTTCGCCGGCCAGCCGCCGGCGCAGGGTCGCGCCGCTCAGGCCGAGCGCGGTTTCGATGTGCTGCGATTGCCAGTCGCGGGCGGGTTCGGCGCGGATCAGATCGCGGATCCGCATCGCCAGGCTGGGTGGTGGCGGCACCAGCATCGCGGTGTGTCCGCGCCGGCACAGCGCCACGGTCAGCGCGGCCAGCGCCAGCCGTGCCTCGGTGTACTGGCCGGCCTGCAAAGACGCCAGCCAATGCTGCAGCTCCGGTGCGAAATCGGCGCTGTCCAGGCGCGCGAGATCGTCGCCCCGGCCGGTGATCGGTTCGGACCACAGCAGGCGCGCAGCGGCAAGCACTTCCTCGCACAGCGGAATCGTGACCGTCAGGTAGAGGCCGCTGTCCGGATCGGGGATATTGACCACGTCCATCCGGCAACGGCGCGCGATCAGGAACAGATCGCCAGGGGCGAATTCCAGTGCCTGCGCATGCGTGCGCACCTGCTTGCGACCGCGCAGCACGATCGCGATGCAGGGATGATCGATGTCCACCGCATGCGCGCCGTGCTCGTGGCGCGCGGTGATGCAGGCGTAGCCTTCCGCGCGGGCGCAGTCGACCAGCATGCCGAGACGCGCGAGCAGGGAGGGATCGGGTTCGACGACCGCGTTCATCGGCAAGGCGATGGATTACACGGCGACATTGAACAGCCGGCCCACCAGCGCCGCCGCCGCCATCGCCACCGCGCCCCAGAAGCCGACCCGCCATGCACCGCGCAGCACCGGCGCGCCGCCGATGCGCGCGGCGAGGCCGCCGGACACCAGCAGGCCAACGAGCGTGACGGCGGTGGTCACCGCCGCGACCCGATCCGCCGGTGCCAGCACCGACGCGGCGATCGGCACCGCGGCGCCCGCGGTGAAGGCGGCGGCCGAAGCCAGCGCCGCCTGCAATGGACGCGCGCGCAGTTCCTCGGTGATGCCCAGTTCGTCGCGCGCGTGCGCAGCCAGCGCATCATGCGCGGTCAGCTGTTCGGCAACCTGGCGGGCCAGCGCTGGCTCGAGTCCGCGCTGCACGTAGATCTGGGTGAGTTCTGCAAGCTCGAGGCCGGGCTCGGCATGCAATTCGCGTTTCTCGATGGCGAGATCCGCTGCTTCGGTGTCGGCTTGCGACTGAACCGACACATATTCGCCGGCCGCCATCGACATCGCGCCGGCGACCACGCCGGCGACGCCGGTCATCAGCACGGTTTCGGCTGCCGCGCCGCTGGCGGCGACGCCGACCACGATGCCGGCCACCGAGACGATGCCGTCGTTGGCGCCCAGGACCGCCGCGCGCAGCCAGCCGACCCGGTTGGTGCGGTGGAGTTCGGGATGGCGGCTGGTGGGGAGCGGACGATGGCGGGGCATGGCGGCAGGGTAGCCGCAGCGCCACGCGGGGTCGAGCCGGGGGCGGCCAGCACAGGCGCGGAACACTGCGATGTGGGCGATGGCGATGATGCCGGGACGGGCGGCACGCTATATTGCCGCCCTTGTGGCGCGTGCGCCGCAGCCCCACATCGTCGTTCCCTGCCGTGCGAGCCCGCCTTTGTCCAGCCCCAGCCACGTTGCCGATACGCTGATCACCGATCGCACGCAGCTCGTGCAGTACATCGCCGGCGGCGAGAAACCACGCGCGGACTGGCGCATCGGCACCGAACACGAGAAGTTCGGTTTCCGCCTGGACGATCTGCGTCCGCCGGAATTCGACGGCGAGCGCGGCATCGAGGCGCTGCTGAAGGGCCTGACCCGGTTCGGCTGGGACGCGGTCGAGGAAAAGGGCCGGGTGATCGCGCTGACCCGCGACGGCGCCTCGGTCACCCTGGAACCGGCCGGCCAGCTGGAGCTATCCGGCGCCGCGCTGGAAACCATCCACCAGACCTGCGTGGAAGTCGGCACCCACCTGAAGGAAGTCAAGGAAGTCGCCGACGAACTGCGGCTGGGTTTCCTCGGCATGGGCTTCCAGCCCAAGTGGCGGCGCGACGAAATGCCGTGGATGCCCAAAGGACGCTACAAGATCATGAAGTCGTACATGCCCAAGGTCGGTTCGCTCGGCCTGGACATGATGACCCGCACCTGCACCGTGCAGGTGAACCTTGACTACGCCAGCGAAGCGGACATGGTGAAGAAGTTCCGCGTGTCGCTGGCGTTGCAGCCGATCGCCACCGCGCTGTTCGCCGATTCGCCGTTCACCGAGGGCAAGCCGAACGGTTACCAGAGCTATCGCTCGCACATCTGGACCGACACCGATCCGGATCGCACCGGCATGCTCGACTTCGTGTTCGAGGACGGCTTCGGCTACGAACGCTACGTCGACTACCTGCTCGACGTGCCGATGTATTTCAGCTACCGCGACGGCATCTACCACGATGCCAGCGGGCAGAGCTTCCGCGACTTCCTCAAGGGCGAGCTGCCGGTGCTGCCGGGCGAGCTGCCGACGCTGCGCGACTGGTCGGATCACATGACCACCGCGTTCCCGGAAGTGCGGCTGAAGAAGTTCCTGGAAATGCGCGGCGCCGATGGCGGTCCATGGAACCGCCTGTGCGCGCTGCCGGCGTTCTGGGTGGGCCTGCTGTACGACGACGCGGCGCTGGATGCCGCCTGGGATCTGGTCAAGGACTTTACCCTGGCCGAGCGGCACGCCCTGCGCGACGGCGTGCCGCGTGACGCGCTGAAGCTGCCGTTCCGCGGTGGCACGGTGCGCGACGTCGCCGCCGAGGCGTTGAAGATCGCGGTCGCCGGCCTGCGTCGGCGCGCGCGCGTGAACAGCAAGGGCGTGGATGAAAGCGGCTTCCTCGACGCGCTGATCGAGATCGTGGAATCCAACGAGACGCCCGCCGAACGCAAGCTCAAGCTGTTCGCCGGCGAATGGAACGGCAGCGTCGATCCGGTGTTCCGCGAATTCGCCTACTGAGCCGTCGCCGCCGGCATCCTGGTTCGGCCAGCGGCACGCATGTTGGCGCGACTCAGCGAGCGGCGACCCGCTCGAAAACGATGTTCTCCGCGACCGGCCCTGACAGCAGGAAGCCGGTGACACGTCCGTCGCCATCCCGCTGGAAGGCCATTTTCTGCAGAAACCACGCCGAGCTGCGGAACTGATCGCGCTGGTAGGGTTGCAGCATCGCGTCCGGCCAGCGCGGATGCCGCACCCATAGTTTTCCGTCCCGGGCGACCAGTTCGTATTCCGTGTCCAGTTCATCGCTGCGGTAGCGGCCAGCGAATTCCTGCGCGCGCACGCCGGCGGGATCGAAGCCGGCCAGCGTCACCCGTGGCGCCGGGATCCTGCCGTACAGGCCGATGACATAGTCCAGCCGAACGGACGGACCGCGCGCGTCTTCGGGGAACTCGAGCGACTGGTGGAATTTCTCGCTCAACAGGAAGCGGCGCGCCGACAGCGCGGGCAGCTCCGCCGGCTCGCCGCCGTCGGGCGTCGACAGCAGCAGGTGCCGGCCATCGCTGCGCAGGCTGAAGATGTAGCCGGGAAACAGTTCGTAGTCGCCGGCATAGGCGGCTAGCTGGCGACGGCCTGGCCTGCCGGTCTCCGGTGCCGGTGCGCGCCAGGCGGGACGATGCGAGAGGTAACGCTCGGCGATGCCGTAGGCGAGGATCGAGGTGTCGATGTCGTTGGCGTTGGCCACCACCGCCACGCTGAAGCGTTCGCCGGGCACGCGCAGCAGGAAAGCGCGGTAGCCCGCGTCGCGGCCGCCGTGACTCCAGGTATCCAGGCCGTTCCAGGCATGGCGCTCCTGGCCGAGCGCATAGAAGTTGACGGTGCCATCCGACAGCACGCCCTGCTCCTGCATGCGCGCGAACAGCGCGGCGTCGCCGACGGCATGGGTCTCGAAATTCAGCGCCCAGCGGCTGAGATCGGCGGCGGTGGTCAGCAGCCCGGTGGAACCGGTGGTGGTGGTGCTCAGCACGTCGCGGACGTAGCCGCCCTTGGATGATTGCCAGGACGGCACCCGATGCGGCACCCGGTCGTCGATGTCGTCGCCGAAGCGGGTATGGCGCATGCCCAGCGGCTGGAAGATGCGCTCGTCGCAGAACGCCCGCAACGATTTGCCCGAGACCCGCCGCACCACTTCGCCCAGCAGCGCATAGCCGGTGTTGTTGTACTGATACCGGCGGCCGGGCGCGAAGTTGCCGCCGCGCTGGCGCAGCACCATCCGCAGGACCTGCTCGTCGGTGAGCAGATCCTCGTCGCGCCAGCCGGCCGCGGGCATCAGGGTGCCGAAGTCGCGCAGGCCGGCGGTGTGGTTGAGCAGTTGCCGCAGGGTCATCGGCGCCCAGCCGGCGGTTTCCGGCAGATGGCGCGGGAGTGGATCGTCGATGGACAGCTTGCCGTCCTGTTCCAGCAGCAGGATCGCGAAGGCGGTGAACTGCTTGGAGACCGAGGCGACGTGGAAGACCGAATCCGGGGTGACCGGCGTGCCCTGCTCCAGATCGGCGGCACCGGCCTCGGCGTGCTGGGCGATTGCGCCGTCCAGGGTGACCGAGACCGCCACGCCGGGCATGCCGGGACGATCCCAGGGAGCCAGCAGGGCGCGCACGGCGGCGGCCGGCGAGACCAGTTCCACCGAGGCGGACTGCGCGCGCGCGGCGGGCCAGGCCAGGGCCAGCGAGGCCAGTAGCGGCAGGAGGAAAAGACGACGCATCGCGTGCTCCTTGGACGAGGGGAGCCGCAGGATGTGGCGTCGCGGCACGGGCCATCGACCGATTTCGCGAAGTCGGACGCGGATTGGTTCCTACCCGTCCGCCCGGGACAGGGTATCGCGGCCGGGCCGCGCACCCGCGTCGTCCCGTCGGCGGTAGGCGCTCGGGGTGGTGCCCTGGTGGCGATGGAAGGCGGTGTTGAAAGAGGACTTGGTGTTGAAGCCTGAGCGGTGGGCGATTTCCAGCACGGTCAGATCGCCCAGGGCCGGGTCGCGCAGCAGCACGGACGCCTTCTGCACCCGGTAGCGGTTCACGAAGTCGAAGAAGTGCATGCCCAGCGCCTGGTTGAGGAGCTGCGACAGCTCGCGCTGGCCCCAGCCCAGCCGGCGGGACAGGCTGCGGATGGTCAGGGACGGATCGAGGAAGGGTTCGTGTTCGGCCATGAAGGCGTCGAGCCGGGCGAGCGCGGCCGGTTGGTGGGCGGGCGGCGCCTGCGCGCGATCCGGACACGCGGCATCGGTATCGACGGGCGGCGACGTGGCATCGGCGGGGGACGCCGTTTCCTTCGGAGACGCCGTGTCGGCTTCGGTGACGACGCCCAGGAACAGGTGCTGGCGGGTGAGCGCGGTCAGGGTCAGGGCCGCCGTGATGAGCGCGGCAAGCGCGGCCACCAGCGGGTCCAGCATCCGGTACAGCGCGACCTGCCCGCTCCACCAGGCCAGTGATTTCAGCAGGACGAAGGTGCTTGCGAGCAATGAGACCGACAGCAGCGTGACCAGCCATGCGAACGTGGCGCTGTCCGGATTGGAGCAATAGTCGCGGTAGGCGCGGCGGTAGGCCAGCAATACTCCCGCCATCAGCGCCATGTAGGCGTAGTACTGCAGGTGGAGCAGCGCGCTCTCGATGCGCCGGAACACCAGGAAGGCGGCATCACCCGTCGCGAGCGCCAGCACTCCGGCGTGCGCGGCCAATGCGATCAGGAGGGTGAGCGCACCCGCCAGCAGATGTCCCCGGGTCCGCCGGGCGGGGAAGCACAGGGCCACGACATAGGCGTGCAGCAGCGGCATCTGCAGGAACGCCAGCGGTGTCCGCCAGGGCAGGAGGGCCAGCAGCCGGTCGGGCAGCAGCGGGGATGCCCAGCCGACCACGTCCACCGCGGTCAGCAGCAGGAAACCGGCCAGATAGCGGTTGGCCCGCGCCAGCGACCCCGGGGTGAACCACAGGAATACGGCCATCAGCACGCACAGGCAGGTGGTCAACAGGCCAAGCGCGGGAAGGAACTGCGATTCCATCGGGACGTGGGAGCGGAGCGGGAACGGGCCTGCATAGACAAACACGGGAGGCATCGTCGATGGAAGCGGCGACCGTCATGTGCGGGCAATCCGGCGCGGCGCGGTTTCTCACTCGCGCCAGCGCAGCGCATCGGCGGCCGACTCGGCGGCGCGGTAGGCGGCCGAGTCGGCGCCGTGCGTCAGGAACGCGCGCAGCATGCCGGTGGCATGTCCCTGCCGATTCATCGCCTCGAACACATGGGTGTCGTCGGCGATGAAAAGAAGCCCATGCGGGTAATGCGCGGACAACGCGATTAACGCGCGATAGTCGGCGGTGTGGTCATGCCGGCCCGCGAGCACCAATACTTCGGTGTCGAGACGATGCAGGCGCGCGGAATCGAACCGGACCGGCGTGATGAGCCCTTGCTCCGCCAGGAGGCGCAGGGGACGTACCGCATCGCGGAAGGTTTCCTCGCCCGGGTGGATGCCGTCATCGCGCGGTCGCGCGCGGTCGATGAACGGGGCCTCGAATTCATACAGCCGGACGAGGATCGCCACGCCTTCCGGCGCGGCCATCATCCGCGCGACCTCGTCGACCTGGTAGGCCTTGCCGGCGGCCTCGATCATGGCGGTGTCATCGGCGGCCATCGCGCGGATCAGCCGGGCGCGCTCTTCATCGCGCCGCGCCAGCGGCACGAAGAAGTTCTGCCGTTGCAGGATCCGCAGCCATCGCGCGCGTTCGCCGGGCGCCCGCGCCAACGCCTGCCGCAGCAGCGTCTGCAGACCCGGATCGTATGCACCAATCTCGTCCCAGAAATGATCCGTGCGCAGGCCCAGTCCGGCAGCGATGTACGGATTGAGGGGAGTCTGGGTCCAGGCGCGTTCCACATGATCGCCGTGGACGGCCAGATACTGGTGGATCAGGAACGCGCCGCCGGAGCGGCCATACAGCAGCACCTTGCCGTGTTCGCCCAGCAGGTGCCGCCGTACCGCTTCGATGTCCTCCACCCATTGCGCGCTGTTGAAGACACGCCAGGCGGCGCGCCAGTCCGTGCGTCCGCCGGCGTCCTGGCTGGCGCGGACGAACGAGCGACCCGTGGCGCGTCCCAGGATCCCCACGACGTTGAAGCCGTCGCCGAACAGCGAGGCCTGCAGCGCCGGCATCGCGCCGGCGCGCACATAGAACTGCTGCGCGTCGGCGATGACGAACACGGTCGGCTTGGCGGCGTCGAACGCCGCGCCCAGCTCATAGCGCAGGGACGCGGAAGGTCCCGCGGGTGACCGGTGGTCCAGCGGCACCGTCACTTCGCCGCCGGAAGCATGGGCGGGTGGAACCTGCGCGCGGGGCGCGCCGAACGGTGCCGACGACAGGCAGGCGATGATCGCGAGGCAGGGAAGCACGCGGCGCAGGGTGCTTGAAAGGATGGTTCGACAACGCATGGGCGGGCCTTTCATCTGTTGCTGTCGGCAGAGACGACGCCTGGTGCTCCGTTCGGGAACGTCGACCCCTGATCATCAAGGATGCGATGGCGAGGGAAATCGTCGCGCGGAGGCGGGCTCGACCGGCGTGGAAGGTCCGGCGGACCAGGCAGGACGGAAGCACACGCTGGACCCGGGCCCTGGCTCCAGGATCGGATCGATTTGCAGCGGTATTCGCGGCGCGGTTCATGCACGCGTGCCGCGATTCGTGCGGTACGCTTGCCGGCATGTCGCTTGCCACTCTGCTGATGCGGTGTCTGCTGTGCGTGGCGCTGGTGCTCAACGGTGCCAGCGCGGCAGCGGCGTCCGTGCGGATGCTGGACATGGGGAGCGGCGCGCAAGCCGCATCCGGCGAGCGTGGCGATGCGCATGATCTCGACTGCGCGGGCCACGCTTCCGAACCGGAGGACAAGGGTTCACCATCCGGGCGGGACTGCTGCAAATCCGCCAGCTGCCCCTGCGCCTGCGTCCAGGGTTGCGCGACCGCGATGGACACGCCGACGGATACGCCGGTCATCATCGTGCACGCGGGCGTCGTGCCTACGCCGGTGCTGGAACATCCCGCGCCCGCGCTGCCGCATCTGATCCGGCCTCCCATCGGCTGATCGCCAGCGGATGCGCCGCGACCGCCGGAGCGAATACCGGCGCACGCGGTCCCTGTGCATGGCGCAATCCGCCGCGCACAGCGGCAGACAACATGCCTGAACCCGGAATGGCACCCGCGCGCTGACCACGCGGGCAGTCGTTTCCGACGCGGTGCATCCGCACGAACGCGCCTTCCCCTTCATTCCGCCCCGGCGGCGCCCGAGCGCCGTCGCGGCCACGCGTTTCGAATCCAGGAAAAAACCACATGAAGAAGAACCACACCATTTTGCTCTTTCTTGCCGTCATGCTCGGCACCGTCGTGGTGGCCGGCGCCGCCGTGGTGTACTCGGGCGGGTACAACGTTGCCGCCGATGCACCGCACACCCGCCCGGTCTACGCGTTGCTGGAAACCGCACGCAAGCGTTCGATCGCGGTCCGCGCCGCCGACCTCCAGCCACCGGCGGACCTGTCGGATCCCGCGCGCATCCGCCAGGGCGCAGGCAACTACGACGCGATGTGCACCGGCTGCCATCTGTCCCCTGGATCCGGACCGACCGAGCTGAGTCGTGGCCTGTATCCCGCGCCGCCGGATCTGACCCGTGCCGCGCCGCCGTCCGCCGAAGCGTTCTGGGTGATCAAGCACGGCATCAAGGCCAGCGGCATGCCTGCCTGGGGCACCAGCATGGGCGATGAGTACATCTGGAACATGGCCGCGTTCCTGCAGGAACTGCCAAAGCTGGACAGGGCGCAATACCAGGCACTGGTCGCCAGCAGCGGCGGTCATTCCCACGGCGGCGGTGAAACCGGTGGCCACGCGCATGCCGATGGCGAGGGCCATCACGACGATGCCTCCGGCGCGAAGGGAGGCATGGCGCATGGGGAAACCGGCGACGGGCACGCATCTTCCCACGCGGCCGAAGGCGATGCGGGAACAACCCATGTCCACGCCGATGGCAAGGCGCATACCCATGCAGCGCCGGACGCGGCCGGGAAGAAGGACACCCCGCCCGCCGACGATGGCCACGCCCACCAGCACTGAGGCGATGGTGCGCGATCGCGGCAACGAGGGCGTGGACGGCGCGTCGCCGGAAGCGGGATCCGGTGGCGCGCCGACGGGTGGCGATCCGTGTACCGGATCACCGGCGCCGGAACGTCACAGGGACAGACGTCCCGCATCGATGGCCGGAGAACGAGCAACGGTGAGCCCTTCCCTAGACGACTGGTTCATTGAGCAGGTCCTGCCGCTGGAAGGCTTGATCCAGGCCTTCCTGCGGCGGCACTGGCCCGACCCGGGCGAGGTCCAGGATCTGCGCCAGGAAGCCTACGCGCGCATCTACGAAGCGGCGCGGCGCGGGCTTCCCGCGCAGGTCAAGCCGTTCGTGATGACCACCGTGCGCAACCTGATGATCGATCGGATCCGCCGATCGCGCATCGTGTCGATCGAGGCCATGGCGGATGTCGAATCGGCGGGCCACCGGGTCGACGACATCACCCCGGAGCGCCACCTCGGCGCGCGTGACGAGCTGCGTCGGTTGCAACAGGGATTGGCGCGGCTGCCCGCGCGCTGCCGCCAGGTGGTGGAGCTGCGCAAGATTCACGGGTTCTCGCAGCGGGAGGTGGCTGCGCGCATGGGCATTGGCGAGGACGCGGTCGAAAGGCAGACCCTGCTGGGGATGCGGGCCCTGGCCGATTTCATGCTGGGCGGTGCCGGCCATGTGCGCCGGCCGGGAAAACGGGTGAAAAGGGAAGTGGGCAAACCATGAAGCCTTACGAGAACGTCGAACAGGAAGCGGCGCGCTGGGTATCGCGCGCGGAGGCGCCGGAATGGAGCGATGCCGACGAACGCGGGTTGCAGGCGTGGCTGATGCAGGACACCGCGCATCGGGTGGCCTGGCTGCGCCTGAAATCGGTCTGGAACAGGGCGGATCGGTTGGCCGCCCTGCGGCCCGGCGCCGCGATGGCGACGCGCCGATCCCGGCATCGGGGATGGGCCATTGCGGCGGGCGTCGTCGCGGCGGCCCTGCTCGCCAGCCTGCCCTGGATCGAATCCGATGCCGGGTACAGCACCGGGGTGGGCGGGCACGAATCGGTGGCGCTCGCCGATGGTTCGAAGCTGGAACTCAACACATCGACGCGCGTGCGCGCACAGGTGGAGGCGGGACGAAGGGAAGTCTGGCTGCTGCGGGGAGAAGCGTATTTCGACGTCAAGCCGGATCCGGCGCACCCGTTCGTTATCCATGCCGGCGATCATCGGATCGTGGTGCTGGGCACGCGGTTCTCGGTTCGCCGCGAACGCGAGCGTTTCGAGGTCGCGGTGCTGGAGGGACGGGTTCGGGTCGAACCGGTGAATCCCGTGCCCGGCAAGCCACCGGTCATCGTGGGGGGCGGCGACCTGCTCTACGGAAAGCCGGCCGGCATGGTGGTCGCCAGTCATGCCGCGGATCGGGTACGGCGCACGTTGAGTTGGCGTCACGGCACGCTGGAATTCGACCAGTCCACGCTGCAGGACGCGGCGGAGCAGTTCAATCGCTACAACCGCAAGCAACTCGTACTGGTCGACGACGCCACCGCGCGCATGCGCATCGGCGGCAGCTTCGACGCCAACGGCGTGGAGGCGTTCTCGCGCCTGCTCGCCCAGGCGTTCAACCTGAAAGTGGAAGAACGCGGCGACGAGATTCGCGTGTCGCAGCCGCATTGACCCGGCGACGGGTTCCGGAAATTCGCATACCGGAACCGCCGCGCGGGGTCGTCAGGGTAAGCACGGCCAATGTGCGCTGTAACCGGGGAGAGGGGAATGGCTCGTGCCAAACGAGTGAAGACGATGTTGTCGGTGTTCTGCGGGCTGGCGCTGGCGGTATCCGCCGCGGCCCAGACGCGTACGTTCGATATCGCGGAAGGAGAACTGAAGAACGCGCTGGAGACCTACGCCGCGCAATCGGGCGTGCGGCTGGTGTACCTGAGCGAGGATGTGCGCGGGCTGAGGACCGCGGGTGCGCGCGGCGAGATGTCGCACGACGCGGCGCTGGCGCGCCTGCTGGCTGGCACCGGACTGGTGGTCCGGCGCGATCACACCGGCGCGCTGGCCATCGTGCGCGAACGGTCGCGACCGGAACCGCCATCGCCCGTCGCGATGCCGGTCAACCATGGCGCCGCGACGGCTCCGGACCCGATCACGCCGGGACAGGACGAAACGGCAATCGCCACCGCGCCGCCGGCGGCCACCACCTTCGACACCGTGCAGGTGACCGGCAGCCACATCAAGCGCGCGCAGATGTCGGGACTCGGGCCGACCACCGTCATCGACGCCGAGACCATCCAGAGTTCCGGCGCGGTCTCGGTGGAAACCCTGTTGCAACGCCTGCCCGCATCCGCCGGCGCGGCGGGGTCCCAGTCCAACAACTTCTGGACCGGCAACGGCAATGGTGCCACCCAGATCAACCTGCGCGGACTGGGCGTGAACCGCACCCTGGTGCTGTTGAACGGACGTCGCGTGGTCAACGGCGGCACCGGCGCCAACAATTCAGTGGATCTGAATGTCGTCCCGCTGGCGCTGATCGAACGCATCGAGATTCTCAAGGACGGCGCCTCGGCGATCTACGGTGCCGACGCGGTCGCGGGCGTGGTCAACATCATCACCCGCAAGGATGTGGAAGGGGTGGAGTTTTCCAGCCGCTACGGCGAAACCTTCCGTGGTGACGGCGACATCACCTCGGTCAACCTGGCCTGGGGCACGCGGGGCGAGCGCGGCGCGATGGCAGGTGCCGTCACCTATGCCGAGAGCGGCACCATTCCGATGGTGTCACGGGCGCCTTGTCCCCTGGGCGTGGTGAACGGGCGGCTGGAATGCGTGGGCAATTCGTCCACCATCGGCGGCCGCGCGCGGCTGGCGGATGGACGCATCGTCAACTTCAATCAGGATCCCAACGGCGATCCACGTTCCTATGAAACCTACTCACCCGCCAGGCACAACTACAACTACAACCACACCCTCAACGCGGTCAGCCCGATCAAGCGCATCGGCCTGAGCGCCTTCGGCCACTATGATCTGACCAACGACACGCGCCTGTTCACCGAACTGATGTCGACCAACCGGCGCTCGCACCAGCGGGCTTCGCCCAACACCCTGGGCGTGTACCGGACCATCCGCATCGGTGCGGGCCATCCGACCAATCCGACCGGCCAGAACCTGACCCTGGAACGCAGGCGGCTGGAAGAAGCCGGTGCGCGCATCACCGCGCAGGAAATCGACACGTTCCGCGCGGTGGTCGGCCTGGATGGACGCTGGGGGGATGACTGGGACTGGTCGGTGGCGGTGAACTGGGGCCGCAACAGCGGTACCGACACGTCCACCAACATCGCCAATCTGGATCGGGTCGAAAACACGCTCAACACCAGCCTGTGCAGCAACGCGCCCGGCGCCGCCATTCCGTGCGGCAACTACCTGGGCTACGGCAACCTGTCGCCCGCGGTCCTGGACTACATCCTGTTTACCCAGCGCGGTTCCGGCGGCAACAGCCAGCAGAGTGTCAGCGGCACGGTGTCCGGAACGCTGTTCGATCTTCCGGCCGGCAGCGTCGCATTCGCGTCCGGCGTGGAGTGGCGTCGGGAAAAGGGCTGGCTGTATCCGGACCCGCTGGTGGTCAACGGCAGCGCCAACATCGTCCGCCAGGATCCCATCGAAGGTGATTACACCGCCAAGGAAGCGTTCGTCGAACTGGCGGTTCCGCTGTTGCAGGGCGTGCCGATGGTCGACTACCTGACCTTCAATCTTGCCGGTCGCTATTCCCGCTACGACCTGTTCGGCAGCGACACCAACTACAAGCTCGGGTTGGACTGGCAGATTGCCGAGGCACTGAAGGTCCGCCTGAACTACGCCACCGCCTTCCGCATCCCGAGTATCCCGGAACTGTTCGGCGGCATCGGCCAGGGCAGCCTGACCACGCTGGATCCATGCAGCAACTGGAGCGCATTGCCGGCCGATTCGGTGGTCCGCGCCAACTGCCAGCGCGCCGGGGTGCCGGCGAACTTCCAGCAGCTGGGCAACACCATCCTGACCACCACTGGCGGCAATCCGGCGCTGGAACCGGAGGACGCGCGCACCTTCACCGCCGGATTCGTCTGGACGCCGGGCTTCGTGCCCGGACTGACCCTGACCGCGGACTATTTCCGCATCCGCATCGAGAACGCGATCCGCAGCATCGAGGGTTCGGTGAAACTGCGCGCCTGCTACAACACGCCCAATCTGTCGCACCCGTTCTGCTCGGCCACCCACTTCACCCGCAACGCGGCCACCGGCGAGATCGACTATCTGTCCTCGCAGCAGGTCAACGCGGCCAGCGAGCAGGCCGAAGGCGTCGATCTCGGCGCGCTGTACCAGTTCGACTGGGCGGGCTGGGCGAGCACCGTCAGCCTGGATGCGTCGTACCTGGAACGCTATGACGTCGCGCCGTTTCCCGGCGCGGCGACCATCGAGTACGCCGGCCGGATCACCAGCGGGCTGGGCAGCTATACCCAGTGGCGCGGACTGGCGTCGTGGCGGATGGCGCGCGAGCGCTGGTCGGGAGTCTACAGCGTGCAGTACATCGGTTCGGCCGACGACATCGTGGCCAGGCCCGGCACGCTGGGATCGCGCGCCCCGGCCGTGCTGTACCACAACCTGCAGGTCGGCTACGGCGTGAAGGAGCGTTGGGATGTCTCTGCCGGGGTGGAGAACCTGTTCGATCGCAAGGCGCCCTTCATCCAGAACAACCCCAACGCCAACACCGACACCATGACCTACGACCTGCTCGGCCGCCGCTGGAACGTGCGCGTGAGCTATCGCTGGTAATCCCCTTCATTCAGGACCGGACATCATGATCAAACACGTTCTCCAGGCATGCCTGGCGCTGGCCATCGTCGGCGCGGGGCCCGTCCATTCCCACGATCTGTTCGTGGCCTTTCCCGATTCCCCGGTGAAACCCGGCGAAGCGGTGTCCGCGCACGTCAACAATGGAACCTTCGAGGAAAGCGCCGGCCCGGTGACACCATCGCGCCTGCGTGACGTCACCTTCCTGCAGGCCGGCCAGCGCAGCCATCCGGACGCGGCGCGGTGGAAGGCCGAAGGCAAGCAGAGCCGGCTGAGCCTGACACCGGCCACGGCCGGCACCGCGATGCTCGGTGTCTCCACCCAACCGACGGTGAGCGAACGCAGCGCGAGCGAGTTCGCCACCTATCTGAAACTGGAGGATCTGCCCGACACGCTGGCGAGCTACGACCCGGCCCGCTATCCGAAGGGCGTGCGCTATGCCTATGCCAAGCACGCCCGGGCAATCCTGCAGAGCGGCGAAGCGCGGACCGATGACTATGCGGACAGCCTGGACTATCCGCTGGAGATCCGGCTATCGCGGCATCCGGCCACGGTCGCGCCGGGCGAGCGCCTCGGCTTTGAAGTCCTGTACCGGGGAAAACCGGTTTCCGGGCTGCGGGTGCATGTCGGGCGTGGCACCGAAGCCGCGGGTGGTCCGGCGCCGCCGGCGCAGCTGCTGCGCACCGATGCGCAGGGACGCGGCGAGTTCGAAGTGACGAAGGCGGCGATCTGGTACATCCACACCAATCGGATGGAGCCCACTACCGAGGATGGGCTGGACTTCATTTCCGATCGCGCTTCGCTGACGTTCCACGTCGGCGCACACTGACACGGACGCGTAACGGCAACAGGCCGGGACGGCCGGTTTTTCTCTCTTTGTCATCTCTCTGTTGTAACCGCCGCGGAAGCTGGCTTCCGCGGCTTTTTTTTAACCCCGTCTTTCAGGCAGGCAACGCACGCCCCCGCAACAGCCGGTACGCCGCCGGAATGATCAGCATCGACAGCAACGGCGCGGTGATCATGCCGCCAAGCATCGGCGCGGCGATCCGCTGCATGACCTCGGATCCGGCGCCACCGCCGACGAACAGCGGGAACAGGCCGGCCAGGATCACCGCCACGGTCATCGCCTTGGGCCGCACGCGCTGCACGGCGCCTTCGCGGATGGCGGCTTCCAGGGTGGCGAGGGTGGCCGGTTCGCCGGCGGCCAGCCGCTGTTCCCAGGCCTGGCGCAGGTACAGCAGCATGATCACGCCGAACTCGGCGGCGACGCCGCCCAGCGCGATGAAGCCGATCATGGTTGCGACCGATACCGCATGGCCCAGCGCCCAGATCAGCCACAGGCCGCCGACCAGGGCCAGCGGCAGGCTGAGCAGGATGATCGCGACCTCGCCGAAGCGGCGGAACACCAGCCAGAGCAGCAGGCAGATGATCGCCAGCGCCGCCGGCACCACCCACTGCAGGCGCGCCACGGCGCGTTGCAGGTACTCGTACTGTCCCGACCAGGCGACGCCGTAGCCCGGCGGAAGCGACACGTCCGCCTTCACCGCTTTCTGCAGATCGACGACCACCGAGCCGAGGTCGCGTCCGGCCACATCGACATACACATAGCCGGCCAGGCGGCCGTTGTCGCTGCGGAGCATCGGCGGACCGGGATTGAGGTCGATGTCCGCGATCTGTTCCAGGGTGAGCTGGACGCCGCCGGCGGCGAGCAGCGGCAGGCGGCGGAGGGCCTCCAGCGAGTCACGCTGTTCGTGCGGGTAGCGCACCACGATCGGATAACGTTCGCGTCCTTCGATGGTCTCGCCGATGGGCTCACCACCGACCACGGTCGCGATCACCTGCTGGATCTGCGCCTGGGTCAGTCCGTAGCGCGCCGCGGCCTGCGGCCGGACCCGCACGTCGACGTAGCGGCCGCCGGCCACCCGTTCGGCGAGCGCCGAGCTGACGCCGGGTACGCCACGCGCGACCTGCTCGATGCGGGCGCCGAGGCGTTCGATCTCCGCGAGATCCGGACCGGTCACCTTGATGCCGATCGGGCTCTTGATCCCGGTGGCGAGCATGTCGATGCGGTTGCGGATGGGCGGCACCCATAGATTGGTCAAGCCGGGCACGCGCACCGCGGCGTCCAGTTCCCGGCGCAGGCGTTCCGGGGTCATTCCGGGTCGCCACTGGTCACGCGGTTTGAAGGTCACCGTGGTCTCGAACATCTCGATCGGCGCCGGATCGGTGGCGGTGTCCGCACGTCCCGCCTTGCCGAACACATGCGCGACTTCCGGCACCGTCTTGATCATGCGATCGGAAATCTGCAGCAACTGGCGCGCCTTGTCGGCGGACAGCCCCGGCAGCGCGGTCGGCATGTACAGCAGGCTGCCTTCGTCCAGCGGCGGCATGAACTCGCTGCCGATGCGCGCGTAGGGCACTGCGGTCAATGCGAGCAGCACGCCGCCGAGTACCAGGGTCATGCGCGGATGGCGCAGCACGCGGTCCAGCAGCGGGCGATAGCCGGCAATCAGCACCCGGTTGAGCGGATTGTCGTGCTCCGGCCGGATCCGGCCGCGGATGAGGTAGCCCATCAGCACCGGGATCAGCGTCACCGACAGCCCGGCCGCGGCGGCCATCGCATAGGTCTTGGTGTAGGCCAGCGGCGCGAACAGGCGTCCCTCCTGCGCCTGCAGCGCGAACACCGGCACGAAGGACAGGGTGATGACCAGCAGGCTGGCGAACAGCGCCGGCCCGACTTCGGAGGTGGATTCGGCCATCAGCCGCCAGCGCTCCTCGCCCGCCGGTTCGCGTCCGTGCGCCTCCCGCCAGCGTTCCAGGTGCTTGTGCGCGTTCTCGATCATCACCACCGCGGCGTCGACCATGGCGCCAATCGCGATCGCGATGCCGCCCAGCGACAACAGGTTGGCGGTGATGCCCTGCCAGTGCATGACGATGAACGCGGCCAGCACGCCCAGCGGCAGGGTGATCACCGCGACTAGCGCCGAGCGCAGGTGCCAGAGGAACAGCACGCAGACCAGCGCCACCACCAGGAATTCCTCGCCCAGCTTGCGGGTGAGGTTGTCGACCGCGTGACGGATCAGTTCGGAGCGATCGTAAACCGGGACGACCTCCACGCCCTTCGGCAGGCTCGCCTGCAACTGGGCCAGACGCGCCTTCACGTTCTCGATCGCCCCCAGGGCATCCTTGCCGCTGCGCAGAATGATGACGCCGCCGGCCACTTCGCCTTCGCCGTCCAGTTCGGCGATGCCACGACGGAAGGTGGGGCCACGGGTGACGGTGGCGACCTCGCCCAGCGTCACGGGAATACCGTCGGTGCCGGCGATGGGCACCTGCTCGAACGCATCGCGGTCGCGCAGGTAGCCTTCGCTGCGGACCATCAGGTCGGCTTCGCCCTGTTCGATGACCGAACCGCCGGTGGCACCGTTGGCCGCGTCCACCGCTTCAATCAGCTGGGCGACGGTGATGCCGCGCGCGGCCAGGGCCTGCGGGTCCGGGATGATCTGCCATGCCCGCACCGCGCCGCCGATGCTGGCGACTTCGGCCACATCGGGCACCGTCTTGAGTTCGTAGCGCAGGAACCAGTCCTGCAGCGCGCGCAATTGGCCGAGGTCGTGGCGGCCGCTGCGGTCGACCAGCGCGTACTGGTAGATCCAGCCCAGTCCGGTCGCATCCGGCCCCAGCGACGGGCTGACATCCGCCGGCAGGCGATCCCGGATCTGGCTGAGATATTCGAGCACCCGCGAGCGCGCCCAGTACGGATCAGTGTCGTCGTCGAACAGCAGGTAGACGAAGGAATCACCGAAGAACGAGAAACCGCGCACCGCCTTTACGCCCGGCACCGACAGCATGGTGGTCGCGAGCGGATAGGTGAGCTGGTCCTCGACGATGCGTGGCGTCTGCCCCGGCCATTGGGTGCGGAGGATGACCTGGGTGTCGGACAGATCCGGCAATGCATCCAGCGGCGTGTGGCGCACCGACCACACGCCGGCCACTGCCAACAGCGCGGCGGCCAGCAGGACCAGTCCGCGGTTGGCGATGCAGGCGCGGATGAGGCGCGCGATCATGGCTGCTTCTCCGTTGTGGCGGGGATGACGTCGCGGGCCGTGCAATCCGTGGCCGCGCCGATGGCGAATTTCGGCACCAGCTGCATGTCCATGAAGGGCGACTTGCCGGGCTTGTCGAAGTGCTGCCCGGGCATCATCGGGTCATACCAGTACTGCACCGGGCAGGTGCGCGCGGCGGGCGAGGCCCTGGTCCGTGCCGGGGCCTCCGGAGGCATCGCGCGTGGTGAGGGCTGGGGTTGCGCCGGCACGTCGCCGGCCGCGGGCATGGCATGTCCGGCGTGCGCGTCCACGGTGGTGACGTCCTCGCCGGGGGCGTGCGATGTGGATGTCGATGGAGCGGCGTCTTCCGCGCCCAGTCGTTGCAGCGCGCCGGACAGGCTGGCTTCCGAATCGATCAGGAACTGTCCCGAGACCACGACCCGTTCGCCGCCGCGCAGGCCGTCCAGGATCTGGACCCGCCCCCTTGCACTGCGACCGGTCCGCACCGCCACCGGTTCGAAACGGCCTTCGGTGGTCTGCACGATCACCCGGCTTTCGCGCCCGGTGGCGATCAGCGCCTCGACCGGCACCAACGGCAACGCGGGTCCGGAGGATGGTTGCAGCAGTACTTCGGCGAACATGCCCGGAACCAGTCGTCCTTCCGGATTGCGCAGCACGATGCGTGCCCGCCGGGTCCGGCTGTTCGCGTCCACCTGCGGCAACAGGGCTTCCACTTCGCCGGTGAAGCGCTGTTCCGGCAGCGCATCGACGCGGGCCTCGACCGGCGTGCCGGCGCGTAGCGATCCGGCGTCGGCCTGCGGAATGGATGCCTCCAGCCAGAGCGTCTCCAGACCGTTGACGCGGAACAGCGGCGTGCCCGGCAGGACGGTCTGGCCTTCCCGCACCAGCACTTCGCTGATCACGCCGTCGTGTGGCGCCACCAGGGTCGCGCCGCCCGCGCCGGCACCCCCCGGTACACCGAGATTGCGCAGGCGCTGGCGGGCGGCTGACTGGAGTTCGCGCGCGGCCGGCGAGTCGGCCTCGGCCAGCGCGCGCGCTTCGGCCACTGCGCTGCTCCAGCCGGGCGCGATCAACGTGGCCAGTGCCTGCCCGCGGTGCACGGGCGTGAATGGCGCCTTGGTCAACACGTGCGTGACCAGGCCCTCGGCGCGGGCGCTGACCACGGATTCGAGCCGGAGATCCCAGCCCAGCGTGCCGGGCACGCGCAGCCCGATGTCGAGTTGGCCCAGGCCGACTTGCTCGGTGCGGATGCCGACGCTCTGCCGCTGCGCGGCGTCGATGCGCACGCCGCTGGCGGCCTCGTCGGCATAGCGCGGCACCAGCGGCATGTCCATGAAGGGCGACTGGCCGGGTTTGTCGAAGCGTTGCTCCGGCACCATCGGGTCGTACCAGTACAGGACCGTGCGTTCGCTGACGGCAGGGGCGGGGGGCGATGACGGTGCCGATGCAGGCGGTGGCGAGCGGCGCGCCCACAGGTAGCCGCCAAGCGTGCCGATACCGAGCAAGGCGACGGACACGATGACCCCGAGCAGGCGGGAGGTGGAAGTGGTCATGGGGTGTTCTCCGGTTCCGGAAGCAGATAGGCCAGCGCCGCCCAGGCGCGGCCGAGTTCGCCTTGCAGGCGGGCCTGTTCGAGGTGTTGTTCGATTTCATCGCGGCGTGCGTCCAGCCATGGCTGCAGATCACCGCCGCCGGCATACCCGGCCAGCGCGGCGCGTGCGCGATCGCGGGCCAGCGGCAGCACGTCGTGCTGCTGGCGCTGGAGCTGGCGACGCAATCCCTGCCAGGTCGCCAGCGCGCGGCGCACGCTTTCGCGCTGCGCGCGACGCGCGTCTTCGCGTTCGGCGGCAACCGCGCCCAGTTCCGCACGACGCGCGGCGATGTCGCGGTCCTGGCGGTTGCGGGTGAACAGCGGCAGGCCGACCGAGATCTCCAACATCAGCATGTCGCTGCGCGGCATGCCGTCCGGCGCGCGATCACGGCGGCCGTAGGTCACGCCCAGGCTCCAGTCCGGACGTTTCCCGGCGAGCGCGGCGTCCAGCTGCGCCTCGGCGACGGCTTGCTGCGAGGTCCACGGCAGCAAGGCGGCATGACGCGCGATCGCGGCCATCGGATCGGCCTCGCCCGCGGGGAGTTCCATCAGTTCCGGCGCCGGACCCTGCGCCACGGGAAGCGCGTCCTGCGGCGGCAGCCAGCGCGACAGGCCGGCCTGCGCCGCCTGTACGGCGGCCTCGGCCGCATCGATGCGGCTTTCCAGCAGCAGCGCCGCCGATTTTGCCGCCAACGCGTCGGCCGCGGTTCCCGAACCACCGGCCAGGCGCGCACGCGCGGTGCGCGCCGCCGCGTCCGCTGGTTCGCGCAGCGCGGTCAAGGCCTCGCGACCCTGCTGCGCGGACCATAGTTCGATCCACGCCGTGGCCGCCGCTTGGCGCACGGTGTTGCGTTCGACCAGCGACATCGCCTGCGCCTGCGCCACACCGGCATCGGCCAGTGCCTGGCGGGCGCGGCGCTTGGCCCGCGCGGGAAACTCCTGCATCAGGCCGATTTCCTGCGTGGTCATTTCATCGGCGCGCAGGTCGAACGCATCCGGACCGGTGACCGGCCAGTTGGAAAGACCCACGGTCAGCCGGGGATCCGGCAGCGCGGCGGCGCGGCCGGCGTCTTCACGCGCGGCCTCCAGCCGCGCTTGGCGCGCCGTCAGCAGCGGCGCGTTCTGTTCCGCCAGGCGCAGTGCCTGGGTGAAGCTCAGCGGGATGGGAGTGGACGCGGCAGGGAAGCCGGCGAGCAGCAGGGCGCAGCCCAGGCTAATGAGGAACAGCCTGGCGGGAGGCATTCCGGCGGGAAGCGGGCGCAGCCAGCGACCACTCCCGCGCTGGAAGCGCGGTGGCGAAAGGGAATACATGGAACCTCCGGACAAACGACGGCGAGCACGCGGCATCGCATGCCGCGCGGGCGGGACGGTCGTGTCGGAGGTCTAAATCTGCAGGCTGCAGAAGCGCTGCGCGGGCGGTGGATCGGATTGGCAGACGGGGACGTCGCGGTAGTGCCGCGCAGGTGCCGGCGGCAGCCGGGCTTCACTCAGATCGAACAGGGAGGGCGGCAGCGCCAGCGGCGCGACCTGGGGCGACTTGAGGTCCGGCGCGGCGACATGATCGCGCTGGCAGTGCTGGTGACACAACGTCGGCGCATCGGGGTCGAGCGTGGTCATGCCTTCGCAGCCGGCCATCACGCGCGCAGGTTCGGCAGGCGCCTCCAGCGGACAAGCGTAGGCCATCAGCGCCAGTTGCTGCAGCAGCAGCGCGCAGACGCCCAGCCACGCCATGCGCGCCCGCATGCGCGGGCGGCGCAGGCGACGGAGAAGCGGCAGGGACCAGGACCGGAGCATGGCGAAGAGTTTAGTCCCCTGATGGCGCCGGTCGATGATCCGGATCAAGTTCGCGCGCGTGCGTTTCCCGCGGAGACCTGATGAAGCAAGGTCCAGGGTTGGGCGGCCCCACGGCTTCACTGACCGCATCGGCTCAGATACCATACCCCAGTATTGGATAGGAGGCGGCCATGCCCCATACCGAAGTCGAGAAGAAGCGGGTATTGACCCGGGTGCGGCGCATCCGCGGCCAGGCCGAGGCGCTGGAACGCGCGCTGGAGGCCGGTACCGACTGTGGGGCGGTGTTGCAGCAGATCGCCGCCATCCGCGGCGCGGTCAACGGGCTGATGTCGGAGGTGATGGAAGCCCACATCCGCGAGGAGTTCGGCCAGCCGGCCCAGTCCGACGCGCAGCGCCAGGCCCGGGTCCGCGAAATGGCCGGGCTGGTGCGCTCCTATCTGAAATGAATCCGTCGGACGATGGCCCGGAATCGTGGCCTCGTCCGAACCGTCATGCCGTCATCCCAGGAATACGCAGGAGAATCCCCATGAAAAGCCGTGCCGCCGTCGCCTTCGCTCCCGGCAAGCCACTGGAAATCGTCGAGATCGACGTCGCCCCGCCGCAGAAGGGCGAGGTACTGATCAAGATCACCCACACCGGTGTCTGCCACACCGACGCGTTCACCCTGTCCGGCGATGATCCGGAAGGGTTGTTCCCGGTGGTGCTCGGCCATGAAGGCGCCGGTATCGTGGTGGAAGTGGGTGAGGGCGTGACCAGCGTCAAGCCGGGCGACCACGTGATTCCGCTGTACACCGCCGAATGCGGCGAGTGCCTGTTCTGCAAGAGCGGCAAGACCAACCTGTGCGTATCGGTGCGTGCCACCCAGGGCAAGGGCGTGATGCCCGACGGCACCAGCCGCTTCAGCTACAACGGCGAACCGATTTACCACTACATGGGTTGCTCGACCTTCAGCGAGTACACCGTGGTGGCCGAGGTCTCGCTGGCGAAGATCAACCCGGAGGCCAACCCGGAACACGTCTGCCTGCTCGGCTGCGGCGTGACCACCGGGATCGGCGCCGTGCACAACACGGCCAAGGTGCAGCCCGGCGATTCGGTCGCGGTGTTCGGACTCGGCGGCATCGGCCTGGCC
The DNA here is from genome assembly GCF_006542425.1 of Pseudoxanthomonas sp. z9. Lineage (GTDB taxonomy): Bacteria > Pseudomonadota > Gammaproteobacteria > Xanthomonadales > Xanthomonadaceae > Pseudoxanthomonas_A. Next base: position 708,204 of record NZ_VFID01000007.1, on the reverse strand, counting down.
GTGATCCAGGGTGCCCGCCAGGCCAAGGCCGGGCGCATCATCGCGATCGACACCAACCCGTCCAAGTTCGATCTGGCACGCGAATTCGGCGCCACCGACTGCATCAATCCCAAGGACTTCGACAAGCCGATCCAGCAGGTGGTCGTCGAGATGACGGGCTGGGGCGTCGATCACAGCTTCGAGTGCATCGGCAACGTCAACGTGATGCGGGCCGCGCTGGAATGCGCACACCGCGGCTGGGGCCAGTCGGTGATCATCGGCGTGGCCGGCGCTGGCCAGGAAATCTCCACCCGCCCGTTCCAACTGGTCACCGGCCGCAAGTGGATGGGTACCGCCTTCGGTGGCGTGAAGGGCCGCAGCCAGTTGCCGGGCATGGTCGAGGACGCGATGAAGGGCGACATCGAACTGGCGCCGTTCGTCACCCACACCATGGCACTGGATGCCATCAATGACGCATTCGATCTGATGCACGAGGGCAAGTCGATTCGTTCGGTGGTCCATTACTGATTCCGGGAACGCGAACCATGCAACGCATCGAACAACACGCCTGTTTCGGCGGATCGCAGGAAGTCTGGAGCCACCGCTCGACGGTGCTGGACTGCGACATGCGCTTCGCCGTGTACCTGCCGCCGCAGGCGAAGACCCAGCGCCTGCCGGTGCTGTACTGGCTGTCCGGGCTGACCTGCACCGAGCAGAATTTCATCACCAAGGCCGGCGCGCAGCGCTACGCCGCCGAACACGGCGTGATCCTGGTGGCGCCGGACACCAGCCCGCGTGGCGACGACGTCGCCGACGCAGAAGGCTATGACCTGGGCAAGGGCGCGGGTTTCTACCTCAATGCCACGCAGTCACCGTGGTCATCCCACTACCGCATGTACGACTACGTCGTGGAAGAGCTGCCGGCGCTGATCGAGGCGCACTTTCCGGCGACCGGCGCGCGCGGGATCAGCGGGCACTCGATGGGCGGGCATGGCGCGCTGATCGTGGCGCTGAAGAACCCGGGCCGGTATCGCAGCGTGTCGGCGTTCTCGCCGATCGTCGCGCCGGCGCGCGCACCCTGGGGCGAGAAGGCGTTCACCGCCTATCTGGGCGAGGACCGCGAGGCCTGGAAAGGCTGGGATGCGAGCGAACTGGTCGGGCATGCCAGCGAACGCCTGCCGCTGCTGATCGATCAGGGCGAGGCGGACGAGTTCCTGGATGGCCAGCTGAAGCCGCAACTGCTGCGGGACGCCTGCGACCGGGCCGGGCACCCGCTGAGGCTGCGGATGCGGCCGGGCTACGATCACAGCTACTACTTCATCGCCAGCTTCATCGGCGAGCACATCGCCCACCACGCGGCGGCATTGCGGGCCTGAGGCCCGCCGGCGTCGGGCAGCGGCCGCCGTCAGGCGGCCGAGACGTCGCGCAGTTCCCAGGCGCTGCCGGACAGCAGACGCAGGCGGTGCTTCAGCACCTGGCCGGGAATGGAAGTGGTCGCCACCAGCACGATCCGCAGATCGTCCTGCTGGCCGGAAACGCGGGCGCCGGGATCGGTCAGTCCCAGTCCGGGGTCGACGTCATCGGGATCGTCCTGCTTCAGCCGCCAGCGCTGGAACAGGCCATCGCTCTGCAGCGCCGACTGCAATTGCGCCGCGAATTCGTCGGCGCCGTGGGCGGTGAAACTGAGTGCCGGATCGCCACCGCGGGCGCGGTCGGGGTCGGGCAGGCTGATGTAATAACGCACGGCCATACGAGCCTCTCGTCCTTGGGTGGCTAAGGTTAGCGATCCCGAGCGTTAGCTGTCCGTTATGACGGCGACGCAGGCTTAAGCCGGCTTGAACACGTGCGGTGCGGAGGCGAACCCCACCACCATCGCACCCTTGCCGACGTTGACCATGCCGGTCAGGCTCATGACGCTCTCGAACACCTCGACGTTGTGGTTGGCGCAGATGTCGCGCAGGCGCTGGTAGCCGGGCAGGGAACGCATCTCCGCCAGTTCGCCGCCATAGCCCAGGCACACGGTGGGTGTCATCAGGCCGTCCATCACCCGATGGCCGGTAAACCGGAACAGCTGCTCGACCGCGTTGTCGAATCCCTTGATCTTGGCGACCGGCTCGGTGTTGCCGGCATGCCCATGCAGCACCGGCTTGATGTCCAGCGCGCTGCCCAGCGCCGCGCTGAGCAGGCCGACGCTGCGATCACCCTTGGTCCGCGCCCGCGCCCGCAGGTAATACAGATCGCGGGGAATCATGTAGCCGTGGGTGTGATTGGCCAGTTCCTCCAGGCGCACCCGGATCTGTTGCACGCTGGCGCCGGCCGCGCGCATGCGCACGGCTTCTACCGCGGTGACGCCCTGCGCGGCGAACAGGTTCTGGGTGTCGATCACCCGCAGCGCGAACGGCGAGTTGAATCCCGCCGCCTGCCGCACCGGTTTGTAATCGTTGAGGATGGCGAAGCTCGCCTGCATCGCGTTGTCGTGGATCGGACTGCGCGTGCGGGTGATGGTCAGGCAGAACACGTGGTCGTAGTCCATCACCAGCTTGCCCAGGAACAGGTCCCGGATCTGGGCGACCGAGAACGGCGTGGTCTCGGCCTCGTGCCCGCGCTCGGCCACGTGCGCCTGGAGAAAGCTGAGCGTCGCTTCCTCGTCGCGGTGATCGGTCAGTACGGCGTCACCGATGCGTACGGTGATCGGCAGCAGGATGATGTTGTTGTCGCGCAGGAAATCCTGCGGTAAATCACAGGCGGAGTCGACGACGATTCCGATGCGCATCTTTGCCCCTCCCGGCAGGTGTCGCATTGTCAGCCATCGCACGCTAGCGCAAGCGGTCCGCCGCGTCGCGTCCCGGAAGTGGGATTGTGCGAGCGGTCACTATATGGCGGGTGTCGTCACACTAGAAACGAGATTACAGACAGGTCTCATCAGAGACTTATGACTAAATATTAGTGTGATTGTCATCACAAAATAACCGTCTTTCCCCTTGTGGCACGGGGGGCCCATGTCCACACTTCCGCCCGCAGGACAGGGAGTGGCATGAAACTGGGGTGGGTGTGGATTCTGCTGGGGACGGCGCTGACGCAGCCGGCGGTGGCGCAGGAAGGCGGCATCGCGCGCGTTGATCCCATCCTGCCCGTCGTCGCCACGCAACAGGCCGACCAGACCGCGGGCCTGTTTTCCGAACGCCGCTTCGAGCAAGCGCTGGTCGATGAAGCCAACCCGACCACGCCCGGCCCGCACGTGCTGGGCAACGGCGAGTGGCGGCTGCAACCGCAGGGCGGCATCGAATCGCCATTGCTGGTGGTGTACCACCCGTACAGCGCTCGGGTCACGGTCCTGACCGGGCCCGGTGTTGCGCCGGTCAGCCATCGCCTGTTCGACCCGGATCTGGATCCGCGCTATTCCCGCCATGCGCTGGTGTTTCCGCTGGCCGGCGACGCGCCGGTCTACGTGAAGGTGGAGGACGCGCGCTATCCGTTGCACGTCAAGGTGGAGTCGCGCGCCGAACATGCCGCGTCCGATCTCCAGCACACCCGCATGCTGATGATGGCGATGGGCGTGACGCTGGGCGTTTCGCTGACCGTGCTGTTGTTCTGGCTGGTGCTGCGCGAGCGGGTCTACCTGCTGTATGCCGGCGCGATGCTCGCGCAGATGCTGTACGTCCTGTGCTCCTATGGTGAGGCGTATGCCCTGCCGGGCCTGCGGGTGCTTTGGCGTTTCGGCGCACCGGGCATCTGGTACATCGCCACCCTGGCGACGATGCTGACCACCGCCCTGATGATCGAATACGCGGATCTGCGCCGGCACACACCGCGGCTGACCCGATGGATGCGCTGGACCGGCATCCGCCTGCCGGCGCTGGCGCTGCTGTTCCTGTTGCTGCCCTGGCCGGCGCGGAAGGACTGGTTTCCCGATCTCGGCAACGGCCTGTTCCTGCTGACCCATGCCCTCAGCATCCTCAGCCTGGCGCTGGCCGGGCGCAACGGCAGCCGCCATGCGGCTTACTTCCTGGCCGCGTGGGTGCCGCTGATGGTGTTCGGCATCTGGCGGGCGGTGCAGATCAGCCTGGGCATGCCGGTGCAGGACTGGCTGGACTACGGCTATCCCTTCGTCCTCGGCTACGCCTCGGTGGTGATGGCGCTGGGTCTGGCCGATCGCATGCTGACGTTCCGCCAGGAGCGCGATACCGCGAAGGAGCATGCCGAGCGCGACGCGCTGACCGGCGTGCTCAACCGTGGCGGCATCGAGTACCGGCTGGATTGGGCCATCCTGGAACGCCGCCGCGAACACATTCCGCTGTCGCTGCTGTTCATCGATCTGGATGTGTTCAAGCAGATCAATGATCGTCATGGACATGCTTTCGGCGATCACTGCCTGCGCGCGGTGACCCGGGTGATCAGCGAGGAATTCCAGTACGGCGACCAGCTGGGGCGGTTGGGTGGCGAGGAGTTCGTGCTGGTGCTGACCGGCGTGGATGGCCACGCGGCCGCGACGCTCGCCGAGCGCGTGCGCGCGAAGATCGCGCGCCACTGCCGGGTGGTGGACGGGATCGAGGTCGGCCTGACCGTCAGTGTCGGGGTGGCCGAGTGCACCGCCGAGGACACCGTCGCCAGCCTGATCAAGCGCGCCGACGAGGCGATGTATCGCGCCAAGCGCGCCGGCGGCAACCAGGTGGTGGCCGGAGACGACCCCGCCACCGGCGTTGCGGCAACCCCGCGTTGGGCAGCCGACAACGAGGGCTGATCGCGCTCGCCGGCCGCGCCTCGGTTCCTCAGTGCCAGAGGCCCAGGATCAATCCGTACAGGGTGAATTGCAGGGTGTGGTAGCCACCGTCGATCAGCCAGAGCTTCAGCGAGCGGCCGGCGAACAGGTAATTGATGCCGAAGCTGGCGGCGACCCAGCCCAGCCCGGTGATCGCGCCGGTGCAGACGGCGGCGCCCAGCGCGGGGCGCGGACCGAGGAACCAGGCGAACACGGCCGCCGCGATCAGGCTCAGCACGAACGCGCCACCGAAAATCCGCGCCGGATGGCCGTTGGAGGCGTTCGGATCCACTCCCGCTTCGCGACACCACGCCTGCTTGAACAACGGTCCGTACCAGAGGCCTCCGAGCAGGAAGGCCGATGCCGCGGCGGCCAGCACCGCCAGGAAATTGATGTGCTCCATATGCCGCTCCCCGAGGCCGGATGACGGGTCAGTGTAGGCGCGTCATGGGCCTCTGGACAGGCGCGCCGGGGTGGAAGACGCGCGCACCGCGCATGACCCGGCCGGCGGGCGCCGGCCGGGTTGTCTGCTCAGCGACTGTAGGCGCGCGGCAGGGCACCGCCGTCGCGCAGGTAGCGATCCCGCAGTTCGGTCTGGCGCGAACGCATCGGCATGGCCTTGCCGCCCAGCCAGATCTGCTCGGCGGTGTTGATCACATCCAGCGGATCGCCGCTCCAGAGCACCAGATCGGCCAGCTTGCCCGGCGCGATGCTGCCCAGCCGATCGTCCACGCCCAATGCCTGCGCCGGCACCCGGGTCAGTCCCGCCAGGCCCTGTTCCCACGGCAGGCCGTTGGCGACCGCGTTGCCGGCGTGCTGGCGGATTTTGCGCGCGTTGTGGGAGGCGTCGCCGGACTGGGTGAAGCCGACGCTGACACCGGCTGCGTCCAACCGTTTCGCGTTCTCCAGGGTCGCACCGATCTGATCGAAGTCCGACGGCAACGCCGCCAGGCCGTCGATGAATACCGGTACCCGCGCCTGCGCCAGTTCCGGTGCCAGCTTCCAGGCCTCGGCACCGCCACTGATCGCGATGCGGATGTTTTCCTTCTTCGCCCAACGCAGCAGCTGGCGCATGTCGGCGGCGCGATTGACGCCCACCACCAACCGGCCGTTGCCGGCCAGGTATTTCGCCAGCGTGGCGCGGCCGGCCGGCGTCAGCAGGGCATGCGGCGAATCGGCGGGGATGCGGCCGCGCGCTTCGGCGACCAGCTGGTCCAGCAGCATCCACTGCGCCGCGCGCGAGTTGCCGCTCAGGCCGGACGCACCGCCGCCCAGCCGGACGAACAGCGCGCGCGGTCCGATCGGATCGGCGCTGCCATCCAGCCGCATCACGCCGCCCTGGCCGGCGATGAAGGAGGCGCCGGTGCCCGCGCCCAGCAGGGTGAAGCCCAGGCCCTCCACGCGCGCCACTGGCACCAGGATCGAGGCCGGGTTATAGGCGAGGGTGACATCGAACTCGGGGCGCATCGGCTGCTGGTTGGCCAGCGAGACCGAACTGTCGTCGGTGGCCTGTTCGCCGGAAACTTCCTCCACGCCGATCTCGGTGATGCCGGCGAACAATGCCGGCGTCAGCGGCTTGCCCGCCGCATCCACCACCTCCACGCCCGCAGGCGCGGACAGGCCGGCGCCGACCGCCTGGATCACGCCGTTGCGGATCAGCACGTCGGCGTTCTTCAGCGTGCCCTGCGCGGCGGCGGTATGCACGGTGGCATTGCGAATCAATACGTCCTGCGCCATCACAGGCGAAGCGGCGACGGCCACGGCCAGCAGGCACAGGCGACCCAGCAGACGGCGGCTCATCGCGACACCTCCTGGCCGAGCAGGAAGTCCGAGACGGGCTGGCGACTCCGATCGTGGCGGTCGTACACGCGCGCGCCGTCGATGTAAACCTGTTCGGCCTGTGCGTAGACGCTGAAGGGATTCTGGTTCCAGATCACCACGTCGCCCATCTTGCCTGCCTCCAGAGTGCCGGTCTGCGCGGCCACGCCCAGCGCCTTGGCCGGGTTGGCGGTGAGCCAGCGGATCGCGTGCTCGGGCGTGATGTCGCCCATGCCGGCGCGGCGCGCGCTGGCGATCACCTTGGCCGCCTCCTGGTTGAGGCGCTGGATGCCCTCGTCCGAATCCGAATGCACGATCGCGCAGCTGTTGGCGGGACGATCGACCAGCGCGATGTTTTCCTGGATGCCGTCGAAGGCTTCCATCTTGAAGCCCCACCAGTCGGCCCACAGCGCGCCGCAGACGCCTTCGGCGGCCAGCCGGTCGGCCAGCTTGTAGGCCTCCACGCCGTGATGGAACGCGGCGACCTTGAAGCCGAACTCCTTGGCCAGGTCGAGCATGGTGGCCATCTCGTCGGCGCGGTAGCAGTGGATGTGCACCAGGATGTCGCCGTGGATGGCGCCGGCCAGGGTGTCCAGTTTCAGATCGCGCTTGCCGCCGCTGTCGCCGCTGCTGTCCTGGCCGTCGCCGGAGCCACGCTGCCACCAGCGCTTTTTCTTCGGTTCGGAATCCTTCGGCGCGTTCTTCTTCAGGTACTCGGCCGCATCGATGAAGGCGGCGCGGTAGCCGGCGACGTTGCCCATCCGGGTCATCGGCGGCACCCCCTTGCCGCCATACACGCGCTTGGGATTTTCGCCGCAGGCCATCTTCAGTCCCCACGGCGCGCCCGGGAACTTCATGCCCTGGTAGGTGGTGGCGGAGACGTTCTTCAGGGTCACGCCACGGCCGCCGACCAGGTTGGCCGAACCCGGCAGTACCTGCAGGGTGGTGACGCCGCCGGCCAGCGCGGTGTGGAAACCGGGATCCTGCGGCCATACCGAATGCTCGGCCCAGACGTTGGCGGTGACCGAACCGGTCATCTCGTTGCCGTCCTGGTGCGCGCGCGCGCCGGGACTCGGGTAGACGCCCAGGTGCGAATGCACGTCGATGATGCCCGGGGTGACCCACTTGCCGCGCGCGTCCACGCGGGTGGCGCCTTGCGGCGCCTGCAGCCCGCGCCCGACCGCGGCGATGCGGCCGTCCTGGACCAGCACGTCGGCGTCGTCCAGGCGTTCGCCGGTGCCGGTCAGCACGGTGGCGTGCTCGATCAGGACCGGGCCGGAGGCGATCGCGCGGTAGGTGCTGGGATACGGGTCCTGGATGAAACGCGAGGGCGGCGTTGCCGCCTGGGCCGTGGTGCAGAGCAAAGCCAGGCCGAGCCCGGCCATCAAGGTCAGTCGCATGGTGTTTTCCCCGGAAGGTGGCTGGACCCTAACCCGGCCCGCGCCGGCTTGCCAAGTGCGGGAGGCCGTGCGTGCGAGAATGACCTGATAACAACGAGAACGAGGATGCCCATGAAGGACAAGAACGAAATCGTCGACAACTGGCTGCCGCGCTACACCGGCGTGCCGCTGGACGAGTTCGGCGAACATATCCTGCTGACCAACTTCGGCGGCTACCTCAACACGTTCTCGCAGCTGACCGGCGCGCCCATCGTCGGCCTGGACCGGCCGATGGCCAGTGCCACCGCCGACGGCATCACCATGATCAACTTCGGCATGGGCAGCCCGAATGCGGCGACGATGATGGATCTGCTCTCCGCGATCATGCCCAAGGCGGTGCTGTTCCTGGGCAAGTGCGGCGGTCTGAAGAAGAAGAACCAGCTGGGTGATCTGGTGCTGCCGATCGCGGCCATCCGTGGCGAAGGCACCAGCAACGATTACCTGCCGCCGGAAGTCCCGGCGCTGCCCGCGTTCGCCCTCCAGCGCGCGGTGTCCACGATGATCCGCGATCTGGGCCACGACTACTGGACCGGCACCGTCTACACCACCAACCGCCGCGTGTGGGAACACGACGACGCGTTCAAGGAACGCCTGCGGGTGATGCGCTGCATGGCCATCGACATGGAAACCGCGACGGTGTTCGCCGCCGGCTTCGCCAATCGCATTCCGTGCGGCGCGCTGCTGCTGGTCTCGGACCAGCCGATGATTCCGGAAGGGGTGAAGACGGAGGCTTCGGACGCCAAGGTCAGCTCGGCATTCGTGCAGAACCACATCAACGTCGGCATCGAAGCGCTCAAGCTGATCCGCCGCAACGGCAAGTCGGTCCGGCACCTGAGATTCGACGAGTGAACCAGGCGACGGAACGGCTGGTGATCCGCGTCCGCCGCGCGGGCGCGGGCGATGAGCAGGCGCTGGCCGCGGTGGGCGCGGCCAGCTTCCTGGAAACTTTCGCCGGGGTGCTGGAGGGTGCGGACATCCTGCGTCATTGCCAGGACCAGCACTCGGCGGCGCTGTACGCGCGCTGGCTGGCGGACCCGGAGCTACGGATCTGGCTGGCCGAAGTCGAACCCGGTGCCGCGCCGGCGGGCTATCTGGTGCTGTCCCCGGCCAACCTGCCGGTGTCGGACCCGCAACCCGGCGATCGCGAGGTCAAGCGCATCTACCTGCTGCATCGCTTCCAGGGTCACGGCATCGGTGCGGCATTGATGCGCGCGGCCATCGACGAGGCGACCGCGCTGGGCGCGCCGCGCCTGCTGCTGGGCGTGTATGCGCACAACCACGCGGCCATCGCGTTCTATCGCAAGGCCGGCTATGTGCCGGTCGGCGAGCGCCGGTTCCAGGTCGGCGGACGCGAATACGACGACCAACTGCTGGCGCTCGCACTGCCGGGCTGAATCCCGCGGCACGTCCACGGAACGCTGCGTGCGGCGGCCGATGCGCCATTGCGCCGCCGCAGCGGTTAGCCTTGCCGGCGGACACGAATGGAGATTCCGAGATGAGTGACGCCCGCCGCGTGATCGAGTTCTGGCGCGATGCCGGCTACGAAAAATGGTTCGCCCGCGATGAAGCCTTCGACGATCGCTTCCACGACGAATTCCGCGAACTGCACTTCCGCGCCGCGCGCCGCGAACTGGAAGGTTGGACGGATGGGGCCGAAGGCGCGCTGGCGCTGGTCCTGCTGCTGGACCAGTTTCCACGCAATTGTTTTCGCGGCAGCGCGCATTCCTACGCGACCGACGGATTGGCGCGCCACTACGCGGCGCGCGCGGTCGATGCCGGTTTCGATGGAAGCGTGGAACCGGCACTGAGGATCTTCTTCTACATGCCGTTCGAACATTCCGAGGCGCTGGCCGATCAGCAGCGCTCCCTGGATCTGTTCAACGCCACCGGCGATGCCAACTACATCCGCTACGCGCAATTGCACTACGACATCATCGCCCGCTTCGGCCGCTTCCCGCACCGCAATCCGGCGCTGGGGCGCGACTCCACCGACGGGGAGCTCGCCTATCTGGCCGAGGGTGGTTTCAGCGGGTAAGGGGGGCCGGGTTCCGTGGACGACGGCGGCGTTGCTCCCGGCCTGCCCCCATCCGCTCCCGTATCAAGTACGGGGCAAGTTCTTCGGGCACCTTCCCCGCACGCGAGGGAAGGATGTCGCCCACTTGTCTGGTTACCGGGGATAGCCAGGACATTCCCCTCACCCGCCTGCGGGGAGGATGGGTGGGGGCCGCATCCGGAGCACGTCGTTCCGCCGTGCATGGGCAACGGCGAATGCCGCCACCCTCCCCGCATGTGGGGGAAGGAGAATCCGCGGGAAGTCCGGACCGGCTCAGGTCCCCAAGCGCGCGGCAAAAGAAACGGCGCCTTCCGGCGCCGTCTCTTCTTTCGGAAATGGATCGGTCAGTACTTGCTGATCGTGCCGTCGACCTCGTCGGCCCAGGCGTTGATGCCGCCGGTGACGTTGTAGACCCGGGTGAAGCCACGGGCGCGGAACTCCTCGGCAGCCTGCTGGCTGCGGCCGCCGCTGCGGCACAGGAATGCCAACGCGGTGTCCTTGGGCAGGTTTTCCAGATCCGCGCGGCCGTTGCCGTCGAAGGTCTTGAACGGAACGGAGACCGCCGCGACGGCGCGCTCGTCGGCGGGGCGTACATCCACCAGCAGCACTTCGCCGGCGCGGACCTTGGCATCGGCCTCCATCGGCGAGAGCGCCTGCACCGGCTTGGGCGCGTTCGGGTTGTCGATGGCCAGGCCCTTGCCGCGGATGTCGTCGACCCAGTCGATGGTGATGCCGTCGGCGCGGCGCGCGCTGCCGAGATCGAACTGCACGCGCACGCCGTTGGACTCGGCGGCGATGGCGTTGGCGTCGAACTGGGCCAACTGGAAGTTGGGCTGGAACTGGGCGTTGATCGCCAGCGCCAGCGCGGCGCCTGGGCCGGCATCGGCGACCGCGTTCTTCAGCATCTCCGCGGCGGCCGGGGTGATGGTGATCGCCGGCGGGGTGCGGTCCGGCGCGTCCAGGCCGAGCAGGCTGGCCAGTTCGCCGGAATTGGTCATCTGCTCGATGATGTCGCTGCCGCCGACCAGTTCGCCGTCGACATACAACTGCGGGATGGTCGGCCAGTCGCCGTAGGCCTTGATGCCTTCGCGAATTTCCTGGTCGGCCAGCACATTGACGTGCGCGTAGTCCACGCCCAGCGCGCCGAGCGCGCCGACCGCCTTGGCCGAAAAGCCGCATTGCGGCATGTTGGGCTGGCCCTTCATGAACAGCACCACGCGGTTGGACTGCAGGAGGGATTCGATACGGGCGCGCAGGGCGGGGTCGAGGGACATGGACGGCTACCGGAAGGCGGAAAGGGAATTTTACGCTCCATGGCATCATGGGGCATGACCCGCGCAAGAACACTGCATCGCGTCCCGCGCCGGCCCGGCTTGATATTGGGCCTGTTGGCGTTGTCGCAAGTGGCGGTGGTGGCGCTGTGGTGGCGCTGGGGATGGCGGATCGGCCTGCCGGCGATGCTGCTGACCCACCTGACCGTGGTCTGGGCGACCCTGTACCCCCGCGCGACCCTGCTGTGCCCGGCGCTGTCCCGCCTGCCGACGGCGCGGCGCGAGGTCTGGCTGACCATCGACGACGGGCCGTCCGCCGATACCGGTCCGATCCTGGATCTGCTGGAACGCCATGACGCGCGCGCCACGTTCTTCCTGGTCGGCGAACGCGCGGTGGCGCAGCCGGAGCGGGTGCGGGACATCCTCCGCCGCGGGCATGGCATCGGCAATCACAGCGCCAGCCATCCGGATACCCGCTTCTGGCGGCTCGGTCCGGCGGCGATGGAGGACGAGATCGGCCGCAACCAGTCGCTGCTGACGGTGGTATCCGGGCAGACGCCGCGCTGGTTCCGTTCGGTGGTGGGGATGACCAATCCCTTCGTCGGGTTGTCGCTCAAGCGCCACCGCCTGGCGCGTGTCGCCTGGAGCGCGCGCGGGTTCGACGGCGTGGATTGCGATCCGGACCAGGTGCTGGCGCGGTTGACGCGCGACATCGCGCCCGGCGCGATCGTGCTGCTGCATGAAGGCGCCGCGCACGGGCACAACGTCGAAATCCTCGCGCGCCTGCTGGAATGGCTGGCGCGGGAAGGCTATGCCACCGTGGTGCCATCCGAGCCTGCGGATTCCCCGTAGCGCCGGGCAAGCCCGGCTCTGCGCGACGGGATCAGGCGTGGGCGAGCAGGCGGTGCGCCACCGGCAGGGCTAGCCGGGTCCATTCCGCGTACATCGCTGCGGACGGATGCAGGCCATCGTCGGCGAGCATCGCGGTTTCGGTGCCGCGCGCGCGGCTGACCGCGGTGATATCGACGAAGGCGACGCCGCGTTGCGCGCAGGCCTGGCGGGCGGCTTCGTTGTAGGCATCCAGTTCGCGCGCGATGCGGGCGGTATCGCGGCCTTCCTTCACCGCAAACGGGGTCACGCCCCAGTCGGGAATCGACAGCACCAGCACCCGTTCCGGCCGGTTGCCGGCGAAACCGATCGCGCGCCACAGCAGCGCCGCGAACTGCACCCGGTACTCCTCGACGCCGCGACCGCGGTACTGGTTGTTGACGCCGATCAGCAGGCTCACGAAATCGTGCATGCCAAGCGGTTCCTGCGCGGTGATCGCCGCGTCCAGTTCGTCGGTGCTCCAGCCGGTGGTGGCGATGATGCGCGGATCCGCCAGCGGAATGCCTTCGTTGCGCAGCGCCTGCGCAAGCTGCACCGGCCAGCGCCCGTTTTCGGGTACCGACTCGCCGATGGTGTAGGAGTCGCCGAGCGCCAGGTAGCTCAACTCGGGCAGCAGGGCGGTGGTGTGTATCGTGGCCATGAGAGCGCTCTTCAGCGTGAACGGAGCCATTCAAGAAGATCGTTCAAGGCATCTTCCTGGACTTCCAGAAGTACCTCGGCGATGCGGGCTTCACCCACGGAAGCCGCGATCAGCGACAGCGCGGATGCCCGCGTATCCTGCTCCTTCCCGTCCCGAAGATATACAAGGGCGGAACGAGCGAGGCCTTCCAGCGCCGCCCAATAGGGCTGTGCGAATTGCTTTGGAACTTCGTGCCCCTTATTGGTGCGGGCAATCTCGATGCAGGCCGGGAGCCCGAAGAAACTGGGTGTGGCCCGTTCCGGGGCCTTGGCCAGAATCGCATCCATCGCCACTACCGCAGCGAAGGATGCGGAATAGACATCGCCTTGATGGCAAAGCGTGCTCCAGAGAGTAAACCAGGGTTCGCTCTCGGCTTCCGGCTCGGCTGGAAAGTCATCGAGTTGCTGGAGGAGCAGGGGAATTCCCGCTGCCCTCCCATAGGCATCGTGTAGCAGGTTCCAGTCGACTCCGGACATCACGCCATCAGGCCGCGGCGGGGCGGCGTCCCTTGAGCGGCACCACCTTGGTGGCGGCCTCGGCGCGGCGGTCAAGTGCACGGCCGATGCGGACGAAGACTTCGCGCATCACCGCCGCCTCGGGCAGGAAGGTGACGCGGAAGTGGTTGCGGTAGGGCACATTGAAGCTCGAACCGGGCACCACCAGCACGCCTTCGGTTTCCAGCAGGTCCAGGGCGAAGGCGTGATCGTCGAAGCCCTTGGCAGCATCGCCGACCACCGCCGGGAACGCGTACAGCGCCGCGTCCGGACGCACCAGTTCCAGGTGCTCGCTGGCGTCGCAGGCCTCGATGATCGCGCGGCGGGTCTCGTACAGGCGTCCGCCCGGCGAACAGAGTTCGGTGATGGTGTCCGGGCCGTTGACCGCGGCTTCCACCGCGTACTGGCCGGGCACGTTGGCGCACAGGCGCAGCGCGCTCAGCAGATCCATCGCCTGCAGGTACTCGCGTACCCGCTCGATGCTGCCGGACACCACTGCCCAGCCCACCCGCCAGCCGCAGGCGCGGTGCACCTTGCTCAGGCCGCTGAAGGTGATGCAGGGATGATCGCCGGCCAGCGGCGCGACCGGCTCGAAACGCGCGCCGTCGTACAGCACCTGGTCGTAGATTTCGTCGACCATCAGCAGCAGCTTGTGCTTGATCGCGATGGCGACGATCCGCTCGAGCAGTTCGCGCGGATAGATCGCGCCGGTCGGGTTGTTCGGGTTGATCAGCACGATCGCCTTGGTGCGCGAGGAGATCAGCTGTTCGATTTCACCGGGATCCGGCAGGAAGCCGTTTTCCGGCGTGCAGCGGTAATAGACCGGACGGCCGTCGTTGAGGATGGTGGCGGCCGACCACAACGGGTAGTCGGGCGACGGCACCAGTACTTCGTCGCCGGGATTGAGCAGCGCGCGCAGCGACACGTCGATCAGCTCGCTGACGCCGTTGCCCATGAACACGCGGTCCGCGCTGGCATGCGGGGTGCCGCGCCGGGTGTAGGCGGCGGCGACGGCTTCGCGCGCGGCCGGCAGGCCCTGCTGGTGGGTATAGGGGTCGGTGTGGTCGATGTCGCCCACGATCGACTTCTGCAGGTGCGCCGGGGCGCGGAAACCGAAGGCGCCGGGGTTGCCGATGTTCAGCTTGATCAGCTTGCGTCCCTGGGCCTCCAGCTCACGAGCTCGCCGAGCCAGCTCGCCACGGATTTCGTAACGGACTTCGGAGAGGCGCTCGCGCACGGGCAGCTGGAAGGGGGACGGGGCAGACATGGCAATGGTTTTGGAGAGTTGGACGGCCAGCTTAACGGAAATTTATGCAGCCGCGCGCCGCCCGGTTTAACAGGCGTCTAGAATCCCGCCATGCCCGCAAATCCCGCACACGCCCCCCTCGACCTCGCCTCCCTGCGCGCCATCGGCTGGCCCTGGCCCGGTACGCCGGAGGACCCGGCCTGGGCGGCCCTGCTGGCGGCCCACCCCGAGGCGCGACCGGCGAGGGTGACCGAACAGCATCGCTCGGGGTATGTCGTGGCCGACGGCCCGGACACCGCCATCAAGGCCGAATCCCTGCCCGAATGGCAGCGCCGGCCGGGCTTCCGCAAGGCGGGTTCCCCCGCCCATGAGCGCCCGGCGGTCGGCGACTGGGTGCTGCTGGAAGGCAAGCGCATCGTCGCCCTGCTGCCACGGCACACCGGCATCAAGCGCGGCGCGGCCGGCGAGCACTACCAGCAGCAGGTCATCGCCGCCAACGTGGATGCCGTCTTCATCGTTTCGGGCCTGGACGCGGACTTCAATCCGCGCCGGATCGAACGTTACCTGCTGCTGGTCGGCAGCGGCGGGGCGCAGCCGGTGGTGGTGCTGACCAAGGCCGACCGCCATGAACACGCGAGCGATGCCATCGAAGCGCTGGCCGACGTGACCGCGCAGGACGTGCCGGTGTTCGCGCTCAACGCCAAGGATCCCGACGGCGTGGCGGTGCTGGCGCCCTGGCTGCAGCCGGGCCATACGGTAGTGCTGGTCGGTTCCTCGGGCGCGGGCAAGTCCACCCTCACCAATACCCTGCTGGGCGACGACCGGATGAAGACCGGCGAGGTCCGCGAGAGCGATTCGCGCGGTCGCCACACCACCACCCATCGCGCGCTGATGCCGCTGCCCTCCGGCGCCTGCCTGATCGACACCCCCGGCATGCGCGAGCTCAAACCGACCGGCGAAGAGGATCTGGTCGAAGGCGGATTCGCCGACATCGAGGCGCTGGCCGAACAATGCCGCTTCCGCGACTGCTCGCACCAGCGCGAACCGGGCTGCGCCGTGCGCGCGGCGATCGAGCGTGGCGAGCTGGACGAGGAACGCTTCCTCAATTACCTGAAGCTCCGTGACGAGGTCGCCAGCGCGGCCGGCAAGCTGGCCACCCGCCTGGCGCAGAAGGCCGAAGCCCGCGTGCAGGTCAAGGCGCTCAACAAGCGCCTGGACGACAAATACGGACGCCACTGATGCGCCGTCATCTTCGCCACCCGCCCTGTGGGCATGCGAGACGGCTTGCCAGGCCGGCTGCCAGGATGTTGTACATGCGCGACCCCCTCCCTTGTGGGAGCGACGTGAGTCGCGAAAGCGGCCAGGCTGGGTGCCTTGGGGATTTCAGCGAAGAGCTCGCGACTCACGTCGCTCCCACAGGTTGCATTAGGCATGCGAGGCAGGCTGCCAGGATGTTGCAGATGCGCCACCCTCTCCCTTGTGGGAGCGACGTGAGTCGCGAAAGCGGCCAGGCTGGGTGCCTTGGGGATTTCAGCGAAGAGCTCGCGACTCACGTCGCTCCCACAGGTTGCATTAGGCATGCGAGGCAGGCTGCCAGGATGTTGCACATGCGCGACCCCCTCCCTTGTGGGAGCGACGTGAGTCGCGAAAGCGGCCAAGCTGGGTGCCTTGGGGATTTCAGCGAAGAGCTCGCGACTCACGTCGCTCCCACAGGTTGCATTAGGCATGCGAGGCAGGCTGCCAGGATGTTGCACATGCGCGACCCCCTCCCTTGTGGGAGCGACGTGAGTCGCGAAAGCGGCCAAGCTGGGTGCCTTGGGGATTTCAGCGAAGAGCTCGCGACTCACGTCGCTCCCACAGGTTGCATTAGGCATGCGAGGCAGGCTGCCAGGATGTTGCATATGCGCGACCCCCTCCCTTGTGGGAGCGACGTGAGTCGCGAAAGCGGCCAGGCTGGGTGCCTTGGGGATTTCAGCGAAGAGCTCGCGACTCACGTCGCTCCCACAGGTTGCATTAGGCATGCGAGGCAGGCTGCCAGGATGTTGCATATGCGCGACCCCCTCCCTTGTGGGAGCGACGTGAGTCGCGAAAGCGGCCAGGCTGGGTGCCTTGGGGATTTCAGCGAAGAGCTCGCGACTCACGTCGCTCCCACAGGTTGCATTAGGCATGCGAGGCAGGCTGCCAGGATGTTGCATATGCGCGACCCCCTCCCTTGTGGGAGCGACGTGAGTCGCGAAAGCGGCCAGGCTGGGTGCCTTGGGGATTTCAGCGAAGAGCTCGCGACTCACGTCGCTCCCACAGGTTGCATTAGGCATGCGAGGCAGGCTGCCAGGATGTTGCATATGCGCGACCCCCTCCCTTGTGGGAGCGACGTGAGTCGCGAAAGCGGCCAGGCTGGGTGCCTTGGGGATTTCAGCGAAGAGCTCGCGACTCACGTCGCTCCCACAGGTTGCATTAGGCATGCGAGGCAGGCTGCCAGGATGTTGCATATGCGCGACCCCCTCCCTTGTGGGAGCGACGTGAGTCGCGAAAGCGGCCAGGCTGGGTGCCTTGGGGATTTCAGCGAAGAGCTCGCGACTCACGTCGCTCCCACAGGTTGCATTAGGCATGCGAGGCAGGCTGCCAGGATGTTGCATATGCGCGACCCCCTCCCTTGTGGGAGCGACGTGAGTCGCGAAAGCGGCCAGGCTGGGTGCCTTGGGGATTTCAGCGAAGAGCTCGCGACTCACGTCGCTCCCACAGGTTGCATTAGGCATGCGAGGCAGGCTGCCAGGATGTTGCATATGCGCGATCCCCTCCCTTGTGGGAGCGACGTGAGTCGCGAAGGCGGCCAGGCTGGGCGCGTTCGGGGTTTCCGCCAAGAGCTCGCGACCGTCGTCGCTCCCACAGGGTGGGGCACGCGCGGAGCATCGGCATGGACACGATGAACCTGTCTCCCGACATCACCCATCACGCCGCGCTGGACGCGCGCCTGGTCAAGGCGGTGCGCGGCATCAAGCTGCTGAGCCTGGCGAGCTGGCCGGCCGCGTTGCAGGCGCCATTCCTGGAAGGAATGGAGCGCGGCAATCCGCGCCTGCCGAAAGTGGAGTATCCGAAGCTGGACTTCAGCGAGGCCCGCCGCGAACTGGAAGCGGTCGCGCAGGCCGCCGATCCGGCGCATCCGCTGGGTCGCTATCTGCGCGAATCGGTGGACAGCTGGTCGGTCGCCGCGCAGTTGCTGGAATGCCTGGGAACGCCAGCCGTGACCGCGCACTCGATCACCCTGTTCGGCACGCCCGAAGCGCCCCTGCCCGGCAACGGACCGACCACCCGCGACGCCGCCCGCCACTTCATCGCCATCGCCCAGGACATGGATCGCGAGCTGCTGGCGCCGGAAGAGCAGATCCCGGTGTCGGCGACCGCGCTGCAGCTCCAGTTGCAGGGCGACCTGGATGATTTCTTCGACGCCCGCGTGATCACGGTGGAGCTGGATCCGGATCTGATCGCCAAGGCGGCGGCCGGCGCCACCCGCATCCGCCTGCGTCACGGCGCGGCGTTCAGCGACTACGATCGCCGGCAACTGCTTCAGCACGAAGCGCTGGTGCATTCGCTGACCGCGCTCAACGGCCGCGAGCAACCGCTGTTTCCGAGCCTGGCGCTGTCGTCGCCGCGGATCACCGAGACCCAGGAAGGGCTGGCCACGTTCGCCGAGCAGATCACCGGCAGCATCGACATCGAGCGGATGAAACGGATCAGCCTGCGCATCGAGGCGATCGCGATGGCCCTGGCGGGTGCGGATTTCATCGAGGTGTACCGCTACTTCTGCGAGGCGGGCCAGCATCCGGCCGAGAGCTTCGCCTCGGCGCAACGCGTGTTCCGCGGCGTGCCCACCAGTGGCGGCGCGGCGTTCACCAAGGACACGGTCTATCTGCGCGGGCTGATCGCCGTGCACACCTTCTTCCGCCATTCGCTGCAACGGGATCGCCTGCAACTGTGCCGGCGCCTGTTCGCCGGCAAGATGACGCTGGGAGACGTGAGCCTGTTCGAACCGCTGTTCGACGGCGGCGTGCTGGCGCCGCCGCGCTGGCTGCCGACCTGGGTCAGCCGCGCCAACGGCCTGGCCGGCACGCTGGCGTTTTCGCTGTTCGCCAACCGCATCCGCATGGACCAGTTGACCGAAACGCCGATTTGACTCAGCGCACGGGGCGCTTGTAGGCCACGCAGTCGACCTCGACCTTGCAGTCCACGACCATCCGGTTCTCCACGCAGGCGCGCGCGGGCGGATGTTCGCCGAAGTAATGGCGGAACACCTGGTTGAAGGCGGCGAAGTCGCGCGCGTCGTCCAGCCAGACGCCGCAGCGGACCACGTGCTCGGGGCCATAACCGGCCTCGGCCAGGATTGCCAGCACGTTGCCGATGGCCACGTGCGATTGCTCGGTGACGGTGCCGCCGATCAGCTCGCCGTCGCGCATCGGCACCTGGCCGGACACGTACAGCCAGCCGTCGGCCTCGACCGCGCGCGAGAAGGGCATGTGCTGCCGGCCCTGGCCGACGCCGCCTTCGGCGCCATAGCGCTTGATGTCGTTCATGTGGATCCCTCGGATTCCGGAAAAATTCTTCAGGCGGGTGTCAGGAAGCGACCGCTGCGCGCGTGGGTGACCGCGCTGCCGTCGTAGGCCAGTTCGCCGTTGACCCAGACCGCGTCGATGCCTTCGGCGGCGCGCACCGGTTCCTGGTAGTCGGCGGTATCGCGCACGCGTGCCGGATCGAACAGCACCAGGTCCGCGTGCCAGCCCTCGCGCAGCAGGCCGCGCCCGGGCAGGGCGAAGCGGCTGCCGGGCAGGCCGGTCATCTTGTGCACGGCTTCATGCAGCGGGAACAGGCCCTCGTCGCGTGCGTAGTGGCCGAGCACGCGCGGGAACGTGCCCCACAGGCGCGGGTGCGGGCGCGGATCGCGCGGCAGGCCGTCGGAGCCGATCATGGTCAGCGGATGGCGCAGGAAACGGCGCACGTCCTCCTCGTCCATGCAGAAATACACCGCGCCGGCCGGCTGCAGGCGACCGGCGGCGTCGTGCAGCGACATCTGCCAGTCAGCGGCAATCGCGGCCAGCATCCGTCCGCCTTGGTCGGGATGCGGTTCGGACCAGGTGATCAGGATGTCGTAGGCGTCGGTGACCTGTTTCAGGTCCAGGGTGGAGGCGCTGGCCGCGTACGGGTAGCAGTCGCAGGCCACGTCATGCGCGGCGGCCGCGCCGTCCAGCCACGCCAGGACCTCGCGGCTGCGTCCCCAGTTGTCGATGCCGGCGCATTTCAGGTGCGACACACGCACCGGCGCGCCGCTGCGATGGCCGACCGCGCGCGCTTCGTCCAGTGCGGGCAGGATGCCCGCGAACTCGTCGCGCAGATGGGTGGCGTAGAGGCGATCGGCCGGCAGGTCACGGGCCAGCTCGAGGACCTCGCGTTCCGGCGCCGCGAATGCAGAGGCATACGCCAGCCCGGTGCTCAGGCCAAGCGCGCCCTCGGCGATCGCCGCGCGCAGTTGCTGCCGCATCGCCGCGATCTCTTCGTCGCTGGCGGCGCGATCCAGCCGATCCATGTGGTTCTGGCGCAGCGAGGTGTGCCCGACCAGCGCGGCGACGTTCAGTGCCGGACGTGCGTCCTCCACCGCGCGCCGGTAGTCGGCGAAGCGCGGGTAGCGGAACTCGCCCGGCTCGCCGAGCAGGTTCATCGGGTCGGGTACCGCGTCGGCCGCGTTCACCGGACTGGCGCTGATGCCGCAGTTGCCGACCACGATCGTGGTGACGCCCTGCGACAGCTTGCTGGTCATGGCCGGATCGCGGATGACTTCCAGATCGTCGTGGGTATGCACATCGATGAAGCCCGGGCTGACGGCCCGCCCGCGGGCGTCGACGACGCTCGCCGCGTCGCCGTCCAGGCGGCCCATCGCGGCGATGCGGCCGGCGCTGACGCCGATGTCGCCGCGCGTGCCGGCGGCACCGCTGCCATCCAGCAGCAGGGCATCGCGGATCAACAGGTCGTAACGCATCAATCCCCCAGCGGCAGGCGATTCTCGCCGCCGCGGTAGTTGTCCAGCGCGAACTTGATCCGGCGCAGCCGCTCGCGGCTGTCGTCGGCGATATGCAGCGCCAGGGTGGTGGCCAGCACGTCCACCGCCAGCATCATCGCGTAGCGCGAGGCGGATGGCTTGAACACGAAGTCGGTTTCGTCGATGACGATTGGAAGCAGCCAGTCGGCGCGCTCGGCCAGCGCGGTGTCGGCGCGGGTGATGGCGCCCACCTTCGCGCCGTAGCCGCGCGCGATGTCCACCGCCGACAGGATTTCCGGGGTGATGCCGCTGACCGACAGCGCCACGACCACGTCCTCCGGGGTCAGGGTCGCCGCCACCACCTTCAGCGAGATTGCGTCGCTGTAGGCGGCGATCGGGCGGCCGAAGCGGACCAGCCGGTTCTGCAGTTCCAGACCGAATACGGTCGAGCAGCCGCCCATGCCGAACACGTAAATCATCCGCGACGAGGCCAGCGCCTCGGCCAGCGACTGCACCACCTGTTCCTGCAGGCCGCCGACATTGCGGCGCAGGCAGCTCTCGATGTCCGCGCAGATCTGCGCGTACAGCGCCGAGCTGGGTGGGGTGTCCTGGTCGTCGAGGAAGCGCTTGCCGACCGCGCTGGCCTCGGCCAGCCGCGCGCGCAGTTCGCGCACGTTGTCGCAATCCAGCGCCTTGGCGAAGCGCGAGATCGCCGCCACGCTGACATTGGCCTGTTCGGCCAGCTCGGCGATGCCGGACTGCGCGGCGCCGTCGATGTCGGCCAGGATGGTGTCGGCAATCCGTCGCTCGACCGGGCTCAGCTCGTGCAGGCGCTGCTTGAGGTGGTAGACGATGTCGTACATGGCGGTCTCCGGCCGGTCGTCAGTGCAGTGCGGCGATGCCCAGCACCAGCAGCAGGGCGGTCACCGAAATGAGGGTTTCCAGCACGGTCCAGGTCTTGAAGGTCTGGGCCACGCTCATGTTGAAGTATTCCTTGACCAGCCAGAAGCCACCGTCGTTGACGTGCGACAGCACCAGCGAGCCGGCGCCGGTGGCCAGCACCAGCAGTTCCGGATGCGGGTAGCCGGCGGCCAGCGCGACCGGCGCGACGATGCCGGCGGCGGTGCTCATCGCCACCGTGGCCGAACCGGTCGCCACCCGCATCAGCGCGGCGACGGTCCAGCCCATCAGCAGCGGCGAGAGCTGGAACTCGTGCGACAGGCGGGTGATCTCCTGGGCCACGCCGGTCTTGACCAGGATGCCGTTGAGGCCGCCGCCGGCCCCGACCAGCAGGGTGATGGCGGCGGTGGGCGCCAGGCATTCCTGCGAGAACTTCAGGATCTGCTCGCGGTTGAAGCCGCGCATCAGGCCCAGGGTGACGAAGCTGAGCAGGGTCGCCAGCAGCAGTGCCACCACCGAGTGGCCGATGAAGCGCAGCACGTGGTTGGCGGCACTGCCGGGCGCAGCCAGTTCGTCCGCCCAGCCGCCCAGCAGCATCAGGCCGACCGGCAGCAGCAGGGTTGCCAGGGTGATGCCGAAACCAGGCAATTCTGCATCGGGGATTTCGCGCTGGCCCTGGTTGAGCAGGGCGGCTTCCATCGGGTTGTGCGCCGGCAGGGTGACCTGGCGGGAGACCAGCTTCGCGAAGAGAGGGCCCGCCAGTGCCGCCGTGGGCAATCCGACGACCAGCGCATAGAACAGCGTGCGGCCGACGTCGGCCTGGTACTCGTGCACCGCCAGCATCGCGGCCGGATGCGGCGGCACCAGGCCGTGCACCACCGACAGGCCGGCGACCATCGGCAGGCCGACCAGCAGCAGCGGCACGCCGGTGCGGCGGGCGACGTTGAGCACGATCGGAATCAGCAGCACGAACCCGACCTCGAAGAAGATCGGCAGGCCGATGCAGAACGCGATCAGCATCATCGCCCAGTGCACGTGGCGGGTGCCGAAGCGCCGGATCAGCGTGCGCGCGATGCGTTCGGCGCCGCCGGATTCGGCCATCATCTTGCCCAGCATGGTGCCGAGGGCGACGATCAGCGCGATGTGGCCCAGGGTCTTGCCCACGCCCTGTTCGTAGGCCGGCACGATGTCCGGTGCCGGCATGCCGGCCAGCAGCGCCAGCCCGAGCGAGACCACGGTGATCGAGATGAAGGGGTTGAGGCGGTAACGCGCGATCAATACCACCAGGGCGATGATCGACAGCGTGGCATACAACAGCAACAGGTTTCCCGGCGTCATGCGTTCCCTACCTGCGGATCAGAAGTGGGTATCGACGGCGCCGACGACGCGATGCGCGTCGTCCACCACCAGCAGGTGGCGCCACTTGTCGAAGGTCAGGCAGGGATGGGAGATATCGAAGCACAGCAGATCACCGACCTTGAGGTCGTCGCCAGCTTCGATCTGGAGGAACGCGTGTTGATCCATCATCGCGCCGACCTGCCAGTGCGCGGGCGCATCGGCGGGCACGGTATGGCCGGGGCGATGATGCAGCACCGGTTGCGGGAAGCCGGCATCGAACGCGGCGTCGCGCTTGCCCAGGCCGATGATCGCGCGGTCCGGTTCGGGACGCGACTGCACGCAGGCCCACAGCCGCAATGCCGGCAACAGACCGCGCCCCATGCGCTGCGCGACCGGATTGGCCGCATGGATGCGGCTGGCGGCGTCGCGATAGATGCCCACGTCGTGGGTCAGGTAGCAGCCGGGGCGCAACACGACCTCGGCGCGGGGATCCCTGGCCAGGACCGCAAATTCTTCGGCGACCACGTCGAACCAGGCCGAACCGGCGCCGGAAAGCAGCGCCGGCGACTCGCCGAAGCCGCCGGCGGCGTGGATTGCCTGCCATTGCGCCAGCGTGCGCCGCAGCAATGCGCGCACGCCGGCCTCGTCCTTGACCACGCCCTCATAGACTTCCACGCCGACCAGCGCGACCGCGTCCGGCCAGCGCGCGATCTCGTCCAGCACCGCGCGCGCCTGTGCTTCGTCGCGGACGCCGGTGCGCCCGCCCGCTGCGCCGACTTCCAGCAGCACGCGGATACGCTGGCCGCGTGCACCGAAGTGTCGGCCGAGCGCGGCGACGTTGTCGGCTGAATCCACCACGCAGGCAAACCAGAAGTCCGGGTCGCGCGCCTGGAGATCGGCGATCACATCGAAGTTGCCCTTGCCGACGAGCTGGTTGGCGAGCAGGACGCGCCGCACGCCGTGCGCGTGGGCCGCCACGGTCTGCGGCGCGGTCGCCAGGGTGATGCCCCACGCGCCGGCATCCAGTTGCATCCGGAACAGCGCCGGACTCATCGTGGTCTTGCCGTGCGGTGCGAGCCGGCAGCCGTAGGCTTCGGTGAACTCGCGCATCCAGGCCAGGTTGTGGCGCAGCGCGGATTCGCTCAGCACCGCCACCGGCAGGCTGACCTGTTCTTCCAGGATTGAGGGGCCCTGCGCGGCAAGCCGGGATGGCGTCCAGGCGTCACCGGCCGGCAGGCCCTTCCCGGCCAGCGGCACGTCGGAATGAAAGTAATTTTCTCGCACGAACCGCCTCCCCTGCGCACGGCCACGCGACATCGTGGCTGCCTATTGTGTAGCACAGGAAGAGTGGGATGAAAATTATTTTCTCGCGGTTCCGTGACCCGGAACCGGGCGCAGGGCCGACGGGCGCGTCAGAAATCGAACTGGACGCGTCCGGCCAGCACGCCGGTGCGATCCAGGGTTCTCGCGCTCACTTCATCACGGCGCCGGCTGTCGGTCCAGTCCAGCATTACCCGGAAATGCTTGGGTGCGTACCAGTTCACCCCGACCGTCCACGCATCGGCCGACAGGTCGCGGCGGTTGAGCGGCCATTGCCTGCCCTCGATGTGGTCGTAGCGCGCCACCAGTTCCCAGGCGCCGCCGCGCCGCTGCGGCTTGAGCTGGACGAACCGGCCCGCCTTGGCGTCGTAGGGGCGGGACTCGCCGGTGAGCAGCCAACTGCCCTGCAGGTAGCCGGCCTTGACCCGCCCGCGTTGCTGGCCGTCGTCGTAGCGGGCGCCGCCGTATTCGGCCTGCCACGACCAGGCACCGTGCACGCCCGCCGCTTCCAGCCCGTACTTGTCCACCGAGACATCGCGGCCGCTGCGGAAATCCACCAGCGACAACCGGCTGTTGTCGCCGAAGTAACCGGCCACGCGCGGCTGCACGCGCAGCGCGGGCGCGCCGTCGGCGCCGGGATGATCGTAGCGTTCGTGCGCCAGCGCCGCGCCGAAGTGCAGGACCCGCCCGGCCTCGCGCCACGGCGCATAGCCTGCGCGCGCACCGGCCGCGCGGCCCTTGGCCTGCCAGACGTCGATGCTCTCCAGGCTGTAGACGCTGCCGCTCCAGAACACGCCGTCGCGATGGCCGTTCACGCCCACGCCCAGCCGGTAGGACGGCGCCAGGGTCTGCGCCAGCCAACTGCGTTCGACCGCCAGGATGTGGTTGGAACTGCCACGGTCGTCCAGTGTGTAGAACTGCTTGAACTGGCCCAGGGTCACGGTGGTGCTGCCGAAGTTGCGGGCGATGTAGGCATCGCGCGCGACGGGCCGGTGACCGGCGAAATCCGCTTCCAGCTTGTAGTCGACCACGTAGAACCGGCCGGAAATCGCCAGCCATGCCGCACGCAGATCGTCACCGTCGCGCTCGGCGGTGCCGCGTGCGTCGTTGTCGAAGCGCGCGAAGTCGTAATGCAACCGGCCGGTCGGCTTGAGGGTCAGTGCGTCCTCGGCTTGGGCGGCGGGCACGGTCGCCAGCATGAGCGGGGCCAGCATGAACGGAACCGCCAGCGGCACGCGTCGATTGGAAAATGGCATCCGCTCTCCCTCGGAACCGGTTTGGAAGGGGCGAAGATAACAGCCCGACCACCGGCTCCAATAACGCATTGGTACTAGGGCACCGGCGCGCGGCGCGTGCCACACTGGCGGCCATGAGCCTGGCCCGGGTCCTTGTCGCCGATGATCATCCGCTGTTCCGCGCGGCGGTGCTGCATGCGCTGCGCGAGGAAATCGAAGTCGGCCAGACCCTGGAAGTGGCCAGCGTCTCGGCGCTGACCGAGGCGCTGGCCGTGCATCCGGACGTGGATCTGGTGCTGCTGGATCTGACCATGCCGGGCGCGCGCGGATTCTCGTCGCTGGTCTGGCTGCGCGGCGAGCGTCCGGATATTCCGGTCATCGTGATTTCCTCCAACGATCACCCGCGCGTGATTCGTCGCGCGCAGCAGTTCGGCGCCGCCGGTTTCATTCCCAAGTCCGCGCCGGCCGAGGCGATCCGCACCGCCGTGATCGCGGTGATGGGCGGCGACACCTGCTTCCCGCCACTGGCCGCGGAACGTTCCGAACGTGATGCCCAGCTGGCCGCGCGCCTGGCACGCCTGACCCCGCAGCAGTTCCGGGTCCTGCTGTGCGTGGCCGACGGCCTGCTCAACAAGCAGATTGCCTACGAGCTGGGCCTGGCCGAGAACACGGTGAAGGTGCACGTCACCGCGATCCTGAAGAAGCTCGAGTGCAACAGCCGCACCCAGGCGGCATTGCTGGTGAAGGCACTGGAGCCGGAAGGCGATCCGGATCCGGCATCGGACACTTCCGGCGGCGCATCCTAGCGCCCGGCGAAATCAGAAATCCCATTGCACGCGGCCGGCCAGGGCGCCGGTATGGTCCAGCAGCTGATCCCGCGTGCGGTCCTGGCGGCGGCTGTCGATCCAGTCCAGCATCACCCGCACGTTGCGCCGGGGATACCAATTGACGCCGATCGTCCAGGCATCGGCCGCCAATCGCTGCCGCGGGCCTTCGCCCGCGCCGCTGGCGGTAATGCGGTCGTGGCGCGCCACCAATTCCCATGCGCCACCCGGGCCCTGCGGTTGCACCTGGCCGAAATGGCCGCCGGCGACATCGTAGGGGCGGCGCTCGCCCGTCAGCATCCAGGTCGCCATGACGTAATGGGCGGCGATGCGATCACGCCGCAGACCGTCGCGGTAGCGGCCGCGCGCGTATTCGGTCTGCCAGGACCATGCGCCATGCACGCCGGCCGCTTCCAGCCCGCGCTTGTCCACTCGCACGTCCCGACCGTCGCGGTAATCGGCCAGGACCATTGCCGGACGGCGCGAGAAATGGCCGGCGGTCCTGAGCGGTATCCGCAGCGGCGCGGCACCGCCGACCCCGGGATGATCGTGGTGTTCGCGCATCACCGAGCCGGCCAGGTGCAGCAGGTCGCCGTCATCGCGTGGAAACACGCGGCCCGCGCGTCCGCTGAATCCGCGACCCTTGATTTCCGGAACGTCGAAGCGGCCCAGGCTGCCGGCGCTGGCGCCCCAGAACCAGCCGGCGTGATGTCCTTCCCAGCCGATGCCGACGCGGTGCGGCGAAGCCAGCGTCTGGGCCAGGTAGCTGGATTCCACGGCGGGCCGATGATTGAAGCTGACCCGCTCGTCGAGTGCGAAATAGTGGCCCATCTGGCCCACGGTGAGTACGCCGCGGACCGGCGAGCCGAGCTCGCGGCTGAGCCACACGTTGCGCAGGGCCCAGTGGGTGGGCGCGACGTCCACCTCGGCACGATAGCCGAACCCCTGCCACCGTCCGGTCACGCCCAGCCAGCCCAGGCGCAGCCCGTCGTGACCGCGCGAAGGCGGGCCGCGATCGTCGTTGTCGAAGCGGGCGAAGTCGTAGTAGATGCGACCCGTGGGCCGGATCACATCATCGGCGGCACGGGCCGCCGAGGCTGGCAGGATGATGGGCAGGAGGAATGGCAGTACGGATGCCGGAAGCCGGCGTCCCCGGATGAAGTGGCGCATCGAGAGCCCTCGCAGGAAACATGCGGGGCATGTCAGCGCATCGGGCGGACGGGAATCGCGCAGTGACCTGCAATGAAAGCAAGCCGGGGATGACGGGAAACCGATCGAGCAAAGTATGTCAACGCGAGCGCTGGTAGAGATGGGTCATCAGCGAGCGCAGCGCGGAAGTGCGCGCCTGCTTGGACAGGAATCCCCAGTTCCGCTCCCGCGCCAGCGTCCGCAGTGCTTCGTCCTGCTCGGCGGTGAACAGCAGCACGGCCGGTTCGCGTTGCCAGCGGCGCGCCAGTTGCTCGAACAACGCCGGGCCGGTGGTGTCGCCCAGCCGCACGTCCAGCAACAGCAGGTCCGGCGCGTCATCGACGCGTGCCGCCGCCCGGGCCTGCTCCACGCCGCCCGCCAGTTCCACCCAGCATCCCCAGCGTTCCAGCAGCAGGCGGGTCGCACGGGTCACCCGCGCGTCGTCGTCGATGCACCAGACCCGGCAACCGGCCAGCAGCGAATCGGTGGCCGCTTCTTCGGTCGTCGGTGCGTCATCCGGGCCGCGCAGATCTTCGCTGGCCAGGGCGGTGGCCGGGTCGCCGCGCGGCACGCTGACGGAAAACACGCTGCCGTGTTCCAGTCGTGAATGCAGGCCGATGCGATGGCCGAGCAGGCGCGCGATGCGATCGACGATCGCCAGGCCGAGCCCCGCGCCGCGCTCCTCGCCGCCGCCATCCAGGCGACGGAATTCCTCGAAGATCTCCCGCTGCCGCGCCTCCGGAATGCCGGGGCCGGTGTCGTGGATCTCGATGCGCACCTGATCCCCCTGGCGACGACAACCCAGCACGATTCGTCCACGCGGCGTGTAGCGGATCGCGTTGGACAGGAAGTTCTGCAGGATCCGGCGCAGCAGCGCCTCATCGCTGCGCACCACGGACGAGGTGGCGACCCGTTCCAGGCGCAGGCCGCGCGCTGCCGCGAGGATCCCGAATTCCCGCGCCAGCGCCGCCAGCAGCGGATCCAGGGCGAAGTCCCGCGCATGCGTTTCCAGCGCGCCGGATTCCAGCCGCGAGATATCCAGCAGGCTGTTGAGAATGCCGTCCTGCGCGGCCAGCGCGTTGTCGATATTGTCGGCGATGTCGCGCGTGCCGGGATCCGGCAGGCGGCCACGCAGCGCCGACAGGAACATGCGCGCCGCGTTCAGCGGCTGCAGCAGGTCGTGCACCGCCGCGGCGACGAAGCGGGTCTTGGAACGGTTGGCGTCCTCGGCCTCGCGCTTGGCGTCAGCCAGATCGCGGGTGCGCTCGTCGATGCGGCGGCTGAGCGTGTCGGCCAGCGAGCGCAGATCGCGGGCGGCGTTCTTGTAGGCGGTGATGTCGGCGTAGCTGGTGACGAAACCGCCATCGGGAAGCGGATTGCCGCGGATCTCGATGACGCTGCCATCGCCGCGCTCGCGTTCGTGCATGTGCGGCTTGCCCGAGCGCAGGTGGTTGAGCCTGCGCTCGATGGCTTCGTCGATGGGGCCGGGGCCGAGCAGGCCGCGATCGGCGTTGTAGCGGAACACGTCGGCGATCGGGCGGCCGACGTGGATGAAGCCGGGCGGAAACCGGAACAGCTCGATGTAGCGCCGGTTCCACGCCACCAGGTTGAGCCGGGCGTCGACCACGCAGACACCCTGCGGCAGATGCTGCAGGCTGGGGCTTTCGCCGTAGTCGGCGGCATGCGCGGCCTGCACCAGCCCATCCTGGGCGCTGCGTAGTTCCTGCGCGTGGTGCTTGACCAGGCGTTCGAGTTCCAACCGGCTGCGCTCGCGCAGTTGCGCCAGCCGGCGCCGCTGCCACAGCACGAAGCCCAGCAGCGCCAGTACCAGCAGGCCCGCCGCCACCGCCGCGGCCATCGTGCGCGCGGCGGCGACGCTGTCGTGGGTGGAGCGCAGCAGGTTCAGCGTCCAGCCTTGGCGCGGCAGTGACTGCGATACCCAGATCACGTCGCCCGCGTCGGGCAGCTGCGCGCGATGGACCTGCTGGCCGAGATCCGCCGTGATCCGGTATTCCAACGGCAGGCGCGGGATCTGTCCGTACTGGCGCGTGCGGGCGAGCCGTTCCCGGGTGGCGGGGGCCAGGGCGTGCAGCACGCGGTAGCGCCAGCCGGTCCGGCTGGAAAGGAAGATCACGCCATTGCTGTCGCTGACGAACACGATCTCCGGGGCTTCGGCCCAGGTTCGTTCCAGCGGCCGCAGCACCACCTTCACCACCACCACGCCGATCGCGCGCCCGGCATCGTCACGCACCGCCTCGGACAGGAAGTAGCCGGGCACCGCGGTGGTGACGCCCTCGGCATAGAACGTGCCGCTGCCCTCGCGCATGGCCTGCTGGAAGTAGGGGCGGAAGTGGTAGCGGTTGCCGACGTTGCTGGCGTCGGCCATGCGCCAGTTGCTGGCCGCCAGTGCCAGTCCATCCCGATCCAGCAGGGTGAGGGTGGACGTGGCTGCGGCGCCGTTGACGCGTTCGAGCTTGCGGCTGAGCCGCTCCGAATCCGCCGCATCGACGTTGCCGTGCGCCAGCGCCGCGCGGATGTCCGGGTCCAGCGCCAGCACCGCCGGCAGCACCCGGTGGCGTTCGATCAGCGATTGCAGCGCGTCGCCGTGCAGGCGCAACTGCTCGCGCGCCTGGGCGGCGTCGTCGAGCAGGCTGCGCCGCTCCAGCTGGCGCATCGCGACCAGGCTCAGCGCGGCGATGGCGATCGCCACGACGGCCAGCAGCAGGAACAGGCCGGCGCGACGGCGGGGCGTACGGAAGAAGGGCATGGCGGGATGGTCACGCAGACCGGCGCGATTCACCAGACCCGCGTCATGTCCGCGCGCGGCCGCCCGCTACGCCGGGCATGCATGCGAGGCCGGGAAAAGCCCGGCGAATCCGCGCGATGGCGCCGTCGGCGTCTCCGCCGCGCGACGCGTGAAGCGGCGACGCCTAATACCATTGGATTAGCTAGTACCAATGCGTTATCGGCACCGGGCATCCGCGGACGTACAACAGCCACCGAAGCGAAAACCTTCGTCGAGGTGTCCCATGCACGTTTCCACCGAATCCGCTCCGGCCGGCGCCGGCGCCCGCCTGCCGCTCCACCGCCAGTTGTACGCGCAGGTGCTGGTGGCGATCGCGCTGGGCGCGCTGCTGGGCCATTTCGAACCGGCCTTCGCCGAGCAGCTCAAGCCACTGGGCGATGCCTTCATCAAGCTGGTAAAGATGATCATCGCGCCGGTGATCTTCCTGACCATCGTCACCGGCGTCGCCGGCATGACCCAGCTGAGCAAGGTGGGGCGGGTGTTCGGCAAGGCGATGATCTACTTCCTGTTCTTCTCCACCCTGGCGCTGGTGGTGGGCATGGTGGTCGCGCACCTGGTCCAGCCCGGCGCGGGCATGAACATCGATCCGGCCCAGCTCGACGCCAAGGCGGTGCACGACTATGCCGAGAAGGCCCACGAGCTGACCCTGACCGGGTTCCTGCTCGACATCATTCCCGGCACCCTGGTCGGCGCGTTCGTCTCCGGCAACATCCTGCAGGTGCTGCTGATCGCGGCGCTGTTCGGCATCGCCCTGGCGATGACCGGCGATCGCGGCCGTCCGGTGCTGGATCTGCTGGAGGCCTTGACCGTGCCGGTGTTCAAGCTGGTGCACCTGCTGATGAAGGCCGCGCCGATCGGTGCGTTCGGCGCCATCGCCTTCACCATCGGCAAATACGGCATTGAATCGCTGACGAATCTGGCCTGGCTGGTCGGCACCTTCTATGTCAGCTCCCTGTTGTTCGTGCTGGTGGTGCTGGGCACGGTGGCGCGCCTGTGCGGGTTCTCGGTGCTGCGGCTGGCGCGCTACCTGAAGGCTGAACTGCTGCTGGTGCTGGGCACGTCCTCGTCCGAATCGGCACTGCCTTCGCTGATGGAGAAGATGGAGAAGGCCGGTTGCGAAAAATCGGTGGTCGGCCTGGTGGTGCCCACCGGCTACTCATTCAACCTGGACGGCACCAACATCTACATGACCCTGGCCGCGCTGTTCATCGCCCAGGCCACCAACACCGACCTGACCCTGGGCCAGCAGATCACGCTGCTGCTGGTGGCCATGCTCAGCTCCAAGGGCGCGGCCGGCGTGACCGGCGCCGGCTTCATCACCCTGGCGGCGACGCTGTCGGTGGTGCCGACGGTGCCGGTGGCGGGCATGGCGCTGATCCTGGGCGTGGACCGGTTCATGAGCGAGTGCCGCTCGCTGACCAACTTCATCGGCAATGCCGTGGCGACCGTGGTGGTCTCGCGCTGGGAAGGCGCGCTGGACCGGCAGAAGCTCGATCGGGCACTGGGCGGCGGCGCGGCGGACGGGGAAACCCTGCTGGAATCGCCGTTGCCCGCCCGCGCGGACTGAGACAGCTCACCCTCGCCGTTTCAGCGATCCATGGCGCCGGAAAGCCGGCAGACCCTCGCCGCAGGGGGTAGAATCGAGCCTCTTTCGCGCTATTGCCCAGACCGCCCGTAATGTCCAACGACGATTTCAAGCAGGCCGCCCTCGAATACCACCGTCTTTCGCCCCCCGGCAAGATCAAGGTCGCCCCGACCAAGCCGATGCTGACCCAGCGCGACCTGGCGCTGGCGTATTCGCCGGGCGTGGCCTATGCCTGTGAAGCCATCGTCGAGGATCCCAACGCCGCCAGCGAGATGACCGCGCGCGGCAACCTGGTCGCCGTGGTCTCCAACGGCACCGCGGTGCTGGGCCTGGGCAACATCGGCGCGCTTGCCGGCAAGCCGGTGATGGAAGGCAAGGGCGTGCTGTTCCAGAAGTTCGCCGGCATCGATGTGTTCGACATCGAAATCGACGAGACCGATCCGGACAAGCTGGTCGACATCATCGCCAGCCTGGAGCCGACCTTCGGCGGCATCAACCTGGAAGACATCAAGGCGCCGGAGTGCTTCATCGTCGAGCGCAAGCTGCGCGAGCGGATGAAGATTCCGGTCTTCCACGACGACCAGCACGGCACCGCGATCATCGTCGGCGCGGCGGTGGTCAACGCGCTGGAAGTGGTCGGCAAGAAGATAGAGGACGTCAAGCTGGCCACCAGCGGCGCCGGTGCCGCCGGCATCGCCTGCCTGGACATGCTGGTGGCGCTGGGCCTGAAGCCGGAGAACATCCTGGCGGTGGATCGCGACGGCGTGCTCTACACCGGCCGCCCGCACCTGGACCCGGACAAGGCGCGCTACGCCCGCGACACCGACAAGCGCACCCTGGCCGAAATCGTCGATGGCGCCGACCTCTTCCTGGGCCTGTCCGCCGCCAACGTGCTGAAGCCGGAAATGGTCGCGACCATGGCCGACAAGCCGATCATCCTGGCGCTGGCCAACCCCAATCCGGAAATCCTGCCCGAACTGGCCCGGCAGGTCCGCCCGGACTGCATCATCGCCACCGGCCGCTCGGACTATCCGAACCAGGTCAACAACGCGGTCTGCTTCCCCTACATCTTCCGCGGCGCGCTGGACGTGGGCGCCACCGGCATCAACGAGGCGATGAAGCTGGCATGCGTGCACGCCATCGCCGACCTGGCGCGGCGCGAAGCCTCGGACCTGGGCACCGCCTACGGTGACGACATTCCGTGCTTCGGTCCCGAATACCTGATCCCGCGCCCGTTCGATCCGCGCCTGCTGGTGGAACTGGCGCCGGCGGTGGCCAAGGCGGCGATGGATTCGGGCGTGGCGCTGCGGCCGATGGCCGACCTGCAGGCCTACCGCGAAAAGCTGGGCCAGTTCGTCTACCGCACCAGCCTGATGATGAAGCCGGTCTACGACCGCGCGCGCGCCGACCGCAAGCGCGTGGCCTACGCCGAGGGCGAGGAGGAGACGGTATTGCGCGCGGTGCAGACGGTCATCGACGAGGGCCTGGCCTTCCCGATCCTGATCGGCCGCCCGGACGTCATCGACGCGCGCATCGAACGCCTGGGCCTGCGCATGCGCGCGGGCGTGGATTTCGAACTGACCAACATCAACGACGATCCGCGCTTCAACGACTACTGGCAGTACTACCACGCGTTGACCGCGCGTCGCGGCGTCACCCCGGCCGCGGCCAAGAACCTGATGCGTTCGCGCCCGACCCTGATTGCCGCGGTGATGGTCGCGCGCGGCGAGGCCGACGCGATGGTCAGCGGCATCGTCGGCCGCTTCCACAAGAAGCTGGGCTACGTGCGCAGCGTGATTCCGCTGGATCCGGGCGTGCAGTCGACCTCGGCGATGACCGGCGTCATCAACAACCAGGGCGCGTACTTCTTCCTGGATACCCACGTGCAGGAAGATCCGACCGCGGAGCAGATCGCCGAGGCCACCCTGCAGGCGGCGTACCGGCTGAAGCTGTTCGGCATCGAACCGCGCATCGCGCTGTTGTCGCATTCCAACTTCGGCAGCCATGAAACCCGCGGTTCGACCAAGATGCGGCAGGTGCGCGAGCTGCTGCTCAAGCGCAAGCCCGATCTCAACGTCGACGGCGAAATGCAGGGCGATACCGCCTGGGACGAGGTGCTGCGCCAGCGCATCATGCCGGGCAGCACCCTGAGCGGACGCGCCAACCTGTTCGTCCTGCCCAACCTGGACGCGGCCAACATCACCTACAACATGGTGCGCGTGGTCACCGACGGCGTGGCCATCGGCCCGATCCTGATGGGCATCTCCAAGCCGGTCCACATCCTGACCACCAGCGCCACCCCGCGCCGGGTGGTCAACATGACCGCCATCGCCGCGGTGGACGCGCAGATCCGCGCGCAGCTGGAAGCGGAAAAGGCCAGCCTGGGTTGAGATGGCGCATGGCCATCCCGCGAGGGCGGGATGGCCGGGATGCGGGAACGCTTCGCCGTTGCTGCCACTGGCCCGGTGCAAAGAGATTATGTCAGCGCTGCTTTTACTTCCCCCTTTGCAAAAGGGGGATTGAGGGGGATTTGCTCTTGGCGCCGAAAGCAAATCCCCCGTCACCTGCTTCGCAGGTGCCCGCCCCCTTTTTCAAAGGGGGCCATTCCCAGCCGCAGGATTGCCTGGAAACCCGCTTTTACCTCCCCCTTTGAAAAAGGGGGATTGAGGGGGATTTGCTCTTGGCGCCGAAAGCAAATCCCCCGTCACCTGCTTCGCAGGTGCCCGCCCCCTTTTAAAAAGGGGGCTATCCCCAGCCGCAGGATTGCCTGGAAACCCGCTTCTGCCTCCCCCTTTGAAAAAGGGGGATTGAGGGGGATTTGCTTTTGGCGCCAAGAGCAAATCCCCCGTCACCTGCTTCGCAGGTGCCCGCCCCCTTTTAAAAAGGGGGCTATCCCCAGTCGCAGGATTGCCTGGAAACCCGCTTCTGCCTCCCCCTTTGCAAAAGGGGGATTGAGGGGGATTGATCCGCCATTCGGCGGTTGAGGAGCGCTCGCTCCTGGCGACCTCACGATCCGCCCAGGATATCCCGCTGCAACGCATCCAGATACGCGTCGGCTTCCTCGGTGCTGGCGAAGATGCTGTCCATCGGTACCGCCTGCACGATCTCGATGACCTTGCGGATCTGCTCCTGCGGATGCACCAGCAGCAGCTTGCCTTCATGTGGCGCCAGCGCCTTGCGTGCCTTCAGGATCGACCGCACCCCGGCGCTGCTGATGTATTCCAGGTGCGCCAGATCCAGCACCAGCGCCTGCGGCCGGCCGGCGAGCAGCGCTTCCAGCTGATCGTCCAGCGCCTCGTGGGTATGCGAGTCCAGTCGGCCCGCCAGCACGATGTACTGGTTGCCGTTGACGGGTGGATAGATGTCGATGTCCAGACTCATGCGCGGTGTCCCTGAGCGCCCCCGGTAGGCCGGACAGTGTGACAGGCGGCGTCAGTCGCTGTCATCGCCCTGCAGGACCTTGCGCTGCATCGCGTCCAGATAGGCGTCCGCCTCGGCGGTGGAGCCGAAGATATCGTTGAGCGGCACCGCCTTGACCACGTCGAACACCTTCTGGATCTGCGGCTGCGGATTGACCACCAGCACCTTGCCGCCATGCGCGGCCAGGGTCTTGCGGGCCTTGAAGATCGAGCGGATGCCGGCGCTGCTGATGTATTCCAGTTGCGACAGGTCCAGCACCAGCGAGTGCAACTGGGACGTCATCAATGGTGCCAGCGCCTCGTCGAGGTCTTC
The DNA here is from genome assembly GCF_006542425.1 of Pseudoxanthomonas sp. z9. Lineage (GTDB taxonomy): Bacteria > Pseudomonadota > Gammaproteobacteria > Xanthomonadales > Xanthomonadaceae > Pseudoxanthomonas_A. The sequence continues at coordinate 672,625 of NZ_VFID01000007.1, read as the reverse complement.
ATAGGTATGGGTGTCCAGGCGGCCGGCCACGGTGACGCGCTGGCTGCCCTGCCCGGGCGGCAGCAGGGTGATTTCCAGGCTCATGGTTCGCTCTCCGGTTGGGGAATGCGCAGGCTGACGCGCAGGACATTGCAGGCGTCGATGCGCTGGTAGGTGATCCGGTGCGCCAGTTGCCGGATCAGGTAGACGCCGAGGCCACCGATGGCGCGATCGCGGATGTCGGCGTCGATGTCGGGTTCCGGCGCGCTGAGCGGATCGAACGGCGCGCCGGTGTCGCGGAACTCCAGGTGCAGCAGATCGCCTTCGATGTTGATGTCCACCGACAGTTCGTGCTGGGCGGTGCCGGCGACCGGTTCGCCGCCGTAGTCGATGGCGTTGCTGGCCAGTTCCTCGACGATCAGCCTTACGTCGTCACGGATGGCCCGGGCCATGCCGTGGCGGTTGAGCACGGCCTCCAGCGAGGCGTTGAGATCTTCCACCCGGGCGTATTCGCCCGGCACGATCAGGCGTATCAGCATGTGGCTGCCTCCTCCACGCGTGGTTGAATCCGGTGATCCTGGCGCAGGCGCATCGCCAGCACCGTGATGTCGTCCGACTGCGGCGCCGGATGGGCGAAACCATGCACCCGCGCGATCACGTCCTCGCATTGCATCCGCGCGCTCTCGTCCGGGCGCAGCCCGTCGATCAGGCGCTCCAGGCCGAACGCGCGCTGCGTCGGGTCAAACGCCTCGGTGACCCCATCGGTGTAGGCCAGCAGGGTAGCGCCGGCCGGCAGCCGGCCCCGCCACAGCGGAAACTCCTGGCTGACCTCGAAACCCAGCGGCGGGCCGGAGGCGACCGGCAGCGTTTCGCAGGCGCCGTCCGCATGCAACAGCAGCGGGGCGTCGTGGCCGGCGCTGGCCAGCACGCACTGGCCGCTGCGCGGATCCACGCAGCCGAACAGCACGGTGGCGAACATGCAGGTGTCGTTGCCTTCCACCAGTCGTTGCGAGGCTTCCGCCAGCACCGCAGACGGCGAGTCGCCGGCGCGCGCGGCGACTTCCAGCACGGTGACCGTGCGTGCCATGAACAGCGCCGCCGGCACGCCCTTGTCGGAGACATCGCCAATCGCGAACCACAGTCGGCCGTCGCCGCCTTCAATGAAACTGTAGAAATCGCCGCCGACCGCCTTGGCCGGTTCCAGCAGTGCGAAGACTTCCAGATGGCGGTCATCGCGATCGATGACGCGTCCGGGCGGCAGCATCGCCAGCTGGATGTCGCGCGCGATCGCCAGTTCGCTCTCCAGCTTCTGCCGGGCCGCGCCCATCTCCTCGATTTCCGCCAACTGCCGCTGGATGGAGGTGCGCGCGTGTTCCAGCGTGCGCGCCATCAGGCCGACCTCGTCCTGGCGGCGGGTATAGGGCACCGGGGTGTCGTAGTGGCCCTCGGCCAGGTACGCGGCCGAGGCGGTCAGTTGTTCGACCGGCTGGCTGATGCGGCCGGCCAGCCGCCGCACCAGCAGCATGCACAGCAGGGCCAGCACCGCGCCGCCGGCCAGCAGCCAGCCCAGCGCCTGATCCAGGCGCGCCATGATCAGCGCGTAGGACTGCGCCACCAGCAGGCTCCATCCGCTCTGGCCGATCGGCTCGACCACGGTGAATCGCTTCTCGCCGGTCCGCGCGTCGGTATGCATCAGCTGTAGCGGCTGGTGCAGGCGCACCGCGTCGGCGGCCGGTTGCAGATCCGGGCGCCCGGCACGGCGGATGTGCTGTTCCAGGGTGAGGTTGTCTTCCACCCCGACATCGGGATTCGCGGCCAGCGTGCCGGCCGGCGCGACCAGCGAGACCCGCCAGCCGGGCAGGTTGGCCAGGCTCTCGAAGCTGCCGGTGAGTTCGGACAGCGGGACGTCCAGGCTGACCATGCCGCGTGTGGTCACGCCACGGCCCTGCGGACGCAGCGGACGGTTGTAGGTCACCATCCAGACGTCGCCGGCGGTGCGGTTGAGATAGGGTTCGGACCACCAGCCGCCGGGCGCGGACACCGTGCGCCGGTACCAGCCCTGTGCGCGGTAGTCGTAGCCGTCGGCGATGAAATCGCGATCCCGGCCGTTGGCGCTGATGTAGCGCGCGAATCCGGCCTGTCCGGGCTGCTCCGGTTCGACCACCAGCAGGCCGCCGACGCTGCCGGGCGTGGCGCGCACCATCGCCCGCAGGGTGGTGGTGAGTTCGGCCGGGTCGAGATTGGAATTGGCCAGCAGATCGGACAATCCGCTGGTGGTGATGACGATCGCGCGCAGGGCGGTGTCCAGCCGGTCGGCGGCTTCCTGGGTGCTGGCGATGGTGTCGCGGCGGGCATCCTCGATGATCAGCCGGCGCGCGAACCAGGCGATGCCGACCGCCAGCAGCAGGAGCACGGCGACGTTGATCACGCCCGACCACAGCGCGATGCGGGTGCGCAGGCTCCGGCGCCAATGCACCACGCCGGTCCGCTCCGGCGACAAAGCCCCGTCCTGCCGACTTCCCTTCATGCGGCACCCCGAATCCCTGCGATGTGTCCCCCCGCACGGATGATACGTCGCCCGGGCACCCGGCGCGCAGCGCCAGAGGTCTCATTTTGGTGTGGTCAAACCGGCCGGGACAACGAAAAAATCACGAATCCATACGCCCGCGTAGCCAGATCGGGACAGGGGCGGTGCGCTACACTTCAAAGTCCTGAAAACGACAACGTCCGCGCGGCCCCGCGCGACAGATTGGGAGTGGTAATGAACTGGTTGAACGAGATGCTGCAGAGCGATCCGGATCCGTTGGAAACCCGCGAATGGATCGATTCGATGCAGGCGGTGATCGAGAAGAACGGCGCCCTGCGTGCACATCAGCTGCTGGAAGGCATGGTCGAAGTCACGCGCCGCGCGGGCGCCTACCTGCCGTTCTCGCCCACCACCGAGTACGTCAACACCATCGCGCCGCAGAACGAGGCCAAGTCGCCCGGCGACGCCGCGCTGGAATGGCGCATCCGCTCGATCATCCGCTGGAACGCGATGGCCACCGTGGTGCGCGCCAACCGCAAGCCCGGCGACCTTGGCGGCCACATCGCCAGCTTCGCTTCCGGCGCGACACTCTATGACGTGGGCTTCAACCACTTCTGGCGCGCGCCCAGCGACAAGCATCCGGGCGACCTGCTGTTCATCCAGGGCCACAGCTCGCCGGGCATCTACGCGCGCGCCTTCCTGGAAGGCCGCATCAACGAGGCGCAGCTGGACAACTTCCGCATGGAAGTCGACGGCCAGGGCATTTCCTCGTATCCGCATCCGTGGCTGATGCCGGACTTCTGGCAGACCCCGACCGTGTCGATGGGCCTGGGCCCGCTGGCGGCGATCTACCAGGCGCAGTTCATGAAATACCTGGAGCACCGCGGCCTGATCGAGAAGTCCGACCGCAAGGTGTGGTGCTTCATCGGCGACGGCGAGTCGGACGAGCCGGAGACCCTCGGCGCGATCGCACTGGCCGGCCGCGAAGGCCTGGACAACCTGATCTTCGTGGTCAACTGCAACCTGCAGCGCCTGGACGGCCCGGTGCGCGGCAACGGCAAGATCATCCAGGAGCTGGAAGGCGTGTTCCGCGGCGGCGGCTGGAACGTGATCAAGCTGCTGTGGGGCAGCTACTGGGATCCGCTCCTGGCGCGCGACACCGACGGCGTGCTGAAGAAGCTGATGATGGAAACCGTCGACGGCGAGTACCAGAACTGCAAGGCCTTCGGTGGCGCCTACACCCGCGCGAATTTCTTCGGCAAGTACCCGGAGACCGCGGCCATGGTCGCCAACCTCTCCGACGACGACATCTGGCGCCTGAACCGCGGCGGCCACGATCCGCACAAGGTCTATGCCGCGTTCCACGAGGCGGTGAACACCCAGGGCATGCCGACCGTGATCCTGGCCAAGACGGTCAAGGGCTACGGCATGGGTTCGGCCGGTGAATCGCTCAACCCGACCCACCAGACCAAGAAGCTGGACGACGACGCCATCCGCACCTTCCGGGATCGCTTCAATATCCCGATCACCGACAAGCAGCTGGAAGAAGCCTCGCAGATCCCGTTCTACCATCCGGGCGAGGATTCGCCGGAAGTGCAGTACCTGAAGGAACGCCGCGCCGCGCTGGGCGGTTACCTGCCGCAGCGCCGTCGCAAGGCCGCCGAGTCGTTCGAGGCGCCCAGGCTGGAGACCTACGAGCGCCTGCTCAAGTCGACCGGCGAGCGCGAGATCTCCACCACCATGGCGTTCGTGCAGGCGTTGAACATCACCCTGCGCGACAAGCAGATCGGCCCGCGCATCGTGCCGATCGTGGCCGACGAGGCGCGCACCTTCGGCATGGAGGGCATGTTCCGCCAGATCGGCATCTACGCGCCGTTCGGCCAGAAGTACAAGCCGGTCGACGCCGACCAGCTGATGTACTACCGCGAGGACCAGAGCGGCCAGGTGCTGCAGCAGGGCATCAGCGAGCCGGGCGCGATCGCGTCGTGGATGGCGGCCGGCACCAGCTACTCGGTCAGCAACGTGCCGATGCTGCCGTTCTACATCTACTACTCGATGTTCGGCTTCCAGCGCGTGGGCGACCTGGCCTGGCAGGCGGCGGACATGCGCACCCGTGGCTTCCTGCTCGGTGGCACCGCCGGCCGCACCACCCTGAATGGCGAGGGCCTGCAGCACGAGGACGGCCACAGCCACCTGCTGGCCGGCGCGATTCCGAATTGCCGCAGCTACGATCCCACCTTTGGCTATGAAGTCGCGGTGATCCTGCAGCACGGCGTGCAGCGGATGATGCAGGAGCAGATCGACGAGTACTACTACATCACCCTGATGAACGAGAACTACGCCCACCCGGACATGCCGGAAGGCGCGGCCGACGGCATCATCAAGGGCATGTACCTGCTGAAGGACGCGGGCAAGCCGAAGAAGGGCGAGCTGCGCGTGCAACTGCTCGGCAGCGGCACCATCCTGCGCGAGGCGATCGCGGCGGCGGAACTGCTGGACAAGGACTTCGGCGTCACCGCCGACATCTGGTCCTGCCCGAGCTTCAACGAGCTGCGCCGCGACGGTTTCGACGCCGAACGCTGGAACCGCCTGAATCCGGAAGCCAAGGCGCCGCGCAAGGCCTACGTGACCGAACAGCTGGAAGGTCGCCAGGGCCCGGCCATCGCCGCCACCGACTACGTGCGCGGCTATGCCGACCAGATCCGCGCCTTCGTGCCGACCCAGTACACCGTGCTGGGCACCGACGGCTTCGGCCGCAGCGACACCCGCGCCAACCTGCGTCGCTTCTTCGAGGTCGACCGCTACTACATCGCGCACGCCGCCATCGCGGCGCTGGCGAAGGAAGGCAAGATGACCGGCAAGGACGTCGCCCGCGCGATCAAGCAGTACAAGATCGACGTGGAGAAGGCCAACCCGACCGGCGTTTGATCAGACCATCGATAGCAAACAGAAAAAGGCGGCCACCGGGCCGCCTTTTTTCTTGTCGCGATTCGCCTGCGTTTTCGCGGGACGTGATCCCATGCATCGGCGTGGCGACCTGGACATTCGCCCGCGCCACAAGGCTGTCGCGCGGTGCCTGCCACCGAAAAACGAAAAACAAACATCGTGCGCAAACGAGCGCATGAATAGCAGGAAAACGCAGGCACGTGAAATACTGCGGGGGGACTTCAACGATGGGAACTTGCAGAGGCAACATCGGTCAACCGGCATCCTGTCCGCTCGTTGAAGCGGATGCCCATCGTCGCCCAGAAGGCTGCAGAACGCGTGAGATTCGCCTATCCCGATGAATCCGCCTCACGCGTCATCGCCGCGGCTACCGCCGCCGCCATCCTCCTGTTGATGGGCAAGCTGCTGCTGAAGGGCCCCATGTTGCCTACTGCGCGCGACGACGATTCGCTGCGGGTGGTCTACCTGGAACGGCCGCGTTGGTCACCCGCGCCTCCTTCCGCCGATGTTCGCCGATCGCCGGATGCCGCCGCGGCGCAAGCACCGGACACGACCGCGCCACCCCGCACGACCACGCCGGCGAACGCGGCGCGGCCGGAAGCCCGACGCACCGTGCCACCCGTTCCCACGGAGAACCGGGTGGTCGACCGCCTGTATGACCGCGAGACCGGTCGGGCCCGGTTGCCGCCGCAGGCGCGCATCGATCCGATGGCCAAGAACGAGCCTTCCGCCAATCCGCCGGGCCTGCCCAACGAACGCGAACTCAAGCGCGCCCGGGATCTGCTGTATCCGCCCAATCCCATCGAAACCGATCCCGACAGTCCGTTCGGTGGCACCTGGGCCAGCGATGGCACCCTCGGGCAGCAGGCCGCGCGCAAACTCGGCGACGGTCTGGCGGCCATCGGGAAGAAAATCTTCGGCGAAGAGCGACAGACGGTGCGCGCGCGCCCCCCGCCGGAGGTGGGATTCAAACCGCAGGCCTATGAGCAGGCTTCAGACCTGGGACGCGCGGAAACCGGCGATGCCTACAAGGCGGCGCCCATCCCGCATGAGAAGGTGCCGGGCCTGGCGGGCGAAGCCAGCCGCCGGATCCGCGCCACGATGGAAGGGTTGCAGAAGCGCGCTGACTCGTGCGACGCGGCGAAGGTGCGGAAGCTGCTGGCTACCGCGCGCACCCACCTGACCGAACTGGAGCAGGTCGAGTACGCGCTCGCCCACGGCGCCGATCCGATCATGGCCAAGCAGATGCTGCCGCGCCGCGGCGACGCGGCCTACGACCAGGCGCGGCGCGCGCTGTGGTATGCGGAGAACCAGTTGGGCGCGTGCCTGAAGTAGGGCAGTGCGTCGACGTTGCGTGGAAAATAGTGGTGTCCCGCGCGATCCGGTTGACGTCGGCGTTCCGTGCCATCGTTCCCGGCGATGACACCTCCCCGGGTAGGCAGGTGGCGATCAGGCGGAGGCATGCCCAGCGAGAAACCGGGTCATGTCGTCCAGTTCTTCCTCGAGTGCGCGGCGGAAAGCCGGATCTTTCGCCGGCGAGCGGCCGGTATAGCCGAAGCTCGGCTGCAGGCGGCCTTCCTTCGCGGTGACGTTGGCCCAGCCGACCACCTGATCGCGCCACAGCAGCGGCAGCGCGTAGTAGCCGAAACGGCGCTTGGCCGCCGGTGTATAGGCCTCGAACTTGTAGCTCCAGCCCCAGAGCTGCTCGAAGCGGCGGCGATCCCAGGCCACCGGATCGAATGGCGCCAGCAGGCGCACCCGCTCGTCCGCCTGGAAACGCCGCGAGCGCGGATTCTCATCGGCCGGCCAGTACCAGGTGGTGCCGTCGATGGTGCCGCTGGCCAGTTGCGCGCGTGCCTGTCGCAGCGCGATCTGGATCTGCGTGGCCAGATGCGGGGCGCCGTAGCCCAGCAGCCGCGCCAGGTAGGTCAGGCTGGCCGAAGGCAAGGGCGCGTACTTGCGCACGACCAGATCGAGCAGGGCGGCGGCGCGCTGGACGCGCGCCGTTTCGCTGTCTTCGGCGACCGGATGCTCGGCGGCGGTGTAGATGCGGGTACCGCTGTCGCGGCGCTGCACGCGCAGCATGCCGCGGTAGTGCATGCCATCGAGCAGATGGGTGCTGGCGTTGCTGGTGCCACCCCAGTAGTTGGTCACCCGGCCATGCGCGAACGCTTGATCGACCTCGCGCGGATGCACGGCGCCACGCTCCCGCACGAAGGCCAGCACATCGGCCGCCCGGCGCCGTGTCTGCGCGTCCCAGGGCCGCGATGACACGCGCGGGTGCATCAGCGCCAGGTGCTCGCGCGGCAGGAATCCGTAGTTGACCAGGCAATCCTCCTCGACCGGCAGCCGCGCGTAGCGACGCTCCAGATCGCCGGCGCGATAGTCCTTCACTCGATGGCGCAGGGTCAGATCCTGCGCCCGCGCGGGTGCGCGGATCGGATCGGCCTGCACGAAACCCAGGCGGCGGATGGCGGTCAGCAGCGTGGTCGGGGCGGGCAGCGTGCGCGCCACCGCATGGCGGCGCAGGTCGTCGAGGGTGGGCGCGGGAGGCATGGTGTGGATTAGAACACGGCGCCCGCCGTCTTCGTTCCTGGCTCGCCACACGCGCGCCATGCACCCGGTGATGACGCGTCGCATCAACGGCGTTTCGCCATCGCGCGGTGTTCTCGTCCGCTGCCCTGGTGGTCGTCTATCGGAAGGTGATGCAGTAGGCTTCGATCCACGACACGGCGGGCGTTGCACGACTCGCTTGCCTGGATCGTCCGATGTCACAGGAGAGCATGATGGTGCGTACCGGATTTCTGCTTGCGCTGTTGCTGGCCGCGACGCCGTCGCGGGCCGGCGAGCCGATCGCGACCGTTCGCGTCGCCTTCGATCGCGATGGCGTGACCGCCACCCGCGCACAGGGTCTGGCCGACATCGCCGCAGGGCGCGCGGTGACGGCGGACGATCCGGTGCGCATCGCCTCGATATCCAAGCTGGTCACCGCGATCGGGGTGATGCGGCTGGTCGAGTCGGGACAACTGGATCTGGATGCCGACGTATCGCGGTGGCTCGGGTGGCGGCTGCGCAACCCGGCCTTTCCCGATGACCCCATCACCCTGCGCCTGCTGCTCTCGCACCGTGCCGGCCTGACCGACGCGGCGGGGTATTACCAGGTGCCGCTGGGCGGCTTGCTGCAGGATGTGCTGGCCGATCCGCGCGCCTGGGATCCGGCACACGCGCCAGGCACGTTCTTCCGCTACGCAAACCTGGATTTTCCGCTGATTGCATCGGTGATGGAGAGGGCGAGCGGGGAGCGCTTCGACAGGTTGATGCAGCGCCTGGTGCTGGATCCCCTGGAGATCGCAGGCTGTTTCAACTGGGCCAGTTGCGACGATGCGACCGCCGCGCGCGCGGTGGTGCTGTATGACGGGGCAGGTGCGCCCGTACGCGATGACAACCGCGGGCAGCGTCCGGCATGCCCGGTGGTGCCGGCGGCGGATGGCGGCTGCGATCTGGCGCGCTGGCGGGCCGGCGACAACGGCGCGCTGTTCTCGCCGCAAGGTGGCCTGCGGATTTCGGCGAACGGGCTGGCGAAAATCGGCCGCCTGCTCCTGGGCGAAGGCGAGGTGGACGGGATTCGCCTGTTGCGTCCGGAATCGGTGCGGACCCTGGCGGAACCGCAGTGGCGTTATGCGCCGGGCAGCGGCCTGACGTCGGAGGAAGACGAGAGCGGGCAGGGCGGACGCGGCTTCTTCTGTCGCTACGGATTGGCGGTGCAGACGTTGGCGACGCCGCGCGAGGGTTGCCACGACGACCCGTTCGGCGATGGAGTGGCCCGTTTCGGCCATTCGGGTTCCGCCTATGGCCTGCTGTCCGGGCTCTGGGTGGATCCGGTGGCCGGCACGGGCGTGGCCTACTTCGTCACCGGCGTTCCCGAAGCGCGCGCCGGTGGACGTTCGGCGTTCTCGGCCATCGAGGAACGCCTCGCCACCCCGTAGCGCGGAGCTTGCTCCGCTACCCGGAGCATCCGGTCCGGCGCGAAACAGCAGCCGGGCAAGCCCGGCCCTACCATTGCGCGGTCAGTTCCTTGAAGGGACGCGCGAGCCGCACGCCGTTGGCGTCGAAATCGAGCACGCGGCGGCCATCGACGGTCACCTGCTTCGGCACGGAGCGGCCGGGCCAGCTGACCGTGATCGGCGTGTCGCCGCGCAGGCCATCGCCCAGCGAAATCCGCAACTGTCCGCCTTCGCGACGCGCACGCATCTTCAGCGTGCCATGGGCCGTGGGCAGGCCATCGACCGACAAGCCTTCGCCGGCCACCCATTCCGGCGGCGTGCCGGGCAACAGCGACAGGTGATCATCGGCCTCGTACATCAGCATGCCGAAAATCGAGCGCGCGTACTCCGAACCGATCCAGGTGTGCGGCATGTCGCCGAGATAAATCGCGTGGCGCAGATCCGAATAGACGACCTCCGCGATCACCTGCCATTCGGCCGGACGGCGATGACGCACCAGATCCCGCAGCAACTCGTTGGCTTCGGCCGGTTGTCCCAGGTGCACGTAGGTCAGCACGTTGCGCATCTCGTAGGGCGTGTAGGCGTACAGCGCGTCGGGCGTGCGCTTGCGCACGTCGGCCAGGTAGCGGGCGAAGGTACGCGCCAGCGCATCGGCAGGCATCAGATCCTGCTGGCCGGTCGGATCCAGGCCGATCGAGACGCTGGTGGGATCGCTGTCGCCCAGATCGGCGGAAGCCGGGACGTAGTCGATGCCTTTCCATTTCATCGTCGCGCGCATCGACGCCGACATCGAATCCCTCAGCGCGGCGTACTGTTCGCGCGCCCACGCAGCGGTTTCCCGGTCGCCCCATTGCTCGGCCAGCCAGGCGCCGTCGTGCCAGCCCTTCAGCGCCCAGTAGTCGTCCCAATAGCTGTGGGTCGGCACCGGGTAGCCTTCGTGGCTGATCGACGGCGCGATGATGCCGTGGAAGCGTTCCGGCGCCTCGCGGTCGGCCAGGTAGCCGGGCACCATCGTGCGCTCCCGCAGTTCCTGCAGGAAGCGCAGCGCGCGCTTCACTTCGTCCTGGTACTCGCGGACGCTGGCCGCGCCGCCGTCCAGCCGCGCGATTTCCGCGACCAGCCAGACGAACTGGCCCTGGCTGTCGTGCTCCAGATCCGAGCCGAAGCCGGTGTTCACCGAACCATCGTCATTGAGGATCGGCGAGACCAGTCCGTTCGGATGCACCGCATGGCCCGCATACCAGTGCAGGTAATCGCGGGCGGTCTTGCCCATGCCCATGCGCAGCAGGATCGCCGCGGTGGCGGCACCGTCGCGGATGAAGGAACGGTTGTAGTTGCGCGGCCCCGGCTGCATCGCATGGCCGCTCTGGTTGATCAGCATGTAGGCGGCCTGCGCGCGCAGCATGTCCACCAGCGAGGCATCCGGCAGGCTCAGGCCGATACGGCCCAGACGCGATTGCCACTGCTGCGCGAGGGTGTCGGCCAGCGCGTCGAAGGCCGCGCCGGGATCGCCACCGGCGGTCAGCGCCGCCCGGTCCAGCGCGGGCGCGTCGGGCCATTGCCGGGCCTGGGTGTCGAGGCGCGCGTTGCCCAGCGCGAACGCGATGACCACGTCGCGATGCTCGCCCGGCCGCAGCTCCACCGGATATTGCAGGATCGCCGCGGCCAGGCCGTCCGGATCCGCCACGCTGCGCTGCGCGGGCACATCGCCCTGCGCCGCGTGGCGGGTGATCTCGCCTTCCCCGTGCGCGCCGAATGCCGATACGCCCGCGGCCGAGGGCGGCGTCAGCGACTGGAACAGGCGTCGCCCGTTCACCCGTACCGCGCCGTCTTCCACCGCGATGGCATGCAAGGGAGACAAGCCGCCGTTCTGCCACGGCGGACTGATCTGCATCGGCCGCGTCAGCAGCGAGAGTTGTCCGTCCACCGGCTGGTCACCGGTGTTGCGCAGGCGATACCGGACCAGGGTGACCGGCGCGCCGTTCTGCTCGATCGCGATGGCTTCGCTGCGCAGCGACAGTCCCGGCTGCGGCGACCATTCCACCGCCGGCATCGGCATCCAGCCTTCGCGCAGGCTATGGCGCAGATCGGCGTTGAATGCCGCCGCGGCGCGGCCGCCGCGATCGCGCCAGACCGGTTGCACCAGCGGCGCACCCTTGAACGCTTCCAGGTTGCCGTATTCGTCGAACACCGATTTCTGCAGGCCGCCAGGAATGCCGACTGCAGTCCAGTACACCTGCTGCTGCTTCAGCGACGACGGGAACAATTCGCTATGGCGGCGTGTGGCGGCGATCTCGTAGCGCCGCATCGGCGTCATCAGCCGCTTGGGGCCGAGCAACTGCAGGCGATCCACGATCGCGCCATCGCCGCCTTCGGTCGTCAGCCGCAGCGCAGTGGCCTCGTGGACCTCCGGTGCGGCGAGAAAGGAAGATGCGCCTTCTACCTCCGGATCCTCGGCCAAGGGCGTCCAGCGCCCGTCCGCACCGCGCGCCTCCAGCCGCGCGCGGCCGGGCGGGGTTTTCCAGGTGACTTCCAGGCCTGCCAGCGCCAACGGGCGTGGCAGTTCGATTTCCAGCGGCTTGTGCTTGTCCAGCACGCGCGCCGCGCCGCCGATCCACAGGGTGTCGGTATCACCATCGCCCCTGAGGCCGCGCAGGCGCGGCGCGTGCGCGACCGGCTCGAACTCGCCCACGGACACGCCCCAATCGGCCGTGCGATCCGGTGCCACCAGCCGCAGATAGCGCGCCTGCACGCTCGGGAACATCACGTATTCGATGCCGCCCTTGCCGCCGGTCACCCGCACGGCGTCCCGCCACTGCCGGCCATCGCTGGAGTAGCGGATCAGGTAATGGGTGGCGAAGCCGCCTTCCCACCGGATGAGCACGCCGCCCACCGGTGTGGTGCGGCCCAGATCCACCTGGTACCAGTGGCCGGCCGAGAACGGCCCGCCCCAGTAGGTCTTGGGATTGCCGTCGATGCCCATGGCCGGGGCCATGGCCGGGTTGGTGGTGGAGGAACTGCTGGCCTTCCATTCGGCGCGCGGCGGCAGGGGCTGCTGGGCCTGCGCCAGCGGCAGCCCGAGCAGGGCGGTCAGGGCCAGTCCGTGGCGAAGGGTGAGGCGGGTGCGGCGGACAACGGTGGAACCGGACATCGCGAGCCCTCGAGCGTGGCGGGGAGGCCGCGGGATCCCGCGGATGCCCGGATACTAGTGATGTAAACGTTTACATGCGAGTTGCGGTGCGGCATCGCCGGTCGCCGGTGCCCTTGGCCGTTCCCCGCGGGCCGCCGCGTTGTTCCGATCGAAGCACCGGCCTGCGGGCGGTTCCTTCCAAGTCCGCACCGGGTGCGCCATCGCCACGACAGAGGCAGGTGCGCCATGAACGATTCGGACTTCATCCGCGCCATGCGGGCCACCCTGGGGCCGCTGGCGTTCCTTTCCCTGCAGCATCCCGCGCGCCATGCGGTTCCAACGGCACCGACCAATGAGGAACGCATGCGCGCCTATCGCGACACCCTGCCGATCCTGCCGGGCAACAACTACGGCTGGCGCTTCCGGCAGGCCCGATAGCGCGGGTGCTGCAGCTTGAAACGCCCGTTCGCGCGGCGATCGGGCGGAGGGGCGACCGCGGATCGGCGCGGTCGCCGGACGGCCTTGACCTCAAGCGGGCTTGAGGGTGCACAGTGGCGGTCCCCCACGATCCCGGCACGCCCATGATTCCGACCCTGCAGCATGCCTACCCCTACCTGCAACGGCTGGGTTATGCCGCCGCGCCGCCGCCCACGCTGGATACCCTGCGCGAATTGCAGCAGCGGCACACCGCCGAGTTTCCCTTCGAGACGCTTTCGACCCTGCTGCGCCTGCCGGTGCCGCTGGACCTGCCGTCGCTGGAACGCAAGCTGTTGTTCGAAGGCCGCGGTGGGTACTGTTTCGAACTCAACCGCATGTTCCTGGCCCTGCTGCAACAACTCGGCTTCGAGGCGCGCGGGCTGACCGGGCGGGTGCTGATGGACGGCACGGCCGACACCGTTCCCGCGCGCACGCACATGCTGGTGCTCGTCGAAATCGACGGCGAGTCCTGGATCACCGATGTCGGCTTCGGCGGCATGGTGCCCACCGCGCCGCTGCAACTGGAAAGCACCGAGGCGCAGTCCACCCCGCACGAGGTCTATCGGCTGGAGTCCGGCGAAGGCCTGTACACCCTGCGCGCGCGGGTGGCCGGGGAGTGGCGGCCGCTGTACGCATTCGACCTGCAGCGACAGGCCGACATCGATTTCGTGGTGGGCAACTGGTACGTGTCCACCCATCCGGATTCAACGTTCCGCGATCAATTGCGGGTGGCGCGTACCGGCCCGGGCTGGCGCAAGACCCTCAAGGGCGGCAGCTTCGCGATCCACCGGATGGGCGCGGCCAGCGAGCGCCACGCGCTGGCCGACGCGGACGCGGTGATCCAGGTGTTGCATCGGGAATTCGGCCTGCGCGTGCCCGCGCATCCCGATCTGCATTCCAAGATCGAACGGTTGCTGGCGCCGGCGGTGGCCGCGGCGTGAAGGCCGGCCGCCGGCACAGGCGCGGATGACCCGGCACGGGATAAGCTCGGCGCCATCCTTCTTTCCGGGCGGTGCCGATGCGCGCGTTCCACCTGTGCTGTGCCATGTTCGTTCTGTTGTCCTGCGCGTTGTCCTGCGCGGCACGCGCCGCCGAACCGGCGGCCATGCGGGAGTCCACCACGGCGACCGCCCCGGATCGCCGTATCGCCGTCACCATCGACGATCTGCCCTGGCAACGCCTGGGCGAAAAACCGGTGGTGGATTTGCCGCAATGGCACGCACGCTTGATGGCGCAACTGCGCCAGGCCGACGTGCCGGTGGTGGGCTTCGTCAACGAGGGCAAGCTGGAGGTGGAGGGCGTAGTGCAGCCCGAACGCCTGCGGATGCTGCGCGACTGGCGCGATGCCGGCCATGAACTGGGCAACCACACCTTCGGTCACGTGGATCTGCACGAAGTCGGCCTGCCCGCCTTCGAGCAAGACATCCTCGAGGGCGAACGCGTGCTGCGCCCGCTGCTGGCCGAACGGGGCAGGGCGCCGCGCTGGTTCCGCCATCCCTACCTCCGCGCGGGCCGCACCCCGGCCGATCGCGCCGCCTTGACGGATTTCCTGGCCACGCACGGTTACCGCATCGCCCCGGTCACGGTCGACAACGGCGAATGGGTCTGGGCGTTCGCCTACGCCAACGTGCTGGTGCAAACCGCCAGCACCGATCGCGATGCCACGCTCGAGCGCCTGCGCAAGGGCTACGTGCCCTACATGCTCAACAAGCTCGACTACTACGAAAAGCAATCGCAGGCCCTGCTGGGCTACGCGTTGCCGCAGATCTGGCTGATGCACGCCAACGAACTCAACGCGGTCGCGTTCGCCGGATTGATCGACGGCGCGCGTCGTCGCGGCTATACCTTCGTGACGCTGGAAGCAGCCCTGCGCGACCCTGCCTACCGGCGCGGCGAGGAAGGCTATGACGGGCGCTTTGGCCCGAGTTGGCTGCACCGCTGGGCGATGGCGGAAAAGAAACCGAGGACCTTCTACGCCGGCGAGCCCGAGGTGCCGAAGTGGGTGATGGATCTGGCGGGCGTCGACGGCGAATAGGCGCGTGTCCGGCCGGGTTCCGCGCGGAGCCACGGCCGCCCCTGTACGGCCGTGCTCCGATCAGGCTGGCCCCCTGTCATCCGGCTTCCGCCGGACATCACGCCCCCGTTCCCCAACGGATCGCGCCAGCCCTTGCTCCTCCCTGCGTCCCGCACCTCTCCATCCCCACGCCTGGAAATACGCAGGCTTCGTGCCATCGCGGGAAATTCCGCCTTTTCAAGGACATGCGGCAAGCGGCGGTCGGTACCAAAGGTGACGTCGGCGCCGTGCCGCGTCAGTTGTTGACCCGGCCCGACCGTGGACGGAAAGCGTGCCAACTGCGACGATGCGCCCCGGGAGGCGCATGCACGGGGCATGCGGGGGACTGCCAGGGATTCGGAATCGGAATGCGCAAGCGGACTTGGGGTGGGTTGTTGTTGTGCCTGGCGCCGATGGCGGCGTGGGCGCAGGGGAGCGATGCGGGCACCCCCGTGGATCTGGCGCCGTATCTGCGGCCGGATCAGTTCGAACGCATCAAGATCTCCCCCACCGGAGACTACTACGCGGTCACCGTGCCGCTCGAGGATCGCACCGTGCTGGCGATACTCCGGCGTTCGGATCGCACGGTCACCGCCAAGATCGGCGGCGATCGCGATTCGGTGGTGGACGATTTCTGGTGGGCCAACAACGAACGCGTGGTCGTATCGATGGCCGAAAGGCTGGGCTCGCGCGACCAGCCGTCGGTGATTGGCCAGTTGCATGCGGTGAATGCCGACGGCAGCGGCGCGCGCCTGCTGGCCAGTCCGTTCGGCACCGGTGAGATTGGAAGCCGCACGGACACGCCCGGCCCGCCGCGCGCGGTTTTCCTCACCGACACCCTGCCGGATGACGAGCGCAACGTGCTGGTTGCCGCGATGCCGCTGACGACCGATCCCTACATCTCGATCGACCGGCTCGACATCTACACGCGACGGCGAATCACCGTGGCGACCGCGCCGGTGCGGCGCGCGGATTTCACCACCGACCAGGCGGGCGTGGTCCGTTTCGCGCACGGCGCCGACGTGGACAACGCGAGCAGGCTCTACTACCGCGACGGCGACCGGGCCGAATGGCGCCTGATCAACGACGAGAACGACACCGGGCACCGCGAGTTCCCACTGGGTTTCTCGGCCGACGGCCGCACCGCCTATCTGCAGGTGGAACGGAAGAACGGACCGGATGCCATCGTTGGCTGGAACCCGACCGACGGGACGTACACCGAACTGTTGCGCGATCGTGTGGTGGATCCGTTCCGCACGCTGTACGACGTCGATGGCCGGACCCCGATTGGCGTGTCCTATGTGCATGAGGGCGTCCGCAATGCCTTCTTCGACGAGAAGGGCAAGACCGCGCGGTTCTACCGCGCGCTGGAACGCGCGTTCCCGGGGCATGGCGTCCACATGACCTCGATCACCGCGGATGGCCGGCTGGCGCTGCTGTTCGTGTGGAGCGATCGCAACCACGGCGATTACTTCCTGTTCGACACCGTCGAGAAAAAGGCGGACCGGGTGTTCTCCACCCGCGAATGGTTCGATCCCGCGGTCGTCCTGCCCACCCGCCTGGTGCAGATGAAGGCGCGGGACGGCTTGCCGCTGCATGGCTATCTCACCCTGCCGCGCAATGCCGAGGCGCAAGCGCCGATGGTGCTGCTTCCGCATGGCGGCCCGTTCGGCATCTTCGACGAATGGGGATTCGACAGCGAGGCGCAGATGCTCGCCGAGGCCGGTTATGCGGTCCTGCGGGTCAACTATCGCGGTTCCGGCAACTACGGACGCGCGCACGTGCAGGCCGGTGCGCGCGAATGGGGTGGGCGGATGCAGGATGATCTCACCGACGCCACCCGCTGGGCGATCGAGCAGCGCATCGCCGATCCCGCGCGCATCTGCATCTACGGTGCCAGCTATGGCGGCTACGCGGCGTTGATGGGCGCGGCCCGGGAACCGGATCTGTATCGCTGCGCGGCCGGGTACGTCGGCGTCTACGACCTGCGCCTGATGCATAGGCGCCAATCCAACCGCAGCCGCTCGGGCAAGACCTGGGCGGGCGATTGGATGGGACCGCCCGAAGGCCTGGCCGCGCGTTCCCCCACCACCCTGGCCGCGCGCATCAAGGCGCCGGTGTTCCTCGCCGCCGGCGGGCGCGACGAGCGCGCGCCGCTCGCGCATTCCGAGCGCATGGAAAAAGCGTTGAAGCAGGCCGGCGTGCCGGTGGAAACCCTGTACTACAAGACCGAAGGCCACGGTTTCTATACCGAAGAACATCGGCGTGAGTACTACACGCGCCTGCTGGCCTTCCTCTCGCGCCACCTGGGCGGCAGGACCGCGCGCTGAATCATCCGCGCCGGTCGCGACCCACCCAGCCGGCTGCCAGCACCAGCCACAGGCCGATCAACGCGATGACGGCCTTCTGGCTGGCGCCCCTGGGCAGATCGCGGACCAGCACGTGTGTCCACAGCGCGAGGAAACACAGCACCGCCAGCCAGAACGCGGGCGCGAAGCGGTGCCGGAAACCGGGGTCGGCGCGCCAGCGCCAGGCCTGCAACAGCATCGCCACGGTGACGCACAGGAACGCGGTCTGTGCCGCGAGCCCGTGCACCAGCCCCTGCAAGGTCAACGGGCGTCCGGGAAACGGCGTCTGCGCCAATGCCGTGATCGCCAGCGCGATGCCGGCGATCACGAACAGCAGCAACGGCGCCGCGCTGCGGGCCTGCGCCGCGCCGCTGCGATATGCCGACACGCCCAGTCCGATCAGTCCCGATGCCAGCAACAGATACGCCGCCTGCAGCAGCGGACCGTGCGGACCGACCAGATAGAAACTCAACGGCGTGCGTTGCCAGTCCAGATCCGGACGCAGGAATTGCAGCAGCGATGCCGTCGCCAGGAACACGAGGCAGGCCAGTTGCGTCGCGGTGGCGAGCCGGCGCGTCCAGGTGGGTGCGGCGACAGGAAGAGCGACGTCGTGGGCGGGATCGGAGAACATGGACTGCGATGGTAGCGATTCGGGCGGATCGAGGGCGGCGGCGCATGCAAGAATGTGATCATCGCCACGACGGCCGCGCCACGATGGTCGCCGCGCCGTTCGACAGGAGCCCGTACCGGCATGACGCGCAAAACCTGGTTGGGTCTGGTCATCGGCCTGACCGCCCTGGCCCTGGCGGCCACGTTCTTCTTCGATCCCTTCGCACCCACGGTGAAGCCGCGCGTCGGACCTGCACCGACGCCGCTGGGCTGGGCCGCGCAGCTGGAATTGATTGCCGGTGACGGTATCCGCGGTGATCGCGATGGCTCACCGGCCGCCGCGCGCTTCGCCGATCCCTACGGGATAGCGCTCGCGGGCGACGGTACCGTCTACGTGGCCGATGGCGGCGACAGCAACCGCATCCGCCGGATCGGCCGCGATGGGCAGGTGGCCACCCTGGCCGGATCGGTGGAAGGATTCCGCGATGGCGCGGGCACCGCGGCGGCTTTCCACACGCCGTCCGGACTGGCGCTGGATCGCGCCGGCAATCTGTATGTCGCCGACACCGGCAACCACGCCATCCGCCGGATCACGCCGCAGGGCATCGTCAGCACGCTGGCCGGCGATGGCACCGCCGGCCATCGCGACGGCGCGGCCGCGCAGGCGCGGTTCGACGGACCGACCGGCGTGACGGTGGATGCGCAGGGGCGGGTGTACGTCGCCGATACCTACAACGATCGCATCCGGCTCATCTCGCCCGACGGCCAGGTCACCACGTTGGCCGGTGGCGGGTATCCCGGCTTCGTCGACGGCATGGGAGCGGCGGCGCGTTTCGACACGCCCACCGCGCTGGCGATCGATCGGCAGGGCGTGTTGTGGGTGGCAGATCTGCGCAACAACGCAATCCGCCATGTCACCGCCGATGGCGTGGTCGGCACCGCCAGGACCTGGTGGCCGGACGGGTCCACCGGCATCGGCCGTCCGCTGGCGCTGGCGATCACCCGCGACGGCGTGCTGTACGTGGCGGAAATGAGCGGTGGCCGCATCCTCCAGATCGCCACCGACGGCCATGTCCGCGTGATCACCGGCCTGGCGCAGCAGGAGCGTCTCTCGCGCCCGGCCGGCCTGGCGCTGGATGCGCGCGGCCTGCTGTACGCCACCGACGCCACCGGCTACCGCGTGCACCGCGTCGTGCCGCGTACCGGCACGCCGCCGCCCCCGGTCGCCGGTCCCGCCCCGCACGCGCCGTTGCCGGACACGCAGGGACGCTGGCCGCTGCATCCGCAGGACGGCTGGCACGAAGTGGTCGGCACGCTGGGCGAGGTACGCGGCAACTTCAGCAAGGAGAATCGCGATCACCTGCACAGCGGGCTGGACATCCGCGGCGACATCGGCCAGCCGGTGCTGGCGATCGCCGACGGCAAGGTCAGCAGTCCCCATGCCGCGTGGGGATACGGCGGACAGGGCGAAGGAATGGGACTGGACATGCTGGCCTACATCCACATGCGGGTGGGCCGCACCGCGCGCGGTGAAGTGACGGACCCGCGTTTCCAGTTGCTGCTCGACGAAGCCGGCCAGCCCGAACGCATCCGGGTCCGGCGCGGCACGCGCTTCCACGCCGGCGACGTGCTGGGCACCATCAATCCGATGGCGCACGTGCACCTGAGCGTCGGCGCCAGCGGTTACGAGCGCAACGCGATCGCGCTGGGCTTCACCGGCTATGCCGATCACCAGCCGCCGCGCATCGACGGCATCCACCTGCTCGATACCCTGGGCCAGCCATTGACCGAAAAGGAGCGCGGCCGGCTGATCGTGCCGCGCGAACTGTCCGGTGTGCAGATCGTGGCCGAAGCCTGGGATCAGGTCGATCGCAACCTGCCGCGCCGCCGGCTGGGGCTGTACGCGCTGGGCTACCAGCTGCTGGACGCTGACGGCAGGCCACTGCCCGGCCACGAGGCGCCGCGAATGAACATCGAGTTCAACCGCATGCCGCCGGACCCGGATGCGGTGATGCTCGCCTACGCGCCGGACAGCGGCATCACCGTGCATGGCAGCGCCGTCACCCGCTTCCAGTACGTGGTGACCAACAAGATCCGCGATGGCGTGGTGCAGGCCGGATCCTGGCAACCCACGGAACTGCCCGTCGGCGAGTACCTGATCCGGATCACCGCGCTGGACTACAGCGGCAATGCCGCCACCGCCAATCGCGATCTGCGGATCGTGCTGCGTTAGGACCCACGCCTGCGCAGGACCGGCTCCTGCGCATAGAATGCCGACCATGCCCAAGACGCCCCGCACCAACATCGTCGCGCTCCCGGTTTCCACCGCCAGCGCCCACCGGCTCGGCTATATCGGCCGGGTGCCGACCGCCAAGGCCCGCGACGCCGATTCCTGGTTCACCCCGCCGGAATACCTGGACTCGGTGCGCGCGGTGATGGGCGGCATCGATCTGGATCCCTTCACCTCGGAAACCGCCAACGAGATCGTCGGCGCGCGCCGGATTCTCACCGTCGAGCGGTCCGCGTTTGACGAGGATTGGAATGTCGGCCGGCGCGGGCGGGTGTTCATGAATCCGCCCTACTCGGCGGGCCTGTGCGCGCGCGCGGTCAACCGTTTCGTCGATCAGCTGGAAGCCGGCCAGTTCGGCGAGGGCGTGGTGTTGGTCAACAACGCCACCGACACCCGCTGGTTCAACGTGCTGGTCGCGCGCTGTGCCCGCATCTGCTTCACCCACCACCGCATCAGTTTCTGGAACGCGGACCGCAAGCACATCTCCGGCAACACGCGCGGGCAGGCGTTCTTCTACTTCGGCCGCAACACGGACAAGTTCGCCCGCATCTTCAGCAAGCACGGCTTCGTGGTGCATCCGGTGGGCGAAAACGGGCCGGCCTGATTCCGTTTCCGGCGCACGTCCGGCGAAGACGGGCGTCGCTCAGGGACGCGCGGCCACGGCCGCCTTGTTTTCCCCGTCATCGCCCGAGATTTCCAGCAGGCGCAGCGGCTGGCCATCGTGGCGATATTCCAGCGCCGCCTGCACGGCGTCGATGGCGCGGACCTGCGCGCACAGGCCGTCCGCGCGCGCCTCGATGGCCTTCGTGCGCACTTCCAGCATCTGTTCCAGTTCCTGGTC
This sequence comes from Pseudoxanthomonas sp. z9, assembly GCF_006542425.1. Taxonomy (GTDB): domain Bacteria; phylum Pseudomonadota; class Gammaproteobacteria; order Xanthomonadales; family Xanthomonadaceae; genus Pseudoxanthomonas_A. The sequence goes on along the minus strand of NZ_VFID01000007.1, from coordinate 651,421 downwards.
CATCTTGTCCGCGCGTGCTTCCAGTTGCCCGGCGCGGCCGGTGAACACGCTCCACAGCGCGCTGCGCCCGATCATCGAGGCCATCGACTCGGCCGCGTTCTCGATGTTCTCCTCGAATTGCTCGTCGAAGACTTCCTGATCCCAGCGACCACGCCCCAGGGTGCGATCGACATGGGCGATCGCCTCGCTGCGGAAATCGTCCACCTTGCGCGCCTTGCGCTTGCTGCCGGTCATCGCCTCGACCACGCCGGACAGCGCATCGAAGGTCACCTCGACCGAATCGCGGGCCAGCCCGGCCACTTCCGGCATCAGCTGGTAGGCCTGGTACTCCAGCTGGCGCAGGCGCTGCGCATCGGCATCGCTGATCGTGCGCACCTTGCGGTCCACGCTCAGTTCGCCGTCGTGGAAGAACACCTCGCGCGGCGAACCCTCGTCGCGGTACAACCACACGCCGCCGGTATCGACCAGCACGTTGTACTGCGTGCTGATGCCGCATTGGCGGGAATCGACCTTGGGCCGCACCGGCTCCCCGGCGTGGGCCGCCAGCGGCAGCAGCGCGAGGACGAACAGGAACAGCGGCAACGGGCGCATGGCGGTATCCGGGTGGAACGATGGCGCAAGCTTCGCGGATGCGCGCCGGCGCGACCCGTGGGAAAAGTCATGGCGACCACCGTCACCCCCTGTTCCAGAAGAAGCGGAGACCGTTCCGATCCCGTTGTTCCCTGGACGCCCGCGAGGACGCCCGCGAGGACTTCCGTGGGCGTCCGCCGCGTGGTGGGAGCGCGTATGCTGGCGCGATGGAAACCTACATCGCCCTGCTGCGCGCCGTGAATGTCGGCGGGACCGGCAAGCTGCCGATGGCCGAGCTGCGCGCCATGTGCGAGGACGCCGGTTTCCGCGACGTGCGCACCTACATCGCCAGTGGCAACGTGGTGTTCCGCAGCGCCAAGCGCGCCACCGGGGTGAAGGCCGCGCTGGAGGAACGCCTGGCCGCCTACGCCGGCAAGCCGGTCGGGGTGGTGCTGCGCCAGCATGCGGAGCTCGTGCGCGCGCTGGAGGCGCAGCCGTTCACCACGGCGGCGCCCAACCGGGTGGTGGTGATCTTCCTGGACGAGCCGCCGCCGGCCGATACCCTGGCCACGCTGCGGCACCAACGGGACGAACAGGTGGCATTGGGCGAACGCGAGATCTACGTGCACTACGGCGACGGCATGGCCGATTCGCGCCTGGTCATCCCTGCCGCGCGTGCCGGCACCGCGCGCAACCTCAACACGGTCGCCAGGCTGATCGGGATGGCGGCGGAGTAGGGAGTCGTCGCCGGCCGGAACCGGATGGGCGGCGTGACCCGCGGATCAGTCGATCGGCTTGAGCAGTTCCCGGATGTCCACCGACAGCGCGTTCGCCAGCCGTTCCAGGCCGTCAATGGAGATGTTGGTGACGCAGCGCTCCAACTGTGACACGTAGGTGCGATGGAATTCGCCCAGTTCAGCCAGTTCTTCCTGGCTCAGATTGCGCGCCTTGCGCAGTTTCTTCAGGTTCGCGGAAATGCGTTCGCGCGCGGTGGTCGTGGAGCGCGGCGGGGGCGACGGCTTGGCCATGTCTCAGACTCACCCGCTACCGTTTGACAATCTACAGAGCATTCATCTACCGTGTTTGAATCTCGTTTTTCGTCGACGGGAGAGCCGCTGGACGGGCACGGGATCACATCGACCGAACGCACAAGGAGGTTGCCCGTGCATCCGTATTCAAGAAGTGAAACCGCTCACCAGGACGGCGTCGACGCGATGCCCGAGGAGAGCAGCGCGTCCAACGAAAACTCACTGTCGCAATTGCTGCACCTGTTGCAGGGGGCGCACGAACCGGTCCTGGCCGACGTCGGCATCACCCGCTTCCCCCCGGCGCGGCTGGAGGCCCTGCACGGCAACGCCTCCCGCGAGGCCGAGACCTGCCTGGACCGGGCGCAGCTCATGCTTCATCTGATGGAGGGTGCGCTGGAAGGCGAGCACCCGCCCGAGCCGGCGCTGCTGCAGCGGCTGGCCCAGCAGATTGGCCGGACCCTGGCCGATCATCGCCGCTGGCGTGATCTGGCCGACAACGCGGCCTATTACCGCGACCATCCCGGCGTGAAAGCGCGGATCAGCGCGCAGCTGTAACTGCGCGGCGGCGGGACTCAGCCCAGGCCGACCCGCTGCCGTTCCAGCCCCATGTCGTGCACCGGCCGCACTTCGATGCAGCCGAAACGTGACCACGGGAATTCGTGAGCGATGCGCACGGCCTCGTCCAGGCTCCCGGCTTCGATCAGGTTGAAGCCGGCCAGCACTTCCTTGGTCTCCGCGAACGGACCGTCGGTGATCGCCGGCTGGCCGTTGCGGACCCGCAGCGAGCGCGCGGTCCGTGCCGGTTCCAGCTGCTGGCTGGCGATCAGCGTGCCGGCCTGCTTCAGCTCGTCGGCGTGGCTCAGGCAGCCGCGCATCAGTTGGTCGTATTCGCCCGGGGGCAGGGTTTCCAGCAGGGCGTCATCGGTATAGACCAGCAACAGGTACTGCATGTCTTGCTCCAGTGAGGGGACGGGGGCCGCCGCCGGAGCGCGCATGATGCCGCATCCGGACGGGGCGGGCATCCTCCGGCCCAACCGTCGCAGCGGTCGAGACCGGCGCTGCCCGGAGTCGCCCACCGCGGAAAACTTTTTTTTTCGGGGGGCTGTCGATCCCCGCCCTTCACGCCCGTCGTACCCAGTAAGCAGCGATGCTCCGGCCTCCGGACGCCGCCCTTCCCATTTCCTCCGAACGAGTACGACATGAAAGTGATTGTGTTCGTGAAAGCCGATGCCGATTCCGAAGCCGGCGTGATGCCCACCCAGCAGCAGCTGGAAGAGATGGGTCGTTTCAACGAGGAACTCGTCAACGCCGGCGTCATGCTGGCCGGCGAAGGCCTGCGCCCGACCTCGCATGGCGCGCGCGTGCGCTTCGACGGCAAGCAGCGCACCGTCATCGACGGTCCGTTCGCCGAGACCAAGGAACTGGTCGCCGGCTTCTGGATCTGGCAGGTGCGTTCGCTGGAAGAAGCCATCGAGTGGCTCAAGCGCGCGCCCTTCGACGGCGGCGCCGAGGTCGAAATCCGCCCGATCTTCGAGCTCGAGGACTTCGGCGAAGCGCTCACGCCGGAACTGCGTGAACAGGAAGAACGCCTGGCCGCGCGCATCGCCGGCGAGAAGTGACGCGCAGCCGCTCGATCCACGCCCTCCCGCAACATCCCTGATAAGAAAAGGAATCCTCCCATGCGACTCAAGCACTATCTCAGTTTCGATGGCGACTGCCGCCAGGCCCTGACCTGGTATGCCGGATTGCTGGGCGGCCAGGTGGTCGCGATGCAGAGCTTCGGCGAAACCCCCGGTTGCGGCGATCTGCCCGCCGCGCTCAAGGAGCGGATCCTGCATGGTCGCGTCGATGTCGACGCGTTCAGCCTGATGGGGACCGACGCCACGCCCGACCACCCCTATCAGGGCGTCACCGGTGCCTACGTGGTGATCGATCTGGATGATCCGGAGCAGGCCGAATCGCTGTACGCCACGCTGTCCGAAGGCGCGCAGGTGGTCGAGATGCCGCTGCAACAGACGTTCTGGGCACGGCGCTACGGCAGCCTCGCCGATCGGCATGGCGTGCGCTGGATGATCAACTGCACCTGAGTCCCTCCACTTCCTTTCCGCAATCCATACGCCACACGACAAGGAAAATTCCGATGCCCACGCAAATCTTCGTCAATATCCCCGTTGCCGACATGGCCCGCTCGAAAGCGTTCTACGAGGGCCTTGGCTATCATTTCAACCCGCAGTTCACCAACGAGCAGGGCGCCTGCCTGGTGATCAGCGACACCATCTACGTGATGCTGCTGACCCGGGAATTCTTCCAGGGCTTCACCGACAAGGCCCTGAGCGATCCGGGCACGCATGCCCAGGCCATCCTGTGCCTGTCCGCGGACGATCGCGCCGGCGTGGACAAGCTGGCCGACGCGGCCATCGCGTCGGGTGGTCGCCAGCCGCGCGACCCGCAGGACCACGGCTTCATGTACCAGCGCTGCTTCGAGGATCCGGACGGCCATCTGTGGGAAGTCGTCTACATGGACATGGCCGCGATGCAGGAGCAGGGACAGGAAACGGAGCAGGCGTCATGAAACTGGTGGTGACCGCGTTCCTGAGCCTGGACGGCGTGGTGCAGGCGCCGGGCGGTCCGGACGAGGACCGTAGCGGCGGCTTCCGGCATGGTGGCTGGGCCGCGCCCTATTTCGACGAGGCGATGCTCACCCTGATCAACGGCGGCATGGCGAATCTCGACGCGCTGCTGCTGGGCCGGCGGACCTACGAGATATTCGCCGCCCATTGGCCGCATGTCGGCGATGAGGATCCGGTCGCCGCACGCTTCAACCGCATCCCCAAGTACGTCGCCACGCGCACGCTGGACACGCTGGCGTGGCAGGGCAGCGAGCGCCTGGAAGCCGACGTGGCGGCGGATATCCGCCGGCTGAAGCGCCAGCACGGCGCCGAACTGCAGGTGCATGGCAGCGGTGGACTGGTGCAGACGCTGCTGCGCGAGGATCTGATCGACGAATTGCAGCTGTGGTGGTTCCCGGTGGTGCTGGGCGAGGGCAAGCGGCTGTTCGCCGACGGCGCGGTGCCGGCATCGTTGCGGCTGCAATCGCACCAGGCCTTCGATACCGGCGTGATCCGCCAGTGCTATCGCATGGAAGGCCGGCCGGAGTACGGCTACTTCGGCCTGGAGCAACCCTCGACGGAAGAACTCGAGCGCCAGCGGAAGATCGCCGCCGGCGAGGACTGAGCGCGGAACATCCCGGACCGGTACATCCCAGGAGCACCTCATGTCGCGATTGCGTTTGCGTATTTCGATCTCGCTGGACGGTTATGTCGCCGGTCCGCGACAGAGCATGCAGGACCCGCTGGGCATCGGCGGCGAACGCCTGCATCACTGGGCAACCGCGCTGGCGTCGTGGCGCCGGGCGCACGGCATGCAAGGTGGTGACGTCAACGCCAGCACCACGGTCATGGAGGAATCGATGGCCGGCATCGGCGCCACGATCATGGGGCGCAACATGTTCGGCGGACACCCGGGGGGATGGAACGAGCGCACGCCCTGGAACGGCTGGTGGGGAGAAGAACCGCCCTTCCATCATCCGGTGTTCGTGCTGACCCGGCATCCGCGTGCGCCGCTCGTGCTGGGCGAAACGCGCTTCCATTTCGTCACCGAGGGCATCCATGTGGCACTCGAACAGGCGCGCCGCGCCGCCGAAGGCCGCGACGTCGCCCTGGCCGGTGGCGCGCAGGCGGCGCGCCAGTATCTGTCGGCGGGTCTGGTGGATGAAATGGAGCTCCATCTGGTGCCGGTGCTGCTGGGCGGCGGCGAACGCCTGTTCGAACAGGTGGGCGACGATCTGCACGGCCTGGCGCTGGTGCGCACGCTGGCCACGCCGGCGGTCGTGCACCTGAAGTTCGAACGCCCGGACGGCGCGCGCGGTCCGGTGCGCTGAGCGGAGGGCGGACGCGATGAAATATCTGTGCCTGGGCTACTTCGATCCGGAGCGGATGGATGCCTGTCCGCGCGAACAGGTCGAACAGGCGATGCGGCGATGCGAGCCGCATCTGGAAGAACTGTACGGTAGCGGGCAGGTCATCCTGGACGCCGGGCTGGATCGGGAAATCCACAGCCTGCGCCGGATCGGGGATGCGGTGCAGGTGGCCGAGGGACCATTCGCGGCAGGCGCGGCGCGGATTGGCAGCGCGTTTCTCATCGAGGCCGACGACATCGACCATGCCGTGCGCATCGCGATGCTGCACCCCACCACGCGGCTGGGCGAAGGCGAGGCCTGGGGATGGGGCATCGAGATCCGGCCGCTGCACTACTTCGAACTGGACGGCTGCTAGCGGACACGGTCGGCGCGGCCGACAGTGCGGCTTCCGGACGGCCGCGCCCAGGGAAGGCGAACCGCCCGCGGACCTGGACGAGGGGTGTGCCGATGAGGCGTCCGCCATTCAGCTTGCACGGTGCGCCGGGCGGTGGTCAGATCGCCGGCCATGGCTCCCCACGACCTGCACCGCACCCTCGACGCGCTCTGGCGGATGGAATCCCCGCGCCTGATCGCCCGCCTGACCCGCATGCTGGGCGACGTCGGCCTGGCCGAGGAAATGGCCCAGGACGTGCTGGTGTCCGCGCTGGAACGCTGGCCGGCGTCGGGCGTGCCCGACAATCCCGCCGCCTGGCTGATGACCGCGGCCAAGCACCGTGCCATCGACCGCCTGCGCCAGCACCAGCTGCACGCACGCAAGCACGACGAGCTGGCCTACGAACTGGACGGGCAGGACATGCCCGGCCCTGACGACAGCGATCGGTTGGAAGACGACATCGGCGACGATCTGCTGCGCCTGGTGTTCATCGCCTGTCACCCGGTGCTCTCCACCGAGGCGCGGGCGGCGCTGACCCTGCGCCTGCTGGGCGGCTTGTCCACCGACGAGATCGCGCGCGCATTCCTGCAATCGGAACCGACCATCGCCCAGCGCATCGTGCGCGCCAAACGCACGCTGGCGCAGAAGCAGGTGCCGTTCGAGGTGCCGCGCCGGAGCGAACTGGCCGAGCGCCTGGATTCGGTGCTGGAAGTCGTCTACCTGATTTTCAACGAAGGCTACTCCGCCACCGCCGGCGACGACTGGATGCGCCCGGCGCTGTGCGAGGAAGCCCTGCGCCAGGGCCGCGTGCTGGCCGGGCTGGTGCCGAACGAACCGGAAGTGCATGGCCTGCTGGCCCTGATGGAACTGCAGGCCTCGCGGGCCCGCGCGCGCACCGCGCCCGACGGCACCCCCATCCTGCTGCTGGAACAGGATCGCGCGCGCTGGGATCGCCTGCAGATCCAGCGCGGCCTGCAGGCGCTGGAGCGCTCGGTGAAACTGGGCGGCGCGCAACTGCCCTATACCCTCCAGGCCTCGATCGCGGCCTGCCACGCCCGCGCCGTGCGCGCCGATCAGACCGATTGGCCCCGCATCACCGCGTTCTACGCGCAACTGGCGGCGGTGATGCCGTCGCCGGTGGTGGAACTCAATCGCGCCGTCGCCCTGAGCCGCGCCGAGGGCGCCGCCGCGGCCTTGCCGCTGGTGGACGCACTGGGCGAGGAACCGCTGCTGCGCGAATACCCGCAACTACCCGCGGTCCGCGGTGATCTGCTCGAACAACTGGGTCGCCGCGGCGAAGCACGCGAAGCCTTCGAACGCGCCGCCGCCCTGACCCGCAACGCCCGCGAGCGCGACCTGATGCTGGCACGCGCGGCGGCCTGTGTGGATGCATGAAAAAACCTCTCCCGCGGACGGGAGAGGTCGAGAGCATTTCATACTTCTGGCAGCGGATCAGAACCGCTGCTGGTACTTCATGTAGATGAACCTGCCGATGTCGAAATCGCCGTAGTACGGGAAATCACTGCTGCGGGCATTCGAGTTGGAGAACAGCAATGGCCCGCGGTGATTGAACATGTTGTCCGCGCCCAGCGAAACCGTCGCTTCCCACGGCAGGTTCACGCGCGCCTGGATGTCGTGGAAGGTATTGGCCCCAACGCGACGGGCGGCACTCTTCTCGCCGTCGGCATAGCGGTCGGGGTCGGTGCACGGCCGGTTGGGAACGCAGCTTTCCCGCATGCCGGAGTAGTAGCGTGCGGTCCACGAAACGCCGAACTCGTTCTTCTGCCAATCGACGCCAAGGTTCGAGCGAAGGCGGAAGATGCCGGGGATGCCGACCGAACCGCTCATGATGTCGACTCCGTGGCGGTTCTGCTTCTGTTCGTCATACTTGCTGACGTAGGAAGACTGCCAGTCGATGCTGAATTGTCCTGCGGCAAACTCGGGAAGCCGGTACTTGACGCCCAGGTCGTAGCCTTCCGTCTCCATGCGGCCAAGATTGATGAGTCCGTACGTCATGCCGGTGATATGGCCGTCATTCGGATCACGCTGGACGGAGGAGCAGCGGGATGCGTTTCCGAGCACATAGCAATCCCGAAGAATGCGATCAACGCTGTCGGAGATGATCATGTCCTTGAGCGAGTAGTTATACCAGTCCAGCGAGATATCCAGGCCTTGTACCCAGATCGGACTCCAGACCACGCCCACGGTCTTGCTGCGGGAGGTCTCAGGGCGCAACTGCGCGTTAGGCATCCGGATGAACTGGTCCGGCGTCTGGCAGGGATAGCTGGTGCAGGGAATCAGTCCTTGTCCCAATTGGACATAGCCCACTGGAACCCCGGCGGCATTGCAGGCTGCGTTGCCATTCACGCTGTTGGTTGCTTTCGTGCCACAGGGATCGGTGTAGCGCTCGAAGCTGGTCGAGAATCCGCCATACAGATTGCTGATGGACGGCGCCCGGAAGCCTTCCGCATACGTGCCGCGAACCAGAAGTTCATCCAATGGACGCCACGTGAAGCCGTACTTGGCGTTGGTCGTGTCGCCAAAATTGCTGTAGTCGGAATAGCGTCCCGCGGCGTTGAACGTCAGCTCCTTGGCGCCGGGAAGGTCCGCGAGAAGCGGGACATTCAGTTCCAGATAAACCTCATCGAGCTTGTAGGAGCCTTCCGTGGTGGATCCGCCCAGACCCGTGCTCTCAACCGATTGGGAGAACGCATCCGGGGCAAAGCGTCCTTCTTCCTTTCGATGCTCCACGCCAATCGCCAAACCCACCTCGCCCGCCGACAGATCGAACAGTCCGCCCGCCAGGTTGGCGGTATAGCTGGTGGTGCGGGTCAGGCCGGTATCGGTGTAGTGAGGCAGCAGGAAACGTTGCAGATCCGCGTTGGACAGCGATCCTTGGCCATCCACACCGTGAGGAAGGAGGGGATTCCAGGGGCGGCAGGCGGTCAACGGAATGGGGCTGTTGGCGGTGCCGCATTGCGCGATGCCGTCGCCGTTGATGAAAGAGGGCCCGAGCGCCTGACGCGTCGCGATCAGGCTGGCATCGCCATGTCCGGTCTTGGTCAGCGTGTTGCGGTTCCAGAGCGCGCCGATGTCCCAGTTCCACTGGCGACCACCCATTTCGAAATTGCCATCGAGACTTCCCGCGAAGCGATATGTTTCCAGCTCGCTCCTGGTTGTGCGCGGGACTTCCCAGAGGCGGCGGCGGAAGGTGATGTCCTGGCCGGGCGTCGGGTTGAACGCGCTGTCGCGGCTGAGCGGTGTTCCGAAGGCAGCGGACTGGTAGGGATAGCCGGCGATCTGCTGATCGGTAGTCCGATGGTTGTACAGGGCATCCACGTTGAAGGTAACGCGATCATTGATGTCGTAGTACGCGCTGGCAAAGACCGAACGGCGTTCGATGCCCGTCTGGAGGAACATCTGCTGGTTGGCGTTCGCATTGTCGGCGGCGGTGTGCAAGCGATAGTCCGCACGATTCGTGGGGTCGCCGCCATCCCTCAGCGTCCACCATTTCGCCGCGGCCGCAGGCGAGCAGGGGTCACAGAACGATCCGTTCTGGCTGATGGGGCTCCAGCCATCGCCCTTGTAGTCCGGGCCCGCACTCCCCCATTTGCTGAACCATCGATCAGCTGCCGATACCGGCTTCTGCTGGTGGTACTCCACCGAGAGAGTGGTCCCACTGCGCTCGCCCTGGGTGCCAAGGCTGAAGGAATACTGGTTGGTGCGGCCGTCGCCAGCGCTCTCCTGACCCCAATACGCGTTCACTTCCAAGCCTTCTGACTGCTTGCGCGTGATGACATTGACGACACCCGCGATGGCGTCGGAACCGTAGATCGCGGAGGCACCGTCCTTGAGTACGTCGATGCGTTCGATCGCCGCCATCGGAATCTGACTCAGGTCCTGATAGCCCGACGTGGTGGCACCAAGCCGCTTTCCGTTGATAAGGACCAGCGTGCGCGTGTTTCCGAGATGACGGATGTCGATGTAGCTTCCGCCGACGGCTTCACCCGCAGAAAGCGCGTTGGCGCGCGATATTGAAGGGGAGCCTGCAGAAGTGAGGTTCTGCAACACGTCGACGACAGACGTGAAGCCCTGCTTCTCGATATCCTGGCGACTGAGGGTCAACACGGGTTGACGCGTTTCCATTTGCGCACCACGGATACGCGATCCCGTCACCTCGACCTTGTCCAGTGTCGAGACGGCATCGGACGATTGCGCGAAGGCGGCGGGGGACAGGGCCAGCAGCACGGACGCCTGCAGGACGCCGAGCCGCAGGGCCGACGTGGACTTCTTGTACTTCATTTCGAATGCTCTCCTGGGAACGCTAAAAAAGGCCAAAAAAAACGCCTTATTAACGTTACCGGCGGATGTGAGCGGAGGCGTTGCCAGCTTTACGCAGTCGCTTTGCCTGAATTGCCTTCCTGCTGATCGCCGTGACGGCGATAGTCGGTGGCGGAGATGCCGAAGTGCGCGCGGAAGGCGCGCGAGAAGCTGCAGTTGTTCTCGAATCCGGACGCCTGCGCGATCTCGCCGATGGGCGCACCCGTGCTGATCAGCAGATCCGCGGCATGGGCCAGCCGGATGCGCGATGCCGTCACCTGCGGCTGTTCCTCGTAGACGAAGGTGTAGGTGCGCGAAAAATAGCTGTGCGAAAAGTTGACCAGGCGCGCGAGCTCGCGCATGGGGATGCGCCGGTGATGATGTCCCTTCAGGTACAGGCGGGCGCGCTGCAACCGCACGAATACCTGGTGGCGGTGCCCGCGGGTCCTGCCGGGGCAGCGTTGCGCGAAGCGCTGGAGGTCGCGCTGGACTTCGGCCATGAACGCCAGCAGTGGCCGGGTATCGCCGTGGCTGCCGGCCCCCATCAGCGCACGTGGGCAGGCACGCCGCCACAAACGCAGGAAGACCACGCGTTCGCGGCGATTCAACCGTCCGCGACCCGGATATACCCGCGAATCATCCGCCGGCCGTCGCGAGGGCGATCCGACTGCCTCGAACGACATGCCCAGGCACAGCCCGGTCGAACTGGCCTGGACGGTGGGGCGCGATTCCCGGTCCAGGGCGATCCACTGGCCCGGCCTCAGCCGGAATCGTCCTTCGGCGGACTCTATCCAGGCTTCTCCCCGTATCTGTACCCACAACGAGAACCGGCGTGCCTGCAGGCCGAGATTGCCCTGGCGGGAAACGGCGAGACAGCGCGGCGGTGCATGGGGAGTGGCGGTTTCTCCGCAGCGCAGGGTCCGGCCACGATCGGCCCACAGCATCGTTGCTTCCATCTTGTTCATGCCTCCGGTCCGGCACGCCCGGAGCGCGCGGTGATTGCGTCCGGCGGACTCCGGACGGATCGGCAGATTGGCTGGCGTGGCCGGGACCCGGAATCGGAAAGCTCCGAGACCTTTGCCCTGACCGCAAAAAAAGCAAAGCGAGTGGGTGCGTTGGCTCAGCCGCCGGGAGAAACCGTGAAAAGTGCAGGACCGGAACGATGTCGCCACGGACCGTACGTAGCCGGCTGCGGATCGATCTTTGGGAACGGAAAGGCCGAGGTGGTCAGGGCGAAGGGGCTGGCGCGCCGGCATGATGTTCGCTTGGCGAGAGTGATGCTTCCAGGAACGCGACCCGCTCGCGTATCTCCTGCTCGCGTTGATCGACCACACGTGTATCCGCCGCGAAGACGTCGATTTCCGCAACCGGCGCCACCAGCGCCAGCGCTCCTTCCATGCGATGCAACAGCTCGCGTCGGGCGACCAGCGCCGAGGCTGGCAGGCGGTCCAGTCGCGCGAGATCCTCGCGGCACGCCACAACCAGGTCGGGAATCAGGTCGCCGTCGTCATGGTCCGGAAGCACGGCCTGTGGCGCGGGTTGCGGTCCGGGCACGGGCATGGAGGCGGGTGGTGGCCGCAGGTGGTGCGCCAGCTTGCCCGCCAGTTGATCCAGTCGCACCGGTTTGGCGAGGAAATCGTCCGCGCCGGCCTCCAGGCAACGCCTGACCTGCTCGGGCAGCGCGCTGGCCGAAAGCGCGATGACGGGCAGGTGGCGGCCGGGCGGCTCGGCGGCGCGGATCCTGCGCGTCAGCGCCAGCCCATCCAGGCCGGGCATGTGGCAATCGGTGATCAGCAGATCGACGCCGCCCGCCGCGAGGACGGCCAATGCGCGTTCGCCATCCTCCACCACGGTATGCGTGTAGCCGAGACGATCCAGCTGGCGCGCGATCAGCGCCCGGTTGACCGGATGATCCTCCGCGACCAGGACATGCCGGTTCGCGGGAGGCGCCGGCGGGAGCATGGGCAGCGTTTCACGCGCCGGCTGCTCCCCGAGTGCTTCCCGGCAAGCCTCGGCCACGGCGTGGTGCAGCAGCGGATCGCCCGGCAGCGCGATGCAGGCGCGACCCGGTCCTGCCGCGAGAGGCGCCTGCAGATCGACGCGCACGCAGGGCGTTTCCGGCGCGCAACCGGCGGGACCGATGGCACAGGCATCGACGATCGCCAGATCGAAACCGAGGGACGCCGGAAGCTCCGGGTCTTCGTCGCCCAGCACGTCGAAACCCAGCGCCGACAGCGAATGGAACAGCCCTTCGTTTCGCCACGGGTCGCGGCTGTGCAGCCAGACACGCTTGCCGGCGAATGCCGCCACCGGCCGCAGCGGCTCGCTGACCGGCAGGTTCAGTTCGAACACCGCCTCGGTACCGATGCCGGGTTCGCTGGCCAGGCGCAGTTCGCCGCCCATCAGGGAGGCGATGCGATGGCTGATCGCCAGGCCCAGCCCGGTGCCCCCGAACCGGCGCGCTTCGGATCCTTCCGCCTGCACGAAGGGGCGGAACAGCTGGGCAAGATCGTCTTTCCCGATGCCTATGCCGGTATCGGTGATGGTGAAGCGGATGCGCTGGCTTTCCTCGGTGTCCCCGACGACCGACAGCGTCAGCGCGACATGGCCATCGTCGGTGAACTTGATGGCGTTGCTGACCAGATTGCTGAGCACCTGCCGGATCCGCGTGGCGTCGCCCAGCAGCGCGCCGGCCACCCGGTTTTCCTGGACCACGTGCAGGCGGACGTGCTTCTCCCTGGCGCGCGCGGTGAACAGGCCGGCGACGCTGTCGACCAGCGCGCGCGGATCGAAAGGCTGGCGTGCGATCGCCAGCCGGCCGGCCTCGATCCGGGAATAGTCGAGAATGTCGTCGAGGATCTGCAGCATCGCCTTGGCGGAGTCGTCGGCCAGGCGCAGCATGTGCGCCTGATCGCGGTTCATCGTCGTGCGCGCCAGCAGTTCGATCAGGCCCAGCACACCTGCCATCGGTGTGCGGATCTCATGGCTCATCGAGGCCAGGAACGCGGCCTTGGCCGCCGCGGCCGATTCGGCGCGCGCCTTGGCGTCGTGCAGCGCCTGTTCCTGCGCGTGCGCCGCGTCGATGTCAATCCAGTATCCGCTCCATTCCAGGGTTCCGTCCGGCAGCCGGCGCGGCTGTCCCGCCTCGGTCCTCAACCAATGCCAGCGATCCCCGAACCTCAGCCGGAGATCCAGCGTGGGCAGGGCGCGCAGGGTTTTCGCGGTCTCACCCAAGGCGGCCTTGAGGTGTTCGCGATCATCGGGATGCAGGCGATCGTAGAGCAGGCGTTCGTCGGCGACCAGTTGTTCCGCGGAAAGGCCCAGCAGGTCCTGCACATTGCCGGCCGCATAGATGAAGCGCCGCTCGCCCCGTGGCGACAGGCGGAACTGGAAGACCGTCGCCGGAATGGCGTCGGTGATGTCGGACAAGCGCTGCTCGGAAGAGCGCGCGCGTGCCTGCGCGGCCCGGATCTCGCTGACATCCACAAGGGTCGCCAGCCGCCCGGCGGGTCCATCGGCGTCATAGAGGAATGCATGCGACCACAGGATCACGTCGCGTGGTGCCGCGCCGGCCTCCGCCGCCGGCAGCCGCAGCTCGCCGTGTTCCGAGGCTTCGCGTCCGGGCAGTGCGCGATCGGCCAGCCGCATGCCGGCCAGATCCGCGCCCGGATCCGGTCGCGCGTCGTCGAGCCGGCGCCCCAGCAGTGAATCCCGTCCGCATCGGAACATCGCCTCGTAGGCCTGGTTGACCGCCAGGTACCGTCCATGCGCGTCCCTGGCGAAGATGGGATAGGGAATGGTTTCCAGCAAGGCGCGCTGGAACGACAGCTGTGTTTCCAGGGCGCGCTCGGCGCACACCCGGGCGCGGGTCAGGCGGTGCAACCGGGCGTACGCCAGCATGACCGCGCCGATGATGACCAGGGCCATGGCGATGCCGCCCGCGACCCAGCCCCACGGCACCCCGTAGTGATAGGAACTGCTGAGCCAGCGCGCGCGGATGGCGCGTTTCTGCGCGGGCGCCATGTTGGCCAGTACGCGATCGAACAGCGGCAGCAGTGCCTGCAGATCGCCGCGTGCGCCGAACGCCAATTCCTGATCGAGTTCCGCCGGCCCCACCACCCGTAGATCCGCGGCATAGTGATCGCGTATCAGCGAATCGATCGCGGGCAGAGTGCCGATGTAGGCATCGGCCTGTCGTCCGGCCACCATCGCCAGGCCCGCCTCGTTGCTGGCAACCGGGCGGAACGTGGTCCGCGACAACTGGCTCTGCAGCCTGCCTATCAATCCGGCTTCGTCGCGGACCGCGACCACCCGCCCGTCGAGGTCGCGTGCGCCGGCGATGGCAGGACCGTGGGTGGAAGCCACGATCACTTCCGGGAAGTACTCGTATGGCCGGCTGAAGGCGACATCGTCATGGTGAAAATCGTCCGGCGTCCCGGCCGCGACCAGATCGATCTCGCCGGACTTGATCATCTGCTGCAGGTGATCCCAGTCGCGTGCCGGAATCGGCTGCAGGCGCAGGCCCAGCTGTTCGCCCAGGTGGGCCAGATAATCCGCGGCCAGTCCGTCGAACCGGCCTTCGCCGTCCATGAAGCTGTACGGATACCGATCCACTTCGAAACCCACCCGCAGCGTCGGCAGCGCGCGCAGGCGTTCCAGTTCCCCGGCGCTCAGCGAGGCGTTGGCCGCGGCGCCGTCTTCGGCGGAATCGCCAAAGCCCCAGCGATCGCGCAGCCGGGCCAGTTCCGCTTCGTCGATGCTGGCGGCGGCCTTGTCCAGCAACGAGGCCAGGGGAGCCGCATCGACCCGCACCGCGGGCGAGAACGCCAGGGCCGGCAGGCCCGCCGATCCGGTCAGGTTGAGATCATCGGCCCGGCGACCGGCCAGCAGCGCCCGGGTGCGGGCCGCGGTGACGCCGATGTAGGCGTCGGCTTCGCCACGGGCCAGGCTGTCCAGGCATTGCAGGCCGGTATCGCAGTACTGCAGCACCGCGTGCGGATAGGCGCCCTGCAGGCGCACGATGGTGTCCTGGAAGCGGCGCTCGATGAGAATCCGCGCCCGCTCCAGATCCCGTTGATCGCGCGTGCGCGTGTCATTGCGACGGGTGACCAGCACGGGAGCGGCGCTCAGGTAGGTCCGCAGCAGGCGGACGTGGCCCTCGTCGCCACGGGTATGGGGCAGCGCGAGCAGCAGATCGAAAGGCGGTGCCCGCCTGGCGGAGCGCGACGCGACGGCCTCCCAGTCGGTGAATGGATGGAAGGCGACCTGCAAGCCGGCGCGCGATGCAAGCAGGCGGACGTAGTCGATGCCCAATCCTTCCGGCTGGCCTCCCATCCAGGCTTCCAGCGGCATGTGATCGCCCGCGAATACGCCCACGCGCAACACCGGATGGGCGCGACGCCAGGCGATTTCCTCCTGGTCCAACGCCAGCGTCGTATGCGCGGCCGCATGGGCGACCACGATCAGTGACAGGCAGAGGGACCCCGCCAATGTCAGCATGCCGGACAGGCACGCACGCAGGCGGGAGGAAACACGGAAGGACATGACAGGCACGCGCAAAAGCGATGCGCGTCAGCCTAGGAGTGGTGCCCTGGCCTTCGAATCGGATTATTCCTAATGTCGCGCCGCCCGGGGGCGTGCTTCATCTCTCAGACAGCGTTTGCACGGCGATACGGTCGTCCGTCAGGAGAGCATGCCCTTCTCGCGCGCGTAGGCGTAGATGTCGAAGTCGTTCTTCAACCCCAGCTTGGCCATCGCCTCCTGCTTCTGCGTGCTGATGGTCTTGACGCTCCGGTTGAGCTGGCGGGCGATCTCGGTCACCGACTTGCCCGACGCGAACAGGCGGATGACCTCGGTCTCGCGCGGCGAAAGCGCAACCGCTTGCGCGGACTTGCCATTGCCGGCCTGGATCAGCAGGCGCTGGCTGGCCTTGCTGACATAGGTCTGCCCACGCATGACCGTCTGCACGGCCGTCGCCAGTTCGGTCATCGCGTCGGTCTTGTTGATCAGCCCGCGCACGCCGATATCCAGGATCGATTGCAGGACGGCCGGATTGGTGACCATGGTCAGCACGATCAGCGGCATCTCGGGCAGCCGGCGCTGCAGCAGTCCAATCAGGGACAGGCCGTCGGCTTCGTCCTCGTTGGGCATGCTGAAGTCGGTAATCACCAGGTCGCAGGGATGCTGGGCGAGGATCTCGATCAGCGAACCGCTGGAACCGGCAACCGCGACGATCTCGTGGCCCGAGCGTTCGAGCAGCTGACGGACAGCGGCAACGATGATCGGGTGATCGTCGGCGAGCACGATCTTCAATGTCATGTGCCGTGGTCTCCCGGAGTCTGGGCTGAAAGCAGTCACATTCTATATCGGAGCTTTGCCATTCCGCGAAACTATCGGATTCGCAAGCCGCCGCCATCAGATATTTTGTGACTACGTCTGCGGAACGTGCGCTTTACGGCGGAATTATCGCTGGAGCACTGGCGAATCCGTGCCACTCCGGAATTTTTCAGACGATTCCGATGTTCGCTGACCTGTGACGGGAAGAACACTGCAAAAACGGTGGATCCGCGGTTGCCGACGGATACGCAGACAAGGGGCCAAGACGATGTCTGCAGTGGGCACGAGTCCACCGCTTCCATGTCCCAGACGGTAGCCAGAACATGCTGACTGAAAATCAGGAAAGTCTCGACGCCACGATCAGCCGCCTGACGCAGATGCAGGATGCATCCTGTTCCCTGTCGGCGGTACCCGAACCCCAGTTGAGCGATGACGAGTGGGCTCACATCGTGGTCAATCTCGGAGGAAGGCTGGGCGCGCGCGCGCGCGGCCACAAATCCAGTGCCCGCAGTTTCGTCGAAGCGGTGCTGTGGATGGCGGGAAGCAACGACGCCTACTGGCGTTGCCTGCCCATCGAGTACGGCGCCAACCACAGCGTCTACGTGCGCTTCTCGCGCTGGGTCAAGGCGGGACAATGGGATCCGGTACTGGCCTGCCTGCCGGAAAGCGACGCCCGGCGACAGGGCCTGGCCCGGATGGTCGCGACCCATCGCGCGTCGTTGCAGCGCAAGCAGCGCTACGCCAACCACCAGGCCGCCTGAATCGACGGGTTGCGGGTGACCGGGGGAGCGCGTGTCCCACCCGGTCGCCATCCGGGGGCAGCGGTGGTTTGCCGTCGGGGGCGATACCGCCATCGGGAATCCGTCAAGCGGTCCCGGCCAGAACCGCGACGATGCGTGGCGGGCGCGTGCGCCCGCCGTGAACTCAATTCTGTTCGCGGAAGTAGGCGACCACTTCGCCCTTGACCTTCAACGTCATCGGATTGCCGCGGCGGTCCTTGGACTTGCCCACCGGCACCCGGATCCATCCTTCGCTGACGCAATATTCCTCGACGTTGTCGCGTTCGACGCCGTTGAAGCGGATGCCCACGCCGCGGTCGATCATCTCGGCATCGTGGAAGGGGCTGCGCGGGTCGGAGGCCAGGCGGTCGGGAGGCGTTTCGGTGCTCATGGTGGTGGTTTCATGTGTCGCGGAAGGCGCATAGGATAAACGTCCGGGGGCCGCCTCCCAAGTTCCTGCCGCGGCCCGCGTTCTCGATGGTCCAAGAGGGAGACGAGGCAGGATTCCCGTGGATATCCAGGACACTTCCCATGATCCGACCCGACGAAGACGACTTCGACGCCGATGATGTGTTCTCCCGATCCGGTGACGACGAGGACGAGGACATCGATCTGGGCGATCAGGAAGCCCTGATCTGGAACCTGCTGGTGCTGATCAATCCGGGTGACGAGGAGACCGCGCTGCGCCAGTTCGCGACCTGGCGCGAGCGCATGGCCGAGGCCGGCGGCGACGACGATGGCCGGCTGCTGTGGGCGCTGAAGGACGCGATCGACTGGTCGTCGGGTTTCTACGTCGACTGGAAGGACTGCGAGTCGCTGATCGACAGCGTGAACGAACTGGCCGCGCGCTGGAACATCGGCATCGACTGGGGTGGCGATCCCGGCGACGACGACTTCCTCGATGGCGTGGACGTGCCGGGCCTGATGGCGGTGGCCTATGACCGCCTGCGCGAACATGGCTACACGCTCTGGAACTGGAACACCGACGGCGATGCCTATGCGGGCTGGATTGCGCTCAGCCGGGACGACGAAGGCATGCAGCAGTTGTGCGCGGCCCTGGGCATCGAACTGCGTCCTGGCAGCGACGCGTTCTGACCAGCCGGCGACCGCCCTCAGCGCCGGGATTCGGTTTCATCTCCCAGCGCCACGCCAGCGCCCAGGCCCATGCCCGCGCCGGCACCGCCGGCTCCGGCTCCGGCGTTGCCCCCCTTGCCGCCGCCCTGGCGCGAGTCGTCGCGCGCGCCCTCGTTCCTGCCGGCCTTGCCACCGCCGCCGCCGGGACGCGCCGGGCCCTGGGGAGGAATGGGCAGGCCGGGCGGTATCGGGTCCAGATCAAGGGCGCGGCGGATGAAATCGCGCAGCGACATCACCAGCTCATCGGTGCGTATCGGCCGGCCTTCCACCATGTCGGTGGCGGCGCGGGCGGCCAGTCGCACCTGTTCGTCGGTGCCCAGCAGGACGATGTCGGACAGTGCCGCCTCGACCGCGTCGCGAATCCTCCGTGAACGATCCGAACCGGTGATGGCCTCGCCGTCTTCACCCTGGGCCTGCCGGATCCGAAGATCCCGCAGATGGGTCGGGTCCACGGCCAGATGGCCGGTGAAGGAACCTCCCAGGGTCTTGTAGGCGGCGATGAGCGTGCGCAGCCGTTCGTTGATCTGGCGATTCTCGCGTTCCCGCCGTTGCTGGATGGTCTGCATCACCAGCAGGCGGATACCGACGCCGATCAGGGTGATCACCGCCAGGCCGAGCAGCGTCGACAGCAATGTCTGCCACGAACTGAAGTCCAGACCTCGCATGCGATGACCTCCGGTATCCGCCGCGCTCACGGTGGGTGGAACGATAGCAGGCCGGATGCATGCCGCCCTCCTGACTGGATCAGCCGATGGCCAGCTTTCCTGCCGCCACCGCGATGAGACCGCCGGACACGCCTTCGATCCAGCGGCGGCGGCGTTCGTCGAGACCGTTGCGCCAGCCGCCGGATGCCATGGCCACGGCGAGCAGGGAATAGAACGCCGCGCACAGGCCGATGAAGGTGGCCGACAGCGCAATGGCCTGCGGCGCCGCCGGAGCGGCGCTCGAGATGAACTGCGGCAGGATCGCGAAGTAGATCATCATGCCTTTCGGATTGAGTGCGGCGGTCAGGAAACCACGGCGGAATTCCGCGCTGTGTGCGTCGCCGCGAACCTGCAGACCACCCGGCCGCGTCGCCGACCGCAGCAGGCGCCAGGCCAGCCAGGCCAGGTAGGCGACGCCCGCCCAGCGAAGCATCGCGAACAGCGGCGGCGACGCGGCGATCAGGGCCGCCAGCCCGAGTGCCGCGAGCATCGAATGCACCAGGTAGCCGGCGCAGACTCCGAACGTGGCGCGCAATCCGGCTCCGGCGCCCCCGCCCAGGGTCTGGGCGACGATGAACAGCATGTCCGGGCCGGGCGTGGCGATCAGTGGCAGCACGGTGGCCGAGAAGAGCAGGAGGGTGGGGGTGTCCATGGCCGATCATGCTAGGGGCACTGCCTTGCCACGGGGTTGCGAATATTCCAGAAATTCTGGCTAAATTGGCATTTGATGCCAATGAAATAATGAAACGGAGATTCCAATGCCTGCCAAGCTGGACGAGCTGGACCGCCGCATCCTGCGCGCGCTGCAGGCGGACGGGCGCATGCAGAACACCGAACTGGCGCAGGCGGTCGGCCTCTCGCCCTCGCCGTGCCTGCGCCGGGTGCGGTTGCTGGAGCAGGCCGGTGTCATCGAACGCTACGTGGCGGTGGTCAAACCCGCCTCCGTGGGTTACCCGCAGACCCTGTTCACGCGGGTGTGGCTGACCGCGCAGGACGCGGACACCATCGACCGTTTCATCGCCGCGATGGAACGCCTGCCGCAGGTGATGGAGTGCTACATCATGCTGGGCGAATGCGATGCCATGCTGCGGGTGGTGGTGGAGGATCTGGACGACTATCGCCGTTTCCAGACCCGCCATCTCACCCGCGCCAACGGCATCCAGAACGTCAAGACGGATCTGCCCAGCCAGGTCGTGAAGCGCAGCTATGCCCTGCCGATCTGATACCCGTGGCCGCACGGCTCCGCTTGGTCATCGTGCCATTTGCGGATGACCCGTCGCCGTTTGCCAGGCGCGCGAGATCGATGGCGTCCGCCATCGCCTGGTAGCCGGCATCGTTGGGATGCAGGTGGTCGCCGCTGTCGTACTCGGGCCGCAGGCGATCGGGCTGCGCGGGATCGCGCATCACCCGATCGAAATCCACTACCGTGTCGAACGCCCCCGACTCCCGGATCCAGGCATTGACGGCTTCGCGCTTGGCGATCGCCGCCGCGCTGGGCGGTGCGGGGAAAGTGGTGCCACCGCGCGGCAGCAGGGTCGCGCCCCAGACCTGGACGCCGTGCGCACGGGCCCGGGCGATGATCTGCCGCATGCCTTCGATGATCTGCGCGGCGCTGACCTTCTGGTCCGGCGCTTCGAGGCGGTCCGAGGCGGAAATGTCGTTGCCACCCTGCAACAACAACATCCAGCGCACGCCCGGCCTGTCCAGCACATCGCGTTGCAGGCGCGACAGCGAACTCGGCCCGCGATAGGGCGCAACGCCATCGTTGAGGATGCGGTTGCCGGCGATGCCGGCATTCACCACGGCGACGGAGGCCAGCATCGGCTCGCGTTGCAGCCGTTCCGCGAGCCGGTCGGGCCAGCGGGCGTCGGCGTTCTCGCTGGAACCCACGCCGTCGGTGATCGAGTCGCCCAGCACGACGAAGGCACGCGCGCCCGCCGGCGTGGCGACTTCCAGATCGGTCAGCAGGTAGCGGGTATCGTCGGGTTCGCCTTCCGGTTCGAATCGCGACTGCGAAGTGAGATCGCCCCGCGCTAGGTATACCGTCTGGTTGCCGACCTGATGGACGGTGGGCGCGGTCGCGCCTTGCGGCAGGTACAGGCTGATGGAAAGCCGCTCCAATGCCTTCACCGGCAGAGTCACGGCATCGCTCAGAACCGAGCCGCCCGGCGGAAGAGTGACCTGCGGCAAGCCCGTGAATGTCACCGCCCGGTCGGTGCCGGCCTGGATGGCGACACCGTCCGCATGCCGGGCCAGCCGGACCGGACCGATCGTGAGTGGCTGGCTGCCGAACAGGTTGGACAGGCGCACGCGGACCGCCGCTCCGCCCAGGCTGGTGCGAACCACCTGGCGTATCGTCACGGGCGACAGCGCCTCTCCCGCGCCCACCGGCGCCGCGGCCCAGCTGGCGACCCAGTGCTGGTCGTCATCGCGCAGGGGAACCTGCGCCTGGACGGGGACCCGTGATGCCAGCACGAGCAGCAGGCAGGCCAGGGGAACAACGAAGGATTTCGACACGAAAGGCATGCGGGATTCCCGGTTTGGATTGAAAGCGGCCGGTGCTGTCTGGCGACGACCGGCGCGCGGTACGATGCCGGTCCCGCCGCTCCGAAGTCCTGAAGGCGGGCCTGAAACGCGCTGAAAAGTTCTGAAACGGATGGAAGAACGCTTGCACACGACCGCGCGAACCACGCTGCGCCTGGGTGACTGGCAACTGGACACGCTGTCCGGCCTGGCCACGCGCGACGGCGCGCGCGTCCAACTGGAACCCCGTGCGCTGGCGCTGCTGTTGCGCCTGGCGGAACGGCCGGGCGAGGTGGTGAGCATCGACGCACTGCTGACCCGGGGCTGGCCCGACGTCATCGTCAGCCCGGATTCGGTGTACCAGGCCATGACCTCGCTGCGTCGCCAGCTGGGCGATGACCCGCGGCAGCCGCGCTACATCGCCACGGCGCCCCGGCTGGGCTACCGCCTGATCGCCGATGTTTCCTTGATCACGCCGGTCGATCCGGCCGCGCAATCATCCGGCGCGCAGGCTCCGCCATCCGGACCGGGCCGGGTCGCCATCGACGACAGGCCCGAAGGCAGCGGACGCGGGCCATCCCGCCTGTCCGCGCGCATCGGCCTGTGGCTGGTGGTGATGCTGCTGGCGGCATCCGCCGTGGCGGCTTACCAGCTGACCCGGCCCGCGGATGATGCGGAGGCGCCGCCGCCGCCATCGCCGCCCGCGCCCGCGCCGGGGCGATTGCAGGCATTGGCTGTTCTGCCCTTCCTGGACCTGACCGACGCGATGAACGAGGAACCGTTCGCGGACGGCATGACCGAGGAACTGATCGTCCGCCTGAGCAAGGTGCCCGGATTGAAAGTGTCGGCGCCGACCGCGTCGTTCCAGTTCAAGGACAAGCAGGTGCCGGTCCCCGAGATCGCGCGTTCACTCGGGGTGTCCTATTTGCTGGACGGCAGCGTGCGCAAATCGGAGCGAACCCTGCGCGTATCGGTGCGCCTGCTGCGCGCCGACGACGGGTTCGTGGTGTGGTCGGATACCTACGATCGCCCGCACGAGGACAAGCTGGCGATGCAGGACCAGATCGCCGGCGAGGTGACTTTGGCGCTGGAGCGGCTGTCAGCCCAGGCGACGGATCCACCCGCCGGCCGTTGAAGCGGCGGCAGCGCGTCTCAGTCGCCGCCGCGGCCCTGTTCCCTGGCGCGCGCGATCACCGCCTTGACCAGCGCGCGGTCCACATGACGCGAGATCGCGACCGCGCCGAGCCGGATGGCGTCCTCGCGCAGGTCCGCGGTCACGTCGTAGTGGGCGCCGCTGGTCTTGTTCTGGAACGCGCGACGCGGAATGCCCAGCCGCTGCGCCATCGCGTGCAGTTCCTCCAGCGTGTCCGCCATCAGGTGCGCCCAGCGCTGTCCGCGCCAGAGGTGCACCGCATCGTCCACGTACACGCTCATCGAGCGGTGGCCGGACGGCTCATGGCAAAGGCCTGCGGAGGATTCACTTGATCCGCACCATGCGATCGAGCAGGTGCTCCATGACCGCCTCCATGTCACCGCACTTGCCCATGTGCACCGGCGAGGTCTGGATGATCGCGCTGCGCTTGGCGGTCAACCAGTGGAAGCGCGCGCGCTTGGGCAGCAGGCCGATGGGACCGGCCTGGGCGCCGCCTTCGCAGATGCGCGGAATCGCGGCCAGGTGGCGTTGCAGGGAATCCAGATCGATGCGCGGGTCCAGGGCCAGCACGCGGGCCTCGTCCAGTTCGATGCGCGCCTGCAGGAAGCCGGTCTTCTCGCAGGACACGATCACGCCGACGTTGATGAATTCCTCGCGCTCCACCCGCGGCACCACCCGGATGACGGCGTAGTCATAGCTGTCAGACGCGCGCACGCTGGGCCTCCTGCGCGAACGCATGCGGCAGCGTCAGGCGCTGCTGCAGATAGTGGGTATAGGCCGCACGTTGCTGGTCGGGCGGTCCGAAGGCGTCGCCGCCCTGCAACCACGTGTCCGGTACCAGTGCGACGATGCCGGCCAGCCGTTCTGGGGACAGCCGCGCGCTGAGCCGCGCGTCGGCGGCTTCCAGATCGCTGGCCCAGGGCAGCAGGACGTGATCCCGGATCAGCGGGAACGGACGGCCGGCGCCACCGGTATCGCCGTCCCAGCCGTGGTGGAAATAGAGCGAGGCGCCGTGATCGATGAGGGTCAGCCGGCGATGCCAGATCAGCAGGTTGGGATTGCGCACGGTGCGATCCACGTTGCTGATGAAGGCATCGAACCAGACGATGTCCGATGCCAGCGCCGGGTCCGGCTGCTCGGCCACGGGATCGAAGTTGGCCGCGCCCGGCAGGTAATCCAGCGCCAGGTTGAGCCCGGCACTGGCCTTGATCAGGTCCTGGATCTCCGGATCGCCCTCGGTACGCGCCAGGTCCGCGTCCAGTTCGACCAGCACGATTTCCGGCACAGGCAATTGCAGGGCGCGGGCGATTTCGCCGGAAATCAGTTCCGCCACCAACGCGCGCGGACCCTGGCCGGCGCCGCGGAACTTGAGGACGTACATGCCGTCATCGTCCGCCTCGACGATGGCCGGCATCGAGCCGCCTTCACGCAGGGGCGTCACGTAGCGGGTCGCGGAAACGGTGCGCAGTGTCATCGCGCAAGGATAGCCTCCCGCGCGGACATGGCGAAGCCCGTCAGGGATGGCCCGCGCGCGCGGGCGGTGCGGATGCGGTCGGCAGGGCCGGTACCTGCGTGTCCGCATCGGCCAGCACCTTGCCCAGCGCCATGCCGCCGCCGTCCAGCGCCTCGGCCTCGGCCGCGCGGGTCATGATGACGATGCTGATGCGACGGTTGATCGGGTTCTGCGGATCCCGCTTGTCGAACAGTACGGAGGAGGACAAGCCGACCACGCGGGTCACCTTGTCCTCCTGCATGCCGGCTTCGACCAGCGCCCGCCGCGCCGCGTTGGCGCGGTCGGCGCTCAGTTCCCAGTTGGTGTAGCCGGCCCGGGCATACGCGGTGACGTCGGTGTGGCCGGTCAGGCTGATGTGGTTGGGCACGCGATTGATGAAGCCGGCCAGCTCATGGAGGATGTTGGTCGTGTACGGCTTGAGCGAGGAACTGCCCAGATCGAACATGGGCCGGTTCTGCTGATCGACGATCTGGATGCGCAGGCCCTCGGGGGTCAGATCGATCAGCAACTGATCCTTGAACGGCTCCAGCGCCTGGCTGCGGCTGATTGCTTCCTCCAGCGCCTGCATCAGTGCTTCCAGCCGCTGCTGGTCCTGCGCATGTTCGCGTGCCTGCTCCTGCGCGCTGGCCTCGCGCGCGGTGGGCGTGCGGCCGTCCGGATCCGGCTTGCTGAAGGGATCCTCGCCACTGCCGCGCGGGATGTCCATCGTGCCGCCCAGCTTGATCATCGACGTGCTGGCACCGCCGGGACCGTTGGGACCGGGCGCGGGCGAGAAGCTCTTGCCGCTGAGCGGGCTCGGATTGCGGAAGTACTCGGAGATCGCCGCGCGATCCTTGTTGGTGGTCGCACCGACCAGCCACATGACCAGGAAGAACGCCATCATCGCGGTGACGAAGTCCGCGTAGGCGACTTTCCAGGAGCCGCCGTGATGGCCGCCGCCTTGGACCTTGCGGACCCGGCGAACCACAATGACCGTGGATTTCTCGGCCATGGCGCGTGCCTACTTGGCGCCCTTGAGGTGGGTTTCGAATTCGGCGAACTGCGGACGCACCGCCGACGGCAGCGTCTTGCGCGCGAATTCCAATGCCACCTTGGGGTTGTAGCCGCGCAGGCAGGCCAGCAGGGCGGTCTTGACGCTTTCGTAGATGCGGCTGTCCTGCTCGGCGCGCGCTTCCAGCGCCGCGGCCAGCGGGCCGACGAAGCCATAGGCCAGCAGGATGCCCAGGAAGGTGCCGACCAGGGCGCCGGCCACGTGCGCGCCGACCTGTGCGATGTCGCCGCCGATCGAGCCCATGGTGATGACGATGCCCAGCACCGCGGCGACGATGCCGAAACCCGGCAGCGCGTCGGCGACCTTCGCCAGCGCGTGGGCCGGCGCCATCATCTCGTGATGGTGCTTCTCCAGCTCCAGTTCCAGCAGCGGTTCCAGCTCGTGCGGCTCGATGTTGCTGCCGACCATCAGGCGCAGGCAGTCGGTGATGAAATCCATCAGGTGGTGATCGGCCAGCACCTTGGGATACTTGTTGAACAGATCGCTGGAGCCCGGATTATCGACGTGCGATTCCAGCGAGATGAAGCCTTCGCGGCGCGCCTTGTTCAGCAGTTCGTACATCAGGGTGAGCACGTCCAGATAATCGGACGACCTGTACTTGACCCCCTTGAACACCGCGGGAATGCTGGCGAAGGTGGCCTTCACCACCTTCGGCGGATTGCTCATCAGGAACGCGCCCAGCGCCGCGCCGCCGATGATCACCAGTTCGAACGGCTGCCACAGGGCGGCGAGCTTGCCGTGCGAGGCGACGAAGCCGCCGAGCACGCTGGCGATGACGACCAGGATTCCTACGATGATCAACATGGATGGGGCACGACGTGGGGTACGAAGGGATGTCGGCTCCGGTCCCGGTTTCTTGAGTGGCCGCGGACGGCCGGCTCAGGTCGAGCGCGAGACGCCCAGGCGGCGCAGGATCAGGTAGACCGCCAGGCTGGACAGCAGCCCCAGCACCAGCGCGGCGGAGGCGCCCGCCCGGTGATCGGCGAAGGGCAGGCCATGCAGGTTCATGCCGAACACGCCCACGACCAGGCTGGGCGGCAGCAGCAGCGCGGTGATCATCGACAGCACGTAGAGGTGCGTGTTGGTGCGCTCGGCGAGTTTGGCGGCGACCTCGTCCTGAAGCAGGCGGGCGCGCTCCTGCAGGGTCGAGACGTCACCGTCCAGATCATCGAAGCGCTGGCCGAGACGCGACGCCACCGGCAGCAGTTCGTCCTCGTCCTCGTCCGGGGCATGCCGCTGTTCGAACTGCTTGAGTACCCGGCGCATGGCGGTCAGCGGCCGGTGCAGGCGCACGCTCTGGTGCCGCAGCGATGCCAGATCGCGCCGTTCGTCGCCGATGGCGTCGGCCAGCACGCGATCCTCGATGCGGTCCAGCGATTCGGAAAGATCATCGGTGGCGCGTTCCACCGCGTCGGCGAAATGCTCGGCGATGGCTTCCAGCACGCGGGCCGGATGGCTGCAGCGTTCGCCCGCGCAAAGCTGCCGCCGGACCGTCTCGACCGATCGCAACGGTTGCCGGCGGGCGGTGACCAGCAAGCCGTCGCCGATGGCGAAATGCAGCCAACCCAGGCCGTCGTGAT
The DNA here is from genome assembly GCF_006542425.1 of Pseudoxanthomonas sp. z9. Classification (GTDB taxonomy): domain Bacteria; phylum Pseudomonadota; class Gammaproteobacteria; order Xanthomonadales; family Xanthomonadaceae; genus Pseudoxanthomonas_A. The sequence goes on along the minus strand of NZ_VFID01000007.1, from coordinate 624,378 downwards.
GGCCGGGCGCGCGCGGCGCCTTGCCGCCGGCGCGCCGGTGTTCCCAGTCGACGAACACGCCGTAGGCGCCATCCTCCTGGCGTTGCAGGATCACGTGGGTATCGTGCGAGAGCAACGTCTCGCGGGCGTCTTCGGGCAGCGGCAGGCGGGCGATGGATTGCGCGCTGCGGGCATCGCTCTGGTTGAAATGAAGCCAGCGCCAGCCGTCCCCCGCGCCCGGTTCCATGGGGTCGCCAGCCTCCATCGGCGTGGCGCGCCCCTCGGCATCGAAGCGCACGGCCCACAGCAGGCCTGGGAACCCGTCAAACAGGACGTCGGCGTCGGAACGGACCAGCATGGCGATGCCGCCTTCACGGCAGACGACAGTTTCGTGACCGGCAGGTTACATGCGCCTTGTGCCGGTTTTGTGACAACGCCGCGACGCGGTCAGGACAGCGGCTGGCCCTCCGGCGCGCCGCGCTGCAGCCGGTCCGGCAACGGCTCGTCGTCGCCGGTGAAGTCCAGCGACACCGAGTTCAGGCAATGGCGTTCGTGGGTCGGCGGCGGGCCGTCCGGGAACACATGGCCGAGATGGCTGCCGCAACGGGTGCAGACGATTTCGGTCCGCACCATGCCGTAGCTGTCGTCGCGGATCCGGCCGATGTGGCGTTCGTCGAACGGTGCGAAGAAACTCGGCCAGCCGGTGCCGGAATCGAATTTCGCGCTGGAACGGAACAACGGCAGTCCGCAAAAGCGGCAGGTGTAGGTGCCTTCGCGCTTGTTGTCCAGGAACACGCCGCAGAACGGCGCTTCGGTGCCATGCTGGAGCAGGACCCGGCGTTCATCATCGCTGAGGCTGTCGGTGAGTTGCCGGCGCTGGGCATCGGTGGGAGGCGTGAGATCGAAAGCGCTCATGGAAGGCTCCGGGGTTCGTCCGCACTCCTATATGGTGGCGGCCAGGCGGACCGCAAGTGCGGGTGGGAAAGGCAGGATGCCCGCACCGGGGCGTTCGCGGCCGGCGGTGCGGAAATGAAGAAAGGCGGCCATGGGCCGCCTTTCGATTCCATCCGGTGCGTCCGGGCGACGCGCGATTCAGGCGTCGTCGCGACGGAACTCGCGATACAGCCAGTCGTCGAGCATGCGCTTTTCGTAGCGCAGCGGATCCGTGTCCATCACGTTGCCGCCGCTCATCATGAAGGCGCTGTCGACCAGCTTGCGTTCGCCCTGGGCCAGCACCTGGCCATTGGCGTCCTTCACTTCGAAGTTCAACGTTACCCGCGGCGGATAGATGTCCTTGATGATGCGGATGCGATCCATGTCGAAACCGCGGCCCGGCTCGTAGCTTCCCGCACGGCGGATGTCGGTGATGGTGATGTGCATCTGCTGGCCCGGCGCCAGGCGCTTGCCAGCCTGCTTCTGCAGATAGGTGGCCAGGTCCACCACCCAGTTGCCCTGCGCGGCTTCCCAACGGTTGCCGCTGTAGCGGATGTCGGTGAACTGGGCGGGATCGGTCCAATTGACGCTGACGGCGTTGGCGGTCGGCAGTTCGCGCGGGGTGTTCGGGTCGGTGACCGTCCTGGACTTGGCCAGCAGCGGTCCACTCAGCGCCAGTCCCAGCACCAGGGCGGACAGGAGGGATACGCGTTTCATGACCGGTCTCCGGAAGTATCAGGGGACTCAGATTCTGCGCCGGCCCCCCGGGGGCGGCAACGCGTCCGCGGGCTTTTCCGGCATGCCCGTCACCGGAAGTTCATGTCCTTGAACGGCCGCCGATCCGAACCGGGCTTCAGCTCGTGCGCAGCCGCTCCACGTCGCGCAGCGGTGGCGCGCCGAACATCCGGCTGTACTCCCGGCTGAACTGCGACGGGCTTTCGTAACCCACCCGATGCCCGGCGGTCGCCGCGTCGACCACTTCGGTAAGCAGCAGGCGGCGGGCTTCCTGCAATCGCAACTGCTTCTGGTACTGCAGCGGGCTCATCGCGGTCACCGCCTTGAAGTGGTGGTGCAGCGCCGAGGGGCTCATGTGCACCTGGCGGGCGATGTGATCGATGCGCAGCGGCTGGTGGAAATTCTGGCGCAGCCAGCCGATCGCCCGGGCCACCCGATGGCCCTGGCTCTCGGCCACACCGATGTGGCGCAGCATGCCGCCCTGTTCGCTGCGCAGGAGGCGGTAGTGAATCTCGCGCTGGATCAGCGGCGCCAGCAGCGGAATGTCGCGCGGGGTTTCCAGCAATCGCACCAGCCGCAGGGCGGCGTCCAGCAATTCCGGGTCGCACTGGCTGACCGCGATGCCGCGCGACGGCGGCGGCAGTGGCGCGGACACTTCCTCGGCCTGGGTCACCAGCGCGGCGATATCGGCGGGTGGAAGCTTCAACACGAAGCACAGGTAGGGTTGTTCCGGCGTGGCCTGGATGACCTGTCCGGTGATCGGCAGATCCACCGAGGCCAGCAGGTAGCGGGTGGCGTCGTAGTGGTAGACCTCTTCGCCCAGCAGGGTCCGCTTGCTGCCCTGCGCGATCAGGCAAAGCGCGGGTTCCTGCAGTCCGCCCATCGGCGCGCTGGGCGCGCTCAGCCGGGAAAAGCGCAGGTTGTCGATGGCGGTGGCATGGATGCCGTCTTCGCTGGCGAATCGTTCAATCGCCGCGGCGAGCGCGACGCGCCGTTCCTCGATCCGGGCGTCGGCGTGGGACGCCGGCGGCAGGCCGGAGGGGGAAGCGGGATTTGCAGAAACGGGGGAGGTTTCCATGACGACGGAGTCTACGCCCGGCCCGGCAGGGCCGATACGCCCGGACGGGACCAGCGGCAGGATCAGGCAAGAATGATGGAGGAACCGGATATCGGCGAGAGGAATGACGGCACCAGACTGCGCCTCCCGTCGGCGCATCCCGCGCCGGCTGTCACCCGAGGCCATCCCCCCATGTCCGGAATCGAAGGAAAAGTCATCGCCATCACCGGTGCCAGCAGCGGCATCGGCGAGGCCACCGCCCGTGAACTGGCGCGCCGTGGCGCCCGCGTGGTGCTCGGCGCGCGCCGCACTGAACGCCTGGAACAACTCGTCGCAGGGATCACCCGGGCGGGCGGTCAGGCTATTTACCGCAGGCTCGACGTCACCGATCTGGAAGACACGCGCGCGTTCATCGAACATGCCCGCGCCGAATTCGGCCGGGTCGACGTGATCGTCAACAATGCCGGGGTGATGCCGCTGTCGCCGCTGGAAGCGCTGAAGATCGAAGAATGGAACCGCATGATCGACGTCAACATCCGCGGCGTGCTGCACGGCATCGCCGCCGGCCTGCCGGTCATGAAGGCGCAGGGCGGTGGCCAGTTCGTCAACGTGTCGTCCATCGGTGGTCATGCGGTGTATCCGACCGCGGCGGTCTATTGCGCCACCAAGTACGCGGTGCTGGCGATCTCCGAAGGCTTGCGCCAGGAACACCAGGATCTGCGCGTCACGGTGATTTCGCCGGGCGTGACGACCAGCGAACTGGCCGACACCATCACCGATCCGGGCTCCAAGGCCGGCATGGATGAATTCCGCAAGATCGCGATTCCGGCCGAGGCCATCGCGCGGGCGATCGCCTATGCCGTCGAGCAGCCCGATGACGTGGACGTCAGCGAAGTGATCGTGCGCCCCACCGCCAGCGCCTACTGACGGGCTTGCGCCACCGGTTCCGCGGGATGGATGGCAACAAAGCTTTCCATCCCGCGGCTTGCCCGTCCCGGCGCGGAGGAGTGAAATGGCGAACCCTCCCCCGCATGAGTTTTCCGCCATGGAATATCGCTACCTGGGCGCATCCGGCTTCCGCGTGCCCGTCCTCAGCTTCGGCACCGGCACCTTCGGGGGCCAGGGCGCATTGTTCAGTTCGTGGGGCCAGACCGACGTCGCCGAGGCGCGCCGGCTGATCGACGTCTGCCTGGACGCGGGACTGAACATGTTCGACAGCGCCGACGTCTATTCCAAGGGCGCGGCCGAATCGATCCTCGGCGAGGCCATCAAGGGCAAGCCGCGCGATTCGCTGATTCTCTCCACCAAGGCGACCTTCCGTTTCGACGAAGGCGAGAACAGCGTCGGCTCCTCCCGCTACCACCTGATCAACGCCATCGATGCCGCACTCAAGCGCCTGGGCACCGACTACCTCGATTTGTTCCAGTTGCATGGTTTCGACGCGCGCACGCCGGTCGAGGAGGTGCTGTCCACGCTCGACGATCTGGTCCGGGCCGGCAAGATCCGCTATCTCGGCGTGTCCAACTTCTCCGGCTGGCACCTGATGAAGTCGCTGGCGGTGGCCGATCGCTACGGCTGGTCGCGCTATGTCGCCCACCAGGCGTACTACTCGCTAGTCGGCCGCGATTACGAGTGGGAACTGATGCCGCTGGCCGCCGACCAGGGCGTAGGCGCGGTGGTCTGGAGTCCGCTGGGTTGGGGCCGCCTGACCGGCAAGATCCGTCGCGGCCAGTCGCTGCCGGAAACCAGCCGCCTGCAATCGCAGACCAGTGTCGACTCCGGCCCGCCGGTGGATCAGGAACACCTGTTCCGCGTGATCGACGCGCTGGACGAAATCGCCGCCGAGACTGGCAAGACCCTCCCGCAGATCGCGCTGAACTGGTTGCTGCAGCGTCCGACCGTTTCCACCATCGTGGTAGGCGCGCGCAACGAAGAGCAACTGAAGCAGAACCTGGGCGCGGTCGGCTGGAACCTGAGCGCCGAGCAGGTCGCACGCCTGGATGCGGCCAGCGCCGTGACCAAGCCGTATCCGTACTGGCACCAGGCCGGCTTCAAGTACCGCAATCCGACGCCGGTCTGATCCGGCTTCTTCACCCTATCGTCGCCGGCGCGAGCTCGCGCCGGCGACCGTCGTTTTTCAGGAGAGATTCGCATGAGCCAGCCGATCAAGATCGATTTCGTGTCCGACGTGGTGTGTCCGTGGTGCGCCATCGGGCTGCAGTCGCTGGAACAGGCCATCGCCCGGGTGGGCGGCGATCTGCAGGTGGAACTGCGCTTCCAGCCGTTCGAGCTCAATCCGCAGATGCAGGCTGGCGGCGAAGACGTCGTCGAGCACCTCACTCGCAAGTACGGCATGAGCGCCGAGCAGGCGCGCAGCAACAGCGAGGCGATACGCCAGCGCGGCGCCTCGCTGGGTTTCACTTTCGACATGGATCGCCGTCGCCGCATCGTCAATACCTTCGACGCCCATCGTCTGCTGCACTGGGCGGAGCAGGAGCATCCGGACATGCAGCGTGCGCTCAAGCACGCGCTGCTGCGCGCGTATTTCAGCGAAGGCCAGGACGTGTCCTCTCCGGACGTGCTGGCGCCGCTGGCCGAATCGGTTGGTCTGGACGGCGCGCGTGCGAGGGCCATCTTGGCATCGGACGAATATGCCGAGGCGGTGCGGGCACGCGAGCGGCTCTACCAGGAACACGGCATCAACGCGGTGCCCTCGGTGGTGTTCAACGATCGCCACCTGATCCAGGGTGGCCAGCCGGTGGAAGTGTTCGAACAGGCGCTGCGGCAGCTATCCGGCATCGCCGGCTGAAGGGGGACGGCAAGCGCGAACCGGGCGCGGAAAGCGGGAGAGGGTCCACCTTCCGCACCCGGCAGGCGACCTCAACCGTGTCGCGACACCACCACGGCCTCGCGACCGGCCATGTCCATCACCACCGCGGTCGGAATGCCGTGGTGTTCGTACAGCGTGGCGGCCAGCAGCCGCGCGCTGTCGCGGGCATCGTTCAGGGTCTGGTAGCGGGAACGGCCATGCTCGCCCTCGTAGAGCTGCCAGCCTTCATTGGCGGCGGCGATGGTGAACAGAAGACGGGGCATAGGGACCTCGGGCAAGCCAGCAAACGCGCGTTCCTGCGCGATGCATAGCCTGCCCTGAGGCGAGTTGTTTCACATTCAGCGGATCCCGCGACGTCGTGTAGGAAAAAACCTACATTTCCTCGCCGCGACCCTGGCGGTCACTTGAGCATCGGCCCCAGCACCTGCCAGACATGGTCGCGGATCTTCGGCTGCGCCGACGCCACCGGATGCAGGTTGTCGGCCTGGAAATTGGCGCGGTCGCGGGCGACGGGCTCCAGCAGGAACGGCAGCAGCGGCAGCTTGTACTGATCCGCCAGGGCCTTGAAGTTGGCTTCGAAGCCGCGCGTGTAGTCGGGGCCGTAATTGGGCGGGATGCGCATGCCGATCAGCATGACCCGTGCGCCGGCTTTCCGCGCGGCCTGGATCATCCGGTCCAGGTTGGCGCGGGTCTGGGCCAGCGACAGGCCGCGCAGGCCGTCATTGGCGCCCAGCTCGATCACCACGATAGCCGGGCGATGGCGCTGTAGTTCGGCGGCGATGCGCGACGCGCCGCCGGCGGTGGTTTCGCCGCTGATGCTGGCGTTGACCACCCGCCATCCCGGCCGGGTGCGCTTGACCTGTTCGGCGGTGAGCGCGACCCAGCCCTGCGCGGCGGACAGGCCGTAGGCGGCGGAAAGCGAATCACCCATCACCAGGACGGTGCGCGGCGCGGCGGCGGCCGGCGCCTGCGCGGCCAGCGGCAGCGCCAGCAGCGACGCCAATAGCAGCAGGGCGGTACTCATGGCACATTGCAGGCGGGTCCGGACGGCCCCATACCGGATGTTCTTAAAGAACATTTAATCCATGCTCCCAATGATGGAGGGGCATCAGCATAGAGATGATCATGGCCGATTCCACCGCACCCCGTACTCCCGTGACAGACGCGCTTCAGGTAAGCGGCCTGGGCAAGCGCGTCGCGTTGCCCGGCGGCGATCTGACCATCCTGGACGATGTGGGTTTCCGCATTCCGCGCGGCGCCACGGTCGCGATCGTCGGCGCTTCGGGTTCGGGCAAGAGCACGCTGCTGTCGCTGCTGGCGGGCCTGGATACGCCCTCGGGCGGCACCGTGGTGCTGGAAGGCGAACCATTGTCGTCGCTGGACGAGGACGGGCGCGCGCGGGTGCGCGGCGAGAAGGTCGGCTTCGTGTTCCAGAGTTTCCAGTTGCTGCCTTCGCTGACCGCGCTGGAAAACGTAATGCTGCCGCTGGAGCTGCGCGGGGATGCCGAGGTAGAGGCGTCGGCGCGGCAGATTCTGGAGAAAGTAGGGCTAGGCCAGCGCCTGGGCCACTATCCGCGCCAGCTCTCCGGCGGCGAGCAGCAGCGCGTGGCGCTGGCGCGCGCCTTCGTCACCCGGCCATCGCTGCTGTTCGCCGACGAACCCACCGGCAACCTCGATACCCACACCGGGCAGGCGATCATCGAACTGCTGTTCGCACTGAATGCGGAAGCCGGCACCACGCTGGTGCTGGTCACCCATGACGAACATCTCGCCGCACGCTGCGGCCGCCTCCTCCGGCTGGACAGCGGTCGACTGATCGCGGACAACGCCGCATGAGAACGTTGAAGATGGCCTGGCGCCAGTTGCGCCGGGATCTGGCCGCGGGCGATATCCGCATCCTGTTCGCCGCGCTGGTGCTGGCGGTGGTGGCGGTGACCGCGGTGGGCTTCGTCACCGATCGCGCCGAACGGGCCTTGGCCATCGAGGCCAACCGGTTGCTGGGCGGCGATGCGGTGGTGCGTGGCGACGCGCCGATCAGCGAGGAACTGCGCAACGCCGCGCGCGGCGCGGGACTGCGGCTGACCGAGACGCTGGAATTCCAGAGCATGATCCGCGCCGGCGAGGATCTGAAGCTGGGCGAGCTGCGCGCGCTCGGCGAAGGTTTCCCGCTGCGCGGCAGTTTCCGCATCATCGATGCACAGGGCGAACACGATGCGCGCGGCATTCCCGCGCCCGGCACCTTGTGGATGACCCAGGCGGGCGCCGACACCCTCGGTGCCCGCGAAGGCGATTTGATTGGCATCGGCAATATCCAACTGCGATTGGCCGCCCGCGTGGTGCAGGAACCGGATGCCGCGCTCGACTATTTCAACGTCGCGCCGAGGGTGTTCCTCAACATCGGCGACGTACCGGCGACCGGCCTGGTGCAGGAAGGCAGCCGTATCCGCTATCGGCTTGTCGTCGCGGGCGATGCCGGCGGCGTCGAACGCTTCACCGCCGCCGCGCGTACCCAACTGGCGCGCGGGCAGCGGCTGGAAACCATCCAGGATGCGCGACCGGAGATCCGCTCCGCGCTCGACCGCGCCGGCCGTTTCCTCGGCCTTGCCGCGCTGGTGTCGGTGGTGCTGGCCGCGGTCGCGGTGGCGATGGCCGCGCGCCGCCACAGCGAGCGTCACCTGTCCGGCACCGCGGTGATGCGCTGCCTCGGCGCCAGCCAGCGCACGCTGGTCGGCGTGCACGTGGGCGAACTGCTGCTGCTGGGACTGATCGCCTGCACGGTCGGCGTGGCGATCGCGTTCGGCCTGCAATGGGCGATCGGCGACTGGCTGGAGCGCACGTTGGAGATATCGATACCGCCGGCGGGCCTGCTGCCGGCCTGGCAGGGCTACGGTGTCGGACTGATCGTGCTGCTGGCCTTCGGGGCGCCGCCGGTACTGGCGCTGCGGCGGGTGCCGGCGCTGCGGGTGCTGCGGCGGGATCTGGACCCGACCGAACCCAGCGCGTGGCTGGTGGCGTTGGCCGGTTTCGTCGGACTGGGCGCGCTGCTGTGGTGGAAGGCCGGCTCGGCCGCGCTGGGCACCGCGATGCTGCTGGGCATCCTCGCCACGTTGGCGGTCCTCGCCGTGCTGGCGTGGACGCTGATCCTGGTCGTGCGGCGGGTACGCGGGCGCCTGCGCGGCAGCCTGCGCTATGGCCTGGCCAATGTCAGCCGGCGCGCGGGCACCAGCATCGCCCAGATCTCCGCGCTCGGCCTGGGCCTGATGGCGCTGCTGCTGCTGACCTTCGTGCGCACCGACCTGCTGGATCGCTGGCAGATGGCGCTGGCGGCGGACGCGCCCAACCGTTTCATCATCAACGTGCAGCAGGACCAGATCGCGCCGGTGCAGGATTTCCTGCGCGCGCAGGGACTGGGCGAAACCGCGCTGTACCCCATGATCCGCGGCAGGCTGGTCGAGCTCAACGGCAAGCCCACCAGCGGCGATGACTATGCCGAAGCCGACGAGCGCACCCGCCGGCGTGCCGATCGTGAATTCAACCTGTCGGTGGCCGATCGCTTGCGCGATGACAACGTGGTGACGGCCGGCAGGTTCTGGACCGGCGTGCCGGCCTCGCCGGAACTGTCGGTGGAGGAGGACTTCGCCGAATCGCTGGGTTGGAAGATCGGCGATCGGGTCACCTTCGATATCGCCGGGCAAAGCTTCGAGGGACGCATCACCAGCCTTCGCAGCGTGGACTGGGAAAGCTTCCGGCCCAACTTCTTCGTGATCGCGTCGCCGCGTTCGCTGGATGGTTATTCGGCCAGCTATATCACCGCGGTCAGCGTGCCGCCGGCGCGGACGCGTTTTACTCGCGATCTGGTCACGGCATTCCCGAACCTGTCGGTGATCGACGTCGATGCGGTGCTCAAGCAGATCCGCAGCACCGCCGATCAGGTTTCGACGGTGGTGCAGGTGGTGTTCTGGTTCTCGCTGGCCGCGGGCGTGCTGGTGCTGCTGGCGGCGATCAGCGCCAGCCAGGATGAGCGTCTGCTGGAAGGCGGGGTGATGCGGGTGCTCGGCGGCAGCCGTCGCCAGCTGCGCCTGGCGCAGGCATCCGAGTTCGCCGCCATCGGCCTGCTGTCGGGACTGGTCGCGGCCATCGCGGCCTCGGTGCTGGCCGGCGTCATCGCCACCCAGGTATTCGAACTGCCCTGGCGCACCAACTGGCAACTGGCGGCGGTGGGTGGCGGCATCGGCCTGCTGGCCGCCTTGGCGGCCGGCATGTTCGCAACCCGGCGCGTACTCGACGCGCCGCCCTCGGTGACCCTGCGCGAACTGCAGAACTGATCCGGATGCGCGGCACTAGTGGACGGTGCCGCCGTCGTGATCAACGCCGGCGAGTTCCGGCGGCTTGATCGGTTGCGCGTCGAACCGGCGCGCATAAGCGCGCTCCTCGATGACCCGGGCGATCTCGTCGTCGGCCAGCTCCGGTGCGCCATAGACCGCGAAACCGATGCTGCCATCGTCGCGCTCGCCAACGTACTGGAGCCGGTAGCGCGGTTGGCCCGCACCGGTGTTTTCCGGGTAGTGGACCGGCGGACGCCCCTCGTCCATGTCCATTTCCTTGTTGTCGATGACACCGCCGACGAACATGGCTCGCATGGCCTTCACCTCGCTGTGCTGGGGGAACGCCAAGCATGGCAGGCGGAACGTTCGGCGCCGATCAAGCCGATGTTTGGAGAATGCGAAGAGCCCGCGAAGACGGGGCTGCGTGGAGGAACAAAAAAAGGGCGAGCTGGAGCTCACCCTTTGATGCAGACCACCTGGCGCAGGGTGTGGACCACCTCGACCAGATCGGTCTGCGCCGCCATCACCGCGTCGATGGACTTGTAGGCGGCCGGCGATTCGTCGATGACGCCCTCGTCCTTTCGGCACTCGACGTGCGCGGTCGCTTCGCGATGTTGCGCCAACGTGATCCGCTGGCGCGCGGCGGTACGGCTCATGACGCGGCCGGCACCATGGCTGCAACTGTGGAAACTGTCCGGGTTGCCCTTGCCACGCACGATGTAGCTGCGCGCACCCATGCTGCCCGGGATGATGCCCAGTTCGCCTTCGCGCGCGCTGACCGCGCCCTTACGGGTCACCAGCAGTTCCTGCCCGCCGTGCGTTTCCTTCTGCACGTAGTTGTGGTGGCAGTTCACCGCCAGCTTCTCCAACTGGAACTTCGGCAGGCGGTGGCGCATTTCCGCCAGCACCCGGGCCATCATCGCCTCGCGGTTGTGGCGCGCGTAGTCCTGCGCCCACGACACCGCTTCCACGTAGTCGTCGAACAGCGGCTCGCCTTGCATGAAGAAGGCCAGATCCTTGTCCGGCAGGTGGAAGCCGAGCACGCGGTGCGCCAGCGCCTCGCGGGCACGCTCGATGAAGTAGGTGCCGATGAGGTTGCCGGTACCACGCGAGCCGCTGTGCAGCATCACCCACACCGCGTCCGCCTCGTCGAGGCAGATTTCGATGAAGTGGTTGCCGCCGCCCAATGTGCCCAACTGGTTTTCGAGCTTGTCAGTACGGATCCTGCGGTGCTTCTGCTTGATCACGTCCAGACGCCCGGCCAATCCGGACTCCGCCACGCGGGTGGCAATGCTGTCCGGCAGGCGGTGGTGTTCGCCGCCGCGCCCGTTGCCGACCGGTACGCTGCGCTCGATGGAGTTGCGCAGCTGTGCCAGGCTGTCGGGAAGATCGCTGGCGCGCAGCGTGGTCCGCACCGCGGCCATGCCGCAGCCGATGTCCACGCCGACCCCCGCCGGGATGATCGCTCCGCGGGTCGGGATGACCGAACCCACGGTCGCGCCCTTGCCCAGATGCACATCCGGCATTACCGCCACCCACGGCCCGACAAACGGGATGGACGCGATGTTGCGCAACTGCGCATGCGCCTCGGCTTCCAGCGGCACGCCGCGGACCCAGCCCTTGATCGGCGTGGTGCTGCCCTCGGCATGCAGCAGTTCGAAGTTTGAAGTATTCATGATTTCTTCCTTGAAGAATTGAAACGCTCTTTCCGTGAAGGGGAAGGGACTAGCTCTTTCTCCATGCACGAAAAAGGAGCTAAGTTGAAAACCCCTTCCCCCGCAAGCGGAGGAGGGAGCGTGTTTGCGGCTCCTTTCCCGTGCGTGGAAGAGGAACCGCAAGGTGAAAGCCCCTTCCCCCGCATGCGGGGGAAGGTTGGGATGGGGGCGAACGAAGCGATGTGCTCCGACCTGCCAGGCCCTGCAACGTTCGATGCTTGCCTGGCGGACCGGGAAGGCACTGACTCCTGCACTGCCCCCACCCCAGCCCTCCCCCGCACGCGGGGGAGGGAGCGTGTTTGCGGCTCCTTTCCCGTGCGTGGAAAAAGGAACTGCAAGGTGAAAGCCCCTTCCCCCGCATGCGGGGGAGGGAGCGTGTTTGCGGCTCCTTTTCCGTGCGTGGAAAAGGAACCGCAAGGTGAAAGCCCCTTCCCCCGCATGCGGGGGAAGGTTGGGTTGGGGGCGAACGAAGCGATGCGCTCCGACCTGCCAGGTCTGGCAACGTTCGGTGCTTGCTTGGTGGACCGGGAGAGCACTGACTCCCGCACCGCCCCCACCCCAGCCCTCCCCCGCAAGCGGGGGAGGGAGCCGCACGTGCTACTGCTTCAAGCTGACCAGTTGCTTCATGACGCCTTCCAGGCCGCCGAACACGGTCAGCTTGTCGATCTTCTCCGTGATCTTCTCCAACGCCTCCAACTCCTTGAGGCGCATCAACACCGGGCTCTCCTCGATAAGCTTGGCCGTGTTGAGCAACGAACGGGTCGCGTTCGCCTCCTCGCGGCGGCGGATCACGTTGGCCTGGGCCGACTTCTCGGCCTGGACCACGCTGTTGAGGATGTCCTTCATCTCGCCCGGCAGGATCACGTCCTTGACGCCCACGCCGAGCACCTCGATACCCAGCCCGGCCACCTGGCCGCGCACGTGGGCAAAGATGTCGGCGTCCAGCGACGCCTTGTCGCCCAGCAGTTCGTCCAGCGTCTTGGCGGAAACCGCCTTGCGCAGGCCGTACTGCAGTTCGCGGTAGACGTGTTCGCCGATCTTGGCCACCTTGGTACGCGCGGCCACCACGTCGACGACGCGGGTGCTCGCGGCCAGGTTCACGCGCAGGGACACCTTGTCGCGGGTCAGCAGTTCCTGGCCCGAGACCTCGACCGCCTGCACGCGCAAGTCGACGATGTCCACGACCACGTTCTTCTGGAAATTCCAGAAGGCGTAGGCGCCCGGCGCCAGCGTCTTCGACAGCTTCCCGTCGATGAACACCAAGCCGGTGAACTCGGCCGGCACGTCGGCGACCGCGGCCACCTTCGACAATGCGCCGAGCTGGCGCAGACGACGGGCCACGACGACGTCGACTTCCGGTTGGCCGTCCAGCGCGACCTTGCGTACGTCCACCTGCACCAGACCCTTCCAGTACAGCTTGCGGCCGCCCGGCAGGATGACGTCTTCCAGCTTGCCGTTCTTCGACACCAGGCCGACTTCCTGCTCGCCGATGTCGGCCAGGGTGAAGTACGGCGCCAGCATGTCCATGCGCGCGATCAGCACGTCGGCATCGTTGCCGGCGTACTCCGGCCGCGCGATGGCGTGCACGGTGATGCCCAGTTCGCCGCGCAGGTCGAAGAACTTGTAGACGCCCGGCTCGAGCACACGCTCGAGCTGACGGTTGCGATACACCAGGCCGCGCTCGCCGTCACCGATCACGACCTTCTTGGTCCAGAACATGGCACATGTCTCCTTATGTGGTTGTTGGCTCTGGTGGTCCGTTCCCGGATGGTTGTTTCCGCACGGGGGAACGGTTGCCGTGCCGAAGTGTTGAAGGCACCGCGCGATGCGACGCCATCGAAAAAAAGGCGGAAACGCCCGTGGACGCAACCGGGGTGGGAATCCGGCGCTGCCGACGGAGATTCCATCACCGATGCGCGGCCGGCATCCTGCCGCCAGCATCGATGGGGAACGTCCGCCGCCAGGGCTCGGTTCCGGCACCGGCCCCGCTGCGTCGTGCGTCTCCACGCATTCCCTTGCATGGATCGGCGCGCCGCACCGGGCGTTTCCTGGAGGGACTTGCGTCCCGATGTCATGACGTGAAAGGCCATGTGTTGGAGCGGGAATCGAACCCGCGACTCTCGGTATCAAAGAACCGATGCTCTACCCAGCTGAGCTATCCAGTGGCGACGTACCGGAATCGAACCGGTGTAGTCGGCGTTGCCGCCGATGCCTGACCCCTCGGCCATCGTCGAGTGGAACACCTGTTCCCACGCCTCGGCATACGCCACGGCAACGCCGCGCGCACCGGACGGGACACAAACCCGTACCGCTGAGACGTGTTCGAAGATGTTCCGCATTGCCGGCTGTCGCCAACCGGCAATCCGTGCGGGCGCATGGCGCCCATTTCGTTGTTCCATCCGAACGCCGCTCGCGTCGGAGCATCACCACGCAGCGCACATGCGCCGGTTGCAGCCGCGCCCCTGCCTCGGGGCGCGCAGGCGCGCTACCCGGATGCTCCAGGGCGGAAACCAGGGGTTTCCCTGTTGGATGGAATCAAACCTGCTCGATGCATGCGCATCCTCCGCGAACGCCAGAAACAAAACGCCCCCGGGACTTGCGACCCGAGGGCGTTCGCGTGCCTCGGGAGATCGGGGTGGCCGATCTCCCAGGGAGTCAGCCGTGATTAGTGATCCAGGTACCGCGCGCCTTCGACGCCGCGCAACAGGACGCACGCGTCCGCGCCGTGGCAGGGCCACAGGGCAAACAGGTTCGTGTTGGCGGGAAGGCGGGTCATGGAAATCGGTTCGGTGAAAAAACAGCCACGAGGGCGAAGGCCGCGCACGATACGCCGGTTGTTTTGAAGATGCAACACTTTTTTAACTTCGATTTTCTTCCGGTCGACCTCAGGCGTGATCGACCACGCCTGAGGTCACGTCGGCGATGGCCTTGGGCGCGGGTAGAATCGCCGCGTTCGTTTCGACTTTTTGACGCCTACGTGTCCCACGCCCATTCCGATCCCGCGCTCGACGCGCTGCTGTTGCCCTTCCAGCAGGGCGATCTCCATTGGCCGGAGAGCCCCGTGTTGTTCCTACGCGCGCGCGACGGCTCGGCGTTGCGGCAGTTTCCGCTGGACACGCTGGTTTGCGAACAGAGTTTCAAGCCAGCCGCGGATGGTTTGACGCGTGCGGGTCTGGACGTGGTTGAGGAGGCCTCGTCCCGCGCGTCCACCGAAGGCTATGCCGCGGTGCTGGTGTTGCCGCCCCGCCAGCGCGAGGAAGCGCGGGCGCTGTTCGCGAAGGCGTTTTCGCTGGCCGCGCCGGGCGGCGTGATCGTGGCGAGCATGCCGAACGACGAAGGCGCCAAGGCGGGCGAGGGCGATCTCAAGCGCATCGCACCGCTGGCCGGGACGCTCAGCAAATACCACTGCCGGGTGTTCTGGACGCATGCGCCCGCGCGCGATGCAGCGTTGCTGGGCGAATGGCTGCGCCTGGATGCACCGCGTCCGATCCTGGGAGGGCGGTTCGTCAGTCGTCCCGGTGTGTTCGCCTGGGATCGCATCGATGCCGCTTCCACGCTGCTTGTGGAGCACTTGCCGACAGACCTGGCCGGACACGGTGCAGATCTTGGCGCGGGTTACGGCTATCTCTCGTCGGAGGTGCTGAGGCGCTGTCCGGGTGTCACTGCATTGGACTTGTACGAGGCCGAAGCGCGCGCGCTGGCGCTGGCGCGGGAGAACCTGCGGGACGCTTCCGCCGCGTTGTCGTTCCATTGGCACGATGTGACCGCGGGCGTGTCCGCACAATACGACTTCATCGTCATGAATCCGCCTTTCCATGCGCAGGGTCGGGGTGATCGTCCCGATATCGGCCGACGTTTCATCGAAGTGGCGGCGAGCGCGCTGAAGCCGCGTGGCCGGTTGTGGCTCGTCGCCAACCGCCACCTGCCGTACGAGTCGGCGCTGGGCACGGGTTTCGCACAGGTCCGCACGGTCGCCGAACGGGGAGGCTTCAAGGTGATCGAGGCGGTGAAGGCGGGCCGCGCATGAAGATCGTCAAGCACATCGCCAATCTCGGCTACGGCAGCCGCAAGCAGGTCGCGCTGATGTTCCGCGAAGGGCGGGTGACCGATGCGGCCGGCGAGGTGTTGTATACCGATGATCCGGTCGACCATGACAACATCCGCGTCGACGGGGAACCACTGGACCCCGCGCCGGGCCTGGCGCTGATGCTGCACAAGCCGATCGGATACACCTGCTCGACCAAGGACGCCGGCCGCCTCATCTACGACCTGCTGCCCCCGCGCTTCCGCCTGCGCTCGCCGGTGCTGTCCTCGGTGGGGCGGTTGGATCGCGAGACGTCGGGACTGCTGCTGATGACCGACGATGGCGCCCTGCTGCACCGGATCATCTCGCCGAAATCGAACCTCCCGAAGGTCTACGAGGCCACGCTGGCCCACGACCTGCGCGGCGATGAGGCGGCCCTGTTCGCCAGCGGCGAGCTGATGCTGGAATCCGAGACCACGCCGCTGGCCCCGGCCACGCTGGAAGTGATCGATCCGCGACACACCCGCCTGAGCCTGACCGAGGGTCGCTACCACCAGGTCCGCCGCATGTTCGCCGCCGTCGGCAACCACGTCGAAACCCTGCATCGCAGCCGCATCGGCGGACTCGCCCTGCACGACCTGCCGGCGGGACAGTGGCGCGCGCTGGACAGCGCGGATATCGCAACGCTTTTCGCGGACGCCAGGCAGGTTCCTGTGGGAGCGACGTAAGTCGCGAATCAGGATATCCCCACAGGCGATCGCGCTTCTTCCCGATGGTCTGGATGTGCGCTGATACGGATGCTGGACGTCCACGGAAGAAGGACGGCCATGGATGGCTATTCGAAACTGAGGCGGGGTCGGCTTTCACTGCCTGGACAGATCTATCTGGTGACGTTCACGACAGCGTCCAGGCATCCGCTGTTCCAGGATTCCGCAGCTGCCTGCTGTGTCTGTCGGGCAATCACGGACCCGCGTCTCTGGTATCAATCCCGGTTGCTTGCCTGGGTCCTGATGCCTGATCACTGGCATGGCCTGATTGAGGTAGGTGGCTTGGACCATCTTTCGATGGTAGTGCAGCGACTGAAGACCAACAGTGCACGCAGGCTTCGCATGGAGCATCCAATGGTTGCCCGCGTATGGGAGAAAGGGTTTCATGATCGCGCGCTACGCGGCCAGGCCATGCTGAAACCCGCTGCCCGTTACCTGGTCGGGAATCCGTTGCGGGCAGGCTTGGCCGAGCAGATCGGCGACTACCCTTACTGGAACAGCATCTGGCTGTAGCCGGCCTTGCGGTTGCCGTCATTGTGGGAGCGACGTGAGTCGCGAATCCCGAAACCATCCGCGCATCGCGACTCACGTCGCTCCCACAAGGTACTCGTACTCGCGGTCAATCCGCGAGCAGCTTGCGCCAGCCTTCGTGGCCCAGGTGATCCAGGGTCTGGATGTTGCGTTCGACGATCACGTCGGGATCGGGGAAGGCGGCGACCGCGCGCTCCACGCTGTCCTCGCGCAGCAGGTGCAGGGTGGGGTAGGGCGAGCGATTGGTGTAGTGGCTGATGTCGTCGGGTGCGGCACCGGCGAACTGGTAGTCGGGGTGGAAGCTGGCGACCTGCAGGATGCCTTGCAGGTCCAGCGCCTCGACCGCCGCGTCGGCGTTGTCGAGGAAGTCGTTGTAGTCCAGGAAGTCGGTCAGGACTTCCGGATGGATGATCAGGGTGGTGTCGATCTGCGCGGGATCGGTGTCGCGAAGCAGCACCAGTTCCTCGGCCAGTTGTTCCAGCAGGGCTTCCGGCGTGGTGGCGTCGCTCAGCACGAAACGGACCTGTTCCTTGACGTAGACCGCCTTGGCGAACGGGCACAGGTTCAGGCCGATGACCGCGCGCTCGATCCAGCGGCGGGTCATCGCAACGGCATCCGGCGCGGCGTCGCCGGCGCCAGGCAGCGCGGAATCAGTCACGGAAGTTCTCGAACTGCAACGGCAGCTCAAGTTCGGTCTTCTTGAGCAGGGCGATGACGTCCTGCAGATCGTCGCGCTTCTTGCCGGTGACCCGCAGCTTGTCGCCGTTGATCTGGGTCTCGACCTTGATCTTGGCTTCCTTGATGGTCGCGGCGATCTTCTTGGCCAGCTTCTGCTCGATGCCCTGCTTGACGGTGACCTTCTGCTTGGCCTGGGCCAGGTTGGTCTCGACGTCGCCGAATTCCAGGCAGCGGGTGTCGATGCTGCGGGCGATCAGGCGCGCGCGCAGGATGTCGGTCATCTGCTTGACCTGGAAATCGCTGGGCGCGGTCTGGGTGATGGTGTTCTCTTCCAGCAGGAACTTCGCGTCCACGCCCTTGAAGTCGAAGCGGTTGGAAAGCTCGCGGTTGGCCTGGTCGACCGCGTTGGTGAGTTCGTGCTGGTTGACTTCGGAAACGACGTCGAAGGAGGGCATGGCGGGCGGAAACATGGATTCGGGGGTGGGCCATTCTAATCCATGGGCGGGCGCGCTCCCGTGACGCCATAATGCGGCATGCGTCGACATCCCCATTCCGCCGCCATCGCCCTGATGCTGCTGGCCGTGCTCCTGTTCGCCCTGATGGATGCCGGGCTGAAGCTGCTGTCGGCGAAGTATCCGCCGCTGCAGGTGGCCGCGTTGCGCGGGTTGTCGTCGCTGCCGTTCGTGCTGGCATGGGCGCTGTTGACCGTCCCGCCCGGCAGCCTGCTGCGCATCCACTGGCCGCTGCATCTGCTGCGCGGTGCGCTCGGCGTGGCGATGATGGCCGGTTTCGTCTATGGCCTGCGCGGCATGCCGCTGTCCACGGCCTATGCCATCACGTTCGTCGCGCCGCTGCTGGTGACCGCAATGGCCGGGCCGCTGCTGAGGGAGCGGGTTGGCCTGGGGCGCTGGCTGGCGATCGCGGTCGGCCTGCTGGGCGTGCTGGTCATCCTGCGTCCCACCGGCGAAGGCATGATGACCGCCGGCGGGCTGGCCGTGCTGGTGGCGGCGATCTGCTACGCCGCCGGCGCGATCACCGTGCGCCTGTTGGCGCAGCGGGACAGCACCCAGTCGATGGTGGTCTGGTTCATGGCCCTGCTGTCGGTCGCGGCGCTCGCGCTGGCCTGGCCCGGATGGAAGCCACTGCAGGCGGCGGACGGGTGGATCATCGCCGGCATCGGAGTCGCCGGTTCGCTGGCGCAGGTCGCGCTGACCGAGGCGTTCCGGCGCGGCGAGGCCTCGCTGATCGCGCCGTTGGAATACACCGCGCTGATCTGGGGCGTGGTGCTCGATGTGGCGCTGTGGGGCGTATTGCCGGACGGCGTCACCTGGATCGGTGCGGGGATCATCGTTGCCAGCGGTTTCTATCTGCTGCGCCGCGAGCCCGCGCATGCCGAGGCGGAGCATCCCTGAGGTGCCGTGGCTGTTGCTCCTGCCGCT
Source organism: Pseudoxanthomonas sp. z9 (assembly GCF_006542425.1). Classification (GTDB taxonomy): domain Bacteria; phylum Pseudomonadota; class Gammaproteobacteria; order Xanthomonadales; family Xanthomonadaceae; genus Pseudoxanthomonas_A. The sequence goes on along the minus strand of NZ_VFID01000007.1, from coordinate 605,365 downwards.
GGGGCTGATGCTGCTGCTCGCACTGTGGCTGATCCTGTTTCCCTGGTCGTTGTGGCAGCGCTACCACCGCGGCAAGGCAACCCGGCGCGTCTGGCCGTGGCAGGTGCGTTTGAATCTGGGGCTGTTGTGGGTGGGGCTTGTCGTGTTCCTGCTGCTCAGTGCCGTCTTCCAGATCTGGTGGCCGCACCAGTTGTCGCAGGCCGCGCTGGGGCTGGGGGCCGGCATCGGGTTGGGTGTGCTGGGCGTCGCCACGAGTCGTTTCGAATGGCGCGAGGCGGGCCTGTTCCATACGCCCAATCCCTGGTTGGTCCTGCTGCTCACCCTGCTGGTGGCCGGACGGATCCTGCTGGGGCTGTTCCAGATCTTCCAACAGGGCCTGGCATGGTCGCGGGATCAGATGATGGCCGGCGATCTGCATGCGGGCCTGACCGGACTGGCGGGCCTGCTGCTGGGTTATGCGCTCGCGAGCACCTGGGGACTGCATCGCCGCCTGCGACGCCTGCGTCGCTGAGCCGGATAAACGAAGGGCCCCGATGTCGGGGCCCTTCGCTGTTCCAGGTGCAATGCCGGTTGGTGACCGGGGTTGGCGCTTAGAAGCGCGCGCCGATGCCGATGCCGACGGTCCACGGATTCAGATCCGCCTTCTGGCCGATGCGCTCGCCGTTGCCGGTGATCTCGCTGTCGCCGTGCATGTAGCGGGCATCCGCACGGGCGAACCACGACGGGCTGATGTTGAAGTCGACGCCCACGGTGCCGATGGCGCCCTTGGTGTCTTCCAGGCCGAAGTGCTGGCCGGCGCCGTCGGTGATGTTGTAGCCGCCGCTGTAGTTGGCCTGGTAGTAACCCAGACCCACGAACGGACGGATCGGCGCATCGCTGTTGCGGAAGTGGTACTGGGCGCTCAGGGCGTAGGGCTGCGAATCGATGTTGCCCAGCTTGCCCTGGTCACCGCGTACGCGCTGCTCGAACTTGTCGGCGGCGCCCCACAGTTCAACGGCGATCGCCGGGGTGACGTACCAGCTGGCGCTCAGGGTGGCGGCGGAACCGCCGTCCAGATCCAGGCTGGAGTTGTCCACCGGCTTGGAATCGACCTTCTGCACGGCGTAGCCGCCGACAACGGCGAAGCGCTTGTGATCGGAGGACGCGGTGCTGTCCTGCGCGAAGACGGCCGGGGCGAACGCCAGCAGCGAAGCGGCGAGGGTGAGGGTGCGGAACTTGTTCATGGGGGATCTCCTTTTTCTCTTTTTCTGGCCCGATGCTTTTGGGGCGTGCGCACCGTAACGACCCGCGCATGAATGGAGACAAGTCCGCGAAATGAATTTTTTACAACAGCAGGCATATCCAGCGAACGTTCATTTTTCGTTTGTTCGCGAGCGGAAAAAACATTCAGGAACGAATGCACAGGACAAATGTGATCAAAAAAATCCGTTCGTTGGCGCGGCGCATACGGATTGGGTTAAGGTCGCTCGCGCGTGAACGACAAGGAGGACGCGTCATGCCCCGCAGCGAGGCCGCCACCGTCGAAGCCTATCTGGCCGGACTGCCGGAGGAACGGCGCGACGTGATCACGACCGTGCGCGACGCCATCAACCGGCATCTGCCACCGGGTTACGAGGAGCGGATGAACTGGGGAATGATCAGCTGGGAGATTCCGCTGTCCCGGTACCCGGAGACCTACAATCGCCAGCCGCTTTCCTTCGTGGCGCTGGCCGCGCAGAAAAACCACTACGCGCTGTACCTGATGTGCGTCCATGCCGATTCGCCGGTGGAAACCGAGTTGCGGCGCGCGTATGCGGAGGCCGGCAAGAAGCTGGACATGGGCAAGAGCTGCCTGCGGTTCAAGCGGCTGGAAGATCTGCTGTTGCCGGAAGTGGTCCGGATCGTGGCGGCCACGCCGGTCGAGGCCCATATCGCGCGCCACGAGGCCGGGCGCGTGCGAAACTGAGCCGCATGAGTCCGCGTCCGTCCAAATCTTCCCCGCGCCCGCGGGGCGCGTCCCGAGCCAAGGCCGCCCCCGCGCCGCCGGTGGCCGGCGACAACCCGACCATGGCGGATCTGGCGAAGGTCGCGGGGGTCTCCGCCATCACGGTGTCGCGCGCGCTGCGCGAGAGCCCGCTGGTGAATGCGGAAACCCGCGAGCGCATCCGCGAGATCGCGCGCCAGTACGGCTATTCCTTCAATGTCAGCGCACGCAACCTGCGCCTGCGCCGCAGCATGACCGTGGCGGTGGTGGTGGAAATGAAGCCGACCCTGGAGCGGCAGATGTCCGGGCCGTATCCGCTGGATTTGCTGGGCGGCATCACCCAGGAGCTGACCACCACCGGCTACAGCGTACTGTTGACCTCGCTGCAAGGCGGCGCGCTGCCCAACGTGCAGGCCGCCGATGGCGTGATCCTGCTTGGCCAGGGCGCCAACGAGGACGCCATGCACGAAGTGCAGCGCTGGGGCAGGCCAATGGTGGTGTGGGGCGCCGTCAGCCGGCACGAGTCGCAGGTGGTGGTCGGCAGCGACAACCGGCGCGGCGGCGCGTTGGCGGCGGAACGGTTCATCGCGCTGGGCCGCAGTCGGCCGGTGTTCCTGGGCGATCCGGCACACGGCGAGTTCGCCGAACGTCTGGAAGGCTTCACCGGCACCCTGGGCAAGTACGGCATCGTGCCACTGACCCCCTCGGTCGCCAGTTTCACCGTCAACGCCGGTGCGGAGGCGGTGCATGCGCTGCTGGAAAAGCATCCGCAAATCGATGCGCTGTTCGCCGCCAGCGACCTGCTCGCCATCGGCGCCATCCGCGCGTTGATCGAGCGTGGCCGGCGCGTGCCCGAGGATGTTTCGGTCATCGGCTACGACGACACTCCGCTGGGCGCCACCTACGTCCCGCCGCTGAGCTCGGTGCACCAGAACTTTGTCGACGCTGGCGTCCTGCTGGCCCGCAAGATTCGCGGGCTGATTGACGGCGATCCGGCCAGCTCCGAGACCCTGCCCACCCATCTGGTGGTCCGCGCCACCTGAGCGCAAAAATCTGCTGCGGCGCAACGTATACGGGGGGAGTGCCATGGCATTCGCGCGCCCGTGCACGCATCGTTGGAAGCGGTGGTAAATCCCTGTCCTGAAAGGAAATTGTCATATGGTCCGGGGGGCCGAAAGGTGACCATGCACATGCCTTTTCTCGCTTTTGTTATCGATAACTTGACATCGATAACAACGAATCCCTAGCTTCCCTCCGCACGGCCCCTGGACGGCAGGGCGAATGGAGGAAGCGCACGTGGGCGAGTGGCAGGACAGGGCGCCGGTGGACACCGCCGGCATGGCCATGGCGGACGACCCCTGGCGTCTGCGCCAGACGGCGTTCGATCCGCGCCGCCGCGCCCGCGATGAAACCCTGTTCGCGCTGGCCAATGGCGGCCTGGGCGTGCGCGGTGGTTTCGAGGAACAGGACAGCGCCAGTGACGGCAGCTTCCTGGCCGCGGCATTCGAACAGAACGCCATCCACTACCACGAGCGCCTGGCCGGCTTCGCCCGCAGCACCGACACCCGCGTGCCGGTCGCCGAAGGCAAGCGCATCCGGATCCTGCTGGGCGAGGAAGCGGTCGACCTCGCGCAGGCCGAATGGCTGGCGTTCGAACGCGAACTGGATCTGCGCCAGGGACAATTGCGCCGTCGCCTGCGCATCCGCACCGCGGGCGGGCACACGCTGGACATCCATGCCGAGCGGGTGGTGCCATTTTCCGAGCATGCACTGCTGGCGATCCGTTTCCGGGTGCGCTCGATCGACTACCGCGGACCGATCGTGCTGGTGTCCTCGATCGAAAGTGGCCGGCAGGCGGTTGCCCAGGGTGACGATCCGCGCATCGGCGCCGGCGGCGGCGAAGGGCTGCTGGCGATTGGCGGCGGCAGCGCGGGCGGGATGGCCTGGATAGCGCAACGCGCGCCGCATCGCGGATTCGAACTCAGCTGCGGACAGCATCATCGCGCCGGCGCGGGCCTGCTCGCGCAGCCGCCGCAGGCGACGGCCGGTCGGGTCGAACAGCGCTTCGACGGCCAACTGGTCCCCGGTGGCGAGATCGGCGTGGAGAAGTTCGTCGCCTACGTCCACGACGGCGACATGGCGCAGCGTGCGAACGAACTGGCGCAGCAGCTCGAACGCGCGGTCGAGACCGGATTCGATGGCTTCGCCGCGCCGCAGGCGGCCACGCTGGCCGGCTTCTGGCAGCGGGCGGGCCTGTCGGTGAACGGCGACGCCGGCGCCGAGCAGGCGCTGCGCTTCAACCTGTTCCACCTGCTGCAGTCGGCGGGCCGCAACGGCGTCGACGGCACCGCCGCCAAGGGTCTGACCGGCGAGGGTTACGAAGGCCACTGCTTCTGGGACACCGAGGCGTTCGTGCTGCCGGTGATGGCGTTCACCGCGCCGGACGTGGCGCGGGCGATGCTGCGCTACCGGTTCCGCACCCTGGACGCGGCGCGCGCGCATGCCCGCGAGATGAACCACCCGACGGGCGCGCTGTATCCCTGGCGCACCATCGATGGTGGCGAATGCTCGGCGCACTACCCCAGCGGTTCGGCCGCGTACCACATCAACGCGGCGGTGGCCTACGGCATCGGCCTGTACCTGGATGCCAGCGACGATGTGGACTTCCTCGCCGAAGCGGGTGCGGAAATGCTGTTCGAGACCGCGCGGATCTGGCCGCAGGTCGGGCATTTCAATCCACGCCAGGGCGGTGCCTTCTGCATCCATGAAGTGACCGGGCCGGATGAGTACACCACCCTGGTCAACAACAACTTCTACACCAACCGCATGGCCCAGCAGCACCTGCGCCGCGCGGTGGTCGCATGGCATCGCCTGCGCCAGGAACGACCGGAAGTGCTGGCGGAACTCGCCGCCCGGCTTGCGCTGGAAGCAATCGAAGTCGAGTCGTGGGCCCGCGCCGCCGACGCGATGTACCTGCCCTATGACGAGGCGCAGGGCGTCTACGCGCAGGACGACGAGTTCCTCGACAAGCCGCGCTGGCCGTTCCCGCCGGCGAGCGGCGAACACCGCCCGCTGTTGCTGGACTACCACCCGCTCACCCTGTACCGCCACCAGATCTGCAAGCAGGCCGACGTGGTGATGGGACTGGTGCTGGCCGGGTATGGCCTGGATCCGCGCCGCAAGCGCAGGAGCTTCGATTATTACGAAGCGGTCACCACCCATGACTCGACCCTGTCGGCGCCGGTGTTCGGCATCCTCGCCAACGAAGTCGGCCACGCGGACAAGGCGTGGCGCTACTTCGACGCCAGCCTGCGCGTGGATCTGGACGATCTGCATCGCAACACCGATCACGGCGTGCACATGGCGGCGCTGGCGGGCAGTTGGCTGGGCCTGACTGAAGGCTTCGCCGGACTGCGGGTGGAGGATGGCCGGCTGTCGTTCGCGCCGACCCTGCCGCAAGCGTGGCAGGGCTACGGCTTCAACCTGCGTTGGCGCGGCTGCGTGCTGCGCGTGGACGTGGCCGCAGACGGCGTGCGCTACCGCCTGGAAGAGGGCAATGAGCTGGCCATCGCCCACGCGGGCGAGCCGTTGGTACTGTCGCCGGGCACCGCCGAGTTGCAGCCGCTGGCACGTCCGCTGGAGGCGGTGCGGGCGACCTTCCCGCGCCAGGCGCGCGCGCTGATCTTCGATCTGGATGGCGTGCTCACCGATACCGCGCACACCCACTACGAAGCCTGGCAGCGGCTGGCCGACGAAATCGGGGTGCCGTTCGACCGCCAGGTCAACGAGCGCCTGAAGGGCGTGGATCGGATGGCCTCGCTGGCGATCATCCTGGAACGCGCATCGCGAACCTACAGCGGCGAAGAGCAACGCGTGCTGGCCGACCGCAAGAACGGCTACTACGTGCAGGCCATCCAGCAATTCGGTCCACAGGACCTGTTCGACGGCGTGATCCGGGTGCTGGACGAAGCGCGCGCGGCGGGGCTGAAGATCGGACTGGCCTCGGCCAGCCGCAACGCGCCACTGCTGCTGGACAAGCTGGGCATCGCGGATCGCTTCGACTACATCGCCGACTCCGGACGCATCCGTCGCGCCAAGCCGGATCCGGAAATTTTCCTGGACGTGGCCGCCGCGCTCGGGGTCCCGCCAGCCCAGTGCATCGGCGTGGAGGACGCGGTGGCCGGCATCGAGGCCATCCACGCCGCCGGCATGGCCGCCATCGGCATCGGCAGCGCGGACAGCCTGCCGCAGGCCGACGCGGTATTGCCGGACATCGCCGCGTTCCGTGTGAGGGACTTCGTTTCTTCGTGACCGCACGCGGCCGTCAGAAGCCGCGGTGGATTATCTCAACCTGTTGAAAAAGTGGAGGGAACACATGCAACAGACCAACCTGATCCGCTACGCCCTGTCCGTAGCGATCGCCGCCGCACTGGCACCATCCGCGGTGCTGGCGCAGGACACCGCACCCGCGCAGCAACCCCAACCCCAACCGCAACAACCTGCCGAGCAGCAATCGAGCCAGGCGACCACCCTGGACACGGTGGTGGTCTCCGGTACCGCCACCGCCGGCGGCGTGCGCAAGCTGGAAGCCAGCTTCAACATCGTCACCGCCAACGCGGAGCAGATCAAACAGGCCAACCCCAAGAGCACCGCCGACCTGCTGAAGATCTCGCCCGGCATGTGGCCCGAGTCCACCGGCGGCCAGACCGGCGCCAACATCGAGATCGCCGGTTTCCCCGGCGGCGGTGACGCGCCCTACTTCTCCACCCTGCTGATGGGTTCGCCGCTATACGGCATGCCGACCCTGTCGTTCTTCGAAACCACCTCGATGTTCCGCCTGGACGACACCATCGAGTCGGTGGAAATCCTGCAGGGCGGTCCGTCGGTGGTATTCGCCGACGGCCAGATGGGCGCCAGCGCCAACTTCTTCCTCAAGACCGGCACCGAGGAACCTTCCGGCAGCGTCGGCCTGACCTACGGCAACGAAGGCCTGTGGCGGCTGGACGGCTTCTACGGCTTCAAGGTGGCCGAAGGCTGGTATGGCAGCATCGGCGGTTTCTGGCGTGAGTCCGACGGCGTGCGCGATCCGCAATTCAAGGCGGACAAGGGCGGCCAGTTGACCGCCACCCTGTCGCACGACTTCGATGCCGGCCGACTGACCCTGTATACCCGTTACCTCAACGACAAGAACCAGTTCATCACCCCGATTCCGCTGATCCAGCGCGGCACCGACAACTTCAGCGCCTATCCCGGCTTCGACCCGCTGAAGGACACCTACTACAGCAAGTACATGCAGCACGTATGGCTGCCGACCTATCCGGGTGGCGGCAAGAACGCGGATCTGGCCGACGGGCGTGGCGCCAAGCTGTTCATGTTCGGCGGCAACTTCGACTATTCCTTCGACAACGGCTGGGCGATCAGCGATCGCTTCCTGTTCAACGAAGGCGACATGGACACCAACGCGCTGTTTTCGGGCAACAACCCGGTCTCGCTGCAGGACATGCTGTTCACCGACGGAACGCCGGGCGGTTTCGAGTTGCCGGCCGGATCGGTGGCGACCGCGAACTACATCAACGGCGGCGCGGTGCCGCTCACCCAGAGCGTGATCCAGCAGGGCTGGTGGCACATCCACAAGCACCTGAAGAGCTTCAGCAACGACTTCCGCCTGAGCAAGGAGCTGTTCGAGGGCAATACCCTGACGGTGGGCCTGTACGTCAACCACTACACCATGGACGACAAGTGGTCGCTGGGCAACCAGATGCTGATGGCCAACGAGCCAAACGCGCGCCCGATCGTGGTGAGCTACGTGGATGGCGGCCAGACGTTCTACCGCACCAATCCGCAGGGCTTCGCCGACTTCAGCGGCTTCCACATCGCCCAGAACGGCAAGGCCACCAACATGGCGCTGTACCTGTCCGATTCCTGGCGGGTCGGCAAGTGGCTGTTCGATCTGTCCGGCCGCCTCGAGAACCAGGATGCCAAGAGCAATGTCTGCAACCGCAGTCCGGTGAATCCGGGCACCGGCGGCCTGGACGGTGACCCGAACACCATCTACGACAACAACGTGGAGCTGTGCAACGGCACCTACGCCCGCAACCGCTACGAGAAGACCCATCCGTCGTGGACGGCGGGTGCCAACTACTCGTTCACCAACAACATGTCCATGTATGGCCGCGTCAACACCGGCGGCCATTTCCTGGACTTCGACAACGGCATCCGCGGCACCACCAACGACAACTACCCGCCGATGCAGAAAATCCGCAACTATGAAATCGGCTTCAAGTACCAGTCGCCGCTGTTGTATGCGGACATCAGCGCCTATCGCCGGGTATTCAGCGGCCTGCAATACCAGCCCACCGATGGCCTGGGCACGCCGGTGGGAAGCCCGCGCATCTACGGGTCTGAATCGCACGGCATCAACTTCATCGGTGCGCTGACCCCGATCGAGAACCTGCGTCTGCAACTGGTGGCCAACTATCTGGATGGCGAGTACACCGATTACGACGCGTGCCTGCCGTATACCGACATCAACGGCAATGACAACTGCGCGCCGATCGAAGGCCAGCAGCTGCAGCGCCAGCCGAAGTTCCGTGCCATGTTCACCCCGAGCTACCGCTTCGAGATGGGCTGGGGCGACATCACCCCGTACGTGACCTACACGTATGTGGGCGATCACACCCAGGACCAGTCGGGTCTGCAGGAGCTGGGCTCGTATCACACGCTGGACTTCGGCATCACCTCCAACGTGGGCGAGAACTGGCAGTTCAACCTGCGCGGTACCAACATGACCAACGAGCTGGGGCTGACCGAGAGCAATTCGCGCATCTTCGGTTCGGCGACCACCGCCGGCGGCGTGTTGCTGGCGCGTCCGCTGGAGGGCCGAGAGGTCAACTTCCAGGCCAAGTACAGCTGGTGAGCCACGCCGGGGACGCCGCCTGAAACCTCCTCTCCCGGGAGGCGTCCCCGGACCTTTCCTCGACCTCGTCGGGAGATGGTTCGCCATCTCCCGGCGGGGCGGATTCCCTTGTCGCCCCGGCGATGACACAGTGCAGTGGCCGCCCTTGTCAGGCGTGGCCCGGAGCAAGCAATGAATCGAACCCGCATGGTCCTCGGGTTGATCCTGACCTACATGATCTTCGCGATGCTGCTGAACTCGGTGGGCGCGGTGATCCTGCAGGTCATCCAGGGATTCGGGGTGAGCAAGGCGTCGGCGAGCACGCTGGAGGCGTTCAAGGACCTGCCGATCGCCATCGCCTCGTTCCTGGTCGCCTCGACCCTGCCGCGGCTGGGCTACCGGCGGGCGATGATGCTTGGCCTGGGACTGGTGGCGCTGGCCTGCGCCGGCATGCCGCTGTTGCAGTCGTTCTGGGCCACCAAGCTGCTGTACGTGACGGTCGGTGTGTCGTTCGCGCTGGTGAAGGTGTCGGTCTACTCCAGCATCGGCCTGCTGACTGACAGCGAGCGCGCGCACGCGGGGCTGACCAGCACGGTGGAAGGGTGGTTCATGGTCGGCATCCTCGGCAGTGCGTGGCTGTTCGCCGCCTTCATCAATCCCGACACGCCGGGCGATCCGGTGTGGCTCAACGTCTACTGGGTGATCGCCGGCCTGTGCGTGGCGGTGATCCTGCTGCTGGCCGGTTCGTCGATGGACGAATCGCAGGCGCGCGACGGGCATGCGGTCGGCGAATCCTTCGCCGACATGTTCCGCCTGCTGGCGCGCCCGCTGGTGATCGTGTTCCTGATCTCGGCCTTCCTGTACGTGCTGATGGAACAGGCCATCAACACCTGGTTGCCGACCTTCAACCGCGAGATCCTGCACTTGCCCACGGCCCTCAGCGTGCAGGCGGCCGGCATCTTCGCCGGCTCGCTGGCACTGGGCCGCCTCGGCGGTGGGGTGCTGCTGCGGCGATTGCCGTGGTTCTGGTTGCTGGCGACCTGCGTGCTGGCGATGGCGGCGCTGGTACTGCTGGCGCTGCCGCTGGCGGCCAACGTGCAGCCGCGTACCGATGCGAGCTGGTGGGACGCGCCGCTGGCCGCCTACGTATTCCCGCTGATCGGCCTGTTCATGGCGCCGATCTATCCGACCATCAATTCGGTGGTGCTGAGCGCGCTGCCGAAGGCGCGGCACGCGGCGATGACCGGATTGATCGTGGTGTTCTCCGCGTTGGGCGGCACCACCGGATCCTTCATCACCGGGCAGCTGTTCGCCCATTTCGACGGCTCGCGCGCGTTCTACCTGCTGTTGCTGCCGATGGCGGTGCTGTTGCTGTCGCTGACCCTGCTCAACCGCGCCGCGCACGCGCCTGCCGGCACGCCGGTGGTATCGGCGGGAGGACCTTGAACCGATGTACTTCGCTGCTTCCCGCAAGATGCCCTTCTTCCTGAAAAATACCTGCGCCAAGCTGCTTCTCGCCGGCCTGCTGGCGCTGCCGGCCATGGGCCAGGCGCTGGCCTACGACCGCGCACCGGTCGATGCGCCGCTGCAGTTCCGCATCACCGAAGGACGGATCGAGAACGCCTTCCACCAGGAGGGCGACATCGCCGCGCACCTGCTGCTCAGTTCCGGCCACCGGCCGCGCGTGCTGGTGGCGTTTCCGGCGGGCAACAGCGGCGTGGGTGTCTGGTTCGAGGACGCGACCACGCCGGTGCGGTGGACACTGGGGCAGGTCAAGGGCGAGCGCCACCGCGACAATGGACACGCCTGGAACGGCATCGTGGCCGAGGCCAGCGTCGATGCGCCCCGGCTGGTGGTGAGGGACGCGGTACTCGGCAGCGTGCGCGTGCTGCGTGACTACCAACTGGGCCAGGCCTACCCGGCGGAGACCGCCGCGCAGCCGGAAGTCTCCGCCGATGCGGTCCGCTGGAAGCGCGATCGCCTGGATGGCGCGCCGGGCTACGCCATCGCGCTGGAGGCGGGGAATGGCCGCTTCGCGCGCGAGGACGGGAAAATCGTGTTGCGCGCGAACCGCGACGGCGAACCGCTGCGGCTGCGCATCCATGCCTCGACCGGGGAAACCCCGCTGGTTCCTTTCTCAGCCGCCGGCCTGCTCAACGAACACGCGGCGGCGGACCTGCGCAGCCGCCAGGCATTGCAGTTCCTGAGTTATCACGAGAAGTTCCTGGCCGGATCGTGGCGCTTCGACACCTATTTCGGCCGCGATACCCTGATGTCGGTGCGCCTGCTGATGCCGGTGCTGCAACCGGAAGCGGTGGAGGCCGGCCTCGGCGCGGTGCTGGCGCGCCTGGCGCCCGATGGCGAAGTCGCCCACGAGGAGGACATCGGCGAGTTCGCGGTGCTGCGTCATCGCAAGGAACACGGCAAGCCGTCCGCCGCGCCGATCTACGACTACACCATGATCGATGACGACTACATGCTGCCGCCGGTGGCGGCGGCATGGCTGCTGGAGGATGCGCGCGGCCGGGCGCGTGCCCGCGATTTCCTCGCCCGCCGGGGCGAACAGGGGCGCAACGGCGAGGCGCTGGTGCGCAACCTGTTGTTCGTGGCGGGGCAGAGCGGCGCGTTCGCGGAGGAACCCGTGTATCGCAACCTGATCGCGCTCAAGCCGGACAAGCCGGTAGGGCAGTGGCGCGACAGCAACGAAGGCCTTGGGCGTGGCCGCTATCCCTACGACGTCAACGCGGTGTGGATGCCGGCGGCATTGCGCGCGATGGGCGGATTCCTCGACAGCGGCCTGCTGGACGGCTACACCAGCGTGGAACAGCGCACGCAGCTGCGCGCCGCCGCGGGACGCGCCGATACCTGGGAACGACGCGCGGCGGAACTGTTCACGGTGCGGTTGCCGCATGCGCGCGCGGCCGAACAGATCCGTGCCTACGCCACCGAGGCCGGCGTGCCGGATCGCGCGGCGCTCGATGCGCTGGGCGACGGCGAACTGGCGTTCGCGGCGCTCGCGCTGGATGCGCAGGGCAGGCCGGTGCCGGTGCTGCATTCGGACGAAGGCTTCCGCCTGCTGTTCGGCCGACCCGATGCGCAGTCCCTGGCGCGCGATGTCGACAACCTGATGCGTCCTTTCCCGGCCGGCCTGATGACCGACGTGGGCCTGCTGGTCGCCAATCCCGCCTACGCCGATCGCGAGGTCTGGCCACGCCTGGGCAGCGCCGCCTACCACGGCACGGTGGTATGGGCGTGGCAGCAGGCGGTGCTGGCCGCGGGCCTGCAACGGCAGTTGGCGCGCGACGATCTGCCGGTCGGGGTGCGCGCGGCGCTGGGCGACGCGCAGGTCCGGCTGTGGCGGGCGATCCGTGCCGCCGACGCGGTGCGCACCTCCGAGCTGTGGTCGTGGTCGTACCGCGATGGCCGCTACCAGGTCGAACCGTTCGGCGCGCAGGGCGCGCATGAGGACGAATCCAACGCCGCCCAGCTGTGGAGCACGGTGTTCCTGGCCTTGCCGCCGCCGAATGCGGCGAAAGCGGCTGATTCCGGAAAGGAAAAATGATGAAGAAGAACCAGCCTTTCACCGTGTACCCGCGCAGCGCGATATTTCATTTCGCGCTGGGCCTTTCGGCGCTGTCGGCGCCGTTGGCGGCGGTCGCGCAGGACAAGCCGGCGACACCGGAAACGGTGGCGATGCCGGCCACGTCCCTGCCCTACAGCCGGTTCGCCAGTGCCGAGGCACGCGCGCAGTTCGAGCGGATGCTGGCCGAAACCCGCGAAGGCAAGGGGCCGAATCCGGCCGACGTCGCCGATCAGCGGCGCTTCTACCAGCGCTACAACGACGATCGCCTGGCCGAAGCCGAGCGCCGTTATCCGGCCAAGGTGGAAGCCACCCGCATCGGTGGCGTGCCGGTGCACGTGGTGGATCCGCAGGCCGGCGCACAGGGCGACAACGCGCAGCGGGTGCTGATCAACCTGCACGGTGGCGCCTTCATGTGGGGCTCGGGCAGCGGCGCACTGGTGGAAGCGGTACCGATTGCCGCGGTGGCCGGCATCCGGGTGGTGACGGTGGATTACCGGCTGGCGCCCGAGCATCCCTATCCGGCCGCGGTGGACGACGTGGAAGCCGTCTACCGCGAGCTGCTCAAGCAGTACCGCGCGGAGAACATCGGCATCTACGGCTGTTCGGCCGGCGGCATGCTGACCGCGCAGGCCACCGCGCGGATCCTGATGCGGGATCTGCCGCGCCCCGGCGCGATCGGCAACTTCTGCGGCACCGGCCTGCTGTTCGCCGGGGATTCGGCGACCCTGGGACAACTGGCGGTCGGCGTGCCGCCACTGCAATCGGACGGTGGCGCGAGCCTGCCGTACCTGCGCACCGCGCAGGCGGACGACCCGGTCGCCTATCCCGGCCAGTCGCCGGAACTGCTCGCGAAGTTTCCGCCCACCCTGTTCCTGGCCGGCGGGCGCGACTTCGCGGTCAGCGCGGTGAGCACGATGCAGCGCCGGCTGCTGGGCGCGGGCGTGGACGCGGAACTGGTGCTGTTCGATGGCCTGTGGCATGCCTTCTTCGTGTATCCGGATCTGCCGGAGTCGCAGGAAGCCTATGGCCTGATCGCGCGCTTCTTCGATCGCCGCCTGGGCCGCCAGCCGCGCTGAGGACGATCGTTCCAGCGGCGCCACGCAGCGTCGTGCGCCTGAACACATCGCCTGCCGTATCGTGTCCGCCTTCGAATCCGGGAAGATGGACATGAAAGCAATCGGAATGGGCCTGGCGGTGTTCATCGGCATGCTGTTGCCGTTGCAGGCGTTGATCAATGCATCGCTGGGACGGCAGACCTTCGGCCCGCTGTTCGCCGCGCTGATGTCATTCGCGGTCGGCACCGGCGTGCTGGCGCTATGGTGGCTGGCCACGCGGCCCACCTTCGACCCGGCGGCGCTGGCGCGGGTGCCATGGTGGGCGTGGACCGGCGGCGCCATCGGTGCGGTCTACGTCGCCGCCGCGACCCTGCTGATTCCGCGCATGGGCGCCGCGCCGCTGATCTGCCTGGTGGTGTTCGGACAACTGGCGGGTTCGCTGCTGCTGGACCATTTCGGCGTGCTGCATGCGCGCCAGCCCATCGACGGCACCCGCGTGATCGGTGCGCTGCTGGTCGTCGCCGGCGCGCTGCTGGTGGTGCGGCCCTGGCAGACGCCGGCCGGATGAGCGCGACGCTCCTGCGCGGCCTGCCGCCGCAGGCGGGTCCGGACTGCCGGGTACTGGTGCTGGGCTCGATGCCGGGCGCGGCGTCGCTGGCGGCGGCGCGCTACTACGCCCATCCGCGCAACCGGTTCTGGCCACTGATGGGCGCGCTCTGCGGGTTCGATCCCGCGCTCGACTACCCCCGTCGGCTGGCCGCGCTGCACGCCGCCGGGGTCGGTTTGTGGGACGTGATTGGAACCTGCGAGCGCCGTGGCAGCCTGGACGCGGATATCGTCCGCGGCAGCGAGGTCGCCAACCCGCTGGCGGACTGGCTGGCGGCGCGGCCTTCCGTACGTGCGGTGGCATTCAATGGTGGCAAGGCGGCGCAGGCGTTCCAGCGCCATGTTGCTCCGACCCTGCCGGCGGCGTTGGCCGCGCGGCTCGTGTTGCACGCGCTGCCATCCACCAGCCCGGCCAACGCGGCCTTCGGCGTGGAACGCCTGGCCAAATCCTGGGGAATCCTGAAGCCCTGTCTGGGCGTCCCCGTCCCGGACGCTCCCGTTCCAGGGCGGCCCTGACGAAGGTCATGCTCCCGTCCGGCAGGTGCGGGGGACAGGGGGCGCTGGCATCCTGTCGGCAACCGAACTTCCGGAGGCCGCCCATGATCCGTTCCGCCCCGCGCCTTTCCCTGCTGTGCCTGGCCGCGCTGTCCGGGCTGGCCATGTCCGCACAGGCCAAGGAGATTCGCTGCGACATCGAAAGCGACTACGACATGACGGTCAACGAGCGCAGCGTGATCTTCACCCGCGAAAGCGGCGCGCCCAAGGCGATCGTGATGCGCCAGGGGCGCCTGTTCGTCGATGACCGCTGGGTCCAGATCAACGACGACGATCGCCAGCGCCTGATCGACTTCGAACGCGGCGCGCGCACCGCCATGCCGCTGGCGCACGAAATCGGCCGCGACGCCGCCGACATCGCCTTCACTGCGCTGGGCGAAGTCGCCGCCAGCATCAGCAATCATCCGGATCGCACCCGCAAGTCGCTGGACAAGGCGCGCAAGGCCATCGACCAGGGCATCGCCCGTTCGATCAGCGCCAACCGCTTCAACAGCCAGGATCTGGACAAGGGCATCGAACGCGCGGTCGGCGAGGTCATGCCCAGCGTGATCGGCGACATCGTCGGCGGCGCGCTCACCGCCGCGCTGACCGGCGACGCCGATCGCCTGGAGCGCATGGACGGACTGGACAAGGAAGTGGAAGCGCGGGTGGCGCCACGCGCCAAGGCGCTGGAAGTGCGCGCGGAGAAACTGTGCTCGCAGATGCGCGACATGGAGCGCATCGACAATGCGCTGGCGTATCGTCTCCCCGGCGGGCAGGCGCTGAACCTGCTGGAAGAAAAGCCCGACCAAAGGCATACCACCGGCGACTGAGCAAGGCGTGCGTGCCGTCGCGCGAGCCGCGACGGCCGATTCCAGCGGTCCCGGCCCGAAAATAATTGCCCTCAGAGGTTGGCGCACCGGGCGGGGATGGCCACAATAGGGGTTCCCCTATTGGCAAGTGATCGCTGGAGTTCCCCCATGGCCGAAATCAAGGAAGCGCGTGTTCCCGACATCGGTGGCTACAGTGACGTTCCCGTCATTGAAGTGCTGGTCGCCGTTGGCGATACCGTCGCCAAGGATCAAGGCCTGGTCACCCTGGAGTCCGACAAGGCGACGATGGAAGTCCCGTCGGCTTTCGCCGGCGTGGTCAAGGAATTGAAGGTCAAGCTGGGCGACGAACTGGCCGAAGGCTCGGTGGTCGCCCTGATCGAGGTGGCCGAAGGCGCCGCCGCTCCCGCCGCGCCGAAGGCCGAACCGGCCAAGGCCGAGCCGGTCAAGACCGCCGAGACCGGCGCCAGGGTCGAGCCGGTCGCGGTCGCCCCGACCCCGGACAAGCTCACCCAGCGCGAGATCGCGCAGGAAGCCGCCGCGCCGACCGCGCCCGCTGCGCCGCGCGCGCTGGAAGACAAGCCCGGCATCGATCCGGAAGCCGTGCCGCCGCGCACCCCGCCGGTGGAGTTCAATGCCGATCGCGTGCTGCCGTCCAAGGTGGCCTATGCCAGCCCGACGGTGCGCCTGTTCGCCCGTGAGCTCGGCGTCGACCTGGATCAGGTCAAGGGGAGCGAGCGCGGCGGCCGCATAAGCAAGGAAGACGTGCAGCGCTACGTGAAGGCGGCCCTGTCCGGCGGCGTGCCGGCCGCGACCGGTGCCGCGCCTGTCGCCAACGCGGGTGGCGGCCTGAACCTGTTGCCGTGGCCGAAGGTGGACTTCAGCAAGTTCGGTGAAGTCGAGGTCCAGCCGCTGTCGCGCATCAAGAAGATTTCCGGCGCCAACCTGGCGCGCAACTGGGCGATGATTCCGCACGTCACCCAGCACGATCACGCCGATATCACCGAGCTGGAAGCGCTGCGGGTGGCGCTGAACAAGGAAAATGAGAAGGCCGGCATCAAGCTGACCATGCTCGCGTTCCTGATGAAGGCCAGCGTCGCCGCGCTGAAGAAGTACCCCGAGTTCAACGCCTCGCTGGATGCCAGCGGCGAGAATCTAACCCTCAAGAAGTACTTCCACATCGGCTTCGCCGCCGATACGCCGAACGGCCTGGTCGTGCCGGTCATCCGCGACGTCGACAAGAAGGGCGTCAACGAACTGGCCGTCGAAACCGGCGAACTGGCGAAGAAGGCCCGCGACGGCAAACTCGGCCCGGCCGACATGTCCGGCGGCTGCTTCTCGATTTCCTCGCTGGGCGGCATCGGCGGCACCGCGTTCACCCCGATCGTCAACGCGCCGGAAGTGGCCATCCTCGGCGTGTCCAAGTCATCCATCCAGCCGGTGTGGGACGGCAAGCAGTTCGCGCCGCGCCTGCTGCTGCCGCTTTCGCTGAGCTACGACCACCGCGTCATCGACGGTGCCTCCGCCGCGCGTTTCACCGCGTACCTGGCGCAACTGATGGGCGACCTGCGTCGCGTGCTGCTGTAAGCGGGGGCTGGAACCATGGCAAACACGACTGTTGAAGTAAAAGTCCCCGACATCGGCGGTTACGACGATGTGCCGGTCATCGAGATCCTGGTCGCCGTCGGCGACACGGTGAAGAAGGATCAGGGCCTGGTCACCCTGGAATCGGACAAGGCCACGATGGAAGTGCCGTCCTCGGCCGCCGGCGTAATCAAGGAATTGAAGGTCAAGCTGGGCGACTCCCTGTCCGAAGGCAGCGTGGTGGCCGTGCTGGAGGTCGAGGGTGCCGCCGCGGCGCTTTCCGCGCCCGCCGCCGCTCCCGCCGCGCCGGCCAAGGCGGCCGCGCCCGCTGCTCCGGTCGCCGCCGCGCCGGCGCCGGCTGCGCCATCCGCGCCTGCGGCATCGGCGGGCGGCACCCTGGAAGCCAAGGTGCCGGACATCGGCGGCTACAACGACGTGCCGGTCATCGAAATCCTGGTCGCCGTGGGTGACACGGTGAAGAAGGACCAGGGCCTGGTCACCCTGGAGTCGGACAAGGCGACGATGGAAGTGCCGTCGCCGGCCGCCGGCGTGATCAAGGAACTGAAGGTCAAGCTGGGCGACACCCTGTCCGAAGGCAGCGTGGTGGCCGTGCTGGAAAGCGGCGCGGCCGCGCCCGCCGCTGCCGCGCCGGCCAGCAAGCCGCCGGTCACGCCTTCGCACCGCGCGCCGGCCGAACCCGCCGCGCCGAAACCGGCGCTGGGCACCGGCAAGCCCGCCGACATCGAATGCCGGATGGTGGTGATCGGTTCCGGTCCCGGTGGCTACACCGCCGCGTTCCGCGCCGCCGACGTCGGCCTCGACACCGTGCTGGTGGAGCGTTACGACTCGCTGGGCGGCGTCTGCCTCAACGTCGGCTGCATCCCGTCCAAGGCGCTGTTGCACGCCGCCGCGCTGATCGACGAGACCGCGCATTCGGCTGATATCGGCATCGAGTTCGCCAAGCCGAAGATCGACCTCGACAAGCTGCGCGACTTCAAGCAGAACCGCGTGGTCGGCCAGTTCACCAAGGGCCTGGCCGGCATGGCCAAGCAGCGCAAGGTGCGCACGGTGCAGGGCGTGGCGAAGTTCGTCTCGCCGCACGAACTGGAAATCACCGGCAGCGACGGCAAGACCCAGCTGCTGCGTTTCGAGAACTGCATCATCGCCGCCGGTTCGCAGGCGGTGAAGCTGCCCAACTTCCCGTGGGACGATCCGCGGGTGATGGACTCCACCGACGCGCTGGCGCTGCAGGAAGTGCCGAAGAAGCTGCTGGTGGTCGGCGGCGGCATCATCGGCCTGGAAATGGCGACGGTGTACCGCGCGCTGGGCAGCGAAGTGACCGTGGTCGAGTTCATGGACCAGCTGATGCCGGGCGCCGACAAGGACCTGGTCAAGCCGCTGGCCGATCGCCTGAAGAAGCAGGGCGTGGCCGTGCACCTGAAGACCAAGGCGGCCAAGGTCGAAGCCTCCAAGAAGGGCATCACCGTGTCGTTCGAGAGCGCCACCGAAGGCCAGAAGCCGGAGCTGGAATCCGGCACCTGGGATCGCGTGCTGGTCGCGGTGGGCCGTTCGCCCAACGGCGGCAAGCTGGACGCCGACAAGGCCGGCGTGACCGTCACCGATCGCGGCTTCATCCCGGTGGACCCGCAGATGCGCACCAACGTGCCGCACATCTTCGCCATCGGCGATCTGGTCGGCCAGCCCATGCTCGCGCACAAGGCCACCCATGAGGGCAAGCTGGCCGCGGAAGTGGCCGCGGGCGAGAAGAAGGAATGGGTGGCGCGGGTGATTCCGTCGGTGGCCTACACCGACCCGGAAATCGCCTGGGTCGGCGTCACCGAGACCGAGGCCAAGGCCAAGGGACTGAAGATCGGCGTGGGCAAGTTCCCGTGGGTGGCGTCGGCGCGCGCGGTCGGCATCGGCCGCGGTGAGGGTTCCACCAAGCTGATCTTCGACGAGGAAACCCACCGCATCATCGGCGGCGGCATCGTCGGCGTGCATGCCGGCGATCTGATCAGCGAGATCGCGCTGGCGATCGAAATGGGCGCGGAAGCCGGCGACATCGGCAGCACCATCCATCCGCACCCGACCCTCAGCGAGACGGTGGCGATGGCGGCCGAAGTCTACGAAGGCACCATCACCGACCTGTACATTCCGAAGAAGAAGTAAACCTTCACCGGAATGCAGGCACAGGAACCGCCCCACGTGGGCGGTTTCCTTTTCCGGACGGGCCGCGCATGTGACGGGGCTAGAATCACCGACGACAGACATGCACGGACGGGATGATTCGATGACGTATCGCTGGATGGCCGCGGCCGTATTGTTGGTGCCGGTGCTGATGCTGCCTGCCAGGGCGGACGATGACCCGCAGGAAGCCGCCGCCTACGCGAAATGCCCGGGCGCGGCGGCGTTCGCCCGCCTGCACCCCAAGCCGTCCCCGCCGGATATCGCCGACGCCGCCGCACGCCTGCCGGAACTGCGGATTGAACTGCTGCGGATGCAGGAACGCGACCAGGACGTCCGCAATGGCGACTGGTCGCAGGAGACTATCCGGCGGATGATGCAGGTCGACGCCGAGCACCTGCCACGGATCAAGCAGATTGTCGCCGAACACGGATTCCCCACGGCCGAACTGGTCGGGCGCGATGGCGTCGATGCGGCCTGGCTGCTGGTGCAGCACGCCGACGCCGATCCGGCGTTCCAGGAACAGATGCTGTCGTCGATCACGCCACGTGTGCAAAGCGGGGAAATCTCCCGTCACCAGTTCATCCTGCTGACCGATCGTGTGCTGGCGGGGCAGGGCAAGCCGCAGCGCTATGGCAGCCAGCTATTGGCGCAAGACGGACGCTGGGTGCCCAAGCCGATCGAGGCGCCGGAGTCGGAAGTCGATCAGCGGCGTGCGGCGATGGGCGACATGCCGCTGGCCGACTACATCTGCATGGCGACCCAGATGTTCCCGCCACCCGCGACGGTGCCGGCGCCGGCGCAGCCCTGAGCGAACCCGGTTCGCGCACCCACCTGTCCATGGGGGAAGGGAGCCGGCACTGGGCTCGATGCCCGCCTGTCGTCAGGCGGGAACCGCCGCGCTCGCGCGCTCCGCGCGACGCTGTTCGATCCGCTTCCAGACCTTCTCGTGGAAATGGAACACGACCGTGTTGCAGGCCGGTTCGACGAGGGCCAGCGCACCGCCGACCAGCCAGCTGCCGGTGAATGCCCAACCCAGCAGGAAGGCGACCGAGAAGTGCAGGGCGGCGAAGGTGAATGTCTTGGTCATTGGACGACCCGGGGCTCAAATGAGATTGATTCTCATTATGAGGACGGGTGGGCCAAAGTCCAATGAGTCCTTTCAGTCTTTTCGATAGACATTCTCTATAAATTCAGAACGCCAGGGTTACGCCGGCTATCGGACCCTTGAAGCGCTGATCCAGTCCCAGCAGCCCGTCGCTGCCCGTGCGTTCGACGTCCAGCTTGAACCAGTCATAGCCCGCGAACAGTCCGAAATGCGGTGTGAAGCGATATTCAACCAGCGCGTTGGCGCGGGTGATGCTGCCGTCGTAGTCGCCGAAATCGCCCCAGCCCGCGTCCAGATATTGGCCCTGCAGGTTGAACAGCCACTTTTCGTTGGGCGTGGCGGTCAGGCGCAGGCCGACCACCGGCGCGTAGCCGTCGTCACTACTGCGGGTTTCGTAGCTGTTCTCACCGGCTTCCGCATACAGGCGGCCTTCCAGCTTGGCCCATTCGGCACCGATCTGCAGGCCGAGGTTGAAGGTCGGCGTATCGACCACGGCGTAGTCGTACATCAGGCTGGCCAGTTGGAACTTGGCCTTGCCCTTGGCGAAGCTCCCGGCGGGGATGGTGACGTCGTCGTACGACAGATCCTCTCCCAGCGTCGCCCGGCGGTCCTTGTCGTACTCGAAGTAGTCGAAGATCAGCCGGTGCCGCTGGCCCATCCGGAACACGCCGTCGATGCGCGGGACCAATTCCTTGCCGCCGAAGTCGAAGTCCTGGGAAAACCGGAGGTCCTGGCCCTGGAAGTTGGTTCGTCCACTGAGCACGCCGTCGGCGTCCACGTCCATGGCGCCCAGCCGGAGGGTGAAACGATCCGGTTCCTGCGCATAGGCGGCCGGGATGGCGGCGGCGCCGAAAACCAGCATCAAGGGGAGGGAAACCCGGAATCTCATGCCTGTCTCTCCTGGAACAATGAACAGGCTTTCCACCCTCTGCGTCATGCCGTGGACATGAAGTGAAACCGTGGTTCTCGTGGCGTGAAAACGCCAGTCCCGGAAAGAGCGAAGCCCCGGGCCAGGAGCCGCGGGGCTTCTATAAGGTCTGCTCGGAGCATCGGACGAGGAAGTTGGTTCGCAGACCTTGCAAGCAGGACTGACCAAGGGAATTCGTCAAAGTTCCGCAAAAAATGCGATAAAAATATGAACAGGGAAGCGAGGCGGCCGCCGTTCCATCCGGGCTGGAAACGGTTACCGGCAGATTTCCTTCACGGAAGCCACCCATGACCGCCCGTGGACGCAACTTTACGACCTTCGGCGGTTGTCCCGGAAAATAGCCCCCTGCTATACTTTTGCGGCTCGGCGAGGCGCTATCAGGCCTTGTTCCCCGCCACGAAACCCCGTAGGACCTACTGTGCTGAACTCCGTCGCTGCGGGCCGGCGGCTGGTATTGCGCGCAACGGCTTTCCAGCTGGGTGCCGTGCTGCTGGTCGCGATGGCCTTCCTGCTCTGGGGAAAATCCCAGGCGCTGGCGGCCGCGGTCGGGGGACTGGCGATGGTGGCGGGGGGATGGTTCGCCGCCCGGCTGGCCTTCGGCGCCGGGGTGACCGGTGCGGGGACCGCGATGGTGCGGTTGCTGGCCGGGATGGTTATCAAGTGGATCACGGTTGTTGTGGTGCTGCTGCTGGGAATCGGGGTGTGGAAACTTCCGCCTCTGGCCCTGCTGGCCGGCACGCTGACCGGGATGGCGGCACAGGCGCTGGCGATGGCCAGGCTCCGATAAAGAATTCTTATTAGCAGGATCTAGGACACATGGCGGGCGAGGAAACACTGACACCCACCGGTTACATCCAGCACCACCTCCACAACCTGACGTTCCAGGTTCAGGAGGGCGGGTTCTGGGCCATCCATCTGGACACCATCATCACCTCGGTGCTGATGGGTCTGCTGATGGTGTTCATGTTCTGGCTGGCCACCCGCAAGGCGACCTCGGGCGTCCCGGGCAAGTGGCAGGCCTTCGTCGAAATCATGCTCGAGTTCGTCGACAAGCAGGCGCGCGACACCTATCACGGCACCAGCAAGCTGGTGACCCCGATCGCGATCACCCTGTTCTTCTGGATCCTGCTGATGAACCTGCTGAAGATGATTCCGGCAGACTTCATCGCCAAGCCGCTCGAGCTGATGGGCGTCCACTACTGGAAGCCGGTCCCGACCGCCGACGTCAACGCGACCCTCGGCATGTCGATCAGCGTGTTCTTCCTGATGCTGTTCTTCGCGCTGCGCTCCAAGGGCCCGATCGGGTTCACCAAGGAGTTCCTGACCGCGCCGTTCGGCAAGTGGATGATGCCGTTCAACCTCATCCTCAACATCGTCGAATGGCTGAGCAAGCCGATCTCGCTGGCCATGCGACTGTTCGGCAACATGTTCGGCGGCGAGATCGTGTTCCTGCTGATCTGGGTGCTGGGCGGCGCCGGCATCGTCGGCGCGCTCGCGGGCGGCGCCTTCGGCCTCGGCTGGATGCTGTTCCACCTGCTGGTCATTCCGCTGCAGGCCTTCATCTTCATGATGCTGTCGATCGTGTACCTGAGCCTGTCGGAAGACAGTCACTGATTTCGCTTCACCCTTTGCACCTTAAACATTCCACCCTTTAGCAATTTAGTTCCGGAGAAAACCATGGAAACCGTTCTGACCACCCTCGCTCAAGTTCAGGCCTCCACCGTCCTCGCCATCGGCATCATGATCGGCCTGGCCGCTCTGGGCGCGGGTCTGGGCCTGGCCATCATGGCCGGCAAGTTCCTGGAATCGGCTGCGCGCCAGCCGGAACTGATCCCGGTCCTGCAGGTCCGCATGTTCATCACCGCCGGCCTGATCGACGCCGCGTTCATCATCAGCGTCGCCGTGGGCCTGCTGTTCGCCTTCGCCAACCCGCTGGCCACCGCGTTCACCGAGCAGCTGGCCAAGCTGGCTGGCGGCTGATCAGCGGTTTCTGAAGTGCGGGCGACGGCCATCCGGACGCCCGCAACGCAGATAGAAGGGCCGGGAGGCCGCGTGTTTCCCGCCCATCACCACTGGCAGAGCTAAACCCATGAACATCGGTCTGACCCTATTTGCCCAGGCGCTGGCGTTTGCCGGTTTGATCTGGATCATCGCGACCAAGATCTGGCCGCCGCTGCTGAACGCGATCGAAGAGCGTCAAAAGAAGATCGCCGAAGGCCTGGCTGCCGCTGATCGCAGCCAGCGCGAACTCGCGGTGGCCGAAGAGAAGGTCAACGAGGCCCTGAAGGAAGCCCGCGTCAAGGCGAACGAAATCATCGATCAGGCGCACGCCCGTGCCAACCAGATCGTCGATGCCGCCAAGAACGAGGCAATCGCCGAAGCCAACCGCCAGAAGGCGCTGGCCGAAGCCGAGATCGAGGCCGCCGCGACCCGCGCCCGCGAGGAACTGCGCAAGCAGGTCTCCACGCTGGCCGTGACCGGTGCCGAGAAGCTGCTGCGCCGCGAAATCGATGCCAACGCCCACAAGGCGCTGCTCGATGAACTGGCCGCGGAAATCTGACGGGATCGCTGAACGATGAGCCAGGCCCTAACCGTCGCCCGTCCCTACGCCCGTGCCGCCTTCGCGGCCGCGCGTGACGAAAGCGCCCTCGTCGCGTGGTCCGGCGCGCTCGGCTTTGCCGCGCGCGTCGCCGCCGATCCGCAGGTCGCCGCGCTGCTGCCCAACCCGGAACTGCCGCAGGCCCAGGCGGTCGCGCTGCTGGCTCCGGAAGGCGCCAGCGAGTCGTTCACCCGCTTCCTGTCGCTGCTGGCCGAAGCCCGTCGCCTGCCGCAACTGCCGGAAGTCGCCGCGCTGTTCGAGGAACTGCGCGCCGAGGCCGAGCACATCGTCCGCGCCAAGGTCACCTCGGCGGTGGCATTGCCGGCCGGCGAGCTGGATGCGATCAAGGTCGCCCTGAAGAAGCGCCTGGGTCGCGACGTCGTGGTGGAAACCGCCATCGACGAATCGCTGATCGGCGGCGCGGTGATCGATGCGGGCGAAGTGGTCATCGACGGCTCGCTCAAGGGCAAGCTGTCGCGCCTGCAGACCGCGCTCACGCACTGACAAGAAACGTAGGGTGGGCCTCGGCCCACCGAACATGATGGTGGGCCGAGGCCCACCCTACAGGAAACCAAAATGGCTACCACGCTCAACCCCTCTGAAATCAGCGATCTGATCAAGAACCGCATCGAGAAGGTCAAGCTGGCCGCGGAATCGCGCAACGAAGGCACCGTCACCAGCGTGTCCGACGGCATCGTGCGCATCTTCGGCCTGGCGGACGTGATGCAGGGCGAAATGATCGAACTGCCGAACAACACCTTCGCGCTGGCGCTGAACCTGGAGCGCGACTCCGTGGGCGCCGTGGTGCTGGGTGACTACGAACACCTGCGCGAAGGCGACGTCGCCAAGACCACCGGCCGCATCCTGGAAGTGCCGGTCGGCCGCGAACTGCTCGGCCGCGTGGTCAACGCGCTGGGCGAGCCGATCGACGGCAAGGGCCCGATCGACGCCAAGCTGACCGCGCCGGTGGAGCGCGTCGCCCCGGGCGTGATCTGGCGCAAGTCGGTCGACCAGCCGGTGCAGACCGGTTACAAGTCGGTCGACGCGATGATCCCGATCGGCCGCGGCCAGCGCGAGCTGATCATCGGCGACCGCCAGACCGGCAAGACCGCGATGGCCATCGACGCCATCATCAACCAGAAGGGCACCGGCATTAAGTGCGTGTACGTGGCGATCGGCCAGAAGGCCTCGTCCGTCGCCAACGTCGTGCGCAAGCTGGAAGAGAACGGCGCGCTGGAGCACACCATCGTCGTCGCCGCCACCGCCTCCGAGTCGGCCGCGATGCAGTACATCAGCGCCTACTCCGGCTGCACAATGGGCGAGTACTTCCTGGATCGCGGCGAAGACGCCCTGATCGTGTACGACGATCTGTCCAAGCAGGCCGTGGCCTACCGCCAGATCTCGCTGCTGCTGAAGCGCCCGCCGGGCCGCGAAGCCTACCCGGGTGACGTGTTCTACCTGCACAGCCGCCTGCTGGAGCGCGCCGCGCGCGTGTCCGAGGAGTACGTCGAGAAGTTCACCAACGGCGAAGTGAAGGGCAAGACCGGTTCGCTGACCGCGCTGCCGATCATCGAGACCCAGGCCGGCGACGTGTCCGCGTTCGTGCCGACCAACGTCATCTCGATCACCGACGGCCAGATCTTCCTGGAAACCGACCTGTTCAACGCCGGTATCCGTCCCGCCGTCAACGCCGGTATCTCGGTGTCGCGCGTCGGTGGCGCCGCCCAGACCAAGATCATCAAGAAGCTGTCCGGCGGCATCCGCATCTCGCTGGCGCAGTACCGCGAGCTGGCGGCGTTCGCCCAGTTCGCCTCGGACCTGGACGAAGCCACCCGCAAGCAGCTGGAGCGCGGCCAGCGCGTCACCGAGCTGATGAAGCAGAAGCAGTACGCGCCGATGTCGATCGCGCTGCAGGCGCTGTCGATCTACGCCGTCAACGAGGGTTACATCGACGACGTGCCGGTCAACAAGATCCTGGCGTTCGAAGAGGCGCTGCACGCGCACTTCACCAACACCCAGGGCGAACTGGTCGACACCATCAACAAGACCGGCAACTGGAACGACGATATCGAAGGCGCCTTCAAGAAGGGCATCTCCGAGTTCAAGCAGACCGGGACCTGGTAACAGCCGGGATTAGGGAATCGGGATTAGGGAATCGCAAGAGCGCAGAAGCGGACGGCCTGGCCGATTCCCGATTCTCCATTCCCGATTCCCGCGAGCAGAGCGAGCAGAGATGGCAGGCGGACGCGAAATCAAAACCAAGATCAAGAGCGTGCAGAACACCCGCAAGGTGACGCGTGCGCTCGAGATGGTCTCGGCTTCCAAGATCAGGAAGGCGCAGGACCGCATGAAGACCTCGCGCCCGTATGCGCGTGCGATGAAGCAGGTCATCGGCCACCTGGCCCAGGCCAACACCGATTACCAGCATCCCTTCATGGTCGAGCGGCCTGAAGTGAAGCGGGTCGGCTACATCGTCATCTCGTCGGATCGCGGTCTGGCCGGTGGCCTCAACAACAACCTGTTCCGCAAGATGCTGGGCGAAGTGCGCGGCTGGCAGGACAAGGGTGCCGAAGTCGACGTGGTCACCATCGGCCAGAAGGCCTCGGTGTTCTTCCGCCGGATCAAGGTCAACCTGGTCGGCAGCGTGTCCCACCTCGGCGACAGCCCCAAGCTGGACCAGCTGATCGGCGTCATCAAGGTCATGCTGGATGCCTACACCGAAGGCAAGCTGGATCGCGTGTTCGTGGTGTACAACGGCTTCGTCAACACCATGACGCAGCGCGCCTCGTTCGACCAGCTGCTGCCGTTGCCGGCGGCGGAGACGCAGGTGGCCCACCACGATTGGGACTACATCTACGAACCCGATGCGGCGACCGTGCTGGACCACGTGATCACCCGCTACATCGAGGCGCTGGTGTACCAGTCGGTGCTGGAGAACCTGGCATCCGAGCACGCCGCGCGCATGGTGGCCATGAAGGCCGCCAGCGACAACGCGACCAAGCTGATCGGCACCCTGAACCTGGTCTACAACAAGGCCCGCCAGGCGGCGATCACCCAGGAAATCTCGGAAATCGTCGGCGGCGCGGCGGCGGTGTAAGTAGGAACGGAGATTCGGGATTAGGGATTGGGGATTCGGAAGAGCAGCGTTGCGCGCCTTTCAGGAATCCGGAATCACGAAGCCCAAATCCCGAATCACTGAAGCGACCGGCTTGGCCGGTCGAACGAATTAAATAATCGGAGCAACGAAAATGAGTCAGGGCAAGATCGTTCAGATCATCGGTGCGGTGGTTGACGTCGAATTCCCGCGCAATGAAGTGCCGAAGGTGTACGACGCGCTGAAGGTCGACAACACCGCCATCACGCTGGAAGTGCAGCAGCAGCTCGGCGACGGCGTCGTGCGCACCATCGCCCTCGGCTCGACCGATGGCCTGAAGCGCAACCTGGTCGCCGTCAACACCGGCCGCGCCATCTCGGTGCCGGTAGGCAACGGCACCCTGGGCCGCATCATGGACGTGCTCGGCACGCCCATCGACGAAGCCGGTCCGGTGCAGGCCAGCGACCACTGGGAAATCCACCGTGCGGCCCCGTCGTACGAAGACCAGTCCTCGGCAAACGACCTGCTGGAAACCGGCATCAAGGTCATCGACCTGATGTGCCCGTTCGCCAAGGGCGGCAAGGTCGGCCTGTTCGGCGGCGCCGGCGTCGGCAAGACCGTCAACATGATGGAACTGATCAACAACATCGCCAAGGCGCACAGCGGCCTGTCCGTGTTCGCCGGCGTGGGCGAGCGTACCCGCGAGGGCAACGACTTCTACCACGAAATGAAGGACTCCAACGTCCTCGACAAGGTGGCGATGGTGTACGGCCAGATGAACGAGCCGCCGGGCAACCGCCTGCGCGTCGCCCTGACCGGCCTGACCATGGCCGAGTACTTCCGCGACGAGAAGGACGCTTCGGGCAAGGGCAAGGACGTGCTGCTGTTCGTCGACAACATCTACCGCTACACCCTGGCGGGCACCGAAGTGTCGGCGCTGCTGGGCCGCATGCCGTCGGCGGTGGGTTACCAGCCGACCCTGGCCGAGGAAATGGGCGTCCTGCAGGAACGCATCACCTCGACCAAGACCGGTTCGATCACCTCGATCCAGGCCGTGTACGTGCCCGCGGACGACCTGACCGACCCGTCGCCGGCGACCACCTTCGCCCACTTGGACGCCACCGTCGTGCTGTCGCGCAACATCGCCTCGCTGGGTATCTACCCGGCCGTGGACCCGCTGGATTCCACCAGCCGCCAGCTCGACCCGAACGTGATCGGCCACGAGCACTACGACACCGCCCGTCGTGTCCAGGCCACCTTGCAGAAGTACAAGGAACTGAAGGACATCATCGCGATCCTGGGCATGGACGAACTGTCCGAAGAGGACAAGCAGGCCGTGTCGCGCGCCCGCAAGATCGAGCGCTTCTTCAGCCAGCCGTTCCACGTGGCCGAAGTGTTCACCGGCTCGCCGGGCAAGTACGTCGCGCTGAAGGACACCATTCGCGGCTTCAAGGCGATTGTCGACGGCGAGTACGACCACCTGCCGGAGCAGGCGTTCTACATGGTCGGCAGCATCGAGGAAGCGGTCGAGAAGGCCAAGAAGATGGGCGCGTAAGCGCTCTTCTTCCGGGAATCGAGAATAGGGAATCGAGAATCGTAGAGGCGTGATGCGTGGAATGAGAAAGAGGAAGGAGAGCCTATCGGCTTGTCCATTCCCGATTCCCCATTCCCCATTCCCGCCTCGCGACAGCGAGGAATCATGAGCACCATCCGTTGCGACATCGTCAGCGCCGAGCAGGAAATCTTCCACGGTGAAGCCACCCTGGTCGTGGCCACCGGCGAGCTCGGCGAACTGGGCATCGCGCCCAAGCACGCGCCGCTGATCACCCGCCTGAAGCCGGGCAAGGTGGTGGTGACCCTGCCGAGCGGCGAGCACCTGGACTTCGCCATCTCCGGCGGCATCCTGGAAGTGCAGCCGCAGGTCGTCACCGTACTGGCCGACACCGCGATCCGCGCGCAGGACATCGACGAAGCCTCGGTCCGCAAGGTCAAGGAAGAAGCCGAACGCGTCCTGGCCAACAAGGATCCGAAGATGAGCGCCGAGGAAGCCCAGGCCCAGCTGGCCATGAGCATCGCCCAGCTCAGCGCGCTGGAGCGTTTGCGCAAGAACCTGAAGCACTGAACGACGCGATCCCGTTCCGCGTCATGGAAACGCCGGCCCTGGGCCGGCGTTTTTCTTTTCCGCGGCCGCGCAGGCAGGGCTGGTGCCGGCCGCAGGCCGCGGACCATCCATCGCGATGCGGGAGGAGCCCGCCTCGTCAGCGATAGACGACATGACGCCAGAGAAAGAAGGCGACCACCGCGAGTCCTCCTTCCACCAGAGGTTTGGCCAGCCAGGCCTGCTGCAGGCCCAGCCCGGCGGCGATGGCGGCGACCAGCCATGTGCTGACCAGTGTCAGCGTCAGCCAGACCACGATGAAGCGGAGCAGGCGGCGCCACCCCAGCTTCGGCCGGCCTGATTGCGCGAAGGTCCAGCGTCCGTTGAGCCAGAAGCCGAGCAGCGCTCCGCTGACGCGACCGGCCAGATTGGCCGGTGCCGCCGCCACGCCCAGCGCGGTCAGGGCCACGAACAGCAGCCAGTCCAGCAGCAACTGGAGGACGCCGGCGACGACGTAGCGGGGGGCTTGCTGCAACAGGCTCAAGAGATACCGGCTGAAATCGGGGGCCACCCATGCTACCCGTCATGGTGGCTTAGAATCGACCTTCAAGGACTGTCTCTACAGGAACACCAATGACTCACCCCCTGCACGTCATCATCCTCGCCGCCGGTGAAGGCAAGCGCATGAAGTCGGCGCTGCCGAAGGTGCTGCAGCCGATTGCCGGGCGGCCGATGCTCGCCCATGTCATCGAGGCGGCGCGGGCGCTGGCGCCGGCCGGCATCCACGTGGTGTATGGGCATGGCGGCGATCAGGTGCAGGCGGCGCTCGCCGATCAGCCGGATCTGCAATGGGCGCACCAGGCCCAGCAATTGGGTACCGGCCACGCGGTGGCCCAGGCCATGCCGCAGGTGCCGGACGCCGCCAGCGTGCTGGTGCTGTACGGCGACGTGCCGCTGACCCGCGCCGAGACCCTGCAGCGCCTGTTGGCCGCGCCCGGCCGGGTCGCCGTGCTGGTGGCCGAACCGGAGGATCCGAGCGGTTACGGGCGCATCGTGCGCGATGCGGAGGGCCGGGTCGCCGCCATCGTCGAGCACAAGGACGCCAGCGACGAACAGCGGCGCATCCGCACCATCAACACCGGCATCATCGCCGCCGAATCGACTGCGCTGCGGCGCTGGCTGTCGGCGTTGTCCAACCACAACGCACAGGGCGAGTATTACCTCACCGACATCTTCGCCTCGGCCGCGGGCGAGTTCAGCCCGGCCGAGATGGTGCTGGTGGCCGATCCGATCGAGGCCGAGGGCGCCAACGATCCCTGGCAGCTTTCGCAACTGGAACGTGCCTACCAGCTGCGCGCCGCGCGCGCGCTGTGCACGCAGGGCGCGCGCATGCTGGATCCGTCGCGCTTCGATCAGCGCGGCACCGTGAAGGTGGGGCGCGATGTCGAAATCGACGCGGACGTGATCCTGGAAGGTGAGGTCGAACTGGGGGATGGCGTGCGTATCGGTGCGTTCACCCGTCTGAAGGACGTCAGGCTGGGCGCCGGTACCGTGGTGCGTGCGCATTGCGATCTGGAAGGCGTGGTCTGTGGCGACAAGGCACAGATTGGTCCCTACGCGCGCCTGCGCCCGGGTACCGAGCTGGCCGACGGCGTGCACATCGGCAACTTTGTCGAGACCAAGAAGATCACCCTGGGCGTGGGCAGCAAGGCCAATCACCTGACCTATCTCGGCGACGCCGTCATCGGCGCCGGCGTCAACATCGGCGCGGGCACCATCACCTGCAACTACGACGGCGTCAACAAGTCCACCACCACCATCGAGGACGGCGTGTTCGTCGGCTCCAATTCTTCGCTGGTGGCGCCGGTGACGCTGGCCCGCAACGCGACCATCGGCGCGGGATCGGTGATCACCAAGAACGCACCGGCCGATCAGCTCACCGTGGCCCGTGGCCGCCAGGCCAGTATCGAGGGCTGGCAGCGCCCCAAGAAAAAATCCTGAGGGGCGCCGGGCTTGCCCGGCTTGGGGGAAAGGAAGCGGCATGATTTCCGCGCAGCGGAGCAAGCTCCGCTCTACGAGACCGCAATCTGTCATGTGGGAGCGACGTGAGTCGCGAGCTTTTGCCACATGCATTCGTGTCACGCAGCATGCCGGGTGTTCCGCGTATCGCGAGTTACGTCGCTCCCACAGGAAGGGAGGGTGCGCGCGATGCTTCAGGCGACCGGATTGTCTGGCAGCTGGATCGCCACGCACAGGCCACCGCCATCGCGGTTGTGCAGGGACAGACGGCCACCATGGGCCTCGACGATTTCGCGGGTCAGTGCCAGGCCCAGGCCGGTGCCATTGCGCTTGGTGGAATAGAACGGCACCAGCGCGTTTTGCAGCACGGCATCGTTCATGCCGCTGCCGCGATCCATCACTTCCAGCCGAATCCAATCCGGCAGGCGGGTGACCTTCAGTGCGACGCCGTCCACGCTGGAGCCGGATTCGTGGGCATTCTTCAGCAGGTTGAGCAAGGCCTGTTCCAACTGGGCGGGATCGATGCGGCTGCTCAGGTCGTCCGCGGGCATTTCCAACTGGAAGGTGATCTGCCGGCGCAGGCCTTCCAGCCACGTGTTCCAATGAACCGTCTGCAATTGCGGCTGTGGCAGCTTGGCAAAGCGCGCGTAGCCGCGGATGAAGCCTTCCAGATGGCGGGCACGATCCTCGATGGTCGCGAAGATCTCCTCCAGCCGGTCGTGGCGGCCGCGTCGGATCAGCTCGCTGCCCGAGTGGGCCAGCGAGGCGATGGGCGCCAGCGAATTGTTGAGTTCGTGGCTGATCACGCGGATGACCTTCTTCCAGGTCATCACTTCCTGCCGGCGCAGTTCGCTGGTCAGCAGGCGCAGCAGCAGCAGTTCGTGGCGACGGCCATTGAGGCGGAAGTAGCGGCGCGCCAGATGGTAGACCTGTTCCTCTTCCTCGCTGTCGGCCTGGGCCACCGCGAACAGGCTGTCGCCGCCACGCGACAACGCCTCGCGCATTTCCACCGGCGCGCTTTCCAGCAGCAGATCGAAATTCTGCCCCTCCAGCTTCCAGCCGCCATGCAACAGCTTGCGGGCGGCGACGTTGGCGAACACCACCCGACGCACGCCATCGCCGCCGGTGGCCAGCAGCAGCATCGCCACCGGCGTGTTCTGCACCATCGTGTCCAGCAGCAGTTCGCGCTGCACCAGGCTCTGGCGCTGTTCGCGCAGCACATCGCCCAGTTCGCTGTGCGAGGCTACCAGCGCGCCGAGTTCGTCCGGGCTGTCCCAGTGGATGCCGAAGTTGTACTCACCGTCGCGATAGCTGTTCACGCTGCCGGACAGGGCGCGGAACAGCGAGTTCATCGGCGCCAGCGCACGCTGTACCGCCAGCATTACCAGCGGCAGCACGATCAGGGCCGACAACAGGAACGCCAGCCGATCATCGTCCAGCCAGCGGTGCAACAGCAGCGGCAGCCCGATCGCCACCGCCATCGAAGGCAGCAGCCACAGCAGCAGGCGGCCGGCGAGCGAGCGACGGGTCATTCGCGCGGGATGCCGTAGCGGTCCATGCGCCGGTACAGCGCCTGCCGGCTCAGGCCGAGCTCGGCGGCGGCCTGCGCGATCACGCCGCCGGCACGCGACAGCGCACCCTCCAGCGCGGCCTTGTCCGGTTCATCCGTCGGCACGCTGCGCACCAGGGTCGGGCGGGGCAGGTTGAGATCGGCCGCTTCGATGCGCGTGCCCTGGGCGAGCAGCCCGGCGCGTTGCATCACGTTGCGCAGTTCGCGCACGTTGCCGGGCCAACCATGTCGCACCAGCGCCGCGCGGGCCGATTCGCCGATCGGCTTGTCGGCCGGGCGGAAGTGTTCGGCCAGCGGCAGGATGTCGCCGGGCCGTTCGGCCAGCGGCGGCAGGTTCAGTTCGATCGCGTTGAGCCGGTAGTACAAATCCTCGCGGAACGTGCCTTCGCGAATCATCGCCGGCAGATCGGCGTTGGTCGCGCTGATCACCCGCACTGTCACCCGCCGTTCGCGATTGGAACCCAGGCGCTCGAAGCGGCCGGTCTCCAGCACCCGCAACAGCTTCATCTGCCCGGCCAGCGGCAGGTTGCCGATTTCATCGAGGAACAGGGTGCCGCCATCGGCGGCCTCGAACTTGCCTTCGCGCGCCTTGTTGGCGCCGGTGTAGGCACCGGCCTCGGCACCGAACAGCTCGGCTTCGATCAATTCGGAAGGCAGCGCGCCGCAGTTGAGGGTCACGAACGGGCCCGCCTTCACGCTGGAATTGGCCTGGATGATCTCGGCGATCTTCTCCTTGCCGCTGCCGTTGGGTCCGGTGATCAGCACCGGCAGATCCGAACGCGCCACCTGGCAGGCCAGTGCGATCATGCGTTCGCTCGCCGGATCCTCGAACACCAGTCCGCGCAGATCGTAGCGGGCGGCGAGTTGTCCGCGGCTCTGGCGCTCGCGGCTGCGCCGGCGATCCAGTTCGCTGCGCGCTTCGGACAGTTCAATCAGGTTGTTGACCGTCGCCAGCAGCTTGCGGTCATCCCAGGGCTTGGCGATGTAGTCCACCGCGCCGGCGCGGATCAGGTTCACCGCCGCTTCCAGGTGGGTCCAGGCGGTCAGCAGGATCACCGGCAGATCCGGGTGTTGCGCGCGGATTTCGGCGAACAGGGCTTCGCCTTCCGCACCGGAAGTGGTGTCGGCGGAAAAGTTCATGTCCTGTATGACCAGATCCACCGGTTCCTGTTTCAGCGCGGCCAGGCCGGCCTCCGGCGATTCGGCGTGCAGGGTGGTGATGTCGTGCAGGGAAAACAGGACTTCCAGCGCGGTGCTGACGGCGCGGTTGTCGTCGATGACGAGGATGATGGGCATGCCTATAGCCTAACCCAGGGCTTGCGCGTCACGCGCTCCGGCGCGACGTCGGCGGCGCGGCGCGCGGGCCAGGTCGCGGCGAGTTGCGCCACCGCCACGATCACCAGTGCCGCACCGGCCAGCCACAGTGGCGAGGCCGGCTCCAGCGTCCACGGCGCGGGCAGACGAGGGAACAGGCCGCGCGCGGCGATGGCGCCCAGGCCGATACCCGCCAGGGTGATCAGGAAATGCTCCCAGCGCACGGCCAGCCGGATCTGCCGCGCGGTCGCGCCGACCGCGCGATGCAGGCTGATCCGCAGGGTGCTCTGCTGCACCCACAACTGTCCGGCCACGCCCAGGCTCAGCAGTGTCAGCAGCCACCAGCCGCCCACGCAAGCGAGGGTGGTCCACAGCCAGCGACGTTCGTCGTGCAGGGTATCCAGACGCATTTCGTCCATCCGCAACGGAGCGCCAATCGGACGTTCGGGATAGCGCGCGGCCAGGAAGGCATGGAGCCGCCGCGCCACCGGCTCGCGTTGTCCCGGCGCGGTGCGGATCAACAGATGGGCCCAGGAGGCGTCGCCCGGACGCAGCGGCAGGAAGATCGCGGCACCCGGCGAGGCATGCCCGCGGCTGCCCAGCGGCAGCGGCATCCGTTCGACGACACCGACGACATGCACGGGGCGCGGAAACCCTTTGACCGGTTGGCCCAGCGCCGACTGGCCCGGATACAGATCCTCGGCCAGTGCCTGCGTGATCACCGCCGGCAATGGCGCGTCATGCCGGGCGTGGGGGGCCATCACTTCCTCTTCCGCGGCAAGCAGGCCGCGGCCCTCGTTCGCGCGCAAGCCCAGCGCAGGCATCAGGCCTGCGCCGCCCATGTAGACGCTGGCAATGCGGTCGCGACCGATGGGGGGGCGATCGCCTACCGCGCTGTTCCATGACGTACGCGCATACGGCACCTGGTTGCTGGCGACCACGGCCCGGACGCCGGGCAGGGCGCGCAGCGACCGCGTCAGGGCCGGTACGTCGATGCCATCGCCAGCCCGTCCCATCGGAGGCACGACCAGCAGGGCGGTTTCATCGATTCCGCTGGGCGCCGCCAGCGCCCGCCGCCAATTCACCTGCGCCTGCCAGGCCAGATACAGCAGCAAGAATCCTACCGCCACTTCCAGCACCAGCAACGATGTCAGGCCGGGATGCCGGCACAGCGGCAGGCGTGGAAGCCGCGGGAGTCGTGGAAGTCGATAGGGGAAACGGACATCCATGCTTCACCCGGAGGGAAGAAACGCACCCCGCCGGGGCGGGGTGCGTGTGCGGAACGGAGTCAGGCGCTGCGGGTCGCCACCGCCGGCGGCACCGACGCCGCGCGCATGGCCGGGCCGAGCACCGAGATCTGGCCCAGCAGCCACAACAGCACCGCGCCCACCGGCAGGTAGTACAGCGGCAACCGCGCCAGTTCGTACTTGCCCATCAGCACCTGGTTGATGCCGTAGGCCAGCGCCATGCCGATGACGATGCCCAGCGAGGCCAGCAGGAAGTTCTCGGTCTGGAAATAGTGCAGGATCTGCCGGCGGGTCGCGCCCAGCGCACGGCGCACGCCGATCTGCTTGGAACGCTGCTGCACCCAGAAGCTGGCCAGGCCGACGATGCCCAGCGCGGTCACGATCAGCAGCGCCACGCACACCGCCACCAGCAGCCAGGCCATCGAGCGGTCCTGCCGGTAGAAGTCGTTCCGCATCTCCTCGATGGTGTCCTGCTCCAGGATGATCCGATTGGGGCTGTTCTTCTGCAGCACGTCCACCGCAGCCTTCAGCACCTCGGCGCGGCGCTCGGGATCGGTGCGGATCAGGAAGTGGCCGCCCATGTTGAAGGGCACCCGGATCGGAAACATCATCGAGTACTCGTACGCGGTCGGTCCGCCCTGTTCGCTTGGCCGCACCAGGTGTTCGACGATACCGATGATCTTGATGGGTTCATCGCCCCAGCTGTAGAACGTCTTGCCCAGTGCGCTGCCATCCGGATAGAGCGCGTTGGCCATGCTGCGAGTGATGATCGCCGACGGGATGGTGCCGGGGGTGTCGGGCTTGTTCAACGTTTCCCATTCGAGGAATTCATCGCTGTTGAACTTGCGCCCGGCCACCAGGTTCAGGCCGAGGGTATCGAGGAACTGATCGTCCGCCATGTAGACGGTGGCGTTCAGATTCTGATGGGTCTGCTGCTGGTTCAGGCGGACGCCGCTGTTCCAGGAACTGTTGTTGAATGCCACCTGGTTGGTCACCGAAGCGGCCTTCACCCCGGGGAGGGCGCGCAGTGCCGCCAGGTCGGCCTTGGTGAGTGCTTCGGCATTGTCGTCGCGGCCGATGCCGGCCAGCTGGACGCGCACGATTTCCTTCTCGGCCAGGCCGCTGACGCGGTCCATGCGCTCCAGTCGTCCGTTGATCAGGAACAGGGCGTTGCAGATGATCGCGCAGCTCAGCGCGACCTCGATGACGATCAGTGCGGCGGCGGTCTTGTGCCGGCGCAGCGCGGTGAAGATGGGGCGGATATCCATGAGGTGTGCTCCGGGAGAGTTGCCGTTCCGGCCGAGGCGTGCGGGAGAGAGAGCTACCGCGCGTCCATCGGCCGGAGCGGCGACTGGATCATTGGGTTTTGAGCTGGATGGCCGGGGTCACCTGGCAGGCGCGCCAGGCGGGCAGCAGGCCCGCCAGCACGCTGGCCAGGATCGCCAGGCCGAACGTGGTCAGCAGCATCACCGGGTCCAGGTACGCCAGTTCGGCGTAGCTGGCCGGCTGCTGGCGCACCGCCCACAGGCCCAGCAGGGCAAGTCCCAGTCCGAGCACGCCGCCGGCCAGGCCGATGGTGCCGGCCTCCACCAGCGCCTGGGTGAAAATCGCACCCTTGGAGGCGCCCAGGGCGCGACGCACGCCGATTTCGCTGGAGCGGCGCATGAACTTGGCCAGCAGCAGGCCCACCGTGTTGATCAGGCAGACCAGCAGGAAGCCGAACGCCAGCCAGGTCTGCAGGCGCACGTCACTGGGCACGACCTTCTTGTAGTCCAGCCACTCCATCACGTTGCGCAGGCGCACGTTGGTCGGCCGCTCGAAACGGCCGGCGCGGCGCTGCTGGTCGGAGTAGTTCACCAGGTACTGGCGGTAGGCTTCCACCTTTTCCGGCGTATCCAACTGCACCCAGTACTGCATCCACGTGCACGGCGCATTGACACCGGTCTCGTCGCCCTGGCTGTCGCCCCAGCAGTTCATCGAACCGTTGCGGCCGAACTTCATGTTCACCGCGGTGGAGAACGGCAGGAACACCTGCTCCACCTCGCCGTAGCGATCGCTGTTCAGATCATAGAAGCGCGGGGTGGGGCGCCAGTCCTCCAGCACGCCGATCACGCGGAACTCGTTCTGGTCGATGCGGATCGACTTGCCCACGCTGTTGCCGCCGTCGAACAGCTTGTCGTTGAGTTTCTGGGAGATCACCGCCACGCGCGCCTGGGTATCGTCCTCGCGTGCGCTCCAGGGCGTTCCCTGCGCGAACGGTGCGTCGAACATCGGGAAGAAATCGGCCGAGGTGTAGCGCGCGTCCACCACGAACGGGGACAGGCCCTGTTTCTCCGGCTCGATGCTGACGCCGCCGCCGGTCATCAGCGCCTGGCGATCGCCCTTCTTCTCGCGCAGCAGCGCCTCGGCGTCGAAACGCGTCACCTGTTCCTCCGGCTCTTCGCCAGCGGTGTAGCCGTCCATGCTTTGCGGGTCCATCTGCGGGTAGAACAGGGTGTGGCTGCGGCCCGGCATCGGATCGCCGGACAGGATGTAGAACACGGTCAGGGTGGTCATGCTGGCGCCGATGCCCAGCGCGATGGCCAGCACCATCAGCGCGGTCAGCACCTTGTTGCGCCTGAAGCTGCGCAGGGCAAGCTGGAAGTAGTAACCGAACATGGTCAGTTCCTCAGGCCTGGGCGGGAGCGAGATTGACGTCCAGGCCCACCGTGGAAATCAGGCGCGGCTCGGTGGTCAGGTCGGTGGCGGCGCCGTCGACGATGTGCACGTTGCGCTGCGCGCGCGCGGCCAGTTCCGGATCGTGGGTCACCATGATGATGGTGGTGCCCTGGCTGTTGATCTCCTCCAGCAGTTCCATCACCCCGCGGGCCATCTGCGAGTCCAGGTTGCCGGTCGGTTCGTCCGCCAGCAGCAGCTTGGGCGTGCCGGCCAGGGCGCGTGCGATGGCCGCGCGCTGCTGCTGGCCGCCGGACAGTTCGGACGGGTAGTGCTTCATGCGCGAGCCCAAGCCGACCCGGGTCAGCGCGTCCTCGA
Organism: Pseudoxanthomonas sp. z9; assembly: GCF_006542425.1. Taxonomy (GTDB): domain Bacteria; phylum Pseudomonadota; class Gammaproteobacteria; order Xanthomonadales; family Xanthomonadaceae; genus Pseudoxanthomonas_A. Next base: position 567,121 of record NZ_VFID01000007.1, on the reverse strand, counting down.
TGCGCTGCTTGCGCTCGGAGGCGCTCATGCCGCGGTAGCGCAGGGGCACGTCGACGTTGTCGAACAGGTTCAGATCCGGAATCAGGTTGAAGCTCTGGAAGATGAAGCCGATCTTCTGGTTGCGCAGCTTGCTGCGCGCGTCATCCGACAGTCCGCTCACGTCCTGGCCGTCCAGGGTGTACTGGCCACCGGTGAAGGTTTCCAGCAGACCGGCGATGTTGAGGAAGGTGGTCTTGCCCGAGCCCGACGGCCCGGTCACCGCGACGAACTCGCCCTCGCGGACATGCAGGTCGAGGGAGCGCAGCGCGTGCGTCTCCACCTGGGAAGTGCGGTAGACCTTGGAAACCGAACGCATCTCGAGCATGGCGAAGTCCTTCTGGTGTGTGCGTAGCATGGAAGTCTGGGAATACGGGAAATACGGAATGGCGGGTACGAAAACGGGAAGGCGGTGAGTCGAAAAATCAGTTGATCGAGACCCGCTCGGCATCGCCGAACTGGTCGCTGCCGGACACCACGATCCTGTCGCCCGGCTGCACGCCGCTGATGATCTCAACCGCGCTCAGGCTGCTCACGCCGATCTGCACCGGGCGACGCACGGCCGAGTTGCCGTCCATCACGTAGGCGTAGCGGCCGCCGGACTGTTCGACGAACGGACCGCGCTCGACCATCAGCACGTTGCGGCGGGTGTCCATCAGGATGCGCGCGCTCAGGCGCTGGCTCTGGCGCAGGCCCGGCGGCTGCTTGTCGCTGAAGCGGATGCGCGCGTTGACCTCGCCGTTCACCACTTCCGGCGACACCGCCGAAATCTCGCCCGGATACGGCTGGCCGTTGCTGGTCAGCTGGGCCGGCATGCCGATCGCCAGATCGCGGGCGAAGCTCTCCGGCACCTTGATCTCCACTTCGAACTTGGACAGATCCACCACGCTCATCACCGGCGCGTTGATCGCCACGTTGGAGCGCTGCACCGCCTGCACCTGGCCGACCTGGCCATCGAACGGCGAACGCAGGGTCAGCGCGTCGACCTGGCGCTGCACCTCGGCGACGATGGAGCGCTGGCGTTCGGCCATCAGCTGCTTGTTGCGCGCATCCAGGCTGGCGCCCTGGCCCTGCAGGTTCACGTCCTTGCGCGCGTGATCCATCGCGATCTCGGTCTTGCGCAGATCGTCCTTGGCCTTGGCCACGTCGATCTGCGGTACCGCGCCGCCGTTGAAGCCGCGCTCGTAGCGTTCCAGATCGCGCTGGGCGGCCTGGCGATCGATGTCGGCCTGGTCCAGCGCCTTCTGCGCGTTGGCGCGGGTCACCGCCGCGTCCAGGGTGGCGCGGCTGGCCTCGGCCTCCAGGCCGGCCAGGGCCGCCTGTTCCTGCGCCAGCTTGCTGCGCAGTTCCGGGCTGTCGATTTCGGCCAGCACCTGGCCCTTGGTCACCTTGTCGCCGGCTACCACCTTCAGGGTCACCACGCCGCCGGCGATGGCGTACAGGGTGGGACTGTTGGAGGCGATGAGGCGGCCGTCGGCGGAGATGTCGCGCACCAGGTCGCCGCGCTTGACCTCGGCGATGCGCACCCGCGCGCCGTCGAAGGAGCGACTGCCGCCCACCCAGCCGCGCACGGCGAAGCCGATGACCAGCAGCAGGGCCAGGCCGCCGGCGGCCGGCAGCAGCCAGCGCTTCCAGGGCGCGGCGGCGGTGGCGGTGGGGCCGGCACTCAGGGGGCGATCTTGCGCGGAGGTGTCCCGAATCATCGATGGCATGCGTTTATTGGGAAGACGCCCCGTCAAAGCAGGATGCGTGCCAATCGCAACCGTTTGATTTTCAAGGGGGAGAAGGGCGTTGGAACGGTGTCCGGGTGTCCGCGGACACCGGCGCGGACACTGTCCGTTGTGTCCACCCCCGTTACAATCGGGACTCGTTTTGACTCAGGTGGACAAGACTCTATGTGCGGGATTGTGGGAGCGATCGCCGATCGCGACGTGGTACCGGTACTCATCGAGGGACTGAAGCGGCTGGAATACCGCGGCTACGACTCCGCCGGCATCGCCGTGGTCGAACAGAAGGATGTGCGCCGCGTGCGCCGCACCGGCCGGGTGTCGGAGATGGAGAACGCCGCCGCCGCCGAGGGCTTCAACGCCAGCCTGGGCATCGGCCATACCCGCTGGGCCACCCACGGCGGGGTCACCGAGGCCAACGCCCATCCGCACATCAGCCACGGCGTGGCGCTGGTGCACAACGGCATCATCGAGAACCACGAGGAACAGCGCGAGAAGCTGCGCGCGCTGGGCTACGAATTCGAATCGCAGACCGATACCGAAGTCATCGCCCACCTGATGCACCACCACCTCAAGGGGGGCGATGACCTGCTCACCGCGCTGCAGCGCACGGTCAAGGAGCTGACCGGTGCCTACGCGCTGGCCGTGGTCAGCCGCAAGGAACCCGAGCGCATGGTCTGCGCGCGCATGGGCTGTCCGCTGCTGATCGGCCTGGGCGAAGGCGAGAACTTCATCGCCTCGGACGTGTCGGCCATCATCCAGGCCACCCGCCGGGTGATCTTCCTGGAAGAAGGCGACACCGCCGAGGTCACCCGCCAGGCCGTGCGCGTGTTCGACGGCAACGACCAGCCGGTCGAGCGCGACGTGCATGTCTCCGACGTGTCGCTGGCCTCGCTGGAACTGGGCCCGTACCGCCACTTCATGCAGAAGGAAATCCACGAGCAGCCGCGTGCCATCGCCGACACCATCGAGGCGGTCATCGACGGCGGTTTCCTGCCCACGCTGTTCGGCGCCAACGCCGAGGCGGTGCTCAAGGACATCGAGGGCGTGCAGATCCTCGCCTGCGGCACCAGCTACTACGCCGGCATGACCGCGCGCTACTGGATCGAGTCCATCGCCGGCCTGCCGTGCAGCGTGGAAATCGCCAGCGAATACCGCTACCGCGCCGCCTACGCCAATCCCAAGCACCTCATCGTCACCATCTCCCAGTCCGGCGAAACGCTGGACACGATGGAAGCACTGAAGTACGCCAAGTCGCTCGGCCACCAGCACAGCCTGTCGATCTGCAACGTGCCCGAGAGCGCCATCCCGCGCGCCAGCGAACTGGTCTGCTATACCCGCGCCGGCGCGGAAATCGGCGTGGCTTCCACCAAGGCCTTCACCACCCAGCTGGCGGCGCTGTTCCAGCTGACCGTGGTGTTGGGCAAGCTGCATGGCAAGGTCACTCCGGAGCAGGAAGCCGACTACCTGGAGCAACTGCGCCACCTGCCCGGCAGCGTGCAGCACGCGCTCAACCTGGAACCGCAGATCGCCGCCTGGGCCGAACGCTTCGCGCCCAAGTCCGACGCGCTGTTCCTCGGCCGCGGCCTGCATTACCCCATCGCCCTGGAAGGCGCGCTCAAGCTCAAGGAAATCTCCTACATCCACGCCGAGGCCTATCCGGCCGGCGAACTCAAGCACGGCCCGCTGGCGCTGGTCGACGCCGACATGCCGGTCGTCGTCATCGCCCCCAACGACACCCTGCTGGAGAAGGTCAAGTCCAACATGCAGGAAGTGCGCGCGCGCGGCGGCGAGCTGTTCGTGTTCGCCGACCAGGACAGCAACTTCACCGAGTCCGAAGGCGTGCACGTCATCCGCACGCCGCGCCACACCGGCGTGCTCAGCCCGGTGGTGCACACCATCCCCGTCCAGTTGCTGGCATACCACACCGCGCTGGCGCGAGGGACGGACGTGGACAAGCCGAGAAACCTGGCGAAATCGGTGACGGTGGAATGATTGAAACGAGGGCCGCGAAAGCGGCCCTTGTTTGTCCCCTAAAACCATCAGAATTCTGGTGCTTCTACCTCCCCCTTTGAAAAAGGGGGACCGAGGGGGATTTGCTTTTGGCGCACACCAGGCCGGACAAGATGACCAGCCACCCCACGCTCACCCCTTCTGCCCAATCCACAACCGGTTGCCATCCGGATCCTCAATCCGGAACTCGCTCATGCCGTAGAACGGATGGCTGATCGAAGGCACCACCACGCCGCGCCGGCGCACCTCGCGGTGGTAGGCAAAGATATCGTCGGGATAGAGGTAGATCACCGACGTGTGCGGCGCATCCGGCGGCATGTTGATGGATTCGTCCACCATCAGCCGGCATTCGTCGAAGGCCAGCATGGCCCAGCGCCATTCGTCATTGCGGTTTTCCACCGCGAAGCCGAGCTTTCCGTAGAACTCCACGCTGGCCGGCATATCGCGGACCGGCAGCATGGGAATCAGGCGTTGCATCTTCATGGGTCTACTCCGTGTCGCCGGATGGGAGGGAATCCGTCCGCAATGCCCGCACCATTGCAGCCGTGGTCCGTTGCAATGCAATCGCCAGATCCTGGGTGCCGCATGTGGACTCGCCCAACAACCAGGCCGTGATGGGCGAGAACATGCCGTCGGCCATTGAATACGCCGCCAGCCGCGCCGGGATGCGCAGTCGAAACTCCCCGCGGTCGAGTGCCGCTTCCACTTGCGTGACCAATGCGCTGCGGACGACCCGCAGCGCCGGTCCCTGGAACAGGCTGGGGGCCAATGCGCGATTGGTCCAGAAGTGATCCAGCATCATGCGGACGCGCGCGGCGTCGGTGTCATCCGTGATCAAGCCGGCCAGGGTCCGGAAAGGTTCCTCCAGGCTTGCCGACAGCAGTTCGTCCTTGTTGCGGAAATGCTCGTAGAAGGTCGAGCGGCTGACCCCGGAACGCGCCAGCACGTCGGCAATCCGGATGTCGTGATAACGCCGGCCGATCACCAGCGAAAGGAACGCGGCCAGCAGATCCTGGTGAGTGCGCTGCCAGCGGGGATCGGCATGTGGGTCGGCCTGGGTCATGGCGGGAATCTTCCCACGAAGCGTGTCGGACAGTGGGCCTTGTTTGTCCGGAAAGTGCTTCCAATGTGGCCTTTTTTCAATGAAGGAGGTGAAACGGTGACGCCATGACCGAGTGCAGGTGTTCAGCGAAGTGGGTATCGCCGATGAGGCCTCACGAAGGAGGCTGCCTATCGAATTTTTCGCCAGGAATGACATGCGAGTTCAACGACTAACATTGAATCCGGATCTATTGAATCGACGCGCCACACTCAGCAGACTCCATTCCCGGAGCGTAGGAACTCCAGCATAGAGTCAAGCCACAAGAATATTTGAGTGGCCAATTCGTACCAGTTCATCGGTACTTCCGACGTAAGCAGTTCCACGTCGGGAGGGCGGCTAATACAAGACCTCGCAAGAGGGAATACGCCCGCCGACTCTATGCGGCTTTCCTAACCTCCCGACACCCGTCTGCATTTCCGCAGGCGGGTTTTCACACGGAAAAGGAGTACCCGCATGAGCAAGACCCAACCACCCCCCGATCGCCGTTCCGGTTACCTGCTGACCGACGAGGGCTACCTGCGCCTGCTTTCCCTGCAAGGTCAGCTACGCCTGATGAGCCACCTGAGCCTGGCGTGCATGGCGGTGGAAGAGGACAAGGATCCGCACATCCCGATCAAGGCCTGGTACGCCAGCTTCGACGCGTTCGCCGCGCAGGCCCAGCATGTCCTCGATCGGATGGCCTGGATGCCTTCGCCGAACCCCGATACCAAGCACTGAGCCGACGGGCATTCGCCAACACCGGCACCCCTGCGCAAGGTGCCCGATCCGACATCCCGGGGTGTCGGATCATTGGTGCACCGCGCTGCCCGGCGTCGTGGTGCTGCTTCCGCCGGGGTCGGTATCTTCATCTCCGGCTCGATTCGAGTCGTCTCCTGCTCGTGGCGATTGGCTGGATTTCCCGCTGCATCGCCCAGAGCAAATCCCCCGTCGCCTGCTGCGCAGGCGCCCGCCCCCTTTGCAAAAGGGGGCTATCTGGGCTGCTTCCTGAATCCTGTCGATAAGCGGGAGTCCGCTTTGCCTCCCCCTTCGAAGAAGGGGGACCGAGGGGGATTTGCTCTTGCCGCAACAAAGCGCAGCAGACTGCTCGCCGAAATCAATGGCAAAAGAACACGTGCAAACGGGTCTTCCTACCTGCCGGCGACCGGACCGGAGTTTCGTCTACAAGACCGCCTGAAATCAGATCGTTGGAAGAATCCGGATGAATGCGCGAGCCCAGCCGCTCCGGTCCTGTCCTACACGCGAGTCATGCCGCGATTTCCACAATTCGCCAGGGACGCTTGGAAACGAGTGAGCGAAGGAACAAGCGACATCCATGCCTGTCCGGGCAGACGCCGGGTGATGTGGGATCGGGAACGGCAGCTGGTTTACAGCTGGATGGATCACTGACAGGTTCCCGCTGCCTCTTCCATCGGGTCGGCAATACGCCCCAGCACTGGCCGGTAGCCATCGTCGACGACGTAGACGGAATCGATAACCCCCGTTTCAACGGCGGACAGGGAGACAGGCATGGGCAAGGTAATGGCGGTGATGCGCTGGCTGTTCGGTTTGTTCTACGTGTATGTGGGCGGTTCGTGGTTCATCCACTGGATGCTGGGAAAGCCGTGGGTCGTACCTGAGGAAACGCCCCCTGCGCGGACGCTGACCCTGGCGCTGAGCGCCAGCGGCATCGTCGACCCGCTGATTGCCGCCACCTGCCTGGTGGGTGGATTGCTCCTGCTGGTCCGGCGCACCGCGCCGCTGGGTATCGTGGTGCTGTTTCCGCTGGTGGCCGGCATCTTCCTGTTCCATCTCCTGCTCAACGACAATGCGCCTTGGGGGACCTTCCACTTCGCCTGGCTGCTGTTGCTGGCGTGGTGGCATCGCGCGGCGTATCGGCCGCTGTGGACTTATGGGGCGGGGCGGGCGACGTAGATTTTCAGCTGCATCGCCAAGAGCAAATCCCCCGTCGCCTGCGGTGCAGGCGCCCGCCCCCTTTTTCAAAGGGGGCTATCAGGGCTGCTTCATGGACGATCCTGCTGATCTGCAGGAGTTCGCTTTGCTTCCCCTTGACCAGCCATTCGGCTGTTGAAAGCGAAAAAGGGGGATTAAGAGGGATTTGCTCTTGCCGCATGAAAATTAAGCGGATCCCCCGTGGCAGCATCACGCGATCAACCGCCGTGACACCGCATTCCACGCTGAAGACCCGCCTGGGGGCGGGCGGCGGCTGGTGCGTTCTGTTGGCTTGCAGGTGTCGGTGTTTCCGTGAACCTGCGCTCGAAGAGCGGAATCACCCGAGCTGCTGGCCCCCAACGTGCCGGGCCCTGTGGCGGTCGGCTTGGTGGTCATGGAACCCGGGCCTTCGGGTGGCTAAGATATCCGCATTGGGGAGGGGGAACCATGGTCCAGAAAGCCAGGCAGCCTGTGGATGGTATTGGTCGCGCCATCGATTCTCGCGGATTGGGATGGCTGGTGCCGTTGGGTTTGGTCCTGGTGTTGGGTGCCTGCGGTGCGAATATCGAACCCGACGCCAATCCCGCATTCGAATCTGCGGAATCCGACAAGGATATTCTGGCAAAGACCATCGCTTCGAGGTCCGGCAGTCGCTTGGCGTTACCCGGACAAGTTTATCAAGCGCGGATGGATGGCACGGGATCGGATTTTGGATTCAGGTCGCCCCGCATGTACAGCCGTCCGCATGGCGACACCATGGCTGACTACGAAGCCGTCGCGGCGGGCGATTTCAATGGCGATGGGCGTGCGGATCTGGTTGCTTTGACCAACAACAACACCGTCGACCTTTTCTTGCAGCGCCAGGATGGCACGCTTTCACCGGCGCTGATCTACCCATACGGGACGGAAAACTACTCCTCGTCGAAGATCCTGGTCACCCAGGACTTCAATGAAGACGGGATCACCGACGTCGCTTTCCATACGGTGGACGGCTACGGTGTTTCCGGCGGCGTTGGCATCTTGGCATCAAGAAAGGGTAGCGCGCCGGAGTTTGTTCAGGGTTATCCCGAAACTTCCTACGAAAGTACGGCAAGCGTGGTCAGCTGGGCGGCATTGGACGCGGACGGTGACGGTCATCAAGACATGATCGTGGCGCGCAACTACAACGATTGCGGTCACTATGTCGTGTGTCCGAACTATCAGGTGTTGCACGGAGATGGAGCAGGGGGATTTGGTCGTTCCGCGATAGTCAACATCCCCTTCTCCAGCCCGATCTTCGAGTTGGTATCGGAAGACATCAACACTGATGGCTTTTCCGATCTCGTTTTCGTGATGTCGAAAGAAACAAATGGTGAAGCGACTACCAGCGACGTGTTGGTCGCCTATCGACTCGCAGCCGGTGGAATGACACCCCCTCAATTGCTGTTATCTACTGAGGGCCGCGATCACCTTTATTTCGGAGACATTGATGGGAATGGGCGCAGAGATGCCGTGATGGGAAGCGAAGTGCATCTGAGGAGTTGGTCAGGAGAGTTTGGCGAAGCGCTGTACCTGCACACGTACTTTGGATATCCGATTACCCCTTTCCTGTACGATTTCGATGGGGACGGTTTCACGGACCTGGTGAATCATCAGTTTCAGGACTTCGTCAGCAACCTGCCTTTCTTTGCGATTTATATGCAACGCGCAGGCACCTTTCCGCGTGTATGACCCGGCGGTTCGCTATGCCTTCAAGGTACCGCTGCTCCACCGCTTGCCCTATGCGGCAGCGGATCTCAACAGCGACGGATGCTCGGATCTGGCCGTTGCGGCAGGCTATGACGGCATTGCTGTTCTGGATGGCTTCAATTGCTCGTTGCTGCCGACCGGCGGGAACCTGCCTCCTTTGATGAGCCCCGGCAAGGCGGAATGACCGCTGCCGGGGGTCAGCGGTAACCGGGAGTTCATGCAATCAGGATCTTGGACCTGGATGCGCTTTGTTGATGAGCACCTTCGGACCAATCCGCCGTCCGCCTTCCTGCAATTGCCTTCACCGCCCGCACCAGTTCCTCCTCCGGTTTGGCGTACGGAATCCGCAGCCAGCCGTCGGCGCCGCCTTCCACGCTGAAGACCGGGCCGGGGACGAGGTGGATGCCGCTGCGTTCCATGTCGGCGCACAGGCGGGTGGCGCTGCCGTGGGGCAACTGCACCCACAGGGTCAGGCCGCCGGCGGGGACGCGGAAGCGCCAGTCCGGCAGGTGTTCACGCAGCGCGGCGATCAGCGCGTCGCGGCGCTGGCGCAGTTGCTCGCGGCGATTGGCGAGGATGTCCGGTTGGGCCAGCAGTTCGGCGACGACCAGTTGATCGAACAGCGAGCTGCCGAGATCGAACTGCACGCGGGCGTTGATCAGGCGGCGGATCAGCGGGCGTGGCGCGCGGATCCAGCCCACGCGCAGGCCGCCCCAGAACATCTTGGACGCGCTGCCCAGGGTGATGGCGTCGGTGGCAAGCGCGGCGAAGGGCGCGGGCATCGGCGCGTCGGACAGCGCGGTGGCTTGCAGGGTTTCGTCGACGATGGCGGTGGTGCGGGCGTCGCGCAACGCGGCGGCGTAGCGCGCGCGCATGGCGTCGTCCATCAGGAAGCCGGTGGGATTCTGGAAATCGGGAATCAAGTAGGCCAGGTGCGGCGAGGTCTGTCGCAGGGTGGCCTCGATGCCGTCCAGATCCCAGCCCTGCTCGCCCAGCGGATCGGCCAGGGGCGAACTGATCAGCTTGCCGCCGCCCAGCCGCAGTGCTTCGATGGCGTTGGAATACACCGGTGATTCGAGCATCACCCGATCCCCCGGACGCGACAGCGCACGCGCGGTGATGGCCAGCGCCGACAGCGCGCCGCTGGTGATGATGATCTGTTCCGGCGCCGTTGGCAGGCCGCGCCGCGCATACGAATCGGCGATCATCGCCTGCAGGCCGGGTAGCCCCGAGGGCAGGTAGCCGTCGCTGCACAGATACGAAGGCAGCGCGGCGAGGGCGCGTTCGTACGCGGCGGCGACGCCCGGCGTGGCGGCGCCGGCGGCGCAGTTCAGATCGATGGCGCCATCGATCGCCGGATTCGTGCCCAGCGCGTGCAGGGCGTGATCATGCGCGCGCCGGCGATCCACCGGCACCGTGGCGAACGTGCCCGCGCCCTGTCGCGCGGTGGCGAAGCCGGCGGCGATCAGGTCGGCGTAGGCGCGGGTGACGGTATTGCGCGAGACGCCCAGCGCGAGGGTGACCGCGCGCTCGCTGGGCAGACGGGTGCCCAAGGGGATGCGCCCGTCGCCAATCAGTTCCTGCAGGGCCTGGCACAGCCCCCGGTAGGCGGGGGAGCGGTTGAACTCGCCGACCAGGGTGGCGAGGCGTTCGGGAGCCAGCGTGCGATTCATGGGGCCACTATCGCACGATTGGCTCTATGGAAAAGGGCCAATTACCTTCAAGGTGGCCCCATGGCGACGATCTCCCCCTCCTCGGGCCTGTCCAATCTCGGCCCCCTCGCGCAGCTCAAGGCCGGGCGCCTGCCCGAACGGCTGTTCCGGCTGCTGGTCGGCCTGTGGCTGTACGGCCTGGCCATCGCCCTGATGGTGAAGGGGGCCATCGGCGCTTCACCGTGGGACGTGTTCCATCTGGGCCTGTCGCTGCATCTGCCGGTCTCCTTCGGCGTGGTGATGATCATCACCGCGGTGGTGGTGTTGCTGGGCTGGATTCCGCTGCGGCAGATGCCGGGCCTGGGCACCGTCGCCAACAGCCTGCTGCTGGGGCCGTTCGCCGATATCAGTCTGGCGATGCTCGGCACGCCGGAGAGCCTGTGGCTGCGCATCGCCTACATGCTGGGTGGCGTGGTGACCTGCGCCTTCGCGACCGCGCTGTATGTCGGCGCGCAACTGGGGCCGGGCCCGCGCGACGGCTTGATGACCGGACTGTCGCGTCGCACCGGCTGGTCGATCCGCAAGGTGCGCACGATCATCGAAGTCACCGTGCTCATCGTCGGCGTATTGCTGGGTGGCGTCGTCGGCGTGGGCACGGTGATCTTCGCTCTGGGCGTTGGGCCGTTGACCCAGTTCTTCCTGCGTTATCTGGTGGTGCGGCTGGATGATCCCGACACGCGCACCGCCTTGCCGGAGGAAGCGTGATGAACGCGAACGTGCTCCGCTACAGCGCCTTCACCACGGATCCGGCCGGCGGCAATCCCGCCGGAGTCGTGCTGGATGCGCGCGGCCTGCCGGAAGCGGACATGCAGCGCATCGCCGCCGAGGTGGGCTATTCGGAAACCGCCTTTCTGCTGCCGCGCGAGGATGGCACGTTCGAGGTGCGCTACTTCAGTCCGCTGGCCGAGGTGCCGTTCTGCGGACATGCCACCATCGCCGCGACCGTCGCGCATGCCGAGGCATACGGTGCGGGCGAGAAGGTGCTGCAAGCACGCGCTGGACGCGTGCGCGTGCAGGTGGATGAGCAGTTCACCGCGACGCTGACCAGCGTCGAGCCGCGCATGGCGCCGCTGGATCCGGACGATCTGGATCGCCTGCTCGCCGTCCTGCACTGGCATCGCGATGAACTGGCCCCCGCACTGGCGCCGGCCGTCGCCTACGCCGGCGCGTGGCATCCGATCATCGCCGTGTCCACCCGCGACCGCCTGGCGCGGCTGGATTACGATTTCGGCGCGCTTTCCGGACTCATGGCCCAACACGACTGGACCACCGTGAACCTGATCTGGCGCGCGGATGCCGATACGTTCCACGCGCGCAATCCATTTCCACCCGGCGGCGTGGTGGAGGACCCGGCCACGGGCGCCGCCGCCGCCGCGCTGGGTGCGTATCTGGCGCACAACGAGGCATTGCCCGTGGATCGCGTTTTCCGGGTTCACCAGGGCGATGATCTCGGGCGGCCAAGCCGGATCAGGGTGACGGTGCCGGAGGATCCGCGCGAGGGAATTCGTGTCAGCGGTACAGCGGTGAGGATCACGGGCACCGCAACCCGGGCAGGCTGATTCGACGCTCAGATCGCGCGGCCGGTCGGTGACCGGGACGATCGCGGACGTCTGAAACCGCCGCGATGGCAAGTGGAAATACGGCATAAGCACATTCGTCGCGGCCATCACGCGCGTGGTCGCGTGGCGATATCCTTGCGATTCCCAGTGAAGCCGTTGCACGCCCGGCGCCTGCGTCGGATGCCTTCCGCCACCGCGCGCAGGCGACGCAAGCCGGATGACGCGGTTGTCGTTGTCATCCGGATATCGCATGTCGAAACAGGTTCATGGGCCGTGCTCGCCGCTGCGCTGCCTCTCCCACCAGCGGCGAGCGCGGCTCACCCGCAAGCCGTTGCCATGGACGGATGAACGGCGGCGCTTCTTCTCCCTGCCCGCGCGCAGCCGGAATCCCGTTGGCCGGGCGCATTTGACAGCCGGCGGGGACAGGCTATCGTGGCGCTCCCTGCCGCGTACCGGCCAAGCCCGGCGGCACCTCCGCACTCCCACGTTCCTGCGGGCGGGTGATCGCTCTCCCGCCAGGCCCACGGCGCCATGATCCAGTTCAAGAACATCAGCAAGTCCTTCGCCACGCCCGGCGGCGAAACCGTGGCGCTACGACCACTGGATCTGGAGATCCGGCAGGGCGAGATCTTCGGCATCATCGGCCAGTCCGGCGCCGGCAAATCGACCCTGCTGCGCCTGATCAACGGCCTGGAGCGGCCCACGCAGGGCCAGGTGCTGGTGGAAGGGCAGGACATCGCGGCGCTGCCGGATCCGGAGCTGCGCGCCGCGCGCCGACGCATCGGCATGATCTTCCAGCACTTCAACCTGCTGTCGTCGCAGACCGTGGCGAACAACGTGGCGTTCCCGCTGCAACTGGCCGGCATGAAGCGTGCGGAGATCGAACAGCGGGTCGCGCAACTGCTGGAGCGCGTTGGCCTGCAGGCACTGGCGGATCGTTATCCGGCCCAGTTGTCCGGTGGGCAGAAGCAGCGCGTGGGCATCGCGCGCGCGCTCGCCACCCAGCCACACCTGCTGCTGTGCGATGAGGCCACCAGCGCGCTGGATCCGCAGACCACGCAATCGATCCTGCGGCTGCTGGCGGATCTGAATCGCGAACTCGGACTGACCATCGTGCTGATCACCCACGAGATGGAAGTGGTGCGCAGCATCTGCCATCGCGTGGCGGTGCTGGATGCGGGGCAACTGGTGGAGACCGGGCCGGTGACGCAGGTGTTCCTGCATCCGGCCCATCCGACCACGCGGCAGTTCGTGGTCGATGCCGAACACCTGGACGAGGACGAACAGCGCCGCGCGCTGGACGCGGTGCCCGGCCGCATCCTGCGCCTGACCTTTCTCGGCAGCGATACCTATCGGCCATTGCTCGGCCAGGTCGCGCGCCAGACCGGCGTGGACTACACCATCCTGGGGGGCCGCATCGGTCGCATCCGCGATACGCCGTATGGCCAGCTCACCATCGCCATGACCGAGGGCGATGCTGACGCCGCCACCACCGGCCTGCAACAGGCCGGCGTCGACGTCGAGGTGCTGCGCGCATGATCACGCTGGCAACCGTGCTGGGACTGGATCCGGCCAAGTGGGGCGAAGTGCTGGTGGCGAGCGGGGATACCCTGCTGATGCTCGCGGGGGCGCTGCCGTTGACACTGCTGCTGGGCCTGCCGCTGGGCGTGCTGCTGTTCCTCAGCGACAAGCGCCAGCGCCTGGAAAACCGCTGGCTGCATGCCGCGCTGGCGCTGCTGGTCAACCTGGTGCGCTCGGCGCCCTTCATCATCCTGATGATCGTGTTGATCCCGGTGACGCTGAGCCTGGTGGGCACTTCGCTGGGCGTGCGCGGGGCGATCCTGCCGCTGGTGGTGGGCGCGGTGCCGTTCTATGCGCGGCTGGTCGAAACGGCGCTGCGGGAAGTCCATCCAGGCGTCATCGAAGCCAGCGAGGCGATGGGCGCCACCACCTGGCAACTGGTGCGGCGCGTGCTGCTGCCGGAATCCATGCCGGGCCTGCTGGCGGGAGCGACGGTCACCGCGGTGGCCCTGATCGGCTTCACCGCGATGGGCGGTGCCATCGGTTCCGGCGGCCTGGGCGATCTGGCGTATCGTGATGGCTATCTGCGATCGCAGACGTCGGTGGCGGTGATCACCGTCGCGCTGCTGCTGATCATCGTCCAGTTGTTGCAATGGCTGGGCGACAGCCTGGTCCGGCGGTTCAACCGCCGCTGATTCCTTTTTCCTCTCCCTGGTATTTCCCCATGAAGAAGTTGCTGCTCCCGTTGTCGCTGCTGCTGCTGACCCTGGCAGCCTGCAAGCCGGCGGCGAAGTCCGACGATACCCTGACCATCGCCGCCACCGCCGTGCCGCACGCGGAAATCCTGGAGGTGGTCAAGCCGCTGCTGGCCAAGGACGGCGTGAAGCTGGAAGTACGCGTGTTCAACGACTACGTGCAGCCCAACGACCAGGTCGTGCAGGGCCAGATCGACGTGAACTACTTCCAGACCGAGCCCTATCTGAAAGCCTACAACCAGGATCGCGGCACGAAGCTGGAAACCTACATTGGCGTGCACATCGAACCGTTCGGCGCTTACTCCCGCCGCTACAAGTCGCTGGATGCGCTACCCGCGGGCGCGGACGTGGTGATTCCCAACGATCCGAGCAACAACAGCCGCGCGCTGATCCTGCTGCATCGCGCCGGCGTCATCCAGCTCAAGGATCCGTCCAACCAGATGGCGACCCTGCGCGACATCACCGCCAATCCGAAGCAGCTGAAGTTCCGCGAACTCGACGCCGCGATGCTGCCGCGCGTGCTGGAACAGGTCGATCTGGCACTGATCAACACCAACTACGCGCTGGATGCCGGCCTGCAGCCGACCCGCGACGCCCTCGCCATCGAGGACGCGAAGTCGCCTTACGTGAACTTCCTGGTTGGCCGCCCGGAGCTGCGCGACGACCCGCGGGTGAAGAAGCTGGAAGCCGCATTGACCAGCCCGGCCGTGCGCGAATTCATCCAGAAGAAATACCAGGGCGCGGTGCTGCCGGCGTTCTGATCATGCGATCCCGGCCCGCGCCGTTTCCGGCGACGGTAACAATGGACTTCGTTGTCTGGTGTGGGAGCAGGAGAGAGCGACTTGCCGGATGAGGACGTGTCGCACGTGCAGACGGGAGAGCCCTTGAATTGGGCGCGTATCACCCGGTACGCGATCCTGATGTTCCTGGTCGACTTCTCCATCGGCTTGGCTGAAGGCATGTTCGTGCCCGCTGCCTCCGACAAGGATACGGTGATACACCAGACGGCCATTGGCCTTGTGATCATGGCATCGGTGGACTTCCTGATATTCGCCCACCTGGCCTGTCGCCAACGCGAGCGCCGCCTGCAGCACGCGGCACTCGTATTCCTGTTGATGTCGGGCATCGCGCAGGCGTTCAGTGTGGTGATCGGGTTGTGGCTCCCGTCAACACAGCCTGCTCTGCTCACCGTCTTGTATGTCGCGGCATCCATGCTGGGAGCGTTGCTTGGAACGTTGGCGGGATACCTCGCCAGCGCCCGCCGGCAGGCGGGCAGCTAGCGACATGGTTGGCTCGGTTGCCGCGGTACGCCTACCGTAACCGAGACCCTTGCCTAGACCCGACCGAACACCAGCGTGGCGTTGGTGCCACCGAAGCCGAAGCTGTTGGACATCACCGTGTCCAGCTTCGCGTCGCGGCTCTCGCGCACGATGGGGAAGCCCTCGGCGCGCGGATCCGGCGTATCGACGTTCGCCGAGCCGGCGATGAAGCCGTCGCGCATCATCAGCAGGCAGTAGATTGCTTCGTGCACGCTGGCCGCGCCGAGCGAATGGCCGGACAGCGCCTTGGTCGAGGACAGCGGCGGCACCGCATCGCCGAACACGCTGCGCACGGCATCGAGTTCCACCACGTCGCCCAGCGGCGTCGAGGTGCCGTGGGTGTTGAGGTAGTCCACCGGCTTGTCCACGCCCTCCAGGGCCATCTGCATGCAGCGCACCGCGCCTTCGCCGGAGGGCGCGACCATGTCGGCACCGTCGGATGTGACGCCGTAGCCGAGCAGTTCGGCATGGATGCGCGCGCCACGCCTCACCGCGTGGTCGTAGTCTTCGAGCACCAGCATGCCGCCACCGCCGGCGATGACGAAGCCGTCGCGATCGGCGTCATACGGGCGCGAGGCGCGGGTCGGATCCTCGTTGCGCTGGCTGGACAACGCGCCCATGGCGTCGAACATCATCGTCAGCGCCCAGTGCAGCTCCTCGCCGCCGCCGGCGAACACGATGTCCTGGCGGCCGGCGTGGATCAGATCCGCCGCCGCGCCGATGCAGTGCGCGGAGGTTGCACACGCGGCCGACAGCGAGTAACTCACGCCCTTGATCTTGTACGCGGTGGCCAGCGTGGCCGAGACGGTGGAGCACATCGTGCGCGGCACCATGTACGGGCCGACCTTGCGGATGCCGCGCTGGCGCAGCAGATCCGCCGCCTCGATCTGCCATTCGGCCGATCCGCCGCCGGAACCGGCGATCAAGCCCGTGCGCGGCTGGCTGACCAATGCCTCGTCCAGGCCGGCATCGGCGATGGCGTCGCGCATCGCCAGATAGGCATACGCGGCGGCGTCGCCCATGAAGCGCTTCTGCTTGCGATCGATCAGCGCTTCCAGATCAAGCTCCGGCGCGCCGCCGACCTGGCTGCGGAAACCGAGTTCTGCGTACTGCGGCAGATGGCGGATGCCGGAGCGACCTTCGCGCAGCGCGGCGGAAACGGTGTTGGAATCATTGCCCAGGCAGGAAGTGATGCCCAGGCCGGTGATGACGACGCGGCGCATGCTCAGAACGCCTCCGTGGAGGTGAACAGGCCCACGCGCAGATCGCGCGCGGTGTAGATCTCGCGGCCATCGACCAGCATGCGACCGTCGGCCACGGCCAGCACCAGCTTGCGGTTGATCACGCGGCTGATGTCGATTTCATAGCTCACCCGCTTCGCGGTGGGCAGCACCTGGCCGGTGAATTTCACCTCGCCGGTGCCGAGCGCGCGACCGCGTCCGGGTGCGCCGATCCAGGTGAGATAGAAACCGGTGAGCTGCCACAGCGCGTCCAGGCCCAGGCAGCCGGGCATCACCGGGTCGCCGAGGAAATGGCACTTGAAGAACCACAGGTCCGGATGGATATCCAGTTCCGCCCGCACCATGCCCTTGCCGTGCGCGCCGCCGTCCTCGCGGATCTCGGTGATGCGATCGAACATCAGCATCGGGTCGTTGGGGAGGCGGCCGGCGTCCGGGCCGAACAGTTCGCCGCGGGCGCTGGCCAGCAGCTGATCCCGGGTAAAGGAAGCGGGGGATTTCATGCGTGATCCGACAGGTCAGGAACCAGAATAATGCACAATTGTGCATACAGCTGTATTGACGCAGATCAGCCCTGCCTTTCCGTACGCCGGCGTAGGCGGGCGAAGAACGAGGCGGCGCTTGGATTTGCGCGGATGCGCATTGTCCGGTCGGATACCTTCGGATACCGCATCCGCCGGCGTACGGTGCGCAAACTGCGCGATCCGCGAGTGCGTTGTGGTTCGGGTCGAGTTTGTCCCTGCTGCCGCGTCCAGGACTACACACGCTCGCGGGAGTCTAGCCTTCGCGCGACTGGCTGATCCGGAACACGTGTCCGTCCGGATGGCGCACATGCATCTCGCGCACGCCCCAGGGTTCGTCCGTCGGCGGCCAGGTCACTTCGATGCCGTTCGCCAGGCAGGTGCGATGGATGCTGTCCACGTCGTCGACCCAGATGGACATCCACACGCCGCCGGTTTCCACGTGGGGACCGGCGGGATCCTGGCGATGTCCCTGGCCGTCCAGGCACATGAAGATCTCGCACTCGCCGGAACCGACCGAACCGAAGGTGGGCGGACTGCCCCAGTCCCAGCATTTCTCCCAGCCCAATGCCTTGAACCAGGCGAAGCTCTTTTCCATGTCCGAGACGTTGAGGATCGGGGTGATGTGTTTGGCGTGCATGGGGCGGGGATTCGGGATTCGGGATTGGGGATGACCGGCCTTACGGCCGTCGAAAGCCGGGATTCGGCAGAAGCATGGCAGCTTTTGCCTCCCCTTTGACCAGCCACTCGGCTGTTGAAAGCGGAAAAGGGGGCGGGCACCTGCGAAGCGGGTGACAGGGGATTTTGCTTTTGGTGCGAAGAGCCAATCCCCCTTAGTCCCCCTTTTTCAAAGGGGGAGGAAAAGCCGGATGACTGCCGAGGTAGAGGCAAGAGCCAGATGGTCATTCCGGGGAAACGACCACCGCCTGATCAGCCCCCTTGAAAAAGGGGGCGGGCGCCTGCGAAGCAGGTGACGGGGGATTTTGCTTTTGGTGCGAAGAGCCAATCCCCCTTAGTCCCCCTTAGTCCCCCTTTTTCAAAGGGGGAGGAAAAGCCGGATGACTGCCGAGGGAGAGGCAAGAGCCAGATGGTTGTTCCGGGGAAACGGCCACCGCCTGATCAGCCCCCTTTGAAAAAGGGGGCGGGCGCCTGCGAAGCAGGTGACGGGGGATTTTGCTTTTGGTGCGAAGAGCCAATCCCCTTAGTCCCCCTTTTTCAAAGGGGGAGGAAAAGCCGGATGACTGCCGAGGGAGAGGCAAGAGCCAGATGGTTATTCCGGGGAAACGACCACCGCCTGATCAGCCCCCTTTGAAAAAGGGGGCGGGGCGCCTGCGAAGCAGGTGACAGGGGATTTTGCTTTTGGTGCGAAGAGCCAATCCCCCTTAGTCCCCCTTTTTCAAAGGGGGAGGAAAAGCCGGATGACTGCCGAGGGAGAGGCAAGAGCCAGATGGTTATTCCGGGGAAACGGCCACCGCCTGATCAGCCCCCTTTGAAAAAGGGGGCGGGCGCCTGCGAAGCAGGTGACGGGGGATTGACCAGCCATTCGGCTGTTGAGGAGCGCTTGCTCTTCGCGCCAAAACCAAATCCCCCTCAATCCCCATTTTTCGCTTTCAACAGCCCGATGGCTGGTCAAGGGGCTGAGTCGGCTTCAATCGTGCCGCAGCGCCGCGATGGGATCCAACTGTGCAGCTTGTCGTGCCGGATATACACCGAAGGCCAGGCCGACCAGTGCGCAGAAGCCGGCCGAAAGCAGGATCGGCAGCGGTGCCCAGGCGACCTGCCAGCCGGCGAACATCGCGATCAGGTAGGCCAGCACGCCGCCAAACACCAGGCCGAGCACCGCGCCGGTGATGCAGATGACCGTGGCCTCGCGCAGGAACTGGGCGATCACGTCGCGCCGGCGCGCGCCGAGCGCGCGCAGCAGGCCGATTTCGCGGCGCCGCTCCAGCACGTTGGCCAGCATGATGTTCATGATGCCGATGCCGCCGACCAGCAGGCTGACGCCGGCGATCGCGCCCATCACCACCTGGAAGATGCGCTGGGTCTGCTGGTGCTGCTGGAACAGCTGTTGCGGCACGATCAACTGGTAATCCGCCATGCCGGCGTGGCGCTGATCCAGCACGGCCGCGAGCACGCCGGCACCGGCCGCCAGCCGGTTCGGGTCGTCCAGGCGCAGCAGGAACCGATCCACTTCGTCCTCCTGCGGCTGGAAACGGAAACGGGCGCGGGCGCTCGCCAGCGGCACGTAGATATGGTTGCTCTCCGAGCCCAGTTGCACGCCCTCGAAACTGTCCTGGCCCAGATCGCGATCGGCGAGTACGCCGATCACTTCCAGCCAGACGTGGTTGACCTTGATCAGTCCGCCGACCGCGTTGCCTTTGGGAAACAGGTCCGCGGCGGCCTGGTGGCCGAGCACGGCCACTGCCGACAGCCTGGCTTCGTCCTCGGCACTGAAAGCGCGGCCATCGCGGATACGCAGCGAGGACAGGCCGAACCAGTCGGCGCTGACGCCGCTGGCCTGCGCATCGCTGCGGCCGGTATCGCTGAACACGGTATGGGTGCGGATGGTCTTCTCGGCGGCATGGCGTTCGGCGCCGGGCACGACACCGCGCGCGGCTTCGGCATCGGCCACGGTCAGGCCGAGGCTGCGCTCGCGTGTCTCCTTCAGCGTGTCCTCATCCTGCTGCTTGGCCTCGGCAATCAGGTTGTGCAGGCCCAGGCCTTCCACCAGTCGCAGCGCCTCGCGGCGGCTGCCTTCGCCGACCGCCTGCATCGCCACGATCGCGCCGACGCCGAAGATCATGCCGAGCAGGGTCAGCAGGGTGCGCAGGCGTCGTCGCCACAGTTCCTCCACGGCCTCGCGCCAGACGGTCGGCAGGCGGTTGAACAGTCCCTTCAGCGGAGCGCCACTCATGCTTTCTTTTCCTGCGTGTCGTCGGCGCCGTCACCAGCCGGAGCGGTGTCCTTGCCGGCGTCCTTCGCGTCGTCCTTGGCATCGTCACCCGGTGCGGGTACTTCGACCTGCGACAGGCGCACCTGATCGCCCGGTTCCAGTCCGGACAACACCTGCGAGCGCGCAGTGCCGCGCACGCCCAGCTTCACCTCGCGGGCGACGTAGTCGCCGCCCTGGCGCAGTCGCACCCAGTGCCGGCCGTCGCGCTGTTCGATGGCGACATTGGGCACGGCCATCGCGTCCTTCGCATCCAGCAGCACCACGGTGGCATCGAAGCGCTGGCCGGGCAGCAGGCGGTAGCGTTCCACCGCGGTGGTGGGAACCGGCGCGCGCATCGACAGATACTTCACCGGGCTCTCGCGGTTGCGGACCTTGGCGGCGCTGGCCACCCACGACAGCTTGCTCTCGATGCGCTGATCCGGGCGTCCGAGCGGGTTGAGCACCACCGTATCGCCGACCTGCACCCCCTGCGCCTCGATCTGCGGAAGGTCGATCTCCACTTCCATCGCGCCGGTGTCCGGCAGGTTGCCGAACTCGAATCCGGCGCGCAGGTTGGCGCCGACCATGGGTTTGTCGCCCGACCAGTTGGCCGACAGCATCAGTACGCCGTCATTGGGCGCGCGCAGCTCCAGGGCGTCCAGATCCGACTTGCGACTCTGGGCGTTGATGTCGAAGGTCGCGCGCTGCGCGTCCAGCACCGCCATTTCCGCTTCGCCGCGCACGCCGGATTGATCGCGCTGCCATTGCAGCGTGCCCTGGCGCACTTGCAGGTACTCCTTGTCCTCGATGGCGTCGAGCACCTGGTTGCGCGCCACGGTGCTCAGATCCGCCTCGGCGTAGCGCTGGGCGATGCCCAGCTGCACGGCGACCTGTGAGAGGTCCACTTCCACCCGGCCGAGCGCGGAGGCCAGATCGCCTTCCTTCGCGATCCGCGCCAGCGCGTTGCGCTGCAGATCGATCATCGCCTGGGCCAACTGCTGCTCGCCATCGGGCGAGATGAAGCGCGCCAGCAGATCGCCCTTCTTCACCAGCGAACCTTCCGGCAGCATCCATTCCACCTGCCGCGCGCTCCAGTTCTGCCCGGGCACCATCAGCGGCGTGGGCTTGGCCGAACGCAGTTCGCCTTCGCCGCGCACGGCGATGCGCAGCTGTCCCGGCGCGACGGTTTCGGTGGCGACCGGTGCCTCGGACTTGCCGCAGGCGGCCAGTGCGCAGGCGAGGGCCAGCACCAGGCCGGCTTGTCGAAACGGGGTCATTTGGCACCTCCGGCGACGTCGGGCACGGTCAACTCCACCCGCACCGCCTGGCCGGGCCGCAGTTTCGCCTTGGCGTCGTCCAGCCGGATTTCCAGATCGAGGATGGGCACCGGCTGCACCTGCGATTTGCTGCGCACCGCACGGCCGATGCTGGCGACCTTGCCGTGGTGGACGCTGCCGCCGCCACCCTCGATCACGATCCGCGCGGGCACACCCACCTTCACCCGCTGCAGATCGCGTTCCGGCAGCTGCGCGCGCACCGCCAGGGTGGTGGGATCGGGAATCTCGGCCACGGTCTGGCCGCGCCAGACCTGCGAGCCGACGTCGAATTTCTCTCCGTTCCAGCTGCTCTTGTGCATGATCACGCCGTCGCGCGGCGCCGGCAGGTTGAGCGCGGCGATCGAGGATTGCAGGCGGGTCACGTCGGCCTGCGCCTGCTGCAGTTCCGAATTCACCAGCCGCAATTCCTGCTTGCGCTGTTCGGCGGCGGCGCGTTCGGCGACCTGGGCCAGGGCGGCGAGCCGTTCGGTGCGGCGACGCTCCTCGACCAGCTTGTCGTATTCCAGCGCGGCGATCAGTTCCCGCGGCTGTTCGGTCTTGCGGCGCGCCTTGTCGTGCTTGGCTTCCGCCTCGGCGGTGGTCAGCCGCTGGCTGCGCTCGCGTTCGGCCAGATCCAGGCTGAGGTTTTCCAGCGTGCGCTTCTTTTCCTGCAGCAGGCTCTGCTTTTCGCTCAGCTGGCGGACCAGATCGCTGGTGTCGAAGGCCACCACGACGTCGCCCTTCTTCACCGAGCTGCCGTCCGGCGCCAGCTGGGTGACGTTGAACTGCCACATGCGATCCACCGATGGCGGCATCAGCTGCGAGCTGCGCTGCGCGTAGACCTCGCCGTCGACGCGCAGGGTGGCGGCATGGGCAACCGGCAGCATGCACGCCAGGGCCAGCGGGATCAGGGCATTGCGCAGGGCATTGAATCGAGCAGGTTTCATCGGCCCTTGCCTCCGTTCGCGGTGGCGGCCGGCGGCCGGACGATGATCCGAACGCTCATGCCGGGCATCAGCGCCAGCGAACCCGAGTCCAGGGTGACGTCGACGGTGAAGTAGCGGCCCTCGCCCCATTCGGGCCGGCGTTCGGGCGCGCCGGAAATGAATTCGATGCGGCCCGGGACGCGCTTGCCGGGCAGGGCGTCGAAACTCAGGTCCACCGGCTGGCCCACCTTCAGGTCGCGCCGATCCGGTTCCAGCGCCCAGGCGCGCACGTTCATGCGTCCGCTGCTGACCACCTCGCCCGCCTTGCTGCCGGGCATGGTCGAGGAACCTTCGTCGATGCGCCCGCCGATCCAGTTGTTGTTGAAGCCGTGCACGACCACGCCATCGCGATCGGCCTTGACCTCGGAGGTCCGCACCATCGCGGTGTGGTAGTCGCGCTCCAGTTCCAGCTTGCGCACCTGCAACTGGCCGTCGCTGACAGCGCGCTGCACGGCGGCGCGCGCGGCGTCCAGTTGCTTGCGCTTGAGCGCGGCCTCGCGGGTGGTGCGATCCAGATCGCCCTGGTAGCGGTCGTAGTCCAGCGCGGAAATCAGTTCGCGCGGGATGCGCGCGTCCAGCTTCGCGGTGGCCAGTTCGGCTTCGGCATCGACCAGTTCGGTTTCGGCCTGCACGGCCTTGACCTGCAATTCGGCCACGTCCTTGGCGTTCTTGGCCAGGGCCTGTTCGATCTCCGCTTCGAGATCGGGAATGCGGCTGGCGGACTGGCCCGGATCGATGCGCAGGACCACGTCGCCCTTCTTCACCCGTTCGCCCTCGGGCACGTAGTAGCGGATCACCACCGGCGAACTGTTCGACTGCGGGGTGAGGATCTGTTGCGCGTCGATCGCGCGCACCTCGCCGGTGAGCACGACCGCCTGCGCGGATGCGCCCAACGCGGCCAGGCACAGGCCGGCCAGCAGGGACCTACTGCAACGCGTCATGCTCGACCCTCCCGTCGCGCAGCTTGACCTGGCGCGGCGCGCGCGCGGCGATGTCGTTGTCGTGGGTGACCAGCACGACGGTCTGGCCACCGGCATGGACTTCGTCGATCAGCGCCAGCACGTCGGCGGCGCTGCGCGAATCCAGGTTGCCGGTGGGCTCGTCGGCGAGCAGCAGCGCCGGTTGCAGCAGCAGGGCGCGGGCGATGGCGGCACGCTGCATCTGGCCGCCGGACAATTCGCTGGGCCGGTGGTCGCGGCGTTCGGCCAGGCCGACCCTGTCCAGCAGCGCCATCGCGCGGTCGCGGGTGCCGGCCGGCGGCTGGCGATGGAAGCGCAGCGGCAGCAGCACGTTCTCCAGCACGGTCAGGCGCGGCAGCAGGTGGAAACTCTGGAACACGAAGCCGATGCGCCGGTTGCGCAGGTCGGAGCTGGCCTCGTCGTCGAACGTGGCCACGTCACGGCCCTCGAACAGGTAGCGTCCCGCGTTCGGATGGTCCAGGCAGCCGAGGATGTTCAGCAGGCTGGATTTGCCGGACCCCGATGGGCCGGTGATGGCGACGAACTCGCCGCCGTCGATGCGCAGGTCCACGCCTGCCAGCGCTTTCACGGTCTGCCCGCTCATGGCGTAGTGGCGCTGCACGCCATGCAGTTCAATCATTCCCGCTCCCTCGATGCCCCCGAATCGCAACCGACCGCCGCCGGGCGGGAAAGGTTCCCCTCTACCGCGCGGTGCTGCATCGGTGCCGCCCGACGTCCCGTTCCAGTCCGCTATTTCAGCGGACCGGCGCCGGGCGGCAAGTATCTTTGGTCATGGGCCACGCGTGCAGGGCGAGGTCCATGCGCAAGCCGTCGGGAAGCGGGGCTTTCGTATTCAGGGCGACGGATGCGCGATCCGGTCCTGCGCCATGAATGCCTGGACCCGGGCGCAGGCCCAGGACAGGCCCGCGCAGGCCAGGCCGATCAGGATCCAGCCGCTGGCCGTCTGGCCCAGCGCCTGCTGAAACAATGCCCAGACCTCGGCGCCGTAGCGCACGCCCACGATGCCCAGCACGATCACCAGCGTGATCGCCAGCCAGCGCGACAGCAGGCGTTCGATGCCGGCCTCGCGAACGGCGACCTGGCGGGCGACCGACGCCGCGAAATCCATCGGCGGCCCGCTGCGTGGACGCGAGCGCACGGCGCGGGCGACGACGCGGTAGTCGTGCGCGAGTGCTTCCAGTCCGGCGTCATCGGCCTGATTGGCGGCACGCAGGCCACGTTCCTGCTGTTCCCATTCGCTGGCGTCGAAGGCGGGCTCGGGAGGCGTGCCGGGAGGAAAGGTATTCTTGTCGCGGCGGTTCATGCGGGAACTCCGATGCGGGCTTCCAGAATCTCCCGCAACCGTTTACGGCTGCGGAACAGGTGGCTCTTGATCGTGCCTTCGGCCAGTCCGGTGGAACGGGCGATGTCGCCGATGGGCATTTCTTCCAGATGGTAGAGCGTGAGCAGCATGCGCTGCAGCGGCGGCAGGGCGTCGATGGCGGCGTGCAGATGCGCCTGCATGTCCTCGTCGGCCGTCGCCGTCTCCAGGTCGAAGCCGTCGCTGACCCGTTCGGCCGGGGCCAGGCCGTCCTCGTTGTCATGGATATCGGCCAGCGGCAGGCGCTTGCGCTCGATGTGCCGCAGCGCCACCGAACAGGCCACCTGCGCCACCCACGACTTCAGGGCGCTCTCGCCGCGATATTGGTGCAGCGATCGGTGGATGCGCAGGAACACTTCCTGGCACAGCTCGCGGGTATCGTCCGGGTGCCGCACGATATCGTCCACGATGCGCCAGCACAGTCCCTGGTAGGTCCGCACCAGCTGTTCGAAGGCGCCGCGCCGGCCCGCCAGCACGGCCTCGACCAGATCGCGGTCGGCCCGCGGGGCGGTAGCAGCGTCGGCGGCGGTGGTGGACGGGGCGGGCATCGGCATAGGGATACGCCGGAGGGGCGAGCGGTTGCAACCGGCAGAAGTGCAACCGGCGGACCATCGGCCGTATCCCAATCGACAACCCATCCCTCCCGGTAACCGTCATGAACTTCGAACTGCTCATCCCCATCACCCTGATCATCGGCATCGTCTATTCCATCAAGACGGTGGTGGATGCCTACACGCGCCGCCGGGTCATCGAATCGCGCGGTTCCGAGGAACTGGTGCGCTCGCTGCTGGAGGGTGAAACCACCCGCCGCCGCCAGGCCTCGCTGCACTGGGGCTGTGTGATGCTGGCGCTGGCGCTGGGCTTCGCCGGGGTGGAACTGATCGGCGCCGAGGAGATCACGCCCGGCACCATCGCCCTGCTGCTGGGCGCCACCGGTCTGGGCAACATCGCCTACTACCTGCTGGAACGCCGCGTCCGCTGATCCGGCTTCCGCCGCCGCGACGACGCGGCGGCGTCTCTTCCCTTCATCGGAAAACGACCATGAAGCACCTCCTGGCGGCCGTCGCCGTCTGGGTCGCGACCCTCCCTGCCCCGGTGTCCGCCGCCGAACCGGATTTCGCGCCGCTGTCCCGCCTCATCCAGCAGACCAAGGACGCCACCGGGCATCCCTCCGGCACCGCGGTCGCGGTGGTGAAGGACGGCAAGGTGATCTACGAGGGTTATTTCGGCGAGGCGGACATCGCCGCGCGCACGCCGGTGACCCGCGACACCGTGTTCTACATCGCCTCGGCGACCAAGCCGTTCTTCGCCCTCAACGCATTGCTCAAGGAAGACGCCGGGCAACTGGACATGCGCCTGTCGATGCGGGAAATGTTTCCGGGCCTGCGCTTCACCGGCTTCGATGCGGGCGCGGTGACCCTGGGCGATCTGCTGGTCCATGGCTCCGGCGTGGACAATCCGCCGCTGGTCTGGGCAACCGCGTTCAGCGGCGTGCACGATGCGGCGTCGCGGCGCGCGCTGGTGGAAGTATCGACGGCCGATCCGGAAGCGGCGCACGGCACCTTCAAGTACACCAACGTGGGCTACAACATCGCCAGCGTCTGGATGGATGCGCGGTTCGGCACGCCGTGGCAGGCGCAGCTGGAGAGTGCGATCTTCCAGCCGCTGGGCATGCGCCACACCACCGCCTGGATCAGCCGCGCGCAGGCCGCCGGCTGGCGCCTGGCCAAGCCCTACTCGCTCGCCTCCGAGGATCCGCGCGCGCCGCTGTACCTGACCAAGTCCGACGACACCATGCAGGCGGCGGGCGGGCTGGTCTCCACCGCGCCGGATCTCGCGCGGTTCCTGCTGGCGCAGTTTCCGGATGCGCGCGCCGGCGGCCTCTCGGCGGCGACGATCCTGCGTTCGCACCAGACCCGGATCGGGCTGGAGGCGAAATACCAGGATTTCCAGCGCAGCGGTTATGCCTGGGGCTGGTACACCGGCCCTTACAAGGGCCGGACGATGCTGCACCACTTCGGCGGCTTCGCCGGCTTCCACGCCCACCTGTCGTTCATGCCGGCGGAAGGCATCGGCCTGGTCGTGCTCAACAACGAGGACGTACTGGGCGCGCAGCTGACCAACCTGATCGCCAATCACGTGTACGGCCTGCTGCTCGGCGAAGCGGAGATCAGCGCGGATTCCGAACGCCGGTTCACCGAGCTGCAGGCCAAGGCGCAGGCGTTCCGGCGCGGCACGCTCGCCAGGCGCGAGGAGATCCGCGCGCGCGCCTGGCATCTCTCGCTTCCGCGTGATGGCTATGTCGGCACTTATCGCCATGACCTGCTGGGCGACATGGTCGTTGCCCCGGAAGGCGCCGACGGCCTGCGCATCCGCTGGGGCCGGCTGGATGCGGTGGCGACCGGCGCCGGGCAGCCGGATCAGGTGCGCATCGAATTCGTGCCCAACAGCGGGCAACTGCTGGCTTTCACGATGAAGGACGCGCGGGTCGAGTCGATTGCGTTCGACGGCATGGTGTTCCGCAAGACGAACGGCGCGGCGGCAGTGGAGGGTTCCAGGCCGGCGGCGGCCTCGCCGCGCTGACCGGCGTCCGCATCAGCAGCGCGGGGAGGCTGGAACAGCGCTATTCGCGACGCTTGCGCGGCTTGCGGGGGCGCTTGGTCTCGGTGGCGGCGCGCGGTGCTTCTGCGGTCGCGAGCAGGCCGCCGTCGCTCATCTGCTCCAGCCAGGCCAACGCGTCGAGGTAGGACAGGAACGATTGCAGGTAGCCGGGCGATTGTTCGCGCATCAGGGTGATCGAACGATGCACCAGCCGGCCGGAATTGAGCGGGCCGGCGTCGGCCGGCGCGGCTTCCAGCGATTCGCGCAGCTGGCTCTCGGCGCGGATCCGCGACCAGCGCCGGCGGGCGTCTTCCAGTTGCGCCACTTCCGGGTAGGAGGGGCGTGGCGAATCACCGGCCGCCAGCTGCTCGCTGTCGCGCACGGCGGCCTGTCCGGCGATGTGGTCGAGCAGTTCACGCAACGCGCTGCCCGCCGGCGGGGCGGCGACGGCGGCAACGCGGCGCGTCTGGTCGTCGCTGTCGCGCAGCGTCGCCAGTCGCGCTTCGAGCCGCTGTCGCACGGCATCGCCGTGCTCGCCGGCACGACGCGCCAGCGCCTCGGCCAGCAACTGCCGGACGGGCGTGGGTGTCGGGAAATGGTCGCCGTTATCGCTCATGCGCGCGATCGGGTGCGGCGGCGGCGGCGGCCTTCGGCCGCGGCATCGGTGCGATTTCCACGCGCCGGTTGCGCGCGCGGCCTTCCTCGCTGGCGTTGGAGCTGACCGGCTGTTCGGATCCGAACGCCGCGGCGAACACCGACGACGCGGGCACGCCCTCGGCGATCAGGGTGCGGGTCACGGTGAGCGCGCGATTGGCCGACAGGTCCCAGTTGTCGAGGAACTGGCGGTTGCCGTCGCGCACCTGGCGGTCGTCGGTGAAGCCGCTGACCATCAGGATCTCGTCGCGCGCGCGCAGGTAGTCGGCCAGTGGTCCGGCCAGGCTCTTCAGCAGCGCCTGGCCTTCGGGTTGCAATTGATCCGAGTTCAACGCGAACAGCACGCTGCCGCGGATGCCGATGCGGCCATCGACCAGGGTCACCCGGCCTTCGGCCAGCGGCACCGCCAGCGCCTGTTCCAGCGCCTTGCGCCGCTGCGACTCGAGCTGGCGCTGGCGGACTTCCTCGTCCAGCCGGTGCGACAGCTGCATCTGCGCGCCGATCACGCCGACCAGGATCAGCACGAACACGCCCAGCAGCACCGACATCAGGTCGCCGAAGGCGGCCCAGATCGGTGTACTCGATTCGACCTCGGCCTCGATGTCCGCGCTCATGCGGCTTCCGTTTCAGCGTCTGCCCGGCGACCTGCCAACTGCTGCAGATCCTCGATGATCTGGCGCTGCGCCAGCATGCTCAGGTCGATGACTTCGCGCGCCTGCGCGACGTAGTAGGCGAGCTGTTCGTCGCTGCGGGCGAGCGACTTGTCCAACGCGTTCTCGACGCCCTGCAGGCGTTCGACCAGGCGATCGTTCCAGTCGCCGAACTGCTGCACGGCCGCGCCGAAGGCGTCGCCCAGGCTGGCGACTTCGACCGCGCCGGCGCTGATCTGGCTGGCGGCGTCGCCGAGCCGGCCGGTTTCCGCCTCGATGTGGTCGGTGAAGCGGGTGCCGACCCGATCCAGCAGATCCGCCGAGGTGGTGACCAGCGCATCGATCGCGGTGCGCTGTTCGGTGGAGGCGTGGTTGACCGCGTCCAGCAGGGTCTGCAGGGTTTCCAGCAGGCGGCTGCGTTCCTCCAGCATGGTGGTGTCGCGGACCATGCTGTCGGAGAGCTTCTGGCGCAGTTCGGCGATGACTTCGGCGGCGGCCTTCGGTGCTTCCGACGCGGCCTGCACCAGCCGCGAGATCTCGGCGATGGTGTCACGCGCATGCGCCTGTGTCTGCGCGGAGATGTCCTGCGCGGTGGCGGCGAGGGTGTCGCAGATGGCCTGCTGCCGGCCGGCGGCCTGTTCGCCGGCCTGTTCCCAGCGCTGGCCCAGCGCATCGCTCAGGGTGCCGAATGCGTCGCTCCAGGCGGACAGACGCTGCTGGTCGCGCGCTTCCAGCGCGGTCTGCAGATCCGCGTGCGACTGCTGCATCCGGTCGACCAGCGAAGCGGCGTGCTGTTCGAAGGCAGCGGCGGCGGCGGTGAGCGCCTGCTGGTTGCGCGTGGCCAGTTCCTCGTTGGCGGCGGCCTGTCGCGACGCGGTGTCGTTCCAGGCCTGCGCGGCGGCGCCGTTGGCGGAGTCGAAGCGCGCGGAGACGTTTTCCAGCAGTTCGGCCGAACGCTGTTCGAACGTGCCGGCGAAGCGGTCCAGCGAACCGCGCAGATCCTGCACCAGCGTACCGTTGGACGCGCGCTGCTCGGCCAGTGCCTGCCGCCACAGATCGGCGACCGTGGTGGTGGTGGTGGCGAAGCCGGACGACAGCCCGTCCAGTTGCTGTTGCACGGCCTGGTTGAGAGCGCCATGCAGGGTGGTGGTCTCGCGCGCGATCGCCGACAGGGTGGTTTCCATGATCGGTTGCAGCGCCGCGCTGGCGGCGCGCGCGCTTTCGCCGACGCTTTCCTTCAGCGAGGTCTCCACCGAGGCGGCGAGGCGCGCGTGCACGGCCTCGGTGCGCTCGTGGAACGCATCCTGGCGGGCCTGCAACTGATCGTTGGCGGCGCGGCTCTGCTGCTCCAGCGCGGCCATCATCGCTTCCAGGCGATCGACGAGCGCGGGCATCGCGTCGGTCTGCCGCTGCAGCAGGCGGAAGGCTTCCTCACGCTGGTGCGCCTGCGAGTGCACGCGCAGGGCGGAGGCGATGCCCGCGTCCAGCGACTGCACCGCCAACTGGCGTTCCCGCCGGCACAGCGCCGCCAGCAGGCCGAGCATGGCCGAGGCGGCGACGCCGGCAATCGAGGTGCCGAAGGCGAAGCCCAGACCTTTGACCGGCGCGGCCAGCGATTCGCGGATGGCCTGCAGATCCGCCGCGCTTTCCAGCGCCATGCCGGTACCGCGCAGGGTGGTCATCATGCCGAGCAGGGTGCCGAGCATGCCGAGCAGCACCAGCAGTCCGACCAGGTAAGACGTGAGCGACGGCGCCGGCAGCGCGGCACGCTCGCCTTCGATGCGCAGGCGCACCGGATTGCGCAGCGAGGGATGCAGGCGTGCCAGCCAGTCGGCCAGCGCGGCCGGCGGCGCGGACAGATCGGCGACGGCGCCGGCGAGGGTGGCGGTGGCCTGCCGGTAGCGGTACAGCTCCCATCCGCCGACGACATAGCAGGCGCCGATCAGCAGGGTGACGGACAGGGCCAGCGGGTTGGCGCCGACATAACCCACCGCAATCCAGCAGACAGCGGCCAGACCGGCGAGAAAGAGGACGGGAGCGAGCAGGTTTCTGAGCATGTTATCCAGGCAGGTGGGTGCGAAGGGCCGAGAGCAGGCCCTCGGCCGGTTGCAGGCGGACATCCAGTTCGGCGAGCAGCAGGTTCCGCATGTCCCTGCGGAAGCTGTCCAGCCACGCGTCCGAAACGGTCGCGGGCTCGCCTGGTTCGTTGGATGAAGGGGAAGTTGCCGACGCGTTGGCGCGCAGGCGTTCGAAATGGGGACCGAGCAGCGCGGGCGCGGCGGCCAGCAGCCGGCGTTCGCGGCGGGCCAGCGCGCGTTCCATCGTCGCGTCGACGGCGGCCAGGCGCGCCAGTTCCGTCGAACGCGGCGCCAGTGCGTCGCGCAGGCGGGACCGCAGAAGCCCGATGGCGGTGTCCATGGACTGTTGCAGGAACAGGTAGCGCTGGCGGAAGAACAGGTAATCCGGGGAATCCTCCAAGCCGCCGCGCCGGGCGGCGGGATCGAAGGCGGGGTCTTCGTGGATGGCACGGGTCAACGCGGCGCGCACGCGGGCGCAGTCCGCTTCCACGGCTTCGGCCGAAGCGGGTTCGGCGAAAGGGTCGGCGAGCGGATCGGACTGGGGCCGGCTGTCTAGCGCGGTGGACAGGGCGACGGCGTGGGTCCAGTCGATCCAGTGGCTCAGCCGGTCCGACAGCGGTTGCGTGGGCGAGGGGACGTCCGTGGCCGTCAGGCGGGCCAGCAGACGGATGAACGTCGGGCCACGAATCGCCGCCCGTGGGGAGGCTTCCAACATTCGATGAGGCTGAAAAAACGCACATTTTACACGGTCGGGGCGACCCGCCGCCCGTCGCCTGGGCGGCCCGCCCCCGGAACCGGCCTCGACCGGACCCGCGCTGACCGGCGGCCGTCCCGGATACCGGGCCGGGCCGGTGCCCGCCTGCGACCCGGGCAGGTCGGCTGGTGGGGGGGCGGTCAGCTCATCGGGAGCCGGGCCCGAGCGCGCGCAGCGGCGGCAGTACCGCCTGGAGGTAGACGGCGCGCGCCTGGCCGGGATCGAAGTCCGCGTGTCGCCGCTTCCTGACGCCGTGCTCCGACAGGGTGACGTGCAGATCCGCACGCACGCCGGCGTTGGCCAGGCAGGCCTTCACGCAGTGCAGGACGCAGCCGTCCAGGGCGAGAATCGGCCGCCCGGCCTGCGCCGTCCTCACCAGTCCGGTCACCCCGCCGCCGACGCCGGCGATGCAGGACATCTCGGCTTCGCCTTCGCGGTCCAGCCACAGCGCCAGCTGGTTGGCCATCTGGGCGGCGCTGGAGCAGCCCGAGCAGGAATAGACCAGCGGCAAGGCCCGGCTCATGCGGCGACGCCCCCGGCCAACGCATGCAGGTGCGTGGCCAGATAGTCGAAGTAGCGATCGATGTAGCTGATGCCGTTCTCGTGGTCGATGAGGTAGGGATTCATCAGCGTGTGCCGCAGGATCACCACGCGATCGGTGTCATCGGTATGGCCGATCGTCGCGGGGTCGATGCCGAGTCCGGCCAGGATGCGCTGCATCTGCGCTTCGCCGACGACCGAATGCCGCAACGTGGTCATGGAGGCGAAGAATTGCTTCACCTGCAGCGGCTGGCGGGTATCGCAGCGCAGCTGATCGTGCAGGCGGCGGACGAACGCGTTGGCCTGCGCCAGTCCTCGGTTGCCCTGCGGATTGAGTGCCAGGCAGACCAGGTTGCTGTCCGGCGGGAATGGCACCATGGCAGTGACCCGTCCGGCCATGTCGTCGGCGAATCGCCGCGCGCGTGCCAGGAATGCCTCGGTGGCCAGCACGGTCTGCCGCGGCATCAGGCCGAAGTTCGCGTGATCCAGCGGCAACACCCGGTGGGTGACGTAGACCGCCGCCGCGGCGGCGCCGGGCTTGGATCCTTCCGGGATGAACTGGCCCAGTTGCCGGTAGCGCGACAGGTAGTCGTCCTGCGCCTCGGGATGGAACACGTAGTCGGCCTGTTCCGACAACAACTCCATCGCGCGGTGATCGCGGCAGATGAAGGCACCCGCACCATAGGGCAGGTAGCCGAGCTTGTGCGGGTCCACCGTCACCGAATCGGTATCGGCGAGCGCCGCGAACGCGGCGTGGACTTCCGGTTGCGGGAACGTCTGGTATTCGCGGCGCATGTCTTCCCGTGAACGCAGGCCACCGTCCGGCGCGCGGAACAGTGCGGTCAGGTAGCCACCCCAGGCCGCATCGACATGCACGCTGAAACCCAGGCCGCGTGCGGTCGAGCGCTCGCGCGCGGCGACCACCGCGTCGACCGGATCGATGGTGCCGTACTCGGTGCTGCCGAGCACGGCCACCGCCATCAGCACCGGTTGTCCATCGCGCCGGCAGGTTTCCAGGGTTTCCTCCAGCGCGTCCGGATCCAGCCGCATGTCGCGGGTGGGCAGCAGTGCCAACTGCGCGCGGCCCAGGCCGAGCATCTTCAGGCCCTTGCTCCAGGAGTAATGCGCGGTGATCGGCGCGAGCACCTGCGGTACCCGCAGGGTCGGATGGCGGCGGAAAAATTCGACCAGGCCGAGCTGCTCGATGCGCGCCTGCGCGACCCGTTCGCGCCAGCGCGCCTGTTCGGCGGGCGGGTGCTGGCCCAGCCACCGGCGCCACTGTTCCAGCAGGACGATGCCGCCCGCGGGACCGAGGTTGAAGGCCTGCGCGTCGTCGGCCGGCAGTTCGAGATCGGGTACGCCGGCAGCGATCAGCGCGACCGGAAACGCCTTCAACGCGAGCGCCAGCCGCAATGCCTGGTAGTTGGCTAGCGTGCCGCCGGAAGTCAGGTGGCCGAACGCGCAATCCGGGCGGGCCGGATCGTCGGGATAGCCGAGCATGCGCGCCAGTTGCAGGCCGACCTGCACTTCCAGTTGCACCGTCACCGGCGCGGCGTCCTCGCTGACGTTGTTGGGGTTGTAGGGCAGGGTCAGGATCTGCGCGGCCAGCCCGGGCAGCAGCAGATCCGAGGCCATGTGGCCGATGTAGCGCGGGCTGTGGAACGGCACCGAATGCTTGAGCGCCGCCGACAGCCGGTGCAGTTCGCGCCGCATGCGCGCTTCGAACGCCTGGTACTGCGGATGCTGCGCCGCCCGGGTGGGAATCGCCGGCGGATCCTCGGGATGGAAATTGCGCCGCCAGTGCACGTGATCGCGCAGGAACTCCACCACCAGCTTCTCCAGCAGGGTGTCGTTCTCGGCATAGGGGCCGAGGAAGCAGGCGTCCAGCAGGCGGCGCTCGGCCTCGGCGTCGGCGCCCGCCGGAAAGGGGGCTTGGGCAGGGTGGGTCATGGCGCGAGCCTAGGCCAAGGCGGCGCGGCTGCCCCTGATCCAGATCAAACCGGGTGCTCGGACAGCGGGCAAGTGCGGCAGTGCGCCCCTGGCACAGCTCCGCGGCGACGGTCTCGTCGGGGGAACAGGCCAAACAGGTCGGGGAACGGTGGTGTTGATACACGCAGGCCGCTGTCCCGTGTGGACGAATCCGTTTAGGCTTGCGGATGGCCCGACCAGCAGGCATGGCGCGGCGACGATTCTGGAACAGTCATCGGGGAATGGAATGCCTTGGCAACGGCTGCTGCGATTGTTCGTCTTGCTTGCCGGCGCGCTTCTTGCGTGCTTTGGGCTTTTGCTCTTGGGTGTCGCGGCAACCGGAGGAGTCCGTGAAGGACTGGCAGGCATCGGGGTGGTTGGGACAGGCTTGCTGTTCGTTTCCGCGCCCGCAATCGCGCTGCCGTTCTCGAAACGCATCGCCGTCGGGCTATTGCTGGTCGTTCTGAGCCTGTTCGCGCTGGGGGCGCTGGGAATGGCTTTCCTGCCAATCCCGGGGGCTCAACCGACACGGGTATTCAGGATTGCGGTGGTCGCGTTCTTTCTGCTTCTCGCATTCAGGGTTTTCGGTTCATGGCAAAGGATGAAGCAAGAAAGATGAGCGCTGTCCCGGCATTGGGTTAGCTGTCCTATTCATTCATGGAGTGCGTGGGGGAATCACGATGCGTGCGACTTTTTTTCTGATGCTTGGGTTGGTATCGCTGGGCGCGAATGCCCAGACCTACGCGGCGGGACAGATCTGGACCTACAAGACGCGGCCGGGAGAAGAAGCTTCTCGTGTCCATATCGTCAAATTCGAGGACATGCCCCGGGGCGACCGGATCTTTCATATCTACGTCGACAATCTGAAGATGCGAAGCGTGCTCGAACCCAATGCGATGCAGACCGTGCTTCCGCACGCGCCAGTCTCAAAGAAAACGCTGGATGAGAGCGTCATCCAACTGCAGGGTGTCGAGGAGCAACTCCCCGATATCTCGGAAGGTTACAAGTTCTGGCGGGAAGCCTATGACGCGGGCGTGGGCGGAGTTTTCACCATCCCGGTAGCCGACATCGTAGACTTCGTCGAGCAAGTCGTATCGGGGCAGATGAAGCCGAGCAAGCACGAATGACGGCTGCCGAACACAAATGTCCGTTCGCCAATATGAATTCGTGCGGACGGATGAGTCGGCCGGAAGTGGTGTGGGACTAGCGATGTACGGCTTGCACGCACCAGTATCTGTCTTCGCGACGCTGGACGAAGCTCCGGAAGCCGTACAGCGAGAGACTATGCATGCAGGCGTGGGCGATATCGGTTATCTGCGCGGCACGGGGCGGTTCGAAGACCAGGTGAAGCTGTCCCTCCGGTGCCAACAGCGGATACAGGCGTTCCAGCGTGGCGTCGGCCTGCCGCCAGAACAGGTTGACGTTGATCGCCAGGATGCGGTCGAAGCATGTACCCGAAATTTCGAGTAATGCTGCGTCGATGCATTCGAAAACCGCCACGCCACTTGCCATCCAGGCCGCATTGCGGTGTCGGGCTGCGGCGATCATCTTTTCCGAACGATCGATTCCAAGATATTGGCCGATACCTGTCCGTTCGCAAATCGGCGTGCAGGACGCGCCATTGCCGCAACCGATTTCAAGCACGCGATGCCATGAAGACAGCCCCAGGCCGTCAACGGCCCAACGGATGCGCGGTGGAACGATGGAAGCCATGTGAACCTCCTGTGCGGGACTATACCGAGGCTCCGAAAGATGGACAGTGCCGTCCCGCATGGCTGCTTGGGCCCATCCGGGCCCTTGGGAGAGGCTGTGCGACATCCGCAACCAGAGAGGGATGATTGAAGGATGAGCATGTTCACCGGATGGTCACGTCGTCATGCCTGCCTGATCCTGCTGGGAATGACCGTACTGACGGCTTGCCACCGGGTAGAAGATGTCCCTGCGACGAAGTACAGCTGGTCGGGGTCGGCACTGGAAGAATGTCCCTCCACGCGAGGAGCGGCCAAGACGGTGGAACTGGCGGATCTCGCCGCCCGACCCGCCGCGTATGAAGGGACATTCGTTCGCGTGGAAGGCTACTACTACGCCTACTTCGAGCACGCCGCGCTGCATCCGGAGCCCGAGGCAGAGAGCTACAGCGGTGATTTCGACAAGCAAATCTGGGTACGCAGTATGGATGCCGAATACAGCCGACAACGTGTCCAACTGACGGGTATCTTTACTGCGAAGTCGCGGGGGCACGGAGCTCAATGGCCGGGGACGCTGTGCGTGGTATCCGTGTTGAAGTTACCAGGGCCTGGCGACTGAATGCCCCTGATGGAGTGGTCCTGACGGAGCGAATTCGGGGGCCTGATTCGCTTCACCGGGTAGGACCAGGAAACCGCTAAAGATTTCGACAGCGCGTCCGGCCCGCAGCCGCTTCAATCGGCCGTGGCGACGCCAAGGAGCCGGGCCTATCATCGGCCCATCGACCTGCCAGGATGAGACATGCGAACCGTCTACGCGCTGTTGTGCCTGCTGGGAACGTTCTGGCCGCTCTCGTGGCTATGGCCATGGATCGCCGAGCACGGCTTCGACCTGCCTCTGTTGGCGCGCCAGGCTTTCGCCACGCCGATTGCCGGCTTCGCCTGGGCGGACGTGCTGGTGTCGGGCATCGCGGTGATCGCGCTGATGGCCGTCGAAGGGCGGCGGCTGGGCATGCGCCGCTGGTGGTTGCCGCTGCTGGGGTTGTCGGTGGGCGTGTCGCTGGCGTTGCCGTGGTTCCTGTGGTTGCGCGAACGCCACCTGGCGATGCGACCACCACCGGCGAAGCACTGATCGCGATGTCCGAATTCACCGTCCATCCGCTGCTGGACACCGGCACCGTCGGGATCACGGACGTGCTGTGCCGCGGTCAATGCCGCCATCGCAGCGCGGAGGAATGCGCGCGGGTCACTCATCTGGTGTTTCCCTATCGCGGCCTGTACCTGCGCCATGTCGGCGCTGAGCAATCGGTGGCCGATGCCAACCACGTCCTGTTCTTCAATGCTGAAGAGGGCTATCAGGTCAGCCATCCGGTGGCGGGTGGCGACGCCAGCCTGGTGCTGTCGATTTCGCCGATGCTGCTGGGCGAGCTGGCGCCGGCCGATCTGCTGCAACGAGGCGGGGAAGCGCTTTTCCGTGCCCAATCGCGTCGCATCGATCCGCGTGCGCAGGCGCTGGTGGCGCTGCTCCGCCACAGCCTGCGCCACCGCGCGATCGAACCCCTGGAAGCCGAAAGCCTGGGGTTGACCCTGCTGTGCCGCAGTCTGGGCCCACGCACCAGCCACGGCGCCACCGCGACCCGCGCGCGCCGTCGGCTGGTGGATCGGGTGAAGGTGCTGCTGGCCGGCGATCTGGGCCGGCGCTGGAGCCTGGCTGACATCGCGACGGAGATCGGTGGATCGCCGGTGTACCTGACCCAGGTCTTCCAGCAGGTCGAAGGCATGCCGCTGCACCGCTACCACCTGCGCCTGCGGTTGGCGCGCGCGCTGGATCTCGTCGCCGGTTGCGAGGACATGTCGGCGCTGGCGCAGGATCTTGGCTTCTCCAGCCACAGCCATTTCGCCGCCGCGTTCAAGCAGGTGCATGGGCGCACGCCGAGCGCGTTCCGCCAGGCCGCGCTCGCCAAGAGCGGGTGAGCGCGTTGGTATCGAATCGCTAAAGAATCCGACAGCGCCGCCGTCGCCGCGATGGTCTCCTGTGCCTGCCCGGAACGGCCGGGCAATTACCGGAGAGTGTCATGAGCGAGAAGACCTGCGCCGTCTGCGATTACCCGCTGGACGGCAACGCCGTCGAAGTCACCATCGGCGGCAACACCGTGGAGGTGTGCTGCGAGGAATGCGCGCAGAAGCTGCGTGAAGCCGAAGCGCGTCGTTGAACGCCGGCAACCGGTTGGATGGCGCGCGGTGGAAGCGCGCCATCCGCCGGCGGCGGGATCAGTTCAGCACGCCATGCGGCTGGATCCAGCCGCTGGCGATGCCGATCATCACGATCACGATCAGCGCCACCGAGAAGCCGATGCGTCGGGTCAGCGCATTGACGGTGCGCTTGCTGCCGCCGGTGTCGACCAGCATGTAGTACAGGCCGGCGCCGAGGTTGTAGATGATGATGCCGAGAAAGCCGAGGACGAGCAGGAGTTTCATGGACATGATCCGGTGAAGTGGGCGCGCGTCAGCGGGCTCGCGCGGGGGAAGCGGGCATGCACCAGGCCCGCACGGCGATGGCGAGGGTCATCACCATCAGGAACAGGCCGTAGGCGACCGAGGTGGCAAGCACCTGTTTCCAGATCGCGCCGGCGTTGGGATCGGCGTTGAGGAACCCCCAGTGCATGCCCCAGGCGGAGAGCGCGGTGGCCAGCACCAGCGCGATGGTGTCGAACAGGCGCCGGCCGGTGCCACGCCGTTGCCGGGGATAGATCCAGTACAGCGCGGCCAGGATCGCGAACCAGGGCAGGAACAGGATCAGGGCCAGATTGAGTTCGACCTGTGCGTTCATCGATTTGCGGCGGCGGGGAGGGGAGAAGTCTGAAGGAGATCCTAGGGATTGCGGTGCAGTTCTCCAAGAATCAGAATCCTCTCCAAAAAACCGGATCAGTTGACGGTTTCTTCATTCAACTGATTGATTTAAAAGGATGAAATGAAGCGCTACGAATCCCTGGCCGAGGACGTCGCCCGCTCCATCCGCGAGGGCCTGCTGCGGCCGGGCCAGCGGCTGCCGTCGGTGCGCCAGACCAGCGCCCGCCGCAAGGTCAGCCCCGCCACGGTGTTCCAGGCCTACTACCTGCTGGAGGCGCGCGGCCTGATCCGTTCGCGCCCACGCTCGGGCTACTACGTGGCCGACGATGCCCGCCCGCTGCCGCCGGAGCCGGAGCGCGCCTCGCAACCGGTCGACGGCGCGCGGCCGGTGGACGTCAGCGAGCTGGTGTTCGAAGTGCTGGAATCGGCGATGGCGCACGAGGTGGTGCCATTGGGATCAGCGTTTCCCAGCCCGTTGCTGTACCCGCTGGACAAGCTGGGCCGGGCGATGGCCGGCGCCGCGCAATCGCTGGATCCGTGGGGCACGGTGGACGATCTGACCCCCGGCAAGATCCAGCTGCGCCGGCAGATCGCGCTGCGCTATCTGATTGCCGGCATGCAGGTGTCGGCCGAGGAGATCGTCATCACCAACGGCGCGCTGGAAGCATTGAACCTGTGCCTGCAGGCGGTCACCCGGCCCGGCGATACGGTGGTGGTGGAATCGCCCTGCTTCTATGCCGCGCTGCAGGCGCTGGAACGGCATGGCCTGCACGCGCTGGAAGTGCCCACCCATCCGCGCGAGGGCATCGATCTGGACGCGCTGGCGCAGGCCATCGAACGCCATCGTCCGGCGGCGTGCTGGCTGATGACCAGTTTCCAGAATCCACTGGGCTGCACCCTGCCGGAGGAGAAGAAGCGCGCGCTGGTCGATCTGCTGGAACGCCACGGCGTCCCGCTGATCGAGGACGATGTGTACGCCGAGCTGTACTTCGGCGAACGTCGTCCGTTGCCGGCCAAGGCTTTCGACCGCGCTGGCGGGGTGCTGCACTGCGGTTCGTTCTCCAAGAGCCTGGCGCCGGGCTATCGGGTGGGCTGGGTGGCGCCGGGCCGCTACCGGCGCGAAATCGCCCACCACAAGCTGACGTTCTCGCTGGCGACCTCGGCGCCGAGCCAGCTCGGCCTGGCCGCGTACCTGGAAAAAGGCGGCTACGAGCGCCATCTGCGGCGCCTTCGCAGGACGCTGGAGCAACAGCAGCAGGAATACATGGGCGCGATCGCCCGCCATTTTCCCGAGGGCACGCGGATGACCCGGCCACAGGGCGGCTACTTCCTGTGGGTGGAACTGCCGCCGCAGGTCGATGCGCTGGCCCTGCACCGGCAGGCGCTCGCGCAGGGCATCAGCCTGGCGCCCGGACCGATGTTCTCCGCCAGCCGCGCCTTTCGCCACTGCATCCGCCTCAACTACGGCCACCCGCTGGACGCACGCGCCGAACAGGCCATCACGACCCTGGGCGCACTGGCCACCACCTTCCTGACCCCCGTAGGAGCGACGTAAGTCGCGAGCTTTTCCTCAGCGGACGATTCCGGCCATCGCGACTGACGTCGCTCCCACAAGGAAAATCTCAAGTCCTTGGCCCTGCCACCCATACCCCCACTTGTGGGAGCGACGTAAGTCGCGAGCTTTTCCTCAGCAGGCGGTTCCCGTCATCGCGACTGACGTCGCTCCCCCAAGGAAAACCTCAAGTCCTTGGCCCTGCCACCCACACCCCCACCTGTGGGAGCGACATGAGTCGCGAGCTTTTCCTCAGCCGACGATTCCCGTCATCGCGACTGACGTCGCTCCCACAAGGAAAATCTCGAGTCCTTGGCCCTGCCACCCATACCCCCACTTGTGGGAGCGACATGAGTCGCGAGCTTTTCCTCAGCGGACGATTCCGGCCATCGCGACTGACGTCGCTCCCACAAGGAAAATCTCGAGTCCTTGGCCCTGCCACCCATACCCCCACCTGTGGGAGCGACATGAGTCGCGAGCTTTTCCTCAGCAGGCGGTTCCCGTCATCGCGACTGACGTCGCTCCCACAAGGAAAATCTCGAGTCCTTGGCCCTGCCGCCCACACCCCACTTGTGGGAGCGACATGAGTCGCGAGCTTTTCCTCAGGGTCAGGTTCCCGCCATCCCAACCGACATCACTTCCCCAGGAAAAGGAGGCGGCAGGACTCTTACAATACCGCCGGCATGCGCAAGATCATCCACATCGACATGGACGCGTTCTACGCATCGGTGGAGCAGCGCGATGATCCTTCGTTGCGCGGCAAGCCGGTGATCGTGGCCTGGCGCGGCAGTCGTTCCGTGGTGTGCGCGGCCTCCTACGAGGCACGTACCTTCGGCGTGCGTTCGGCGATGCCGGCGGTGCGCGCGGAGCGGTTGTGCCCGGAGGGCATCTTCGTGCCGCCGGATTTCACGCGCTACAAGGCGGTGTCGCGGCAGGTGCGCGAGATCTTCCTGCGCCAGACCGATCTGGTCGAGCCGCTGTCGCTGGACGAAGCCTATCTGGACGTGACCGTGCCGAAGACCGACCTGCCTTCGGCCACCGCCATCGCCGAGGCCGTGCGTGCGCAGATCCGCGAGGAAACCGCGCTGACCGCTTCGGCCGGGGTGGCGCCGAACAAGTTCCTCGCCAAGATCGCCTCGGACTGGCGCAAGCCCGATGGCCTGTTCGTGGTCAAGCCGGGACAGGTAGATGCCTTTCTCACACCGCTGCCTGTGGAGCGGATTCCCGGTGTCGGCAAGGTGATGCTGGGCAAGTTGCATGCGCTGGGCATCCGCACGGTGGGCGAGCTGCGCGAGTGGCCGCAGGTGGAACTGGAACAGCGCTTCGGCAGCTTCGGCGGCAGCCTGTTCCGGCGCGCGCGTGGTATCGACGAACGCCCGGTGGAACCTGACCAGCCGGTACAGTCGATTTCCTCCGAGGACACCTTCGAACGCGACGTGCCGCTGTCGGCCATCGACGAGCAGGTGCGCCGGCTGGCCGGCAAGACCTGGGAAGCGACCCGCAAGACTGACCGCGTCGGTCGTACCGTGGTGCTGAAGCTGAAGACCGCGCAGTTCCGCATCCTCACCCGCAGCTTCACTCCCGAGGTGCCGCCGGCGACCGCCGAGGAGTTCACCGCCATCGCGCTGGCCCTGCGCGATCGCGTGGACCTGCCGGCGGACACCCTGTACCGGCTGGTCGGCGTGGGCCTGTCCGGTTTCCGCGATCGCGAGGATGTCGTCGAGCAGCCCGGGTTGTTCGAAGACGCCTCGTAACCTGGATTTTTCCTTGTGGGAGCGACGTGAGTCGCGAGCTTTTCCCGGAGTTTCCGGCTTTCCGGTATCGCGACTTACGTCGCTCCCACACGGGTGGAAGGCAACAAGAGAGCCCGGCACTCGCGGTCGAGCGACCGGGGTTGTTCAAAGACGCCTCGTAACCTGGATGTTTCCCTGTGGGAGCGACGTGAGTCGCGAGCTTTTCCCGGAGTTTCCGGCTTTCCGGTATCGCGACTTACGTCGCTCCTACACGGGTGGAAGGCAACAAGAGAGCCCGGCACTCGCGGTCGAGCAGCCGGGGTTGTTCAAAGACGCCTCGTAACCTGGACGTTTCCCTGTGGGAGCGACGTGAGTCGCGAGCTTTTCCGGAGTTTCCAGCATTTCGGTATCGCGACTTACGTCGCTCCCACACGGGCGGAGGGCAACAAGAGAGCCCGGCACTCGCGGTCGAGCAGCCGGGGTTGTTCAAAGACGCCTCGTAACCTGGATGTTTCCCTGTGGGAGCGACGTGAGTCGCGAACTTTTCCGGAGTTTCCGGCTTTCCGGTATCGCGACTTACGTCGCTCCCACAAGGGAGGGATGGCAAAAAAAGCCCGGCGTCTGCCGGGCTTTTTCATGCACGCAATCAGCGCTTGGGCTGGTAGCGCAGGCTCAGGCCGTATTCGCGGCCGGGCTGGTGGTACCAGGCGATGGTTTCGTATTCGCGGTCGAACACGTTGTCGACCCTGGCCAGCAGCGTCCATTCCGGAGTGACCGCGTATTCCAGCCGCAGGTCGGCGGTGGCGAAGCCGCCCAGGCGGGTGGCATTGGTCAGCTCGTCGTAGCGGTAGCCCGCGCCATTGACGGTCGCGCCGACGCGGAAGTCGCCGAACGCGCGATCCACGTCGATGCGGCCGGTGTTGCGCGCGCGGCGCGGCAGCAGCTTGTCGTTGTTGCTGGCGCTGCGGTTGCGCGGATCGGTGTGGCTGATCTGGGCGGAGAGATCCCAGCCGGCCAGGGTGACGTCGACGGTGAATTCGGCGCCACGGATGCGGGCCTCGTCCACCTGCACCATCGCGAAACGGGTGCCGTCATAGGTGATCAGATCGTCGATGCGGGTCTCGTACAGATCCAGCGCCCAGCGCCAGGCGTCGCCATTCTGGGCGATGCCGACGTTGAGGCTCTTCGACTTCTCCGGTTCCAGGTCGCGGTTGCCGCTCCACGGGTCGTACAGATCGCTGAAGGTCGGCGCCTTGAAACCGGTGCCGTAGGTTGCGCTGAGCTTGAAGCCGCGCCCGAAGCCCATGCCCCAGCCGAGGTTGCCGGTGGTGTGGTTGCCGAATTGCTCGTTGTCGTCGTTGCGCACGCTGGCCTGCAACTGGTGGGCGCCGAACTTGCCCTGGTACTCGACGAAGCCGGCGGTGTTGCGGCGGCTGTCGGCGGCGTAGTCGGTGGTGCTGTCGAGATGGTCGATG
Source organism: Pseudoxanthomonas sp. z9 (assembly GCF_006542425.1). Lineage (GTDB taxonomy): Bacteria > Pseudomonadota > Gammaproteobacteria > Xanthomonadales > Xanthomonadaceae > Pseudoxanthomonas_A. The sequence continues at coordinate 523,847 of NZ_VFID01000007.1, read as the reverse complement.
TACCAGTCCGCGCCGACAGTCAGCAACTGATCCTGGCCCAGGCCGATGTCGGCCTGCGCGCTGGCGGTGTCGCGGTGGGTGTTGTGGGTGCTGTCGTGATCGACTTCGTTGCGGTAGTTGTCGGTCTCGTTGTCGCTGCGGCCGACGTTGACGGTCAGGGCGAAGCGGTCGGTCGGCACGTAGCGGACCTTGCCATTCAACACCTGCTGCACGTTCTCGGTGTAGTTGTAGTAGCCGTCGTACCGGTTCGCGCCTTCGGCGCGCAGCGCGCTGGCCTCGGCGCTCAGCGTGTCGGTCAGCTTGTAGCCACCGCGCAGGCTGGCCGAGACATTGCGGTAGCCATCGCGATCCGGTTCGTCCGCGTAGCAGCCCTTGAACAGCGTGGCCGAACCGCGGCAGGCATTGATGCCGTCGGTGCGCTGGTAGGAAGCATCCGCGCCGAACCAGCCGCGCTCGCCGCCGCCGCCGAAGCCGGCGCTGGCCTGGCGCAGGCCATTGCTGCCGCCGCCAATCTGGAAGTGCGGTGCGTAGGTGCCCTGGTTGCGGCGGGTGAAGATCTGGATCACGCCGCCGATCGCCTCGGAGCCGTACAGGCTGGAGTTCGGGCCGCGCACGATCTCGATGCGATCGATCTGCGCCAGCGGCAGATCCGGGATGGCGGCGGCGGCGAAATCGGCCGAGTTCACCCGCACGCCGTCGATCAGCACCAGGGTGTGGCTGGAATTGGTGCCGCGCAGGAACAGCGAGGTCTGCTTGCCCGGACCACCGGCGTTGGTCAGGTTGATGCCGGCGCGGCCGCGCAGCAGATCCTGCAGCGAGGTCGCCTGGCTGCGCTCGATGTCGGCGCGGTCGATGACCTGCGCCGGCGCCAGGCTGTCTTCCAGGGCGATCGCGGTGCGGGTGCTGGTGACGACGACGTCGTCCAGTTCGGTGGCGGCGTCCTGGGCGAGGGCCACGCCCGGCAGCGCCAGGGTGACGGCCAGGGACAGGGTACGGATGGATGGCATTGCAATCGGCTCCATGCGCCGCGCGCTCCCGCGCGGCATAACGAGGGGGGGCGGCAACGCGGGAACGGGAAGACAGCGGAAACGGCCGCACGCACGGCGCTCGCCGCCGCAACGCCCGCCGCGTCGCAACCAGTCGTCTTTCGGGCCGGTCTCCGGGCTTGCGAGCGCGATGGCGGACCATCGCTGGCCAGGGCGCCTTCCCGTGCGGATGCACAGTGGCGTTTGCCCTGTCCTGGGCTCGCTTACCGTTGCGGGGGCAGCGCCGGAATTGCTCCTTGGCAGCGCGGAATCCGCGTGCGGGGGCTCACCGGCTTCCCGTTTCAACCCGGAGCGGAACCGCCCGCGGGTCACCAGAAAGCGCGGCGATCCTACCAGATACCGGTCCGGCGGACGTGCGGAGCGCGCCGGCCGGCGTCCGCATCGACGGAAAGCGGTTGCAGCGCGAGATGCGCCGGGGCGGATGAGGGCGCAGAACGCCTCCCGTAGAATCCCGGTTCCCTCGCTGCAAGAAAAATCGTCTCGTGTCTTCCGACTGGATCCTCGCTGATTGCCGGCAACCTTCCCTGGAACACGCCGAACGCGCACGCGCGCGCCAGGATGAATTGACCAAGCCGCAAGGTTCACTCGGACGCGTCGAGACCCTGGCGGTGGAACTGGCGGCGCTGCAGCATCGGGACCGGCCGCTCGCCGCGCGGGTGCCGGTGATCGTGTTCGCCGGTGATCACGGCGTGGTCGCCCAGGGCGTGTCGGCGTTTCCCTCCGAAGTGACGGTGCAGATGCTGCACAACTTCGCCAACGGCGGCGCGGCGATTTCGGTGCTCGCGCGCGAACTCGGCCTGCCGCTGCGGGTGGTGGATGCCGGCACCCGCGCCAGCCACGGCATCGCGGGGGTGCATACCGACAAACCCTGCCACGGCACCCGCGATTTCAGCATGGAAGCGGCGATGAGCGACGACGAACTCGCGCACGCGCTGGCGGCTGGCCGGCGCGCCATCGGCGCGGCGGCGGAAGCGGATCTGTTCGTGTTCGGCGAGATGGGCATCGGCAACACCACCGCGGCCAGTGCGCTGGCCTGCGCGCTGGCGGCACTGCCACTGGACGAACTGGTCGGCGCGGGCACCGGGCTGCAGGGCGATCGCATCGCCCACAAGCAGCAGGTCATCGCGGACGCGCTGGCACTGCACCGTCCGCACATCGCCGCGCACGCGCAACCCGCGCGCGAGGCACTGCGTCGTGTCGGTGGGCTGGAAATCGCCGCGCTGGCCGGCGCGATGATCGCGGCCGCGCAGCGGGGCGTGCCGGTGCTGGTGGACGGCTTCATCGTCTCGGCGGCGGCATTGGCCGCGGTCGCGCTGCAACCGCAGGTACGCCCCTGGCTGCTGTTCTCGCACCAGTCCGCCGAACGCGGTCATGCGCGCGTGCTGGCGGCGCTGGAAGCGCGCCCGCTGCTGCAACTGGATCTGCGCCTGGGCGAAGGCAGCGGCGCAGCGCTGGCGGTGCCGCTGCTGCGGCTGGCCTGCGCGCTGCACGCCGGCATGGCGACGTTCGCCGAAGCGGCGGTTTCCGGGCGCGACGACGCGCCATGATCCTCGACCTGGTGCGCCACGCCTCGACCGGACGGGCCGGCCACTTCGACGGCCGCACCGATCCGCCGTTGCTGCCGGGCGCCGCCGACGCGGTCTGCGGCGGTTGCGCCGGCATCACCTGGTCGCGGGTGATCAGCTCGCCGCGCCAGCGCGCGCTGCATACCGCGCAGGCGCTGGCCGCCGCGCAGGCGTTGCCGGTGGACATCGCCAATGACTGGGCGGAGTGGGATTTCGGCGACTGGGACGGACAGCATCGGGATGCGATCGCGGTGGACGAGGCTTCGCGTCGCGCGCTGCAGGCGTTCTATCAGGATCCGGGCGCGCATCCGCCGCCGAACGCCGAACCGTGGACCGCGTTCGAGATGCGTATCGACCGCGCCCTGCGCGCGTTGGCGTCGCCGGACGACGGGTTGCCGGTGCTGGTGGTCAGCCACGCCGGGCCGCTGCGGCTGGCGCTGGCGCGGGCCTGCGGCTGGTCGCTGGCGTCGCTGTGGGCGGTGCGCATCGACTACGGCACCCGCCTGCGCCTGCGGGTGGAGGTCGACGCGGCGGATCGCCTGTGGGGCGAACTGATCGAAGTGAGGCAGGCATGAGCATGCGCAAACTGATCCTGGCGGTGCAGTTCCTGACCCGCCTGCCCACGCCGCAACTGCGCGATTTCCGTGAAGAGGAACTCAGCCGCACGGCGGTGTACTTTCCGCTGGTGGGCGTGCTGATCGGCGCGCTGGTGGCGTTGCCGTTGTGGGCGCTGGACGCGCGGCCGTGGCTGGCGGGCCTGCTGGCGTTGCTGGCATGGGTCTGGGTAACCGGTGCGTTGCACCTGGACGGGCTCGGCGACGTGGCCGACGCGTTCGGCGCGGCGCACCGCAATCCACAGAGGTTCCTGGAAGTGCTGAAGGATCCGCACATGGGCGTGTTCGGCGTGGTCACGGTCGTGCTGCAACTGCTGGCCAAGTTCGTGCTGCTGGCGGAACTGGCCGACGGCGCGTGGTTGTGGGGCGTGCTGTCGGTGCCGGCGTGGGCGCGCTGGGCCACCACCTTGCTGTGGAGCCGCTGGTTGCCGCCGCTGCATGCGGGCATGGCCGAACGCTTCGCCTGGTACCGCAACGAAGGCGCGTATTGGGATTGGGCGTGGGGCGTGGCGCTGGCGGCGATCAGCCTGTGGCTCGCGCCGCCGCTGCTGGTGTGCCTGCTGCTGGCGCCGTTGACCGCGTGGTACTGGAAGCGCCGCCTCGGCGGCATCTCCGGCGATTGCCTGGGTGCCAGCACCGAAGTGCTGGAAACGCTGTTGTTGTTGGCGCTGGCGCTCGCGCCGGCGGCATGGCGCCTGTCCTGAGGCGGAATCAGTCGTCCTGCTCGCCGCCGCCCGGCGAGTCGAACAGGTTCATCGAAGGCGCGCTGCCTTCGTCTTCCTGCCCATGGGTGGTGGTGGTCACCGGCGCGGCGGCCGGACGGCCACGGGGCGGCGGCAGCAGCGCGGCGGCGGCGTCGTAGGCCACCAGCAGTTCGCTGCGGCGTTCCTCCGGCAGGTGCTGCCAGTGGCAGTCCAGCAGCGCGCCTTCCAGCGCGTACAGCAGGTTGAGGCTGGGGCGGAAGCCGGCGCGCTTGACCCGCATGAAGGCTTCCACCGAACCGGCCGCGACCAGATCCTCCTGCGTGCGCAGCCCGACCTGGCGCAGCCAGGCCGCCGACTTGGGACCGATGTTGCGCATCTTCGCGGTGCTGATGCTCATGCCAGCGTCTCCACGTAGATGGCGGCGACTTCTTCCAGCCCGCGTTGATCTTCCTCGTCGAAACGCGCCAGCCGCGGGCTGTCCAGGTCCAGCACGCCGATCAGGCGATCGTTCTTGACCAGCGGCACGACCAGTTCCGAGCGCGAGGCGCTGTCGCAGGCGATATGGCCGGGGAAGGCCTCCACGTCTTCCACCCGCTGGGTCTGGCGGGTGCGCGCGGCCGCGCCGCACACGCCCTTGTCCAGGGCGATGCGCACGCAGGCGGGCAGGCCCTGGAAAGGACCGACCACCAGTTCGGTGCCGTCATGGAAATAGAAACCGGCCCAGTTGAGATCCGGCAGGGCGTGGTAGACCAGCGCCGACAGGTTGGCGGCGTTGGCGATGCGGTCGCTTTCGCCGCTGAGCAGGGCGCGCGCCTGGGCGGCCAACTGCGCGTATTGTTCCGGTTTGCTGCCGGTCAGGGTCTGGCTGGTGAAGGACATCACTGGATTCTAGCCCGAACCCACGAGGGGCCCGTGCGCCGGGAAATGGTTGGATTGATGAAGAGAACGTGATGACCGGCCAAAACAGGACGCGCCGATGCCGGATGTCCGCTGGCACGCGGGCTGCCTTCGCCGGACCGGCCCGTTACGATGGGCGGCCACGCGCCGACCGGGCGCAGCGCGACAGGAAACGGATGCACAGCTTCTTCGTCACCGGCACCGACACCGGGGCTGGCAAGACCTTCGCCAGCAGCAGCCTGCTGCATGCCCTGCGCGGGCGCGGCCTTCGTGCGGTGGGGATGAAACCGGTCGCCAGCGGCTGCGAGTCCACCGCCGAAGGTTGGCGCAACGAGGATGCGCTGGCGTTGCTGGCCGCCAGCGAGCCGCGGCCGGCCTATGCCGATCTCAATCCCTATGCGTTGCCCGCACCGCTGGCGCCGGAGATCGCCGCGCGCGAAGCAGGCGTGGTCCTGGCGCTGCCGCCGATCGTGGATGCCTACCGGCGACTGCAGGCATTGGCCGACGTGGTGGTGGTGGAAGGCGTGGGCGGCTGGGCGGCGCCGCTATCGGCGTCGCTGGATCAGGTCGACCTGGTGCGGGCGCTGCGCCTGCCGGTGGTGCTGGTCGTGGGCATGCGGCTGGGCTGCCTCAACCACGCGCGGCTGACCGCGCGCGCCATCCGCGCCGACGGTGCGGAGCTGATCGGCTGGATCGCCAGCGAAGTGGATCCGGAGATGGCGCGGCGGGATGAGAACTTCGAACTGCTGAAGGCGCGCATCGATGCGCCGTGCTGGGGAAGGCTGCCGCATGGCGTCCCGGTGGATCCGGTGGTGGGGGCGGGGCGGTTGGTGTTGCCGGGGTAAGTCGGGCGCGGAGGGCTTTTCCGCGGTTGCTTTCGAGTTTCTGGCTGTCGGGAGAACTGATTTTCGGTGGCCGTGGGATCTGGCTAAAAGCGCCCCCATCCGCCTTCGGGCACCTTCCCCCGCAGGCGGGGGAAGGATTCGCTCAAAGAAAAGGCCCGGCAGGGGGGAGGCGCTGGCCGGGCCGGATTGCGCGGCGGGAGGGGAGTCCGCGCAAATGAGAGAGCTTTGAAGCGGTATTGACCGTATTACTTGGCGGCCTTGGCAGCCTTGGTCGCCTTGGCCACGGTGGCCTGGACGTTGTCGGTGGCGGCTTCGTACTGGGCCTTGGCCAGCTGGCCGAAGGCTTCACCGGTCTTCAGCGCCAGACCGAACACTTCCTGGCCGGCGGCGACGAGGCGCTCGGTGTTGTCCTTGGCGATCTGCACGCCCTTCGGCCACAGGGTCTTGTAGCTGTCGAGATCACGCACTTCGGCCAGCTCGCCGAAGAAGGCGGTGGTGGCGTCGACGTTCTTCTCGAAGGTCTTCAGCTGGACGCCGAAGATGGTCTCGGCGCTTTCCAGGGCCAGACGGTTCGCGCGGGCAGCGGCCGCCGCGAACTGGTGCGTGTAGGTGCTGAACTGCTCGTTGAACTGTGCGGACATGGTGCACTCCAAAAGGGAATACGAGGATGTTGCGGCGCAGCATATCGAGGTCTTTGTTGCGGTGCAATAACAGGCGTATGGTTTTCCGACGAACGGTCAGTCCCCGTTAAAAATCAGCGGCTTGCGGGACGAAGCTGAACAGGGGAGGCGAGAACGGGAAGCCACGGGCTGCGTGGGAACGGGCGTGCACAGGCGCACCGCCAGGGTGCAAACGTTTTCTTCCGGGTTTTCCAAGGATTCGCGCGGTCTGCGGGGCCACCCGTTTTCGACCCTGCGATACGGTGCCCTACCCAGCGACCGGCATGTCGCCGGTCCGGGCACTCAGCCGCGATAACGACTGCCGGCGGTGCAGGTCTCGTGGACGACGACTTCGCTCAGGCCGGGCAGGGCGGGCTTGAGCTGTTCCCAGATCCACGCGGCCAGGCGTTCGCTGGTCGGATTCTCGAGGCCGGGAATATCGTTGAGATAGTGGTGATCCAGGCGGTCGTAGATCGGCTTGAACGCGGCCTTGATATCGGCGAAGTCCATGACCCAGCCGGTATGCGGGTCGATGTCGCCGGAGACGTGCAGTTCCACCCGGAACGAATGGCCGTGCAGGCGCGCGCACTTGTGCCCCTCCGGCACGTTGGGCAGGCGGTGCGCGGCTTCCAGGGTGAAGATCTTGAAAATATCCATGCGCGTATTGTCCGCTGCGGCGCATGAAGGCGGCAAATCCGGCTTGGCGGCTGTTTCCGGGAGATTTCGTCTTCACTGGATTGTAACGATTCGCATTTGCATCTAAGATGCGCCCGGCAGCCAGCAGCCGTCCCCGGTTCCGCCAGCGATTCCGTCCCTTCAGGAACCGACGATGAAACCGCTGACCCTGCTGACCGGCGCGCTCGCCTGGGCCGCCCTCGCGACCGCCTCCGCCCATACGCCCTATCTCTCGCCCAGCAACTTCGCCCCGCAGGCCGGCGAAACGCTGGCGCTCGACGCCGCCTTCGCCGAAACCTTCTTCGTGCCCGAAGCCGCGTTCGACAACAGCCGCTTCGTGATCATCGGGCCGGGCGGCGCCAGCGCCGCGCCGGACACGGTGCAGGTATTCAAGACCCGCGCGATCGCCGAGCACCGCATGCCGCAGGGCAAAGGCACCTATCGGTTCAGCACCGGGCCGCGCCTGGGTGCGCTGTTCCGCACCTGGGAAGTCGGCGGCAAGCGCGAGAGTTCGCGCGACCCGGTGGTGAAGATCCCGGCGGGCGCCAAGATCCTGTCCAACTTCCAATCGCTCACCCTGGCCGAAACCTACGTCAGCATCGGCGCGCCGGACACCGCGGCGCTGCGCGCACGCGGGCAGGGACTGGAGTTCGTGCCGGTCGATCATCCCAACGACCTCTATGTGGGCGAGTCGTTCGTGTTCGTCGTCCAGCATGACGGCAAGGCGCTCGCCAACCAGCCGGTCGAGATCACCGAGGCGGTCTGGACGTCGGATCGCAAGGCGCAGGTCGTGAACCTGACCACCGACGCCGCAGGCCGGGTGAGTTTTCCGTTGCAGCGCGCAGGCACCTGGCTGGCGTTGTCGCGTCATCGCACGCCGGCCCCGGCCGGTGCGCCGGTGGCTGAATACAGCCACAGCTACACCCTGACCTTCCGCGTGCTCGAACCCTGAGCCGTCTTTCCGGATCCGCTGGAGTCCCTCGATGAAAACCGCCTTCCTCACCGGCGCGGTCGCCACCGCGCTGCTGCTTCCCCTCGCCGCCAATGCCTGGCAGTCGCCACCCGCGCGCCCGTTGGTGGTGGGCCACAGCGACAACATCACCGCCTTCATCGCCCAGCATGACGGCAACGGCGATGGCCGCCTGGGCTGGGAAGAGTTCGACGCCTTCCGCCGCCAGCGCTTCGACGCCACCGATGCCAATCGTGACGGCAGCGTGGACGTGGAAGAGTACGTGCGCGAGTTCGAAACCCGATCGCGGCAGGCGCGCGAACAGGCACGCGAGGACCAGATCACCCAGACCGGCCGCCGCTTCGACGCGCTGGATGCGAATCGCGACGGGCGCGTGTCGCGGGCCGAGTTCGACGCCTCCGGCGAACGCGTATTCGCCGAAGGCCGGAAGGCACTGGAAAAGGAAAACGCCGAGCTGGCCAAGAGCGGCGACGCGGCCACCGAACGCGCCGCGCGTGCCGAGCGCAGGCGCAGCCGGCTGGAGTTGCCGAGCGCGCATACCGGCGATGGCTTCCTGGCGCTGTACGACGGCAACGGCGACGGCCAGGTCGAACGCGCGGAATTCGATCGCGCCCGCGCCGGACAGTTCGAACGCACCGATGCCAACCGGGACGGCGCGCTGGACCGCGAGGAGTACCTGGCGGAATTCCGCCAGCGCCTGGACCAGCACTACGCCGCGCTGGGCGGCGGTTCGGACAAGCAGACGCGCGTGCGTTTCGCCGCGCTGGACACGGACAAGGATGGCCGGATGACCTTCGCCGAGTACCAGGTGTCCGGGCGACGCAGCTTCGATGGCGCGGACCGCAATCGCGACGGCGTGGTCGACGCGGCCGATGCGGCGTTGCCGCCGCCGCCACGGCCGGCCCGCACTGCCGCGGGACGCTGACAGGCAGCGGCATGGGGATGCCGATGAACACCACATCGCTCCAGGGGATGTCCCCATGCGTGCGTCCTGCACGCCGCCTTCCGTCGCGACGGCGCGTCGATCCCTGCCAGCACCCGCGCTAGCGGGCATCACCCCACTTCCCGCATCGCCCCGGCGCGATGCACTTCCCAGCAACGCAGGACCGCCGATGGCGGCGGCAGCCAGGACCGGAGCGCTCCCATCGAAGCGCGCATTTCCCTTCCCGACTGTCGGAGTTCCACCATGAAGCTGCCCCCCAGCCTGCTCGCGCTGGCCATCGCGTCGAGCCTGTCCTTCCCCCTGCACGCGGAAACCCCGTCCGATGCCGACGGCACCAAGACCTTCGACCCCGTCGAGGTCAAGGCCGCGCGTGAGAAGCGCAAGTCCGCCAACCAGAACGTCACCGTCATCGATGCCCGCCAGATGGAAAACGAGATGGCGGAGAGCATGGAGGATGTCATCCGCTACATTCCCGGCGTCAGCATCGTCGACATGGGCCGCTTCGGTGACAACGGCTTCAACATCCGCGGCATCGAGGGCGATCGCGTCGCCTTGACCATCGACGGACTGGGCATGGCCGAGAGCCTGGAGACCGCGCGCAGCTACGAGTTCTTCCGCGCCGGGCGCGGCGGCCTGGACATTGATTCACTCAAGACCGTGGAGGTGATCAAGGGACCGGATTCGATCGCCGCCGGCAGCGGCGCGCTGGGCGGCGCGGTGGTGTTCACCACCAAGGATCCGGCCGATTACCTGAAGCAGGACGGCAACGACACCCACGTCGGCATGAAGCTGGGATACACCAGCCACAACGACGAGAAACTCGGCTCGCTGACCCTGGCCAATCGCACCGGCATCATCGAGTCGATGCTGGTCTACACCCGGCGCGAGGCGCACGAATCCGAGGGCTGGTTCTCGAACACCGCGGTGGCAACCGGCAGCGCGCGCCGGTTGCCGGATCCGATCGATCACGACAGCACCAACGTGCTGGCCAAGGTCGAATTCGTGATCAGCGATGCGCACCGGTTGGGCGTGGTCTACGAACGCAATCGGGTGGACAACCGGGTCGACAACCTGAGCCGGGTCAGCGGACCGGGCTACCTGGAGCGCTGGGGCGACGACAGCAGCGAACGCGACCGCTACGGCATCCGCTACCGGTGGAACGCCGGCAACGCCATGTTCGATACCCTGGAGCTGCAGGCCGATCGCCAAGAGACCAAGAGCCGCGGCATCACCCGCATCCTGACCGGCAGCGGCACGTCCAGCACGCCCGCCACGCCGGTTACCACCCCGTGCACGCTCGCGCTGACCTGTCGGCGCGCCGAGGATCGCACCACCGAACAGACCCTGGACCGGGTGGCGCTGGACTTCGACAAGGCCCTGGACACTGGTTCGACCCGGCACGCGCTGGTCTACGGCGCGGCCTGGCAGCAGCGCGACATAGACTTCCTCGCCATCGACTACCGCTGGAACAATGCCGGGGCGCTGGACACCGCCACCGTGGACCCGGCGCAGGTGCCGAAGACCGATGCGACCTCCTGGAACCTGTACCTGCGCGATCGCATCGGCTTCCTCGATGACCGCCTGCAGCTGACCCTGGGCGCGCGCTACGATCGCTACGACTACTCGCCGCGGCTGGGCGGCACTTTCCTGGATCCCACCGGCAGCGTGCGCGACGTCAGTTTCGCCTCGCCCACCTGGCAGGCCGGCATCAGCTACCGGTTCCTGCCCAACCAGTCGCTGTGGCTGCAGGCCGGGCGCGGTTTCCGCGCGCCGACCACCGGCGAGATGTACGCGCCCACCAGCACCACCCAGATCACCGAAGTGGGAACCGGCAACACCGTGCTGGTGCCAACCGCGGCGGCCAATCCGGATCTGGAGGCGGAAAAGAGCCTGAGCGTGGAACTGGGCTATCGCTGGGAAAGCGACAACGCGCGTTTCGGCATCTCGGTGTTCCGCGATCGCTACGACAACTTCATCGAAAACACGCGGGTGACCGCCAATCCCGGCACCGAATACCGCACCTGCTCGCGCGGCACCTGCACCAGCCGGTTCGGCTATGACTACAACACGCCGGCCAATGTCGGCGAGGTGACGGTCAAGGGCGTGGAACTGGAAGGCCTGTGGCGGCTGGGCGACGCCTGGCTGCTACGCACGGCCTGGTCGCACAACGAGGGCGAGCAGAAGAACGGACGCCCGCTGGACAGCATCAACCCGGACAAGGGCGTGCTGGGTCTGAGCTGGCAGGGCTGGGACGATCGCCTGCGCATCACCGGCAATCTGACCCATTCGCTGGCCAAGAAGGGCCGCGACGTGGATCTGCAACCGGACGTCTTCGGCCAGGTGCCGCAGCGGTTCCTGAGCGATGCCTACACGACGATCGATCTGTTCGGCAGCCTGCGCGTGAACGATCACCTGCGCATCAACGCCGGCGTGTACAACCTGATGGACGAGCGTTACTACCAATGGGCGCGTATCCGCAACGTCACCCGCGGCGACTTCTACCTGTACGGCTACGCCACCGACGAGGGTATCGGCCGCTACAGCGAACCGGGCCGCAACTACCGCGTGTCGGTGTCGTACAGCTTCTGAGCCGGTCCCGTTTCCGCCGCGTGTCCATCGCACCTGCCGGAAACGAAAAAGCCGCGTCGACGAACGTCGACGCGGCTGCTCGGGAGACGGCTGTCGCGAGGGCGATCAGCGTCCGGAACCACCCCCACGGCCACCGCGCGCGCCGCGGCCTTCCTGGCGACGACCCTGGCCCTGCGGCTTGGGACCGCCGGCATGGGCGTGCCGCGGCGGGGCGGCGTGCGGACGGCGGTTGTGCTTGCGCGGGGCCTTGTTGCCGGCGGGGCGATCGTCGCGGCCGGCCTGCGAGTTGCCCCAGCGGATCGGCACCTGCGGCTCGAAGCCGGGCACTTCCACGATGTCCAGATCGCGCTTGAGCATGCGGTTGATCTGGCGCAGCAGCTTGGCCTCGTCCTGGGCGACGATCGAGATCGCCTCGCCCTGCGCGCCGGCACGGCCGGTGCGGCCGATGCGGTGCACGTAGTCCTCGGCCACCATCGGCAGGTCGAAGTTGATCACCCGCGGCAGCTGATCGATGTCGATGCCGCGCGCGGCGATGTCGGTGGCGACCAGCACGTTGACGCGGCCGGCCTTGAAGTCACCCAGCGCGCGCAGGCGCGCGCCCTGCGACTTGTTGCCGTGGATGGCGGCGGCGCGCACGCCGCTCTTTTCCAGGAACGTCGCCAGCTTGTCGCAGCCGTGCTTGGTCCGGCCGAACACCAGCGTCTGCACGCGGCTGTCGGCGGCCAGCAGGTGCAGCAGCAGCTCGCGCTTGCGACCGCCGTCGACCGGATGCACGCGGTGGGCGATGGTGTCGGCGACGGTGTTGCTCGGGGTCACCTGCACCTGCTGCGGCTCGTGCATGAACTCCAGCGCCAGGTCGCGGATCGGATCGGCGAAGGTGGCCGAGAACAGCAGGGTCTGGCGGTTCTGGCGCGGCAGCTTGGCGAGGATGCGCTTGATCGAGGGCAGGAAGCCCATGTCGAGCATGCGGTCGGCCTCGTCCAGCACCAGCACCTCGATGCCGGACAGGTCGATGCTGCGGCGCTCGATGTGGTCGATCAGGCGGCCCGGGCAGGCGATCACCAGATCCACGCCACGGCGCAGCGCGTCCAGCTGGTTGCCCATGCCGACACCGCCGTAGATGGTGGTGCTGGGGATGCGCAGGTACTTGCCGTAGGTACGCAGGCTGTCGTGCACCTGCACGGCCAGTTCGCGGGTCGGGGTCAGGATCAGCGCGCGCGGCTTGCGGCCGCCGCGCGGGGCGACTTCCTGCGGGGTGGTCGCCAGGTACTGGATCAGCGGCAGGCCGAACGCGGCGGTCTTGCCGGTGCCGGTCTGGGCGCCGGCCAGCAGGTCGTGACCCGCCAGCGCCAGCGGAATGGCCTGGGCCTGGACGGGGGTGGGCTCGGTGTAGCCCTGCTCATCCAGCGCGCGCAGCAGTGCCGGCGCGAGGCCGAGGGATTCGAACGTCATTGCGGAATACTCCAAAGGCGGCGGACGCTACCCGCGCCGACAACGCGCGGTCAGGCGCGGCGGCGATGGCGGATCGGCCGTTTACCCGTAGCGTTCCCTGGAAACCGCGCTGCGAGAGGGGAAAAAGGCGGAAGGCGCCACATGGCGACTCCGGGTTTGCGCAGCGAAAGCAGTCGGAGTGGAGCGGATGCGGGACCGCGGGGGGCCGGCATCGGCGGACCGTTGGGGAAACGAACGGCCGCTGGCAAACGGCGCGCACTTTAACCGATTCCGGGCGTCAGCGGGGGATTCGGGGACCGGGAAGTGCGGTTTTCCATTCAGCCGAAAGGAATGCCGGGTCGGGCCGATATACAATAAGCCCCTGTTTTCCCGACCCGGCCGCCCCCCCAATGAGCCTGCGCGTACTGCGTCACAACGGACAGCCCGTTGTCCCCGGGAGCCGGGGGGATGCCGATCCCCTGGCCGGTCCGGCGCAGGGCGACTGCGTCGGTTGCCAGGTCCGCCACCTGGCGGTCTGCGCGGCGCTGCCGCTGGACCAGGCGCGGGCGCTGGAGACCCTGGCCGGCGATATTCCGCTCAAGGCCGGCGAAGTGCTGGCGCGGGAAGGCGACTCCCGCCGCGAGGTGTTCACCGTCACCGCCGGCGCGCTGCGCCGGATCCGCCTGCTGGCCGATGGCCGCCGGCTGGTCGCCGGCTTCCTGATGCCGGGCGATTTCATCGGCTTCAGCGGCGCCACCCACTATCGCCATTCGATCGAGGCGATCGTCGACAGCGCGCTGTGCGCCTTCACCATGCAGGACATGCGCACGCTGTGCGCGCGCTATCCGGAACTGGAGCGCGAACTGCTGGAACGCGCCTGCGTGGAACTGGACGCCACCCGCGACAACCTGATGTCGCTGGCGCGGATGACCCCGCTGGAACGGCTGGCCTCGTTCCTGCTGGACATGCATGCGCGCCGCCGCCGCCAGGGCTACAGCGGCGATGAAGTGGTGCTGCCGATGTCGCGCACCGACATCGCCGACTACCTGGGCCTGACCGTGGAAACCGTCAGCCGTAGCTTCACCCGCCTGCGCCAGGACGGCCTGATTGCCACCGACGATCCGCACCGGGTAAGCCTGAAGGATCGCAAGCGCCTGGCCGCGCTCGCCGAAATGCGCGAGTAAGCCGGCGTCGTCTGCTCGCAACCCACGCGTAGGGCGGAGCTTGCTCCGCTTTCTTTTTGACTGTTGTGCGGACGATGGCCTGACGTGCGCATGAGGCATGGCGGAGCGGAGCGAGCTCTGCTCTACGGGGACGCGATGTGGTTTGGCGTAGAGCGGAGCTCGCTCCGCTCCTCGGGATCCGGCCAGAGGCGGCCGTCGATCAGGCGGTGGCTTTCATGGACCGTGCCGGCGGGCAGGGGCGCGTGGGTGATGATCAGGACCGCGCGATCGGCGGCCGCCTCGGCGACATCGCGCATCAGTGCATCGGCGGTGTCCTGGTCCAGGCCTTCGGTGGGTTCGTCGAGCAGCAGCAACGGCGTCTCGCGCAACAGCGCGCGCGCCAGCGCCAGGCGCCGGGCCTGGCCGGCCGAGAGGGTCGCGCCGCTTTCGCCGACCCAGCCATCGAGGCCGTCGCTCCAGCCTCGCACCAGCGTGTCCAGCCGGACCTGCGCCAGCGCCCGCCACAGCTTTGCGTCGTCGGCGCCGGGATCGCCGATGCGCAGGTTGTCGCGCACGCTGCCGGCGAAGATCGGCGCGTCCTGCGGCAACCAGGCCAGGCGTGCATGCCAGTCGGCGCCGCGGAAACGGCGCAGATCGTGGCCCGCGTAAAGCAGCCGGCCCGCGTCGGGATCGCGCAGGCGCAGCAGCAATGCGAGAAGCGATGACTTGCCGGCGCCGCTGTCGCCGCGGATGGCAATGCGACGTCCCGGCGCGAGCACCAGATCCACGCCTTCCAGCAGCCGGCGCGTTTCGCCCGGCCAGGCGAAGGCCACGCCTTCCAGCACCAGCGCGCCCTGCGCGGGCACGGCGACGGAATCGGCGGGGTCGTCGATCTCCGGGCGCTGCATCGCCACCTCGTCCAGCCGCCGCGCGGAGGCACGCGCGGCCTGCCAGGCCTGCCATGCCACGCCGATGCCGGCGGCGGCTTCCAGCAGGGCCAGGGTCATGAAGAACAGGCCGCCCGCCGCGGGCGCGGACAAGCGCCGCGCATCGACCGCATCGAACAGCAACCCGCCCAGCGCCGGCAGCAGCAATGCCGCCAGCAGGCCGTGGAGCAGCACGCCGAGCGCGAGCCGCCGCTTGCGCTGGCGCTCCCGTCCGGCCAATGCCACTGCGTCCGCGTCCACCCGCGCCAGCCAACCGTCCACCGCGTCGAGCGCGACCAGATCGCTGGCGCCCTCCAGCCCTTCGAGCACCGCGTAGCGCAGGCGCGCGCGTGCTTCGGCGCGTTCGCGTTCCAGGCCGCGCGCGCCGGCCTGGATCGCCCACGGCACCGCCACCGCGATCAGGACGAACACCATCGCCAGCAACAGTCCAGCGGCGGGCAGCAGCCAGCACGTGACGACGACGCCGATCGACAGCACCGTCGCCAGCGACACCAGCGGACCGAGCGCGCGCACCAGCAGGCCGTCGACCGCCTCGATGTCGGCGACCAGTCGCGCCAGCAGATCGCCCACGCGATAGCGCCCCAGCCCCAGCGGCGCCAGTGGCAGCGCGCGGCGGAAGAACCACACCCGCAGATCCTTCGCCAGCGCCAGGGTGACGTCGTGGCCGACCAGTTTTTCCGCGTAGCGCGAGAGGATGCGGGCGAAGGTGAAGGCACGGATGCCGGCCGAAGGACCGAAGAAGTTGAAGCCAATCGCCGCGCTGCCGGCCAGCGCCGCGGCGGTGAGGAAATGCCCGGCCAGGCCGAGCAGGCCGGTGCCGGCGAGCAGGGTGATCAGCAGCAGCGCGAAGGTCAGCGCGATGCCGCCGGCGTGGCGGCGCAACACCCCGCGGAGATCGTCCGGCCGCGCGCTCATGCCGGCGCCTCCGCGGCGTGCGCGTGTGCATCGCGCAGATCCAGCACGCGCCCGGCCATCCGCATCGCCGCCGGGCTGTGGGTGGCCATGATCAGCGTGCGTCCGCATGCGAACTCCGCCAGCGCCTGCAGCACGGCCCGCTCGGTTTCCGGATCGAGGAAGGCGGTGGGTTCGTCCAGCAACAGCAGATCGGGCTTGCGCAGGAACAGCCGTGCCAGCGCCACGCGCCGTGCCTCGCCGCCGGACAGGCCGAAACCGCGCTCGCCGATGACCGTGTGCAGGCCCCGCGGCAGGCGCCGGGCGAAGCGCATCACCTGGGCGGCCTCGGCGGCGTGTTCCAGTTCCGCGTCGCTGGCGCCGGGCGCGGCGATGCGCAGGTTGTCGGCCAGCGTGCCCTGGAACAGGAACGGCCGCTGCGGCGCGTAGCCGATGCGTGGCGACGTGTCGTATTGGATTGATCCTTCGACAGGCGGCAGCCAGCCGGCCAGCGCTTCCAGCAGCGTGCTCTTGCCGCCGCCGCTGGCACCCGCGATCGCGAGGTGTCCGCCGGCTTGCAGTTCGAAGGAGAGGTCACGCAGCGCCAGCGGCACACGGTCGGCGGGACGCAGCGCCAGGCCATCCACCCGCACCGCCGGCGCGCGCGGATCGCTGGCCACGTCCGCGGTCGCCGGCGATGCCGGCGCGATCTCTGGCTCGATGTCTTCCAGCAGATGCGCCATCTCGCCCGCCGCGGCCAGCGCGGCGGCGCGATCGTGGTAGTGCGTCGCCAGCCGCCGCAGCGGCGCGTAGAACTCCGGCGCCAGCAGCAGGCAGAACACGCCGGTCGCCAGATCCAGCGGCGGTCCGCGCAGATCGAGCATGCCCAGGTAGGACAGGCCCAGGTACAGCGCGATCATCGCCACGCTCAGCGAGGCGAAGAATTCCAGCACCGCCGAGGACAGGAAGGCGATGCGCAGGACCTTCAGGCTGCTGTGGCGCAAACCCTCGGCGGCTTGCTCGATGCCGGCCAGTTCGCTGTCGCCGCGTCCGTACAACCGGATCAGGCCGAGGCCGCGCAGGCGATCGGCGAAGTGGCCGCCCATCCGCGCCAGCGCCTGCAGTTGGCGGCGGCTGGCCGCTTCCGCGCCCCAGCCCACCAGCATCATGAAGATCGGCGCCAGCGGCAGGGTGAAGAGCAGGATCAGGCCAACCACGCGATCGGCCCAGAACGCGCCGATCAGGATCAGCAACGGCACCGCCACCACTTCCAGCCGCACCGGCAGGAAACCGCCGAGGTAGCCTTCCAGCGCATCGACGTGGCCACCCAGCATCTCGGCGAGTTCGCCGCTGCGCCGGTGCCGCAGCCAGCGCGGCCCGCGCGCGACCAGTCGGCGCGCCAGTCGCGCACGCACCTGCACGCGCACCGTTTCCACCGCTTCATCGGCCAGCCGCCGCGACGCCCATCCGAGCAACGCGCGCAGCACGCCGACCGCGGCCAGTCCGGCCAGCAGCGCCGCCACCGCGCGCACCGGCGCGTGGTCGACGAAGACCTGCTGCATCGCCCGCGCGATCAGCAGCGCCTGCGGCACCAGCAGCGCGCCCGCCAGCACCGTGCAGACACCGGCCAGCCGCAGCGGACGTGCGGCAAGCGCGGCGAATGCTTTCAGGTGTCGCCGCGCGTCGGGCGCGCGCGCATCCGCCACATCGCTCATGTCGGCAGGGTACGGCAGCCCAGCGCGCTGAGCAGGCCGTGCAGCGCCGGCGCGTGCGCCAGCCAGGGCCCGGCGAGGGTGAGCAGGCCGGCGAACAGCACAATCATCGCCGCGCCGACGCGCGCGCCGGGTCGTTGCAGCCAGCGGCCCATGCGCGCGCCCGACCAGGTCAGCGGCACCATCATCGGCAGCGTACCCAGGCCGAAGGCGAGCATGGTCAGCGCGCTGTCGCGCGCATTGGCCTGCAACCACGCGGCGGTCAGCAGGCTCAGGCTGAGTCCGCAGGGCAGCCAGCCCCACAGCATGCCCAGCGCGATCCGGCGCCAGGCGCGATCGGCCGGCAGCAGGCGCGATTGCAGCGGCCGCAACCATTGCCACAGGCGCGCCGCCGGACGCGACAGGAATTGCAGGCGCGCGCGCCGATCCAGCAGGCGCAGCGCGACCAGCACCAGCACCACGCCCACCGCCATGCGCAGGCCCAGTGCCAGAGTGTCGAAGCGGAACACTTTCAGCAGGCCGCCGCCGAAGCCGCCGACGATCGCGCCGGCCAGCACGTAGCCGCCGACCCGGCCGAGATTGACCTGCAAGGCCGCGCCCCAGCCGCGCTGCGGACTCATCGCGGAGAATCCGGTGGCGATGCCGCCGCACATCGCCGCGCAGTGCACGCCGCCCAGCAGGCCGCTCAGCAGCGCCGCGAGCAGGGTAAGGCTGTCAACCGGCATCGCCCTTGCCCGTATTGCCTGCGGCATCCGTCGGGGACGCCGCGTCGTCGCCTTCCGACGTTGCGGTCTTCGACGGGTGCGCGGGTTTCCGCGCATCCTCGTCGTCGAGGATGTCCAGCGCGGGCGTGTCCAGATCGTCGAACTGGCCGCGCCGCACCGCCCAGATGAAGGCGGCGACCGCCAGGCCCAGCAGCACCAGGCTGATCGGAATGAGCATCAACAGGATGGTCATGGGGCGGACTTGTCCGTGGGCACGCGGGTCAGGCGCAGGGCGTTGGCGGTGACCAGCAGCGAGGATAGCGCCATTCCCAGCGCGGCCAGCCATGGGGTGACCTTGCCGGTGGCGGCCAGCGGCAGCGCCAGCACGTTGTAGGCCAGCGCCCACGCCAGGTTCTCGCGGATGATCCGGCGGGTGCGGCGGGCCAGATCCACGGTGGCCGGCAGGCGCGACAGCGAGGTGCCGGTCATCACCAGATCCGCCGCGCGCTGCGCCAGCGGCGCACCCTGGCCCATCGCCACCGACACGTCCGCGCCGGCCAGCACCGGTGCGTCGTTGATGCCGTCGCCGACCATCGCGACGATCCGGTCCCGTGCCTGGAGTTCGTGCACGAAGGCGAGCTTGTCCTCCGGCGCCTGCCGCGCGCGCGGATCGGCGATGCCCATCTCCGCGGCGAAACGCTGCACCGGCGCGACGCCGTCGCCACTGGCCAGGTGCACGGTGAATCCCTGCGCGCGCAACGCCGCCAGTGCGTCGCGCGCGTCCGGGCGTGCCGATTCGCGCAGCGTGAAGCGGGCGACGCCGCATTCGCCGTCGCCCAGCCAAATCGCGCCATCGTCATCGCCACCGAAGGCGAAATCCGCCCGGCCCAGCCGCCAGGATTCACCCTCGATGCGTCCCTGCACGCCGCGGCCGGTGACGGTTTCGACCTGTCCGGCCTGCAGTGACTCCGCGCCGGCTTCGTCCGCGGCGGCGAGGAAGGCCGGCGCCAGCGGGTGTCCGCTGTCGCGTTCCAGCGCGGCGGCCATCGCCAGCGCCCGCGCCCGGCCGAAGCCATCCAGGCTCTGCGCCTCGACCGTCAGCGTGCGCGGATCGCTCAGCGTGCCGGTCTTGTCGAACACGATGTCGCTGGCGCGCGAGAGCGTGTCCAGCGCGTCGGCGCGCGTGGCCAGCACGCCCAGCTTCGCCAGGGTGCCGTGCGCGGCGGCCAGCGCGGTCGGCACCGATAGCGACAACGCGCATGGACAACTGATCACCAGCAGCGCCAGGGTCACCTCGAAGGCGCGCGCGGGATCATGGAAATGCCAGAACACGTACACCGCCAGCGCCGCCAGCAGCAGGCCGGCGACAAAGCGGCCACCGATGCGATCGGCCGCGCGCGCGATCGGCGGACGGTGCGCCTGCGCCTGATCCACCAGCCGCGCGAGCTGCGACAGGCGGGTCGCGCTGCCGACATCGGTGACCCGCAGGCGCGCGGGATGCTCGCGGCACACGGTGCCGGCGTAGATCGCCGCGCCCGCGCGCTTGCGGATGGGATGCGACTCGCCGGTCAGCAGCGCTTCCTCGAACACCGCGTCGGCGTCCAGCAGCACGCCGTCGGCCGGCACGTTGTCGCCGGCGGCCACCCGCACCACGTCGCCGCTGGCGAGGCTGCCGACCGCCACCGACTCGCGGCTGCCGTCGGCGCGCTCGCGGGTGGCGAAGGCGGGACGTGCGCGCGCCAGCGCATCGACCTGGGCGGTGGCGATGTTGCGCGCGCGCTGTTCCAGCATGCGCGCGGCCAGCAGCAGGAACACGAACATCACCGCCGCGTCGTACCAGACGTGGACGCCGCCGCGGACGGTTTCGACCAGGCTGGCCAGATAGGCGAGCAGGGTGGAGCCGGCGATCAGCGTGTCCATGCCGAGGTGGCGCTCGCGCAGTTCGCGCCAGGCACCGGCCAGGAACGGCCAGCCGGAGTAGAACACCACCGGCGTGGACACCAGGAAGGTCAGCCAGCGGAAGAAATCGCGGGTGGGCACCGGCATGGTCCGGTCCACGTCCAGGTACAGCGCCTCGGCGAACATCATCGCTTGCAATGCGCCCAGCCCGGCGATGCCCAACCGCAGCAGCCAGCGCTTGCGCTCGTCCAGGCGCGCCCGTTCGCTGGCCTCGCCGCCGGCCAGGTAGGGCCGGTAGCCGAGCATGGACAGCCGCTGCAGGATCCGCGACAGTGCCGCGCGCTGCGGATCCCAGGCGATGCGGATGCGTCCGGTGACCGCGTTGGCGGTGCTGTCGAGCACGCCTTCCTCGCGGGCGAGCGCGCGGTCGATCAGCCAGGCGCAGGCGGCGCAGCGCATGCCGTCGGTGAGCAGGATGATTTCGCGCCCGCCGGTGATCGGATGGCTGTGTTCGGCCTGCAGTTCCTCGCGATCCCAGATGCCGAGATCGACCGGTTCGGCGTCCACGCGTCCGGCCGCGGCGCTGCGCAGGCGGTAGTAGCTGCCCAGATCCGAATGGCGGATCCATTCGGCCGCCGCCGCACAGCCTTCGCAGCAGAAGCCTACGGTCTGGCCGTCCAGCGGACGCAGCACCGGTGCGGCTGGCAGGGCCTCGCCGCAGTGGTAGCAATGCGGCGAAGGCGCCGTCGCACTCACGAAGCGGCGTCGTCCCGCAGCGAGGGCGCCAGGTGCACGGCCCGCTGTGCCTTGGGCAGGCGACCGCGCAGGCGCCACTGGCCATCGGCCGGGCCGAGCTGCACCTTCCACGCGTGCGATGCGTCCACCGCTTCATCCAGGCGCCAGCCGTTGCCGGCCGGGGGCAGGCGCAGGCGGCGATCCTCTTCGGCCTTGGTCGGATGTTGCAGATGCAGCTCCAGCGGCGCGCGGCGATCGAACTCGCCGCTGACCGGAATGACTTCCACCACGCCCGCGTCCACCCGCAGCACCGCCGCCAGCTTCATGGCCTGCGCGCGCTGATCGGGGCCGAGGTCGGTGGTCTGGATCTGCGCCATCCGGTCCACCTTGTCGGTGACCGCGTCGGCGCCGCCGGCACGCACGGCGATGTAGACCAGGCCGACGCCGGCGACGATCGAGGCGATCGGCAGGCCGATCACCAGCCACATCACCGGAATGCGCCAGAGGGGGACTTTGGGTTGCGGGGTCATGGAGTGGGTCCGAAGTAGCTGCTTTCGACGATCTTGGTCGACACGCCGTCCTCGCGTTCGACGCGGATGCGGATGGCGTGCCGGCCGGTCACGCTGGACGGCGCGGTCGCGACCAGCGGCAGCGACAGCACTTCCTCGGCATCGGCCTGGACCTGCTTGCCGCCACCGGCCAGGGTGATGCCGGGCGTGTCCGATTCCAGCACGACGCGGTACTGGTGCGACTGCTGGTCCTTGTTGACCAGCTTGAGCGTGTAGCTGTTCTCGATGCGTCCGCCGCCGACGTCGCGGTACAGCGCGTTGCGATCGCGCAGCACCTCGGCGATGACGTCGCTGCGGTGGGTCACGCCCCAGCCCCACGCGGCCAGCAGCGCCAGCAGGATGGTGCCGTAGACGAACACGCGCGGACGCAACACGCGGGTGCCCTTGCCGTCGATGGCGTTCTGGGTGGAATAGCGGATCAGGCCGTTCGGATACCCCATCTTGCCCATCACGTCGTCGCAGGCGTCGATGCAGGCGCCGCAGGCGATGCACTCGTACTGCAGGCCATTGCGGATGTCGATGCCGGTCGGACAGACCTGCACGCAGATGGTGCAGTCGATGCAGTCGCCGAGCTGGTCGGGGGTAAACTTCGGCAGCGGTTCGGCATGCGCGCCGGCGCCGGCGAAGGTGATGGTGCCGCGCGCGTGCAGGCGGTTGTCGGCCGCGGTGGGATGCTGGTAGGCGCGGAACACGTAGTCGTAGGCGGTGGCCTTGTCGAGCAGGCCGCGCGCGCGTTCCAGCACGCTGGCCAGGCCGCGCTTGCGCGGGCCACGCGGTTCGCCGCGCATCGGGTCGTAGGCGATGATCAGGGTGTTGCGGTCGAACATCGCGCTCTGGAAGCGCGCGTAGGGGCACATGTACTTGCACACCTGCTCGCGCAGGAAACCGGCGTTGCCCCAGGTGGCGAGCGCGTAGAACAGCACCCAGAAGGTTTCCCAGCCGCCCCATTCCAGCGGCGCGCGCATGGCGAGGTCGCGGATCGGGGTGAAGAAGCCGACGAAGGTGAAACCGGTCCACAGCGCGAACAGCAGCCAGATCGCGTGCTTGCCGCCCTTGCGCAGGATTTTCTGCCCGTTCCAGGGACCGGCGTCCAGCTTCATGCGCTGGCTGCGGTCGCCCTCGGTCCAGCGCTCCATCCACAGGAACACTTCGGTCCACACCGTCTGCGGGCAGGCGTAGCCGCAGAACAGGCGCCCGGCCAGGGTGGTGAAGAAGAACAGCGCCATCGCCGCGATGATCAGCAGCAGCGCCAGGAACAGGAAGTCCTGTGGCCAGAACGACAGCCCGAACACATAGAACTTGCGCGCCGGAAGATCGAACAGCACCGCCTGGCGGCCGTCCCAGCGCAGCCACGGGAACACATAGAACATGCCCAGCAGCCAGAACACCGCCGCCACGCGCAGCCGGTTGAGGCGGCCGGACACGTCGCGCGGATAGATCTTGCGCTCGCTGACGTAGAGCGAATTGCCCTGGTCGTCCACCACGTCGATGGGAATCTGCCGGCTCATGGCGACACTCCGTTGCGCGATGGGGGCTGGGATTTGCGGTAGAGCGGAATCGGAACGTTCATGGCATGGCTTCGCCGGGGGTTACCGGCGTGGCGTTTGAGGGAGAACCGGACGGATCCAGTCTCCGGCGCGCACGACAGGAGCGGGAGCGACGGTTTGTCGCAGGCCCGCTCCAGGCTTTCATTCCGGCGGCAGCGCGCGGTTGAAGCGGCTGGAGGGCCGCAGGAGTATCCAGGTGAACAGGCTGGACGAGGCGGTCGCCAGCCAGAACATGAAAAAGCCCAGCGTGTAGCCGAGCTCGCGGGTCAGCGGCCAGTCGGGGAAGGTCGCGTCGCGCAGTTGCAGCGGATCCACGAAGGCGAAGAACACCATCGTCGCCACGCCCGCCGCGAAGAAACTGGGCCAGAGGATGGCCCCGATCCGCTGTGCCAGCGGGCGGGGCGGATGGTCCAGTCGGGGTTCGCTGAAATCGGTCATGGCGACGACGTTTCCTTTTATGGCGTGGCGGCGGCGGTTTCCTTGTTGCCCTTGTGCGACAGCGACCAGACATACGCGGCGACCAGGCGCGCGCGGGTCTCGCCGAGGAGCTCACGGTGCGCCGGCATGATGCCATGGCGGCCCTTGCTGATGGTCTGGCGCAGGCTTTCGCTGCTGTCGCCGTACAACCAGTAGTTGTCGGTCAGGTCTGGCGCGCCGAGATCCGGATTGCCCTTGCCTTCGACGCCGTGGCAGGCCACGCACACGCCCTCGTACAGCTTCTTGCCCTGGGAGGCGGGGAAGTTGTTGATCAGCTGATCCGGATGGCCCAGCGTGCGCACGTAGGCGATGGTGTAGTCGACCGCGTTCGGGCCGCCCATGCCGGTCAGCGCGGTGCCCCATTCGGGCATCACGCCGTCGCGGCCGTCCAGCACCGTTTCCAGCACTTTCTCGGGCGAGCCGCCCCAGTGCCAGATGTCGTCGGTCAGGTTGGGGTAGCCGATCGCGCCCTGCGCGGACGAACCGTGGCAGGTGGCGCAGGTGTTGTTGAAGATGGAACGGCCCAGCGACAGCGCTTTCGGATCCTGCGCCAGCTTGTCGATGGCCTGGTCCGCGTAGGGCTTGAAGGTCTGTTCCAGCTTGGCGTCTTCCACCTTCTTCTTGGCGGCGTGTTCGCCGGCGGAGGACCAGTCGGCGGCGCCGGCGTAGCCGCCAAGGCCGCCGTACCACGCGATGTAGCCGATGCCGAACGCGATGGTCAGGTAGAACATGTTGATCCACCAGCGCGGCAACGGCTTGTTGTATTCGGTCAGATCACCGTCCCAGACATGGCTGGTTTCCTCCGGCGCCGGGTCACCCGGGCGACGGCGGGCCGTCCACCACAGCAACCACGCGCAGCCGGCGATGTTCAGCACCACCAGGGCGATGACGTACCACGACCAGCCGCTGTTCATGCCTTGTACTCCTCGTCTTCCTCGTTCAGCGGCAGCGCCGCGGCATCATCGAATTCGGCCTTGCGGCGCGGGCTCCATACCCAGATCCAGCCGCCGATGAACAGCACCAGCAGGATTGCGGTCACGATTCCGGACACCATGTCAGCCTCCCCGCGGCGCGTGCTTGCCGAGCGCCTGCAGGTACGCCACCACGGCGTCCAGCTCGGTCTTGCCCTTCAGTTCCTCGGGCGCGGCCTTGATCTCGGCATCGGTGTAGGGGTCGCCCAGCGCCTTCAGCGCGCCCATCCGCCGCGCGGTGGCCTCGCCGTCGACCTTGTTCTTTTCCAGCCAGGGGAAGCCGGGCATGTTCGACTCGGGCACCACGTCGCGCGGGTTGATCAGGTGCACGCGGTGCCAGTCGTCGGAGTAGCGGCCGCCGACCCGGGCCAGGTCCGGTCCGGTGCGCTTGCTGCCCCACTGGAACGGACGGTCGTAGACCGACTCGCCGGCCAGCGAGTAGTGGCCGTAGCGCTCGCTCTCGAAGCGCAGGGTGCGGACCATCTGCGAGTGGCAGTTGTAGCAGCCTTCGCGGACATACACGTCGCGGCCGGCCAGTTGCAGGGCCGGGTAGGGCTTGACCCCTTCCAGCGGCTTGATGGCCTCGGCCTGGAACATCAGCGGCACGATCTCGGCCAGGCCGCCGAACGACACGACCACCGCGATCAGGATGGCCATCAGGCCGATGTTCTTCTCGATTTTCTCGTGGGAGTTGCTGTTGCTCATGTCGGTCTCGTCCTCAGGCGCGCACTTCGGAAACGTCAACCGGCAGGATCGGTTGCGGTGCGGTCGAACGCGCGGATGCAAACGTCTTCCAGGTATTCCACGCCATCACGCCCATGCCGCTCAGCACCAGCAGGCCGCCGCCCAGGCGGATCAGGTAGTACGGATAGGTGGCGTTGAGCGCCTCGACGAAGCTGTAGGTCAGCGTGCCGTCGGCGTTGGTGGCGCGCCACATCAGGCCCTGCATGACGCCGGCGATCCACATCGAGGCGATGTAGAACACCACGCCCAGGGTGTGCAGCCAGAAGTGCAGGTCGATGGCCTTGGTCGAGAACATGCTGTCCCGGCCCAGCAGGCGCGGCAGCAGCGCGTAGATCGAACCCACCGAGATCATCGCCACCCAGCCCAGCGCGCCGGCGTGCACGTGGCCGACGGTCCAGTCGGTGTAGTGGCTCAGCGAGTTGACCGTCTTGATCGACATCATCGGCCCCTCGAAGGTCGCGATCATGTAGAACGACACGGCGACGATCAGGAACTTCAGGATCGGGTCGGTGCGCAGCTTGTGCCAGACGCCCGACAGGGTCAGGATGCCGTTCAGCGCGCCGCCCCAGGACGGCGCCAGCAGGATCAGCGAGAACACCATGCCCAGCGATTGCGCCCAGTCCGGCAGCGCGGTGTAGTGCAGGTGATGCGGGCCGGCCCACATGTAGACCGCGATCAGCGCCCAGAAGTGGACGATCGACAGGCGGTAGGAATAGACCGGGCGGCCGGCCTGCTTGGGCACGAAGTAATACATCATGCCGAGGAAGCCGGCGGTCAGGAAGAAACCGACCGCGTTGTGGCCGTACCACCACTGCACCATCGCGTCGACCGCGCCGCTGTAGACCGGGTAGGACTTGGTGAAACCGACCGGAATGGCGATGTTGTTGACGATGTGCAGCAGGGCCACGGCGATGATGTAGGCGCCGTAGAACCAGTTGGCCACGTAGATGTGCTTGACCGCGCGCTTGGCGATGGTGCCGAAGAACAGCACCGCGTAGGCCACCCAGACCACCGTGATCAGGATGTCGACCGGCCATTCCAGCTCGGCGTACTCCTTGCCCTGGGTCATTCCCAGCGGCAGGGTGATCGCGGCCGCCAGGATCACCGCCTGCCAGCCCCAGAACACGAAGGCCGCTAGCTTGTCCGAGATCAGCCGGACGTGGCAGGTGCGCTGGACCACGTGCAGGCTGGTCGCGAACAGGGCGCTGCCGCCGAACGCGAAGATCACCGCATTGGTATGCAGGGGGCGCAGCCGGCCATAGCTGAGCCATGGCAGGTCGAAATTCAGCGCCGGCCAGTACAGCTGGGCGGCGATGAATACGCCCACGGCCATCCCCACGATGCCCCAGACCACGGTCATCACCGCGAACTGGCGCACCACCTTGTCGTTATAAGTACCCTGCACGCTCTGCATGCCACCTGCTCCTAGGCTCAACACCATGATCTTCGGCCCCACCGGCCCCGGCCCACATTGATCTGAATCAACCGGGGAGGGGG
Source organism: Pseudoxanthomonas sp. z9 (assembly GCF_006542425.1). GTDB lineage: Bacteria > Pseudomonadota > Gammaproteobacteria > Xanthomonadales > Xanthomonadaceae > Pseudoxanthomonas_A. The sequence goes on along the minus strand of NZ_VFID01000007.1, from coordinate 497,053 downwards.
GAAACGCGGACAGGGGGTGGTCGGCGAACCACGGGCGGCATGTTGGCAACCCGGGACGAGGTCCAGGGTGCGACAGATTGTCACCCCCGCCCGCGCCCTGTGCGGGTCTAGAATTCCCCCCGACACCGCTGCCGAGCCCCCTTCATGCCGGACATGACCGTTGTCGAGCTGTCCCGCCTGCAATTCGCCCTGACGGCGATGTACCACTTCCTGTTCGTGCCACTGACCCTGGGCCTGTCCTTCATGGTGGCCATCATGGAGAGCGTCTACGTCATGACCGGACGTGACGTGTGGCGGCGGATGACCCTGTTCTGGGGCACCCTGTTCGGGGTGAACTTTGCCATGGGTGTCGCCACTGGTATTGTGATGGAGTTCCAGTTCGGCACCAATTGGTCTTATTACAGCCACTACGTCGGCGACATCTTCGGCGCCCCGCTGGCGATCGAGGGCCTGATGGCCTTCTTCCTGGAGGCGACCTTCATCGGCCTGTTCTTCTTCGGCTGGAACCGGCTCAGCAAGGTCCAGCACCTGGCGGTCACCTGGCTGGTCGCGCTGGCGACCAATTTCTCGGCGCTGTGGATCCTGGTCGCCAACGGCTGGATGCAGAACCCGGTCGGCGCGGTGTTCAACCCCGAGACCATGCGCATGGAGATCACCGACTTCATGGCGGTGATCTTCAACCCGGTGGCGCAGGCCAAGTTCGTCCACACGGTCAGCGCCGGCTACGTGACCGGGGCGATGTTCGTGATGTCGATCAGCGCGTTCTACCTGCTGCGCGGCCGCAACGCCGACTTCGCCAAGCGTTCGATGGCGGTGGCGGCCAGCTTCGGCCTGGCCGCGGCGTTGTCGGTGGTGGTGCTGGGCGACGAGAGCGGCTACGCGGTCGGCGAGAACCAGAAGATGAAGCTGGCCGCGATCGAGGCGATGTGGGAGACCGAGCCGGCGCCGGCGGGCTTCAACGCCTTCGCCATTCCCGATCAGGAAACCCGCACCAACCATTACGCGGTGCATATCCCCTACGTGATGGGCATCATCGGCACCCGCTCGCTCGACAAGGAGATGCCCGGCATCCTGGAACTGGTCGAGCGCGCCGAGGGACGCATCCGCAACGGCATCGTCGCCTACGAGAACCTGCAGAAACTGCGCGCCAACCGCGGTGATTCCCACGCGCGTTACATGTTCGAAACCCGCTGGCGCGACATCGGCCACGCCCTGCTGCTGAAGAAGTACCGCGAGGACATCGCCAACGCGACCGACGATGAGATCGTCAAGGCCGCGTTCGACACCGTACCGCACGTGGCGCCGCTGTTCTGGAGTTTCCGCCTGATGGTCGGGCTGGGCTTCTACTTCATCGCCTTCTTCGCCTTCGCGTTCTGGCTGGCCAGCAAACACCAGCTGGACAAGCGGCGCTGGTTCCTGCGGCTGGCCTTCTACAGCCTGCCGTTGCCATGGATCGCGATCGAGGCCGGCTGGCTGATCGCCGAGTACGGCCGCCAGCCGTGGGTGATCGACGGCGTGCTGCCGACCTTCTTCGCCGCTTCGGGCCTGAAGCTGCACCAGATCCTGATTACCCTGAGCGGCTTCGTCACGATCTACACCGTGCTGGCGTTGGTCGAGATCTGGCTGATGCGCAAGCTGATCCTGAAGGGACCCGAGCAGCTCTCGCCGGAATCCCGTGGCGCGGCCGCACCCGCCACCCCACCGGCCACGGCCATCTGAGAGGAGCGCGTCCATGGACACCATTCCGCTCGACTATCCGACCCTGCGCCTGATCTGGTGGGCGCTGCTGGGCATCCTGCTGATCGGCTTTGCGGTGATGGACGGCTTCGACCTGGGCGTGGCGACGCTGCTGCCGGCGGTGGCCCGCACCGACGAGGAACGCCGGATCACGCTGAACGTGATCGGCCCGGTGTGGGAGGGCAACCAGGTCTGGCTGATCGTCGGCGGCGCGGCCATCTTCGCCGCCTGGCCGCCGCTGTACGCGGTCAGCTTTTCCGGCTTCTACATCGCCATGTTCCTGATCCTGATCGCGCTGATCCTGCGTCCGGTCGGTTTCAAGTTCCGCAGCAAGGTGCCGGATCCGCGCTGGCGCGCGGTCTGGGACTGGGCGTTGTTCGTCAGCGGACTGGTGCCGGCGCTGGTATTCGGCGTGGCGATGGGCAACGTGCTGCTCGGTGCGCCGTTCACCTTCGACGACATCCTGCGCCCGCATTACGAGGGTGGCCTGTTCGGGCTGCTCACGCCCTTCGCGCTGCTCTGCGGCCTGGTCAGCGTGGGCATGCTGGTCGCCCATGGCGCCGGCCGGCTGGCGATGAAGACCGAGGGCGCGATCGCCCAACGCGCGCGCCGCTACGGCAGCGTGGCCGCGCTCGCCACCGCGGTGCTGTTCGTGATCGGCGGCGTCTGGCTGGCGAAGGGCGTGAATGGCTATGTGTTGCAGGTCGCCATGGATCCGGCCGGTCCGTCCAATCCGCTGGCCAAGGTGGTGATCGCGCAGCAGGGCGCGTGGATGGGCAACTACGCGCGCTGGCCGGTGATCTGGCTGTTCCCGCTGCTGGGCGTGCTGGGCGCGCTGCTGAGCGCGCTCTGCCTGCGCGTGGGCAAGGGCGGACTGGCGTTCCTGTCCTCGGCGCTGGCGATCGCCGGCATCCTGCTGACCTTCGGCCTGACCACCTTTCCTTTCCTGCTCCCGTCCTCGCTCAATCCCGGCGCCAGCCTGATGGTGTGGGATGCGTCTTCCAGCCACCTGACGCTGTTCATCATGCTGCTGGTGACCGCGTTCTTCCTGCCGATCATCCTGGCTTACACGGCCTGGGTCTACCGGGTGATGCGCGGCAAGGTCGGCGAGGACAGCCTGGATCACGACCAGAATCCGAACGCTTACTGATACCGGAGAAACACGCATGTGGTATTTCAGCTGGATACTCGGCGCCGGACTCGCGGCGAGCTTCGCCATCCTCAATGGCATGTGGTACGAGATGCGGGATACGGACAAGCGCAAGAGCGATTGAGTGGAGAGCGGCGGCGTCCCCTTGCACGCCATCTCCGCGACCTATGCCGTCACCGTGTCGCGTGGCGAATCCGGCATATCGCTGCCTGCATCGCCATCCCATCGTCATCCCGGCGAACGCCGGGATCCATTTGCCATGAGGGTGAATGGTCCTGGACGTCGAGACATCCGGAGAGAATGGATTCCAGCGTTCGCTGGAATGACGGGAACGAGACGATGGGACAAGGTGATTCGTTTGCGATATGCAACGAATTGGCATGGGTAAAGGCAGCAGCGGCTAACCTGCCGGAAGTTCACATCGGCCCCCACGGCCAGGAGCGTCAACATGGATTTCAACAACAAGGTCGTCATCGTCACCGGTGGTGCCAGCGGCATCGGCGAGGCCAGCGCGAAGCTGTTTGCCGAGCGCGGCGCGCATGTGGTGATCGCGGATTTCTCGGAACACGGGCAGGCGGTCGCCGATGCGCTTTCGAAGCAGGGCGCGAAATCCCTGTTCGTGAAGACCGACGTGACCGACACCGCCGCCGTGCAGCGGATGGTGGATGAAACCGTCGCCGCCTTCGGTCGCATCGACGTGCTGTTCGCCAACGCCGGCATCGCCGCCGACGGTCCGATTGACCAGCTGTCCGAAGCGGCCTGGGACCGCACCATCGGCATCAACCTCACCGGTGTCTACCTGTGCGACAAGTACGTTATCGAGCAGATGCTCAAACAGGGTGGCGGCGTGATAGTCAATTGCGGTTCCATCCACAGCCACGTCGGCAAGCAGGGCGTCACCGCGTACGCGGCGGCCAAGGGCGGGGTGAAGCTGCTGACCCAGACCCTGGCCATCGACTACGGCGCGCGCGGCATCCGCGTCAACGCGGTCTGCCCCGGTTACATCGACACGCCGCTGCTGAAGGACGTTCCGGCCGAGGCCAGGCACGCGCTGGAGCAACTGCATCCGATGGGCCGGCTGGGCCGGGCCGAGGAAGTCGCGCGTGCGGTGCTGTTCCTTGCCAGCGACGATGCCTCCTTCGTCAACGGCGCCTCGTTGCTGGTCGACGGTGGCTACACGGCGCAGTGATGAATCGGGCGCGCGGGGCGCGGTGCGCCCCGCCGCTTCGGTACACGCCGGCCCCGACCGTCCGGGACGGTACGGGGATTGGCCTATAATCGCCGCATGTTCCCAGCAAGCCCGCCGGATGCGGAGCCCCGGACATGCCAGTCAAGAGCATCCAGAACCGCCGTCTTTACCAGCAGATCGCCGACCAGCTGCGCGGCATGATCAACCGTGGCGAATTCCCGCCGGGCAGCTATCTGCCGCCGGAACGCGAGCTCTCGCAGCAGTTCGGCGTCAGCCGCACCTCGCTGCGAGAGGCGCTGATCGCGCTGGAAGTGCTGGGCCTGGTGCGGGTCCGGGTGGGCGATGGGGTCAGCGTGGTGGGGCCGGACGCGGATGAAGCCCCGCCGGTCGAACATGCGCTGGATCGCGCCCGCCAGCTCAACCCGTGGACACTGGATCCGGAACTGGGCGTGGTGGCCGATTTCGACGCCGAGATTCCGCCGTTCTCATTGCTGAGCGCGCGCCGGCTGGTGGAGCCGGAAACCGCCGCGCTGGCGGCCGAGAACGCCACCGACGATCAAATCGCCGGCATCGAGGAAGCCCTGCAGCGCAACATCGCCGACAACCAGCACGCATCCACCACCCATCCCGGCGACCGGCTGCTGCATATCCGCATCGCCGACGCCAGCGGCAACCCCGCCTATTCGCTGCTGATCCGGCACCTGCTGGGCCACCAGTACGGCGCGATGTTCCAGCGCGTGCAGGCGCTGTACACGGTGGAAGACATGCCGCGTCGCTCGGAACTGGAGCACGAGGCCATCGTCGACGCGATCCGCGATCGGGATCCGGACGCCGCGCGCGCCGCGATGGAACGGCACCTGGATTCGGTGATCCGGATCTTCTCCGGCGGCGAGCGCTGACGCCGGGCAGCCGTCGACCCTAGGGCCGCCACAACACCTGCGGACCGACCTCGCGCACGTCGCGGGTGCCGGTCAGCGCCATGCTCACGTCCAGCTCCCGGCGGATCAGGTCCAGCGCGGTGGTGACGCCGCGTTCGCCCATCGCACCCAGGCCGTACAGGAAGGCCTTGCCGATCAGCGTGGCGCGCGCACCCAGCGCCAGCGCCTTGAGCACATCCTGGCCGCTGCGCACGCCGCTGTCGAACCAGATCTCGCAGCGGTCGCCGACCGCCGCCACCACCTGCGGCAGCGCGAGGATCGCCGGCGGCGCGGAATCGAGCTGGCGGCCACCATGGTTGGACACCACGATCACATCCGCACCGGCATCGACCGCCGCACGCGCGTCTTCCGCGTCCAGGATGCCCTTGACGACCAGCTTGCCCGGCCACAGCGAACGCACCCAGGCCACGTCCTGCCAACTGAGGGTGGGATCGAACTGACTGCCGATCCATTGCGACAGCGTGGTCATGCCCTTGCCGCCGCCGGGAATGAAACCGGCCAGGTTGCCGAAGTTGCGGTGCGGCGTGCGCAGCATGCCCCACGCCCAGCGCGGTCGGCGCAGCAGATCCAGCGCGTTGCCCACGGTCAGTCTGGGCGGCACGGTCAGGCCATTCTTGATGTCGCGATGGCGCTGGCCCTGGATCTGCAAATCGGCAGTGAGCACCAGCGCGGAGCATTGCGCGGCCTTCGCGCGCTGGATCAGCGAAGCGGCGAAATCGCGATCGCGCATCACGTACAGCTGGAACCAGAACGGCTTTTCCACCGCCGCGCGCACCGCCTCGATGGAGCAGATCGACACCGTGCTGAGGGTGAACGGCACGCCGGCGGCCTGGGCCGCGCGCGCGGCGAGGATTTCGCCGTCCGCGTGGAGGATGCCGGTCAACCCGGTCGGCGCCAATCCCACCGGCATGCTCACTGCCTCGCCGGCCATGGTGGTGGCCAGCGATCGCTGGTCCACATCGATCATCACCCGCTGGCGCAGCATCAGCGCGTCCAGCGCGCGACGATTGCCGTTGAGGGTGTGCTCGTCATACGAGCCGCGGTCGACGTAGTCGAAGATCGCGCGCGGCGCGCGGCGCATCGCCAGCTGGCGGAGATCCTCGTTGCAGGTGATCGGGGTCATGATGGAAACGGTTCGGGTCGAAGTACGGTCAGGACTGCGGGTGGCGGCGCGCGTACACACCGTAAAGCGCGACCACCAGGAAGCAGAAGGCGGGAATCCAGAACGCGGTCTCGATGCCGGCGACATCCGCCAGCCGGCCCATGAACCACGGCACGATGGCGCCGCCGACAATGGCCATGATGATGAAGCTGGCGCCGCGCTTGGTCTGCGCGCCCAGGCCCTTGATGCCCAGCGCGAAGATGGTCGGGAACATCATCGACATGAAGAAGAACACGGCGATGAGGGCGGCGACCGAGACCTTGCCCATGCCGGAGATGACCACGCCGCACAGCAGGATGTTGATCACGGCGTACACGCTGAGCAGGCGGGCCGCCGAAATCGTGCCCATCAGCGCGGTGGTCAGGAAGCGCCCGGCCAGGAAGCAGCCCAGCGCCACCGCCAACAGGTAAGCGGCGCGTTCGGAGGACAGGCCGGGGATATGATCGACCGCATAGTTGATGAAGAACGCGCCCGCGCCGACCTGTGCGGCGACGTAGAAGAACTGTGCGATCACCGCGAATACGAAATGGCGTTGCGAGAACAGCGGCACAGGGGGAACCGGCGCCACGGCGGCGGAGGCTTCACCGGAGACTTCCGGCATCCGTGTCCGCCAGATCAGCACCGCGATGGCGATGACCACGACCGCGGTGGCGACGTAGATCAGCTGCACGCCGTGGCTGCCGGAAATGCCCGAGGTCGAGGCGCCGAAGAACAGCTTGCCGCCGATGAACGGCGCAATGAACGTGCCCAGGCCGTTGAACGATTGCGCCAGGTTGAGGCGGCGTTCCGAGGTTTCCGCCGGACCCAGCACGGTGGCATAGGGATTGGCGGCCGTCTCCAGGCAGGCCAGCCCGCAGGCGATCACGAACAGGGCGAACAGGAAGTACTCGAACACGCCGGCGCGGGTGGCGGGAATGAACAGCAGCGCACCGCACGCGAACAGGCCCAGGCCGAGCAGGATGCCGGTCTTGTAGCCATGCCGCTCCATCAGCGCGGCGGCCGGCAGCGCCATCAGGAAGTAGGCACCGAAGTAGGCGGCCTGCAGCAGCGCCGAGCGCGCGCGGGTGATGTCCAGGGTTTCCTGGAAATGCTTGTTGAGCACGTCCAGCAGGCCATAGGAAAAACCCCACAGGAAGAACAGGCAGGTCACCAGGATGAATGCCAGCCGGTAGCGTTGCGCGCCGCTGTCCTGCAGGGTCGGGGAGGCGGTACCGGGCATTGCGGGCATGGTGGAAGCTCCTGCGGAAAGAGGGTCAGGCGTCGGTCAGGCGGAAAATCGGTTGCATCGGGGTCCACTTGGTGCCTTCCGGCGTCCACGGCGTGGCTTTCTGGAACGACCACATCAGGTCTTCCCAGGCGCGCAGGCGCGGATCGTCGCGCTCGGCGTCGGCCATGCGCGCGGCGTCGAACACCGCGTCGTCAGTGTCCATCACCATCACCATGCGCGTGCCCAGCCGGAAGATCTCCAGCTCGCGCACGCCATGCGCGCGCAGGTGGGCCAGCACTTCCGGCCAGACCTGCCGGTGGTAGTGCTCGTAGGCGGCGATCAGATCCGGATCGTCGTGCAGATCGAGGGCCAGACAATGGCGCATCGGGATTTCCTCAGGTCAGGGCGCGATCCAGATGGGTGTAGCCGCCATCCACGAACAGCCATTGGCCGGTGACGTGGGAGGCGCGCGCGGACAGCAGGAACACCGCGGTGTCGGCGATCTCGTCGGCGCGGGTCATGCGCCGTTCCAGCGGGATGCGGCGGGTGATATCGGCCAGCTTGGCATCCGGGTCGTCGAAGCCGGACAGCCAGCTCTGGTAGAGCGGGGTCATCACTTCCGCTGGCACCACCGCGTTCACCCGCACGCCGTCGGCGGCCAGCGAGGCGGCCCATTCGCGGGTCAGCGACAGCTGCGCGCCCTTGGAGGCGCAGTAGCCGCTGGTGCCGCCCTGGCCGGTAATCGCGGTCTTGGAGGAGACGTTGACGATGGCGCCGCGGCTGGCCTTCAGCGCGTCGACGCACAGGTGCGCCATCACGTAGTAGTGGATGAGATTGCGCTCCAGCGACTGCACGAACGCATCGCGTCCGGCTTCCAGCCCCACGCCGTCGTTGACGCCGGCGTTGTTGACCAGGCCGTGCAATGCGCCGTTTTCAGCCAGCGTCGCGGCCACCGCGCGCTCGCAGGCGGCCGTGTCGGCCAGATCGAGCTGGTGGAAACGGAAGCGCGGCTGCGCCTGCCGCAGTTCATCCTCGAACGCGGCGTCCAGCGGACTGCGCCCGAAGATCACCGGAATCGCGCCCTCGCGCGCCAACGCGCGTGAAATCGCGCCACCGATGCCGGCGCCGCCGCCGGTCACGATCACCACCTTGTCCCGCAGTTCCAGATCCATCACGTGCCCCTCAGCCGTGTACGTCATAGCAGTGCAGGGCGGTGCCGCCCCACAGCCGTGCTTGTTCGGTATTCGACAACCGGTTCGACCAGTCTCGCACCAGCGCCGCGACCGCGGCGTAGTCGGCGCGCAGCAGGCAGACCGGCCAGTCCGAGCCGAACATCAATCGATCCGCGCCGAACGCTTCCAGCGCGGCGTCCAGGTGGCGGAGGATCGCATCGCGATCCAACCCGGCGCCGACCACTTCGGTCACCAGTCCCGACGCCTTGCACAGCACGTGCGGCAGCGCGGCCAGCGCATGCAGGTGCCGCCGCCAGTCGGCCTTGCCGTCGCCGCCGATGGCGGGTTTGCCGAGATGATCCAGCACCAGCCAATGGCGATCGTGGCGCGCGCAGAACGCCGGCACCTCGGCCAGCTGCGCCGGTCCACGCACCAGGATTTCGTAGACCAGGCCCTGCCGCTGCACCGCCTCGACGCCACGCGCGAAGCGCGGATCGACCAGGGTCGCGGCCACGTCCGGGTCGTCCTGCAGCAGGTGGCGCACGCCGGCGAAGCGCGGATGCGCGCGCCAGTGCGCCAGCCGCTCCTCTGCATGGGCGGCGAACAGATCCACCCAGCCGACCACCGCCGCGATGATGGCGTGCTGCTGCGCGAGGTCGAGCAGGAACGTGTTCTCCGCCTCGTCGGCGCGCGCCTGCACCGCGATGCACGCGTCCAGGCCGGCGGCTTGCAGCAAGGGCGCCAGATCGTCCGGCAACCGGTCGCGCCGCAGCACGTCCATGCCCTCGCCCATCCAGGGATAGTCCCGGGGTGCGTAGCGCCAGAAATGCTGGTGGGCGTCGACGCGGGTGATCACGGCGTGGCGTCCGCCCGCGGCGAAATCGACATCGCGTCGAAACGCAGTTCCAGATCCTGCGCGGGGTAAGCGGGTGCGGCCAGTTCGACCGTCACCGGCGTCGCGCCCGCATCGGCGGCCGGAATCGCGAACGGTCCGATCGCCTGCTCGCGCAAGGTCGCCGCATCCACTTCGCGCGCCTGTTCGCCGACACGGATGCGGTAGCGCTGCGCCGATGCCGTACGCACGCCCGAGAAACGCAGCCATGCGGCGGTTTGCGCCTGCCCGGGCCGCAGCGTGGCGCGCAGCGATACCGTGGTCGGGCGCTGGCTGCGATAGCCGCTGCCGAACGCGAAGCTGGTGCCGGGATGCCAGGACGAACGGGGCAGCGTCGCGATGCCGGAAGCAGGAACCGCGACCGCATCGGCCGGCATGATCCGGAGCGCGCCCTGCAATTCAACGCGCAGCACCGGAAGCACAGCGTCCGGTGCCTGCGCGGGCAGATCGATCACCAGCGCATCGCCGTCGCGACGCCAGGCCAGCGGCGGCGCGGTGTCATTGCCATCGATGTGGATCCCGCGCGGATCATTGGCGAGGCCTTCGACGACGAGCTTGCCGCCGCGCCAGTCGCGCACGAACAGATAGAGCGTCTTGTCGTCCACCAGCGTGCTGCCCCAGGCCTGCGGCGGCAGCCCGCTCGGACGCGCGGTCATGGCGAGGTTGCCGTGGCGCTGCAACCACTGGCCGATGCCGCGCAGGACGTCGGCCTCGAACGGCACGATTGAGCCATCGCCCATCGGCCCGATGTTGAGCAGGTAGTTGCCGCCGGCGCTGCGCGCCTGCACCAGGCCATTGACCAGTTCGCGCACCTTGCCCGGCAGATCGTCGCGCTGCTGCCAGCTCCGGTAGCCCCAGGTGGCGTGGTAGATGGACGCCGGCACTTCGAACGGCGGCTGCATCGACGGCGGTGGCGCCTCGTTGTCGCCGAGGGTGACGAAGTCGCCGACGTTGTTCCAGATGCGGCCATTGATGACCGCCGCCGGTTGCAGGCGATGGACGATGCCGGCGAAACGACGGCTCTGCTCCGGCGTCGGCGTGGACATGTCGAACCACACCTCGGTGATTGGCCCGTAGTTCGTCATCAGCTCGGTGATCTGCTTTTCGATCAGCGGTTCCATCGACGCCGGAATCGGGTTGCCGTTGTCCGGGTCGAAGGGGTGGCCGGCGTGCCAGTCCACCAGCGAGAAATACAGGCCCAGGCCGATGCCGCGCGCGCGGCAGGCCTCGGTGATCAGCTTGATCGGGTCCTTGCCGAACGGCGTGCGATCGACGATGTCGAAGTCGGTGCTCGCGGTATCGAACATCGCGAAGCCGTCGTGGTGCTTGCTGGTGACCACCACGTAGCGCGCGCCGGCGTCCTGCGCCAGTTTGCAGATCGCGTCGGCGTCGAACTTCGGCGCGGCGAACCCGCGGGCGACCTTCGCGTAATCGTCATGGGAGATGTTGGCCCAGCTCTGGATCTGCTCCGAGTAGCCGCGCGTCACCGGCTGGCCGTTCCACACGCCGCCCAGTTCGGAATACAGGCCCCAGTGCACGAACATGCCGTAGCCCTGGCCCTGCCAGTGGCGGATGCGCGCGGCGGGATCGGCGGCCGGAAGCCTGGTAGCCGCGGCGGACGTGCCGTCGTGTGCAGGCGGCGTGCTGGTCGGCCGCTGTTCGTCGCAGCCCGCCGCCAGCGACAGCGCGACGGACAGCAGCGCGGCCGGCGGGGCGGATCGGCGGCGCGCCGTGGCCCGCATCAGGCGCCACCGCCGGGCGCGGGATGCAGGTACTGGCGACGGCTGGCGTCCTTCATGGTGATGGAGAAGCCGGGCGCGGTCGGGGGCAGGTAGGCGGCGTCGCGGATCACGCAGGGGTCCTGGAAGTGTTCGTGCAGGTGGTCGACGTATTCCACCACGCGGCCCTCGCGGGTGCCGGCGATGCAGACGTAGTCGATCATCGCCAGATGTTGAACGTATTCGCACAGGCCCACACCTCCGGCGTGCGGGCACACCGGCAGGCCGTACTTGGCCGCCATCAGCAGGATTGCCAGCACCTCGTTGACCCCGCCCACGCGGCAGGCGTCGATCTGGACCACGTCGATGGCGCCGCCGGCGATGAACTGCTTGAACAGGATCCGGTTCTGGCACATCTCGCCGGTGGCGACCTGCACCGGCGCGATGGCCTGGCGGATGTCGCGATGCCCGGCGATGTCGTCGGGGCTGGTGGGCTCCTCGATGAACCACGGTTGGGCGAAGGCCAACTGCTTCACCCAGTCGATGGCCTGGCCGACTTCCCAGATCTGGTTGGCGTCGATCATCAGCTGGCGGTCCGGGCCCAGCACCTCGCGGGCGATGGTTACCCGGCGGATGTCGTCCTGCAGATCCCGGCCGACCTTCAGCTTGACGTGGCGGAAGCCGGCGTCCACCGCTTCCTGGCACAGCCGGCGGAGCTTGTCGTCCGGATAGCCCAGCCAGCCGGCCGAGGTGGTGTAGCAGGGATAGCCCTCGCGTTCGAGGGTGGCGATGCGCCCGGCCTTGCCGGCTTCGCGATCGCGCAGCAGCGCCAGCGCTTCCTCCGGCGTGATGGCGTCGCTCAGGTAGCGGAAATCGACGCAGCGCACCAATTGTTCCGGGGTCATGTCGGCGACCAGCCGCCACACCGGCTTGCCTTCGGCCTTGGCCCACAGATCCCAGGCCGCGTTGACCACCGCGCCGGTGGCCAGGTGCATGGCGCCCTTGTCCGGACCGATCCAGCGCAGCTGGCTGTCGGAGGTGACGTGGCGCCAGAAGCGGCCCATGTCCTGCGCGATCCAGTCCAGCTCCAACCCGACCACCAGATGGCGCATCGCCTCGATCGCGGCGCAGCAGATCTCGTTGCCGCGGCCGATGGTGAAGGTCAGGCCGTGGCCTTCCAGTCCGTCGCGGGTGGTTTCCAGCACCACGTAGGCGGCGGAATAGTCCGGATCCGGATTCATCGCATCCGAACCGTCCAGGTGCTGCGAAGTGGGGAAGCGCAGATCCTCGACCCGCATCCCGGTGATGCGCACGCCGGCCAGCGCCGGAAGGGCAACCGCATTCATGCCTGCACCACCTTCTGCCGTTGTTCGCCGAGACCGTCGATGCCCAGCCGCATGACCTGGCCGGGTCGCAGGTACACCGGCGGCTTCTGGCCCAGGCCCACGCCCGGCGGCGTGCCGGTGGAAATCACGTCGCCCGGTTGCAGGCTCATGAAACGGCTCAGGTAGCTGATGAGGAACGGCACCTGGAACACCATCGTGCGGGTGTTGCCGTCCTGGTATCGGTGGCCATCCACTTCCAGCCACAGGCCGAGCGCGTGCGGATCGGGAACCTCGTCGGCGGTCACCAGCCAGGGACCGAGCGGACCGAAGGTGTCGCAGCCCTTGCCCTTGTCCCAGGTGCCGGTGCCTTCGAGCTGGAACTCGCGCTCGGACACATCGTTGATCACGCAGTAGCCGGCGACGTGCTCCATCGCGTCGGCTTCGGCGATGTAGCGGCCGCCACGGCCGATCACCACGCCCAGTTCCACTTCCCAATCGGTCTTGTGCGAACCGCGCGGAATCCGCACGTCGTCGTCGGGTCCGCAGATCGCGCTGGTCCACTTGTTGAAGATCACCGGTTCGGCGGGCACCTGGGCGCCGGTTTCGGCGGCGTGGTCGGAATAGTTCAGGCCGATGCAGACGAACTTGCCGACCTGCCCCACGCAGGGGCCCAGGCGCGGCGCGCCATCCACCAGCGGCAGCGTGGACACGTCCAGCGCACGCAGGCGCTGCAGGCCTTCGGGGGTAATCGCTTCGCCGGCGATGTCGGTGATGACCGACGAAAGATCGCGGATGCGGCTTTCGTCGTCGAGCAGTCCGGGCTTTTCCGCGCCCGGCGCGCCATGGCGCAACAGTTTCATGCAGGGTTCCTTCAGTTGATCCAGCCGCCGTCGATCACGTGCGTGGTGCCGGTGGTGAATGCGGATTCGTCGCTGGCCAGGTACACCGCCAGCGCGGCGATTTCCTCGGGGCGGCCCAGCCGGCCCATCGGTTGGCGGCCGACGAACGCGGCCTGCACGTCCTCGACGGAACTGCCCTGTTGCCGCGCCTGCTCGGCGATGCGCGCTTCCAGCGACGGCGAGCTGACCGTGCCCGGGCAGATCGCGTTGCAGCGGACGCCGCGGCCGACGAAATCGGCGGCCACCGCCTTGGTCAGGCCGATCACCGCGGCCTTGGTGGTGCCGTAGATGAAGCGGTTGGGTACGCCCTTGATGCTGGAGGCGACCGAGGCGACATTGATGATCGAGCCGCCGCCGCGTGCCAGCATGCCCGGCAGCAACTGGCGGATCAGGTGGTACATCGAGCCGACGTTGAGGCGCCAGGCGAGGTCCCAGTCCTCCTCGCCGGCCTCCAGGATGCTGCCGCTGTGGACGAAGCCGGCGCAGTTGAACAGCACGTCCACCGCGTCGCCGGCGCCCGCGTGGCGCTGGGCGAGGGCGGCGATCGCGGCGGTGTCGGTCACGTCCAGGCGCAGCGGCACGAGCGCCTCGCCGGCGTCGACCCGCAGCCGCTGCAGGGCCTCCTGGTCGATGTCGGCGGCGATCACCCGCGCGCCTTCGCGGATGAAGGCCAGCGCGGTGGCGCGGCCGATGCCCTGGCCGGCCGCGGTGACCAGGGCGAGTTTGCCTTGCAGGCGCATGGGGACTCCGGGCTAATGGCCTAGTGGTTGGACCAATGCTATCGTGAGATCTGAAACTTGCAACCCGGCTGAGGCGAGGTCCGATGATGGAACAGGTGAAGCGGAAAGGGGAGGCGGCCCGCGCCGTCGTGATGGGAAAGGCGACCGGGTTGGCGATCCTGTTGCTGGCCCTGGGCGCTTGCGGTGGCCCGGCAACTGACCCGGGCCAGGCAGGTACGCCCGCCGAGGCCTTTGCCGCTGGCGGCATGCCGCCGCTGATTCCCGCGCCCGCGCAGGCCACGCCCGGACAGGGCCGTTTCGTGGTGGCGGCCGACACGCCGGTCGTGGCCGCGTCGACTGATCCGGCCGCCCAGGCCGCCGCCGGCCAGTTCATCGCCATGCTGCGCGAAAGCACCGGCGTTTCCCTGCACCGGGTCGAATCGGCGTCGGCGCCGGCCATCGTTTTCAGCACCGATGCGAAAGTGGACACCCGGGCGGAAGGCTATGCGCTGGAGGTGGCCGCCGACGGCATCCGCATCCATGCCCGCGATGGCGCCGGCCTGTTCTACGGCGGCGTCAGCCTGTGGCAACTGCTGACCACCGCTGACACCCTGCCGATCAGCGTGCCGGCGGTGCGCATCGCCGACGCGCCGCGCTTCGGCTGGCGCGGCTTCATGCTCGACTCGGCCCGGCACATCCAGAGCGTGGACGAGATCAAGCGCCTGCTGGACCAGATGGCGCGGCACAAGTTGAACGTCTTCCACTGGCACCTGACCGACGACCAGGGCTGGCGCCTGGAGATCAAGCGCTACCCGAAACTCACCGAAGTCGGCGCGTGGCGCATTCCCGCCGGCAAGGCCGGGCAGGATGCCGACGGCAAGCCGGTGCGCTACGGCGGTTTCTACACCCAGGCCGAAGCGCGCGAGATCGTCGAGTACGCGCGCCAGCGCCACATCACCGTAGTGCCGGAAATCGAGATGCCCGGCCATGCACAGGCCGCCATCGCGGCGTATCCGGAATTCGGCGCCACCGGCAAGGCACCGCCGGTTTCGCCGGACTGGGGCGTGAACACCTGGCTGTATGGCGTGGAGGATCCGACCTTCAAGTTCCTGGAGGACGTGCTGACGGAAGTGATGGACATCTTCCCCGGCCAGTACATCCACATCGGCGGCGACGAGGCGGACAAGTACCAGTGGCGCAACTCGCCGTCGATCCAGGCGCGTCGCAAGGCGCTCGGCCTGACCGACGACATGCAACTGCAGAGCTGGTTCATCAAGCGCATCGAAACCTTCCTGGTAGCGCACGACCGCCGCCTGGTCGGCTGGGACGAAATCCTCGAAGGCGGCCTGCCGCCGGAGGCGACGGTGATGTCCTGGCGCGGCATGGAAGGCGCGGTGGAGGCGGCGCGGCAGGGACACGACGTGGTGCTGAGCCCGAGCAACGTCACCTACATCAACCGGATGCAGTCCGACGAATCCGACGAACCGCCGGGCCACGACTACACCACGACGCTGCGCAAGGTGTACGACTTCGAGCCGGTGCCGCCCGAACTGGATGCCGATCAGGCCAGGCATGTGCTCGGCACCCAGGCCAACCTGTGGACCGAACACGTGCGCACCGAGCCGCGGGTGGAGCATATGGCGTTCCCGCGCCTGTCGGCATTGGCCGAGATTGCCTGGTCGCCCAAGGCCATGCGCGACTGGGACGGATTCCTGCAGCGGCTGGCGCCGCAGATGCGGCGCTTCCAGCGTTCCGGCATCCGCGCCGCCGACAGCGCGTTCGCCGCGCGCATCCGCGCGCAGGCCGAGGGCGAACGCGCGCAGGTGACCCTGCTCAACCAGACCGGCTTCGGTGAACTGCGCTACACCACCGACGGCAGCGAACCGACCGCGCAGTCGCCTCGCTACCAGCAGGCATTGCAGGTGGCGTTGCCGACCACGGTGAAGGCCAATGCCTTCTTCCAGGGCAAGCCGCTGGCCGCGCCGCGCGAACTGCGCGTCGACGCGCTCGCCCTGCGCACCCGCGAGGCCGAGTACCTGGATGCCTGCCGCAAGGACAGCTACGTGCTGCGGCTGGAAGACGACGAACCGCGCGAAGGCGAGCGCGCGGTGGTGCCGGTCGACATCGGCACGCCGTGCTGGCAGTGGAAGCAGGCGCCGCTGGATGGCGTCACCACCCTGCGCGCCGAAGTGCTGGATCTGCCGTACAACTTCCAGTTCGGCGGCGACTCGGTCGGCGTCGAACCGCCGCCGGCCGGGCCGGTGGATCTGCAGGTACGTGTCGGCGGTTGCGAAGGCAAACCGGTGGCGACCGCGCGGGTCGAGCCGGGCGCCGACGCGGTCAAGCGGGTCGAGGTGGCCCTGCCGTCCCTGCAGGGCGCGCAGGACCTGTGCCTGAAGTTCACCGGCGATCACCGGCGCGTGCTGTGGGCCATCGATCGCATCCAGTTGCTGACGGCGGCGGAGCCGCGCTGATGCGCGCACCGGCCACGCTGGCCATGGTGCTGGTGGCGGGATTCACCGCCGCCACGCCCGCGACCACGCCGGTGGGCGAACCGGCACCGGCCTTTGCGCCGACCCCGGGGATCTACCACGACGGCTGGATCGACCTGGACAAGAACGGCCGCAAGGACGTCTACGAAGACGCTCGCGCGCCAATCGACGCGCGGGTGGAGGACCTGCTGGCGCGGATGAGCATGGAGGAAAAGACCGTACAGCTGGCGACGCTGTACGGCTACGGCCGGGTGCTGAAGGACCCGCTGCCCACCGCGCAATGGAAGGCCGCGCTGTGGAAGGACGGCATCGGCAACATCGACGAGATGCACAACGGCTGGGGCGATGGTCGCAGGAGCGTGTATGCCACCGACCTGCGCCGGCACGTGTGGGCGATGAACGAGGTGCAGCGGTTCTTCGTCGAACAGACCCGGCTCGGCATCCCGGTCGATTTCACCAACGAGGGCATCCGCGGCGTCGAGGCGCGTGGAGCGACCAGTTTCCCCAGCCAGTTGGGCATCGGCCACACCTGGAACCGCGCGCTGGTGCGCCGGATCGGCCGCATCACCGGGGTCGAGGCGCGCGCGCTGGGCTACAGCAATGTGTATGCGCCTATCCTGGATGTGGCCCGCGATCAGCGCTGGGGCCGGATGGAGGAGGTCTACGGCGAGGATCCGTACCTGGTCTCGCGCCTGGGCGTGGAAATGGTGAAGGGGCTGCAACAGGACTTCACCGTGGCCGCCACCGCCAAGCACTTCGCCGTCTACAGCGCCAACAAGGGCGCGCGCGAGGGCATGGCCCGCACCGATCCGCAGGTGGCGCCGCGCGAGGTCGAGGAGATCTTCCTGCCGCCGTTCGCCGCCGCGATCCGCGAGGCCGGCCTGCTGGGCGTGATGAGTTCCTACAACGACTACGATGGCGTGCCGGTCACCGGCAGCCACTATTGGCTGACCGAGCGCCTGCGCGGCGATTTTGGCTTCCGCGGGTACGTCGTCTCCGACAGCGAGGCGGTCGAATTCCTGCACACCAAGCACGGCGTGGCCGCCGACGCCAAGGACGCGGTGCGGCAGGCGGCCGAGGCCGGCCTGAACATCCGCACCAACTTCACCCCGCCGGAGGACTACGTGCTGCCGATGCGCGCGGCGCTGGCCGATAGCTCGCTGGAGATCGCGACGGTCGACGATCGCGTGCGCGACGTGTTGCGGGTGAAGTTCACCCTCGGCCTGTTCGACCGGCCCTACGTGGACGATGCGGAAGCCAGCGCGCGCCTCGTGAATTCGGATGTGCATCGCGACGTCGCCCTGCAGGCGGTTCGGGAGAGCCTGGTGCTGCTGAAGAACGCGGATGCCGCGCTGCCGCTGCACAAGGATCTGAAGACGATCGCGGTGATTGGCCCCAATGCCGATGACGGTCGCTATTCCTACCGCCACTACGGTCCCTCCGGCGGTCATATGGTGACCGTGCTGGAAGGCGTGCGCGCGAAACTGGGGCCACGTGCCGAGGTGCGCCATGCCAAGGGCGTGGAGATTGCCGGCGACAACTGGCCGGCCATCGAGATCCTGCCCGAACCGCTGAGTGCCATCGAGCAGGCCGGCATCGACGAGGCCGTGCGCGCGGCCACCGGCGCCGACGTGGCGGTCGTCGTGCTGGGCGATGGCGATCGCACCGTCGGTGAAAGCCTGAGTCGCACCAGTCTGGATCTACCGGGCAGGCAGCTGGAACTGCTGCGTGCCGTGCATGCCACCGGCACGCCGGTGGTGCTGGTGCTGATCAATGGCCGGCCGATGAGCATCAACTGGGCCGATGCGCATGTGCCCGCGATCCTGGAAGCCTGGTTTCCCGGCGATCAGGGCGGCACCGCCATCGCCGATGCGCTGTTCGGTGACTACAACCCGGGCGGCAAGCTGACCGTCACCTTCCCGAAGAGCGCGGGGCAGATTCCGTTCAATTTCCCGACCAAGCCAAATGCGCAGTGGGAAGGCGAGAAGTCGCGGGTCAACGGCGCCCTGTACACGTTCGGCCATGGCTTGAGCTACACCACGTTCGAGTACGCCAACCTGCGCATCACGCCGCAACGGATTCCGGTGGGCGGCAGCGTCGAGGTGAGCGTGGATGTGCGCAACACCGGCCGTGTCGCCGGCGATGAGGTAGTCCAGCTCTACACCCGCGATCTGGTCGGTTCGGTGACCACCTACGAGAAGAACCTGCGCGGCTTCGAGCGCATCCACCTGGCGCCGGGCCAGACCCGCACCGTGCGATTCCGCCTGACGCCGGAGGATCTGGCGTTGTGGGACCGGCGGATGCGACGGGTGGTCGAGCCGGGCATGTTCAAGGTGATGATCGGGGCGGGTTCGGAAGACATCCGCCAGCAGGGCGAGTTCGAGGTACAACCATGACCGCGACGCATCATGGCGATGCGCGCGAAGGAGCAATCGGATGACGATGCAATGGCCGCGCTGGACGCGGCGGGGTTTCCTGGGCGCCGGCGCGGCCGGCATGGCCGGCGCGCTGGTGCCGCTGGCGGCGGCCGGCGCAGCCAGATCGGCGCGGTCCGCAACGGGCATCGTGGATGCGGCGACGCGCCCGCGCCCCAGCGCCGCGCAACTGGCCTGGCAGCGCGAGGAACTGTCGATGTTCGTGCATTTCACGGTGAATACCTTCACCGGGCGCGAATGGGGCGACGGCAGCGAAAGTCCGGCCATCTTCAACCCGAAGGCGCTCGACGCGCGCCAGTGGGCGCGCACCGCCAAGGCCAGCGGCTTCCGCAGCATGATCCTCACCGCCAAGCACCACGACGGCTTCTGCCTGTGGCCGACGAAGACCACCGCGCACTCGGTCGCCAGCAGTCCCTGGCGCGGCGGCAAGGGCGATCTGGTGCGTGAATTCACCGATGCCTGCCGCGCGGAAGGACTCGGCGTCGGCTTCTACCTGTCGCCGTGGGATCGCAACGCGCGCGTGTACGGCGAGGGCAAGGCCTACGACGATTTCTACATCCGGCAGCTGACCGAACTGCTGACCGGCTACGGTCCGGTGGTCGAGGTCTGGTTCGACGGCGCCAACGGCGAAGGCCCCAGCGGCAAGCGCCAGCAATACGACTGGGCGCGCATCCACCGCACCGTGCGCGAACTGCAGCCGCAGGCGGTGATGTTCTCCGACGCCGGCCCCGATGTGCGCTGGATCGGCAACGAGACCGGCAGCGCCGGCAGCACCTGTTGGGCCAGCGTCGATCCGGCGCGGGTGCCGCGCCCCGGTGCCGACGATCCGTGGACCGGTGAAGCCTTGCAGCAGGGTGATCCTTATGGCGCGGTCTGGCGTCCCGGCGAAACCGACGTATCGATCCGGCCCGGCTGGTTCTGGCATGCGGACCAGGACGCGAAGGTGCGCACGCCGCAGAACCTGATGAACCTGTACTTCACCTCGGTGGGCCGCAACAGCAAGCTGCTGCTGAACGTGCCGCCGACACCCGAGGGCCTGTTCCACGACAACGACGTGCGCGCGCTGCAAGGCTTCGCACGCCTGCGCGAAGCGCTGCTTGCGAAGGATCTGGTGCGTGGCGCGAGCGCGAAGGCGAGCACGGGGGACGGCGCGGCGCGGGTCGTGGATGGCGATGCGGACAGCTTCTGGACACCGGGCGGCGACGCGCGCGAAGGCTGGCTGGAACTCTCACTCCCGCCTGACGCGGAGTTCGACGTGATCCGGCTGGAGGAAGCGATCGCGCATGGCCAGCACGTCTCCAACTACCGCATCGACATCTGGCGCGACGACGCCTGGCAGCCGTTGACCTGGGGCACGACCATCGGCCACTGCAAGCTGGACCGGGTGCCCTCCACGCGCACCGGGCGGTTGCGCCTGGTCATCGAGCACGCCTACGCGGCGCCGCGCATCGCCCGCATCGGGCTGCACCGAAGCGCCGACGCCGCCTGGGACCGCCCCGACTATCACGGGGACTGACAGGTGGCGCGTCGTCCGGAGTGCGCGGCGCTCGCCGATATCTGGAAGAAAAAGGGGCGCCCAGGCGCCCCTTTTTCTTTCTCACCAGGCTCAGCGCATCCGCGCCGTCGCCCCCGGCAGGCGGATCGCCCAGGCCGGTGAGCCGGCGGTGGCTTCGCGCGCCGCTTCGGGAATCACCGCGATGGTCCGTTCGCCCTCGCGACGCCACTCCAGTGGCGCATCGCTCCCCAGCACCGCCAGCCGGCTGCCCGCGCGCGGCGATGGGCCGGGGATCTCCAACTGCGCCGGCAGCCGCTGTTCGTCGGCGTCGGGCAGGTAAATGGCGTACACATCGCCATTCTTCATCCGGGTGTAGCGGAACTTGCCGTCGCGGTAGGGCGCCACCGCGCGGCTGGCGTAGATGGCGCCGCCATTGGTCTTCATCCATGCGCCGATTTCGCGCAACCGGCTCACCGCCTCGGCCGGCAACTGTCCGTCCGGCTGCGGCCCCACGTTGAGCAGGTAGTTGCCGCCCTTGGCGACCACGTCCACCAGCATCTGCACCACCGTGCGCGTGCTCTTGTATTTGTCGTTGGGCGAATAGCTCCAGGAATCGCCCAGGGTCATGCAGGTTTCCCATGGATACGGCAACGGCTCGTCGGGAATCTTCTGCTCCGGCGTGCGGTAGTTCTCGTAGCGGCCGCCGACCGCGCGATCGACGACGATCAGGCCCGGCTGGTTGCGCCGCGCCATCGCCGCCAGTCCCGGCATGTCGATGTCCTGCGGCCACGGCACGCCGGCCAGTCCCTGCGCGGCGTCGTCCAGGGTATCGCCCGGACGCACCCAGCCGCCGTCCAGCCACAGGATGTCGATGCGCCCGTAGTCGCGGGTCAGTTCGCCAATCTGCGCATGGGTGAAGTCGACGAACCGCTGCCAGCGCTCGGGATACTTGCGGGTGTCGTAGTTGACGTGGCGGTTGGGAGTGGCGAAGCGCGGCCACCAGTAGTCGTCGCTGTGCCAGTCCGGCTTGGAGAAGTAGGCGCCGATGCCGAACCCCTTCGCGCGGAACGCGTCGAACACCGCGCGGGTGATGTCGGCGCGCGGATTGTCGTGGAAGGGCACGTTCGGCGCGGTGATCCGGTAATCGGTCTGGCGGGTGTCGAACATCGAGAAGCCGTCGTGATGCTTGGTGGTGAACACCACGTACTTCGTGCCAGCCTCCCGCGCCACCTCCGCCCAGGTCGCCGGATCGAAACGCACCGGATTGAAGGTGTCCGGCAGCGCCTCGTACTGCTTCACGTAGTCGACATAGGCCACGCCCTCCGGGCGCTGGCACCAGCCCACATCCTCGGAACAAATCGACCACGACTCGACCACGCCCCACTGGCTGTACGGACCCCAGTGCATCATGAAACCGAACTTCCAGTCCTGCCATTGGTCCAGCTTGCGCACCACCAGCGGATCGGTTTCGGCGACGTATTCGCCGCGACTGTCGGCCCGCGCGGCGGAAGGGGCGTGCAGGGCGATCGCGCCCAGCAGCGCCAGCGACAACAGGCGATGCAGTTTCATCCGTTGCTCTCGATGGGTTTGGATTCTTCGCGGTAGAGCTTCACCGGCGCGTCCAGTTCCAGCGCGATCACGGTGAGGTCCGGGTCCAGCGCGGTTTTAGGCACGCTCAGGAACAGCAGGCCGGGGTGCTTGGACCAGTCGTACTTGCCCAGCACCCGCGCCTGTACCGGCTGATCGCCACCGACCACGCGCGCGCGCAGCACCTTGCTGTCGAAACCCTTCACCAGCAGATCGCCGTTGGGCGTCCCGTCCAGGAACAGGTAGACGGTGCGGCCGTCCTTCGACACCGTACTCGGGCCGGCGTAGTGATCCAGGCCGATACCCGCGGTGGTGCCATAGATGGCCTCACTGTGCTTGCCGGTCCAGCGGCCCAGCTTTTCCAGGATCTCCAACTGGCGCGGATCGATGCTGCCGTCGGCCTTCGGCCCGATGTCCAGCAGCAGGTTGCCGCCCATCGACAGGGTCTGGCTGAAGATCTGGATGATCTGGTGCGGACTCTTGTACTCGGTGTCGCGCGGCTGGTAGCCCCACGATCGGTTCATCGTCAGGCATAGCTCCCAATACGTCTGCGCGGGCTTGACCACCGGCACGCCCAGTTCCGGCGTGGCGTAGTCGCCGTATTCGTTCAGGCGCGAATTGATGATCAGCCCGGGATTGCGCGCGCGCATGTCGGTGCGCAGCTGGGCCGACTGCCATTCGCCCGCGTTGTGCTCCCAGTCGCCGTCGAACCAGATCAGGTCGGGCCGGTAGCGCTGTTGCAGGTCCGCGATCTGGCCCTGGTAGTAATCGAGAAAGCGCTGCCAGCGCTGCGGTTCGGCGGCGAGCGTGTAGCGCTTCTGCTGGCGGGTGAATACGTCGTAGTCAGGGTACGACCAGTCCGGCAGCGAGTAGTACAGGCCGACCTTCAGATCGTTGGCGCGCAGCGCATCGGTGAACGGGCCGACCAGATCGCGTCCGGCCGGCGTATCGCGCACCACGTTGAGCCCCTGCTTCGAATCCCACAGCGCCACGCCGTCGTGATGCCGCGTGGTCAGCACCGCGTATCGCGCGCCGCTCTGGCGGATCAGTCGCGCCCACGCCTGCGGGTCGTAGGCGCCGGCGGTGAAGCCGCGCAACTGCTTCAGATAATCGGCATGGGACATCTTGCCGTTGAAGAACGACCAGGATTCGTCCACGCCATCCACTGCGTAGATGCCCCAGTGGATGAAGATGCCCAGCTTGGCATCGGCGAACCACTGCATGCGCCGGGCATGCTGCGCATCGGTTTCGCCGTGGAGGGAGGTCGGCGCGGGGGACTCATCGGCGAGCGGTGCGGCGGCCAGGGTGACGCTGGTTCCGCCGAGCAGACCGAACAGGGACAGGAGCAGGGGAAGGCGTGTCGGGCGTCGAACGCGCATGCGGAAATCCGTTTGGTTCAAAGGCTGGACCAATCGTAATCACATTGCGTGCACACGCAAGCCCGCTATTCAGTGATCCACGGGAGCAAACAGTGACGGCCCGGGAGCGCGGATAACCGCTGCCGGGGGGGCTGTATGGCGTGGGAAATCCTTTTGACGGCAGGGAAAGGCGCCTGGCTGCACATCCAAGCGTAATCGTGATGACAGTCCGGCACCGAAATCGATTTCAGGGAATTGAATCGGTACAAAAGGAGAACTACATCACATTTTTACGCATTTCTTACCGCTATGTTTGCCGGGAGCGCAGGAGCTAGGGACTCGTGCGCGCCGATAGGCTGGACCTTTAAACCAATGTTTTTCCTGGGAGGGAAGTAATGAACCGCTTGTATTCGAACCGCCGCACCGTTCTGGCGGCCGCCATGGCGCTGGCGTTGAGTTGTCCCCTGGCCGTGATGGCGCAGGAAGAACAGACCGCGCAGCAGACCCAGTCCGATGAAAGCCAAGCGAACGACGGCAAGGCGAAGAATCTCGACACGGTCACCGTGACCGGCTCACGCATCAAGCGTTCGGAGATTGAAGGGCCGGCACCGGTCACCGTGATCTCCGCCGACCAGATGCGCAAGGAAGGCTTCGCTACGGTCTACGACGCGCTGCAGACCATCACCGCCGCGCTGGGACCGGTGCAGAACGACTACGACTGGGGCCAGTCCAGCGTCAACGCCTCGCCGATCAACCTGCGCAACCTCGGCCCCGGTCGCAGCCTGCTGCTGATCAACGGCCACCGCGTGGCCGACTACCCGATGCCCTACCAGGGCAAGAGCAACTTCGCCAACTTCAACAACATCCCGACCGGCATCGTCGAGCGCATCGAAATCCTGGCCGGCTCGGCCTCGGCGATCTACGGCTCCGATGCGATGGGCGGCGTGATCAACGTCGTGCTCAAGGAGAACATGGAAGATCACGTGGTGCGCGTGCGCTACGGCGAAGCCACCCGCGGCGGCCGCAACAACATGGACTTCTCGCTGTCCGGCGGCTTCACCGGCGAACGCGGTTCCTTCATCTACAACCTGCAGCACTTCAACCGTGGCGTGCTGCTGGCCAAGGACCGTCCGTTCATGGATGAGGAAGCCGACAAGGACTACCGCGTGTGGGGCCCGGGCGAGCGCCACTTCGGTGTCGCCCACCTGACCCCGTATCCCGGCCTGTACCTGCAGGATCGCGACAACCTGGTCCCGCTGGGCCTGGGCACCGCGTACCAGCGCATCGCGCCGCCGTCCGGCGCCTGCGAGCAATACGGCGATCTCTACTACCGCGCCAACCTGCTGGGCTATGACCGCAACTCCGGCACCGCCAACAACGCCGGCGAATACTGCGCCCAGCGCGTGTTCGCCAACTGGGCCCTGCGCACCGGCAGCAAGGACGATTCGGCCTACCTGCACGGCACCTGGGACTTCAACGAGGATCTGCAAGGCTGGGCCTCGCTGGGCATCTGGCGTTCGACCGGTGACTTCAACACCTTCCTGGACGCATTCGACAGCTCGGTGTACTGGGATCCGACCGTCAACAACGGCGCCGGCGGCAGCCGCCGTTTCCTGAAGTTCCATTCGCCGCAGGAAATGGGCGGCGAGGGCGCGACCCTGACCAAGTCGAACGAAGAGGCGCTGGACTTCAGCGTCGGCCTGCGTGGCCGCCTGGCCGACAGGTTCGACTGGGAAGCCATGCTCGGCCGCGCCACCTACGAGGTGCGCGAATCGTTCCCGGTGCTCAACCAGGGCGATATGTTCGATTACTACATGGGCGCGCAGCAGGGCACGTCCGCCAACGGCCTGCCGATCTACACGCCCAACTACAACAAGCTGTGGAATCCGATTTCGGTCGACGACTTCCGCTCGTTCTCCGACCGCGGCCACAAGAAGGCGCGCTCCTACCTCAACCAGGCGCAGTTCGTGCTCAGCGGCGACCTGTTCGAAGGCTGGGCCGGCCCGATCGGCTTCGCCGCCGTGCTGGAAGCCGGCAAGCAGGGCTACCGCCTGACCCCGGAACCCAAGACCCTGGTCCAGGACGAGGACGGCTGGTACACCCCGTTCGGCAACGTCGAGCAGGGCGGCGGTGACCGCAACCGCTACGCCGCCGGCGTGGAGTTCCGGGTGCCGGTGCTGAGCACCCTGAACGCCAACATCGCCACCCGCTACGACAAGTACGACGCCGTCGCCAGCGACGCCGCCGTGACCTACCAGTTGGGCCTGGAATGGCGCCCGATCGACACCCTGCTGGTGCGCGGCAGCTACGGCACCGCGTTCCGCGCGCCGGACATGCACTACATCTATGCCAAGCCGAGCTCGGGCATCTCCGACTTCACCGATTACGTCGGCTGCGCCGACGCCGGCTGGCCGAACCGCCAGTGCCCGCGCGACGACTTCAAGATCGAAGATGCGGCGGTGGAGCGCACCGGCACCCCGGACCTGAAGTACGAAGAAGGCGAATCCTGGAGCGCGGGATTCGTCTGGGACGCGTTCAAGGGCTTCTCGGTGTCGGCCGACTACTGGTCGATCAAAATCGACAACCTGATCGACGACATCAGCGCCGAACAGCTGCTGCTCGACGAGGCGTACTGCACGCGCGGTGGTTTCGATCCGGAAGGCAAGATTCGCGCGGTCGCCCCGAGCGCGGCCTGGTGCAGCGAAGTCACCAGCCGCATCCAGCGCACTGCGGGCGTTCCCAGCAGCACGGCCGGCTCGGTCACCATCCTGGTCAATCCGATCAACCGCGCCGAGACCGAGGTCACCGGCGTGGACGTGAGCTCGCGCTACGCGCTGCCGGACACCAATTGGGGCAGTTGGAGCTTCGATCTGAACTACACCAACATGCTGACCTACAAGTCGCGCGGCTTCCCCACCGACAAGCTGGAGGACACCCGCAAGACCCAGAACCCGCGCACCAAGATCACCCTGAGCGCCAACTGGGTCCACGACAACTGGAACGCGACCCTGATGATGTACCAGAAGTCCGGTGGTCGTGATAACCGCTGGGGCGGCTGCATGCCGTTCGAGGATGGTTACGTGCCCAGCGGCGCGGCGAACTGCCAGGATCAGGACCCCGCCAGCCCGACCGCCGGCGAATCCACCCAGCGCATCTTCAACCGCCGCGAGCCGCGCCGCTACTTCAACGGCAGCGTGGGCTACTGGTTCACCGAGAACTTCAAGGTCAACCTGTACGTCAGCAACATCTTCGACAAGATCTACGGCGACAAGTGGTGCGGCGACTTCGCCTACTGCATCGACGATCCGGTCGGTCGCGAAGTGGCGGCGGAAATCATCTACAAGTTCAAGTAACCGCTGTATCGCATCGTCTCTCCCGATGCGATGGGGCCCGGCGAAAGCCGGGCCTTTTTTTTGCGGGCGTTACCGGGACTGAGGAACCGGACGCCGTGAAGAGGGCGTGGAAGGTTTCCTGGCGAAACGGAGCTTACCCAGGTTCTCGCCCACGAAATCGAAGCCGTCGATTCGTCCGGAGCTGTTCCTGACAAACTGGACAGTCCCCATGTCGCCCATGAATCTGTCGATATGGGCTGGATGCGGCGCCAGCTCCGCGTCACCCCGGCGGAAGTGATGGATGTACAGCCTGCCGTCCTCGATATCGACGTTGTACAGCGTCGCCAGATCGTCGTTGGCATAGACGCCCGCATACGCGTCCAGATCTCCGGGTGCGAACGGCTCCACTCTTTGCCCTTCGGTCGAGCGGAACAGGAGCACGGGCTTGCCTTGCCTTGCCGAAAAGGAAATGGGCGCGCGATAGGCGGACACCCAGAACTCCATGTCCGATTTCGCTTCGGTGGATACCTTCTCTTCGCCCAGGTACTGCGCCATCAGGCGTCCCTCCTCCAGGGTGATGGTGATCGCGTCGTCTTTCCAGCGATAGACACCCGCAAGGTCACGCAGCCGCGCCGGATCCGGTCGCACGGTCGGTGCTTCGCGCAATGCGTCGGCCTTGCCACGGGCGGGGGCGTTTGCTTCGTCCAGGAACAATGCCGCGACCTGCGGCACCTTCCTCGGATTCATGTCGTTGTCGCCGGCGTTGTTCAGGGCGACGATCGAAAGGTGCCGTGCAGGGTAGTGGCGGATGTTGGCGCGATAGCCTCCCCAGGCGCCGGTATGGAAGACGATGTCCAGGCCCCGGTCTTCACCCAGCATCAGGCCGAAGCCATAGGGGACTTCTTCGCCGTCGGCCAGCGCCCCTGGCTCCACCATCCGCAGATAGGTCGGGTCCCGAGCGGCCAGCTTGCGGTCGAAATGGACCGCCCAGCGACCGAGATCGCGCAGGGTGGACAGCAGGTAGACACCACTGTCCTGCTGGAGGTCCCGGCGGAAGCCTTGTTCGCCTCGCGAATAGGGCATTGCTGCATTCTTGACGATGCTGGAATAGTCATCGACGAACCAGGTCGAATCCATGCCAATCGGATGAAAGATGTTTTCCGTCGACCATTCCGGGAAAGACTTGCCGCCCGCCTTGGCGACGATTTCCTGCAACAACAGGTACTCGGTATTGCTGTAGGCGTAGCGCGTGCCCGGCTTGAATGCCAGGTCTTTCTGCGCGATCGCCGTACGCATGCAGTCCTCTCCGGAGAAAGCGTCGTCCCACCGCCATCCGGCCGCGACCAGGACCGCGTAGCAGTCGCGAATGCCGCTGGTGTGATGCAGCAGCTGGCGAACGCTGACCGGACCTTCGTCGTATTCCGGCAATTCGGGCACATAGTTGCGCACGTCATCGTCCAGCGCGATCTTGCCTTGTTCGATCAGCATCGACACGGCCAGCCCGGTGAACTGCTTGGACAATGAAGCGGTGTTGAAAGGGGTTGTCGGCGTGAATGGCGAGCCATATTCCACGCTGGCCAGGCCGTGGCTCTTTTCAAGCACCACCTTTCCGTCCTTGATGATCGCAATCGCGTAGCCGGGCGCATCGCCG
Organism: Pseudoxanthomonas sp. z9; assembly: GCF_006542425.1. GTDB lineage: Bacteria > Pseudomonadota > Gammaproteobacteria > Xanthomonadales > Xanthomonadaceae > Pseudoxanthomonas_A. Next base: position 468,595 of record NZ_VFID01000007.1, on the reverse strand, counting down.
GGCATACCCGCGAAGATGCTGTCGACGCGTTCGGCGAGAGGAACGTCTTGCGCGGCATCGGCACGGGTCGCCGCGAGCAGCAGGGACAGGAAAATGGGATGCGTCGCTCTCATGGCCTGCAATCTCGCGGGTGGATTCAGCGATGGATGCCCGGTCGACCATCAGGGTTTAGACGAGCTCCGCCCGGTCCACTTCAGCTCGGTGTTTGAAGCTGTAGGTATGGCCGACGACGAACGGCTCCCGAACGGACGTGATGGTGGTCGCGGTTGCGGGAAGGCAGGTGGAATGAGCCGAAGTGGGAATGGCGGGACGATGCGGTTATCGCCGACGCAACCGGCGCCAAAAAAGCAAAAGCCCCGCAGCGGGGCGGGGCTTCTTGGTTTTCCCGGCATGGTGGCTATGGGTGGACTCGAACCACCGACCCCAGCATTATGAGTGCTGTGCTCTAACCGGCTGAGCTACATAGCCGTGCAGGAACCGCACATTCTTCCGGTTCGGGGGGCGGCTGTCAATCCGGTCGGGCCGGCTTGTCGGCGCGGGCCGGCCGTGGCAGAGTCGGGGACAGTAGATTTCAGGAGTCCGCATCGTGATCGATCCGGACGGCTACCGACCCAACGTCGGCATTGTGTTGATGCGCCCGGATGGCCGGGTGTTCTGGGCGCGAAGGGTGCGCCGGGACGGCTGGCAGTTCCCGCAGGGCGGGATGAACACGGACGAGACGCCGGTCGAGGCCATGTACCGCGAGTTGCACGAAGAAACCGGCCTGTTGCCCGAACATGTTGAAGTGTTGGGGGCCACACCCGGCTGGCTGCGCTATCGGCTGCCGCCCCGCGCCATCCGCCACCACGAACGCCAGGTCTGTATCGGCCAGAAGCAGGTCTGGTTCCTGCTGCGTCTGGTCGGCGACGAGGCGCACCTGCGCCTGGACGCCACCGACACTCCCGAGTTCGATCATTGGCGGTGGGTGGATTTCTGGTATCCCATCGAGCATGTGGTGATGTTCAAGCGTGGCGTCTACGCCCGGGCGCTGGGGCATCTGGCCTCCTATGCCCGCGGCGTGGTCGGGACCCTGGCGCTACCGCCTCAGCGGCCGGAACGGCTGGGGGAAGGCCACAGCCGCCCGCGTCCACGAAGCCGGCCCAAGCGTAAACGGGGCCAGGGCGCCGGCGACGCCAAGAATTGACAATCATTCTCATTCGCGGTCAAATGTGCCCCGGGCCACTCCGGCCCGCACATTGACCTCGCCGCCGTGTACGTCTGCATCTGCAACGGAGTCACCGACCACCAGATCCGCGAAGCTGCCGCCAATGGCGTGCGCACGGTGGCCGAACTGACCATGCGGACCGGTTGCGGCGCCACCTGCGGCAGCTGCCTGGACATGGCCGGCGGGCTGCTGGATGCGCATCACGCCCGCGCCGAGCGCGAGTTCAAGCTTCCCATTCTGGGACTGTCGCAGGCCGCCTGATCGCGGCGCTTTGCACGCCTTGCCGACCGGCAGCGCGTGCTTCCTCCCCACGAGATGAGCACGATTCGCGTTCCGTCATGGCGCGGAACGACGCGCTAGCATGCGCCCCGTCCAACACCCCACGGGAGCCACGCCATGAAGGGCGACGCCAAGGTCATCGAATTCCTCAACAAGGCGCTCTACAACGAGCTGACCGCGATCAACCAGTACTTCCTGCACGCCAAGATGCTGAAGAACTGGGGTCTGAAGGAATTGGCCGAACACGAGTACAAGGAATCCATCGACGAGATGAAGCACGCCGACAAGCTGGCCGAGCGCATCCTGTTCCTGGACGGGCTGCCGAATTTCCAGGCGCTGGGCAAGCTGCGCATCGGCGAGAATCCGCGCGAATTGCTGGAATGCGATCTGGCGCTGGAGATGGAAGGCCTGCCGCTGCTGCGCGACGCGATCAAGTACTGCGAGGAACAGGGCGACTACGTCAGCCGCCAGTTGTTCGCCGACATCCTGGATTCGGAAGAGGAACACGTCGACTGGCTGGAAACCCAGCTGTCGCTGATCGAGCGCATCGGCGAACCGAATTACCTGTTGACCATGCTCGAGGACTGAGCCGAGCCGGCAATCGGCGTCGGCGTCCTGCCCAGCTGCTGGGTGGCGTAACCCAGCAGCGCCATGCGCGCACGCGCGTATTCGGCGATGACCAGCGCCACCGCCACCGCGGGGCGATCCAGCCGGGCCGCGCGCGCGCCCAGTTCGACCCGCTTGGCCGCCGCCGACAGCGCCATTGCACCGACGTTGGCGCTGGATGATTTGAGGGTGTGCGCGGCATCGCGCATCGCATCCAGATCGGGTGCCGCGGCCGCCTTCTCCAGCGCGGCGATCAGGCGCGGCGCATCCTCCAGGAACAGGCTGATGATGCGCACGGTTTCATCGCCGGCGATCTCGCGCAGTTCCTCCAGCATGCTGTGGTCCAGCACCGGGAAGGTCGGCGTCGCCGCGCGTGCGGCGGCGTCGGCGGGCGGAGCCTGTGCCGCGGCGGACTCGCCGGCGCGCGGTGCGGCGATCGCGACATGCCCGGGCAGCCAGCGCTGCAGGCAGGCTTCCAGTTGCTCGCGGGTGACCGGCTTGGCGAGGTAGTCGTCCATGCCGGCATCCAGGCAGCGCTGGCGATCACCGGCCATCGCGTTGGCGGTCATCGCCACGATCGGCAGCCGGCGCTGCGCGCCCAGTTCGTTCTCGTGCATGCGCCAGCGGCGGGTGGCGCCGTAGCCGTCCAGCACCGGCATCTGGCAATCCATGAACACCAGATCGAACGGCTCGATCATCATCCGCTGCAGCGCCAGTTCGCCGTTGGCTTCCGACTCGCTGCGGAAACCCAGCGCGGCCAGCAGTTTCTGCGCCACCAGCAGGTTGACCGGGTTGTCCTCGACCAGCAGCAGGCGCGCTTCGGCGGGGGGCATGGCGGCATTTCCGGCCGCGTCGGTGACCGTGCCGGCATCGGTGCCCGGTTCCTGGTTCGCCGCGTCCGCGGAGGTGTCCACCGTATCGAACACCGGGGCGGGCGGCGCGTCCGGCGTGGTATCCACGGCCTCGAAGATATCGCCGATCACCACCGGTGGTAGCGCCGGATCCGCATCGGTGGCGGTCTGTCCGGTCAGTGCCGCGCGCAGCGCCGAATCCGGCGCCTGGCGCGACAGCAGGGTGCTGTCACCGCGCAGCTCTTCGGGAACCGACTCGTCGCCGTACAGCCAGACCAGCCGAACCGGCGCGGCGCCGGCCGGGCGCCGGCCGAGGGTGCGGTGCAGGGCGCGGGCGGTGCTGCGGATGCCGCCGGCATCGGCGATCACGGCGACGAAATCGTCGCCCCGGTTTTCGCTGACGGTGCGCAGGCGTTCCAGCGCTTCCTGGGTGGTCTCCACCGCGTTGACCTGCATGCCCCAGTTGGTGAGCAGCAGGCCCAGCCGCTGGCGCAGGCGGCTATCCGGGGACACCACCAGCACGCGGCCCTGATCGAAGGCGTGCGGATCGCGCATCTTCATGTCGCCGATGACCTTGGTCAGCGGCGCCTCGAACCAGAAGGTCGATCCCCGCCCCGGTTCGGAAACCACGTCGATGCGGCCGCCCATCAGTTCGACGATGCGCTTGCAGATGGCCAGGCCCAGGCCGGTTCCGCCATACAAGCGGGTGGTGGAGGCATCGGCCTGGGTGAAGGAACGGAATAGCCGCGCCTGCGCCTCGGCGGGAATGCCGATGCCGGTGTCGCGGACTTCGAAACGCAGCAGGTGCTGGGCCGAGGTCTCTCCCAGCCGGCGCACGGCCAGGGTGACGCCGCCACGCTCGGTGAACTTGATGGCGTTGCCGATCAGGTTGCTCAGCACCTGCCGCAACCGCACCGGATCCCCGCGCACCGGCAGGCGCACCGTCGGATCCAGTTGCAGGCCCAGGCGCAAGCCCTTGTTCTCGGCCGGGCGCTGCATCAGCTGCAGCACGCCGTCGAGCAGTTCGCGCAGGTTGAAGGCGGTGATTTCCAGTTCGAGCTTGTTCGCTTCCAGCTTGGAGTAGTCGAGGATGTCGTCGACGATGCGCAGCAGCTGGTGCGAGGAGGCGCTGGCGGTGTTGAGCATCTCGCGGTGATCCGGTGCCAGCGGCGCGCGCGCCAGCATGTCCAGCATCGGCACGATGCCGTTGAGCGGGGTGCGGATCTCGTGGCTCATCGTGGCGAGGAATTCGCCCTTGGCCAGCACCGCCGACTCGGCCGCCTGCTTGGCCTGCAGCAGTTCCTGTTCCAGCTGGTCGTGCCGTTGCAGATCCCGGCGCAGGGCATTGCGTTCGGATTCGGCGATGGCCGCGCGCGCTTCGGCGCCGGTCAGATCGCGATGGGCGGTGCGCGCGTTGAAGGCGGCAAAACTGCCGCAAAGCACCGCGACCGCGCCGGCGGCCAGCGCCGCCTGCCACCACGGGCCGGCGACGCCCGCGTAGGGCAGGACCAGGAACACCAGCGCGGCCACGCCCGCGAGCAGGGCCAGCCAGGGGGCGACCGGGGCGGGCCGCTGCGCGGGCATGCCTACAGCACCGCGTTGTGGAAATCGAAGCCGAGTTCGCTGCCGACGGCCTGCACCAGATTGCCCTGGATGAAGTCGACGCCGCCCATCCACATCGCGGCGGCCGCTTGCGGATCCTCGATCTGCTGGCCGATGACCTGCAGGCCGGCGCGATGCGCCTGGTCGATGATGCCGCGCAGCTCGTCGCGCAGCTTCGGATCGGTATGGGCGCCGGCATAGCGGCTGGCCACCCGCAGGTAGCCCAGCGGCAACTGGGTCAGCAACGCATCGGCCTCGCGTCCGGGCTCGAACTGGCTCAGGCAGAACTGCACGCCGCTGGGCATCAGCTGGTGGCAGAAATCGCGCAGGGTCACGGTGTGGATCAGCGCGTCGGCCATGCGCAGGTCGATGACCAGCGAGGTGCCTTCGATGCCGCGTTCGGCCAGGATGTCCAGCAGCCACTGCGCGTGCGATTCGCGCGCCAGCGTGCGCGGTGACTGCGAAACGAACAGGCGCAGCGACGGTCCCTGCGACTGGCGCTCGGCCAGCACGTACAACGCGTGTTCCAGCACCCAGTGATCGATCTGGGCGATGCCGCCGGCCGATTCGGCCGCCGGGATCACCTGCGAGGCGGGCAGCAGCGAACCGTCGGGCTGGCGCATGCGCAGCAGCACCTGGTACTGCGCCTGATCGCTGCCGGCGACCGCGACGATCGGCTGGTAGGCCAGTTCGAAGCGGCCGTCCTCCAGCGAGATCTTCGGCGCATCCTCGGTGACCTGGGTCGGGGTGTAGCCGGCCAGGTTGTTGCCCTTCAGGCGTGCCTGCAGCACCGCGCGCTCGGTGGCCTCCAGCGCGCTGCCGGCGTCGGCGAAGCCGATCGACAGCGGCGTGTAGCCGATGGAACTGCGCAGGTTGAGGGTCTCGCCCGCGCCGATCGGGAACGGATTGAGGGTCAGCCCGTCGCGCAGGCGCGCGGCCTGCGTTTCCAGGGTGGATTCGTCCTGGCCGGCGGCCAGCGACAGGAAGCTGTTGTCGTTCAGCCGCGCGACCGGGTGGGGCGCGGCCACTTCGGCCAGGCGACGCCCGGCCTGGTTCATCAACTGCTCGAACGCCGCGTAGCCATAGCGCTCGCGCAGGCTCAGCGCGCTGCCCACTTCGATGAAGAACAGGCCGCCGCCGGAGGCCGATTGCACTGCCGTGCCCACCTGTTGCAGCAGGTAGGTGCGGGTCGGCAGGCCGGTCTCGGTGTTGATGGTGGCGCGCGCGAGGGATGGCGCGACGCGCTGGCGCGCGCGCTGGATGCGGTTGGCCACCGCCGCGATCAGGTGACGCGGCCGGATCGGCTTGTTGAGGAAATCGTCGGCGCCGCTTTCCAGCACTTCGAACTGGCGCTCCGGATCCGGATCGCCGGTCAGGAACACGATCGGCAGGTGCAGATATTCGGGCTGCTGGCGGATCAGCATCGTCAGGTTCATGCCGTCGCGACCGGGCATGTGCAGATCCATCAGCACCAGATCCGGCTTGAACCGTTCCATCGCATCCAGCACGCCGTCGGACTGCATCTGCACTTCGGCCTGCATGCCGGCGCCGTGCAACACGCTCTGGGCGAACAGCGCCTGGCCGCGATCATCCTCGACGATGAGCACCCGGTAGGGGCTTTCCCGGGTGTCGCCGGTGCGGCCGGAAGCCACCGGCGCGGCACTGCCGGTGTCGTTGCCCGGCGCCGGCGGCACGTCGCCGGTCGCGGGCGGCGGAGAGGATGCGGTCATCGCGGACATACCTCCTTTCAGCGGCACCGGCGCGGGCGCGTCGGCCGTCCAGCGCCGCCAGTAGCCCGGCGGCGGGGTTTCGGCCCGCAGACGGGAGCGCGAAGGCTCATCCTGCCGGCGGGATGTGGCGTCAATGGCAGACATCAGGCTTCCCCAAGCATGTGCCGCATTATGCGATGAAGTTCACGACCCGGGACAGGCGTTCCGGAGCATCCGGTTTTCCGCGTCAAGGGGTCGGCATTCGAGGATCAGACGTACCGAGCAGCCGTTTCAGGCCACGGCTGACGCGACGCCAGACCCACCACACCGCCAGCGCCAGCACGATCGAGATGCCGACCACCAGGATCAGGGCGATCCAGGGATGGGCGAAGGCCAGCGCCAGGCCGCCCACCACCACCGCGTCCTCGGTGACCGAGGCGGTCCAGTTGCTGACCGGCTCGGGCGAGGTGTTCATCAGCGCGCGCGAACCGCTCTTCAGCACGTGGCTGGTCAGGGCGATGCCGGCGCCGGCGGCGAGCGCGCCACCGCCGAGCTGCCCGTCCGGCGAGAGCGTGGCGGCGGCCAGGAAGGCGCCCGCCGGCACCCGCGCCAGGGTCTGCAGCAGATCCCAGCCCGAGTCCACCCCGGGAATCTTGTCGGCGAAGAATTCGGCCAGCGCCAGCGCGCCGGAGGTGCCCAGCACCCACCAGGACTGGGTGACCTGCAGGGCCGGCGGCAGATCCAGCCAGCCCAGCGCGCCGGCCAGGCCGAGGCCGAACACCGTCAGGTAGACGCGGATCCCGGCCATCCATGCCAACAGGATCCCAATTACGAAAAGATGTGCTTCGGACATCCCGGCGGTTCCCAGTAGACTCGACGGCCCTGTCGATAGTCCCGAGTATAGGCCTCCTGTCTGGCTGCTGCCTGAGCGCGGCCAGGGATTCGCTCATGTCCAGATCCCCCTTTCCGCGCTACCAGATCGTCGAACAGCGGCCCTCGCGCCGTGGACTCTGGCTGGCCGTGGCGGGGCTGGCCTGGGCGGGGACGCTGGCCGGGGTCTGGTGGCTGGCCAGCTATACCGCCGCGCCCCGGCTGGGACAGGTGGAGCAGGCATTGGTGCAGGCCCGGGACCAGGTCCGCCGGCAGCGGGCCGAACTGCAGCAGTTGAGCCAGCGCGAAACCACCCTGGGCGTTTCCGATCGCATCAGCCGCACCGCCAACCAGGAACTGCAAGCCTCGCTGGCCGAGCGTGACGAGGAAATCACGGGCCTGCGCGCGGACGTGGCGTTCTACGAGCGCCTGGTCGGGGCCACCGCGCCGCGCCGCGGACTCAACGTGCACCTGGCCGAATTCAGCCGCGCGCCGGGCGGCGCCTGGCAGTACCAGATCACCCTGACCCAGACGCTCAACCGCGGCGCCATCAGCGAAGGCGCGATGCGCTTCGCGGTGGAGGGCGTGCGCGACGGCCAACTGGCGACGATTGGCTGGGACGAACTGCACCAGCAGTCCGGCGTGGCCGGGCAGGCCTATTCCTTCCGCTATTTCCAGCAGCTGGACGGCAGCGTGATGCTGCCCGGCGGCTTCACCCCGCAGCGGGTGAAGGTGCAACTCAGCGGCGGCGAACGCGCGGTGGAACAGGCGTTCGATTGGAAACTCGCGACCTCAGCCGGAGGAAAATGATCATGTTCAAGCACAAGCCCCAACGCGATGGCCAGGCCATCGATACCCTCATCGGCCCGCAGGTCACGATCCAGGGCGATCTGATTTTCAGCGGCGGCCTGTACGTGGAGGGACGGATCCAGGGCAAGGTGCTGGCCGTCGAGGGCGAACGGGCGGTGCTGACGCTGGCCGAGCAGGGCAGCATCGAGGGCGAGGTGCGCGCGCCGGTGGTGATCATCAATGGCCAACTGGTCGGCAACGTGTACGCCGACGACCGGGTGGAACTGGCGTCCAAGGCGCGGGTGCACGGCAACATCCACTACCAGGTGGTGGAGATGAGCGCCGGCGCGCAGCTCACCGGCCGGCTGGTGCATGCCACGGCGCTCGCCGGCGCCGGCGAGACCGTCGAAAACCTGGTCCCCGCCCACGCCTGAACCGGTTCCCCGGCATTCAGAGCCCCCTCTGGCGGGCCGCGCTATGCTCGGCCCATGAGTGAGACTTCTCTTCCTTCACCGCCCCCGCCGGCCAGTGGGCGGCTCTGGTTCTACGCGGCCGTCGCCCTGCTCGCATTGCTGGTCGCCTTCGGCGGCTGGGGCCTGTGGCAGGTCCTGGCCGGCGGCGGACAGGCGCCCAGCGCGCATCAGTTCCAGGCCCAGAAAAAGCAGGTCGAGCAACTGGAGCAGCGGGTCGCCACGCTGTCGCGCTCGGACCAGATCAGTCGCGACGCCAACCGTGACCTGCAGACCGCGCTGGCCGAGCGCGACGAGGAAATCGCCGGCCTGCGCGCCGATGTCGCCTTCTACGAGCGCTTCGTCGGCGCCACCGGCCAGCGTCGCGGCCTGACCGTGCACGAGCTCAAGCTGCAGCCGCAGACCGACCAGGCCTGGCACTTCACCGCGACCCTGACCCAGAACCTCAACCGCGGCGCGGTCAATGCCGGCCGCCTGCTGGTGTCGGTGGAAGGCACCCGCGCCGGCAAGCTGCAACGACTGGCCTGGTCGGACCTGCGCCAGCAGGCCGACGCGCCGGGCCTGCCGTATTCGTTCAAGTACTTCCAGCAGGTCGAGGGCGACCTGGTCCTGCCGGCCGATTTCGAGCCGGTCCGGGTGACCGCGCGGCTGGTGCCGCAGAACGGCGCGGCGGTGGAACAATCGTTCACCTGGGCCGCCGCCAGCGGCCGCGAAGGCACCGGCGCTTCCGGCTTGAAGTGAGTCTCCCCAACCCCCATCCTGATCGCCATGGACAACCTCGTTTCCCTGCCCTCGGCGGCGCCGGACTACCAGTCGCTCGAGCGCCCGCTGAACTTCAGCCACGCCGCGGCCGCCAAGGTCCGCGAGCTCATCGATGAGGAAGGCAATGCCGGACTGGCGTTGCGCGTCTACATCCAGGGGGGCGGCTGCTCCGGCTTCCAGTACGGTTTCGAGTTCGACGAGAACCGCGCCGAGGACGATCTGGCGGTGGACACCGACGGCGTGACCCTGCTGGTGGATCCGCTGAGCCTGCAATACCTGATGGGTGCCGAGGTCGACTACAGCGAGAGCCTGCAGGGCGCGCAGTTCGTCATCCGCAATCCCAACGCCAAGACCACCTGCGGCTGCGGCAGCAGTTTCAGCATGTGACACCCGCTCACCCCGTGGGCACCGATTCCAATTCCAGCACCGCCTCCGCGTTGACCGGTTTCGCCTTCGCGGGCGAGCCGCTGGATCGCGCCGACAAGCTGCGCGACGACCCCGACACCCTGTTCCGCCTGTGGCCGGGCGCGCGCGTGATCGTGCTGACCCGCGAGGGCGAGGCGTTCGCCGATACGGCCGGACAATTGGCGGCGCCTACCGGAGAAGCGCTCGGCGGCGGTCCCGGCACGGCGATCTTCCTTGGCCTGCGCGGCGAGACCGCGTGGTTCGCGGTCGAGGCGGACAGCGTGCCGTTCGAAGCGGCGCAACGCGTGGATCTGCGCCGCGCGGCGGCGGTCTGGCCGGCGTTCGAGGCCGGCGTGTTCGCGCTGGCGCGGGCGATGTTCTACTGGCGTTCGCGCAACCGCTTCTGCGGCCTGTGCGGCGGCGAAGTGGAGTTCCGCCGCGCCGGTTACCAGGGCCGTTGCCTGCAATGCGACGCGGATCATTACCCACGCGTGGACCCGGCGGTGATCGTGGCGGTCAGCGATGGCGAACGCCTGCTGCTGGGCAGGCAGTCGTCCTGGCCGGCGCGCCGCTATTCGGTGATCGCCGGCTTCGTCGAACCCGGTGAAACCCTGGAGCAGACCGTGGCGCGCGAAGTGCTGGAGGAAACCGGCGTGCGCGTGCGAGGATGCCGTTACCTGGGCGCGCAGCCGTGGCCGTTTCCCGGCGCGTTGATGCTCGGATTCGCCGCCGACGCGGAACCGGACGTGCCGCGGGTGGACGATGAACTGGAAGATGCGCGCTGGTTCACCTTCGATGAAATCGATGCGGCCCGCGAACGCCGCGAGGGTGACGGCGACGAAGGCCTGCTGCTGTCGCCGCGGATTTCCATCGCACGCTCGCTGATCGATCACTGGCATGCCGGGATGCTCGCGCGTCGGCGGGGCTGAGCGGTTGTTGCAGATCCCCAAGAGCAAATCCCCCGTCACCCGCTGACGCGGGTGCCCGCCCCCTTTCGCAAGCGCTCATCAACAGCCGGATGGTGGGTCAAAGGGGCTGTCACACGGGTCACCCATGCGACGGAAACCCCGCTTTTTCCTCCCCCTTTGCAAAAGGGGGACCGAGGGGGATTTGCTCCAGGCACAGCCGTGAAGCGCCCCAGACCCGACATTAACGAAGCGGCAGGCTAGAATCCCCGGGCAAGGAGGAATCGCATGTCCATCACCCTGGTCGCCGTGGTCGTCGCGCTGGTACTCGGGCACGTCGCGCCGTCGCTGGTCACGTCGGTCCGTCAGTTCCATTGGTACGGACACTGGCTGCGCTGGCTCGACGAACGCTTCCCCGGCGATGGTTTCTGGCGCGGCCGCTACGGCATCGTGCTGGCGCTGGTGCCGCCATTGCTTCTGGTCGGGTTGTTCCAGTGGGTGCTGCACGAGCCGTTGTTCGGCCTGGTCGGGCTGCTGTTCTCGGTGCTGGTGCTGGTCTATGCGTGGGGCCCGCGCGATCTCGACGTGGACGTGGAAGCGATCATCGACGCGCACGAGCCCGCCGCGCGGCGCGAAGCCATCGCCCGCCTGTGGCCGGATGGCGAGACCGTGGCCGCCGATGGCCCGGCATTGGTGGAAGCGGTGTTCCGCAACGCGCTGCGGCGCTGGTTCGGCGTGCTGTTCTGGTTCCTGCTGCTAGGACCAATCGGCGCGCTGCTGTACCGGCTGGTCGCGCTGACCGCCGAAGGCGAGTTCCAGCGCGCGCTGCCGCACGACACCCGCGAGGGCGCGCGTGCGCTGCTGTCCGTGCTGGAGTGGCCGGTCGCCCAGCTGATGACCCTGGCGATGGCCCTGGTCGGCAACTTCGATACCGTCTTCCAGGCCTGGCGCGAGGCGCACGGCAACAGCCTGCAATTGCGGACCGGATTCCTCGGCCATGCCGCGCGCGCGAGCGTGCGCAGCGAACTGGCGGAAGAAGCCGAGGATTACGCGGAGGAAGGCATGGTCCAGGCCATGCGCGAACTGCCCGAGCTGCGCGACGCCATGAGCCTGGTCTGGCGCATCCTGCTGGTCTGGATGGCGGTGCTGGCCGTATTCGTCATTGGTGGCTGGGTCAGCTAGACCCGTAGGAGCGACGTCAGTCGCGACCGTGATCCCGACCGAAAGATCGGTCGGAAAAACAATCATGTGGGAGCGACGTAAGTCGCGATATCCCGACGATATCGGGATGACAAGACAGCGCGTTGGTGGACTAATGCGGACGGGCTTGGCAGGAGCGCTTCGGGTTGGAAGCTTCGCGACTTACGTCGCTCCCACAAGGGAGATTGGATCAACCCGGGGCGAGCAGGGTGAAGGGATACCACGGCAAGTTGCGGGCTACCCAGAACGCCGGCAGCAGCACCAGCCACAGACCCGGCTTCAACACCACGCGCATCAACGGTTCGAGCAGGCGCGGCCGCCACCCCTGCGCGTGGGCCACCAGCAGGGGCGCCAACGGCAACAGGAGCATCGCCAGCGGGTTCATACCGAATGCGCGGACCACGTCACCGTGGACCAGTGCGTGCAGGGCGCGGGTCATGCCGCAGCCGACGCAGTAATAACCGGTCAGGGCATGGAACATGCAGGGCGGGAAAGGATTTCCCGCTGCATTGGGATCGAAGTTCAATAGCAACCAGACGCCGGCGGGGACTGCGATCGCAGCCCCCGCACCCAGCGTATAGAGCGCGGGACGCGACAGGGGCACGTCAGCCGCCCTGTTGCTGTTCCATCTGCTGGCGGATCTGTTCCATGTATTCCATGTACGCGTCCGGACCGACCGCGATGAACCAGATGACCGAGATCACGACCGTCAGAATCAGGATGCCGGTCGTCACCCAGTTCCAGATCTTCGCGTTCTTGGAAGCGCGCTTGGCACCTTCGATATCACCCTGGTTCAACTTGCTGTTGACTTGGGTCGAGAACACGATGGCCACGATGCCGGTGATGATGCCAGGGAAGCTGAGGCAGGCAACGCAGCATACGATGAAGGAACCGATGGTCGACAGGATCGACCACACCAAGTAGTTAGGGATATTGCCTGGCGCATCGTTTGGCAACGGGGGAACGGCACTCATCGGAGTCTCCTTGCAGTGATGAAGCGGGGTGGTCGGACCCTAGTCTAACGTCTGCAAAGCGATTCGTATGACTTTAGATGGTGCCGGGACAGTGGCCCTGTCAGGCCGCGTCGCCACGCAGCCCGCGCACGATTGCTTCCAGGCTCTCGGCGGTCGCGGTGGTCCCGTCCACCGGCGGCGCGGCCACCACCTCCACGTGGGCACGGAAACGGCGCGGCACCCGCATCCGGCCCAGCCGGCTGTCGCGGCGGCTCCACATGCTGCTCCACATGCCCTTCAGCGCCATCGGCACCACCGGCACCGGTCGCCGTTCCAGGATCTTCTCCACCCCCGACTTGAACGGCGCGATGCCGCCGTCGCGGGTCAGCGCGCCCTCGGGGAAGATGCCGACGATCTCGCCCTCGGCCAGGGCCTGGTCGATTTCCTCGAATGCACGCCGCATCAGTTCCGGATCCTCCTTGGCGCCGGCGATCGGAATGGCCTTGGCGGTGCGGAAGATCCAGCTCATCACCGGGATGTTGAAGATCTTGTAATACATCACGAAGCGCACCGGCCGCGGAATGCTGGCCGCCAGCAGCAGCGCGTCCATGTAGCTGACGTGGTTGCAGACCAGCAGCGCCGGGCCTTCGTCGGGCACGTGCTTCTCGATGCCGTGCAGGCGCAGCCGGTACAGGAAGCGCACCAGCACCCAGCTGAGGAAGCGCATCAGGAATTCGGGCACCAGGGTGAAGATCCAGATCGCCACCACCGCGTTGGCGATCGCCAGCACCAGGAACAGCTGCGGGATGGGCAGCCCCGGCAACGGGATGCGGAATCCGCCCAGCGCCAGTTCCTTCATCTGCAGGGCGATGCCCAGCACCGCCGCCAGCACGATGTAACCGGCGTTCTGGATGTTCATGCCGGCGATGACCCGGGCCAGTTCCTGCTTCGGCGTGCGGCTCTGGATCAGCGCGAACAGCGGCACCACGAAGAAGCCGGTGAACAGGCCGATGCCGACCAGGTCGATGACGATGCGCCAGCTGCCCGGTTGCTGCAGGAACGCCGACACCGACAGGCCGGCGACCGGGGCCACGCCGCTGCGGGCGAAATACAGATCCAGCAGGAACGCGCTCATGCCGAACGCGCCCAGCGGCACCAGGCCGATTTCCACGGTGCGTGCGGACAGGCGTTCGCACAGCAGCGAACCCACGCCGGTGCCGATCGAGAACAGCGCCAGCGGGAACACGTACCAGGTACCGATGCCCAGGTTCAGATCGGCGTAGGTGGGGATATTGCCGGTCAGCACGGTGCCGAAGAACCAGAACCAGGACACGCCCAGCACCGAGTTGCGCACCGCGACCTGCTTCTTGGCCAGGCGCAGCACCGCGCGCGATTCGGTCAGCGGGTTCCAGTTGATCTTCAGTTCCGGCGCACCCGCGTCGGCCTTGGGAATCAGCCGGCTGACCAGATTGCCGGTGATGGCCAGCAGGATGATCGCGATCGCGGCCACGGTCGGGCCGTGGCTGCCGGCCAGGTTGAAGATCAGCCCGCCGAAGATCATGCCGATCAGGATCGACAGCGAGGTGCCCATCTCGACCAGGCCGTTGCCGCCGGTCAGTTCCTCGGGTTTGAGCACCGAGGGCAGGATGGAGTACTTCACCGGGCCGAACAGGGTCGACTGCAGGCCGGTGCAGAACAGCGCGGTCAGCAGGACGATCAGGTCCTGGGTGAGGAAGCCGATCGCGGCCAGCGACATGATCACGATTTCCATCGTCGTCGTGATCCGGATCAGCTTCGATTTCTCCAGCTTCTCCGCGATCTGGCCGGCGGTGGCCGAGAACAGGAAGTAGGGCAGGATGAAGATCGCCGGCGCCAGGTTGGTGTACAGCGTCTTGTCCTGCGCGCTGACGCTCATGAAGCCCAGCAGGCCGATGATGGCCTGGCGGTAGACGTTGTCGTTGAACGCGCCCAGCGACTGGACCAGGAAGAACGGCAGGAAGCGCCGCTGGCTCAACAAGGCGAACTGGCTGTGGCTGGACATGCGCCCTCCGTGGGTTGCGCGCAGCCTAGCAGAACGATGGGGGCATCCGGTTTACCGGAGCGGCTTTCGGGAGGAGTCTTCAGAGATCCTGCGCAAATCCCCCGTCACCCGCTGCGCGGGTGCCCGCCCCCTTTTTCGCTTTCAACAGCCGAATGGCTGGTCAAGGGAGCATTCACGTCCGGCAGTGGAGACACCGGGAAGGCGTGCACATTTCCGATAGAAGACCATCCCCATGTGGTGATGACGAAGAGGAATACCTCCCCCTTTGAAAAAGGGGGATTGAGGGGGATTTGCGGAGCTCGCTCCGCTGCCTTTCCCGTGCGCGAAAAGAGCGTTCGCTGCCGGAGCTCCCGGCAGCCGAGCAAGCTCGGCTCTACGCGGTTGGTTTTTCGCGTGCGATCGCCCGCCAACCAATGTCGCCGCGATGGAACTCCCCATCCCAGCCGATGCGCTCGACCGCGGCATAGGCATTGCGCTGGGCATCGCCGACACTGTCGCCGAGCGCGGCCACGCACAGCACGCGGCCGCCGCTGGTCAGCACTTCGCCGTCGTTGCCGGGACGGGTGCCGGCGTGGAAGACCTTGGCCGGGCGCAGATCCGCATCCAGGCCGTGGATGGCGTCGCCGGTCTTCGGCGTCTCCGGATAGTTCGCCGCCGCCATCACCACGCCCAGCGACGGGCGCGGATCCCAGTCGGCTTCGATGGCGTCCAGGCGACCGTCGATGGCCGCTTCCACCAGGTCCACCAGATCCGAGCGCAGGCGCAGCATCACCGGCTGGGTTTCCGGATCGCCGAAGCGCACGTTGAACTCGATCACCTTCGGCGCGCCATTGCCGTCGATCATCAGGCCGGCATACAGGAAGCCGGTGAACGGCACGCCGTCGGCGATCATGCCCTGCACCGTCGGATTGACCACTTCACGCATCACCCGGTCATGCACTTCCGGCGTCACCACCGGCGCCGGTGAATACGCGCCCATGCCGCCGGTATTGGGACCGGTGTCGCCGTCGCCGACCCGCTTGTGATCCTGCGAGGTCGCCATCGGCAGCGCGGTGCGGCCGTCGACCATGCTGATGAAGCTGGCTTCCTCGCCATCGAGGAATTCCTCCACCACCACCCGCGCGCCCGCCGCGCCGAACGCGTTGCCGGCCAGCATGTCCTGGATGGCGGCCTCGGCCTCGGCCAGGGTCATCGCCACGATCACGCCCTTGCCCGCGGCCAGGCCGTCGGCCTTGATCACGATCGGCGCGCCCTTCTCGCGCACGTACGCCAATGCCGGCGCGGTTTCGGTGAACACCGCGTAGTGCGCGGTGGGAATGCCATGACGGGCGAGGAAATCCTTGGCGAACGCCTTGCTGCCTTCCAATTGCGCGGCGGCGGCGGTGGGTCCGAAGATGCGCAGGCCTTCGCTGCGGAAACGATCCACCACGCCGGCCACCAGCGGCGCTTCCGGGCCGACCACGGTCAGCGCCACGCCTTCCTGTTTCACCAGTTCGACCAGGCGATCGATTTCGGTCGCGCCGACGGCGACGTTGCGGCACTTGCCCTCGCGCGCGGTGCCGGCGTTGCCGGGAGCGACCAGCACTTCGGTGACGCGTGGCGACTGCGCGATCTTCCAGGCCAGCGCGTGTTCGCGGCCGCCGGAACCGATGACGAGGATCTTCATGGCTGTCTACTCCGAAATGCGTGTGGACCCGCGGTGCGGATCAAGGAAAGGAAGGGGAATGGTGGCGCGCTCACGCCTCGGCGCCCAGGCGCGCGGCGGTCAGCCTGACGAAGGCCGGATCCAGCTCGCTGCCGACATAGCGCCGGCCGCTGCGCAGCGCGGCCACGCCGGTGGTGCCGGAACCGTTGAAGGGATCGAAGATGCGATCGCCCGGATCGGTCGAAGCCTCGATGCAGCGCAGCAGCAATTCCACCGGTTTCTGGGTGGGATGGCGGCCATGGCTCTTCTCGCCCTTGGCCGGCGCGGGCAGGCGCCACACCGACTTCATCTGCTTGTCGCCGTTCTCCGCCTTCATCTTCCGGTAGTGGAAGCGATGCCTGCTCTTCTCCGTCTTCGCCGCCCAGATCAGGGTCTCGGTGGAATGGGTGAAGGTGCGGCAGGCCAGGTTGGGCGGCGGATTGGGTTTTTCCCAGGTGATGTCGTTGAGCAGCTTCATGCCCAACTGCTGCATGGCGAAACCCACCGAATGGATCACGTGGTGGGTGCCGGACACCCACAGGGTCCCGTCGGGTTTCAACGCGGCCTGGCAGCGTTGCAGCCAGGCCAGGTTGAACTCGTGGTTGTAGGCCGGGCCCTGGCTGCGATCCCAGGCGCCCTTGTCGACCTTGACCATCTTCCCGCCATGGCAGGTGACGCCGCCGTTGGAAAGGAAATACGGCGGGTCGGCGAAGATCATGTCGAAGAAGCCATCCGGATGGCGTTCGATGATCCGGTCCAGCAGTTCCAGGCAGTTGGCGCGGTACAGCAGCACGCGGCCGTCGGCGTCGGCCCAGGCCAGCCGGTTGGGCGAGGTCGGGCTTGCGGCCAGCGTGCCCAGCCCCAGCGCGTCGGCCAGGGCGTGGGAGGTGGCGGCAGGCTGCGCGCGGGCCGGCACGATCAGTGCCGGAAGTGGCGCACACCCGTGAACACCATGGCCAGGCCATGTTCGTCGGCGGCGGCGATGACCTCGCTGTCGCGCATCGAACCGCCCGGCTGGATTACCGCCTTGATGCCGGCTTCGGCGGCGGCGTCGATGCCGTCGCGGAACGGGAAGAACGCATCCGAGGCCATCACCGAGCCTTCCACCTGCAGGTTCGCGTCCGCGGCCTTGATGCCGGCGATGCGCGCGGAGTAAACCCGGCTCATCTGGCCCGCGCCGACACCGATCGTGCGGTTGTCCTTGGCGTAGACGATCGCGTTGGACTTGACGTACTTGGCCACCCGCCAGGCGAACAGCAGGTCGCGCAGCTCGGCCTCGGTCGGCGCGCGCTGGCTGACCACCTTCAGCTCGTCCGCGCTCATGCCGCGGTTGTCGGAGGACTGCAGCAGCAGGCCGGAGCCGATGCGCTTGCTGTCGTAGTTGTTGAGGCCGGCGCCCAGCGGGATGCGCAGCACCCGCACATTGGCCTTCTTCTTCGCGTAGTCCAGCGCGCCTTCCTCGTAGTCCGGCGCGATCAGCACTTCGACGAACTGGCGATCCAGGATGACCTTGGCGGTGGCCGCATCTAGGGTGCGGTTGAAGGCAATGATGCCGCCGAACGCGCTGGTGGGATCAGTGGCATAGGCCAGTTCGTACGCATCGCCGCAGGCCACGCCGACCGCCACGCCGCACGGATTGGCGTGCTTGACGATCACGCAGGCCGGGGCGTCGAACTGGCGCACGCATTCCCATGCCGAATCGGCGTCGGCCAGGTTGTTGAAGCTCAGTTCCTTGCCCTGCAACTGCTGGAAGGTCGCCAGGGTGCCCGGCACCGGGCCCAGATCGCGGTAGAACGCACCGGATTGGTGCGGATTCTCGCCGTAGCGCAGGTCCATCACCTTCACGAAGGTGGAATTCATCTGCGCCGGGAACTCGCTGCGCGCCGGCACCACCGCCGAAGCATCGGTGACCGCGGACAGGTAATTGCTGATCGCCGCGTCGTACTGGGCCACGCGGTTGAACGCCGCCACCGACAGGGCGAAGCGGGTTTTTGCCGACAGGCTGCCGTCGTGCTCGTCCAGTTCGCGCGCCAGGTCGGCGTATTGCGCGGGGTCGGTGGCGACCGCGACATGGGCGAAATTCTTGGCCGCCGCGCGCAGCATCGCCGGGCCGCCGATGTCGATGTTCTCCACCGCCTCGTCCAGGCTGCAATCGGCGCGCGCGGTGACCTTCTCGAACGGATACAGGTTCAGCACCAGCAGGTCGATCGCGCCGATGCCGTGCTGCGCCATCACCGCGTCGTCGGTGCCGCGGCGTCCCAGCAGGCCGCCGTGGACCTTGGGATGCAGGGTCTTGACCCGTCCGTCCATGATTTCGGGAAAGCCGGTGACGTCGGAGACATCGCGCACGGACAGGCCGGCGTCACGCAGGGCCTTGGCGGTGCCGCCGGTGGACAGCAGTTCCACGTTGCGCGCGGCCAGGGCCTGCGCCAGTTCGATGAGGCCGGTTTTATCGGAAACGGAAAGCAGTGCCCGGCGGACGGGCAGGCGTTGGTCGGTCATGGGGAGATGCGGCGGGAGGACCGCGGAATTATAGCCTCCCGGGCGGGTCGCTTCCCCCGTGGACGGGGCGGATCAGGCCTCAGCCGGCATGATCCGGCGTCATCGGGCGCGCTCAGGCCAGCCCGTAATCCTTGAGCTTCTTGCGCAGGGTGGCGCGATGGATGCCGAGCAGGGCCGCGGCCCGGCTCTGGTTGCCCTCGCAGTGGTTCAGGACTTCCACGAACAGGGGAATCTCCATTTCCCGCAGGACAATCTCGTACACGTCGTCGGCGTCGCAGCCGTCCAGATCACGGAGATAGCGGCGCACCGACTGGGCGACATGCTCGCGCAGCGGCGGACGGGGCGAACGGGGGTTGTCTTGGCGGGTGGAAGCTGCGTTCACACGGGTTCCCGGAAGCGGAGGACGAAGCGCCCGCCTTGTGGTTGTGTTCTGCGGCGGGGGAGGGAGTCTAGCGCCAGTCGTGCGTCCGTGCACCCCGTTCGTCGCGGGAACGCGCGATGGTGGCGCCGATCAGTGGAAGTCGAAGGAAAACGCGACCACGTTGGCACTCGGCTCGCGGACCCGCACGGCCACCTGGGCGCTCTGCCCCGGACCAATGGTCGCCTGGGCCGCGCTGTCCCTGGGCAGGTACTCGGCCGGACGCAGCGCGCGCGCGCCCAGGGTGCGCCCGTCGGCATCCTTCAGCGTCAGCGTCAATACCGGCCACGACTGCGCCCAGCGCGCATCGTTGCGGAAGGTTGCCTGCGCCAGCAGCACGCCCGGCGCGCCGGGCACCGGACGCACGTCGCGGTCGAGCATCGCGAACGCCTGCGGTTCGCGCCACGGCGGCAGCGAGCAGCCCAGCGCGTTGCACAGCGACGCCAGTACCGGCCGCCAGCCGGCATCGGCGGAAAGCCGCGCGCGATCGGCCAGCAGCACCTGCAACACCAGCACCACCGCCAGCACGATCAGCGTGGCCCATTGCCAGCGTGGCACACCGGAAGGTACGCGTGCATGCGCCTGTCCATGCAGGAAGCTGGGCGCGCGCGATGCCGGCCGCGCCGGAGCGTGGGCCGCCGGCGCGGCGGCGGGTAGCTCGACCGCGTCCGGTTCGGTGATCGCATCGGCGGAAAATTCGGAGGAATCTGCGGATTTGGATTCGGTTTCGGCGATGGAGGATGCCGCCTCGACCTCGACGGCGTCGTCTTCCGCCGGCCTGGCGACGGACGCGGATGATTCGACCGCACCGGCTTCGTCGCGGCGCAGCAGGCGCGCGAGGCTGGGGCCGCCGTCGACCGCCGCGGCATCGGGCACGGATGCGGTCGCGCGTCCGTCGTCCCGCGCGCCGGCGTCGCCCAGCGCGCCCCCGCAACGCGGGCAGTGCGCCGGGGCATGCTGCCCACGCGGGTCGGTGGCCACCAGATAGCGACAGTGCGGGCAGGCGATGAACATGCGGCCTATTCAAACATGCGGGCCGGGGCGCGCAAAGCCGGGCAGGCAGGGGCGGACCCGCGCGCACCGTCCAATCGGCGACGCCGTCCTGAGATGGCCCGCGAGTTCCATCGCGGACTGGATCCGCAAACCCGAGGGATTGCGCTGTTCTGGTATTGGTGTCCGGAGTGAAGCAGGCACCGCGGACGCGCATGTTCGACGCGCGCGCTTCCCCTTCTTCACCCCTGCCACAAGCGGCTGGGACTTCTGGCCGATGGCGCCACACCGGCGGGCTTCCTAGAGTGGTGATACCGGAGAGCCGCCCCGAGCTGAAGTTCGGCGGCAGCGCGTCGTTGCTGACGAGGAGCGGTGATGAAGTTTCGACTGGCCGGATGGTTACTGGCGGGATGCGGGTGGCTGGGGACGGCGCAGGCCGGAGAGTGTCCGGCGGCTATCGTCGGCAAGGGTGCGCGGGTGCCGGGCGCGGTGATCGTGTCGTTCCGGGACGCGCGGGCGGACATCGATGCCTGCGGTATGGCCGATGTCGCAGGCCAGCGCACGATGTCCAGCGAAACGGTGTTCCAGGCCGCCTCGCTCAGCAAGCCGGTCACCGCGATGATCGCCCTGGCGCTGGTCGATGACGGAAAGCTGGATCTGGATCGCCCGCTGGCGGGTTATCTGGATGGGCCGTACCGGCATGATCAGGCGCTGCTGGGCGACCAGCCGGTGTGGGATGTCGTCGAGGATCCGCGCCTGCGCAAGGTCACCGCGCGCCTGGTGCTGAGCCATCGCGGCGGGCTGCCGAACTGGGCGTTCGGCGAACCGCTGCGGTTCGCGACCGAACCGGGCACGGAATGGAAGTATTCGGGCGAGGGCTTCTCGCTGCTGGCGACGGTGCTGGAGCACATCACCGGCGAATCGTTGCCGGCGCTGGCGACCGAGCGGGTCTTCATCCCGCTGGAAATGCGCGATAGCAGTTTCGTCTGGCGCGACGACTATGCCGATCGCATCGCCACCGGCTACGACAAGCAGGGCAAGCCGCTGGATGCGATGCGCTTCCGCCGCCCCATCGCGGCGGCCTCGCTGTACACCACGCCGGCCGACTACGCGCGCTTCGTGCAGGCGTTGCTGCGGGCCGCGCCCCATTCGGCGCAGGCGCGCCTGCGCGAGCGCCAGGTGGAGGTGGACGCGGCGTACGCGCTGGGTTGGGGGCTGGGCGTGGGGCTGGAGGAACACGCCCAGGGCGACTGCCTGTTCCACCATGGCATCAACAACGGCTTCCAGTCGTTCTTCATGGCCTGCCCGGCGCAACGTCGCGGGGTGCTCTGGTTCACCAACAGCGACAACGGCCTGTCGCTGGCGCCGGAACTGCTGGAGACCTATCTGCCAGGCCCGCATCCGGTGCTGGGCTGGCCGACATTGCATCCCTAGTCATCCCGGGCGGGACGGATCCCCGCGTTGCCCGCGACACGCGGTTGCGAAGACCGGTCGCCGACCTTAGGCTCCAATGCGGGGACGAACCGGATCCGCCGGTTCGATCGGTATCAGGGGCATGCAAGGGTGATGGGAAGGATCGCGCTGTTCGCGCTGCTGGTGTTGTTGGCGGGGTGCCGGGTCTCGTTCACGCCGTCGCAGGAAGACAAATTGCCCGCATCCACGGCTGGCACCGCCGAGGAACAGGAAGCGGCGCGGAAGGCCGCCGAAGGCTATCTGGCCCTGATCGACAGCCAGCAGTATCAGAAGACCTGGGAAGACGCGGGCCCGGCGTTGAAGGACATGACCAGCGAGTTCGTCTGGGTCAACACGCTGAAGCTGACGCGCAAGATAGTGCTTCCCGAGGGACGCAAGTTGCAGGGCTTCGGCTTCAGTACCCGCGTGGATGCGCGGGTGCCGGAAGGCGAGTACGTCGTGGTCCAGTACCTCAGGCGCGCGGACGGCGCCACCGGCACCGAGAAGGTGGTCATGCAGCGGCACGAGGGCCGCTGGATGATCATCGGCTACTTCGTCCACAAGCAGGTCAACTTCAGCGCCGACGCGGACTAGCGGCCGCCCGCGTCGCACCCGCCGGCCATCGCGCATCGCGCGCGTTGCGGAAGACTCAGCCGGCGCGCGCTTTCAGGAACTGCTGCGCGGCCGCTTCCCAGTTCTGCCCGTCGAACGGGAACACCTTCAGCGCCGACAGATCCACCTCGTCCACGCAGCGCAGGTTGACCACCCACATCGCCGGGGCGATGCGCGGATGGCTGAAGGGACTGACGCCGCAGTGCCGGCAGAAGTAATGGGCGGCGGTCTGGGTGCCGAACCGGTAGGTGCCCAGTTCGGATTCGCCGGACAGCAGGCGGAAATGCGCGTCGTCCGTGCCGTGCCAGAGCGCACCCTTGCGCCGGCAGATCGAGCAGTTGCATTCGATGGCGACGCCCACCTCGCCATCGAACTCGAAGGTGACGCGTCCGCAATGGCAACTGCCCCGATGTGCTTGCATGCCGCTCTCCCGTGCGTGATGCCGGAAATGTCCGGTGGATTCCCGTGGCCCGGGGACGGCGGCCGCCGCTGCCGGGAAACCGCAGCCTAGGGCGGTAAACCGCCGCGGGCAAGGCGCGGTGCGGCAGCGCGACGGAGAACTGCGGCTAGCGCCGGCGCTTGCGCGGACGCTTGCCGCCGTCGCCGATCAGATCCAGCAGGCCGGTGCGCTGGCGCGGCGAAAGGCTGTCGAAACGTTCCAGCAGGCGGCGCTGCTGCTCGCTGAGATCCTTGCCGTAGCCGGCGCCGTCCTCGCCGACGTGCGGGTTGGGCTTGTCGATGAAGGCCGGGCCGCGGCCGGTGGCGAGGAATTCGAAACCCATGCCGGTGCGGATGGCCAGGGCGATCATGTTCTCGACCGACGGACAGGTGCCATCGACCATTTCCCACTGGGCGATCGCGCTGCGGGTCAGGCTCAGTTCGACCGCGAGTTGTTCCTGGGTCAGACCGGCGTGTTCACGGGCCTGTCGGACCCGCAGGTACAGCTTGTTGCTCACGATGTTGGCATGGGAGGACGAAGGGGAAACCGATATAGCCGGTCCTCCATGCAAGTGAGGTCAGTAACACTGGCTCTGGCGGATTGTTAGTGATTCTAACATGGTGAAAATTATGCCACTCACATTAGCTGGCGGCGAAAGATATTCGACTCACGCTGAGCGGCGGATGCCGTCGATGCGCATCCAGTCGTCCTCGCGTTCGGCGCGCAGCGATTCGAACCACGGCGAGTAGCGCTCCAGCAGATCCGCTTCCTGCCCGTGCAGGATGCCCGACAGCGCGATGCGTCCACCCGGCGCGACGCGATCGGCCAGGGTTTCGGCCAGTGCGTCGAGTGCCGAGGCCAGGATGTTGGCGACCACGATCGGATAGCGCGCCACCGGTTCGTCTTCCGGCAGGAACACCGACAGGTGATCGCCCACTTCGTTGCGCCCGGCGTTGTCGGCGGTGGCGATCAGCGCCTGCGGATCGTTGTCCACGCCCACCGCCGCCGCCGCGCCCAGCTTCAGCGCGGCCAGCGCGAGGATGCCCGAGCCGCAACCGAAATCCAGCACGGTGCGCCCGGCCAGTTCGCCGTCGCCGGCCAGGCCGTCCAGCCAGCGCAGGCACAGCGCGGTGGTCGGATGGGTGCCGGAGCCGAATGCCAGGCCCGGATCCAGCCGCACCACCGCCGCATCGTCGGTGCGTGCTTCCTCGGGCAGTTCGTGGTTCCAGGGCACGATGAAGGTGCGCGCGCCGAAGCGCATCGGCTTGAACTGATCCAGCCAGGCGCGTTCCCAGTCCTCGTCCTCGACCGTGCGGAAGGCCGCATCGGTCCAGTCCAGGCCGGGATCGAAGGCTTCCAGCGCGGCCAGCAGGATCAGCGCATCGGTATCGGCGGGGAACAGCGCGGTCAGCACCAGCGAATGCCACAGCGGGGTCTCGCCGACGCCCGGTTCCAGGATGGCCCGCTCGTTGCCGGTATCGGCGTCGGCGTCCAGCAGGGTCACCGACAGCGCGCCCACATCCTCCAGGGCATTCTCGTATCGCGGCTGTTCAGATTCGCGGCAGCGCAGGGTAAGTTCGAGATAGGGCATGGAGGGCGGAAAAATGCGGTTCGGGCGCGCATTGTCGCATGCGACCCGGCAAGACCCGGCCGCGTTGAAACCCCCCACGCGGCCACGGATAATCGCGAGATGCCTCGCATGCTCCCCTGGGTACTCGTATGCGCCTGCGTGCTCGGCACGGCGGGTGCATGGTGGTGGGCGCAGGGCGCGCGGAATGCCGTGGCGCCGATCGCGACCACGGTCGCCGACATCAGCGGCGAACCGGCACCGGCCGCCCGGCCGGCGCGCCGGATCCAGGAACCCTCGCCGACCGCGCTGGCGTTCGACAGCCGGCGCGAATTCGAGACCACACCGGATCTGTTCGTGTATGCGCAGCAACTGGCGCTGCAGGCGCGTGCCGGCGACGCCGATGCCTGGTGGATGCTGAGCCGGGTGCACGATTACTGCGCCGGCTTCGCCAGCAACCCGGCCGGCTATGCCCGCGATACCCGCGCCATCGCGGCGCTGGACGTGTCCAACGCCGCGACCATGGCCGCCGCGCGCGAGCGGGTCAGCGCGCGCTGCGCGCGTTTCATGCCCGAGGACGGACTGTCCTCGCGCAGCGTCCACGAAGCGCGCGTGCAGGCCGCCAAGGCCGGCAGCCTCGCCGCCGAGGCCGCGCTGATGGCCGATGGCGAACCGATGTCGGAGGACGCCGGCTATCGCAGCGCGCTGGTCGCGCGGGTCACCGCTTCCGGCGATCCGCAGGCCTTCCTGGCGCTGTCGCGGGCGATGGGCCTGGCCGCCAGCGGCGCGGAAGCCGAACTCGGTGGCGTGTCCGGTACCTGGCTGTCGGAAGTGGCCTGGCAGATCGCCGCCTGCCGACTGGGGCTGGATTGCCGTCCGCAAGGTAATCTGATGACCGCCTATTGCGCCCACGGTGGCATCTGTTCGCGGGACCCGTCGCAGGACTTCCCCGCATTCGTCGTGGACGCAGGCGTTCCGCGACAGGGTGTCGAGAACTTGAACGAGATGGTCGATAGTCTGCTGTCGGGCAGGAGAGCAATCCAATGAGCCACCCATCGAACCGCAACCGGTTCTTGCCAAGGCCTCACATCTGGCTGTGGATGCTGGTGTTCGTCACCTATGCCGCCGCCGCCGCCACCGTGGTGATCAACGCCATGGACGCGCCGTACCGCGATCTGCAGCGCACGCCCGCCGGCGTGCAGGCCTCGCAGGAAGATCGCGCGATCGGCGCGGCCCAGATGGTCGCGCTGTACCGCGCGCGCAGTGGCGCGCCGTTCTCGGCGCTGCCGGCCGGCACCACCCTGGAAGTCACCTGGCCGGACGGTTCCAGCGAAACCCTGCGCATCGTCGACCCGCTCTCGCCGACCGGCGTGGTGCCGGTGAAGGGCACGCAGCGCGAGAAGCGCTGAACCCCATGCTGTGGGAGCGACGTCAGTCGCGACGGTGATATCACCCGGCTCGCAAACCCATCGCCCCAAACGAAACGGCCCGGGGCGGTTTCCGATCCGGGCCGGGTTTCTTCGCGACTGACGTCGCTCCCACAAGAGAGGGGAAGGGTGACGTCAAGGCCGCGCGTTCGACTCGCCGGCCGGTGTGGTGCCGGTGAAGGGCACGCAGCGCGAGAAGCGCTGAACCCCATGCTGTGGGAGCGACGTCAGTCGCGACGGTGATATCACCCGGCTCGCAAACCCATCGCCTCAAACGAAACGGCCCGAAGCGTTTCCGATCCGGGCCGGGTTTCTTCGCGACTGACGTCGCTCCCACAAGAGAGGGGAAGGGTGACGTCAAGGCCGCGCGTTCGACTCGCCGGCCGGTGTGGTTCCGGTGGAGGGCACGCAGCGCGAGAAGCGCTGAACCCCATGCTGTGGGAGCGACGTCAGTCGCGACGGTGAAATCGCCCGGCTCGCAAACCCATCGCCTCAAACGAAACGGCCCGGGGCGGTTTCCGATCCGGGCCGGGTTTCTTCGCGACTGACGTCGCTCCCACAAGAGAGGGAAAGGGTGACGTCAAGGCCGCGCGTTCGACTCGCCGGCCGATGTGGTTCCGGTGGAGGGCATGCAGCACGAAAAGCGCTTAACCCCGCGCTGTGGGAGCGACGTCAGTCGCGACCGTGATATCACCTGGCTCGCAAACCCATCGCCCCAAACGAAACGGCCCGAAGCGTTTCCGCTCCGGGCCGGGTCTCTTCGCGACTTACGTCGCTCCCACAGGGAAGTGGGAAGAGGGTTTGATCACACCAGCGCGATCGACTTGTTCTTGCGTTCGGCCAGGCGCTTTTCCAGGTAGTGGATGTTCTGGCCGCCGGCCTGGAAGCCCTGGTCGCGCATGATCCGCTGCTGCAGCGGGATGTTGGTCTTGATGCCGTCGACCACCATCTCGCTCAGCGCCACCCGCATGCGGGCGATGGCGGTTTCGCGATCCGGGCCATGCACGATCAGCTTGCCGATCATCGAATCGTAGTTCGGCGGCACGCGGTAACCCTCGTAGATGTGGGTGTCCACGCGCACACCGGGGCCGCCCGGCGGATGGAAGTGCTGGATCAGGCCCGGGTTGGGCATGAAGGTTTCCGGATCCTCGGCGTTGATGCGGCACTCGATGGCATGGCCGCGCAGGACGATGTCCTCCTGCTTGATGGTCAGCTTGCGACCGGCGGCGATGCGCAGCTGCTCGCAGACCAGGTCGATGCCGGTGATGCGTTCGGTGACCGGGTGCTCCACCTGGATGCGGGTATTCATCTCGATGAAGTAGAAGCGGCCGTTCTCGTACAGGAACTCGAACGTGCCGGCGCCGCGGTAACCGATGCGCAGGCAGGCTTCCACGCAGACCTTGCCGATTTCGGCGCGCTGCGCCTCGGTGATGCCGGGCGCGGGTGCTTCCTCCACCACCTTCTGGTGGCGGCGCTGCATCGAGCAGTCGCGCTCGCCCAGGTGGATGGCGTTGCCCTGGCCGTCGGCCAGCACCTGGATTTCCACGTGGCGCGGATTTTCCAGGAACTTCTCCATGTACACCTGATCGTTGCCGAACGCCGCCTTGGCTTCCGACTTGGTGGTGGCGATGGCGTTGCTCAGCGCGGCCTCCGCGTGCACCACGCGCATGCCGCGACCACCGCCGCCGCCGGCCGCCTTGATGATCACCGGATAGCCGATCTCGCGGGCGATCTTGGTGTTGGCGACGATGTCGTCGCCCAGCGGACCGCCCGAGCCGGGCACGCACGGCACGCCGGCGGCCTTCATCGCGCGGATCGCTTCCACCTTGTCGCCCATCAGGCGGATGGTGTCGGCCTTGGGACCGATGAAGACGAAGCCGGACTGCTCCACCCGTTCGGCGAAGTCGGCGTTCTCCGACAGGAAGCCGTAGCCGGGATGGATGGCCTGCGCGTCGGTGACCTCGGCCGCGGCGATGATCGCCGGGATGTTGAGGTAACTCTCCGACGACGGCGCCGGACCGATGCAGACCGACTCGTCGGCCATGGCCACGTGCTTGAGGTTGCGGTCGACCGTGGAATGCACGGCCACCGTGCGGATGCCCAGGGTGTGGCACGCGCGCAGGATGCGCAGCGCGATTTCACCCCGGTTGGCGATGACGACTTTATCGAGCATGGGAAGGCCGGGAATGGGGAATGGAGAATGGGGAATCGTAAAAGGCAGTGCGGTTCATGCGGGCTCCACCTGTGGCTTGCCGATGGCGTTCATGAGGGCGGTGAGCTTGGCGAATATCCGGTCGATGAGTGCTTCCAGTTCCGGCGATGCATCGACAAATCCCAGGCGAATGGCGATTTGCTGTTGCGTATCCAGTTCCGACAACGAACCTCGTGCGATCGAAAGAAACCTCAGATATTCGGCCGTCGAACGGCGGGCGGCACCCTCGGCGATGTTGGAAGGAATGCTGACGGCCGAACGCCGGAGCTGCGCGGTCAGGCCGAAGCGTTCCGAATCGGGAAAGTGGGCGGACAATTGGTAAGCCATTTCCACCAGATCCATCGAGTCCCGCCACACTTCCAGCCGCGCGTGCGGCCGCTTGGACGATTCCCGATTCTCCATTCCCGATTCCCGTTGATCAGCCGATGACGAACAACGGCTGATCGAATTCCACCGGCTGGCCGTTCTCGGCCAGGATGGCCTGGACGGTGCCGGAGACGTCGGCTTCGATCGGGTTGAACATCTTCATCGCCTCGATGATCGCCAGGGTGTCGCCGGCCTTGACGGTCTGGCCGACCGTGACGAACGCCGGCTTGTCCGGCGAGGCCGAGGCGTAGAAGGTGCCGACCATCGGCGCGCGCATCACGTGGCCTTCGGGCAGGTTGCCGCCGGCCTTGGCGGCGCCGCCGGTGGAGGCCTCGGTGGGCGAGCTCATCGGCATCGGCGCGGCCGGGCGGGCCTCGACCGGGGCGTACACCGGCGCCGGCGCGGCGGCGACCAGGCCGCCCTTGGGCACGCGCGCCAGGCGCACGGATTCCTCGCCTTCCTTGATTTCGATTTCGGCGAGATTCGACTCTTCCAGCAGGTCGATCAGTTTCTTGATTTTGCGGAGATCCATAGGGGCCTCTTGGTTGAGCGGGTTCCCAGGCGGGGAACGAAAAGGAAAAGGTCGGAAAGGGTCAGCCGGACAATCGCGCCAGCGCGGCATCCAGCGCGTAGCGGTAACTGTCGGCGCCGAACCCGCAGACCACGCCGACCGCCAGATCGCTGAAATAGCTGTGGTGGCGGAACGGCTCGCGGCGGTGCGGATTGGACAGGTGGATTTCGATGAAGGGCAGGGCCACCGCCGCCAGCGCGTCGCGCAGGGCGACCGAGGTGTGGGTGAAGGCGGCCGGATTGATCAGGATGAAGGCGGTACCATCCGTGCGGGCCGCCTGGACCCGGTCCACCAGCAAATGCTCGGCATTGGACTGGACGCTGGACAGCTCATGGCCCCCCGCCTGCGCCTGCGCCAGCAGGGCCGCGTCGATGTCCGCCAGCGTGGCATGGCCGTACACCTCCGGCTCGCGGGTGCCGAGCAGGTTGAGGTTGGGACCATGCAGGACCAGCAGTTTAGCCATGGGCGCTCCGACGGGAGGGCGGCAGTCTGCGCGAAGCCGGCGATCCTGTCCAGATCGCCGAAGTTGTTGGCGTTTTAAACGGATGTTTGAATTTCCGGAGCCCCACGCGCGCAAGGCTTGGTGGATGGACGTTTCGCGCGGGCAGGCCCGCGACAAGGGGGCCGGAGGGCGGTGGGTCCGCGACGCCAAACGGGCTGCGGACTTCCCGGGAGTTTTAGGTGGTGGCGTAGAACCGTGCGTTGACGGCATGTTCGCCGGAGAAGGCGGGGGATGCGTCTGGGCCCCTCGGGTCAGCGGGCGCCTATTGAGCTTGGCTGCTGACGTCCGCGACGAAGCGCGCGGCGATGGCGGCGTGGCGCGCGGACAGGCGCTTGATCGCCGTATCGAACCGGGAGCGCCAGCCGCTGCCGCGTTCAAGGAGGTCCGCGACCGATGCCTGCAGCGCATCCACATACCCCTGGTCGAGCATGCATTCGATCACGGTGCCGGCTTATTCGAGGTCTTTGAGCGACTCGACATGATCGGACGCCGGCCTCACGTAAATCTGACGGGCCCCGCCGTCCAACTAGGCGAAGTACCACGCTTGCCCTTGATGGACTTGGACTGAAAGGAGCCCGACAGGGGGCCATGCTCCGGTGCAGTTCCGCATGGTGGGTCGCTTCATAGGCTTCGCCGCAGGCGGCCTGGGCGCCTGCGGGGAGTTCGCGATAGAGCGCGGTCATGACGGATAGTCCGAGTTATACAACTAAGGACAGAGACGGTTGTATAACTCAGATTTCAAAGTAGGGCGGGCCAGACAAGCTCGTCCTGGCACACCCCCGGCGCCTCTTGTCTCAAAATCGAACGAGATGATCTTGGAGCGGAGTTCGTCGCCCAGTCTCAAAACGGTCATTCGATTTGCAATGAAATTCATCGATCCGGACCACTTCGCGGCACAGGGCTGCCTGCGCCTGGAGGGATTCCATCCGCGGACGCGGCTGGCGGCGCTCAAGCGGGCACTGGATCTCGAGTTGAAGCGCGTGCACGCGGGACGCGGCGTATCAGCGTCGCTGCGGGCCCTGCCGGTCTTCCAGCAGATCGGCCGGTTGTCCGCGCTGGTGAAGCTGCCGGGCCTGCACGAAACACTGGCGACACCGGAGCTGAGGCAGAGGGTCGCGCACCTCGGTGGACGCACGCCGTCCGGCGTCCAGGACACGCAATTGTTGCTGTCGCCCGTGAAGCAGGGGACCTGGACACTGCAAGGCCTGAACTGGCACGTGGACGTGGGGGCGGATGCGGACGGCCCAATCCCCGGCATTCAGGCGTTCTTCCTCATCGATGACGTGGCCCCCCACGGGGGAGCGACGCTGGCGCTGGCCGGATCCCATCGGCTCGGCGCCGATGCGATGCCGGCGTTGAGGCGAGTGCTCAGGACGTCGACGGATCTGGAGCGGGACCTTGCCGGTCTTGGCATCCGGCTCGTGGAAATGTCGGGGCGCGCCGGCGACGTGTTCCTGATGGACCTGCGCACGCTGCACACGCCATCGGTCAACACGACGGCACAGGTACGCATGATGGCGACCACGCGCTACTTCATGGGCGAGTGATGAAATCGTACAGCGCATAGTTGTCCCAACAACGATGACAGCGGACGCTGGATGGCGTTCGTGTGGCGAATGGCAATGGATCCACTCGGGGAAGTGTCTGCGTGAGATGTTTGTTTCTCACCGAATGACGGTGGATGGCATATCTCGTCATCTGCATAACATTGAACGCCAAAGCATTGAACGCGCTCGATGGCGAAGGCAGACTCGTCGCCGGAGCTCCAAAACTCCTTCGTAACGTAAAGCCACCGAAGAATTTTGGAGTACTACCAATGAGTTCAGAGTCTGCTACGTCCGCTTTGCCCCGCACCGGCTACTTCTTTTCCGAAGCGGCCATCTACGAACTGAAACAACTGCGCAACCAACTCAACCTGATGGGCTGCCTCAGCGCCGCCTGCGGTGGCGACGAACACAACGAACCCACCATGGCCATCCATCGCTGGTACGCCAGCTTCGAAAGCATGGAGCGACAGGTCGATCGGATCATGAGCCAGTCGGAGTGGATCTCGGTCAGCCCGGCGAAACCCGGCGACGGCCCCAAGCGGAAGCTGCTGAAACGCAAGCGCGCGATGCGCTGATGCGGGTAGGGGGAGATCGGGTAGCACGAGGATTCCCCCGTCAGTCCAGTGGAGGGGAACTTCCTGAATTTCCCCCCGGCCTCGGGCATCATCGCGTCTCGCCCATCCTGCGTGGCTGCTGGACTTCCCGTCGACTGCAAAAGGCATGGAGTGACGCGGCAGACGCAGCCGGGGTCGCAACCGAATTTTTCCCCGCGAGGGGTGTGTTGCGGACGGGATGCAATAGCGGGAAGCTCCACATCCTCGGCCAGGGAGGTGCGGCGATGGCATGCGACTGGATCGGCTTTTGCAGCCTCAAAGAGGAGGCCCAGGCAGCTTGGGCCCAGGCGGTCCTGTCGGTGTTTGCCATCGGCGTGGCGATCTATCTGCCGCATCGAGACCGAAAGGCCGAATTGCGGCGTCGACTGGATGTCTACTGCACCCTGCTGGGCACGCTCTCCACCCAGGCAAAGATGGACGCCGAGCACCTCGAGCGAGCCATCCAGATCGGTGGCGACGCCACCCGGCCATTGGATGGATGGCAAAAGATGGTGGATGCGATCGCGTCGTGTCCCCTGCATGACGTTCCCGACCACCGGCTGGTCCTGCTCCTGTCGGATGCGGGCATCATGGCCGGGATGGAAGGAGAGGCCTGGAACCGCGGACGCGGTGCCGACGTGATCCCTGCCGAGCGGAGGCGCGCGCTGCGGGATCTGAAGATTGCCGCCAACACCCTCAGGGAAATCCATGAGGATGCGGTCGCCATCCGGAATGAGCTCGGGAGCTCCACCTGGATCGGAGCCGCCCGCTATCGGGCATTTCGCCTGAAGCGATGGCTGGCCGCAAAGCGGGAGAAAGAAGGAACGACGGGTGCCTGACGGCCTGTTGCCGCAAGCAGATGGATGCCAGCTCCCTTGTCCCGTCAACAAGTGTTGACAAGTCTTCTATCGTCAACTATTGTTGACGCCATGAGGCTACCGAAGACCTTGCCTGACCCCAATGACAGTGCGGATGCCCTCGCGGCCGTACTGGCGCTACGCCAATTGGCGGATGAACTGGAAGCCCGGGCGGTGCATGCCGCGCTGCGCGAGGGTTGGTCGTGGTCCCAGATTGCGGAGGCTTTGGGGGTTTCGAAGCAGGCCGCACATCGGCGTCTTTCACATCTCCAAACCACCGCAAAGGGATAGCGCAATCATGTTCATGTCGCTCAGTCGATATGTGAAAGATGCCCGTACGCTGGCCAAGCTTTGCAGCCGGGCGGAAGAAATCGCGCGCGACCATGGCCATGCCAGGCCGGGCTCCGAGCATTTTGTGCTGGCGGCGCTTGGATTGGCCGACAAGACCGCAAGCGAGGCCTTCGGGCATCTCGCGCTGACCGAAGCGGCTTTCCTTGGCGCACTTGCTTCCCAGCACGAAGCCGCACTTGCCTCCATTGGTGTCGCGCGACCGGCGGTGTCCGCAGGCCCCCCTGCCCAGACACGGGTCGCTCCGAAAGGCAGCCTCTACGAAGCGGGGCCTTCCGGCCAGTCGCTTGTCCAACGCCTGGCGGAGTCGCGCGGCGCACGGAAGGGCCGCGAACTGCTGGGCGCGGATGTCCTGCTTGGCGTCGCCCAGGAGGTGCACACAAGCGCGGCCCGTGCCTTCCGGGGGCTCGGAATCAGCGCCGAGCAAATGGCCGACGCGGCATCGGCGGCGATGGCCGGGCACGCGGCTCGCGCAGGCGCTGGCTGATCCGGATTCATCTCCAAGCGTTACGGCGATCTTCCAGATGAAGGCCGGTGACCCGGATCCGCTTCCGGGATGATGAGCCGATCTACCTGGCGAGTGGTGGGTCATCTCCGACCGAAAGGTACACGGCTGTCGGGATGGGATTTCAGGTCCACTCGTGAAGATTCCGACGCCCCGAGTCCCCATCCACCCCGCCATGCGCGTTTGCCCTGACTGAAGCAGCAGCCTGCGCGGCACCCTGGGTGGAGTTCATCAATTCCGGCAGCGAATCATGCTGCCGATGCAGTCCAGCGTTGGCCAACCCTGGCAGAAGCACCGTGTCGTTTGCCCTTGTCCGATGGCAGCAGCGGGGAAACCGACTTTGAGCGTCGATCTTCGCGGGACGACGGCGTGGCGACTTCGGATGTGCCCGGGCGCTTCCGGACGGGCTGCGATAGAGGGTGGCCTGGAGACGACGAGTCCATGAGCCCCCGAGTCTTTCGGAGACGCCTTCGAAGATGAGGCTGTCATCCAACCGTCCGTCGCTGCCGCGCAGGTCCACCGACAAGGAGGACCTTGGGCTTTACCCACCCCGCCGCGCCGAATGCTGCTGCTATGCAGCAAGGAATCTCCCACAGTTCCTCCTCTGAGGTCATTTGGCGCCAATTTGGGGGGCGGATGGCGGATTTCTGCCCGGGGATCCGTCCCGGAGTGAAATAGCACTTGATTTGTATGATTGAATATTTGTATACATTATCGGGAGGGGATGGTTTGACCTGACCGGCGTCGCCGGACGGAGCCATCGGACCGCAGCCAAACCTGGAGGGGGTAATGAGCTACCGGAACAACCTGTTGTGCGACGCGATCCGTGTCGCCTTGCTGTTCGGCGTCACGCTGTCACCGGTCATCGCCGTCGCGCAGCAGGCCGAACAGTCCACGGCCACAAGCGCGAACGCGGACGAGCCGGCGGCCGGCGTCCAGAGCCTGGATACGGTGCGCGTCACCGGCTCGCGGATCCGCCGGGTCGACGTGGAGACCGCGCAGCCGATCGAAGTGATCAGCCGCCAGGACATCGAGAAGCAGGGCTTCCAGTCGGTCGGCGACATCCTGCAGAACCTCAGTGCGATGGGCAACGCGCCGCTGAGCCGCGCCAGCCCGAGCAGTTCCGGCGCGGACGCGGGTGGCACCTATGTCAGCCTGCGCGACCTTGGACCGGAGCGCAGCCTGGTGCTGGTCAATGGCCGCCGCATGGGCGTGGGCATCACCGGCCAGGCCGACGTTTCGCTGATTCCGGCCGCGGCGGTGGAGCGGATCGAAGTGCTGAAGGACGGCGCCTCCTCGATCTATGGCGCTGACGCGATCGCCGGCGTGGTGAACATCATCACCCGCTCGAACTTCGAGGGCGTCAGCGCCAGCGTCTACTATGGCCAGTACAGCGAAGGCGACGGCGCGGTGACCAAGGGCGACATGGTGTTCGGCTTCAGCGGCGATCGCGGCTCGCTGACCTTCGCCGCGGAGTGGGCCAAGGAAGACCGCGTGGGCGCCGTGGATCGCGAATACAGCCGCTATCCGAGCTCGCAGCGCCATCCCACCGACAACTGGGCGATCAACCTGCCCCGGGCGGTGTTCACCAGCCGTCCCTCGGATGGCCTGCCGAACGTGGTCTACACCGGCAACAACACGCGCGTGCTGCTGCGCGACGGCGGCGACCCGATGAATCCGGCGGACTATATCGCCCAGGACACCTTTGTCGGCACCTGCCTGCCCAACTCGGTCGCCCAGCCGGGACCGAACATCTGCGTGCCCGGTTCCACCGCCACCAAGTTCAACACCAAGGATCTGGCGGACTTGCGGATTCCCCGCAAATGGAAGTCGGTGTACGCGGACGGCATCCTGAACATCACCGACGCCGTGCGCTTCCGTACCAACCTGCTGTACAGCGACCGCTCCAGCACCCGTACATCGTCAGGGCGGCCACTGACCGCCAGCCGGTTCAATCTGCCCATCTCGGGCGATAGCTACTTCAACCCGATCAATCGCGACATCACCACCTGGTTCCGCAACTTCCAGGAAGTCCCGCGGCAGACCACGAATGAACTCAGCACCTTCCGGTTCTCCGCCGCGCTCGAAGGGACCTTCGAACTGGCCGCGCGCCCCTTCGACTGGGACGTGTCCTACATGCACAACCGGAACAAGCTGCTCCTGACCGGCATTGGCGATATGGGCATCGATCGTCTCCGCAACGCACTGGGACCGTCGTACCTGGATACGGCCACGGGCGAGGTGCGCTGCGGACGACCAGGCGCGGCCGTCGCCGGGTGCGTTCCGTTCAATCCGTTCATTCCCTATGGAACCGTCGCCCCCTACGGTCTGACGGGTAACCAGAAACTGCTGGACTACCTGTATCACATCGAACACGACAGCGGCGAAACCATCACGGAAGTGCTGGCGGCCAACCTGTCGGGAACCGTGATGGCGCTGCCGGCCGGCGATCTGGGATTCGCGGTGGGCGTCGAGCGCAGGAAGGAGAGCGGCGAGTTCATTCCCGACGCGATGGCGGCGGGCGGACTTTCCACCAATCAGGGCGACAACCCCACCCGCGGCAGTTACTCGGTGAAGGAGCTGTACGCGGAGCTGGAGGTGCCCCTCCTGGCCGACATGCGTTTTGCCCGGGAGCTGAGCCTGAACATGGCCAGCCGCTATTCCGACTACAGCAATTTCGGCGATACCACCAACAACAAGATCGGCCTGCGCTGGAAGCCGATCGATTCGCTGATGCTGCGTGCCACGCTCGCCGATGGCTTCCGCGCGCCCACCATCAGCGATCTCTACGGTGGCATGAGCGAGACGGCCGAACGCTATACGGATCCGTGCGATGTGGTGTACGGCAGTTCGGCGTCCAATCCGACCACCCGTGCCAACTGCCGGGCCGAGCTGGGCGCGCGCGCGGATACGTTCCGCCAGCTCAACGCCGCCGGCACGCCGGTCACCGGGCCGGGCGCCAGCGCGGCGGTGCCGTTCTTCACCGGATCGAACCCGGATCTGCTGCCGGAGACATCCAAGTCGCAGACCATCGGCGTGGTGTGGAGTCCCGGCTTCATCCCCGGGTTAAACCTCGCCCTGGATTGGTGGCGGATCCGCATCGACGACACCATCGTGTCGGATGGTCCGGACAGCATGCTCACGGATTGCTACGTGATCGGCATCGCCTCGCGCTGCGGACAGAGCACGGGCAACGGTTTTACCCGGGATCCGGCCACCGGCAACATCAATGATCTGCGCTTCGGCGACACCAATGCGGGTTTCCGCAAGGTGCAGGGATTCGATCTGGATCTGTCCTATCGTTTTGAACTGGCGGACTGGGGCAAGTTCAGCATCGGGTCGACCTCCACCTACACGGTGTACGACTACTCGGTCAGCAGCGATCTGCCGGAGCATCCGATTTCCGACGTGGGTTGGGCGGGAAGCAGCTTCCGTCTTCGCTCCAACCTCAACGTGGGCTGGGAACGCGGCATCCTGGGCGCAAGCTGGAGTACCCGCTACTACTCGGGCATGAAGGAAGCCTGCGTCTACTTCACGCCGACCGGGCCCGGCGCGCCGCCGGTGACGCAGCCCCATCTGGAGTGCGACGAGATCACCTATGCGCCGAGCGGCACGCTGGGGCCGGATGGCCGGCCGGAGAGCGAGATCTCGCGGCGCCGCAACGTGGGGGCCACGGTCTTCCACGATGTGCAGTTCCGGGTGACCCTGCCGTGGAACGCCACGGTGTCGGTCGGCGCCAACAACGTGTTCAACAAGGTCGGGCCGCTGATGTACACCCAACCGCTGTCGAACTACGCGTACTACGGCGGCTTCGACATCGGCCGGTTCCTGTACCTGCGCTACACGCAGTCCTTCTGATCCGTTTCCCGAACCCACGTCCTGTCATGCCCGTCGAATGCCGGAACATTGAAATGAGCAAGCGCGGTCCGGCGCCGCGGATCCTGTTCGCCAAGGTGCCGGGAATCGTCCCCGGCGCCTTGGCGTCGGATAGATTGGAATGTCCCGGCACGGGAGAAAGGGTAGGAGTCTCATGAGGGATTCAGGCGGAAATGTCCGACACGAACCGTCGCCTGCGCGGACGCCAACGGGTGGCTGGAGCCGGACCACGACACTGGTCGTCCTGGCGGTGGTAGCGGCCGCCGCCGCATTGCTGGCGCTCTATCCCCGGGACGACCACGGCCAGGCCGACGCTCCGGCGACGACGCTGGAAAAAATCAGGCGCACCGGCGAGATCACGCTCGGACACCGCGAGAACAGCATCCCGTTCTCGTATTTCGACAACCAGCAGCACGTGGCCGGCTACGCACACGAGATCGCGATGGCAATCGCACGGGAGGCCGGGCGTGAAGCCGGTGTGCCGGCGGTCAAGGTGAAGCTGGTGGCGGTGACTTCGCAGACGCGGATCCCGCTGCTGATCAACAACACCATCGATCTGGAATGCGGCACCACCACCAACAACTTGGCGCGTGCCCGGTCGGTGGCCTTCACCACCAACTACTTCATCGCCGGCACCCGCCTGCTGGTGCGCCGGGACAGCGGCATCCGGGACTTCGACGATCTGCGGGGGCGCAACGTGGTGGTCTCCGCCGGCACCACGTCGGAAATCGCGCTGCGCCAACACGACGCCCGTCATCATCTGGGTATCCGCATCATCGCCGCACGGGATCACGGCGATGCGTTCGTGGCGCTGGAGTTCGGAAAAGCGGTGGCGTTCATGAGCGACGACGCCATCCTGTTCGGCGAAATGTCCAAGGCCAAGCAGCCCGACGAATGGCACGTGGTCGGCACTCCGCTGACCCGGGAGGTCTATGCCTGTGCCCTGCGCAAGGGTGATCCGGCGTTCAAGGCCGTGGCCGATCGCACCATCCAGGCGATGATGCGCGATGGCCGCATGCGCGCGCTGTATGCGACCTGGTTCCAGTCCCCGATTCCGCCGCGGCAGGTGAATCTCCAGGTTCCCTTCGGCGCGGACCTGGCCGAGCTGTATGCCCACCCCAACGACCGGCCGCTGCAATGAACTACGACTGGAACTGGGCGATCTTCTTCGCGCGCACCTTCACCGGGGCAGGACGCTACGCCGACTGGATCCTGTCGGGACTGGCGTTGACCATCGGCATCGCACTGGCAGCGTGGGTGCTGGCACTGGTCCTGGGCGTGTTGCTCGGCGTGGCGCGGACCTTGCCATGGCGCGCGGTGCGTGCGGTGGCGGCCACCTACGTGGAGCTGTTCCGCAACATCCCGCTGCTGGTGCAGTTGTTTTTCTGGTACTACATCGCGCCGGTGCTGCTGCTGCCACAAGCCTTGCAGGACGATCTCAACGCCGCGCATCCGGTGCTGGTACAGACCGCCACCGCGATATGGTGCCTGGGCCTGTTCACCGCCGCGCGCGTGTGCGAGCAGGTGCGCGCCGGCATCCAGGCGCAGCCGCCAGGACAGTTCAATGCCGGCTTCGCGCTGGGCATGCGGCGGTCGCAGGTCTATCGCCACGTCATCCTGCCGATGGCATTCCGGGTGATCGTGCCGCCGCTGACTTCCGAGTTCCTCAATGTCTTCAAGAACTCGGCGGTGGCGCTGACCATCGGCCTGCTGGAACTGACCGCGCAGAGCCGGCAGATCGGCGAGTTCACCGGACATATCTTCGAGGCGTTCATTGTCGCCACCGCGCTGTACTTCCTGATCGCGCAGCTGGTCGCCTGGCTGATGGCGCGGCTGGAACGGCGGTTGCGGCTGCCCGGAGCGGAGGCCCACCGATGAACGACGCGCTGGACTGGAGCGTGATCGGGGAGGCCATGCCGTTCCTGGCCCGGGGCATGCTGCTGTCGCTGGGCCTGCTGGCCGCCTCGCTGCTCGGCGGCCTGGTGCTCGGCATCGGGCTGGCGCTGATGCGGCTGTCACCCCATCGTTGGGTATCCGGCGTGGCGACGTTGTATGTGTCGGTGTTCCGGTCGATTCCGCTGGTGCTGGCGATCTTCTGGTTCTATCTGCTGGTGCCGCTGTTGATCGAGGCGATCCGAGGAACCTTCACCCCGATCGGCCCGATGTATTCGGCCTTCATCGCCTTCGTCGCGTTCGAGGCGGCCTACTTCTGCGAAGTGATCCGCGCCGGCATCCTGAGCATCCGTCCTGGCCAGACCAGCGCCGCGCTGGCGCTGGGCATGACCCGGGGACAGGCCATGCGCCACATCGTGCTGCCGCAGGCCCTGAAGGTGATGACACCGCTGATCCTGACCAAGGCGATCATCATTTTCCAGGACACCTCGCTGGTCTACGTGATCAGCGTCAGTGATTTCCTCGGCGCGGCCACCAAAATCGGACAGCGCGACAGCCGTCTGATCGAACTCTATCTATTCGCGGGCGCGGTGTACTTCGTGCTGTGTTTCGCGGCATCCAAGTGCGTGGACATCTACACGGAAAAGAAGCGGGCGGCGGCATGATCAGGATCGAGAACGTGTCCAAGTGGTATGGGCAGACCCAGGTGCTGCACGACTGCAGCACCCAGGTCGGCAAGGGCGAAGTGGTGGTGGTATGCGGCCCGTCGGGCAGCGGAAAGTCCACGCTCATCAAGTGCGTCAACGCGCTTGAACCCTTCCAGCAGGGGCGCATCGTCATTGGCGATCAGGTCATTCCCGCACCGGCGTCGAAACTGCCGTCCATCCGCGCCGGCGTCGGCATGGTGTTCCAGCACTTCGAGCTGTTCCCCCACATGGACGTGCTGCGCAACCTGGAGTTCGCACAGCTCAAGGTACTCAAGCGCGATCCCGCCCAGGCGCGGCAGAAGGCGTTGGGCTACCTGCGGCGGGTGGGCCTGGAGAACTTCGCCGACAAGTACCCGGCGCAGCTGTCCGGCGGACAGCAGCAGCGGGTGGCGATTGCACGGGCGCTGTGCATGGACCCGGCCTGCATGCTGTTCGACGAACCGACCTCGGCGCTGGATCCGGAAATGGTCAACGAGGTGCTGGAGGTGATGACCGGGCTGGCCCGCGAGGGCATGACCATGGTGTGCGTCACCCACGAGATGGGGTTCGCCCGGAAGGTCGCGGATCGGGTGATTTTCATGGACCAGGGCCGGATCGTCGAAGACTGCGCCAGCGAGGCGTTCTTTGGCGATGTCGCCCAGCGGTCGGAGCGGGCACGGCGGTTTCTGGCGAGCATAATTGCATAATTGTGTACTAGACCCGCCCCGGAGCCGACATGACGACCTTCTCACCATCCGACACCCCCGAGTGGCAAAACCACGACGTTCCGCTGCTGACCCGCCTGACCAACTGGATCTCGCACCCGGAAAGGATGCAGGGGGTGTGGGTCACCGAGGCCGAACTATCCCTGGTGTTCGGAGTGAGCCGGACACCGCTGCGCGAAGTGCTCAACCAGTTGAACGGTATCGGCCTGATCCGGCGCCAGCGCAGCCGCTCCATCGAGATACCGCCGCTGTCGGTGGCCGACATGGTCCAGCTCTCGCGCACCCGCGAGGAACTGGAAGCGCTGATCACCGTGCAGGTGACCGAGCGCCATATCGCGCGCGAGATCGACATCGGCAGCCTGGAACGCATCAACCGCCAGATGGGCGCGCTGGCCGCACTGGGCGATACCGGCGTGGTGCTGGCGACGGGCCGCGATTTCCACGGCGAACTGCGCCTGCTGTCCGGAAACCATGTCGCGTCGTTCCTGCTGGAGCAGCTGATGCTGCGGATGGAGCGCTATCGCCAGTGCATTCTCAGTTTGCAGGGACGATCGACCGAGATCGTCCACGAGCACGACCAGATGCTGGAAGCCATCCGTGCGGGCGATACCAGTGCCGCCGCGCATGCCGCGCGCGCGCACATCGTGCATGCGCGCGCGTTCTACCGGGACGAATTGATCAAGCACGGGCTGTTGTAGCCCGCGCACCTTTCCAATGCAGAGGATCCGATGAGAAACCGCACCTCCCTGTTCCCGCGAAACGTCGCACGGAAAGTCCTGACCGCGGGCCTGCTGGCAATGGCGCTCGCCATGCCTTCCTTCGCGCGGGACGCGGCGCCCCATGGATCCGGTTTCCATCCCTACGATCTGGACAGGAATGATCTCGGCCGGTCCGACGGGGACAGGTTCATCAGCCGCGCCCAGGCCGTCCAGGATCTGGACGCACTGGCGGATGCCATCGACGGGAACAGCTCCTACATCACCGCCTCCACCTTCGACTATCGCGGCGCGCTCGCGCGGATCAAGACAGCCCTTCCGGAACGGGTTTCGGTCAATGGCCTGTCCACCCAGATCAACAAGTTCGTGCGGTTGTTCGGCGATGACCACGCGCTGGTCGTGGGCTGGGAGAAGCGGATTCCTCAGACCGGCATCGCCGTGCAGATTGGGCGCGCGGATGCGCGCTACTTCCTGTACACCGAGTCGCCGGGCGGACTGCTCGATGCGCGGTATCCCTATGTGCGCGCCATCGACGGGGTTCCCATCGAGGAATGGGTCCGCGTCATGGGCGATATCGGGCAGGGGCCGCTCAGTTCGGTCTCGGCGCGGTTCTCGCGCGGCTACCGGTTGTTTCCTTACACCAACTACCTGCGCCGCGAAATGGGCCTGCCGGAGACCGCCGAAGTGGTGCTGGACATGGTGTCAGAGGACGGCCGCGACAGCGCCCTCCGGCGCCTGCCCGTCGACACGCCGGTCAAGGCGATGGCGGCGAAACCTTTCCGGCTGTCCAACGACAGCCGCCTGCTCGCAGGCAACGTGGGTTACCTGCGTGTCCCCGCGCATCGCGGGGAACTGGCTGACCGCTTCGTCGCGCAGTTGCCGGAGTGGATGCGACGGTTCAAGGATACCGACGCGCTCATCATCGACGCCCGCCAGGGCGGAGGAGGGCGCCGTACCGTACTCAACGCGCTGTTTCCTTACTTCATGCCCGCGAACGCGTCTCCCTACGTGTTCAATGTGGTCAAGCTGAGGCAGCGCCCGGAGAACGCCGATCCGACGCAGGTCTTCGATGATCCGGACAAGCAGTTCTGGTACGTCACCGATCCGAAGGCCCCTGCGGATGAGCGGGCGGCCTACGAGCGCCTGACCCGGAGTTTCGTGCCCGCCTGGAATCCGCCGAAGGACCGGTTCACCGACTGGTATTTCATGGCGCTCAAACCCTCGGCGGACAAGCCGTACTACGGAAAGCCCGTCTACATGCTGATCGATTGGGGACTGGGCAGCGCGGGCGACATCTTCACCTCGGCGTTCAAGGGCTATCCGGGCATCACCCTGGTCGGCACCGCCACCATGGGACGCAGCGGACAGGGGGTGGAGTTTCCGTTGCCCAACAGCCAGCTCGAAGTGAACCTGTCCACCATGGCGTCGTTCCAGAAGACCGGCGAGCGCTACGACACCGTGGGCATCCAACCGGACATCCCGATGGAGCCGATTCCCGGCGACTGGTATGGCGCCGGTGACAGCGTACTGATGCGCGTGCAAGCCCTCATCGCGGCGCGCAAGACGTCTGGGGGGAACTGAACATGCCGGCATTGCAATCCAGGGCGGCGAGCCGCCGGTTGGTGGGCGGGCTGGTGCTATCGACCTGTCTCATGGTCTTCGGCGCCAAGGCAGCGACTCCGGCGCCCGACGCGAGGGACCGGCAGCAGGCCCGCGAGATCTACAGCGAACTGCTCAGGATCCCGACCGTCAAGGGACAGGGCCAGGTACCGGTACTCGCCGAGGTGCTGATCCGGCGGTTGCGGGCGGCGGGTTTCCCGGCCGAGGACATCCAGACCCTCCCGCTGGACGTGGGGGGAGAGACCACGGTGGGCCTGCTGGTCCGCTACCGGGGCGCCGCTGGCAACACCCGCAAACCCGTCGCGCTGCTGGCGCACATGGACGTGGTGGGCGCGGTCGCCGAAAACTGGTCCACCGATCCGTTCCGGCCGGTGGAGAAGGACGGCTACCTGTACGCACGCGGCAGCGTCGACACCAAGGCATCGGTGGCGTTGCTGGCCACTACCTTCATCCGGCTCAGGGAGGCGGGCTGGGTGCCGGATCGTGACCTGGTGCTGGCACTGTCCGGCGATGAGGAGTCCGGCAGTCGCACGACCCGCCAATTGGCAGCGCATGCATGGATTCGCTCGGCCGAGTACGCATTGAATGCCGACGGCGGCACCGGCGAAATGGCGCACGACGGTGCTCCGGCCGCGTTCTTCTTCCAGGCGGCGGAGAAGACGTCGGTCAGCTTCAAGGTGGAGACCCGCAATCGCGGAGGACACAGTTCCGCACCCCGCCCGGACAATGCGATGTACGAGATGGCCGATGCACTGAAGGGCATCCAGGCACTGCGTTTCCCCGTGCAGTTCAACGAGGTCAACCGCGCGATGGCCGAGGCCATGGCACGGGCGCGCGGCGGCGAGGTGGCGACGGCCTTGCGGACGCTGCTGGGCGATCCCGGCGATGCCGCCGCCCGGGCGGTAATGGAGAAGCATCCGGAAGACGCGAACATCCTCTGGACGACCTGCGTGCCGACGATGATCGAAGGCGGCAACGCGCGCAACGCGCTGGCCCAGAACGTGGCGGCCACCGTGCATTGCCGGATTTTTCCCGGTGTTCCGATCGAGCAGGTCCAGGCGGCGCTGGAACGGGCGGTCCGTGGCAGCGGTGCTTCGGTCAGCGTGGATGCCGCACGCGGTTCGAGCCCGCCTTCTCCCATCCGTGCCGATGTGTTCGAAGCGGTGCGCAGGGCAGTGAATGCGAACTATCCAGGGGCCACGCTCACACCGGAAATGTCGTCGGGCGGTACCGACGGACGCTATTTCCGGGCAGCGGGCATTCCCACGTACGGGGTGGGCAGCCTGGCCCTGCGGCATCCGGAAGATGATCGGGCACACGGCATCGACGAGCGCATGTGGATGGAATCCTTTGATCGCGAGCTGACGTTCTGGGACGTCCTGCTGAAGGACATCGCCGGCGAGCACTGATCAAGAAAGACGTACTTCCTTATTGGAGCAAGACCTTGTTGGACATACCCAAACGACAGAATGCCAATCCCACCTACGTCGAATGCCCGGTTCGGCGAGTAGGCCAGGAAGACGGCCGCCACCACTTCTTCGGCTACTACAACAAGCCGGTGTGGAGCGCGGACGGTCGGCGCATGCTCGCCCAGCGCGTGCACGTGATGCAGGCCGAACTGGGACCTCACTTCGCCGCGCAGGTCGGTTACTTCGATTTGCAGGATGGCGACCGCTTCCATGCCGTCGGTGAAACCACTACCTGGAACTTCCAGATGGGCAGTCAGTTGCAGTGGCTGGAGAACATGCGCAACGGCGTGGTCTACAACACGCGCCGGTTCGATCAGGGCGGTCCTTATCCGGACTTCGGCGCGACGGTAGTCGATCTGG
The DNA here is from genome assembly GCF_006542425.1 of Pseudoxanthomonas sp. z9. Taxonomy (GTDB): domain Bacteria; phylum Pseudomonadota; class Gammaproteobacteria; order Xanthomonadales; family Xanthomonadaceae; genus Pseudoxanthomonas_A. The sequence goes on along the minus strand of NZ_VFID01000007.1, from coordinate 424,012 downwards.
AAAGCGGCCAGCGCCGCGAGCTGCCACTACCGGTGTACGTGGTCGCATCGAGTGGCGAGTTTTCCCTGTGCATCAGCTACGATCGCCTCCAGCAGGCGCATCCGACCATCGGCTATTTCCGCCATACCGCGCCTGCGCAGCTGCGGTTGGCACCCGACGACGATGGCATTTGGCGCATGGACATGACGACCGGCGCGCACGAACTGCTCATCAGCCTGCGGCAACTCCGCGAGCATCGGCCGGTGGCATCCATGGACAAGGCATTCCATTGGGTAACCCACATGGAGATCGCACCGGGTTCGCGGCGTTTTCTGTTCCTGCACCGCTGGACCGAATGCTTCGAGGACGAAACCCGCTGGTTGCATCGCCTGTTCACCGCAAACGTCGATGGCAGCGACTTGACCTTGCTGGAGGATGGCGATCATCCACTGGTGCCGATTCCGGACCCGGGTGCGCCGGAAGCCGGTGTCTTTGACTACGAGAAGTCCATCTGGCAGCTCTCGCATCCGGCCTGGCGCGATGATGAACACGTGATTGTCTGGGGCCCGCACCTGGCCCGGGCGAACTATCACCTGTACACGGACCGCAGCGACTGGGTCGAGATCATCGGCCGCGGCGTGCTGACCGAAAACGGGCATATGACCTATTCGCCCGATGGCCGCTGGATTCTTTCGGACACCTATCCTGATGATACCGATCACCGCATGCTCATCCTGTTCGATACGTTCAATGGCGAGCGCATCGACATCGGTCGATTCTATACGGATCCTGCGCTGGGCAAGGTCAATCGCTGCGATCTGCATCCGCGCTGGAGCCGCAACGGGCGGCAGGTTTGCATCGATTCCGTGCATGAGCATCAGCGCCAGTTGTATGTGGTCGATGTTGGGCACATCGTCGGTCCATGAATGACGAACACGACGGCGTGCAGGAAGGAGGATCGCGCGCTGTCATGAACCGGCATGAGGACATTTTCCCTGCCGGGAGTGGCGTGCCGGAACCGACGGGTCTGGACGAGGCAAGTTGGGCCCGCATCAGCGAGCGCCTGTCGCGCCGTAGCCTGGGTCGTGTGCACAGGAACAACAGCACCCGGGTATTCGTGGAGGTGGTGCTGTGGGTTGCGGAAACGGGGGGTGCGTGGGACCGGATACCCCGACGCTACGGCAATCGGCATTCCATCTATGTTCGCTTCACCCGCTGGGCACAGGACGGCACCTGGATACGGATCCTCCTGGCGCTGGACGAGGATGGAATCGCCCGGGAAAACCTGAAGCGCCTGGTGGGAAACTACTTGCGCCTGCGCAAGGCCAGACAGGACATACTTGCTCCTGGCGAGGCCGCCGGCCGAACCCCGTCGCCGGGAAGTGGCTGAGCTCGACTTGCCCTCCTGCTCCGGAATGCAACCCCGGGCCCGCTTTGTGCATCCGACCCCACGGAAAACCACAAACGAGGATGGACAAGATGCGCAGAGGGACGATATTGGCGGTTTGCCTGGCCTGGGGTACCCCCTTTCTGGCCCATGCCCAGAACCTGATCACGCTCGATGACGACATGGTCGGCCCGCGCACGCAGATGCTGGTGCTGGGGTCGGTCCACCTGCGCGAGCAGAAGGATTTCAAGGTGGAGGCGCTGGCGCCGCTGCTGGATAAGCTGGCCGCGTTCAAGCCGCAGGTCATCACCATCGAGGCGATTGGCGGCGAGCAGTGCGATCTGGCCGCGCGCCATCCCACTGTCTACGGCGAGGACTATTGCCGGAGCACGGACCAGGCCAAGGCGGCCACGGGGTTGGACATCCCCGCCGCGATGGCCGGGGTGAACAAGGCGCTGGCCGCGTGGCCGGCGAATCCGGCGCCCGCGCAGCGCCGGCATCTGGCCGCGCTGTTCCTTGCCGCCAGCGATCCCGCGTCGGCCTACGTGCAGTGGCTGCGGCTGCCGGCGGACGAGCGCCGCATCGGCGACGGTCTGGACGAAGCGCTGGTGCGGACGTTGCGGGAACTGGAAACGCGCAACAACGAAAGCTTCCAGATCGGCGCGCGGCTGGCAGCCACGCTGGGCCTGGAGCGTGTGCATCCGATTGACGATCACACCGGCGACAGCCATCAGATCGCGGACACCAAGGCTTTCGGCGAAGCGGTGATGGCGGCATGGAAGAGCGATCGCACGAAGCTGGAACGGGCCATCGCCGAGCAGGATCGGCTGATCAAGGCGCCGGACCTGCTGCCGCTGTATCGCTACATCAACCAGCCCGAAGTGTCCTGGACCTATGCCGAGAACAATCTGCGCGGCCCGCTGCGTGCGCAGTCGCCGCAGCACTATCCGCTGATCTGGGTCAACGGCTGGGAAATCCGCAACCTGCGCATGGTTGCCAACATCCTGGAGACGGTGCGTGATCGCCCGGGGCAGCGCGTGCTCAACATTGTCGGCGCGTCGCACAAACCCTGGTTCGATCAGTGGCTGGGGCAGATGCCGGGGGTGAGCATCGTGGATGTGCAGGCGGTGTTGAAGTAGAGGGTGAGTGGGTGGGGGGGGATTTGCGTGGTGCTGGAAGTAAAGAGCAAATCCCCCTCAATCTCCCTTTTGCAAAGGGGGAGGCAAAAGCTCGCGCGACCTGATAGCCCCCTTGACCAGCCATTCGGCTGTTGAAAGCGAAAAAGGGGGCGGGCACCCGCGCTAGCGGGTGACGGGGGATTTGCGCGGTGCTGGAAAGAAAAAGCAAATCCCCCTCAATCCCCCTTTTAAAAAGAGGGAGGCAGAGCTCAACGCTTGCTCGCCCAGCCGGTGATCTCGCCTTCCACGAAGGGCCCGATCTTCTGTTTGAGGATGCGCCCATCCGCGCCCACCAGCACGGTGTAGGGCAGCACGCCCTTGGCGTTGCCCAGCCAGACGCTGCTGTCGGCCGGGCCGGGCGTGTCCAGCAGGATCGGGTACTGCACCGGCACCTTGGCGAGGAAGTCGTTCACGCCTTCCACGGTGTCCAGCGCCAGGCCGATCACCTGCACGCCGTCGGCGCCCTGTTCGCGGGCGAAGCGATCCAGTTCCGGCATTTCCTTGATGCACGGGCCGCACCAACTGGCCCATACGTTGATCAGCAGCGGACGGCCGCGATAGCTCGCGAGGTCCACGGTCTTTCCGTCGGGGCCGGGCAGGGTGATCTTCGGCATCGGATCGCCCACCTTGGCGGGGGTCACGCCGGGCGGCGGCGTGGGCGCGGTCGCGTTGACGACGGTCTGCAGCGCCTGCTGTCCCGGTTCGGTGCGCCACAGCCAGCCGCTGTCGAAGGCGTGGCTGGCCAGCAGGCCGAGCGCGCCGGCGGCCACCGCCACCCACAACACGCGCGTGGTCGTGAGCTTCATCGCGCGGCCCTCGCCAGCGCGTCCTCGATCATGGACTGGGTCAGCACGGTCGGCAGCACTTCACCTTCGCCGCCGTTGCGCGGATACACCACGTACAGCGGCACGCCGACCGCACCATGCTGTTCCAGGTAGGCGGTGATGGTGGCATCGACATTGGTCCAGTCGCCGCGCATCAGCACGCCGTTGGCATCGGCCAGCGCCTTGCGGAAGGGTTCGCGATCCAGCACGGTCTTTTCGTTGGCCTTGCAGGTCACGCACCAGTCGGCGGTGATGTCGACGAACACCACCTTGCCCTCGGCGCGCAATGCGGCCAGCCGCTCCGGCGAAAAGGCCACGCTATCCTGCGTCTCGGCGGGCGCGGCGCGTTCCGGTGGCGGCAGCCGATGCGCCATCACCAGCGGCACGAGGGCGGAGGCCAGCACCAGTACCGCCAGCACGCGCTGTACCGGCGCGGCGCGCCAGCGCAGGCGTTGCAGCCACCACGCCGCCACCGCCAGCAGGACCAGCCCGACCAGCACCAGCGCGACCGCGTCGATGCCGCGCTGGCGGCCCAGCACCCACAGCAGCCACACCGCGGTCAGGTACATCGGGAAGGCCAGTGCCTTCTTCAGCGTTTCCATCCACGCGCCCGGGCGCGGCAGGCGGTTGGCCAGCGCGGGCACGAAACCGATCAACAGGAACGGCAGCGCCAGGCCCACGCCCAGCATCAGGAACACCAGCAGTGCCAGTGGCACCGGTGCGGCGAATGCGAACGCCAATGCCGCGCCCATGAACGGGGCGGTGCACGGACTGGCCACCACCACCGCCAGCACGCCGGTGAAGAAGTCGCCAGCCGGGCCATGCTTGCGGGCCAGCCCATCGCCGGCGCCGGCCAGGCCGTAACCCACGGCGAACACGCCCGATAGGCTCAGGCCGACCGCGAACACCACGTACACCAGCACGCCGATCACCAGCGGCTGCTGCAACTGGAAGCCCCAGCCCAGCGCCTGCCCGGCCGCGCGCAGCGCGATGGCCGCGCCGCCCACCGCCAGGAAACTCAGCAGCACGCCGGCGGTGTACCAGAGTGCACGCGCCTTCGGCCGATCACCGCCGGCCAGCGACAGCGCCTTCAGCGACAGCACCGGCAGCACACAGGGCATCAGGTTGAGGATCAAGCCGCCACCCAGCGCCAGCAGCAGCGCCAGCCACAGGCTGGTCGGAGTGCGCGAGGCGCGGCGCAGCGCGTCTTCCGGCGGCAGCGTGCGCGGCACGTCGGTGGTGGACGTGCCGTTGGAAGCGGCGGTGTCGTACGCGGCAGGCGTTTCGGTGGTGGATGCATCCGCGCCGGAGGTATCCGCAACCTTCGCGCCGTCGGCCGCGGGCAGCGCTGCCGGCACTTCGGAGGCAGCGGCTTCGGCCGGCGGGGTCACCTTGCCCGCCGGAATCGACAGCGCGATCCGGCGGGTCATCGGCGGATAGCAGATGCCGCCGGTCTGGCAACCCTGGAAGGTCACCCGCAGGGTGGCCTTGGCGGCGTTGGCATGGTCGCGCTTCAGCGGCACCGGCACTTCGGCCTGATCGAAGTAGACGATGACGTCGCCGAAGTGCTCGTCGTGGTAGGCCTGACCCTTGGGCCAACGCGGCTTCTGCAGGCCGATGCCGGACGCGCCTTCCAGCGCCATCGAGGTGCGGTCGCGATAGACGTAGTAGCCGCGCGCCGGGGTGAAGCGCAGCAGCAACTGGTTGCCGTCGAAGGCGATGGCTTCGACCGCGAAGGCGCGATCCTGCGGCAGCGGCGCGGCATCGACCGCGCCCTTGCCGCCGCCCAGCAGCGACGATCCGCCCCCGGTCAGCGAACCCAGCGGCACGAAGCCGCCGGCGTCGTTCGCCGCCGCCGCGGGCGCGCCGCCGGGCAGGTTCACGGTGAGGTTGCGGACCTGCGGCGGATAGCAGATGCCGGCGTCGGCGCAGCCCTGGTACTTGATCTTGAGGGTGACCGTATCGGCGTCCGCGCCGGCCTGGCCGGGCAGGACCGCGGTCAGGCTACCGCGATAGGTTTCCACGTCGCCGAAGAACTCGTCGCGGTAGGCCTTGCCCTTGGGCAGTTGCAGCGGTTTGGCGGTGAAGCCGCCGGCGCTCACCTCGACGCCGGTGCGATGCCGGTACAGGTAGTAGCCGTCGGCGATTTTCCAGTGCACCTCGATGCGGTCGCGGCTGGGCGCGGTCACGCTGGGGACGAACACTTCGTCGACCGGCGGCAGGTCCTGCGGACGGATCTGGGCCTGCGCGGCGCAGGCGAAGGACAGCAGGCCCAGGGCCAGCAGGCGGGACAACCACGTCATCGGTCAGGATTCCTCTCGGGGCTCGCTCGTCTCCGCCGTCACCCAGGCCAGGTAGGCGGGCAGGCCGGCGGCGGCTTGGACCGCCAGCAACTCGGGGAGTTCGTAGGGATGCAGCTCGGCCAGCCGGGCCGCCAGCGCCGGCAGGCGCACGGCGGTGGTCTTGATGATCAGCTGGACCTCGTCGGTGGTCTCCACCGCATCCCGCCAGCGGTAGACCGAGGTCATCCCGGGCAGGAGGTTCACGCAGGCCGCCAGCCGCTCTTCCACCAGCGTCCCGGCCAGGCGACGGGCGCTGTCGGCATCGGGGCAGGTGCAGAAGGCGATCAGGACGGACATAGGCAGGCGATTATCGCAGCGTGGGCGCCGGTTCAGGGCGCCGGAAAAGGTTGGAGTCGGGACCGGATCCAGTCGGCCAGTTGGGTCTCGTTCAAATCGCCGGCCGCCAGCGCCATCGTCATCAGGTAGCGATCCATCGGCGGAGCGACGAGGTCCTGGCCGTTGAGCCGCAGGAACAGCAGCAGGGCGATCAGCGCCGTGCGCTTGTTGCCGTCGACAAAGGGGTGGTTGCGCGCGATGCCGTGGGCGTAGGCCGCCGCCAGCGTTGCCAGATCCACCCCGTCGCCGTAGGCGAATACCTGCTGCGGACGCGCCAGCGCGCTGCGCAGCAGGTGCGGGTCGCGGACGCCGGACGGGCCGCCGTGCTCGGCCAACTGCTGCAGGTGGGCGGCTTCCATCACCGACGCCAGCAACCAGACCGGTTCGCGCATGGCTACTCGGCCAGCTTGCGCAGGACGTCGCGGTTCTCGCGCATGATCTGCTCGGCCGCATCCATCTGCCGCGCGAACTCGGGATCGAACGGAGTCAGCCGGTAACCGTCCGGCGCCTCGGTCAGATAGAGGGTGTCGCCTTCGGCCACTTTCAGCCGCGACAGCACGTCCCGGGGCAGGACCAGGCCGACGGAATTGCCGATGCGGTTGAGCTTGAGCGTTTTCATGGACGTAATTACAGACGTAATACGGTCGAAGATCAAACATTCGATCCCCGGCCCCTTGAAAGGCCCGGCCCGGGCCCCATTTCCGTGCAATCCCCGGTTCGCCGGGGTTTGTTTGCCCGCGTTGCTGGCACTCTCACATTCCGAGTGCTAACATCGCCGCCCCTTTCCCTGTCCAATCAATCACTTAAAGAGGATTGAAATGAGCAATATCAAGCCGCTGTACGACCGCGTGGTCATCAAGCGTATGGAAGAAGAGAAGCTGTCCGCCGGCGGCATCGTGATTCCGGACTCGGCCACCGAGAAGCCGATCAAGGGTGAAGTCGTCGCCGTCGGCGAAGGCAAGGTCCTGGACAACGGCAACGTGCGCGCCCCGAAGGTGAAGGTCGGCGACAAGGTCCTGTTCGGCAAGTACAGCGGCACCGAAGTGAAGCTGGACGGCACCGACTACCTGGTCGTGAAGGAAGACGACATCTTCGCCGTTCTGGGCTGAGCCCAGAACGCGGGAATCGGGAATGGGGAATAGGGAATCGAAAGTGCCGGCGAATGCCAGGCGCTCGATCTCATCCCCACCGGTTCCCCGCTCCTGCTTTTGACGATTCCCGATTCCCCATTCCCCATTCCCGGAGTTAATACCCATGGCTGCAAAGGACATCCGTTTCGGTGAAGACGCTCGTTCGCGCATGGTGCGCGGCGTCAACGTGCTCGCCAACGCCGTCAAGGCCACCCTCGGCCCGAAGGGCCGCAACGTCGTGCTCGAGAAGAGCTTCGGCGCCCCGACCATCACCAAGGACGGCGTTTCCGTCGCCAAGGAAATCGAACTGGCCGACAAGTTCGAGAACATGGGCGCGCAGATGGTCAAGGAAGTCGCTTCCAAGACCTCCGACAACGCCGGTGACGGCACCACCACCGCCACCGTGCTGGCGCAGGCGCTGATCCGCGAAGGTTCCAAGGCGGTCGCCGCCGGCATGAACCCGATGGATCTGAAGCGCGGCATCGACAAGGCCGTGATCGCCGCCGTGGCCGAGCTGAAGAAGATCAGCAAGCCCACCGCCGACGACAAGGCCATCGCCCAGGTCGGCACCATCTCCGCCAACTCCGACGAGTCGATCGGCAACATCATCGCCGACGCGATGAAGAAGGTCGGCAAGGAAGGCGTGATCACCGTCGAGGAAGGCTCGGGCCTGGACAACGAGCTGGACGTCGTCGAAGGCATGCAGTTCGACCGCGGCTACCTGTCGCCGTACTTCGTCAACAACCAGCAGTCGATGACCGCCGACCTGGATGACCCGTTCATCCTGCTGCACGACAAGAAGATCTCCAACGTGCGTGACCTGCTGCCCGTGCTGGAAGGCGTGGCCAAGGCCGGCAAGCCGCTGCTGATCGTCGCCGAGGAAGTGGAAGGCGAAGCGCTGGCGACCCTGGTGGTCAACACCATCCGCGGCATCGTCAAGGTCGTGGCCGTGAAGGCCCCGGGCTTCGGCGACCGTCGCAAGGCGATGCTGGAAGACATGGCCGTGCTGACCGGCGGCACCGTGATCTCCGAGGAAGTGGGCCTGTCGCTGGAGAAGGCCACCATCAAGGATCTGGGCCGCGCCAAGAAGGTGCAGGTCTCGAAGGAAAACAGCACCATCATCGACGGCGCCGGCGACACCGCCGCCATCGAAGCGCGCATCAAGCAGATCAAGGCGCAGATCGAAGAGACCTCTTCGGACTACGATCGCGAGAAGCTGCAGGAGCGCGTGGCCAAGCTGGCCGGCGGCGTGGCCGTCATCAAGGTCGGCGCCGCCACCGAAGTCGAGATGAAGGAAAAGAAGGCGCGCGTTGAAGACGCCCTGCACGCCACCCGCGCGGCCGTCGAGGAAGGCGTGGTCCCGGGCGGCGGCGTCGCCCTGATCCGTGCCAAGGCCGCCATCGAAGGCCTGAAGGGCATCAACGAAGACCAGACCCACGGCATCCAGATCGCCCTGCGCGCGATGGAAGCCCCGCTGCGCGAAATCGTCACCAACGCCGGCGAAGAGCCCTCCGTGATCGTCAACAAGGTCAAGGACGGTTCGGGCAACTTCGGCTACAACGCCGCCAACGGCGAGTTCGGCGACATGGTCGAGTTCGGCATCCTGGATCCGACCAAGGTCACCCGCACCGCGCTGCAGAACGCCGCGTCCATCGCGGGCCTGATGATCACCACCGAAGCGATGGTGGCCGAGGCCCCGAAGAAGGACGAGCCGGCGATGCCGCCGGGCGGTGGCATGGGCGGCATGGGCGGCATGGATTTCTGATCCGGCCCTCCAGGCAAACCCGCGAGACGAAAAACCCCGCCGCAAGGCGGGGTTTTTCTTTGGGTCGGATCCCTGTACTTATCCTGTGGGAGCGACGTCAGTCGCGAGCTTTTGCCCTCAAGGCCCGCGCCCTTCCCGAATGATGAACGGAAGGCTCGCGACTGACGTCGCTCCCACAAGGAGAGGGCGGGTGCTTGACCGAAGCGATGGTGGCCGAGACCCCGAAGAAGGACGAGCCGGCGATGCCGCCGGGCGGTGGCATGGGCGGCATGGATTTCTGATCCGGCTTTCCAGGCAAACCCGCGAGACGAAAAACCCCGCCGCAAGGCGGGGTTTTTCTTTGGGTCGGATCCCTGTACTTATCCTGTGGGAGCGACGTCAGTCGCGAGCTTTTGCCCTCAAGGCCCGCGCCCTTCCCGAATGATGAACGGAAGGCTCGCGACTGACGTCGCTCCCACAAGGAGAGGGCGGGTGCTTGACCGAAGCGATGGTGGCCGAGGCCCCGAAGAAGGACGAGCCGGCGATGCCGCCGGGCGGTAGCATGGGCGGCATGGATTTCTGATCCGGCCCTCCAGGCAAACCCGCGAGACGAAAAACCCCGCCGCAAGGCGGGGTTTTTCTTTGGGTCGGATCCCTGTACTTATCCTGTGGGAGCGACGTCAGTCGCGAGCTTTTGCCCTCAGGGCCCGCGCCCTTCCCGAATGATGAACGGAAGGCTCGCGACTGACGTCGCTCCCACAAGGTGGAGGGCGGGTGCTTGCAAATGAAACATTTTGCATCGCGGCAAACCTGTGTTATCAATGCAACCCAATGAACGCAGCCCGCGCCAGCTTTTACTTTTGGTACTACTTTCCGATGCCGCTGGCGGAGGAAGGACTGCGCTCACCCTGAAGAAACATTCAGACGCATTCCCGAAAGCCGCCAGCGAACCTGGCGGCTTTTTTGCTTCCAGGGCTGGCGACATCGCACACAGACAACGAACTGGAGATTTCCCGATGGCGCCCCACACCGACGATCTGCGCATCCGCAAGCTGGAACCGCTCACGCCTCCGTCCGAGGTCATCGCGGAACTGCCCTGCGACGAGGCAGTGTCCGAAACCGTCAGCCGCAGCCGCGAGGCGCTGCACGCGATCCTGCATGGCCGCGATGACCGCCTGGCGGTGGTGATTGGGCCGTGTTCCATCCACGACCCGATCGCCGCGATGGAGTACGCGCAGCGCCTGCGCCCGCTGCGCGACGCACTCGGCGGGGAACTGGAAATCGTCATGCGCGTGTATTTCGAGAAACCGCGCACCACGGTCGGCTGGAAGGGCCTGATCAACGATCCCGGCCTGGACGGCAGCTTCCGCATCAACGAGGGCCTGCGGCTGGCGCGCGGCCTGCTGCGCAACATCAACCGCCTGGGCCTGCCGGCGGGTTGCGAATACCTGGACACCACCTCGCCGCAGTACATCGCCGATCTGGTCGCCTGGGGCGCCATCGGCGCGCGCACCACCGAGAGCCAGATCCATCGTGAACTCGCCTCGGGCCTGTCGTGTCCGGTCGGTTTCAAGAACGGCACCGACGGCAACGTGAAGATCGCCGCCGACGCGGTCAACGCGGCTTCGCATCCGCACCATTTCCTGGCCGTTACCAAGGAAGGCCGCTCGGCCATCGCGGCCACCACCGGCAATCCGGATTGCCATGTGATCCTGCGCGGCGGCAAGGCGCCGAACTATGACGCCGACAGCGTGGAGGCGGCCAGCCAGGTATTGGCGAAGGCGGGCCTGGCGCCGCGCCTGATGATCGACGCCAGCCACGCCAACAGCCTGAAGGATCCGGAAAATCAGCCGCGCGTGATCGAGGACATCGCCGCGCAGATCGAAGCCGGCGAGACCCGCATCATCGGCGCGATGATCGAAAGCCACCTGGTCGCCGGCCGCCAGGATCTGGTGCCGGGCCAGCCGCTGGCCTACGGGCAGAGCATTACCGACGGCTGCATCGGCTGGGACGCGTCGGTGGCCGTGCTGGAACGCCTGGCCGCCGCCGTGCGCCGCCGCCGCGAGCGCAACGTGTCGCAGGCCGCCTAGTCCGCATCGTGGAGGGCCGCAGGAGCGGCCCGGACGCGACGGCGATCCGTTCCCCTCTCTCCGGATCGTCGGCGCAATCCCCGGGGCCGCTCCTGCGCGGAGCGCCAACCCGAAGCAGGCGCGCCGCGCGATGCGATCAGTGTGTTTCACCGCGATAGACGAACTTCGGTACATCCCAGTTGTAGCGGATCGCCAGCAGCCGCAGCAGGAAGCCACCGCCCAGGCAGCCCAGGGTGGCGGTGGATTCATTCACCCCGGCGTGCAGCAGGAGCAGGTAGGCCGCGCCGGTGAGCAGCGAGACGCTGGCATACAGTTCCTTCTGGAACACCAGCGGAATCTCGTTGCACAGCACGTCGCGCAGCACGCCGCCGAAGGTGCCGGTGAGCATGCCGGCGATCACCACGATGACGGGTGCATGCCCGGCTTCGCGCGCGATCGCGCAGCCGATCAGGGTGAAGGCGACCAGGCCCAGCGCGTCCAGCCACAGGAAGGCCTGGCGCAGATGGTGCATCCAGCGGGCGACGAAGGTGGCGACGATGGCCGCGCCGATGGTGTAGCCCAGGTATTCCGGATGCTTCACCCAGCCCAGCGGGTAGTGGCCGAGCACGATGTCGCGCAGCGATCCGCCGCCGAGCGCGGTGACCGAGGCGATGATGACGACACCGAACAGATCCATCCGCCGGCGACCGGCGGACAGTGCGCCGGTCATGGCTTCGGCGGTGATGGCGACGAGGTAGATCAGGGACAGCAGCATGGAGAAGGTTCCGACGGGAGGTGGCCGGCACCGGCGAGACTTGCGCGCACGCGCTCCACGCGCGGAGGCGCGTGGGACGGAACACTCAATTCATGACCGGAATCCGGTGCCGCTCCCGCTGTCCTTTTGCCTGAGAGTTCGGCGGCGTGGGCCGCTTGCCCCTTCGGCGGGTCATCGAAGACCTCTCTCCAGATCGGCGTGGGTGGATGCAGTGGATGGTTGCGTCCAGCAACCGGGCCTGAGCGATTATGGGAGCCTGCGCCTTCGGCGGGAGCCGTGTGGCTCCGCTCTCCTGCATCCGGCGCGCACTTTAGCAGAGACCGATGTGAAAATGCCGGCTCCACTGGCCCGCCTGTCCCCATGATCGCCTACGCGCTGCGCTCCGAAACCTCCGCTGACCTGACCGCCCTCCGCGCCCTGATCACGGAAGCCTTCGCTGGCGCCGAACACAGCAGCGGCACCGAGGCGGCGATCGTCGACGCGCTGCGCGCACGCGATGAGCTGACCTTGTCGCTGCTGGCGGAACAGGATGGGCGGGTGATCGGCCACGTCGCGTTTTCGCCGGTGGCCATCGGCGACGGCGCGGCCGGCTGGTACGGGCTGGGGCCGGTGGCAGTGGCGCCGGACTGCCAGGGCGCCGGCGTCGGCGCCGCGTTGATCGAAGCCGGCCTGGCCCGGTTGCGCCAGGCCGGCGCGGGCGGCTGCGTGGTGCTGGGCGATCCCGGCTACTACGCGCGCTTCGGCTTCGCGAACGTGGCCGGGCTGCGTTATGAGGGCGCGCCGGCCGAGTACTTCATGGCGCTGACCATGGACGGCAGCCGGCCGCAGGGTGCGGTGACGTACAGCGCGGCGTTCGAGGCGACGGAAGCCGCGCGGGACTGACATTGGCTTTACCTCCCCTTTTGAAGAAGGGGGATTGAGGGGGATTGACCAGCCATCCGGCTGTTGAAAAGCGCTTGCTTTTTGCGCCAACAGCAAATCCCCGGTCGCCCGCTTTGTTAAAGGGGGCTATCGATGTTGCGGCATCTGCTTTTACTTCCCCCTTCGAAGAAGGGGGATTGAGGGGGATTTGTTCTTGGCGCCAACAGCAAATCCCCCGTCGCCAGCTGCGCGGCCGCCCGCCCCCTTTGTTAAAGGGGGCTATCGATGCTGCGGCATCTGCTTTTACCTTCCCCTTCGAAGAAGGGGGGCCGAGGGGGATGATCAGCCACGCGGCTGTTGAAAAACGCTTGCCCTTTCAGGCCTTCATGTTGCCCGTGTCCAGCCACCGCTGGTGCCACGATAGCGCTTCGGGCAACAGGTGCGGGGTGTGGCGGCCATAGCTGGCATGCAGGGCGCGTTCGAAATAGTCGGTCAGCGCGTCGCGGTAGTCCGGATGCGCGCACTGCGCGATCAGCACGCGCGCGCGCTGCTTGGGCGAGAGGCCGCGCAGATCCGCCAGGCCCTGTTCGGTGACGATGATCGAGACATCGTGTTCGGTGTGATCCACGTGGCTGACCATCGGCACCAGCGAGGAGATGCTGCCGCCCTTGGCGGTGCTCGGGCTGAGGAAGATCGACAGGTAGCCGTTGCGGGCGAAGTCGCCGGAGCCGCCGATGCCGTTCTGGATGCGCGAGCCCATGATGTGGGTCGAGTTGACGTTGCCGTACAGGTCCGCTTCCACCATCCCGTTCATGCAGATGCAGCCGAGCCGGCGCACCAGTTCCGGATGGTTGGAGATTTCCTGCGTGCGCATGACGATGCGCTCGCGGTAGAAACCGATGTTCTGCTTGAACACCTCGTTGGCTTCCGGGCTCAGGGCGAAGCCGGTGCACGACGCGCTGCGCAGCACGCCGTCGCGCAGCATGTCCAGCATGCCGTCCTGGATCACCTCGGTGAACGCGGTCAGGTCGCGGAAGCCGCTGGCCGACAATCCGGCCAGCACGGCATTGGGGATGTTGCCTACGCCCGACTGCAGCGGCAGCAGGTTGGGCGGCAGCCGGCCCTTTTTCACTTCGTGCTGCAGGAATTCGATCAGGTGCGCGGCGATCCGTTCGCTGGTCGCGTCGGCCGGATTGAACGGGCTGTTGCGATCCGGACCGTGGGTGCGCACCACCGCGACGATCTTGTCCGGGTCGCAGCGCAGCGCGGTGTCGCCGATGCGATCGTCCGGATGGACCAGTGGAATCGGCTTGCGGTGCGGCGGCAGCGCGGTGCCGTAGTAGATGTCGTGCATGCCGTCCAGGCCTTCGGGCTGCCAGTCGTTGACCTCGACGATCACCTTGCGGGCCAGGTCCAGCCAGGTCTTGTTGTTGCCCAGCGACGTGGATGGCACCAGCGCACCGTCCTCGCGGATGGCCGACACTTCCACCACCGCGGTATCGACCTCGCCGTAGAAGCCGAACCACGTGTGTTGGGCGACGTGGCTCAGGTGGGTGTCGAGGTACTCGAGGGTGCCGGCGTTGATGCGCTGGCGGGTATCCGGATCACTCTGGAACGGCAGGCGCAGGGCGATGCCGTCGACCTTGGCCAGCGCGCCGTCCAGTTCCGGCGCGGTGGACGCGCCGGTGAGCAGGCGGATCTGGAAGCCCTGGCCCTGCGCGTGGCAGCGGTCGATCCGCGCGGCCAGCGCCAGCGGCACTTCCTTCGGATAGCCCGAACCGGTGAATCCGCTCATGGCCACGGTCTCGCCGGGCTGGATGTGCGCGGCGGCTTCTTCGGCGGAAACGGCGAGCGCGCGCAGGCGCGGATGGCGGATACGGTCGCTGGACATGCGGGGGAGCGGAACCAGAAAGCGGAAAGCGCGCATTATCGCCTGCGGACCCGGCCCGGGGGCCAAGACGATCGGGGAATACACCGCATGCGATGTTTCGTGTCCCGTGGTTCGGGCATGCTGTGCGCATGAACAGGACGTCGATTTCCGGGTTCGCCCCCCGCTGGAGCACTACATGCCGCTGGCTGCTGCGCGCGGCCCTGGCCTTGCTGGCGCTGTACGCGCTGTACCTGGCCGCGGCCAATCTGTGGATCAACACCGCCTGGGGCGAGCGCACGCTCAACCGCAAGCCGGAGAAATTCCAGATGCATTGGGCCGGCGGCCACAGCTGGTGGCCCGGACGGGTCAGCCTGCGCGAGGTGAAACTGCAGGGCCAGGTGCGGCGCATCGCCTGGCAGGCGCAGGCCAGCGCGGTGCAGGGCGAGATTGCGTTGTGGCCGCTGCTGCGGCGGGAACTGCACGTGCCGTGGGTACAGGCCGACGGCGTGAGCGGTGGCGTCCATCGCGCCGAACGCGAACTGCCGGTGCCGCCGCCGCGCGATGGCGGCTGGGTGTTGCGCTTCGATCGCATCGCCAGTGACAGCCTGACCCGCGGCGAGTTCGATGGCCTGCGCCTGGACGGCGAAGGCAGCGCGCAGGTCGGTTTCGTCAAGCAGTTGCGCGGCGGGCCGATGGAGCTGCTGCCCTCGCGCGCGGCGTTCCGCAAGGCGCGCCTGGTCCGCGATGGCGAGGAGGTGCTGCGCGAGGCGGATCTGGAGGCCACTTTCGCGATCGCCAGGCACCGCCGCGAGGAAGCGCCGGGCCTGCGCAAGCTGCTCAAGACCGACGCGCGGCTGAAACTGCGTGGCACCACCAGTGGCCTGGACGTCACCCCGGTGCCGGGCGGCGTTACCTTGGCAGTGGTGCCCGGGCGCGGGCGCGCCGACGTGGATCTGGGTTTCGCCAAGGGCGCGCTGACGCCGGGCAGCCGCCTGCGATGGAGCATGCCCATTGGCGGCAGCGACGCGTCCGGGACCTCCCGCACCGACGCGCTGGGCATCGCGCTGGCGGTGGACCGCCAGGACATCGCGCTGAAGGTGAAAGCGCCGCCGCTGGCCCGGGGACGGATGTCGGTGGACGCGGATCTACGCCTGCGCGGCCGCGAGCTTCCGCTGGGCGATTTCCCCTCGCTGCTGCCGCGCGCGTCCGGCCACGTGGTCGGGCGTTGGCGGTTCTCCTCGCTGCACTGGATCACCAGCCTGTTTCCGCGGACGCCGTGGCTGCAACTGGAAGGTGCGGGGGACGTGGACGCCGACGTGCAGGTGGTGGACGGCCAACTGGCCGCCGGCAGCCGCATCGGCGTGCCGGAGGTGGACGCGGTGGCCGATGTGATGGGCAACCGCATCCGCGGCCGTGCCCATGCCGACATCCGTCTGGATGCCGGTCCCAAGGGCGAACTGGTGCCGCGCCTGCAGGCGGTGATGGAGCAGTTCCACGTCGCTTCGGTGCGCGCGCCGCAGCGTCCCTATGTGCAGGGCCGCAATCTGCGCCTGTTCCTCAATGCCGACGGCCCCTTGCAGGATCTGCGCAATGCGATGCGCGGGCGGGTGGTGTTCGACAACGCCAATGTGCCCGACCTGCGCGTCTACAACCCGTACCTGCCGCGCCGGCACATGCGTTTCGACGGCGGCGCCGGCTTCCTCAGCGGCGATCTGTCGCTGGATACCGCCGGCGATGTCGGCCAAGGCCGCCTGCGCATCACCGGGCGCGGCGCGCGCATGCATCTGGCCGGCATCGATCTGCGTGGCGATGTGGACATCGGCCTGGAGCTGCGCCGCGCGGATCTGCGTCGGCGCGCGTTCGTCGCCGACGGCAGCACGGTGCAGTTCCGCAACCTGGGTTTCCGCGAACCCGGCGGCGATGCACGCAGCGGATGGTGGGCGAAGCTGCGGCTGGATCGCGCGCGCCTGGACGTGGACCGGCCGCTCAGTGCCGGCGGCAGCGCGGCGGTGCAGATGAAGGACGTGGGCTTCCTGCTGGCGCTGTTCTCGCGCCAGAAGGACTATCCCAAATGGGTGTACCGGCTGGTCGATGCCGGCCAGGCCCAGGCCGACGGCCGGGTGCAATGGCGCGACGACGTGCTGGTGCTGGACCGGGTGAAGGCCAACAACGACCGTTTCGACCTGCAAGCCCGGCTGCGCCTGCAGGGGCAGCGCCGCAACGGCCAGCTCTATGCCCGCTGGGGCGTGCTCAGCGCGGGGCTGGAATTGCAGGACAATGCCCGCCGCTGGCACTTGGTGAAGGCCCGGGAGTGGTACCAGGGACAGCCGGATCTGCTGCGTTGAGGACGGTTTTGCGCAGCTGAACGGTTTGGCCCCTATTCAGGTTTCGGCCGCGTGAATCGTGAAACCGGTTACAGGATCGACCTGGAAATTGGTCTGGCATCGGTAACATCCAAGCAGAACAAGGCTTTTCGGGAAAACCCCGTTCCCGGCTCAAATGTACTGCCCGGTTTTGTTTTGCAGTGCAGCGTGCAAGCCCCGCAACCGCTCCTTCACGATGGCCCCGCATCCCGACGTGGGGGAGGGAGCAAGCCCGCAACTGGCCTAGCCATTGCGGGCTTTTTTATGCCCGGGATTCGGGATTTGGATTCGGGATTCGCAGGGGCGCGGCGTCGTTGCAATGCTGGATTCCGGCCGGGTTGGCAATCGCGGCTGTTGGTGGGGTGGGGGAGGCGTAGAATTCACGCCATGAACGAGTCCTCCCCACGCCAGATTCCGCTCCAGGTCGTTTCCACCGCCACCACCGCCGCCTCCGCCCCGCTGGAAACGGGCGTCAAGCAACTGGGCGGCGACAAGATTTCCCGTTCGCCGGTGCAGTTCGCCGACGCGCCGGTGCTGCGCAAGCCTTCGTGGATCCGCGTGCGCATCCCCAGCGATGGTTCGGTGGCGCGATTGAAGGCCAAGCTGCGCGAGAACCGGCTGGTCACAGTGTGCGAGGAGGCCAGCTGCCCGAACATCCACGAGTGCTTCGGCCACGGTACCGCGACCTTCATGATCCTCGGCGAGGTCTGCACCCGCCGCTGCTCCTTCTGCGATGTCGCCCACGGCCGGCCCAAGCCGCCGGATGCGTCCGAGCCGCTCAGCCTGGCCCATACCGTGGCCGACATGGGCCTGAAGTACGTCGTCGTCACCAGCGTGGACCGCGATGACCTGCGCGACGGCGGCGCCCAGCATTTCGTCGACTGCATCGCGGCCATCCGCGAGCATTCGCCAGGCACCCGCATCGAGATCCTGACCCCGGACTTCCGCGGCAAGGGCCGCATGGACCGGGCGCTGGAAATCCTGGCGGTGAATCCGCCGGACGTGTTCAACCACAACATCGAGACGGTGCCGGACCTGTATCCCAACGTGCGTCCCGGCGCCGACTACCAGTGGTCGCTGACCCTGTTGCAGAAGTTCAAGCAGCAGCATCCGGAGCTGCCGACCAAGTCCGGCATCATGCTGGGCCTGGGCGAGACCATGGAGCAGGTGAAGGCGACCCTGCGCGACCTGCGCGCGCACGACGTGGAGATGGTCACCATCGGCCAGTACCTGCAGCCCACCGCGCACCACCACCCGGTGATGCGCTACTGGACCCCGGAAGAGTTCAAGGAACTGGAGCTCTACGGCAACGAGCTGGGCTTCAGCCATGTCGCCTCCGGACCGCTGGTGCGCTCGTCCTACCACGCCGATCGCCAGGCCGCCGAGGCCGCGGCCAGCACCCGCAACGCCGCTGCCGGCTGAACCGCGCGTCGGCCGACGGACGGCCAGCCGAAACAGGTTCACTTTTCTCTACGGGCCCGGGGTTAGGGTCTCTTTCGGCAGGCCCATCCCCCTGCCGAAAGACAGGGATGACAAGCGCCGCAACTTTGGGCACTGTCTGGCTGTCAGATGTCCCCGCCGTTCTCCTGCAAGGCCTCCGGGCCGCGAGTACCCGATGAAAGTGAAGAAAGTCCCCGCCGTCCTCCTGCTGTCCCTGGCGCTGGCGTCGCCGCTGGCGCTGCTGGCGCGTGGCGATGGCGACAACCGCGTCGCGCTGCCAACCGCGCCCACCGCGGACCAGACCACCACCTCCAAGCTGGTCTACGGCCTGCTGTCCGACAGCCGCTACGCCTACCGCCCGCGCGCGCTGGATGAAACGCTGTCGGCGGACATCTTCAAGCGCTATCTGGAAGCGCTGGATGGCGGCAAGCAGTTCTTCACCGCCGCCGACGTGGCCAAGTTCGCGCCGCTCAAGGCGCAGATGGGCGAAGCGGTCCGCAGCGGCGAACTGGATCCGGCCTACGACATCTTCACCATCTACCGCCAGCGCGTGCAGCAGCGCGTGGCCTACGCGCGCTCGCTGCTCAAGCAGGACTTCGACTTCAGCGGCGACCAGCGCTGGGAATACGACCGCAAGGACGCCCCGTGGGCGGCCAGCACCCAGGAGTTGGATGCGCTGTGGAAGAAGTCGGTGATGAACGACTGGCTGCGCCTGAAGCTGGCCGGCAAGAAGCCCGAGGACATCCGCAAGACCCTGGACAAGCGCTACGCCAACCTGCAGCGCACCGTCGACGAGTTCAAGAGCGAGGACGTGTTCCAGGCATTCCTCAACAGCTACACCGGCGCGATCGATCCGCATACCGATTACTTCACTCCGCGCACCGCCGAGAACTTCAACCAGTCGATGTCGCTGTCGCTGGAAGGCATCGGCGCGGTGCTGCAGCGGCAGGACGATCTGGTGGCGATCCGCGAGATCGTGCCCGGCGGCCCGGCGGATCTGAGCGGCAAGCTCAAGGTCGGCGATCGCATCGTCGCGGTCGGCCAGGGCAAGTCCGGCGCGATGACCGACGTGATCGGCTGGCGCATCGATGATGTCGTCGCCCAGATCCGCGGCAAGAAGGACACCCAGGTCCGGATCGAATACATCCCGGTCGAATCCGGCATCGACGGCAAGCACGCGCAGGTCACCATCACCCGCCAGAAGGTCAAGCTGGAGGAGCAGGCGGCCAAGGCCGAGACCATCACCCTGCCGGCCGCCAACGGCGAGCCGCAGCGGCGCATCGGCGTGATCAAGCTGCCGGCGTTCTACCAGGACTTCGAGGGCCGTCGCCGCAATCCGAACGACTTTACCTCCGCGACTCGGGACATCGCCAAGCTGCTGGCCCAGTTCAAGACCCAGGACGTCGACGGCGTAGTCATGGACCTGCGCAACAACGGTGGCGGTTCGCTGGACGAGGCGGTCGAACTGACCGGCCTGTTCATCGACAAGGGCCCGGTGGTGCAGGTGCGCGAGTCCGGCGGCCGCGTCACCGTCAACAGCGACCGCAAGCCGGGCGTGGCCTGGGACGGTCCGCTGGCGGTGCTGATCAACCGCGGTTCGGCTTCGGCCTCGGAGATCTTCGCCGGCGCCATCCAGGACTACGGCCGTGGCCTGGTGATCGGCGAGACCAGCTTCGGCAAGGGCACCGTGCAGAACATGGTGGATCTGGATCGCTGGCCGGCCAACGAGACCGCGCGCTTCGGCCAGGTCAAGCTGACCATCGCGCAGTTCTTCCGCGTGGCCGGCGGCAGCACCCAGCACAAGGGCGTGGTGCCGGATCTGGCGTTCCCGGTGAGCGTGGACGCCAGCGAGTACGGCGAGAGCACCTACGACAACGCACTGCCGTGGACGCGCATCGCCGCGGTGCCGCACACCCAGTACGGCAACTTCGCGCCGCTGCTGCCGAAGCTGGAAGCCCTGCACGCCTCGCGCGTGGCCAAGGACAAGGAATTCCAGTGGTGGACCGAGGATGTGGCGACGTTCCGCGCCGAGGCGGCCAAGAAGTATGTCTCGCTCAACGAGGCCGAGCGCCGTGCCGAACGCGACAAGCAGGACACCCTGCGCAAGACCCGCCAGGCCGAACGCAAGGCGCTGGGACTGGCGCTGGACCCGCTCGCCGATGATCTGGCCGACGACGGCCTGGGCGCGAGCGAGCGCGACATCGTCAAGGACGCCGCCCGCGAGAAGCTGGTCGACAAGCGTCCGGATCCGCTGCTGCGCGAATCGGCGGCCATCCTGGGCGACGCCATCGGCGTGTTGAACCAGGACCGCAAGCTGTCGGCGCAGGTGCTGCCGGAATCGACGGGACCGGGGCGCTGGGCGGATTGACGCCGGGCGTGGTTTGTAGAGATGAGAAAAGCGCGGCCTTCGGGTCGCGCTTTTTTTTTGGGGATGCTCGCGACGGGGGTGGGTGTTGGGTTGTTTTCCCGGACGCTGGGGAAGGGGTTTACGGTCGCGACTTACGTCGCTCCTGCAAGGATGGGGCGGGAGACTTGAGCCAGATGAAAGGCGGACCGTGAAAGCTTTCAACGGTGGGGCCGCGCCGTGGCCGCCGGGGCTGGCCTAGAATAAGCGTCAATACGCTTGGCGCCTCCCCCATGAACTCCTCCGCTTCCAGCACCGCCGCGCCAGCGCGCGGTGGCGTCGCCGTCGTCGTCGCCCTGGCCCTGGTCTATGTCGTCTGGGGCTCCACCTATCTCGGTATCCGCCTGGCCCTGGAAGGCGGCTATCCGCCGCTGTTGATGGCCGGGGGCCGCTTCATCGTCGCCGGCACGCTGATGTACGCGGTGCTGCGCTGGCGCGGCTATGCCGCGCCGACCCGCGCGCAATGGAAGAACGTGGCCTTCATGGCGCTGGCGCTGCTGCTGTTCGGCAACGGCTTCGTGTGCGTGGCCGAGCAGACCGTGTCCTCCGGCCTGGCCGCGGTCGCGGTGGCCTCGATGCCGCTGTGGATGGGCCTGTTCGGCGCCATGCGCGGACAGCATCCCAGCCGCGCCGAATGGGCGGGCATCGTGATCGGCTTCCTGGGCGTGGTCTGGCTCAACTCCGGCAGCGCGCTGACCGCCAGCCCGAAGGGGCTGATCATGTTGCTGATCGCGCCGATCGCCTGGGCCTACGGTTCGGTGTGGAGCCGCGGCCGCGATCTGCCGTCGCCGTTCATGTCGGCGGCCGCGCAGATGGTGTGCGGCGGCGTGATCATGCTGGTGGTGGGCGTGGCGATCGGCGAGCGCTTCACCCAGTGGCCGACGTTGCAGGGCACGCTGGCGGTGGGCTACCTGGCGCTGTTCGGTTCCATCGTCGCCTTCAGCGCCTATGTCTGGCTGCTGCACAACGTGCGTCCGGCGGTGGCCGGCAGCTACGCCTACATCAACCCGGTGATCGCGGTGGCGCTGGGCGCCTGGATCGCCCACGAGAGTTTCAGCGCGCATGACCTGGGCGCGATGGCGCTGATCCTGCTGGGCGTGGTGGTGATCACCCTGGCCAAGGCGAAGCGCTCGTGAGCCAGCACGGTATCGATCGCAAGGGGCTGGTCATCACCAGCCTGACCTTCGTCCTGTGGGGCGTGGTGCCGCTGTACTGGCACCTGCTCAAGGTGGTGCCCTCGTTCCAGATCATCGCCCACCGGATTGTCTGGAGCGCGTTGCTGGTGATCGGCTGGCTGGTGCTGAAGAACGGCCTGGGCTGGCTGCGCGCGATCCGCGCCCAGCCGCGCGCGCTGGCCGCGCTGGGACTGAGCAGCCTGCTGATCGCGTTCAACTGGGGCCTGTACATCTGGGCGGTCAATGCCGGCCACGTGGTCGAGACCAGCCTGGGTTACTTCATCAACCCGCTGCTCAACGTGCTGCTGGGCGTGCTGGTGTTGCGCGAGCGGCTGAGCCGCCTGCAATGGGTCGCGGTGGGCTTCGCGCTGATCGGCGTGGCCTGGCTGACCTGGCAGGCCGGTTCGCCGCCGTGGATCGCGCTGGGACTGGCGCTGTCGTTCGGCATGTACGGGCTGGTGCGCAAGCTGGTGGCGGTCGACGCGGTGGCCGGACTGGGCGTGGAAAGCCTGTACCTGTTCCTGCCGGCGCTGGCGTTCGTGGCCTGGGGCGAGAACGGCCACGGTGGCGGCTTCCTGCAAGGCTGGGGCTGGCAGATCGATCTGCTGTTGATCTTCGGCGGCGTGGTCACCGCCATTCCGCTGATCGGCTTCGCCTACGGCGTGCGCAGGATTCCGCTGACGGTGGTGGGGCTGCTGCAGTACATCGCGCCGAGCATCCAGTTCCTGATCGGCGTGTTCGTGTTCCGCGAGCCGTTCGGCGCGGCGCAGGCGCTGGGCTTTGCCGCGATCTGGACCGGCCTGCTGATCTTCGCCGGCGACGGGCTGTGGCGTTCGCGCCAGCGGCCGCCGGTGGCGGCCACGGTCACCGAGTAGCGCGCGCGGAGTTGATGCGCCGCGCTCAGGCGCGGCGCGGCGCCAGCGGTTGCGGGCAGGCCGGCGTCGCCGTCGGCGTGCGCTCGAACCAGTCGATCACCGTCGGCGCGAGCCGATCCAGCCGCATTGGCAGGCTCAGGTGATCCTCGCCGGGAATTTCCAGGTAGCGAGCGCGCTTGGATGCCGCCGCGAGCAGGCGGCCATGCGCGACCGGAATGTGCCGGTCGGCGTCGCCATGGATCAGCAGCACGCAGGCCGGCGCCTGCGCCAGCGCCGCGCCAACGTCCACCTTGTCCAGATCCAGGCCCAGCTTGCGGTCGGCCTGGGCGATGGCGACGTTCAGGCTGTCGCCGCTGTAGCGCCAGCGCGCCAGCGGCAGGGCCAGGCGATCGCGCCAGTTCGACGCCGGGCGGGTGAGCATGTGCGGCACCATGTCGCGGATCGCGCTGCCGGCGTTGTCGAAGGATTCCATCGCCACCACGCCGCCGGCCTGCACGCCGAGATCGCGCGCGGTGAAGATGGCGGTGGCCGCGCCGTAGGACACGCCCATCACGTGCAGCGGACCGGTGACCTCGCCGCGCTCGCGCAGCGCGCGCAGCATCGCCACGACGTCTTCGCCCTCGCGGGTGCCGTAGCCGGACGGCGCGACGCCGGAACGGCCGTGGTTGCGCAGGTCCACGCTGATGGTGCGGTAGCCGGCCTGGGCCAGTTCCAGCGCCCACGGCAGCAGCGAGCCGCCGTCCATCATCCAGCCGTGTAGCAGCACGACGGTGCCGCGCGGCTTCTGCGCGGACGGCCTGGCCGCCGCGTCGAAGTCGAGCTGGAAATCCATGCGGTTGGCGGCAGTGCCGCCGGCATAGCGGTAGCGCAGGCCGTAGTCGCCCGGATCCAGCGCGCGCCAGTACAGCGGCACGCCATTCACCGGCACGAAGCCCTCGCGATGCGGCAGGCGCGCGAACATCGCCTCGATGCGATCGCGCGGCAGCAGCGGCGACACGCCGCCGGGCGCGGCCAGGCGTTCGCTCAGCGATAGGGCGGGCAGATGGGCGGTGGTGAAGCCGACCAGCGACAGGCAGACGCAGGCCAGCGCGATCAGGCGCAGCAGCATGGCGATCATCGGGGGGAGGCGAAACGGCCGCGCAAGATATCGCCCGCGATGGCGTGGCGCTATCGCAGAACGATGACAGAAAGATGACGGTTAAGCCGGGATTTGCCTGGCAGCGGGGCGGTTGGCCCGGAAACGACGCACCGCGCCGTGAGGGCTCGGTCCGTGGTTTCGTGTGAAGTGCAGCCGGGCGAACCCGGCTGTACGCCCCGGGAAGCCGCGCGTTACGGCGACGGGCAGGGCGCGCCGGCGTCTGCCCAGGCCTTGAACGCGGCGACGAACTTGTCGTGCGGGACCGGCACCGGGGCGCGGTTGCCGCCGGGGTTCCAGCCCCACAGCACCAGCTTGTCCTCGGCGACGTGCTTCATCAGCGCGGGCATGTCGCGATCGCCGTTGCGCTTGCGGTCCTGGATCATCGCGCACAGTTCATGCGCGGGCAGTCCGATCCAGGCCATCTTGTGATCCGGCGGCGGCAGTTGCCAGTGCGGCGCGCCCGGCGGCGCGTGCGCGCTGTAGCCGGCCGGTGGATTGGCTTCGCCGTGGCAGGTGGAACAGGGCTGGCCGGGCGCGCCCTTGCCTTCGGGACCGCGCACCACATTCATCATGTGCGGCGTCTGGCTGTCGAACTGCAGTGGCTGATCGCCGGGAATGTGGCAGTTGCTGCAGCGCGGATGCTGGAACACCTGCTCGACGGTGGCGAAGGCCTGCAGTGCCTGCGCCTTCTGTTCGGCGCTGATGCGCGGGCCGCAGGCGGCCAGCAGCAACGATAGCAAGGCGATGGAGAAGAGGGCGGCGGCGCGCATCGTCGGATCCTCAGGCGGGTTTGGCCGCGGGGGCCAGGGTGAAGGGAAGATCACGCAGGCGCTGGCCGGTGAGCGCGAACACCGCGTTGGCGACCGCCGGCGCGATCGGCGGCGTACCGGGTTCGCCCACACCGCCCATCTTGTCCGTGCTCGGCACGATGTGCACTTCCACCACCGGCATTTCCGGCAGGCGCAGCACCGGATAGTCGTGGTAGTTGGACTGCTCCACCTCGCCGTTCTTGAAGGTGATGCGCCCGTGCAGCGCCGCGCCCAGTCCGAACGCCAGTCCGCTCTCCAGCTGCGCCTTGACGTTGTCCGGGTTCACCGCCAGGCCGCAGTCGATCGCGCAGACCACGCGATGGACCTTGATCACGCCGTTGTCGACCGAGACTTCCGCCGCGTGCGCGACGTAGCTGCCGAACGATTCGTGCACCGCGATGCCGTGGCCGCGTCCCTTCGCCGCCGGTTTGCTCCAGCCGAATTTCTCCGCCGCCAGGTTCAGCGCGGCCAGGTGGCGCGGATGATCCTTGAGCAGGCGCCGGCGGTATTCCAGCGGATCCTGCCCCGCCGCGTGCGCCAGTTCATCGACCAGGCTTTCCATCACGAAGCCGTTGTAGCTGTGCCCCACGGAGCGCCACCAAAGCACCGGGATGCCGGTCTTGGGCGAATGCAGATCCACCCGGTGCGCGGGCGTGGCCAGCACGTACGGCGAATCGGCCACGCCTTCCACCGAGGTCGCGTCGATGCCGTTCTTCACCGTGAACGGCTCGAACGACGTGCCGGCGGTGATCGACTGGCCGACCATCACCTGCTGCCAGGCCACCGGCGTGCCGTCCGCGGCCAGTCCCACCTTGGCGCGCTGCACATAGGCCGGGCGGTAGTAGCCGCCACGCACGTCGTCCTCGCGCGGCCACACCGTCTTGACCGGCGCCTTGGCGGCCTTGGCCACTTCCACCGCCTCGGACACGAAGTCCGACACCGGCGTCGCGCGCCGGCCGAAGCCGCCGCCGAGGAAGGTGGTGTGGATGCGGATCTGCTCCGGCTTCAGTCCGGTGATGCGCGCGGCGACCTGCTGGTCGACGGTCTGGAACTGGGTGCCGGTCCAGATGTCGCACCCCTCGGCGTCGATCTTCACCGTGCAGTTGAGCGGTTCCATCGGTGCGTGCGCCAGGTAGGGCACGCTGTACTCGACTTCCACCACCTTGGCCGCCTGCGCCATCGCCGCGGCGGCGTCGCCGGCCTGCACCGCCACCGCACCGGCCGTGCGCGCCTGCGTGGCGAACTGTTCGCGCAGCCGCGCGCTGTCCAGATCCGCGTGCGGGCCGCGATCCCATTCCACCTTCAGCGCATTGCGGCCCTGCAAGGCGGCCCAGTAGTGATCGGCGATCACCGCCACGCCGCTGGGCACCTGCACCACGTTGCGGACCCCGGGCACCGTCTTGGCGGCGGTGGCGTCGAACGATTTCACCGTGCCGCCGAACACCGGCGCGCGCGCGACCACCGCGGTGAGCAGGCCGTCGAACTGCACGTCCATGCCGAAGATCGCGCGGCCGGTGATCTTCTCCGGCGTATCCAGGCGCTTGGCGCCCTTGCCGATCAGTTTCCAGTCCTTGGGATCCTTGAGGGTGAGCGTCTTTGGATCCGGCGCCTTCAGCTGCCCGGCCGCGTCGGCCAGTTCGCCGTAGCGCAGGCGCTGGTCGCCATGCACCACCACACCGTTCTCCGTCTTCAGTTCCGCCACCGGCACGCCCAGGCGCGCGGCCGCGGCCTGCAGCAGCAAGGCGCGCGCAGTGGCGCCGGCCATGCGGTAGCGATCGAACTCGGACCAGGTGCTGGTCGAGCCGCCAGTCATCTGCATGCCGAAGGCGGTATGCGCGTAGGCCGGCGCGGCGGGCGCGTGTTCGACCTTCATTTTGGTCCAGTCCGCATCCAGCTCCTCGGCGATCAGCATCGGCAGCGTGGTCCAGATGCCCTGGCCCATTTCCGAGTGCGACAGCAGCACGGTGATGCTGTCGTCGGCGGCGATGCGCAGGAAGGCATTGGGCGCGAACGGCGCGACCGTGGCCGGCGCGGCGGCGGCGTTCTGCGCCAGCGCGAAGCGGCCGGCGGCCGGCACGATGAAGCCGATGACCAGGCCGCCGCCGAGGACGGCGCCGGCCTTGAGGAACTGGCGGCGGG
Organism: Pseudoxanthomonas sp. z9; assembly: GCF_006542425.1. Lineage (GTDB taxonomy): Bacteria > Pseudomonadota > Gammaproteobacteria > Xanthomonadales > Xanthomonadaceae > Pseudoxanthomonas_A. The sequence goes on along the minus strand of NZ_VFID01000007.1, from coordinate 397,174 downwards.
AAGAGGAAGCGACGGAATCCGCAGGCTTGGCGTCCACGAACATTCTCCGATCGGATGCCGGGCCCTTGTGGCCCGGCGCGGGGGAAAGAGGAATCAGGCCTTGCCCAGCTGCGCGGCGCGGTGCACCGCCGCGCGGATGCGCGGGTAGGTGCCGCAGCGGCAGAGATTGCCCGCCAGCGCCTGGTCGATGTCCTGATCACTGGGGCTGGGCACCACCGCCAGCAGCGCGGCGGCGGTCATGATCTGGCCGGACTGGCAGTAGCCGCATTGCACCACGTCCAGTTCGGCCCACGCCTGCTGCACCGGATGGCGTCCGTCGGATGACAGGCCCTCGATGGTGGTGATTTTCTTGCCGGCCACCGCGGACACCGGGGTGACGCAGGCGCGCAGCGGTGCACCATCGATGTGCACGGTGCAGGCGCCGCACTGGGCGATGCCGCAACCAAACTTGGTGCCGGTGAGTTTCATCAGGTCCCGCAGGACCCAGAGCAGCGGCATGTCGGGCGGTGCTTCGACGTCGTGCTCGGAACCATTCACATGCAGCTTCATGTTCGTTCCCTGGCGTCGGCGGGGGAGTTGGCACATTACGCCCGCGGATGCGACATTGCCAAGACGTCCGGCGACTTTTTTCGGAGGCCCATGTCCAGCCAGCGCAAGGTGTTGCAAGCCGCCCTGCGGGCCCTGGCGAGCGGCGATGCCGGCGCGGGACTGGCGCTGGTCGTGGACACCGAGGGATCGACCTACGTGCACGCCGGGGCGATGGCCCTGTTCAGTGCGCGCGACGGCCAGACCGGCTGGTTGAGCGGCGGCTGCCTGGAGCCGGACATCCGGCGCCGCGCGCTGGCCGCGGCCGAAGCGGGCGCGCTGGACTGGATGGACATCGACACGCGCGATGACGAGGACCTGCTGTCCGGATCCGCGGTCGGTTGCCGCGGACGCCTGCACCTGGCGCTGCTGCCGCTGGCCCGGCTGGCAGGCTTGGCGGCGTTGCTGGAAGACTGGCAGCGGGGCGGTGAATCACTGCATTGGTCCTTCGATGCCGGCGGCGAAGTGCGTGCCGGCATCGGTGCGCGCCAGGCGCAGTGGCGATTGCCGGTGGTCGCAGGCGCCGAGGCGCCGCAACGGCCGGCCTACACGCTGGCGATCCGGCCCGCGCCGCAGGTGTTGATCTGCGGCGCCGGCCCGGAGACGCCGCTGCTGGTCCCCTGGCTGCGCGAACTGGGCTGGCGGGTGACCCTGGCCGAACGCCGCCCGCGCTGGCAGCCGCACGCCGCGCTGGCGGATCTGGCCTGGGACGTGTCGCCCACCGACGCGGCCGCGCGTGCCGACGGCCATGCCGCCGCGCTGGTGATGCACCACCATTTCGAACTGGATCGCGAGGCGTTGGCGGCGCTGGCCGACACCGAACTGCCCTTCATCGGCCTGCTAGGACCGGGCCGCCGCCGCGACGATCTGTTCAAGGTGTTGCCGGCGGAAACGCGCGAACGCCTGCGCCATCGCCTGCGCTCGCCGATCGGCCTGCGCCTGGGCGGGCAGGGACCGGAGGCGATCGCGCTCAGCATCGCCGCGCAGTTGCAGGCGGTGCTGGCCGGCGAGCCGGCATGACCTCGGCGCACGACGCGGTGGTGCTGGCGGCCGGCGGCAGCCGCCGGCTCGGCCAGCCCAAGCAACTGCTCACCCGTGACGGCGAGACGCTGGTCCATCGTGGTGTCAGGCTGGCGATGGAAACCGCGCCGCGCCGGTTGCTGGTGGTCGTCGGCGGGCACGCGGAAGCGGTGAGCGCGGCGGTGCGCGATCTGCCGGCGGACATCCTGTTCAATCCCCAATGGGAAGAGGGACTGGCGAGCAGCCTGCGCCTGGTCGCGGCGACGCTCGCGGCCACACGCACGGAGTCATCGCCTCCGTGCCTGCTGCTGGCCTGCGATCAGCCGGCGCTGGAAGCGATGCATCTGGATGCATTGCGCGCAGGCTTCATCACCCATGGCTGCGCGGCCACCCGCCACGGCGAGGGCCGCGGTGTCCCGGCGTGGGTGCCGGCGGACCTGCTGGCGCAGGCAAGCCCACTGCAAGGCGATCGCGGCCTGCGCGGACTGCTTGCGGCGCGTGCAGACGAGCACATCGCCCTGCTCGACGTACCGGAACTGACCCGCGACATCGACACGCCCGACGACCTGCGCGAAGCACGCCGGCGCGGCTGGATCGATCCGGCTTCGGCGCCGATGCCGGATCCTTCTCCCTGAAACGAAAACGGCCGGCAGGCGCCGGCCGTTTTCCTGTTCACGCCGATGCGATCACAACGCGCGCAACGCGGTGGTGATCGGCAGGCGCGCCGCGCGCAGCGCCGGGAACAGGCCGCCAACCAGGCCGATGCCGAGTGCCCACTTCAGGCCGTTCCACAACAGCTCCGGCGTGACCTTGAACTGAAACACCACCTGGCTGAAGTTGCTGCCCAGGGTCGAGACGCTGTAGCCGTTGAAGATCGCCCAGGCGATCACCCCGCCCAGCACGCCGCCCAGCAGCGCCAGCAGCATCGTCTCCAGCATCACCGCGGTGACCACCGGCAGGCCGCGAAAACCGATCGCGCGCATGGTGGCGATTTCGCGCGCGCGCCCGGCCACCGCCGAGTACATCGTGTTGAGCGCGCCGAACACCGCGCCGATCGCCATGATGGTGCCGATCACGATGCCCAGCCACTTGATGATCGTGGCCAGCTGCCCGGACTGCTTGCTGTAGTAGGCGCGGGTGGTCTCCACGTCCAGCTTCAGGCGCGGATCGCCCTCGACCGCGGCCTTGAACTGATCGAAGCCGGCCTTGCCGTCGGTCTTGACCGTGATCGACTGGTAGGCGCTGCGGTTGTAGGTGGACGACAGGGTCTGCGCGTCGCCCCACAGTTCCGAGTCGTGCGCGTCGCCGGAGGCGAACCGGCCCACCACGGTCCATTCCTGGTTGCCGAGATTGAGCTTGCTGCCGACCTTCAGGCCGCGGAACTGGGTGGCCGCGCCCTGGCCGACCACGATCTCGCGCAGGCCGGCACCGAACTTGCGGCCCTCGACCAGCTTGATCTTGTCGCGGACCAGCCAGGCCTCCTCGCCCACGCCGCGGAACTGCGCGTTGGCATCGGTGCCGTCGGCCATGCTGGGCAGGTTGACCACCTGCGACAGTTCGGCCGACATCAGCGGCTTGCCGTTCGGTCCCTTGGCCACGCCGGGCAGGCTGGACAGCAGCGGCGCCTGTTCGCGGGTGATGACCGAATTGGTTTCCGCCTGCGAACCGCCGCGCAGGACGATCGCGGTGGTGTCGTCGCCGGTGCTGTTGAGGGTGGCCTTGAAGCCCTCGCCCATCGCCAGCATGGCGACCAGCACGCCGACCACGCCGGCGATGCCGACCACGATCACCGAGGACGCGCCCCAGCGTTGCGGCAGGCTGCTGATGCCGATGCGCGCGGCGGCCAGTGCCAGCCGGCCGCCGCGGGTCAGCAGCAGCCACAGCGCCAGCAGCACGGCCAGGCCCAGTACCAGGAACCACGGCAGGTTGATCCAGACCACCAGGAAGACGGCCAGGCCGACGACGGAGATGATGTTTGCAATCCAGTTGGGCATGTCGTTCTCCTCAGCGTCCGGCCAGTGCGTCGACGATCTTCAGGCGCTTGGCGCGCAGCGCCGGCAGCAGGCCGACGACGATGCCAATGACCACCATCAGGCCCAGCCCGACCAGCCAGGTCTGGGTGGGAACGTTCGGCAGCGAGATGGCGCCCTGACTGGCCGCGGTCAGGCCCGGCATGATCACCGCCGCCAGGCCCATGCCGATCAGGCCGCCGAGCACGATCAGCAGCACCGACTCGATCATCACCAGGGTCAGCACCGTGCCGTCCTTGAAGCCCAGCGTCTTCAGCACCGCCAGTTCCGGCACCCGCTCGCGCACGGCCTGGGCCATGGTGTTGCCGGTCAGCAGCAGCAGGGTGAAGAACACCGCGCCCATGATCGAGGTGACGATCAGGCCGATGTCGGCGAACTGCTTGGCGAAGGCCTGCTGGAACGCCGACTCGGTCTGGCTCTTGGTCTCGTGGTCCGAGTTGGCCGACAGCGCGTCGATGGCGCGCGCCACCTGGTTGGCCTGGTTGGTGTTGGCCAGTTGCACCGTGTACCAGCTGACCTGGCTCTTGATGTAGTCGTTGGATTCGTCGAAGTACTTCCAGTTCATCATCAACTGGTTCTCGGCGCCGACGTTCTTGCGATCCTTCACCCGGAAGATGGCCTTCAGTTCCAGCGGCCAGTCATTGCTGCCGCCGCGCGGGAAGATGGTGGCCTTCAGCGGGATGGTGTCGCCGATCTTCCAGCCATGCTTCTTGGCCAGCGACTCGCCGACGATCGCGGCATTGCGGGTGTCCTGGAACGCCTTGAGCTGATCCGGCGGCACCGTGTACTCGGTATAGACGTCGAAGAAATTGGGCGCCACCGAGAAGTTGGGGAAGAAATCCTTGGGATCGCGGTAGATGCCGCCGAACCACATGGCATAGGTGGCCTTGCGCACGCCGGGCACCGATTCGATCTGCGGCTGCAGGTTGATCGGCAGCGACTGGGTGATCGACAGGCGCGAGGCGACCACCAGGCGGTTGGCGCCATCGACGCTGCCACCGGAGTTGAACGCCACCCGCACCGAATCCAGCAGGCCGAACAGCAGGAAGGCCGCGACCACGGACAACAGGGTCAGCAGCGTCCGCGTCTTGCTGCGGAACAGCTGTGCCCAGACCAGGGACAGATATTTCATCGCCGCCTCCCGTCAGTGGGCCAGCGCAGGGGCGTCGACCAGCTCGCCCTTGTCCAGGTGGATGGTGTGGGTCGCGTACTCGGCCGCCTTCGGATCGTGGGTGACCATGATGATGGTCTTGCCATGCTCGCGGTTGAGCAGGCGCAGCAGGTCCAGGATTTCCTCGGCCGAGTGGCGATCCAGGTCGCCGGTCGGTTCGTCGCAGATCAGGAAGGTCGGATCCGAGACAATCGCGCGGGCGATCGCCACGCGCTGCTGCTGGCCGCCGGAGAGCTCGTTGGGGCGGTGCGCGCCGCGTTGGGCCAGGCCGACCAGTTGCAGGGCGATTTCCGCGTTGCGCTTGCGCTGGGCGGCGCCAAGCTTGGTCAGCAGCAGCGGCAGCTCCACGTTCTTCTGCGCGGTCAGCATCGGCATTAGGTTGTAGAACTGGAACACGAAGCCGACATGGTGGCTGCGCCAGGTGGAGAGCTGGGCCGCGCTCATGCTGTCGATGCGCTGGCCCTCGATCTCGATTTCGCCCGAGGTCGGGGTGTCCAGGCCGCCGATGAGGTTGAGCAGGGTCGTCTTGCCCGAGCCGGACGGCCCCATCAGGGCGACGAAATCGCCCTTGGGAATGTCCAGGTTCAGTCCGTGCAGCACCTGCACCTTTTCCGGACCGCGCTGGTAGGTTTTGACGAGGTTGCGAATGGTGACCAGTGAGGACATCGTGTTTTCCCTTCTGTGGTGTTCGGAGGCGGGCGCCGGCGAAATGATCCTCGCCGCGCGCACGGCATTGCGTTGTCTTGCGTTGCAGCCAACCACTTTGGTGCGTGCCCGGGCATGGTTTCCCGGACGTCGTGCGGGCCGCGCGACCGGTGGGTGGCGGCGGTCATGAGCGGCAGCCGGTGGAGCCTGCCGGGCACGCGTCGCAACATCCGCGACGCGCGCGATGGAACCGGAACCGTTACTGCGCTTCGTCCTCGGCCAGCGTGACCTTGCTGCCGTCCTGCAATTCATCCGGCGGGCTGAGCACCACCGTGTCGCCCGCGCCCAGGCCCGACAGCACCTGGCGGTCGTCGCCCATCGGCTGGCCGACCTTCAGCAGGCGCTGCTCGACCGTGTTCTGTTCGGTCAGGGCGAACGCCACCGGCTGGCCGTCGCGCTCGACGATGGCCGCCGACGGGGCACGCACGCCCTGCGGCTTTTTCTCCTGCGCCGGCTTGGCCGCTTCCAGGAAGCTCACCCGCACGCCCATGTCCGGGACGATGCGCGGATCCTTCTGCTTCAGCGCGATGCGCACCTTGACCGTGGCCTTGCCGCGATCGGCGGTGGGAATGATGGCGATGACCTCGGCCGGGATCTTCCAGTCGGGGTAGGCATTGAGCGTGGCTTCCACCGGCATCTTCGGCTGCACCCGGCCGATGAAGGCCTCGCCCACGTCCACTTCCACTTCCAGCGAATCCATGTCGACGATGGTGCCGATGCCGGTGCGGGTGAAGCCGCCGCCGGCCGACAGCGGCGACACGATCTCGCCGGGCTGGGCGGCCTTGGCGATCACCACGCCGGAGAACGGCGCGCGCACCACGGTGTTGTCCTTGCCGATGTCGGCGATGCGCAGGCGGTCGGCGGCGGCGCGCTGGTTGCGCTGCGAGGTCAGCGCCTCGGCGCGCAGGGCGTCGCGTTCGGCCACGGCCTGGTCGTATTGGGAGCGTGCGACCAGTTGCTGCTGGGTCAGCTGCGACAGCCGGCGCACGTTGGCCTCGGCTTCCTTCAGCCGCGCCTGCACGCCCGTGCTCTGGCTGCGCGCGGCCTGCAACTGGCTCTCGGCCAGCGCGCGTTCGGCGTCGGCGTCGATCGGTTCCAGCCGTGCCAGCACCTGGCCGGCCTCGACCTGCATGCCTTCCTCGATCAGCACTTCCTGGACCTTGCCGGTGACCTTGGCCGACACCGTCGCCATCCGCCGCGCGACCACGTAGCCGGTCGCGTCCAGCACCGAGGCCGAGGCGCCGCTGCTGCCGATCGCGATGACCGGCGCGGTGCGCACCGGCACGCCCTTGTCGCGTCCGAACACGAACCAGCCGCCCACCGCCAGCAGCACCAGCAGCGCGGCCACGCCCAGTCCAATCCACAGGCCACGGCGCGACGGCGGTTCCGGCGGCGCGGCCTTGCGATCGATGCGGAGTTCCTTCAACAGGTCGGCGGAAGAGTTCATCGCTTATCCAGACGGGCGAACGCGGAAAGTGTGACCAGCTAGGGTAACCCGGCCCAGTTGCCGGAAGTCACTTGTTGGCCGGTCCCGACGGCCCGCGCCCGGGTGGGGAGGGCACAGGATGCCCGGCCGGGGCCGGACGACCAAGTGACAGCTGTCATCCCCTGCGCATGAAGTCCGCCACTGCCGGGTCCGCCGCCGGCGGCCTAGATTGGTCGCATCGCCGACACCTCGGGAATGCGCCCACATGGACATGCAGGCACCGCAGTACGAACCGGCCCGGTTGCGCGCCGTGCACAAGCGCTATGGACCGATCACCGCCTTGGCCGGGCTGGATCTGGCGCTGGCACCCGGGCGCCTGCTGGCGCTGCTGGGCCCCAACGGCGCCGGCAAGAGCACGGCCATCGCGATCCTGCTGGGCCTGCAACCGCCCGATGGCGGCGAGGCCCGCCTGTTCGGCCAGGCACCCGGTGCGATGGCGGTGCGCCGGCGCCTCGGGGTGATGCTGCAAAGCGCCGGCATTCCGGACACGCTCAAGGTGCGCGAACTGCTGGATCTCACCCGCAGCTACTATCCCGTGCCGCGCAGCGTCGCCGATTGCGTGGCGATGGCCGGACTGGACGGCCTGCTCGAACGCCGCTACGGGCAACTGTCCGGCGGCCAGCAGCGGCGCGTGCAGTTCGCACTGGCGATTTGCGGCCGTCCGCAACTGCTGTTCCTGGACGAACCCACCACCGGCCTGGACATCGAGGCGCGCCAGACCCTGTGGAAAGCGATCCGCGAACTGGTCGCCGACGGCTGCGCGGTGCTGCTGACCACGCACTACCTGGAGGAAGCCGAGGCGCTGGCCGATCGCGTCGCGGTGATCGACGGCGGACGCGTGATCGCCGAGGGCAGCGTGGCCGAGGTGCGCGCGCGGGTCGCGCAGCGGCGCATCCGCTGCCTCACCGCGTTGCCGGCGGAGGTCGTGGCCGGCTGGCCGCAGGTGCGCAGCGCCCGGCATGACGGTGAGCGTCTGGAGATCGTCGCCGATCGGGCCGAACCGGTGGTACGCCGGCTGCTGGCCGAGGACGGTGCGTTGACCGAACTGGAAGTGGCCCGCGCAGGCCTGGCCGAAGCCTTCATCAGCCTCACCCGGCAGGCCCGCGAACAGGAGGCCGCCTGATGGATACCGCGATCGCCCGTGTGCGCACGCCGTTGCGCGCCTACCTGCTGGAAGCCCGCTACGAATTCCTGCGCCTGCTGCGCACGCCTTCGTTCTCCCTGCCGACCCTGCTGTTTCCCGCGCTGTTCTACCTGCTGTTCGGCGTGCTGCTGGGCGCGCGGCAGGGCGGCGACGTGGCGGCGCGCTACTTCCTGGCGACCTATGGCGTGTTCGGGGTAATGGGCGTGGCCCTGTTCGGCTTCGGGGTCAGCGTGGCGCTGGATCGCGAGCGCGGCCTGCTGGCACTCAAGCGCGCGCTGCCTATGCCGCCGGCGGCCTATCTGCTGGCCAAGACCGCCATGGCGATGATCTTCGCCGCCGTGGTGTCGGTGCTGCTGGCGCTGATCGCCGCGGGCCTGGCCGGGGTTTCGCTGTCGCCGTGGCAATGGGCGACGCTGTGGCTGGTCAACGTGCTGGGCGTATTGCCGTTCGCCGCGCTCGGCCTGTGGCTGGGCTGCCTGGTCGGCGGCGAGGGCGCGCCGGCGGTGATCAACCTGGTGTATCTGCCGATGGCGTTCCTGTCCGGCCTGTGGTTGCCGTTGAGCATGCTGCCGGCGGTGCTGTCGCAACTGGCGCAGTTGTGGCCGGCGTATCATCTGGCCCAGATCGCACTGCGGGTAGTGGGCAAGGATGCGGGCCAGCCACTGATCCTGCATGTGGCCGTACTGGCGCTCGTCACCGTCGTGTTCGGCCTGCTGGCCTGGCGGCGGCTGGCGCGTCCGGCCTGAGGTTCGGTTCCGTCCGGAGAATCCACGTGTTCATGTACTTCCCGCCCGTATCCGAGAATTCGCTGGCGAACCTGCATGAGCGACGCAGCGAACTGCGCGGGCGCGGCACCGGGCGCTGGTTCCCGTTGCTGATGCTGATCTGGTCGATCTGGATCTTCGTCACCCCGATGTCCAACCCGGCGTCGTTTCCCAACTGGCTGTGGCCCACCCTGGCCAGCTACGCGGTGTTCCTGGTGCTGTTCCATGGCGCTTACTACCGCGATCGCCGGTACATGCTGTTCAACGCGCTGGGCATGGCGGCGCTGGGCCATGCGCTCACGCCGTTCAATCCCGGTGCGCAGAGCTACATGATCTACGCCTGCGCCTTCATGGCGTTCGCCGGCCCCACCCGTTCCGCGATTGCCTGGATGCTGGTGCTGCTGGCGGCGTATTCGGTGGAATGGATGGTGCTGGGCTGGCCGCTGATCTACCTGGCCAGCACGCTCATGGTCGGGTTCGCGGTGGGCCTGATGAACATCAGCTTCGCGCGCAAGGCGCAGGCCGATGCGGCGCTCATGCTCAGCCACGAGGAAGTGCGCCGGCTGGCCGCGATGGCCGAGCGCGAGCGCATCGGCCGCGATCTGCACGATCTGCTCGGCCACACGCTGTCGCTGGTGGCGCTCAAGTCGGATCTCGCCGGCAAGCTGCTGGATCGGGATCCGGCGGGCGCGCGGCGCGAGATCGACGAAGTCAGCCGGGTCGCCCGCGATGCGCTGGCGCAGGTGCGCAGCGCGGTCACCGGCATCCGCGCGGCCGGCCTGGCCGCCGAACTGGCCTCGGCGCGGCTGCTGCTGGAATCCGACGGCGTGGCGCTGACCTGCCCGACAGGAATCCCGCCGCTGTCGCCGGAACAGGAAACCGTGCTGGCGATGACCGTGCGCGAGGCGGTGACCAACCTGCAACGGCATGCCCGCGCCAGCATCGCGCGGGTGGAACTGGAGGTGGCTGATGGGTGCCTGCGGCTGCGCATCGAGGACAACGGCCGTGGCGGTGCCATCGTCCCCGGCAACGGATTGAGCGGCATGCGCGAACGACTGGAGGCGCTCGGCGGCAGCCTGCGCATCGACGCGCGGCCAGGACGCGGCACCGTGCTGGAGGCCAGCCTGCCGGCAGGCCCGCTGGCGCCGCAGGCCTCGGGCGCGGCATCCTTGCTGCCCGCGCAGACCTGAGGAACAACCCCATGCCGCACGCCTCGCACCCGGCGCAATCGCCGCGCGCATGATCCGGGTACTGCTGGCCGAGGATCAGGCGATGGTGCGCGGCGCGTTGACCGCGCTGTTGAACCTGGAAGCGGACATCGAGGTCGTCGGCACCGCCGCCGACGGCGAATCGGCCTGGCGCGAACTGCAGCGGCTGCGTCCGGACCTGCTGGTCACCGACATCGAAATGCCCGGCCTGACCGGTCTGGAACTGGCCCAGCGCATCCATCGCCACGCATGGCCCACCCGGGTGGTGATCGTCACCACCTTCGCCCGCGCCGGCTACCTGCGCCGCGCGCTGGACGCGGGTGTGTCCGGCTATCTGCTCAAGGACGCGCCGGCCGATCAGTTGGCCGCCGCGCTGCGCAAGGTCCATGCCGGCGGCCGCGCCATCGATCCGCAACTGGCGCTGGAAGCCTGGAACGAAGCCGACCCGCTCAATGATCGCGAACGCCAGGTGCTGCGGCTGGCCGGCGAGGGATTGTCGGCCGGCGACATCGCGCGCCAGCTCAGCCTCTCGCAGGGCACCGTGCGCAACTACCTGTCCGAGGCCATCGGCAAGCTCGGCGTGAGCAACCGCATCGAGGCCTATCGGCTGGCGCGCCAGCGCGGCCTGCTGTAGCCGCGGCTGTAATCGCGACTTGCACATGCGTCAGCGTACGTTCTCACGCGCGCGGGCCGGCGCGGCCGTGATGCGCCTCGACAAGCGCAAGAATGCAGCCCGCGCGCTTTCGATGTGGCTCCATGCGGCGCGTCATGATGTGTCGCTGGTTCCATAACGGCGCCCGCGGGATTGTCGTGTCCGCTTCCTGTGCTTAGGCTGGGGCCGGACCCGACCCGGCACCGACCCCTTCCGTGAGACCCCGCCAAGCCAATCGACTCGGTCTGTTCGCCGCCGCGCTGATCTTCGTGGCCATCGGCGCGGGCGTGTTCTACGGGGCGCAGCGCTTCATCTCAGATGCCAACCGGGTGACCCACACCAACGAGGTCATCGCGCTGATCGGCGACATCGAATCGGCCGTGCATGACAGCGAGTCGGCCCAGCGCGGCTACCTGCTCACCGGCAACGTCAACTACCTGGCCGATTACGGACGCAGCCGCGACCAACTGCCCAATGCGATCGCACGCCTGCAGCAACTGGTCGGCGACAATCCCGATCAGACCCGGCGGGTGCTCGCGTGGCGGATCGAAATCCTGCGCCGGCTGTCGCAGATGGAAGCCACCCTGGGTAACTTCCGGCTCGGCGGGCTGGCGGCGGCGCAACGCTCGATCAACCACGAGGTGCGGCAGGCGACCGTCAACATCCGCGATCAGGCCGAAGTACTGGTTGCGGCCGAGCGCGAACTGCTGGCCCAGCGCGCCCGCTCCAGCCACGACAGCGCCAACCTGCTGCGCGGCCTGGCATTGCTGGGCATCCCGCTGGGACTGGCGGTGACCGGACTGGTCTACTGGCTGCTGGTGGGCGAGATCCGCCGTCGCGCGCATGCGGAGGAAGCCAGCAGCGATGCCCGCCGGCAGCTGATGGTCACCATCGAGAAGCTGGAGGATCACAGCGCCGATCTCAACGAACTCAGCCGCTACAGCGGCATGCTGCAAAGCTGCGTGCGCACCGAGGAAGCCATCCGCCTGGCGACCCAGCATTTCGCCCGCCTGCTGCCGCACGCCGGCGGCACGATCTATCGCATCCGCGCCTCGCAGGACTATGCCGAGGAGGCCGCGCACTGGGGCGAGCACGCGCTGCACAGCGACGCGATGTTTCCGCTGGAAGCCTGCTGGGCGTTGCGTCGCGGCCAGCCGCACGTGCATCGCGCGCATGCCGAGATGCTGGGCTGCACCCATGTGATGTCGCCGGCGCTGCACGCCTCGCCGACCACCGCCTGCATTCCGCTGATCGCCCAGGGCACCCAGCTGGGCCTGCTGTACCTGTCCAGCCACGATGACGGCTTCCTGGCCCGCCAGGATCTGATCGAGACCGCCGCCGAGCAGCTGTCGATGGCGCTGTCCAACCTGGATCTGCAGGAACGCCTGCGCCTGCAATCCATCCGCGAACCGCTGACCGGCCTGTTCAACCGCCGCTATCTGGAAGAGTCGCTGGCCCGTGAGCTGGCACGCTGCGAACGGCGCGGCCTGCCACTGAGCGTGATGATGATGGATCTGGACCACTTCAAGGCCTTCAACGACCTGCACGGCCATGTCGGCGGCGACACCCTGCTGTCCGGGTTCGGCCAGTTGCTGCAGAAGCTGGCGCGCAGCGAGGACATCGCCTGCCGGTACGGCGGCGAGGAATTCACCCTGATCCTGCCGGAAACCGATCTGGACACCGCGTGCGAGCGCGCCGAGAACATCCGCGCGGCGGTGGGTGCGATGCGCATCCGCCACATGGGCCAGGAACTGCCGGCGGTCACCGTGTCGATCGGCGTGGCCAGCTTCCCGCTGCACGGGCGCCAGGGCGAAAGCCTGATCCGCCACGCCGACGAAGCGCTCTACCGCGCCAAGCGCGATGGGCGGGATCGGGTGGAAGCGGCCGCCGAATCAGGCGGCCCGGTGGTCCATCAGGTGTAGCGCGCCTTCAGCAGCGCGTAGGCGCTGCGCAGGGCCAGCGCTTCGCCGCCGGCCGGGCGGCCGGGACGATCGCTGTCGTTCCATGCGTACACGTCCAGGTGCGCCCATTTCTGGTTGGCCGGCAGGAAGCGTTCCAGGTACAGCGCGGCGGTGACCGCGCCGGCCATGCGCGAACCGGCGTTGGCCAGATCCGCCACGTTGCTGGTCAGGTAGCGCAGGTAGGGACGCCACAGCGGCATCCGCCAGACCGGATCGCGCATGCGATCGCCGGCGGCGATCCAGTCGTTGGCCAGCGCGTCGTCATTGGCGAACAGGGCCGGCAGATCCGGGCCCAGCGCGATCCGCGCCGCGCCGGTGAGGGTGGCGAAATCCAGCACGATCTCCGGCGACTGCTCGCCGGCATAGGTCAGCGCGTCGCACAGGATCACCCGCCCTTCGGCGTCGGTGTTGTCGATTTCCACGCTGATGCCCTTGCGGGTGGCGATGATCTCGCCGGGGCGGAACGCGTTCGGACCGATGCTGTTCTCCACCGCCGGCAGCAGCAGGGTCAGGCGCACCGGCAGCCCGCGCGCCATCACCAGTCCGGCCAGCGCCAGCGCGTGCGCGGCGCCGCCCATGTCCTTCTTCATGTTGCGCATGCCGTCGGCCGGCTTGATGTCCAGCCCGCCGGTGTCGAAGCACACGCCCTTGCCGACCAGCGCCACGTGCGGGTGCGCCGGGTCGCCCCATTGCAGCGCGATCAGGCGCGGCGCGCGATGCGAGGCGCGGCCGACCGCGTGGATGGCGGGGAAGTTCTGCGCCAGCAGTTGATCACCGGCGATGACGTCGATGTCCGCGTCATGCGCCTCGGCGATCGCGCGCGCGGCGGCTTCCAGTTCGTCCGGACCCATGTGCTCGGTCGGCGTGTTGACCCAATCGCGCACGCGCAGGCTGGCGGTCAGTAGATCCAGCGCTTCGGCGTCGGGCTCGCCCAGCACCAGCCGCGCCGGCACGCGCGAGGGTGTCTTGTAGCGGCTGAAGCGGTAGCCGCCCAGGCCCCAGCCCAGTTGCAGCGCCGCGCGCGCACCGGCATCCAGGTCATGGACGATCCGCCAGTCGCCGGCGGGCAGCGCGAACGGCGCGTGCGCATAGCTGTAGGGGTCCAGTGGATCGCCCACGCCGATGATCGCGCCGGCCAGGCCGTCATCGCCGGGCAACAGCGCCAGCGTGCCCGGTGCGGCGGTGTAGTTCTGCGCTTCCAGCCACGCGCGCACGGCGGCGGGCTGCGCATCGCGCCAGCTTTCCCAGCCGCCGCGCTCGACGACGTGCAGGGGCCGGGCCTGGGAGGAATCCTGGGTGTAGCCGGGGGAAAGGTTCATGCGCGGGCATGCTCCGTGGCGAAATCGGGATGGGCATCCAGCCAGTCGGCCAGTGCGGTGAGGGTGGCGAATTCCAGATCCGGCAATGGATCCGGATGCGGCCAGCCGGCCAGGTGATCGACGTGGTCGATCCGGTTGAGCCAGCAGGTGCGCAGGCCGGCGCGCGCCGCGCCGACCACGTCCAGATCGATGTGGTCGCCCACGTGCAGCACCTGCGCGGGCGGCACGCCCAGGCGATCGCAGGCGGCCAGGAAGATGCCCGGTTCCGGCTTGGCCGAACCGTGCTCGCGCGCGCCCAGTTGGAACACGAAATGCCGGGCCAGCCCGATCCGCTCCAGATCGGCGTTGCCGTTGGTCACCGCCGCCACCGGCACCCGCGCGGCGATGCGCAGCAGGGCGTCGATCGCATCGGGGTAGCATTCGACCTGGTTGCGGGCGGCATAGAACACTTCGTAGGCCGGTTCCAGCAGCGCCGGATCCGCCTCGCTCTCGTGCAGCGCGCGCTGCAGGGTCAGCCGGCGCATCGCGCTGAGATCGTGGATCAGTTCCGGATGGGCGGTGAACACCTGCTCGCGCAGCGCGCGCATGCGTTCGATCGGGAACAGTTCGGCGGTACGCGGACTGTGTTCGACCAGCCACTCGTGCAGCACCCGTTCAATCCGCGCGCCGATGGGCGCGAACGGCCAGAGGGTGTCGTCGAGGTCGAGGGTGATGGCGCGGACGGGGAAGCTCACGGGGCGATTTTACCCCGCCGCGCTTCCAGCCGCCGAAAACGCTTCCTTCCACCCTTCTCGTGGGAGCGACGTGAGTCGCGAGCTTCCGGCGCGGAACAGGGCCACACCCGGTTCTGCGGCTTTCCTGGCCACGGTGGGTATCGCGACTCACGTCGCTCCCACAGGTTGGTGGGCCCGGGGCGGGATTACTCCAGCAGGCGGGCCCAGCCTTCCATGCCTTCCACCCGCGCCAGCACCAGTTTCACGCAGACGAGCAGCGGCACCGCCAGCAGCAGGCCGATGATGCCCCAGGCCCAGCCGAACAGCATCAACGCCAGGATCAGCACCAGCGGCGACAGCGCCATCCGCCGGCCCAGGATGATCGGCGTGATGATCTGGCCTTCCAGCGTATGCAGCACCAGGTAGATGCCGGCCGGCAGCAGCGTGTGCAGCGGATCGTCGAAGGTGATGAAGCCGACCAGCAGCATCATGATCACGCCGATCAGCGGGCCGACATACGGCGCGAAGTTGAGCAGCGCCACCAGCGTGCCCCACAGCATCGCCTCGCTCAGTGGCATTTTCAGCAGGTACAGCGCGGTGGCGAAGATCAGGCCCACCACCGTGTTGATCACGCTGATGGTCAGCACGTAGCGCGAGACCTCGCGCTCGATGGAATGCAGGATGTCCACGGTGAACTTCTTCTGTTGCCGGCTGGGCAGCAGGGCGATGGCCTGCCGCTGCAGGTTCTCGCCGTAGACCATGAAGAAGAACGTCAGCAGCACCACCGCCAGGATCGAGGCCAGCAAGCGGGGCGTGGTGGTCAGCATGCGGTAGGGATCGTCCTGCGCGGTGCGCACGATCTGCGGACGCTTGCCGGTCTCACCGCCGGCGGCGCGGGCGAAATTCTCCGCCGCGCGGTTGGCTTCCTGCACCGGTTTGGTCCACTCGCGCAGCTTCGGCGCCAGCTGGCGCAGCTCGCTCGGAGCCTCGCGGAACCACACCGACGCGGGCTGCCACAACTGCGTGCCCAGCGCGCCGGCGGCGGCCAGTCCGCCCAGCAGCACGAGCAGCGCGGCCAGGAAACGCGGCAAATGCAGGCGCCGCAGCGTGCGGATGATTGGATTGCCGACCAGCGCGAAGAACGCGGCCAGCAGCACCGGCAACACCACGTCCTGCGCCGCCCACAGGGTGAACCCGACTGCCAGCGTCGCCAGCACCACCAGCGCGATCGGCGCACGCGGGCGTGGCGGCAACGGCGCGGATTCGGCGGCGGTGGTGGGGGTGTCGCCAGCGGGCGAAAGAGCCATCGGGTCACTCCTGAGATGGAGCCCGATTATGCCGCTCCGGACCGGTTCCGCACGGGCCGCGAGGTAGCCGGACGGGTTCCGGCAGGCGTCATCGTCATGGCGTGAAGGGGAAGCGGGTTTCGTTCACGCCGAATCGACGGGCATCGGGCGACACAAGCCATACCCCCTTCGGAGAAGGGGGTGGGCGCCGCAGGCGACCGGGGGATTTGCTTTTACGCGGAAGAGCCAATCCCCCTCGGTCCCCCTTTTTCAAAGGGGGAGGCAAGAGCAGCATCAGGGCGTGCGGAGATTCACCGGCACGACGCGCGAGCCTAGCGCTCGGACATCTCGGTCGCCGCTTCCGCCGGCATGGGCTGGCGGATGGGCATCTCTTCCTCGTCGAAGGCTTCATCCACCAGCGGTTCTTCCGGCGGATAGGCCTGCGTGGTTTCCTGCTCTTCCTGCACCGCCTGCGCGGTGTCAGCGGCCTCGCTGGCCTGGTCGGCGGCGGTGGCTGCCTGCACGGTGGCGAACAGGCTGCTCAGCGAACCCACCATCTGCAACCAGCGCGCGCCGTTCATCGAGCGCAGCGGTTCGGCGCGGCCGGCCAGGAAACCACTGACCAACCCGGCAATCATGATGCGGCCGGGCGTCCAGCTGTCGCGCCAGACCTGGCTCAGGGTCTGCCAGTGCGTCCGGGTCTGCAGCGCGCGGCCCTCGACCAATTGTTCGGCGCGATCCACGCGGCGTTGCAGGCGTTCGAAATTCATCGCGCCGCTCCCGGGTCGGTGTCGCCGTCCTCGTCGGCGTCGTCGTGCTCGTCGAACAGGCCCAGCCGCTGCAACTGGCGGCGGGTGGCGTGCAGCCCGGTGTGATCGAAATATTGCCCCACTTTCCACGCCGCCAGCACGGTCACGCCGATGCTGACCAGTGCGGTCACCGACAGCGATTGCAGCCAGGACCAGCCCAGCCGCTGCAGCAACGCGATCAACGCGCCCGCGCACAACAGCCAGGCCGAGGCGCCGAAGATGATCGCCACGCCGGCCCAGGCCAGCGCGCGGCCGAACGCGCTGCGCGCCAACGCCAGATCCGCCGACACCAGCCGGCGCAGCGCGCGGCCGGTGTCACCGGCCGAGGCCAGCGCCGCCTTGCCGGCCGCGCCGACCTCGCGCAGGCTGTCGTCCAGCCCGGGCTTGGCGGCTCGGGGTGCTTCGGCGTCGGAAGATTCCGGCGGAACGCTCACGCGTGGGGCTTACTTGTCGCCGCTGCGTGCCAGCTTGGCGATGATCCAGCCGGCGGCGAAGGCCACGCCGAACGAGGCCAGCGGACGCTCGCGGATCAGGTCGGCGGCGCTGTCGATCAGATCGCGGCCCTTGTCCATCAGCGCGTCCACCTGTTCGCGGGCGGCGGCGCCACCCACTTCGGCGGCGGCGATGCCGGCCAGCGCGCTATCGGCCAGCTCGGACTTCACGTTGGCCTTGCCCAGCTTCAGTTCGTCGCCGGCCGCGCCGGCCGCGCCCTTGATCGCCTCGCCGGCGGCGGATGCGGCCGACTTCAGGTGCGAACCGGCCTCGCCCAGATTGCTCTTCATCGCATCGGTAGCGGTGGGATTGCTCATCGTCGTCTCCAGCAGTGAGGGATTGCCACTCCACTCTATAGCAGGTGGGCATGAATGGGCTGTTATGTGGCCGGGGGCGGGGGGCTTCTGCAAATCCCACTATCAGAAGCAAATCCCCCTCAGTCCCCCTTTTTCAAAGGGGGAGGCAGAAGCAGCATCCGTTCAAGTGAAAAACACCGAAGGATCCCCCCTTTTAAAAAGGGGGGCAGGGGGGATTTGCTTTTGCTTTTGCTTGGCCTACTGCATCAACAGATTGCCAGGCCGCCCGCCACGCACCACCTGGAACACCAACTGCTGCGGCTTGCGATCGAAGCTGGCGCGGAAGCTGGCGAGGTCGGCGAAATCGCCGCTGCTGCTGGCCACCACCACATCCCCCGGACGCAGGCCGCTGTTCCAGGCGCGACTGCCGCGCGCGACGTTGCCGACCTGCAATCCACCGCCCGCGCCCATGCTGCGCAGTTGCTGGCGGGTGCCTTCATCCAGTTCCTTGAAGGTGGCGCCGGTCAAACGCGGATCCAGCGTCGCGCCATCCAGCGAACGCAGGCCTTCCTTCAACGTCGCCGTCAGCTGCAACGGCTTGCCGTCGCGGCGCACGTCCAGGCTGATCCGGCTGCCGACGTCCTGCAGACCCTCGAAGTTGTGCAGCGACGGCGCGTTGTCGATGCGCTGGCCGTTGGCGGCCAGCACCACGTCGCCGGACTGCAGGCCGGCGGCGGCAGCGGCCGAACCCGGATACACCCGGGTCACCAGGGCGCCGCGCGGGTTCTCCAGGCCCAGG
Source organism: Pseudoxanthomonas sp. z9 (assembly GCF_006542425.1). Lineage (GTDB taxonomy): Bacteria > Pseudomonadota > Gammaproteobacteria > Xanthomonadales > Xanthomonadaceae > Pseudoxanthomonas_A. The sequence goes on along the minus strand of NZ_VFID01000007.1, from coordinate 378,734 downwards.
CCCTTGGCCAGGCGCTCATCCACGTTCTGGGTTTCCACCCCCAGCGTGCCGCGCTTGACCACGCCATTGTTGGCGATCAGCTGGTCCTTGATGTTGCGGGCCAGGTTGATCGGAATCGCGAAGCCCAGGCCGATGTTGCCGGCCATGCTGCCGCGCGGGTTGAAGCTGGCGGTGTTGATGCCCACCAGCTGGCCCTGCAGGTTGACCAGCGGACCACCCGAGTTGCCCGGGTTGATGGAGGCGTCGGTCTGGATGAAGTTCTGGAAGCCCGCCATCGGGATGCCGCTGCGGCCCACCGCCGAGACGATGCCCGAGGTCACCGTCTGGCCCAGGCCGTAGGGATTGCCCATCGCCACCACGAAGTCGCCGACCTGCAACTGGTCGCTGTTGGCCATCGGGATGGCGGTCAGGTTGGTGGCCGGGATGCGGATGACGGCCACGTCGGTGTCCGGGTCCGAACCCAGGAACTCGGCCTCCATGGTGCGGCCGTCGCTGAGGGTCACCGACACGCCGTCGGAATTCTCGATGACGTGGTGGTTGGTCAGGATCAGGCCTTGCTGGGCATCGATGATCACGCCCGAGCCCAGCGCGCGCTCCACGCGCTCGCGCGGCATGTCCGGAATGCCGAAGATGCGGCGGAAGAACGGGTCGTCGGCGAACGGCCCCAGCGGACTGGCCACCCGCACGGTCTGGCGGCTGTACACGCTGACCACCGCCGGGGTGACCTGCTTGAGCATCGGCGCCAGCGACGGCACCGGCTGGCCGCCGACGGCGGCCGGCAGCGTCGCGGCGGCGGGAATCGCGGCCGCGGGCATCGCCTGCGCCGGCTGCTGGAAGGTTTCGTGGAGGGCCGTGGCGGCAAATCCGCCGAAGGCGGCGGCGGCGGTCAGGGCCAGCAGGGTGGGGAGCGGTCGGATCGGTCGCATCGGTCGTATCGCGGCAGGTCGTGAGGGTCTGGGACTTCGGATGGCGGCGCCCGGCGAGGCTTGCAAGGGGCGTCCGCCGTTCCTGAACGAGTGTGCGCATCGACCACTAAACCCGCAATGAAGTTCCACGCCAGGACTGTCCGCGGTTTCACCGGATCACCCCGGATTGTCATGAAAAAAAGCACCATCAGCCGATTGACAGACCCCCCGGCCGGGGGTAGCTTGGCTACCTCGTGCCGCCACTACATATAGCGGTCTGGTGCGAAAGCGGCCCAAGCACTGGTGTTTTTGCTTGACAAAGGAAGGCTCCCCGGGGAGGGGCGCCAAAGCGACGGAAGGGTGTGAGAAAACTAGCGTGAGCCTACGTGAGCACGTTTCCCGCAATCCCGCCAACACACTCCGGCAACCTGCGCCGCGCATGATGGAGCGCTGCGCGCGGGCCGGTCGTCCCCGTCGTCCGGGCACGCTGCGGTAACACACAACTAGAAAAGAACCCGGTTCAGGAACCAAGGAGAACGACACAACATGAGCACGGTGCGCCTCGAGGCGGTCAAGACAGCGGCAACCGGGACCGAGATTCCCATGCAGCCGGCGTCCCAGGACATCTGGGACAAGAAGTACCGGTTGAAGACCAAGCAGGGCGAAGCCCTGGACGCCGACATCGACGGTACCTACCAGCGCGTGGCCCGTGCCCTGGCCGATGCCGAAACCACCAACGAGAAGCGCGCCTACTGGTACGAGCGTTTCGTGTGGGCGCTGCGCCGCGGAGCCATCCCCGCCGGCCGCATCACCTCCAACGCCGGCGCCCAGCAGCACAAGCCGGCTACCAGCACCATCAACTGCACCGTCTCCGGCACCATCGAAGACTCGATGGACGGCATCCTGGACAAGGTCCACGAAGCCGGCCTGACCCTGAAGGCCGGCTGCGGCATCGGCTACGAGTTCTCCACCCTGCGCCCGCGCGGCGCGTTCGTGGCCGGCGCCGGCGCCTACACCTCCGGCCCGATGTCCTTCATGGATATCTACGACAAGATGTGCTTCACCGTGTCCTCGGCCGGCGGCCGTCGCGGCGCCCAGATGGGCACCTTCGACGTCTCCCACCCGGACGTGAAGGACTTCATCCGCGCCAAGCGCGAAGACGGCCGCCTGCGCCAGTTCAACCTGTCGCTGCTGATCACCGACGGCTTCATGGACGCGGTCAACAACGACGGCGACTGGCCGCTGGTGTTCCCGGTCAACATCAAGGAAAAGGGCGACCTGGACCTGGAAGACGCCAACCAGGTGGTCTGGCGCGACTGGCCGACCCACAAGAACTACGTGGTCCGCGACGACGGCCTGGTCGCCTGCAAGATCTACGGCCACATCCGCGCCCGCCACCTGTGGGACATGATCATGGTCTCGACGTACGACTACGCCGAGCCGGGCTTCATCCTGATCGACCGCGTCAACGAGATGAACAACAACTGGTGGTGCGAGACCATCCGCGCCACCAACCCGTGCGGCGAGCAGCCGCTGCCGCCCTACGGCGCCTGCCTGCTGGGCTCGGTCAACCTGACCAAGTTCGTGCGCGATCCCTTCACCGACCAGGCCCGTTTCGACTGGGAGGAATACAAGGAAGTCGTGCGCGTGTTCACCCGCATGCTCGACAACGTGGTGGAAGTGAACGGCCTGCCGCTGGAACAGCAGCGCGCCGAAATCCTGCGCAAGCGCCGCCACGGCATGGGCTTCCTGGGCCTGGGCTCCACCCTGACCATGCTCAAGCACAAGTACGGCAGCCCGGAATCGTGCGAGTTCACCGAGTCCATCGCCCGCGAAATGGCCGTGGCCGGCTGGGAAATGGGCCTGGCGCTGGCGAAGGAAAAGGGCGCCGCCCCGATCATGGAAGAACTGTTCACCGTCACCGCCGAGATGCTGCGCAAGCGTCCGGAAATGGCGAAGGACGGCTGGAAGGTCGGCCAGGAAATCCCCGGCAAGGTCCTGCACGCCAAGTACAGCCGCTACATGCAGCGCGTGGCTTCGGTCGCCCCGGACCTGGTCGATGAAATGGCCGAGGTGGGCAGCCGCTTCACCCACCACAGCTCCATCGCACCCACCGGCACCATCAGCCTGTCGCTGGCCAACAACGCCTCCAACGGCATCGAGCCCTCGTTCGCGCACCACTACAGCCGCAACGTGATCCGCGAAGGCAAGAAGTCCAAGGAAAAGGTGGACGTCTACTCCTACGAGCTGCTGGCCTACCGCGAACTGGTCAACCCCAAGGCCATGCCGTTCAGCGACGACGCCGACGCCAAGCTGCCGGAATACTTCATCGCCGCCGACGACATCTCGCCCAAGGAACACGTGGACGTGCAGGCCGCCGCGCAGAAGTGGGTGGACAGCTCCATCTCCAAGACCGCCAACGTCCCCACGGACTACCCCTACGAGGAGTTCAAGGACATCTACCGCTACGCCCACCAGCAGGGCCTGAAGGGCTGCACCACGTTCCGCTTCAACCCCGCCGCCTTCCAGGGCGTGCTGGTCAAGGAAGCGGACCTGGAAAACACCACCTACCGCTTCGAGCTGGACGACGGCAGCGTGGTGGAGGTCAAGGGCAACGAGCAGATCGAATACGACGGCGAAATGCACACCGCCGCCAACCTGTTCGACGCGCTCAAGGAAGGCTACTACGGCAAGTTCTGACGGCCGGCGCGCGCTGCCCCGCAGCCGCACCAAACCCGAAAGAACCCCGCCCAAGTAGAACCAACCGAAGTCTCCTCTCCCGCCTGCGGGAGAGGATGCCCAAAGGGCAGGTAAGGGGGGCGAGCAAAGCGAGCTGCTCCTAACCGACAAACCAACTGAAAGCCCCCTCTCCCGCCTGCGGGAGAGGATGCCCGAAGGGCAGGTGAGGGGGGCGAGCAAAGCGAGCTGCTTTTACCGCCAACCCAAACCACTCCAAAGGCAAACCCACAACCCCCAGCCCCGCTGCAAAACCGCGAAGCTGGGTATAGCATCGGCGACGTAATCCGACAGAACGCCCACAGGAGGGCACATGAGCAACGGTAATGGTGTCACGGCGACGCTCTCCGACGCCGCCGAGACTGTGAAGGAAAAGGCGATGGAAATCGGCGGCGCGGTCGCCTCCTCCGCCAGCGCCACCGTCGCCAAGGCGAAGAAGGCCGCCAAGAAGGCGGAAAAGACCGTCAAGGCCGACCTCGCCAAGGCCAAGAAGGCCGTCGCCAAACGCACCAGCAAGGCCAGCAAGGCGGTGAAGAAGACCGTCGACAAGGCCAAGAAGAAACTGGCCGCCGCCAGCGCCAACGCCAAGAAGGAAGCCGCCGCGCTCAAGCGCAAGGCCACCGGCGCCAAGAAGAAGGCGGCCAAGAAGGTGTCGGCCGCGCGCCGCACCGCCAAGAAGGATGTCGCCAAGGCCAAGGGCACGGTGAAGCGTGACGTGGCCACGGCCAAGCGCAAGGTTGCCAAGAAGGCGACGACCGCCCGCAAGGCGGTGAAGAAAGCCGTGAAGAAAGCCACGGCCAAAAAGGCAGCACCGAAGAAAGCAGCACCCAAGAAGGCGGCCAAGAAAGCCGTCCGCAAAGCAGCCCCGAGAAAGACCGTGAAGAAAGCCGCCAGAAAGGCGGCCAGGAAGTAACCCGCAACACCGCCTTCCCCTCTCCCTGACCGGGAGAGGGGACAGGCGTTAAGGGCACCACCGCCCGGAAGGCGGTCCCCTCATCACCTCGCACAACGACACAACAGGATTTCCCGCCATGGCCGTCAAGATCGACAAGAAAATCAAGGGTTACAGCGTCCTCACCCCGGAAGACAAGGCGCGCGAAGCGGCGCCCCCGGTGCAGGCCGAGTCGATCTCCCGCGCCAAGGCCGAAGCCGAACTGCCCAAGGCCGACATCATCCACATGCACGAGCGCATCGAGCGCCCGGAAGTGCTGGTCGGCAGCACCTACAAGATCAAGTCGCCGCTGGTGGAACACGCCATGTACGTGACCATCAACGACATCGTGCTCAACGCCGGCACCGAGCACGAACTGCGCCGCCCCTTCGAAATCTTCATCAACAGCAAGTCGATGGAGCACTTCCAGTGGATCGTCGCGCTCACCCGCATCATGTCCGCCGTGTTCCGCAAGGGCGGCGACGTCACCTTCCTGGTCGATGAGATGAAGGCCGTGTTCGACCCGCGCGGCGGCTACTTCAAGGCCGGCGGCGTCTACATGCCGTCCCTGGTCGCCGAACTGGGCGCCATCGTCGAAGAACACATGAAGTCGATCGGCCTCATCCACGACCCGGAAATGAGCGACCACCAGCGCGCCATCCTGGCCGAAAAGCGCAAGCAGTACGAAGACCGCGCAAAAAAAAACTCTGAAATAACCCCCCCGCCCATCCCTTCCCCCGCCCAAGCGGGGGAAGATGCCCGAAGGGCAGAAGGGGGCGCTCCTGGCGCAGGCCCTTCAAACACCACCACCAACACCCCAGGCGCCTCCGAAGACATCGCCGTCACCGGCGACGGCGCCAGCTTCCCGCCCTCCGCCACCCTCTGCCACAAGTGCAGCACCAAGGCGCTCGTCATCATGGACGGCTGCGCGACGTGCTTGAACTGTGGGTATTCGAAGTGCGGGTGAGTTTTGAATAGGGATTGAAAATCCCCTATGTCTGTTGTGCGGACCCCCATAAGGCGCTAGTTGGGTAGCCATAAAACGCTAGCGTGGCTCGCATAAGACGCTAGTTGACTTGCGCAAGCGTGTAAGAGCCTGGATTCCAGTCCTAAAAGTAAAAAAGGCTCCTTGAGGGCCTTTTTTCTTGGGCGCGCGTTATTAGGGGCCTTGGCCCCAAGCCTTGGTATACCCGAACTACCACCATGAATGCACGCCAGAGTGACAGCGGCTCAGCGGGCGGGATAGTCGTCCCAGGTGGGAGATGGCAAGTAGCGCGCCGTGCCATTGAGATACGGGATGCTAAGCGCCGCTGCGATCGTTTGCGCTGGCAGTTGATGCTGCTCAGCGAGCGCTCTGTCCAGCACGTGGCGAAGGGCTCGGATGTGGAGTGGCTGCGTCATTTCCTCAGCTTCGCCGATCTTTCGCAACAACCGCCACACATCTACACGCGTGAGGCACCGCCCTCGGTGACTTGTAAATAAGGGGGATTGGTCTTTCGTTGCGGCCCTAGTGAGGGTTCCCCACGGCGCCCAATCGCAGGATAGGAGGGGTCGCCAGTAGGACGACGTTGGGAAAGAACCTGAAGGAGCATGCCCACCAGCTGCAGTTTTTGCGCGATGAAGTCACGCGATTCGGAGCAGGTTACTGGACACGAGAGCAGCTGACGAGATCTCCAAGGGAGCCCCGTCAAGTACAGGAGTGGACACAGACACGCGAGGCCTGTTCGTGGGGCTCTGTGCCGGATGCTGCTGCGCTCATGGGGATCGATCAGAGAACGCTACTGAAGCGTATCAAGAATGGAGAGGTATCCATTCGCCGAAATGACGACCTACGTTGGAATCGAAACTATCAGATCAGCATGGAATGGGCGCGCAGTCAGAAGTGCTGCAAGGCAATGGTCATGCGCGCAGCTGCGACACATTTCGGTGTCTCCACACCGTTCTTCAGACACTGAAGGTCTACAAGATAAGCGTGCTCCCACGTCGTCGAGGATGCCTTGCGGAAGAAGACGTCATGGCGTTCAAGAATGTTCTTGAAAGACTGACCGCTTTGCACTCGTCGGATGGATCGCTCGCCGGAATCACTGTGGATGGGCGACGATTGGACAAAATAGGTTCGCCCAAGGGAGCCTTGGCCTTGAAGGCCCTGCTGGCAGAGGACATGGACCGTAGCGGCGAGGCTCTATCCGCTCTTCGGCAAGACCCGCTTGCGGCGTGAGGCAGCATGAATCCCGTATACCTGTTTCTCGTTTTTCCTGAGTCCCGCGGACCCACTTGTTCCGACGGTTCCCACCTAACTCTAGGATCGTAAGGTATGCCAGGTGTTGATATGAAATAGCACGGCCGCGTCCCCCTCCTTGTTCCAGACTGTGCGCCCGAGCTTCCAGTAGAAGATGTGGGTTGTTGTACTGCGGTTATTGGAGGCGGTTGTGTCTGTGCCGCTCTTGGTCATCAGCTTGATCCAATCACCTTTCTTGACCGCCTTATTCTTGAACCAATACATGTGGCGAAGTTCATTGGAGATGTGGGTAGCATCCGAGTAGGTAGTGTCGCATACGATGTAATGGGACAAGCTGGCAATGTCCTCAAGGACGTCCAGCCAAACGCACTCATTGGCCAGATCTCCCTTGCCCCCAATGCTATGGATCTTCAAGTTGCTCATGAAACGTCCTTCATCTCTAGGTGGTGTAAGTAAGCAGGTTCTACTTGCTGACTAAACCGCATCGTCCTCGCGCAGCGAGGCGTAGTGCGACTCGAATATCTTGAAGCGCTCTTCGGCTTCAAGCCGCTGGTAGCAGTACAACTGCCAGTAGGCCTGCCAAAGCGGATCTTCCGGCGGCATGTAGTCCACGCGTAGACCAAGTGTTTGTGCTTCCACGTAGCCAATCATTTGGCCGTGGGAAAGGTATTGCTTGGTGTTCATCAACTGACCAGCGATGGCAGTGACATTGCCAGAACCCGCCGGAAACATGCGCGCCGCTAGCAACTTCTCCGCCAAGCTGCGGGCGCGTTTGATGGCCGCGTTGTACTCATGCACGCGGGCGGGATCAAATTTTTCCACCATCGCTTGCGCCGCGGGATCTTGTGGATCTTTCTTGAGCGCAGCAGAAAAGTCAGCGAACGCGTCCAGATAAGCCTGTATGGCGGTCAGGTGAACCGTGCCATTGCGTTCCTCGGTGACGACCTGGGGGTCGATAGGCCCTAGTTCCGAACTATCGCTCATTACGATGCTGTTGGAGCCAAGCGCCATCAACGTACCTGCACTCTTGGCAAAGTCGGGCACGATAATGCGAAAAGCTGCGGTGCTGGCGGCGAGGCTGATCATGGAGACCAACTTCTCCGCAGCATCCATATCGCCTCCGGGCGTATGCAACAGCAGATCGATTGGCTGGCCACGGTCTATGTTGTGCAACAAGTCGGACAGGAACAGGACGTCGTCACGACGAATCGCCGTCGACGTCCCACCAACGCAGCAAATCAGTTGGTTGCCGGTGGCCCCCTCGATTTCCTTGATCAGCTCTTGGCGCCGATAGCGCATGCCGTTCTGCGCCGCGAATGCTGGCGTATGTTTCATTGACGGGATTGGAGGGGCGCCGGTATCCGACGTCGCGTCTTCCACTATTGGTATCGGTGTTTTACCCATTCCAGCTTCCCTCGACGAATGAAGTAATGACAACGCTTCGTGTATTCGTGCCAAGCGTCGATGCTAGGCGAAAGCGTCGTATGGCGACTTCCAGCAATAGACCAACGCGGAGTAGAGGAGCGAGAAGCAGGTAGCAGCACCCTGTGACCCCTACGGCAGGGGCAATCGAAGGCGATCCACTTGGGCGAATCCATGCTACCCACCACGACGATGCCCGTACGGGGTAAGCGCTCGGGGATTTCATCGGCTGCATCTACATGGCCAACCACCCGCCATGCCCACCAGGGCCACCAGTCGTACCAATGGATCTTCATGAGGGCCAGCCCAAATCAAGAAACGGGGCGACGACTCCATGCCCCCACTTGCCTGCGTCAGGGTGGCAGTAGTGGCGAGGCCGCGGCTGTCTGCGGTTGGTGGAAATCTCTCGCTCGTGGAAACGCAGCAGCACTTCGCTGGGCCGAGGGTCCGGGCCGAAGCCGATCATCCGCTCCAGCAATTCGTTGACCGCGGCGGCGGCTACGGCGGTGGTAAAAGTCACTACCGCCGGCTCAACGTTACCGAGTGCCGGGGCATAGCCTTCCGCTTGGCGCAGACGATACTCATGGGCGGGCAGCATCTGGGCCGCGGCCAGTGCCGTGTCGATGCGATTGCGGCAGATAAGGCAGGCGCCCCCAGGGCTCAGTATGGTTACGCGCCCGTCGATTCCGATGATAACCCCTGTCGCGTCACTGGAGATCAGGACTCCGCAATCGATCACCGGGCACAGCAGGTAGGTGCTAAACCGAGAAAGGACCAAGCGCCCCGCCTCATCATCGGTGCAACCGAAGACCAAGTCACATCCAGCCAGGGCGGCCGTGGTATCGGCATTGGTCAGGCTGCCGACGACGGCCTGCACGTAGGCATGCGGTGCAATCTTGGCCACGTGCTCGCGTGCGACCTCAACCTTGTCGGCGCCGACTTGGGCAAGAGATGAGCCATACACCCGGGTCACGTTGCTTTCGGTTAGGGCCTTGGGATCGATCAGGACGAAGTCACGCACACCAAGGCGTGCCAACTGTTCGATCACGGCCGAACCAGTGCCTCCGCATCCGACCACGCCGATTTTAAGTTGGCCCAGCGCCGCCTGGATGTCGCTGCCGAAAGCACGCACATTGCGGTCATAACGAGGCGGAGCTGCGGACTGCGGAGAATCAACAGCCGGCAGCAGACGCCAGCGCTCGCCCACGATCCAGATCCGATCAATCGTCCACACCTGCGTCGGGGTTTGCAGCGTGCCGGAGAAGCGAAAGGGGCCTGATTCGCTCGGGCTGGCGATGAGAGTGGCGTAGTACGGCTGGTTAGTGCGGATACGCACGGTTTCGGCCAGTTCGCGATCAACTTGGTCATCATGCAGGCTGGGCAGCGGTGCGCTCTGCAGGCCAGGGTGGGTGTGGAACCAGATCGCCACGGCTTGGTCTTGCTCGGCGGCAGCCAATGCCGGCACAAACCCGTCGGCACGCACCGTCAGGGCGTCCACCGCTTGCAGCTCATAGTGCTCGGTTGGCACCGGCACATACCGGCGGGCAAGCAAACGGACCTCCTGGTCGATCTGCATCACGCGCGCCAGCAGCACACCACCGCTTTCCACGGCACCGGCGGCAGCTTCGGCGATCTGCTCGGCCAAGGTTTCCGTCAGGACCAGGGTTACGCGCATGCAACCGCCTGCGGCACCGAAGTTGCCAACTCGCGCCGGATAATTGCGATGAAGGATTCCATTGTGTCCACCCCGGACTGCCATTGGCTTGGATCCAGATGCCGCGACCAGCGCTGCCAAGGTCGCCCGAGATGGTGCTCACTGTGATCTGTAGCCGGGATCACCGCACCATCGGCTCGTAGCACCGGCGGGTCGAACCACCACATGTCCGGCGGCACGTCTGGGAAGGCGGGATTCAGGCGAAGCAATAGAGTGGAGGTCGACCGGGTGAAGCCTTCCGGAAGGCGAAATTCAGGGATCTCCACGCAGGTCATCCCCCCCTCATCACACACGACAGCCCTCAAGCCGAGCCGCTGAAGTGATTCTTGATCCTCAGTCGTGAGCGCCATCGTGGATCCTCCAACGTCCCGGGTTAATCCGTGCCGGCGCGGTGAAGAACCGCATTCCATCCCGCAGGGCCACTACGTCGGTCAACTCGATCTTGACGTCATCCCCGGCTGGTACGACCCGAAACAGGTCGCGGTCCATGGGGATGGGTGGGGTCACTAGTTGCCTGAGCTGCTCTCCGGTCATCGTGTCGGTATGTACACGGTAGTGGACGCGGTCGATCTGGATGTTGGTCTGCTCATGGCCAGGAGGGCGTGGGCCAGGCTGGTTGTCATGGGAATTGGACGTCATGGCTGAGCTCTCCAAGTATCGGGGGATGGTTGTATGGTATCACGGTGTCTTGGTGGTTGACAACCGATATGTCTCCGTGGCAGGATTAGTTCATGAAACCCGCCAAAGCGATGACGATTCGCCTCTCTGAGGAGCAGGCCGATGCGCTGGAAACGGTTGCCACGGTCGAGAACCAGCCTGTCTCGGAAGTGATTCGGGCTGCTATAGCCGAGCACGTGGTGCGCCGCTCCCAAGATCCCCACTTCCAGTCCAGCCTGCGCGATAGAATCCGACGCGCCGAGCGATTGCTAGGCAAGTAAGCGCATAGAGGCCTCCCATGGCAACCAAGGTATCCAAGACGCGCGCCAAGGGTGCACGTGCTGCCACACAGGTGTCGGCTTTGACCCAAGTCGCCACGACCCATTTCTCGGCTCGCGCCGTGGAGCAAGTGGTGGGCCAAATCCGCTTTGGCCGTGTCGTTGTTGAAACAGCGAAGCCATCGGCGGCACAAGCCAAGATCAACATCGATGCGGGCCGCTCAGCGCTGGTGCGGGCCAAGGCCGTCCTGACCCGACCGGGCGTGCAGGTACGCGTCGACCCGAAGGTGCCTCTGTACCGCGCCGATCCAGCTACGCCTGGAGTGCTGGTGCGCACGCTCAACGGCCAGGTTACGCGCGGGCGCATGGTGGCTGGACGGTTCAAGCCCGTCTGATGCTCGCCATTCCGGGCGCAGTGGATCGGGTGCTCGCTGAGCAGCGCGCATCCGACCGACCATTGGCGGTCATCCTAGCGGGCCACAATGGGTCTGGTAAGTCCACGTTGTGGTATCGGCGCCTAGCTGATCGTTTACAGATTCCCTTGGTCAACGCCGACCGGATGATGCTGTCGATTCTGCCGGAGGTGGGGGCGGGCGAGCGATTGCCGGCATGGGCTGCCGAACTTCGGGACAAGAACCACAGCTGGATGCGCGTAGCGCAAGACGGCGTGCAGGGGTTCGTTACCCATGCGATGGCCGCCATGGTGCCCTTTGCGATGGAGACGGTCTTTTCCTATTGGAAACCGCTCCCGGATGGCAACTATGAGTCCAAGATCACTTTGATCCGGCAGATGCAGGAGGCCGGCTATTTCGTGATGTTGGTTTTTGTAGGTTTGACCAGCGCTGAACTGTCGATCGCCCGTGTAGAAACGCGTGTGGCACAAGGTGGCCACGCGGTCGAAGTTGACACGCTGCTAGCCCGCTTCCCGCGAACCCAGATCGCCATTAATCAAGCGGCCTTAGTGGCGGACGCAACTATCATGGTGGATAACAGTCGCCAGCTTAGTCAGGCGTTTGCTGTGTGTCGGGTGCAGTTGCGCGATAACGCCATCTATGACCGTCGCGCGGGCACGCGTAAAGTTCCACTGGAAATCACCAGCTGGTTGGATGTCGTCAGTCCTAGAGCCTGAGAAACCAGGGCACTAAAACGAGCACTCCCACATGCGAAAGCGTGTGGCTCCAGCTGGTTTAGGACTAGCCCGTTGCCCCGAAGGCCAGATTGGTGACGTAGCGGCGGATCTCCTCGGCCTTGCCGTTGGCCACGTATACTCGGCGGCCTCGCTGCCCAGTTCGATCAACGGCACACGTCTGACACCAGCTATGCATAAGACTATGCCAATATGCCGGTTTAGATGAAGGCCTGACCGACATGCATGGTGGGGTTGCTGAAGAAGTTAGTGCCCTGCTGCGACACCTGATTGGGGATAGCGCGCCAGCCGCTACCCACATGAAGGCCCTGCTATGCAGCCTTGCTCCCCTTATGGCCGATTACCATCGGCGGACCTTGAAGTAGGCACGGCCGAATGCGTGGAAATCGGCAACTTACTGACTCAGTAGCATGAAAGAACGCGGGCGCCGGCTGCCTGCGTTTTTTGTTACGTGCTGCTGACGGCTTCTTCCTCGTGCTCGCCGTAGTAATAGCGCAGGGATTCCAGCATGTCGCTGACGTCTTGGGCCATGTAGGCGAAGCAGTCGCTCAGGGCCTGCAAGGAAATCGGCAGGCGGAGGGTTTCATCCGGGCGGAAGCGCGGATTAGCCAAGGCGGCTCGACCAGCCCCGGCCAAACCCAAACCACCTATTCCTTCAACCGCATCCTGAACTGAAAACACTCAATCCCAAACCCTTCGCGGAAATAAAAGCGATGTGCCTGTTCGCGGATGGTTCGGGAGATCAGTTGAATCTCGGAGCAGTCCAGGGCTTCGGCTTCGGCGCGTAGTCTGGCGAGGATTTTTGATCCGTAGCCCTTGGAGCGGACGCGCTCGTCCGTCACCAGATCGTCGATATAGAGCAGGCGACCGCAATAGATCATGTTCATGATGCGGTAGCTGGCGACGGCCCGCACCACGTTGTCATCCGTGAGCGCCAGCAGCTTGAGGTTGTCGCTGGCCATCAGATCCCGGATGAGGGAGACGTAGCTGGCTCTTTCGATCTGGGGCCGCAGTTGGCGCATGACGTCGAACGTCGCGGCAATCTGTTCGTCCGAAACGGCATGCTCGATATGAAGGGTCATCGACGTGGGTGTTGGCGATACACGACTGGGATGCCGCGATTCTGGGCAGGCACCGGCAGGCCGTCAATCAGTGCCAACCGGGCCGCTAGTCGTTCCGGCCATGGGCAGATTGGCTCCCAACCTATGACCTATTCAGCCCGGCCGTACGCAGCCATACCATCGGCGATCTGCTGTCGGACGTCGCTCGTATGAAAGGCTGACCGCGTTAAACACCCTGGAGAAGCGCAATGAGGTTCAGAGGCACCCGTCGTCATTCTGATCAGACCTCCGTCGCCGTATGGGCATACCGCATGCGCGCCGTCCTGGCGCTGGTCCTGGCCGCCCTCGCGCCGGCCGCCGCCGCGCAATCCACGCTGTTCGATTCGCACGTCCACCTGTGGGACGGCGAGAAGTCGCTCCAGGCCTACGAGGCGCAGTTGAAAGCGCGGAAGCTGGGGCCGGCTGATTTCGCCGGGATGTGGTTTGGCGGCCCCAACCAGGCGCTGGCCGGGGACACGGCGGCCATTCGCGCCGGCAACGACGGCATCCTGGCCCTGGCGGCCAGGCATCCCCGGATGACGGCGGTGGTGACCGTGCATCCCTACGATGGTCAGGCGGCGCTGGACGAGCTGGCGCGGGTGGCCAAACAGGGCGCCCGCATCCTCAAGATTCATCCGCACACCCAGAAGTTCGAGGCCGATGACCCGCGAGTGCTGGCCCTGGTCAAGCGTGCCGGCGAACTCGGCGTCATCGTGCTGATCGACAACGCCAACATCCTGCCGGGCGACAGCGAGAAGATGTTCAATCTGGCGCTGCACGCACCGGGTACCAAGATCATCTTCGCGCACATGGGCGGGATGAACTTCCGCTTCTGGAACACGCTCAAGGCGGCACGCACCGCCGAGGGCCTGCTGGGCGACAACATCTATTTCGACGTCTCAGCCATCGTGGCGCTGGTGGCGGATTCGCCGGTGGAGCAGGAGTTCGTGTGGACCATGCGCAATGTCGGCATCGACCATATCCTGCTGGGGTCCGACTATCCGCAGTTCTCGCTCGAACAGAATGCCGACGCGCTGAATCGTTTGGGCCTGGACGAGCAGGAGCTGGCCAAGGTGCGTTACCAGAATGCCCGCGCCTTGCTGGAACGGCGCAACTGAGCCGCAGACCAGCAGGCAGCGGACGTAGCGAGCGGGTCAGGGGCGATAGGCTCTCTCTTCGCCCCTCCGGCGGCGGGCAACTCCCGAACCGGAGGGGGCCGCGATGAAAGCAAGCCGCACCGGCCGTTCGCTTGCAGCTAGGCGCCCTGCTTTGCGGCGGCGTAGTGGCGCAGCCTCTGCGCAATGTCGCCGGCGTGGAGTTCAAACAGGTGATTGTCGAAGTCGTAGAAGTAGACGGAAGCGCTTTCTGCGTCTATCCGGGGGCGTGAGGGCACCACCTCCGCGCCCGCATCAATCAGGCGGCGGGTGACTTCGGGAATGGCCTCCAGATCGATACTGAGAGCAATGTGGTCGTAGGACCGGGCGCGCCGGGTGTCCGCGTCTTCCATGACGACCAGCCATAGATCACCGATGCGGAGGAACGTCTCCGGATACTTCGAATACTCCCGTTCCCGGCTCCGATATTCCTCGCGGGCGCCCAGGGCCTGGACCAACAGGCGAACGGTCCGGTCCATGTCGCGCACGACAAGAGTCACGTGGTTGATACCGCGAATGGACATGGGCTGCTCCGGCTGCCGGACGAAAGCCGGACGTCCGATGGATGATAGATCGTCCATCGGTGCATGAGCGCTTGCTTGGGGGCTGGTGCGTGGGAGGCACAGAACGCGGGCGCCGGCTGCCCGCGTTTTTGTTACGCGATGCTGACGGCTTCTTCCGCCGCTGCTTCGGGTTCGCCGTAGTGATAGCGCAGGGCAGACAGCATGTCGCTGACGTCCTGGGCCATGTAGGCGAAGCAGTCGCTCAGGGCCTGCAAGGAAATCGGCAGGCAGAGGGTTTCATCCGAGCGGAAGCGCGGATTGGCCAGGGTGGACAGCATCTTGAGGTGGTCACGCAGCTGGATCATGTTCAGCTGTGTCTCTTCTTCCAACAGATAGACCATACGTGCATTACTCATGGGATCTCCTTTCCTTGATGGGAACCCCGGTACGCAGGATTGCGACCGGGAGCCGGGAGGCAGAAAAACCGCACGTAGTCGGATGGGCTGATTTCCCTTTCGGGTCTTGTATTTCGCCCCCTCCCGGCGAAGACGCAGAGTCGCCGGTTGTCATCCAGTGATGAAGCAAAAGAAGCCACCGGATTGACGGAGGTGGTACCGCTACGTGTGGGAGTTTTTCTGAACTCCTGAGACCGGAGTCTGCCGAGCGTGTCGCGCGGTGTCGACTAACTTTGAGCGTTTTACGTTCAAAGTTTTCCTTCTCACGAGAATGGGGAGAACCGAGGTTCTCGCGACCCGTTACGACCATTTCCTACCTGCCGTCTGATTGATCCGGGCGTCTCGCATGCTGCATGGTTCGTGCAGGTGGCATGCAAGCGAGCGGTCGAACATCAACAGGAGAGTGCAATGGTCGGGTCCAGTAACACAGATGGTTTCAAGCGATGGTTGGACGGGTTGTTCGATAACCCGGCGTTCCGGCTGGTAGTGGCCCTGGTCCTCCTGGAATGGGGGTATTCCCAAGGTACGCGGCTGGTCAACGGCTTCATCGCGGGCGTGAAGAGCCTGAGCGGGTTGTGATCGGAAGATGCGACCGCCCGCTTCTGATGCTTCCAGCTTGAGCAGGACGAATGCGGGTTCTTCACTTCTGGGGTTTGGGGAAAGAAATCCGATAGACGAAGATCGCAACCAGAGCGCCCGTGCCTGTCACCAGCGCGCGGAGCAGGGGGCTTTGAACGAGCAGCGCACCAACGACGGCCGTGACGGCGCATACGGCAAGCGCGGCGAGCAAAGGGATGACATATTTCACTGCGTGTTCCTCATTTACGTTATCAGTATCCAGGCAACCGCCATGGCGTTGTGAAACATGTGGATGAGCGCCGAAGCCATCGTATTTTCTCTGGATGGCCGGGATGAGCGCAGGAGTGGGATGGCAAAGACCAGCGAGGGGAACCACACCACCAGCCCCCAGGGCCAGTAGAACAGGCTCTGAGCTGCGGCCAGTAATGTTCCGGCACCTATCGCCGACCACAGTGGTGTGAGGCGCTTGGACATCTTCTTGAACAGCCACGCCAGCAGTAGCGCTTCCGTTGCCGGTGAAAGCACTACGGTCGCCACGACCATCAGGACAATTGAAAACGCATCTGAACCCATGTCGAGAGGCGGATGCGGGCTCTCCAGCACATGATTCAATCCCGAGCCCACCAGGAAGGCGCCTGCAAAACTGACACATGCCCACAGAAAGCAGTGGAGGACCATCGGAGGCTCCGGTGAAGCTAAGAGACCCCGGCGACATTTCGCCGCCGGGGCAGGGGATTACTGCATGCCTGCGGGCATGTTGTTGTAGTAGTTGCAGGCATCTCCATCGGAGTGCTTTTCGGAGAGAACTGTCTTGACGAGCGCCTTTACGCCTTGTCCGAGTACAAGGCGAACAATTGCGATTCGTACTCCTCCGCTTACCATTTCCACTTCACGGGACGAAAGCTCACGCATGCTTGGTTTCCTCCTTTCAATGGTCATTCGACCGGGAGTCCCGAGCCTGTCATGCTGTCGACCCAGCGTCGACTAACTTTGAACGTATCTCGTCCAAAGTTCACGAGGTCACAAACCCGCCCAAGAATGGCTTACGCGGGTATCTGTTCGGCGGCAATCCGTCCGTTTTCCATTACCAGCACCCGATCGGCGCTGTTGATGGTCTCGGGCCTGTGCGCCACGATGATTCTGGTCAGGTCCAGTTGCTGGATGGCTGCGTTGACCAGCTGCTCTCTTGTCACGTCCAGATGGCTGGTGGCCTCGTCGAGAAACAGGAGCCTGGGCTTCCGGTACAGCGCCCTCGCGAGGATGAGGCGTTGCTTCTGGCCACCGGACAGCGAGCTTCCCATGTCGCCGATAAGGCTGTGATACCCCATGGGCATGGCGACAATCTCCTCGTGCACCGCCGCCAGCCGGGCCGCGGCTTCTATCCGCGCCGGGTCGTGGTCGGGGTCGAAGAAGCTGATGTTGTCGGCGACGCTGCCGGCGAACAGTTGGTCATCCTGCATCACCGAGCCAATGATCGGGCGGACACTGTGCGGGCCAACCTGATGCAGGTCCAGGCCACCGATGCGGATGCTGCCCGAATTTGGCCTCAACAGGCCCAGCATCAGTTTCACCAGGGTCGTCTTGCCGCAGCCGGATGAGCCGATGATGGCGACCGACTCGCCCGGCTCGATTACGAAGCTGCAGTTATCGATGACCCAGGGCTCGCCTTCGGCGTAGCGGAAAGACAGGCTGTCCACCACGATGCGGGAGTCCGCGGGAGGAGGGCTCTCCTGCCTGTGGATATCCTCGGGCGGGGTAAGGACGATATCCGCCAGCCGCTCGCCATGCAGTCGAAGCAGCTTGAACCCGATGAATGTGTCGATGAGGCTGATGATGCGGCTACTGAACTGTCCTTTGTAGGACAGGTATGCCACCAGCATGCCTATCGAGAAGGTATTGCCAAGGACCAGGTGCGCACCGATGGCCAGTACGACGATGTTCTCGACCCCGAAGATAAGGCCGCTCGTGGTCTCGTAGATCATGTCCATCTTGGCGATGCGGACGGTCTGGTTCTGCGTGTCCACCGCATGGTTCATCCAGGCGGCGTGGCGTTGGCGCTCATGCCCCATGAGTTTTATGGTGCTGACGCCTCGCAGGGTCTCCAGGAGATGGGTCTCAAGCCTTGCGGAAAGCACGAGCTTCTCTTCGTTGGCCTGCCGGAACCATCGGTAGGTAGCCAGGCGAACGCCAAAGTAGAGCAGGAGTGCAATCGCGCTGACCAGCATCAGGCGAGGGCTGTACATCAGCATCACCACCAGCGTGGTGATCGTCATGATGCCATCCAGGACCACTCCCACCGCGCTGGAGGTGATCATGTTCTGGATGGTGCCCACTGATCCCATCCGGGACGTGATGTCACCGAGGTGGCGCTTCTCGAAGAACTCGACCGGAAGGCGGAGAAGGTGCGCCAGCACATTGCCGTTCCATTGCAGACCCAGGTGCATTGACAGATGGATTCCAGCCCAGGTGCGCATCAGGCCAATGGCGATCTGCAGGACAAGGAGCAATGAGAAGGCGACGATCAGGACGCTGAGAAGGTCGGTATCGGCGCTGACCAGGACGTGGTCGATGACCCCCTGGGTGAGCAGCGGGGATATCAGGGTGAAAACCTGGAGGGCCAGTGAGAGCAGGAGGATATGCAGCAACGAGCGCTTGAGCCCTCCGATGGAACCGGCCAACTGGCGAAATGAGACGGACGGCTTCGGCTTTTCCTCCTTGAAGTCCATCCCGGGTCGCAACTCCAGGGCGACGCCGGTGAATCGGTTCGACACCTCGTTCATGGCCAGCTTGCGCAGGCCTGTCGCGGGATCCATGACTGTAAGCGACTTGCCACTAACCCCGGTCAGTACGACGAAATGATTGAGATCCCAGTGCAGGATGCACGGCAATTGGAGCTGGTCAAGCTCTGCCAGTTCCAACCTTAGCGGGCGCGCCAGGAGGCCTTGCCGTCCCGCCACGTCGATCAGTTGCTGGAGCGTCGCTCCCTTCAGCGACATGCCATTCTGGCCGCGAAGGGTAGCCAGATCGATATGGCGGCCGTGGTGGGCCAGGATCATGGCCAGACAGGCTAGGCCGCACTCGGCGGCTTCGGATTGAATGATGGGTTTCATGTGCCCCGGACAAGATCGAAGCGGGATAGCGAAAGACTGATTGCCATGCCCTAACGGATGATCACCGGGGCTCCCGTGTCGGTCCGAAATCCAAGCTTTCCGTAAACGGCGAAGGTCTGATCGACCAGGGAATCTTCTTCCGCCGCCAGGTCGAAGTAGGCATCAAACTCGGGGATGTAGACAATGACGTGGTTCGCCCAGATTGGATCAGGCACTACCAAGCTTCTTGGTGGCGTTGACTTGAGGCTTGTGATGATGGTGGTTGAAGGGATTCCTCGTGCGTCGAGCTTGGCTCTCAGTAACGTCACATAATCTTTGCAGTCGGCGAAGCCAAGCTTTGTGATCTGGTCGGGAGAGTTCCTGGGGTGGATTCCCAAGTTGTCAGAAGTGACCAGGTATGGGAATTGGCTTCTCAGCCCTCTCGCAATTTCATCTATTTCGTCAAGAGTGATGTTGCTTCTATTGGGATTTCTATTGGTAAGTAGCGCACTCTGGTGTATTTCGTAGTGCCTTGCGAACTGAGACCAGCTTTCTATGGTTGAGTAAAACGTGTAACTGCTTTCTTCGGTCCAGCGGCGATCGTCATCCAGAATGGTAGAGCCATTTATTCTGCCTCGGTGGATGCTGCCATCCATCATTTTTGGCGAGTCTAGATAGATGGGGGTGCCCTCTGCGGCGGTGATGATATGTCGGTTTATTGCGCCTCCTTCCATGTGTAACGTTCCAAGAACGCCATCAAAGATTGGCGATGTTTCTGTTACTTGGCGTACGACAAGTAGCTCTCTTTTTTGCGAGGCTGAGGTGATGATGGATTTGTCTATTTCGTGATAGCAGATAAAGTTATCGGAATCGCCTGCTGATATGGGAACCGGGCGATTCTTCCTGTCAGTCGGAGAATAGATATCGGCTGACATGCTAAGTACACGTGTTCGATCGCACAGATAAGGAAGGCTAAAGGAGTTGCGATCAGTTCCATCTACAAGCCGTATGTCATCTGGTGAGATGATATTGAGACTGACGCGGATCGTCACGTTGTCTTCCTTGAGCAGTATTCGAGAGTAAAAGCAGGAAGATGTCAGTTCCTTGCATTTTTCCAGGAAGGAGATTTCGTCCTTCCAGGCAGACATGAACGGATCGTCTTTCGCATGGACATGCAGGGGCGTTAGTGCGGAGAGGGCCAGGACGATGCGGACGAATGTTTTCATGCGAGGCTATTGTTGTTTTTGATGCTTTTTCAACTCAGTTGCCCATGAACACATGGGCAACTGAGTTTTACTTCACTGGATACAGGTTCGTCCCCGGGAGTCCCACCTCCCTCCCGTCAGTTGCTCACAAATAGCGGCGGGAGACCTGTCCAGCGCTGAGATCCATGTTTTCGCCGCAATCTTGCAGAACTGGCTAGTTGCTTCCGCCAATGATTCGCCTGTTTTTCCGGTGACAACGCTCAAGCCTTCGCCAAGACGTTGGCAGGCGTTCATCGCCTGGTCATGGCTTAATCCCTTACTCCTGGCATCCCTGTACGCAAATTCCAGTTCTCGCTGCACGTGCGGCGGAATGTCGCCACCGTTCCGCCCGCCTGCCACATTCATCAGTTCTTTCGTTGTCAGTGTTCTCATGAGTAGACTCCTTTACCTTCCGCGTGAATCCGGGAACACACCCGGCAATTTCAAGGAATGTGGGTGGATGCTTGTCCCAAGCAGGGCTGTCAATGGGCCAGCACCGTCCCCCGAATCGAATAAATCGGCTCAAGCACCCATTCGATCAGGCTGCGCTTCTCTCCCAGAACATCGGCATCCAGCAGCATTCCCGGTTTGAGGGGCTCGGGTTTCCCGTAGGCGGTAACCGACTGCCTGTCGAGCGCAACGCTGATTCGGTAGAGTGGTTCGTTGGTGGAATCACTTGTTCCGCCTGCCTCGCCGTTGACCGCACTCCGGCTGATACGACTGACGCTGCCCCGATGCTGGCCGAACTTCTGGTACGGGTAGGCCTGGTAACGCAGCAATACGACATCGCCGGGTTCGATGAAGCCGATGGCGCGACTGGGCACCCATAGCTCCGCTTCCAGCCGGCCGTCGCCCGGCAGTACGTTCATCAATGGCTGGTTGGCCTGTACGGCCTGACCTGGCTTGAACAATTGGGCGGCGACAACGCCGGCGACGGGAGCAGTGACGGCCAATTCGCTGCGGGCCTGCGTTTCGAGACCCTCCTGTTCCAGCAGGGCGAGATCCCGCTGGAAGGTCGCTTCGCTGCCCCGGCGTTGTCCGGGGAGTTCGCGGATGGCCTGGTCGAGCTGGGTGATCAGGCGGCGCGCCGTGATGAGTTGGCGCTGGAGCGCCTGCATTTCCCCCGTCAGGGCCAGTACCGTGGTTTCCTGTTGCTTGATCTGCAACAGGCTGACGTAGCGGTCCTCTTCCAATCCCCGCAGTCGATCCAGGGTTTCCCGTGCGATTCGGATCTGTGCCTGCCGGGTGGCGATCTCGGTCTGAATCTGTTTCAGCTCCCGCCGGGCGTCGGCCCGTTGCCCGGAAAGGCCCGAGGCCTGAGCATCCAGTTGCTCCCGCTGGGCCGAACGGGTTGTATGCAGACCCTTCGTTCGTCGCTGCAGTCGCGCTTCCAGAGCGGCCAAGGTGTCACCGTCGGCAACGGTGGCGCGCGGCATCGTCACCACCGCGATCGTCTCGCCCGCCCGGGCGTGACCGCCTTCGGGAATGTCGACACGCGAGACGATGCCGGTGGCCGGCGCAAGGACGGTCGCCATGCCTTGCACCGGCACCAACTGTCCCACCACCCGTGAGCGGCGGGTATACGTGCCGAAAACAAGAAACAAGACAATCGCCAGCGCCGCGGTGCTGGCAAACGCGGTCAGCACCCACAGGCGTAGGGGTTGGGTAAGGGAGATGCTGCCCAGCCAACCCGTGCGCCTTGCCTCCAGCACTTCCTTGCGAAAAAGATCCTGCGACATGGTGTGGACCGCCGGGGACGTCGTTGCGAAACAGTTACCCGGTTACCGCATCCAAGTCGACTAACTTTGAGCGCTTGGCGAACAGTGTTTCTCATCTCACTTCGAAATCAGGCCGCTGGCCATCGAGCCGCTTTTCGTTCCAATCGAACGGTCATCGCCCGAATCATTCAAATGCGAGCAGCCTTTGCGCTGGGATCTTCTGGCTATTTAGCCCGCCATGCGGCATGGTTTCCCGGCCGACAGGGGGATGGAAGGAGCATGTAATGCAGAAGCCGGGTTATCTGGAACGGATATTCGAAGCAAAGCAGCAGGATCCAGAAGTCATGGTGAGGATGTCGGAGGAGGCGTGGAATGCCTACGCTGGCTATCTCAAGGATGCTCTGGATAGTTTTGGTGAGGACGAGGCCACCTTCGTACGCGACGCCGTGCTTGGCGGGAGATCCAAGGGCGGATGGCATGACTCAAGTCTGAGCAGGTTCAGCATCTTTCGTGCAGGCGATACCGTGGGCGCCGAGTTGGATGTCGAGGGCGACAGCGGTACTGCAAGAGTCATCTATGAGGATCTCGTCGACTGGGAATTCCCGGGCGGGGAACGGCTCTACATGATTGATCGGCATGAACTCGTTAAGGTGGGTGATGTCTATCAGCATACGGTCTACTTCGTATATCCAAGAGAACCGCTAAGAATTCTGGCTGGATCCATCAGGCTGGACCAGGTTGCACCCAGCTCGCGCTGATGGTCTTGTGTCGTCTCTGCTGGCAGATGGAAGAGGCAGGATGCTCGGGAAGGGATGCTCGGTGATGGAACCGGAAGCCACGAGGACGATTCCGAACATCGACGCCTTCAGCGGGCGGTTGATGCCGTGTGCCCAACGGTCGGGCCTTTCTCGGGTGCGTCGCTTTCTGCCACGAGCGCTTCTGGCTTTCGTCGTGCTTCTGCTAACGGGTTGTCCGCCGGAAGAGCGGTACGTCGTGACCAATTTCCTGGGCGAGGACATTCAGGTCCAGTCGACGGACGGAGTCATAAGCGTTCGAAGCTCGGAAGCGGTCACCATCCGGAGCTACGAGCATGTGTTCGAGCTCAACAAGGCGGGTCATAGCCTGCTGAAGATAAGATCCGGAAAGGGTCGTCGATGCTTTGTTCTGGATATCTCTTCCTACGGGGTAGACCGGGACACTTACTACGGAAGCGAACCGCGCCCGACACTTCAGATAGTGCTGCTTCCAGAGGGCGATGCGTACGCCATCCCGTACAACCATTCCGCCATGGCTGAATTCAAGAACGGAAGCATCAAGTCCAGGCCGCGTTTTCCGAGGTGTCCAGGGCCCAGGCGAGTCGCCGGCGGATAGAAGCTGTCATATCGACCTGCCTGGAGGGACGCGACTTTTCCAATTACGAGAACAAAATGAGAAAGAGCGTGAACAATCCGGATATCCATCGGCAGGCTTTGCACAGGATGATGAGCCTTGCGTTCATAGAGATACGCGCAGCCGATTCTCCCGGATTTCCGCGAAAGCTGGCCGATATATTCCACAATCTTCCCGTGCGACTGCTTCGCTGCTCGACGGATGAGGACTACGCTGCCGAGTATCAGGTGCTGTTGGACCGGGCCCGGCGCTGGGGAATGGAAGGCTATCTGAGCCAGGTCCGTGAGGGAGTGGAGAAATCGATACGCGAACGTGATAGCCCCAGTGCGGATGACTAGGATGACGTAATGTGGCCGGTCACCGCCCGCCTTTCTCTTCGTATCGACGTGCTATTCGCTCTTTCGCAGGCATCACCCCCAAAGCGGCGGCCAGCGGGAAGCCCAGCATCAGTGCCGCCGCCTCCGCACCCGAGGCCTCCAGCTGCACGGCTGCAATCGGCAAGACAATCAACAGCACCCCATTGTTGAGGCTTTCCGAGACGGCCAGTACCTGACCTTTGTCGGGGCCGCTGCGGTGGGCGAGCAGGGCGGTGCTGGCGGGGGCGGCCAGGCCGAGGGCGAATCCCCACAAACTCAGACAGACGAGTGCGGCCGGGAGCGTCAGTGGTGTGGCCATGAAGGCGCCCATCGCCAGCGGGAGCAGCCACAACGCGGCCATCAATACCGCCTCGTCCCCTGAAAGCAGGCGGCGTACCGCGCCAATACCCAGATTGCCGAGAAACAGTCCGCCGCCGAAGACGGAGACCGACAGGCCGACGGTGGCGGTGCCCAGGCCATGCCGGTGGCGGAGCACTTCGCCTGCCAGCAGGAAGCCGGCGACGGCGGCGCCGTTCCAGAGTCCCTTGGCCAGCAGCAGGCGCACCAGCCTGCCTTGGGCAAGCCAGCGGACGGCGCCCGACCCGGCAAAGGCGCGCGCGGGTGGCGTGGACGTCACCGCGCCCCACGCCACACCGAAGGTCAATACGCATCCGGCCGCCATCGTCCAGAAAGGCATGCGCCAGCCCCATGTTTCCGCCAGCACGCCGGCCAGCGCGGGACCGGCGACAAGGCCGAAGGTCATCCCGGCCATCACCGCGCCCATCGCGGCCGATTGTCGTGACGCGGGCACGGTATCGGCCACCAGCGCGAAGGTGGTGGGAATGAGCGCTGCTGATGCCAGTCCGCCCAGCATCCGCAGGCCCAGCGCGACTTCGAAATTCGGCGCGAGCGTCAACGCCAGATGGTCCGCCGCGAGTAGCAGCAGCGACAGCAGCAACCACCGCCGCCGATCCATCCGGTCGGACAGATACCCGAACACGGGCGCGGCCAGCGCATAGGCCAGCGCGTAGCTGGACACCAGCCACGCCGCCCGCGCGGGCCAAACCGCGAACACACGCGCCAGCGGCGCCAGCATCGCGGACAACATGAACTCGGAAGCGCCGACGAAAAACACCGCCAGCGCCAGCGTGGGCAACAGGAATCGTGAAGGCATGAAGCCCTCCTTGCAGTAGGGGGAATGAAGGCGCACGGCGTCGCCGCCGCGCCCGTCGTGTGACGAGGTGAGGCGATTCAGGGAGAGAGGAGAAGAACGCAGCGACGCGGACAGCATCGTGGCCGCAACGCAGGCAATGGAGCTGCGTTTTCGCGAAGTTCGGAGTGGGAGTGTGGCGGCGCGCGGAATCGCGTGGCCGGAGATGTCAGGGCCGCGCAAAGCTGGGCCGTGCGTGACTATATACCTTCAACGGTTTCGCGGAAACCGGTGGTGGCTGGTGCTCGTGCGTCGCCCGGAACGTCCGCAGGAGGCGACCTGTCGCGGATGGACGCGAGCACACTGGGGAGGCAACTGCCTCCGGGGTGTCGCGTCACGCCGATGGGCGCCCCGGGGATTGACGCGAAGGCGACAGGAAAAGCAGATTGGCCACTGCCCGTTGGAGCCTGGCGGATGACGGGGATGAGGAAAGGCCGGTGACGGCATTGCAGCGGGTTGGCGGGCAGGCCGACCGCATCAGTTGTATTGCAGGACGTAGGTCAGGGTGGCGTCGGCCTTGCCGGCGGTTATCTCATCGTCGGTAGCAACGTAGCGGGCCTTTCCCGACAAGCGATACCGTTCGACATTGGGTCTGCTCGATTGCCACTCCAGGGGCACGGTGCTTTGCTTTGTGAGAGGCAGGGCAACCCCTGCTTCGTCGGTCACCGCGATGCCGACGCCCTTGGCGACCTGATCCGCGCCGGCGCCATCCAGCATCAGAACGCCGTCCCGACCGGCGTTTCCCTCGAGGTAGACCTCGACGGCGGGCTTGACCGTCGGATTCATGCCTTCGCAGTGGACGTCAAGGGAAAACGCCTGTTCCTTGGCCTGCCCCAGTTTGATCTCGGCAATCATCGCCTGCCCCATGTCGACGCGGGTGTCGGCGGCGGGTGTATGGCAACTGCTGAAGTAGGTGCTTTGTTGCAGGGTGGTCCGCAAAGCGGTGCCCACGATCTTGTGGAATGAGCCCGTGGGCGCAGTCCGGGTTTCGATGAAGAACCGGGTTTCGTAGTCGAAAGTGAGTTCTCCCTGGCCCACGCCCATGGCGGTACGGACGAACTCGACGATCAGCCGTCTTGGAGCGTACAGCGTCACGTTGGTTGTTGGCGTGGGAGCGGCGAAGGGGGGAGGCGTTATGTAAAAGTAGGCATTCGACGCGCTGGCGGGTCTGATTCTTATGCCCACTCCCGGAATGCCGGTGGCGTACACGTGATCAATACCCGAGGGACTCAACGTGGTCACTGGATTCGTCAGGCCGTACTGGCCGTTGGGCGAGCCGCTTGCGCAGTTTGCCCAGCCGGGGACGCTGCTGACGACAAGATCGACGTCGTAGTGGGCCATGATCTGGCCAACGGGGACGTGTTTCAGCGTGGTGACGGCCGGGAAAGAGCCCACTTGGACCGTGGTGGGATAAGGGTAGTTGGGGTCGGGGGTGCCGCAAAGGGCGTGCGCCGCGTTGGTCCAGGCGCTTCCAATCAGCAACAGCGACGCACACAGGGTGGACCTTCCCGGGAAGGAAGTCGCGAGGCGGGAGAGACGGCTCGCGGTCTCGAAGCGCGTTCCGCCGGGGTGTCGGGTGGCCCGCAGGGATGTCGCATTGAAGGAAGCGGGGAGCAATGGCATGTTCAATCACTCTTCCTTGGGCAGAGGGGTGTTCGCTGAGGGGGTACTTCCTTGCTCGTGGTAGCAAGCGAATTGAGAAGCACGAATGCCGTCGAAGCGAGTGCGTCGTGAGTTCGGTGCGGATACTCGCTTCGATTCGATGTAACGCGCGGATTGCCGATTCAATCGGGTGGCGTCGATGCCGCGCCGCGCGCCCCGGCTTCCTCTGATGCGAGTGAAGCCGGGAGACGGAGTCTGCCATGGCACCTAATGGGCATCGATTAACTTTTGGTAACTTGCGGTAAGGGTTCAGTTTCTCGCAATAAATGCGGCGGAATTTTTCGCGCATTTAGGATTTTTCTGATTGATCTGCGTGTCCTGTCCGCATAGGGATTTGCCCGTCGAATGGACCGGGCGCGATGGGCCGGATAGATGACGCTCGCACGCTCCACCGATCAGTAGACGAAACCGGGGAGGCAGCCCGGCTATCGGGCGGCAGCCGTCCAAAGCCTGACGCATTGCTGACGAAAGCCGCCGCTATCGGCGTCGAGCCCGCCGGCAATGCATCGGGGAGCGTGCTTTTGATCGCGTCACTCGTATTGCAGGACGTAGCTGAGGGTGGCGTCTGCCTTTCCCGCTGTTATCTCTCCGGTGGTGGCCACGTAGCGTGCCTGTCCCGAGAAGCGGTACCGCTCAACGTTGGGGTCGCTCGATTGCCACGCCAGGGGCAAGGCGCTTTCCTTTGTGAAAGGCAGGGCAACCCCTTTGTCATTGGTCACCGCGATGCCGACACCTTTGGCCACGTGGGGGGCGCGATTGTTATCCAGATTCAGGAGCCCATCCCGAACGGCGCTTCCCACGAAATAGACCTTGACGGGGGGCTTGGTCGCGGGATTCATGCCTTCGCAGTGGACATCAAGGGAAAACGCATGTTCCTTGGCCTGGCCCAGTTTGATTTCGGCCACCAGGGCCCGCCCCATGTTGACGTCGGTGACGGTTCGGGGTGTATGGCAACTGGTGAAGTAGGTGTCCTGCTCCAGGGACGTCCGCAAGGACGTGCCCACGATCCGATAATGTGGGCGCTTGGGCGTGGTGTAGTTGGTATCGATGAAGAACTGGGTCTCGTAGTCGAAGGAGAAGGATCCCTTGCCTACGCCCATGGCGGTACGGACGAATTCGAACACGACCTCTGAGGGAGCGTAAAGTGTCGGGCCCGAGCTGGGAGTTGGCCGCGTGAAAGGAGCGGCGCGGGACCAAAAGTCGGGGTTGCCCCTACTTGTGAGCTTGATTCTTATGCCCACTCCGGGAATGCCCGTCTCGTACACGCCAGGTATGTTCGAGGGCTGCAAAGTGGTCACCGGCGCCGTCAGGCCATATTCCCCGTCGTTTCCGCAGTTTGTCCAGTTGGGAACAGGGTTGATGGTGAGGGCCAGGTGGACGGTGATGGGGTCCTTCGTCATGAGCTGGCCAATGCTGACGTGGTCCAGCTTGATGGTGGTTGGCAAAGGGCTGATGGGCGTCGAGTCGGGATAGGTCTTCTGGTTGGGGGGGGGCCGCAAAGGGCATGTGCCGCTCCGGTCCACACGCTTCCGATCAGGAGCAGCGACAGGCACGCGGCGGCTTTTTCCGGGAAGGACGTCGCCATGCGCGAGGCAGGGGTTGAAGTTGTGGCGTGCTCGCCGGGGGATCGTGCAGTCGTCTTCATGGAAGGCATGTTCAATCACTTTTCTGGCGAATCGGGCCGTGTGGGCGGCGTGTACTCATTGCCCTCTTCGCGGACGGCGATGAAGGAAAAACCGGATCCCGTCGAATCGGAAAGGTTCCGGATATCGGCACCTGCTTCGAGCGGGTGGGCATGCGAGACGGTCAATCGATGATGATGAAACCGAGCAACAGCGCGTGGCGCGGTTTCGTTCCATGAGCCTGCATTCCGAGGTTCAGAGTGCCAAAGCCTGTCACGCCCACGAAAGTTAGGGCAACTAACTTTTACGATTCAAGTTTCAAAGTTTCACTTCCCACATTTGTGGGTGTGACAGCACATCGATTTCGTCCGTCCTTCTGATTGACTTTCGCGCGAGGTCGGTTCGTGGTTCTTCGCGAACTGTCTCCCCTCGCCGTGATGGCGGTACAGGGAGTCGGACTGATCCCGGGAGGGAATTCGTCGGCAAGGGGCAGGCTTGGCCAGCGATCATCGTGCGGGGGGATGGAACTGGTGGCGTTGCCGGGATTCGGGATACGGTACGGCGCGGGTGGATGGGGGACCGATGGACCTGCCGGATCTTCTGACGGAACGCTCATGAAACGAGGCTGCGCCGCACTCCTGTTCCTTTTGCTGAGCGCTTGCTCGGCGGGTACGCCGGTCCAGGTCATCAACCGGTCGCAGACGCCGCTGCATGACGTCCGGGTTTCCGGCGCCGGCTTCTGCGTCCCGGTCGTGCCCGTGCTGGCGCCGGGGGAGATCCGCACGGTCCGGGTGGACCCGCGCGGAGAGTCCGGAATCGCCGTATCCTTCCGGGCAGGGGAGCGCCGGTTTGCCTTGCCGGCGCAGGGGTATTTCGAGGGGACCGGCCCGTATAGCGTCAGCGTGGTGGTGCAACCGGACCATTCGGTTTCGGTGAGCACGAAAATCGGTTTCTGAAACCGCTTGCCCGGTTGCTGGAAGACGGTGTGTTTCCGTGGGGATATCGAACGGACGCGTTTGAAAGGGAGATCACATGCGGCACAACCTGTTTGTCATTCTGCTGGCGCTGGCAAGCCTGACGGCATCCGCCGATGAGCCTGCGTTCAAGCCCCTGACGCCCGCCGAACGATCCGCGGCCTTGCAGTTGGCTTCGACGACCGGCGAGGCGTTGTACCGGCACGACCAGGCGGCCTGGCACGCGACCGATGCGCTGATGGCGCTCTGGAAGGGCACGCCGGATTCCCGTGTGGCCGGCTGGATCACGCAGGAAGCGGAAGGCGGGGTTGCCGTTGTATTCGTGGACCGCACGCCGGAAGCGCTGTACCGGGTCACGGTATCCGATGCGGGCGTGGCCGGGCCGGTCAACGCACTGGCCGCTCCGGAGCCGCTGAGCGCCTATGAGGCCGGGGCCGCCGCCGCGCGCGCGGTGGCGGCGGACGCGCGCTTCGAGCAGTGCGGTAAGCGCTACAACACCATCACGCTACCGGCAAACGACGACACGAGCACGTGGGCGGTCTACCTGATTCCCGGCACGACCACGTACGAGGACCTGCCGGTGGGCGGGGCTCATCGGGTGAGCGTGAAGGAGGGAAAGGTCGTCTCGCAGCGCGCCTACAGTCGCAGCTGCATCGTGCTGAAGAATGATCCCAAGGCCGTGGGACTCATGATCACCCATCTGCTGGATCCGGCTCCCACCGAAATCCACGTCTTCTGGAGCCTGTGGGCCAAGAAGACGTTCTATGTGATGACGCCGCCGGATGGCGTGCCGTGGACGGTGGACGGCAAGACCATCCAAGCGATGGAAAAGGACTGAGGGCAGCATGGGAACCATTGGCCGAGGAACCCAGATGATTCTGCTGGGCAGCGGGGTTTTCCTGCTGGGCAGCGGGCTGCATGCGCTGGAGCGCTGCTACCGGGAAGGTGAATGGGTAATCGTTCTGCGCAATGTGGCCTACGGGGATGGCCTGGCGATGTTCATCATAAGCGCCATGACCGTGATGGGCGCCTGTCTGGTCGTCAGCAGTGTGCGCCAGCTCCAGAAGCGGTGAGCTGACGAATCGCGGGCCACAGGCATGGATGGGAGCGCGGTTCGACGTAGGACGAACCCTCGTTCCGAGGCAATCAAACGCGGGCACATCAGAAAGGGAGGAGGTGTGATATGGCGAAGCATGGCGTGAACATCAAGCGGTCCCTGGTGGCGGCACTGGCGGTCGCGGTCATCGGGCCTGCGCTGGCGCACAAGCTGGCAACCCAATCGACCGCGGAAGAACGGCGGTTGGCGGGAATCACTTCCGGCACGATGGCGAGCGTGGAGCGGATGCTGGCGCGGCTGTCGGTATCCGCCTTCACCGAGCCGGTCCACGAGGAAATCACCAACCGCATCTATGGCTGCAATGGCGACATCTGCAGCGGAAGCGTGGCGACTTCAGCGCCTGTTCCCGTGCTGGCGGGGATCCGCTGGAATGATGATCCGCCTTTCCGGATGTCGCTCCAGCAGGCGCGCGGGATCAGCTGCAAGACGCGGGAGACCATCCGCTTCGAGACCCAGCCGAGTTGCTGGGTAGGCCTGTTCCTGGATGCCAACAAGGGCGCGGCCGCCGGCAAGGTGTACGGTCCGGGCGATGCGATGCTGTATCGCTCCCACTTTGGCGATCTCCAGTACCTGCATGCGATGGCGAGCCGGAACGGCGAACCCGCCGCACAGACCAAGGCGCGGCTGATGGGCTGGTTCGAGTTCACCTGGCGCGCGGCGCGCGGCGAGTACGACCTGGAAAAGCGCCTGAAGGAGATCCAGATTCCGACGATCCAGGAAGGCTATGGACGCGGGGAATGGCGCCTGCTGGATCTGTATACGCAGGGTGCCAGCGGGGGACTGCGCCGCTATGTGGACGACGTGGCATTCGGATCGCTGCTGCATACGTTGCAGGACAGCTATGCGGAAGGCCATGTGGACCGGGAGGACAGCAGCGGAATCCGGCAGTGCTCCGTGCGGGGACTGTCGGTCGCGGCGCCGGGCAACATTCTGGAGTTCCACGCGTACAACCAGCAGGACCACGGCAAGCATGCGGACGCGGATTCACGTGCCGCCTTCATGCGCGGGTATCAGGAAGCGGGAGATGTGGTCGAAGTGGGACGCCTGCTGGTCAAGGCGCGCGACCAGAAGGTGCCCTGGGAGGAGATGGCCCCCTTCTTCGATTGCGTATTTGCCTTGCAGCGTCCTGATGCCCCCGCCGGGCCGGGGGATTTCGTGGCGGAGTCGTGACCGCCGGCAATACCGGCGGACGAGGAAGCGCTCGAACGGATGACGGGCTAACCAGGCGGACGAGACTGCGGGAAAAAATGCAGATTGCGTCCGACGCAATCCGCACTCCACTCAATGCCTGCGCGGTCCATACTCCGCGTCCAGGCACTGCCGCAGCACTTCCAGCGCCTGTTCGATGTCGCCCACCGGCAGGCCGGCGTAGCCGAGGATCAGGCCGGCGCGATCCGGCGGATCGAGGTAGTAGGGGGCGATGGAGTACAGGCCCAGGCCCATGCGGCGGGCGCGGTCGACGAACTGGCGGCCCTGTTCGCGATCGCGGTGGTTGAGCCAGACCGGGATGTGCATGCCGGCCTGTGAGTCCACGAAGCTCAACCGGCCTTCGTTCATCCGGTGCAGGCCGTCCAACAGGGCGTCGCGGCGTTCGCGCAGCGCGATGAGCGAGCGGCGCAGGTGGCGGTCGCAGGCGCCGGAGGTCATGAAGCCGGCCAGCGCGGCCTGATCGATGGCGGAGGCGCCGAAGTCCTCCATCCATTTGGCCGAGATGAAATCCCGCCTCAATCCGCGCGGCACCACCAGGTAGCCCAGCCGCAGCGACGGGAACAGGGTCTTGGAGAAGGTGCCGACGTAGATCACCCGGCCGTGCTCGTCCTGCGACTTGAGCGAGGGCAGGGAGCGGGCGTCGTAGCGGATTTCGCCATCGTAGTCGTCCTCGATGATCCAGCACTCATTGCGCGCGGCGTAGTCCAGCAGCGCGGCGCGCCGTTCCGGCGGCAGGGTGCCGCCCTGCGGAAACTGGTGGGAGGGCGTGGTGTAGATGACGCGCGGCGCGGTCGTGGGCAAGGCCTCGACGATCAGGCCCTGGTCGTCCACCGGCACCGGCTGCAGCTGTGCGCCGTAGGCCTGCAGGATCACCCGGGCGGCGTAGTACTGCGGCTCCTCGATGCCGACCGGATCGCCGGGGTCGAACAGCACGCGCGCGCACAGCGACACCGCCTGCTGGGTGCCGGCGACGATCACCACGTCCTCCGGACGCGCTTCCACGCCGCGCCGCAGCACGTATTCGCAGATGGCCTGGCGCAGTTCCGGCAGGCCCTGCGCCCACGGATAGCCGGGCGAGGTGTACAGGGCGGCATGGCCGAGTTCGCGGGACCAGGCGGTGGTCACGGCCGGGTGCGTGTAGGGCGCGCCGTACTGGAACGAGAAGCGCACGCCGGGCACGCGCTTGCCGGGCAGGTTGTCCTGATCGTGGGCCTGGCGCGCGCGCGCGGTGAAGCGGGTCTGGGGCGGCAGCGGCGGTGTTTCCACCGGCGCGGGCGCGGGCCGCGCGGGCAGGGTCACGTAGCTGCCCGAACCCACCCGGCCATCGATGTAGCCTTCGATGCGCAATTGCTCGTAGGCCGCCAGCACGGTGTTGCGCGATACGCCCATCTGCTGGGACATGAAGCGGGTCGGCGGCAGCCGGCTGCCCTGGCGCAACTGACCGGTCGCCAGCGCCTGCTTGAGCGCGCGGGTCAGCTGCGCGTGCAGGGGGCCATTTCCATCGAGTTGCAGCTGCGTGAGCATCCGGTTCCTCCCAATGGCCCTATTAGATCCGGGTGGATTGGCCCTTGATGGAGCCATTCGCATTGTTTCAGATAGGGCCAAATTGGCAATCGGGAGGCCGTGATGGCCAGTCGAAGCGAGGCGTTCCACCCGCTGCCGCCGGTTCCACCGGCGGTGTTCTGGTCGGTCATGGGCGGCACCGCCGCGGCGATGCTGGATCTGGCGGTGGCGGCGGCCTACTGGGGGCCGCGCGGGGTCGCGCCGGACCGCATCTTCCAGTCGATTGCCGCGTGGCTGCTGGGGCCGGCGGCCTTCACCGGCGGCGAGGGCACGGTCGCGCTCGGTGCGGTGCTGTACGCGGGCGTGCTGTCGGGCGTGATGGGCGCCTACCGGCTGCTGGCGCGGCGCTCGCCGGTGCTGTTGCGCCGTCCGTTCGGCGCGGGCGCGGTGTATGGCGCGTCGATGTACGGGTTGATCTTCCTGGTGTTCGTGCCGCACTTCAGCGCGGCCACGCCCGCCACCCACGCGTGGCAGTGGCATGCGGTCTGCGTGGCGGCGTACGTGTTGTTGATCGGCATTCCCGCCGCGCTGCTGGCGCGCATCCAGGCGCGCTGACGGCGGTGTGCGGCGCGTCCGGGTTCAGGCCCGGCCGTGCGCCAGTCCGGCATCGCCGGGCGCGCGGGGCGCGAGCGCATAGCGTGCGCACAGCACGCCGATCAGCGCGTGCATCGCGATGCTGGCCGCGACCCAGCCGATATCCTTGAAACTCGCCATGCCGGCGGCCGACAGCGGCAGCACGACGAAGTTCATCACCAGATACAGGAAAAGTCCGTAGAGCGCGCCCATCGCGAGCGGACGCAGACGCAGCGACGCAACGCGCGTGGCCATCTGCCGGTAGGCGGCGACGAACAGGAACATGATCGCGAAGTGGGACACCGCGCCGACACCGGCGGTCTGCACGCCGCCGGCGAAACTGGCTTCGCCGTACCAGCCGGCGGCGATGGATTGCAGGATGCGGATTGGCGGCACGTCATGGCTGATCCACCAGAACCCCATCGCGAACACCAGATCGGCCATGCCCGCCACCAGGGCGCCGAGGCCGACGCGCGGCCAGCCCGAGACGCGTGAATCTTCGCGGTGCATCGCAATTCCCCTTGTGATGGATGGTATGGACGGGTCGCTGCTTTCAGGCGGCCCGCGAAGCCCGCGACAGGGCGTGCCGGCGGATGCCCGTGGGCGTGGCGCCAAACGTGGTCTTGAACGCACGACAGAACGCGCTCTGGTTTTCATAGCCCAGCCGCAGCGAGATGTCGAGGATGGACAGATCGGTGCCGCGGATGAGTTCCAGCGCCCGGCGATCCCGCAGGCGCGAAGCGTATTCGAAAGGCGTTTCGCCGAACACCCGGCGGTGCATGCGCAACAGGTGGCAGGGCGAATAGTTGGCCAGCCGGGCCAGCGCATCCAGATCCAGGCGCTGGCCGGGGTCGCAGTGGATCGCATGGCGGACACGCAACAGCCGGGTCATGGTCTGGTGGCGCAGCGGCTGCGTGCGTCCCGCGCAGCGTGCGAGCGCGCCGTGCAGATCCGATTGCCAGTGCGCGAGGTTTTCCATCACGGTGGTGACGGCATCTTCCGGCGGTTCACGCGCGCGGTCGCGAACCGGGGCGGCCAGCGCGATCAAACCGTGGGCCAACCCGCGCGGGATGCGCGCCTGCCAGGGCAGCAGCGGCCCGCTCTCGGTGTATCGATGCGGCCGCCATGGCCAGGCCTGGCGCGGACCCGTGACCACCAGCCAGGCCTGTGGCCGCGAACTGCGGCAGCGAAGCACGCCATCTCCCCAGGCCTGGCCGTGGCCCGCGCCGAGGTGCCATTCCAGTTCACCGGACTGCAGGCGCAGATCGCCGCGCAGGGACCAGCAGAGGCTCATCCATTGCGCGGGCACGATGAGTCCGCTGCCCCGTCCCTGGGCCAGCACGACGTGCAATCCGTGCGCGGTTTCGCGATGCAGATCCAGCTGGCCGAACTGGCGCAGCCGGTGCGGGACGAGTTCGAACATGGCGATT
Organism: Pseudoxanthomonas sp. z9; assembly: GCF_006542425.1. Classification (GTDB taxonomy): domain Bacteria; phylum Pseudomonadota; class Gammaproteobacteria; order Xanthomonadales; family Xanthomonadaceae; genus Pseudoxanthomonas_A. The sequence continues at coordinate 343,758 of NZ_VFID01000007.1, read as the reverse complement.
CTCTCTCCGTGCCGGCGCATGCGGGGATGCCCGCCGGCAACGGCCACACCCTAGGAGCTGGCGCTTGCTTCACCGAGAGCCAATCGCGCGTCCGGCGAGCAGGCCAATCCCGGGAAGCGTGGAAAAAAGAAGGCCACGAATCGCGGTCGTGGCCTTCAGGCCGGAGCAGAGAGAGCGGGTTCCGGCGGCCTGAATACTGCGGCCCTGCATCGACGCGCGTTGTGCCGTGGTCGCGCAAATCGTATGCGCCGGTTGCGCACGCGTGCGAAAGCGGTTGCATCCGAACCGGACTCATCCGGCCACGGACGCGGCACAAAACTCAATTTCCGCACATCCGGAAAGTAAACGGATCGTTAGCCTCCTCGCGTCAGGCGTGGGGGAGACCGGCACCTGATTCGCCGCATCACGCGCCCGGCGCGTGGTCGTGATCCTTGATCTGCAGGAGAACCAGAGAGTGCGAACCATGAGCATCAACCGAAACATGCACCGCTTGACCCGGGGACTGAAGCGCACCGCGCTGTGCACCGCGCTGGGGGTGTGCTTCGTCGGCGGCGTGCATGCGCAATCGAATACGTCCGGCGCCATCACCGGACGCGCCACCGCCGGTGAAACCATCACCATCACCAATCCGGCCACCGGTTTCAGCCGCAGCGTCACCGTGGGCAGCGACGGCAGCTACCGCTTCTCGGCCTTGCCGACCGGCCAGTACACGGTGACCACCGCCGGCGGCGCCAGCCGCACGGTCAGCGTCAGCGTGGGCACGGCGACCACCGCCGATCTCGTCGCCAGCGGCGGCGGAAGCGCGACCACGCTGGATGCGGTCACCGTGGTCGGCTCCAGCGCGGTCAACCCGATCGACGTGTCCTCGGTGGAGTCCACCACCATCCTGACCGCCGAACAGATCGCACGGATCCCGGTGGCGCGCGATGCCACCAGCGTGGCGCTGCTGGCGCCGGGCACGGTGCGCGGCGATGCGGCGTTCGGCAACCTGGCCTCGTTCGGCGGTTCGTCGGTGGCCGAGAACCAGTACTACGTCAACGGCTTCAACATCACCAACACTTTCCGCGGACTGAACTTCACCCAGGTGCCGTTCGAGGCGATTGCCGAACAGCAGGTCAAGACCGGTGGCTACGGCGCCGAGTTCGGCCGTTCGCTGGGCGGCGTGCTCAACCAGATCACCAAGCGCGGCAGCAACGAGTTCCATGCCGGCGCCAACATCTTTTACGAACCCAAGTCGCTGCGCGAGGAAACCGAGAACGTCCACTATTCCAATCCGCTGGTGCCCGGCAGCCTGGGACGGGTGCAGGAAGACAATTCCCGTGACAGGGAATGGCAGGCCACCGCCTCGGTCTGGGCCAGCGGCGCGCTGATCCAGGATCGCCTGTTCGCCTACGGCCTGGTCCAGTACGAGCGCGAGGAAGCCGATACCTGGAACAGTGTGGTGGCCAGCACCAATACCAGCGCGGTCACCAAGACGCCGAACTGGGTGGTCAAGCTGGACTGGCAGATCACCGACAGCCACCTGCTGGAATTCACCGGCATTTCGGACAAGCGGGAAGTCGAGACCGCAGTGTACGGAAATACCGTGGGCCGGCTGGATCGGCAGGCGCTGATCGGCACCAACTTCCAGGAGGCCGGCGGCGACAACTACATCCTCAAGTACACCGGCTACCTGACCGACAACTTCACCCTGTCGGCGCTGGCTGGCCTGGGCAAGTCCTCGCGCGCCCAGCATCTGCGCACCGCCGACGGACGGGATGTCCGCTACGGCGGCAACCTCGACCAGCCGGCCAGCGGCTGCCCGTTGATCGTGGACGCGCGCCCGCAGTATCGCCGCGATCTGACCAACGGCGGCCTGCCCTACGTCAGCACCTGCAACATCACCGGCGGCGCGATCCAGGGCGCCAACAACGAGGACACCCGCCACCAGTTCCGGGTGGATGCGGAATGGCAGCTGGCGACCCACCGCCTGCAGTTCGGCATCGACATCGACAACTACGAGTCCGTGGCCGGCACGTCGATCGAAGGCGGCCGGACCTGGCGGTATGCGACCAACAACGGCACGGATGGGCAGCCGGAGACGGGCGACGAATACGACGTCGTGCGCGAGCAGATCGTCAACCAGGGCTCGTCCAACGAAATCAAGCAGCGCGCCTTCTACCTCCAGGACAGCTGGAACGTCACCGACACCTTCATCGCCTACCTGGGCCTGCGCTGGGACACCTTCGACAACCGCGACGGTTTCGGCAACAGCTTCGTGAAGGTCGAGAACCAGCTGGGCCCGCGGCTGGGATTCTCCTGGGACGTCAACGGCGACTCCACCCTGAAGATCTTTGGCAATGCCGGCCGCTACGCCTTGCCGCTGACCGCCGACGTCGCCACGCGCGGCGCCTCGGCCTCGGTGTTCACCCGCCAGGAGTTCCGTTTCACCGACGTCGATCCGATCACCGGCGCGCCCGTCGGATTGACGCCGGAAGGCGACCTGACCTACATCAACGGCGAGTTCGGCGAACCGAAGAATCCGCGGACCATCGCGGCCAAGGACCTGGATCCGATGTACCAGGACGAGTTCATCCTCGGCTTCCAGGCGGCACTGACCGAGCACCTGAATCTTGGTGTACGCGGCATCTACCGCAAGCTGAAGGCGGCCATCGACGACAACTGCGACTACACCGCCATCCTGGAATCGGCCGGTTTCCATCTGGACGAAGAAGATGGCTGGCTCGACGCGCAGGGTCGCGCCGCGGCGCTGCCGGGCGCGGGATTCCCGTATTGCCGCATCTTCAATCCGGGCAAGGACGCGGTGTTCCTGACCGATCTGTACGGCGACGGCAACCTCACCCCGGTGCGGGTGGAAGGCTCGCGTCTATCACCGGAGGCGAAGCGGTCGTACAGCGCCATCGAGCTGTTCATGGACGGTAGCTGGGACAACTTCTTCTTCCAGGGTTCGTACACGTATGGCCGCAGCCGCGGCAACACCGAAGGCGGGGTGAAGTCCGACATCGGCCAGGCGAACACCAACACCACCCAGGACTTCGACTACATCGAACTGACCACGGATACCTACGGTTACCTGCCCAACGACCGCCGCCACAGCCTGAAACTGTTCGGCAACTACGAGTTCAACGAGGAATGGTCGATCGGCGCCAATCTGGTGGTGCAATCCGGACGGCCGCTCAACTGCTTCGGCGTGTACGCGCCCTGGCCGAGCAGGACCGGCTTCCATCCCTACGGTTCGTCGTTCATGCGTTGCGGCACCACCGAGGCCGGCCAGGCGCTGGGACCGGACGGCAACCCGGCCAATCCGGTGCAGGCGTTCCCGCGCGGCACCAAGGGACGCCTGCCGTGGACGCGGCAGCTGGATCTCAATCTGCGCTACGCGCCGGCATGGGCGAAGGGATTGCAGTTCAAGGTGGACGTGTTCAACGTGTTCAACGAGCAGAAGGTCACCTCGGTCAGCGAGAGCGCCGAGGACGGATCCACCGGCATCCCGGTGGACACCTACCTGTTGCCGCTCTCGTTCCAGACACCGCGCTCGGTGCGCTTCATGGTGCAGTACGACTTCTGATCAGGCGGAGGTCCGTGCATGGCCGTCTTCGGACGGCCGTGCTTCTCAGGATGCCGCGGGCGTGTCGAGAATCCGCCCCTGCGCATCCACCACGAAGCGGGCGCGATGGCCGGCGTGATAGAAGCTGACCCGCCAGGTGCCCTCGTCCTCGCCGGTGCCGCGCTCGCATAGCACGGTGATCTTTTCGGCGTCCATCAATTGGCGGAACACCGCCACGTCCAGGCCCAGTTCGCGCGCCACCGCCGTGCCGTCCACTTCGATGGGCGCGTGGGTGCGGGTGGGGTGGAAGGACAGGGGCAGGGTGGTCATGGTCGGCTCCGGGCGAGACGCATTGTCGCCCGGAGACGAGGTGGCGGGTCTTGACCTGCATCAAGGCCGGCGGCTAGCCGGGTTTGTGGTGCGACGGCGGGAGTCCGCGCGCATGTGATTCATCGCTTCCCTCGCGTTGCACGCCCACGCCATGCGTGTAGACCAGGCTGCCGCCCAGCCAGCCGGTCACGCACAGGGCCAGGAAGCCGATGATGCTCAGGGCCAGCTCGAGCGCGTCGGGCGGGTGCAGGGTCTTGCCGTGCAAACGCAGCATCAGGCTGGCGGTGTAGCTGCTCCAGGCGATCAGCGCCATCAGCAGATGGCGGTTGGCCACGCGCAGGGCGGGGTTGTCGTTGGGAATCTTCATCAGCTCGACGAATCCGGCCGCCATCGTGGCGAGCGCGCTGATCGCGCCTATCAGCAGCAGGCCGCCGGCGACCCGCCAGGCCGGCTCGCCCCACCACCGGCCGCCGACATCGGCGAGCGTGGCCAGCGTCCAGCAGGCGATGGGGAAATGCACCAGCGCGGGATGCAGCGGATGTTTCATACCGCCAGCACGGCGCTCAACAGGGTGAGGACACCGGCGATGGCGACGCCGGCATGCACGAACACCACTGCCTTGGGCGCAACCCGGCCGCGCAGGTGGATCGAGGCCAGGAAGAAGCCGCCGAGCGCGGCGAGGATGAGGATGGCCAGGGCGGCGGTGACCCGCGCGGAGGCGCCGCCCTGCACGATCGTGAGGATCAGCAGGATGAGTCCACTGGCGCCGAGCAGGGCGTGCAGGATGGAGATTGCCCACGGGGCGAGATGGCCGCGCAGCACGCGGCTGGCCATGAACAGACCGCCGATGGCGGCGATGGCGAAGACGATCAAGGCGGTGGTCAACATGGTGTTCTCCCTTCAGATGGCGGGCGGGCTATCGGGCAGGTGGGAGCGGGAAGGTTCGGCCGGTGACGGATCCAGCCGCCTCAGCACTTCGTCGGTCATGCGTTCGCAGCGGGAACCGAGGAAGGGAAAGGCATCGGTGAGGGTTGTCGCGAGGGTGTCGCGCAGGGCCGCCCGCAGTTGCCGGCGGGCGCGATGCAACCGGGTCTTCACGGTTTCCTCGCGCAGATCGAGCGCGGCGGCGGTTTCCTCCACCGTGCACTCCTCGATCTCGCGCAGGACGAACACGAGGCGGAACGGTTCGGGCAGGCCGTCGATGGCGTGTTCGACCAGGGCGCGGATCTGCGCGCGCGTCGCGGCGGCGGCGGGATCCTCGTGGCCGAAGCGCGCGGGGAAGACCAGCACGCGATCTTCATGCTGCGCGGCTTCGAGCTGCGCCATGTCCACGGTGGCGCGACGCTGGCGCAGGCGTCCGTAGGCGACGTTGAGCACGATGCGGGTCAGCCAGGTGAGCAGCGAGGCCTCGCCGCGGAAACCGTCGATCTTCTCGTACGCGTGCACGTAGGCCTCCTGGACCACGTCCTCGGCTTCGGCGTCGTCATTGACCACGCCGCGCGCGACCCGGAACAGGCGCTGGTTGCAGCGCCGCATGACCTGGCGGAACGCGTCGCGGTCGCCGTACCTGACCCAGGCGACCAGCGTGGCGTCGTCCATGGCGGCGTAGTCGCGGGCCAGCGGGGGATGAACAGGGCTCATGGCATCTCCTCTCTTACCCATCGGATGCAGCAGGGGCCGCGAGGTTCCCGCGCGTGGCGCGCTACAGCGGCTCGCCCAGGTAGAGCGTGTGGCCCTGGTCGTCGCGGAGGACGACCTCGCGCGTGTTCCAGGGCGTCTCGTGTACATCCTTGACCAGCGGCACGCCACGGGCCTTGAGCCCGGCGGCGAACGCGGCGACGCCGTCGGTTTCCAGATACAGGTGGAAGTGCCCGCCTTCCTCCACCCAGGCGATGGAGGGGTCGGGCTCGTCGACCTGCTTGAGGTGGAAGATCTGCGCGCCGGCGCGGATGCCGACGTAGAAATCCTCGTAGTTGAAGGCAATCTGGAACCCCAGGGTTTCGGTGTAGAACCGCAGGGATGCGCGCAGATCGGTGGTGCGCAGCTGGGGGATGATGCCGGTGATGGACATGGTGGCCTCCGGTGGCGACCCCGCTCGCCGGACGTCATGGCGGTGGGCCGGGGCCCACCCTACACCTTCCGCCGATACCGGACCCGGCGTTGCAACGTAAATCCCTCGCGCCAAGGCATACTGCGCGCCATTGCACGCCATGCCCGAGGGCCTCGTGAACGCACGTCTTTGCCGGTTCGTTTTCGCACTGTTCGCATTGCCGTTGTCCCTGGCCGCCGCCAAAGCTCCGGCTCCGGTCGAACTGCGTCTGTGGCGGCTGGATTGCGGGCAGCTGTGGACCTACAACCTGGACGAGATGTCCGACACCCGCGCCTATGTGGGGCAGAGCAAACTGTTCGTCGGCAGCTGTTACCTGATCCGCCATGGCAACGACTACCTGCTGTGGGATACCGGCTTGTCGCGCGAGTACCTGGGCAAGCCGCTGACGCAGGGCAAGGAGGATTCCACCGCGCTGGCGAAAACCGTGGTGGACCAGCTGGCGCAGATCAGGGTGAAGCCGGCGCAGATAACGAAGGTGGGCATCAGCCACTACCACTTCGATCATGTCGGCCAGGCGGCGGAGTTCCCGCAGGCCACGCTGCTGATCGGTGCGGGCGACTACGCGGTGCTGGGCACGCCGGGCCACGAGGAGCGGACGAAGCGGTTTGCGCCGTGGCTGGGCAAGGATGCGAAAGTGGAGAAGGTGCGCGGGGATCTGGACGTGTTCGGCGACGGCAGCGTGGTGATGCTCGACCTGCCCGGGCACACGCCCGGCCACCACGGCCTGCTGGTGAACCTGCCGAAGCGCGGCCCGGTGCTGCTGTCCGGCGACGTGGTGCATCTGCACGAGAACCTCGATACCCGCGGCGTGCCCTCGTTCAACACCGACCGCGCGCAGTCGCTGGCTTCGATGGACCGCTTCGCCAGTCTTGCGAGGAACCTCAAGGCGACGCTGGTCATCCAGCACGAGGAGGCGGATGTGGGGAAATTGCCGGGGTTTCCGGAGGCGGCGGAGTAGGGAAAACCTCCATGCCGCCGTAGAAGAGCTGCCCTAGATTGCTTCTTTGAGCTTGATTTGACCCCCCGGTGCCTGGCGGCATAATGCGTTGAGGAAACGGGGAGAGGCAGGATGGCCGAATCGACGGGGAGCTTTTCGCTGGCAGCGATGGAACGGCGTTTGATGGCAATTCCCGACGGACCCGCTACGGTTCTCAATACCCCTGGATGGGTGTGGTGGCTGAATGTGCTGGGTGGTGTCGGCGTTGTTGTCGGGCTGGCCTCCTCGGTGTTAGTACAGTTCATTCGCCCGCAGGTATGGATGGTGTACTTGGCGCAGGCGGGAACCTTCACGGCGATTGCTGGTTGGGCGCCCTTCATCCTGCGCTCGTTGTGGGTGATCCTTCGAAGCGTCAGGAACTGGAAGGGCGAGCAAGCCGCGCAACTGGACCACGATGTCGGTCACTTTCGCGAACTGACGGATTGGCTGGTTACCTTTCCCAAAGGCCAGTTGGTTGAGTACCGGCGCATGACATCGTTGTGGCGACAGCAGTTGGATACGAAAGTGGGGCTGCTTTCCGGAGGCTTCTCCCGACTGGGTTTTCTGCCGGTTGCTGCGGCGCTGTTCCTGTTGCTGATGAACCGGGAAAGCCTTCTCGCCATTCCCGGATGGTTGGCCATGTTGGGGGCTTTTGTCGTACTGCTGTACCTGATTTCAACTTCTGGTGCATTGATGAAGATCCGTGTGGATCTTTACGACACACTGCTGGCCAACGCGATTGAGCGGAAAGGAGGCAGGCATGACTGATTCTTGGGGAACCGGGCTGCTTCTGGTAATGGTTGCGCTAGCCATCTGGGCCGCCATACGGAGACGTGCGCAGGCCAAGCGATTGCTGGAAGAGTCGTTTTCTGCACTGGAGTTTGATACTCCTGAAGGTCGCGTCAATGGAGAACGCGTAACCGTGGTCAGCAAGCGGCAGGAGTACATGAATGCCATGTGGTCAGGGCGCCAGATCGGCGCAATGCAGTCGTCGGACGCTTTCTGGTACTGCGTCGGACCAGGGCCCTCCTATTTCCTGGTCGTTCCGTCGCTGACCAATCGATGGAGCGGCTTGGATCTGAAATGGATCGTCAGGCCGCTGACCGAGGAGCGTATGCGGGCGGCGCTGCAAGGTGATCGTACGGGCATGCAGCGCGCGTTCGGGGCATCCTGACGAGTTTCCGTTCTTCCAAGGCTTGATGAAAATGACAGAAAAAATCACAGCGGCATGTGCTCTCTTTGTGAGCATCCTGCTCGCCATCACCCCCGCGCACGCCGCCGACAAGTCCCTCGAAGGCGCCTGGGAACTCCAGGGCGGCGAGTACGTCACCGAGGACGGGCAGACGAAGACCTACGCGGAAATGAAGTTCAACGGACAGAAGGTGCTGGCTGATGGCCGGTTCTCCTTCACCATGCAGTCCGGTGACAAGTTCTGGGCGGGTGGGGCTGGCCGGTACGCGGCTGAAGAGGGCCAGTACACCGAGACGCTGATGCAGCGTTCCTTTCCCGCGGAGGACAGTGGCGTGTATTCGTTCCGTTATCGCGTGGACGGCGACGTCTGGCGATTGGAGCGATGGAAGGACGGAAAGCGGGTCGAGTTCGAGGAGTGGAAGAAGGTCCGGCCCTGATGGAGGGCGGCGTTTCGCCGCCTCCATGAGGTTGCATCACCTGTCGCCGCCCGGTTCTGTCGGAGCTTGTTTGCGCGTTCCCGCCATGCTGGCGAACACGCCGTCACGGCGCACCCAGGCGTGGTACAGCGCCGCCGAGAGATGCAGCAGCACGGTGGCGAACAGCAGGCGGGCGCCCCAGCCGTGGGCGTCGCGCAGCCAGGCGTAGATGGCGGGATCCGGTGCCAGCAACGGGGGCAACTGCACGCCGCCGAACAGCACGATCGGATAACTGCCCGCCGACAGCATGGCCCAGCCGACCAGCGGCATCGCCAGCATCAGCGCGTACAGCAGCCAGTGCGAGGCGAGCGCGGCGGTGGCTTGCCAGCGCGGCAGATCCGCCGGCAGCGGCGGCGGACGATGGCGCAGGCGATGCACCAGCCGCCAGATCGCCAGCACCAGGATGGCCGCGCCGAGTGGGCGGTGCAGCGCGATCAGCCAGGGCCGCTGCGAGACCGAAGCGACCATCGCCACGCCGATGAACAGCATCGCCAGGATCATCAGTGCCATGGTCCAGTGCAGCACGCGCGCGATCAGGTCGAAGGACGCCGGGCGGTTCATCGGGCACCTCCCTTGCCGCTGGCTTCGGGCGCCTGGCCGCGGCCGATTTCGCGTTCACGTCGATTGAACGACTGCGAGTACACCGCCGAGCGCGCCGCCAGGATCGGATCGTCCGAGCCACGGATGCCGGTCGGCAGGATCAGCGGGTCGTAGTTGATGTCGCGGCAGGCGCCGGTGGCCTGCGGTTCCGCGCCGGTCAACGAGAGGGTGCCGGCGATCACTTCCCGTCGGTTTTCGGGCCAGGGCTGAGAAGGATCATTCACCGGGTCCCCCGGTTCGGCGAGGGTCAGCATGAGATCCCATTGCAGCGGTCCCTGTGCCAGTCGCTGTGCAAGATCCTCAGCGAGGAAATCGGCATCGGCCTGCTTGCGTTGTTGCGGGCTCAGTGGCGCGAACGGCAGGTGCGGGCGCATCGACCAGCGCACCGCGTGTTCGCTGCCGTCTTCGGCGATGAAGCGGAATGCGTTGACGCCGTTGTACTGGGTGTTGCCCCAACTGTTCGACCACGGCGCCGACTTGGCCCAGGCCTGGAACTTGCGCGCTTCCGGATAGCGTTCGACGAAGGCGGCCATGCGCGCGGGATCCGGTTTGCCGGTGGCCGGGTCCGGGCGCGAGGCGAGTGTCTGCGCGTGGAAACCTTCCGGCGTGGCGACCACGAAGAACGGGAAGCTGTTCATCGCCGTGCGCCACTGCTGGCCATCGTCGGTGCGCAGCAGCAACGCCATGCTGCGCACGCGCGCCTGCGCGTCGGCGCCGTGCGGATCGCCGCCGCCGATCGACATGCGGCCCAGCACCGGCGTCTCCGCCTGGCGGAACACCCGCGCCGACGACAGCGCGGCGGCCTGCCCGGAACTGCGGAATACACCGGTCACGCAGACGCCCTTGGCGTGGGCGCGACGGAAGCCCGGGTGGGGCGATCCGCCGGCTTCGATCGCGTTGGTCATGGCAGGCGCGGTCAGGCGGGAGGCGCCGCCCAGCCAGCCGGCGGTCCAGGCGAACGCGGCGGCCAGTGCGGCGGCGATCGCGCCGATGGCCAGCAGCGGCCACCAGCGACGGGCGGTGGCCCGGGGAGGCGGTGGGGAAGGACTTTGCACGGCGGGCTCCTGGCGATGGGACTGGGGATCAGACGCCGCGGGTGGCGGATTTATTCCCGAATCTTTTTGCGGAGACGGATGGAATAATCCGGGCCTCGGGTGCGTCTTACCCCACGACCCGTTCCGAAACGATGACGATGGATGCTTCCGACGACCCGCGCCTGAGCGCGCTCCTGCCCCGGCTGCGGCGCTTCGCGCGCTCGCTGGCCGGCGATGGCGCGGACGACATCGTGCAGGCGGCGCTGGAACGCGCGTTGCGGCGCTGGGATTCGCGCCGGGACGAGGAGGCATTGCAGGCGTGGTTGTTCGCGATCGTCTACCGGCAGTTCGTCACCGAGCACCGGCGCGCGCGGCGCTGGCAGCGGGTGCTGGAGCTGTTCGGCGCCGAGGCCGTCGAGCCGGTGCCTTCGCCCGAACGCATCCACGAAGGGCAGGCAATGCTGGCCGCGTTCGCGCGGCTGCCGCCGGACCACCGTGCGCTGTTGCTGCTGGTCAGCGTGGAAGGTTTCAGTTATCGCGAGGCGGCGGACATGCTGGGTCTGCCCATCGGCACGGTGATGTCGCGGTTGTCGCGCGCGCGTGAACGGCTACGCGCGCTGGCCGACGACGGTGCCGCATCGCCCCGCACCCTGAGGGTACTCAAATGAACCGCTGGTCTCCCACCGAAGAAGAACTGCACGCCTATGTCGACGGGCGGCTGGCGCAGGAACGGCACGAGGCGGTGCGGCAATGGCTGCGCGAGCATCCCGAACAGGAGGCCAGGGTCGGTGGGTGGAAGCGCGACGCCGAGACGCTGCGCGCGGGCTGGGCGCGTGATCTGGAGGCGTCGGTGCCGCTGGCACTCCAGCCGCACCGGTTGCGCGCCGGTGTGCGCCGCCAGCGACGTGCGCGGCTGGGCATGGCTGCCGGTTGCCTGCTGGCGTTGGGCGTGGGTGGCATGGCGGGCTGGCAGTGGCGCGATGCGCGGTTGGCCAGCGAGCAGTTGCCGATGGCCGATGCGGTGTCGGCGTATCGCCTGTTTGCCGCCGCCGGTGAAGGCGATGATGCCGATGGCGTCGCGCCGGAGACGATGCGGAACTGGTTGCAGGCGCATTTCGGAGCTGCCGGCGAAGTACCGGATCTGCGTGCGCAGGGATTCCGCCTGCACGCGGGTCGGTTGTTGTCCACGCCGGAGGGCGCCGCTGCCATGCTGGTGTATGAGGACGCGGATGGCGCGCGCATCGGCCTGTACCTGCGTCCGCGCACACCGCGCAACGTGACCGGCGAGCGTCGCGACGGCCGCCTGCTGGCGCAGTACTGGGCCGAGGGCGACACGGCGTTCGCATTGGTGGGGCCGGCCACGCAGTTGCGGATGCGCGAGATTGCGCCGCTGTTGCGTGGTGGGTGAAGTTTGGGTTGGGGGCTTGCGCCAAAAGCAAATCCCCCTCAATCCCCCTTTTTCAAAGGGGGAGGTAAAAAGCGGCGTGGTCGTGGAGAGCGCATGCTCTTCAGCCCCCTTCGAAGAAGGGGGCGGGCAGCCGCGAAGCGGGTGACGGGGGATTTGCTTTTGGCGCCAAGAGCAAATCCCCCTCAATCCCCCTTTTTCAAAGGGGGAGGTAAAAAGCGGCGTGGTCGTGGAGAGCGCATGCTCTTCAGCCCCCTTCGAAGAAGGGGGCGGGCAGCCGCGAAGCGGGTGACGGGGGATTTGCTTTTTGCGCCAAGAGCAAATCCCCCTCAATCCCCCTTTTAAAAAGGGGGAGGTAAAAAAGCGGCGTGGTCGTGGAGATCGCATGCTCTTCCGCCCCCTTCGGAGAAGGGGGCGGGCGCCCGCGAAGCGGGTGACGGGGGATTTGCTTTTTGCGCCAAGAGCAAATCCCCCTCAATCCCCCTTTTAAAAAGGGGGAGGTAAAAAAGCGGCGTGGTCGTGGAGACCGCATGCTCTTCAGCCCCCTTCGAAGAAGGGGGCGGGCGCCCGCGAAGCGGGTGACGGGGGATTTGCTTTTTGCGCCAAGAGCAAATCCCCCTCAATCCCCCTTTAAAAAAGGGGGAGATAAAAAGCGGCGTGGTCGTGGAGATCGCATGCTCTTCATCCCTCCGCAGAAGTGGGCAGGCACCTCAAAGTGCGTACTTGTGCGGTGGCGAGCCGGTTCCCGAGAATGCCGCTCCCCACTCGGTGCGGCGAGCCGCACAAGGATGCTTCCATGGCCCACGTGCTCCACGTCAGCGCCTCGCCCGGCGGCGAGGATTCCCGTTCGCTCGCCCTTGCCGACGCCTTCCTCGATGCCTGGCGGCAGGCGCATCCCGCGGACACGCACGAGACGGCGGATGTCTGGAACCTCGAACTCCCCGAGTTCGACGCGTCGATGATCGCCGCCAAGTTCGCTGTGCTGCGCGCGCAGGACGCCGCGGCCGAGCAAGAGGCACAGTGGGACCGCGCGGTGCGCGTCTCGCGGCAGTTCAATCGCGCCGACGTGTACGTGTTCAGTCTGCCGATGTGGAACTATGGTCTTCCCTACCGGCTCAAGCACTACATCGATATCGTGACCCTGCCTGGGCAGAACTGGCGCTGGTCGCGCGACGAAGGCTACCAGCCGCTGCTGTCCGGCAAGCGCGCTTTCCTGATGTATTCCAGCGCCGGCGATTTCTCGGAAGGCGCCACGCCCCAGTACCAGGATTTCCAGAAGCCGTACATGCACCAGTGGCTTCGCTTTCTCGGCATCGAAGTGGCCGGCGAGGTGGCGCTGGCGCCCACGTTGACGAACCCGGACAAGCTGATGCGGATACGCGCGGATGCCATCGCGCGGGCCAGGTCGCTTGCCGCCCGGTCATGAACCGGGCGCAAGCGGGCGCGTGGCCACGGGCTATTCCTCTTCTTCCTCCGCGGGCTCGCGGTCGCGGCGGGGATCGGGTTGCGGGGCGGGATCTTCGCGCCCGGCCAGCAGGCGGGACAGCGGATTCGTTTTCATGGAAAGGCTCCGGTGATGCGCGGTGGTGCGCGCGCAGCAACGCTGCGCCGGACGCCATGAAAATCCCGTGACCTGAGGGCGCCCCATGCCTCATGTTCTCGTAACCGCGTGCTGCCTACGGTGGTCAGGTCCGCAACGACAGGAGAGATCCGATGATCATCGAAGAGATCATGACCCGCGACGTGGCCACCATCCGTCCGGAGCAATCCCTGCTGGACGCCGCCGAGCTCATGCGCAGCCGCGACGTGGGAAGCCTGCCCGTGCACGAGAACGATCGCCTGATTGGCATGATCACCGACCGCGACATCGTGGTGCGCGGCCTGACCGACAACGACGTCGCCGGCAAGACCGTGCGCGACGTGATGTCCGAGGACGTGATGTATTGCCGCGCGGGCGATCAAGTTGAATCGGTCGCCACCAACATGGCCGATCTGGAGATGCGCCGGCTGCCGGTGGTGGACGATCACAAGCGGTTGGTCGGCATCGTGTCGCTGGCCAACATGATGCATTCCAAGCGTTCTGCCGCGCAGACGATGGGACGCGGCGTCGCGACGCCGCATTGAAAGTTGCCTCCGGGACTGGCGAGCGTCAGCGGCGCAGGCCGCCCAGCACGCTTTCCAGGTTGAAGGCCAGGACTTCCTGGTCCGGGCCGGACGGCGCGAGTTCGGCCCGGGCCGCGGCGCGCATGAAATCGTCACTGACGTTGTAGGCGCCACCCACGGCTTCCACGTGGGCGGCGAACCGATCGTCGTGCGCGGCGCGGCCGAGCAGTTCGTTGAACGCCAGCACGCGCAGGATCAGCGAGTTGCGCTGATCGAAGTCGAGATTCCAGCGTTCCACCTCGCCGACGAAGAGATCACTGGCCTCCTCCACGCGCATGCGCACGCCGGCCCCGTCGAGCGGCGTCTGCAAGGCGGACTGGAAAGCCGCCAGTGCCTGGCCCAGCTGATCCTCGCGAACGGGAGGAAAACGGGGCGCGTCGTCATTCAAGGGGGAGTGGCCGGTCACTGCATGCACCACCAGGCACCCAACACCAGCGCGAGCAGCGAGACCAGGCCGAACAGGCTGAGGGCGAAAAAACGGATCCTGCGAAGAGAATGATGGGCCACGGGCAGTTCCAGTAAGGAAGCTGCACGGAGGCTCCAGGGACACGGCGGGGGCACCGAGTGCGCATGCACCCTAGCACCCGTGGCGTTAATGCGGTGCATGCGGGGTCTCCGGCCACCCCGTAAGGGGAATCTGACGCTTCAGCAACACTCCCGACGGCGGACACCAAAGCGTCATATTGGTTACCTAGGATGGCCCGAGGCAGGTATCGAACCTTGGGTCCAGAGAAGGTCAAACGCACCGGAAAGGTGACCCTTGCGCCTGCCCTGATCCTTTCGGGAGTACTGGCGATGGCTGCGGCTACGGCTTCGTTGGCGCAAGGACGCGTTGCGCCTTGTGACGTGCAGGAAGAACCGGTTCCCGAACGGTCGGCGTCTTCCTGCGCGGGTGGCGAATTCGATTTCGATATCGGCCCGCAGTCATTGGATCGCGCCATCGAGGCCTTCGGCGACGCGACCGGTCAATCGGTCATCTACGACAGCAGCCTGACCGCCGGCGTGGTTTCGCCCGGCGTGCGCGGGCGTTCCAGCGCGACCGATGCGCTCGCGCGGATCCTGCAGGGCAGCGGCCTGCGGACGCGCCAGGTGGGACAGGGTGCGCTGGTGCTGACCCGCGATCCGGAAGCCACGGCGGTGCCCGCGCGCGATCCGGCCTGGTATTACGGCGAGATCCAGCATCGCCTGGGCGAGGCGTTCTGCCGTCGAAGCGAACTGGCCGAAGGGCGGCATCGTCTTGCCCTGCAACTGTGGTTTGCCGCCGACGGCACCGTCGCGCGCTCCCGCCTGCTGGAATCCACCGGCGATGCGGCGGTCGATGCGGCGGTGCGCGAGGCGATGGACGGGCTGACATTGGGGGCACCGGTGCCGGCGCAGGTGGCGCAGCCGTTCACTTTGCTGGTGCTGCCGCGCGCGGCCGGCTACGGATGGGCCTGTCCGGCGCCCGGGACACGGCCATGAGCGCGGTGGAAGCGGCGGCGGGCCTGCAGCAGTTCCTGGTGCTGCGTTATCACGAACTCAAGCGGCGGCTGGTGCAACGTCTGGGATCGGACGAGGTGGCCAGCGACGCGCTGCAGGAAACCTGGTTGCGCCTGTCCACGCGGCGGGTGGCCGACACCGTGTCCGACCCGTGGCATTACGTCTTCCGGATGGCGGTGAACGCATCGATCGATCTGCATCGCTCCGCCAACCGGCAGCTCAGTGCGCGCGAAGTGGACGAGCTGCTGGAACTGGCCGACCCGGCGCCCGGTCCGGCCGATGCGGCGGCCTCGCAGGCCGAACTGGAAGCCCTGGTCCGGGTGATGCGGGAAATCCCGGAGCGCCGCCGCAACATCCTGCTGGCGGTGCGCGTGCAGCAGCTGACCCAGCCCGAAGTGGCGCGCCGGATGGGCATTTCCCTGCGCCTGGTCGAACTGGAACTGCAGAAAGCCCAGGCCCATTGCGCGGCCCGGTTGGGCCGTTGACGCGCACGACGGGAAGCATCCCGGATCACGCCGGGGACGCCCGCCATGCGGGATTGGCCATCCAGATCGGTCTATTGTCTGACAGGCACCGTTGGCCATCCCGGCCAGGGCGGTCCGCCGGGTGCGGGCAAAGCGCGGCATGACATTCTCGAACGACGACAAACCGAAAAAGCGGCTGAGACACGAGGCGGATGCCTGGGTACGGTTGCTGGCGTCGGGCCGGGCAACCGAAGAGGACGCGCGCGCGTTGCAACGCTGGCGCGCGCAAGGACCGATGCACCGGGCCGCGTTCGAGGATGCCAAGCGACTGTGGCGCGATTTCGGGCCTGCCGGCGAGCGCCTGATCGCGCAGGCCGCCGCCAATGCCGCTCGGACGACGGGGCCGCGCATGAACCGGCGGATGTTCCTCGGCGGCATGGCCGCGGCGGCGTCGGTGGCCGGCGTGGCGTTGCTGGCGGAACACCCGCTGCTGGGCGGCTGGACGCCGATATCGGAGTGGGGTGCGGACTACCGCACCGCCACCGGTGAACAGCGCACGGTGCGCCTGCGCGAGGATGTGGTGCTGGCGATGAACACGCAGACCAGCATCGAGGTGCAGCGCCAGGACGGCAGGATCGACGGGATGACGCTGCTGGCGGGCGAGGCGGCGATCGATGCGATGACCGCGACCGGCGGACTGTTCCGGATTTCGTCCGGCGCCGGGAGGATCACCGCGGAACTGCCAGCCAGGCTGGAAGTGCGCCGCGTCGGCGAGCGTACCTGTGTCACCTGCCTGCGCGGCAGGGTGGCGGTGCAATGGGGCGACCAGCAGCGCACGCTGGCCGCGCGCTACCAGGTGGACTATGGCGAAAACGGACTGGAAGCGGTGCGCGCGATCGAACCGGAACAGGTGTCCGCCTGGCGTGACGGTGTCATCGTGTTCCGCAACACGCCACTGCCGGACGCCATCAACGAGATCAACCGCTACCGTCGCGGGCGGGTGATGCTGATGGACAAGGCACTGGAAGGGCGGTCGGTCAGCGGCCGCTTCCCGATCACCCGGATGGATCTCGCGATCACGCAGATCCAGCAGGCCTTCTCGGCCCGCGTGACCTCGCTGCCCGGCGATATCGTCCTGCTCGGTTGAGTCGGGTTGCGCCGAGCGCCATGCCGCTCCGTTCGCGCTGACGCGCCGGCAGGCGCATTCAGGAACCTTGACGTTCACCCTCGCGTACACGTCGGACGCATCGGAGCTTTGCGGGTTCGTCCGACAACGAGCGTCGTGAAGAAGGAAAGCCATCGATGGCACACGCCATCGTCCCCCTCTCCACGGAGCGTCCCGCAGTGCCCAAGCAAGCGATTGCCCCTTCACGTCCCGCGTTCCGTACGCATCCGCTTTCGCGCGCGATCGGCCTGCTCCTGCTTGCCGGCGGTGGCATGGATGCCGCCCTGGCGCAACAGGCGTTCAGTTCGGCCTGGTTCGCCAACAAGGCCGCGGTGCAGGGCGCGGTGGGTTCCACCGGCCGCCTGCCCAACGGCGCGCCCGCGCCGCTGCGTCCGACCGGGCCGCAGCAGCAATCCCAGGCCGCGCGTGATCGCCTGCAGCAGTCGATCAACAACCTGGGTGTCGCCGCGCAGGCCATCGCGCTGCGCCAGGCCTTGCAGCAGCAGGCGCGGCAGGCCGCGCTGGCGCGCCCGTCCGACGTGCCCGATGGCCTGGGCGAGGGCGGCCTGAAGATCGACGAGGACGCGCTGACCCGCGGCTGGCACAACGCCAAGGATCCGACCCAGCAAGTGGCCGACGGAAAGACCACCGTCACCATAGAACAGACCGGTAGCAAGGCGATCCTCAACTGGGAAACCTTCAACGTCGGCCGCAACACCACGGTGAAGTACGACCAGCAGGCCGACTGGGCGGTACTCAACCGGGTGAACGATCCGCTGGCGCGGCCTTCGCAGATCCAGGGACAGATCGAAGGCGCCGGCACCGTGCTGGTGCTCAATCGCAATGGCGTGGTGTTCGACGGCAGTTCGCAGGTCAACGTGCGCAACCTGGTGGCGGCGGCGGCGCAGATGAGCGACACGCAGTTCCTCGGCAACGGACTGTATGGCGCCAACGGCGCACCGAGTTTCACCGATGCCGGCGGCGCGGTGAAGGTCGAGGCCGGCGCGCTGATCCGCACCCGCGAACCGCAGTCGGTCACCCAGGGCGGTGGATATGTGCTGCTGCTGGGCGGTGAGGTCGACAACGCCGGGCAGATCCTCACCCGCAAGGGGCAGACACAGCTCGCCGCCGGCGACAGTTTCGTCATCCGCAAGGGCGCCGGCACCGAGGGCAACCAGGCGTCGACCACGCGCGGAAATGAAGTCGCCGCCCTGCGCGACGCGGCTTCCACCCATACGGGCCGGGTCGTCAACACCGGCCTCATCCAGGCGCGCGAAGGCGATGTCACGCTTGCCGGCCATGACGTGCGGCAGGAGGGCGTCGCGATCGCGACCACCACCGTCAACGCGCGCGGCACCGTGCACCTGCTCAATTCGGCGGGCGACGCCGAAGGTTCGGTGACGCTGGGCGAAGGTGCGTTGACCGCGGTGCTGCTGGAGGACGATGGCAAGACCACGGCGCTGGACAGCCAGCGCGATGCGCTGATTGCCGAATCGGAAAAGCTGGACGCGTTGCGGATGCAGACCGACCCCGGCGCGTTCGACAACTATTCGCGACTGTCGGATCGCCGCGACCAGTCGCGGGTGGAGATCGTCTCCGGCGGCGACGTGAACTTCAAAGGCGATTCGCTGACGCTCGCCACCGGCGGCCAGATCGCGGTCACCGCCGGCAATCGTGCCCAGGCCGAGGCGGGCGCGCGGCTGGACGTGTCCGGCGCGGTTGGCGTGAAGGTGGCGATGGAAAGCAACACCGTGCAGGTCAACGTGCAGGGCAACGAATTGCGCGACTCGCCGCACAACCGCGATGGCGGCAAGCTGCTGAACAGCACGATCTGGGTCGATCGCCGCGATCTGGTGCTGGTACCCGCCGGTACCGGCGGCTACGCCTCGGATCGCTGGTACGCCGCCGGCGGCCTGCTGGAGGTCAGCGGCTGGCTCAACAACCAGGGCCACGGCATCGGCGAGTGGGCCGCGCAGGGCGGCACGATCACCCTGGGCGGCAAGGAGGTGATCACCCGCGCCGGATCGCAGATCAACCTGTCCGGCGGCGCGCTGGACGTGCAGACCGGCTACGTGCAGCAGACCTGGCTGCGCGACGGCGAGGGCCGGCTGCATACGCTGCAGGATGCGCCGACGGAGTTGATCTACGCCGGCGTCTACCAGGGCTACGAGGTGGATCACGAGCGCTGGGGCGTGCAGGACGCCTACCTCAATCCGATCATCGCGCCGCGCCAGCGGCTGGAGAACGGCTACACCGTCGGCCGCGATGCCGGTCGCCTGATCGTGGACGCGCCCACCGTCGTGCTCGAAGGCGACATCGAGGCCAAGGTGTTCGAGGGCGAGCGGCAGACCCGCGCGCGCGACGCCGTGGACGGCTACCGGCAGGCGCAGAGCGCGGTGGCGCGTTCCGGCGAACTGATCATCGGGCGGGTCAATACGCGCGGGTTCGATGCGCCGCATGCCAGCCGGGTGGTGATCGGCGATTTCGACGATGTCGCGACGGGCGGGCCGGACGCCGCGCTGCCGGAGGATCGCATCGGCACCGTGCTGCTGGACGCGGACCGGTTGAACCGCAGCGGCCTGGGCGGCCTGACCCTGACCAGCGCCGATGCCATCCACATCAATGCCGATCTGTCGCTGGCCGACGGTGGCGTGCTGGATCTGTCGGCGGCCGAAATCGCCATCAACGCCGATGTCACCGCCCGCAGCGGCAACGTGAGGGCCGACAACGTGGTGGAGGTGGCCACGGTTGCCGAGCCAGCGTCCACCTTCCTGTTGCGCGAGGACGGCAGCGCGGACTTCACTCTGGGCACCGGTGCGACCCTGGACCTGTCGGGCACCTGGCACAACGGCCTGCTCGACGGCGCCGGCGCGGTCTCGCTGGCGCATATCGACGGTGGTGCGCTGTCGGTGCGGATGGTGGCGGGCTCCATTCGCCTGGAACAGGACAGCCGCGTCGATCTGCGCTCGGGCGCGGCCCTGCATGGCGACGGCAAACTGAGCGGCGGTCGTGGCGGCGACCTGAGCCTGATCGCCAATGATGATCGCGTCGCGGTCACCGGTGAGGGTGTGCTGGATCGCCCGGGGCGCGAGCTGGTGCTGGATGGCGAGATCCTGGCCGCGGGCATGGCCGGCGGTGGCACCCTGACCCTGCAGGCGCCCACGCCGGTGGTGTTCGGTACGGATGCGGTGCTGGAAAGCGGCGTGCTGGAACCGGGCACGCGCCTGCCGGCCGATGTGGTGCTGGGTGAAGCGGTGACGATCGGGATCGGCGGACGCCTGCCGGTCGATGCCTCCGCATCGGTGACCACGGTGGTTCCGGATCGGCCGTTGCCGGCGGTGACGGTGGATACCGGCACGCAACCGGAAGTGGTGCTGGCCGGCGAGTGGACGGTGCCCGAGAACGTGTGGGTGAACGTGGACGGCAACTGGCTGACCGGCGGCACCGTGCTGCCGGCCGGTACGCGCATGCAGTTCCTGGCCAACACGACGATTCCGGCGGGCACGGTGTTCCCTTCGTCGGTGTTCCCGCAGGGGTTCGCGGTGTTTCCCTATGTGCTGACCATGCAGGCCGGCGAGATCGCGCCGGTCGCGGTGACCGTGCCGGCGGGGCAACTGCTGCCGCGCGGTACCTGGTTCGATCAGGCGATCGCTTTCGACCCCGCGCTGAAGCTCGACGCCGGACTGCTGCGCAGCGGTTTTGCCGACTACCGCATCGGCAGCCGGGCCGGGCTGGTGGTGTCGGAAGGCACGGAACTGGCCGCCGAAATGCCGCTGTTGCGCCCGACTGCCGACGCATTCCTGCGTCCCTCGGACAGCGCGCTGTCCGAAGTATTGGCGGCATGGACGCCACCGGTGGTGGCGGAAGATCCGACCGCGGGCCGGCTGCGCCTGCGCGCCGGCGCGGACGTGTCGCTGCATGGCGCTTCGCTGGAGGTTGGCGAGGGTGCGCATATCCGCGTCGATCCCGGCCACCGCGTGTGCCTGGCGGCCGCGCGTCAATTGGTGATGGATGGAACCATCACCGCGCCCGGCGGCGAGATCTCGCTGCTGAGCGCGCCCATCGGCGTGTCCGGCAATCTGGCCGCGGGCGGAACCGGCGTGTCGCTGTGGGTGGGCGAGAACGGCGTGCTCGATGTCGCGGGCCGTGCCTGGACCGCGCGCGACGCGGCGGGTCGGCGCTACGGCCTGGCTCAGGATGGCGGCGCCATCCGCATCGGCCTGGAGGAATATGGCATCAACGTGAAGGACGTCCCCGACACCTCGCGCGCGATGGTGGTGATCCGCGAGGGCGCGCGGCTCGATGCTTCCGGCGCGGCCGCCACGGTGGATCTGGCGGAAGGACTGCCGGCACTCGCACGTCCGATCACGCTGGCCGGCGACGGCGGCCTGATCCAGTTGGGATCGCAGGCCGGCATCCTGAACGATGGCGAACTGCGCGCGTCCGCCGGCGGCGCGGGCGCGGCCGGCGGTCAACTGAACCTTATTCTGGAAAACCGCGAAGGCAACGGGCACGAGGGGGTGCGAACGCTGACCGTGAGCCAGGCGCGGGTGCGCAGCGGGCTGGCCGACGATGCGATGGCGGGCGATGCGTTCGCGCCGGAGGACTACCTGGGTGCGCGCATCAGCGCCGAACAGATCGAAGCCGGCGGGTTCGGCACGCTGGATCTGTGGAGCCGCGACGTGATCTCCTTCGAGGGCGATGTCGACCTGGCGCTCAGCCAGCGACTGGCGCTGCGCCGCGGGTTGTTGTCGGTGGCCGAAGGCACGCCCGAGGCACGGGTGACGCTGTCGGCGCCGCATGTGCTGCTGGTGGGCAAGGTCGACATCCCGGTGACGGCACCGGATGTTCCCAAGCCGGGATTGGTCAACACCATCGGCAGTGCGTATCGCGACTATTCCCCCGGATCGCGCAATGACGCGGCGCTGACCATCCAGGCGAACCTGATCGATGTGCGGGACGCGGTGCAGTTCGGCGGCGCCGGCCAGGTCTTCCTGGAAACCGCACCGAACAGCTGGACGCCGGAGGCCGTGGATCGCTTCGGTTTCGATCAGGTCAACCTGGTCAGCCAGGGCGATCTGCGTTTCGGCGATGGCCTGCTGTATACGGGCGGCGATCTGAACCTGACCGCGCGCCAGATCTATCCGACGACCCATGCCAGCGCGGAGGTGGCGGCCGGCGTCAGTTTCGACAACACCGGCAAGCACTTCGATCCCGGGCGCACACTGACCATCCGTGGCCTGGGCGATACGCCCGAAGCGCCCTTCTCGGTATTCGGATCGCTCGCCCTGCGCGCGGCCAACATCGATCAGGGGGGCGTGGTGCGCGCACCGCTGGGCCGCATCGTGTTCGGTGGCACGCCGGATCCCGATACCTTCCTGGCCGACCAGCAGTTCCATGTCCTGCTGCGTGAGGGCAGCCTGACCTCCACCAGCGCGGCCGGCCTGCGCATGCCCTACGGCGGCACGGCGGATGGACTGCGCTACCTCTACAACGGCCAGGTGGTGGAATTCGACGACCTCGCCGCCCTGGATGGGGACGGCAATGACAGCGCCAGCAGCGGGACGGTCGATGCGATCGAGCGCGGCGTGCTGATGGGCCAGGTGACGCTCACCGCGGAGGCCGGTTCGGTCATCGATGTGTCCGGAGGTGGCGAACTGACCGGCGCCGGCTTCTTCACCGGTCGCGGCGGCTCGGTCGACATCCTGCGCACGCCGCTGGCCAATGCCAATCCGGCGAACGGCTTCAGCGATCCCGATGCCGAGGTGTACGCCATCGTGCCGTCGATGCCGGGCCAGTATGCGCCGGTCTCGCCCGACGCCGGCGCGGGTGCGCCGCGGGTCGGCCAGCAGATCACTTTGACCGAGGCGGTCGGCGGACTGCCGGCGGGCACCTACACGTTGATGCCCTCGACCTATGCGCTGTTGCCGGGCGCGTTCCGGGTGGAGCTGGCCGGAGGCGCGAGCCGCGAAGCCGCCGCGGTGACGATGCCGGGCGGAACCTTCCGCGCCAGCGCCTACCTGGGCATCGCCAACACCAACGTGCGCGATGTCCTGCCGACCACGGTGACGCTGATGTCCGGCGAAACGGTGCGCCGGTTCTCGCAGTACAACGAAACCAGCTACGCCGATTTCGCCATCGCCGAGGCCGCGCGTTTCGGCACGCGCCGCCCGCGCCTGGAGCGCGACGCGCAGAGCCTGCACCTGGACTTCGCCCGCGCCGTCGGCGAGGCGATGGACTTCAAGGGCCAGGTGCGGATGGCCGGCGAAGATGATGGCGCGGACGGCAACCTGTTCCTGACTTCGCTCGGCGCGCTGGAAATCAAGCAAGCCGGCCAGGCCGCGACCGAGGGTTTCTCTTCCGTAAACAGCGAGGACCTGGCCGGTATCCAGGCCGGCATCCTGACCGTGGGCGGCACGTTCTCGCTGGTCGAAGCCACGGCCGCTCCCAGCCAGGGCAGTTTCGCGCTGGGTCCCCGCGTGGTGTTCGAGAGCGGCAAGGGCACGGTGGCGGTACGCGATGGCGCGCAACTGCGCGCGGATCAGGTTTTCCTCACCAGCGGCGAGCAGGTGCTGGTGGAAGGCGGCGCGACGCTCGAAGCGCGCGCCACCGACGGCCTGTTGCTGGATTCCAGTCGTGGCTACGTGTTCTCCGACAGCGCCAATGGCGAACAGGCGATCGGCGGCGCGGTGCTGGCGGTGTCCGCCGGCGACGTGCGCTTCACCCCGCCGACCGGCGCCAACGCGGACGCGGGCATCAACCCCAACGCCATCCGCATCGGCGACGGCGCGGTGCTGCGGTCGCCGGGCACGCTGGCGTTCTCCACCAACGGCGAACTGGCACTGGGCGATGCGCAATACAACGCGCGCTACTTCGCGCTCACCGCGCCGAGCCTGCACATCGGCACCGATGCCGCCTTCGCGCGGGCCGAGGAAGCCGGCGCGATCGGCGATGGCGTGCGCCTGTCGCAGACGCTGTTGGAGCGCCTGATACATCCGTCAGCTGGCCAGCAGGCGGTGGAACGGGTGTCGTTGAGCGCGGGCAATTCGATCAATCTGTTCGGCGAGGTCGATTTCGATCTCGGCCGCGCCAGTGGCGACGCGGACACCCAATTGTGGCTGGAAACACCGGCGCTGTACGGCTGGGGCGAGGCGGACGAAACCGCGCGGATCGCCGCCGGCACCGTGGTCTGGAATGGCCTTGCCTCGGGCTTGGGCACGCCGGCGAGCCCTTACGTCAGTGCGGCGCCCGGTGCGGTAGTGGCCGGCGGTGCGGGTACCGGAGCGGGTCGGCTGAGCATCGAGGCAGAGCGCATCGAATTCGGCTATGCGCCCTATGCGCGCGGCCAGGACCAGGTTGAACTGGATCGGCTGGCGCTGGGTTTCGCCGGCGTGGATCTGCGCGCCAGCGAACGCATCACCGCCAACCATCGCGGCACGCTGTCGGTGTACGCCAGCGGCACCGACGCCGACAGCTATGCCGGCGGCGACCTGCATCTGTCCACGCCGGTGTTGACCGGCGCGGCGGGCTCGTTCATGGCCTATCGCACGGGTGGCGCGCTGACCGTGGACGCGCCGGCCGGCGCGCCGGCCTACGATCGCGCGGGCTTCAACGAACTGGGCGCGGAAGTGCGCCTGTCCGGCCAGCGCGTCAACGTCGATACCGCGGTGGCGCTGCCGAGCGGCCGGCTGGTGCTGGAAGCGGAGGACGGCATCGCCCTGGGCGAACGCTCCATGCTGGATCTGGCCGGCCGCACGCTGAACTTCTTCGACGCGCAGCGGCACAGCTGGGGCGGCGATCTGGTGATGGAGGCGGAGAACGGCGCGATCACCCAGGCCGCCGGTTCGCGGATCGACGTGTCCGCGCAGGGCAACGACGCCGGCACGATCCGTATCACCGCCACCGGCGCGGAAGGCCGGGTGGCGCTGGATGGCCAACTGTTCGGCGGCAGCGATGGTGCTTATCTGAGCGGCGGGATCGATGTGCGTGCGCATGTGCTGCCGGATTTCGCCGGCCTGAACGCGCGCCTCAACACGGGCGGGTTCTTCGAGGCACGTGGTTTTTCGATCGGTACCGGCGATCTGGTGATTGGCGACGAGGTGCGCGCCCGCCAGGTATCGATTGCCGCCAATGGCGGCAGCCTGACCGTGAACGGACGCATCGACGCCAGCGGCGCGCAGCCGGGCGACATCCGCCTGGCCGCGCGCGCTGACCTGGTGCTGGCATCGACGGCGATGCTCGATGCGCACGGCACGCAGTTGCAGCTGGATGGCCACGGCGCGGTGATCGACGCGTCCAACCGGGGCCATGTCGAACTCACCAGCGCGGCGGGCCGGGTGTCGTTGGAGGACGGTGCGCGGATTGACCTGGGCACGCCGGACGGCATCGCCCGCGGACAACTGGATATCAACGCGCCGCGGCTGGGCGCCGACGACGTGGCGGTGGATGCCGCGAGCGGCGTGGATATCCGTGGCGCAGCGAGCATCGCGGTCAATGCGTTCCGCGGATACGTCGCCGAGGACGGCACGGTGGATCAGGCGCGCCTGGATGCCATCCATGCCGACAGCGTGGCGTTCATCGATGCGGCGCTCGGCAACGAAGCGCTGGCGGCGCGCCTGCAGGGCCTGTCCAGCCATGGGGATGCATTCCACCTGCGCCCCGGCGTGGAAATCCGCAGCGGGACCGCCGAGGGTGATCTGACGGTCACCGGCGATATCGATTTCTCCGGCTACCGCTATGGACCGGATGCGGATCCCGCGTTGCGTGGCAGCGGCGAGCCTGGCGTGGTGGTGCTGCGTGCCGGCGGCGATCTGCGGGTCAACGGCAGCATCAGCGATGGTTTCGCGCCACCGCCGGTCACCCCGGACGACGATGGTTTCTCGCGACTGCGGATGCTGCTGGCCGGCGGGCAGGCGACGGAGGGCGAGATCAGCTTCGAAGCGCCGTTCAATCCCGACTTCGGTGATTTCTGGTTCCTGTTTCCTGGCGCCATGACCGGAGCGGACCTGCCTGTCGTGGAATCGGGCTGGGTCACCGACGGATTGGGGGCGTACTACGGGCCGGGTGATCAGATTCCCGGCATGCTCTACGGCACCATCACCCTCGGCGCCGGTACCCGCCTGACCGCGGTCGACCCGGTCAATGCCGACATCGCGTTGCAGGAACAGGTCGAGCGCCGCAACTGGGCGGCGGCGCCGATGCTGGAAGGCGGCATGCAGTCCTGGTCGATGCGGCTGGTCGGTGGCGCGGATCTCGCCGCGGCCGACAGCCGCACGCTGGCCGCCGCCTCGCGACTGGGCGGACGTGGCGACGTCATCCTCGACGGACCGGGCAAGGTCGGCCCGTTGCGCCAGCAGTCCGCGCTTTCGGTCATCCGCACCGGTACCGGCGATCTGGAGGTGCTTGCCGGCGGCGACTACGTGCAGAAATCCCTGTTCGGCGTGTACACCGCCGGTACCCAGGTCGCCGGTGCGGAGGCCTGGGATCAGGAGCGCGCGCGGCTGGCCGACGGCACCGTGCTGGGCGTCGGCAACGAAGCCTATGAGGCCACCCTGGCCGCGCGCCGGATGTACTTCACCACCGGCGGTGGCGATCTTCAGCTGTCCGCGCAGGGCGATGTGCGCGGTTTTACCGAAATGACGCAGAACACCAGCGGCGATATCGGCAACTGGCTATGGCGCCAGGGGGGCGAGGAACTGGGACAGCCGACCGCCTGGGGCGTGAATTTCGGCCAGTATGTGTACAACCCGAACTCGTTCGCACTGGAGTTTGCCGGTTTCGCCGGCATCGGCAGCCTCGGTGGCGGCAATGTCAGCGTGAGCGCGGGCGAAGACATGGGTTCGACCGTGAACAGCACGGGTTCGCTGACCAGCAATGACGCCTTGTCGATCGTGGTGGGATCCAGCGGGCGCGTCGAGGCACAGGGGCGAGTCTTGCAGGACGGTGGCGGTCGGCTGAGCGTGAGCGCCGGTGGCCGTATCAACACCGGCCTGAATGATCCTGCCACTACGCTCGTCACCGGAGCGGTGACCGGGCTGGTGGCGAACCTGCGCGGCGACGCCAGCGTGCGTGCCGGCGCCATCGGACAATCGCTGGTCAACGGTTACGGCGTCAATCGAACGGGTGATCCGCGTGCCGTGGATGTCCAGATGCCCTCCACCTACTTCGATTACTCACCGCTGACGGTGGCCGTCGGCGACGGCCGAATGCAGGTGAACACACGTGGCGGCATGCAGGTCACCACCGGCACGGATGCCGGCCGGGTTGCACTGAATGGCGGGGCTACCCGCGTCGCGGGCGAAACCGGCGATGGCAGTGCGGTCGCGTCCTTCAGCTTGTGGACCGAACATAGTGGGCTGGAACTGTTCGCGGCGGGTGGAAACCTGCTCCAGTCCAATGCAGCTCTTGCCACGAATGAGTTTGTGGTGCAGTACGACGCCGGGCGTTTCAGTGCGACCGCCGCGGGAGGCTCCCTTGTGCTGGAGCGCCTGCTGCTCGCGCCTTCGCATGAGGGCTCGCTGGATCTGCTGGCGCGCGATCACGTGATCGGCCGTGCGGCGATGTCGAGCGCGGCACCCGATGGCATGGCAACGCCGGACCGGCCCCTGTGGGTGCTGGATATGCAGGGCCTGATCACCAGCAACGCGCGCGAGGGGGCGGAAGCATCGCTGGATGGTGGGACACTGTACAACTCCACCAGCGGCGCACTTTTGTTCGCGTTCGCGCCGGACACCGCCAGTGATCTGCATCAAGGCAAAGCGCCGTCCTTCCGGATCTACGCACTGACCGGCGACATCGACGCCGACATCGGTCGCATTCATCAGAGCCTGGATCACACCCGGACCTACTACGTCGCCGCCGGACCGGCCCGGCTGCGGGCCGGGCGGGACATCCTGGCCGGCAGCCATGTGCTGCTCAACAACGATGCCAACGACGTGTCGCTGGTGCGCGCGGGACGCGACATCCTCAACACCAGTTTCCGCATCGCCGGACCCGGCCTGCTGGACGTGGCGGCTGGGCGCAACATCTATCAGACGTCCGTCGACGATCCCGTCTCCAATCTGCCGGATCTGAATCTCGGCGTGTTCCGCAGCCTGGGCCCGGTGGTCGTCGGCGACGATCGGCCGGGCGCGGGCATCGTGCTGTCGGCGGGAATGGGGGCGAAGGGGCCGGACCTCGAAGGCTTCGCCGCGCGCTATCTGGATCCGGCCAATCTGGCGGACCCGGCGCGGCCGCTGGCGGATCAGCCGGACAAGGTGGTGCGCACCTACGAACGCGAACTGGTCGATTGGCTGCGCGAGCGCTTTGCCTACGAGGGCGATGCCGCCGGCGCGCTGGCCTGGTTCCAGGCCTTGCCGGTGGAGCAGCGCGGCATCTTCCTGCGCCAGGTCTACTTCGAGGAACTGCGTCTGGCCGGACGTGAATACAACAACCCTGACAGCCGCCGTTTCCAGAGCTACCTGCGCGGCCGTGATGCGATCGCCAGCTTCCTGCCGGGCATGGCCGAAGGGGATGATCCGGGCAGTTACCAGGGTTCGATCGTTTTCAGCGAAGGCGCCGGCGCGCATACCGACTTCGGAGGCGGCATCCAGGTGCTGGCGCCGGGAGGCGGATTGACCCTGGGCGTGGACGGCGTCTCGCCGCCGCCCACCACCGGCCTGTTGACCCAGGGCAACGGCGACATCGAGGCGTTCACCCGCGACAGCGTGCTGCTGGGCCTGTCGCGCGTGTTCACCACCTTCGGCGGCGGCATCACCCTGTGGTCGGCGCGCGGCGACATCAACGCCGGGCGCGGCGCCAAGACCACCGTGGTGTACACGCCACCCCGCGTGGTCTACGACGATCTCGGCAACGTCAGCCTGTCGCCGCAGGTGCCCAGTTCCGGCGCGGGCATCGCGACCCTGAATCCGATTCCGGAAGTGGCGCCGGGCGACATCGATCTGATTGCGCCGCTGGGTACCATCGACGCGGGTGAAGCCGGCATCCGCGTGTCCGGCAACGTCAACCTGGCCGCGCTGCGGGTGGTGAACGCCGACAATATCCAGGTGCAGGGCAAGGCGACCGGATTGCAGACCGCGGCGGCGGTGAACGTGGCGGCGCTCAGCACCGCCAGCGCGGCGGCGACCAATGCGGTGCAGGCCGCGCAGGACACCGTGCGCCGGCAGGCGCAGCAGTCGCGTCCCTCGATCATCAGCGTGCAGGTGCTCGGCTTCGGCGACAGTCCCGGCAGCAGCGTACCGTCGCCCCGGGTTTCTCCCGGCGCGGTGACGCAAACCGGCTACGACCCCGGCAACGCGTTCCAGGTGCTCGGCAACGGCGCGCTGGGCGAGGCGCAGCGCGCACGCCTGAACACCGCCGAGCGCAGCCGGCTGGATCAGCCCTAGCGATCAGTCCTGCATGGGCGTCAGGGACGATGCCCGCCGGACCACGCAGGGGAAATCCGCCGGAATGCGGACAGGATGCGGACAACACCACCCGGTGTCCGCGGGCGCATCGCAGCGAGACGCGGTGCATCGGACTTCATGGCAGAGGAGGCACATGCAGATGGACAGGCACGCACAGGGGGAATCATGAGTGACGCATTCGTGAGCGTTTACGAGTTCCGCAAGCGGCTCGAGCAGCACATGCTCCACGCCAGGCAGCCCATGGTGGTATCGCACGGCGGCATGCCGATTGGTTACTTCATTCCCGCCAAGGTCTGGCACGACCGCGCCACGGTCGAGGTATTCAACGAGCTCATCTCCGCCATCCTGGAGATGAGCGGATACGACGAGGCGGACGTCAAGGAAGCGATCGAGTCGTACAGCTCGGCGAATGCGGAGATCACCCGCGAGCGGATGCTGCGGCATCTGGCGCGCGTGCATCCGGAAGCGATGCAGAAGACGGGAAACATTGCGAAACGGTGACGGTGGGTTCACCGGAACGACACCGTAGTTTCTTCGCGCGGGAACAATGCGGGCGCAGGCTTGAACCTGCCGCCCGTGGTCACGGGCGGACAGGCAACCGCGCACGATTCGATGCGCGGTTGTTTCCTTCCTCGCCATGGTGATCCTTCTCAAAAGGAGTTCTCGTTATGCGTCGTTCCAAGTTCCTGCGTGTGCGTCCGCTGGCCGTCGTCGCCTTCGCCGCGATGACCGTTGCCGGCTCCGCCGGTGCTGCCGATCTGTTTGGCGGCGGCGCCACCTTCCCGGTGCAGTCCTATGTGGGTGACAACTTCCTGACCACGGTCCCGGTTCGCGCACGCCTGTCGCGCAACACCACCAACACGGTGACCACCACGCCGATCGCCACCCTGACCCCGCCGGACACCCTGTTCGCCCGTTTCGCATCCGGCACCGGCAACAAGATTTCCTACTGCCAGACCGGCAGCGGCACCGGCAAGACCGTGTTGATTGGCGTGGGTTCGGTGATCAACGCCAACGGCGAGTGCGGCAACTACCAGTCCGGCACCAGCCCGGCCGGTTTCAGCGGCACCGCCGCCGCGCCGAACTACATCGGTACCGATTCGCCGATCAGCCAGGCCGACGTGACCAGCTTCAACGGTGGCCCGCGTGCGGCGCGCGAGCTGTGGCAGATCCCGACCCTGGCCGGTGCCATCGCGTTGCCGAACCACTCGGCCCTGGGTTTCACCAACCTCACCACCGAGCAGGTGTGCCAGATCTTCTCGGCGCGCGTGACCAACTGGTCGAGCATCCCGGGTTCCGGTTCGACCGCGGCGATCCGCGTCGTGTACCGCGCGGACGGCAGCGGCACCAGCTTCGCCTTCACCAGCTATCTGGCGACCGCCTGCAATGGCAAGTTCAGCATCCCCGCCGGTTACTTCAAGCCCAACCAGAGCTTTGCCGCGGCGGTTCCGGCGGCTGGCTCGGCGGCGCCGTTGTATGCCGCCTCGGCGGCCGTGTCCGGCAACCCGGGCGTGGTGACCTCCGTCATCTCCACCGCCGCGTCGATCGGTTACGCCGATTATCCGGAAGTGGACGCGCAGGGCGCCGAGTTCCCGACCGTCAACAGCGCCAGCCCGGCCGCGCTGCCGGCGTCCATCAGCATCTCGGCGCCGTTGTCCGGCCAGGTGCTCAATGCCAGCAACGCGCCGGTCGCGGTGACCGGCATGGCGAATCCGGCCTGCCTGCGCCTGATCAGCCCGAGCACGATCCCGGCCGGCGTGACCTATCCGATCCTGGCGTACACCTACCTGGCCGGCTATCGCAACACCAACGGCACCAGCACCACCGCGCTGCGCGATCTGCTGGGCTACTTCCTGGCGACCCAGGCCAACCGTCCCGCCCCGCCGGCCGGTTTCGCCTACCTGGATGGCAGCGCCACCTACCGCAGCTCGGTCCAGAACACGATCACCACCTGCGTCCTCTGATCCACGCAATCGAAAGACGCCGGCACGCCGGCGTCCTTCCACACCGGCGGCGGGGAAGCATCCCCGCCGCTTCCATGAGCGGAACAGAATCGGAAAACCAACACATGCATACCAACAGCGTAAAGAATGCGATCCGGAGAGCCACGGTGGTGTTGCTGGCGCTGGCCGCCTGCCTGGTCGCAGGGCAGGTATTCGCGCAGCAGAATGATGATCCGGAACATTGCGGCACCATCACCCACTACCCGGGCGCGGTCACCGTGGTGGGCAAGGCTTGGGGCAACGCGACCCAGGGCGACTTCCGCATCTGCAGCACCACCTATCAGTGCGGCGCCAACGCCAAGTCGACCGAAGTGTTCGGCGTCGGCTACAGCAGCCATGCCGCGGGCGTGATCGCCACGGAGAACTACGCCGCCGCCAGCGACGGTACCGAAGCGATCCTCGCCAGCTGCGAAGCGATCAGCAAGGATCCGGGCAAGGTGCGTTCCTGCATGGCGCAGAAGCAGAGCTTCCAGCTGCCGGCGTCGGTCGCCGGGCAGGCGAGCTGCACCGTGGCGGTGGGTGCTCCGGCCAAGGGATGGACCGCGGCCTCCGCCACCTGCTTCTGCGAAGGCTGATACGGAAAAGAGATTCATGCGGCGTGCGGGAGGCAGGCGGAGTCCTGGCACGCGCATCGGGAGGAAGCATGTCCCCGCGCCCCGGCCGGCACCCGCCGACCGGGGCTTTTTTGTGCTTCCCCGCGGGACCACGCAGGACGGTTTTCGCGCGGCTGACGCGCTCGCGCGATCGCGTCCGAATATGACAGCACTGTCATAAAAATGTTTGCGGATCGCCGTGGCCGCATGCGTCTAGAAAACAGATGACGAGTGGATGCGCATCGCCGCGTCCACCAGGGCCATTTCGCTTCGGATGAACAAATCGATGGATGGATCAAGAGCAGCCTCCGCGCTCGCGCGGATCGTATGCGTGCTGATGGTGGGCACCACCGCGCAGGCGCAGGACGCGCCGGTGTCGCCGGAAGGCGCGGCCACGGCAGGCGTGCCGCAGCGGGTGAGCATCCAGGAGTACCGGGTGCGCGGCAACAGCGTGCTGGAGGCGCGGGTGATTGAGCAGGCGGTGATGCCGTACCTGGGTCCGGGACGGACGCTGGCCGACGTGGAGGCCGCGCGCGATGCGCTGCAGGCGGCCTACCAGCAGCGCGGCTACCAGTCCGTGTACGTGGAGCTGCCCGAGCAGCAGGTCAGCGGCGGCGTGGTGGTGCTGCAGGTGACCCAGACCCGGGTGGGGACGGTGAACGTGGTCGGGGCCCGGCACCACGACCCGGCACGGTTGCGCGCGGCGGTACCGGCGCTGGCCACCGGCCAGGTGCCGGACTTCCGCCGTGCCCAGGACGAGCTGGCCGCGCTCAACCGCACCGCGCGCCGGCAGGTGGTGCCGCTGGTCAAGCCCGGGGCCACGGAGGGGACCATGGACGTGGACCTGAAGGTGGAAGACACCGCGCCGTGGCGGGCCAGCCTGACGGTCAACAACGACCACAGCGTGGACACCACCCGGCTGCGCAGCATCCTGAGCGTGGGCCACGACAACCTGTGGCAGCGCGAGCACAGCGCCTCGCTGAGCTGGTTCGCCGCCCCGCAGGACGTGGACGAGGCCAGCGTGTGGTCCGGGTCCTACCGGCTGCCGCTGGGCGGGCCGGACTGGCAGCTGGAAGCGGCCGGCTACCGCTCCGACAGCAACGTGGTTTCCAGCGGCACCACCCAGGTCACCGGCAAGGGGCATTCGGTGGGCCTCAAGCTCAGCCACACCCTGCCCATGGCCGGGGCCTGGTGGCACCAGTGGACGCTGGGAGTGGACTTCAAGGACATGGACGAGGCGGTGGCCCTGACCGGGATGGCCAGCGATTTCGCGCCGCTGAAGTACGCGCCGATAACGCTGGCCTACAGCGGATTCCGCCAGGGCGAGCGCCACCAGGTCGCGCTGGGCCTGCAGGCGGTGTTCGGCGCGCGCAGCGTGCTGGGCTACGGCAGCGATGCGGATGCGTTCGACTGGAAGCGTGTCTATGCCGATGCCAGCTTCTTCGTGCTCAAGGCCGATGTCAGCGACACCTACAGCCTCGCCAGCGGGGCGCAGTGGTACGCGCGGGTGTCGGCGCAGTTGACCGACCAGCCGCTGGTGTCCGGGGAGCAGTTCGCCGCCGGCGGCATGTACACCACCCGCGGCTACCGCTCGGCCGAGGCCATCGGCGACTACGGGGCGATGTTCACCCTGGAGTGGCGCAGCGCGCCGCTGACCCGCTGGGGCCTGCGCGAGTGGCGTTTCCACGGCTACCTGGACGGGGCCTGGCTGGGCCTGCGCCAACCACTGCCCGAGCAGGAGGCCGAGGCCTCGCTGGCGGCGCTGGGGTTCGGGACCAGCTTCCGGGTGGGCGAGCACTTCGACGTGCGCTTGGACTACGGCCACAGCCTGCTGGACGGGCCCACCACCACCCGCGGCGCGGACCGGCTGCACGTCAGCGTCGGCGCCAGCTACTGACCCTCATTTCTTTTTTCTGGAGATTTTTCCATGCAACGCGTCCTTCTCCTGTTGTTGATGCTGCTGGGCCTGTCGCTGCAGGCCAGCGCCCGGGCCCAGGAACCCGGTCCGGCCTGGTGGCAGGCCGACTGGAAGTACCGCAAGCCGCTGACGGTGGAGGCCGGCCCGCAGGGCGCGGGCCTGGCCACCGGCCCGGGCCGGCTGCCGGTGCTGGTGCGCCTGCACGCGGGCAACTTCGCCTTCGACGGGGTGGGCGAGGGCGGCCAGGACCTGCGCTTCATCGCCGCCGACGGGCACACCGTGCTCAACCACCAGGTCGAGCGCTACGACGCGGCCGCGGCCATGGCCCTGGTCTGGGTCGACGTACCGGCGGTGAACCCCGGCGCGGCGCAGACCCTGTGGATGTACTACGGCAACCCGCAGGCCCCGGCCGCGGGCAACGGCCAACTGGTGTTCGACCCGGACTACACCGCCGTCTACCACTTCGCCGGCAGCACCGCCCAGGTCCAGGACACCACCGCCTACGGCAACCATGCCACCGGCCCGTTGACCGCGCTGGAGGCGGCCCTCATCGGCCGCGGCGCGCAACTGGGCAGCGCGCCCTTCCAGCTGCCGGCCTCGGCCTCGCTGGCGGTGCCGGCCGGCGGGACGATGAGCTTCTCGGCCTGGGTCAAGCCCGAGGCGGCCGGTCCGGGCCAGGGCGTGTACCTGCGCCGGGACGGGGAGCACCTGCTGTGGCTGGGCGTGGACAACGGGGTGCCGTTCGTGCAGGTGGACCAGGCGCGCAGCGCGCCGGTGGCCGCCCTGCCGAGCGGGCAATGGAGCCATCTGGCCTTCACCGCCGACGCCGGCGCGGTGGTGCTGTACGTGGGCGGGCGGGAAGTGGCCCGGGTGGAGACCCCACTGCCGGCGCTGGCCGGTCCGGCCTGGGTCGGCGGCGAAGGCACCCCGGCCCCGGCCGGGGCGGTGGCCGCCGCGCCGTTCACCGGCGCGCTGGACGAGGTGCGCCTGTCCAAGGTGGCCCGGCCGGCGGCCGCGCTGCTGGCCGAGGTGGCCTCGCAGGGCCCGGCCGCGCGGCTGGTGCGCCTGGGCGAGGACGAACAGAACGCCGGGGTGAGCCATTTCGGGTTTATTTTGAAGTCCATGCCGGTGGACGCCTGGGTGGTGGTCATCGTGCTGGGGCTGATGCTGCTGCTGTCCTGGGCCATCATGCTGGCCAAGGGGCGGTATTTCGGGCGGGTCAGCCGGGCCAACGCGGCCTTTGCCGTGCAGTACCAGCAGGTGGCCGGCCTGCCGGCGGCCAGCCTGCAGGAACGCGCCCGCCAGGGCACCCTGGGCGCGGACATCCGCGAGCACGCCAGCCTGTGGCGGCTGTACGCCATCGCCATGGACGAACTCAAGGGCCGCCAGGCCCACGCCCACGGCCTGAGCGCGGCCGCGCTGGCGGCCATCCGCGCGGCCATGGACGCCGAGGTCATCCGCGAAGGCGAGCGCATGGGCCGGCGCATGAACTGGCTGTCCACCACCATCGAAGGCGCTCCCTACGTGGGCCTGTTCGGCACCGTCATCGGCATCATGCTGGTGTTCGCGGTGGCGGCCATGGCCGGGGCGGTGGATATCAACTCGGTGGCCCCGGGCATGGCCGCGGCGCTGCTGTGCACGGCCGCCGGCCTGGGCGTGGCCATCCCGGCCCTGTTTGGCTACAACTGGCTGGCCGCCCGCGCCGAGGCCATCGGCGCGGACATGGCCGTGTTCGTGGACGAGTTCAGCGCGCGCCTGGCCGAGGAGTTCGACGCCGCCGGCCCGGTGCCGTCGCTGCTGCACTCGGTGCGGGCCTGAGGACCGCGCCATGGCCGCCAAGCGATTCGGTGTCAAAAAACGCGAGAAGGGCATCAACGTCACCCCCTTCGTGGACGTGCTGCTGGTGGTGCTGGTCATTTTCATTTTGACCAGCAACGCCACCATCCCCGGCATTGAGGTCAACCTGCCCAAGGCCAGCAGCAGCCAGGCCCTGGAGAAG
Organism: Pseudoxanthomonas sp. z9; assembly: GCF_006542425.1. Taxonomy (GTDB): domain Bacteria; phylum Pseudomonadota; class Gammaproteobacteria; order Xanthomonadales; family Xanthomonadaceae; genus Pseudoxanthomonas_A. The sequence continues at coordinate 307,901 of NZ_VFID01000007.1, read as the reverse complement.
CCGCAGACCAAGGCCATCACGGTGGACAACGCCGGGCAGATTTTCCTGGACGCCTACCCGGTGAGCCTGGCCGAGCTGGAACAACGCCTGCGCACCGAACAGGCCATCACCCCGGACTTCCCGGTCATCGTGCGCGGCGACGCCCAGGTGCAGTACGCCCGGGTGGTGGAAGTGCTGGACCTGCTGCGGCGCATCGAGCTGACCCAGGTCGGCCTGGTCACCGGCAAGGCGCAGGGGTGAGGCCATGACTGCGCCCGCCCCTCGTCCCGGCCGTGGCCTGCGCGCGGGCTGGCCGGCCCTGCTCGGGGCGCTGCTGCTGGCCGCGCTGCTGGTGGGCCTGGTGGGCTACCTGCTGCTCAAGGACCCGGCCAGCACCCGTCGGCCGGTGGCCGCCGTGCCGGTGCTGACCCTGCCGCCGCCCCCGCCGCCGCCGCCCGAACCCGAGCCCGAACCCGAGCCGGAAGTGGAACCGGAAGAGGTCATGCCCGAGCCCGAGCCGCTGGAGGACGTGCCCAAGCCGGCCGAGGAGGCGCCCACCCCGGACACCGCCGACCCGGTGACCATGAACGCCGACGCCCAGGCCGGCACCGACAATTTCGGCATCCAGTCCGGCCGCGGCGGCGGCATGAGCGGGGTCGGCGCCGGCGGCGCCGGCAACGCCTCCTACGGCCGCTACCTGGGCTACGTCCTGCAGCAGGCCATCGCCCGCGACGAACGCCTGCGCCCGCTGGCCTTCCAGTTGACCCTGCACGTCTGGCTCGGCCCCGGCGGGGAACTGAGCCGGGTCGAACTGGCCCGCGGCAGCGGCAACCCCGACGCCGACCAGGCCGTGCTGGAAGCCGTGCGCGCCCTGGGCCGGGTGGACGAACGCCCGCCGGCCTCGCTGACCTTCCCGGCCCGGGTGCTGGTGCAGGGCCGCCGGCCCGCCGGCTGACCCGGACCGCCCCATGCCGACCACTTCCCCCTTTTCCGCCCCTTTTTCCTGCCTTGTGAGTTGCCCATGACCCGTATTCCCCTTTCCCGCCTGCGCCACCTGGCCGCCGGCATCGGCCTGGCCCTGGTCCTGTCCACCGCCGCCCAGGCCCAGGAGGCCCCGGCCGCCGAGAGCACCCTGGTCAAGCTCATCCGCGGCCTCATCGACAGCGGCGCGCTCACTCCCCAGGTGGGCCAGGCCCTGCTGGAGGAAGCCCGCCGCGAGGCCGCCGCCCGCCCGGCCGCCAGCGCCGCCGGCCCCGCCGGCCCCGCCCTGGAACCGGGCGAGGTGCGCGTGCCCTACATCCCCGAATCCGTGCGCGAAGGCATCCGCGAGGAGGTCAAGGCCGAGGTGCTGGCCCAGGCCAAGGCCGAACGCTGGGCCGCCCCCGAGGCGGTGCCGGAGTGGACCCAGCGCGTGCAGGTCACCGGCGATGTGCGCGTGCGCAACGAGTCGCGCCTGTTCTCCGAACGCAACAGCACCATCGAGACCGACTGGGCCCGCATCAACGCCGGCGCCGGCTACGACATCAACCCCAACACCAACCTGGACCTGCCGCCGCTGCGCAATACCCGCCAGGACCGCAACAACTCCTGGCGCATCCGCGCCCGCCTGGGCGTGCTGGCCCAACTGGGCGAACACACCCGCGCCGGCGTGCGCCTGGCCACCGGCAACGACGACGGCCCGGTCTCCACCACCCAGACCCTGGGCGGCGGCCTGGCCAAGAAGGACGCCTGGCTGGACCAGGCCTGGCTGGCCTGGTCGCCGCTGCCGGGCCTGGAGTTCACCGGCGGACGCTTCGCCAACCCCTACTGGTCCACCGACATCCTGTTCTCCAACGACCTCAACTTCGACGGCCTGGCGGTCAAGTACGAACGGGCCGTGGGCGAAGGGCTGGACCTGTTCGCCACCCTGGGCCTGAGCCCGCTGGAATACTCGGCCGACAACTTCCCGGCCACCAGCCAGGACAAGCAGGCCAGCCGCGACAAGTGGCTCAACGGCCTGCAGGTGGGCGCGAACTGGCGTTTCGGCGAGGACCAGACCCTGCGCGCGGCGCTGGCCTACTACCAGTTCCGCAACATCTCCGGCGAGTACTCGGCCCCCTGCGCGCTGTACGCCGGCGCCCAGGTCTGCAGCACCGACGGCACCCGCCCGGCGTTCATGCAGAAGGGCAACACCCTCATGCTCCTGCGCAACATCGCCCTGGACCCGCTGGATCCGGCCAACACCCCGCTGCCGCAGTACGTGGGCCTGGCGGCGAATTTCAGGTTGGTGGACCTGAACCTGAGTTGGGAGACCCCGGCCCTGGCCGGCACCCGCCTGCGCGTGGAAGCCCACGGGGTCAAGAACACCGCCTACGACCCGCAGCGGATGTGGACCCGCGCCCACGGCGGGCTGGTCACCAACCTGGCCACCGCGGCCGGGGCCACCCCCACCGTGGCCGACCTGGACAGCGGCGACACCGCCTACCTGGTCCAGGCCACCTTCGGCGACCTGGCCCTGGCCAAGGCCGGCGACTGGAACGCCTGGCTGGGCTACAAGCGCATCGACCCGGACGCGTTGCCGGACGGGTTCAACGACTCCAATTTCCATCTCGGCGGCACCAACGCCAAGGGCTACTACCTGGGCGCCTCCTACGCCTTCGATCGCAAGGTCTGGCTGACCGGCCGCTGGATGGCCGCCAAGGAGGTCTCCGGCGCCCCGCTGTCCATCGATGTCTTCCAGCTGGAGGTCAATGCCGGGTTCTGACCGGACCCTGGCGACGTGTCCTGGCGACGCGTCCTGATGCCGGGTTGCGAAGCATGCGAAATGTGGCGGGCCGGATCACGACACCGGCCCGCCGGGTGGACTGGTAGGCTGTGTTCTCCTTCCGTGATCGCGTGGCTGGACCATGACATCGCCGCGGCGCGTGACGCGCTTCCGGATCACCGCGTGTTTCCTGCTATCGGCCGCCCTGGCCGCCTGCACGCATGCGCCCGCGGACAGCGGCGCGAACGGAAACACCACGAGCGCGGGCACGACGGCGAGTACGGGACAGGCACCGCTGCCGGATTGGCTGCGCGCGAGAATCGCCGACTACGAACGACTGCCCGCAAACGGCGCGCCCGGTTCGATCTGGCGGATCACCCATCAGGGATCGCCGGCGTTCTACCTGGTGTCGCCCTGCTGCGATCAGTTCAACCCGCTGCTCGATGCGCGGGGCAGGGAAATCTGCAGTCCGTCCGGCGGTTTCACCGGCGCCGGCGACGGCAAGTGTCCCAAGCCGATGGATGCGGGTACCGAGGCGATCCGGATCTGGGTGCATCCGGAAGAAGAGAATCCACCCGCCGTGGCTCCGGGACTGGGTCGATGAACCGGCTGCCGTGACCGTTGCACGTGACCGGCGCCGTCCGCCGGGACGGGTAAGATAGGCTGCAGATCGTTTCGTTCCCGGGTCCGGTCATGGTCTACGCGTTCCTGGCTTCCGTCCTGATTTTCGCCGCCGTGGTGATGCTGCATGTCCAGCACAGCCGGGTGGGCGATCGCCTGCTGCAACGCTCCTTCGAGGGACTGCGGTTTCCGGCCGGAACCGGCAGCCTGCGGGTGGACGAGATCACCGTGGTCAAGCGGGTGACCCACGAGGTTTCGCGGCACAGCGATCACGCCCCGCTGGCCGCATTCTGGTACTGCGTCGGTCCGGGGCCGAACTATTACGTCGCCGTCGCCCAGTACGAGCGCAACGGCTGGCGCAGTGGGCGCTACCAGTGGGTCGTGCGCCCGATCGACGAGGAGCGCATGCGCGGCGCGCTGGGTGGCGACCCGGACGCGCTGCATGCGGCCTTCGGCGACCACGTGGAAGGCATGCTGCGCGCCTGAACCGTAGCGGCGATCAGGCCGCCTTGGCCTCGCGATGCTTGAGCACGCGATCGATCAGGCCCCACTCCCTGGCTTCCTCCGCGCTCATGTAGTGATCGCGATCGAGCGTGCGTTCGACTTCCGCGTAGCTTCGACCGCAATGTTCGGCGTACAGGCGGATGATGCGCTCCTTGGTTTTCCGCATTTCCTCGGCGTGGATGAAGATGTCCGAGGCCTGCCCCTGGAAACCGCCCAGTGGCTGGTGCACGTGCAGGCTGGCATTGGCCAGCGCCTTGCGCTCGCCCGGTTCACCGGCCATCAGCAGGAACGATCCCATCGAACGGGCGGTTCCCATGCACAGCGTGTGCACCGGCGCCTTGATGTATTGCATGGTGTCGTACATCGCCAGACCGGCAGTGATCAATCCGCCAGGTGAATTGATGTAGAGATGAATGGGCTTGTCCGGATTCTCCGCCTCCAGGAACAGCAGTTGCGCGCACACCAGCGCCGAGACGGTGTCGTTGACCTCGCCGTTGAGGAAGATGATCCGTTCGCGCAGCAACCGCGAATAGATGTCGAAGGAACGTTCTCCCCGGCTCGACTGTTCGAGCACCATGGGGACGAGTTGCATCGTTTCGCGCATGCGCGAACTCCCGGTTTCCAGCAGGTGAAGGGGACGCGCGTCAGGCCGCGCGCATGAGCACGGGGGCGTCGTCGTTGGCGGCCGGCGCGGCGGAGGCCAGGCGCGGATCCGGTGGGGCATGGATGATCCGCAACGTGCTGCCGCCGCCTTCATTGGGGCGTATCCGGAAGGTCACGATGCTTTCGAGGAAGGGCGGCTCGTCGTCGCGCACGCGGTAGCGGATTTCCTCGCCGCCGACGCTGGATACCGGGGCGGCGTCGGCCAGGGCGCGATCGGGCAGCCACTGCTCGCGGAACGCCGGGATGCTGATGGCGCGCCAGACCTGGGCCGGTGGTGCGTCCAGCTCGTATTCGAGCACCAGATCGCCGTCCCCGGGCTGCGTTTCGGTCGTGGATTCGTTCATTGGTCCATGTCCTTCAACAGCGCCTTCAGGGCGTCGATCCGGGCCGGCCAGTAGGCGCGGTATTTCGCCAGCCAGCGCGCGATGAGCGCCAGGCCATCCGGATCGACTTCGTAGTTCACGAACCGGCCCTCGCGCTCCTCGCGCACCAGTCCCGCGCCGCGCAGCACGGCCAGGTGCTGGGACATCGCCGGCTGGCTGATGTCCAGGCCCGTGCGCAGGGTGCTGGCGTTCATCCGTCCCGCCGCCAGCTTCTCGAAGATCGCGCGGCGGGTGGGATCGGCCAGGGCCTTGAAGATGTCGTTTTCGACCATGCGCAACACATTAGCGAATACTTATGTGTTGCGCAAGTGGCTGCCTGAAGGCAGGACCGCGCGGCTAGAAAGTGACCTTCACCGACGGCGCGCTGCGCTTGGCCTCGCCGTGATAGACCGCCTCGATGTTGTTGCCATCCGGGTCCAATGCGAACGCGCCGTAGTAGCCCGGGTGATAGGCGCGTTCGCCGGGCGCGCCGTTGTCGCGGCCGCCATTGGCGAGCGCGGCGCGATGGAAGGCGTCCACCATCGCACGGTCCTGCGCCTGGAAGGCCAGGTGATGGCGGCCGGTGAGTTCGCCCTGCGCGGCATCGCTGCTGGCGGTGGACACGAACAATTCGTCGGCCCAGAAATAATCCTCGCCGCTGCCGCTCATCGGAATCTGCAGGACGTCGAATACGGCCTGGTAGAAACGGCGGCTGGCATCCAGATCGCGCACCACCAGTTGCAGGTGATCGATCAGGCGGCCGCGGTGGAGTTCGTTGGTTTCCATGGACGAAGTTCCCGTGATGGCGTGGATTCGTCTTATAGCATCGGCGCGTGGCGCGCCGCTTCACGATTTCTTCAAGCCGGGACAGCATTGCTTCAAGGCCACGTCGGAGATGGCGATGGCGCGCGCAGGTATCCGATGACCGGTTGCTGCCGAGCAGATGCGACGGATCAGGGTGAGCGCAGCAATGCCTCGATGCGCGCACGCAGGTCCGCCTGCATGCCCGCGCTGAAATCATGGGTGACGCCGGGATAGGACGTGAGCGCGGCATCGAAACCTCGCTCGCGCAGGGTTTCCACCGCCGCCCGGGTCGGCCCGATCGGCACCGTGGCATCGTCTTCCCCGTGCAGCGCATGCAGCGGCGGGCAGTCCGCCGCGCACGCCGGACGCGCGGGCAGCCACTCCGGCAGCAACCGTGCCGCCACCGGGAACGCCGCACGGAAACGCGCAGGATGATCCAGCGCCAGCAGGAAGGCCAGATCGCCACCATAGGAAACGCCGGTGACGATCACCTTGCCGCGTCCCGGATACCGCGCTTCCACCGCGCCGATGACCTCAAGCAACCGGCGTTCGCTTTCGCGTGTCAGCGCCGCCTGTTCGATGTCGGGACGCTGGCCATACCCCTGCGGGAACCAGGACTTTCCCTGTGGACGCGGGTGCGGGCCTTCCGGCAGCACCACCCGCGCCGGCACCCGCAGGCCGGTGAAGGCGTCGACCAGCGCCTCCGGATGGGCGCCGGAATAATGAAGGGCGACAATCAGCGGCAGCGCATCGGCGGGTCCGGCAGCGCCGGTTTCGTACACCAGGTATCGCGATCCGGCGGCCAGTTCCTCGCGCGGCGGCGACGTTTGCGCCAGGACGCCCGACGCAGGGACCAGGCAGGCCGCCATCAACAGATACATGAACAGGCGCATGGCGGAGTCGGATCCAGGAGGGACCGTCACGCTAGCGCCGGAGCGGGCGCGCTGCAATGAACGCGCTGCAATGAATCCGGGATTTGACCGGATCCTCACCCGGAGTGGGGCAACCTGCGCCGCACGGTCGACCCGCGCGCCGGCCCGGAGAAACAGGATGAAAAGCGCGACACGCCACATGCTGCTGCTGGCCGGCATGTTGTGCCTCTGGGCCAGCGCCTACTCGCTGGGACGGGACGCCGTGCGCGAGCGTCCCGCGCCACACGGACAGACCACGCCGTCCAATCCGCCCGGTGCAATCACGGTTCCCGCCGGTCATACCGCCGGCTCCGCTCCCGCCGGATCGCCACGCGTTGCCAGTGCGACGGCGATCGCGACACCGATGCTCGGCCCCGAGACCGGGGCGGCCGCGCGGCTCGCGATACGCCATCCTCCCAGGCCGTAGCCCGCGCCGCATTCCCGCGGCGCGTTGCCACGTCGCGCCTAGGCTGCCTGCAACTGTTCGACCTGCGCCATCGCCTGGCGCACCGCCACATCGGCGCGCTCGGGACTGATGCGCACGCCTTCGGCGCTGACCACCTCCAGACGGGTCACGCCGAGGAAACCGAACAGCGCGCGCAGGTGGCTTTCCTGGTGCTCCAGCGCGGCCATCGGGCTTTCCGATCCGTAGAAGCCTCCGCGCGCCGAGGCGATGATGACCCGCTTGTCGCCCAGCAATCCTTCCACGCCCTGCTCGCCATAGCGGAACGTCCTGCCGGGAATGGTCACGGCATCAAGCCAGGATTTGAGCTGGCTGGGCACGCCGAAGTTGTACATCGGCGCGCCGACGACCAGTACATCGGTCGCCAGCACCTCTTCAAGCGCGACGGCCAGTTCGCGGGTCGATGCCGATGCGGGATCGGTGACGAATGCGTCCGCGGAGAATTGCGGCAGCGGCGCGGCGGCGACGTCGCGGTAGGTCACCCGCGCGTGCGGCTGGTGCTTGCGCAGGTGGGTTACGATGGCGGCCGAAAGCGAACGGGTGATTGACTGGTCGCCCAGGATGCTGGAATCGATATGCAGGATGTTCATGCGTGTTGGCTCGTGTGGGGCGCATGAAACTATTGGCGTATCGCGCTTCCTTCAAGAAGGATGCTTTTCAATACCTAGTATGCAAAACCATACCGAACCCTGCGAAGGCAGCTACGAGGAAGTGGCTCCCCGGCATGACCAGATTCGCGCCGCGATGCAATCGATCGGCGGAAAATGGAAGCTGGAGATCCTGTGGCTGCTCAGCCAGAGGATGCATCGCTTCAACGAACTGCGTCGCGCGATTCCGGGCGTCACCCAGCACATGCTGACCCAGCAGTTGCGCGAGCTGGAAAGCGACGGGCTGATCAGCCGCACCGTCTATCCCGAAGTGCCGCCGCGCGTGGAATACGCAATCGCCGAGCCCGCGCGCCGCCTGCGCCCGGTGTTCGAAGCCCTTTTCGCCTGGATGGCCGAGGGCAGCAACGCCTCGGAACCGGTGATGGCGGAAGCCGCGTCCGGCGCCTCGTCCCTCGGGGAGGCGAGGTAAGCCGCGACTTCCGACCCCCGTTGCTGCGCGGGCACTACCGGGTCAGACCGATCCGCTTCATCAGCGCCTGGTTGTCCCAGTGGAGGTATTCCTCCTTCATCACCCGTTCTCCCACACGACCACCGTCAGCATCGGCAACTTCAATGGCTTTGTTTGCCTGGCGTCATGGCCAGGCAAACGGAAATTCCGGCGTGGTGGCGCCTGCAACCATCCTTGTGGGAGCGACGCAAGTCGCGACCGCCCTCTCGACTCCCGCCAAATCCGGTAATTCCGTCAATCGAAACTCGTCCTAAGCGCCTCGCGCCGCCAACGCGCCCAGCTGGAGACCCAACTGGAACGCCGCCTCCGGATCACGATGGCGCACGCTGCCCGCCTGGCTTTCGGGCAATGCGTCCAGATCCAGCTGGAACCGGGCGTCGCCCCGTTTTCCCGCGTCATAACCCAATTGATAGGCACAGCCCGCGCAACGATGGCGCCCCGGCCCACTCTGGTCGAGGGGCAACGATTCGAAGCGTTCGTCGTAACGGTGCTCCTGCTTGCAGATGTTCATGCGATCTTCCTTGTGTCGTGTGGCGCCGGGAACCAGTGGGCGCGTGGACTATCTTGCCTCACTCCCATGCCGAAATCCGCAGCCTCACCTTGCCGCGGATGCCCGGCACGCTGGGGCGGCGGCTGCCGTCGGCGGCGACCGTGTGGCTGTCGAAGGGGATGGCGATCTCCACTTCCTCGCCACTGATCTTCTTCGCGTCGATTTCGGTATGCGCCGCCGCCACGCCGGCGTCCTGCCAGGCATAGCTGATCTTCCACTTGCCGCCGGCCTGCGCGGGCGGTGTCAGATCCAGGATCAGCGAATTGCGGAACAGGTAGCCGCCCTCGTAGTGCTCGTTGATCCACAGCTTGCGCTCGATCTCGTAGTCGGGCACGCGCACGCCCAGGGTCATGCTGTAGGACAGCGAGCGCCGCTCCGGATTGACCCGGGCGCGATTGGCGAGGAACACGCTGGACAGGTAGTGCGACTTCTGCTGCTTCCATTCGGTATGCGAGAAGCACGACACCGAATCTTCCTCCGACATGCGCCGGGTCAGGTACCACAGCTTGCCGCGCGGGGAAGCCAACGCTTCGACCTGGTACAGCGCGTCTATCTGGCGTCCCTGGTCGGCTGCTTTCTGCACCGGTTCGGGCAGGCGGATGTCGTCCACGTCCAGCCACACGTCCACGCGCACGTCGCCGAACAGGAAGCGGGCCAGGTTCTGGAAGGCCTCCTCGCTGTTGACGATACCGAAGAAACCCGAGTGTGCCCGGTAGGCGAACGCCTTGGCGCAATACGCGCCGATGGAACCGTCCGCGTTCAACCCGCGCAGGGTCGCATTCTTGATCAGCACCAGGCCATCGCTGCCATGGCCAACGAAGGTGCGGGACAGGCCGGCGGCGGTGGCGTAGTCCATCCGGTTGGTGCCGACCATGCAGAACACCCGCCGCGACGGGAAGCGATCCTCGGGCAGCAGGTCCACGCGCTTGTGCTGCTTGAACGCGGCCTTGAGATCCAGATATTCCGGCATCCGCTTGTCGCGGTCGAAATTATTGATGTCGAAGGCGGACAGCCACTGCGGCACGTTGACCCCGGCCACGTCGATGCCGTTGTGCGGAGTCGCGTAGGTAAACAGCTTGTCCACGTACTTGCGCGCCTGCTTCGGGTCCAGCACGGGGTTCTGCAGGAATGCGCGGCAGACCAGTCCGCCCATCGAATGGGCGACCAGGTAGCAGCGGAAGTCGGCTGGTTTCACCCCATTGTCGGGATTGCCGCAGATGAGGTCGCGGGTCTTGACGATGAGATCGCCCAGCTCTCGGGCGAAGGTTTCGATTTTCGGCGTGCTGCCGGTGCCGAACAGGCCCGAGGCGTTGTCGTAGTAGCGATGGATGATGATGGAGCGGCTGCCGAGCCGGTTGCGGGTGGGCTGCCCCTCCGCATCGGTTTCCCATTCCGGATCCAGGATGTCGCGCCCGTCCTCGTACACGTCCGAATAGCCGAACTCGGACATCAACCGCACGATCGGCGATTCGAACACGTACTTGCGCGGCTTGCGCGAGGGATCCGAAACCGCGCGGTACACGGTCGATCCCAGGTTGAACCCGCAGAACGGATCCGCGGTGGTCTCGTCGATCTCGCCGCGGGTCATCGCGTAGCCGCGGACGTAGATGATCGGGTAGTAAGGCGCTTCCATCTTGGCCATCGTGAACTCCTGTCGACGGGGGATCCGTATGCGCGGGACAGCTTAGTCCCAGAGATGGCTACGGATTTGGACGCCGGTCACGGCCAATGCCCCTCAGCCCGATGCCGCCTCGTCCGCCAGGCGCCGGCAGAACGCGGTGGTGGCGTCGTCCATGGGGAAGCAGCATTCGATGCGAAGTTCGTCCAGGGTGACGTCGCGCGGCGCGGCGAACACGGTGATGCTGGAGAAGAACTGCAGACGCTGGCCGTCGCGCTCGAAAATCGTGGTCAGCAATGGCGAGGCCCGTTGCCCCGGATCGCGCTGGCGCCAGCGCTGCGGCACGCCGGGATGGGCCAGGATTTCCTCCAGCAGCTGGCGCGGAACCGGATCGGAAGGATGCGCGGCGATCTCGGCGTGCAGGTGATGGACGAGATCGCCGGCGACTTCCTCCCAGTTGACCAGCGCGGCGCGCAGGTCGGCCGGATCGAACACGTGCCGCAGCATGTTGGCATGCGGACTGGCGCGGCCGGCCAGCAGGAAGCCGTTGACCCGCAGGGCAGCGGCATTGGCGCGCAGGATGTTCCAGTGCCGGTCCAGGACGAAGGCCGGATACGGTTCCTGCTGGGCGATGATGAAATCGATCGCGCGCTGGATGCGCGCCAGTTCGGGGGCGTCCAGCGGCGTTTCCGGGTATTGCGCGGCGTAGCCGGCGGCCTGGAGCAGGGCATTGCGCTCGCGCAGCGGCAGCACCAGCGCGTCGGCCAGCCGCACCACCATCTCGCGGCTGGGCCGGGACTTGCCGGTTTCCACATAGCTGAGATGGCGCGCGGAGATGTCCGCGGCCAGCGCCAGGTCGAGCTGGCTGAAACGGCGCGTGGCGCGCCATTCGCGCAGCAGCGGCCCCGGACCCCGGGCGGAAGCGGTGGCGTTGTTCATGGCGCCGAGCATAGCGGCCGGCCGGTCATCGCCGCCATGACCTCCGAGGTAATTGAGCGTGGATGACACGGCGCCCATCCTGCCGCCACCCCAACGTGAATTACCAACGTGGATTACGGAGAACGGAAATGCAGCGCAGAGACATTTTGAAACTGGGACTGGGTGTGGCGACGGTGGCCTGGGCCGGCGGTGCGGGACGGACATGGGCGATGGCATCGGGCGGTGGCGCCGCGACAGGCGCGGGCATGCTGGATGCGGCGGCCTGGAACGCCACGCGCCAGTGGACCCGCACGCCGTTCGGACGCATCGCCCACGTCGAGCGCGGCAGCGGTCCCGCGGCGTTGTTCCTGCATGGCTTCCCGCTCAACGGCTTCCAGTGGCGCGGCGCGCTGGAACGATTGTCCGCGCATCGCCGCTGCATCGCGCCGGACATGCTGGGCCTGGGCTACACCGAAGTGGCGGAAGGCCAGGGTGTGACGCCGGCGGATCAGGTGCGGATGCTGGCGGACCTGCTGGATCGGCTGGGCGTGGATAGCGTGGACCTGGTCGCCAACGACAGCGGCGGCGCGGTGGCGCAGTTGTTCGCGGTGGCGCATCCGACCCGCGTGCGCAGCCTGCTGCTGACCAACTGCGACGCCGAGACCGACTGCCCGCCACCGGCGCTCAAGCCGGTCATCGATCTGGCGCGCGAAGGGCGTTTCGCCTCCGAATGGCTGGCGCCCTGGTTGGCGGATTACGCGCTGGCACGCTCGCCGCAGGGCCTGGGCGGCATGACCTTCACCCATCCGCACAATCCGACCGACGAAGCGATCGAGATGTACCTGCGCCCGCTGGTCGACAACGCGGCGCGCACCCACGCCTACGCCCTCGGCCTGGACAGCAATGTGCTGGCCGGCGTGGAAGCCGCGTTGAAGCAGGGCCGTTACCCCACCCGCATCCTGTGGGGCACCGGCGACGACATCTTTTCCAGGGCAAGCCCCGACTACCTGGCCGGCGTGTTTGGCGACTCGCGCGGCGTGCGCCGGATCGATGGCGCCAAACTGTTCTGGCCGGAAGAGTTCCCGGATCTGGTCGCCGAGGAAGCGCGCCGCCTGTGGGGTGTGTGATGACCCCATCCCTGTAGGAGCGACACAAGTCGCGACCGGAGATCCCGAACCGCCATCGCGGCTCACGCCGCTCCCACAAGAAATCTCCACCCTGTAGGAGCGACATAAGTCGCGACCGTAAATCCTGAATCGCCCGTCGCGGCTCACGCCGCTCCCACAAGAAATCTCCACCTTGTAGGAGCGACATAAGTCGCGACCGGAAATCCGGACCCCCCATCGCGGCTGACGCCGCTCCCACAGGAAATCCCCACCCTGTGGGAGCGACGTGAGTCGCGATATCGGAAATCCGGAACCACCGGTCGCGGCTCACCCCGCTCCTACAGGTGACGGCACCCACAATCATCTGCCACATGCGTTGTAGGATCCCCGGCGAAACGGCAGGAACATGAAGCATGTACGGAAAGGTTCTGGTGACGGGCAGTTCGGGGCACCTGGGCGAAGCGCTGGTGACCACATTGCAGGCGCGTGGGCACGCGGTGGTGGGCGTGGACCTGCTGGCGGGCGCGTACACGCACCGGGTCGGCACGATCGCCGATCGCGCCTTCGTGCGCGAGGCGATGGCGGGCGTGGAGGTGGTGCTGCATCCGGCCACCCTGCACAAGCCGCACGTGGCGACCCATTCGCGGCAGGAATTCATCGACACCAACCTGACCGGCACGCTCAACCTGCTGGAGGAAGCGGTGGCCGGCGGGGTACGCGCGTTCGTCTACACCAGCACGACCAGTGTGTTCGGGGATGCGTTGGTGCCGCCGCCGGGCGAACCGGCGGCCTGGATCGCCGAGGACGTGCGGCCGGAGCCGAAGAACATCTACGGCGTCACCAAGGCCGCCGCCGAGGATCTGTGCCAGCTGTTCCAGCGCAACCAGAAGCTGGCCTGCATCGTCCTGCGCACCTCGCGCTTCTTCGCCGAGGAAGACGACGATCGGCGGGCGCGGGAGAGCTTCAGCGACGCCAACCTGAAAGCCAACGAGTTCCTGTACCGGCGGGTGGACATCGAGGACGTGGTGGATGCGCACCTGCGTGCGATCGAACGTGCGCCCATGCTGGGCTTCGGCCGCTACATCGTCAGCGCCACCACGCCTTTCGCGCGCGAGGACATGGCGCGGTTGCGTGCCGACATGGCAGGCGTGCTGCGCGATCGCGTGCCGGGATTCGAGGCGGAATACACGCGGCGCGGCTGGCTTCTGCCGGCCGGCATCGATCGCGTCTACGTCAATGCGCGGGCGCGCGAGGATCTGGGCTGGCGACCGCGGCACGATTTCGCCGACGTGCTGGCGCGCCTCCGGTCGGGAGGCACGGTATTGAGCCCGTTGGCTGGACGCATCGGCGCCAAGGGTTATCACGCCGAATCCTTCGCGGATGGACCGTATCCGGTCGAGAGCCACTGAGGCGAAGCGATCCCGGCGAGGCCGGCGTGAGCGCCGGTGCTTTGCTGCAGACGGCGGCGGCGCCGTTTCTTCAAGCTGCCCGCCGCCACCCCTCTCCCGCTGGCGGAAGAGGGGAGGACGCTGGCGTCATCAACCGAACAGCTTGTTCGCCACTTCCGCGATATGGCGGCCCTGGAAGCGCGCGCCTTCCAGTTCGTTGTCGCTGGGCTGGCGCGAGCCATCGCCGCCGGTGATGGTGGACGCGCCGTACGGGCTGGTGCCGGTGACTTCGTCCAGGCGCATCTGGCCCTGGAAGCTGTAGGGCAGGCCGACCGTGACCAGGCCGAAATGCAGCAGGTTGGTCAGGATGGAGAACAGGGTCATTTCCTGCCCGCCATGCTGGGTGGCGGTGGAGGTGAAGGCGCCGCCGACCTTGCCGTTGAGCGCGCCCTTGGCCCACAGGCCGCCGGCCTGGTCCAGGAAGTTGGCCATCTGCGAGGCCATCCGGCCGAAGCGGGTGCCGGTGCCGACGATGATCGCGTCGTAGTTGGCCAGATCGTCGATCTTCGCGATCGGCGCGGCCTGGTCGAGCTTGTAGTGGGACGCCTTGGCGACGTCTTCGGGCACCAGTTCGGGCACGCGCTTGATGTCGACGGTGGCGCCGGTGGAACGCGCGCCTTCGGCGACGGCTTCGGCCATCTGCTCGATATGGCCGTAGGCGGAGTAATAGAGGACGAGGATCTTGGACATGGAAGTCTCCACGGGTGGCAGGAGGGGGAGCGGGTCTTGCTGCGGCAGCGCGGTGACTATAGGCCAGCCTCCCGCGCGGGATTGAGGCCCGTGGGGGAATTGGATTGTTCCATCCGTGCAGCTGACAGAACCCGGCCAGCGCGGTTGTTGGTGCATCCGCAACGACTGGGCTGGCGATGGCACAGGCCACTTGGACGTTAGCGGTGTTACATTTCGAGAGACCCCGATGGAGCAGCGGCGGGCGCGCGGAACGATCCGCGTGCGGGCGTCCGGTGGCGGCTCCAGCGTGGCATCCCGTCCATGGAAGAACGATGCCTATGCCCGCAGCCGATGCACCGGTCAGTCCCGAAGATCGCCATCACCTCATCGACGCGCTGCGCGGATTCGCGCTGGCCGGCGTGCTGCTCGCCAACCTGGGCTATCTCAGTCTCTACAACCTGCTGGCCGAACCGGCGCGCGCCGCGCTGCCGACCGCGGGCTTCGACGCCGTGGCGATCGGCGTCATCGAATGGCTGGTCAGCGCCAAGGCCATCACCGTGTTCTCGCTGCTGTTCGGCCTGGGTTTCGCCATCCAGATCGAGCGCGCGCAGGCGCGTGGCGCGGGGCTGTCGCGGTTCGTCAGGCGCCTGTGCTGGCTGCTGATCATCGGGGTGGTGCACAGCTACTTCGTCTGGTGGGGCGACATCCTGATGACCTACGCGGTGGTGGGCCTGTTGCTGGTGCTGTTCCGGCGCGCGCCCGATGGCGTGCTGCTCTGGGGCGGCCTGTTCGTCGCGCTGGTCCTGCCCACCCTGCTGGTGCCCTGGCTGGGAGGTGGCTTCCCCGGCCTGCCATCGCGCGCCGAGATCGATGCGTCGACGTTGCAGGCTTTCCGCACGGATGACTGGCAGCGCGTGTTCACCGCCAACGCGGCGATGGTGAACTGGACCCGCCTGTCCGGCGGCATGTTGCTGTGCTTCGTGCTGGGCCGTTTCCTGCTGGGTTACTGGGCCGGCCGCCGGCGATTGCTGCAGCAGCCGCGAAACCACCGGGCGCTGTTCCAGAAGCTGTTCTGGGGCAGCCTGGCGATCGCGGTCGCGGGTACCCTGCTCCAGTTGGCGAAAGCGCACCTGGGCTGGGGCGCGGAGTTCCTGCCGCGCTGGATCAACGGATTCCTGTTCCGGCTCGACTCCCTGGCGCTGGGCATCACCTGGGCGGCCGGCTTCACCCTCCTGTTCCTGCGCCCGCGCGGCGAGCGCGTGCTTGGCGTGCTCGCGCCGGTCGGGCGCATGGCCTTGACCCACTACCTCGCGCAGAGCGTGGTGGGCATCTTCCTGTTCTACGGCATCGGCCTGGGCGTGGGACCGGAGACCGGGGCGGTCGGCTGGTTGCTGGCGTGGGTCGGCATCTTCGGCGCGCAGATCCTGTTCAGCCACTGGTGGCTCGCGCGTTTCCGCTACGGACCCTGCGAATGGTTGTGGCGCAGCCTGACCTACGGGGCGCCCCAACCGATGCGCCTGCCCCACGCCGCCGTGGCTTCGTGACCGCCGCCACGGATCGCCACGCCGGGATCACGAATCGCTACGGTCTTTTTAACGCGCCGGGGAATAGGCTCGCTTGCCGTCGTCGAGAGGAGGCAAGCATGAATACCGATTACTTCTTTGCCCAGGACGATGCGGGCAACCGCTGCCGCGTCGATGTGCTGCGTGCCTGCGACATGAGGGAGCGCGAGGCGACGCTGCACGACAACGCGCCGGTCTACCTGCTGGAAGACGGATCGCGCCTGCACCGGATCGATCGCGACACCTTCCGCGTGCTGGGCACCGGCGCCTACGTCACCGTGCTGCGGGATTGAACCGTAGATCGGAACTTGCTCCGCTGATCGCGAACGCCGATCGGGCAACGGTGCTTTCGGGAATTCGCAGCCGAGCAAGCTCGGCTCTACAGGGATGGGTAGAGCGGAGCTTGCTCCGCTGATCGCGAGCGCCGATCGGCAGCGGTGCTTTCGGGAACCCGCAGCCGAGCAAGCTCGGCTCTACAGGGGGACCGGCCGCGACCGGTTCGTGCCAAAGAAGCATCACGCAGTGCTGGCGGCCATGACCTTGCGCCGGGCATGCAGTCGCAATGCCTGGTAGCCCGCACCGATCACGAACAGCACGAACACGACCGACACCAGACCCAGCACCAGCGGTGACTGCGGTCCGTCGGCCAGCGGCTGCGATGGCGGCACGCGGCGCAGGGTCTCGTTGATGGCGGGAATGAACAGCAGCATGTAACTGAAGGACAGGCTGAGGTTCTGCAGATACTCGGCGCCACCGCCCAGCCACGCATGGCGACGCGCGGTGAAGCCCACGGCCAGCGCCAGCAGGGCGAGGATGCCCAGTGCGTGCGCCTCGTTGAAACCGCCGGTGCTGGACAGGCCGAAGGAAGTGAAGATCGAGATCAGCATGCCGGCCAGATACGCCTTGCCGATGCGCGAAGCGGGTTCGATGCGGCCGTCGCGGATCAGCGCGATCGCGCCGAACACGACGGGCAGCAGGCTGAGAACGGTATGGACGATACCGAGCGGCGAGAACGAGGGCGTCATGGCGCGTGTCCTTTCGAAGGGAGGAAAAGGAACTTCGACCTGCCGCACGGGATGCCCCCGGTCGTCGTGCCTTCCCCCTCCGGGACGGTCGCCGCGCGTCCGCGCAGCCTATGCCGGACGCGACCGTGGCGCCAGCCCTCCGGTCAGGGCGTAACCGCCCAGCGCAATTCGGCCACTACCGGGAAATGATCCGAGGGGTAACGGCCGTTCTCGTGGTCGGTCACCGTGGCGACCGGACCCACCTCGAAACCACGCACCAGGATCCAGTCGATGCGGCGATCGGCCTTACCGGAGAAGGCATGGAAGGTCGCCTCCGGACCGCTGCGTTGCGTGCTGCGCTCCCAGGCATCGGCCATCGCGTCGGTGAGCAGCGCATGCACGCGGCTTTCCGGACCGGTGTTGAAATCGCCGGTGACCACGACCGGCACTTCCGCCGGCAGGGCCGAGAGCCGCTTCAGCAGCAGCGCGGCGCCGCGCTCGCGGATGGGTTCGTCCTCGTCGCGATAGGGCAGGTGGGTGTTGAAGAAATAGAAGCGGCGGCCATCGGCGATGCGTTCGAACAGCGCCCAGGTGACCATGCGCGGATACAGGTTGCCCCAGGTGATGCTGCCGGCCACTTCCGGCGTATCCGACAGCCAGAAATCGCCGGACTCGATCACCTTCAGCTCGTCGCGCAGGTAGAACACACCCATGTGCTCGTCGCCGGCACCCTCGGCGTCGCCGCGCCGGCCGACGCCGAACCAGGCGTATTCCGGCAACTGCCGCACGATGTAGTCGCCCTGTTCGGCGAACAGTTCCTGGGTCCCGAACACCACGGGACGCTGGTCTCGGATGGTGTCCACGAGGATGTCCTTGCGCGCCTGCCAGCGGTTGTCGCCATCGGCGTCGGTGGGCAGGCGGACGTTGAAGGCCATCACCTTCAGGGGAGCGATGGCGGCGTCGGCCGCCGAGGCGGCGAACCCCGTCAGGGCGGTGGACAGGACGAGCAGCAGGGCGGCGAGTCGGCGCATGGTTCCGGATTCGTGCGGAGAACGCCGGAGTGTAACCGTCGCCCACGGACCCTTCGTGACCGGGCGCAGCCTCCATCGGGACGCCCCGGCGATATGCCTGATGTTGCATGATTATGCGTGTTTATGCACAATCATGCGAGTCCGTCCAGGTCATCCCCCATGAATCGCCCGGAACCCGTTCCCGTGCCCGCCCCCGAGCCGGCCATCGACGCCATCGTCTTCGACCTGGGTGGCGTGCTGGTCGACTGGAATCCCCGCTATCTCTACCGCCAACTGTTCGGCGACGACGTCGCCGGCATGGAATGGTTCCTCGCCGAGGTGTGCAGTCCGGCCTGGAACGCCGTGCAGGACGCGGGCCGCGGCTGGGACGAGGCGGTGGACGAGGCCATCGCCCGCCACCCCGATCAGGCCGGGCGCATCCGCGCCTATCGCGATCGCTGGATCGAAACCCTGGGCGGGGCGCTGGCGCCGACCGTGCGGGTGCTGGAAGAACTGCGCGGCGGAGACTGCCGGTTGTATGCGCTGACCAACTGGTCGCGCGAGACCTTCCCGCATGCGCTCGAACGCTATGACTTCCTCGGCTGGTTCGACGGCATCGTGGTGTCCGGCCAGGAGCGCCTGGCCAAGCCGGATCCGGCGATCTTCCGGTTGCTGATGGAACGCCACGACCTGCGCGCCGAACGCACGGTGTTCATCGACGACATGGCCTACAACGCGGACGCCGCCGCACGCCTGGGCATGCATGCGATCCACTTCCGCGACGCCTCCCAACTGCGCCACGAGCTGGCGCGGCTGGGCGTTGCTATCGGTTTGACGGAGACTGCGCCATGAACCCGCCGGCCGGCATCGATCTGCTGCCCGAGGAACGCCAGCAGCGCATCCTCCAGCGCCTGCACGCGCAGGGGCGGGTGCTGGCGGTGGAACTGGCGCAGGAATTCGCGGTGTCCGAGGATTCCGTCCGCCGCGACCTGCGCGAGCTGGCCGCGCGCGGCCTGTGCCGGCGCATCTACGGCGGCGCGCTGCTGCATGCGCCGGAAGTGAAGCCGCTGCTGCAGCGCCAGGGCCAGGATTCGGAGCGCAAGCAACTGCTCGCGCGCAAGGCGCTGGGCCTGCTGCGCAAGGGCCAGACGCTCATCCTCGACGCCGGTTCCACCAACAGCGCGATCGCCGACGCGCTGCCGCGCGACTTCGACCTGACCGTGGTCACCAACGCGCCCGACATCGCCTTCCGCCTGATGGAACGCGCGGATGTGGAAGTGCTGGTCATCGGCGGACGCATCGAACACCGGATCGGCGCGGCCATCGGCGCGCAGGCGGTGCAGGAACTGCGGCGCGTACGCGCGGATCTGTGCTTTCCCGGTACCTGTGCGGTCGACATCGACAGCGGCCTGTGGGGCAACGACGCCGAGGAGTCGCTGTTCAAGCGGGCGATGATTGAATGCAGCGGCGAGACCGCGGTGGTGGTGATGAACGAGAAGTTCGGCGCCGACGCGCGCTTCCAGTTCGCTTCGCTGCACCAGATCGATCACCTCATCGTCGAACACGACGCGCTGGAAAGCCTGCGCAAGTCCTTCGAGCAGCAGGAAATCGCCGTGCTCCGTGCCGACCGGCGCTGAGCGCCACAGCTTTATTGCCGTCCCCCACGAGAATCGCCACGATGTCCGTTGCCACTTCCGATTCGCCCATCTCCCATGGCGAGTTCCGCGCCACCCGCCTGTTGTTCTTCGCCGCGGGCTGCGCGGTGGCGGTATGGGCGGCGCTGGTGCCGTTCGCCAAGGCGCGCGCCGGGCTGGACGAAGCCTCGCTCGGCGCGCTGCTGCTGTGCCTGGGCCTGGGATCGCTGATCGCGATGCCGCTGGCCGGCGCCTGGACCACGCGGCGGGGGTGCCGGCGGGTGCTGGTGGCCTGCACGATCGTGTCCAGCCTGATGCTGCCGCTGCTGGCGTGGGTGCCGTCGGTTTACGCCCTGGGCGCGGTGCTGTTCGTGTTCGGCGCGGCGATCGGCGCGGCCGATTGCGCGTTCAACGTGCAGGCGGTGATCGTGGAGGAAGCGGCGGGCCGTCCGATGATGTCCGGCTTCCATGGCTTTTTCAGCCTGGGCGGCATCGTCGGCGCGGCCGGTGCGGCGGGGATGATGTCGCTGGGCGTGGCGCCGCTGGCGATGACCGTGTTCTGGGCGGCTTTCATCCTGCTGCTGCTGGCCTTCAACTGGCGCGGCCTGCTGCCCTATGGCAGTCCGCACGAGGGGCCGTTGTTCGCGGTGCCGCACGGCTTCGTGATCCTGCTGGGCGTGCTGGGCTTCGTGGTGTTCCTGACCGAGGGCGCGATGCTCGACTGGAGCGCGGTGTTCCTGACCGAGCAGCGCGGCATGGGTTCGGCGCAGGCCGGGTTCGGCTATGCCTGTTTCGCGCTGGCGATGACCGCCGGGCGCTTCGCCGGCGATGCCATCGTCGCGCGGCTGGGGCCGACCCGGGTGGTGTGGCAGGGCGGCCTGCTGGCCGCCGCCGGCATCACCCTGTCGGCCTGCCTGCCGCAATGGCAGTGGTCGCTGGTCGGTTACACGCTGGTGGGCCTGGGCTGCTCCAACATCGTGCCGGTGCTGTTCACCGCCGCCGGCCGGCAGAAGGTCATGCCGCAGGCGCTGGCGGTGCCGGCGATGACCACGATCGCCTACGCCGGCGTGTTGACCGGTCCGGCCGGCATCGGCTTCGTCGCCCACCACAGCAGCCTGCCCACCGCGTTCCTGCTGCTGGCGGCGATGATGATCGGCGTGGCGATGTGCGGACGCGCGCTGCGCGACTGACCCGCGCCGTCAGATTTCGGTGCCGATCGGGACGAACAGCGCGCCGATGCCGGCATGGAATCCGCGCACGATTTCCGACGCGTTGTAGACCGCGTCCAGCAGCATGAACTTGCTCAGATCGTGGGAGAGCAGGGCGTTCATGCCATCCAACTGTTCGCGCTTGGCCTGTTCGCCGTGGAAATAGTGCGCGTTGAACCAAAGATCGATGAGCTTGCCCGAGCTGATGGGTTTGCCGTTGATCCGCAACTGGACCGAACAGGAGTGCTCCCAGCGCGCCTTGATGCTCCGGAACACCTCCGGTGCCGGCGGCGCCGCGTACCGGGAGACCAGATTGACGATCCGTGGAAAATGGGTCATCTCGCTCTTCATGTAGAAGAACCGGAATGCCATCAGGAACTGCGCGACCTGCTCCTCCGGCGGCAGTACGACCTGGCGGGCAAGGTCCTTGCCGGCTTCCAGCCGGAGCGACGCGTTGATGTTCGACTGGCCGCCCTTGACCAGGCGCGTGCCGGCCAGTGCCACGACCCGATCGTGAAACAGCCGGAGCTGCGAGAGATCCGGTTCCGGGATGTCGGGGTTGATGCTGACGAGAACCTGGGTCATCGGCCTGCGGTCCGGGCAACTTCCGGGCGGATACCCGGAGTGCCACTGTAGCGGCCGGCGACGTTCAGCGCAGCAGCGGCACTTCGATGTAACTGCTGCCCGTCCAGCGGATTTCCAGCGGCTTGCCCGCATCGGCCAGGGTCTCGTCGCCGACCTCCTTGCCGCTGCCCAGGTTGATCTGCAAGTCGCGCTGCTTGTTGACGCCCAGCACCACCACCAACCGGCTGCCCGGTTGCAACTGGCGGCTGGTCAGGCGTTCGCTGCGGAACGCGATCGACTGCGGCTTGCCCGGGATCAGCAGTTCACGCTTGCGGCGATCGCGCGCGTGGCTGGCGCGGCCCATGTGCCAGGACAGCAGCAGATAACGGCCGTCCGGCAACTGCTCGTACAGCGCCAGGTTGAGGTCGAAGTCGCGCTTGTTGGTGATGAAATCGAGCTGTCCGGAGAACAGGCCGGACAGTTCCGCGGGCCCGGTCAGCGGCGCGCCGCGGAACACTACGGCGGCGTGCGGATCCAGCGCATCCAGCATCGACAATGTGGGCGGATTCCAGCCGGCGTCGCTGCGATCCGCCAGATCGACGGTCAGCGTGGTGCTATCCCTGCGCACCGTCGACGGCTGTTCCGCGAGCAGGCCTTCGGCGCCCGTCGCGGCGGGCCGCAGGTACAGGCGCTGGCGCTGGTTGGCCATCGCATCAAGGGTTGCGGCGTGCTTCCACGTGTTGGCGCCCATCACCTGGTAGTTGATGCGATCCTTCAGGACGGCCGGCCGCGCCGCGCCGCGGAAGACGTGATCGAACCACTGGAAGCGCAGCGATGGCAGATCGATCAGCGCGACCGGATCCACCTCGTAGCCTTCCTGGACGCGCGCCGCGCCGGCCTGCATCGAGAAGTGGTTGTAGGGTCCGATCAGCAGGGTGTGATTCGCGTTGGCGTTGTGTCGCGTGTGTTCGTCGAAGTAGTGCTGCACGCCCACGCGCGCGCCGTCGAAATAGCCGGTGACCGCGAGCACGGGAATGTCGATGCCGGCGAACTCGTCGCCCTGCGGAGTCATTGCCTGCCAGTAGGCGTCGTAGGTGGGGTGTTCCAGCCAGCGCGAGAAATAGGGGTTCGGGTGGCCGTCGATGGCGGGCAGGTCGCGGTAGGCGCGACCGCTGCGGTACCAGTTCGCATCCAGCCGCCGCCAGCGTTCCTCATCGCCGTAGCTGTCGGTGTCCAGGGTCGCATTGGCGGCGGTCCACAGTGGCCACGGATACAGGAAATTGAGGAAGACGTTGCCCTGCATCGGGATGTCGATGCCCGGTGCGGTCGAGGCCGAGGTCAGCATCGCCTTCAGCGCGGGCGGGCGGTGCTTGGCCGCGGACCATTGAGTGAAACTGTTGTAGCTGTTGCCATACATGCCCACGCGGCCATCGCACCACGGTTGCCGGCTGATCCAGTCGATCGCGGCGGCGGCGTCTTCGCCATCGTGTTCATAAGGCACGGGTTCACCCGGAGCGCCGGCCTTGCCGCGGCTGTAGACGAACACGCCCACGTAGCCGTGCGCGGCCGCCGCCTTGGCATCGGACAGCGACCAGCTGTCATTGACGTAGATGGTGAAGCCGAGCAGTACGGGCTGCGGCGCGGTCATCTTCCGCGGCCGCACCAGCAGGCCGCGCAGGCTCGTGCCGTCCGCGCCGGGAACGACCACGTCGCGTTCGATGACATAGCGGTTGGCCTCGTCCTCGGCCAGCAGCTCGGGCAGGACCGGCAATAGCGCCGTGTAGACCGTGTGGAACTGGTACAGGCGGATCAGTTCCAGTGCATCGACGCGTTCGATGGCGACCTTGCCATGCTGTTTCTCCAGCGCCGCATCCAGATCGCGGCGCGCGCGCGGCAGATCCGCGCCCATCACCGGCAGGGTGCGGGCGGCCTGTCGGTCATCCAGGCGCGCGAATGCGCGGCGGAACGCGGCGGCCGGATGGGTTTCGCCGCGCAAGCGCGCGTCGGCATCGATTTCGTACTGGATGAACAGCACGTCGGCCTGCTCCGGCGCTGTTTCCCGGCGCACCTCGCGCAACGCGGCGATGCTCGCCAGCGCGGCCTCCGGTTGCCCGGCGACCATCTGCAGGCGCACCCGGTTGATCAGTTCGCGCTCGCGATCCGGATCCGCGTAGTCGGCCAGCAATTTGCGGGCGAGCGCGGGCAGCTGTCGTTCAAGCGCGGCGCTGGATGCCGATGGCTTGTCCGGCCAGGCCAGGGTCTGCGCGTGCAGGCCCAGGGGAATGACGAACCATGCGAGTACCAGCAGTGCCGCTTTCCATGACGCCTGTGTCCGTGCCTGCCGGTTCCGCGTCCGCATGCGATGCTCCATGGTGTCCGGCCGGTGGCCGGATGGTCGGCGGATGATGCCGGAAGCGCCGGCATCACGCACCTGCCGCCCATCGGCGGATGCCGGCGCCCGTGTTCGGGACTACCGGCGAGCGGGTACGCGCACGCCCAGCACCAGCAGCCACAGGCAGGTGCCGATCTCGCCCAGCGTCGCGGGCAGGGTGATATATCCCGCCGCGGCGGTGCCGGCGAAGCCTGGCACCAGCAGGCGGAGGAACACATCGGTCACGTAACCCAGGCAGCCCAGCATCAGCAGGATGCCCAGCACCCGCGGCAACAGGCGCGAGGTGAACACCAGCCAGCCGAACGGCAGCAGCCACAATCCCCAGAACAGCTTGGATACCAGGATGCCGTTGGCATAGCCCTTGAGCGCCAGCATCACCTGCGCGTTCAATACTTCGGGCGTGAACGCGCGCAGGTAATCGGCGCCGTCCAGCAGGCTCAGCACGTCCAGTTTGTGCAGCAGGTTGAAGAACGACAGCGGCACGCTGGCCACCGCCAGCGCCACCATCAGTGTGGCCGCGGTCCTGCCATGCGGTGCCAGCAGGCGGTACAGCGCCAGCGGCAGCAACAGGAAGGCGAGATAGCAGACCAGCCCGGCGGCGATGCCGAGCCGGAACAAGCCTTCGTGCGCGGCGATCTTCGCGACGGTTGCGGCCGCGTCGCCCGCCACCTGCGTCTGCGATGGCACGTAGGCGATGCTGAAGATGCCGGCCAGCACCACGATCAGGTAAAGCACCCCGGCGATGCGGGCGGTGGCGCGCGGATTGTGCAGGGTGACGGCGGAATCCATGTTCATGAGAGTGGTTCCGGAAGAATCAAAGCGGCCGGCGCGGCCATTTCAGCGCGAAGCCGACAATGGCCAGGCACAAGAGGATCTCGACCACGCCAAGCAGCTGGTAGAAGCGCCAGGCGCCCGGCATGGTCAGCACCATGATGGCGGCGTAGGCCAGGCCCAGCAGCGCGTTCATCCAACGGCTGAGCGCCGGTTTCATCACCAGCGACAGGAACACCATCAGCGCCGGTATCGCCATCATGATCGAGGTGCCAACCAGCACGTTCTGGGTCACCGCGCCGAGCGGACCCATGCTGCCCTCGATCATCTTTCCCAGCTTGCCCGGCACGTACAGGCCGAAATAGTCGCCGTACACGAAGCACAGCATCAGGCTGGCCCACAGCGCGGACAGCTTGATCTTCACCGGTATCTTCGCGTCCTCCAGCGGAGGCGCGGCCTGCTTCATCGATGCCATGGATTCCCCTTGCCGGAACGTGTCGTGGAAACGGACAACTGCAGCGTGGTGCGGAACAGTGCGGCCGGGGAAGCGAATGCGGGCCGGGAGAAACCAAGGAGCCGACAACGGGCAGGCCACGCGTCTCTCCTCGCCCGTCCACGCCCGTTGTGGCCGGAGGCGACGTTAGCACGGGCTCCCTGCCGGGCCATATGCCGGATGGGCTAGTGCCTGTCGGCAGGGAGAAATCGGTTCCGCATTCGCCATGAAGGCGATGCAACCCTGGGCGGCCGGAAAAGCTCGCGACTCACGTCGCTCCCACAGTCAAGCATGATCTCCCTTGTAGGAGGACGGAGGTCAATCCGGCGCGTAGGTACGCCAGTGCACCATGTGGCGGCCGTCGTGGCGCATCCCGACGAATTCGAATTTGGCAGACGAGGCGGGACAGGTGAAGAAGTTGTACTGCGAGGCAAGCGTCCCCTGCGAAGGCCACCAGGAACGCGCGAACCGAACCGGCAGCGTCTGCGCATAAGTGGCCGGGAGGCAGCCGTCGGGCAAGGGTATGCGGGTATCGCCGGGCAGGTCGAACGCCAGCGCACTGACGTTGGTGTCCAGGTTGTGCACTTCATGCAGCGCGGTCGCGCTTTCCGGCACCCAGGCGGGAATCCAGCCGCGGTCGATGGCGCCATCGGCGCGAGCCTCGGCCAGGTTGCCATAGGCTGCATCAAGGGTGTCCGACAGGCATCCGGCGAGCAGGCCCAGGCATGGCAGGATGATCAGGAGCCCGCCTGTGGGAACGACGTGAGTCGCGAGCTTTTTTCCAATCGTCATCGCGGGCTGTCGCGACTTGCGTCGCTCCTGCAGGGGGAATGGTGTTTGCGCTCAGAACGCCAGCGCCGACCATAGCGGCGCCGGGTCGTTCCAGCATTCGCGTGCGCCGAGGAATGCCAGTTCCACCAGTACCGCGGCACCGACCACGTCGGCGCCCTGCTGGCGCGCCAGCGCCACCGCCGCGCGCAGGGTGCCACCGGTGGCCAGGACGTCGTCGATGACCAGCACGCGCGCGCCGGCGGGCAGGGCGTCGGCGTGGATTTCCAGCCGATCGCTGCCGTATTCCAGCGCGTAGTCCAGGGTCAGGGTGCGCGCGGGCAGCTTGCCGGGCTTGCGCACGGGCACGAAGCCGATGTCGAGTTCGCGCGCCAGCGCCGCGCCCAGGATGAAGCCGCGCGATTCCACGCCGATCACCGCGTCCAGCGCGGTGCCGCGCCAGGGTTCGGCCAGTTCGGCCATCGCCTCGGCGAAGCCCTCGGCGTCGGCCAGCACCGGGGTGATGTCCTTGAACACGATGCCCGGTTTTGGGAAATCGGGCACGTCGCGGATCAGATCGGACCAGTGGGACATCGGGAGGCTCGCCAGGGAACAAGGGGGATGGCGATGCTACCGCGTCCCCGCACACGAACGAAAACCGCCGGGCGAGCCGGCGGTTTTCCAGGCTGAGTCCCGTAGGGGAATCAGAAGTCGTAGCGGACCTGCAACTGCGCCAGATCCACGTCGGCGTCCTCGATCTCGAAGCGGCTGTATTCGCCGCGCAACGCGACCTTGTCGGTGAACCGGTACTGCAGGCCCAGGCCATAGGTGGCATCGGTGCCGCTGTCGTCGCGGGTGCGGGTCACTTCCGGCAACGCGCGATCCAGATCCCAGCGCTGCACGCCGACCTTGGCATAGCCGGAGAACTTGTCGGTGAACGGCACGGTGGCGACCGCGGTCAGCGAAACGCTGCTGACTTCCAGCGGACGGCCGAGGTTGCCGCGCGGTTCCAGCTTGCCGAGATCCGAATAGCCGGCTTCCAGGCCGAACCAGGGGTTGAACTGGTAGCCGCCGAACACCGAGAACGCGGTGTCCTCGTCGTCGTAGCGCTGTTCGTCCACGCTGGACTGGCCGGCGCCTACGCCGGCATAGAAGCCCTTGGGTTCGGCGGCCTGCGCGCCGAAGGCGATGCCGCCCAGCAGCACGGCGGAAAGAAGGGCACGGGACAGCTTGTTGTTGTTCTTCATGTGTGAAACTCCTGCATGCATCGCGCGGGGGAGGGAGTTGCGATGCGTGTGGCGACGGGTCCTGGCGGAGTGCCTGGGCAGCCGTCGTGCGAAGCAAAGATAGGGATGCGGATGCCAGAACAAACGGTGGCATCGGCGATGCAGTTTCCCGTCGATGGAACGAAGGAATGACGCATCGGCACTGGACTTCCGCGATGGATTGCGCGCAACGCGCGCGCCCGTTGCCTGAAGTGGGGACCGCATGCGGACGCAGCACAGGATTCGGGATGGACTCTCCCGCCGGGGAGGACTAATCACCGGAATCGGACTTGTCTAAGCTGCGCGCTTCCCTGTCCCGAGCCCGCCGCCATGAGCGAACCGTTGTCGATGTACCAGGCCTCCGTTCCCGTGCTGATCCGCGCCCTGCGCAACTTCAGGCACATCCTCGCCAAGGGCCACGCGCATGCGCTGGCGCAGGGCTACGATCCGGCGGTGCTGCTGCAATCGCGGCTGTATCCGGACATGCTGCCGTTGCTGCGGCAGGTGCAGATCGCCACCGACACCGCCAAGTTCGCGCCCGCGCGGCTGGCCGGCGTGGACTCGCCGCGCTTCGAGGACAACGAGACCACGTTCGAGGAATTGCAGGCGCGGCTGGACCGCGCGCTGGAATTCCTCGGCAGTTTCACGCCGGCGCAGATCGACGGCAGCGAGGGCAGGGAGGTGGTGCTGCCGCGTCGCAGCGGCGACCAGCATTTCAGCGGCCGCGATTACCTGCTGGGCTTCGTGCTGCCCAACCTGCTGTTCCATGTCGGCATCGCCTACGCCATCCTGCGCCACAACGGCGTGCCGCTGGGCAAGATGGATTACCTGGGCGAAGCCTGACGCTTCTTCCCGCGCGCGGGCGGATTCTCCGGCGTCGTCGCGGCGTCGGCGATTTCCCGCTGCCGTGCGCGGCTCAATGTGGCCAGCGCTGCCCGGTACGACCAGCGGATCAGGGACTGCAATTCCTCCTCGGGCATCGCACGCACGTCCACCACGGTGATCCAGCGGTAGCGGCCCAGCCAGCGCGCCGGTTTGATGCCCGGTTGATCGGTCAGTTCCAGGAAGCGCTCCGGCGCGACCTTGAAGCTGAAGCGCCAGCGCTCCGGATCGCTGGTCTTGAAGTGGGCGAAGCGTTTGCCGCCGACGAAGTAGGCGAGCAGGTTGGCGGGTTCGCCCCATTCGGTGACGGTGGCGCCGGGAAGGCCGGCGCAGAAGCGTTGGGTCTGGTGGACGTCCATGGCTGCGGGCGGAGGGACAAGCTGGCATGATGCCACCGGGGCCCCTCGAGTCGTCGTCATGATGCGTCGCTATCCGGTGGTGCTGTTCCTGCTGTTGACCTTCGTTCTCAGCCTTCCCTTCTACCTGCTGCTCAACCTGTCCTTCGCCAACGCGGAAGGGCGGCGCCTGTTCGTGACCGGCCTGATGTGGGGTCCGGGTCTGGCGGCGCTGCTGACCTGCCTGTTGGCGCGGATACCGCTGGCGACGCTGGGCTGGCGCTGGCCCGGCGGTCGGGCGGCCTGGCTCGGTTACCTGATTCCCATCGGCTATGGCCTGTTCGCCTACGGCATCATCTGGGCCACCGGCATGGGCAAGTTCTCGACCGAGATCTACCTGCCGTATGCGCGGCGGGTGATCGGCTTGCCTGAAGTATCCGACGGCGCGGTCATGGCCATGCTGCTGGTGCTGCAGCTGAGCATGAGCTTCCTCCTCAACGTGGCGATGGCGCTGGGCGAGGAGATTGGCTGGCGCGGTTTCCTCGGGCCGCGCTTGGTGCAGCGGTTCGGTTTCGGCGCCGGCCCGCTGTTCACCGGCCTGATCTGGGCGGTGTGGCATTACCCGGTGTTGTTCTGGCTGAACTTTCCCGGCGATCCGCCCAAGCCGTTCGCGATGGTCTGCTTCACGATCATGGTGACGGGATTGAGCTACGTGTATGCGTGGCTGCGCGAGCGCACCGGCAGCGTCTGGACCGCCGCGTTCCTGCACGGCAGCCACAACGCGGTGATCAGTCCGGTGTTCACCCTGCTGACGGTCGAGACCGGGCTGATCACCGTCTACGCGGTGGACGAGTTCGGCTTCATGCTGGCGGTCACCAGCGTACTGATGGCGCTGTGGTGCTGGCGGCACCGCGTGCGCCAGGCCGTCCTGCCGGCGGTGCCGGCGAGCGCGCTTTCCTGAGGCGGTGGGCCTGGACGGACGTGCGACATTTCGTCGCACATCCGTCGGATCAGGCACTTGCGCCATGGGCTGTGTGCGCATCGGGCCGCGTCGACGACTAGAATCCCGCTCGTGATCCGGAACCCCGCCTTTTCCCGCCCGATGGCCCGGCTGGCGCTCTGCGCCATGCTGCTGCTGGCGTTTGCGCCCGCGCTCAGCCGGGTGCTGGCCGTGGGGGCTTCCGGCGCGATGGCCGGCTGGGTCGAACTGTGCACCGCCAGCGGCCTGAAATGGGTGGACGCGGCCGCACCGGCCGGTGACGCCACGCCCATGCCTCCGGCCACGCCGGCCGGCGCGGATTGCGCCTATTGCCCGCTGGCGTCGTCGCTGCCGCCGATGCCGCTGGCGCTGATCGCGCAGGTGCCATTGCCGCCGCTGCCGCAGCTGGCGATGCCCGGACATCATCCCGGACCGCACGCGCCGATCCGCCTGCGTGGGCTCGGCGGGCAGGGGCCGCCGCCGATTTTCTGAACCACGCGTACCGAGCTGTTCCCGCGGCCGCCTGGCCGCGCCCGTGCTTTGGAGAATGCCGAGATGTCCGTTGACTTGCCGACGCGCCGGAGCGCGTCGCCGTTTGCCGTCCGCGGGAGCCATCGTGTTCCCGCCGTTGCCGTTTCCACCTTGCTGCGCGCGGGCGCGCTGGGCCTGCTCGCCCTGCTGGCCGCCTGCGGTGGCCGCGAACGCGTGGACGCGGAAACGAAGCGGGCGGAACCCGCGTCACCGCCGCCTGCGATCGCCCGGGTGCGCGAGTGGAACCTGCCCGCACCCATCGGCGCCGCACAGCCGGATCTGGTGATCGCGCCGGATGGACGACGCCTGTTGAGCTGGGTGGAACCGGCGGCCGGGGAGGCGCATCGCCTGCGTCTGGCCTGGGCCGGGCAGGAGAGCTGGCAGGCGCCGATCACGATCGCCGAAGGCAACGACTGGTTCCTCAACTGGGCCGACACCCCGCATGTGCAGGCGCTGCCCGATGGTTCGCTGTGGGCGCACTGGCTGCGCAGCACCGGGCCTTCGCGGATGGATTACGGCATCGATCTGGTGCGCTCCGGCGATGGCGGACGCAGCTGGAGCGCGCCGCAGTTGGTGCATCCGGCGGGTACCCGTGGCGATCATGGTTTCGTGACCTTCTGGACGCAGGCGCCGGACCAGCTCGGCATCGCCTGGCTGGACAGCCGGCAGAAGGCCGCCGCCGATCATTCCGCCGATGCCGGGCATGACGACGCCCACCATGGCGGTGGCGGCGCGATGATGCTGCGCGCCGCGCTGTACGGCGCGCAGGCGCGGCAGCTGGCCGAATGGCCGCTCGATGCATCCACCTGCGATTGCTGCACCACCGCGTCGGCGATCACCGATCGCGGCGTGGTGGTGGTGTATCGCGGGCGCACCGCGGGCGAGATCCGCGACACCCGCATCGTCCGCTTCGACGGGCAGGCATGGACCGCGCCGCGCGATGTGCACACCGATGGCTGGCACATGCCCGCATGCCCCGTGAATGGTCCCGTTGTGGCCGCGCGCGGCAACGAGGTCTGGGTAGCGTGGTACACCGAGGCCGGCGGCGTGCCGGAACTGCGCGCGGCGCATTCCGGCGACGCGGGCGATCATTTCGACGCACCGGTCACGCTCGCGCGCGGCGGGCAGGTACTGGGCCGGCTGGGCCTGGCGCTGGGTGACGACCGCCTGCTGGCCAGCTGGCTGGAGGAGACCGGTGCGGGCAACCAGCGCATCGTGCTGGGCACTTACGATTCGCGCTGGCAGTCCGCCACCCGCGTGGAGGTCGCCACCCTGGCCGCGCGTGGACGCGCCAGCGGGATGCCGCGCCTGCGCTGGGCCGACGGCGCCGCCTGGCTGGTATGGACCGACGTGGACGACGGCAAACCGCGATTGAAAGGCGCTTCGGTGCGCTGAGGGACAGGCAGGTGCGTCCCGGGATTCCGTTCGCGCGGATGATGGCGCGGCTGGCGTTGCTGGCCGCGTTGCTGCTCGTGCTCGCGCCATCGATCAGCCGCGTGCTCGCCGGACGTGGTGGCGACGTACTGGCCGGATGGGTCGAACTGTGCACGCCCGCCGGATTGAAGTGGGTGGACACCGCCGCGACAGCGGCGCGAGGAAAGGCTCCCGCCGCGCCGCTGTCGGGTTGGCCGGACGACGGCGATGCCTGCCCGCAATGTCCGCTGGCCGCCGCGCTGCCGCCGCCACCGGAAGCGTTCGACTGGGCATCGTCACCGTGCCCGCCCGCGCCGGCGCACGGATTTGAAACCTCATTGGCGCGGGCAGCATTCCGGCCGGCGGGCGCGGGTTGCCGGGGACCGCCAGCGGTGTAGCGCAACGCCATCACCGCCCTGTTTCCCCACGGCGCCGCATGCGCCGCTTCCGGAGTCCTACCTTCATGTCGATGCATCATCGCGGCACGCTTCGCGCGTCCCGTCTTTCCCTGGCCGTGCTCGCGGCCCTGTCTTCCGTTCTCCCGTCCGCGATGGCGCGCGCCGCCGATGCGGATTCGCCGTCCGCCGACCCGCAGGCCACCACCCTCGATGCCGTTCGCGTCGAAGGCCGTCGCACCGTCCTGGACGCGCCGGCCGGCACCGGCACCCGGCTCGGGTTGAGCGTGCGCGAGACGCCGGCCTCGGTCACCGTCCTCGATCGCGACACGCTCGATGCGCGCGGCGTGCGCACCACCCAGGAAGCGCTGTCCGGCATTCCCGGCCTGACCGTGGCCTCGCCGCCGGGCAATGGCAACGCGGTGACCCTGCGCGGATTTTCCGGCAGCCAGATCACCCAGCTGTTCAATGGCATCGACGTGCAGTACGCCTCGATCGCCGCGCGCCCGGTCGACGCCTGGCAATACGAACGGGTGGAAGCGATCGGCGGCCCGTCGAGTTTCCTGTACGGTGCCGGCGCGGTCGGCGGCACCATCAACTACGTCACCCGGCTGGCGAAGCTCGAACGCGACGACGCGCAATGGCAGGCCGGCATCGGCTCCTTCCGTGATCGCACCGTGGCCATGGGCGCCAACCTGCGCCTGGGCGGCGATGCCGCGCGCCAGGCGCTGCGGCTGGATGTCAGCGCGCGTGATGCCGACAGCGCCATCGATGGCCAGCAGCGCCAGGCGACCACCGCCGCCGCGTCGTGGCTGGTGCAATGGACGTCGACGCTGCGGCACACGCTGGCGCTGGAGCATCAGCAGGAAGACAACGATCGTCCCTACTGGGGCACGCCGGTGCGCCAGCCGGCCGGCGGGCGCCTGTCGGTGCTGCCGGAAACGGTGGGACGCAACTACAACGTGTCCGATGGCTACTACGGGCAGGACGTGCTGTGGGCGCGCTCGATCCTGGAGTGGTCGCCGGGCGCGGCGGACACCGTGCGCAACACCATCTACCACTACGACGCCCTGCGCGATTACCGCAATGTCGAAAGCTACCGCCTGAGTGCCGACAACCGCGGCGTGATTCGCTCGGGCGCGCTGTTGCAGCGCCACGACCAGCAGGTCTACGGCAACCGGCTGGAGTGGTCGCACGATGGAACCCTGGGCCGGCTGCCGTCGCGCTGGAACACGGGACTGGACATCAGCTACAACCGGCAGACCCGTTTCCCGCAATCGCTGCCGGCGGTGATCGATACCGTGCCGCTGGATGCGGTCACCCCGGGCGATTTCCTCGACGTGCCCGGCGCGGGGATCGCCTACCAGCCGGATCGCACCAACCGCCTGCATACCCAGGCCCTGTTCGTCGAAAACCTGACCGAACTGACCCCGTCGCTGTCGCTGCTGACCGGCCTGCGCCGGGATCGCATCCGCCTGGACGTGGTCAATCATCGCGTCGCCAGCGCGAGCAACCCGGCGCGGTTCGAACGCGAATACACGCCCACCACGGGCCGCGCGGCGCTGAACTGGGCGATCACGCCGCAGGCCAGCGTGTACGCGCAGTACAGCACCGCCGCCGATCCGCCGGCCGGCATCCTCAGCACCGCCAATTTCGCGACCCTGCGCGATTTCGACCTGACCACTGGCCGCCAGGGCGAACTGGGGGCGAAGTTCCAGTCGCGCGATGGACGCCATTTCGCGACGCTGGCCGCGTACCGGATCGTGCGCCACAACCTGGCCATCAGCGATCCGGCCAACCCCGGCCAGACATTGCCCGTTGGCCGGCAATCGGCGCGCGGCGTCGAGGCCACGTTCGGTTGGCAACCCTGGCAGGGACTGGACGTGCAGGGCAACCTGGCCTGGGTGGATGCGAGCCTCGACGATTTCTTCGAGAACGCCGGCGGTGTGCCGGTGTCGCGCGCGGGCAACCGGCCGGCCAACACGCCCGCACGGGTCGGCAACCTGTGGGTGGACTACGCGTTCGATGATCGCTGGTCGGCGGGTGTGGATCTGCGCGCCGTGTCCTCGCGGTATGCGAACGCGGCCAACACGCTGTCCACCGCCGGCTACGCGTTATGGGGCGCGCACGTGGACTGGCAGTGGGGTCCGCACACGCGCATCACCCTGCGCGGCCGCAACCTGGGCGATCGCACCCACGTGGTCTATGCGTTGAACGACAGCATGGTCTATCTGGGCGACCCGCGCAGCTGGGAACTGGTGCTGCGGCAGTCGTTCTGATCGCGGTGCGCGTGCGCGTGGATCAGGCTGGTTTGCCCAGCACGTCGCGCAGGGCGTCCTCCAGTTGCGGAAAGCGGAAGCGGAAGCCTTCCACCAGCGCGTGCATGGGCATGACGCGCTGGCCGGTCAGCATCAACTGCGCACCCTCGCCAAAGGCCAGTCGCAACAGCGGCGAGGGTGCCGGCAGCAGCGCTGGACGATGCAGCACCCGCCCGAGGGTGCGTGCGAACTCGCGGTTGCGCACGGGTTCGGGGGCGGTGCCGTTGTAGGCGCCGCCCGCGGATTCGAGTTCGAGCAACCACTGGATCAGGCCGATCAGGTCCTCGCGGTGGATCCAGCTCATCCATTGGCGGCCGTGGCCGATCGGGCCGCCCAGGCCCCAGCGGAACGGCGGCAGCATCTTCCCCAGTGCGCCGCCATCGGCACCGAGCACGATACCGGTGCGCAGGCGACACACCCGCAGGCCCAGATCCTCGGCCTGCATGGCGGCGTATTCCCAGTCGCGACACAGCAGGGCGGCGAAATCGTCGCCGGCCGGGGTGGATTCATCCAGCAGGGCGTCGCCGTGCGCGCCGTAATAGCCAATCGCCGAGCCGGAGACCAGCACGTGCGGCCGGCGCAGGCGCGGGGTCATCCAGCGCACCAGCTGGGCGGTGGTGTTCAGGCGCGAATCGCGGATGGCCTGCTTCTGCCGGGCGCTCCAGCGGCGTCCCACCAACGGCTCACCGGCCAGGTTGACCACCGCCTCGATCTCGCCCGCCTCGGCCAGATCCTCGATGACCGCCACGCCAGGCAGGCGCTGGCGCGCCAGCGCGGGGCGTCGGGACCATACGGTCAGGCGATGGCCGCCGGCCAGGAGCCGGGTACACAGGGCGCGACCGATGAAGCCGGTGCCGCCGGTGAGCAGGATGCGCATTCAGGAAGAGCGTCGTGGGGTCTTTCAGGGTACGCCCAGACGCGTGTTCCGCCCGTGGAAAGCATCGTGCGCTCGGCTTCGAGGCGCCGGGCGACTAAAATTCGCGGATGCCCGCTTCCTCCCCGCGCCCGACCCTCCTGCTGCTGCCCGGCCTGCTGTGCGATGCCCGGCTGTGGCGGGACCAGGTGGAAGACCTGGCCGACCTGGCCGAAATCAGCGTCCCGGACCTGACCCTGGACGACAGCGTCGGCGCGATGGCCGCGCGCGTGCTGGCACAGGCACCGGCGCGATTCGCGCTGGGCGCGCTGTCGATGGGCGGCTACGTGGCATTCGAAATCCTGCGCCAGGCGCCGCAGCGGGTGGAGCGGCTGGCGCTGCTGTCGACCAGTGCGCGCGCTGATCCGCCCAAGCGCGCGGCGGTGCGGAGGGCCAGCCTGGCGATGGCCGAGCGCGGCCGTTTCGCCGGAGTCACCCGCAAGCTGCTGCCGCAACTGGTGCATGCCAGCCGGGTCGACACGCCGGTCGGCGAGGAGGTGATGGCAATGGCCGAGCGGGTTGGCCGTGACGCCTTCCTGCGTCAACAGCGCGCGATCCTGGAACGCCCCGATTCGCAGCCGCTGCTGCCCACCCTGTCGATGCCGGCCGTGGTCGGCGTCGGCGACGACGACCGCATGACCGCGCCGGAGGAATCGCGGATCCTCCAGACGGGGATCGCCGGTGCGCGATTGCACGTGTTCGCCGACTGCGGCCATCTTCCGCCGATGGAAAAGCCGCGCGAAACCAATGACCTGCTGCGGGCCTGGCTGACCGCCTGAGTCCCGCGACGTCTCCCTCCACTCACTTCACCCCCGAACTCAGGAGCATTTATGGAACTGGCAATGATCGGCTTGGGCCGCATGGGCGCCAACATGGCCGAACGCCTCACCCGCGGCGGACACCGCGTGCACGGCTACGACCCCGGCGAACCCGCGCGCAAGCAGGCGGCCGAACGCGGCATCGCCATTGCCGATTCCCTGCAGGCGGCGGTGGCCGCGCTGCCTTCGCCGCGCGTCGTCTGGGTGATGGTGCCGGCGGGCGTGGTCGACGACACCCTGGACACGCTGCTGCCGCTGCTGTCGGCCGGCGACACCGTCATCGACGGCGGCAATTCCAACTACAAGGAAACCATGCGCCGCGGCGCGCGCCTGGCCGAGGCCGGCGTGCATTACGTCGACAGCGGCACCAGCGGCGGCGTGTGGGGCCTGGCCGAGGGCTACAGCCTGATGATCGGCGGCGACACGCAGGCGGTGGAAGCGCTGCGGCCGGTGTTCGAGACCCTCGCGCCGGCGGCCGATCGCGGCTGGGGCCACGTCGGTCCCTCCGGCGCCGGCCATTTCACCAAGATGATTCACAACGGCATCGAGTACGGAATGATGCAGGCCTTCGCCGAAGGCTTCGCCATCCTGGAGCGCAAGGAAGCCTTCGGCATCGATCTGCAGCAGGTTGCCGAGATCTGGCGCCACGGCAGCGTGGTGCGTTCCTGGCTGCTGGACCTGACCTCCGACGCGCTGAAGAAGAATCCGACCCTGGCCGGCATCGCGCCGTACGTCGAGGACTCGGGCGAAGGCCGCTGGACGGTGGCCGAAGCGATCGATCTGGACGTGTCCGCGCCGGTGATCACGATGTCGCTGCTGGAACGCCTGCGTTCGCGCGAGGACGATTCGTTCGCCGACAAGCTGCTGGCGGCGATGTGCAACGAATTCGGCGGGCACCGCATCAAGCAGGGCTGACCCGGGGTGACAGGGCGGTGACGGTAACGCGATCGCCACGGGATCGTTACCTGCCTTTAGCGATTGCGCTGCTAGCGTCGCCACTTCCCCGATGTTCCCGCATGGAGCCGGATCATGAAGATCCTGATGGTGTTGACCTCGCACGACCGCCTGGGCGAAACCGGCCACAAGACCGGTTTCTGGCTGGAGGAGTTCGCCGCGCCGTACTACGTGTTCAAGGATGCCGGCGCGGAGATCGTGCTGGCCTCGCCGCGCGGTGGCCAGCCACCGCTGGATCCGAAGAGCGACGCCGCCGACGCGCAGACCCCGGCGACGCTGCGCTTCAACAACGACACCGCCGCGATCGCCGAACTGGCGCAGACGCGGCCGCTGGCTGACGTGCTCGACGAGGACGTGGACGCGGTGTTCTACCCCGGCGGGCACGGCCCGCTGTGGGATCTGTCCGAGGATGCGGATTCGATCCGGCTGATCGAGACCCGGTTCGCCGCCGGCAAGGCGGTGGCGGCGGTGTGCCACGGACCGGCGGTGCTGCGCCACGCGCAGGGCACGCTCAGCCAGCCGCTGGTGAAGGACAAGCGGGTCACCGGTTTCACCAATGCCGAGGAAGCGGCGGTGGAGCTCACCGACATCGTGCCGTTCCTGCTGGAGGACGAACTGAAGGCCAAGGGCGCGCGTTTCGAGGCCGCGCCTCCATTCCAGCCGCACGTGGTGGTGGATGGCAAGCTGGTCACCGGCCAGAACCCCGCATCCTCCGAACCGGCGGCGCGCGCGCTGCTCGAACTGCTCGCCTGACTGCCCGGCACCTTCACGGGTGCTTATCGCCGCGGCGCTAGAGTGGATCGTCCCTCCCTGGAGCGACGGCCATGATTGAAACACCGCAGACGCTGTACACGCGGCAGGCCGACATCGATCGGCTCGAAGCCATGGTGCAGGCGCTGCCCGACGAGGCGGTGGTGGAACTGCGCCTCACCGACGGCGGCACGTTGACCGGCACGGTATCCACGCGGCCGAGCGTGCAGGTGTTCCGCGACGCCGGGGGCGCGGAAGGTTTCAACGCGGTGGTCCGCCTGGACGACCAGCGCGATCCCGCGCGTGCGCACTACCTGTGGATGGATCGCATCCGCGAGATCGTGCAGCTCGGTTCGGCCTGACGCGCGCCGCCATGCCGCAACTTCCTTCGACCGACATCGCGTGCCCCTATTGCGGGGAAATGATCACCCTGTTCGTCGACGATTCCGCCGGCGAACAGGACTATGTCGAGGACTGCCAGGTCTGCTGCCGGCCGATCGAGATCCGCGTACGCGTGGATGAGGACGGCGTGCCGGCGGTATCGGTGCAGCGCCAGGACGACGCCTGAGCCGGTCTTGACGCGGCGTTCGCCCGGACAGGGCCAGCATGAATCGTCCCTTTCGAGGAGCGCGGCCATGGGCATGCGGAAGATCCTGGGGGGAGGGCTGGCGCTGCTGATCACCGCATGCGCACCCTCCGTCGCGCAGCAGGCCAGCGAAACCGGGCCGCGGCCGGAACTGCCGGCGCCGCAGCAGCGCTGGATTCCCACGGTCAACATCGCGCCGGCGGTCGGCTGGCCGGAAGGCGCGGCGCCGATCGCGGCCGAAGGACTGGCGGTGCAGGCGTTCGCGCGCAATCTGGAACATCCGCGTTGGCTGTATGTGCTGCCGAACGGCGACGTGCTGGTGGCGGAAACCAACGCGCCACCCAAACCCGGAGAGAAGGGTGGGCTGCGCAACTGGTTCATGAAGCGCACGATGGCCAAGGCCGGCGCGGGCGTGCCCAGCGCCAACCGGATCACGCTGTTGCGCGATGCGGATGGGGACGGCGTCGCTGAAACCCGCCACGTGCTGCTGTCGGATCTGTTCTCGCCGTTCGGCATGGCGCTGGTCGGCGATCAGCTTTACATCGCCAACGCCGATGCGGTGGTGCGGGTGCCGTACCGCGCCGGCCAGATCCGCATCGAGACCGCGCCGATGAAGGTCGCCGATCTGCCCGGTGGGCCGATCAACCACCACTGGACCAAGAGCCTGGTCGCCAGCGCCGACGGAAGCCGGTTGTACGTTGGCGTGGGCTCCAACAGCAACATCGGCGAGAACGGCATGGCGCACGAGAGCGACCGCGCCGCGGTGCTGGAAATCGACATCGCCAGCGGCCAGCGGCGCGTGTATGCCTCCGGCCTGCGCAATCCGGTCGGACTGGCATGGGAACCGATCACCGGCGCGCTGTGGACGGTGGTCAACGAGCGCGACGAGAGCGGCGACCAGTTGGTGCCGGACTACCTGACCCGCGTGCGCGAAGGCGCCTTCTACGGCTGGCCCTACAGCTATTACGGCGCGCACGTGGACACGCGGGTGCAGCCGCAGGATCCCGCGCGGGTCGCGCGCGCCATCGCCCCGGACTATGCGCTGGGCGCGCACGTGGCGGCGCTGGGACTGGCCTTCGCGCGTGGCGAACCGATGCCGGCGCGTTTCCGCGAAGGCGCGTTCATCGGCCTGCACGGCTCCTGGAACCGTTCCGAACCGGCGGGCTACAAGGTGGTGTTCGTGCCGTTCGCGCGGGGCCAGCCGGCGGGAATGCCGATCGACGTGCTCACCGGTTTCCTCGATGCCGAAGGCAACGCGCGCGGTCGGCCGGTCGGGGTGGCGTTCGACCGCGGCGGCGCGCTGCTGGTGGCGGACGATGTGGGAAATGTTGTCTGGAGGCTCGCCCCGCGTTGAGGACGTAAGCGCAATGACAGTCCGCCGGGCGTATGCTCGCGCCGTCCGACAACCTGGGGAGGGAAGGGCATATGAACGGCACGATGGAGATTCCGCGTTCCAAGGGGTTCTGGCTGGTCGCCATCCTCGCGCTGATCTGGAACCTGATCGGCGTGGCGATGTTCTGGATGCAGGTGAACATGAGCGCCGAAGCGCTGGCAGCGATGACCGAGCAGCAGCGCCAGGTCTACGAGGCCACGCCGATGTGGCTCAACGTGGCCTTCGCGATCGCGGTGTTCGGCGGCGTGCTGGGCGCGCTGGGCATGCTGATGGGGAAACGCTGGGCGGTGACGATGTTCTTCGTCTCCCTGCTCGCGCTGCTGGTACAGATGATTGGTGCCTATCTGGTGACACCAGCCTGGGATGCCTACGGCGTGGCGGGACTGGTGATGCCGGCGGTGCTGATCGTCATTGCCCTGCTGTTCTGGCGCTACGCGCAGAAGTGCGTGCTGCGCGGATGGCTGGTGTGAGGGGAGAGCAAATCCCCCTCACCTCAAGCGCCTCTCAACCGCCGAATGGCGGGTCAAGCGGGAGGCAAAAAAGCCGAAGTTCGCAATTGCCCCCTTTGAAAAAGGGGGCGGGCACCTGCGTAAGCAGGTGACGGGGGATTTGCTCTTGGTGCCGAAAGCAAATCCCCCTCAATCCCCCTTTTTCAAAGGGGGAGGAAAAAGCAGCATCCGCCGATTCCCGATTCCCGATTCCCGATTCCCGATTCCCGATTCCCGAATCCCGATTCCCGAATCCCGAATCCCGAATCCCGATTCCCGAATCCCGATTCCCGGCCCTCAACCCATCTCCGCCACGTCCAGCCCGATGAATCCACCGGACTGCCGCCGCCACAATGCCGCATACAGGCCGTCGCGCTGCAGCAGTTCGTCGTGGCTGCCGGTCTCGATGATGCGGCCCTGGTCCATCACCACCAGGCGATCGAGCACGGCGATGGTGGACAGGCGGTGGGCGATGGCGATGACGGTCTTGCCTTCCATCAGCGCGTAGAGCTGTTCCTGGATCGCGGCCTCGACTTCCGAGTCCAGTGCGGACGTCGCTTCGTCCAGCACCAGGATAGGCGCGTCCTTCAACAGCACGCGCGCGATTGCCACGCGCTGGCGCTGGCCGCCGGACAGTTTCACGCCGCGCTCGCCGACATGGGTGTCGTAGCCGCTGCGGCCCTTGGCGTCGGTCAGGGTGCGGATGAACTCGTCCGCGTGCGCGCGCCGTGAAGCCTCGACGATCTGCGCCTCGCTCGCGTCCGGCCGCCCATAGCGGATGTTGTCGCGGATGGAGCGGTGCAGCAGCGAGGTGTCCTGGGTGACCATGCCGATGTTGCGGCGCAGGGACTCCTGGCGGACCCGGGCGATGTCCTGCCCGTCGATGAGGATGCGCCCGCCCTCCAGGTCGTAGAAGCGCAGCAGCAGGTTGACCAGGGTCGACTTGCCGGCGCCGGAGCGGCCGACGATGCCCACCTTCTCGCCCGGGCGGATGACCAGCGACAGATCCTCGATGACCTTGGAGGTGCGGCCATAGTGGAACTGCAGGTGCTCGAAGCGGATTTCGCCGCGGCTGACTTCCAGATCGCGCGCGCCGTCGCCATCGGTGATCGCCAGCGGCTGGGCGATGGTGTTCATGCCGTCCTCGACCGTGCCGATGTTCTCGAACAGGCCGGCGACCTCCCACAGGATCCAGTCCGACATCGAGCGGATTCGCATCACCAGGGCGATCGCGACCGCGATCGCGCCCAGCGAAATCGAGCCCTGCAGCCAGGCCATCACCGCCAGCCCGCCCACACCGGCCAGCAGCAGCGCGTTGATGCTGTGCAGGCTGACGGTCAGCTGGGTCACCAGCCGCATCTGCCGGTGCACGGTGACCATGAATTCGTCCATCGCGTCGCGCGCGTAATCCTGCTCGCGCATGGTGTGGGCGAACAGCTTGATGGTCTGGATGTTGGTGTAGCTGTCCACGATCCGGCCGGTCATCTGCGCGCGTGCGTCGGATTGCGCCATCGACACCCGCTGCAGGCGCGGGACGAACCAGAACAGGATGACCAGATAGCCGACCAGCCACAGCGCCAGCGGCAGGATCAGGCGCAGGTCCGCGCGCCCGACCAGGATGACCGTGCCGACGAAGTAGACGGCGACGTAGACGAACACGTCCATCAGCTTCATCACGGTCTCGCGGATCGCCAGCGCGGTCTGCATGACCTTCTGCGAGATGCGCCCGGCGAACTCGTCCTGGAAGAACGACACGCTCTGCCGCAGCAGGTAGCGGTGCGACAGCCAGCGCGCGATCATCGGGTAGTTGCCGAAGATGGTCTGGTGGATCACCAGCGACTGCACCAGCACCAGCAGCGGGTACACCACCACCACCAGCGCGCCCATCCACAGCAGGGTCGAGCCGTGGGTGGACAGGAAGCTGGCGCGATCGGCGCTGCCGAGCCAGTCGACCAGTTCGCCCATGAAGTCGAAGAACAGGATTTCCAGCGCCGAGATGGTGCCGGTCAGCACCGACATCAGCAGCAGCCACGGCAGCAGAGGCCGCGAGTAGTGCAGCAGGAACGCGAACAGCTTGCGCGGCGGCGTGGCGGGCTCGCCGGCGGGATAGGGATCAATCCGCTTTTCGAAGAATCGGAACATCGGTCGGGTCTTCCATGTGCACGCGGCACGTCAGGGGGAGTGCCCGCCCCGCCATCTGCGGCGGCGGTGGGCGATCATCGCGCGGGATAGGGCCAGGCCGCGCGCGCCTGGCGCAGGGCATGGCCCAGCCAGGCCAACTGGTCGAGCATGGTGGAGGCGGCCTGCGCGCAGGCCGCCGCGTCGCGCGGCTGCCCGTCGGCGCCGAAACGGTCCCACGCCATCGGGAACAGTACCGAATTGCGCACCGTGCAGGCGTGCAGCCCGGAGAACA
The DNA here is from genome assembly GCF_006542425.1 of Pseudoxanthomonas sp. z9. Lineage (GTDB taxonomy): Bacteria > Pseudomonadota > Gammaproteobacteria > Xanthomonadales > Xanthomonadaceae > Pseudoxanthomonas_A. The sequence goes on along the minus strand of NZ_VFID01000007.1, from coordinate 265,587 downwards.
CCTGGCGCAGTTGCTCCACCGCGCGCGAACCGCCGCTGACGCCGCCATACGCGACAAACGCCACCGGCTTGGCCTGCCAATGCTCCTGCACCGAATCGATCAGGAACTTCAGCGCCGCGGGATAGCCGTAATTGTACTCCGGCACCACCAGCAGGAAGGCGTCGGCGCGCCAGACCCGCTGTTGCAGGTTGACCAGGTCGGCGGAGGGCGTCATGCCGTGCCGATGCGGCAGATCCATCAGGGCGGGGTCGAGCACGTCCACCGCGTAGTCGCGGCGCTGGTCTATCTGGCCGCGGATCCAGTTGGCGACCACGTCGCAGAAGCGGCCTTCACGGTTGCTGCCGTAGATCAAGGCCAGGTCGAGGGGAGGAGTCATGACGCATCAAGGACTTGCAGGGAGAGGCCGCACAGGGTAAAACCTCAATCAATATTGAGGTCAAGCGAGTGTGGCCATGTCCGCGCAAGCCAAACCGGAAACGGCGAAGAAGAAGGCGAACGTCTGCATGGAATTGACCGTGGGCGAAGTGGCGGCGCGGGCGGGCGTGGCGGTCTCCACCCTGCATTTCTACGAGAGCAAGGGGCTGATCCACAGCTGGCGCAATGCCGGCAACCAGCGCCGCTACCCGCGCGAGGTGCTGCGCCGGGTCGCCATCATCAAGGTGGCGCAGCGCACCGGGATTCCGCTCGCCGAGATTCGCGACGCCCTGTCCTCGTTGCCGGAAGGGCGTACGCCCACCGCCGCCGACTGGCGCAAGCTCTCCGCGCGCTGGCAGGCGGATCTGGATGACCGCATCGAGCGGCTGACCCGCCTGCGCGACCACATGGACAGTTGCATCGGCTGCGGTTGCCTGTCGCTGAAGGTCTGCCCGCTGCGCAATCCGCTGGATGAACTGGCGGATGAAGGCCCCGGCCCGCGCCTGCTCGATCCGTGACGTGGAGCCGAACTCGTCCGGCGCCGGAAATCCTAGGAACCGGGACCATCCCGCACACGGTCCACAGCGGAGCAGGCTCCGCGCTACGCGTAGGGGATTTCGCGGCGTTCGTCGGTGCTGCGGATGCCCAGTTCGATCAACCGCATCACCGCCAGTGCTTCCTCCGGGCTGACCGGCAGCGTCGCCCCGTCGACAATCGCCGCCCGCATCGCGGCGTAATAGTGCCGGTAATCGCCGGGCAGGCTGTCGATCGCCTGCGCGATCGGCATGCCGTCCTCGCCGGCCAGGATCAGTTCGCCCGGACGGGGATCCGTCCCCCAGCCGGCGTCGCCGGGCAGGCCGCCGGCGCGTAGCCGATCTTCCTGCGCGTCCAGTCCGTGCTTGAGGTAGCTGCCGCGATCCCCGTGCACGGCGTAGCGCAGGCCGTTGCCGGGCACCAGCGAACCCGCGTGCAGGTGCACCCGCACGCGCGGATAACGCAACTGGACGTGGAAATAGTCCGGCGCGCGCGCGCCATGGCGCTGCTTCGCCAGATCCGCCTGCACCGCCAGCGGCGTGCCGAACAGTTGCAGCGCCTGATCGGCCAGGTGCGGACCCAGGTCGTACCACAGGCCGGCGCCGGGCACGTCGCTTTCGCGCCAGCGCTGCGCGACCTGCGGGCGATGCCGATCGAAATGGGAATGGAATTCCGCCACCTCGCCGAGCACCCCATCGGCCAGCAATTGGCGAACGGTCAGGAAATCCGCGTCCCAGCGCCGGTTCTGGAACACGCTGACAAGCCGATCGCTGGCACGCGCCTGTGCGATCACCCGTTCGGCTTCCGCCAGCGACAGGGTGAACGGCTTGTCCACCACCACGTGCTTGCCTTGCGCGAGTGCGGCGATGGCCAGCGGCGCGTGGGTGTCGTTGGGCGTGGCGATCACCACGACGTCGATCGCCGGATCCGCGAATGCCTCCGCCGGGTCCGCCACCACCCGCGCATGCGGCAGGTCCGCATGCACCTTGCCGGCATCGCGCGAGACCACGGTATGCAGGATCCAGCCGGGCGTGCGACTCAACAGCGGTGCGTGGAATACCTTGCCGACGAAGCCATACCCGAGCAGGGCGACATTGAGGGCGGTGCTCATGCGCGATTCTCCGGAACCATCGTGCCCTGATCTTAACGTCTGCATGGCGCAACTGAATGGCGCATCGCCGGGAGCGGTGAAAACCGCTGCTCTTCACGCCTGCTGTACGCGGGCGTGGCAAGACTGGCGATGGTTTCCGCAAAGCAGGAGGAACCATGAACAGGTCAACTCCCCGTGTTTTCCGTCCGTTGCTGGCCGTGGCCTGCGCCACCGGCCTGTCACTGATCTGCGCAGGCGCGCTTGCGCAGCAGCAGACCGAACCGGAAGAACAGCGCGCGCAGTCCGCCTCGCAGGGCGATTCGAGCCAGCCGGTCAACGACACCTGGATCACCACCAAGGTGAAGACGGAACTGCTGGCCGCCGAGGATGTCTCCGGTCTCGACATCAAGGTCGAGACCACCAACGGCGTGGTCAAGCTCTCGGGCCGGGTCGACAACCAGGCCCAGATCGACAAGGCGGTATCGGTGGCGCGTGGCGTCAAGGGCGTGGGCAAGGTCGACAGCAGCGGCCTGAACGTCGGCGCGAAATAACCGGAACGACGACCGGCATCAACGTGTGTGGCACGAAGCGGGCGCATCCCAATGCAGGATGCGCCCGTTTCTCTTTCCGTCAGCAAGGAAGGCCATACATCGGCGGACACACGCCGGTGCATGGATGCGCGATCACTCCTGCAACAGATCCAGCAGCGCCTGGCGCTTGCGTGGACTCAGCCGGCCCAGCAGGTTCAGCAGGCGGCGCTGTTCGCCGGCGAGCCGGTAGCCCGCACGTGATTCGGCGGTGTGGCCACGGCGTTGCTGCTGGCCTTCGCCGGTTTCCAGCCAGTACGCATCCACGCCAAGCACGTGGGCAAGCGAACCGATCTTCGATGTGCTCTTGCTGACCCCGCGTTCCAGCGCGGAATAGCTCGGCTGGGTGATACCGATCGCCTGTGCGATCTGTTCCTGTGACATGCCGATCGCGGCACGCGCCTGTGTGAGTCGCTGAGCGAGAGTGGGGCCTGACTTGACCATGCGCATACGCTAACGGTCGTGCCCGTCGGCAGGCAAACAGGCTTGCCTATCACGGGTACATATGCAAGGCTCTCTAACCATCGTGATGTGCGTTTTTATAGTGTGTTTTTTCACTTTTTTTATCCGCGCGCACGATGCAAGGATCGCTGACAGGAGGACGACGATGCAGGCACGCGGAACGCCGGACGAAGATCCCGGCTACCACCTGCCGGAAGAAGCGCAACTGCAATTGCAGCAAGTGCGCGATCAACTGGAAATGATGGCGGCGCTGGTGATGCCGGCACATCGCCGCGACGATGCCGACGACGCGATCCGGCTCAAGCCCTCCGCGCTGGCCCGCTGCTTTCGCCAACTGGCCGACGAGATGACCCGCGCGCTCGGTACCACCCGCTGGCATGGCTGAAATAAGCGGGGCCGGGTCCACCCGACCCGGCCCCACGCCTTCCCTGGCGTCATCGGCTCCGCCGATGGCCTGTCCTGTGCTTCTACTTCACTTCAGCGCTGCACCAGCGTCGTGTCGCTTTCGCCGCGCGGCGCGGGATCACCGATCTCGCGCTTGACGCTGGCCAGCGCCGGATCCACGTCCGGTTCGCCCCAGCCGCCCAGCGACTTGTAGACCGCGACCACGCCGACGTTGACGCCGGCCTCGGCCTGCGCGAGCGCGTCGTCGGCGGCCAGCTGGGTGCGCTGCGCATCGAGCAGGGTGAGGAAGTCCGACGCGCCGGCCCGGTAGCGGGCCTCCGCCAGATCTGCGGCGCGGCGGGCCGCGGTGGCCTGCTCGTTGACCCGCAGCAACTGGGTCTGCCGCTTGGCGTAACCCAGCAACGCGTTCTCGGTGTCTTCCAGCGCGCCCAGCACGGCCTTCTCGTACTCGGCCACCGCACCATCGTTCTGCGCCTGCACCGCGCGCAGGCGCGCACGCACGCTGCCCAGATCGAACGCCGCCCAGCTGATCGACGGCGTCACCGACCAGGCCTTGTTGTCGCCGTTGATCAGCCCGCTGAAATCACCGGCGAGGAAGCCGACGAAACCGCGGATGCTGACCCGCGGGAACAGATCCGCGGTGGCGACGCCGACCCGCGCGGTGGCCGACGCCAGCCGGCGTTCGGCCGCGCGCACATCCGGACGCTGGCGCAGCAGGTTGCCGGTGTCGCCAATCGGCAGCACCTTCACCAGCGCCGGTGTTTCGCGCGGCGCCAGCACCGCGTCGAGCGTGCCCGGCCGGCGGCCGGTCAGTACTTCGATGCGATGGCGCGATTGCGCCTCGGCGGTTTCCAGCACCGGCAGGGTCGCCTCGATGGCCTTCATCCGCGCCAGGCTGCTCTGCACTTCCAGTTCGGTGCCCGCGCCGAGCTGCCAGCGCGACTCGGTCAGGCGCTGGGTCTCGCCGAGATTGCCCAGGGTCTTGCGGGCCACGTCCAGGCGCTTCTGCGCGCCGCGCAGTTCGAAGTAGTTGCGCGCCACTTCCGCCGCCACGCTGACCTGCATCGCGGTCATGTCGTTGCGCTGGGCCTGCAGGTCCGCATGCGCGGCCTCGGCCGAACGGCGCAGCCGGCCGAACAGATCCAGTTCCCAGGCGGCATCGAAACCGACGCTGTCGGTTTCGGTTTCCACCCGGCCCTGACCGGCCACCGGCTGCTTGCTGCGGGTCTGCTCCACGCCCAACTGCACGTGCGGGGCGAGATCCAGCCGGCGCTCGCTGAACACCGCGCGCGCCTCCTGCACCCGTGCCGCGGCGATCCAGAGATCGGGATTGGCGGCGAGCGCGTCGGCGATCAACTGGTCGAGGGTGGGATCCTCGAACTGCGACCACCAGTTGGCGACCGGGCGGGTGTCGTTGAACGCGGTCTCGCCGGCGCTCGGCAACGTGGCCGGCGCCAGTTCCGGCGCACGGTAGTCCGGGCCGACGGTGGCGCAGGCGGCCAGCAGCGCGGAGGCGATGCCGACGACGAGGGAACGAATCACCATGGCAGCACCTGTCCCTGGTAGAAGAAGCCGCCCTGCGGACCGTTGTCGTCGATCAGCGCCAGGGCGACGCTGGTGCGGGCGCCGTCGGCGATTTCCAGTTCGCCCTCGCCGGCGTTCATATCGGTCTTCACGTAACCGGGATGGATGGTGTTGACCTTGATCCGGCTGTCGCGCAGTTCGTAGGCCAACTGCACCGTCCACGCGTTCACCGCGCTCTTGGAGACGTTGTAGGCCGGCACCTTGAAGTCATAGATGGGCGAGGACGGATCCGCGTTCAGTGCCACCGAGCCCAGGATGCTGGACACGTTGACGATGCGGCCGGACGAGGACTTGTGCAGCAGCGGCAGGAACGCCTGGGTGACCGCGATCAGGCCGAACACGTTGGTGTCGAAGGTCTTGCGCCAGGTCGCGGCGGTCTGCTCGGAGACCTTCTTGCCCATTTCGTCGACCAGGATGCCGGCGTTGTTGACGAGGATGTCGAGGCGGCCGTGGCGCGCCTCGATGGTGCGGACGGCCTCGGTGATGCTGGCATCGTCGGTGACGTCCAGCGTGACCGCCTCCACCGGCAGGCCTTCGGCCTGCAGCTTGAGCGCGGCCTCGACCGCCTTGGCGCGATCGCGGCCGGCCAGCAGCGTGTGCACGCCGGCCTCGGCCAGCTGGCGCACGGTATGCAGGCCGATGCCGCGGGTGGCGCCGGTGACCAGGGCGATGCGGGATGTGTCTTGCATGGGATTCTCCAGGGAGTGGGGGAGGGAGAAACGAACCAAAGGAAGAAAGGGATGCTTACGGGTGTGCTTCACCGGTCGCGTGCGCCGGGGCGTGCGAGACCAGCGGGCGATGCGCAAGCTTGCGCAGCGCCACGTAGAACACCGGGGTCAGGAACAGGCCGAACAGGGTCACGCCCAGCATGCCGGCGAACACGGTGATGCCGGTGACCGAGCGGACTTCCGCGCCGGCGCCGGTCGACAGCACCAGCGGCACGGTGCCGGCGATGAACGCCACCGAGGTCATGACGATCGGGCGCAGACGCAGGCGGCAGGCTTCCAGCGCCGACTCGACGATGCTCTTGCCCTGCAGTTCCAGCTCACGGGCGAACTCGACGATCAGGATCGCGTTCTTGCACGCCAGGCCCATCAGCACCACCAGGCCCACCTGCACGAACACGTTGTTGTCGCCGTTGGTCAGCCACACGCCCAGCAGCGCCGACAGCAGCGTCATCGGCACGATCAGGATCACCGCCAGCGGCAGGGTCCAGCTTTCGTACAGCGCCGCCAGCACCAGGAAGGCCAGCATCACCGCCAGCGGGAACACCACCAGCGCGGCCTTGCCCTGGGTCGCCTGCTGGTAGCTCAGGTCGCTCCAGTCGATGCCCATGCCGGTCGGCAGGACCTTTTCGGCCAGTTCGGTGACCTTGGCCATCGCCTCGCCGGACGACAGCACGCGCGGGTCGGCTTCACCCAGCAGGTCGGCGGCCGGATAGCCGTTGAAGCGGATCACCGGATCCGGACCGTAGGTCTGCTTGATGCTGACCATGCTGCCGACCGGCACCATCTCGCCGTTGGCGTTGCGGGTGCGCAGGTTGGCGATGTCCTCGACGTTGTCGCGGAACTGGCCGTCGGCCTGCGCGATGACCTGCCAGGTGCGGCCGAACATGTTGAAGTCGTTGACGTAGGCCGAACCCAGGTAGGTCTGCAGGGTGTCGAACAACTCGGTCAGCGGCACGCCCTGGGCCTTGGCCTTGACGCGATCGACCTCGGCGTCCAGCTGCGGCACGTTGGCCTGGTAGCTGCTGATCGGGAAGCCCATGCCCGGCGTCTGCGACGCCGCGCCCTGGAATGCCTGCACCGCGTTCTGCAGCTCGCCGTAGCCCAGACGGGTGCGATCCTCGATGAACAGCGACCAGCCCGAACCGTTGCCCAGGCCCTGGATGGGCGGCGGCATCAGCGCGAAGGTGAAGCCTTCCTGGATGGTGGAGAACTTCTGGTTCAGCTCGGCGGTGATCTGCTCGGCGCTGTTCTTGCGTTCGCCGAACGGCTTGAGGTTGAAGAACACCACGCCGCTGTTGGGGGTATTGGTGAACTGCAACGGGTTCAGGCCGGGGAACGCGATCTCGTCCTGCACGCCTTCCACTTCCATCGCCATCTTGGCCATCTTCTTCAGCACCGCGTCGGTGCGTTCGATCGAGGCGCCTTCCGGCATCTTCACGCCGGCGATGATGTACAGCTTGTCCTGCAGCGGGATGAAGCCCGCCGGCACCGCCTTGAACATCACGCCCGCGCCCAGCAGCAGCAGCGCGTAAACCGCGAACACCGCGCCGCGACGGCCCAGCGCGCGCGAGACCGCGCCCTCATAGCGCTCGGAGCTGCGCTTGAAGAACCGGTTGAACGGACGGAACAGCCAACCGAACAGGCGATCGATGATGCGCGCCGGGGCGTCCTTGGGGGCGCCGTGCGGCTTCAGCAGCTTGGCGGCCAGGGCCGGGGACAGGGTCAGCGAGTTGATCGCGGAGATCACCGTGGAGATGGCGATGGTGACGGCGAACTGCTTGTAGAACTGGCCGGTCACGCCGGTCAGGAACGCCATCGGCACGAACACCGCGCACAGCACCAGCGCGATCGCGATGATCGGGCCGGACACTTCCTTCATCGCCAGGTGCGCCGCTTCCAGCGGGGTGGCGCCTTCCTCGATATGGCGTTCGACGTTCTCCACCACCACGATGGCGTCGTCGACCACGATGCCGATCGCCAGCACCAGTCCGAACAGGGTCAGGGTGTTGATGGAATAGCCCAGCAGATACAGCACCGCGAAGGTACCCACCACCGACACCGGCACCGCCAGCAGCGGGATGATCGAGGCGCGCCAGGTCTGCAGGAACAGGATCACCACCAGCACCACCAGCAGGGTGGCTTCCAGCAGCGTCGTGATCACCGACTTGATCGAATCGCGCACGAATACCGTGGTGTCGTACACCGAGGTGATTTCCACGCCCGGCGGCAGCTTCTTGCGGATTTCCGCCATCTTGGCGACGACCGCGTCGCGGATGTCCAGCGCGTTGGCGCCGGGCGCCTGGAAGATGCCCAGCGCGGCGGCGTTCATGCCATTCAGGCGGGCGCGCAGGGTGTAGTCGCCGGCGGCCAGCTCGATCCGGGCCACGTCCGACAGGCGCACGATTTCGCCCTCGTTGCCGCTCTTGAGCACGATGTCGCCGAATTCCTCGGCGCTTTCCAGGCGGCCCTTGGCGTTGATCGGCAGCAGGAAGTCGCTGCCGTTGGGCATCGGCTCGGCGCCGAGCTGGCCGGCCGAGACCTGCACGTTCTGCTCGCGCACCGAGCGCAGCACGTCGCTGGCGGTCAGGCCACGCGCGGCGACCTTGTCCGGATCCAGCCAGATGCGCATCGCGTAGTCGCCGCCACCGAAGGCCTGGGCATCGCCCACACCGGTGATGCGCGCCATTTCGTCCTTGACGTGCAGGCGCATGTAGTTGCGCAGGTACAGCGAGTCGTACTTGCCGTCCTTGGAGACCAGATGGACGACCATCAGGAACACGGGTGACTGCTTCTGCGTGGTCACGCCCTGGCGGCGCACGTCCTCGGGCAGGCGCGCCTGCGCCTGGGCGACGCGGTTCTGCACGCGCACCGCGGCCTCGTCCGGATCGGTGCCCGGCTTGAAGGTCACGGTCAGCTGCAGCACGCCGTCGGAACCGGCGACGGACTTGATGTACATCATGTCCTCGACGCCGTTGATGGCTTCTTCCAGCGGGGTGGCGACGGTTTCGGCGATGACCTTGGGGTTGGCGCCGGGATAGACCGTGCGCACGACCACCGAGGGCGGCACCACTTCGGGGTATTCGCCGATCGGCAGCATCGGGATCGAGATCAGGCCGGCGGCGAAGATCACGATCGACAACACCGCGGCGAAGATCGGCCGGTCGATGAAGAACTTTGAGAAGTCCATGGGTGGATTTCCTGGAAAATGGGAAAGCAGAGGACTCGCCCCTCCCCCGACGTGGGGGAGGTGGGGAGGGACGGCTCAGGTGTTGCCTGGCCCGCCTCCGGCGGGCGTGGCGGGGCTTACTTCATGGCGACGGCGTCGGGCGCGGGAGCCTTGTCTTCCGGCTTGGCATCCATGGCGACCACCTTGGCGTTGACCGGCATGCCCGGGAAGAACACCTTCTGCACGCCGCTGATGATCACGCGGTCGCCGGCGACCAGGCCCTGTTCGACGATGCGCAGGCCCTGCACCATCCGGCCCAGCTTGACGTCGCGGCGCTGCGCCTTGCCTTCCTTGTCGACCACGTAGACGTAGCGGCGGTCCTGATCGGTGAGCACGGCCTTGTCGTCGACCAGCGCGGCCTTGAACTCGCCGCTGCCCAGCAGGCGCACGCGGGCGTACAGCCCCGGCGTGAACAGGCGATCCTTGTTGTCCAGCACCGCGCGGGCGCGAATGGTGCCGGTGCTGCGATCGACCTGGTTGTCGAGGAAGTCGACGGTGCCGCTGTAGGGGAAGCCCTGATCGTCGGCCAGCGCGACCTGCACCGGCACCTTGCCGTCGCGTTCGCTCGGGCGCTCGCCCTTGCGTGCCATCTCGGCGTAGCGCAGGAACGCGCGCTCGTCGGCATCGAAGTGCACGTGCACCTTGTCCAGCGACACCAGCGTGGTCAGCACGCTGGCGCTGTCGCCGGCGGTGACCAGGTTGCCGGCGGTCACCAGCGCGCGCCCGGCGCGACCGTCGATCGGCGCGCGCACCTGGGTCCACTCCAGGTTGAGGCGAGCCGTGTCCACCGCGGCCTGGGCGGCGGCGACGTTCGCCTGCGCCTGGGCGGCGGCGGAACGGCGCTGCTCGTACTCCTCGGTGGAGATGGCCTGCAGCTCGGACAGCTTGCGCGCGCGCTCGGCCTCGCTGCGGCCCAGTTCGGCCTGGGTGCGGGCACGCGCCAGTTCGGCCTGCGCGCGCGCCAGTTCGGCGCGGTAACTGCGCGCATCGATGGTGAAGAGGACTTCGCCCTTCTTCACTTCCTGGCCTTCGGTGTAGTTGACGCGATCGATGTAGCCGGACACGCGCGGACGCAGTTCAACGTTCTCGATGGCCTCGATGCGGCCGCTGAATTCGTCCCACTGGCTGACCGGCTTGATCAGCACCGGGGCGACGCTGACCGAAGGCGGCGGCGGGGCGCCGGTTTCGCTGGCCTGGCCGCCGCTGCAGCCGGCCAGGACGGCCAGCGACAGCACGCTGGCCGCGCCCAGGGCAAGGAATCGTCGCGTACGCGGAGCGATGTCGATGTACTTGTTCATGGAAGTCTCGTGGTGGGTGGGGGAGGAACAACGGGCGTGAAGCCTAAGACCTGAACTTAAGTTGAGGTCAAGCGGGGGCGGCATCGCCCCAGCGGGAAGCGGGAAAATCGGAGAACAGCGTGCGGGTCGGTGCCGCCGCCAACTCCTTCGAATAGGAGACGATTGGGAGCGGCTTGCCGTGACGGCTCAGCAACGACACCGCATTGCGTCCTACCGCCAGCGCGTTGGGCCATTCGGCACAGGCGTTGCCGGCATTGGCCGGCGTGCAGATCGGCTTGTCCACCGACAGCAGCTGCACGCGCACGCCCAGTGCATGCGCTTCCTCATGCAGCACCTGCGCCATCATCCGCATGGTGGCGCCGGTCACCGAAGCATGTCCGTAACCGGACCATCCGCGTTCGGCAAACGGGCCGCCGACCAGGATGTAGTGCGTGGTGCCACCCGACTCGGCCAGCAGCGGCAGCAGGTGCCGGGCCGCGGCCAGGTGCGGGATGACGTCCATTTCCAGCTTGTGGCGAAGCACGTCGGCGGGCTTGTCCAGCAGGCGCCCGGACTCGAGCGGGCTGGTCAGGCTGGCGAACACCGCGCGCAGCGGCCGGCCACGCGCGCGAATGTCCCGGGCCAGCCGCGCCGCATCGTCATCGCTGAAGATGCAGCCGCTGTGCATGAACTCCAGGCCGGGCTCGTCGGTGAAGCAATCGGCCAGCGCCTGCATGCGCGGACCTTCGCGTCCGACCGCGAGCACCGGGCTGCCGACTTCCAGCAGGGCGCCGACCACGCCGGCGCCGACCGTGCCGGAGGCGCCCAGCACCAGCGCCTGCGGATGTGCGGCGGTGCCTTTCATGGCCGGCTCCGACGCGCGCCCGCGCCGGTCAGCAGCGCACGCTGGCCGAACGCGCGGGCGCGCAGTACGGTCGCGGCGCCCGACTGCATCCGGCGCGGCACGGTGAATTCCCGGAAACCCGCCACCGGCGGCCGCGGGGACAGACGCGCACGCGACGGTTCGGTCGACGTGTCGGCGGACTGTCCCCGTGACCAACGGCGCCACCACCGGGCCAGCAGGCCGGACACGCCGCCAGGCGCTTGGGGGAGGGAGGCGGCGGCGTTGTCCGGGGCGGTGGCTTTCACCGCGTCGGCGGGGGAGGGTTCCGACGTGGGAGAAAGTGTGGGACGGGCGGACGGGAAAGCGATATCCGGATCCTGCGGCGTGATTGCACGATCCTGCGGTGCGGAAGCGGCACGCACGGTCGCGGCCAGGTTCAGGCGCAGCGGCAGGGCCGGCGATGCAGGCTGGCTGGAAAAAGATGAGGCAAGTATCCCACTCATGGGATGTTTACTCCCGCATTCGGGACAATCACGGGAAACAGCCAGGGGGCACTCGCCGAGGGGGCGCTGCCTTGACCTGCCTCCACCGTTTCCGCCGCGCGGCGCGGGCGCAGGCGGATCTCCACGCCAGGCGCGCGATGGGCCAGCGCAAACGACCGCATGACCGGTGTTTCGGACAGGCGGCGGAGGGCCAGGGGAAGGCGGTTGGGCAGGGAAAGCGACATGGGGGAGGTCATCGCCAGCGGAACAGGCGGCTACCTTATGCCTTCAATGGGGACTTGATTAGTCCGGATTTAGGGGAATAATCATCCCGCTGGCGGTCCAATCCGGGTCCGCCTCCCCGGAGTCTCCCCCATGAGCCACGATCTCAACGACACGCTGATCTTCGTCAAGGTGGTCGAACAGGGCAGTTTCATCGCCGCCGCCAAGACGCTCGGCCTGCCCAAGACCACGGTCAGCCGCAAGGTACAGGAGCTGGAAACGCGCCTGGGCGCGCAGTTGCTGCACCGGACCACCCGCAAGCTGGGCCTCACCGAAGCGGGCAACATCTACTACGAACACTGCCAGCGCATCGCGCGTGAACTGAGCGAGGCCGAAAGCGCGGTCAACCAGTTGCAGGGCGGTCCGCGCGGCTGGCTGCGCTTCACCACGCCGTACTCGATCGGCATCGACAAGATTGCCCCGCTGCTGGGCGAATTCCACGCGCAGTACCCGGAGATCCGGGTGGAGATGCTGCTGAGCAACGAACCGCTGGATCTGATCGGCGGCGAGATCGACGTCGCCCTGCGCCTGGGCAACCTGCCCGATTCCAACCTGGTCGCGCGGCGGCTGGGCGTGCTGCGCACCCAGGTCTACGCGAGCAAGAGCTACCTGGCCCGCTACGGCGAACCGCTGGGTCCGGACGATCTCCAGCACCATCGCGCGCTGGCGATGCCCAAGCACCGGCGTGGCGGCGGCAGCTTCTGCTGGACCCTCAACGACGGCAACCAGGACAAGGACTTCGCGATCAATCCAATACTGATCGCCAACGATCCGGCCGCGCTGAAGGGCGCGTTGCTGTGTGGCGAGGGCCTGATGGTGGCGGCGGACGTGATGGTCAGGCCCTATCTGGAACAAGGCTATGTGCAGCGCGTGCTGGCCGGCTGGACCGGACCGGAATTCGAGTTCAACGCGGTGTTCCCGCGCGGCCGGATGATGTCGCCGAAGGTGCGCGCGTTCGTCGACTTCCTGGTCGAGCGGCTGAAGTTCGACATGGACTACATGATGGAACATTGCCCGGTGTACCTGAAGCAACAGGCCGAGGCCTGCGCGAGCGCGCTGGCCGAATCGGCGCGTCGCGAAACAGAGGCGGAAGAGGCCGCGGAAATCGCGACCGGCCGCCGCGTGCTCGCCGAAGTGGTGGAGTAAGCGCGCTTCGACGCGTCGTCGCCATGGAACGGCTAACATGCCGGCCGTGGCGCGACGCGCGCGCCTTTGCCGGAGGCGAACGATGAAAGCATGGATTCCCTTGGCCGCGATGATGTTGCTGGCCGCCTGCAAACCCGCCGCGGAGCCGCAACCTGCCGCGGCTCCCGCACCCGCCGCCACGCCGGCCGAAGCCGCGGCTCCCGCGGCGGATGCATCGGCATCTTCCACGCCCGATCCGATCGCGCAGACCCACGGCGGCGCGGCCGCGCCGACGCCCGCCGCGGCTGGCGAAGTGGACGATCACACCGAGGTCAACCAGCGCATCGGCCAGATGCTGGGCGATGCCGCGCGCTATGAAACCGCGATCCTGGCGTTCCAGCAGGCGGTCGCGCAGAAAGATGCCGCCACCGTGGCGGCGATGATCGACTTCCCGTTCAAGACCACCGTCGACGGCAAGGCCGCGACCCTCAGGAATGCGCCGGAGTTCATCGCCCAGTACGGCCGCATCGTCACGCCCGCGATGGCCGAGACCATCGTCCGCCAGCGCTACTCGGACCTGTTCGTCAATTACAAGGGCGTGATGTTCGGCAACGGCGAGGCCTGGCTCAACGGCATCTGCGTGGACAAGGCCTGCAACTCCTTCAACGTGCGCGTGGTGGCGCTGCAGCCGACCCAGTGAGTCCCTGACCTGTGGGAGCGACGTAAGTCGCGAGGTTCTTACGGGACCGCATCCGTCGAAGATCGGCGCATCGCGACTTACGTCGCTCCCACAAGATGGGGTATTCACAACAGACAGGGCGGCCATTGGCCGCCCTGTTTCATCGCGCCGTCGAATGCGGAAGCGCGCTATTCCACCTTCACTTCCACCCGCCGCGCCTCGTCGGCGTTGCCGTTGCCCTCGGTCTGCATCGGCTTGTCCAGTTCGATGCGCTCGGCGGGGATGCCATTGACCACCAGCCACTGCTGGATGGCCTGCGCGCGTTGCTTGGCCAGCTCCTGGTTGGTCGCCAGATCACCGCTGGCATCGTGGAAGCCGGACACCCGCGCCTTGCTGTCGGATTTGGCGTGCAGGCTGCCGAGCACGCTGGCCAGGCGCGCGCTGGCATCGGCCGGAACCACCGCCGAGCCGACATCGAAGTACACCTTGGCGAGACGGGCGTCGGTCATCTCCGCGACGTGCATGGATTCGGCCGAATGGGCGCTGCCCACCGCCGCGCCCGCGCCACCCTTGAACCAGCCGTCCACCGGCAGCAGCGGCACCAGCAGCAGGGCGACGATGTTGATGATCTTGATCAGCGGATTGATGGCCGGGCCGGCAGTGTCCTTGTAGGGGTCGCCGACGGTGTCGCCGGTGACCGCGGCCTTGTGCGCATCCGAACCCTTGCCGCCGTGATGGCCTTCCTCGATGTACTTCTTGGCGTTGTCCCAGGCGCCGCCGCCGGTGCACATCGAGATGGCGACGAACAGGCCGGTGACGATCGTGCCCATCAGGAGGCCGCCCAACGCGGCCGGGCCGAGCAGCAGGCCGACGATGATCGGGATGATCAGCGGCAGCAGCGACGGCACGATCATTTCGCGGATCGCCGACCTGGTCAGCAGGTCCACCGCCTTGTCGTACTCCGGCTTGCCGGTGCCTTCCATGATGCCCTTGATCTCGCGGAACTGGCGGCGCACTTCCTCCACCACCGCGCCGGCCGAACGGCCCACCGCCTGCATCGCGAAGGCGCCGAACAGGTACGGAATCAGGCCGCCGATGAGCAGGCCGACCACCACCTTGGGATCATTGATGGCGAAGCTGACCGCGCCCTCGCCGAACTTCTCGCCCAGCTTGTGCGCGTAGTCGGCGAACAGCACCAGTGCGGCCAGCGCGGCCGAACCGATCGCATAACCCTTGGTCACCGCCTTGGTGGTGTTGCCGACCGCGTCCAGCGCATCGGTGATCTTGCGGATGTCCGGGCCCAGTTCGCTCATCTCGGCGATGCCGCCGGCGTTGTCGGTGATCGGGCCGTAGGCATCCAGCGCGACCACCATGCCGGCCATCGACAGCATCGCGGTGGCGGCGACGGCGACGCCGTACAGGCCGCCCACCCAGAAGCTGGCCAGGATGGCGATCGCCACCGCGATCACCGGCAGCGCGGTCGACTTCATCGACACCGCCAGGCCGGCGATGATGTTGGTGGCGTGGCCGGTTTCGGACGCCTTGGCGACCTGCTGCACCGGCGCGTACTCGGTGGCGGTGTAGTACTCGGTGATCACCACCATCGCCGCGGTCAGCACCAGGCCGATCAGCGCGCAGCCGAACAGCGGCATCAACAGTTCCGGCGCGAACATCGACCTGGTGACGAAGAAGAACGCGATGGCGGCCAGCACGCCGGAAACCGCGAGTCCGCGGTACAGCGCGTTCATGATCTTGCCGCCTTCACGCGCCTTGACGAAGAAGGTGCCGATGACCGACGCCACGATCGACACCGCGCCCAGCACCAGCGGATAGACCACGCCGGCCCAGCCGTAGGTGGCGAAGGAGATGCCGGCGATCAGCATCGCCGCGATCACCGTCACCGCGTAGGTCTCGAACAGGTCGGCGGCCATGCCGGCGCAGTCGCCGACGTTGTCGCCCACGTTGTCGGCGATCACCGCCGGGTTGCGTGGATCGTCCTCGGGGATGCCGGCTTCGACCTTGCCGACCAGATCCGCGCCGACATCGGCGCCCTTGGTGAAGATGCCGCCGCCCAGGCGCGCGAAGATCGAGATCAGCGAGGCACCGAAGGCCAGGCCGACCATCGGCTGCAGCGCGGCCTTGATCGCGGCCTCGGTGGGCTGGCCGTTCCAGACCACGATGAAGTAGCCGGCCACGCCCAGCAGGCCCAGGCCGACCACCAGCAGGCCGGTGACCGCGCCGCCGGTGAAGCTGATCTTCAGTGCCTGGTTCAGGCCGTGGGTGGCGGCCTCGGCCGTGCGCACGTTGGCGCGCACCGAGACGAACATGCCGATGAAGCCGGCCACGCCCGACAGCAGCGCGCCAATGGCGAAACCGATGGCGGTGGGCCAGCCCAGTGCGGGGACCAGGCCGATGATCAGGAACAGGATGACGCCGACGATCGCGATGGTGGTGTATTGCCGGCGCAGGTAGGCGCTTGCGCCTTCCTGCACCGCCGCCGCGATTTCCTGCATGCGCGGATTGCCGGCAGGCCGGGACAGAATCCAGCGTGCCGAGAATATTCCGTAAAGAATTGCCACCGCGGCGCAGACCAGCGACAGCGTCAAACCGTGTTGTTCCAGCATGACCCCTCCCAAGGTAGATGGATGACGTCCGGCGAGTGCGTGACCGGTCGAAAATCCGGGTGGGGCGGTGATCCCGATGGAGCCTGTCGAACGGGATACAGCCACTGCGGCGAGGGGCCGCGCGGATACCGACGTGTTCAGACAATCCCTGGAGCGCCCCGAGTATGACCCGAGCCCGCCCCGCTCGCCAACCACGAGGCGGGGTTCAGGCAGTCCGTGCCAGCCTTGCGCGGTCGTGTTCCCGAGGTTGTCCGATGCGTCCGATTTCCCCCCTCGTCCTGACCGCCACCCTGGCCGCCGCCGTTGTCCTGCCGGCGTTTGCGGCCGAACCGCAGCCGGAGATCAAGCGGCCCGGCGCCGCCACCGCGCAGGCGGTGGGCGCGGTCCATACCATCCGCCAGATTCCGGAGGCGTGCGCCCGTTTCGAGGGCATGTTCACCGGTGATGCGGCGCAGCCCTACCGTTTCAGCGTGGTCCGCACCAGCGCGCAGTGCCAGCCGCGCGCGCGCCTGCTGGACGCGGCCAAGGCCAAGCCGGACGCGGCATCGGGCTGGCTGCTCAACGACGTGATCCGCATTCCGAGCGCCGCCTGCGCCTCGCAGCAGGCGATCGTGCGCGTGTGGCGCAAGCCGGTGGCGGTCAGCACGCCGGACAAGGATGGCCAGGGCCAGGCCCGCATCTATCTGGAAGACGCCAAGCAGGACATCGCCGCCGGCAAGATCGCGCAGGCGAAGATTCCGCTGTTCGCTGCTGAAATGAAGGTCGAGGGCAAGTGTCCCTAGGGCGGGGACCTGCCCGGCGCCATCGTCGCTGCTCGACGATGGCCGGCCAGAATCACGCCGCGTCATTTCAACCACGCGTGCAATGGCCACACGCAACTGGGTCGCCGTCGCGACTTACGTCGCTCCTACAAGGGAGGTGGTGGCGCATCCGGGCCATGTGTGGTCCTGCGCGAACGGCAGGCTTCCCGGTTCGGTGGAGGCATTGCGCTCGGCCTGCGGCGCACGCGGGTCCAGCTTCCGCGTGCGCCGGTGGATGAAACTCAGTTCTTCAACGGCTTGGACGGCTTGAGCTTGCCGGACATGGCGTCGAACGCGGCCTGGTCCGACGGCGACAGGTTCGGCCGCCCCGCCAGGAAGCCCATGGTGATGCCGCCGATCACGTAGTAGGTCTCGCCGGCCTCCACTTCCAGGTTGAGCACGTCCTTGGCTTCCGAATGCACGGTGTAGGCGTGCGCGCCGGGCTCCACCGCGACGACGAAATAGCTGCCGCTGCTCAGCTTGCCCAGTTCGGTTTCGCCTTCGCGGACGATGTAGTTGACGGCGGCGCCGGCAAACTTCTTTTCACGGAAGAACACGATCTGGCCCTTGCCGGCCTCCGGAGCGGCGATGGCGATCGCGCCCTTGGACTGCGATGCCGGCGCGGGCGCGGGCGCGGGCGCGGGCGCGTCGGCGGCGGTGGCCGGCGCAGGTGCTGCTTGTTCCTGTGGCGCGGGCGAGGGGGCGGCATCGGCCGCTTCCGCCGGCGCCGCGGTGGCGGCTTCCTGGGCGGCGATGGCGAACGGGGCACACAGGACTGCGGCGATCACGAGGCGGGTCAGGCGGAAACGCATGGATGCTCTACTCCGTTGGTTGGGTGGTGGTGGGTGGGGATTCGGTTGGCGGCATCCGCGCGATGGCGCAGGCCGGCGAAAGCGATGCGGCCGCCGCCGATGGCGGCAGTGCCTGCGCGAGCCGGGCCCGCGCACGGGTGCCGGCGGGCAGTTCGATTTCCCTGCCCTTGAGGAAGTAGGCGAAGGGGCCGGCGACGACGGCCGTGCCGATGGCGGCATGCGAGCGATCCTGTCCGCTGCCCCCCAGCTTGAAACCGCGCAGTCGTATCTGCTCGCCCTGGTATTCGAGATACCGCGCCGCCAGCAGGATTTCACCCGGCTTGCCGCCGCCGCGCGACGGCTCGGCATGCACGACTTCACCGACACCGGCGGTGCCGGCGGGCAAGCTGCCATCGGATGTGATCAGGGACTCGACCAGCGTCAGGCGGAAGCGTTCACCGCGTTGGGTACGCGCGGAATTCAAGGTCTCGGCGAGCGCGAGTTCCAGTTCCGCGCCATCCGATGGCGGGCAGGCCGGCACCGTGACGGATGCCGATGGCGGAACCGCGGGAATGGAGGGAATCGCCTGACCCGGCGTGACCGCGCCCGCGACGGCGGACGCGCACAGCAACGCCAGCGCCGGCAAGGCGCGAACCGTCGACATCGGGTTTCCCCTTCAGATTTCCCCGCGCGCAGGCTAGCGCAGGCGTGGGGAACTGCATAGGGGATATCACGGCGAAGTTTGGCGCAACGGTGGGACTTGGTCCCACCCGCGTCATTGAACGATGAACAAGGAAACGAGCAGGAAGACAGCGCCACGATGTTTCATCGCGAACGCCATCTCCCGCTCACCCCTCCCACTTCGGCAGCTTCTGCTTCACCGCCACATTCTTCAGCGCGACGTACTTCGGCAGGCCGTCGCGGCCGAACTCGGGATAGGCTTCGCCGCGGATCAGCGGCTCCAGGTATTTGCGCGCGGCGGCGGTGATGCCGTAGCCGTCCTTGCGCAGGAAGCCGTTCGGCATCTTCTTTTCGTGGTTGGCGACCTTTTCCAGCGGCGCGGCTTCGATCTTCCAGCGGTACGGCGCGTCGGATGTGCGCACGATCACCGGCATCACCGCGTTCTGTCCCTTCAGCGCGTACTGCACCGCGGCCTTGCCGACCGCCTGGGCCTGTTCCCAGTCGGTCTTGGAGGCGATGTGGCGGGCCGAGCGCTGCAGGTAGTCGGGCAGGGTCCAGTGGACCTTGAAGCCCAACTGGTCCTTGACCCGGCCCGCGAGATAGGACGCCACGCCGCCGAGCTGGGTATGCCCGAACGAGTCCTTGCCGCCGCCGGCGTCGGCGACGAAGCGGCCGTCGGCGTGCTGGATGCCTTCGCTGGCCACCACCACGCACCAGCCGACCTTGGCCACGACCTTCTTCACCTGGGCCAGGAAAGCCGCCTCGTCGTAGGCGCGCTCGGGGAACAGGATGATCTGGGGCGCGTCGTCCGGCGACTGCCCGGCCAGCCCGGCGGCGGCGGCCAGCCAGCCGGCGTGGCGGCCCATGGCCTCGTACACGAACACCTTGGTGGACGTTTCTGCCATCGCCGCCACGTCCAGCGCCGCCTCGCGCACGGACACCGCGGTGTACTTGGCGGCCGAGCCGAAGCCGGGGCAGGTGTCGGTGACGGCCAGGTCGTTGTCGACCGTCTTGGGCACGCCGATGCAGGTCAGCGGGTAGTCGAAGGCCTTGGCCAGTTGCGACACTTTGAGCGCGGTGTCGGCCGAGTCGTTGCCGCCGTTGTAGAGGAACCAGCGCACGTCGTGGGCCTTGAATACCGCCAGCAGGCGTTCGTAGCGGGCGCGGTCGGCCTCCAGCGACTTCAGCTTGACCCGGCACGAGCCGAACGCGCCGCCGGGGGTCTGGGCCAGCGCGCGGATGGCCGCGGCGGACTCCTTGCTGGTGTCGATCAGTTCCTCGCGCAGGGCGCCGAGGATGCCGTTGCGGGCCGCCAAGACCTTGATTTTACGGGTGCGTGCCTCGCCGATGACGGCCGCGGCGGTGGCGTTGATGACGGCGGTGACGCCACCGGACTGCGCATAAAGTAGGGTGCCCTGGGACATGGGGGGTACGTTCCGGGTTGCTGGGATGCGGTAAGCTTCACACAGATGACGCGGTGCAGCGAGGCGCGGGGGATCCCGCCGCCCGGCACCGCCAGCAGGATTCTAGTTCGGGAGTTACACAATGCGATTGGTTCTACTGGGCCCCCCCGGGTCGGGCAAGGGCACTCAGGCGGCGCGTCTGAAGGAATATCTGCAGGTTCCCCACATTTCCACCGGTGATCTGCTCCGCGCGGAAGTCGCGGCGGGCACGCCGCTGGGCGTGCAGGCCAAGGAAATCATGGCGCGCGGCGATTTCGTCAGCGACGAGATCCTGCTGGGCATGCTGGAGGATCGGTTCGCCCGTCCGGATACCGCCAACGGTTTCATCCTCGACGGCTACCCGCGCAACCTGGTCCAGGCAGACGCGCTGGGCGTGTTGCTGGAGCGGATCCGCCAGCCGATGGATTTCGCGGTGCAACTGGAAGTCCCCACCGATCTGCTGGTGGAACGCATTGCCGGCCGCGCCAAGGCCGAAGGCCGTGACGACGATTCACCGGAAGTGGTCCGCAACCGCCTGGACAAGTACACCAGCCAGACCGCGCCGGTCATCGAGTACTACCGCCAGCACGGCCAGCTCACCGTCGTCGACGGCGTGGGCTCGCTGGACGATGTGTTCAGCCGCCTGATCGAGGCGCTGTCGCCGGCCAAGGAAATCGGCTGAGCCCGGCTTCCGCGCGGCCGCTGCCACCGCGCGATCGCGCGGTGGCCCTCCGCGAGGCGGCAGCCCGCCGCTGATATCGCCCCCTGTTTCCCCTGCCCGGGCCGTCCCCTCGGGCTCAAGCGTCCGTGCGCCGGTCCGCGCCACCGCCGGCGTGCCGAAAGGGGAGCACTGGGCTAAAGTCTCGTCGTTCACCACGGAAAACGTCGTCTTGAAGATCCACATTCTGGGAATCGCCGGTACCTTCATGGGCGGCGTGGCCGCGCTTGCGCGCGAGCTGGGGCATGAGGTCGAAGGCAGCGACCAGGCGATTTATCCGCCGATGTCCACGCAACTGGAGAACCTCGGCATCGCGCTCGCGCAGGGCTACCAGGCACGCAACATCTCGCCGGACTGCGAGGAGATCGTCGTCGGCAACGCGCTCTCGCGCGGCAACGATGCGGTCGAGGCGGTGCTGGACGAGGGCCGCCGCTACACCTCCGGCGCACAGTGGCTGTCCGAGCGCGTGCTGCCCGGACGCGACACCCTCGCGGTGGCCGGCACCCACGGCAAGACCACCACCACCACCATCCTGACCTACCTGCTGGAAGCGGCCGGGCGTTCGCCGGGTTTCCTGATTGGCGGCGTGGCGGAGGACTTCGGCGTGTCGGCGCGGGTGGGCCAGGGCCGCGAGTTCGTGGTGGAGGCGGACGAGTACGACACCGCGTTCTTCGACAAGCGCAGCAAGTTCGTCCACTACCGTCCGCTGGTGGCGATCCTCAACAACCTGGAATACGACCATGCCGACATCTTTCCCGACGTGGCCGCGATCCAGCGTCAGTTCCATCATCTGGTCCGCACGGTGCCGCGCCGCGGCCGCCTGATCGTCAACGGAGAGGATGCGCGCCTGGCCGAAGTGCTGGCGATGGGCTGCTGGACGCCGGTGGAGCGCTTCGGCTTCGATCCCGCGCTGGAATGGAGCGCGCGCTTGATCCGCGAGGACGGCAGCGTCTTCGCCGTGCGCCACCAGGGCCGCGAGATGGGTGAAGTGCACTGGCCGCTGCTGGGCCGCCACAACGTGCTCAACGGACTGGCCGCGCTGGCCGCGGTGAACGCGGTCGGCGTGGACCCGGCGACGGTGATGCCGGCGCTCGCGCATTTCCTCAGCGTCAAGCGGCGTCTGGAAGTCATCGGCGAGGCCGATGGCATCACCCTGTATGACGATTTCGCCCACCATCCCACCGCCATCCACACGACCCTGGAAGGGTTGCGCGCAAAGGTGGGCGACGCGCGCATCGTGGTGGCGATGGAGCCGCGCAGCAATTCGATGCGGCTGGGCGCGCACGCCGATGCGCTCGCGCCATCGCTGGCGCTGGCCGACGCGGTGGTGTTCCTGCATCGGCCGGAACTGCCGTGGGACGCCGGCAAGGTGGTCGACGCGATCCGCGGCGATGCGTGCACGGTGCCGGACGTGGAGGCATTGATCACCGCACTGCGATCGATCGCGCGCCCGGGCGACCACGTGGTGTTCATGTCCAACGGCGGCTTCGACGGTGCGCCGCGCCGCTTCCTGGCCGCGCTGCGGGAAACCGCGTAGGGTGGATTCCGCCCCACCACCGCCCCGTGTCGATGACGGTTCCGTGGACGGGTCCGATACACCACCCTGGACCGTGGTTGACGGAGATCCGATGACCGAAATCCTGCCGTTGTTCCCCCTGCATGCCGTGTTGCTGCCCGGTGCGGGCCTGGGCTTGCGGGTATTCGAGCGGCGGTATCTGGACCTGGTGCGCGACTGCGGGCGATCCGGTCGCGGTTTCGGTATCTGCCTGATCCTGGAAGGCGAGGAAGCGGGACAGCCCGCGGTGCCGGCCGCCTACGGCACCGAGGCCATGATCGAGGACTTCGATACCGGCCCCGACGGCCTGCTCGCCCTGCGCGTGCGCGGCGCGCGCCGGTTCCGGGTCATCCGCACCCGCGTGCGCGACAACGGCCTGGTGACGGGGGAAGTGCAGTGGTGCGAACCCGACCCCGACGACGAGCTGCAGCCCCAGCACGGCCTGCTGGCGACGCTGCTGCAGAGCCTGCTCGAACAGGCCGGCGCGGATCTGGCGCGGATCACCCCGGCGCAGATGGACAGCGCCGCGTGGGTGGGATGGCGGCTGGCGGAACTGCTGCCACTGACCGTGCAGCAGCGGGCGATGCTGCTGCAGGAAGACAATCCGCACGCGCGCCTGGATCGGTTGCTCGCGGCGATCGCCTGATCAGGCTCAAGGTTTCCTGGCGGCGGGTTCCGGCGGAGCGATCGGCACCGCATCCGTGCGTACGCGCAGCACCGGCAGTTTCGATTGCGGGTGCGGTTCGATCCGGTGCTGCATCGGCGCGGTGGCGGCGCTGACCGCGAGCAGCGCGGCATCGGCTTCGCGCAGCGGGCGCCACACGCCCACCAGGCGGAACGCCTGTTGATGCTTCAACACCTGCGCGCTGCCAATCCAGAGCGGAGTGTCGCCGGGTTGCAGCAGGGTGTTCGCCGGCCATAGCCGCAGCACGAAGCGCAGGCCGGGCTGGGCGCCGTCGCGCACCATCAGCAGGCTTTCGGCGCGGGTGTCCAGGGTCGCCGGCAGCACCGGCTGCTCGGCCGGGGAAAGATCGGTATCCAGCAGGTTGAGCGCGTCCTCCCAGCCGGCCTGCGGCTGCGCGCGCCAGCCGGCAGCTTCCAGCCGCGCCTGCAGCGGCGCCAGCGGCCCGGCCACCTGCACGTCCAGCGGCCAGCGCTGCTCGTCGTCGAACTCGTTGCGGCGCGCCGGCAGCCGTTGCCAGCCTTCCCGCCACCAGTCGTCCATCGCCATCGCCCGCACCATCACCGGGGTCTCGAACTGCGCCAGCATGCGATCCACGTTGCGTGGCGCGTGCCACAGCGCGGCGACGGCGAAGGCCCCGTAGAACAGCCAGCCCAGCGGGGTGATCCAGAACGAACGCACCATGCGCCGCCGGTAGGCGATACCCAGCACCAGCAGCCAGACGATGCCGAACAACATGCCGCCGATGATGTCGCTGAGCCAGTGCGCGCCCAGGTAGATGCGGGCAAAGCCGATCAGCGCCACCACTATTCCCGAGACCAGGTAGGGCCAGACCCGCTGGCGGCCCGGTAGTTCGCGCGCGATCAGCACCGCGAAGAAACCGAAGGTGATGGTCGCCATCGTCACCGCGATGGACGGGAAGCCGAAGCCACTGCTCACCGACGGCGGCTTGGGAATATCGACCGAGGCGCCCAGCCACGCGGTCAGCGCCAGGCCGAACGCCAGCGCGGCCAGCCAGTGCGCCGCCGCCATCCAGCGCCGCCGCCAGCACAGGTAGACCAGCACCAGCAGCGAGGCCGGCGCCAGCACCTGTTCGTCGCCGAGCGAGGCGATCGCGGCCAGCGGCTGGTCGGCCAGCGGATTGCGCAGCACCTGCATCAGTTCGTGCACGGCCAGATCGATGCCCAGCGGTTCACCGTGGCCGATGACGATGACCAGGAAGGCGAACCACACCCAGACGATCGCCAGCAGCAGGATCGCCAGCAACGCCAGCGGCACCGACTCGCGGCGCCGGGGATCGAACACGGCCGCCGAGTAGCGGCCGATGACCGGATGCGCGTGCGACCACGCCAGCGCGCGCGCCAGCAGCGCGTCGGCATGGGCGGCGAACCAGCGGTAGCTGTACAGCACCAGCGCCCACGCCAGGGCCAGCACCACCAGCAGCAGGCCCAGCACCAGGCCCAGCCGGCCGGCGACCGCGGCCACCGCGTCGTAGGCGTGTCCGAAGATCCAGCCCGGCAGCAGGAACAGCGCCGCCCACGAAACCGCCGCCAGCAGGCTGGCCGGCAGATAGCGCTTCATCGGCATCCGCAGCATGCCGGCGACCGCCGGCACGAACGGCCGGATGGGGCCGACGTAGCGGGCAATCAGGATGCTCTTGATGGCGTTGCGGCGGAACAGCACCTCGCCCCGGTCCAGTAATTGCGGATAGCGGCTGAAGGGCCAGTGCCGGCGCAGTTGCGGTCCCCAGCGATGCCCGACCCAGAAGCTGGTGCCGTCGCCGGCCAGCGCGCCGATGGCGGCGCAGATCAGGGCATACGGGCCGGAGATCTCGCCCAGGCCAATCAGCACGCCGACCGCGAACAGCAGCGGCAGCGCCGGCACGATCGCGCCCAGGATGATTACCGCGTCGCAGAAGGCGATCGCGAAGATCACCGCCCCCGCGGCCACCGGATGTGCGCTGATCCAGGCCAGCAGCGAGTCGAACCAGGACGGATTCATCGCCCGGATTATAGGCGGCCGTTCATGACTGGCATCCCGTCTGATGGGCGTGGACTTTCAACGTGAAAAGTGCCTGGCGGCGTGATCCGGACACCCGTATCCGGCGGTTCGTCCCCGCCGCGGCCGGTCCGCAACCCGGCCGGGGTATCCTGAAAGCCTCCTTTTTCACTGCCAGACCCGGGAATTCCATGGCCAGTTTGCAGGGCAAGACTCTCTTCATCACCGGCGCCTCGCGCGGCATCGGCCTGGCGATCGCCCTGCGCGCGGCGCGCGACGGCGCCAACGTGGCGATCGCGGCCAAGTCCTCGGTTCCCAATCCGAAGCTGCCGGGCACCATCCACAGCGCGGTGCAGGCGGTCACCGAGGCGGGCGGGCAGGGCCTGGCGCTGAAATGCGACATCCGCGAGGAGGACGACGTGCGCGCCGCGGTGGCCGCGACCGTGGACGCCTTCGGCGGCATCGACATCCTGGTCAACAACGCCAGCGCGATCTGGCTGGCCGGCGCGCTGGACACGCCGATGAAGCGCTTCGACCTGATGAACCAGGTCAACGCGCGCGGCAGTTTCCTGTGCGCGCAGGCGTGCCTGCCGTACCTGCGCCAGGCGGCCAATCCGCACATCCTTACCCTGGCGCCGCCCCCGTCGCTGGATCCGCGCTGGTGGGCACCGCACACCGGCTACACCTTGGCGAAGATGGGCATGAGTTTCGTGACCCTCGGCCTGGCCGGCGAGTTCGGCCCGCAGGGCGTGGCGGTGAACGCGCTGTGGCCACGCACGATCATCGCCACCGACGCCTTGAACATGATTCCCGGCGTCGAGATTCCACGCTGCCGCAAGCCGGCCATCGTCGCCGACGCGGCGCATGCCGTGCTCAGCCGGCCGGCGGCGGGATTCCACGGCCATTTCCTGATCGATGAAGACGTGCTGCGCGAAGCCGGCGTGGAGGATTTCTCCGGCTATGCCGTGGATCCCTCGCAGCCGCTGTTGCCGGACCTGTTCCTGGATCCCTGATGGACTGCATCTTCTGCGCCATCCTCGAAGGTCGGGCCGCGGCCAGCCGGGTGGCCGAGGATGCCGACGTGGTGGCGTTCCTGGATCTGCGCCAGCCGGTACCGGGCCATGTGCTGGTGGTGCCGCGCGCGCATGTCGAGACGATCTACGAGCTGGCGCCGGACACCGCGGCGGCAGTGATGCGGATGGCGGTACGCGTCGCGCGGGCGCTGCGCGCGGAGTTGGATCCGCCCGGCCTCAACCTGTGGCAGTCCAATGGCCACGCCGGCGGGCAGGAAGTCCCGCACGTGCATCTGCACGTGCAGCCGCGCCAGCATCGCGATGGCCTGTTCCGGTTGTATCCGCAGGGGATGCCGGCACCGGCCGCGCGCGCTGGTCTGGATGAGTTGGCCGCGCGGTTGCGCCCGCATTGCGATATCGCCTCCTGAAGTTCCATACCGCTTTTTTTCCAGAACGTCTTTTTTTTTCGGAGCATTCCAATGACCGCTGACGCCGCGTCCATCCGGCAAGGACTGACCCTGATCCGCTGTGTCCTGGCGGCGCTGCTCTTCATCCACGGCGCGGCCCGCCTGGGCGCGGGCGGGGTGGTGCCGTTCGGCCAGTTCCTGGATGCGCAGGGGTTCCCGTTCGGCGCGGGTATCGCCTGGTTCATTACCGTGTTCGAGCTGTCCGCTACCCTGTTGCTGGCCTGGGGACGCTGGGTCGCCCCGCTGGCGCTGGTGTTCGCGGTCATCTACGCCTGCGGCATCTGGCTGGTGCACGCGCAGGAAGGCTGGTTCGTGGTCGGCCTGGGCCGCAACGGCATGGAGTACAGCGTGCTGATCCTGGCCTGCCTGCTCGGCCTGGCCTGGGCCTGCCGGCCCCGGCGTTCCGCCATCCCCCATTGAACCGCAACAACGATTCACGAGAACGACATGAAATACCTGCACGCGATGATCCGCGTCCACGATCTGGACGCCACCAGCAAGTTCTTCACCGAGGGCCTGGGCCTGAAGGAAACCCGGCGCATGGACAACGAGGCCGGCAGGTTCACCCTGGTCTATTTCGGCGCGCCGGCCAACCCGGAGTCGGAAATCGAACTCACCTACAACTGGGGTTCGGACGAGGACTACGGCAGCGCCCGCAACTTCGGCCATCTCGCATTCGAGGTCGACGACATCTACGCCACCTGCGCGCACCTGCAATCGCTGGGCATCACCATCAACCGCCCGCCGCGCGATGGCCGCATGGCGTTCGTGCGCACGCCGGATCTGATTTCCATCGAGCTGTTGCAGAAGGGCGCGGCATTGCCGCCGCAGGAGCCGTGGACGTCGATGGCAAACGTCGGCGTATGGTGACGTGGCCTTGGTGATGGCACGCGCGAACGTGCGCGCTGCACTTGGATTCGCCATCGAGATCGGGGAAGCTGTGCTCCCGCGATGACACGACGGATGCATGATGAGCCTGGCACTGCTGGTGATTGATGTGCAACGTGGATTGTTCGAGACCAGCCCGCCACCGGCCGACGCGGACGGCGTCATTGCCGGCATCAACGCGCTCGCCGGCCGCGCTCGCTCGCGTGGCGTGCCGGTCATCCACGTGCAGCACGAGCGCGCGGGCGGGATGGAGCCGGAATCGTCCGGCTGGCAACTGGATCCGCGGCTCGACGTCGTCGACGGCGATCGCCGCATCCGCAAGAGCACGCCGGATTCGTTCCTGCGTACCGGGCTGGACGAAGTGCTGGCTTTCCTGGGCGTGGAGGAACTGGTGATCTGCGGCTACGCCACCGAGTTCTGCGTCGATACCACCACCCGCAGCGCGGCCGCGCACGGCTATGCGGTGACCCTGGCGGCGGATGCCCACACCACCCACGACAAGGCACACGCCAGCGCCGCGCAGATCCGCACGCACCACAACGCCACCCTGCCGGACATCACCAGTTTCGGACCGCGGATCCGGGCGGTGCCGGCGGACGCGATCGATTTCGCCTGATCCCGGACGCTCGTTCCGGCATCCCGACGCGGGCCGCGCCGGTGCCGGGGATGAAGGCGCCAGCGGTCCGCGGGGACCGCCGTTCGGCGGGAAATCAGCGACAATACCGGTCTTGTCCCGCCCGCCTGCCGACGCCATGACCGCCAGCTCCGCCTCCGAACTGCTCGCCAAGGGCAAGCAGTACTACCTGCCCGTCTATCGCCAGCGCGAGCTCGTGCTCGAACGCGGCCAGGGCGCGCGCATCTGGGACAGCGAGGGACGCGAATACATCGACCTGTCCGCCGGCATCGCCGTATGCGGCCTGGGCCACAACGATCCCGATCTGGTGGCGGCGCTGGTCGAGCAGGCCGGCAAGCTGTGGCACACCAGCAACGTCTTCCACAGCGAGCCGCCGTTGCGCCTGGCCGAGGAACTGGTGGCGTCGTCGCGTTTCGCCAGCCGCGTATTCCTGTGCAATTCCGGTGCCGAAGCCAACGAGGCGGCGATCAAGCTGGTGCGCAAATGGGCGGCCGGCCAGGGACGGGCGCCGGACAAGCGCGTCATCGTCACCTTCCGCGGCAGCTTCCATGGCCGCACCCTGGCGACGGTGACCGCGACCGCGCAGCCCAAGTACCAGGAAGGCTACGAACCACTGCCCGGCGGTTTCCGCTATGTGGATTTCAACGACCTCACCCAGCTGGAAATCGCGATGGCGGCCGGCGACGTCGCCGCGGTGATGCTGGAACCGATCCAGGGCGAGGGCGGGGTGATGCCGGCGGCGCCCGGATTCCTGAGCGCGGTGCGCGAACTGTGCGATCACCACGGCGCGTTGCTGGTGCTGGACGAGATCCAGTCCGGCATGGGCCGCACGGGGACCCTGTTCGCGCATTGGCAGGACGGCGTGACCCCGGACATCGTCACCCTGGCCAAGGCGCTGGGCGGCGGCTTCCCGATTGGCGCGATGCTGGCCGGTCCGAAGGTGGCCGAGGCGATGCAGTTCGGCGCGCACGGCACCACCTTCGGCGGCAATCCGCTGGCCGCGGCGGTGGCGCGGGTCGCGCTGCGCAAGCTGGCCGCGCCGGCCATCGCCAACAACGTCGCCCGCCAGTCGGCGGCGCTACGCAAGGCACTCGGCGACATGGACGCGGAACTGGGTCTGTTCTCGCAGGTGCGCGGCCGTGGCCTGATGCTCGGCGCGGTGCTCAAGCCCGCCTACGCCGGTCGCGCCGGCGAAATCCTCGATCACGCGGCGGCGCAGGGCGTGCTGTTGCTGCAGGCCGGCCCGGACGTGCTGCGCTTCGTGCCGGCGCTGAACATCCACGACGAGGAACTGGTCGAAGGCTGCAAGCGCCTGCACGCCGCGCTGCGCCAGTTCGTGGGGAAGTAGGCGCACGACCGATTGCTCCCCTTGTGGGAGCGACGTCAGTCGCGAAGCCTCTGTGCGTGTGCCGACAACAACTCGTTGGGCGGCAATCGCGACTGACGTCGCTCCCACAAGACAGGCCGGAATGTGCGCTGGGTTTCAGGCCAACCGATAGCGCCTGAATACCTGCCGCAGGCTGGCGGCGTCGGTGACGGTTTCCGCGTGCAGGCCCACGCCGCGGGCGCCCTGGACGTTGGCGAACACGTCGTCGACGAACAGCGTGTGCGTAGGGTCCCAGCCCAGTTGCTCCAATGCCAGCGTGTAGGTGCGTGGCTCAGGCTTGCGCAGTTGCAGGGCGCCGCTGCAGATCACGCGGCCTTCCAGGCGCGGATGGATGGGCGCGACGATGCGCGGGATGGCGCGCGCCATCAGCAGGCCGTTGTTGGTGAGCACGCCCAGTTCCAGGCGGGCGTCGAGGGCCAGGATCTGGTTCAGCACCGCCGGGTCGGCGTGGCTGCCGGCCATCCGCGAGGCAATCCAGGTGTCTTCGTCGATCGCCCGGGCGATGCCTTCGCCCAGGCGCGACAGATACAGCTCGGTGCTGATCCGGCCACCGTCGTACTCGGTTTCCAGGCCGGAGGTGAACAGCACTTCGCGCACGCGTTCATGCGCCGCGCCGGCATGCGCGGCCAGGTGGGCGATGCGCCGCTCGTGATGGTAGTGCGCGAGCACGCCATCGAAATCGAACAGGATCCGTTCGATGCGCGGCGGCACCCTCATCCGGCGGCCACCACCTTGAACGCCTCGCGCGCGGCGGCCACGGTCTGCTCGATGATCGCGGCATCGTGCGCGCTGGACATGAAGCCCGCCTCGAACGCCGACGGCGCCAGGAACACGCCGCGCTCCAGCATCGCGTGGAAGAAGCGGTTGAACGCGCCGATGTCGCAGGCCACCGCCTGTGCGTAGGTGTCCACGTACTGGTCGGTGAAGAACATGCCGAACATCGCGCCGACGCGGGTGGTGGAGAACGGAACGCCGGCTTCGCGCGCGGCGGCTTCCAGCCCGTCGCACAGCGCATTCGTCGCGTCCGCCAGGCCGGCGTGGAAGCCGGGCGCCTGGATCAGTTCCAGCATCGCCAGGCCGGCGGCCATCGCCACCGGATTGCCGCTCAGCGTGCCGGCCTGGTAGATCGGGCCGGCCGGAGAGATCTGCGAAAGCAGTTCGCGGCGGCCGCCATAGGCACCCACCGGCATGCCGCCACCGATGATCTTGCCGAAGGTGGTCAGGTCGGGAGTGATGCCGTAGTGCGCCTGCGCACCGCCCAGGGCGACGCGGAAACCGGTCATCACCTCGTCGAAGATCAACAGCGCACCGTATTGCGTGCACAGCGCGCGCAAGTGCTGCAGGTAGCCCTCGCGCGGCGGCAGGCAGTTGGCGTTGCCGACCACCGGTTCGATGATCAGGCAGGCGATTTCCGTGCCGTACTGCTCGAACAGCGCGGTCGCGCCCTCGAAGTCGTTGTAGCTCAGGGTCAGGGTCAGCTCGCTCAGGCCCGCGGGCACGCCGGGCGAGGTCGGCACGCCCAGGGTCAGCATGCCGCTGCCGGCCTTGACCAGGAACGAGTCGCCGTGGCCGTGGTAGCAGCCCTCGAACTTGACGATACGGTTGCGGCCGGTGGCGCCGCGCGCCAGCCGGATCGCCGACAGCGTGGCTTCGGTGCCGGAGTTGACCATGCGCACCATCTCGCAGGAGGGCACCAGGCGGGTGATGGTCTCGGCCATGGTGACCTCGGCCGGGCACGGCGCGCCGAACGACAGGCCGTTCTGGATGGCGGCCTGGACCGCCTCGCGCACCGCCGGATGGTTATGGCCGACGATCATCGGGCCCCACGAACCCACGTAGTCGATGTAGCGGTTGCCATCGACGTCGTGCAGGAAGGCGCCGTCGGCGCGCTGCACGAAGAAGGGTTCGCCGCCGACCGACTTGAACGCGCGCACCGGCGAATTGACGCCGCCGGGAAGCAGTTGCTGGGCGCGGGAGAACAGGGCGTGGGACTGATCGTGGTTCATCTGGATTCCAAACAGGCAGGAGGGCGTCCGGTGGGAGCGGCCGGGGCCGCGAGGGAACGCCGGGAAAGCTTCATCGCGACGGGCGTCGCTCCCACAGCAGGCCGCCGCCTAGCGGGCGAGGCTTCGCCGGTAGGCGCGCACCGCCCCGACGGGATCGGCGGCTTCGAATACGCCGCCGATGACCGCCACCAGATCGGCTCCGGCGGCGACCAGGGCAGGCGTATTGTCCGGGGTTATGCCACCTATCGCCACCCGTGGTACGCCCAGGGCGGCGGCGTCGGCCAGCAGCGCGGGCGTGGCCCGGCGCGTGGTGGCCTTGCTGAGGGTCGGGAAGAACGCGCCGAACGCCACGTAGTTCGCGCCCGCGGCGACCGCGCGATGGGCGCGCTCCAGTTCGTCATAGCAGGACGCGCCGACGATGGCCGCTTCGCCCAGCAGCGCGCGCGCGGCGGCGATGTCGCCGTCGTCCTCGCCCAGATGCACGCCGGCCGCGTTCACCGCCCGCGCCAGCGCCGCGTCGTCGTTGATGATCAGCGGTACCCCGGTCTGAACGCACAGCGCCTGCAGCGCGCGCGCCTGCTCGCCGCGCAGCGCCGCGTCGGCGCCCTTGTGCCGGTATTGCAGCCAGGTGACGCCTTCGGCGAGCAGCGGTTCCACCCGCGCCAGCAGTCGTGCGGTGTCGGCCTCGTCGGGGGTGATCAGGTACAGGCCGCGCGGCGCGGGGCCGCTGGCGGGCCAGGGGGAATTCATCGGCGAAACTTCCGGTGTGGGAACGGGAGTGGGACAATGGACGGCCCACCCGCCCGCATTATCCGATGACCGACGCCACCGCCACCACCTACCGCACCTGGATGTGCGTGGTCTGCGGCTTCCTCTACGACGAGGCCGAGGGGTTGCCGGAAGAAGGCATCGCTCCCGGCACGCGCTGGGAGGATATTCCCGACACCTGGACCTGCCCGGATTGCGGCGTGACCAAGGATGACTTCGAGATGGTCGAGGTGCCGTAGGGCCGGGCTTGCCTGCCCGGGCGTGACGCCGGCAACGGGCGAGGTCGGGGACGTGTGTCAACGCCAGGGCAGCGGAGCAAGCTCCGCTCTACATGACGCGCAGAGGAAGATCCTGCTCCGGGAGCCCCCTTTGCAAAAGGGGGCGGGCGCCTGCGAAGCAGGTGACGGGGGATTTGCTCTTCGCACCAAAAGCGAATCCCCCTCAATCCCCCTTTTTCAGGTGCTTTTCAACAGCCGAATGGCTGGTCAAGGGGGAGAAAAGGCAAAAGCTTTGAATCCCCAATCCCCAATCCCCGCCCTCAATGCATCCTCGCCGGCGGCGCGGCATTCAGTTCCACCAGGCGCTCGCGCAGGTCGGCGGCGTCGGTGGCTTCGGGGGCCAGTTGCAGGTAGCGCGCCAGGTCCTGGCGAGCGCCGCCCAGGTGTTCCATCTTCAGATAGGCCATGCCGCGATCGCGCAGGGCCTCTGCCTGGTCCGGAATCAGCTTGAGCACGCGATCGGCGCTGCGCGCGGCGCGGTCCCATTCGTCGCGCTCGGCGTATACGCCATGCAGGTTGCGCAGCACGCGCACCAGGATGGCGCGGTGGCTGGCGGGATCCAGGATCCGCAGCAGGGCGTTGTCGTCGGGAATGTCGCCGCCCAGGTGCGGGCGCGCGCGTTCGCGCAGTTCGTCGGCGCCGAGCGGGCGGCCGCCGTTGAACGGATCCATCACCAGCAGGCCATCGTCCACCGGCAGGCGGACCAGGAAGTGACCGGGGAATGACACGCCGTCCAGCGGTACGCCGAGCCGGCGCGCGACTTCCATCTGCACCATCGCCAGCGAGATCGGGTTGCCCAGGCGGCGTTCGAACACCTGGTTGAGATAGCTGTTGCGCGGATCGTAATACTGCTCGTGATCACCGCTGTAGCCAAGCTCGTCGAACAGGTGGCGGTTGATCGCGGCCATCTTCAGCGGCCAGGCCGCGATGGCGTCGATTTCCGCGCGCAGGTGCGAAACATGGCCCTGTACCAGTGTGTCGCACGCGTCCGCATCGAGATCGGGGTACTCGTCGCGCGCGATCAGCAGCGCGGTTTCCAGCAGCGGCAGCGCCTCGTCGGCGCGGGTCGCCAGGCTGTTCCAATCCGGCAATGTCAGGCGATCCCCCATGCCGCCAGACTGGGGCCAATTTCCGCCGCGATCAAGCCCTAGCGGGCGGGCGTGATGTCCTTGCCCAGATGCAGTTCAGCCCCATCCTGCAGCTTCAGCCGCTCGGCTTCGCCCGCATTCAGCTCCAGCACGTAGCGCGCCGGCGCATTGCTCGGATAGGACGGGCAGGCGTCGCCGGCCGAACAGGGCGGGGTGTCGCGGCGCTGGGCGACCAGCTTGCGTTCGTCGTCGAAGTACAGGATGTCCAGCGGGATACGGGTGTTCTTCATCCAGTATGCCTGCGGTTCCTCGCGCTCGTGGATGAACAGCATGCCGGTACCGTCGGCCAGCACGTCGCGGAACATCAGCCCGCGCGCGCGCTCGGCGTCGTCGTCGGCGATTTCCACCTGGTAGCGCTGGCCGCCGATTTCCACCCAGCGGCCGTCGGCGCTGGCGCATCCGCTCAGCGCCAGCGACGCGCCGACGGAAAGCAGGCCGGTGACGAGAATACGGTTGAGCATGCGGCCTCCTGCGGCGCGGGTGGAAAAGGGGATTACAGCACCTGTGGCGGCTCGCCGCCGATGATCACCACGTCCGCCGGGCGGCGCGCGAACAGGCCGACGCTGACCACGCCCGGGATCTGGTTGAGTTCGCGTTCCAGGCCGACCGGATCGACGATCGACAGGTTGTGCACGTCCAGGATCCAGTTGCCGTTGTCGGTGGTCACGCCGTCGCGCCAGACCGGCTGGCCGCCGGTCATCGCCAGGATCTCGCGCGCCACCAGGCTGCGCGCCATCGGCACGACCTCGACCGGCAGCGGGAACTTGCCCAGCACCGGCACCTGCTTGATCGGATCGATGATGCAGACGAACTTGCGGCTGGCCTCGGCGATGATCTTCTCGCGGGTCAGCGCCGCGCCACCGCCCTTGATCAGGCGCTTGTGCGGATCGCACTCGTCGGCACCGTCCACGTACAGGGACAGGCTGCCGGTGGCGTTGAGATCCATGACTTCGATGCCATGCCGGCGCAGGCGTTCGGTGCTCTGCTCGGAACTGGACACCGCGCCGGCGATGCGATCCTTGATCCGCGCCAGCGCATCGATGAAGTAGGCCACGGTGGAACCGGTGCCGACGCCGACGATCATGCCGTCCTCGACGAAATCGATGGCCTTTTCGCCGGCCAGGCGCTTGTGTTCGTTCTGCGACACGATGGTCATTCCATGGAGAGAAGGTGTTTCCACTGCGCGGCGGTGACCGGCAGCACGGACAGGCGGTTGCCGCGGGCGATCAGCGCGAAGCCGTCGCCGAGGGCGTCGGCCTGCTGCTTGATCTCGTCCAGCGGGATGGTGCGCTTGAGCTTGCGCTCGAAGGCGACGTCGACCAGTACCCAGCGCGGTTCCTCGGGCTTGCTCTTGGGGTCGTAGTAGTCGCTCTTCCGGTCGAACTGGGTCGGATCCGGGTAGGCCGCGCTGGCCACCTTGGCGATGCCGACGATGCCCGGCACCGGGCAGTTGGAGTGATAGAACAGCACGCCGTCGCCGACCTGCATGCCGTCGCGCATGAAGTTGCGCGCCTGGTAGTTGCGCACGCCGTTCCACGGTTCCACGCCGACCTTCTTCAGATCGTCGATGGAGAACGCGTCCGGTTCGGACTTCATCAGCCAGTAGCGCTTGCGAGCGGTCATGCGGGCATTCCGTGGGGGCTGCGGGACGGGAACAGGGTCTGGCTTTCGGTGCAGATGGCATCCACCTGCACATCCCAGGCGGCGGGCGCCAATGCGTCGATGCGCTGGGTGGAAAAACCGACCCCGACCAGCCAGGGCGGCGCGGCCGAGCGCTGGCGGAAAGCGAAGCTGCGATCGTACCAGCCGCCTCCCATGCCCAGTCGGTGGCCTTCGCCATCGAAGCCCACCAAGGGCATCAGCACCAGCGCCATTTCGGTCGGATCCAAAGACGAGGCGGGTTCGACGTCGGGCTCGGGAATGCCGAAGCGGTTGGTGACCAGTGCATCGCCAGGACGCCAGGGCGCGAAGCCGAGGGTATTGTCCGCGCGCAACACCGGCAGGCAGTAGACCAGGCCCGGGGGCAGGCGCAACTGCCAGTTGTGCAGGCCGATTTCACCGTCCATGGCCCAGTAGCCGGCGGCGTAGCCGGACGCGGGCAGGAAGGGAAGCGCGCGCAGTCGCCCGGCCAGCGCATCGGCGGCGGCGATGCGTTGCGCGGCGGGAATCGCCCGGCGGCGCTGGCGCAGTTCGCGCCGGAGCGCGTCGCGATCGGAACTCATGAGAGCGGGCGGGACGAATCCATGGCCCGGAATTTTATGCCAAGCGGCCGGTTCCGGGTCGTTTGCCGGACGGGACCGTCATCCGGTGAGCGGCACAGCCCCTTCGCCGCGCGAGCGCGCGTGGGAAAAAGCCGGGGAAAGAACGGAGTGGGGCGCCGCCAGGACAGGGATCGCCAGGACCCGTAAACGCGCGGATGACGGATCGCATGGCAGGTGTGCCACGCGCGAAGGGGAGCACGGGAATGGCAGCAGCGCCGTCAGTCGCGGCCGCGGATGACGGTCCGGATACGACGGCTTCGTCGCGAAGCAATCCGGCAGAAGGTGGATGGCAAGACCGGCCGGGTCGCGACTGACGGCGCTGCTGCGCGGGAAAAAATACGTCCTCCGCCATGGCGATGCTCGCGAAACGACCTTGAACCCGGGGTTCAAGTGGGAAGGCTGGATATCCATCGGGCTTCCCGCTGCGAAGGCGGACCTGCACTCCCGGCTACCGTTGCCATCCCGTGGTCGTCATTAAGGGACAAGGCGAATGTTTGCGCGCGCTGTCGTTCACAGCAGAGGACGCGTCGCCAGTATAGCGGCCCGTCGGAAATTGCCTAGTCCGTTCGTCGGCACAAATTCAGTCGCGGTTCGCGACACCGCGCGATCATTGCACTAGCGCGGTGCGTCGAGCACTTCGTCCAGCCTGCGGTGCAGATCGTCGAGCGCGCGCGAGAATTCGCGATCGCGCGAATGGCGTTCGTCGCGCAGTTGCTGCAATTCGTGTGCCAGGTTCAGCGCGGCCAGGACCGCGACCCGATCCACCGCCGCCATCCGGTTGCTGCCGCGGACCTCGCGCATCTTGCTGTCCAGCAGCTTGGCGGCGGCCATCAGGCTGCTGCGCTCTTCCGGTTCCACGCCGACGGTGTACTCGCGATCGAGGATATGGATGCTGACCGGCTCGTTGGCGCTCACGTGTGCTGCTCCAGGGACTTCAGGCGGCTGATCATCGCTTCCACCCGCGAGCGGGCCTGTTCGTTCTTGGCCAGCAGCTGCGAACGTTCGCCGACCAGTTGTTCCTGCTGGTGGCGCAGGCTGCGGTTCTCATCGGCCAGTTGCTGGCAACGATCGGCCAGCGCCTGGATGCGCGCGGAGAGGCGTCGAATCTGTTCCAGCGGGTCGGCGTTGTCCATGGGCGGCACGATAGGGGCGGGGCCGGAGGCCGGTCAAGGGCGCCCGGCGGGCGCCCCCGTTCAGGAGACCGCGCGAATGCCCGAACCGGGGTAGTACTCCTGGATGAACTGCAGACACTGTTCCGGTTCCAGCGCCCGCGAGACCCAATGGCCCTGTACCTCGTCGCAGCCATGATCGCGCAGGAATTCGAACTGATCGTAGGTTTCCACGCCCTCGGCGATGACCTTCAGCGCCAGCGAGCGGCCCATGGTGATGATGGTGCTGGTGATGGCGGCGTCGTCGCCATCGTCGGGCAGGTCGCCGATGAATTCACGATCGATCTTCAGGGTGGTCAGCGGCAGCCGCTTCAGGTAGGCCAGCGAGGAATAGCCGGTGCCGAAGTCGTCGATGGCCAGGGAAATGCCGAGCCGCCGGCAGGCGCGCAGGGTGTCGGCATTCTGTTCCGGGTTGGCCATCACCACGCTCTCGGTGAGTTCCAGCTCCAGTCGATCGGCGGGAATGCCGGTTTCGGCCAGGATCCGCGCCAGCACCGCCGGCAGGTCGCCCCGCTGCAACTGCATCGCCGAGATGTTGACCGCCACGGTCAGTTCTTCCAGCCCGCGATCGTGCCAGCTGCGCATGATCCGGCAGGATTCGCGCAGCGCCCATGCGCCGATCTCCAGGATCAGGCCGGATTCCTCCGCCAGCGGGATGAACTGCGCCGGCGACACCATGCCGAACTCCGGGCTGTCCCAGCGCATCAGCGCTTCCACCGCTGTGATCCGCTGCGGGATGATCGCCAGCCGCGGCTGGAACACCAGCGACAGTTCGTTGCGCTCCAGCGCGCGCCGCAGCGCGCTGGCGAGGATGGCGCGATGGCGGGTCTTCTCGTCCATCGATTCCGAATACACCTGGTAGGTGTGCCGGCCCATGGCCTTGGCCTGGTACATCGCGGTGTCGGCGTGCTTGAGCAGTTCGGTCGGCACCTGCGCGTGCTGCGGGTACAGGCTGATGCCGATCGACGGCGACACCGACATCTCCAGGCGTTCGCCGAAGTTCAGCGGGGTGCGGAAGGCTTCGATGATCTGCTGTGCGATCCGCTCGGCGTCCTGCAGCGAGTCGATGTCCTCCAGCACCACGGTGAACTCGTCGCCGCTCAGGCGCGCGACCGTGTGCTGGGCGCCGACGGTCTGCTGCACCCGGGAGGCGGCCGCGCGCAGGATCCGATCGCCGGTGGCATGGCCGAGCGAGTCGTTGATGTCCTTGAACCGGTCCAGGTCGATGAACAGCACCGCCACGTGGCCCTGCTCCCGGCGCGCGCGGACGATCGCGCGCGACAGCCGCTCGGACAGCAGGGAGCGGTTCGGCAGGCTGGTCAGGGTGTCGTAATTGGCCAGGTAGCGCAGTTCCTGCTCGGCGCGCTTCTGTTCGGTGATGTCGGTCAGCACCTGCACGTACAACTGGCGTTCGCCGGACGCGTCGGGCACCACGTTGGTCTCGATCCGGCAGAGGATTTCCTCGCCGTCCTTGCGCACCTTCCACACTTCGCCCGACCAATGGCCGGTATGCAGCAACTCGGCGTTCATGCGCTCGAAGAACGCCTCGTCGTGCTGGTCGCTGTCGAGCATCCGCGCCGGCCGGTCGAGCACTTCGTCCTCGTTGTAGCCGGTGATGCGGGTGAAGGCGGGATTGATGGTGATGAAGTGGTGCGCCCAGTCCAGCACCGCCACCGCTTCGTTCATGCTGCGCATCACTTCGCCGGCGATGCGGTGTTCATACTCGGCATTGCGGCTGAGGGTGATGTCGCGGGCGGTGCCGGCGATGCGGATCGGGCGTCCTTCCGGATCACGCTCGACCACGCGTCCGCGCGCGCGTACCCAGATCCAGTTGCCGTTCTGGCCCATGTCCATGCGGTGTTCGGACATGAACAGCGGCGCCTTGCCCTGCAGGTGCAGGCGCAGCCGCTCCATCACCAGCGGCATGTCCTCGGGGTGGATCGGCGGCACCTCGCCGTGGCGGGTGAACACGGTGATGTCGGAGGAATGCAGGGCAGTCTCGTCCGCGCGCATCCGGTACAGCTTGCGCTGCACCAGGTCGTAGTCCCAGAAGTGCTCGCCCGAGGCCCATAGCGCCAGTTTCAGGCGTTCGTCGCGGGTGCGGGTGGACTCGGTGCGCAGGGGTTCCTGCGGCGCGCGCCGGGTATCCAGCCATGGTCGCCAGTAACGGCGGGTGGCGACCAGCGCGACCCCGGCCAGCACCAGCAGCGCCAGCGCCAGCAGCGGCAGGCGCGCCGACAGCGGCCAACTGGGATGCGTCACGGCGGCGAGTGCGCAGAGCATGAAGTCGCTGGGAGCCGTCCGGAGCCTGGAGATGGGCCAGTGTAGGGGCGGGTGAACAGGCACAACAAGCGGCCCGGGGCCAATTCATTGCTACACTTCGGGGTCTGTCCGACTCCGTTCGCGGATTGCGTTAGTCCATGTCCCACCAGCCGTCCGATCTCCCTTCCTACGCCGAAATCGGCGAAGCCTCGCGCCGGGAACACCTGGCCGCCGACCCCGCCGAACTCCACGGCGCG
Organism: Pseudoxanthomonas sp. z9; assembly: GCF_006542425.1. GTDB lineage: Bacteria > Pseudomonadota > Gammaproteobacteria > Xanthomonadales > Xanthomonadaceae > Pseudoxanthomonas_A. The sequence continues at coordinate 226,039 of NZ_VFID01000007.1, read as the reverse complement.
CTGTGTGGCTGGCTCGCCGGTGGCGGCGCGGACGTGGCCGACTGGCCGGCGCGTGCGCTGGCGGACCCGCAGTTGCCGACCCCGCAGCCGGAAAGCGCGCTGGATCGCCTGCGCACGGCCAGCGTGGCGCAACTGGAAGACCGCAGCTTTGCCTTCGAACTGCTGCTACCCGAGGGCGAGACCAGCACCGTGGATCGCGCCGACGCGCTGTTCGCGTGGTGCCGGGGCTTCCTGGGCAGTTTCGGCCTGGCCGCGGGTGCCCAGCCGCCGCTGTCGGAAGAGGGCGCCGAGGCGCTGCAGGACCTGGCGCGGCTGGCCCAGGCCAGCCCCGAGGGCGGCGACGATCAGGAAGACGAGGATGCGCTGTCCGAGATCGAGGAATACGTGCGCATCGCGGTGCTGCTGCTGCATGGCGATTGCGTGATGGGGCCGCGTCATCGCAAGCGGCTGAACTGATGAAGGCCGAGACCGGCCTGGCCGCCGCCGAGTTCGCCCGCCGCCGCAGGCAGCTGATGCGGATGGCCGGCAACGACGCCATCCTGGTGCTGCCGGCCGCGCCCGAGCGCGTGCGCAGCCACGACACCCATTACCCCTACCGGCAGGATTCGGATTTCTGGTACCTGTGCGGTTTTCCGGAACCGGAAGCGGTGCTGGTGCTGGTGCCCGGCCGCCGCCATGGCGAAACGCTGCTGTTCTGCCGCGAACGCGATCCCGAACGCGAGAGCTGGGACGGTCCGCGCGCGGGGCAGGAAGGCGCGGTCGACCATTACGGCATGGACGACGCCTATCCGATCGAGGATCTGGACGAAATCCTGCCCGGCCTGCTGGAAGGGCGCTCGCGGGTCTACTACCACTTCGGGCGCGACGCCGATTTCGATCTCAAGCTGATCGGCTGGGTCCGCCACGTGCGCGCGCAGGTGCGCCAGGGCGCGCAGCCGCCGCATGAATTCCTCGAACTCGGGCACCTGCTGCACGACCTGCGCCTGTTCAAGTCGAAGGAAGAGCTCAAGCTGATGCAGCGGGCCGCCGACATCAGCGTCGAGGCGCACCGCGCGGCGATGCGCGCGGTCCGACCCGGCATTCACGAGTACGAACTGCAGGCCGATGTGGAGCGGGTGTTCCGCGCCAATGACGCCTGGCCAGCCTACGGCAGCATCGTCGGTGCCGGTGCCAATGCCTGCGTGCTGCACTATCGCGCCAACAACGGCATCGCCCGGGACGGTGATCTGGTGCTGATCGATGCCGGCGCGGAATTCCGTGGTTATGCCAGTGACATCACCCGCACCTTCCCGGTCAACGGCCGCTTCAGCCCCGCGCAACGCGCGCTGCACGACCTGGTCGGGCAGGCCCAGCAGGCCGCACTGGCGCAGGCGCAGCCGGGATTGCCCTACGAAGCCGGCCACCTCGCCGCGGTCGAAATGCTGACCGAGGGCCTGTTGCGGCTGGGCCTGCTGAAGGGATCGCTGGAGCGCAACATCGCCGAAGGCCACTACCGCCGCTTCTACCGGCATAAAACCGGCCACTGGCTGGGTCTGGACGTGCACGATGTCGGCGACTACCGCATCGAAGGCGAATCGCGGCTGCTGGAACCGGGCATGGTCTTCACCATCGAGCCGGGTCTGTACGTATCGCCGGACGACACCAGCGTCGCCGAGAAATGGCGCGGCATCGGCATCCGCACGGAAGACGACGTGGTCATCACCGCCGATGGCCATCGCGTGCTGACCGATGGCCTGGCCCGCAGCGCCGGGGAAATCGAAGCGGCGATGGCCGGCTGAAACCCGTCCAGACCCCACCTGTGGCGTGGGAGCGACGTAAGTCGCGAATCCTTGCCCGGAGGCAGGAAAAGCACCGCGACTTACGTCGCTCCCACAGGGGGATAGGTCATCAATCCGCCGCGAAGGCGGGGCGGGTCAGGTTGAGCGGGTCGCCATCGGTGCAGAGGACTTCATCCTCGATGCGGATGCCGCCGTAGGGACGGGACGCATCCACCCGCGCCCAGTCGATGCTGTCGGCGTGATCGTTTTTCCTCACCTCGTCGAGCAGCATGTCGATGAAAGGGAAGACGACGTGGTCATCACCGCCGATGGCCATCGCGTGCTGACCGATGGCCTGGCCCGCAGCGCCGAGGAAATCGAAGCGGCGATGGCCGGCTGAAACCCGTCCAGACCCCGCCTGTGGCGTGGGAGCGGCGTAAGTCGCGAATCCTTACCCGGAGGCAGGAAAAGCACCGCGACTTACGTCGCTCCCACAGGGGGAGAGGTCATCAATCCACCGCGAAGGCGGGGCGGGTCAGGTTGAGCGGGTCGCCATCGGTGCACAGGACTTCATCCTCGATGCGGATGCCGCCGTAGGGACGGAACGCGTCCACCCGCGCCCAGTCGATGCTGTCGGCGTGGCCGTTCTTCTTCACTTCGTCCAGCAGCATGTCGATGAAGTAGATGCCCGGCTCGATGGTCACCACCATGCCCGGTTCCAGCGTCCGGGTCATGCGCAGGTAGGGATGGCCTTCCGGACGCGGGATGCGGCCGCCGCGATCGCTTTCGGCGAAACCGGCCACATCGTGTACCTGCAGGCCGATCGGATGGCCCAGGCCGTGCGGGAAGAACGCGAAGCTGACGCCGCTGGCCAGCGCTGCCTCCGGCGACACCTTCAACACGCCGAAATCCTTGAGGATGCCCATCAGGCGCAGGTGCGCGTCCAGGTGCAGCTGCTTGTAGTCCACGCCTGCGCGTACCGCCCTGCCCAGCGTGATCTGCGCCTGGTCGACCGCGTTGACCAGGGCCTGGAATTCGCCGGCCGGATCGGCCGCGTAGGTGCGGGTGATGTCGCTGGCGTAGCCGTGGAAGCTGGCGCCGGCGTCGATGAGGAAACTGCGCGGCGCGGCAGGCGCCTGGCGGTCCAGTTCCATGTAGTGCAGCACGGCGCCGTGTTCGTTGAGCGCCACGATGTTGCCGTAAGGCAGCTCGGCGGGATCCTGGCCGACCGCTGCGCAGTAGGCCATGTGGATGGCGAATTCGCTCCTGCCTTCGCGGAACGCCGCTTCCGCCGCGCGATGCCCGCGCACCGCCAGCCGCTGCGCCTCGCGCATCAGCGCGATTTCGTAAGCGGACTTGTACGAGCGTTGGTATTCCAGATAGTTGACCACCGCTTCCGGGTTGTTGGGCTGGTAATCGCCCAGCGCGCTCTGCGGTTCGCCGAGGATGGCGCAGCGCGCCGCTGGGCCGGGCAGCAGCGCCAGCGCGTCGGCGGGCTTGCGGATGACGTGGATGTCGAAATGATCCACCCACCAGCCGGTCGGCGCGGCCGGCACCACGTGCCAGTAGTCGAAGGGCTGGTGGTAGATCACCTTCGGGCGCTGGCCGGGCGTGTACACCAGCCAGCTGTCGGGCACCCGCGTCAGCGGCAGCCAGGCCTTGAACTGCGGATTGACCGCGTACGGATAGTCGCGGTCGTCGAATACCTGGTAGTGCAGGCCGCCACTGGGCACCACCAGGTGATCGAAACCGCCACGCGCCAGCGCTTCCTCGGCGCGCCGCTTCATCAACGCCAGGTGCTCGGCGTACAGCGGGACGAGTTCGGTGGCCTGGGGGGCGGAGGCGTTCATGAGGGCGACTCTTGCGGGCGAAACCCGCATTTTGCCGCATCCGCGCCCGCCTTTCCCGTGACCTTCGCTCAGCTCGCGCCGGGTGCGTTCACCCACGCGCGCAGGGTTTCCAGCGAAGCGGGTTCGATGGTCAGGAACCGCAGGCCGGCGAAACCCTGTCCGGGCGTGTTGGCCTCGGCCATCCAAAGCACGTGCGCGCCGACATCGATCGGCACTTCGCGGCCGCCGCCCGGGCGAAGGTGGAAACGCAACTGGTAGATCGCGTCCTCCACCACCGGCGCGCTGGCGAGCAGCAGCATGCCCGACTCGGAAACATTGCCCAGGCGGCCGATCAGCTGGTCGGCGAAGGTATCCATCACCGCGACCGGCTCGGGCACGTTGCGGCGGCGGGCACGGCGGAATTCCTGGATCATGCGCCGTTTCCTCCGATGTCCGCGGCCTTGCCCATTCCGGTGAGGCTGCGCAGCGCGCGCAGCGTGGCGTTCCAGGCGCGGTCGATCAACCGGCCCTTGTCTTCGGTCACGACCTGCGCCTGGCCCTGGGCCATCAGCCGGGCCAGGCTGTCCAGCGTGTGCTCGCCGGTGCGCTGGCCGCGCTGGTTGACGAACAGCGCGTGGCCAGTGACCGGGCTGAACCATGACAGCCGCTGGCGCTGCACGTCGCCCTGCTGGTTGAGGGTGAATTCGAACCAGGTGCCGTACGGCAGCGAGCGGAGCAGGTCGTAGCACTCCTGTTCCCGGGGCGAGCGTGGCTGGATCGGCTCGCGCCGGATCATGTTCTGCTCGCCCAGGCGCGCGCGCGCCTTCAGCTTGGCGGTCAGTTCGGTGCGCGAGGTCCCATCGTCCTCGCCGTCGGCGCTGGACAGGCGGCGGGCGATGGCCTGCGCCTCGTCCTCGTGGTAGCCCACCTGCAACAGCGCCTTCTCGATCCGCGCCGGCAACTGCGGATCCTTGGGCGCGTCCGCAGGCGCGGTGGTGGCGGCGACGATCTGCAGGGTGGTCTGCAGTTGTTCGGTCCACTCGTCCGAATTCTCGCCCTGGCGCAACTGGGTCAGGGTCAGCACGTCGGCCCAGGCCTGGTTGACCAGCGCCTGCACGAAACGCGGCGGCTGCTGATCGTTGAAGGCGGTCTCGATGGTTTCGCTCGCGCGCTGCTTGGCGATTTCCAGCCGTTCCTTGCCGCGCGCGGCCTCGATGTGCCGGCGTTCGGCCAGTTCGGCCTTGCGCGCCGCGGCTTCCAGATGCCGCTGCACCTCGGTGTTGGCCTGGGCGAATACCGCTTCATCGCCCTGGTAGTGCTTGACCACGAAGTCCACCGACTGGTGCAACTGGTGCAGCAGGCGCGGATCCAGATCATCGTCGGTCTGCCAGGTGGCGCCGGATTCGGCCACCGCGTTGAGCAGTTCGCGGGCCGGATGTTCCGGACGCAGGAAGAATTCGCGATCGCGCAGGGCAACCTGCGCCAGCGGCACCTGCAGGCGGGTCAGCAGGTCGCTGGCCGGCGACTCCGGGCGCACCTCGCGCTCGACTTCGTTGTAAAGCAGGCCCAGCAGCTCGAAGGTGTCCGAGTCCGGCGCCGCCAGGGCGGCCTGGGCGCCATGTTGCTGGCGCATCCGCGCGACCAGCGCTTGCTGGATGTCCTTCAGGCTCCGCTTGGGTTGGCCCTCGATGCGCGGGGCGGCCGTGCCCTGCAGGGCCTGCAGCGCGGACAGCACTTCCGGGGTCGGCACCAGCTTGCGGATGCCGTCGGCGGCAGCGCCCGCCGGCATCGCCGGGCTGCCGGGGATGTTTCCCGCCGGCGCGCCGGCGGCGCCGGTCTCCGCTCCGGCGAAGCGGGCGGCGGCCGGCTCGCTGAAGCGCGCGGTCGCCTGGCGGCGGACCGCCAGCAATTGCTGCAGGAGCTCGAAACTGGGGCCGTCGCCAGCCGCTCCCCGGCCGCCCGGGGCATCCGGAAGCGGTGGCGGGGTGGCGCCGGGCACGGGCGTGGGGATGGTCCAGGCCGACGGCGTGGACGGGCCGTGCCAGCCGGTGAGCGGCTTGTTCGCGTCGGCGCGCCCGGCGGCGCGGGCCGCATCGGCGCCGGCGCGCGCGGGCGAGGCCGCATCCACCGCCCGGGTACGCCGGGGCAGGTAGACGAGGCCGGGCAGCACGCCTTCCTGCGACAGGTACTGGTTCAGCGTTTCCGCCCACTCCTGATAGTTGGCCATCACCTTGTGATCGAAGGTGCGGTAAAGGAGCAGGCGCTCCTCCAGATCCAGTTCCAGGGTGCGCGCGGCCAGCTTGAGCATCCGGCACAGGCCCTGCGGTCCGACCGGCAGGCGTTCGTTGTCGAAGGCGGGCGCGCCGCCGAGGGCGCCGAAACGCTGGCCCAGCAGCAGCAGCGACTGGGAGGCGCGGGCCTCGTGCCGGCGGGCGATGTCGCTGAGGACGATCTCCTCGTCCATCGCGGCGTCTTCCACAAGGGTCAGGGTGCGGAACTCGAGCCCGGTCGGTGCGGGCGCGCGGGCGCGCGACGGCGGCGTGCGGACGGCGGCCAGTTCCGCTTCCAGCGCGAACATGAAGTGCGGGACGAACTCGCCGCGATTGCGCTGGAACGCCCGCAGGTTGCTGAAGAATTCGGCCTGGCGGTTGTCGCTGCGGGCCTGTTCGGCCTGCTTGAACAGGGCCTGTTCGTACTCCGGCAGCATCGCGTTGAGCGACTGGATGACGTCGCTCGAGATGTGATCGAAGAAGCCGCGGAGAAGCTTGCGCACGCGCGGCGGCAGCGATGCGCCGGCGAGGCTGCCTGCGGCACTGGGCGGTGGTGGTGGTATCGCGGTCACGGCGTGGTGGATCTCCCCTGAGGCGACAATTATCACAACATTTTCGGAATCGTGGCCGCCCGGGCGTGGGGGAGGGGTGATGGCGGGCCGTCAATCGGCCAGGAAGGCCGATACGACGTCGTTGGTGAAGCGCCTGCCCAGTTCGGTCGGGATGAGCCGGTCCCCTTCGCGCCGCAGCCACCCGGCCGCCATGACCCGCGCCAGCGGCGCTTCCATGGCGGCCAGCGGAAGCCCGGTGCCGTGTTCGAAATCGGCCACGCGAAATCCCTCGTGCAGGCGCAGCAGGTTCAGCATGTACTCGAACGGACGCTGTTCCGGTGCGATGCGGTCGTCGCCGCCCAGCGCCTGCGCGGTCCCGGCCACCGCCAGGTAGGCGGTGGGATGCTTGACCTTCCAGCGGCGCAGGATTGCCTGCTCCGCGCCCAGGCTGATCTTGCCGTGCGCGCCGGCGCCGATGCCCAGGTAATCGCCGAAGCGCCAGTAGTTCAGGTTATGCGCGCATTGCCGGCCCGCCCGGGCATAGGCGCTGATCTCGTAGTGGCCGAACCCGGCCTCGGCCAGCAGCGCCTGGCAATGCGCCTGCATCTCCCAGGCGCCGTCGTCGTCGGGAATGCCCTGCGGCGGGCGGGCGAAGAAGATCGTGTTCGGTTCCAGGGTGAGCTGGTAATGGGAAATATGCGCCGGCTGCAGGGCGAAGGCGCGTTCCAGATCGCGCTCGGCCATCGCCAGGGTCTGGTCGGGCAGGGCGTACATCAGGTCCAGGTTGAAGTTGTCGAAACCCGCGTCCTGCGCCAGCTTCACCGCCGCCTCGGCCTCGCCGCTGTCGTGGATGCGGCCGAGCCGCTGCAGGCAACCATCGTCGAAGCTCTGGATGCCGAAGCTGATGCGGTTGACCCCGGCCGCCAGGTAGCGGTCGAAGCGGCCGTGCTCGGCGGTGCCCGGATTGGTTTCCAAGGTGACTTCCAGCCCCGGCGCGAACCGCAGCCGCGCCGCGGCGGCCTGCAGGAAGCGGTCGATGGCCTCCGGCGGGAACAGGCTCGGCGTGCCGCCGCCGAAGAACACCGAATGCACGGTGCGGCCCCAGACCAGCGGCAGGTCGAAATCCAGATCCCGGATCAGCGCGTCGACGTAATCGTCGAACGGCAGCGGCCCCTTGCCCTGGTGCGAGTTGAAGTCGCAATAAGGGCATTTGCGGACGCACCAGGGCAGGTGCACGTACAGCGACAGCGGCGGCGGAATCAGCATGGCCGGCACATTGTCGCATCCCGCCGCCGGCGGGATGCCGGTTTGCGGTCAGGCGCGCGCCAGGCGCTCGCGCAGCGCGGCCAGGGCGCGGCCGCGGTGGCTGATGCGGTTCTTCAGCGCCACTTCCAGTTCCGCCGCCGAGCGGCCCAGTTGCGGATCCAGGAACACCGGGTCATAGCCGTGGCCGCCGGTGCCGCGGCGCTCGCGCAGGATGCGCCCGCGCCATTCGCCTTCCACGATCAGCGGCTGCGGGTCGTCGGCGTGGTGCAGCAGCACCAGCACGCAGTAGAAATGCGCGGTCCGCTGCGCGTCGGGAACGTCCCTGAGCGCGTCCAACAGCTTGTCGATGTTGCGGCTGGCATTGCCGTGCTCGCCGGCATAGCGGGCCGAATACAGGCCGGGCGCGCCGTTGAGGGCGTCCACGCAGATGCCGGAATCGTCGGCCAGCGCGGGCAGCCCGGTCAGGCGGGACGCGTGGCGTGCCTTGATCAGCGCGTTCTCGACGAAGGTAGTGGCGGTTTCGTCGGCGTCGGTGACGCCGAGATCGGATTGCGCGATCAGCTCGATGTCGGTATCGGCCAGCAGGTGGCGCAGTTCCTCGAGCTTGCCGGCGTTGGAGGAGGCGAGTACCAGTTTCACGGGTGGGGATCCGTCAGGGGGATTCGGAGGTATCAGGATTCGAGCTGCAGCAGGTCCCAGCGGTTGCCGTACAGATCGCGGAACACCGCGACCGTGCCGTAGCTTTCCTCGCGCGGGGCTTCCAGGAATTCCACGCCTTGCGCCAGCATCCGCGCGTGATCGCGATGGAAGTCGTCGGTCTGCAGGAAGAAGCCGACCCGCCCGCCGGTCTGGTCACCGATGCGCGCGCGCTGGGCGTCGTTGCCGGCCATGGCCAGCAGCAGGCAGGTTTCCCGCGAGCCGGGCGGTGCCACCCGTACCCAGCGCTTGCCGCCCCCCTGGTCGGTGTCCTCGCGCAACTCGAAGCCCAGTGCATTGGTGTAGTGGGCGATGGCCCGGTCATAGTCGTCGACCACGACGGTGATCAGGCTGAGCGTCTGGCGCATCGGACGGGATCCGGTTGGCGTGGGGAGGCTGTTCCGGCGGGATCAGCCGGCCAGAGCGGCCTGCTGGGCCGCGAACAGTTCGGCGGTGCCCTTCCCGCCCAGCGCGAGCAGCGCGTCGAGTTCGTCGCGGCGGAACGCATGCCCTTCGGCGGTGCCCTGCAGCTCGATGAAGCCGCCGCCATCGTTCATGACGATGTTCATGTCGGTGTCGCAGTCGCTGTCCTCGGCGTAGTCCAGGTCCAGCACCGGCGCGCCGCGGTAGATGCCCACCGAGACCGCGGCGACCGCGCCGAGCAGCACGTCGCGCTTGATTTCATTGCGCTGGCGCAGCCAGCCGATCGCATCGGCCAGCGCCACGTAGGCGCCGGTGATGGCGGCGGTGCGGGTGCCGCCGTCGGCCTGGATCACGTCGCAGTCCAGGGTGATGGTACGTTCGCCCAGCGCGGCGCGATCCACGCAGGCGCGCAGGGCGCGGCCGATCAGGCGCTGGATTTCCAGCGTGCGTCCGCCCTGCTTGCCGCGCGAGGCTTCACGATCGCCACGGGTATGGGTGGCGCGCGGCAGCATGCCGTATTCGGCGGTGATCCAACCCTCGCCCTTGCCGCGCAGGAACGAGGGCACCTTGTTCTCGACGCTGGCGGTGCACAGCACCCGGGTCTCGCCGAAGCGAATCAGTACCGAGCCTTCGGCGTGGCGCGTGTAGCCACGCTCGATGCGGACCTCGCGCATCTGATCGGGAAGGCGGCCGCTGGGACGAAGGACGGACATGCAGGGAACTCGGCTGGAGGAAGGAACGGACGACCGCGTGGGCCGGATGGCCCGCCGATTCGGCCGACCGGGGCGCGCTAGGGTACCATTCGCGCTTTCGATCCGACCGGGTTCCCCATGATCCGCAGCATGACCGCCTTCGCCGCCGTCGAACGCGCCACTTCCGGTGGCACGCTGACCGGCGAACTGCGCGCGGTCAACCATCGTTTCCTTGAATTGGGCACGCGCCTGCCCGAGGAACTGCGCGCGCTGGAACCGGCGCTGCGCGAACGCGTGTCCACGCGGGTGTCGCGCGGCAAGCTGGATTTCGCCCTGCGCCTGCGCGCGCCGGAAGGCGAGGGCGCGCTGCAGGTCAATCCCGCGCTGGTCGCGCAGTTGTCCGAGCTGGCGCTGGACCTGCATGCGCGGTTCCCGGCCCTGCGCACGGAGTTCACCGATCTGCTGCAGTTCCCCGGCGTGGTGCAGAGCAAGGTGGTGGATCAGGCGGTCTTGCAAGCCGAAGCGCTGGCGCTGGTGGACGCGGTGGTCGAGCAGTTCGTCGCCGCCCGCGAGCGCGAGGGGCAGAAGCTGGTCGCCGCCATCCTGGAGCGCGTCGACGCGATCGCCGCCCGTGCCGCAGAAGTGCGCGAACTGCTGCCGATCATCCGCGCCGGCCAGCGACAGAAGCTGGAGGCGCGGCTGGCCGAGCTGTCCCAGCCCGCCGATCCCGGCCGGCTGGAGCAGGAACTGGTGTTGTGGTTGCAGAAGCTGGACGTGGACGAGGAACTGGACCGGCTGGACAGCCACGTCAAGGAGATCCGCCGCGTCCTCAAGCAGGCCGAGCCGGTCGGTCGCCGGCTGGACTTCCTGCTGCAGGAATTCAACCGCGAGGCCAACACCCTGGGTTCGAAGTCGGTGGACACGCGCACCACCAACCTGGCGGTGGAACTGAAGGTCCTGATCGACCAGATCCGCGAACAAGTGCAGAACATCGAATGAGCCGCCGCGGCACCCTCTACATCGTTGCCGCGCCCTCGGGCGCCGGCAAGAGCAGCATCGTCAACGCCGTGCTGGCGCGGGATCCGGAAATCGCCCTGTCGATTTCCTTCACCTCGCGCGCGCCGCGCCCGGGCGAGCGCCATGCCCAGCATTACCACTTCATCAGCGCCGACGAGTTCCAGTCGATGATCCGCGCCGGCGACTTCTTCGAGTACGCGCGGGTCCACGGCGACTGGAAGGGCACCGCCCGGCAGTCGGTGGAACCGCAGCTGTGCGCCGGCAAGGACGTGCTGCTGGAAATCGACTGGCAGGGCGCGCGCCAGGTGCGCGAAAAAGTGCCCGACGCGGTCAGCGTGTTCATCCTGCCGCCCTCGCGCGACGCGCTGGAGCAGCGCATGCATGCGCGCGGCCAGGACAGCGAGGAGGTGATCCAGCGCCGGCTGGCCGCCGCCCGCGAGGAGATGTCGCACTACGACGAGTTCGACTACGTGATCGTCAACGACGTGTTCGACACCGCCTGCGACCAGATGCATGCCATCTTCACCGCCAGCCGCCTTCGCCGTGAGGCCCAGCAGCAGCGGCATGAGGCGCTGATCGGGGCCCTGCTGGCCGAATAGGGCCCTGCGGGACGCTAACTGACTGATTTGTAAAGAAACGGTTGCCTCGGGCCGGCCGAGGCCGTACAATCGCCGCCCCTTTCCCTATTCATCGCGCGACCCCTGGGTCGCCGGGAGCCCGCATGGCCCGCATCACCGTCGAAGATTGCCTGGAAGTCGTCAACAACCGTTTCGAACTGGTCACGATGGCCGCCAAGCGCGCCCGCCAGCTCGCCAATGGCGTCGAGTCCACCATCGACAACAGCGAAACCGCCGACAAGCCCACCGTGCTGGCGCTGCGTGAAATCGCCGCCCGCAAGATCGACAACGATCTGATCGACCGCGTCGAGAAGGCCGAGCGCGAGCGCGCCGAGCGCGAGGCACTGGAATGGGCCGCCGCCGAAGTGGTCGCCGACGAGGACATGTCCAAGGGCGACGACTGACGCCGGGCGCCGCCCCGTCACCCGAGGTCGGCACCGCCAAGTCACACTCATCGGAAAGCCCGCGCGAGCGGGCTTTCCGCGTTTTCCGGGTTTGCCGTACCGCCACGTCTGCACTAGGCTGGCGGCATGAACCCAGGCCGTACCGCCAAGGCGCTCCGCACCCCCGCTTCATCGCGCAACGATGGCGTGCCGGACTATCTCGCCCAATTCGAAAAGACCGCCCGCTACCTGCCGAAGGAACAACTGCCGCTGCTGCGCCGCGCATGGGAAGTCGGCGCCGCCGCGCATGAAGGCCAGACCCGCAAGTCGGGCGAGCCCTACATCACCCATCCGGTCGCGGTGGCCGGCGTGCTGGCCGAACTGGGCATGGACGCGGAGACCCTGATCGCCGCGATCCTGCATGACACCATCGAGGACACCCCGCTCACCCGCGAGGCGATCGCCGGCGAGTTCGGCGAATCGGTGGCGGAACTGGTGGATGGCGTCACCAAGCTGGACAAACTGAAATTCCGCGACCGCCAGGAGGCCGCCGCCGAGAGTTTCCGCAAGATGCTGCTGGCGATGTCGCGCGATCTGCGCGTCATCATGATCAAGCTGGCCGATCGCCTGCACAACATGCGCACGCTGGGCGCGCAGAGCGCCGAGGCCCGCCAGCGCATCGCCCGCGAGACCCTGGAAATCTACGCGCCGATCGCCCAGCGGCTGGGCATGAACCTGGTCAAGTCGGAGCTGCAGGATCTCGGCTTCCGCGCGCTGCACCCGTGGCGGCACGCGGTGATCGAGAAGCACATCCGCAGCCAGCCGGTCATGCGCCGGGAATCGATGGCGCAGATCGAGGCGCACCTGTCCCAGCGACTTACCAAGGAGGGCATCGAGCATCGCCTGGTGAGCCGCATCAAGACGCCGTGGAGCATCTACAACAAGATGCGCGCGGAAGGCAAAAGCTTCGACCAGGTGATGGATGTGTTCGGCTTCCGCGTGGTGGTCGATTCGGTGCCCGCCTGCTACCACGCCCTTGGCGCGGTGCACGCCCAGTACAAGCCGCTGGACGGGCGCTTCCGCGATTTCATCGCCATTCCCAAGGCCAACGGCTACCAGTCGCTGCACACGGTGCTGTTCGGCCCCTACGGTTCGCCGATCGAGGTGCAGATCCGCACCCAGGAAATGGATCTCATCGCCGAACGCGGCATCGCCGCGCACTGGACCTACAAGTTCGGCACCGATTCGCCGAACAGCGCGCAGAACCGCGCGCATGCCTGGATCAGCGAACTGATCGACAACCAGCGCGCCGCCGGCTCGTCGCTGGAGTTCCTGGAGAACGTCAAGGTCGATCTGTTCCCGGACGAGGTCTACCTGTTCACGCCCAAGGGCAAGATCCTGTCCCTGCCGCGCAACTCCACCGCGCTGGACTTCGCCTATGCCGTGCATACGGATGTCGGCAACCAGGCGGTGGCTTCGCGCGTGGACAAGAAACTGGTGCCGTTGCGCACCAAGCTGGCCAGCGGCCAAAGCGTGGAGATCATCACCGCCAAGTCCGCCGCGCCCAAGCCGCAGTGGCTGGAGTTCGTGGTCACCAGCAAGGCCCGTACCGCGATCCGCCACCAGCTCAAGCAGTTGGAGCACGAGGATGCCGTGCAACTGGGGCATCGCATGCTGGATCGCGCGCTGGAGGAATTGGACAGTTCGCTGGAGCGGTTGCCGCAGCAGCGTCTGGACACCTTCCTGGCCGAGCACCGCTATCCGCGCCTGGAAGCGTTCCTGGCCGACATCGCGCTCGGCAACTGGATGCCGGGGCAGGCCGCGCAGGCCCTGACCGCGCACGCCGAACTGCGTGCCGGCGCGCATTCGCGCCACTCGCAGGAAAAGATCCTGATCAAGGGCACCGAGCGTGGCGTGGTCAGCTTCGCCAATTGCTGCCAGCCGATTCCCGGCGACGAGATCATGGGTTACCACACCGCCGGCAAGGGCATCGTGGTGCACCGGATGGACTGCCCCAATGTCGTCGAATTCCGCAAGTCGCCCGAGCGCTGGGTGCCGATCGCCTGGGACGCCAACGTCACCGGCGACTACGACGCCTCGCTGTTGATCGATGTGGAGAACCGCCCCGGCGTGTTGGCCCAGGTCGCCGCGGCGGTGGCCAAGAGCCAGTCCAACATCGAACGGGTCGAATACCTGGAGCGCGACATCAACGTGGCGGTGCTGCGTTTCTCCATCCAGGTCCGCGATCGCAACCACCTGGCCGAAGTCATGCGCCGCCTGCGCCGCCTCAACGTCGTCCACGGCGTCCGCCGGCAATAGCCCGGATTCCCTTCTGTGGGAGCGACGTGAGTCGCGATTGCGGTCGCCCGGAACCTCCTCGTCGCGACTCACGTCGCTCCCACAAGGGGATGGCGTGTACCGTGCCGGATTGCTGGCTCGGTTAAAATCCCCGCCTTTCCCGTCAGGAGCGCCCCATGAGCAAGCAGATCGTCCACACGGAACAGGCGCCCGCCGCCATCGGCCCGTACTCGCAGGCCGTGCGCGCCGGCAACACCGTGTATTTTTCCGGGCAGATTCCACTGGATCCGGCCACCGGCAACCTGGTCGAGGGCGACATCGAGGCGCAGGCGCGCCGTGCGTTCGACAATCTCAAGGCCGTGGCCGAGGCGGCCGGCGGCTCGCTGGGTGACGTCGTTCGCCTGGGCCTGTATCTGACCGACCTGGGCGAGTTCGCCAAGGTCAACGCGGTGATGCAGGACTACTTCCAGGCGCCGTTCCCCGCCCGTTCCACCATCGAAGTGGCCGGCCTGCCCAAGGGCGCGGCGTTCGAGGTCGATGCGGTGATGGTGCTGGGCTGATCGATCGCCGTTGATCCCCGGCGACCGGCGCGCGATCACACCATCCGATCGCGCGCCTCGCTGGGCGTGTGCCCGGTCCAGCGCTTGAACGCGCGACGGAACTCGCGCACGTCGTTGAAGCCCAACTGGGCGCCGATGTAGGCGATAGTCAGCTCGCGATCCTGCAGCAGTTCCAGCGCCCGGTCGGTGCGCACCCGATCGTGGATGTCGCTGAAGCGCTGGCCTTCGTCGGACAGCTGCCGGCGCAGGGTGCGCTCGCTGAGGTGCAGCGCGGTCGCGATCTCGGTCATCTGCGGATTCTCGCGCAGGCGCGGCCGCAGTTGCCGTTCCACCGCCGCGGTCGCCTCGCCCGAGGTCGCCACCGCCGCCAGTTGCGCGTGGCACAGCGCCAGCACCTGCTGCGAGCCGACCGGGTTGTAGCTGGTGAACGGCAGCGAGAACCAGCTGCGATCCACCAGCATCCGGTTCTGGTTCTGGCGGAACCGCACCTCGCATTCGAACATCCGGCTGTACTTGCTGGCGTAGGCCGGAGCGGGGTAGGTCAGGTCCAGCCGCACCGGATGGAATTCCGGGCCGGCCAGTTCCCGCGCCAGCATCAGCACGCTGGAAAACATCTCCTCGCACAGGAACGGCAGGATCTCCGGCAGATCCAGCGGAGTGGTCGCCACCACCGACACCACGTCGGGATCTTCCTGCAGCAACTGCAGGTCCATCAGCGGCCCCAGGTTGCGCTGGTAGGTCAGGCCGATGTTGACCGCCTCGCCGAAGTTGGGCGCCATCCGCATCGCCAGGCCCAACAGGCCGAAGTTGGCGCCGTTCTGGTTGCCGCCCAGGGTCAGGCCGACGTCCTCGATGGGCAGGGTCGGCAACGCGCGGCGGATGACCTCGGTCGCCTGCCGGTAGGAAACCCGTGCCAGTGGATCCTGGATCTCGCGCGGGGTCAGGCGGAGTCCGCTGAACCAGGACTCGCAGTTCACGCCCAACTCGCCCGCCAGCAGCACCAGGCTGCACAGCATGTTGGTCGGCAGATTGGCGATGGACAGGCGATTGCCCCCGTCCAGACCCAGTTTACGGCGCATCGAAGCCCCTCCAGCTTGTCCGCTTTGCCCCCCCAAGTATGCCGCTCCTGCCCTACTTCAGGGAAACCAGTGGGACAAGACTCTCAATTACTGAATTCGCACGCGTATGGTGGCCGCCGGCCGCCGCGCGAGGACCGGGGAGGGAACGCGATGCAGCGGACGATGTTGATGGCGGGTCTGGCACTGGCGCTGGTGGCCTGCCAACCGAAGGGCGACGAGCAGGCACCGAAGGCGGATGCGGCCAGCACTGAGTTCGCCCAGAAGCTCCACGAGCGGCTGCTCGACGCCAAGCGCGGCGACGTCATCGAGATTCCCGCCGGCACCTATCACTTCGATCGCAGCCTGACCCTGCGCGCGGACGGCGTGACCATCCGCGGCGCCGGCATGGACAAGACCGTGCTCAGTTTCAAGGGTCAGAAGGCCGGCGCCGAGGGCCTGCTGGTCAACGGTGACGATTTCGCCATCGAGAACCTGACCATCCAGGATTCCAAGGGCGACGGCCTGAAGATCAGCGAATCGGAAAACATCACCATCCGTGGTGTGAAGGTCGAATGGACCGGTGGTCCCAGCACCAAGAACGGCGCCTACGGCCTGTATCCGGTGCTGACGAAGAACGTGCTGATCGAGGATTCGGTGTCCATCGGCGCGTCCGACGCCGGCATCTATGTGGGCCAGTCCGACGGCGTCATCGTGCGCCGCAGCCGCGCCGAGAAGAACGTGGCCGGCATCGAGATCGAGAACACCATCAACGCCGACGTCCACGACAACGTCGCCACCGGCAACACCGGCGGCATCCTGGTGTTCAACATGCCCGGGCTGAAGCAGCAGGGTGGCAACATCCGCGTGTTCAACAACAAGGTCATCGCCAACAACCACGAGAATTTCGGCGCCAAGGGCACGCCGGTGGCCAGCGTGCCGGCCGGTTCCGGCATCGTGGTCAATTCCAACGACGACATCGAGATCTTCGGCAACGAGATTCGCGACAACGCGACCACCAACATCATCATTTCCAGCGTCTATTCCACCGGCTACAAGGATTCGAGCAAGTCGGAAACCTTCGACCCGTATCCGGAGCGTATTTACGTGCATGGCAACAACCTGTCCGGCGGCGGCGATTCGCCCGACGGTTTCGACCTGAAGGCGTTGAAGGTGGCGATGTACGGGTTGCGCGGCAACTTCCCGGACGTGCTGTGGGATGGCTACTTCAACAAGGATCGCAAGGTCGATGGCCAGGCGCGTGGACCGGAAATCTGCCTGCGCGACGTCAGCGGCGTGATCAACGCCGATGGTCCCGGTGGCTACAAGAGCCCGAGCAAGGACACCCGGTCCTATCAGTGCGAACTGCCGCGCCTGCCGGCGGTGGACCTGAAGCGGGGTTGATCACGATGCGGAAGTACCGGGCCGCGTGGATGGCCATCGGCGCGCTGTTGGCCGCCACGTTGATCACGAGCTGCAAACGTCCGCAGGAAGTGACTTTCTTCGCCGAGGGACAGCCGGCCAGTCTGGATGACTGGCACGTGCTGCGCATCGAGGACGGCCGGCTGCGCCTGAACGGCGGCGTCGTGCCCTACGATCTCAACACCCCGTTGTTCAGCGACTACGCGCACAAGCTGCGCACGATCTGGATGCCCAAGGGCAAGGCCGCGGCCTATCGAGCCGACGCCGCGTTCGACTTCCCGGTCGGCACCATCATCAGCAAGACCTTCTACTACCCGTTGCCGGAAGGACAGGCATGGGATGGCCGAACGGTGGCGCGCACGCCGCCGTCTGCCAGCGTGCTGAAGCAGGAATCGCTGGACTTGTCGAAGGTCCGCCTGATCGAAACCCGACTGCTGGTGCGGCGGGAGTCGGGCTGGGTGGCGATGCCATATGTCTGGAACGAGGCGCAGACCGAAGCCACGCTCAAGCGCACCGGCGATCTGATTTCACTGGAACTGGTCGACGCATCGGGCAAGCGCGAGGAAGCGTCCTACCAGGTGCCCGACCAGAACCAGTGCGGCGGTTGCCACATGACCGACAATCGGTCGCGGCAACTGTCGCCGATCGGGCCGAAGGCGCGTCATCTGAACCGGGATTTCGATTATGGCGATGGTCGCGAGAACCAGCTCGCGCACCTGGCGCGCGTCGGCTACCTGACCGGCGCACCCGCGCCCGCGCAGGCACCGCGCGATGCCGACTGGATGGACGCGAACGCCGGCCTCGACGCGCGCGCGCGCGCCTACCTGGACGTCAACTGCGGGCATTGCCACAGTCCGACCGGCCCGGCGATCACTTCCGGCCTATGGCTGGACGCAGGCACGCGGGAGCGCCTGAAGCTGGGCTTCTGCAAGCAGCCGATCGCCGCGGGCAAGGGCACCGGCGATCGGCGGCATGACATCGAGCCGGGCAGGCCGGACGAATCGATTCTCAGCTTCCGCATGGACAGCGCCGATCCGGCGGTGATGATGCCGGAACTGGGACGCTCGGTGGTGCATCGCGAGGGCGTCGAATTGATCGATGCCTGGATTCGCGCGCAACACGGCAGTTGCGATGGGGAGGCGCCGGGGGGAGAAGCGGTACCGGCGTCCATCTGAGGGAAACATCCGTAGGAACACAATGCTTCTGGGAGGGAGTGATGAAGTTGAATCAACGGTGTCTGGTGGTGGGGCTGCGGCGCGCCCTGTTCGGAAGCTGCGTGTTGCTGGGCGTGTCGGGTACCGCATGGGGGCAGGCCGCCACCGCGCCGGACGATGCGACCACGCTGGACACCATCAAGGTGACCGCGCAGAGCCGCGAGCAGGAACTGAAGGACGTGCCGATCGCGATCAACGTGCTCAATGGCGAGATGATCGACCAGGTCGCGGCCGCCGACATCGGCGACCTGGACATGTTCGTGCCCGGCCTGGAGGTCACCGACGGCAGTCCGACCCAGCCGCGCTACGCTATCCGCGGCATCTCCACGGGTGACTTCGGCATCGGCACGGATCCGGCGGTGGGCGTCTACATCGATGGCGTCTATTCGGCCCGTACCGGCGGTGCGATGCTGGCGTTCAATGACATCGAGCGCATCGAAGTGCTGAAGGGGCCGCAGGGCACCTTGTTCGGCCGCAACAGCGCCGCCGGCGCGGTGTCCATCATCACCAACAAGCCGAGCAATGTGGCGGAAGGCAATGCCCGCATCCGGGTGGGCGAGGACGGCCGCCGCTATCTGTCCGGGCTGTTCAACGTTCCCTTCGGCGAGCGCCACGCGCTGCGCTTCAGCGCGCTGTCCAACCACAGTGATGGCTGGATGACCGATGCCGCGACCGGCAACCGGCTCAATCCCGAGGACACGATGGCGCTGCGCGCGGCCTGGCGTTCGGACCTGGGCGAGTCGACCACCCTCAACCTGTCCTGGGATTACGAGAACATCGACCAGCTGGCGCGCCCGGCGGTCGGCCTGGTGGCACTGGACCCGTATCCGGCCCCGGCCCCGTATCCGGCCAATCCGCTGACCTATCGGAACCCGCTGAAGGCACCGGTCTTCAACGACGTGGTGCACAACGAGGAATCGCGCACCTTCAACGGCCTGACCCTGCAGATCGACCACGCTTTCCCGTGGGGCAGCCTGCAGTCGACCACCGCCATGCGCGATTTCGATACGGTCAACCGCGAGGACGAGGACGGCACCAACCGCATCAATCTCTATTTCGACACCGCCAACATCGAGAGCAACCGCAGCTACTACCAGGAGTTCAAGTTCTCCGGCGTATCGGGCAAGTTCGACTGGGTGGCCGGCGCCAGCTGGTTCAAGGAGGAGGCCGACCAGACCAGCGAGACCAACCTGTTCACCGACAGCGTGGGCACCGCGATGGGCAACCTGCCCAACTTCGGTGGCGTCAACATCATCGCTCTGCTGGACCAGGTGCTGGAAGGCGCGGGCCTGCCGCTGCGCCTGCAGGGCCATTCGTGGCGCGAGAGCATGGTCAACCATGGAAAGGCGGAAGCCTACGCGGCGTTCGGCGATGTGATCTGGCACGTCAATGATCGCTGGAACCTGACCTTCGGCCTGCGCCTGACCCACGACCGCAAGGATTTCAGCTGGTTCAACGGCGCGCGCGACGCGGCGACGCTGGACGCCACCGTGGCGATGCTGGATCAGCAGGGCTTCTTCGAGCTGCTGCAGCAGATGGGCTATCCGGTCAGCGCCGACATGTTCAACACGGACTTCGTGTTCGCCTTCGGCGAATTGGAAGGCGTGAAGAACAGCCGCAAGAAGTCGTGGACCGATCTCAGCCCGCGCTTTGTCGTCGACTACGCGCTCAACGACAACACCATGGTGTTCGGCTCGCTGGCCAAAGGCTACAAGGCCGGCGGCTTCAACAGCGTGCAGCCGCAGTCGCAGTTCGACAACGAGGATGTCTGGAACGCGGAGTTCGGCATCAAGACCGTGTTCCCGGAACAGAAGCTGTCGCTCAACGCGTCCGGCTATTACTACATCTACAAGGATCGCCAGGCCATCAGCCTGGACCTGAACACCGCCGGCTCCGGCGTGCCGCGCTATATCGTCGACACCAGCGACATGCAGGCCTGGGGCGTGGACGTGGATCTGCAATGGCGACCGGTCACCGGCCTGGACCTGACCTTCAACACCGCCTTCATCGACGCCACCTACAAGGATGGCCTGTCCACCAACGGCCGCGACATCTCCGGGGATCCGACCGGCGAGCCTTACCTGTCGGCTTCGCTCGGGGCGGGCTACACCTGGAACCTGGGCGACGCGGGCGACGTGCGTTTCTCGCTGCTGCACGCCTACCGCGGCAAGAGCCGCTGCAACGCCGAGTCCGAAACCCAGGGCACCTGCCAGGCCAGTCCGGCGTTCCGCACCGGCGAGGCGCAGAACCGCACCGACATGCGCGTGCAGTGGTCCTCAGCCGATGGCATGTGGGGCGTGGGCGTGTACGGCAACAACGTGTTCGACAAGCGCTACGTGACCGGGGTGAACAACATCTCCGCCTCGGTGCTGGGCACGCCGTTCGCCTCGATCTCGGCCCCGCGCCAGGTCGGCGTGGAGTTCAGCGCCCGGTTCTGATGCCGACGGGCGGTTCCGGCCGTGCGCCGGAACCGCCGCGGACTGGCAATCGCACCGCGATACCCGGCATGCTTGCACCATGCCGCATGCCATTCCCGGGGCCGACGAGGTGGCCCGTCTTCCGATCGCTTCGCTGAAAGGCGTGGGCGCGCGCATCGCCGAAAAACTGGCGGCGCGTGGTCTGCTGACCCTTCAGGATCTGTGGCTGCACCTGCCGTTGCGCTACGAGGACCGCACCGCGCTGACACCGATCCGTGCGTTGCGGCCGGGAGTGCCGGCGCAGTTGGAGGGAAGGGTGGAGGCGGTCGAGCGCGGTTTCCGCTACCGGCCGGTGCTGCGGGTGGCGATCGGCGACGATTCGCACGCCACGGTGGTGCTGCGGTTCTTCCATTTCCGCGCGGCGCAGGTGGCGCAGTTCGCGCCCGGCACCCGGGTGCGCTGCTACGGCACCCCAAAACCGGGCCAGCACGGCCTGGAAATCGTCCATCCCAGCTACCGCGTGCTCGATGCCGACGCCGAGGTCGCTTTGGGCGAGGCGCTGGATCCCATCTATCCGGCCGTGGAAGGGGTAGGGCCGGCCAGCCTGCGCAAACTGGTCGGCCAGGCGCTGGATCGCCTGCCCGACGAGGCGGCGCTGGAGTTGCTGCCGACCTCCGTGCTGCGCGAATCCGGACTGCCGTCGCTGCACGAGGCGCTGCTGGTCATGCACCGCCCGCCGCGCGACGCCGATCTGCAGGCCCTGTCGCTGGGGCGGCATCCGGCCCAGCGGCGACTGGCGCTGGAGGAACTGCTGGCCCATCACGTCAGCCTGCGCCGCCAGCGCATCGCCCTGCAGCGCCACCGCGCGCCGGCGCTGACCGGGCGCGGCACCCTGGCCGCGCAGCTGGCGAAGTCGCTGCCGTTCCGCCTGACCGGCGCGCAGCAACGGGTGTTCAAGCAGATCCGCGAGGATCTGAAGCTGCCCTCGCCGATGCTGCGGCTGGTGCAGGGCGACGTCGGCAGCGGCAAGACCGTGGTCGCCGCGATGGCGGCGATGCTGGCGGTGGAAGCCGGCCGCCAGGCGGCGCTGGCCGCCCCCACCGAACTGCTGGCCGAGCAGCATTTGGCCAACCTGCGGCAATGGCTGGAACCGTTGGGTATCCGGGTCGCCTGGCTGGCCGGCAAGGTCACCGGCAAGGCGCGCGCGCAGGTGCTGGACGAGGTCGCCACGGGCAAGGCGCAGATGGTGGTGGGAACGCATGCGCTGATGCAGGAAGCGGTGACCTTCAAGGACCTGGCCCTGGCCATCGTCGACGAGCAGCACCGCTTCGGCGTGCACCAGCGGCTGGCGCTGCGCGACAAGGGGGCCAGCGGGAAGTCGGTGCCGCATCAGCTGGTGATGACGGCGACGCCGATCCCGCGCACGCTGGCGATGGCCGCCTACGCCGATCTCGATGTTTCGGCGATCGACGAACTGCCCCCCGGCCGCACGCCCGTGCATACCGTCGCCTTCAGCGCCGAGCGCCGTCCCGAACTGGTCGAGCGCATCCGCGCCGCCTGCGCCGAGGGGCGCCAGGCGTACTGGGTGTGCACATTGATCGACGACAGCGACGAGGTGATCGCGCAGGCCGCACAGACCACCTATGAACAGCTCTCCGCCGCCCTGCCGGAACTGCGCATCGCGCTCGTCCACGGGCGCATGAAGGCGGCAGAGAAACAGGCGGCGATGCGTGCGTTCAAGCAGGGCGAGAGCGATCTGCTGGTCGCGACCACCGTGATTGAGGTCGGCGTGGACGTACCCAACGCCTCGCTGATGATCATCGAGAACGCCGAGCGCCTCGGCCTGGCGCAGCTGCACCAGCTGCGCGGGCGGGTCGGGCGCGGCGCGGCCGCCTCGACCTGCGTGCTGATGTACCAGGCGCCGCTCTCGCAGATGGCCAAGCAGCGCCTGGCCACCATGCGCGAGACCAACGACGGTTTCGTCATCGCCGAGAAGGATCTGGAACTGCGCGGCCCCGGCGAACTGCTGGGCACGCGGCAGACCGGCCTGGCGACATTCCGGGTCGCGGATCTGGCACGCGACGCGGCCCTGCTGCCGCAGGTGCGCGAGATGGCTGATCGCCTGCTGGGCGAATCGCCGGCGCTGGCCGATCGCATCGTCCAGCGCTGGGTGGGCGGGGCGGCCCGCTACGCGGGTGCCTGAGCACTCGACTTTCGTTCGTCATCCATCGGTGCCAGACTCGCAGGCCAACCGACATGAATGAAAAAAGATGAGCGACAGGATTCCCCTGCTGATTGATACCGATCCCGGCGTCGACGACGCGCTGGCGCTGTTGATGGCGTTCAACGACGATCGCCATGACGTGATCGGCCTGACCATCGCCGCCGGCAACGTCGGCCTGAAACACACTGTGCGCAATGCGTTGAAGCTGTGCGAGGTCAGTGGCCGCGCCGACATCCCGGTATTCGCGGGCGCACCCGAACCGCTGCTGCATCCGGCGCCGGACGCCGGCTACGTGCATGGCCAGGACGGTTTCGGCGACATCGGCTACGACGCACCGTCCAAGCAGGCCGAAGCCGAACATGCCGCGCTGGCCATCCTGCGCCTGTCGCACGAGCACGCCGGCAAGCTGCTGCTGGTCGCGTTGGGACCGCTGACCAACATCGCGCTGGCGCTGAAGCTGGATCCGACCCTGCCCCAGCGTGTCGCGCGCTTCGTGGTGATGGGTGGCGCGGTAACCTGCCACGGCAACATCACCCCGGCGGCGGAGTTCAATTTCTACTTCGATCCGGAAGCGGCCCATCTGGTGTTCGAGGCGTTCGATCGCATCGAGCTGGCCGACTGGGAGGCCACCATCGCCCATGGTCTCCACCACGACCGGGTCGTCGGCTGGCTGCGGGCCGATTCGGACCGGGCCCGGTTCTATGCCGGCATCTCGGAAAAGACCCGGCTGTGGTCGATCGACCGCCGGGGCGACTACTGGTACGCGGCTGACGCCCTGGCCATGGCCTTCGCGCTGACCCCGGAAGGGACGCTGGAACGGGCCGAACGGCCGCTGGCCATCGAGCTGCAGGGCGCCCACAGCCGGGGCGCCAGCGTGGTGGACTGGCGCCGTGAAGGTGGCAAGCCGGACAAGGCCGACATCCTGCTCAAATACGACCAGGAGCGCTTCGAGGCCCTGATTCAGGCCGCCCTGGCCGCCCGCTGAGGCCGGGCAAGGGGCCGGGTTGCACGGAGAGGGGCGGGCAGGCTACAATGCCGCTCTTCCCTATCCCGCAACACGGTGTGCCCGCCATGAAGGCCGACATCCATCCCGATTACCGCGAAGTCGTCTTCCACGACGTGACCTCCGATTTCAAGTTCCTGACCCGCTCGACCCTGGGCAGCAAGGAAACCACGAAGTGGGAAGACGGCAACGACTATCCGCTGATCAAGGTTGAAATTTCCTCCGCTTCGCATCCGTTCTACACGGGCAAGCACAAGGTCATCGACACCAGCGGCCGCATCGACAAGTTCCAGAAGCGCTACGCGCGCTGAGCGAACGGTCGGTTCGTCCTGCAACGGCCGCGCCAGGTGCGCGGCCGTTTGCATTTCCGTCTTTCGCGTAACGCGCGTTGCGCGGCGCCTTATGCTTTGGTCTGAGTTTGGTCTGGAACCGAGCGACGACTCCAAACCGCGTGTGCGATAATCGACGTTATCCGAGGAACCCCTCCGGACTCCCGTCACACACCGACCGTGCAAGCGGCCGGTGCTTCCCCACGAAGGAGCGCACACTGTGTCCGAACTCGACCAGGTCACGCTGACCGCCGGCGACAAATCCGTCAACCTGCCGGTCCTGAAACCCACGCTGGGCAACAACTGCGTGGACATCTCCAAGTTGACCAAGGAAACCGGTCTCTTCACTTACGACTCCGGTTTCACCGCCACCGCCAGCTGCAAGTCGGCCATCACCTACATCGATGGCGACAACGGCGTGCTGCTGTACCGCGGCTACCCTATCGAGCAACTGGCCAAGAATTCCAGCTTCCTGGAAGTGGCCTATCTGCTGATGAACGGCGAACTGCCGAGCAAGGCGGAGTTCGAGAAGTTCGATCACGAAGTCACGCATCACACGATGATGCACGAGTCGCTGAAGAACTTCCTGCACGGCTTCCATTACGACGCGCATCCGATGGCGATGCTGGCCGGTACCGTGGCCTCGCTGTCCGCGTTCTACCATGACACCCTGGACCTGGAAGATCCGGAACAGCGCCGCCTGGCCGCCATCCGCCTGATCGCCAAGGTGCCGACGATCGCCGCGGCCGCCTATCGCTACTCGATCGGCTGGCCGATCCGCTATCCGCGCAACAACCTGGACTACGTCAACCGCTTCCTGCACATGATGTTCGAAGTGCCGAGCGAGCCGCTGGAACTGAGCCCGGTGGTGGCCAAGGCGCTGGATCTGCTGTTCATCCTGCACGCCGATCATGAGCAGAACGCCTCGACCTCGACCGTCCGCCTGGTCGGCTCCACTGGCGCCAACCCGTACGCTTCGGTCGCCGCGGGCATCACCGCGCTGTGGGGCCCCGCGCACGGCGGCGCCAACGAGGCGGTGCTGAAGATGCTGGAAGAGATCGGCACGCCGGACAAGGTGGACAGCGCCGTCGCCAAGGCCAAGGACAAGGAATCCGGCTTCCGCCTGATGGGCTTCGGCCATCGCGTCTACAAGAACTTCGATCCGCGCGCCAAGATCATCCGCGAGATGACCCACAAGGTGCTGGGCGAACTCGGCGTCAACGATCCGCTGCTGGAAGTGGCGCTGAAGCTGGAAGAGGCCGCGCTGAAGGACGACTACTTCATCCAGCGCAAACTGTATCCGAACGTCGATTTCTACAGCGGCATCATCTACAAGGCGCTGAAGATCCCGACCGAGATGTTCACCGTCATGTTCGCCATCGGCCGCACCGCTGGCTGGGTCGCGCACTGGCTGGAACAGCAGGTCGACCCGGAAGCCAAGATCGGCCGTCCGCGCCAGATCTACACCGGCTACGACGTGCGCGACTACAAGGGCATCGACCAGCGCTGAGCAATCCGCCGCATCGATGACGCGCCGAAATGCTGCGCCCCGCTTTCGCGGGGCGTTTGCTTTTTCAGCAGGGTGAATCGATCGTGTCGTAGCGCCGCTGCATCTCCTCGGGGGTGACGTTCTCGATGCTGTGGCCGATGTTCCAGCGATGGCCGAAGGGGTCGCGTACCACGCCGGAGCGCTCGCCGTAGAACATATCGCGCGGCGCCATCACCAGCGTGGCGCCCAGCGCGACCGCGCGCGTGATGACGGCGTCGGCATCATCGACGTGAATGTGCAGCGTGTGCGAAGTGGCGGCGGCGGGATCCGGAGGGACGATGCCGAACTCGGGGTATTCTTCGCACAGCATCAGCGTGCTGCCCCCGAGTTCGAGTTCGACGTGGCCGATGCGGCCACCCGGTTCGACCAGGCGGAATTTCTCGGTGGCCGCGAAGGCGTCCCGATAAAAGGCGATGGCGCCTTCGGCATCGGCAACGCAGAGATAGGCAAACAATTCGTGCACGGCCATGGTCGGGTTCCGGTATCGAGGTGGGTGAAGCATCGCCACAGTTCCCGCGACGGTATTGAACGAATCCGAAATTGGCCGGCCACCCGTTAGGGCGCCGGTACGTGGCGGAGCGCGCGCGGCGCCGCGCGGCGGTACTCGCCCGGTGTCATGCCGGCATGGGCGCGGAACTCGCGGACAAGATGGGCCTGGTCGCTGTATCCGCCATCCAGGGCAACGTCGCTCCATGCGGTGGTGGCGGCCGCCGACGGCAATACCCGCGCGAAGCGGCGCAGGTTCGCGTAGCGCCTGGGCGTCATGCCCACGCCCTCGTGGAAAAGATCGGTGAAGCGTCGTGCGCTGTAGCCCGCCGCACGCGCGATTTCCGCGATCCGCGCACCGTCTTCCACCTGGCCCAGCCGCGCCGCGACCTGCGGGTGCAGGCCATGGCTGGGACGCAGGCGCGCCAGCAGCCCCGCCTCCAGCAGCGACAGCCGCAATGCGGGCGTGCCGGCCTGCAACCGTTCGCGCAACGCCGCGACCTCCTGTCCCCAGACGTCCTCCAGGGCGACGTGGCAATCCACGAGTTCGGCGGCGGCCATCCCGAACAGTGCACGCAACGCGCCCGGCCGGAAGACCACGCCGACGGATGCGGTGCCGGGCACGACTTCCTTGAGATAGGCCCGCGAGTGGGGGCCGGCGAGCACGGCGTCGCCGATGACGCGGGCGTCCACTTCTCCGCCGACCCACCTGCGCAGGGGCGTGCCGTCCAGGCGCAGCGCCAGATGCGCATGGCCATCCGGCAGCACCCATTCCCGGGTCGTCGCGCCGAGCGCCACCGCCGGTGAAGAGTGCCAGTAACCGGCGACCCAGGGACGCAGTGCGGGGGAGGCGGGAAGCAGGCGCACGATGCCGTCCCTGCCGCGGCTCAATCCTGCACGCCGGTCTCGTAACCGGCGATTTCCTCTTCGGCCAGCATCTGCCGCAACTGCGTCGCCGAAGCGCGGCGCATCGGCTTCTCGTCGATGCCCGACAGCGGCGCCTGGCGCAAAGCGTCCAGTGGCAGCACGGTCACGTCGAAGCTCAGCTCCTCTGCGCTGAACAGCCATACCGGCGCGTCGAGGCTGCGCTCGCGATCCAGGCGCAGCCGGCGCGTCCGGGATTCGGCGGGCATGCGGTTTTCTTCCAGGAAGCGGGCCACGGCTTCCGGATCGTCGCTGTGCACATGCAATTGCACGGGCGCGTTGTTGTCGGAGGTGCCCTCCAGGACCGGACCCACCAACCGTGGCGAGAAGTCGTTGAAGAACTCCAGCGCCCTCAGCGCGGCCTCGCGGCGGCGGCGCACGCCGAGCGTGTGCGCTTCGCCGACGAACAGGCGCTGGTATTCGCGCAGGGCGTCTTCGATCTCGCGATTGCGGGGCAGCGAGGCGTCATCGTGGATGCCGAGCCGGTTGGCGGCCTTGAGCTTGGCCTGGTGGAAGTCGCGGATACCGCCCTCGGCCATCAACCGGGCGGCTTCATGGGCGAGCCTGTGGCGGCGCTCGCGGGTGCGGGTTTCGGCGTGCTGACGAGCGTGGTGCATGGCGAGCCTCCGCGTCGAAACTAGCGGCGACTGTACACCAAGGATTGTGAATATAGATCGGTGGATCAACGGGTGATCCACCGATTCGGCCGCAAACGGCGTCAGAAGATGTCGAAGGCTTCCTCGTCCGGCACCGCGTCTTCCGGACCGAAGTCGTCGAACTGCTCGATGCGTTCCAGGTCCTCCGCCTTCACCCACTCAGTCGCGCCGTTGGTGGTGACCTGGACCATGCCCGCCGGCGGGTCGTTCGCGGCAATCGGCTTGTCCTTCAGCGCGACCCGCATGTAGTCGATCCAGATCGGCAGCGCGGCCTTGCCGCCATATTCGCGGTAACCCAGGGAGCGGAAGTCGTCGCGGCCCACCCAGACCGTGGTGACGTAGGTGCCGCCGAAGCCGGAGAACCAGGCGTCGCGGTGGTCGTTGGTGGAGCCGGTCTTGCCGCCGACATCTTCGCGCCCCAGGGTCTTGGCCGCGGTGCCGGTGCCGCGCTGGACCACGTCGCGCATCATCGAGACCAGCTGGTAGGCCGTGCGCTCGTCGATGGCGCGCGGCGCGGCCACCGTGTCGGCCGTCTGGATCGGCGGCTTGGCGGGTGCGGGCGCGGCCGGCTTGGCCGGCGCGGGCTTGGGTGCGGAGGCCTGCTGGGGACCGAAATTGAAACCGTCGACCACGTCGTTGGCGGGAACGGCCGCATTGCCCAGCGAGGTGCCGCCGCAGCCGCGGCAGGCGACCGCCGGCTTTTCCTTGAACAACACGTTGCCTTCGCGGTCCTTCACCTCGTCGATGAACCAGGGCGTGACCCGCGACCCTCCGTTGGCGAACACGGCGTAGCCGCGCGCCACCGACATCGGAGTCAGCGAGGCGGTACCCAGCGACATCGACAGGTTGGGCGGCAGCTCGGCTTCCTCGAAGCCGAACTGGCTGATGTACTTGCGCGCGAAGTCCACGCCGATGGCGTCGAGCAGGCGCACCGACACCAGGTTGCGCGATTGCACCAGCGCCTCGCGCAGGCGCATCGGTCCGCGGAACCCGCCGCCATCATTCTGCGGGCGCCACATGTGGCCACGGCGATCGCGGAACACCACCGGCGCATCGAGCACGATCGAGGCCGGATTGAAGCCCTTCTCGAAGGCCGCCGCGTACAGGAACGGCTTGAAGCTGGAACCGGGCTGGCGGCGCGCCTGGGTGGCGCGGTTGAACTTGTTGCCGGCGAAGCTGTAACCGCCGATCAGCGCGCGCAGCGCACCGGTGTCGGCGTCCAGTGATACCAGCGCGGCCTGCGCGCGGGGCACCTGGTCGACCACATAGCTGCCTTCTGTCTTGCCGGCCTTCAGCCGGACCAGGTCGCCGCGCTTGAACAGCTTGCCGGGCGCCTTGCCGGTCCACTGGCTGGCCGACGGCGGCAACACCAGTTCGCTGGCGTCGGACAGGACCACGGTGGCGCTGCCGTCGGCGGCGGTGGCGGCGACGATGGCCGGGCGCATGCCGCCCTGCGGCGGTATTCCGGACAGCTGCCCGGCCAGGGCCTTGGCATCGGCGTCGGCGGCGACATCGAAATGGCGCTCCACGCCGTTCCAGCCGTGGCGACGGTCGTACAACTGCAGGCCCTCGCGCACCGCCTGGTCGGCGGCGGCCTGAAGGGTCGCGTCGATGGTGGTGGTGACGTGATAGCCCTTGGTCAGGACGTCGCCGCCGAAGCGGGCGATCATTTCCTGGCGGACCATCTCGGCGACGTACGGCGCATAGACCTCCACCGGGCGTTCGTGCGGCGTCGCGTGCATCGGTTCGGCCTTGGCTTCCGCCGCCTGCGCCGGGGTGATGTAGCGGTCCTCGAGCATCCGGTTGATGACGTAAACACTGCGCTGGTGGTTGCGCACCGGGTTGCTGATCGGGTTGCCGCTGGAGGGAAACTTCAGCGCGCTGACCAGCGTCGCGGTCTCCGCCAGGGTCAGCTGGTCAAGCGATTTTCCGTAGTAGTACTCGGCGGCCGCGGCCACGCCGTAGGAGCGGTTTCCGAAGAAGCTCTTGTTGAGATAGAGCTCGAGGATCTCGTCCTTGCTCAGCATCTTCTCGATGCGCATTGCCAGCATCATCTCGACCAGCTTGCGCGTGTAGCTGTATTCGGAGCTGAGGAACCACTGCCGGGCGACCTGCTGGGTGATGGTGCTGCCGCCGGCGACACGCCCTTCCTTGCGACTGAGGATCTGCCAGACCGCGCGGCTGACGCCGGTCAGGTCCACGCCGTTGTGCTTGTAGAAATCCGAGTCCTCGGCCGCGATGAAGGCGCGCTTGACCGGTTCGGGGACATCCTTGATCGACACCGGATAGCGGCGGGTCTCGCCGAACAGGCCGATCAGCCGGCCATCGCTGGCGTAGACGTAGAGGGGTTCCTGCAGCTCGACGCTGCGGAGGGACTGGATGTCCGGAACCTTGGCCGAAACCACGTAATAGAGGATGCCGATGGCGGCCAGGCCGGCGAGGGTCAGGGCCAGGCCGGCGAACAGGGCCCAGCGGAGGAGGCGGCGGAAACGGGGCATCCAGAGGGATCCGATTGCAGAATTCTCAAGGGCAGAGTATAGATGACGGCTGGGGTTGCCACCGGCGATCCTAGGGGGAACAGTAACTTGGGTGACAACCTTCGTGAACCGTGACAAGCCGCACAGCCACGAAAACTCAGGTTGCCAAGCGTAAAGAGTTGGTTATTAATGTGGCCGGTAGAAGTACCGTCCAATGCCCGTCGGAAGGGGAAAGACCGTGGGGCTAATCCCAAGAAGCCAGGCGCCGCTGGTCGGCGTCGATATCAGTTCGACCGCGGTCAAGCTCCTGCAGCTTTCCCGCGTCGGTAACCGTTACCGCGTGGAACACTACGCGGTCGAACCGTTGCCGCCCAATGCCGTGGTGGAAAAGAACATCGTCGAGGTCGAGGCCGTCGGCGAGGCCATCCGGCGCGCGGTGACGCGGGCAGGAACCAAGGTCAAGCACGCCGCCGCCGCGGTGGCCGGCTCGGCCGTCATCACCAAGATCATCCCGATGCCCGCCGAACTGGACGAGAGTGATCTCGAGGCCCAGGTCGAGCTGGAGGCGGTCAACTACATCCCGTACCCGATCGAGGAAGTGAACCTCGATTTCGAGGTGCTCGGCCCGATGCCGAACAACCCCGAGATGGTGCAGGTGCTGTTGGCCGCCTCGCGTTCGGAGAACGTCGAGCTGCGCCAGTCGGCGCTGGAACTCGGCGGGCTGACCGCCAGGGTGATGGACGTGGAGGCCTTCGCGGTCGAGAACGCCTTCGCGCTGATCGCCGATGAACTGCCGATTCCGCAGGACGGCGTGGTGGCGCTGGTCGACATCGGCGCGACCATGACCACCCTGAACGTCCTGCGTCGTGGCCGCAGCCTGTACAGCCGCGAACAGGTGTTCGGCGGCAAGCAGCTGACCGACGAGGTGATGCGCCGCTACGGGCTCACCTACGAGGAAGCCGGCCTGGCCAAGCGCCAGGGCGGGCTCCCCGAGAGCTACGAGGTCGAAGTGCTGGAACCGTTCAAGGAAGCCACGGTGCAGCAGATCAGCCGCCTGTTGCAGTTCTTCTACGCCGGCAGTGAATTCAACCGGGTCGACCAGATCGTGCTGGCCGGCGGCTGCGCCGCGCTGTCCGGCCTGCCGGAAATGGTGGAAGAGCAACTCGGCGTGCCGACGGTGGTGGCCAATCCGCTCTCGCAGATGACCCTCGGGCCGCGCGTCCAGGCGCACGCGCTGGCCCAGGATGCGCCGGCGCTGATGATTGCCACCGGGCTGGCGCTGAGGAGCTTCGACTGATGGCAAGAATCAACCTACTCCCCTGGCGGGCCGAACGGCGCGCGCAGCGGCAGCGAGATTTCTACGCCATGCTGGGCCTCGCCGCACTGGGCGGCGTGCTGCTGTCGTTCCTGCTGTGGTTCCATTACGACCGCCAGATCAGCGGTCAGATGGTTCGCAATGATTTCCTGACCGGCGAAATCCAGAAGGTCGAATCCCAGATCAAGGAAATCGAGGCGCTGGACAAGCAGAAGGATCGCCTGCTGGCGCGCAAGAAGGTGATCGAGCAACTGCAGGCCAACCGGTCGCAGATGGTCCACCTGTTCGACTCGCTGGTGCGCACGATTCCCGATGGCGTGGCGTTGTCGAACATCAAGCAGGAAGGCGAGGTCCTGACCCTGGAAGGGCGCGCGCAGTCCAACGCCCGGGTCAGCGAATACATGCGCAATCTGGAAGGCTCCGGCTGGATGACCAAGCCCGACCTGGCGATCATCGAAGCCAAGGCGGAGGACGCCAAGGCATTGACCGGCGGGATCAGCAGCTCGCTGCCCTACGTATTCAACCTGCAGGTGCGGCTGGCCAACCCGAATGCCCCGGAAGGCAAGGACGGCCAGACTCCGGAAAGCGCCGCGCTGTCCGAAGCCAGTGCGGTCGAGGCACCCTCCGCCACCGCCGCGCCGGCCACCCCGGCGGCTCCCGACGGGCAGGCGCCGGCCACCGCTCCCGCGCCCGCCTCGCAACCGGCGGCGCCAGCCGCCACTCCGGCCGCTCCCTCGACTCCGGCCCAGACGCCCGCCAACAGCCCGGGGAATGCGTCATGAGCCAGAAAAAGACATCGCTCAAGAATCTCGACATCAACAACATCGGTGCCTGGCCGCAGAACGCCAAGATTGGTTTCTGCGTGATCGTCGGCCTGTTCATCGTGGTGATGGCCTATTTGCTGGTGATCAAGGGCAAGCGCCAGGATCTCGTGCAACTGGAACGCCAGGAGAGCACGCTGCGTAGCGACTTCGAGGACAAGCAGGGGCGTGCCGCCAACCTGGGCCCGCTGAAGCAGCAACTGGCGCAGATGGAGCAGGTGCTGCAGCAGATGCTGCGTCAACTGCCCAGCAAGACCGAGATGCCGGACCTGATCATCGACATCTCGCAGACGGCGCTGTCCAGCGGCCTGTCCAACGAGCTGTTCCAGCCTGGACCGGAGACGCCGAAGGAGTTCTACGCCGAGAAGCCGATCGCCCTGCGCATGGTCGGCAGCTACCACCAGTTCGGTGCCTTCGTCAGCGGCGTGGCTTCGCTGCCGCGCGTGGTCATCCTGACCATGCACGACATCTCGCTCAAGCCCAAGGAGGGCAAGGGCGCCATCACCAGCCGCGGCGCGCTTGAACTGTCGGGCACGGTGAAGACCTATCGTTACCTCGACGAGAAGGAAATCGAGGACCAGGAGAAGGCTGCCGCCGATGCGGCAAAGGCTGGGAAGAAGTGAAGAACATGCACTCCGCTCTCCGCCCCTTGTTCCTGGCTTGCCTGATGGTGTCGCTGGTGGGCTGCGCGCGTGGCGTCACCAGCACGCCGGGCGATGCGCCCAATCTGGAGAAGTGGGTGGCGGACGTACGCGCCCGTCCCGCGCCTCCGCTGGATCCATTGCCGGTCATGCAGCAGTTCGAAACCTTCGAATATGCCGCGCAGAGCCTGCGTGATCCGTTCAGCAATGCCTGGAGCAACGTGGACAACGGGGGCCTGCGGCCCGACCCGAATCGCCGCAAGGAAACCCTCGAGCAATATCCGCTGGACAGCCTGGACATGGTGGGGACCATCGGCAAAGGACCGGGCCTGATTGCCCTGGTGATGGCGCCGGACAAGGTGACCTACCGGATCCGGCCGGGCAATTACATGGGCCAGAGCGATGGTCGCGTCACCGCGGTACGCGAGGACGGCATCGAAATGGTCGAACTGGTGCCGGATGGCGCTGGCGGCTGGCTGGAACGGCCCGCTTCGGTCGCGCTTGAAGATCAATGATTGGGGGAAACACGATGACCGCTTCAAACGCTAATGGCCTGCGGCCGATCCGGCGCCTGGCTTCGCTCAGGATCCAGGGCCTGGGTTTCGCCATCGGCCTGCTGGTCGCCACGGGTGCGGCCGGCGCGGCCAATCCGGTACCCCAGGCGACCGCGCCAGCCGCGGCACCGGCCGCCACGCCGGCGGCCGGGCAGGTCGCCATCACCAATATCGACTTCCGCCGCGGCGACGACGGCGCGGGCAGGCTGGTGGTCAAGTTCGACCGGGCCGGCGCGGCGCCCGACCTGCGCAACCTGGGCTCCTCGGTGGTGGTGGATGTCGGCAATGCCGAGATTCCCGCCACCCTGCAGCGTGGCCTGAACGTGGTCGACTTCGCCACCCCGGTGCAGCGGGTTGACGCCCGTCCCAGTGGCAAGGGTACCCAGCTGGTGCTCAGCACCCAGGGCGCCTTCGAATCGCTGGCCTACCAGACCGGCAACGAGTACGTGGTGGAAATCGCCCCGCGGGCGGACAAGCCGGCAATGGGAGCGCCCGGCGGTACGGCCGCGGGTACGGTCGCCAGCGCGGCCGCCAAGGTGGCGGCCACGCAGAACGCCCGCGCCTACGGGGGACGTCCGGTGACGTTCAACTTCCAGGATGTGCCGGTCCGCACCGTCCTGCAGCTGATCGCCGAGGAATCCAACCTCAACATCGTCGCTTCCGACACCGTGCAGGGCAACGTGACCCTGCGACTGGTCAACGTGCCCTGGGATCAGGCGCTGGACATCGTCCTGCGCGCCAAGGGCCTGGACAAGCGGCGCGATGGCGGCGTGATGTGGGTGGCCCCGCAACAGGAACTGGCCAAGTTCGAGCAGGACAAGGAAGACGCGCGCATCGCGATCGAGAATCGCGAGGATCTGGTCACCGACTACATCCAGATCAACTACCACAACGCCGGCGCGATCTTCAAGGCCATCACCGAAGCCAAGGGCATCGGCAATTCGAATTCCGGCGGTGGCAGCGGCAACAACCAACAGGAAAACAGCTTCCTGTCGCCACGCGGGCGCATCGTTGCCGACGAACGTACCAACACGCTGATGATCAGCGACATCCCGAAGAAGATCGCGCAGATGCGCGAGCTCATCAGCGTGATCGATCGACCGGTGGATCAGGTCCTGATCGAGGGCCGCATCGTCATCGCCACGGATACCTTCGCACGCGACCTGGGCGCGAAGTTCGGCATCGGTGGCCGCCGAAGCTTCAACGGAGGCGACAACACCGGCACAGTGGGCAGCACCCTGCCAGCGACGACGGGTCCCACGACGCCGGCGACGCGGGGACTCAATGTCAATCTGCCCGCGAAGACCTACACGCTCGGGAATCCCGCATCCATCGCCTACACGCTGCTGGGACGCAACTTCAACCTGGATATCGAACTGCAGGCGTTGCAGGAAGAGGGGCGTGGCGAGGTCATCTCCAATCCTCGCCTGGTTACCACCAACCAGCGCGAAGCGGTCATCAAGCAGGGTCGTGAGGTCGGCTACCTGACGGTTACCGGCGGCGGTACTGGCGTGCTGACCCCCACGGTGCAGTTCAAGGAAGCCCTGCTGGAATTGAAGGTCGTGCCGACCATCACCAGCGACAACCGCGTGTTCCTGGCGCTGAACGTGAAGAAGGACGAGGTGCTGCGGTTCATTGATCTGGGTGATTTTGGTTCGGTGCCGGAAATCGCCAAGCGCGAGATCAATACCGCCGTGCTGGTCGATGACGGCCAGACCGTGGTCATCGGCGGTGTCTACGAGTTCACCGACCGCACCAGCATCGCCAAGGTGCCGTTCCTCGGCGACATCCCCTTCCTGGGCAATCTGTTCAAGAAGAAGGGCCGCAGCAAGGAGAAGGCGGAGTTGCTGATCTTCGTCACCCCGAAGGTCCTTCGGGTGGCACCGCAGCAGGCGCTGTCGCGCGCGGCCAACTGAAGCGCGCGCAGTCCGCAATCGGAATGGCGACGGGGGCTTCGGCCCCCGTCCGCGTTTCTGGCGTCACGAGGACCAGGTGCACGCGGGCTAAACCGGTGGATGGGGCTGGCTGAACCAATCCATCTTTCCTTGGGTCACAATGGCCCTCCGATTCCGCACAGCCGCTCCCGATGGAAAATTCCGCTTCCGCGCCGCTTCCGCTACCCGAGCAGGGGCGCCTGCACGCCGCGTTCACCGCGCTGAGGCAGGACCTGTCGGATACCATCGTCGGCCAGGCCGCACTCATCGAACGCCTGCTGATAGCGCTGCTCGCGGATGGTCACCTGCTGGTCGAGGGGGCGCCGGGCCTGGCCAAGACCACGGCGGTCCGGGCGCTGGCGGGCCGGCTGGAGGCGGACTTCGCCCGGGTCCAGTTCACCCCGGACCTCCTGCCCGCCGATCTGACCGGCACCGAGGTGTGGCGTCCCCAGGACGGCCGTTTCGAGTTCCAGCCGGGTCCCATCTTCCACCCGCTGTTGCTGGCCGACGAGATCAACCGCGCGCCGGCCAAGGTGCAGTCCGCGTTGCTGGAGGCCATGGGCGAACGACAGGTCACCGTCGGTCGGCACACCTATCCGCTGCCTGCGCTGTTCCTGGTGATGGCGACCCAGAATCCGATCGAGCAGGAAGGCACTTTCCCGCTGCCGGAGGCACAGCTCGATCGCTTCCTGATGCATGTGCGCATCGGCTATCCCGAGGCATCCGCGGAAGCGGAAATCCTGCGCCTGGCGCGCGAGCGCGCGCAGCAGACCCTGAAACCGGTGCCGGCCACGCTGACCCGGATGCCGCAGGAAGATGTGTTCGCCGCGCGCAAGGCGGTGCTGGATCTTCACGTGGCGCCCCAGCTCGAGCGCTACCTGATCGAACTGGTGCTCGCATCGCGCGATGCCACGCGTTACGACCCGAAACTGGCGCGGCGCATCGCATGGGGCGCGAGTCCGCGCGGCTCCATCGCGCTGGAACGCTGCGCGCGCGCGCGTGCCTGGTTGGCCGGACGCGACTACGTGACGCCCGAGGACGTGCGCGCGATCGCCCCGGACGTGCTGCGCCATCGCGTACTTCCCAGCTACGAAGCCACCGCCGAGGGCTGGGATGGTGATCGGCTGGTCGCGGCGCTGCTCGACGTCGTGCCGTTGCCCTGAGGGAACCGGCATGGCGATCAACGGCGACGGCATCGCCCCGACTCTGGCCGAACTGGTCGCGCTGCGCGCCACCGCGCAGCGACGCAAGCCGGCGCGCCACGGCCGGCATTCGATCACCGGACCGGCGGCCTCGACCCTGCGTGGAAGGGGTATGGAGTACGCCGAATCGCGTGAGTACGTACCCGGCGACGACGTGCGCCACATCGACTGGCGACTGACCGCGCGCAGCGGGCGCACCCATACCAAACTATTCCAGGCCGAACGCGAACGGCTGACGCTGATCGTGGCCGATACTTCGCCGCTGCTGTATTTCGGCACCCGGATTCGTTTCAAATCCACCCAGGCCGCGCGCGCTGGCGCGGTGGCGGCCTGGAGCGCGATACGCGACGGTGATCGCGTCGCGGCGCTGCGCGGTACCGCCGCCGAGCCGCCGGTGGCGCCAGCATCCGGGACGCGGGGAGCGCTGCGCGTGCTGGATGCACTGGTGCGCTGGTACGAGCGTCCTCCCGTGGACGACCAGGGACTGGCGGTGGCATTGGACCACGCCGCGCGCCTGCTGCGGCCTGGCTCGCGTCTGATCGTGCTGGCTGATCCGCACAGCGTCGCGGCCATTCCGCAGAGTGACTGGCCGCGTTGGGCCGCGCACCACGAAATCAGCGTGCTGATGCTGTTCGACGCGCTGGAAGCTTCGCCACCGGCGTCATCACTGCCGTTCCAGACCGGTGGACACCGGGTGGAACTCGACCTCGCCGACGCCACCCAGCGGCAGCGCTGGCAGCAGTTCTTCTCGGAGCCCATGCAGGCGGCGGTGCGCGGATTGCCATTGCGTGGCGTGCGCGCCTACGCCCTGCGTGGCGATGCACCGAGTGAATCCTGGTTGCCGGCGGGCGGATCGACGCCGCAGGTGGCCTGATGAAACCGGCCGATCTGGTCCTGCGCGATGTTCATTTGCCGCCCGCGCCGACCTGGTGGCCGCTGGCGCCCGGTTGGTGGTGGCTGGCGGGATTGCTGGCGATGGTCGTCCTGTTTTTCGTGGTGCGCCATTGGCGTCGGCGCCAGCGCCGGCGCCGGTGGCTACGGTGGTTCGACGAGAGCGGCCTGGGCCACGCACCGGCCGCGCAGGTGGCGGCGATGTCCGATCTGCTGCGGCGCGCGGCGCGCGAGGTCGATTCCAGCGCGGTCCGCCTGTCGGGTGAAGCGTGGCTGCGGTTTCTTGATGGCGACACCGCGGGAGCCTTCTCGCAGGGAGACGGCCGCCTGCTGCTGGATGGCGGCTACCGGCGGGAAGTGGACCTCGATGCGGTGGCGCGCCTGCGGGGGCTGGCGCGTGCGCGTTTCCTGCAATTGATGGCGGGCAAGCGATGATCGGCGACTGGCCGCTGCTGCAGACCTTGCGCGACGCGTACGCCGGATTCGCGTGGCCGTGGATGTGGCTGGCGTTTCCGCTTCCGTGGCTGGTGCGCTGGTTGTTGCCGCCGGTCCGGAGCACCTCGGCGGCGCTGCGTGTTCCCTATGGTGGAAACCTGCAGGCCATCGCGGCGACGCATGGATTCCTGGGCAAGCGCCGGGTGGCGGCGCTGGCCTGGCTGGCCTGGTTCCTGCTGTGCGCGGCGGCGGCCCGGCCGCAGACGTTCGGCGAGGCCGTCACGCCACCGCAAAGCGGACGTGACCTGATGCTGGCCGTGGACCTGTCCGGCAGCATGAGCGAGGCCGACATGGAACTCGGCGGCAGCGTGGTGGATCGGCTGACAGCCGCAAAAGCGGTACTCGCGGATTTCCTCGATCGCCGTGCCGGCGATCGGGTCGGCCTGCTCGTGTTCGGGCAGCGCGCCTATGCGCTCACTCCGCTGACGCTGGACCGACAGAGCGTGCGCGAGCAGTTGCGCGACAGCGTGGTGGGACTGGCCGGCAGGGAAACCGCGGTGGGCGATGCGATCGGCCTGGCGGTCAAGCGATTGGCGGCGCAGGAAAAAGGGCAGCGCGTATTGATCCTGCTGACCGACGGCGTGAACACCGCGGGCATGCTGGAGCCGCTGAAGGCGGCCGAACTCGCGGCACAGGCGCGCGTGCGCGTGCACACCATCGCCTTTGGCGGCAGCGGCATGACTTCGTTCTTCGGCATGGCGGTGCCATTGCCCGGCGCCGGCGGAGAGGAGATCGACGAGGACACCCTGCGCCGCATCGCCAGGCAGACCGGAGGGCGTTTCTTCCGCGCCCGCGACATCGAGCAACTGGCGAGCATCTATGCGGAGCTGGATCGCCTGGAGCCGGTGGAACTGCCCGGTGAACAGGTGCGTCCGCGCGTCGAACGCTATCCGCTGCCGCTGGCGGCGGCACTGTGCGTGGGACTGGTCGCGTTCGCATTGCCGCGGAGGCGCGCATGACGGGGTGGATGGAATCGCTGCACTTCCTGCGCCCGCAGTTGCTGTGGCTGTTGCTGCTGGCGCCGTTGATCGGCGCGGGCTGGCGGCTGCGCCAACGACGGGCGAATGTCTGGCGGCAGGCGGTGGATGCGCATCTGTTGCCGCACCTGCTTGCCGGTGCGGGACGCGCGGGCTGGATCGCGCCGATCCTGTTGGTGCTGGGCTTCGCGATGGCGATAGTGGCGTTGGCCGGACCGAGCTGGCGCCAGGGCGAGCAGCCGTTGTGGGAACAACGCGCCCCGCTGGTCATCGCCCTGGATCTGTCCAGCGCGGTTGAAGCCGCCGATCTGCCGCCGTCGCGCCTGTTGCAGGCGCGTGGCAAGCTGGCTGCGTTGCTGCGACAGCGCCAGGGCGGACAGGTCGCGCTGGTGGCATACGCGGGCGATGCGTTCACGGTGGCCCCGTTGACCGAAGACGCGGACAACATCGCGTTGTTCCTTGACGCGCTGTCTCCCGATGTCATGCCTGTCGATGGGCAGCGGACGGATCGTGCGATTGATTGGTCGGCGCGGTTGCTGAAGCAGGCGGGTTTCGACCGCGGCGAGATCCTGCTGATGGCGGATCATGCGGACGCGGCCGCGCTCGAAGCGGCGGCCCGGGCGTCCGGACAGGGCTATCGCGTTTCCGTGCTGGGCCTGGGCAGCGAAGCTGGAGCCGCCTACCGCGCACGCGATGGCGCGTTGGCCCGGACGCGGCTGGATGCGGCGTCGCTGCGCCAGTTGGCCCAGCGCGGTGGCGGGCGTTTCGAGATGCTGGCACGCGAGGGCACGGATCTGGAAGCACTGGGCGTGCTGGCACCGGACAGCATCGATGCCGCCAGCCCGTCGGGTGCGCGCGGCAAGGCGTGGCTGGACGAGGGCTACTGGTTGCTGCCTCCGTTGATGCTGCTGATGTTGCTGGCGTTCCGCCGCGGCGCCGCGTTGATGCTGCTGGCCGTTTGTTCATTGCTGTGGGCACTGCCTTCGCAGGCCGCCGACGGCAACTGGTGGCGCCGCGCGGATCAACTGCAGCACGCGCGGATCGAGCAGGGCGTACAGGCCTACCGCAAGGGCGACTTCACCGCGGCGGAACAGGCGTTCGCCGGCCAGGACAATGCCGAGGCGTACTACAACCTCGGCAACGCATTGGCCAAGCAGGGCCGTTACGACGAAGCCATCGGCGCCTATGACAGGGCGTTGCAGCGGCAGCCGGGCATGCAGGATGCGATCGCGAATCGCCGCGCGGTCGAACAGGCGCGCCAGCGCCAGCAGGGACAGGGACAGGGACAGCAGGGCAAGAATTCCCCTGATCGGGGTGCCGGCAACGCCGGCGCCTCGCCGAATGCCTCGCGTGCGGCGAGCAATGCCGCCGCCTCGCAACAGCAGGGACAGCAACCATCGGCGACACCCGAAAAACCGCCGTCGCGGCAACAGGCGGATTCGGCACAATCCCCGGCGCGGACGGCCTCGCAGTCGCCGGATTCACCCGCGGATCCGCAAGCCCAGCAGGCCGCCGACGCGGCGCAGCGCGAGCGCATGCGCCAGGCACTCGCACGGCAATCGGAGAAGCGCGACGGCAAGGCTTCGACGGGCCAGGCCGCCGCCGAGGAGACGCCCGCCGAACGCGAGCGCCGCCAGGCCCTGCAGGCCTGGTTGAAGCGGGTACCGGATGATCCGGGCGGATTGCTGAAGGCCAAATTCCAACTGGAACACGAACGTCGGACGAGGGAAGGGCAATGAACGCGTGGTGGCGACATCCGATGGGCGTGTTGATTTGGCTTGTGCTGGCACTGGCCGCATGGCCGGCACACGCGCAGGTCGAAGCGCGTCTGGATCGCAACCCGATCGATCTCGGCGACACGGTGGCGCTGACCATCCAGTCGACGGGAGCTGCATCGGCGCCGGATCTCACCCCGCTGATGCAGGACTTCGAACTGCTGGACCAGAGCAGCGGCCGTTCGTTCGAAATGATCAACGGCACCAGCGCTTCGCGGGTGACTTACCAGATCACGCTGCGGCCGCGTCGCGAAGGCAACCTGGTCATTCCCGCGCTGCAGGTCGGAAAACAGCGCACCGCACCCATCGCGTTGACGGTCCGGCCCGCGCCGCCGGTCGCCACGCGCGCGGGCAATGCGGATGTGTTCCTGGAAACCGAAGTGGACGATGCCACGCCTTATGTCCAGCAGAGCGTGGGGGTTGTGCTGCGCCTGTTCTATGGCGTGCCGCTGGTGTCCGGCGAACTGGATCTGGATGCGCCGGACGGTGCGGTGCTGCAGAAGGTCGGCGACGACGTGCAGGGCAGTCGGGAGATCAATGGCCGCCGCTACAACCTGATCGAACGGCGCTTCCTGCTGGTGCCCGAGCGCAGCGGCACGGTGACCCTGCCGGCGCCCCGGTTCAACGGGCGTGGCGCGGGCGGCTGGTTCGACGATCTGGTCGGCAACGGGCGGCGCGAGTTGCGGGTGGCTGGTGCGCCCCGCGCACTGACGGTGCGTGCGCAGCCGCCGGGTGCGCCGCAACCCTGGTTGCCGTTGCGGGATCTGCGCATGCGCTATGTCGGCGCGCCCACGGCGGCACGGGTGGGCGAGGCGGCGACGCTGGTTGTCGAAGGCATCGCCGAGGGCGCCACCCGGGCGCAACTTCCGGAGATGCCGGTGCCATCGGTACCGGGCGCGCAGGTGTTCGCCGAACCCATCCAGTATGACGAGACCTTCACTGGCGGCGCGCCGCAGGTGAAATGGACCCAGCGCTATGCGGTGGTGCCGGATCGCCCGGGACGGCTGACGGTGTCCGGGCTGGGGATTCCCTGGTGGGACGTGGCGGCCAGCGCGGCGAAAATGGCCCGGTTGCCGGATCTGCCGTTGCAGGTCGCCGCCGGGGCGGCCGCGCCGGCCAACGCCGTGCCGGGGGCAGCGCCCGCTACGCTCCTCGGCTCGGCGGAAAGCGGCAGCGCGCTCGCAGGCGATGGCATCTGGCCATGGCT
This sequence comes from Pseudoxanthomonas sp. z9, assembly GCF_006542425.1. GTDB lineage: Bacteria > Pseudomonadota > Gammaproteobacteria > Xanthomonadales > Xanthomonadaceae > Pseudoxanthomonas_A. The sequence continues at coordinate 184,112 of NZ_VFID01000007.1, read as the reverse complement.
GGCGGCCGCCTTTGCGGTGCTCTGGCTGATCACCCTGGTATGGGCGCTCCAGCGCAGGCGCGCTCCCGCGCCGGTGCCTGCGCACGGCGGTGCCGGCCATGCGGCGGTGGCGCCTCGTCATGCGTTGCCGGATCTCAAGCGCGCGCTGGACACCGGCAGTCTGGACGAGGTGGGCGAGGTGTTGTGCGGCATGGCCAGCCCGCCAGCGGCGGATCTGGATGAACTCGTGCGGCGCCTGCAGCCGCCTGCGCAACGCGATGCGGTGGAACAATTGCGGCGGGCCCGGTGGGCCGATGGCGACGGCAGCGCCGCCCGCGGCGCGCTGAGGGCGGCATTCGCCGATGGTCCCCGCTGGCGCGGGGAGACCATACCGCCGCGGGCGCCGTTGCCGCCGCTGTATCCGCCGGCCTGAGTGCGCTGACGCAGGCGCACAACGGCCGCCCCGGGGAGGTTTGCTAAGCTGGATGCTTCGTTCCGAAGGCATCCCTCATGACCGAAGCCCCGACCACCGGCAAGAACAAGCTACCGCTGCACTGGAAAATGGCGATCGGTTTCATCGCCGGCCTGGCAATGGGATTGCTGGTGTACATGACGGGAATCGGCCAGCTGACCGCCGCCGGCGCCGGCAATCCGGCCTGCGTCGCCGGGGCCGCCGATCTGCCTTGGCAGTGCACCCCATGGGTGCAGCTGATCACCAGCTACGTGACCGGGCCGATTGGCCAATTGTTCCTCAATCTCATCTTCATGCTGGTGGTGCCGCTGTTGTTCTCGGCGCTGGTGGTCGGCGTTTCCGAGATGGGCGATATCCGGGCATTCGGCCGGGTAGGCTGGCGCACCCTGGGCTATACCGTGCTGATGTCGTCCATCGCGGTGGTGCTGGGACTGCTGCTGGTCAACTGGCTGCAACCGGGTAGCGGCATCGACCGCGACACCGCCCAGCACCTGCTGGCCGAGGGGGCGCAACGCGCCAGTGCCATCGTCGCCAGCACGCACGAGCAGCCGCACGGGCTCGACATGCTGCTGTCGATCGTGCCGGACAACGTCATCAAGGCTGCCGCCGACAACACCATCCTGGCGGTGATGTTCTTCGCCCTGATGCTGGGCATCGGCATGGTGCTGACGCCCGGCAAGGCCACCGATACGCTGCGCGAGGGCATCCAGGGCCTGTTCGACGTGTCGATGACCCTGATCGGACTGGTCATCCGCCTGGCTCCGTACGCGGTGTTCTGCTTCATGTTCGACCTGGCCGCGAAGTTCGGCTGGGACCTGCTGTTCAAGCTCGCCAGTTACGTCGGCGTGGTCGTATTGGCGCTGGCCCTGCACCTGTTCGTGGTCTATTCGATCGCGTTGCGCGCGATCGGCGGCTATTCGCCGCGCGCGTTCTTCCGCGGTACCCAGGAAGCGATGGTGCTGGCGTTCTCCACCGCCTCCAGCAACGCCACCCTGCCGACCTCGCTGCGGGTGGCGGAAGAAAAGCTCGGCCTGCCGCCGCGGATTTCGCGCTTCGTGCTGACCGTGGGCGCCACCGCCAACCAGAACGGCACCGCGCTGTTCGAGGGCGTGACGGTGATCTTCCTGGCCCAGTTCTTCGGCGTTGATCTCACCCTGTTCCAGCAAGTGCTGGTGATGCTGGTGTGCATCCTCGGCGGCATCGGCACGGCCGGCGTGCCGTCGGGCTCGCTCCCGGTGGTGGCGATGATCTGCGGCATGGTGGGCGTGCCGCCGCAGGGCATCGGCCTGATCCTGGGCGTCAACCATTTTCTCGACATGTGCCGCACCACCCTCAACGTCACCGGCGACATCGCGATTGCGGCGATGGTGTCCAAGGGCGAAACCGATCGCGGGCACGCCTGAGCCCGCGACCTGCCGGATCCGCTTCCGACGCCCCGCTGATCGCGGGGCGTCGGCGTTTCGCGGCCGGGAACACTGAAGACAGGAAATTCAGGGTCTCCGCAAGTCACTGATTCAAGGGGGGATTCGATTCCCAGGGCGATTCCGCCGTTTCTGCCCGGCCGCCGGTCTATGGGACAATGGGCGGCCCGCATTCCGGCGCGCCACTCCAAAGCCCCGATCTCCCCATGACGACGCCCTCCCGCCGCCAGCTCGCCAACGCCATCCGTTTCCTCGCCGCCGACGCGGTGGAAACCGCCAAGTCCGGCCATCCCGGCATGCCCATGGGCATGGCCGACATCGCCGAAGTTCTGTGGAACGACTACCTGAGCCACAGCCCGAAGAACCCGCACTGGTTCAACCGCGATCGCTTCATCCTGTCCAACGGCCACGGTTCGATGCTGCAGTACGCGCTGCTGCACCTGAGCGGCTACGACCTGCCGCTGGAAGAGCTCAAGCATTTCCGCCAGCTGCACAGCAAGACCGCCGGCCATCCGGAGCGCCATGAAACCCCCGGCGTGGAGACGACCACCGGGCCGCTGGGACAGGGCTTCGCCAACGCGGTCGGTTTCGCCCTGGCCGAGAAGCTGCTCGCGCAGCGCTTCAATCGCCCCGAATTCGAAATCGTCGATCACCGCACCTGGGTGTTCATGGGCGACGGCTGCCTGATGGAAGGCGTGTCGCACGAAGCCGCCTCGCTGGCCGGTACCTGGGGCCTGAACAAGCTGGTCTGCTTCTGGGACGACAACCACATCTCGATCGACGGCAACACCGATGGCTGGTTCACCGACGACACCCCCGCGCGCTTCGAAGCCTATGGCTGGCAGGTGGTGCGCAATGTCAACGGCCATGATCCGGTCGAGATCAAGGCCGCCATCGACACCGCGCTGAAGTCGGAAGACAAGCCGGTGCTGATCTGCTGCCGCACCACGATTGGTTTCGGTTCGCCGAACAAGGCCGGCAAGGAATCCTCGCACGGCGCGCCGCTGGGCAAGGAAGAACTGGAAGCCACCCGCAAGGCGCTGGAATGGCCGTATGGTCCGTTCGAGATTCCGCAGGAAATCTACGACGGCTGGCGCGCCGGCAACACCGGCCTGGTGCGCGAGGAACAGTGGAACATGCTGTTCGACAAGTACGCCGCGCAGTATCCGGAACAGGCCGCCGAACTGAGCCGCCGCTCGCATGGCGACCTGCCGGAAGGCTTCCTGGCCGCCGCCGATGCCTTCATCGCCAAGACCCAGGCCGAAGGCCCGGTGATCGCCTCGCGCAAGGCTTCGCAGCTGGCGATCGAAGCGTTCGCCCCGCTGCTGCCGGAAATGATCGGCGGTTCGGCGGATCTGGCGCACTCCAACCTGACCCTGTGGAAGGCCAGCAAGTCGGTCGCCACCGATGATCCGAACGCCAACTACGTGTACTACGGCGTGCGCGAGTTCGGCATGACCGCGATCAGCAACGGCCTGGCGCTGCACGGCGGTTTCCTGCCGTTCGACGCGACCTTCCTGGTGTTCAGCGATTACGCGCGCAACGCGGTGCGCATGAGCGCGCTGATTCCGGCCCATGCCATCCACGTCTACACCCACGATTCCATCGGCCTGGGCGAGGACGGTCCGACCCACCAGCCGGTCGAGCATCTGGCGTCGCTGCGCTACATCCACAATAACGACGTGTGGCGCCCGTGCGACGCGGTCGAGTCGGCGGTGTCGTGGAAAGCGGCGATCGTCCGCCGCGACGGCCCGAGCTGCCTGATCTTCTCGCGCCAGAATCTGCCGCACCAGGCGCGCAGCGAAGCGCAGGTCGCAGACATCGCGCGTGGTGGCTACGTGCTGGCCGATGCCGCCGGCACCCCGGACGTGATCCTGATCGCCACCGGCTCGGAAGTGGGCCTGGCCATGCAGGCCAAGACCACGCTGGATGCCGAAGGCATGAAGACCCGCGTGGTGTCGATGCCGTCGACCGACGTGTTCGATCGCCAGCCGGCCGAGTACCGCGAAGCGGTGCTGCCGAAGGCGGTGCGCAAGCGCGTGGCAGTGGAAGCGGCGACCACCGATTTCTGGCGCAAGTATGTCGGCCTGGACGGCGCGGTCGTTGGCATGGAGAGCTTCGGTGCCTCCGCGCCGGCGGAAGCGCTTTACAAGCACTTCGGCATCACCGTGGAGAAGGTGGTCGAGGCGGTGAAGTCGCTGGATTGAGACGGACTTGCCGTCGTGAGTCACGAAAAAGGCCGGGCGTGAGCCCGGCCTTTTTTTTGTGGGTGCGTACCGTTGCCGCCGACACCCGTCGATTGCACCGTAGAGCGGAGCTTGCTCCGCTGCCGTGGTCGTTGCCGTTCGATTGGCGGCGGTTGCGGCAGACGGATGATCGGTCGGGCCTGGATTTCAGGGGTGAAGGTCCTGGTGGGAGAAACAGCAAAAAATCAACAACAAAAGCAAAGCAGCGGAGCGAGCTCCGCTCTACGTCGGTGGTGGCGATGCGGCCTGGGCTAACCCCGGGTTTCCCGCAATCCCAATGCCAGCAGCTTCGCCTCCACGCGCTCACCCCAACCGGCGGGATTCCTCAATCCCATCCGCTCCATCGCCTCGGCATCGGCGACACCCGCTGACATTGCCCGCAACACCGTGCCCACCTTGCCCAGTGGCGTGGTGGTGTGGCTCTTCAGCCAGGACAGGGCTTTCACCAGGCGCTGTTCCACTTCGGTGAAATCGCTGCCCAGTGGGTAGTCGGGCAGGGTGCCGTCGTGGCGGAAGCGGCGCAGGCGCGCGGTCAGATGCGCGGGCGTGTTCTCCGTCCAGGCCGCCGGCGGAACGAATTCGCGACGAAGCTTGCGGCTGCGCTGTGCTTCCTCCAGCAGGCCGGACTGGAAGCGCGCGTCGGTGATGCCGGCCATCGCGATCACGCAGTCCTCGTCGTTGCGGCCGCGCAGATCGGCGATGCCGTACTCGTTGATGCACAGATCGCGCAGATGGCGCGGGATGGTGGTGTGGCCGTAGTTCCAGCGCACGTTCGAATGGGTCTTGCCGCCGGCGTCGCGGATGGCGCGGAACATCAGCACCGAGCGTGCGTCTTCCAGCGCATGCGCCATCGCCACGAAGTTGTACTGCCCACCGACGCCGGACACGACCCGCCCATCTTCCAGCCCATCCGACACCGCCGCTCCGAGCGCGGTCATCATCATCGCCGAGTTGAAGAAGCGCGCCTCGCGGCGTTGCAGGCGTTCCAGCGACTCGTGGCCGCCATAGATCTGGTTGACGCTGCCGATGCGGCGCATGCCGATGGCGCGGCGCTCGTCATCGGGGAGCGTGCGCAGCCAGTCGTAGAAGGCTGGCGATCCCAGGTAGAACGCGCCGTGCAGGTACTCGCCGTCGCGCTGCAGCCGCGCCTGGTCGCCGAGGTTCGCGGTGCCGTCGGCGATGCGTTGCATCAGCAGTTCGTCGTCGACCACCTTGCGGCGGATCACGCCGGTTTCCACCAGCCGCTTGAATCCCTCGTTGATCATTTCGCTGCAGCCGTACAGGCCGGCTTCGAAAGGATCCAGGCCGCCACTCTCGATCACCGCGGGGTGCTGTTCGAGCCGGGGATCCAGTGCCGCCAGTACCTCTCGATACGCGGCGTTGTCGGTATGGCGCAGCACCAGCGCGTGGCAGAGCGCATCGGCCAGCGCACCGATGCCGATCTGCAGGGTGCCGCCGTCGCGCACCAGCGCGCTGGCGTACAGGCCGATCGCGTATTCTGCATCGGAGACCGGCTGGCGCGGCAGTCCGAACAGCATCGGATAGGGGCCGGGCGGGGTCACCACCGCGTCGAAGTAGTCCTCATCCACCGCCGCGGTGCCGCCCAGCCAGGGCAGTTGCGGATCCACTTCCGCCACCAGCAGTGGGCGGGGCAGGCCGCGTGCCAGCACCGCCTCCACCGCGTCCTGGGTGAGGTCGTTGTTGCACGAGAGCGACAGCCGGTTTCCGCCGGGCTCGCGCGCCACCTTCTGCACGATCACGTTGAGCGCGCGATCGCCCAGCGCCCGCGCCACGTGGGTGTAGTTGAGGCTCGCGTAGCGCCGCTGCGCCTGCGAGGAGGACAGCAGCGCACCGGACTGCATGTAGAACTCCTCGATTTCGATGTGCGCAGGCAATGCGTCGCGCTTCATCGCCTGCACGTAGTCCAGGCGCGGGAAATCGTCGCCGAAATGGCGCGAGGCGAAGGGCTGGAGAAAGCGCGCTTCCAGGCCCGCGTGCGCCTGCGGCGGATCCAGCGACAGCGCGGTGTAGAGGAACCACGGGCGGGAAGCGTCCTCCCGCAGTCGCGCGTATAGCGCATTGAGCAGGCGATGCGGTTTGCCGATGCCCAGCGGCGCGCCCATGCGCAGGGTCTGCGGGGTGTGCTGGAGGATGAATTCGACGGCGCCGTCGAGGGAGTCCAGGTGAACGGTCATGCGCGCAAGCTTAGGCGAAAGCCGGTGAGGGAGGCAGGAACGAGGCGTCTGCCGGGGGGCTTGACAGGCGAACTGTTTACGCGCGTAATCGATTAAAATTTACAGGTGTAAACGTCATGTCGATCAGCGATGCCGAGGCCCTGGTGATGGAGGTGCTCTGGCGTGACCACCCGCTCGGCGCCGACGAGGTGCTGGCGGCCCTGTCTGCGCAGACAGGCTGGGCCGAGCCGACGGTGAAGACCCTGCTCAACCGGCTGCTCAACAAGGGCGCCATCCAGGCCCGGAAGGAAGGCCGCCGTTACCTCTACACGCCCGTGCTGCCCCGCGAGGATTGGGTAGGGCAGCAGAGCGTGGGAATGCTCGAACGCCTGTTCGGCGGGCGGGTCGCGCCACTGGTGGCGCATTTCAGCGAACAGGGTCGGCTGTCGCCGGCGGACATCGCCGAACTGAAGAAGCTGATTGCGGAGCTCGACGATGAGCGGTGATCTCCTGCGCCTGCTGCTGGCGACCACGCTCGCTACGTCCCTGGTCATCCTGCTCCTGTATCTGCTGCGTGCGCCACTCCGGCGCTGGTTGGGAGCGGGCGCCGCCTACGCGTCCTGGCTGTGCGTACCGGTCGCCGCGCTCGCGGTGCTGCTGCCCGCGCGCGAAGTAGCGGAGGAATGGGACGCGGTGGGCACGGTGCTGATGCCGATGCGGGCGGCCACCGCGGCCGCGGCGCCCTCCCTGTCCTCGATGTGGGAAACATGCCTGCTGGTCGCCTGGCTGGGTGGCGTCGTCGCGATGGCGGGCGCGTTGTGGGTGCGACAGCACCGCTTCGTGCGCGGCCTGGGCGAGCTGCGCCGGTGCGGGGATGGGCTGTGGAGCGCGACGAGTACGCGCGGACTGCCGGCGGCCATCGGACTGTTCCGTCCCCGCATCGTGGTGCCGGCCGATTTCGAGTCCCGCTACCTGGAGCGGGAGCGGGTTCTCATCGCCTGCCACGAGCGCCTCCACATCAGCCGCGGTGATCTGGTGGCCAATGCGCTCGTGTCGGTGGTGCGTTGCGTCTACTGGTTCAACCCGCTGATCCATCTGGCCGCGCGCCGCTTCCGCATCGATCAGGAACTGGCCTGCGACGAGGACGTCATCCGACGGTATCCCGGCGCCCGGCGCAGTTACGGCGAGGCGATGCTGAAGGGGCAGCTGGATATCGGCCCGGTGCCGCTCGCCTGCCATTGGCCCGCACCGCATCCGCTCAGGGAGCGGATCGCTCAGCTCGGAAATCAGCTTCCCTCCCGCCGTCGTCGCGCGCTGGCCACGCTGCTGGTGGCCGCGATGGCGGTCGCGGTCGGCTACGGCGCCTGGGCTACGCAACCGGCGCCGCCGGCGGCGGCGACGCAGGAGGGTCTGTACCACATCGCCATGCAGGTGAGCCTGGGCGGTGCGACCCGTGCGTTCGAGATCCGCGAGAAGCCCGGAAAGGCATTCGCGGTGTCGGGCCAGACGGAGGCCGGAGAAACCTGGAAGGGCAGGTTCCGGATCGAAACGATGGCGGCCGGGCATGCCCGCGTGATCGCCGATATCGACGTCGCCGGCAAGTCGGCGGGAAACCCCGAGATGGTGATCGAACTCGGCAAGTCGGCGAGCCTTCGCCTCGCCGATGAGAACGGAAAGCCTTCCCTCTCGATCGAACTGGTGGTCACCCTCGAGCAGGGCGCCGCGTCGCCGCTGGTCACCGGCAGCGGTTCAATCAGCCGGACGAACCGCTCCGTTGATCATTCCACGCTGGCACCGCCGCGATATCCCGCCAGCAGGCATGAAGGTACGGTGGTGATGAAACTGGTCATCGGGACGGATGGACGGGTACGCCAGGTCGGCCTCGAGCGCAGCTCCGGTTTCGACGATCTGGATCAGGCCGCGATGGCCGCCGCGCGTGGATGGCGTTTCGAACCGGCCATCGAAGCGGGCCGCGCCGTGGTGTCCATGGTGCGGGTGCCGGTGGAGTTCTCGCTGGACGAACCGGCTGATCTAGCCCAACAGGCCATACGCGATCCGGTCGAACCCTCGCGGAATGGACCGTGGATGGTGCAGCGATGAGGCGTACCGTGCATGCACTCGCGCCATGCTGGATGGTGGTGGTGATCGCCGGCCTGGCCGGTTGCGCGAGTTCCTCCAGCACCCGCATCGACAGCGTCGAGCGCCGCCTGATCATGCTGGAAGGCAGCGCGCGCTATGAAATGGCGGCGCATCAGGCGTTCGCCTATCCGGTCCCGCAGGACAACGTCTCGCCGGTGTTTCCCGGCGACTATCCCGCGCGCGAACTGGCGCCCACCACTTTGTGCGTGTCGTTCGTCGTCGATGAACTTGGCAGGCCTGCCAAGGTTGCCGCATTGGACCAGGTGGGTTGCGCGCCCGCGGAACAGTTCGCGTCCCTGCGCGATGCCATGCTGGTCGCGGTGAACCAGTGGCGGTTCGAACCGGCGATGTTCTGTGACTATCCTGATGCCGCCACCCGCGATCGCGACTGGAATGGCGTCGGCTGCGCGGGTGCGACCGTGCAGAAGCGGATCGTGCCGGTATCGCTGGCCTATGCCTTCACCTTCAGTCTCCGCAACGGCAAGGGCGAGGTGGCGTCGGCCAAGCGCTAGTCGCTGCCCGGCGCCATCGCATGCACGGCATCGGCCAGGCGGCGCACTTCCTCGGCATGATGGCTGACGTAGACGATCGGCAGGCGGATTTCGTCGCGTACCCGCTGCAGGTAGGGGATCAACTCTTCGCGACGGGCCTGGTCCAGTGCGGACAACGGTTCGTCGAACAGCAGGATCGCCGGTTGCGAGAGCAGCGCGCGGCCGATCGCCACGCGCTGGGCCTCGCCACCGGAGAGGTTGCGCGTGCGCCGGCCCAGCAGCGCGCCGATGCCGAGCAGTTCGACCACCGCGTCGAAACCGAAGCGCACCGGTGTGTCGCGGCCATGGCGTCCGTAGCGCAGGTTGCCGCGCACGTCCAGGTGCGGAAACAGACGCGCGTCCTGGAACACGTAGCCGATGCGGCGCCGGTGGGTGGCGATGTCGACGCGGCGCGCGCTGTCGAACAGCACCCGGCCATCGACTTCGATGTGTCCGGCCACCGGCGAGATCAGTCCGGCGATGGCGTTGAGCACGGTGGTCTTGCCCACGCCGGATGGACCGGAGAGCGCGAGCACGCGCGCATCCGATTGGATGCGTACGCGCCGATGGAACGCACCGCGCCGGAGTTCCACGTCCAGCCGCAGCATCAGATTTCCTCCCGGCCGCGGTGGCGCCGCGTGAGCCATTCCGACAACAGCAGCGCGATCAGCGAGATCGCCACCGCGACCGCCGCCAGTCGCCAGATGCCGGCTTCGCCCCCGGGCACCTGCATCAGCCCGTAAATCGCCGACGACAGTGTCTGGGTCTCGCCGGGGATGTTGGACACGAAGGTGATGGTGGCGCCGAATTCGCCCAACGCCTTGGCGAACGCCAGCACGGTGCCGGCGACCAGGCCGGGCCAGGCCAACGGCAGGGTGACGGTGAAGAACACCCGCCAGGGACCGGCGCCGAGCGTGGCCGCGGCCTGTTCCAGCCTGCGGTCGGTGTTCTCCAGCGAGAGCCGGATGGCGCGCACCATCAGCGGAAATCCCATCACCGCGCAGGCCAGCGCCGCGCCGGTCCAGCGGAACGCGAACACGATACCGAAGTGCTGTTGCAGGAAGGCGCCCACCGTACCCTGCGTTCCCAGGGTCATCAGCAGGGCGTAACCCATCACCACCGGCGGCAGTACCAGCGGCAGGTGCACCACCGCGTCGAGCAGCGCCTTGCCGGGAAAACGGCGCCGTGCCAGCAGCCAGCCCACCAGTACGCCGAAAGGCAGGCTGGCCAGGGCGGCGGTGATCGCCACCTTCAGGCTCAGCCGGATGGCGGTGATTTCCTCGGGCGTGAACCAGTCCAACCGGCCGGCCTACTTCAGCACGATGAAACCGCGGCGCTGGAAAATCAGCGCGGCTTGCGGCGAGGCCAGCCAGGTCACCAGCGCCTGCGCCTGGGCGTTGCGTGTGCCACGCAGCGCCGCGACCGGGTAGACGATGGGCGGATGGCTGTTGTCCGGGAACGTGGCCGCGATGCGCACCGCCGGTTCGGCGCGCGCATCGGACAGGTAGACGATGCCCAACGGGGCCTCCCCGCGCGCCACCAGCATCAAGGCGGCGCGCACGCTTTCGGACTCCGCCAGCTTCGTCTGCACGCCGTTCCAGTGGCCGAGCTTTTCAAGCGACGCGCGGGCGTACTTGCCGGCGGGAACGCTGCTGGTCTGGCCGATCGCCAGCCGCCCTTGGCCGAGCGCGGCGGCGAGCGTGCCCGCCTTGCCCAGGTCCACCTGGAGCGTGCTCGCCTTCGGCGCGATCAGGACCAATTGATTGCCGAGCAGGTTGCGCCGCTGCGCGGCGTCGACCTTGCCCCGCTGCTGCAGGTAGTCCATCCATTCCAGATCGGCGGAGAAGAACAGGTCGGCGGGCGCGCCCTGTTCGATCTGGCGCGCCAGCGCGGAACTGGCCGCATACGACACGCGTACCGGAATGCCGGTGTGTCGCTGGTAGGCGGCGGCGGCCTCGTCCATGGATTCCTTCAGGCTGGCCGCGGCGAACACGGTCAACGGTGCCTGTTCCTGGGCGATGGCGGTGGCCGCGAACCACGGCAGCAACGCCAGCAGGCACAGACGCATCAGATTTCGGCGAACGGGAACGGGGAAGCGCATGGGATGGCTCCGGATGGATTCAGGGGGACAGGACGGTCAGGGTGTCCAACTGGCGAAGGCTGCGGGCCGGACGCGCATCCTCGGGGACGACCAGGCGCAGCGGCCCGTCCGTCGCCGACAGGGCCTGGCCGTCGCAACGATCGGCCAGCAGCACGCGGCGGTTGCCCAGACTGGGATCCAGCTCGGCCAGCGAGAAGGTCACCCGGTAGCCGTCGCGCGCCACCGCTTCCACCCGGCGCGCGAGGTCGATGCCTCGAAGGGGTTCGGTCGACATCGCGCCGGCCTGCCGCAGGATGGCGACCAGGGCGACGCCTTCGCACGCGTGACGCTGGCCGTGCGCGCTGAACTCCGCCGTCTCGCGCGGCAATCCGCTGCGTGCGGCCGCATCCAGCGGAATGGACTGGCTCGCCGCTGCGGGCGTGGCGGATGCGGAGGCATGCGGATGATCTTCCGCCCAGGCGGGGACGGTGGACGTGAACAGCAGGAGTGCCAGCGAAACAATGCGTCGGACATTCATCGGAATGCGTCCTGGCCGGGGAATCAGTGTGCCGCAAGCGTCGCGTTCAGCAGCGCCGCCAGCCGCGCGCCACCCAGGCGCAGTTGCCGTTCGGCGACCGGACGCTGTGCCTCGTAGTAGGCGGCGTCCAGGGTGGCGCGGGCGGGATAGAAACCGGGAGCGACCACGATCGCGCAGGATTGCCTGGCCCAGTCGGCCGAAGCGGGTGGCAGCGTGTCGGCGCGGTCCGGCGTCGGCGCCGGCAGGGCGCGCAGCACGCGCAGGTAGGCGTCCTCGTCGAGTCCGCGGCTGTTGAGCAGGCCGCTGTCCCACACCCGGTGCAGGTTGCTGCCCTTGCCCTGGTAGCTGGTCTGGAAATCGTTGCCGCCCTTGTCGCGCGCATAGCCGGCGTGCAGCGGCTGGTGGGCGTCGCCGACCAGATGGACGACGAACTTCAGCGCCTGCAGGCGCTCGGCATCGGATCGGGTCGCATCGGCGAGGATGGCGCTCTGCGCACGGATCGCCTCGATCACGCACTTGCCATCGGGGCAATCGCGCGCCGGCTGGTAGCTGCAATCATGTTCGCCGATGTTGACGTAGTGCCAACGCGCGCTGGTCCTGCCCAGGCCCGGATCGTTCTCGCGCAGGTTGTCGGCCCAGTTGGCGATGCCGGCGAGGGTGGGATCGGTTTCGCCCTGCAGCAGGCGGGTGATCTCGGCACGTGCCTGCGGATCCAGATCGGCATCGGCCAGTCGCGCGACCAGCCGATGTCCCAGCGGCCCCCACGCATGCGCGGGAGGCGACAGCGGCAGGGCCAGGACGAAAGCGAGGAGTGCGAACAGAAAGGGGCGGGTCATGCCGGCACTTTAACCGACATGACCCGCCCCGGAGGTTACGACCTTAGAACTTCAGCACATATGCCGCGCCATAGACCAGCGGATCGATCTTGGCCTGGCCCAGCTTCACGCCACCGACCTTGACGTCGCTGTCGATGTCCATCCAGCGCACGTCCACGCGCACCGCACCGCGTTCACTGACCTTGAAATCCAGGCCGGCATGCGCGGCCAGGCCCCAGGAATCCTTCAGTTTCAACTTGCTGCCGGCAAGCGCGCCACGGGTATCTTCACTGAAGAAGGTGGTGTAGTTGACGCCGGCGCCCAGGAACGGCGACACCTTGCCCTGGCCATTGAAGTGGTACTGCAGGGTGAAGGTCGGCGGCAGGTGCTTGGTGCTGCCCACCCGGCCCAGGCCCTTGATCTCGATGTCGTGCTTGAACGGCAGCGCGGCCAGCACTTCCAGGCCCAGGTTGTCGCGCAGGAAGTATTCGAAGGTCACGGTCGGCTTGACGTCGCTGTCGATGTCCAGCGCCAGCGCGCCATTGGCCAGCTTGCCGTTGTCGGATTTCGGGTTGACCTGGTGGACGCCGAAACCGAGCGTCCAGTCGCCCTTGGACTGCGCGAAGGCGGGCAGCGCGGCGCCGGCGAGGGCGACGGCGAGAACGGCGGATACGAGGGGCTTGTTCATGGGACTTCTTCTTCTCGAGGGGACGTGTGGGTGAATCGATGTAGCCAGTGTCCGCGCCCGCGCGGCGCGTCGCCTTGATCCGGATCAATGGCGCGTGAAGAGGCGCGAAATCGCGTGCGGAGCGGGCATGGACCCGGCATCGGCGCCTGGCCGACCGGCCCGCATGGCCGGATGCGCCGGCCCTGATAGAATGGGTATCCCCGTCAACCCCGCCGCGCCGGGCGCGGCCGCAGGAGTCCCGAGCAATGTCGATCAAGGTTGGTATCAACGGCTTCGGCCGTATCGGTCGCAACGTGTTGCGTTCCGCCGTGCAGAACTTCGCCGACGACATCGAAATCGTCGCCATCAACGATCTGCTGGAACCGGACTACCTGGCTTACATGCTGCAGTACGACTCCGTGCACGGCCGCTTCAAGGGCGAGGTGAAGGTCGAAGGCAACACCCTGATCGTCAACGGCAGGAAGATCCGCCTGACCCAGGAACGCGATCCGGCCAACCTCAAGTGGGATGAAGTCGGCGCCGACGTGGTGATCGAATCGACCGGCCTGTTCCTCGACAAGACCACCGCGCAGAAGCACCTGGATGCCGGCGCGAAGAAGGTCATCCTGTCGGCACCGTCCAAGGACGACACGCCGATGTTCGTCTACGGCGTCAACGACAAGACCTACAAGGGCGAGGCGATCATCTCCAACGCGTCGTGCACCACCAACTGCCTGGCGCCGCTGGCCAAGGTGCTGCACGACAAGTGGGGCATCAAGCGTGGCCTGATGACCACCGTGCATGCCGCCACCGCCACCCAGAAGACCGTCGACGGCCCGTCCAACAAGGACTGGCGCGGTGGCCGCGGCATCCTGGAAAACATCATTCCCTCCAGCACCGGCGCGGCCAAGGCGGTCGGCGTGGTGATTCCGGAACTCAACAAGAAACTGACCGGCATGAGCTTCCGCGTGCCGACCAGCGACGTGTCGGTGGTGGACCTGACCTGCGAACTCGAGAAGCCGGCCACCTATGCCGAGATCTGCGCCGAGATGAAGTCGCAGAGCGAAGGCGCGCTGAAGGGCATCCTGGGCTACACCGAGGACAAGGTGGTCGCCACCGATTTCCGCGGCGACACCCGCACCTCGATCTTCGACGCCGACGCCGGCATCGCCCTGGACGGCACTTTCGTCAAGCTGGTGAGCTGGTACGACAACGAGTGGGGCTATTCCAACAAGTGCCTGGAAATGGTCCGCGTGGTCGCCGGCAAATAACCGAGCTGACCGGAACTTTCCGGAAGCAACACGCGAAGGCGCCTGCGGGCGCCTTCCGCGTTCATGGGTATCGTCGTGTTATACCGGCTGGCCAGCGGGAGGCGACCCGAGGCCAGCTTCTTGCAATACCCCGGGCTTTGCCGGAGGCTGCGGACGCGAATCCGGCCGCGGCGCGACTTTCGGCGCGCCGGATCCCTGACGAGGACAGGAAATGGATGACTTGGCGGGAGTGTTGGTCCTGATCGGCGTGGCGGTGCTGGCGGTGCCGGTGCTGCTGATTCTGGCGCTGGTGTCGGTGGCCGGATTGAAACGGCGGGTCGCCGTGCTGGAACAGCAGCTGGACGCGCTGCGGAGAAGCGCGGCAGCGGGAGCCGCCACGGGCGTGCCCGCGACGGAACCAGCGCCGCGCGCCACCGCACCGGTTCCCGAGCGGGTCCGGCCGGAGCTGCAAAGCGACGTGTCGGCGCCCACGCTCGCCGAGCTGACGCGTCCAACCACGCCTGCGCACGGCCCGGAGCCGCCCGCGCCACGCGCGACCGCACCGGTGCCGCCGCCGCTGCCTCCGGCCGAGGTGGCCGTGCCCGCCGCCGCGTCCGCGCGTGCGCCACAGGCGCCTTCCGCGCCCGCCGAACCGCCGCGCCCGGATTTCATCAGCCTGGGGCTGCGGGCGGTCAAGCGCTGGTTCACCGTCGGCAACGTGCCGGTGAAGATCGGCGTGCTGGTGCTGTTCGCCGGCGTGGCGGCGTTGCTGAAGTACGCCAGCGATCAGGGCTGGCTGCGCCTGCCGATCGAACTGCGCCTGGCCGGCATCGCCGCCGCATCGCTGGCGGCGCTGGTGTTCGCCTGGCGCAAGCGCGAAAGCAATCGCAGCTTCGCGCTTTCGTTGCAGGGCGGCGCCATCGGCATCCTGTTGCTGACGGTGTTCGCCGCGTTCAAGCGCTATGAGTTGCTGGAAGCCACGCCCGCTTTTGCCTTGAGCGTCATCCTGATCGCGGGCGCCGGCGCGCTGGCGGTATTGCAGAACGCCAAGGCGCTCGCCGTGTTCGCGATCCTCGCCGGGTTCCTGGCGCCGATCTGGCTGTCCACCGGCAGCGGCAACCATGTCGCGCTGTTCTCGTACTACGCGGTACTGAACGCCGCGATTCTCGGCGTCGCCTGGTGGAAACCCTGGCGCATCCTCAACCTGCTGGGCTTCGTCTTCACTTTCGGCATCGGTACAGCCTGGGGCGTGCTCGACTACCAGCCGGCCAAGTTCGCAACCACCGAACCGTTCCTGCTGCTGTTCTTCGCGTTCTACCTGATCATCCCGCTGCTGTACGCGCGCCGGCAGCCGGAAGGGCGGCGCGGGCTGGTCGAGGGTTGTCTGGTGTTCGGTACGCCGCTGGTCGCGTTCTCGCTGCAGGCGGGATTGCTGCAGGGCGAACGATTGCCGCTGGCGTTCAACGCGCTGGGACTGGCGGCGCTGTACGCACTGCTGGCAGCGGCGCTGCGCCGACGCGGCGGTTTCGAACGGATGGCGCCGTCGTATGCGGTGCTGGCGGTCGGTTTCGCCACTCTTGCCGTGCCGCTGGCGCTGTCGGCGCATGCCACCGCCAGCGTGTTCGCGCTGGAAGGCGCGGCGCTGGTGTGGCTCGGCCTGCACCAGCAACGCCGTTTGCCGCTGATCACCGGTACCGGGCTGCAACTGCTGGCGGCGTTCGCGTTCCTGCTTGGCCTGAGCCCGGTGCTCCCCGATACCGCCGTCGCCAATCCGGCCTTCATGGGCGCGCTGCTGATCGCGCTGGCCGGACTGGCGAGCGCGTGGGTGCTGCGGGCGCACGACAGGCCGATGCCGGCGCTGGCGTTCTATCTGTGGGGCATGGCGTGGTGGCTGGGCACGGCGATCAACGAGATTGGCCGGTTCGTGGCCTGGGACGTGCGCGCCGATGCGCTGCTCGTGCTGGTCGCGTTCACTGGCTGGATCGCGGCCGAGGTGCATCGCCGTCGTCCCGCGACCGCACTCGCGATGACCACCCTGCTGGCACTCGCGGCGGCGCTGCCGCTGGCGCTGGCGCAGACCCAGGCCCACGGACAACCGTTTGCCGGTTACGGCGCGCTGGCCTGGCTGGCGTACGCGGCCATGGGCGTGCGCAGCCTGCTGTGCCTGCGTTCCAGCGAGCACGCGCTGGCCGGCTGGGCGCAATTCGCGTGGCTGCTGGTATGGCCCTCGGTGCTGTCGATGCTGCTGGAATGGGTTGGCGGACGCTTCGAACTGGCGGAGGGCTGGCGCGCGCTGGGCATCGGACTGCCGTGGCTGGTGGCCGCGGCGCTCGGCCTGTTCCGCTGGCCGTGGCTGGCCGCGCCGCTTGGCGCGCGCTTCGACGGTTATCGCGGCACGTTGCTGGTGGTGCTGTTCGCAATGCTGGGCATCGGTGGACTCGGATCGCTGTGGCTGGCCGGCGCGGCATCGCCGCTGCCGTGGGTGCCGCTGCTCAATCCGCTGGAACTGGCACAGCTGGCGGTCTTCGTCCTGTTCGCATGCTGGGCCTGGTCGCCGCAGGCGCCGGAGCTGCTGCGGCAGTGGCGGCCGATGGCGCTCGCGCTGCTCGGTTTCGCGCTGATCACCTCGGTCGTGCTGCATGCCGTGCACCATTGGGGTGGCGTGGCCTGGAACGATCGGTTGATTTCCACGGGCCTGGCCCAGACCAGCCTGACCGTGGTGTGGAGCGTGCTGGGCGTGATCGGCTGGATCGCCGGCTCGCGTCGCGGCCAGCGCGGCCTGTGGCTGGCCGGCGCCGTGTTGATGGGTGTGGTGCTGGTGAAACTGATCCTGGTGGATCGCGGCAATCTGGGCGATGTGCTCGGCATCGCTTCCTTCATCGCCTATGGCCTGCTGTGCACGGTGGTCGGCTATCTCGCGCCCGCGCCGCCGCGCGTGGCCGGCCCGGAGAATGACGGAGAACACGCATGACCCCGATCACATCGCGCGCGGCAAAGGCCGCGCTCGCCCTGCTGGCCTTGCTGGTGGCCGCGCAGGCGCTGGCCGGATCCCGCGATGACTATGCACGCGAGTGGCCGTTGAACGCCGCGCAATCCGACGCGGGCGCCTACCGGGTGACGCTGGATGCGGCCGTCTACCGGCAGGTGCAGTCGCCGGATCTGAAGGATCTGGAAGTGTTCGATGCGCGCGGCCAGGCGGTGCCGACGGCGCTGCTCGAAACCGAGCGTCCGCAGGCCGCCACCGCCCACTGGCAAGCGCTGCCCTGGTTTCCCCTGCCGGTGATGAGTGGCGCTGCGTCGCGCGACATCGCCGCGATCAGCGAGATCGCCACCGATGGCAGCCTGCGCCGGGTCGAGCTGCGCGGCACCGATGCGCAGGACGGCGGCGTCCTGATCGATGCCAGTCGCCTGGAGGCCGTGCCGGTCGCGCTGCGGGTACATTGGGGCGCGGGACAGGCGCCGTTCGATCGCGCCTACCGGGTGATGGCATCCGACAACCTGCGTGACTGGCAGACCGTGCAGGAAGAAGGGCATCTGGTCGAACTGGAGAACCAGGGCCAGCGGGTCATGCGCGATCGCATCGAGCTGGCGCCGGCGAAAGCGCGTTACCTGCGGCTGGCACCATTGGTGGCAGGCTCGCCGCTGCGCCTGGAGCGGATCGAGGTCGAACTGGCGACGGCGGCCCGCGAGCCCGACTGGGCCTGGCAGGAACTGGCGGGAACGCGCACGGAGGATCCCGATGGTGCCGTGCGCTACGAATTCGTCCTGCCCGGACGCTTTCCGGTGGAGCGCGCCGACGTGCTGCTGCCCGGCAACAGCACCCGCGCGTGGACCCTGGAATCGCGCGACGATCCCGCGTCGCCCTGGCGTCCCGCGGCGTCGCCGTGGGTGGCGTACCGGCTGCAGTCGGGCGACCGCACCGATGCCTCGCCGCCGCAGCCGCTGGACGGTATGCGGCGGGATCGCCACTGGCGCCTGACCGGCGCGCGCGGCGCGCAGACGGAGCCGCCCCGCCTGCGCCTGGGCTATCGGCCCGAGACGCTGGTGTTCGTGGGCCAGGGCGAACCGCCGTTCGCGCTCGCGGCCGGCAGTGCGCGCACCCGCCGCGTGGATGCGCCGCTGGCGGAACTAGTCGCCGCGCTACGGAGCCAGCGCGGCCCGGCCTGGCAACCGGCGGTGGCGACGCTGGGCCAGGCGCGCGCGCTGGCCGGCGACGCCGCGCTGACGCCCGCGCCGGCTCAGCGCGACTGGAAGGCCTGGCTGCTGTGGGGGCTGCTGGTGGCCGGCGCCCTGTTGGTGGCGGGATTCGCCTTCAGCCTGTTGCGCAAGCCTCCGCCTGCGGACTGAGGCCCACGGTTTGCCGCGCCCGCGCGCAGCCGGGACAATAGGCGTCTTTCCCCGCCCCGAAGGAATGCCCATGTCCATCGTCCGCATGACCGACCTCGACCTCGCCGGCAAGCGCGTGCTGATCCGACAGGATCTCAACGTGCCGATCGAGGATGGCCGGATCACTTCCGAACAGCGCATCACCGCGTCGCTGCCGACGCTGAAGCGGGCGCTGGAGCAGGGCGCGGCGGTGATGGTCACCTCGCACCTGGGGCGGCCGAAGGAAGGCGTGTGGAGTGAAGCCGATTCGCTCGCGCCGGTGGCCGCGCGGCTGTCGGAACTGCTGGGCGTGGACGTGCCGCTGGTGCGCGACTGGGTGGACGGCGTGGACGTCAAGCCGGGCCGGATCGTGCTGCTGGAAAACTGCCGCATGAACCCGGGCGAAGGCAAGGACGACGAGGCCCTGTCGAAGAAGTACGCCGCGCTGTGCGACGTGTTCGTGATGGATGCGTTCGGGACCGCGCACCGCGCGCAGGCCTCGACCCATGGCGTCATCCGTTTCGCCGGCGTGGCGGCCGGCGGTCCGCTGTTGATGGCCGAGCTGGACGCGCTGGCCAAGGCGCTGGACAAGCCGGCCCGGCCGCTGCTGGCGATCGTGGCTGGCAGCAAGGTCTCGACCAAGCTGGAATTGCTGTCCAACCTGGTCGGCAAGGTGGATCAGCTGATCGTCGGTGGCGGCATCGCCAACACGTTCATCGCCGCCGCCGGTCATGCGGTCGGCAAGTCGCTGTACGAGCCGGATCTGCTCGACACCGCGCGCAAAATCGACGCCGACGCCAAGGCGCGCGGCGCCGACATCCCGCTGCCGTCCGACGTGGTGGTGGCGAAGGAATTCAAGGCCGATTCGCCGGCCGGGGTGAAGGCGGTCGATGCGGTGTCCGCCGATGACCTGATCCTCGATATCGGCCCGCAGACCGCGCAGCGCTACGCCGAGCTGATCCGTTCGGCCGGGACGGTGGTGTGGAACGGCCCGGTCGGTGTGTTCGAATTCGATGCGTTCGGCAAGGGCACCGAGGCGCTGGCGCGCGCGATCGCGCAGTCGCCGGCGTTCTCGATTGCCGGCGGTGGCGATACCCTGGCCGCGGTCGACAAGTACGGCATCGCTGGCGAGGTGAGCTACATCTCCACCGGTGGCGGCGCGTTCCTGGAATTCCTCGAGGGCAAGACCCTGCCGGCGGTGGCCGCGCTGGAGGCCCGCGGACAGTGACGCGCGAGACCCTGTTCTTCGATCTCGACGGTACTTTGATTGATTCCGCCGTCGGGATCACCCGCTGTGTCGCCTATGCACTGGAGCAACTGCGGCATCCGGTGCCGGCCGACGCCGAACTGCGGCGCTGGATCGGCCCGCCGCTGCGCACCAGTTTCGGTCCGTTGCTGAAGGAGCCGCGGCAGGTGGAACGGGCGGTCGAACACTATCGCACCCGCTTCGAGTCGCACGGCTGGGCCGAGCACGAAGTCTACGAGGGCATCGGCGAAACGGTGGAGGCGCTGCACGCGCAGGGACATCGCCTGGCAATCGTCACCGCCAAGAACGAACCGCATGCGCGCAAGATCATCGCGCACCTGCCGTTCGGCCATCGCTTCGAGGATGTCATCGGCTCCACCATCGATGGCAGCCTCAGCCACAAGCCGGAGCTGATTGCCGAGGCGATGCGCCGCCTGTCGCTGGCACCGGAACAGTGCCGGATGATCGGCGATCGCCACATGGACATCGACGGCGCGCGCCATCACGGCATGCGTAATATCGGCGTGCTGTGGGGATTCGGCGGCGAGGAGGAACTTCGCCAGGCCGGCGCCGATCACCTCGCCACGCGACCACCGGATCTGCGCACGCTGCTGGCCTGAGTATCGCGGGCACGCGCGGACCGGCGCGCAAACCAGGGTGCGATCGCAGCATCCCGGTGTGTTCACGAGACCAAAAAAATACCAGTATCGGCATCGGCGTAGAGTCCATGAAACCGCTGTAAAACAGCGGTTTCCGCGAATCCCGCACAGGGCCGCGCCACGCCTGCCGACGTGCGGTATGCCATGCGTCCGCGTGGATCATTGCAGTGCCCGTGCGGTGTGGTAGCGTTTGCGCCAATTCAGGGAAACGCACCAATGATCGAACGCCAGCGCCGCACCAAGATCCTCGCCACCCTCGGACCGGCCACCGACCCGCCGGGCGTGCTTGACGAGCTGTTCCGTGCCGGCGTCAACGTGGTCCGCCTGAATTTCTCCCACGGGGATCCTTCCGGCCAGGCCAAGCGCGCCGCCGCGGTTCGCGCCGCCGCGCAACGTGCGGGTGCCGAAGTCGGCATCCTCGCCGACCTGCCGGGCCCGAAGATCCGCATCGAGCGTTTCGCCGAAGGCAAGGTCGTGCTCAAGGCCGGCGCGCGTTTCGATCTGGTCGCCAATGCCGGTGCGCCGGCCGGTGATGTCTCGCAGGTGGGCGTGAGTTACCTGGGGCTGCCCGGAGACGTGACCCACGGCGACACCCTGCTGCTCGATGACGGCCTGATGCAGCTGCGGGTGGAGCAGGTGGAAGGCGAGCGCATTATCACCACCGTGCTCAACGACGGCGTGCTGTCCGATCGCAAGGGCCTGAACAAGCTCGGCGGCGGCCTGTCGCTGGGCGCGCTGACCGAGCGCGACAAGGAACTGATTGCAATCGTCGCCGAGATTGGCGTCGACTTCATCGCGGTGTCGTTCTGCCGCAACGCCGAAGACATGAACGAAGCGCGCCGCATCGCCCGCGAGCATGGCAGCGATGCCGCGCTGGTGTCCAAGATCGAGCGCACCGAGGCGATCGAGAACCTGGCCGAGATCGTCGAGGCAAGCGATGTGGTGATGGTCGCGCGTGGCGACCTGGGCGTGGAGATCGGCGACGCCGAGCTGCCCGGCCTGCAGAAGAAGATCATCCGCGAGTCGCTGGCCCGCAATCGCGTGGTGATCACCGCCACCCAGATGTTGCAGTCGATGGTGGACAACCCGATTCCCACCCGGGCCGAAGTACTGGACGTGGCCAACGCGGTCATCGACGGCACCGACGCGGTGATGCTGTCGGCGGAAACCGCGGCCGGCAGCTATCCGGTCAAGGCGGTCGAGGCGATGGCGCGCATCTGCCTGGGTGCGGAAAAGCAGTTCGAGACCGATACCGATTTCGAGAAGGCGCCACGCGATCTGGCGCGCGCCGACCAGGCCATCGCGATGGCGGCGATGTTCCTGACCGAGCACATCGGCGTGCGCGCGATCGTCGCGATGACCGAATCCGGCGGCACCGCCCGTTACCTGTCGCGGTTCCGCGCGCGCGCGCCGGTCTATGCCTTCTCGCGCCACGATGGCGCGCGCCGGCGGATGGCGATGATGCGCGACGTGTTCCCGATCGCGTTCGACAGCCGCGGCCTGGCGCCACGCGAGGCCGCGCGCGAGGCGATGCGCTGCCTGTACGACCGCACGCTGCTGTCCGAAGGCGACCGCATCATCTTCACCAGCGGCGACCACATGGAAAAGCACGGCGCCACCAACACCCTGCGCCTGCTGCAGATCGGCATGCAGGGTCAGGCCGAGGGCCTGGGCGAGTTGTAATTGCCTTCCCTTCGGGCGAGGCTGCACGTTCCCGCCCGGAGAATGGAAGCGGAGTTCATGACCAGGACCAATGCCTATACGCTGCTGTGCGTCGCGATTCGTGCCGTCGTGGTGTGGTTCTCCGCGTCCCTGCTGCTGATGATTCCCGGCCTGATGATTGCCATGCGCGATGGCACATACGAGGCCTGGCGGCGATTCTGCTGCCGGCACTGATGCTGGGCCTGGCCTGGCTGTTTGCCGACAAGCTGGCGCGCCTGGCGCTGGCGCGGCCGCAGGAGCCCGTGTTCGAGAGTCGGATCGAGGCGCGCACCTGGCTGGGACTGGCGTTCTCGATCATCGGCGCCTATTTCCTGTTCCAGGTGCTGCGCAATGTGGCGCCGCTGTTGATCCAATGGGTCATGCTGTCGCGTTCGACCGTTGGCTATTTGCAACTGGACGGCGCGACCGAACCCTTGGCGATACGGATCCTGACGCTGTTGATCGAAGCGATGCTGGCCGGCGTTTTCCTGCTTCAGGGCCCGGGTCTGGCCCGACTCGTGCACCGCTGGCGTTATGGCCGACTGGAAGCCGAGGAGTCCGCTCCGGACTGAATCGTCACTCCGTTGTTACGCCATGCTTGTAACCGTTTGCAAATTCCGGTGGCCCAAAGCTGTTCCCGTGATTGGGCTATAATTGGTATCTTTCCCGCCGCTCCTCCAGGACCCACATGAGCATCGAACAGCTTGCCGAAACCGCCCAGGCCATGGTGGCCGCGGGCAAGGGCATCATCGCGATCGACGAATCCACCAGCACCATCGCCAAGCGCTTCGCCGGGGTGGGCATCGAGAACACCGAGGAAAACCGCCGCGCCTATCGCGAACTGCTGCTCACCACGCCCAAGCTGAGCGACTACATTTCCGGCGCCATCCTGTACGACGAGACCATTCGCCAGTCCACCAAGGACGGCGTGCCGTTCGCCAAGTACATGGCCCAGCACGGCATCATCCCGGGCATCAAGGTCGACAAGGGCACCCACCCGCTGGCCGGTTGCCCCGGCGAAGTGGTGACCGAGGGCCTGGACGGCCTGCGTGATCGCCTGAAGGAGTACTACGCGCTGGGCGCCCGCTTCGCCAAGTGGCGCGCGGTGATCAACATCGGCGAGGACATCCCGACCGGCACCTGCATCGAAGCGAACGCGCACGCGCTGGCCCGCTATGCCGCGCTGTGCCAGGAAGCCGGACTGGTGCCGATGGTGGAGCCGGAAGTGCTGATGGATGGCGAGCACGACATCCAGACCTGTTACGAAGTGACCGAAGCGGTGCTGCGTTCGCTGTTCGCCGCCCTGTATGAGCACAACGTGCTGCTGGAAGGCACCATCCTGAAGGCCTCGATGGTCGTGCCCGGCAAGGACTGCCCGGACCAGGCCGACGTCGAGGAAGTGGCCGAATCCACCGTGATGTGCCTGAAGAGCACCGTGCCGGCGATCCTGCCGGGCATCGTGTTCCTGTCCGGTGGCCAGAGCGACGAGGACGCCACCGCGCACCTGGACGCGATGAACCGCCTCGGTTCGCTGCCGTGGCCGCTGTCGTTCTCCTATGGCCGCGCCATGCAGCAGGCCGCGCTGAAACTGTGGTCCGAGGACCTGAAGGGCAATTTCGCCAAGGCCCAGTCCACGGTCTATGCCCGCGCCAAGGACAACGGCCTGGCCGCGCTCGGCAAGTGGGAAGGCTGAGCCCGTAGCGCCGAGCTTGTTCGGCGAAACGAGAGTCCAGAAAGTCCAAAACGCCGGCCACGAGCCGGCGTTTTGCTTTTCCCTCCCCGGCTATCGCCGGACGGCGAGGGCGCTCCAAACTGAACGCCCGTTCAAGAAAACTGCCATCCCTCTATATTGTTGCCTAGGCAGCTATATCATAGGCAGCCATGAGCGAGTCCTGTAATCCCGCTTCCCTCGGCTACCTGATTGCCGACCTCAGCCGTCTGTATGGGCGGGTGTTCGATCGGCGTGCCGCGCATCTGGGCCTGACCCGGGTGCAGTGGCGCGCGCTCAAGCGCATCCACCAGAACGAAGGCCTGACCCAGGCGGCGCTGGCCGACGTGATGGACATGGAGCCGATCGCGGTCGGCCGGGTGGTCGACCGGCTGCAGAAGGCCGGCTTCGTCGAGCGCCGCAACGATCCCAACGATCGCCGTTGCTGGCGGCTGCACTTGTCGCCGCAGTCGAACGAACTGATGGATCGGATCGAGGACGTGGCCACCGGCCTGCGTGAGGACAGTCTGGCCGAAGTCGCGCCCGATGAACTGCAGACCACCCTGCAGGTGTTGTCCCAGATCCGCGAAACCCTTTCCCAGCTCGACCGCGCCAGCCGCGGCGAGTCCTCCCTGCGCAAGTCCTGACCCCACCACCATGACCACCAAGATCAATGCCGCCGCCGAACAGGCGGCCACTCCCGCATCTCCCAGGCGCCGGCGCGTGCCGGTCTGGCTATGGATCGCCGCCCCGGCGGCGGTCATCGGTTTCTTTGCCTGGGAATGGGTGGTGTCCAACCGCCAGGTTGGCACCGACAACGCCTACATCAAGGCCGAACGCATCCTCATCGCGCCGCAGGTCGGCGGCCGGGTGGTGGAAGTGGCGGTCAGCCAGAACCAGGCGGTGAAGAAGGGCGACCTGCTGTTCCGCATCGACCCCGAACCGCTGCAGATCGCGCTGGCGCAGAACGAGGCGACCCTGGCCTATGTCGCCAACACCACCAGCGCGAGCCGCGCCAAGGTGACTGGTGCCGGCACCTCGGTGGTGGCCAAGCGTGAAACCCTGGCCTGGGCGCAGCGCGACCTCGCGCGCATGCAGCAACTCGCCGGCCAGCAGCTGGTTTCGCGCAAGATGCTCGACGATGCGCGCCACGCGGTGGCGGAAGCGAAGACCGATCTGGCCGACGCCATCGCATCCGAATCCGAAGCCAACGCGGCGCTGAGCGGCGATTCGCATACCCCGCTGCAGGACCTGCCGGGCTACCGCGGTGCGATGGCGATGCTGGCCAAGGCCAAACTGGATCTGGCACACGCCGAGGTGCGCGCACCGGTCGACGGCATCATCGGCCTGCACGACCTGCAGGTGGGTGAATACATCAATGTCGGCCAGACCGCGATGCCGCTGGTCGCCACCAACCCGATCTGGGTGGAAGCCAACTTCAAGGAAACCGAATTGACCCGGATGCACGTGGGCCAGCCGGCGACCGTCGAGGTGGATACCTATCCGGGCGTGAAGTGGAAGGCACATGTTGCCTCGATCGCGCCGGCGTCCGGCGCCGAGTTCAGCGTGCTGCCGCCGCAGAACGCCACCGGCAACTGGGTCAAGATCGTGCAGCGCATTCCGGTGCGCCTCGAAATCGACGGCGCCGATCGCAAGGACGCCCCGCAACTGCGCGCCGGCATGAGCGCCGACGTGGAGGTCGACCTGCGCGATCCCGACGGCGGCGGCCATGCCGGCAAGGCCACGGCGGCGCGCTGAAACGATTTGTCTTGTTACCGTCATTCCGGGCGTCTGCGGACCGCATAGCGGCGCTGTGGTGGAGTCGCGAAGGGTTCCGCGGCGCTCCGGGATGACCTCTGATTCTCCGTGGCGCGGCGCGTGCGCGCGCTGCCCCGTGCCAGGCCGATGACGCCATGATCAGCCGATTGAAGAACGACAACGCGAACGGCAACCGCACCCTGCTGGTGGTGTCGGTGATGCTGGCGACGCTGATGCAGGCGCTGGACACCACCATCGCCAATGTCGCGCTGCCGGACATGCAGGGTTCGCTCTCGGCCACCCAGGACCAGGTCTCATGGGTGCTGACCAGCTACATCGTGGCTGCCGCGATCCTGACTCCCGTCACCGGCTGGTTGGCCGGGCGGTTGGGACGCCGGCGCCTGCTGATCATCGCGGTGGGCGGATTCACCGTCGCCTCGCTGTTGTGCGGCATCGCCACCGGCATCGGTGAAATGGTGTTCTACCGGGTGCTGCAAGGCGTGTTCGGCGCCTCGCTGGTACCGATTTCGCAGTCGCTGCTGCTGGATGCCTTCCCCAAGGAAAAGCATGGGGCGGCGATGGCGATGTGGGGCATGGGCATCATGGTCGGCCCCATCCTCGGTCCGCCGCTGGGTGGCTTCCTGACCCAGAACTACAGCTGGCACTGGGTATTCCTGATCAACCTGCCGATCGGCATCCTCGCGCTCATCGGCATCCTGGCCAGCGTGAAGAAGGATCAGCCGCACGAGCGCCCGCTGGATGGCATCGGCCTGGGGCTGCTGGCACTGGGCATCGGTGCGCTGCAGCTGTTCCTGGATCGCGGGCAGGGCGAGGACTGGTTCGGCAGCCTGGAAATCCAGATCGAGGCGGCGCTTGCGTTCCTCGCGTTGTATACCTATGCCTTGTGGTGGTGGCGCCATCGCGAACATTCGCTGCTGGATCTCGGCCTGCTGAAGAATGCCAACTTCGCGGTCGGCTGCGCGCTGATCTTCATCGTCGGCATCGTGCTGTTCGCCACGCTTGCGCTGTTGCCGCCGTACCTGAGCACGCTGATGAACTACCCGGTGCTGACCATCGGCCTGGTGCTGGCGCCACGGGGCGTCGGCACCATGCTGAGCATGATGGTGGTCGGACGCCTGCTGGGGCGGGTGGACGCGCGCGGTCCGATCCTGGTCGGCATGGGCCTGATGGTGATGTCGTTGTACGGGATGACCCAGTTCGGTCCGACCGCGTCGATGTCGTCGATCGTCTGGCTCGGCGTGATCCAGGGTCTGGGTCTGGGACTGGTGTTCGTGCCGATTTCCACGGTCGCCTACGCGACGCTGGAACCGCACCAGCGCACCGAGGCGGCCGGCTTGTTCAGCCTGGTCCGCAACATCGGTTCGTCGGTGGGCATCTCGGTGGTGATGACGCTGCTCTCGCGCGCCGGACAGATCAACCACGCCGAGATCGGCGCACGGATTCCGGCGTTCGGCGCCGAGACCACCCTGTTGCCGCCGATGTGGAATCCGGACACCGTCACCGGCGCGGCGCTGCTCAACGCCGAGGTGATGCGGCAATCCGCGGCGATCGGCTATCTCAATGACTTCAAGCTGATGATGCTGCTGACCCTGGTGTCCATGCCGCTGGTGCTGCTGATGCAGAGCGGCAAGCATCCGACAGGCGGATCCGCGGGCGCGGATGCGGCGGCGGCACATTAGCGGGCATCACCTCATTGTAGGAGCGACGTGAGTCGCGACCGCATGCTGCCATTGGACGAGGTCGCGACTTGCATCGCTCCCACATCGCGATTGCGGCGAGCGGTCGCGACTCATGCCGCTCCTACAGGATGCAGGGATAGAATGATATCCATGAAACTGCTCGGCATCCACCATGTCGCCATCATCGCCTCGGACTATGCGCGTTCGCGGCGTTTCTATGTCGAGGTGCTGGGACTGGACGTGATCGCGGAACACTACCGCGAGGCGCGCGACTCCTGGAAGCTGGACCTGCGGGTGGACGAACGCACCCAGATCGAATTGTTTTCGTTTCCCTCGCCGCCAGCGCGGGCCTCGCGCCCCGAGGCCTGCGGCCTGCGCCACCTGGCGCTGCGGGTATCGGACCTGGATGCCGCCGTCGCCCATCTGCAAGCGCATGGCGTGGCGGTGGAACCGATCCGGGTGGACGAGTTCACCGAACGGCGGTTCACCTTCTTCGCGGATCCGGACGATTTGCCGCTGGAGTTGTACGAGGATTGACTGCCCCGCTTTTGTAGGAGCGACGTGAGTCGCGACCGCACGCCTGCATTGGACGAGGTCGCGACTCACGTCGCTCCTACAAAAAGACGTTTCGGATCAACGGCCCGCGTCGGTATCGCGCAGGAAATCGATCAGCCCGTTCACATAGGTGCCCTGGTCGTCGTACATCGCCATGTGGCTGCCTTCCGGGCAGAACAGGTAGCGGCCTTTCGGCAGGCGTTTGCTCATCATCTCCATGTAGGCCGGGTCCATGGTGTCGTGGCGGGCGCCGATGACGAGGGTGGGTACGGGGATCTTCCCCAGGTCGGCGGTCCGGTCCCAGTCGGCGAGGATGCCGCTGGCACCCAGTTCGCTCGGACCCTGCATCGGTACGTAGACCTTCTTGTTGATGTGGGCGAATGAGCGGTTGACCGGTTCCGGCCACTGCGCGGCCGGCATGCGCAGGACGTGCGCTTCGTAGTGCGGCAGCAGCAGTTCCATGTAGCGTGGATCGTCGAAGCGCTTGTCCTTCTCCAGTTGCTTGATCTCGGCCAGTGCGGCGGGATCCATCTTCGGTTCCAGCACCTTGTGCGCGTAGTCGTTGTACGCGGGAATGCTGGACATCATGTTGGAGATGATCAGGCCCTTGAGATGCTGCGGATACTTGAGGGCGTATTCCATCGCCAGGATGCCACCCCAGGAATGCCCGAGCAGATAGAAGTTGCTCCCGTCCAGCTTGAGCGCCTGGCGGACCTGCTCCACTTCCTCGACGAAACGCGCGGTGTCCAGCAGGCGCGGGTCATCGGGTTGATCGCTATAGGCCGAACCGAGCTGGTCGTAGTAGTAGTACTCGATGCCGGCGGCCGGCAGGAAGCTGTCGAAGGCCTCGAAGTACTCGTGGGTGGCGCCTGGACCGCCATGCAGCAGGAGCAGCTTGATGCCCGGATTGTTGCCGACCCGCTTGGTCCAGACCTTGAAGTCGCCGGCGGGTGTATGGATCGGAATCATGCGCGCACCGCCGGACAGCACGTCGTCGCGGCCGGTGTTGTCGAAGTAGCTTGCCGGTGGCGTTGGCGGCGAGGACTGCGCGGCAGCCGCGATGCCGGAGAAGAGGAGCAGCGACGACAGCAGCAGCGAACCGGCCAGCTTCATGGCGGACTCCAGGGCGATGGACCATGCCGAGCCTAGCAACGCGCCCGAATCCGCCGCAACCGGCGGCGTCGTAACGGTATCGGCCGGGACGGGAGCCTGGCATGTGCCGTCGTTCGCGACGGATGCCTGCATGGGACGCCGTTCGGCGTCGACGACGTCACGGACGTGGATACGAGACGTACCGGGACACGCACCGGCGACGATCCGTGCCCGGATCGCCGCCGCCTCAACGCCGGCTCAGCCCAGCGAAGCCAGCCACTCGTCGTCGGAGCCTTCGTTGACGCCCTCGAACAGCGGGGTGGAGAAGTAGCGTTCGCCGGTATCCGGCAGCACCGCCAGGATGACCGAACCTTCGCTGGCCTTTTCCGCCACCTGCAAGGCGGCGGCGACGGTGGCGCCGGCGGAGATGCCAACGAAGATGCCTTCCTCGGCGGCCAGCCGCCGCGAGGTGGCGATGGCGCTGGCATCGTCCACCGTCAGCAGTTCGTCGAACACTTCGCGGTTGAGCACTTCAGGCACGAAATCCGGGGTCCAGCCCTGGATCTTGTGCGGTGCCCATTCCTTGCCCTGCAGCAGCGACGCGCCGGCCGGCTCGGAGGCGGTGATGCGCACTTCCGGACGGGCCACCCGCAACACTTCGCCCACGCCGGTGAGGGTGCCGCCGGTGCCCCAGCCGGTGACGAAATGATCCAGCCGGCGGCCAGCGAAATCGCGCAGGATTTCCGCCGCGGTGGTCTGGCGGTGGTAGGCGGGATTGGCCGGATTGGCGAACTGGCGGGCGAGGAACCAGCCGTGCTTCTTCGCCAGTTCCTCGGCCCGGCGCACCATGCCGCTGCCGCGTTCGGCGGCGGGGGTCAGGATGACCTTGGCGCCATAGGCGCGCATCAGCTTGCGGCGCTCGATGGAGAAGGTCTCGGCCATCGTGGCGACGAACTTGTAGCCGCGTGCGGCGGCGACCATCGCCAATGCCACGCCGGTGTTGCCGGAGGTGGCTTCGACGATCGTGTCGCCCGGTTTGAGCAGGCCCTTGGCCTCGGCATCCAGGACGATCGCCAGCGCCAGGCGATCCTTGACCGAACCGCCGGGATTGAACGACTCCACCTTGGCGTACAGCTCGACGTGCGAAGGCGCGACGCGGTGGAGTTTGACCACCGGCGTGCGGCCGATGGTGTCGAGGATGCTGTCATGGATGGGCATGAGGGAATCTCCTGGAGAAGGGAAGTCAGGCGGCGTGCGGGAGTGTGGCCGTCGCCAGGTCATCGGGATGTGGTGGCGCGGCCAACGGCGCGGGTCCGAACCAGTGCAGGGCATCGGCCAGGCCGGCGACCTCGCCGAGGACGAGCAGGGCGGGTGACCGCACCTGGTGATGGCGTGCGGTCCGCGCCAGCCCGTCCAGGCGGCCGGTGATCACGCGCTGTTCGGCACGCGACCCACTTTCAATCAACGCGAATGGCGTCCGGTCCGGACACCCTTCGGCGGAAAGTCGCGCCTGCACGGTTTCCAGCCCGGCCACGCCCATGTAGAACGCCAGGGTCTGCCGGCCCCGCGCCAGCGCGGCCCAGTCGAGGGTATCCAGCGAGTCCCGGCAGTGGGCGGTCACCAGCCGCACCGACTGGGCGTGGTCCCGGTGGGTGAGCGGGACGCCGGCGTAGGCCGCGCAGGCCACCGCCGCGGTGATGCCCGGGACGACCTCGTAGGGAATCCGGTGCCCGCGCAGGAACTCCAGTTCCTCGCCGCCGCGGCCGAACACGAACGGGTCGCCACCCTTCAGCCGCACCACCCGGCGGCCGGCCAGTGCATGTTCGAGCATCAACGCATGGATGCTTTCCTGGCGCACGCTGTGGCCCTGCGCCGATTTGCCGACCTCCACCCGCAGGGCGTCGCGGCGTGCCAGCTGCAGCACTTCATCGCTGACCAGGCGGTCGTGCAGGATCACGTCGGCCTCGTTGAGCGCGCGCAGGCCGTTGAGGGTCAGCAGGCCGGGATCGCCCGGACCCGCGCCGACCAGGACCACCGAACCCCGCGGCGGCGAAACAGGCGCCGCCAGGGCGTCGGCTAGCGCGCGTTCGGCCTGCTCCGTCCGCCGCTGCCGCAGCAGCCGCGGCAACGGGCCTGCCAACAGGCGTTCGAAGAAACGGCGACGCGCGCCGGTTTCCGGGAAGCGCGCGCGGATGCGGCCGCGTTCGCGCGCCAGCAGCGCGGTCAGCGCGCCCCAGGAATCATCCAGCCAGGTTTCCAACTGGCGGCGCAGGTGGCGGGCCACCATCGGCGCGCCGCCCCCGCTGGACACCGCGACCTGCAGATCGCCGCGGCGGACCACGGCCGGCACGTGGAAGCTGGACAGCACCGCGTCGTCGACCACGTTGGCGAACACCCGGCGGCGGCTGGCGGCATCGGCGACGGCGCGGTTGACCGTCGCGTCGTCGGTGGCGGCGATGACCAGCCAGACGCCGTCGAGTGCCCCGGCGCGGAACGTGCCGGGATCCCAGCCGATCAGGCCGGTGTCGGCCAGCAACTGCAGGGCCGGGGTCAGCGCGGGTGCCTGCACGTGGATGCGGGCGCCGGCTTCGCGCAACGCCTGCACCTTGCGCTCGGCGACCTCGCCGCCCCCCACCACCAGCACCAGACGGTCATGCAGATCGACGAAAAGAGGGAACAGGGTGGCCACGGCGGAGCATCTGGTTCGAGGCTCATGACCGTAGCTTTGGCACAGCGGCACAAGGAAATAACTTGCGCCGGATCGGACATGCCTTGCGGTTATAAGCCACCGGCGTTACGGTCCGGGAAAATCCTCTACAGTCCTCGCTCCCCCTGCGCCGCCCGCCGCGGCGCTTCCGAGACGGATTCCGATGACGCTGACCCAACTTCGCTACCTGGTGGCGATCGCCGATGCCGACCTCAACATCACGCTGGCGGCGGCCCGCGTGCATGCCACCCAGCCGGGCCTGTCCAAGCAGCTCAAGCAACTGGAGGACGAACTGGGCTTCCTGCTGTTCGTGCGCAAGGGACGCAGCCTGGAATCGGTGACCCCGGCGGGCGAGGAAGTCATCGAGCGCGCGCGCGCGGTGTTGGCCGAAGCCAACAACATCCGCACCTACGCGGCCAACCAGCGTCGCGAGAGCCAGGGCCAGCTGATCCTGGCCACCACCCATACCCAGGCGCGCTTCGTACTGCCGCCGGCCGTCGCCCGGATCAAGCGGGCCTACCCGCAGGTCAGCGTGCACCTGCAGCACGCCGCCGAGAGCACCGCGCTGGATCTGCTGAGCCAGGGCGACGCCGACATCGCGGTGATCAGCACCGCCGGCGACGAGCCGCAGGGCGGCATCGCGGTGCCGCTGTACCGCTGGCGCCGGCTGGTGCTGGTGCCGCGCGGCCACGCGCTGGATCGCGATGGTGCCGCGCCGAGCATCCGCGAGCTGGTCGACCTGCCGCTGGTCAGCTATGACTCCTCGACCCGGCCGGGTTCCTCGCTGCAGCGCGCGTTCGCCAGCGTGGGGCTGGAGCCGACCATCGCCGTGACCGCGCTGGATGCGGATCTCATCAAGACCTACGTGCGCGCCGGCCTCGGTGTCGGCCTGCTGGCGGAAATGGCGATCGGCAGTGGCGACACCGACCTGCGCGCCTGGCCGGCGCCGCCGGAGATCAAGGAATGCGTGGCCTGGGCGGTGCTGCCGCGCGAGCGCGTGCTGCGCGACTACGCGCTGGAGCTGGTGCATGCCCTCGCGCCCCAGGTGGACCGGCGCGATCTGCGGCGGGTTCTGGACGGCAACCAGGTCGCCGACTGGCCGACGCCGCCCACCTGGGAATCCCTGACCCAGACCATCACCACCTGACGACGGCGGGACTACCGGCGCCGGTGGCGGGATCGCATACTCCCGCACTGATTCGAAAAGGACATCGACATGCGCATCGCGATCCTTCCGGCCATCCTTCCGGCAATCCTCCTGGCGTTCGGCCTGCCCGCCCTTTCCGCCGAACCGGCCGCCGGCCCGGTGACCTTGCCCGCACCGGAGGAACTGAAGCGGATCATCCGCGAACAGGATCTCGCCCTGTTCGCGATCACCTTCGAAACCTGCGACATCGAGGCGCTGAAGCCGATGCTGGCCGACGACCTGGAGTTCTATCACGACAAGGGCGGCGTGGTGTCGCGCTCGGCTGCCGACTTCATCGCCGTCATCGAGAAGAATTGCGCGGCCTGGAAGGCGCCGGATGCGTGGCGTTCGCGCCGGGAACTGATCGAATCCTCGTTGCAGGTGGATCCGATTCCCGGCTACGGCGCGATGGAAATCGGCGAGCACCGGTTTCACGAACGCAAGGGCGATGGCCCCGAGAAGGCCGTCGGGATGGCAGGTTTCAGCCAGGTCTGGAAACTCGAAGGCGGGCAGTGGAAGCTTTCCCGCGTGCTCAGCTACGGCCACCGGCCACTGGTTCCCTGAGGGACGCGCGATGAAGATGATCTCCCGGATGGTGCTGCGCATGTACGCGCCGGCGGTGGTGATCGCCGCGGGTGGTTTCGTCGTGGCCGAAACGGTGGCCCGCACCCAGGCCACATTCAGCGGTTTCAGCAGCGGGCGCACCGCTTCGCTGTCGTTCCTGGCGGCGATCGTGCTGGGCACCGCCTGGGCATTGCATTCCAGCTGGCGGCTGTACCGCTGGGCGCTGGGCCGGGAACGCCGCTGCGGTTGCGGCGGCCTGATGTCGCGGCCACGCCTGAACCGGCGCGGCGAGGTCTATCGCAAGTGCATCGGCTGCGGCGGCAAGACGGTAATCCGCCACGTGCATTGAGCGGCGCGCGCCGCTAGTCCAGGCAGGTCGCCGCATCGGGTTCGCGTTCGCGATCCACGCAGGTCCGTGCCCCGCGCGGCAGGTCGTCGATGCGGCTTTCGCCGCCGACGTCCAGGACGAATGCCTGCAACTTGCGCGGCGGACAGCTTTCGCCGGCGCGGCATGGGTCGGTGGCGACGATGACGTAGTGGCATTTGCCGGTGGCGCTGGCCATGCAGCGGAACAGACCCTCGCCTGCGCGAATGACGCTGCGGCTGTGGATCAGATCCACGCCGTCGGCCTCGCTGCGCACCACGGAGGTCACGGACGGTTTGTCCTGGCAACCGACCAGGCTCAGCAGGAAGGACATGGCGGTGACGATGATGCGCATGGCGGACCTCGACGAACGATGGGGCGCGGCGTTCACATGCCGCGGAACAGGGACATGAAGGGCTGGCTGACCAGCAGCGTTTCGGGGCGGTTGCGCAGGCGGAGCACGCCGCGTCCGACATCGTCGCGGGTGATCGAGGCGACTGCCTTCAGGTTGACGATGGTGGAGCGATGGATCTGCTTGAAGGTCCGCGGATCCAGCGCTTCAAGCAGTTCGCGCAGCGGCGTGCGCAGCAGCGCCTCGCCTTCGGCGGTCATCACCACCGTGTACTTGTTGTCGGCTCGGAAGTAGGCGACATCGTCGATCAGGATCAGCCGGGTTTCCTTGCCGGTGCTGGCGGTGATCCAGACCAGCGGCGGTTTGCCGGCGGCGGGCAACTGGTCGCCGAGCTGCTTGAGCAGGGCCGCCAGGGTGGCCGCGTCGGGATGGTGCCCGCTTCGCTGTTGCAGGCGCTGCACGGTGGTGGCCAGGCGCTCGCGGGTGATCGGCTTGAGCAGGTAGTCCACCGCGCCCTGTTCGAACGCGCCGATGGCGTATTGGTCATAGGCGGTGACGAACACGATCTGGGTCGCGGGACTGGCCTCGGTCATCGCGGTGGCGACTTCCAGCCCGGTCAGGCCCGGCATGCGGATGTCCAGGAACGCCACGTCGGGCTGGTGCTCGGCGATGGCTTCCAGCGCGGAGGCGCCATCCTCGCATTCGGCGACCAGTTCCAGTTGCGGCCAGGTGTCGCGCAGCAGCGACGCCAGCGCGGTGCGCAGCAGTTCCTCGTCTTCGGCGATCACGGCCTTAGGCATGACGGGCGGCTCCGGCCGGCTTGGACGGCAGGTTGAGGGTGGCGGCGACACCCTGCGGGAAGTTGGAGATGATGGCGAAAGAGGCATTGCCGCCGTAGGTCAGCCGCAGGCGTTCGCGCAGGTTCTTCAGGCCGATGCCGGTGCCGCCGGTCTGGTTGCCGAAGCCCTGGCCGTCGTCGGCGACGGTGATCGCCACCTGGCCTTCCTGTTCGCGCGCGATGATCCAGATGGTGCCGCCGCCGGGCTTGGGCTCCAGGCCGTGCTTGATGGCGTTCTCCACCAGCGTCTGCAGCATCATCGAGGGCATCGCGACGTCGCGCAGCGCCTCCGGAATCTCGACCTGGGTGTTGAGGCGGTTGCCCATGCGGATTTTCAGGATCTCCAGATAGGCTTCGGCGCGTTCGGCCTCCTCGCCCAGGGTGGAGATGGCGTTCTCGGCGCGGGGCAGGGAGCGGCGCAGGTACTGGATGAGGTGGCCGAGCATGAGATCGGCGCGGGCGGGGTCGGTGCGGGTCAGTACCTGCGCGCTGGCCAGGGTGTTGTAGAGGAAATGCGGTTCCACCTGCGCCTGCAGCAGGTTGAGTTTGGCGACCGTCAGTTCCTTCTCGGTGACGGTCTGCACGGTGTCGGCCTTTTCCTCGCGTCGGCGCTCGCCAATCCGGCGCGCGATCGCGCGGATGATGGCCTCGGCGTTTTCCAGATTGGTGCCGTTGTCCACCTTCAGCAGATCGCTCCAGGTGCTGGCTTCCGGCTCGCACAGCAGCGATACGCTGCAACTGCCGGCGCCGGGCGTGACGGTGGCGAGAATCTGGTTGCGCTTGGTGCTGAACCAGTTGAACACGTTGTAGCGCGACGGCCGATCATTGCCGTAGGGATCGATGCGCTTGAGCTTGGCCTTGACCTGCAGGCTGTCGCGGGCGCTTTCCAGTTCCTCCACGCGCGGTAGTTCACGCACCGCCGACTCGACCAGCAGGAAGGCCTCGTCAGCCTCCAGCGGGATCTCGATGCGCCGGTGCTGGCGGTTGGACAGGGTGTCGTGATCCAGCCGGCCGGCGACCAGGCTGACCCGGCGCAGGTGCGAGAAGGTGCTGATGACCACCGACAGCGCAACCAGCAGCGCCAGCAGGGCGAACACCGGTCCCGGTGCGTTGTCGCTGCCGGTGATGACGTTGAAGGTGCCGGCCCAGATCAGGCCGGCGAGCATCAGCACGCCGGTCCAGGCGGCAAAGATGCGGATGATGAAGAAGAGGCTGGCGAACACGGCGGATCCGTCGGTGTTGGATTGCCGCGGAGCATAGCCGGCCCGCGCCGGTGGGGAAGGGGGTGGGCGACGGAAGCCGGATTCGGGCGATGGAGACCGCCCAGAGTCGGATGGGCCCGGTCATGCGGGGACGCCGACGGCGGCCCTCGCGCCGATCCCTGCCATCGGCACGACGGTGCGTGGCCGGCGTCGCCGGTCAGCAACCGATGGCCCGCCCCCCCCGGTCAGATGTCCAGGTGCAGTCCGCACTCGCGCTTGAGGCCGAAAAAGCGGGTGTCCTCCTCGCGCATGCCGGGTTCCCAGCGGGTGGTGGTGTGGAAATCGCCGATGGAGACGTAGCCCTGTTCCCAGAGCGGGTGGTAGGGCAGATCGTGCTGCTTGAGATACTGCCAGACCTCGCGATCGGTCCAGTCGGCGATCGGATTGATCTTCAGGCGGGTGCCGCGCCATTCGACGACGGGCGCGTTGGCGCGGCTGCTGGCCTGGCTGCGGCGCAGGCCGGTGAACCAGGTGCCGACATCCAGTTCCGACAGCGCGCGCCGCATCGGTTCGACCTTGCGCAGGTTGTTGTACTGCTCGATGCCGACCAGCCCCTGTTCCCACAGGCGCCCGTGGCGCGCTTCCATCCAGGCGCGGCTGACCAGCGGACGGAACACCTTGAGATTGAGCTTGAGCCGTTCGGTCAGTTCGTCGGCGAAGCGGTAGGTTTCCGGGAACAGGTAGCCGGTATCGATCAGGATTACCGGGATGTCCGGCTGCTGGCGGGTCAGCATGTGCAGCAGCACGGCGGCCTGAGCGCCGAAACTGGAGGACATCGCTGCCTGCGCCGGGCCATTGGCCAGGGCCCAGCGCACCCGCGCTTCGGCCGGCTGCGCCTCCAGGCGCGCGTTGATGGCGGAGATGTCTTCGGTGGATTCGGGCAGCGGTGCGGGTTGCGGCGCGCTCATGCGTGCAGTTCCAGGGCGATCTGTCGATGGGTGGGATAGGGCGGCAGGGCGACGATGCCGCTGCGGTGCAGGAAATCGCCGAAGCCTTCGTCGGCCTCGCGCTCCTGCGCGTAGCGGGCCAGCAGCGGCTCCAGCGCTTCCAGGATTTCCGCTTCGGTGATGTTCTCGCGGTACAGCGTGTTGAGGCGCTGGCCGCGGTGATCCGCGCCCAGCATCAGGTTGTAGCGGCCCGGCGCCTTGCCGACCAGCGCGATTTCGCCCAGATAGGGGCGCGAGCAACCGTTGGGGCAGCCGGAGATGCGCAGCAGGATGGGCGCGTCGCGCAGGCCGTGCCGGTCCAGCAAGGGTTCCAGGCGGGCGGTGAAATCGGGCAGGTAGCGCTCGGCCTCGGCCATGGCCAGGCCGCAGGTGGGCAGGGCGACGCAGGCGACCGCCGCGCGCGCCAGCGCGGTGCCGGCGCGGCGGCCATCGTCCAGGCCGTGCGCGCGCACCAGCGCGTCGATGCGTTCGCGTTCGCCGGCCGGAACGCCGGCGATGACCAGGTTCTGGTTGGGGGTGAGCCGGAACTCGCCGCGATGGATGCCGGCGATCTCGCGCACGCCGGTCAGGTGCGTGGCCTGCGCGGTGTCGGCGATGCGCCCGGCGAAGAAGTGCAGGGTCAGGTGCCAGCGGCCATCCTCGCCCTCGACCCAGCCGTAGCGATCGCCGTTGTGGTCGAAGTGCCATGCGCGCGCGGGCTGGAGCGTGTAGCCGGAGCGGGCCTCGATCTGGCCGACGATGACGTCCAGGCCGTGATCATCGATGGTGTACTTGAAGCGGGCGCGCTTGCGCAGTTCGCGGTTGCCGAAATCGCGCTGGGTGGTGACCACGGCCGTTGCCACGTCCAGCAGTTTCTCCAGTGGCAGGAAGCCGACCACGTTGCCGATGCGCGGATACGTCGCGGCGTCGCCGTGGGTCGCGCCCATGCCGCCGCCGATCACCAGGTTGAAGCCGGCCAGTTCGCCGTCCTCCAGGATGGCGATGAAGCCCAGGTCGTTGGCGAAGACATCGACATCGTTGAGTGGCGGCACCGCGAACCCGATCTTGAACTTGCGCGGCAGGTAGGTGGCGCCATAGACCGGCTCCTCCTCCTCGCCGCTGCCGGCCACGCGTTCCTCGTCCAGCCAGATTTCGTAGTACGCGCGGGTATTGGGCAGCAGGTGTTCGGACAGCTTCGCCGCCCATGCCTGCACCTGCGCGTGCGCCCTGGACAGCAGCGGATTGGCCGCGACCAGCACGTTGCGGTTGACGTCGCCGCAGGCGGCCAGGGTGTCGATCAGCGCCGCGTTGATCGCCTGCATGGTCGCCTTCAGCTCGCGCTTGATCACGCCATGGAACTGGAACGCCTGGCGGGTGGTGACCCGCAGCGAGTGGTTGGCGTAGCGGGTCGCGATCGCATCCAGCTTCAGCCATTGCTCCGGCGTGACCACGCCGCCGGGCGTGCGGGTGCGGATCATGAACTGGTAGGCCGGTTCCAGCTTCTGCCGCCGGCGCTCGTCGCGCAGATCGCGATCATCCTGCTGGTAACTGCCGTGGTACTTGATCAGGGTCTGGTCCGACTCGCGCAGCGCCCCGGTCACCGGGTCGGCCAGGCTCTCCAGCAGGCTGCCGCGCAGGCGCCGGCTTTGGGATTTGATGTCTTCTACGGAGTGGGACATTGGACGGGAATCGGGAATGGAGAATCGGGAATCGATGTGAAGCGGCATACGAGCGTGGGGGACCCGGTTTGGTGGAACCGCTTTTGACGATTCCCCATTCCCGATTCCCTACTCCCGTTTCAATACACATCACGACAGTAGCGGCCTTCCGATTGCAGTCGGGTCAGGTATTCGGCGGCGGTGTCTTCGTCGTGGCCGCCCTGGGTGCGGAGGATGTCCAGCAGGGTGGCGTGCACGTCCTTGCCCATGCCGATGGCGCCGCAGACGTACAGGTGTGCGCCGCCTTCCAGCCAGGCATGGACCTCGCGGGCGTGTTCGCGCAGGCGGTCCTGCACGTAGATCTTGTCGGCCTGGTCGCGTGAGAACGCCAGGTCCAGCCGGTGCAGCGAGCCGTCACGGAGCGCGTCCTGCCATTCGGACTGGTAGAGGAAGTCCTGGTTGAAATGACGGGCGCCGAAGAACAGCCAGTTGCGGCCCTGCGCGCCGGTTTCGGCGCGCTCCTGCACGAAGCCGCGGAACGGCGCGATGCCGGTGCCGGGACCAATCATCAGGATGTCGCGGGCGCCGTCGGCGGGCACCCGGAAGCGTTCGTTGGCCTCGACATAGACCGGCACCGCGTCGCCTTCCGCACGCGCGGCGAGGTAACCGCTGGCCGCGCCGCCATGGGTTTCACCGAACGCTTCGTAGGCCAGCACGTCCACGGTCAAGTGGACTTCTTCGCCCACCCGCTTGCGGCTGGAGGCGATCGAGTACAGCCGTGGCGCGAGCGGACGCAGCGCGGCGACCAGTTCATGCGCTTCCCAGCGTGCCGGCCAGCGTCGCAGCACGTCGACGACCTGATGGGTGTTGAGCAGGCCGGCGAGCGCGGGCTGCTGCGCCGGCGCCAGCAGCGCGTTCAGATCCTCGGCCCGCGCCTGCGCGGCGTGCTCGGCCAGGAACGGGCGCGAGAGCCGGGTCAGTTCGCGACGGCTGGCCAGCCACTCGCGCAGCGGCAGCGTATCGCCCTGGAGCTCGATCCCGGCATCGCCGGACAGCGCGGTGGCCTCGAGGATCGATTCCACCAGCGAATCCGGATTGCGATGGCGGATGCCAAGCGCGTCGCCCGGTTCGTAGTGCAGTCCGCTGCCGGCCAGCGACAGTTCGAGGTGGCGCACGTCCTTGTCGCGTTCGCCATGCCGCCCGAATGCCTTGCCCTTGAAGTCGCGGCCGCCGACGTTCTGGTTGAGCAGCACTTCGGCGACGAAGGGTTTTTCGTGCGACCACGGCGAGGCCGCGTGCGCCGGCCGCAGCGGGGTGACCGTGGCCAGCGGGGCGCTGGGGTGGGATTTCAGGTGTTCGCGCGCCGACGACAGCGCCTGGGTGCGCCAGGGATCGGCCACCGTGTCGATGTCCAGGTCGGCCAGGCCGGGTTCGAACAGGCGCTGGGCCCCCAGTTCGGCCAGGCGGGCATCCAGGCGGCGGGCGATGCCGCAGAAATCGGCGTAGCTGGAATCGCCAAGGCCGAGCACCGCGTAGCGCAGTTCCGGCAGCTTGGGCGCGCGCCGGCCGGACAGGAACTCGACCAGGCCGATGGCATCGTCTGGCGGGTCGCCTTCGCCCTGGGTGCTGATGACCACGTACAGCAGGCGTTCGCCGGCCAGTTCGCGGGTCGGATAGGCGTCCGCCCGCAACAGGCGCACCGGCAGCCCGGCCGCCTCGACGGCCTGGGCGATTTTCTCGGCCGCGCGCCGCGCATTGCCGGTCTGGCTGCCGTAGACCACGGTCAGGCGCTGGCCCGCCTGCGCCTGGCCGCCCGGCAGCACCGCCAGTTGGGGCGCATGCTGGCCCTGGGCGAGCCCGGCGGCATAGCCGGACAGCCACCACAGGGTGGGTGCGTCCAGCCCTTCGACCACCCGTGCCAGCAGCACGCGGCGCTCCTCGGCCAGGGGGCTGGGCGCCAGTGCGGAGGTGGAAGCGGTCATCGCGGGCAATCGCTTTGCGCAGGAGGGAGTCCGATGTTAGGAACCCGTTGCGCCACGCAGAAAGGACGGCTGGTTATGGGCTTATCCCGCTGGCTTATTTCCCGGTGCGGGGGGAGGCATGGAATGCTCGTCGGCCTCCTGGGGCAGAAGCAACG
The DNA here is from genome assembly GCF_006542425.1 of Pseudoxanthomonas sp. z9. Classification (GTDB taxonomy): domain Bacteria; phylum Pseudomonadota; class Gammaproteobacteria; order Xanthomonadales; family Xanthomonadaceae; genus Pseudoxanthomonas_A. The sequence continues at coordinate 143,023 of NZ_VFID01000007.1, read as the reverse complement.
GCGGTAGCTGGTACGCTTTGCGCCGGCATCCCGTCACGCACCGCAGCCCGTTTTGATGAGCGCCGAACACCGCCTGTCCCACCTCGACCGCCTGGAAGCCGAGAGCATCCACATCCTCCGGGAGGTGGCCGCGGAGTTCCGCAATCCGGTGTTGCTGTATTCGGTGGGCAAGGACAGCTCGGTGCTGCTGCACCTGCTGCTCAAGGCGTTCGCGCCGGCCCGCCCGCCCATCCCGCTGCTGCACGTGGACACGCGCTGGAAGTTCCGCGAGATGATCGCGTTCCGGGATCGCCGCGCGGCCGAGACCGGCGTGGATCTGCGGGTCCACATCAACCCCGAGGGCATCGCCCAGGGCGTCGGCCCGATCAGCCACGGCGCGACGGTGCATACCGACGTGATGAAGACCCAGGGCCTGAAGCAGGCGCTGGACCAATACGGCTTCGACGCCGCCATCGGCGGTGCGCGTCGCGACGAGGAGAAGTCGCGTGCCAAGGAGCGCGTGTTCTCCTTCCGCAACGAACGGCACCGCTGGGATCCCAAGAACCAGCGTCCGGAGCTCTGGAACCTCTACAACGCGCGCATCCACAAGGGCGAGAGCGTGCGCGCGTTCCCGCTCTCCAACTGGACCGAACTGGATATCTGGCTTTACATCTACCGCGAGGGCATTCCGGTGGTGCCGCTGTACTTCGCCGCCGAGCGGCCGGTGGTGGAGCGCGACGGCGCGCTGATCCTGGTGGACGACGAACGCCTGCCGCTGCACGAGGGCGAACAGCCGCAACTGCGCAAGGTGCGCTTCCGCACCCTGGGCTGCTATCCGCTCACCGGCGCCATCGAGTCCGAGGCCGACACCCTGGAAAAGATCATCGCCGAGATGCTGGTGGCCACGTCCTCCGAACGCCAGGGCCGGGTGATCGATCACGATCCCGGCGCGTCGATGGAAAAGAAAAAGCTGGAGGGGTACTTCTGATGAAGCCGGGATTCGGGATGACCGGCCATCCGGCCGTTGAAAACCGGGATTCGGGATTAGGGAAAGCGGGAAGCGATCCGCTGGCGGAAGCGCCGGCCGTTGCGAATCCCGAATCCCGAATCCCCAATCCCGAAAACACCAGCATCGCCGACTACCTGCGCCAGCACGAAACCAAGCCGCTGCTGCGTTTCATCACCTGTGGCAGCGTCGACGATGGCAAGAGCACGCTGATCGGTCGCCTGCTGCACGACAGCAAGCGGCTGTTCGATGATCAACTGGCGGCGCTGCAGAAGGACAGCCGCCGGCATGGCACCCGCGGCGGCGACATCGATTACGCGCTGCTGCTGGACGGCCTGGCCGCCGAGCGCGAGCAGGGCATCACCATCGACGTGGCCTACCGCTACTTCGACACCGAGCGGCGCAAGTTCATCGTCGCCGACTGCCCGGGGCACGAGCAGTACACCCGCAACATGGCCACCGGCGCGTCCACCGCGGATCTGGCCGTGGTGCTGGTCGACGCGCGCAAGGGCCTGCTCACCCAGACCCGCCGGCACAGCTACATCGTCTCGCTGCTGGGCATCCGCCACGTGGTGCTGGCGGTCAACAAGATGGATCTGGTCGGCTTCGACCCGGTGGTGTTCGACGGCATCGCCACCGCCTACCGCGCCCTGGCCGCGCAACTGGGCATCACCGACGTGCTGTGCGTGCCGCTGTCGGCGCTGGAAGGCGACAACCTGATCGAGCGTTCGGCGCGCACGCCGTGGTACGACGGTCCCAGCCTGTTGCAGCACCTGGAGAACGTGCCGGTGAACGACACGGGTGCCGAAGGCGGGTTTCGCTTGCCGGTGCAGTGGATCAACCGGCCGGACCAGAATTTCCGTGGCTTCGCCGGCACCGTGGCGGCGGGGCGGGTACGTCCGGGCGACGCGATCGTGGCGCTGCCCTCGGGCCGGCGCTCCAAGATCGCGCGGGTGCTCGGGCCGGATGGCGACCGCGAACTGGCCTGTGCCGGCGAAGCGATCACCCTGACCCTGGACGACGAGATCGACATCAGCCGCGGCGACGTCATCGCCGCCGCCGGCGATCCGCCACAGGTCGCCGATCAGTTCGCCGCGCACGTGCTGTGGATGGACGACGCCGCGCTGCTGCCGGGGCGTCCGTATTGGCTGAAGATAGGCACGCGCACGGTCGCCGCCTCGATCAGCGAGATCAAGCACCGGATCGACATCAACAGCCAGGAGCACCTGGCGGCCAAGCGCCTGGAACTCAACGAGGTCGGCTACTGCAATCTCAGCCTGGATGAACCGATCGCATTCGCGCCCTACGCCGAAAACCGCGCGCTGGGTGGCTTCATCCTCATCGATCGGCAGAGCAATCACACGGTCGCGATGGGAACGCTGGATTTCGCCCTGCGCCGCGCGGGCAACGTGCACTGGCAGCACCTGGACGTGGACAAGGCGGCGCGCGCGCGCATCAAGGGCCAGCAGCCGCGGGTGCTGTGGTTCACCGGCCTGTCCGGTGCGGGCAAGTCGACCGTGGCCAACCTGGTCGACAAGCGCCTGCATGCGCTGGGCTACCACAGCTTCATTCTCGACGGCGACAACGTTCGCCATGGCCTGAACCGGGATCTGGGCTTCACCGCCGAGGACCGGGTGGAGAACATCCGTCGCGTGGCCGAGGTCGCCAGGCTGATGACCGACGCCGGATTGATCGTGCTGGTCAGTTTCATTTCCCCGTTCCGGGCCGAGCGGCAGATGGCGCGTGAGCGGTTCGGTGAAGACGAGTTCCTCGAGATCTTCGTGGACGTGCCGCTGGCGCTCGCGGAGGAGCGCGACGTGAAGGGGTTGTACCGCAAGGCGCGTGCCGGCCTGATTCCCAACTTCACCGGCATTGACTCGCCGTACGAAGCGCCGGAACATCCCGACCTGCGGCTGGATGCCGGCGCAGAGAGCCCGGAACAACTGGCGCTGCGGGTCCTGGAAAAACTGGGACTGAGCTAGCGATCCACGCCGCACAAGGGTCGTTAGTCATGGCCCTGTCAACGCTTCCGTACGCATATTCGTTCATGGCGTGAAGGTAAACTTCACGTGATAACGATCATTACGGTACTTTCATGCTGAGCCGAACCGGAATCCGGGCGATGCTGGTCGTCGCCGCGTCGATGTTTCTGTTGACCGCCTGCGGAGAAAAATCCGCCGGCGCGGGCGGAGGCGGGCAGGGCGCGGATCGGCCGGTGCCGGTGAACACCCAGGTAATCCGGACATCGGCGTGGAGTGACACCCTGGAGGCGCTGGGCACGGCCAAGGCGCGCGAGTCGGTGACCCTGACCGCCAAAGTCAGCGAAATCGTCCAGGACGTGCACTTCGAAAGCGGGCAGGACGCCAGGGCCGGGCAGGTGCTGGTGACCCTGCGCGGCGACGCCGCCAAGGCGTCGCTGGAGCAGGCCGAGGCCACCTACGCCGAAGCCGACCGCCTGTACCGTCGGCAGAAGGAACTGGCCGAACAGCAACTGGTCGCCCGTTCGACCCTGGACACCCAATTGGCCCTGCGCGATGCCGCCGCCGCGCGCGTGCAGCAGATGAAGGCCGACATCGGCGATCGCACGGTGCGCGCACCGTTCGCCGGCGTACTGGGCATCCGCCAGGTCAGCCCGGGTTCGCTGATCACCGCCAGCACCGTCATCGCCACCCTCGACGATGTTTCGCGGATGTACGTGGACTTCCAGGTGCCGGAAGCGGCGCTGGCCACGGTCGGCAATGGCGACGCGGTCAGCGCGACCACCGCCGCCTGGCCGGGCCGCACCTTCGAAGGCATCGTGGAAACGGTCGATGCGCGCGTGGACCCCGCCACCCGCGCGGTCACCGTGCGCGCGGTGTTCGCCAATCCGGATCGCGCGCTGCGCCCGGGCATGCTGCTCAACGTCAACCTGTTCCGGCCGGAGCGGCAGGCGCTGGTGATTCCCGAAATCGCGGTGGTGCAGGTGGGTCGCGATACCTTCGTCTACCGGGTCAAGGCCGACAGCAGCGTGGAGCAGGTGACCGTGAGCACCGGCGTCCGTCGCGAGGGTCGGGTGGAGATCACCGAGGGCCTGAAGACCGGCGATCGCATCGTGGTGGACGGCACCGGCAAGCTGCGTCCCGGCGCGAAGATCACCGAGGCCGGCGCGGCCACGCCGCCGGCCGCCGCGCCCGCCACCAAACAGGGCTGAACCATGAAGCTGTCCGACCTGTCGATCAAGCGGCCGGTGCTGGCCGTGGTGATGAGCCTGCTGCTGATCGTGCTGGGCGTGATGTCGTTCATGCGCCTGACCCTGCGGGAGTTGCCGAACATCGATCCGCCGGTGGTGTCGGTGGAGGTGACCTACCCGGGCGCGTCGGCGGCGGTGGTGGAAACCCGCGTCACCCAGATCCTGGAGGACGCGCTGGCCGGCATCGAGGGCATCGAGACCATCGAGTCTCGCAGTTCCAATGGCCGCTCGCAGGTCACCATCGAGTTCACCCTCACCCGCGACATCGAGGCCGCCGCCAACGACGTGCGCGACAAGGTCAGCCGGGTGATGGATCGCATGCCCGACGAGGCGGATCCGCCGGAAGTGCAGAAGGTGGAAGCCGATGCCGACGTGATCCTGTGGTTGAACATGAGTTCGACCAAGATGGACACCCTGCAGCTGACCGACTACGCCGATCGCTACATCGTCGATCAGCTCTCGGCGCTGGACGGCGTGGCCCAGGTGCGCATCAGCGGCGCCCAGCGCTACGCCATGCGGATCTGGCTGGACCGCGCGGCGATGGCCGCGCGCGGCGTCACCGCCAGCGACGTGGAGGCGGCGCTGCGGCGCGAGAACATCGAACTGCCGGCCGGCCGCATCGAATCGGAAACCCGCGACTTCACCCTGCGGGTCGAGCGCGGCTACATGACCGCCGAGCAGTTCGCGCGGATGCCGCTGACCAAGGGCACCGACGGCTACGTGGTGCGTGTGGGCGACGTCGCCCGGGTGGAGCTGACCACCGCCGAGCGCCGCGCCTACTTCCGCAGCAATGGCCAGCCCAACGTCGGCCTGGGCATCGTCAAGACCTCCACCGCCAACGCGCTGGACGTGGCCCGTGCCGCGCGGGCCGCGGCCGAGCGGATCCGTCCGACCCTGCCGGAGGGCACCCAGATCTTCGTCGCCTACGACAGCACCGTGTTCATCGAAGCGTCGGTCGAACGCGTCTACGCCACCCTGGTGGAGGCGATGATCCTGGTGTTCGCGGTGATCTGGCTGTTCCTGGGCAGCCTGCGCGCGGCGTTGATCCCGGCGGTGACGGTACCGGTCTGCCTGATCACCTCGTTCATCGCCCTGTACGCGTTCGGCTTCTCGATCAACCTGCTGACCCTGCTCGCCCTGGTGCTGTGCATCGGCCTGGTGGTGGATGACGCCATCGTGGTGCTGGAGAACATCCAGCGCCGTGCCGATCTGGGCGAGCCACCGCTGGTGGCCGCACGCCGCGGCACCGCGCAGGTGGCCTTCGCGGTCATCGCCACCACCGCGGTGCTGGTGGCGGTGTTCCTGCCGGTCGGCTTCATGGAGGGCAACACCGGGCGCCTGTTCCGCGAACTGTCGGTGGCGCTTGCCGCGGCGGTGGCGATCTCGGCCTTCGTGGCCCTGACCCTGACCCCGATGATGTCGTCCAAGCTGGTCCGGCCGCACAGCAAGCCCAAGGGTTTCAACGCCTGGATGAATCGCCAGCTGGCCCGGCTCAGCGACGGCTACGGGCACCAGGTCCAGCGGATGGTGGCGATGCCCGGCCGGCGCATCCTGGTAATCCTGCTGGTGGCGATGGGCGCGTGCCTGGCGGTGGCGGCGCTGCTGGGCCTACGCGTGCCCAAGGAACTGGCGCCGATGGAGGATCGCGGCTCGTTCTTCGTCTCCATCCAGGGACCGGAAGGCGCGGGCTTCGATTACACCGTGAAACAGATCCAGCAGGTCGAGCATCTGTTCGCCGACAACATCGGCGAAGGCAAGCCGATCCAGCGCGCCAACGCCCGCGTGCCGGGCGGCTTTGGCGCGAGCGAGGAGATGCACACCGGGCAGGTGATCGTGTTCCTGCAGGACTGGAGCAAGCGCCACGAGAGCACCACCGAGGTGCTGGAATCGGTGCGCGGCCAGCTGGAGAAGATGCCGGGCATCCGCGCCCAGCCTTCCCAGCGCACCGGCCTGGTCCGCGGCGGCGGCCAGCCGTTCCGGATGGTGCTGGGCGGTCCGGACTACAACGAGCTCTCGCAGTGGCGCGATCGGATGATGGCGCGGATGGAGCAGAACCCCGGCCTGTACGGCGTGGACTCGGACTACAAGGAAACCCGGCCGCAGATGCGGGTCAACATCGACCGCAGCCGCGCCGCCGATCTGGGCGTGTCGGTGCAGGAAATCGGCCGCACCCTGGAAACCATGATGGGTTCCCGCCAGGTCACCACCTTCGTCGACAACGGCGAGGAGTACGACGTGCTGATGCAGGCCGACCGCGAGCGCCGTTCCTCGCCGGCCGACCTTGCCAACACCTATGTGCGCGGCAGCTCGGGCGACCTGATTCCGCTGTCCAACCTGGTGACGCTGTCGGAAATCGCCGAGCCGGGCAGCTTCAACCGCTTCAACCGCCTGCGCGCGATCACCCTGACCGCCTCGCTGGCGCCCGGCTACACGCTGGGCGAAGCGATGGAGTGGGCCCAGCAGACCGCGCAGGCGGAACTGCCCGACTACGCGCAGATCGACTGGAAGGGCGAATCCCGCGAGTACCTGAAGGCCGGCGGCGCGGTGCTGCTGACCTTCGCCTTGGCGCTGCTGATCGTCTACCTGGTGCTGGCGGCGCAGTTCGAGAGCTTCATCCACCCGCTGGTGATCATGCTGACCGTGCCGCTGGCGGTGCTGGGCGCGTTGATTGGCCTGTGGGTCACCGGCGGCACGCTCAACCTGTTCAGCCAGATCGGCATCGTGATGCTGATCGGCCTGGCCGCGAAGAACGGCATCCTCATCGTCGAATTCGCCAACCAGCTGCGCGATGAAGGCATGAGCGTGGCCCGGGCGATCGCCGAGTCCTCGAAGGTGCGCCTGCGTCCGATCCTGATGACCTCCGTGGCCACGGTGATGGGCGCGGTGCCGCTGGTGGTGGCCGGTGGGCCGGGTTCGGCCAGCCGCGCGACGATCGGCATCGTGGTCATCTTCGGTGTCTCCTTCTCCACCTTGCTGTCGCTGTACGTGGTGCCGGCGTTCTACGCGCTGCTGGCACCGTTCACGCGGTCTCCCGAGGCCGTGGCCCACGAACTGAAGCGGCTGGAAGACGAAACTCCCCCGGTAGGCGGTCATGGTTGATCTGGAAAGCATGGAAGACAGCGTGGTTCAGGGCGATGGGTTCACATTGCGGCGCTGGCGGGCGGAAGACGCGCGCTGGCTGCTCCGCCACGCCAACGATGCGCAGGTGGTGCGCGGCCTGAGCGAACGCTTCCCGCACCCCTACCGGCGCGAGGACGCCTGGCGGTTCCTGGCCGGCGAGGTGGTGGATCTGAACGATCCGGTGTTCGCCATCGACATCGACGGCCGCGCCTGCGGCGGCATCGGCGCGCACCCGCGCCAGGGCGAGCGTGGCGGCAGCGCCGAGATGGGATACTGGCTCGGCCGCCGCTACTGGGGCCGGGGACTGATGAGCCGGGTGGTGGCGGCCTACGTGCCGTGGGTGATGGATCACCTGCAACTGCATCGCGTGCAGGCCAACGTGCTGGACATCAATCCGGCTTCGGCGCGGGTACTGCTCAAGAACGGCTTCCAGGAAGAAGGCCTGCTCCGCCATGCCATCCGCAAGGGTGGGCAGTTGCACGATCTGCGGGTCTTCTCCCGCCTGCGGGTACCGACCACGCACTGAAACACCCTGGATTTCCCTGTTCAGCGGGGTGGCCCCCTGGCCGGGCTTCGCAGACCGGGCCGATTCGTGGAGAATCGACCGGCCCCCGGTGACGGGGACTTTTCCTTTTTGGGCAGGGGAGACTGCGTGGAAGCCATCATCAATGCCGTCAACGGCATCATCTGGAGCAAGGCACTGATCGTCATGTGCCTGGGCGCCGGCCTGTATTTCACCATCCGCACCCGCTTCATGCAGGTGCGCGGTTTCGCGGAGATGCTGCGGCTGACCGTGAGCGGACAGAAATCCGAGGCTGGCGTGTCCTCGTTCCAGGCGCTGGCCATGTCGATGGCCGGCCGCATCGGCATCGGCAACATCGCCGGCGTCGCCACCGCGATTGCCTTCGGCGGTCCCGGCGCGGTGTTCTGGATGTGGGTGATGGGTTTCCTGGGCGCATCGACCTCGTATGTCGAATCGACGCTGGCGCAGATCTACAAGGTCAAGGATGCGGAAGGCCGGTATCGCGGCGGTCCGGCCTACTACATCGAAAAGGCGATGGGTCTGAAGTGGTATGCGCTGCTGTTCGCCATCGCCACCATCGCCGCCACCGGCTTCCTGATGCCGGGCGTGCAGGCCAATGCGATTGCCGACAGCGCCGCCAACGTCTGCCAGGGCACGTCGCTGTGCGGCGCCATGGACGGCCAGTGGCTGGGGATGCCGGCACGCGATGCATTCAAGCTGGGCATCGGCATCGCGGTGTCGATCCTGCTGGCGGTGATCATCTTCGGCGGCGTCAAGCGCATCGCCAACTTCGCCGAGATCGTGGTGCCGTTCATGGCCGCCGGCTTCATCCTGATGGCGGTCACGGTGATGGTGCTCAACGCCGAGCTGGTGCCGGAAATGTTCCGCGTCATCTTCAGCAGCGCCTTCGGCACCCATGCCGCGTTCGGCGCGATCCTGGGCCTGGCGGTGGAGTGGGGCGTCAAGCGCGGCATCTACGCCAACGAGGCCGGCCAGGGCACCGGCCCGCACGCCGCCGCCGCCGCCGAGGTCTCGCACCCGGCCAAGCAGGGCTACGTGCAGGCCTTCGCGATCTACTTCGACACCATGATGGTGTGCACCTCGACCGCGTTCCTGGTGCTGACCACCGGCAAGTACAACGTGTATTCGCCCACGGGCGGGGCGCATCTGTACAGCGGCATGCCGCCGGGCGTCGAGGAAGGTCCGGGCTACGCGCAGGCGGCGGTGGAATCGGTGCTGCCGGGCTGGGGCGCGGGCTTCGTCGCGGTGGCGCTGTTCTTCTTCGCCTTCACCACCATCATGGCCTACTACTACATGGCCGAGACCAACCTGAGCTACGTCAACGGCAACCGGCGTCGTCCGCTGACGGTGCTGCTGCTGCGACTGGGCATCATGGGCATGGTCATCTTCGGTGCCTTCCACAACGCCAAGACCGCCTGGGCGCTGGGCGACATCGGCGTGGGCCTGATGGCGTGGCTGAACATCATCGCGATCCTGATCCTGCACAAGCCGGCGATGGCGGCACTGCGCGACTACGAGCGGCAGAAGAAGCTGGGCCTGGATCCGGTGTTCGATCCGGACGTGGCGGGCGTGAAGAACGCCGACTTCTGGAAGAACCGGCAAGGCTGACATGAGCGGTCCCTGGGACAAGCGGCCCCCGCCGCGATCGCATGGCACAGGCCGTCCGGCGAGCCCGCGCCAGCCACGTGCGCCGCGTCCCGCCGAGCCCCGCGATGACGCGCGCGGGTTGGCGGGGCCGCAGATGGGGGCGCCGATGGGCGCGCGCGACGAATTGCGCCTGTACGGCATCAACGCCGTGCGCGCGGTGTTCGAACGGCGTCCGGAGGCAATCCGCAAGCTCTACCTGATCGAGGCGCGGATTCCCGCGTTCAAGGCGCTGCTGGCGTGGTGCGTGAAGCAGCGCGTCGGTTACCGGGTGGTGGCCGAGGATGATCTGGATCGGCTCGCCGCCAGCCAGCACCACGAGGGCATCGTCGCCGAGGTGCTGAAGGTGGAGCCGACGTCGGCCGGCGACTGGCTGCGCGCGCTGCCGGCCGGTCCGGCACTGGCGATCTGGCTGGACGGGGTCGGCAATCCGCACAACTTCGGCGCGATCCTGCGTTCGGCCGCGCACTTCGGCGTATCGGCGATCCTGCTGCCGCCGCAGGGTGGACTGGCGCTGTCCGGTGCTGCGGCGCGGGTCGCCGAGGGCGGTGCGGAACAGGTGCCGCTGGTGCGCCTGGGCAACACCGCCAACGCCATCGCGCAATTGCGCGGCGCCGGTTTCTCGCTGGCCGCCACGGTAGTGCGCGGCGGCGGCGATCTGTTCTCAGCGCGCTTGCCGGAACGGCTGATCTACGTGATGGGCGCCGAGGGCGAGGGCATGGATCCGCAACTGGCCGCCGCCTGCGATGCACGCCTGTCGATTCCCGGCACCGGCGCGGTGGAGAGCCTCAACGTGGCTTCGGCGACCGCCGTGTTCCTCGCCCAGTGGCGGCAGCGCCTGGCGAAAGGCTGAGCGACGCGCTGGCCGCCGCGGCATCCGGCGCAAACATCACTTGCAGAACGAAAGAGCGGGCCGAATGGCCCGCTCTTTTTTCATCCACGGAAGACGAAAGCATCATTCCTGCGGCGGCTTGACCTGCTTGGGCTCGCTGCCGAAACCGCCCTCGGCCTCCGCCGCCAGATAGGCGAACACGGTATAGGCGGCCACGTTCTGCGCCAGCGCCTTGGGATCGATCTTGTCCAGCGTGTCGTCGGCGGTATGGTGCAGGTTGAAGTAGTCGGTGCCATCCTGCGCCAGCCAGCCCCAGGCCAGGCCCTGCGCGGCGAACGGGCTGATGTCCGGACCCGGGCCGCCCTTGTCGGCCTGGTACTCGATGCCCAGCGGGGCCAGCGCCTCGGCGATCTGGCGGGTCGCATCGCGGGCGTAATCGGGTGCGCTGGTGTTGAACGCGTAGATGCGACCGGCGCCGAAATCGCTCTCCGCGCCGATCTGGTGCAGGCGCACATCGGCGGCGTGCTTCTCCGCATAGGCGCGGCCGCCGTAAAGACCCTGTTCCTCGTTGGCGAAGGCGACCACGCGGATGGTGCGCTTCGGCGCCTGCTTCAACTGGCCGATCAAATGCCCGGCGGCCATGGTCAGTGCCACGCCGGCCCCGTCGTCGATGGCGCCGGTGCCCAGATCCCAGGAATCGAGGTGTCCGCCGATCACCACGACTTCCCTGGGCAGGCTGCGCCCGGTGATTTCGCCGATCACATTGTAGGAGGTGGCTTCGCCATCCCAGCCGCAATCCAGCGCCATCCGCACCTTGACCGGGCCGCGCGCCAGCAGGCGGGCGAGCTGATCGGCATCGGGGATGGTCAGCGACGCCGACGGTACCGGGGTCAGGCCGTCGTCGAAGCGGGTGATGCCGGTGTGGGCGACGCGATGGTTGTCGGTGCCGGCCGAGCGCATCAGGTAGCCGATGGCGCCCTTGCGGATCGCCGCCGAGGGGCCGCGCGAGCGGATCGCGCCGCCGTTGCGGTAGTCGCTGCCGGAACGATCCGCCTTCATCTGGTAGTCGACGAAGGCGATCTTGCCCTTCAGCGAATCCGCGGGTGCGGCTTCCAGCGCGGCCAGATCGGCGAAGCGCACGATCTCCGCTTCCACCGTGCCGCCGGGACTGCCGCCCAGCGCGGTAACGGTGAGCGGCTGCGGATGCGTGCCCAGCACCGAGGCATGCTCGCTGCGCCGCTCCCATTTGGGGAAGGTCACCGGCTCGGTCCACACCTTGTCGAAACCCAGTGCCTTGAACTTGGCAGTGGCCCACGCCACCGCGCGTGCATCGGCCTCGCTGCCGGCCAGGCGCGGGCCGACTTCGGTGGTCAGCGATTCCACCACCTTCCAGCCGGTGTCGTCGGCCAGGGCCTGCTCGCGCAGCTGCGCGGCGGTGGCCAGGGCGGCGTCTGGGATGCGGGTCGGTTTCTGCGCGGCGTCCGCGACGGAAGCGGACAGGGACAGGCTGAGGGCGATCAACAACGGCGTCAGACGCATGGAGTACCCCTGGGAGCAGGCTGGAAATTGGGCTGTAAACAGGAAAGCCGCGAGCTTAGCAGCCCGCGGCTTTCCCCGATTGTGAAACAAGTCGTGGCTTACTTCTTCAGCGAATCCCGGATCTCGCGCAGCAGCAGCACGTCTTCGGGCGGAGCTGCCGGCGCATCCGGCGCCTTCTTGTAGAGGCGGTTGACCGCCTTGACCAGCAGGAAGATGGCGAAAGCGACGATGACGAACTGGATCAGCGTGTTGATGAACTCGCCGAAGCCGATCACCACCGCGGGAACTTCCTTGCCGGCGGCATCGACGGTGGCTTCCTTCAGCGTCCACACCCATTTGGAGAAATCCACGCCGCCCACCAGCAGGCCGATCGGCGGCATGATGATCTTGTCGACCAGCACGGTGACGATCTTGCCGAATGCCGCGCCGATCACCACGCCGACCGCCAGGTCGACCACGTTGCCGCGCGCGATGAATTCCTTGAACTCGCTGATCATGCCCATGCTGGAGGTCCTCATGTCCGGGCCACAGCGCCCGTAGGCGCAAAACTATACCGTGGCCGGTGAAGATCGCATCCCTCCGGTGACCATTTCATCGTCATTCCAGTGAAAGCCGGAATCCATCGCGATGTCGGCGGTGTTGACGTGGCATGGAGGAAACAGGAATGGGTCCCGGCTTTTCGCCGGGATGACGGGGGGCTGGAGGCTCGAGCGGTACGTGCCCGGGCCGCCATCCGCCCGGGGCACCGGGCTCCGACACCGGCCGCGAAGGATGGCGCCTCAGCCGACGATCGCGCCCTGCAGTTCGACCACCCCGTCCAGCGAGGCGGTGAAGCGATCGCCCGGTTGCAGCGCGGCGACACCGGCCGGTGTGCCCATGAAGATCAGGTCACCCGCCTTGAGGGCATAGAGTTTGGACAGTTCCTGGATGATCTCGGGCACGTCCCAGATCAGATCCGTCAGCGCACCGTGCTGGCGCACCTCGTCGTTGATGGCCAAGGTCAGGGTCCGCGATGCCAGTTCGCCCACGTCCGCCACGGGGACCAGGTCGCTGAGCGGCGCCGAATAGTCAAAGCCCTTGCCGGTATCCCAGGGCAGGCCCTTGGCCTTGGCGGCACCCTGCAGATCGCGCCGGGTCAGATCCAGGCCGACACCGTAGGCGATCACCAGCGCCTGCGCACCGGGGCCATCCAGTTCGCCCGTCGGCGCATCGTGGCCCAGCGCGGCGACCAGTTCGACTTCATGGTGCAGATCCCGCGTGCCGGGCGGATAGGGGACGTCCGCGCCGCCGGTGACGATGGCGTCGGCAGGCTTGTGGAAGAACACCGGCTGCCCGCGCTCCGCCTTCGAGGCCGGGGCAGCGGCGCCCATTTCGCGCGCGTGGTCGGCAAAGTTGCGGCCGACGCAGAAAATGCGGCGCACGGGAAAGGCGCCGCCACCGCGCACGGGCACGCGCGGAACGGGAGGAGCGGGGAACAGATCGGTCATGTCGGCGGCCGGCCGTGCCGGGCAGGGAAACAGCCGCTGAGTGTAGGACGCGCGCCGTCAGTGCGACAGCGGCAGGACCGGCTTGCGCACCACCTGGTACTCGCCTTCCACCACGTTGGCGGCATTGCCGCGGACCATCGGCTTGCCACGCTGCTTGAACAGCTTGTACAGCAGGCCGGCGGCGATCATCGCCGCACCGATGAACACGCTGAAGAACACCAGCACGCACAGCACGCCCAGGCCCAGCAGACCGATGGCCAGCCGCAGCAGCGGATGGCGCGGCTTGCGCGGCGCGAAGGCGGAACGGAAGGCGTTGAACTGGAAGCTGCGTGCGAACATGGCGATGGGTCGTGACACAATGCGGCCGGAGCCGGGTGGCGTGCAGTATCCGGTGACAAGAATATGACGGTGTGAGAAGTTCGTTAAGGCGGCCATGATCCTTATAGCGCTGGACAGCATAGAAGACGGCGGTTTCGCCGAAGTGGAGGCCGATATCGACGGAGATAGCGAGTCTCTGCTGCTCTATCGGCAGGGCGGGGAAGTTCGCGCCTGGCTGAACGTCTGCCCGCACGCCGGCCGTCGGCTGGACTGGGCGCCGGGCAAGTTCCTGAAAAGCAAGGACGGCCTGCTGGTTTGCGCCGCCCACGGCGCCTCGTTCGAACTGCAGCGCGGCGACTGCGTCGCCGGCCCCTGCCGCGGCGATTCGCTGCGGGCGGTGCCGGTGCAGGTGGTCGAGGGCATGGTGCGGCTGGTGTAGGAGCGACGTAAGTCGCGACCGTGATGTCCGGCATGGCCGACGGTCGCGACTTACGTCGCTCCTACAGGGAGGCAATCGACCTCAACCCGCCCGCCCGTTCCACCAGAACAGCGCATTGACCGCCAGCACGACCACCATGGTGTAGATCAGCGACAGAGGTCCGCCGACGCGCCACATCTGCCGCGAGGTGTAGTTGGCCGGGCCGGTGACCATCGAGATCACCGGGTTCGACGCGGTCATTAGGTTGTTGGAGGCCGACAGCGCGACGATCAGCGCGAATGCGGTCGGGTTGCCGCCGGCGGCCAGTGCCAGGTTGATCGCCATCGGCACCATCACGATGGTCGCGCCGACGTGGCTGATCACCAGCGAGAAGCCGGTGGTGAGCAGCGCCACCGCGATCTCGATCAGCCAGACCGGCATGCCTTCGGGCAGGCGTTCGACGGTGTGCCCGGCGACCCACGCCGCCGCGCCGCTGCTGTCCATCGCCCAGCCCAGCGGAATCAGCCCCGCCATCAGGAACACCGTCTTCCAGTTGATCGCCGCGTAGGCCTCGTCCATGCGCAGCACGCCGGTCAGCAGCATGCCGGCCACGCCGGTCATCAGGGTCAGCGAGACCGGCAGCTTCGAGGTCAACGCGATGATGATGGTGACCGCGAAGATGGTCATCGCGATCTTGAACTTGTGCGGCCGCTGCTCGCCCTTGGGATAGTCGGTCACCACCACGAAGTCGCGGCTCTCGGCGGCCTGGTGCAGGTCGGTCCAGATGCTGTGGAAGACCAGCATGTCGCCGGCGCGCAGCGGAATCTTGCGCACGTCCTCGCGCAGCACCTTCTTGTCGCGGTTGATCGCCAGCAGGCTGATGCCGGCCTGCTTGCGCAGGCGCAGGTCGGCGGCGGTCTTGCCGATCAGCTTGGAGGTCGGCGGAATCACCGCCTCGGAAATGCCCGCGCGGCTGGGATTGAACAGATCGCCGAAGTGGCGCAGGCGCGAGGACATCCGCAGGAAATGGTTCTGCGCGAAGTCGGCCACCTGCTGGCGCGAACCCATCACGCCCAGCACGCTGCCCACCCAGATGCGCATGTCCGCCGGCGGTGCCAGGCGGGTGTCGTTGCCGGTCTGCAGCGCCAGCATCAGCGGCGCGTCGTGCATCGCCTCGGCCTCGCCCAGCGACATGCCCACCAGCGGGCTTTCCGCGGTGACCAGCAGCTCGAACACGTCGCCTTCGATGCCGTAGGTATTGGCGAAGTAGCTCTCGGTGCGCGCCGGGGTGACGCTGGTTTCGGTCTCGTCCTTGAGCTTCTTGTCGCCGTAGTAGCGGAAGTACAGCAGCGACGCCAGCAGCAGCGCGACGCCGATCGGCAGCGGCGCGAACATGCGCAGCGGCTCCAGCGTGGCCATGCCGGAGGGCAGGTTGTTGTTGGCCGAGACCAGCAGGTCGTTCAACAGGATCAGTGGCGAATTGCCGACCATGGTCAGCGCGCCACCCATCACGATGGCGGCGGCGATGGGCAGCAGCAGGCGCTGCAGCGACAGCGAGGTGCGCGAGGACAGCCGCGACGCGACCGGCATGAACAGCGCCATCACCGACGGGTTCTGCATGAACGAGGAATTGAGGCCGGCGATGGCGGTGGTCATCAGCAGCAGGCGCTGTTCGACCCCGTGCCCGCGCCGCAGCAGCCAGGAGGCCAGCCGGTTCAGCGCGCCGGTGCGATCCAGGCCGGCGCCCAGGATCATGGTGGCGATGATGCTCATCACCGCGTTGCCGGAGAAGCCGCCGAAGATTTCCTCCGGCGCGATCAGGCCGGTGATGCCCAGGATCACCAGCACCACCAGCGCGACCAGATCGGCGCGGATGCGCTCGAACAGGAACATCGCCATCGTGAAGCCGACCAGCCCGAGCACGAGCTTCATGTCGTTGGTCAGCGTCAGCGCGGTGGTCATCACGGCTGGCAGTCGATATTCGGGATGACCGTCCATTCGGACGTTGAAAACCGGGATTCGGTAGGGCGGGCGCGCCGGCGGAGTTGGCCAGGTGCGGCGTCGGTGCAGTTGTCAGGCAATTTGGCGAAGACGTCCAATCCCGAATCCCTATTCCCTAGTCCCGGTCATACACCAGATCCCAGACGCCATGGCCCAGCTTCTGGCCACGGGTCTCGAAGTGGGTCTGCGGCCGCCAGGGCGGGCGCGGCACGTGTCCGCGCGGGCCGGCCCGGTTGCGCAGGCCGGGCGTGGCGTCGAGCACGTCCCACATCTGCTCGGCATAGTCCTGCCAGTCGGTGGCTGCATGCAAGCGCCCGCCGCTACGCAGTTTGGTCGCCAGCAGGGCGGCGAAGCCGGGCTGGATCAGGCGGCGCTTGTTGTGGCGCTTCTTGTGCCAGGGATCCGGGAAATAGATGCGGATCTCGTCCAGCGAGCCGTCGGCGACCTCGTGCCGCAGCACTTCCACCGCGTCGTGGTGGTAGAGCCGCACGTGATCGCTGGCGTCCTCGGCCAGCGCGTTCAGTAGCCGGCCGACCCCCGGCGCGTGCACTTCCAGGCCGATGTAGTCGCGATCCGGATCCTGGGTGGCGGCGAAGCGCAGCGCCTCGCCGTTGCCGAAACCAATCTCCAGCACCCGCAACGCCTGCCGGCCGAACACCGCGTCGTAATCGCGCGGCTGGCCGGTGTAATCCAGTCCGAATCGCGGCCACAGGGTGTCGAAGGCGCGCTGTTGGGCCTCGGTGAAGCGGCCCTGGCGCAGCACGAAGCTGCGAATCTGGCGCCGTCCTTCCTCCACCGTGAACGGCTTGGGCGGGGTCTTGGCGCCGGGGCTGGAAAACGGATCGGTCATCGGGTCAGCCGATCAGGCCGTCGATGGGGCTGGAAGCCGACGCGTTGCGCTTGCGCGGGATGCGCCCGGCCAGGAACGCCTCGCGGCCGGCCTCGACCGCCTTGCGCATCGCGCTGGCCATCAGCACCGGGTTGCGGGCGCCGGCGATGGCGGTGTTCATCAGCACGCCGTCGCAGCCCAGTTCCATCGCGATGGCCGCGTCCGAGGCGGTGCCCACGCCGGCATCGACCAGCACCGGGACCTTGGCGTTCTCGATGATTTCCAGCAGGTTGTACTTGTTCTGGATGCCCAGGCCCGAACCGATCGGAGCGGCCAGCGGCATCACCGCCACGCAGCCGATGTCCTCCAGCCGGCGGGCCAGGATCGGGTCGTCGCTGGTGTAGACCATCACCTGGAAACCGTCGGCGACCAGTTTCTCCGCTGCGGCCAGGGTCTGCACCACATCCGGATACAGGGTCTTCTGGTCGCCCAGCACTTCCAGCTTGACCAGGGTGTGGCCGTCCAGCAGCTCGCGGGCCAGCCGGCAGGTGCGCACCGCATCGTCGGCGGTGTAGCAGCCGGCGGTGTTGGGCAGGATGGTGTAGCGATCCGGCGGCAGCACGTCGAGCAGGTTGGGCTCGTTGGGCGACTGGCCCAGATTGGTGCGGCGGATCGCGACGGTGACGATTTCGGCGCCCGCGGCCTCGGTGGCCACGCGGGTTTCCTCGAAATCCTTGAACTTGCCGGTGCCGGTCAGGAGGCGGGAACGGTAGCTTTTTCCCGCAATGACCAGCGGGTCGGTATGGATATCGTGAGACATCGGCGGATTATCGCCGATCCCGGCCGGCCGTGCGTGAGCGGGCCGGTCGCCGGGCGCCGGCAAAGCGCGAACGGCGTCGCGGCGGTCACGCGATTGACCCGCCACGGTCACCCCGGCGACACATCCGCTGGCCAACATCCCGTCGATCACGGCGCGGCACTGCTGCCGCGCGATCGCTCTTCCTCCCCCAGGAAACAACCATGCCCCTACGCCTCCACCGCCTCGGCGGTTCGATTCGCTGCGTCCTCGCGTCCGGCGCCTGCCTCACCGCCGGCCTGCTTCCCGCCCATGCCCAGGAGGCCACCGCGGCTGCCACGACGGGCACCACCGCCAGCGCCAAGCAACTGGATACGGTGATCGTCACCGGCCGCGCCGGCGTGAAGGAACGCAGCAAGGCCGAGACCAGCTATTCGATCACCGGCATCGACGAGGAACGCCTGCGCCTGCAGGCACCCACCAGCGTCACCGAATCGCTCAAGAGCGTGCCTGGCTTCTGGGTCGAGGCCTCCGGCGGCGAGGCCAGTGGCAACGTGCGCGCGCGCGGCGTTCCGGTTGACGGCTTCGGTTCGATCACCCTGCTCGATGACGGCATGCCGGTGCAGCACGACCCCGCGCTGGGCTACCTCAATGGCGACCAGGCGTTCCGCCTGGACGAGACCACCGAGCGCATCGAAGTGGTGCGCGGCGGCCCGTCCTCGATCTTCTATTCCAACGCGCCCGCCGGCGCGGTCAACTACATCCCGCGCCAGCCGGGCGATCGCACCGAGGGCGTGTTCAAGTACACCGTCGGCGACTACGGCCTGCATCGCGGCGACTTCTGGGTCGGCACCCCGATTGGCCAGGATTGGAAAATGTCGCTGGGCGGCTATTACCGCCAGGACGACGGCGTGCGCGATCCCGGCTTCAAGGCCAACGATGGCGGCCAGGTGCGGCTGAACCTGGTGCGCGCGCTGGACGGCGGCAGTCTGTCCTTCGACGTCAAGCACATGGACGACAAGGTGATGCTGTACCTCGGCATCCCGATGCGCACGAGCGGCGGCAAGATCCGCGCGGTGCCGGGCTTCGACGGCAACCATGGCACCCTGGCCGGACCGGAAACCGAACACGTGCGCATGCGCATGGCCGATGGCGGCATCTATGACTTCGACAACGGCGAGGGCACCCACGTCAAACGCAACCAGTTCACGGTCAAGTTCGACAAGACCCTGGGCGACTGGCGCTTCGTCGACAGCCTGCGCTACAACGACACCGAGACCCAGCGCAACGGCATGTTCCCGAACGCGTTGCAGAGCGCCAGTTCGTTCCTGGCCAACGGCGACAACCTGGCCCTGCTGGCCCGCTACCCGGGCGCGGCCGCGCTGCAGTTCCGCTATACCCACGGCGGCCAGATCTACGACACGGCCAACCAGAACGGCAACGGCCTGATCGTCATCGGCGGCCTGCGCGGCATCACCGCGCCGGTGAAGGAACTGATGAACGACGCGCGGGTGTCGCGCCGGTTCGAGTTCGGCAGCCAGTCCCACGACCTGACCTTTGGTTACTACTACGCCAAGGTGGACCAGGACTTCGATCGCTATTCCTCCACCGTCCTGCTGGACGCGCGCGACAACGCCCGCCTGCTGGATCTGGTGGCGGTGGATGCCAGCGGCAATCCGGTGGGCACCATCAGCGACAACGGCATCTGGCGCCATGGCTACGAATGGGAAAACGCCAGCGGCCGCTCGCAGACGCACGCGTTCTACCTGGCCGACGAATGGCAGGTCAACGACAAGCTGCGCATCGACGGCGGCGTGCGCTGGGAAAAGGTCAACGTGGAAGGCTGGGTGGAAGGGCGCGTGCAGCCCAACCTGACCGCCGGCGGCCCGATCACCGACAGCCAGATGTGGATCGGCAACGGCCGCTTCTCGACTTACGACCGCGATTTCGACAAGGTCGGCTGGACCCTGGGTGGCAACTGGCAGTTCGACGCGTATTCCGGCATGTTCGCGCGCTGGACCTCGACCTTCCGCCTGCCGAACCTGGGTTCGTTCATCACCAACGCGACCGCCAAGCCGGTGATCCAGACCATGGATCTGGGCGAACTGGGCTACAAGTTCACCCACCAGAAGTTCGATCTGTTCGCCACCGCGTTCTTCACCAGGTACGACAACGTCGGCTACAGCAACTACGTGTTCGATGCGAACACGGGGGCCTCGACCCGGCAGGAACTGTTCGCCGACACCCGCACCTTCGGCCTGGAACTGGAAGCCGCCTACTATCCGGTGGACTGGTTCGACGTTTCGATGACGGCGACGGTGCAGGAACCGGAATATCGTGGATTGCGCTATACCGAAGTGGTCAACGGCCAGCCGGTGCTGCGCGATTTCGTCGGCAACCAGTTGATCCGGGTGCCGAAGAACAGCCTGCGGGTGGTGCCCGGGTTCAACCTGGCCGGTGGCAAGCTGCGCCTGCAGGCGTCCTACGAACGCCAGGGCGAGCGCTACGTGGATACCGCCAACAGCGTGCGCCTGCCGTCCTACGACGTGATCAACCTCAGCGGCAGCTACGCCTTCGATGATCGCTGGTCGCTGTATGCCTACGTCGACAACCTGGACAACTCGCTGGGACTGACCGAGGGCAACCCGCGCGCGGGCGAGGTATCCAGCGGCGACGCCGGCGCCAACACCTTCATCGCGCGCCCGCTGCTGGGCCGTTCCTACCGCCTGGCGCTGATGTATCGCTTCTGACCCCGACACCGCGGGCCTGGACGCTGCCAGGCCCGCGGATGTCCCCGAACGCGTCTTCCCCGGCGACGTCCGGGGCAGCGGGATTCCGGCGCACCGCGCCATCGGAGAAACCCATGAGAGTCGTATTGCCGGCGGTGCTGGCCGGCCTATTCATTGCCGCGTTCGCCGCCCGCGCGGGCGAGACACCGGACCAGGTACTGGAAGGTGCCATCCGGGGCGGCGATCACCAGACCTACCGGTTGCTGCCGTTCGATGTGCCGGCGGGTACCGGTCGCATCACCGTCGAGTTCGAGTACAGCGGACGCGAGCGGCGGACCACGGTCGATCTCGGCCTGCTGGGGCCGGATGGCTTCCGTGGACGCGATGGATTCCGTGGCTGGAGCGGCGGCAACAAGCAGCGCTTCACGGTGTCGGCGACGGATGCCACGCCCTCCTACCTGCCCGGTCCGATCACGCCGGGAACCTGGTCGCTGTTGCTGGGCTTTCCCAATGTCCGCGCCGATGCGGACGATCGCTTCACCGCGCGGGTGTGGTTCGACGACACCCGCGCCGAGGCGCCCCTGCGCGGGGAAGCGGGCTGGTATCGCGGCGACCTGCACATGCACGACGCGCACAGCGATGGCGGTTGCGCCAGCCAGGCCGGCACGCGCGTGCCCTGTCCGTTGTTCCTGACCGCACAGGCCGCCGCGCAACGCGGACTGGATTTCATCGCCGTCACCGATCACAACACTATGTCGCAGGCCAACGGCCTGCGCGAACTGCAGCCGTACTTCGATCGCCTGCTGCTGATGCCGGGCCGCGAGATCACGACCTTCAGCGGCCACGCCAACTGGATCGGCAGCATCGCGCCGCTGGATTTCCGGGTGGGCTCGACCGAGGTGCCCGACTGGAACGCGGTGCTGGCGCAGACCCGGGGGCAGGGCATCGTTTCCATCAATCATCCGATCCGTCCTTCCGGCGAGGCCTGCATGGGTTGCGGCTGGAGCGCGCCGGACACGACGGATCTGTCGCGGATCCAGGCGGTGGAAGTGGTGAACGGCGCCGACGCCGACAGCGAGTGGTCGGGCATTCCGTTCTGGGAGCGGCAACTGTCGGCCGGACACCGACTCACCGCGATTGGCGGCAGCGACAACCACGATGCGCTGCGGGAAGTCACCGATGCCGGCGGCGCGGCGCTGGGGACGCCGGTCACGGTGGTGCGGGCGGCGGAACTGTCGATGCCGGCAATCCTGGATGGCATCCGCCAGGGCCAGGTGTTCGTCGATGTCCAGGGCAGCCGCGACCGCGCGATGACCTGGGAAGCCGAGGCCGGGCGGGTGCGCGCGGCGATGGGGCAGGCGCTGCCGGTGGCCGCGGATGGCGAAGCCGCGTTCGTCCTGCGCGCCAGCGCGGTGGGCGGCGCCACCGCCGAACTGATCGTGGATGGCCGGATCGTGGAACGCCGTCCCATCCCGACCGGCGCGCATGAGCAGGTCCTGTGGTTCACCTGGCGCGGCGACGGCGCCAGGCACCGGGTTCGCGCCAACGTGCGTGGCGCAGACGGCCGGTTGTGGCTGCTCGGCAATCCGATCTACGTCGAACCGCCCGCGGGCTGAGCGGGCGGCCGGCGGCGCTCAGCCGCCGCCGAGCGCGTGGACGATCTCGATGCGGTCGCCGTCGTGCAGCGCGTGGGAGGGATGCAGGCCACGCGGCACGATTTCGCCGTTGACCTCGACGGCCACGCGGCGTTCGGCCAGTCCTTCGGATTGCAGCAGGCCGGCGATGGTGAGCGCGGCCTGGATGTGGCGGGTTTCGCCGTTCAATACGATGTTCATGCGCCTATTGTCGCCGCCCCGCCGGGCCGGTGCACGCCGGTTTGCCGCGTTGCAGCGTGAACGCCCCCGGCCTTGGTGGAACGATAGTCTCCCATGCGCCGCCGTACGGCCAACGCAGCCCACGGCGCATCGCATTCATAACGACAACATCGACATTGCCCCGGGAGAACACCATGAAACCGACCCAACGGCCGTTGCGCCGCCTGCTGGCCTTGGCCCTGGCCGCCGCCGCGACGCCTGCCTTCGCGCAGAGCAGCCCCTTCTCGCAGACCATTTTCTTCGGCGACAGCCTGACCGACAGCGGCCATTTCCGGCCAACCCTGGTCCAGCTCAATCCAGGCGCCGCGGTGGCCGGCCGCTTCACCACCAACCCGGGCTTCGTCTGGTCCGAGTTCCTGGCCCAGTACTACGGCACCGGCGCGGTCAGCGCCAACCAGGGCGGCACCAACTACGCGGTGGGCGGTGCCCGCACCGGTACGGATGGTTCGCAGGCCTTCGGCCCGATCACGGTGCCGGTGCCGGCGCTGACCACGCAGTTGGGCGCGTACCTGGGCGCGACCGGCGGCAAGGCCGATGCACGCGCGCTGTATACCGTCTGGGGCGGCCCCAACGATCTGTTCGCGGCCGTCGCCAACCCGTCGCAGACGCCGGCCATCATCGGCGCGGCGGTGACGTCGCAGATCACCGTGGTCGCCGGTCTCAAGCAGGCCGGGGCCGAATACATCCTGGTGCCGAACATTCCGGATCTCGGCCGCACGCCGGCCTTCCTCAACAACGCCGACGCCACCCAACTGGCCGCGACCTACAACGCGGCGCTCTACAACGGCCTGACCGCGCAGGGCCTGCGGGTCATCCCGCTGGACACCTTCAATTTCCTGCGCGAGATCACCTCCGCGCCGGCCCAGTACGGTTTCGCCAACGTGACCACGCCGGCCTGCGGCGCGGTCTCGTCGCTGTTGTGCGTGCCGCAGAACTACGTGGATCCGAACGCCGCGGCGACCTATGCGTTCGCCGATGGCGTGCATCCGTCGATGACCGCGCACCAGATGCTGGGCCAGTACGCCATCTCGGTGCTGGAAGGCCCGCGCCAGTTGGCCGTGCTGCCTTACACCGCCTCGGTGATCGGGCGCTCGCGCGCCGACCGCGTCGCCAGCCACATCGACGCCAAGCCGGAATCCGACGGCGTGCGCTGGTGGGGCGACCTGCGTGGCGACTCGCTGCGCTATGACGAAGGCGATTTCGACGGCATCACCCCGACCGGCACCTTCGGCCTGGACTGGACGCGTGGTGATTTCGTGTTCGGCGGCTTTGCCGGCTTCGGTCGCGGCAAGATGGACTTCGGCGATCGCCGTGGCAGCTTCAAGCAGTCCGACAGCACCCTGGGCGGCTTCGTGGGCTGGTACCAGGACAATCTGTGGGTCAATGGCCAGATCAGCTACACGTGGCTTTCCTACGACGTGGATCGCGAGATCCAGTTCGGTCCCGCCACCCGCCGCCACAGCGGTTCGCCGGACGGCAGCAACCTGACCGCAGCGATCAGCGCCGGCTACGATTTCGAGCACGGCAAGCTGCGTCACGGTCCGGTCGCCAGCGTGGTCGCCCAGCGGGTCAAGCTGGATGGCTACTCGGAAAGCAACATCAGTTCCACCGCGCTGACCTACGGCGACCAGGATCTGGATTCGCTGATCGGCAGCGTGGGCTGGAAGGCCAGCATCCAGGCCACCGAGCACACCCGGCCGTACGCGCAACTGACCTACGATCACGAGTTCGAGGAAGCCGACCGCCAGGTGTTCGCCAGCCTGCAGTCGATGCCGGGCGTGATGCCGTACGCGGTGCCCGGCCTCAACTTCGATCGCAACTACGGCACCCTGACCGTCGGTGCCCGCACGCAGGTCCTCGGCCTCGACGCCGACGTCGGCGCGCGGGTCTCGGCCGGCAAGAAGGACGGTCACGATGCGACCGTGTTCGTCAGCCTGGGCGGTGGCTTCTGATTTCGCCGAACACCTGATGCTTTGCCTTGCGGCGCCCCTCGCGGGCGCCGCATTGCATCGGCGCCCCGACACCGCATAGACTCGTTCCCGTGCGGGTGTAGTTCAATGGTAGAACTGCAGCTTCCCAAGCTGCTAACGTGGGTTCGATTCCCATCACCCGCTCCACTTTTCCCTTCCCCCCTTCCATGTCACCGGGCCGTCATCCGCGGTTGCCGGTCACGTGCGATCCTGTGGGCCTCAGCCGCGGCGACCCGCCATGAAACTGGCCATCCTTTCGCGCAACAGCAAGCTCTATTCCACCCGCCGGCTGGTCGATGCGGCCCGCGAGCGCGGCCACTCGGTACGCGTGCTGGATCCGCTGCGCTGTTACATGCGCATCGCTTCGCACGGATTCGCCATGCACTACATGGGCAAGCCGATCGCCGGGTATGCGGCGGTGATTCCGCGCATCGGCGCGTCGGTGACCCGCTACGGGACGGCGGTACTGCGCCAGTTCGAACTGATGGGCAGTTTCAGCCCCAACCCGTCCGACGCCATCCTGCGCGCGCGCGACAAGCTGCGCGCGCACCAGTTGCTGGCGGCGCAGGGCATCGGCCTGCCGATCACCGTGTTCGGGGACAACCCCGATGACACCACCGATCTGCTGTCGATGCTCGGTCCGCCGCCGCATGTCATCAAGCTCAACGAAGGTGCGCAGGGCGCCGGGGTGATGCTGACCGAGAAGCCGTCCGCTTCGCGCAGCGTGGTCGAGGCCCTGCGCGGGCTGTATGCGAACTTCGTCGTGCAGGAATTCATCGGCGAGGCCGAGGGCGCCGACCTGCGCTGTTTCGTGGTCGGCGGCCGGGTCATCGCCTCCATGCGCCGACAGGCGCCCGAGGGCGACTTCCGCTCCAACCTGCATCGCGGCGGCACCGCCGAGGCCGCTCCGGCGACCGACGAGGAGCGGGCGGTCGCGGTCCGCGCCGCCCAGGTGCTCGGATTGGGCGTGGCCGGGGTGGACCTGATCCGGTCCAGGCGCGGTCCGCTGGTCCTGGAAGTGAACTCCACCCCCGGCCTGGAGGGCATCGAAGCCGTCTGCGGCGTGGACGTGGCGGGGGCCATCGTCGACCACCTGGCGGATGGGGCCGCCTGTTCAGGCTGAACCTTTGCCTGAACAGGGCGTTTTCACGTGGAATTAACGCGGGCTTTAACGGTTTTTTAGTCGAAATCCGCGTAGCCTTGCCCGACCGCAGCTCTGCGTCTTCCCTGGATTGGGTTACTTCCGGAAAGCACAGGATTACGGTAATCGGGGCACATCTTGGCCCAGGTCGGCGCCCGCCGGCCTGGGCTTTTTCTTTGCAATGAAGGCGTTGCGGGGGCGATTGATCCATGCACGGAGCCGTGCAGGGAGAATTTGTTAAATTCAGGGCCTCACTTTTGGAACCGCGGCCCGCAAGACGGGTCGAACGGATCCCAACACAGGAACCGCCATGCGAATTCTGGTCATTGAAGACAACAGCGACATCGCCGCCAACCTCGGGGACTACCTGGAGGAGCGCGGCCATACCGTGGACTTCGCCGCCGACGGCGTCACCGGCCTGCACCTGGCCGTGGTCCACGAGTTCGACGCCATCGTGCTGGATCTGAACCTGCCGGGCATGGACGGGCTGGAGGTCTGCCGCAAGCTGCGCAACGAGGCGCGCAAGCAGACTCCGGTGCTGATGCTGACCGCCCGCGACTCGCTGGACAACAAGCTGGCCGGCTTCGACTCCGGCGCCGACGACTACCTGATCAAGCCGTTCGCCCTGCAGGAGGTGGAGGTGCGCCTCAACGCGCTGTCGCGCCGCGGCAAGGGCGTGCAGACCCGGGTGCTGGAAGTCGGCGATCTGGAATACAACCTGGACACCCTGGAAGTGCGCCGGCAGGGCAAGCTGCTGCAACTCAACCCGACCGCGCTGAAGATCCTGCAGGCGCTGATGGAAGCCTCGCCGGCGGTGGTGACCCGCCAGGAACTGGAGACCCGGGTCTGGGGCGAGGAACTGCCCGATTCGGATTCCCTGCGCGTGCACATCCACGGGCTGCGCGCGGTGGTCGACAAGCCGTTCGACATTCCCCTGATCCAGACCCGCCACGGCATCGGCTACCGGATCGCCGCGCCCGATGGCAACGGCTGAGCCCGGACGCCCGGCGGCGGCGCGCGCCCGCAAGTTCCGCCACCGCCTTCGCACCCGCATCATCCTGTCGTTCTTCCTGCTGGGCACCGGCCTGACCGGCCTGTTCGCCTATCTGACCGACGTCGCCCGCCAGCGCGTGGAAACACAGCTGGTGGAAGACGTGATGAACCAGAACATCGACGAGTACATGCGTCGTTTCTACCTGGATCCCAGCCGGAACCCGGACATCAAGGTCCAGCAGATACGCGCCTACGTGTTCGCACCCGACAGCGAGCGGCTGCGGACTGAGTTCCCCGACTGGATTCGCCTGCGCGACGGAAACCACAACATCACCGGCGTCGATGAAACCGGCGTCGAGTACGCCTACAAGCTGGCGGTGAGGAAAGCCCCTGAGCAGTGGTTTTTCCTGGCCTATGACATGACCCAGTCGCGCAAGGGCGAAGTGCAGCTCAAGCGCTGGCTGTACCTGGCCGTGCTGTTGTTCGGCGCGCTGTCACTGATCATCGGCTGGTGGTCCGCTTCGCGGGTGATGAGTCCGGTTTCGAGCCTTGCGCGCCGGTTGCGCGCCTACAAGGGCAGCAGTGATCCCAAACCGCTCGCGCCCCATTTTCCCGAGGACGAAGTGGGCGAGCTGGCCAAGGCGCTGGATGACTATTCCGACCGCCTGACCGAGGTGGTCCAGCGCGATCGCGAGTTCAACGCCGACGTCAGCCACGAACTGCGCACGCCGCTGGCCATCATCCGGGGCTCGGTCGAATTGATGCTGTCGCGCCAGGATCTGGACGAGAAGACCCGGACGCGGATCCTGCGCATCCAGCGCGCGGAACAGCAATGCACGGATCTCATCAGCGCCCTGTTGCTGCTGTCGCGGAGCGAACGCGGGCACGGCAACACCGACGTTGGCCGGGTGGCGGAACAGCTGCTGGATGCACACCGCGCCCAGTTGGGAGGAAAGACGCTCGACCTCCGGGTCGAGGGGGATTGCGGGTTGACGATCGATGCGCCGGAAGCCGCGCTATCGGTGGCCCTCGGCAATCTGATCGGCAACGCGGTCAAGTACACCCAGGAAGGCGAGGTCGTCGTGAGGTTGCTGCCGACGGCGGTGGAAGTCATCGATTCCGGCCCGGGGCTGAGCAAGGAAGATGCGGCTCGCCTGTTCGAACGCGGATACCGTGGCACCCATGCCGGTCATTCACAGGGCGGCGGCATTGGCCTTTCGATCGTCAGTCGCCTTTGCGATCTGTATGGCTGGCGGGTCGGGGTGAAGCCGGGAGAGCAGCGCGGCGTGATAGCCACGCTTCGCTTCTCCTGACGGTGAGCGCATCTTGATCATGCCTACAGCGTGATCCAGAAGCAGTTGTAGGCGCGCCGCAGGCCGAACACCGTTCGCGACGGCGTCGCGCTGTTCTTCAGTGTCTGCTCCAGCCGCAGGCCGACAGGACGTTGCGGAGTGGTCTGCGGGTAGTAGCCGTCGGTGTTGGCATCGAGCACGCTGCCATCCTCGGCCAGCACCGGCATGGCGGGGCGGATCGGGACGATGTCGATCAGCGGACGCTGCACCACCGCTTCCAGCTGATCCAGGATGCGGTGGGCGGACGCATCGGAGATGCCGTTCCACTGGTAGATGCCGGCCAGCCGGTTGACGTCGCGCGCGTCGACGGCGGCGGTGATCTGGGCCACCAGGTCGCTGAGCGTGCGCGAACAGGTGCCGCGGTACAAGCCGGAGCCGCCACGGGTGGAGGCGGCCCCCGGATCCGGCAGGCGGTCCATCGCGCCGATGTCCTCGCAGCGCTTGTCGGTGTAGACCGTTTCCCCCGTCATGGTGGTGCAGCGCTGCACCGGATCCTGGGCGCTGGCGGCGGGAATTCCGGTGGGCCCGGCCAGGCAGGCGGTCAGCAGCGGCAGGAGGATGAATCGCATCGCATCAGCCTACCGGCCGACGCGTGGTCCGCCAATGAGCTTCACGCCCGCGCGCGCAACCGGAACGTCGCGCAGGCCGTCCGGGGTTCAGCGTCCCAGCCGGCTCAGTACGGCCTGCGTCGGCTTGGCCAGGTTCAGGGTGTAGAAGTGCAGCGACGGCGCGCCGCCGGCGATCAGCCGTTCGCACAGGTTGGCGACCACGTCCGCGCCGAATTCGCGGATGCTGTCCACGTCATCGCCGTAGGCCTGCATTCGCTTGGCGATCCAGCGCGGGATCTCGGCGCCGCAGGCCTCGGAAAAGCGCTTGAGCTGGGAATAGTTCGAGATGGGCATGATGCCCGGCACGATCGGGATGCCCACGCCCAGCTTGCGGGCGGCGTCGACGAAGTGGAAATAGGCGTCGGGGTTGTAGAAGTACTGGGTGATCGCGCCGTCCGCGCCGGCATCGACCTTGGCCTTGAAGTACTTCAGATCGCTGAGCGCGTCGTCGGACTGCGGATGCGTCTCGGGATAGGCGCCGACCTCGATGTGGAAGGTGTCGCCGTGCTCGGCGCGGATGAACGCGATCAGTTCCGAGGCGTAGCGCAGGTCGCCGGGGTGGCCCATGCCGGAAGGCAGGTCGCCGCGCAGGGCGACGATGCGTTTGCAGCCGATGGCCCGGTACAGCTTGAGCAGTTCGCGGATTTCCTCGCGGCTGCCGCCCACGCAGGACAGGTGCGGCGCGGCGGAGAAGCCATGCTGCTGGTTGAGGTGGCGGACCGTCTCGGAGGTATAGCTCAGGGTGGAGCCGCCGGCGCCGAAGGTGCAGGAGACATATTCGGGACCATATCCCTTCAGCTTCTCCGCGGTGCGGTCGAGCTGGGCGCGCTGCTCGTCGGTCTTGGGGGGGTAGAACTCGAAGCTGAGGGCGGTCATGGGCGGGCAGGGCGGCGGAAACGCGTCCATTATATCTCTCCATCAAGATGGATATGCAAACGATGTTGCCGTCGGCTTGCGGCCACGCGGTACCCTTGGCGGGATTTCTCACCACGCTCATCCATGTCCATCGTCCTCACGCCGTTCGCCCGCACCCGCCTGTTTCCCCGCGAGACCCGCCGCAACACCATCCAGGACTGCACGCCGGAGCAGTTCGAGCAGCATCTGAACCGGCATGCGCCACTGAAGGACCTGCCGGGCTACGCGCCGTTCTGTCGCCTGCACGTGCACGAGAACTGGACCTCCACCCGCTGCCTGACGGTGCCGGTCACCGAGCGCAACCGCCATCTGCTGCGGTCGGCGTACGAGGCCCGCACCCGCGAGGAGCTGCCGGTGCTGGTGCGCTGGTTCGAGGGCGTGGAGCCACCGGTGGCGCGCTATCTGGTGGTGATCCTGTACAGCCGCGGGCAACTGGCACGCGAGGGCAGTCCCATCGACGCCGACTGGGGCGTGGTCGGCTGCCTGTACACCGCCGAGCCGGAGGAGATTCCGATGGCGCCCATCACCATGATGCGCAACGCGCTGGGCGTGGAGGAGGGCGGCTCCGGCACGCCGCTGGATCGCGACGCCTATCGCCGCGCGGTGGAATTCTGGGAGAACAACGCCAACTGGCGGCCGTAATCCCGCACCGGGGAGGAAGGCCGTGGGCGGCGCGCTTCAGCGGGCGCGGCCGATCGGCGCGAAGCGGGCTTCGGTCAGGCGCAAGAGATCGGCCGGGGCCAGCTCCACCTCCAGTCCGCGCCGGCCCGCGCTGACATGGATTGCCGGCAGCGATTGCGCGCTGGCGTCCAGGAAGGTCCGCAGCCGCTTCTTCTGCCCCAGCGGGCTGATGCCACCGACCAGGTAGCCGGTCGCGCGCTGCGCGGCGTCGGCGGCGGCCATGTCGCAGCGACGGCAGCCGGCGGCCTCGGCGAGCGCCTTGAGGTCGAGCTGGCCGGCGACCGGAACGATGGCCACCAGCAGTTCGCGGGAATCGGCGGCGGCCAGCAGGGTCTTGAACACCCGGGCCGGATCCAGGCCCAGCTTCTCGACCGCTTCGGCGCCGTAGGAGCCGGCGTCGCGGTCATGTGCATAGCTGTGCACGGCATGGGCGATGCGCTGTCGCTTGAGCAGTTCGATGGCGGGAGTCATGGGCGATGTCCGTGTCGTCGTCGACGAGCATGCTGGCCGCGCCGCGCACCGGCGTCTTGAACAGGCTTGCTGTCCATGAACGACAACGGGCGCCCGAAGGCGCCCGTCGTGTTGGAGCGGATCGATCGGGCAAGCCGATCGAGGCGGTCCGATCAGTAGCGGTAGTGGTCCGGCTTGTACGGACCTTCCACCGGCACGCCGAGGTAATCGGCCTGGTCCTGGGTCAGCTTCGTCAGCTTGACGCCGATCTTCTCCAGATGCAGGCGCGCCACTTCCTCGTCCAGGT
Source organism: Pseudoxanthomonas sp. z9 (assembly GCF_006542425.1). Lineage (GTDB taxonomy): Bacteria > Pseudomonadota > Gammaproteobacteria > Xanthomonadales > Xanthomonadaceae > Pseudoxanthomonas_A. The sequence continues at coordinate 112,261 of NZ_VFID01000007.1, read as the reverse complement.
GCTTGGGCAGGCGGTAGACGGTCTTCTCGTAGACGTCCTTGTTCGCCCACAGGTCGATCTGGGCCAGGGTCTGGTTGGCGAACGAGTTGGACATCACGAAGCTGGGATGGCCGGTGGCGCAGCCCAGGTTGACCAGGCGGCCTTCGGCCAGCAGGAAGATCGCGTTGCCGTTCGGGAACACGTACTTGTCCACCTGCGGCTTGATGTTGACCTTCTGCACGCCCGGGAAATTCACCAGCGCGTCGACCTGGATCTCGTTGTCGAAGTGGCCGATGTTGCACACGATGGCCTGGTCCTTCATCGCCTTCATGTGATCGATGGTGATGATGTCCTTGTTGCCGGTCGTGGTGACGTAGATGTCGGCCGTGCCCAGGGTGTCCTCGAGGGTGTTGACCTCGAAGCCTTCCATCGCCGCCTGCAGCGCGCAGATCGGGTCGATTTCAGTGACGACGACGCGGGCGCCGTAGGCGCGCAGCGAATGCGCCGAACCCTTGCCGACGTCGCCGTAGCCGCAGACCACGGCGACCTTGCCGGCCAGCATCACGTCCATCGCGCGCTTCAGGCCGTCGGCCAGCGATTCGCGGCAACCGTACAGGTTGTCGAACTTGGACTTGGTGACCGAGTCGTTGACGTTGATCGCCGGGACCAGCAGGGTGCCGGCTTCGGCCAGCTGGTACAGGCGATGCACGCCCGTGGTGGTTTCCTCGGACACGCCCTTCCAGGCCTTGACCACTTCGGTCCAGTAACCCGGACGCTCCTTGTGCACGCGCTTGAGCAGGTTCTTGATCACCTGCTCCTCGTGGCTGGAGGAGGCGGTGTTGACCCAGTCCGAACCGTTTTCCAGTTCGTAGCCCTTGTGGATCAGCAGGGTCACGTCGCCGCCGTCGTCGACGACCAGCTCCGGACCCAGCTTGCCGCCGCCAAAGTTCAGCGCGTCGAGCGTGCAGTCCCAGTACTCTTCCAGGCTCTCGCCCTTCCAGGCGAACACCGGGGTGCCGCTGGCGGCGATCGCGGCGGCGGCGTGATCCTGGGTGGAGAAGATGTTGCACGAGGCCCAGCGCACGTCGGCGCCCAGGTCCACCAGCGTCTCGATCAGCACGGCGGTCTGGATGGTCATGTGCAGCGAACCGGTCACCCGCACGCCCTTGAGCGGCTTGGCGGCGGCGTGCTTGCGGCGGATGGACATCAGGCCCGGCATTTCGTGCTCGGCGATGTCGATTTCCTTGCGGCCCCAGTCGGCCAGGGAAATGTCGGCGACCTTGTAGTCACCCTCGGTGGAGAACTGGCGTACGGCGTTCATGGTTCGGCTCCGGTTAATGGGCGAGCGGCGCTCGCATTCTTGACCGGGCGCCGTTACAGAAAAGTCCTGCCGAGCCTGGCCACCGATGCTTCTCCTGAAGCCCGTCATGGTCGCAGCGCCCCTCGGCGAGGGCGGCCATTATATCGGCTGTTCCGGATGAAGCGATGGATAGGCCGGGCATGACCGACGGCCGTGGCCCGGCCCGGATCGGGCTTGTTAAGCTCGAATGAAACCCTGTCGCGAGAGAGTCCCAATGCCCTCCATGCCCCGTATCGCCACGCTGGCCCTGGCGGTGACCCTGCTGGCGCCGGCCGCCATCGCCCGTACGCCGGCCGCCGCACCCAAGGCCGCGGCGGTCGCCGACAGCGGCTACCAGTTGCCGCCGGCACCGCTGCAGGCCATCGTCGATGCGCCGCGCCGTCCCGACATTTCGGTCAGCCCCCGCCGCGACCTGCTGGCCCTGATGCAGGTCCCCGCGCTGCCGGGCATCGACGTGGTCGCCCAGCCCGAGCTGAAGCTGGCCGGCCTGCGCATCCATCCGCGCAGCCATTCCGCCAGCCGGTTCTCGTTCGGCACCGACTTCTGGCTGCAGGAGATCGCCACCGGCGAGGAACTGCGCATCCAGGGGCTGCCGCAGCCGCTATCGATGGTCGGTTCCCGCTGGTCGCCGGACCAGCGCTACATCGCGTTCAATCGCATCGATCCGCAATCGGCCGCCAACGAGCTGTGGCTGATCGATGTGGGAACCCGCAGCGCGCGACGGCTGACCGATCGTCCGCTGAATACCGTCGTCGGCCGCGGCTATGCCTGGCTGGGCGACAGCAGCCGGTTGCTCGTCCAGTTGCAGCCGCAGGGACAGGGCGAGGCACCGGAGCGTGGCGGGGTGCCGACCGGCCCCAATGTGCAGCAGACCCAGGCGGGCGGCGGCGTGGTGCAGATCCGCACCTACCAGGACATGCTCCGCAACGAAGGCGACGCGCGCCTGCTGGAGTACCAACTGCGCTCGCAGCCCGCGCTGGTCGATCTGGCCGGCGCGGTGAAGCCGCTGGGCAATCCTGATCTGAACCTGTCGCTGTCGGCTTCGCCGGATGGCCGCTACATCCTGCGTCGCCGCGTCGAGCGGCCGTTCTCGTACCTGGTGCCGGTGAGTTCTTTCCCGACCCGCATCGAAGTCCTGGACATGCAGGGACGGCTGGTCCACGAGGTGGCGAAGCTGCCGCTGATCGAAGGCCTGCCGCCCGGCAATGACGCGGTGCCCGCCGGTGTCCGTGACATCCAGTGGCGCGCCGACGCCGACGCCACGCTGGTCTGGGCCGAAGCCCAGGATGGCGGTGATCCCTCGCGTGAAGCCACCATTCGCGATGCGGTGATGATGCAGGCCGCGCCGTTCGACAGGCCGCCGGTGACGCTGGCGCGCCTCGGCATGCGCCTGGCCGACATCCAGTGGGGCGACGGCCGGTTGGCCCTGATCAGCGAGGCGTGGTGGAAGAACCGCCAGATCCGCGAATGGCGGATCGCGCCGGACGATGCGGCCCAGGCGCCGAAGCTGATCCGCGAGGGCTCCTACGAAGATCGCTACAACGATCCCGGGCAGCCGGTGCTGGCGCAGGACGAACGCGGCGAAATGCGCCTGATGATGGCGGCCGACGGTCGCAGCATCTACCGGATTGGCGACGGCGCGTCGCCGGAAGGGGATCGTCCCTTTCTCGACAAGGTGGATCTCGAGCAGGGCGGCAAGACCCGCTTGTTCCATTCGCAGGCGCCGTACTACGCCGTGCCGGTGGCACCGCTGGACGCCGACGGCCAGCGCCTGCTGATCACCCGCGAATCGCCGGATGAGCCGACCAACCTGTTCATCGCCGAAGGCGCGGCCGAGCCGCGCGCGCTGACCCGCTTCCCGCATCCGACCCCGCAGCTGAAGGGCGTGAAGAAGCAGCAGGTCCGCTACAAGCGCAAGGACGGCGTGGATCTGACCGCGACGCTCTACCTGCCGCCGAACTACGACCCCAAGCGCGATGGCCGCCTGCCGATGCTGATGTGGGCCTATCCGGCGGAGTTCAAATCCGCCGAGGCCGCCGGCCAGGTGACCGATTCGCCGTACCGCTTCAACACGATCAGCTATTGGGGGCCGCAGGCGTTCCTGGCGATGGGCTATGCGGTGTGGGACGACTTCTCGGTGCCGATCGTGGGCGAGGGCGACAAGGAACCCAACGACACCTACGTGCCGCAGCTGGTCGCCAGCGCCGAGGCGGCGGTGGACGAGGCGGTGCGCCTGGGCGTGGCCGATCGTGATCGCATCGCGGTGGGCGGCCATTCCTATGGCGCGTTCATGACCGGCAACCTGCTCGCGCACACGCGCCTGTTCAAGGGCGGCATCGCCCGCAGCGGCGCGTACAACCGCACCCTCACGCCGTTCGGCTTCCAGGCCGAGGAGCGCAATTTCTGGCAGGCGCCGGACGTGTACGAAACCATGTCGCCGTTCAACCACGCGGATCGAATCAAGGACGCGCTGCTGCTGATCCATGGCGAGCAGGACAACAACTCCGGCACCTTCCCGATCCAGAGCGAGCGCATGTACGCGGCGATCAAGGGACTGGGCGGCACCGCCCGGCTGGTGATGTTGCCGAACGAATCGCATGGCTATCGCGCGCGCGAATCGATCCTGCAGATGCTGGCCGAATCCAACGCCTGGCTGGATCGCTACGTGAAGCAGGCCCCGCCGGCCGCCAAGCGCTGACCGGAACCAGACCGGAACCGGACCAATTGCGGTCCGGTTCGACTCTCCCGGCGGACATCCCGGGACAGGCGTGCGGCGGTGCAGCAAACGGCGGCCGAATTGGGGTAGTGTTGGGAACTCACCCCCGACGTCCGGTTTGCCACCTCGATGAATTCGCCCCGCAGTCTCGAGTTCGCTCCACCCGATGTACCGCTTCGTGAAGACGTGCGCCGACTCGGCGCGCTGGTTGGCGACATGCTGGCCGAACAGGTATCGCCCGCGTTCCTGGATGAAGTGGAACGCGTGCGCACCACCGCGATCGCGCGCCGCCAGAGCGACGCGCCGCCGCAGTCGCTGGCGGGATTGCTGGCCGGGCTGAAACCTTCGCAGGCGGAAGGTTTGATTCGCGCGTTCAGCGCGTACTTCCAGGTGGTCAACATCGCCGAGCGCGTGCACCGCATCCGCCGCCGCCGCGACTACCAGCGCACCGACAGCAGCAAGCCGCAGCCGGAAGGCCTGCAGGACGTGCTGCTGCGACTGAAGGCGCAGGGCGTGGGCATCGAAGAACTCGCGCAATGGCTGCCGCGCATCGACATCGAGCCGGTGTTCACCGCGCATCCCACCGAGGCGGTCCGGCGCGCGCTGCTGGAGAAGGAACAACTGATGGTCGCCAGCCTGGTCAACGGGCTGGACGGCACCCGCACGCCCGGCGAACAGGCCACCGACACCGCGCGTTTCCGGATGGCGCTGACCTCGGCCTGGCAGACCGCCGATTCGTCGCCGGTGCGTCCCGGCGTCGAGGACGAGCGCGAACACGTCGGCTTCTACCTGATCGAAGTGCTGTACCGGGTGATGCCGGTGCTGTACGAAACGCTGGAAAGCGCGATCACCCAGGTCTACGGCGAACATCCGGCGATCACCCGCCATCTGCCGCGGCTATTGAGGTTCGGCACCTGGGTCGGCGGCGACATGGACGGCAATCCGAATGTCGATGCCGGCACCGTCACCGCGACGCTCAACGCGCAGCGCGCGGTAATTCTGCGCCGCTACATCAAGGAACTGCGCCAGCTCACCACGTTGTTGAGCCAGTCGAATTCGCTGGTCGGCGTTTCAGCCGAGGTTCTGGCGCGCGTGGACGAATACCGCGAACTGCTGCCGAAAGCTGCCGCGCAATCGCGCCCGCGCCATGGCGACATGCCGTATCGCCTGCTCAACGATCTGATGCGGGCGCGGTTGCAGGCCACGCTGGAAGATCTGCCGCAGGGTTATGCGGGACCCGACGAACTCGCCGCCGACGTGGATCTGATCCTGCGCAGTCTGGAAGACAACCGCGGCATCCACGCCGGCTGGTTCGCGGTGCGCCGGCTGGCCTGGCGCATCCGCAGTTTCGGTTTCCACCTGGCGCGGCTGGACGTGCGCCAGGAATCCAGCGTGCACGCGCGCGCGGTCGCGGCGGCGCTGGCGGATTCGGAATGGGAATCGCGCGACGCGGTCGAGCGCGGTGCGCTGCTGGCGCCGTATGCCAGTGGCGAGCAGGTGCTGCCGGCTTCGGAGGACGAGGGCAATCCACGCCTGGACGCGGTGTTCGCCGCATTGGGCGACGCGCGCCGCCGGCATGGCACCGACGCGCTGGGCGCCTACATCATCAGCATGGCGCACAACCGCGCCGACGTGCTCACCGTGCTGGCGCTGGCGCGTCGTGGTGGGCTGGTCGACGACGCTGGCAACGTGCCGCTGGACATCGCGCCGCTGTTCGAGACCGTGGACGATCTGCGCCATGGCCCGGAGACCCTGCGCGACCTGATGGCCGATCCGGTGTACCGCGCGCACCTGACCGCGCGCGGCAACGTACAGATGGTGATGCTTGGCTATTCCGACAGCGGCAAGGACGGCGGCATCGCCGCCTCGCGCTGGGGATTGCAGCGCGGGCAGGTCGAATTGCTGCAGACCGCCAATGAACTCGGCATCAAGCTGACCTTCTTCCACGGCCGCGGCGGTTCGATCAGCCGCGGCGGCGGCAAGACCACCCGCGCGGTCGATGCCTCGCCGCGCGGCAGCGTCGATGGCCGCCTGCGGGTGACCGAGCAGGGCGAGGTCATCCATCGCAAGTACGGCATCCGCGCGCTGGCGCTGCGCTCGCTGGAACAATCGGTCGGCGCGGTGCTGGCCTCGTCGCTGCGCCCGCGTCCGCTGGAGCCGCGCGAGCCGGGCTGGCGGGACATCATGGACACCGTCGCCGGCCACAGCAGCGAGGTCTACCGCGGGTTCGTCGGCGCGCCGCGTTTCATGGACTACTTCCGCAGCGCCACGCCGATCGACGTGATCGAACGGATGACGCTGGGTTCGCGGCCCTCGCGCCGGCTCGGCCAGGACGCGGCGCTGGGCAACCTGCGCGCGATTCCGTGGGTATTCGCCTGGAGCCAGGCGCGCGCGGTGATTCCGGGCTGGTTCGGCGTCGGCAGCGGCCTGCAGGCGGCGGTGGATGCGCATGGCGAGGACGCGGTGCTGGAGATGGCGCGGGACTGGCCGTTCTTCCGCACCTTCCTCGACGACATCTCGATGGTGCTGGCCAAGGGCGATCTGAGCATCGCCGGGATGTTCTCGCGGATGGCCGGCGATCTGCATGAAGAATTCTTTCCGCGCATCCAGCGCGAGCATGCGCTGACCTTGCGCTGGGTCCTGCGCCTGACCGGCGACGAGTGGCTGCTGCAACACGATCAGCGCCTGGCGCTGTCGATCCGCCTGCGCAATCCCTACATCGATCCGATCAGCGTGTTGCAGGCGGATCTGCTGCGGCGTTGGCGCGAGACCGGACGCGAGGATGACACCCTGCTGCGCGTCTTGGTGGCGAGCATCAATGGCGTGTCGCAGGGCGTGCAGAACACCGGTTGAGGCCTGCGGCGCCGGGATGGCGAATCCTCCCGGCGGATTCACCGTCAGGGCTGGCTGCCGCGCTTGGGCTTGTCCAGTTGCAGATCCAGCCAGCGCAGCAGATCCGCGACCACGCGGCTGCGATCGGGATCGGCCTCGTTGTAGATCTCGTGGTACAGCCGCAGGTACTCGTGCGCCTGCAGCTTGCGCTGGGGCGCGGCGGCGGCGAAGGCGCGGGCGCCGGCCGGATCGACCAGATGGTCGTCGGCCGCGAACTGCAGGAGCATGGGCGTTTTCAGGCTGGCGGCCCGCGCGACCACGCGGGGGCCGCCGGTGAAGATGAAATGCGCCAGCCGCGCGCTGATGCGCGAATGGTTGAGCGGATCGTCCAGGTACTCGCGCTCGACATGGGGATCGTGCGAAAGCCGGCTCGCGGCCAACCCGGTTCGCAGCGTCAGTCCCGGCCACCAGCTGGACAGCGCGCGCGCCAGCGTCCGCTGCGCGCCGCCGGCATGCGTCGCCAGCGCAGGCGAAGAGGCGATCAGCCCGCGTGGTTCCAGTTCCATCAGCAGCACCGCGTACATGGCCACCAGCCCGCCCAGGCTGTGGCCGAACAGGAACGGCGGGTCGTCGGCCTCGGCGGCATAGGCATGGAATGCCGCGACCGTATCGCGCGGCAGTCGCGCCGGTTCGTCCAGGCAACCCTGCGGACCCTCCGAGCGGCCGTGGCCGCGATGGTCGTAGGCGCGCACCGCGATGCCGGCCGCGTTCAATTCCTCCGCCAGCCGCGCGTAACGCCCCGAGTGTTCGCCTAGGCCGTGCACCAGCAGCAACCGCGCGCGCGGGCGCGGCAGCGGCCAGTCGCGCGGATGCAGGCGCAGGCCGTCGTCGGTGAGCAAGGGGGAGACAGGGTGAGTGGTCGGCATGGCGCAACATCGCGCGCGCCCGCGCGGCGGTCAAGGGCCGTGGCGCGGGGGAGCGAGGCGCGGGGATCAGGCGTCCAGTTCGGCCCAGCGCTGGTAGGCCAGTTCCAGTTCCTGCTGGAGCGCGGCCAGTTGTTCGTTGGCGCGCTGGAGGCTGGCGGGATCCTGCTGGTAGTAGGCCGGCTCGTTCATCGCCGCGGTGCGACCGGCGATGTCCGACTCCAGTGCCTCGATCCGTCCGGGCAATTGTTCCAGTTCACGCGCGTCCTTGTAGCTGAGCTTGCGCTTGGCCGCCGCCGCGGGAGCCACGGCCGGTGCCGGTGGGGCCGTCGCCGGTCGGTCGGGCGGGGCAGGCGTCGCCACGACGGACTCCGGACGCTGGCGCAGCCAGTCCGTGTAGCCGCCCACATAGTCTCCGAGGCGACCTTCGCCTTCCAGCACCAGGGTGCTGGTGACCACGTTGTCGAGGAAGTCGCGATCATGGCTGACCAGCAGGAGCGTGCCCTTGTAGTCGAGCAGCAGCTCTTCCAGCAGTTCCAGGGTTTCCACGTCCAGATCGTTGGTCGGTTCGTCCATCACCAGCAGGTTCGACGGCTGCGCGAACAGCTTGGCCAGCAGCAGGCGGTTGCGTTCGCCGCCGGACAGCCGGGTGATCGGCGCACGCGCGCGTTCGGGCGAGAACAGGAAGTCCTGCAGGTAGCCGATGATGTGCTTGCGGCTGCCGTTGATCTCGACGAAGTCGCGGCCCTCGGCGACGTTCTCCAGCGCGTTGAGCGATTCGTCCAGCTGGCTGCGGTGCTGATCGAAGTAGGCGATCTGCAGGCCGGTACCCAGCTTGACCTCGCCCTGTTGCGGGGCCAGTTCGCCCAGCAGGATCTTCAGCAGGGTCGACTTGCCGGCGCCGTTGGGACCGATGATGCCGACCCGGTCGCCGCGCATGATCGTGGCCGATACCTGGTCCAGCAGGACGCGGCCATCGTAGGCCTGGGTCACGTCGGTGGCCTCGATGACCTTGCGTCCGGATGCCTGCGCGGCGGCGGCTTCCATCTTCACGTTGCCGGACAGATCGCGGCGCTGCGCACGCTCGCGGCGCATCGCCTTGAGCGCGGTGACGCGGCCTTCGTTGCGGGTGCGGCGGGCCTTGATGCCCTGGCGGATCCAGACTTCCTCCTGCGCCAGCAGCTTGTCGAAGCGCGCGTTCTCCTGCGCCTCGGCGTGCAGGCGCTCCTCGCGCCGGCGCAGGTAGTTGTCATAGTCGCCCGGCCAGCTGGTCAGCTGGCCGCGATCGATCTCGACGATGCGGGTGGCCAGCGCGCGCAGGAAACTGCGATCGTGGGTGACGAACACCAGGCTGCCCTCGAACTGCCTGAGGAAGCCTTCCAGCCAGGCGATCGCTTCGATGTCCAGATGGTTGGTGGGTTCGTCCAGCAGCAGGATGTCCGGCTTGCGCACCAGCGCCTGGGCCAGCAGCACGCGCCGCTTCATGCCGCCGGACAGGGCGGCGAAATCGGCGTCCTCCGGCAGTTCCAGCCGGGCCAGCACCTGCTGTACGCGGCGATCCAGATCCCAGCCGTGGCGGGCCTCGATCTGTGCCTGCGCCTCGCCCAGCGCGGCCATGTCGCCCTCGGCCACGGCATGGTGGTAGCGCGCCAGCAGCGCGCCCAGGTCGCCCAGGCCCTGGGCGACCACGTCGAACACGCTGCCGGCGGTGTCCTGCGGGACTTCCTGGGCCATGCGCGCGACCACCACGCCGCCCTGCACGCGGATTTCGCCGTCGTCGGGCCGGATTTCGCCGGCCATCAACCGCATCAGGGTGGACTTGCCGGCGCCGTTGCGGCCGACGATGCAGACGCGCTCGCCGGCTTCGATGGACAGATCGACGTGTTCGAGAAGGAGCGGACCGCCGACGCTGAAGTCAACCCGCTGGAATTGCAGAAGGGACATGGGCGCCATTGTACCCGGCCGCAAGGCGGGTCCGCGGCGATGGTTGTCCTACTGGAACCCGTAACGGACCACGTGGAAGAAGATCGGTGCGGCGAACACCACCGAGTCCAGTCGGTCCAGCATGCCGCCGTGGCCCTCGATCATCTCGCCCCAGTCCTTGGCCCCCAGGCTGCGCTTGACCGCCGACAGCGCCAGCCCGCCGAGGAAACCACACAGCACGATCAGCAGCGACAGCAGGCCGGACTGCAGCGGGGTAAACGGGGTGATCCACCACAGCGCCGCGCCCACTCCCGCGGCGGCCAGGCCCCCGCCAACCAGTCCTTCCACGGTCTTGGACGGACTGACCTGCGGCGCCAGCAGGTGCCGGCCGAACAGCTTGCCGAACACGTACTGCAGCACGTCGCTCAACTGCACCACCAGCAGCAGGTACAGCAGCAGCATCAGGTTCTGCCCCTCGTAGCCGGGGATGCGCAACAGCAGCAGCGCCGGCGCGTGGCTGAGGCAGTACACCGCCAGCATCAGGCCCCACTGCACCTTGGCGCTGCGGGCGAGGAAATCCTCGGTATCGCCGGACAGCGCCGACACCGCCGGCAGCAACAGGAAGCCGTACACCGGGATACACACCACGAACAGCCCGTACCAGTCGATTCCGATCAGCCAGTACTGCAACGGGATGGCGACGTAGAAGCACAGGCATAGTGCCAGGTGATCGCCGCGCCGGGTCGGGGTCAGGCTGATGAACTCGCGCAGGGCCAGGAATGACAGCAGGCCGAACAGGATCAGCGTCGCCACCTTGCCCAGCAGGAAGCAGGTGGCCAGCACCGCCGCCATCACCCACCACGCGCGGATGCGCGCGTTGAGGTTGTCGATCACCGGGCCGGGCTTGCGCCGGTACAGCATCCAGCCGATCAGGCTGGCCAGCAGCAACAACGCGCCGATCCCGCCCATCACCCCCCAGAACGTCTGCGGCGCGCGGGCGATGGCGGCCTGCAGGAAGCCGCCCACCGGCAGATCGGAGGGAATCAGGTTCATGCCAGCGCCACCACCGCCGCGCGGGCACGTTCGAGGAAGGCGTCCTTGTCCTCGTCCGGCCGCAGCGCGACCGGCGCGCCGAAGCGCACCGTGCACACCAGCGGCACCGGCACCAGGCTGCCCTTGGGCAGGCAGCGGCGCGCGTTGTCCAGGTAGACCGCGATGAATTCCACCTGCGGATAGCGGCGCGCCAGGTGGAACAGTCCGGACTTGAACGCCTGCGGGTGGATGTCGTGGTTGCGGGTGCCTTCCGGGAACAGGATCAGCGAATCGCCGGCGTCCAGCGCCTCGTACAGCGGCTCCAGCAGATCCTGATCGGGTGTGCTGCGCTGGCGATCGATCAGCACCGCGTTGAAGCCGTGCCGGGCCAGCCAGCGCCTTGGTCCGTGGCCCCAGTAGTCACGCGCGGCCACCGGTCGCGTATGCGCACGCAGTGGCGGCGGCAACGCGGCCCACAGCGCCACCGTGTCGATATGGCTGGCGTGGTTGGCGAAATAGATCCGTTGGCGCGGCTCCGGCCGCGAGCCCTGCCAGCGCGGGTACGCGCCGAAGAACAGATGGGCCAGGCCAGCCAGCAGGCGTGAGGCCATCTCAGGTTTTTCCCTGCAGCTGCGCGGCGATCGCGCGGGTGCGGGTGACGCAGGTCAGCAGCGAGCCTATGGCGATGATCCACGCGGCCGCGGGCAGCACCCATGCCGTGCCGGTCGAATGGCGTTCGGCGATGGCGAGCAGGCAGGCCACGGTGAGCACCGCCATGCGGTGCTGCTTGGCCATCGGTCCGCGGAAATCCTGGGCCAGGCCCAGGCTGCCGCCGGACAGGCGCACGTAGGCGGTAAGGGCGGCCAGCAGCGCGCCCAGCCAGCCCAGCCAGGGCAGGCCGGCGGCGTAGCCCAGGCCGACGATCAGCAGCGAATCGGCGATGCGATCCGGGAATTCGTTGTACAGCGCGCCGGTGGGCGTCTGCTTGCCGCCTTCCATCGCGACCATGCCGTCCAGCAGGTTGCACAGCAGGCGCAACTGCACGCAGGCCGCGCACAGCAACAGGCCGGCCGTGGAGGGCACCCACGCCAGCATCGCCGCGCCGACCGCCGCGAAGAAGATGCTGAGCACCGAGATCTGGTTGGGCGTGACCCGTGAGCGCGCCAGCGCCGCGCTCGATGCGCGCGCCCAGCCGCTGCCGCGCGCGGCAATCGGTCGTCGTTCGGATGATTTCCCCATAGCAGGGAGAATAGACGAAATGCGGGGTCCGGACCGGTCAGCGTCATCCTTCCACCCGCGCGAGGGGCGGGACCGAAAAAGAAAAACCCCGCCGAAGCGGGGTCTTTCCGGAGGCGTTCGCGCGTGCCGGCTTACTTCAGGCCGGCGTCCTTGCGCAGGGCTTCGGCGCGATCGGTCTTTTCCCACGAGAACGCGGTGCCGGTGTGCTTCTTGCCGGCGCCGTCGAGGTAGCTGATCTCGTGCGGCTTGCGGCCGAAGTGGCCGTAGGACGCGGTGGCCTGGTACATCGGGTGGATCAGGTCCAGCATCTGGATGATGCCGTACGGACGCAGATCGAAGTGCTTGCGGATCAGCTTCTCGATCTTGTCGTCGCTGATCTTGCCGGTGCCGAAGGTGGTCACCGAGATCGAGGTCGGCTCGGCCACGCCGATGGCGTAGGAGACCTGCACCTCGCAGCGATCGGCCAGGCCGGCGGCGACCACGTTCTTGGCGACGTAGCGCGCGGCGTAGGCGGCGGAGCGATCCACCTTGGACGGATCCTTGCCCGAGAACGCGCCGCCACCGTGGCGGGCCCAGCCGCCGTAGGTGTCGACGATGATCTTGCGGCCGGTCAGGCCGCAGTCGCCCACCGGGCCGCCGATGACGAACTTGCCGGTCGGGTTGATGTGGAACTTGGTGCCCTTGTGCAGCCACTTGGCCGGCAGCACCGGCTTGAGGATGTGCTCGCGCACGGCCTCGACCAGATCCTTCTGCTTGACGTCCGGATCATGCTGGGTGGACAGCACCACCGCGTCGATCGCCACGGCCTTGCCGTTTTCGTAGCGCAGGGTGACCTGGCTCTTGGCGTCCGGGCGCAGCCACGGCAGCGGCGAGTTCTTCTTCTTGCGGACCTTGGCCTGCTGCTCGACCAGGCGGTGCGACAGGTGGATCGCCGCCGGCATGTAGCTGTCGGTCTCGTTGGTGGCGTAGCCGAACATCAGGCCCTGGTCGCCCGCGCCCTGTTCTTCCGGCTTCTTGCGGTCGACGCCCTGGTTGATGTCCGGGGACTGCTTGCCGATCAGGTTGAGCACGCCGCAGGTGGCGCCGTCGAAGCCGACGTCGCTGCTGTCGTAGCCGATGTCCAGGATCACCTTGCGGGTCAGCGCTTCCAGATCGATCCACGCCGAGGTGGTGATCTCGCCGGCCACGATGGCCACGCCGGTCTTGACCAGCGTTTCGCAAGCCACGCGAGCGCGCTTGTCCTGGGCCAGGATGGCGTCCAGCACGGCGTCGGAAATCTGGTCGGCGATCTTGTCCGGATGGCCTTCGGAGACCGATTCGGACGTGAACAGGTAGTTGGACATCGGGCTTATATCCCTGTATTCGGATGAAAAGATGGGCGCGAATGATACACGCGCCGGGCGGTGCGTGCATTCTGCGCCGTTCAGGATGGTCCTTGCGTTAAGCCGGGGCCGTCCCGGGCTGTCATGCAACCGCCACGCCGCTGCCATCGGGCTGTCGCGCGGCGGGCGCAGGCTGCGCGGCGAAACCCGCCGACCCCGGCCGGATCCGAGCGACCATGCGCCCGCTGGAACAGCAGATTGCCGAACGCTACCCCCACTGGTTCCGTGGCCGTCGCGCCGGCCTGACCCGGCCGCTGCTGCGTACCCTGGGCCGCTGGTCGCGGCTGGACCAGGCCTACGCCTTTCTGGCCGGGCACGCCCATCTGCGCGACTTCGCCTTCCTGCAGGCGGCCATCGACTTCCTCAACCTGCGCTACTCGGTCGATGCGGCCGAGCGCGCGCGGGTGCCGGCGACCGGGCGCCTGCTGATCGTCGCCAACCATCCCTCCGGCGCGCTGGACGCGATGGCCTTGCTGGATTTCGTCGGCGGCATCCGCCGCGACGTGAGGATCGTCGCCAACGACCTGCTGACCAGCATCGACAACCTGTCCGGCCTGCTGCTGCCGGTGCGGATCCTGGGGGGCAATCCCCGCCCGGAGAGCATCCGCGCGGTCGAGCAGGCGCTGGAAGCGGAACAGTGCGTCATCGTGTTCCCGGCCGGCGAGGTCTCGCGGCTGGGACCGCGCGGCATCACCGACACCCGCTGGCGGCGCGGCTTCCTGCGCTTCGCCCGCAGCACCGGCACGCCGGTCCTGCCGATCCGGGTGCAGGCGCGCAATTCCGCGTTCTTCTATGGCGCCTCCGCGCTGTTCAAGCCGGCCGGCACCGCCCTGCTGGCGCGCGAGATGTTCAAGCGCAGCCAGCGCCGCATCGCCTTGCGGGTCGGCACGCCGATGACCATCGCCGCCGACGAGGACAGCCAGACCGCGCTGCAACGGGTACGCCGCGCGCTGTACGCGCTGGGTCGCCGCGAGGCGCAGCGCAACGAAGCGGCAGCGCCCGAGCCGCTGGTGCCACCGGTGGATCCGGCCCGCCTGGCCGTCGCGGTCGACGCGCTGGAAAGACTGGGCCGCACCACCGACGGCAAGCGCATCTGCGTGGGCCGGCTGGCCCCGGATTCACCGGTGCTGCGTGAAATCGGCCGCCTGCGCGAGCTGACCTTCCGCGAAGTGGGCGAGGGCACCGGCAAGCGCCTGGACGTGGATCCCTACGACGCCTGGTACGAGCACATCGTGCTATGGGATGAACAGGCGCGGAAGATCGCCGGCGCCTACCGCATCGCGCGCGGCGCGCCGGTGCTGGCCGGGCACGGCCTGAAGGGCCTGTATACCGCCTCGCTGTTCCGCTATGCCGACGATGCGTTGCCGCGCATCGCCGAGGGCATGGAACTGGGGCGCAGCTTCGTCGTCCCGGAGTACTGGGGCAGCCGCAGCATCGACTACCTTTGGCAGGGCATCGGCGCCTACCTGTGCCGGCACCCGCGGGTGCGCTACCTGTTCGGTGCGGTGTCGATGAGCGCGGCGCTGCCGCGTGATGCGCGCGAGCAGATCGTTTCCTACTACGCCCGCTACTACGGCGTGGACAGCCGCGACGCGGTGTCGCGGCATCCGTTCCGCTATTCGGCCGCGCCGCCGAGCTACGGCGGGATGGACGCCGATACCGCGTTCCGCGTGCTCAAGGCCAACCTGGACGCGCTCGGCGCCAGCGTGCCGATGCTGTACAAGCAATACACGGACCTGTGCGAACCCGGCGGCGCGCGCTTCCTCGCCTTCGGCGTGGATCCGGCCTTCTGCGATTCCATCGACGGTTTGATCGAAGTGGATCTGCATCGTATCCGGCCAAAGAAGCGGGCGCGCTACCTGCAGCCGTCCGCCGAGGCGGTGCCGGCATGAGCCCGCAGGCCGTCGACGCGGGCATCCGGCGGGCGGTCTTCGTTTCCGATGTCCATCTGGGTTCCAAGCATTGCCACGCCGCCGAGTTCGCCGATTTCCTGGCGACCCTGCGCTGCCGCCGCCTGTATCTGGTGGGCGACATCGTCGATTTGTGGTGGATGGCGCAACGCCGCGCCAACTGGGATGCCGCCCACAATCGGGTGATCGAACAATTGCATGCGCTGGCACGCAACGGCACCGAGCTGATCTACGTGCCCGGCAACCACGACCGTCCGATCCGCCGTTTCTGCGGGCTGATGCTGCCGGCGATGCAGGTGCGCCGCCGCGCCATCCACGTGACCGCCGATGGCCGCCGGCTGCTGGTCACGCACGGCGACGATTACGACGGCATCACCCACTTCGGCGGGCTGCAGGAAAAGTTCGGCGACTGGCTGTACTACCGCATCCTCACCGGCAACCGCCTGACCAACCGCATCCGCCGTCGGCTGGGCCTGCGCTACTGGTCGCTGGCCGAGTACCTCAAGCGCCAGAGCGACGCGGCCGAGCGCTACATCGGCCGCTTCGTGCAGGCGGGCCTGGACGATGCGCGCCGTCGCGGCCTGGACGGCATCCTCTGCGGTCACATCCATCGCGCGGCGTTGTTGCAGCGCGACGGCCTGGTGTACGCCAACGACGGCGACTGGGTGGAAAGCCTGACCGCGCTCAGCGAGGAAGCCGACGGCACGCTGCGCCTGCTGTCGCATACTGGACAGGTGCTGGGCGAGATTCCACCGCGCCTGCGGCTGGTGGCGCTGGAGCGGCCGGAAGCGAAGGCGGCCTGATAGCCGGGTTGGTTTCAGCGCGAAAAGCAAATCCCCCGTCGCCCGCTGTGCGGCCGCCCGCCCCCTTTTCCAAAGGGGGCATGAAAAGCAGCCCCCTTTTTGATTAAGGAACCACCTCCCCCTTTGAAAAAGGGGGACCGAGGGGGATTGGCCTTTGCCAGATCACCCGCCAACCAACTGCTAGCATCCCGCCATGGATTCCCTCTCCCAGATCGTCCTCGGCGGCGCCATCGCCGCCGCCATCGCACCCGCCGGCCATCGACGCGCGGCCCTGCTGGCCGGTGCGGCGCTCGGCACGTTGCCCGACCTCGACAGCCTGCCGATCCTGTTGCTCACCGATGATCCGGTGGCCTTGATGACGATGCACCGCAGCTTCAGCCATTCGCTGTTCGTGCTGCCGTGGGTGGGCTGGCTGATCTGGTGGCTGTGCAAGCGACGCAACGGCCGCGTCGCGCAGGCGCCAGCGCGCTGGTTCTGGGCGATCCAGCTGGCCCTGATTACCCATCCGCTGCTGGACGCGTTCACCGTCTACGGCACCCAGCTGTGGTGGCCGCTGCAACCGCATCCGACGATGTGGTCGAGCGTCTTCATCATCGATCCGCTGTACACGATCTGGCTGCTGATCGCCTGCGTGCTGGCGTGGTGGTGGTGCGACCGGGTCGCCGCTCGGCGCGCATTGCTGGCCGGACTGGTGCTGAGCAGCGCCTACCTGGGCTGGTCGCTGCTGGCCAAGGCCCAGGTCGACCGGGTCGCCGAACGCTCGCTGGCGGCGATGGGGTTGGGCGATGCGCCGTACTTCAGCGTGCCCATGCCATTCAACACGCTGCTGTGGCGGGTGGTGGCGATGACGCCGTCCGGCTACGTGGAGGCGGAGTATTCGATTGCCTCGGATCGCGGTCCGATGAACTTCCGCGGCTATCCCTCCAACGTCCAGGCCCTGGCCGAAGCCCGCGGGATTCCCGCGGTGCAACGCCTGCAATGGTTCAACCGCGGCTTCATGCGCGCGCGGGTACGGGACGACGGCGTGCTGGTGCTGTCGGATCTGCGGATGGGGCTGGAGCCGGACTACAACTTCAGTTTCGAGGTCGCGCGACGGCAGGGGGGCGGTTGGCAGCCGATGCCGCCGGTGCAGCAGCCCTGGCAGGCGCCGATATCCGGCTGGCGCGGGCTGCGGACGCTGCTGGCGGCGATGTGGCATCGCATCTGGCATGCCGATGCGCGCACCCTGCGCAGCGTCATCGTGGAGGAACCGCCGGCGGAGGCCGCGGTTCCGGGAGCACCGTGAGTGAAACGATACCGATAGTACGGGCAATCAGTAGACGGTCGCGCTGGCCTGCACGAACGCGTAGAAGAACACCGCGTTCGGATCGTTCTGCACGTCGTTCATTTCGCGACGCATGCCCTCGACCACGTCCGGGGTGACCCGGCCCGCCTCCAGCAACTGCTCGGACGCCGACAGCAGCAGTTCCTCCCAGAACGCGATCATGGTCTTGCGCCGCGCCGGTTCGCGGTTGTCGAAATGGAAGGTCTTGATCTCCGTCTGCACGTCGCGGAAACCGCCAGCCAGCAGCAGGTTGCCGAGCTTGGCGCCGACGAACGGATCCCCGCCGTTGTCGTACTGGAAATCGTTGAACGCCATCCAATAGCGCCACACGTTGGGCGAGTACGGATGCAGCAGGAACGAGGAGTTCATCACCTCGGTGACGTAGACCGGCGAGCCGGGCGCGAGCACGCGGCGCACCTCGTTGAGCACCCGCTGCGGCGAGGGCACGTGTTCCAGCACCCAGCACAGGAACGCGGCATCGAAGGTGCGCGGTTCGAACGGCAGGTTGGTGGCATCGGCCTGGTGCAGCTCGTAGCGTTCGCGGCACCAGGGCATCTGGGCCAGATTGCGGCGCGCGGCTTCCAGTTGCAGCGAATTCAGGTCCACGCAGGTCACGTGGATGTCGGGGAACCGCCGCAGCAGGATTTCGGTCTGCGCGCCGACTCCGCTGCCGACTTCCAGCACACGCCGCACGCCGGTGTAGTCGATGCGGCTGAAGATGGTGGATTCGGCCAGCCGTGCCTGCTTCATCAGGCGGGCCTGCTCCACCGGCGAGAAACCGTGCAGGTACGCGGGAGACGGGGATTCGCTCATGGCACGGCTCCGGTCAGGCGGCGGCGGGCAGCTCCGGGACGACGCCCGCGATCAGGGCGTCGAAGTAATCGGTGGTCAGCGCGATCTGCGCTTCGGCGGTTTCGGCGCGGTTGACCACCGCGCGGAAGGCGGCGTTCTCGGGACGATCCTTTGCATACCAGCCCAGGTGCTTGCGGGCGATGCGCACGCCCTGCGCCTCGCCGTAGAACCCATGCAGCGCATGCAGATGGCCGAGCAGGACATCACGGACTTCCGACAGCGCGGGTGCGGGCAGGAGATCGCCGGTGGCGAGGAAATGCGCCACCTCGCGGAAGATCCAGGGCCGGCCCTGGGCGGCGCGGCCGATCATCACCGCGTCCGCGCCGGTGGCCTTCAGTACCGCCGCGGCCTTGTGCGGCGAATCGACGTCGCCGTTGGCGAACACCGGAATGCGCAGTTCGGCCTTGATCGCGGCGATGGTCGCGTACTCGGCCTGGCCGGTGTAGTGCTGGTCGCGGGTGCGACCATGCACCGCCAGCGCGGCGATGCCGCTGGCCTCGGCGATGCGCGCGATCACCGGACCGTTGCGGTGATCGCAATCCCAGCCGGTGCGGATCTTCAGGGTGACCGGTACTTCGACCGCGCCGACCACCGCTTCCAGTATTCGCGCCACCAGCGATTCGTCGCGCATCAGCGCCGAGCCGGCCCAGGCGTTGCAGACCTTCTTGGCCGGGCAACCCATGTTGATATCGATGATCTGGGCGCCGTGATCGACGTTGTAGCGTGCGGCCTCGGCCAGCTGGCGCGGCTCGGTGCCGGCGATCTGGACGCTGATCGGCGCCGGTTCGCCGTCATGATCCATGCGCCGGCGCGATTTGTCGGTGTTCCAGAAGCGCGGGTCGCTGATGGTCATTTCCGACACCGCCAGCCCGGCGCCCAGCCGCTTGCACAGCTGCCGGAACGGCTTGTCGGTGACCCCGGCCATGGGAGCCAGGATCACCGGGGTATCGATGCGGTGCGGGCCGATCTGCATGCCGGCCATTTTACCCGTCGCGGGGGCAGCGGGCGCGGCCCGGTCCGGACCGCATCGCGCGGAGCGGGGTCAGGCCGTCTCGTCGACGACCTGGGCGTCCCCGGCATGGTTCTTCACCGAACCGATGCCGTTGTCGCGGCTGGATTCGGATTCGTACATTTCGCTGGTGCCGATGACCTGGCCGTTGCCCGCCAGCAGGTTGAAGTAGAACTTGTTGTTGGTGGACAGCTTGCGCTCGTAGCGGCCGTCATCGGTGCTGTTCTTCTTCACCGAATCGATGCCGTTCCTGCAGCCGGACTTGTCGGCGTAGCCCTGGCTGCTCAGGATGACCTGGCCGTTGCCGGCCTTCAGGTTGAACTGGAAATCGCCATTGCTGCGCTTGCCGATCACGAACTTGCCTGCCATGGAGTCCTCCTTGGAAACGGGTGGCCTGGCGAGCTTAGCCGTGGCGTCTTAAGGATCCGTGACGGTACGGCGACGGCGCGCGCGCCAGAACAGGAAGCCGGTGACCAGGAAGAACGGCGGCAGCAGGCCGGACGCCGCCACCGCCCATTGCCACGGCCAGCCGCCGATGAAGCCGCCGTGCAGCGGATACATGGCCTCGTCGATGCGCGCGCCCACGCCCTGGCGGGTGGCGGTATGGACCTGGACCACGCGGGCGGCGTAGGGATCCAGCCAGACCTGGCTGCGGCCATTCGGGTGCCATTCGCCGACGGCGCGGTAGCGGATCGTGACCAGCGCGTCCTTTTCGTCCGGTGGCGAAATGCGCCGCAGCTCGCCGCCCTCCACCGCCGCTTGCGCGGCACGCAGGATCGCCGCCCAGTCGACATCGGCTTCGCGCGGGGCCATCGGCAGCGGCGGCACCACCTCGGGGCCGTCGTCGAAACTCCAGCGCAGCGCGGGGCGGGCCACGTCGTGATAGACAATCGCCACCCCGGTCACCGTCGCCAGCAGCAGCAACGGCAACAGCAGCGCGCCGGTGCTGCGGTGCCAGCTCAGCCAGCGCCGGGTCGGCGGACCGGCGTGCCAGCGCAGGCTGGCCGCCAGCGCCCCCTTGCGTGGCCACCACAGGTACAGCCCGGACAGCAGCAGGAAGATCGCGATCAGCCCGCAGATGCCGAGCAGGTCCTCACCGGTCTCACCGTACAGCAGATGGGTGTGCAGTTCGCGCAGCCACAGCACCGGATCGTTGTCGGCGTTGCGGACCAGCATCAGTTCGCCGCTGGCCGGATCGAAGTAGCGACGTTCGCCGTCCGGAAAATACGCCTGCCAGACCGGCAGGCGCGCACCGGGAATGTCCGCCGAGCGAAGTCCACGCGGCTGCCATTCGGCCAGCAGGCGCGTGAACGCCTTCGCCTGCGCATCCGCGTCCGGTAGCGGTTTTCGTGTCCATTCCGGGTGCTGGGCGAGCAGGATTTCCCGCTGGAAGGTCAGCACCGTGCCGCTCAGCGCGACCAGCGCGAACACCGTGCCGACGATCAGCCCCAGCCACAGGTGCAGCCACTTCAGCGCGCCGCGAACGCGATGGCGTGGCGGCGTGGAAGGAGACCTGGCCTGGCGGTGCGGCATGCGGGGCGTTGTGATCGTTGCGGCTTAGAAGCGATGCGCCCAGCTCAGCGACAGCACCCGTCCGCGCCCGGCGACATAGGTGTCCTCGCGCGGCGTGCTCTGCGAGTAGTAGGTCACGTACTGCTCGTTGAACAGGTTCTCGATGCCGACGCTGAGCGTGCCGACCGGCAGGCGGAAGCGGCTGAGCAGATCCACGGTGGTGTAGCCGTCGAAGCGGGTATTGGGGTTGGTGACGCCGCGCAAAGCGAAGCTGCGATCCTGCGAGCGGCTGGCCTGCAGGCGCAGATCGGCCGACGGCGTCACCGGCACTTCCCAGAACGCGGTCCAGCGGTCGGGGCTGACGTTCACGCCCGGCAGATCGCTGTCCACGCGGTTGTCGCGATCGCTGTCATAGCGGCCTTCGCTGCGTGCGTATGCCACGCCGGCGCGCATGCCGTTCTGCGCCTGGTAGGCGACGCTGCCGTCGATGCCCTTGATCTCGGTACGCTCGCGCGCGACCTTGTAGGTGCGGGTGGCGGTATCGTAGTTCAGGCGCGCGCCGAGATCCGAGTCGGACCAGTACGCTGCCAGATGCACCAGCCAGCGGCCGTCGTCGTAATCCAGGCCGATTTCCTGGTTGTCGGCGATCACCGGCTGCAGATCGACGAGGTTGGCGACGCGCTGGTCGGGCGCGGTGATGCCGCGCAGGACGCGGCCGATGTCGGCGACGGTGTAGCCCTCCGAATACGAGGCGTACAGCTTCAACGAATCGGTGACTTCCCAGACGATGCCGGCGTTGGGCATGGTCTCGCGGGTTTCCGGTTCGCCGCCGGCGACGAAATAACGGGTGCCGCGGACGCCCGGCGGGTTGGTGCGCTGATCCGGAACCGTCAGGTAGTCGTCCACCTTCAGCTTGCCGCGCTCGTGGCGCAGGCCGGCGGTGAACATCAGCGATTCGGTCATCCACCACTCGGCCTGCACGAACGGCGACCAGGATTCGTAGATGGTTTCCGGCACCCAGGCCATGCGCGCGCGCACCAGTTCCTGCTGGGTCTTGTCGCGGGCAATGTCCAGGCCCAGGGTCACCCGCAGGTTCTGGTCGAACAGGTTGCCGCGCGACCAGCTGAACTTGCCGCCCAGCTTCTCGGACAGGTTCTGCGACTGATCGAACCAGTGCAGGTCGCGGCCGTCGCCCCAGAAGTCCTCCCAGTCGGTGCCGCCGTAGCGGCCCTTGAAGTCCACCCAGTACAACTGCGCCTGCAGGTAGCCGCCGGCCAGGTCCTTGTCGGTGTAGTCCACGCTCAGCGAGGTGGACAGGTTGCGGGTGCCCTCGCCGGGCTTGCTGCCGCGCACCGAGGTCGCCAGCTGGCCGGTGGCCGGATTGCCGTTCACCGTCACGTAGTCGTTGTTGCCCACCAGCTCGTAGCGGTTGGCGCTGAGCTGCAGGCGACGGTTCTCGTCGATGTTCCAGCCGGCCTTGGCGAACAGGTTGTGGCTGCGCGCGTCCATCAGGTCGCCCTGCACGTCGTTGACCGCGATCGCGCGGCCGTCGCCGTCGTAGTACAGCCCTTCGCTGGCGTAGGAGGTGCCGCCGACGAAATCGAACGCGCCTTCGCGCATGCCGAACACGTAGGAGGCGCGGTAGCCGGTGCTGTCGCTCTCGTGCGGCAGCGCGGTGCTGGCGCCCACGGAAACATCGTGGAAGCGATCGCCATCCTTGCGCGGCGCGCGCTTGGTGATGATGTTGATGATGCCGCCGGAAGCCCCCAGGCCCTGCATCGCGTTGGCGCCGTGGATGACTTCGATGCGTTCGATCATCGCCGGGTCGATGGTATGGCCGTCACGGCCGCCTTCGCGCAGCGGGGTGGACTGCGGCACGCCGTCCACCAGGTACAGCGGCTTGCGGCCGCGCAGGTTCTCGCCGGCATTGGTCAGCTTCTGCCGGGAGGGCGTGAACGAGGGAATCAGGTTGGCCAGCACCTGCGACAGGTCCTGGGTCAGCGCCAGCTGCTGGTCGAGCTGGACCTTGTCGATCACGGTGATGGTGTTGGGCAGCGCGGCGGCGGAGTCGGGAATGCGACTGGTGCTGGCCGAAACGCTGACGCGGTCGAGTTCGACCGGTGCGTCGATGGCGCCAGCCTGGGCGTACGCGAGGGTGGGGAGAGCGGCCAGCAGGGCGGCTGCCAGCAGATGGGGGCGATGGGAATGCATGGGGGTGGGGTGGAATGAAATCCGTGGCATTGTAAATGAGAAACGTTATCGGTACGAGCGCGTGCCCCGGTTCCGGAATGACGTGGCGTCCCGGCTTTTAGGACCTTTCCGATGGTCCCTGATGCGACCGGCGTGGTCTTGTCCAGAGGCGCGCCGGGAGGGGGATTCCACGGCGCATCGCCTGGAGTCCTCGCCATCCCATGAACCGCTGGAACATAGACATAGAACCGAACACGACGTCCGACGGCGCCGGATCGCTTCCGCCGGGCGCCCCCAGGGCGTCCCACAACCCTGCCTCGCCCTTCGCCACCGCGCAGGAACCGAGGCTCAACGAAGCCGCGCTGACCGCGATGGCGGGAGCGCGCCAGACCTTCTTCGCCGGCCTGGGCAACGTCAGGCCGTATCCGCTGCCGCCGCCCCGGCATCCGGTGTTCACCCGCGGTCCGGTCTGGCCGGCACTGCGCCAGTCCTGGCGGGTGATCCAGCGTCCCGACACGACATTGATCTTCAGCGATGGGCTTTCCGATCCCTTTGATCCCTTCGATCCGGGCAATCCCCTGGACGCCGCCGGTGCCGGCACGACCACGGCCGGTCTGGGTATCGAGGTCTACGCCGAAGCGCGCGGCGCGCTGGCCGATCCGGGAACCTCCTGGTTGTTCGAGCTCGTCCACCAGGTCAGCCAGAACGCGGTGGCCCATGGCGGCTTCCTTTCGCTGCTGCGCGCGCAGGGCGCCTTCAGCCTGCAGATGAAGGCGACGGGATTGCCGGATGGCTGGCTTTCCGCCGCCGGGCTGGTGACGGTCCTGGTCGGCGTACGCGCCGCCACGATTCCCGCCGCATTCCCGACGCCGCGTGGACGGGTCAGCACGATCGCGTTGACGATGGTCCCGGCTTCACTGCGGCTGGCCCTGGATCATGAGGAAGGCGGCTTCGCCGCCCAGGTGCACGGACTGGCAGAACAACTGGGCAATACCCGGGACGGGCATCTCAACGACCCTGCCACCGCCGGCGGGAGGTCCGCATGAAACGCGGGACCGGTTTCGCCGCGCGCGTGGCCGCGGCCTTTCCGGCGGTCAATCCGCTGCCGCCGCTGCTTTGGCATGCGCTGGACTGGCTGGATTTGAACGGCTTCGTCGGCGGCGGAAAAAGCGGAAACGTCGCGCGTCTTTACCCCGGCGCGGAACCCGGATCGTCCGTGATCACCCTGAAAGTGCCCAGGATCGAGGACACCCGGGCCTGGACGCGCAGCGATCAGGCCGCCGTCAACGATCGCCTGGTGCTGTTCGTCGACACCGGACTGGATGGTTCCCGGGCCGGCCTGTGGCTGGACGACCATGGCCACCAGCGGCTGGTTCATGTCGGTGCCCCCGAGGGACCCGCGCTGCTGTGCGAACTGGCCGACGACCCGATGCATCTGCTGCGCCTGCTGGCCCTGGGTTATCCGGAGCTGTCGGCACCGGACTATTTCGCGATGGCGCCGGCCGAGGCGTATGCCATGGGCTATGGCCCGGCGGAAGACTATCGGCCTCCGCTGAGATTCCGCGCCCTTGTCGAACGCGATCTGGATCTGGACGTCCCGGCGACCGCGTCGATCATCGTCAGGCGGATTGCCAGCCTGCACGATCATCAATCCGATGATCGCTTCTGGCGCTGGCTGGCCGGAGCCCGAGCACGGATCGGACAGGCGTGACGGCCACGGTCGCAGCCGACGCCGTATGAATCAGTCGCCGAAGCGCGCCTGCACATCCGCCCGCGTGGGCATGGCCAATGCCGCGCCCGCGCGTTCGGTGGACAGCGCGGCATAACGGTTGGCGAAGCGCACATGCTCGGCGAACGCGGCGTCCGGCGCATGCACCAGCGACGCGGCCAGCGCACCGTTGAAGGCATCGCCCGCGCCGGTGGTGTCGATCGCGGTCACCGACTCGGCCGGATGCCGATAGAACATCCTGGCATCGCCGCGTTGCTGCTCCTCGGCGTGCGAGACGAACACGCCGGTGGCGCCGAGGGTGATGACCACCGTGCCGCGCGGAAGCACTTCACGGCACAGCGCGTGCAGGCGCTGGCCGTCCAGCGCGGCCACATCCTCCGGCGCCACCCGTTCGCCGACGTGGCGGGCGAGCAGGGCGGCGAACTCGGTTTCGTTGGGCGTCAGCACGTCGGCCAGCGACAGCAGTTCGACCGTGGTCGCGGAGTTGGCCGGGGCAGGGTTGAGCAGCGTGGGCACCCCGTGCCCGCGCGCGGCGCGCAGGGCGGCCAGCACGCTGTCCAGCGGCGATTCCAGTTGCACCAGCAACGCGCCGGCGCCGGTGATCGCATCGCGCTGCGTCTCGACGAAATCGACCGACAGATCGGCATTGGCGCCCGCGCCGATCACGATGGTGTTGCGCCCCATCGCATCGACGTAGATGCCGGCGGTGCCGGTCGGCTCGGCCGATGCCTGCGCGATCAATGCCAGGCCGTTGTCCGTGGCCAGGCCGCGGGCCAGTTGTCCGCCGGCGTCATCGCCCAGCGCACAGACGAAGCGCGTGTCCGCGCCCGCGCGCACCGAGGCGATGGCCTGGTTGAAGCCCTTGCCGCCGGGGCCGGTGTCGTAGCGGCCGGCGATGGTGGCGCCGGGTGCCGGCAACTGATCGCAGCGCCAGACGTGATCGACATTGAAGGAACCGACGAGGGTGACGCTGGACATGGAGGTGATCAGGTTTTTTCGGGCGGGGCGGTTGCCCGCCGGAGCGCATCGTCTCCGGCGGTGTGTGATAACGGAAAGCGGCGATCAGCCGAAGTGGGTCAGCACGCCGGCAATCGTCGCGGTCATGAAGGTGGCGATGGATCCACCCAGCACCGCGCGCAGGCCGAAGCGGGCCAGGTCGGCGCGCCGCTCCGGCGCGAGGCCGCCAATGCCGCCGATCTGGATCGCGATCGAGCTGAAGTTGGCGAAGCCGCACAGCGCGTAGGTCGCGATCAGGCGGCCTTCGTCGCTCAGCATCATGCCCGGCACCTGGCCATTCACGACCTTGGCCAGTTCGGTATAGGCGACGAATTCGTTGATCACGACCTTCTGGCCAATCAGCGAACCCACGGTGGTGGCGTCCGCCCATGGCGTGCCGATCACCCAGGCGATCGGGGCCAGCAGGTAACCCAGCAGGGTGGACAGGCTGGTCGGCTTGCCCAACATCGCCTGCAGGCCGCTGATTTCGCCCAGCCAGGTCAGCGGTGCGTTGAGCAGCGCGATCAGGGCGATGAAGGCCAGCAGCATCGCGCCGATGTTCAGCGCCAGGCGCAGGCCGTCGCCGGCACCGGCCGCGGCCGCATCGATGACGTTGCTGGTGGTCTTCTCCACTTCCATCTTCACCGTGCCGCGGGTCAGCGGCGTGCCGGTTTCCGGGATCAGCAGCTTGGCCACGACGAGGGTGGCGGGCGCGGCCATGATCGAGGCCGCCAGCAGGTGCTTGGCATAGAACGCCTGTTGCACCGGATCGCTGCCGCCCAGCATGCCCACGTAGGCCGCCAGCACGCCGCCGGCGATGTGGGCCATGCCGCCGATCATCATGGTGATCAGTTCGGACTCGGTCATCCGCGGGATGTACGGGCGCACGGTCAGCGGCGCCTCGGTCTGGCCGATGAACACGCTGGCGCAGACGCTGGTGGTTTCGGCGCCGGAAACGTTCATCACCTTGGTGATGGCCCAGGCCATCGCCCGCACCACCGCCTGCATCACGCCCAGGTGGTAGAGCACGCCCATCAGTGCGGAGAAGAAGATGATGGTGGGCAGCACCTGGAAGGCGAAGATGAAGCCGACCTTGGAGGTGTCCATCAGGCCGCCGAAGATGAAGTTGGAGCCCTCGTTGACGAAGCTCAGCACGTTCACGAAGCCCTGGCCCAGCCAGTCGAACACGTCGCGCCCGCCCGGCACCAGCAACACGATGGCGGCGAAGCCGATCTGGAGCAGGATGCCGGTGAGCACCAGCCGCCAGTCGACGGAGCGGCGATTGTTCGAGAACAGCCAGGCGATACCGATCAGTACCGCCAGGCCGAACAGGCCGAAGCCGATCCGCCCCAGAGCTTCCACCATGCAATCCCCCAGACCACTAAGCGTCGTTCAAAGGCGGCAGTCTAGCAGGCCGGCCCGCCCGGCCTGCCTGAACCGGGCTGGCGCGCGCGCGTTCAGCCGATCCCGAAGCAGGCCACCCACGCGGCCAGGCCCAGGAACACCAGTGCCGCGACCGTGCGCGCCAGCTTGAGCGGCAACCGGTCGGCGAACCGGTGGCCCAGCCACACCACCGGCAGGTTGGCCACCAGCATGCCCAGGGTGGTGCCGGCAATCACCTGCCACAGGGGGTCGTAGCGGGTGCCCAGCAGCACGGTCGCGACCTGGGTCTTGTCGCCGATTTCGGCCAGGAAGAACGCGACCGTGGTCGCCACGAAGGCGCCGTAGGCCGGCAGTTTCTCTTCGTCCTCGTCCAGCTTGTCCGGCTTGAGCGTCCACAGCGCGACCGCCAGGAAGCTCGCGGCCACGCCCCAGCGCAGCACCTCCGGCGACAGCCAGCGGGTCAGTTCGGCGCCCAGCCAGGCGGAGATGGCGTGGTTGACCAGGGTGGCGGCGAGAATGCCCCAGGCGATCGGCCAGGGCTTGCGGTAGCGCGCGGCCAGCAAAAGGGCGAGGAGTTGGGTCTTGTCGCCGATCTCGGCGAGCGCGACCGTGCCGGTTGAGACCAGCAGGGCCTGGAACGACAGCAACATCAGGAACTCCGGGGCCGGGCTTCGCATGGACGCGAAGGCAAACGCACGCAGCCCGGCCCGGGTCGCGTCGCGCTTGCCTTCGGTCTTGCCCGACGAAGCCTTCGCTTCGCCTCCCGCACCATGGCGTGCCGCCAAGTGTGTTGATGCAGGGTATCCGCGCGCGGCGGACGGGCTACTCCCCGGAGGTAAGTGCGCGCATTCTAGCGGAGGCCCGCGGGCCCGGGCGTAAACTGTTCTCATTTACCCGTCCATGCGAGGCCGCCGTCCATGCAGTACCGCCGCCTGGGAAACTCCGGATTGCAGTTGTCCGCACTGTCTTTCGGCAGTTGGGTGACCTTCGGCGACCGCGTCGGTCGCGAAGGCGCGCGTGATCTGCTGGCCTGCGCGTGGGACCACGGCGTCAATTTCTTCGACAACGCCGAAAGCTATGCCCAGGGCGCATCGGAAACGGTGATGGGCCAGGCGCTGCGCGATCTGGGCCTGCCGCGCGATGGCTACTGCGTCTCCAGCAAGGTGTTCTTCGGTTCGGCCGAAACGCCTCGTCCCACCCAGCGCGGACTCTCGCGCAAGCATGTCACCGACGCCTGCCACGCGGCGCTGGCGCGTCTGCAGGTCGACTATCTGGATCTGTTCTTCTGCCATCGTCCCGATCCGGAAACGCCGATCGAGGAAACGGTCTGGGCGATGGACGCGCTGATCCGGCAGGGCAAGGTGCTGTATTGGGGCACCTCGGAGTGGCCGGCGACCCAGATCCGCGAGGCCGCCCGCGTCGCGCGCCAGCATCACCTGCACGGCCCGACCATGGAGCAGCCGCAGTACAACCTGCTGCGACGCCAGCGGGTCGAGCTCGAATACGCGCCGCTGTACGCCGAACTCGGCCTCGGCACCACCACCTGGTCGCCGTTGGGCTCCGGCCTGCTGACCGGCAAATACAACGACGGCATTCCGGACGATACCCGCCTGGGCCACGCCGGCAACGAGGAGTTGCAGCGGATGGTGATCGGCACCGCCGGTGACCGCAAGCTGGAGCGCGCGCGCCGTTTCACCGCGCTGGCGGCCGAACTCGGCGAAGCCGCGGCGCCATTGGCGATCGCGTGGTGCCTGCGCAATCCGCATGTGTCCACCGTCATCACCGGCGCCAGCCGGGTTGGGCAACTGCAACAGAATCTGACCGCCAGCGATCTGGCGCAACGCTACGACGAAACCGTCTGGGAACGACTCGGCGCCGCCGCCAGCTGACGAAATCCGGATCTCGCCCCCTCCCCCGTTCACGGGGGAGGGCCGGGGTGGGGGCAAACCGGAGCCACTGATCCCGACGCTCCAATCAGCCATCAAACGCCCCACACAAAACCACCACAACACATGACCAACGACACGGCGTGACTCCCGGCAGGGGAGTCCGTGAGGCGCAGATGCCGATACTGCGGCCCTAACCGCAGGAGCGGCCATGACCTACGCAATCCGGACCTTCGATCTGCAACGCCGCTTTCCCGGCGGCTTCGGCGTGCAGTCGCTCAACCTGCATGTGCCGGCGGGCACCGTTTACGGCTTCCTGGGGCCGAACGGCGCCGGCAAGACGACCACGGTGCGCTTGTTGCTGGGCCTGCTGCATCCGGATCGCGGACGGGTGGAACTGTTCGGCCAGCCGCTCGCGCGCGATGACCGGCGGGTACTGTCGCGGGGGGGCGCGCTGGTGGAATCCCCCTCGCTGTATCCTCACCTCAGCGGTCGGCAGAACCTGGAAGTCACCCGCCGCCTGCTCGATCTGCCGCGCAAGCGCATCGACGAAGTACTGGATCTGACCGGATTGCGCGACGCCGGCGATCGGCGCGTGCGCGAGTATTCGCTGGGCATGCGCCAGCGCCTGGCGCTGGCCCTCAGCCTGCTGCCTTCTCCCGGCCTGCTGATCCTCGACGAGCCCAGCAACGGCCTGGATCCCGCCGGCATCCTCGACATGCGCCGGCTGCTGCGGGAGCTTGCGCAGCAGGGCATTACCGTGTTCGTCTCCAGCCACCTGCTTGGCGAGATCGAGTTGATTGCCAGCCATGTCGGCGTGCTGCAGGCCGGGCAACTCCGCTTCGAAGGGCGACTGGAGGAACTGCGGTCACGCGCGCGCCCACGCCTGCAGATCCGCTGCGACGATCCCGCGATGGCCGCCGAGGCTCTGTGCCAGGCCGGCGAGCGGATCAGCGATCTCGATGCGGAGGGATTGAAGGTCCATCTGCATCTGCGCAGCGAACAGGACATCAACCGCCTGCTGGTCGGCCGCCACATCGGCGTTTCCCATCTGGCGCGCGAGGCGGTGTCGCTGGAGTCGCTGTTCTTCACCCTCACCGGTGACCTTGCGCAGGGGCGGGCGGCATGAGCGCGATCATTCCCGCCAGCCTGCGCGCGCTGTCCGCCGAGTCGCTGAAACTGAAGGGCACGCTGGCCCTGCGCCTGTGCTTCATCGCGCCGGGGCTGGTGGTGGCGCTGTCGGTGCTGCAATTGCTGCTGAGCAAGGGCGGGCAACCGCTGGCGACACCGCTGCTGGCGTGGGAGCGCTTCATCCAGGGCGTGATGCTGCTGTGGGCATTCCTGATGCTGCCGCTGTACGTGACCCTGCAATCGGCACTCCTTGCCGGCCTGGAACACGGCGAACGCCAGTGGAAGCACCTGCTCGCGTTGCCGGTTCCGCGCAGCGCCCATTACCTGGGCAAGCTGATCATCCTGATCGGAATGGTGGCGCTGGCCACGCTGGTGCTGGCCGCACTGATTCCGCTGGGAGGATGGCTGCTGGTGCAACTGCACAATCCGCTCGGCATCGGCGGCCCGGTGCCCTGGGTCTTCCTCGGTCTGCGCGCGGCGGTCGTCCTGGCCGCGTCCGCCTGCATCATCGGCTTGCACCTGTGGATCGCGCTGCGCTGGAGCAGTTTCACCGTCGCGGTCGCGACTGGCATGACCGCCACCGTGGCCGGTTTCCTGATCGGCCAGTCGGCCCGCTTCGGACCTTGGTATCCGTGGACGCTGCCGATGCAGGTGTTCGCGGGGCAGGGCGAACTGATGGGACAGGTCGCCGTGACCGGCCTGCTGGGCGGCGTGGTCGCGGTGGCGCTGGGCCTGTGGGATTTCCTGCGGCGCGAATACCCCTGAATTCCGGCCATTGACGGATGAGGCGGAAACCCCAGTCAGGCATTGAAAAAAAGATTTGACTAGCCAATGAGAATCATTATCATTTGAGTGGCCCGACCCGGAGTCCACCACATGATCTCGAACGTCACTTCATTGCCGAACGTCGAACCCCTGTCGCTGCGCGACCGCCTGCCGCCGCGGCCAGCGGCCATCGCCGAGGACGTACTGGACAGCCACGTCCTGCTCAAGGGCCAGCGCGAAGTACTGATCCGCCATGGCGACAAGATCTATCGCCTGCGCCACACCAGCAACGACAAGCTGATCCTGACCAAGTAACACCGCCGCCGCGGCCGCGCCCCAACGCGCTCTCTCCCCGACGGGGCGCGCCGCCGCGGTGGTGACCTTCTCTCTCCGCCTGGGCGCCAGCCATCGGTTCGACCGGCCCGCCAGCCTTCCAGGTTTCCCGCCACCCACGGTGCGCACGCGTTGCGCGCCGGGAAACCGAACAAGGACTGCCGTACCCCGATGATTCGCCCAACCCTGCTTACCTCCGCATTGTGGCTGGCCTGCGCAAGCATGGCCCAGGCTGAAACGCCTGCCGACGCCGCATCCGCCGGCACAGCGCCCACCCGCGAGTTCGAACGCATCCAGGTCACCGCGACCCGCAGCGAACGCGAGATCGCCGACGTGCCCAACACCGTCAGCGTGATCGACCGCGAACAGATGGACGATCACCTGGTACGCGACATCAAGGATCTGGTGCGTTACGAGCCGGGTGTCAGCGTCACCTCGAGTTTCGGCCGTTTCGGCATGGGCGGATTCCGCATCCGTGGCCTGGACGGCAACCGCGTGCGCATCCAGACCGACGGCATCGCCGTCGCCGATGCGTTCTCGATCGGCAGCTTCTCCAACGCCGGCCGCAACCTGGTCGACCTGGACACGATCAAGCAGGTTGAAATCGTGCGCGGGCCTTCGAGCTCCCTGTACGGATCCGACGCGCTCGGTGGCGTGGTGTCGTTCATCACCAAGGATCCCTCCGACTATCTGGGGGACGGGAAGGATGCCTACTTCGGCTTGAAGCTCGGCTACGAGGGCGACTGGAAGGGACTGTTCGGCAGCGCCACCGCCGCTTTCGGCGGCGAGCGCTGGAGCGGCCTGGCCGTGGTCGGCCATCGCCAGGGCAAGGAAACCGAGAACATGGGACGCGTCGGTGGCGAAGGCAGCCGCCGCACGCAACCCAACCCGCAGGAACGCGATGGCCGCAGCCTGTTGACCCGGCTGGTGTTCGCGCCGAACGAGCAGCAGCGCTTCCGCCTGACGGTGGAAGGCGCCGAGGACAAAACAGACACGAACCTGCTCAATGCGCTGGGCAGCCAAGGGCTGACCGGAGCATTCAACACCGCGGTCACGGCCCGCGACCGTCAGACCCGCGCGCGCCTGTCGCTGGCGCATGAATGGGATGGACTCGATGCCGGTTTTGCCGACAGCCTGGACTGGCAGATCTACCGGCAGGACAGCGAAACCACGCAGTACACCCACGAGGAGCGCACGCTGTCAACGCCGATCCTGCAGGACATCCGCGATCGCGTGTTCAATTTCGACCAGCGCACCTACGGTCTGCAGGCGAATTTCCGCAAGCATTTCGAAACCGGTGCCGCGCAGCACGATCTGAGCTACGGCGTGGACCTGGCCTGGACCCGCACCCGCCAGAAGCGCGACGGCGTGCGCACCTTCCCGCTCACCGGCGTGACCACGCCGGTGATGGCGCCCGACAGCTTCCCCGTGCGCGACTTCCCCAACAGCGAAAGCACGGTCGGTGCTTTGTACGTGCAGGACGAAATCGCGATGGCCGATGGCCGCCTGCGACTGATTCCGGGCCTGCGCGTGGATCACTACCGGCTCAAGCCGAAAGTGGACAACATCTTCGCCGAGGACAATCCCGGCGTTCGCGCGGTCAGCCTCAACGAGACCAGCGTCTCGCCCAAGTTCGGCCTGGTCTGGCACTTCAACGACGAATGGTCGCTGTTCGGCGGCTATGCGCGCGGCTTCCGTTCGCCGCCATACAACGACGTCAACATCGGCTTCACCAACGTCCAGTTCGGCTATACCGCCATCGCCAACCCCGATCTCAAGCCGGAAACCAGCGACGGCGTGGAACTGGGCCTGCGGTTCTCCGGCGATGCCGTCTACGCCAGCCTGACCGGCTACTACAACCAGTACGACGATTTCATCGAGTCCAATCGCAACATTGGCTTCAATACCGAGGGGCTGATGGTGTTCCAGTCGCAGAACATCGCCGAGGCCGAGATCTACGGCGTCGAAGTGAAGGCGGGCATCGACTTCGGCGCGTTGTCTCCGAGCTGGGACGGCTGGTCGCTGAGTGGCGCCGCGGCCTGGTCGCGCGGCAAGGACAAGACCGACGACACCTGGCTCGACAGCGTGGATCCGC
The DNA here is from genome assembly GCF_006542425.1 of Pseudoxanthomonas sp. z9. Lineage (GTDB taxonomy): Bacteria > Pseudomonadota > Gammaproteobacteria > Xanthomonadales > Xanthomonadaceae > Pseudoxanthomonas_A. Next base: position 78,957 of record NZ_VFID01000007.1, on the reverse strand, counting down.
TGACCGCCGCGCTGGGCCTGGCCTATGACCAGGCCCAGTGGGGCGTGGAACTGGCGGGCCGTTTCGTTGGACGCAAGACCCATGCGTCCGCCAGCAACCTCTATCGTCCGGGAGGCTACGGCGTGCTGGACCTCTACGCGCATTGGGAATTCGCGCCTGGTGCGAAGTTCAACCTGGGCGTCTTCAACCTGGCCGACCGCCGCTACTTCGATGCCGGTGACCTCGCCCTGGTGGTCGCTACCAGCAACACCCTGGAACGCTACACCGCGCCGGGCCGCACGCTGTCGGCCAGCGTGGCGGTGAGCTGGTAGCCATGGCGGCGCGCGCGCTTCCGCCGGAAGTCCGGATGCCGGGCGATTGGCGGGAGGCCGCGCGCCTGCCGCATCCGCATCAACTCGCCGCATTGGGCGCGGTGCTGTGCCTGTACCGCGCCGAACATGGCGGCGAACTGATCGGCTGGCAACAGGCCAACAGCGTGCGGGTCCGCGCGGGCCTGGACAGCGATGGCCTGCGCGAATCGCTGCAGTTCCTCGACGCCGGCGGCCGTTGCTGCTGGCGCCTGTTCCTGCTGCCCGACAGCGACTTCCTGGCCTGGGATCGCCTGCTGTCGCGTTGGCCGGAAGAGGCCGGCGCGGAATCCCCGGCCGGTGTCGGCGAGCGCTTGTGGCGCCGCCTCGCCGGTCGCCTGCGCGGTGAGCAGTGGCGAGCGGCGATCCTGCGCCTGCATGAACTGCCGGGCGAGGGCGGACGTCCGGTGCTGGCCGCCAGCCTGGCGCGGCTGTCCCCGCTCGGTGCCGCCACCGCGCGCGCGATTGCCCGCAACGAGGGCATCGACGATGAAACCCTGTCGGACGAGTGTTGCTGTCTTTCGTCCGCACCGTCGCGAATCCGCGACATGCCACACGGTAGCTACCCGGATGCCGTGATTTCCTGGAAGCCAAACGAGAGAACCCACGCATGAAATTCCTGCCTCTTATCCTCCTGCCGATGCTGCTCGCCGGTGCCGGCGATGTCGCCGCGCAGAATGCCGATCCCGCCCGTGACCGCCAGTCGATCCTGGCCATGCAGGGCGAGTACACGGTCGATTTCGCCTTCGACGAAACCGTACTGCTGCAGCCCGGCTACGAGCGCCAGGCGGCCATGCGCAGCGGTGGCGACGAGACCGTCATCGTGGTCGAGGACACCCCGCACCGGATCGTCCTGCAGCACATCCTGGTGGATGCCAAGAGCGGCCACGTCACCAAGCACTGGCGGCAGGACTGGATCTATGAGGCCCCGCAGCGCTTCGAATTCAGCGCCGATCAGACCTGGACCCGCCAGGCCATTCCTGCCGAGGTCACCCGTGGCGCCTGGACCCAGTGCGTCTACGAGGTCAGTGATGCGCCGCGTTATTGCGGCACCGGTCGCTGGGACTACCGCGACGGCCATGCGACCTGGACCAGCGATTTGTCCTGGCGTCCGCTGCCGCGTCGCGAATACACCCGTCGCAGCGACTACAACGCGATGTCGGTGGTCAATCGCCACACCCTGACCCCCGGCGGCTGGACCCACGAGCAGTTCAACACCAAGGTGCTGCGCAAGCCCGATGGCAGCGAAGTGCAGCTGGCGCGCGAGTTCGGCTTCAACGATTACATTAAGACCAGGGACATCGACTTCAAGCCGGCTTACGACTACTGGAAGGGCACCTCGGATTACTGGGCCCGCGTGCGCACGCGTTGGGAGCGCTTCCTGGAACGTGACACCGGCGTCCATCTCAAGACCAAGATCGACGGCATGGCGATGATCATCCCACTGTTCACCCAGGCCGGCGAAGCACAGGAAGGCAAGGCGATCAGCGATGAGGAAATCGACAAGGTGTTCGCGGCGTGGGTGGAACCGGCGCCGGCAGGCCGCACCGTCGCCAGGTAAACCGCCGGTGTCCGCGCCGTCGGTTCCGCCGTTGAAGCTGCTGCCGCTGATCCTGGCCAACGCGGCGTGCATGATGGCGATGAACGCGTTCATCGCCCTGTTGGCGCCACTGGCGCGGACGCTGGCGCTGAACGAATGGCAGGCCGGGGCGTCGGTGACCGTGGCCGGCGTGTTGTGGTTCCTGCTGGCACGGCCATGGGGAAGGCTGAGCGATCGCTGGGGACGCAAGCGGGTGATTGCCACCGGCATCGCCGGTTTCGCGGCGGCCTATCTGGCGCTGGCGGCCGGGATCCATTGGGCCCTGCTGACGCTGCCGGGAACACTGGCGGGTTTCCTGCTGCTGCTGGCGGGGCGCGGTGCGATCGGCGCGTTCTACGCGGCGGTACCCGCGGCGGCCAACGCGATGATCGCCGACCGCACGCCGATCGAGCGGCGTGCGGCCGCGATGGCGACGCTGGGCGCCTCCAGTGCCATCGGACTGGTGCTCGGCCCCTCGCTGGCCGGCTGGCTGGTGGGCGGGGGACTGGTGTTGCCGCTGTATGCGATGGCAGGGCTCGCGGTGGTCGCCCTCATCGTCGCGATGTACGGACTACCCGGCGGCGACGCGCCGCTGGCGCCGCGTGACGCGACGCCGGTGCGGATGGGGGACCCGCGCCTGCGGATGCCGGTGGTCGTCGCGCTGGTGGCGATGGGCAGTGTCGCCATCGCCCAGATCTGCGTGGGGTTCTATGCGATGGATCGCTGGGGGCTGTCGCGCGAGCACGCCGGACGCGTGGCCGGCTATGCGCTGACGGCGGTCGGAGTGGCGCTGATTGCCGCGCAGGTCGGCGTGCGCCGCCTGCAATGGCCGCCGCAGGTGTTGATCCGGCGTGGCGCGGTCGTGGCGATGCTGGGGTTCCTGGTCGCGGGCTTCACCGCGGCGCCCTGGCAACTGATCGCCAGCTACTTCGTGATGGCGCTGGGAATGGGGCTGGTGTTCCCGGCGTTCTCGGCGATGGCCGCCAACGCGGTGGCCGCGCACGAACAGGGAACCGTCGCCGGCACCGTATCCGCCGCGCAGGGCATCGGGATGGTGCTGGGACCGCTGGCGGGGACGCTGCTGTACGGCATCGCGCCGGCGGTGCCGTTCGTGGTCGGCGCTTTGATGTTGGCGTCGATCGCCTTTTGGGTCGGCACGGCCCGCGAGCCCGTCGTTGCCCTGCCTGCCGACGAGGCGGTGTGAGTCGGCCGCGGCGCTGAAAAAAATGCCCCGGAGAGCTCCGGGGCAGGGGATTCACACGAACGTTCTTGTCGGAATACTCAGACCGGCACGCCCGGTGACGGGGGCGGCGGCGGCGCAGGCGGTGCCTTGGGCATCGCAGGCGCCCGCGGCGCCGTCGGTGGCGCGGGAGGCCGCGGGAAGGGCGCTCTGGCGTCGCCGCTGTACTCGTGGATCCGGCCGTCGCGATCGACCATGACCACGTGCTGGCGGCGGTTCGAGATCACGACCGGAGGCGTGGGGGGCGCCGGTGGGGCAGGCACCGCGGCCGCGGCGGGCGGCGCGGGAGGCGCCGGCGGTACGGGTGAGGCGGGGGTTGGCGGCGCTGCCGGCGGAGCGGGCGGCGACGGGGGAGCGGGAATCCGCAGCGGCATGGCGCGTGGAATCCGGATCGAACTGGTCGCGGTCCGGCGATCGCGCAGATATTCCACCTTGACGGCGCTGTCGACCGGTTTTCCACGCAGGGCTTCCATCACCTCGCGCGGCGTCGCCACGTCCCGGCCTTCGATGCGGCGGATCACGTCGCCCGCCTGCAGGCCTTCCAGTTCCGGTCCCGTCGACAGCACCAGTACACCGCTATCGGTGCCGAAGTAGCGCCCCAGTTGCGGATCCACCGACGACAGGTTCAGTCCATTCCAGCGATAGGCTTCGGCCAGGCGCGGCATCAGGCAGTCCTTGCCGTCGGTGCAGTCGGTGAGTTCCCGCACCCGCATCAGTTCGCGCTGGATGTCCGGCGTGATCGCCAGCTCGGCGGGATTGAAGTCGAAGGTGCCGAAGTCGAAGTTGTCGACGGTGGCGAAACCCTCGCCCTCCGGCGACAGGACGATGCGTGTCCCGCGTTCGCCGGTGGAACCGTCGTCGGTGAAGACCAGCACCGGTCGGCCGGCCTGGGGCGTGACCTGCACGTCATGGGCGCCGCCGTCACGCTGGAACGAGATCTTCACCGGCACGTCCACCTTCAGGGTCGACAGCGCAGCGCGTGCGTTTTCCAGGCGCTGTTCCGGCGTACCACCCGCGATCGCCTTGCCGTTGATCTTCAGCAGCTGATCGCCGGAGCGCAGGCCGACCCGCGCCGCGCCGCTGTCCGGAGTGACGCCGGTGACGCGGACGCCGGTCCGAGAATCCGGTGCCAGCAGTACGCCCAGCATCGGGCGGCGCTCGATGCGCTGTCGCATCGCCGCCATTTCGTCGGCGCGCGAAAGTTCGGCCATGCGCCGGGCGGCACGCTGCAACTCCGCGCGCGCCGCATCCAGCTCCTTGCGTTGTGCTTCCTGCGCGGCGGCGCGCTGTGCCGCGACCCTCGCATCCTCCCGCGAAGCGGCGGCGTTGTCCTGGGCCTGGCTGGCGGAGGCCAGGCCTATGGCGATGGCGAGCGCTGCGATGCTCAGGTTTCGGGTATGGGATTTCATGATCACCTCGGATTGTTCCTCGTATTCCTCAATAGACCTGGGCAACCGCGCCATCGGCCGGGTAGCCGTTGGCCGCCATCCAGCGTTGTGTGCTTTCCACGCCGGTCAGGCGTTGCAGGACCGCGACCCGTTCGCGCCACAGGTCGACGCGGGTGGTGGGGGTCAGGTCCGGTTGTGACAGCGCGACATCGATACCGGCGACGCGTTCGTTCAGTGCCGCGCTCAGCGCCATCGCCGGACCGCTGGCCACGCGGTCATCACGGATCTGGGACAACAGCGCTTCCAGGCGCGCGGATTCGGCGTACAGCGTTTCCAGCGCGGCGGGTGCCCCCCCCGCCGCCGCGTCACCGCCTTCCATGGGCGCGGGTGCCCGTCCGCCCGCGTTGGCCAGCGCGCCGTCGGCGGGTTTGCTGTCGCGTGTGCCCGCGTTGGCAGCGCGTCGGCGCTCGGTCGCTTCGGGCGGTCCGGAAACACGCCGCGAACCGGTCGTCGCCAGTGGCGCGTCGCGCGGCGGCGTGTCCGCGAGCGGCGCGGGGGCCGGTGCATCCTCCCCGTTCGATGCGATGGCCGTTGCCGGATCGGGTGAGGGCGTGGGAGAAACGACCGGCGTCGCGGGAGGCTCCGCCGGAGTCGTGGCAGCGGGCGCGCGGGCCACCATCGTCGCCGACGGGTCGGGCGATGTGTCGCGCCACGGCACCGCCACCGCAAGCGCCAGGCAGGCGGCGGCCGCGGCCGGAATCCAGACACGCGCACGCGAACGCCGCGCCGGCAGGGCCGCGACGACCCGGTTCCAGCCGCCGGCGGGCGGAGCGTCCAGTGGCAAGGCGGCGAAGGCCTGGCCCCAGTCCTCGGGGGCAGGATTCCCCGGTTGGCGTGCATCAGGCATGGGCGGGTTCCTCGATTTGCAGCAGCGTCCGCAGGCGGCGGGTGCCGCGCGAGAGCTGCGATTTGGAAAAGCTGGGGGTACGTTGCATCAGCCGGGCGATTTCCTCGTGCGTATAGCCTTCGGCGTGGTAGAGCCACAGCACGCTGCGGGTCGCGGCCGGCAGCGCGCCAAGCGCCCGCTGCAGCAGGCCGGCATCGGCGGCGGCGGGTGGCAGGCGGCCGCCGTCTTCCGGCAGATCGTCCTCGTCCATGGCGATTTCCATGTCGAAGCGGCGGTTACGGCGCAGTTTCATCAGCGCCTCGTTGACCGCGATCTGCCGCAACCACCCCCAGAACGGACTGCCGCCGCGGAAATCGTCGAGGCGGTTGAAGAGTTTCAGCATGGTGTCCTGCAACACGTCGGAGGCTTCCTCGCGGTCGCCGCAGATGCGCAGCGCCAGGGTGAACACGGGCCGCTCGAACCAGCGGTACAACTGCTCGAAGGCGTCCTGCCGCCCCGCGCGGGCGCGGGCCAGGAGGGTGTCGGGCACGTCGATGGCAAAGCTGGATACGGGTGGCATGCATTCATCCAGATGCCGGGGGCGGCAAAAGGGTCGCAGCCGGCTCACATTTGCCAGATCCCGGACCGGCGGTACCCCGGGGCCGTCTATACTCCCCTATAACTAAGGACAGAAGGGGGTAATGATGTTTTCTTCGGGTCTGACCACGTTCGTGGTCATCGCAATCGCCATCTTCATCGTCGTCACCTTCCTCAAGGGCGTACGGGTGGTGCCGCAGGGGTACGAGTTCACCGTCGAGCATTTCGGCAAGTACACCCACACCATGTCCCCGGGGCTGCACTTCCTGATTCCGTACATGCAGGGGGTGGGACGCAAGGTCAACATGATGGAACAGGTGTTCGAGGTGCCGTCCCAGGACGTGATCACCAAGGACAACGCCGTGGTGAAGGTGGATGGCGTGGTGTTCTTCCAGGTGCTGGATGCGGCCAAGGCGGCCTATGAGGTGGCCAACCTGGACCAGGCGATGATCGCGCTGGTGCAGACCAACATCCGTACCGTCATCGGTTCCATGGACCTGGACGAGTCGCTCAGCCAGCGCGAAACCATCAACGCCAAGCTGCTGGGCGTGGTCGATCACGCCACCAGCCCGTGGGGCGTTAAGGTCAACCGCATCGAGATCAAGGACATCCAGCCACCGCGCGATCTGGTCGATTCGATGGCGCGGCAGATGAAGGCCGAACGCGACAAGCGTGCCTCGATCCTGGAAGCGGAAGGTTCGCGCCAGTCGGAAATCCTGCGCGCCGAGGGCGAGAAGCAGTCGGCGATCCTGGAGGCCGAGGGCAAGCGCGAGGCCGCCTACCGCGAGGCCGAGGCGCGCGAGCGCCTGGCCGAAGCGGAAGCCAAGGCGACCTCGCTGGTGTCCGAAGCCATCGCCAAGGGCGACGTGCAGGCGATCAACTACTTCATCGCGCAAAAGTACGTGGAGGCGTTCAAGGAGCTGGCGACCGCGCCCAACCAGAAGTTCGTGCTGATGCCGATGGAGGCCAGCGGCGTGATCGGTTCCATCGCCGGCATCGCCGAACTGGCCAAGGACGCGTTGAGCCAGCAGCAGGCGTCGATCGGGTCGCGACCGCCGCGCATCGGGGGCTGAGATGAGTCTCAAGTTCGCGATCTGGGCTGGCGCCGCGCTGCTGCTGTTCGCGGCCGAGACGATGGCGCCTGGCGCCTTCATGCTCTGGTTCGGTTTCGCCGCCTCGGCAATGGCGCTGGCCGTGCTGCTGCTGCCGGAACTGGGCTGGCTGTGGCAGGCGATCCTGTTCTCGGTGTTCGCGGTCATCTCGGTCGGCGTCTACCTGAAATGGTTCCGGGGGCGTGGCCGCCGCAGCGACCAGCCGTTGCTGAACCGCCGCGCCGAACAGTTGATCGGCCGCGTGCTGGAACTGGATCAGGCCATCGCCGGTGGCCTGGGGCGGGTCAAGGTGGACGATGCGTTCTGGTCGGTCAGCGGTCCGGACTTGCCGGTCGGCGCACGCGTCCGCGTGGTCGCCGTGGACGGCATGGTCCTGAAGGTGCAGGCACACTGATCCGTGCGCCACCGGCCAGGCCGAGCGCCTGGCCGGTGCGATGCCCGGCCATTCCGTGGCCGCGAGCCGGGGAACCGTCGCCACTTCCTTGCGCCGGGGCGCATTCCCGCAAACCCTCCGTCAAGTCACATCGGGCATTCGCCGCCCATGCGGTGGCGTCGGGGGCGTGGCCGCTCTCCATCTGGGATAATGGCGTTCTTTGCCCGGGAGCGGCCATGACCAAGAAGACCATCCTCAACGACACCCATCGCGCGCTCGGCGCCAAGATGGTCGATTTCGGCGGCTGGGACATGCCGATCCACTACGGCTCCCAGATCGAGGAGCACCACCAGGTGCGTCGCGACGCCGGCATGTTCGACGTCAGCCACATGACCGTGGTGGACCTGCATGGTCAGCGCACCCGCGAATTCCTGCGCCATCTGGTCGCCAACTCGGTCGACAAGCTGAAGGTGCCGGGCAAGGCGCTCTATACCTGCATGCTGGATGCCAGCGGCGGGGTGATCGATGATCTCATCATCTATTTCATGGATGACGCGTTCTTCCGCCTGGTCGTCAACGCCGCCACCCGCGACAAGGACCTGGCGTGGATCCAGTCCCAGGCCGCCGCGTTCGAGGTCGAAGTGAGGGAGCGTCCCGAGTTCGCGATGATCGCCGTGCAGGGCCCGACCGCCCGCGCGAAGGTCATCGGCCTGCTGCGCGAATCCGATCGCGCCGCCGCCGACAAGCTGTCGCGGTTCGCCGCGGTGCAGGCGCAGAGCACGGCCGGCGTGCCGCTGTTCGTCGCCCGCACCGGCTACACCGGCGAGGACGGTTACGAGATCGTCCTGCCGGAACAGGACGCGGTCGGGTTCTGGAACGCGCTGCTGGAAGCAGGGGTGAAGTCTGCCGGCCTCGGCGCCCGCGACACCCTGCGCCTGGAAGCGGGCATGAACCTGTATGGCCAGGACATGGATGAATCAGTCTCTCCCTACGAGGCCGCGCTGGCCTGGACCGTTGCCCTGGACGCGGGCCGCGACTTCATCGGCCGTCCGGTGCTGGAGCAGCAGAAGGCGGATGGCGCGCCGCGCCAGATGATTGGCCTGGTGATGGATGAGAAGGGCGTGCTGCGGCACGGCCAGAAGGTCCTGACCGCCAACGGCGATGGCGAGATCCTGTCGGGCACGTTCTCGCCCACCCTGGGCAAGGCCATCGCCTTCGCGCGCGTGCCGGCCGGCGAGCCCGGTGTGGTCCGCGTGGACATCCGCGGCAAGGAAGTGCCGGTGCGGGTGGTGAAGTTCCCGTTCGTCCGCGACGGCCAGGCCCAGCCCGGCGTGCTGGGCGAATGACACGAGGGTGGCCCGGCTTCGGCCGGGCCACTTTCATGCCCGGCATAAGCAGCTAAACTAGCGTCCTCTTTCCCGCCCACCCGTTACAAATCCGGAGTAGCCAACATGAGCGAGATTCCCGGCGATCTCAAATTCCTGAAGTCCCACGAGTGGGCCCGCGCTGAAGGCGATCGCCGCGTCACCGTCGGCATTTCCGATCACGCGCAGGGCCTGCTCGGCGACCTCGTCTATGTCGAACTGCCGAACGTCGGCGACCGCGTCGAGGCCGGCAACGCCAGCGCCGTGGTCGAGTCGGTGAAGGCGGCGTCCGACGTGTACAGCCCGGTCACCGGCAAGGTGATCGAGGTCAACGCGGCGCTGGCCGACAAGCCCGAAACCATCAACGAGGATGCCTATGGCGAAGGCTGGATCTTCGTGGTGGAAGCCGAGGAGCCGGAGCAGCTCAACGAGCTGCTGTCCCCCGACGACTACGCCGAGCTGCTGGAAGACGAGGACCACTGAGTCCGGCATCTTCACCCAGCCTGGACCGGCCGCCTCGCGCGGCCGGTTTTTTTTTGCCTCCCGTCCGGCAACGTCATGACGGACGGGAGGCGCGATGCAGGTGAATCGGGAGCGCGGCGTCCGGAGCCGGGTGACGGAATTCCGTCGATGGTTTTCTTCCATGCCTCGCCGCGGGCGATCCGCTCGTCGACGCGAACGGTGCCGACGACGGTGCCGGACGCGACCGGCGATGCCGCCAGACGGATGCCGGCATGCATCGTCGGCCATCCATCCGACGTCGTCGAAGCGTCGTCGGACGACCGCGAAGGCGGTCGCGAAAGCGGATTTTTTTTGCGCAGATCCGCGCAATCGGGCTTGTGCGCCGCCCCAAACCGGACCGTCCGGCGGAAAAATTTTTAGGTGCCGTTTAGCCCTCAGCCGCCACCTTCGCGATGCTGTCGCGGGGAGTGCGAATCATGATCCGGATTCCGCATCACGCGAAGGCATGTCAAAAAAACGCTCGTTTTTGCGCTTTTTTTTTCTTGCCGCTTCAGCGCCGACATTGCTGGCGGGATCCGTTACCGCGATTTCCCATCCTCGTTCGCCGCCATCCCGGCGGGCAGGCGGCGGCGGCGGCCCCAAAAAAATTTCGCCGAGGTGTTGACACGTCCAAAAACCGTGATTAGGTTTCGCGCAGCAGAGAGTGCTGCGGAAGCGAGTGAGTCGGATCAATACGACAGCGCGAGTGACAACAAGGCCAATCGTCCCAGCCCAGGCAGCGGCGGACGCAGGGCCCGCTTCCCCCGAAAAAAAGACCAGCACCATCCATTCCGCACCCGTGTCGCCCGGCGACCCGGGTGTTTTCGTATTTGTAGGGGACCACGTCAGAAGGGTCCCGACAAAAGAATCCGGTTCAACGCGCCTGGCGCGTCGACGGTTGCCTGCGGGTCCGACTCCCGCGGCCAATTCCGCAACTGGGCCTGCCTTCGGGCAGAGGTGTCGTACCCCGATGTACCCAATCCAAGTTCACTGACGAGGAGCCATCACATGGCAATGAAGAAAGCTGCTAAGAAGAAACCTGCCAAGAAGGCCGCCAAGAAGGCGACCAAGAAGGCAGCCGCCAAGAAGACCGTGAAGAAGGCCGCCAAGAAGGCTGCCAAGAAGGTCACCAAGAAGGCCGCCAAGAAGACCGTGAAGAAGGCTGCCAAGAAGGTTGCCAAGAAGCCGGCCAAGAAGGCAGCGAAGAAGACTGCGAAGAAGGCCACCAAGAAGGCTGCCAAGAAGGTCGCCCGCAAGCCCGCCAAGAAGGCTGCGAAGAAGGCTGCCAAGAAGGCCACCAAGAAGGCTGCCAAGAAGACCGTGAAGAAGGCCGCCAAGAAGGCTGCCAAGAAGCCGGCCAAGAAGGCTGCGAAGAAGGCCGCCAAGAAGCCTGCCCGCAAGTCCAAGAAGAAAGCGGCTCCGGTCGCGCTGCCGGCCACCCCGGCTCCGCTGATCTAAGCCAAACCCCGATTAGCCGTATCCATCAGACTCTCTCCCTGTGCCCAGCAGGGGGAGAGTTTTTTTTTGCGCGGGATTAAGCTGGCGGCCGTCGAAGCGGAGGAATGACATGAAGTTGCTGAAATGGGCCCTGGGCATTTTGGTCGTGCTGGGCGTGGTGCTGGTGGCCGGAAGCCTGCTGCTGCCGGCGCGCAGCCACGTCGAACGTTCCATCACCATCCAGCGACCGCCGGCGGAAGTGTTCGCCACCCTCAATTCGTTCCGCCGCTTCAACGAGTGGTCGCCCTGGTTCGCCGCCGATCCGCAGGCCAAGTACACCTACGAAGGCCCTGCCGAAGGCGTGGGCGCCGGCATGCGCTGGTCCGGCAACCAGGCGGTCGGAACCGGCAGCCAGCGGATCACCGGCAGTCGCGCGCCGGAGCAGGTGGTCGTCGCCCTGGATTTCGGTGGCCATCCTTCCATCGCCACCTACACGCTGGTGGCCGAGGGCGGCAACGCGACCCGGCTGACCTGGGCCTTTGACACCGAGCACGGCTACAACCCGATATCGCGCTGGTTCGGCCTGCTGTTCGACCGCATGATCGGCGCCGACTACGAGCGCGGTCTGGCCCGGCTCAAGACGCTGTTGGAGCGGACGCCCGCCCGCTGACGGAATCCGCCCCGGAACGAACACGCCCCGCGGTTGCGGGGCGTGGACGGAACACAACGCGGGCTGGAAAATCTCAGCGCGGCGACGCAGTGGCCTGGCTGGCGGCGGCGCCGCTCTTGTTGTCCGGCTGCGGCGAATCGGCCATCAGCAGATCGCTGGTATCCATCGGCGTGTCCAGCCACTGCTGCGGCGGCAGGCCCATCGCGCGGTCCAGGATCGTCGGCAGCAGGCCGGACGGCACCGAGCTGTCGCTGTTCCAGAGGATGGCGATGCCCAGGTCGCGCTCGGGCACCAGCGCGACCATGCCGCGATAACCCTGCACGGCGCCGGCGTGGAAGACCACCGGGTGGCTGGCGTAGTCGAACACGCGCCAGCCCAGCGCATAGCCGGCGGAATAGATGCGATCGCGGCGCCAGCCGGCGCGCATTTCGCCCGGCGTGGACACCAGCGAGGCATGCAGCGTGGCCAGCAGCGGCGCGGGCAGCACGTCCTGGCGATGTCCGGTCTGCGCGACCAGCCACTGCGCCATATCGCTGATGCTGGCGTTGACGCCGGCCGCCGGGGCCAGACGGTAGTAGGTGGGCTTGGGCGTCAGTGCGACCCAGCCATTGCGGCTGCGCACGTGCGGACGCGCCCAGCGCGCGCTGTTCTCGATGCCTTCCAGGCCCAGGCTGGCATCGTTCATGCCCAGCGGCTTGAAGATGCGCTTGTCGACGGCCTGCTCGTAGAAGCCGCCGGTGGCGGCGAACACGACGTCGCCGAACACGCTGAAGGCGACGTTCTGGTAGGCGTAGCACTGGCCGGGCACGCAACTCATCGGTGCGTAGGCCAGCTTCTGGGTCACCGCGTAATAGTCGGCATTGCCCTCGATGTCGCGGTCGAAGGCGTTGTGGGCCTGTAGACCAACCCGGTGGCTCAGCAGATCCGCCACGGTCACCTGGCGCGTGGCCATGGGATCACTGAGGCGGAAGTTCGGTACGTAGTCGGCCACCCGGCTGTCCCAGCGCAACGAGCCGTCGTTGACCAGCAGGCCGGCCAGGGTCCCGGCGAACGCCTTGGAGAGCGATGCCAGCCGGAACACGGTGTGCCCGTCGATCGTCTGCGGCGCGCTGACGTCGGTGACGCCATAGCCCTTCGCCGTCAGTACGCGGCCGTTGTGAACGATTGCCAGGGCCAGACCGGGAACGCGTTCGCCCAGGGTCAGCTGTTGCGCCATCGCCTCGAAGCGCGCGACGTCGAAACCCGGCGCAAGCGCGGGTGCCGATGCGGTCGCGGCGGCAACCGTGGTGGCCTGAGCGGCGGGAACCGGAGTCGCGGCGGCCGGGGCCGGCGAGACTGCGCCGGCGGTGCCGGCAGGTGGCGTCTGGGCCGTGGAAGCCAGCGTCAGAGGTATCAGCAGTCCGAGCAGCCCAATGCGGAACGGGCGCAACGGCCGCCGAGTTACCTTCTTCTTCATGTACTGATCGCCTGCGCAACGGTTGCTGGACGCGATAATAACGTTGCTGTTTCAGATTGCACAAATGGCGGCAACTTCCGCACGCATGTCGTTCATCTAGTTGAAGATCCGAGTGTTGTCCGTCGCATTTTTGACGCGCCCTGTTCAGCTCCCTGAGCAGGCATTTCAGCCGCGGATTCAGCGCGAAGCGCGGAGGAGATCGTGCCCACGGATGAGGTCGGCGGCACGTTCGGCAATCATCATTGTCGGTGCGTTGGTATTGCCGCCGATGAGGGTGGGCATCACCGAGGCATCGATCACCCGCAGTCCGCCGATGCCGTTCACGCGCAGCTGCGGATCCACCACTGCGTTGCCGTCGTTGCCCATCCGGCAGGTGCCGACCGGGTGATAGACCGTCTCGGCCTTTGCGCGCACGAACGCCGCCAGCCCGGCGTCGTCCAGATCGTCGCGGACCGGGAAGATCGGCGCGCCGCGGTAGTCGTCGAACGCGCGCTGGGCGAACAACTCACGCGACAGCCGTGCGCATTCGATCATCATCTTCAGATCGAAGCCTTCCGGATCGCTCAGGTAGTTGGCCTCGATGCGCGCCGGGGTGCGCGCATCCGCGTCCTCCAGGCGGATGCGGCCACGGCTGCGCGGGCGGAGGAAGCAGGCATGCAGCGTGTAGCCATCGCCGTCCAGGCGATGCCGGCCGTGGTCGTCGAGCATGGCCGGCACGAAATGCAACTGGATATCGGCTTGCGGATCGCGCGCCAGCGACGAGCGCACGAATGCGCCGGCTTCGGCGATGTTGCTGGTGCCGGGGCCGCGATGCCCGCGCAGGAAATAGTCGAAGGCCGTCTTCAACTCGCTGGTACGGTCGTAGGTGACCGGCCGGATCGAATGCCGCAGCGTGCAGATGTCCAGGTGATCCTGCAGGTTCAGGCCGACCTGCGGTGCATCCATCTGTACCGTGATGCCGCGCTCGCGCAGGTGATCGGCCGGTCCGACGCCGGACAGCATCAGCAACTGCGGCGAGTTGATCGCGCCTCCGGACAGCAGTACTTCCTGCTCGGCGCGTACCCGTATCTCGCGGCCCCGATGGGCATAGGCCACGCCGACCGCGCGACCGTTCTCGATCAGGATGCGGCGGGCCAGGGTGCCGGTGAAGACTTCCAGATTCGAGCGGTGCCGCACCGGATGCAGGTAGGCCACGGCCGAGGAACAACGCGCGCCGTCCTTCTGGGTGACCTGGTAGAAACCGAAGCCCGGCTGCCGCGGCCCGTTGAAATCGTCGTTGCGGGAGTAGCCAGCCTGCTGTCCCGCCTCGATGAAGGCTGACGACAGCGGATTGGTGTAGCGCAGGTCGGACACGTACAGCGGCCCCTCGGCGCCGTGCAGCGCGTCGGCACCGCGGCTGTTGCGCTCGGAGCGCTTGAAGTAGGGAAGCACGCCCTGCCAGTCCCAGCCATCGGCGCCCGCCGCATCCCAGCCGTCGTAATCCGCCGGCACGCCGCGCACGTAGCACATCGCGTTGATCGAGCTGGAGCCGCCGAGTACCTTGCCGCGCGGCCACCACAGGCGCCGGCCATCGAGTTGCGTCTCCGGCACGGTGTCGTAGTTCCAGTTCACGCCCTTCTGGCCGACCAGTTTGGCCAGTCCGGCCGGCATGTGGATGAAGGGATGCCAGTCGCGGGGACCGGCTTCCAGCAGCAGCACGCGGCAGGCGGGATCTTCGGAGAGGCGGTTGGCGAGCACGCAGCCGGCCGAGCCGGCGCCGATGATGATGTAGTCGTACACGCGAGGGCCTGCAACGGGAATGAGTCGACGCTATCGGGCGGGGATAGAGCAAATGCTCGGCGGGAGCTGCGCGGGCGGGGCGATGGCGACCTTGCTTCGCACCGATGGAACGTTGTGGCGCCGGAAAACGCTGGCGATGTTGCAGTGCATCGGATACCTTGCGCGCGTGACGCCGGCCGCAGTGCCCGTCCTTCCCATCCCGGCGGCCAGGCGACGGCAATCCGCATGAATTCTCCCGCTCACGAAGCCTCCCGTCCCGCCGGCTTTCGCCAGGTGATTTCGCAACTGGGCGTGGATTCCCCGGCCCTGTGGTGGTCGCTGCTTTATTTCTTCTGCCTGCTCAGCGGCTACTACGTCCTGCGCCCGGTACGCGACGCGATGGGCGCCTCGGGCGATGTCGCGGCGGTGTTTCCCGCCCGGTTGATCGGCTGGGCCGGGCAGCACGGCATCGACCTCAAGGACTTCACCCTGCAGGTGCTGTTCACCGGCACCTTCGTCTGCATGGTGCTGCTGCAGCCCATCTATGGCGCGCTGGTGTCGCGATACCCGCGGCGGGTGTTCCTGCCGGTGGTGTACCTGGCCTTCATCGCCTGCCTGGGGTTCTTCTATTGGGCCTTCAACCGGGAACTGCCGGGACGCGGCGCGGCGTTCTTCATCTGGGTGGCGGTGTTCAACCTGTTCGCGGTCTCGGTGTTCTGGAGCTACATGGCCGACGTCTTCGACAACGAGGACGCGAAGAAGGTCTATGGCTACATCGGCGCCGGCGGCACCACCGGCGCGCTGGTCGGCCCGACGATCACCAGCCTGCTGGTGGAACGCATCGGGGTGGGCAACCTGCTGCTGGTCTCGGCGCTGTTCCTGGCGCTCTGCCTGCTGTGCATCCTGCGCCTGCGGCCGTGGGCGGTGCGCCGCGAACAGCGCAACCGCGAGGCCAGCGGCGAGGACGCGATGGGCGGTTCGGTGCTGGCCGGCCTGCGGCTGGTCTGGCGGGAACCGCTGCTGCGCTCGCTGGCGATGCTGATGTTCTTCGGGGTCGGCGTCGGTACCCTGCTGTACAACGAGCAGGCGGCGATCGCGCGGCAACTGGCGCAGGACGCTTCCCGGACCGCGTATTACGCCAACCTGGACCTGGGCGTGAACCTGCTGACCATCCTCGTGCAGGTGTTCCTGACCCGTTGGCTGCTGCGCCGGTTCGGCATCGCACCGCTGCTGCTGATACCGGCCACCGCCATCCTGCTGGGCTACGCGCTGCTGGCGGCCGCACCGCTGCCGGCGCTGATCTGGGTGGTCCAGGTGGCGACCCGCGCGGGTGAGTTCTCGCTGGCCAAGCCAGCCCGCGAAACCCTCTACACCCGGGTCGATCGCGAATCGCGCTACAAGGCCAAGGCGGTCATCGATACCGTGGTCTACCGCGGTGGCGATCTCAGCTTCGTCTGGTTGCACAAGGCGCTGTCCGCGCTGGGATCCAGCGTGGTGTTCCTGGTCGGCATCGGCGTGGCCGCCGGCATGACCCTGGGTGCCTGGCGCGTGATCCAGGCGCAGCGCCGCTTGCCGGAGTCGGCGCCGGCCGCCAGCGATGGCCGGCCGGCCTGAGGTGGGGACAATGGCGGTCGGACAGGCAAGGCCGTCCAACCAACGCCTGGAAACCGGACGCGACGCCATCCTCGCGTCCATGCCATGCCACCCGCTCCAACAGGAACCAGCTGAACGTGCGCGCGACGCGAACGGGCTCATTTGGCTATCCTGTCGAGGCCGCCGCGCTGGATTAGAGACATGCTGATTGCCGTATCGCTGAGCTTCCTGGTCGCCTTGTT
The DNA here is from genome assembly GCF_006542425.1 of Pseudoxanthomonas sp. z9. Lineage (GTDB taxonomy): Bacteria > Pseudomonadota > Gammaproteobacteria > Xanthomonadales > Xanthomonadaceae > Pseudoxanthomonas_A. The sequence continues at coordinate 62,414 of NZ_VFID01000007.1, read as the reverse complement.
GCATCTGTACTTCATGGTGCTGGAGATGTTCCTGTGGACGCGCCCGATCGGCCTGAAGACCTTCCGCAACACGCCGGAGAAAGCCGCGAACACACGGGTGCTGGCAGCCAACCAGGGTCTCTACAACGGCTTCCTCGCCGCCGGCCTGCTGTGGGGCCTGCTCAGCCAGCAGTGGAACGTGGTGGTGTTCTTCCTCGTCTGCGTGGTCGTGGCGGCGCTGTACGGCGCCTACAGCGTGAGCCGGCGGATATTCTTCGTGCAGGGCATGCCCGCCGTCGCCGCGCTTGCCGCCATCTTCTTCGGCTGACTGGCTTTTCCTTGTAGGAGCGACGTCAGTCGCGACCGAGTGCCGTCCGGGATGACGATTTCCGGTCGCGACTGACGTCGCTCCTACAGGGAAGAAAGGCCCAGCGGCAGCGCGAACAACAGCGCTCCCAGCACGAACAGCGCGGTCAGCAGGTGCAGCAGCCAATGATGGCGCCGCAGGAACACGAACTGTTCGATCGTCCGCCCGACCCAGAACAAAGCCATGAACGCCAACACCGCGCGCCCCAGTGCGCTGTGTTGCAACTCGCCGGTGAACGCGAAGCAGGCCGCGCCGATGCCGAGGAACAGGTAGATCAGCCGGAGATTGAGGATCTGGGTAATCGCGCGGGTGGCGAATCCGACCCGGGCCAGTTCGTCCTTCCAGCGGAATAATGTCCAGAACGCCAGGTGGAACAGGGCAAAACCCAGGCTATGGATGCCCGCGAGCCGGACCAGCCAGTCGCCGGTGGCATCCATGGGGTCAGCCGCCCGCGCGCGACGGCCGCGGCGACACCCACATCGCGATGCGCGCGCGAAACACCATTTCGCCCTGCGGATTGTTCACCACCACGTCCATTGGCAGCTCGTAGCCTTCCTCCGCGGCGTGTGGCGGGAAGGCGGGAGTGGCGACCGCATGCATCGTGCCGACCGCCTTCTTCAGGTATTCCACGGTCATGCCGCGTGGAATCCAGCGCATCGAAGTCGGGATGCTCACGTCGGTGGTCAGGCCGCCGACGAATTCGGCCAGGTTGCACAGCGCGATGGCGTGCACGGTGCCCAGGTGGTTGGTGACGCTGCGGCGGTGGGAAATCGTCGCCTCGCCGCGATTCGGCTCCAGACGGGTGATGCGCGGGCGGATGCTGGCGAAGTAGGGCGCCTTGAAACAGATCAGGCGCGAGAACAGCCAGTGGCCGAACGGCCGCGTGGAAAGTCTGCGGTACATCGACAGGACGGATACGGTCATGGCGGCTCCATGCAAGGACGGCGAGCCGAAGCTCGCCGTCGCGGGTGTTGCGGGTCAGGCCGCGGCGCGTGACTTGTCGCCGGGCTGGTGCCGGTCGTAGTAGCTGGCCGCGCGCAGCTCGTGCGCATCGAAATCGTCGACGGTGATGGTGTCCAGCGTCATCGTGCGCAGCTCTTCCAACTGCTTGCGTTCTTCCGCGGTGATCCAGCCTTCGCGCACGCCCTCGTCCAACTGGCTGGCGAAGTCCAGCGCCTCGATGCCCTTGGTCTTCAGCGCCTTCAGGAACTTGCGCTCCACCGGCTCGGCCAGCACGGCCTTGGCCAGGTAGCTGTTGATGCGGCCGGCCGGGTTGTTCTCGCAGGGCGTGGTGAACACGCCCTTGGCCAGGCGGTCACGCGCTTCGTTGGGCGTCATCAGCAGGGCGGCGGCACGGTGGCCCAGGCGGTCGCCCGGTGCGTGCGCGCGGCGGCCCCACGGGAAGATCAGCGCCCACATCAACCAGCCGATCGGACGGATGGGGAAGTTGCGCAGCGCCGCCGACAGCGCCAGTTCGATCTGGTGCACGCTGTCGTGGAAGGCCCAGGCCAGCAGGGTGCGGTCGGCGGCCGGCGCGCCTTCGTCGTGGTAGCGCTTGAGCATCGCGCTGGTCATGTACAGATGACTGAGCACGTCGCCCAGTCGACCGGACAGCGATTCCTTGAACTTCAGTTTGCCACCCAGGGTCAGCATCGAGATGTCGGCCATCAACGCCAGGTTGGCGGAGTAGCGATCCATCTTGCGGAAGAACCGGCGGGTGTAGTCGTCGCCCGGGGCCGCGCCGATCCGCGAGGCGGTCAGGCCGAACCAGAACGAACGCACCGCATTGGAAATCGCATAGCCGATGTGGCCGAACAGGTTGCGGTCGAACTCGTTGGTGCCGACGACCGTGTCCAGGTTCTGCGCCGCCTTCATTTCCTTCAGCACCCACGGGTGGCACAGGATCGCGCCCTGGCCGAAGATCAGCAGGCTGCGGGTCATGATGTTGGCGCCTTCCACCGTGATCGCGATCGGCGAGGCCTGCCAGGCACGACCGACGAAGTTGCGCGGTCCGAGGATGATGCCCTTGCCGCCGACCACGTCCATCACGTCCTTGACCACGTCGCGGCTCATGTTGGTGCAGTGGTACTTGGCGATCGCCGACGGCACCGCCGGCTTCTCGCCACGGTCCACGGCCGCCGCGGTCGCTTGCGACAGCGCGCTGATCGCGTAGGCCTTGCCGGCGATGCGGGCCAACGCCTCCTCGACACCTTCGAAACGGCCGACCGACAGGCCGAACTGCTTGCGGATGCGCGCGTAGGCACCGGTGACGACCGCGCCCATCTTGGCGCCGCCGCTGGCGGTGGAGGGCAGGGTGATCGAGCGGCCGATCGACAGGCACTCGCTGAGCATGCGCCAGCCTTCGCCGATGCCCTTCTCCTCGCCGATGATCTGCGACAGCGGCAGGAACACTTCATGTCCGCGCACCGGACCGTTCTGGAACGGCGAGTTCAGCGGGAAGTGGCGGCGGCCGACTTCCACGCCCGGGGTATCGCGCGGCATCAGCGCCAGGGTGATGCCCAGGTCGCGCTTGTCGCCCAGCAGGCCGTCCGGGTCGTACATCCGGAAGGCCAGGCCGATGATGCTGGCGACCGGCGCCAGGGTGATGTAGCGCTTGTCGAAGGTCAGTTTGATGCCGACCACCTTGGCGCCGTCCCAGTCGCCCTCGCAGACGATGCCGTAGTCGGGAATGGAGGTCGCGTCGGAACCGGCGAACGGTCCGGTCAGGCCGAAGCACGGCACTTCGCGGCCATCGGCCAGGCGCGGCAGGTAGTAGTCTTTCTGCTGCTCGGTGCCGTAATGCATCAGCAGCTCGCCCGGACCCAGCGAGTTGGGCACGCCGACGGTGGAACTGACCACGCTGGAGACCGAGGCCAGCTTCTGGATCACCTTGTGGTGGGCCAGTGCCGAAAAGCCGAGGCCACCGTAGGACTTGGGAATGATCATGCCGAAGAACTTGTTCTTCTTGATGAACTCCCACATTTCCGGCGGCAGGTCCGCGTGGACGTGGGTGATTTCCCAGTCGTTGGTCATCCGACACAGGTCCTCGACCGGACCGTCGAGAAAGGCCTGCTCTTCGGCGGTGAGTTCCGGCTTGGGCTGGGATAGCAACTGGTTCCAGTCCGGATCGCCGGAGAACAGCTCACCCTCGAAGCCCACCGAACCGGATTCCAGCGCGATGCGCTCGGTCTGCGACAGCGGCGGCAGGATCTTGCGGTAGAAGGTCAGCAGCGGCGCGGTGATCAGCGGTTTGCGGATGCCGGGAATCAGCAGCGGCACCGCGATCAGCGCGACGATCGCACCGGCGACGAGGGTGGCCGTGGGATTGGCGCCCAGCAGCCAGCAGGCCACCAGCAAGGTGGCGGTGATCGCTGCCCAATAGGCCAGCCGCAGGCGGTGATAGGCCGCGAACGCGCCCGCCAACAGGAAGGCGAGGAAGGGGGCTAGGATGCTCATGGACTTGCTCCGGTTGCGGATCCGCTTTCGGCGGACGATTCGGTGGGGGCTGGCGCGAAGGACGCCTGCGGCGACCGCAGTTCGGCCAGGTACTCGAGTACGGCGGCGGTGAAGGCGTCGTTGTCATCGCCGGCCACCATGTGGGTGGCGTCCGGCAAATGGACATGCTGCGCATGGGGAACCAGCGCGCAAAACTCCTCGACGGTCCTTGCGGAGACCAGGTCGCTGCGTCCGCCGCTGATCAGCAGGACCGGACAGCGGATGCGGCTGGCGGCTTCTGCAAGCGCATCCTGGTGCTGCTCGCTGTCACGGGCCAGTTCGTCGATCAGGCGCGGGTCCCAATGCCAGTGCCAACGGCCGTTCGCGTCCGGGCGCAGCAGCGTGCGCAGTTCGGCCGGCGACTTGCGGTTGCGACGATGCGGCAGGTACGCGGCGATGATGTCGCTGGCCTGTTCCGGCGACTCGAAACCGTCGGGAAAGGCGGTCATGAAACCGAGGATGCGCTCCAGGCCCGCCGATTCCCAGCGCGGGGTGATGTCGACCAACACCATCGCCCGCAGCAGGCCGGGCCAGCGCGATTCGGCGATCAGGCCGAACAGCCCGCCCATCGAAGCGCCCACCAGGACCGGTGCCTGCGCCTGCTCGCCGGCGACGATAATCAGGTCGTCGGCGAACTGCTCGCCGACGTAGGGCAGATCGACAGGATTCCGTTGCGAGTCGCCATGGCCGCGGGCGTCATAGGCGAGCCCGGCATAGCCGTTCGAGGCGAGGGCCTGTGCGGTTCGCATCCAGGCATGACGGGTCTGGCCAAAGCCATGCGAGTAAATCAGCGCGGTTTCCGCCTGCAATGGGGCGGGTGAGGCAAATCGGCTGGCGGCGAGACGCAGATCGCCAGCTCCGGTCAGCCCCAGCGCTTCGCCGACACCGGTTGCGGAGTGGGACACGGCAGGAGAGGAGACATCGACCATACGGACTAGTATGGGCTTGCCCGTTTAGAGCAGTCAATCGGTCGGCGGGATTCCCGGGCATTGCAAGCGTTTGATTTGGCAAAAGTTTTGCTGCGCCGCAGCAAACGTACTCCAACAAACTTCGCCGTATGGTTAAATGGGGCCATGACGACCCCAAGCCCCGACCCAGCTCCCGCCGCATCTCCGCGGAATGCCCGTCTCAGTGCCGACGACTGGGCGCAGGCCGCGCTCGATCTCATCGCCGAACAGGGTGTCTCCGCCGTCGCGGTCGAACCCCTGGCACGGCGTCTCGGCGTGACGAAAGGCAGCTTCTATTGGCATTTCCCGTCCCGCGATGCCTTGTTGCAGGCGGCGCTGGAGCGCTGGGAAGCGGTGGAACAGGAAAGCGTGTTCGGCAATCTGGAGAAGGTGCCGGATCCGCGCGAGCGCCTGCGCGCGCTGTTCCAACTGGTCGGACACGAAGTCAAACCGCACATCATCTACAGCGAGTTGCTGAAGGCGCTGGATCATCCGGCGGTCCAGCCGGTGATCGATCGCGTGTCGCAGCGTCGACTCGAATACCTGATGGCGTCGTTCCGGCAGGCGGGGCTGGCGCGACAGGATGCGATTCATCGTGCCCGCCTCACCTATGCGGCGTACGTCGGTTTCCTGCAGCTGTCACTGCAACTGCAGCAGCCGCGCATGACGCATGATGAATTCGAAGCCTATCTGGAACACGTCATCTCCACCCTCATTCCGGTCTGACGGAGCCTGCCGGGGACGTTCCGCCGGATGCATCCAGGCCGCCCGCCGGTGCGGTTGCCGCACGCTTGAGTTCCGAAAGCCTGACAACGACGTAGGCAAGCAGCGCGACCACGAAGAACACCAGCAGGAGCCAGGCAACGCCCTGCAACGTTTCGATGATGGTCCGGTAAACCTCGAGCAGCCAGCGCTCGGGGGTCAGCACGATGATCCTGGCCTTGTCGGCTTCCAGCCACTGTGGGGCGGTGATGTAGCGCTCCAGTTCGTGGATGCGTACACCGGAGGAAACGCCGACCACCAGGATGGCGAACTTCATGTACTTCACCCATGCGGCGCTGATGGTGTCGGCGATGATGCGATCCAGGATCCTGTCGATGGGCTGCGAGAACGCGCGGCTCACCAGCCAGGACACTGAAGCGGACAGCAGCAGGGTGACGACGAGCAGGGTGAGGAACATGGGATGCCTCGCGGGTTGGAATCAGGCCGGTCCAGGCGTGGCCATCAGGCGGCCGCTGCGCCACTCCTGCACGCGCTCGGTGTAACCGGCGCTGTCCAGGTAACGGAAAATCGAGCGTACGGTGATCACGGGGTAGTCGCCGGACAGGCGCGTGGCGACCGGATGGTCGGTGAAGTCGACGTTGGCGGTGAACAACCCGCCCAGTACGCGCTTGGTGTATGGGACATGGATCGTATCCGGTACGAAACCATCGCCGCGCGCGAAAGCATAGGCGGTGGCGCGGTCGTATAGCGGCGTGTCAGCCATCGCACTGGCCATCATCTCGACCAGCCAGGCGGTCGAGTTCTGGTAGTCCCGGCTGCCGGGACGCGCGATCAGGTTGTAACGCGGATGATGCAGGCTGTGGCGCGGCAGTTGTTGCAGTCGCCCGGCCAGCTGCTGGGCGAAAACCGGCGTGAACCAGACGATGCGCAGATCCTGGTTGACCAGATCGTCGGAGAAGAAATTCACCAGCCCCTGCGCGTACAGTCCGGAACGATCGCTGCCGCATTCATTGAGCAGATGCACCACCGTCCAGCGTCCCCTGGGGTGGTCGCGGACGACGAAGCCCGCATGGCTGTAGACCAGGCCCTGTTTCGACAGATCCGTACCGACCCGTGCAATCAGCGCGACCGGTGCATCCCTCTGATCCAGCGCGGCCGCTGCCCGCAGCGCACTCTCGGCCGCCGCGGCGGCTTTCGCGGGCGGCAATTCCTGTTCCCGGCAATCGTTGCCGGCGTGAGCCGCCAGCGGCAGGCACAGCAGCCAGGCAAGGCGCATCAATAACCGGTACATGGCTCAACTCCCGTAGCGATGGCTGTGGATATGCGGGCGAACGTTGTCGTTGGCGATGAAGCAAAACGTCTCGCCGGCAGCGCCCAGCAGCCAGCCGGTGGCAACAGCGGTTACGCTGATGGCGGTTCCCACCGCGATGCCCAGCCGGCGAACGGCTTCCACCGACAGGTAGATCACGAACGAGGCGCCGGCGGCGGTGGCCGATACGGTGACCGCCACGCTGCCACCCACCACCGCGACCCCGGACACCACCGCCGACGCGCCATGCGCCAACGCGTGCACGACGGCCACGGGCACTTCGACGGAAGCGGCGAGGCTGGCCTGCGAATGCCGGCTGGCGCCGTCGGACTGGACGGCGCTTCGGGCGGGAGCGGCCACGGCAAACAGAGCGGTTGCCAACAACAGCGTGCGAAAAAGCGGGAGGGTGGATTCTGTAAGGGGCATCGGCGGGTCTCCTTGCGCGGTGCAAGCTGTGCGCAGAACCCCTCCGGGTTCAACCAACTTCGACAAGGTAAGCTATCGGGGAGCGAAAGGTATAGGAATCCGCTACCCATGGCCGTATCCCTGGAACTGGTCGACGCCCTCAAGCGCTGCCTGCGCGGGCAGGGCATGACCTACCGCGACCTGGCCACGCAGATGAAGATGAGCGAGGCCGCGATCAAGCGCATGTTCTCCCGCCGCGCCATGAGCCTGCAGCGCCTGGAACAGATCTGCGAGGTGCTGGACGTCGGCCTGGCCGAACTCAGTGCCGAGGCGGCGCGCGGGCGCAAGCCGATGGCGCAGTTGGAGCCGGCGCAGGAACAGGCACTGGTGAAGGAACCCGCCCTGCTGATGGCGCTGTTCCTGACCCTCAACCGATGGCGCCAGGAAGACGTGCTGGAGCATTTCGGGTTCACGCCGGCGCAATGGACGGGCCTGCTGGTGAAACTGGATCGACTGGGCATCATCGAACTGTTGCCCGGGAACCGCACGCGCACCCTGACCGCGCGCAATTTCCGGTGGCGCGCCGATGGGCCGATGGAACGCTATTTCCGCCACACCCTGCTGACGGATTACTTCGCCGATGCCTTCGATGGCGAGCAGGATGCCCTGCTGCTGCTCAGCGGCAGCCTCAGCATCGATGGCATCAAGCAATTGCGACAAAGGCTGGAGGAGGTGGCGCGCGAGTTCGATGCCCTGTTGGCGCGGGATGCGACCCTGCCCGCGTCCGAGCGCATCGGCGTGAGCCTGGTGCTGGCGCAGAAGCCCTGGCTGCTCCAGCTCTTCAACCCTTATCGGCGATCACGCGCCGGCTGAGCCCGCCACCGAAGCTCCTGCCTGCCGCGAGGGAAGCCTGCCGGCGCCGCGTCTACATATGTATGTGGATGCTGCCTCTGCCGCGGATTCCCGGGAGGCCCGGGCGTGACGGCCGGGACAAGTCCTGACCTTCCTGAATCCGATTCGGCGTTGTTCTCGTCATCGGGACCGGACATTGGTATCATTTTGGTCTCATTTTTCGAGGGCACGGCATGAACGCAGCGGTCGACGTTTTCAAATCGCAGGATTCCCAGGGGTGCAGGCTGGACGCGCTGAACGCCTGGGTCGCGGAAGTCGCTGCGCTGACCCGGCCCGACCACATCCACTGGTGCGATGGCAGCGATGCCGAAAACGCCGCGCTCATCGCCCGCATGCAGGCCGACGGCACCCTGCTGCCGCTCAACCGCGAAACCCATCCGCACAGCTGGCTGCACCGTTCCAGCCCCAGCGACGTGGCGCGGGTCGAGCATCTGACTTTCGTCTGCACGCCGGACCGCGACGATGCCGGCCCGAACAACCACTGGATGGCGCCGGCCGAGGCACATGCCAAGATGGACGCGCTGTTCGCCGGCTGCATGCGCGGGCGCACCCTGTACGTGGTGCCTTACTGCATGGGGCCGATCGATTCGCCGCTGGCGCGTTGCGGCGTGGAAATCACCGACTCGCCCTACGTGGTCGCCAACATGCGCATCATGACCCGCATGGGTGCCGCGGCATTGGCGCGGATCGAACGCGAGGGCGGCTTCGTGAAGGGCCTGCACTCGATCGGCGAACTGGATCCGGAACGTCGCTTCATCATGCATTTCCCGGAAGAGCTGACCATCAAGAGCTACGGCTCCGGCTACGGCGGCAACGCGCTGCTCGGCAAGAAGTGCCACGCGCTGCGAATCGCCTCCCACCAGGCGCGGCAGGAAGGCTGGCTGGCCGAGCACATGCTGATCGTCGGCATCGAGAACCCGCAGGGCCAGACCCACTATGTGGCCGCCGCGTTTCCTTCCGCCTGCGGCAAGACCAACCTGGCCATGCTGATCCCGCCGGAAGGCTACCGCCAGGCTGGCTGGAAGGTGTGGACCGTCGGCGACGACATCTGCTGGATGCGTCCCGGCGCCGACGGCCGGCTGTACGCCATCAATCCGGAGGCCGGCTTCTTCGGGGTGGCTCCGGGCACTTCGGACAGCTCCAATCCGAACGCGCTGGCCACCATCAGCCACCACACCATCTTCACCAATGTCGCGGTGACCGACGAGCAGGAACCGTGGTGGGAAGGCCTGGACGGACGCACGCCGGCGCTTGACTGGCAGGGGCGCCCCTACGATCCCGCCAACGGCCCGGCCGCACACCCGAACTCGCGCTTCACCGTGTCCGCCCGCCAGTGCCCCAGCTACTCGCCGCGTGCGGAAGATCCGCAAGGCGTGCCGATTTCGGCGATCGTGTTCGGTGGCCGCCGCGCATCGCTGGTCCCGCTCGTGTTCGAAGCCCGCGACTGGACCCATGGCGTCCTGGTCGGCGCCGCGATGGGGTCGGAAACCACCGCCGCCGCCACCGGCGCGGTTGGCGTGATGCGCCGCGATCCGATGGCGATGAAACCGTTCTGCGGCTACAACTTCGCCGACTACTTTGCCCACTGGCTGTCGTTCGACCAGCCCGGCGTGAAGCTGCCGAAGATCTTCCACGTCAACTGGTTCCGCAAGGGCGACGACGGCAAGTTCCTGTGGCCGGGCTTCGGCGAGAACCTGCGCGTGCTGGAATGGATGATCAAACGGGTGGAAGGGCAGGCCGACGCGGTCGAGACCCCCATCGGCCATCTGCCTCGAACCGGCGATCTGAATCTTGACGGCGTGACGCTCTCGCAGGAAGCCGAAACCAAGCTGTTTGGCTTCGACCGGGACGGCTGGCGGTCCGAGGTGGAAAGCATCGGGGCTTATCTGGAGGAGTTCGGTGAGCGGATGCCGGGGGCGTTGAAGGGTGAGCAGGAGCGCATCGCTGGCCAGCTGGATTGAAGCCATTTTCTTCTTCGCGAGAGACGGCCGCCCTCGAGCGGCCGTTTTTCTTTGTGCCATCGCAGGTCCTGAAGCGTATTTTTTCTTACAATTCATCAAAATGAACAGGGCAAGTGATTGATTTATAAGGCCGCATAACTCTTTCTTAATGAAGAAATTTGCGTTACTCTTGGGTTCACAGGCTGCATGAGGCCTGTCACTTCGGATTCCGGGGCTCTTTTGGCACCGGCCGTTTACAACTCAAGAGAGAGAGACAAATGGGTTCCAGTTACTTGTCGAAAGGCATCAAGCGCACGGCCCTGAGCCTGGCCCTGGGTGCCTGCTTCGTGGGTGGGGTACAGGCGCAGTCGAACTCGGCCGGTGCCATCACCGGTCGTGCGGTCGACGGCGACACCATCACCATCGTCAACCCGAGCACCGGCTTTACCCGTACCCTCGGCGTGAGCGGCGATGGCAGCTATCGCTTCTCGGCCCTGCCGACCGGTAAGTACACCATTACCCGCAAGGCTGCCGACGGCACGTCGTCCACACGCGAGATCACCGTCAACGTTGGTACCGCAGCCAATGTCGATTTTGCGCGTGCAGCTGCCGCGGCAAGCGGTGGCGCCACCACGCTGGACGCGGTTCAGGTCGTGGGCACCAATGCCATCAACCCGATCGACGTTTCGTCCGTTGAATCGACCACGATCCTGACCTCCGAGCAGATCGCCAAGATTCCGGTTTCGCGCGACATCACCGGTGTTGCCCTGCTTGCTCCGGGTACGGTCAAGGGCGATGCTGCGTTTGGCAAGCTGGCGTCGTTCGGCGGCTCCTCCGTTGCCGAGAACCAGTACTACGTCAATGGCTTCAACATCACCAATACCTTCAAGAACCTCAACTTCGCGCAGGTTCCGTTTGAAGCCATTGCCGAACAGCAGATCAAGACGGGTGGCTACGGCGCCGAGTTCGGTCGCTCGACGGGTGGCGTGATCAACCTGATCACCAAGCGCGGCTCGAATGAATTCCATGCGGGCGGCAACGTCTTCTGGGAACCCGAATCGCTGCGCGAAACCAATCCGAATCTGTATTACAACAACGGCCGACTGGTCGCGGACAACTCCAAGGACAACGGCTGGGAGGCGACGGCCTCGGTTTGGGCCAGCGGTGCGCTGGTGAAGGACAAGTTGTTCGCCTACGCGCTGTTGCAGTACAGCAGGAGCAATCAGGACTCCTATCCCGGTAGCGTCGATGGCGTTGGCGGCGGCACGAACACCCTCGCCGAAGAAAAGTCCCCGACCTGGTTGGTGAAGCTGGACTGGAACATCACCGACGACCATCTGCTGGCGCTGACGGCGTTCTCCGATACCCGCAAGACCGATACCTCCTACTATTACACCGACTTCGGCACCACGGCCTCGCCGTCGGTCAAGCCAAAGCGCAGTGACCGCCTGGGAACCGTGTTCACGGAACAGGGCGGCGACAGCTACTCGCTGAAGTACACCGGCTACCTCACCGATACTTTCACCCTGACCGCACTGGCGGGCCGCGGCGAATTCAACCGCAGGAACCACGCAGTCCAGGCGGATGGAACCCGCTTGTCCTACAGCGGCGACCTCAACAGCGTCGTGGGCGGTTGCCCCATTGTTCGAGACAATCGCCCCCTGGGGGTCCAGCAGGCTACCGGAACGATCACCGGTTGTGACTTCGCGGGATCCCTGACCCGTTCGGATGCCAAGGATACGCGTGATCAGTATCGTATCGATGCCGAGTGGGTGCTGGGTGATCACCTGCTCCGCTTCGGCTATGACGCCGACGATTTCGAGACCGTTGATGGTTCGGCGTACTCGGGCAACTACTACTACCAGTACAACCAGGCTGCTGACGGCACCGATTTCGTTCGCCGCTACAACATCCGCCAGGGCGCGACGGTCAAGGTCGAGCAGCAAGCGTTCTATCTGGAAGACACCTGGAACATCACTGACAATTTCCTCGTCTATGGTGGTGTCCGTTGGGATAGCTTCGAGAACAAGAATGGCCTGGGCCAGAGTTATGTGAAGATCGACAACCAGTTCGCTCCGCGACTGGGCTTCTCGTGGGACGTCAACGGCGATTCCACGTTCAAGATCTTCGGTAATGCCGGTCGCTATGCCCTGCCGCTCACCGCGAACGTCGCTGTCCGTGGCGCCAGTGCATCCATCTATGAAATCCAGGACTTCTTCTACGGGGGAGTCGCGGATGGAACCGGTGCGCCGACGGGCATGACGCCCTGCACCAACGGGGCATGCTTCACGGATCCCTACTACGCCAACGGCGAGTATGGTGGTCCGAAGGATCCGAACTCGATCGCTTCCACCAACCTGAAGCCGATGTATCAGGACGAGTACATCCTGGGCTTCCAGGCGCAGCTGACGGACAACTTCTCGGCTGGCGTACGCGGCATCTTCCGTGAAATGAAGCGTGCCATTGACGACAACTGCGATATTCGTCCGATCGAAGCGTGGGCCGAAGCCAACGGCTACGACGGCGTTGCCCCGGGCAACCCCTCGTTCCCGTATTGCCGCCTGTACAACCCGGGTAGCGATGGCATCTGGAACATCGACGTCGACGGCGACGGCACCATCGAGCGCGTGACCATCGCTGCGGCCGACCTGGGTCCGAAGGCCAAGCGTACGTACAGCGCGTTGGAATTCTTCTGGGAAGGCGCTTGGGACAAGTTCTTCCTGCAGGGTTCCTATACCTACGCCAAGAGCAAGGGCAACAGCGAAGGCGGCGTGAAGTCGGATATCGGCCAGGGTGATACCGGCACCACGCAGGACTTCGACTATCCGGAGCTGATGTTGGGTTCGTATGGCTATCTGCCAAATGATCGGCGTCACACGCTGAAGATGTTCGGCAACTGGGAAATCAACGACGAATGGTCGGTTGGCGGCAGCCTGCTGGTCCAGTCCGGACGTCCCCAGAACTGCTTCGGCATCTACGGCAACGATCCGGTCAGCTACCGGGTTGCTTACTTCTCCTGCGACGCAGGTGATCCGACCAGCGGCCGGAATAATGGCACCACCATCGTTCCGCGTGGCACTGCGGGCCGGAATCCGTGGACGACCACGTTCGATGTGAACGTCGCTTACCGCCCGGCTTTCGCCGATGGCAAGCTGGCATTCAAGATTGACGTGTTCAATGTGTTCAATGCGGACAAGCCGACCGCCGTGGATGAAGAAGGCGAGACCGCGACGGGTAGTACCTCCGCCGCCGCTCCGACCTACAAGACCCCGCTGTCCTGGCAGACGCCGCGTTCGGTCCGCTTCATGGTGCAGTACGACTTCTAAGCAATATCGGAAGTCAACTTGAAAGAGACGGCCGCCTTCGGGCGGCCGTCTTGCTTTTCCTCTATCCTTTTCCTTTGTCTTGGGAGACGAGCGTGCAGAACCTCGACATCGGCGCTTACATCCAGCGTGGGCGCCAGGCGATGATGGAGCGTCGCTTCGACGATGCCCGCGTCATCTACCAGCAGATTCTCGAGCTGGATCCGGCGCAGCCACGCGCGTGGTTGGCATTGTCCGCGCTGGCGCAGAACCAGGGTGATTTCCGAGAATCGGTGCGCGCGGTACGTTCAGCGGTACCAGCCTGGAAACGAAGTGGAAGCCAGCAGTTCATCGCGGAACTGAGCATGCGCTTGCTGGTCCTTGGTGAATACAAGGAAGCACGCGACATCATCGTTTCGGCGGATTGGTCGGATCCCTTGGTCCTGCGCTACAGCATGGGACTGGTGCAGTACCTGGGTCTTTCGGAGGCGCATGGAGAAGCGCTGGAACTGGCGGACCATGCAGTTGCGCGGCTTGCCAGTCCACCAGCCCATCTCCATTACGCGCGCGCGAACGCACTTCGCTATCTAGGTCGGATGGAAGAGTCGACCGAGGCGTTTGAACGCTGCATCGCGTTGGATCCGCTGCATGCGGAAGCGCACTGGTCGCTGGCCAATCATGCGCGGAGTCCTGTCGCGGGAACTCGCATCGCGCGGATTCGAAAGGCGTTGGCCCATACCAGTCCACAGGCGGAGGAGTCCATCTACCTCCACTATGCGCTCTACAAGGAACTGGAGGATGCCGGAGAACTGGATGCAGCCTGGGCAGCGCTGGAGACTGGAGCGAGGGGCAAGCGCGCGAAGATCCGTTACGACGAGGCCGCGCATGAACGGGGGTATGGGCTGCTGCAGCGACTATGCAGCGATTCGTTTGTCGGAACCCGGATTGAATCGATGGATACGCAGGGCCGCCGTCCGCTCTTCATCGTGGGCCTGCCCAGGAGTGGCACGACCTTGCTGGAGAGGATTCTGGGTAACCATTCCAACGTGGCTTCAGCAGGTGAACTCACCGATTTTCCGAATGAACTTTCTTGGCAAGCGAACCTGTTCGCGGGTGAACCGCCGGCGTCCCAACTCATTGAAGCTTGCGCGAGGATTGATTTCACCGAGCTCGGTCGTGGCTACCGCACCAGGACCGCATGGCGTTGGAACCAGGAAACGCGCTACCTGATAGATAAACTTCCCAACAACATCTTCAACGCCGGCTTTATCTACAAGGCCTTGCCAGAAGCAAGGATCATCTGCGTGAGGCGGAATCCAATGGACAGTTGCTTTTCAACTTTCCGGCATCTGTTTTCCGGAAATGCATATGGATTCAGTTATGACCAGCAGGAGATGGCCGTCCAGTACAAGCGTTTCGTTCACCTGGCCGCGTACTGGGAATCCGTGATGCCGGACGGACTGATGGTGTTGGACTATGAGGATCTGGTCGCTTCGCCGGAAGCCAGCGTGCGAAAGGTCCTGGATTTCTGTGGACTCGACTATGAGCCCTCCATGCTGGACATCGAGCGAAACGATGCTCCCTCGGCCACGGCGAGCAGTTCCCAGGTCAGGGAAGGACTGCATGGGAGGAACGTGGACAGCTGGCGGCGATACGGGACCCATCTTTCGACTCTGAAGCGCCTGCTGGAGAGCTGATTTCGCGCGCTTCCATGGTTTCAGTGGCAACTACCGCTTCGAGCTACAACTCGGGGCGCACCATTTCAAGCGGCCAATCTCGACGAAGCCAGAAAAACTGAATAGGAGTCGGTGCGTAATGATGCCACCATACAGCTTGCTAACTTATTGATTAAAATCATTTTGTTGCTGTGAAAGTGTAATTCACATTCCGCTCCGTGCCGTAAAAGTTACGTTATTCTCTGGTCACCAGGCGTTTATGTTTCACGTCTGACATTCGATCGGCAGCTACGAGTCCGATCTTTTTTTTGACTTGAGAGAGAGAGCACAGATGACTACCCACAAGGGTTACAAGCTGTCGAAAGGCATCAAGCGAACTGCGCTGAGCCTTGCACTGGGTGCATGCTTCATTGGTGGCGTCCAGGCGCAGACCAACACTGCGGGCGCGGTTGCCGGTCGTGCGGAAGCTGGCGACACCATCAAGGTCACCAACCCGAGCACCGGTTTCAGCCGTACCTTCACGGTCGGCAATGACGGCAGCTATCGTTTTGCGCAGTTGCCGACCGGCCAGTACCAGATCACCCGTAACGGCGGTGAGCCGCGCAGTCTGACGGTCAGCGTGGGTACCTCCACCAACGTCGACTTCGTTGGCGGTAACACCCAGACCCTCGATGCGGTGACGGTCACCGGTACCTTGGTGAATCCGATCGACGTTTCGTCGGTAGAATCGACGGTAGTCCTGACCGAACAGCAGATCGATCGCCTGCCGGTCGCCCGTGATGCCACTTCCATGGCGCTGTTGGCTCCCGGTACCACCCTCGGCGACAGCCGCCTCGGTGGTGACCAGAAGCAGGGCGGCAAGCTGGCTTCGTTCGGCGGCTCTTCGGTCGCGGAGAACGTCTACTACATCAACGGCTTCAACGTCACCAACCTGATCAACGGCGTCGCGTTCAGCGAACTGCCGTTCGAGGCCGTGTCGGAAGCCCAGATCAAGAACGGCGGCTACGGTGCCGAGTTCGGTCGCTCGCTGGGTGGCGTGATCAACGTCATCGGTAAGCGCGGTACCAACGAATGGAAGTTCGGCGGAAACGTCATCTATTCGCCGGACTGGGGGCGCGGCAGCCCGATTCGCTACATTCCCAATCCGAACCTGTATTTTGACGGTCCCGATGCCAATACCACGCCGGAATGGCAGCGTACGCCGTCGGACAAGGATTGGATCGCGGTTGAAACCCCGGGTTACAACGAGTCGCTGCGCTACAACGTCTATGCGAGCGGTCCGATCGTCAAGGATCGGTTGTTCTTCTATGCGTTGGCCCAGGGCACGGACGGCACCACCAAGACCTACGGCAATACCGAGCAGTCGGAGAACAAGTCCGATGCACCCCAGTATTACGTCAAGCTGGACTGGTACATCACCGACAACCACGTGCTGGAAGTGACCGGCTTCCGTGACCGCGAAGAACAGAATTCCAACTACTGGTTCTCCAATAGCTCGTATGGCACGGGCAAGGGCGCACAGAAGCTGCCGAACTCCTACCAGTGGGGTGGTGACAACTACATCGGCAAGTGGACCGGCTACTTCGGCGACAGCCTGACCCTGTCGGCCCTGTATGGTGTGGGCAAGTACGATCACACCTCGCAGATCGGCGCGTTCGGTTGCCCGCGCGTCACCGACGCGCGCACGTCCCCGGCCACCAACTACGGCTGCTGGACGGTGACCTCGGCCGACCGGCCGGACGCCAACGAAAAGCGCACCGCCTATCGTTTCGACGGTGAGTGGGTGGTCGGCGACCACACCATCCGCTTCGGTGTCGACAACGAAGACTACGATTTCGTCGGTGGTACCAAGTACACCGGTCAGGCCGTCGATGGCACCAGCCGCATTATTCGTACGCTGGCTCCGGGCGGCATCATCACCAACAACGGCTACACCAACAACACCGGTGCGCCGATCGATTATGTCGAAATGCGGCATTTCGAGAACGGCGGTGAATTCACTCTGACCAACTCGGCCTACTATCTGGAAGACAGCTGGCAGATCACCGACAACTTCATGGCGTACATCGGTGTCCGCAATGAGTCGTTCGAAAACCTGAACGCCGCCGGCCAGAGCTTCATCAAGATCGATGACACCTGGGCGCCTCGTCTGGGCTTCTCCTGGGATGTGAACGGTGACGCCAGCTTCAAGCTGTTCGGTAACCTGGGCCGGTACTACATTCCGGTGATGGGCAACACCAACATGCGCCTGGCGGGTGCCGAGCTGGATTACACCGACTACTACGCTTTCGAAGGTACGTTCACCAACGACCAGTATCAGTTGCCGGTGCTGGGCGCCCAGCTGGGCGATCGCTGGGTCGTGTCCGATGGCGGCACGCCGGATCCGCGCACCGTCGTCGATCCCAACCTGAAGCCGATGTATCAGGATGAACTGATCCTGGGCTTCCAGGCGCAGCTGTCCGAGAAGTGGGTCGGTGGTGTCCGTGGCGTCTATCGCAAGCTTGCCACGGTCATGGACGATTACTGCTCCTACCAAATGCCGTACGACTGGGCGATCGAGAATGGCTACACGGCAGACGAAGCCGACGCCATCGGTACCGCGGTCAACCACTGCTTCCTGATGAACGTCGGTGAAGACCTCACCATGAACGCGGATTTGCACGGTGATGGCAACCTGACCAAGCTCACCATCCCGGCTTCCGCGCTGGGCATCCCGAAGGCCAAGCGCAAGTACTCGGCGCTGGAATTCTTCTTCGAGCGCCTGTGGGACGACAAGTGGACGGTGCAGGGTTCGTACACCTACTCGAAGAGCAAGGGCAACACCGAAGGCTACGTGAAGTCCGACATCGGTCAGGACGACGCGGGCATCTCGGCGGGCTTCGACTATCCGGCGCTGGCGGATGGCGGCTACGGCTACCTGCCGAACGACCGCCGCCATGTCTTCAAGATCTTCGGTGCGTACCAGATCACCGACGAATGGCGCGTGGGCGGTAACTTCATCGCCCAGAGCGGTCGCCCCGTCAACTGCATGGGCTTCCCCCGTTCGCAGTGGCCGGAGCCGGGCTATGCGGGTTATGCGATGTACTGCAACAACCAACTGGTCCCGCGCGGTACGTTCGGTCGCCTGGAATGGAACAGCAGCCTGAGCCTGAACCTGACCTACGAGCCGACCTGGTTGGAAGGCCTGCGTATCTCGGCGGACGTGTTCAACGTGTTCAACGATCGCAGTGTGTTGTCGGTCAACGAGCAGTGCGAAAGCGCGGCGAACACCACTCTGGCCGGTTGCCATCAGCCGCTGTCGGCCAACGCGCCGCGTCAGTACCGGTTCACGGTCGAGTACGACTTCTAATAACGACCTGATTCAACGCAGTTAGATTGGCGGCCCCAGTGATGGGGCCGCTTTTTTTTGCGTCGCAACAAAGCGCGAAGGCCAGCTTCACTACAGCTGCCGAATTGACCCACCAGAGTGCCCAAATCTGGGAATAATTGAATAAAAATTTGTAATTGTTCTTATCTTTCGACTCGCGATTAACCCTCGTCATCGCCGGGTGAAGGTCCTGTCGGCGTACACGTTTCTTTCCTTAAAAAAGCGTTACTCTCCGCGCGCCAATGCTTTGGCGCATTTCATGTTTTGCCGAATTTCACCATGAGCGGAGAGAGCAGAAATGGCAGTCAAGAAGAAAAGCATCTACGAACTGCGCATCAGCAAGACGGTACTGGCGATTGGGCTCGCACTGGGGGTCGCGGGTGGAGTCAGCGCACAGTCCAACACTGCTGGCGCCATCGCGGGTCGAGCCAACGCCGGCGACACCATTACCATCACCAATCCGAATACGGGCTTCTCCCGAACGATCACGGTCGGGGCCGACGGCACCTATAGGTTCTCGGCGCTTCCCACGGGGCAGTACACCGTGACCAGCAGCGCCGGTGGCAGCCGTAACGTCACGGTCAACGTAGGCGTTGCCGCCAGCGCGGATTTCGTCGGGGGCGGAGGAAGCAGCGCCACGACGCTCGATGCCGTGACTGTCGTGGGAAGCGGCTTCGTCAATCCGATCGACGTGACGTCGGTTGAATCGACGACGATCCTGACCTCTGAACAGATCGCGCGGATTCCGGTGCCACGCGATACCACCAGCGTCGCCCTGCTTGCGCCCGGAACCGTGCGCGGTGATGCGGCGTTCGGAAACCTTGCGTCCTTCGGTGGCGCTTCCGTTGCGGAAAACCAGTACTTCGTCAACGGATTCAACATCACCAACTCCTTCCGCAGCCTCAACTTCTCGCAAGTGCCGTTCGAGGCCATCCAGGAGCAGCAAATAAAGACGGGCGGTTATGGCGCCGAATTCGGCCGCTCGTTGGGCGGCGTGGTCAATCAGGTAACCAAGCGCGGCAGCAACGAATTCCATGCGGGCGCGAACATCTTCTATACACCGGAAAGCCTCACGGCCAATCCCAAGAACGTATACCTGACCAATGGGACCTTGCGTCAGGACAATTCCAGGGATGAAGGCTGGAATGCGACGACTGCGGTTTGGGCAAGCGGCGCGCTGATCAAGGACAGATTGTTCGCCTACGGACTCGTCCAGTACGGTCGCAATGAGGCCGAGGCCTGGGGAAACATCCTGTCGCCCAACAACACCAGCACGACGACCAAGAACCCGAACTGGCTGTTGAAGATGGATTGGAACATCAACGACAGCAACCTGCTTGAACTGACGGCGTTCTCGGACAAGCAGAAGCAGGACGTCGACACCTATCTGAACACCGTAGGGACGGTAGACCGCCTGAACTACATCGGCACCCTGCATAACGAGCAGGGCGGCGAGAACTACATCCTCAAGTACACTGGCTATTTCACCGACAATTTCACCCTGTCGGCCCTTGCCGGCCATGGTGAATTCTCGCGCAGCCAGCGGATCCGGACAGCCGCCGGCGACGACATCAGTTACAGCGGAACGCTGGAACAGGAACTGGGAGGATGCCCGTTTATTCTGGACGTTCGTCCGGCTTACCGCCGCGATGTTACCGGTGCCTATTACAGCAAGTGCAACATCGCGGCGGGAGCGCTCTTGCAGCGGAACGATTCTAAGGATACCCGTGATCAGTTCCGCATAGATGCGGAATGGCAACTGGGTGATCACCTGTTGAAGTTCGGCTACGACCTCGATGATTACGAGTCCGTGGCGGGACAGGCCAATGAAGGCGGCCGGTTGTGGCGTTATTCGACCGTCGATCCCACGCCGGGCGTTCCAAGTCCAACCAACCCCGGCACGAATTCGGGTGACGAATTCGACATCGTTCGGGAGCAGGTCACTACGTCCGGCGCGAAGTTGAAGGTCAAGCAGCGTGCGTTCTATATCCAGGATAGCTGGAACGTCACCGATAATTTCATTGCCTATCTGGGCCTTCGCTGGGATACGTTCGAGAATCTGAACGGGAACGGCCAGTCTTACATCAAGATCGACAACCAGTTCGGCCCGCGGCTGGGCTTCTCGTGGGATGTCAATGGCGATTCGACGTTCAAGATCTTCGGTAACGCGGGGCGCTATGCGCTTCCGTTGACGCCCAGCGTGGCATTGCGTGGTGCCAGCGCCTCACTGTTCACCCGGCAGAACTTCGACTTTACCTCGGTGGACCCGGAGACAGGCGTTCCTGGTGGGTTGACTCCGCGTGGAACGACCGGTCCAGCGTTCATCAACGGTGAGGACGGCCGCGGAAAGAATCCCGAAACCATCGCGTCCAAGAACCTGGAACCGCAATATCAGGATGAGTACATCCTCGGCTTCCAGGCCGCCCTCAGTGACAACATGTCGCTGGGCGTGCGCGGCATCTATCGCGAACTCAAGCGTGCGATCGACGACAACTGCGATTACACGGCGATTCTCGAGTATGCGGAGGAAAACGGCCTGGATCCTGTCATCCCCAATCCCGGGTTCCCGTACTGCCGCATGTTCAATCCCGGGGAGGACGCGGTCTTCGTTACCGATATCGAGGCCGATGGTACGTTGCGTACCATCACTATTCCCGGTGATCGGCTCAGCCCGAAAGCCAAGCGCACATACTCGGCCATCGAAATTTTCGTGGATGGAAACTGGGATCGATTCTTCCTGCAGGGGTCCTACACGTACGCCAAGAGCAAGGGCAACACCGAAGGTGGCGTGAAGTCGGATATCGGCCAGGCGGATACCAACGTCACCCAGGATTTCGACTATATCGAGCTGACCGAGAACACCTTCGGCTATCTACCCAATGATCGTCGGCATAGCCTGAAGTTGTTCGGTAACTATCAGATCAGCGAGGAATGGTCGATTGGCGGAAATCTGCTGGTGCAATCGGGGCGGCCGTACAACTGTATCGGTGTGCTCGACCGTGATCCAAATCGCGCACCGGGTGAGCCGCCGGCGCTGCCTCCGCCTGATGGCACGTACAACCCCCATCCCTACGGCGCCTCGTTCATGCGCTGCAACAACATTCCTGTGCCGCGTGGCACGGCAGGACGTTTGCCCTGGACGACGACCTTCGATCTGAATGTTGCCTACCGGCCCTCGTTTGCCAAGGGCCTGCAGTTCAAGCTGGATGTCTTCAATCTGCTGGACAGCCAGAAGACCATCGCCGTCAACGAGACGGCGGAGGACCAAACTTCCGGCCTGCCGGTGGAAACCTATCTTTCGCCGGTGGCGTTCCAGGCGCCACGTTCGGTCCGTTTCATGGTCCAGTACGATTTCTGACGCCTCCGGCGCCTTCGCAAATGTCTGCGGCCACCTTCGGGTGGCCGCTTTTTTTTGTATGATGCGGCGCCATGAATGCATCGATTTCCGAGCTGCTCCGGCGTGCGGAACAGTTGGCGGGGCAAAAGAACTGGGGAGAGGCGAAGGCTGCTTATGAGGCGATCCTGGCCCATCAGCCCGGCCATGCGGCGTCGCTCCTCCAGCTTTCCTATATTGCATCCCTGCAGGGGCACTATCGAACGGCGTGCGACTATGCGTTGAGAGCGGCTGTGGCCAAGCCGAAGGAGCAAGCGTCGCTGGCCGAACTGGCCAAACGTCTGCGCACATTCAACGAGGCGGAGGTACTGCAGGATTGCTTGCGTGGATTGGGCAGCCTGGACCGAATTCCCATTCCGCTGTTGGCGGCTTTTGCCGCGCAGTTCAGCTATCTCAACCGGCAGGAGGATGCGATGCGACTGCTGGATGAGGCCAAACGTGCTGATCCGGATTATCCGCCAACGTTGATGGCCCGGGCTCAGGTTCTCATGTATCTAGGACGATTCCAGGCCGCAGAGCAGGATCTGCAGTACTGCCTGCGCCGCGCGCCGGAGATTGCCCATGCCTGGTGGCTGATCTCCCGCCTGCGCAAGCAGAGCAAGGAGGCGAACCATGTGGACCGGTTGCGCCGCCTGCTGGCCACGCCGGGCAAGCGCCCGGACGAGGTCGCGCTGCTGGCCTATGCGCTGCACAAGGAGCTGGACGACATCGGCGATTTCGCCGGCGCGGGCGAGGCATTGACGCTGGCCTGCCGGGCCAAGCGGTCGACGCTGAAGTATCAGAGCGAGGAATCGCGGCGGCTGGTCGATGCGCTGATCGCGCTTCCCACGGGAACCGGCGATATGCGGACGCCAGGCGAGGCCGAGGCGGGGCGCGTGCCGATCTTCATCGTCGGCATGCACCGCTCCGGTACCACCCTGCTGGAGCAGTTGCTGGACGGTCACAGCGACATCCACGGCGTCGGCGAGTTGTACGACTTCACCAGCCAGATGCGTTGGGCGACCGACTACCATTGCCGCGGGGTCATCGACGAGACGCTGGTGCGGAAGGCGGCGGCGGGCGTGGACTATGCCGCCGCAGGGCAGGGCTATCTGCAGAAAATGGAATGGCGGCTGGGGAAGGAGCGCTTCTTCACCGACAAGCTGCCTTCCAATTTCCTCAACATCGGTTTCATCTGCCAGGCGCTGCCGCAGGCGAAGATCCTGCACATGGTCCGGGATCCGGTGGAAACCTGTTTCTCCAACCTGCGCGAGCTGTTCTCCGACGCCAATCCTTATTCCTACGACCAGCAGGAACTGGCCGATTACTACCGCCAGTACGAGCGCCTGATGGCGCATTGGCGCCAGGCGTATCCCGGCCGGGTCCTGGACGTGGACTATGGCAGGCTGACCCGCGACACCGAGGCGGTGCTGCGGGAAGTGACCGATTTCTGCGGGGTCGGGTTCGAATCCGGCATGCTGGCGCTGCAGGAGCGGACCCGCGGGGTCGCGACCGCCAGCGCCGTGCAGGTGCGTGACCGGGTGGTCGCGCTGGAACGGCCGAAATGGGCGCCCTATGAGGAATACCTGCAGCCGCTCATCCGGGGGCTACGGTCGGGAACCGCTTAAACCTTTCCCGGCGGTAGCACATCCAAAGGGATATGCTGAATGCCGCCGTGACCGACCTGATGACCGACACGACCGCCCTGGCGGCCGCCGAGACCGACAATGGCCTGGTCCGGGCTGCCGTCGGCGGCGACATGCACGCCTTCGAAGCGATTTACCGCCGGCATGCCAGCCGCATCCACGGCGTCATCCAGCGCCTGGTCGGTGGCCAGGGCGTACGCGCGGATGACCTGACCCAGGAGGCCTTCGTGCGCGCCTGGCAGGCGCTGCCCAAGTTCCGTTTCGAGAGCGCCTTCAGCACCTGGCTGCATCGGCTTGCGGTCAATACCGCACTGATGGAATTGCGCTCGCGCCGGTCGCAGCCGCTGTTCGATGAAGACGACGACCGCCTGGACGATCTGGGCATGGCTGATTCCGCGGGCTACCAGACCGCGCTCTCGCTGGATCTGGAACGGGCCGTGGCAACGCTGCCGCCCCGCGCGCGCGCGGTGCTGGTGCTGTACGACGTGGAAGGCTGGAAACACGAGGAAATCGCCAGCGAACTTGGCATGGCGGTCGGCAGTTCCAAGGCGCAGTTGCATCGTGCCCGGCAACTGCTGCGCGAAAGATTGGGAGTAGCAGCATGAACGAAGAAAACGACCGCCTGCGCTGGCAGCTGAAAGGGCTGCGCCAGGACATCCCCCCCACCCGTGACCTGTGGCCGGGGATCGCCGCCCGGATCGCGGAACTGCCGCAGCCGGCCGAGGCCGCGCCGGCATCGCCGGACGCGGACACGATCCGCACGCGCGGCGGGCCGCGTCGGCTGGTGCCCTGGGCGATGGCGGCCTCCGTGCTGCTGACGGTCGGGTTCCTGTGGCAGGCCACGCACCTGACGCCGCCCCAGGAACCCCTGATCCGGCAGGAAGCGGTGCAACTGACCCGCGACTACCAGGGAGCACTGGCGCAGATCCAGGGCGCCGAGGCCCATCCGGAGCTGGGAGGCGCCCTGCGGGAACTCGATCGCAGCGCCGAGGAGATCCTCGCCGCGCTGGATCGCGCACCCAATACGCGCTTCCTGCTCGAGCAGTTGCGCCGCACCTATGCCAAGCGCCTGGCGTTGACCCAGCGCGCCATGATGAGTTGACCAAGGAGCCTTCCATGTACACGTTCAGAACTTCCGTGCTGCTGCTGTCGCTGGTCATGGCGTGTCCGGCACTGGCCGGGACGCCCATCAACGAGAGCCGTCCGCTGGATCCGCGCGGACGCGTGGACGTCAGCAACCTCAAGGGCCGCATCCAGGTCCGCACCTGGGACCGGCCCGAGGTCAAGATCACCGGTACGTTGGGAGCCGGGGTCGAAAAGCTCGAGATCGATGGCGGTGGCGAACACCTGAATGTCTCCGTCGAGTATCCGAATGGCGGTGGCTGGGGGGAACGCCGCAGCGAGCCGACCGATCTGCAACTCATGGTGCCGCTGCGCGCGGACCTCGAAATCGACTCGGTGTCGGCGGACGTCGACGTCGAGGGCGTGGCGGCGGGTTCGCTGTCGATAGAATCAGTCAGCGGCCAGGTGGTGGCGATCGGCGCGCCGCGTAGCGCCGACATCAGTTCGGTCAGCGGCGACGTTCGCTTGACCCTCAACAGTGCCGAAGTCGATGCCCAGACCGTGAGCGGCAGCCTGACCCTCAATGGACGCCTGAATGGCGAGGTCACCGTCGAGAGCGTCTCCGGCAACGTCAATGTCGCCGTCAGGGACGAGCGCCTGCGCGAGTTCAAGGCCAATACGGTCAGCGGCGACCTCCGGGTCAGCACTGGCGTGGCGCCCAAGGCGGAGTTCCACATGGAGACCGTCAGCGGCAACGTGCTGCTGATCGTGCCGAAGAACCTTTCGGCCTCCGTCCGGGGTGAGACCTTCAGTGGCGATCTCCGCGCGCCGGGGGTGAAAGTCGAGCGTGGCGTCGGGCCGGGTGCCAGTTTCCAGACCCGTTACGGCAGCGGCGACGGCGACATCAGCCTGGAGACCTTCTCCGGCAATGCGGAGCTCCGCTTCGAGTAAGGCGCATCGGTATCCGGAAAGCAGAAAGGCCGCGGAAATCGCGGCCTTTCCTGTATCCGGGTTTTGTGGCGCGGAACCGTCCGGGGAGCCGCCGGCGAATCAGAGATCCTGCTCGTAACGCACGTAGGGCACCGTGCCTTCGTCAGCCTTGTCATTGCTCAGCGAGAACGGATTCTTGCCGCGGCTGATGACGTTCTCGGCGCCCACGGTCAGCTGGCCGCTCCACGGCGTGCGCCAGGTGAAGCCCAGGCCCAGGCCTTCCCATTTGCCCGGCTGGCCCGGCACATCGACGACGCGACCGATGATGTTGGCGCTGAAGGGGCCATAGCCGCCGCCCACCGTGAAGGTCTTGCTGTTCCAGTGATCGGCGATCGCCGGCAGATCCGACGCCGGCACCAGGCGGGCGCGGGCGACCGCGCCGCCGATGGAGACGAAGCCCTCGCGGCCGATGTTCTTCTCGCCGAACACCGCCAGATCGTTCTGTTCGACGCGTCCGCCGGAGACCTTGCCGCCAGATAGCCAGACGGGGAGGGTGTCGCGACCGGTGCCGGCCGACAGGCCGAGACGGCCGCCGGGACGGCTGAGGGTCGCGCCTGCGCTGATGCGCTGGCCGTTGGCTTCATCGCTGTCCAGGGCCGCCAGCATGCAGTGGCTGGCCAGGCTGCCGATGTTGCCGACGATGCCGCTCTGCCGGTTGCAGACCAGGCCCAGCGAATCGCCGGCTTCCAGGCCGAAGGCCGCGCTCAGCGTATTGCTGCCGAAGCGCCAGCGCGCGCCCGCGGAGGCTTCACCGGTGGGTTCGAGCAGCAGCACGGCTTCGACCTTGCCGTTGGCATTGTTCAGGATGGGGAGTGCGGTCGGCGCGGCGCGCTCGGACTTTTTCTGCTGGCTCTGCGCAGCCGCGCCCGTTGCCACGCCAAGGGCGAGCAGAACGGCTAACGGTAGTCGCAGATGACGCAGTTTCATGGCTCGCTTCAGACCCCGATCGTTGACACGGAGTTCCCCTCCCGAAGGGGAACTGATGCTATGCCGTTTATGTTTCTTTAACAAGTCCCCAAGACCCGTCTGGTCCCCAAAATAACGCTACTGGAGCCTGGCAGGGGCCTCGATTCCGACCGACGGTTGGGCAAAAAGTTCCGCGATCTGGTTGGTATTAAATTGGTATCTCTGGCCGCAGAATTCGCAACGCACTTCCGCCGTTCCATCCATCAGCGCGGCGTGGGCTTCTTCTTCCCCCAGCGACTGCAACATGGCCGCGACCCGATCACGGGAGCAGGAGCAGCCAAAGCGCAGCGGCCGTTCGGCCATCCGTTCCGGCACCTCCTCGTGGAACAGGCGATGGATCAATTGATGAGGAGGAATGGCCAGCAGTTCGTCCTCGGACAGGGTGTCGAACAGCGCGCCGACCCGGTGCCAGCCGTCGGCGTCGCCCTCGTCGCCGGGCAGCTTCTGCAGCATCAGGCCGGCGGCGCGTTCACCGTCGCTGGCCAGCAATAGGCGGGTCGGCAACTGCTCCGACTGGCGGAAGTAGTCCTCGAAGGCCTCGGCCAGCGATTCGGCATCTAGCGACACCAGGCTCTGGTAGCGCTGCGGCTCGCGCGGATCCAGGCCCGGATTCTCGATGGTGATGGCCAACAGGGCATCTTCGCCGAGGGCGCGCAGATCGCGCGGGGCGTCGTGGCCGTCCTCGAGTTGGGCGATGCCGCGCAGCGTGCCCGCCGCGGTGCATTCGGCGAACAGCGTGCGCAACGCCGCGCGGCTGCGTAGCTGGATGGAGAGGCGGCCATCCACCTTGGTGTGTCCGGTGAACAGCACCGCCGCCGCGCTGGCTTCGCCCAGCAGCGCCGCGGCGGCGGGCGGATAGGCTTGGTGCGAAAGCAGTTCGCGCCACGACTGATCAAGGTGCACGGTCACGCCGCGCACGCCGGCCTTGGGCAGCAGGAAACGGATCTGGGTGTCGTTGTCGGGGCTGGGGTTCACGAGGGCTCCGGGATGCGGGAAAACCGGCCGCATCGGCATAATGCGGCATTGCGATGGCGAAGGATGGTGTGACGATGGGGGCGAATCCGGCCTTCCTCAAGACGGCGGGCCAGGAAGCGGGCGGGAAACCGACCCGCCGCCGCCGTTGGGGCCGATGGCTGTTGGCGCTGCCGTTCCTGTTCGCGGCGGCGAGCATCCTGCAGGTCGTGGTCCTGCGCTTCGTCGATCCGCCGCTGTCGGCCTTCATGGTGGCCCGCCAGTTCGAGGCATGGACCGAAGGCGACTGGGGTTTCCGCATCCAGCACGCCTGGCGGGATCTGGACCGGATTGCGCCGAGCCTGCCGCTGTCGGTGGTGGCGGCCGAGGATCAGAACTTCGCCGGGCACAATGGTTTCGATTTCAAGGCCATCGAGAAGGCCCGCGCGAGCAATGCCAAGGGACGCCGGCTGCGCGGCGCCAGCACCCTCAGCCAGCAGGTCGCCAAGAACCTGTTCCTGTGGCAGGGCAGCAGCCGGCCTTCGCGCTGGATACGCAAGGTATTCGAGGTCTGGTACACCCTGCTGATCGAGACCTTCTGGCCCAAGTCGCGTATTCTGGAAATGCACGTGAACATCGCCGAGTTCGGTGATGGTGTCTATGGCGCCCAGGCAGCCGCCCGACGCTATTGGAGCAAGGATGCGTTACGACTATCGCCGGCCGAGAGCGCGCGGCTGGCGGCGGTGCTGCCGGCACCACGTCGTTACAGCGCGCGCAATCCGGGCCCTTATGTGCAGCGCCGTGCCAACTGGATCCAGCGTCAGGTGAGGCAAATCGGCGGGGTGGCCTATCTTGAGCAATTGGATTGAGTGGCATGAGCAATGAACTGCTGACCGTGGTGATTGCGGCACGTAACGAGGCCGAGGCGTTGCCGCGGCTGCATCCCCGCATTACTGCAACGCTCGACGGGATCGCCACCGTCCAAGGGCGTGTTCTCTATATCGATGACGGCAGCACGGATGACACATGGAAGGTCATGCAGCGCCTGGCGACCGAGGATGGGCGAGTGTCGCTGTTACGGCTCTCGCGCAACTTCGGCAAGGAGGCGGCACTTACGGCTGGACTGGATCAGGTGGTCAAAGGTGCTGCCGTCATTCTCGATGCCGACGGGCAGGATCCACCGGAACTGATTCCTCGTTTCGTGGAAGTGTGGCAGCAGGGTTATGACAACGTGCACGGCACCCGCATCGCCCGCGAAGGGGAAAGCTGGCCCAAACGCTTGACGGCACATCTGTTCTACCGCGTCATCGGCCGTCTCTCCAAGACACCCATCCCGGCCGACACCGGTGATTTCCGCCTGCTGTCGCCGCGCGCGCTGGAGGCATTGCGCGGGCTGCGCGAGCGCCATCGCTTCATGAAGGGCTTGTTCGGCTGGGTGGGCTACCGCCAGACCGCCATCGCCTACCGGCGCGAGCCGCGGTTGGCGGGCGACACCAACTTCGGTTTCTGGAAGCTGTGGAACTTCGCCCTGGAGGGCATCACCAGCTTCTCCACCGCGCCCCTGCGGGCGGCGACCTACCTGGGTGTGTTGACCGCGCTGCTGGCGTTCCTGGCCGCGCTGTGGGTGGTGGTCAAGGCGATGTTGTGGGGGGACCCGGTGGCTGGCTGGCCAACGATGATGGCGGTCATCCTGTTCCTGGGCGGCGTGCAACTGGTCGCGCTGGGCATCATCGGCGAGTACCTGGGCCGGCTCTACGAGGAGTCCAAGCAGCGTCCGCTGTACCTGGTCGATGTATGGCAACCCGGCGCCGCAGGAGTATCCTTGGGCCAGCCCTCTCGACCATCCGATGGAGGCAGTCATGCGCACGGTTCGCCAGCTGTTGGGGGCCAAGAGCCCTGAGGTTTTCGCGGTTTCCCCGGACGATTCGGTACTCGATGCCATCAAGCTGATGGCGCAGAAAAGCGTGGGCGCGGTATTGGCCATGCAGGGGGCCAGGTTGTGCGGCATCGTTTCCGAGCGTGACTACGCACGCAAGGTGGTGCTGCAGGGACGTTCCTCGGCCAACACGCCGGTGCGCGACATCATGACCGGGCGGGTGATCACCGTCGGCCCGGACGACACGGTCGATCGCTGCATGCAGATCGTCACCGAACACCGCATCCGCCACCTGCCGGTGCTGGAAGGCGATCGCGTGGCCGGCGTGATCTCGATCGGCGATCTGGTCAAGGCGGTGATCGAGGACCAGCAACTGGAACTGGACCAGCTGCAGCGCTATATCGCCAGTTGACCTCAACGCGCGTGCTTCAACGCGCGTATTGGCCGCCGCAGCCGGCGTCCTTGCCCGGACCCAGTTCCAGGGTGGCCAGCAGTGCGGCCGGCGGCGCGATGCTGCCCAGCGCCAGCGCGGTCGCGCCACGCAGCCCCAGGCGCTTGAGGTCGGGGCGGAACGAGGGATCCCGGAAGGTTCCGCCGACCACCAGCGGCGAACGCAGGGCCAGGATGCTGCGATCCTTCGGCCGCGGCCGCAGTTCCAGATCCAGGGTTTCCTCCTTCAGGCTGATGTCGCCCTTGCCGACGATCAGCGTGTCGGTGGTATCGAATGCCAGCGTGCGCGCGTGCATCACGCCGTCCTGCACGGCGAAGTCGCCGAACGCGCAGCGCACCGGAACGGTCTTGTCCTGGGTCAGCAGGAATTTGAGCGACTCGGCGACGTCCAGTCCGGCGAGTTCCATCAGCAGGTTGCTGATTCGACCCTGGCCCATGCCGATCGCGATGTCGCCGTCGGCGCTGCCGAGGATGCGCGCGACCGAGTTGCCGGTGCCGGTAATGGCGACATCGCCGCCGATGCGGCCGATGGCCGTGCGGGTGATCTCGGCATCCGGGAACAACCGCGCCAGGTTCAGCCGGCGCAGCGAGATGTCGGCGCGGGTACGGATGGTGTCGGTGCGAGCATCCATGCGGATGTTCGAGCGGATGTCGCCTTCGGCGACGCCGAAGTTGAGCGGATCCAGGTGCAGCAGGCCGCCGTCCAGGCGCAGGTGCGCGTCCATGTCGTCCAGAGGCAGTTTCGGCGCGTTGATGCGGTGTGCCTTCCAGCGCACGTCCGCATCCATCGCGCGCAGCTTGGCCAACTGATAGGGCGTATCGGGCAGCACGCGCGCATCCGCGCGCTGCTCGGCCGCTTCGGCCTTCTGTTCGGCGTTGCTGGTTTCCGTGCCACCGGTTTGCGGCGCCGCACCCACGAAGCCCGCCAGATCGTCGAAGTCGAGGCGTCGCGAGACCAGGTCCGCCTTCAGCAATGGACGCACGCGGCCGACCGTCACGCTGGCCGAACCGCCAAGATCGCTGTCGCCGACCTGGCCGGTGAAGCCGTCGTAGCGCCAGGTATCGCCATCGCGGGTGAAACGCCCGTCCAACCGGTACGGGGGCGTGGGGGGGATGGCGATGCCGAGCAGCGGATACAGATCCTGCATGTCGCGGCCAGCCAGCTGCAGCTTCAGATCGAAGCCACGCAGGCGCAGCGGATCCAGCAGGTTGCCACGCGCATGGGCGCGGGTGGCGCCGGCCTGCGCGCGCAGGTCGATGCGGTAGGGTTGGTTGGCATCGCGCAGCGCCAGCGGCGAGGCGGCCTGTCCCTGCAACCGGAAGGACTCGCCGCTCCAGTGGCCGCCGCCCTCGATGGCCACCGACGGCGCGCTTTCCTTGCCCCGCGGGGCCACGCTGTTCAACCGGATATCGATGTCGGTTTTTTCCGGCGCATCGAGATAGCGCAGGCGTCCGTCGCGAACCCACAGGCGATGGAAACGCAGATCCGTCTCGCCGGAGGCCCCGAAGTCCCAGTTGCCCTTGTCACCGGGTCCGGTTTCCAGGCGCAGGGCAGGTTCGATCAGGCGAATCTCGGGAATGCGGACTTGTCCCCGCAGCAGCGGCCAGATTTCGATGTCCAGTTCCACGCGCCGTGCCGTCGCCATGGTCGGTTCCCGCGACCATGCCGCGTTGCCGAAGCGAAGCGCGTCGCCGCGTACGGTGGTGACGCGTCCCAAGTCCACGTCCAGATTGCCGCCGATGCGGAATTCGCGACCGGTGCGGGCCTGGACCTGGCGTTCGAGCGGACCCTTGAACCAGTTCCAGTCGAACAACGCGATCAGCACGGCCACGAGCGCCACCAGCAGCGCGAGGACCATGCCCGTGCGGCGCGATGGCCGGGGCCAGCGGAATGGCGTCTTGCGGGCAGGGACGCGATTCATGCGTCAACTTAGCCAGCGCGGTTGTTCAGGCCATGCGAAAGCCGGGTCAAACCGGGTTTCGCGTGTTCAGCCGGGGGACGGCGCGCTCAGCCGCCCGCCAGGCGCGGGCGCAGGACCTGTTCGGTGACCGCGATGTAGTGGCAGACGCTGCCGGCGATCACGAACAGGTGCCAGATCGCGTGCGAATAGCGGATCGACTCGCGATGATAGAAATAGGTGCCGAGCGTGTAGAAGAGTCCGCCGGCCAGCAGCCAGCCCAGGGTCCAGGCATCGAGCGAGGTCAGCATCGGCTTGATGGCCACTATCACCAGCCAGCCCATCGCGATGTAGATCAGGGTGGACAGCAGCTTGAAGCGACCGGTGTAGAACAGCTTGAAGATCACCCCGCCCACCGCCAGCGTCCAGATCGCCGCGAACAGGCTCCAGCCCCAGGGACCGCGCAGGCCGATGAGGGTGAACGGCGTGTAGGTGCCGGCGATCAGCAGATAGATCGCGCAGTGGTCGAACACCTTCAGGCGGCCCTTGGCGATCGGGTGCTGGATGGCGTGGTAAAGCGTGGAAGCCGTGTACAGCAGCAGCAGGGTCACGCCGAACACGATCGACGCACCGAGTTGCCATCCGTCACCGTAGATGGCTGCCAGGGTGATCAGCACGGCGCCGCCGGCCAGGGCGGCCATCGCGCCCAGGCCATGGGTCAGGGCGCTGGCGATCTCGTCACGGATGTGCGCGGCGCGCGGGTGGGAGTGTTCGGCGGTCATGCGTGGACGTTACCGCAACGCAGCAAGCGCTGCATCCATACGCCGCCCGCGCCTTCAGCATGGAGCCGGAAAACACGGACGGCGCGCGGGGATCAATCCACCGCGGCGGCGTGCG
This sequence comes from Pseudoxanthomonas sp. z9, assembly GCF_006542425.1. Lineage (GTDB taxonomy): Bacteria > Pseudomonadota > Gammaproteobacteria > Xanthomonadales > Xanthomonadaceae > Pseudoxanthomonas_A. The sequence goes on along the minus strand of NZ_VFID01000007.1, from coordinate 29,883 downwards.
CGTGCTCGCGGGTGGCCAGGAACTGCACGGCCGGCGCGCGTTCCTGCGCCAGTTGCAGGTTGACCCGCGTCGGTGCCAGGTAGACCAGCTGCCCGGCCGCGTCCAAGGCCAGGTTCATCGCGTTCTTGTCGCGGAACTCCTCCAGCTTCTTTGCGTCGTCGCAGCGGATCCAGCGGGCGGTGGCGACGCTGACGTTCTCGAAGCTCGCGTCCACGCCGTACTCGTCCTTCAGGCGGTAGGCAACCACGTCGAACTGCAGCATGCCGACCGCGCCGAGGATGAGGTCGTTGCTCATCAGCGGGCGGAAGAACTGGGTCGCGCCTTCCTCGCTGAGCTGGGCCAGGCCCTTCTGCAACTGCTTGAGTTTGAGCGGATCCCGCAGGCGCGCCCGGCGGAACAGTTCCGGCGCGAAGTTGGGAATGCCGGTGAAGCCCAGCGATTCGCCTTCGGTGAAGGTATCGCCGATCGAAATGGTGCCGTGGTTGTGGATGCCGATGACATCGCCCGGCCAGGCTTCGGCGGCGATCTCGCGATCGCTGGCCATGAAGGTCAGCGCGTTGGCCAGCTTGATGTCCTTGCCGCTACGCACATGGAAGGCCTTCATTCCGGCCTCGAAGCGGCCCGAGCACACCCGCATGAAGGCGACGCGGTCGCGATGCTGTGGATCCATGTTGGCCTGGATCTTGAAGACGAAGCCGGTCAGCTTGTTCTCGGTTGGCTGCACTTCGCGGCCGGTGGTGGCGCGCGCCTGCGGCGAGGGCGCGTGCTCGACGAAGAAGTCCAGCAGCGGCTGCACGCCGAAGTTGTTCACGGCCGAACCGAAGAACACCGGGGTCTGCCGGCCGTCGCGGTAGGCCTGCAGGTCGAAGGGATGCGAAGCGCCCTGCACCAGTTCGAGTTCGTCGCGCAGGTTGGCCAGCATCTCCGCGCCGATGCGCGCTTCCAGCTGCGGATCGTCCAGCGAGGCGAAGATGGTCGAGTCCTGGCGGGTGAAATTGCGGCCCTGTTCGTACAGGTGGACTTCGCCGGTGAGCAGGTGGACCACGCCCTTCAGTCGGCTGCCCATGCCGATCGGCCAGGTGACCGGCGCGCACTGGATGCCGAGCACGCGCTCGACTTCGTCCAGCAGTTCGATCGGCTCGCGGCCTTCGCGGTCGAGCTTGTTGATGAAGGTCATGATGGGGGTGTCGCGCAGGCGGCACACTTCCATCAGCTTGATGGTCCGCTCTTCCACGCCCTTGGCGACGTCGATGACCATCAACGCGGAGTCGACCGCGGTCAGCACGCGGTAGGTGTCCTCGCCGAAATCGGCGTGGCCCGGCGTGTCCAGCAGGTTGACGATCTTGCCTTCGTACGGGAACTGCATCACCGACGAGGTGACCGAGATGCCGCGTTCCTTTTCCAGCGCCATCCAGTCGGAGGTGGCGTGGCGGGCGGCCTTGCGGCCCTTGACCGAACCGGCCATCTGGATCGCGCCGCCGAACAGCAGCAGCTTTTCGGTCAAGGTGGTCTTGCCGGCGTCAGGGTGGGAAATGATGGCGAAGGTGCGGCGGCGCGCGGCTTCGGTGGCGACTTCGGACATGGCGACGGCGCCCGCGCGGGCGCTGGGAGACGGGGAAAGTCGCGAATTATAGCGGGTTGGGCGCGCCCGCCGGGGCGGTACCGGCGGGCAGGCCGATGGGGCCGGACCCGGCATGCTGGCTGGGGAACTGGAGTTGCCCCAGCGGACCGAACATCCTGAACGGAATGGATTCCAGCGCCATGCCGCGGTTCACCTGGACCACGAAATGCAGGTGCGGGGCGGTGCTGAAGCCGGTGTTGCCGGACAGCCCGATGCGCTGGCCCTTGCGCACGTACTGGCCCTCGCGGACCTGCACGCCTTCCGGCTTGAGATGTGCATAGACGGCCATGCTGCCGTCGCCGTGGACGATGCGGATGAAATTGGCGCGGCCGCCGAAACGCTCGCGGTTCAGGCCGGCCTTGTCGAAGTCGGACTCCACCTGCATCACCATGCCCTCGCGCGCGGCCAGGATGGGCGTGCCCACCGGCACCGCGAAGTCGATGGCGTACAGGTTCTGCGCGTCGTTGTGGCTGAATCCGCCGCCCGGTCCCTGGTCCACCCGCACCCGCCCGTATTCGAAGGGCAGCCGGTATTCGTAGTCCTGGCCGTGCGCGGCGGGATCGCCCGGCAGGGAGTCCAGCGCCAATTCGAAATCACCGCCACGCAGGGGATCGCGCATGGAAATGCTGGCGACCATGACGCTGCTGCGCGCCGGCACCACCGCGGTCGCCGGCAGGGCGGGCTGGGCGGCGACGTTGCTGTTGCGCTTGAAGCCCAGGCGCACCTCGACCGGCCCGTGCAGCAGGTTGTCCGCCCATGCCTGGTAGCGCAGGCCGCTGCGTTCCAGCCTCAGCCGCACCTGTGCGCTGGGGGTGTTGTGGAAGCGCAGCACGTCCACGCTGGCGTCCACCAGTTCGCCGGCCTCCGGCGGTTTGTCGCCGTACTGGGTATAGCCGTGCTTGTCCTTCCAGCGATACAGCCGTGCCGCCTCGCCCGGGACGGCGCCAGCGAGCAGCGTGGCGGCGGCGAGGCAAAGCAGGGATGTGCGCAGGGCGGGGTTCACGGCAGGCAGTCGTTTCCAAGGTTCAGGGCGCGCGCGACGTCGCGCAGGTCGAACGCGGCCAGTGATTGATCATTGTGCAGGGCGAACAGCGCGCCGGCCGGGAAGCGCCGGGTCGACGCCGCGTAAAGGGTCTCACCATCGGTGTTGCTGACCTGTTCACCGCGGAAGATACCGCGCGGCGCCAGGCTGGTGCGATCGAACACGCGGAACAGGGTGGGAGTGAGCTGGTCCACCGCGATCCAGTAGCCGCGATCCACCGCGCAGGGCCACAGCGCGATGCCTTCGGCGTCCGCGTCGAACGCGGGAAGGCTGAGTCCGCGGTATTGGCCGGACAGGGTGTAGTCGCGCAGGGTCGAGCCGACCCGGCGATCCTCGTCCGCAATCAACAGCCGATCGTGCAGCGGATCCCCGGCGATGGATTCGACCATGCGCAAGGCGCCGGCCTCGTCGGTCGCGCCGAAGCTTCCCAGCAGGCGCCATCGCACGCTTCCGTCCTCGTCCTCCTCGACCCGGAAATGCTTGATGCGCTGGTCGAGCTCGCTCAGCGGCGGCAGCTTGCCGGTGCGGAAGTCGGCCATGAAGCTGTCGGTGACGAACAGATCCAGCTGGCCGGGTCCGGTTTCGTCCAGCCAGAGCCCGTAGGGCACCTTCAGCGCGTCCTGTCCGATCTGCGCCACCGGGGTGAATCCGGGCAGGCGCATCACCTGCACCCGGTGGTTGTCTCGCTCGGCGACGAACAGCAGGTCGCCGAACACGGCGATGCCGTTGGGCCGGTTGAACTGTCCCGCTGCCTGGCCCGGGCCGCCCACCGTGCGCAGGCGTTCGCCGGTGTCGCCGTCGTAGACCGCCAGGCGATGGCTGGACTTGGCGGTGGCGATCAGCCAGACCCGTCCGTCTTCGGTCGGCCAGGCCGCCAACGAGTCCAGTTCATCTTCCGGAACCGGGGCGGAGACCCAGGCTTCGGGAACGATGGCATCGGCGGTGGTGGTCGGCGTCGGTGCGGGAGGGCGGGAGGTGTGGTGGCTCTGGGTGGCGCAACCGGCCAGCAGGGCCAGGGCGCCAGCAAACAGGTATTTCCGGGTCATCGCGGGATTATGCGGCATGGGTCACGGAGCCGGGAGGGGGTAGTCCGGTAGATCCATCGCTCCATCCGCATAAAGCGATTGACATCGGGAAAAACCGCTGGCAAAGTGCCGGTCACCATCGAGACCGGCAGAGGGACAGGCCCGAAGAAGCCGGGGCAACCAGCGATGCGCAAGCGTCGTGGTCGGTGCCAAATCCTGCGGGGACCTTTGCGTCTGCCCGAAAGATGGTTCGTACCGTGCCTCCGCACGGCGAACGCGAGCTCCGCGAAAGCTCGATGGCCGCAAGTCCCCTCTTCACCGGACACCGCCATGAGCTTCGCCACCGCCGCCGCGTCTTCCCTGTCGTCCTTGCCCGCGTCCTGTACGGCCGATGCCGTTCTCCTTGCCCAGGACGGCATCACCGCCCGCCGTGGCGAAATCGCGCTGGAACTGGAGATGCGCCACGCGGGCCGGCACCTGATCCGGCTGCGCTATGAACTGTCGGGCGCGGTGGACGCACCGGTGGTGTTCGTCGCCGGCGGCATTTCCGCGCACCGGCACCTGGCCGCCAGCGCCACGTTCGCGGAAAAGGGCTGGTTGAACGATCTGGTCGGCACCGGCCGCGCGCTGGACCCGGCACACCACTGCCTGCTGGCGATCGATTTCATCGGCGCCGACGGCAAGCTCGACGCGCCCATCGACACCGCCGACCAGGCCGAGGCGATCGTCAAGCTGCTGGACGCGCTGGGCATCCGCCAGTTGCATGCCTTCGTCGGTTATTCCTACGGTGCGCTGGTCGGCCTGCAACTGGCGGTGCGCCATCCGGCCCGGCTGGCAAAGCTGGTGGCGGTCAGCGGCGCGCACCGCGCCCATCCGTATGCTGCCGCCTGGCGCGCGCTGCAGCGCCGCGCGGTCAGCCTGGGCCAGTTGCAGTGCGCCGACGCGGAAGGACTTTCGCTGGCGCGCCAGTTCGCCATGCTCAGCTACCGCACGCCGGAAGAATTCGAGGAGCGCTTCGACGCCGCTGCCGAGATCGTGCATGGCCGCGTGCGCTGCGCCGCCGAGGACTACCTGGACGCCGCCGGCGCGCAGTACGTGGCGCGCACCCCGGTCACCGCCTACCTGCGCCTGTCCGAATCCATCGACCTGCATCGCATCGATCCGGCCGCCGTGCGCGTGCCCACCACGGTGGTCGCGGTCGAGGGTGACCGGCTGGTGCCGCTGTCCGATTCCGTGGCCCTGGTCGAGGGGCTGGGCACGCGGGGCAACCTGCGCGTGCTGCGCTCGCCCTATGGCCACGACGCCTTCCTGAAAGAAACCGATCGCATCGACGCGATCCTCAGCACTGCCCTGCGCGGCAACGGAGAAAACGCATGAGCCAGTTCGAAGCCGCCGGCGACCACCCCTGTCGTCCCGCCACCGCCGCCGTTCGCGCCGGCATCGACCGCGATACCGCCTATGGCGCGGTGACGCCCCCCATCGTGCTGTCGTCGAACTTCAGCTTCGACGGCTTCGGCAACAAGCGCGAGTACGACTACACCCGCAGCGGCAACCCGACCCGGGATCTGCTGGGCGAGGCGCTGGCCGAACTGGAAGGCGGCGCCGGCGGCGTGATCACCTCCACCGGCATGGGCGCGATCAACCTGGTCCTCAATGCGCTGCTGCAGCCGGGCGATCGGCTGGTGGTGCCGCATGACGCCTACGGCGGCAGCTGGCGCCTGTTCAACGCGTTGGCCAAGAAGGGCCACTTCGAACTGATCACCGCCGACCTGACCGACCCGCGCTCGCTGGCCGACGCGCTGGCGCAGTCGCCGCGGCTGGTGCTGATCGAGACGCCCTCCAACCCGCTGCTGCGCATCACCGACCTGCGTTTCGTCATCGACGCCGCGCACAAGGCCGGCGCGCTGACCGTGGTCGACAACACCTTCCTCTCGCCAGCCTTGCAGAAGCCGATCGAGTTCGGCGCGGACCTGGTGGTGCACTCGACCACCAAGTACATCAACGGTCACAGCGACGTGGTCGGCGGCGCGGTGGTCGCGCGCGATCCGGACGTGCACCAGCAACTGGTGTGGTGGGCCAACGCGCTGGGCCTGACCGGCTCGCCGTTCGACAGCTTCCTGACCCTGCGCGGCCTGCGCACGCTGGACGCGCGCCTGCGCGTGCACCAGGAGAACGCCGACACCATCGCCGGCCTGCTGGAGCATCATCCGGCGGTGTCGAAGGTGTACTTCCCCGGCCTGGCCTCGCACCCGGGTCATGCGCTGGCGGCGCGCCAGCAGAAGGGCTTCGGCGCGATGCTGAGCGTGGAACTGCATGGCGGCGAAGCGGCCGTGCGCGCGTTCGTGGAAGGTCTGCGCTATTTCACCCTGGCCGAATCGCTGGGCGGCGTCGAGAGCCTGGTCGCGCATCCGGCTTCGATGACGCATGCGGCGATGACCGCCGAAGCGCGCGCCAAGGCGGGCATTTCCGATGGCCTGCTGCGCCTGTCGGTCGGCATCGAGGCGACCGAGGACCTGCTGGCCGATCTGTCCGCCGGCCTGGCGCGCGCGCAGCGCGCCGCCGTGGAGGCCGATCGAAAACTCGCCGACGCATGAGCGCGGTCGTCCAGCTTCCGGCGGCGCGCCGCCGGCCTTCGCCGCGCCTGGCGCTGCTGGGTACCGGCGTGGTCGGCAGCGCGTTCGTGGATCGCTACGCTCGTCTGAGCGAGCGCGTCGAGGGCCTGCCCGAGTTCGCCTGGCTGGCCAACTCGCGCAGCGTGCAGGCCTGCGCGGCGGCGCCTGTCGATGCGCTGGACGCCGCCCGTGCCGCGCCGGCGCGCGACGCGGAGCTGCCGCCGTGGGCGGAAGCCGAATCGCTGCGCGACGGCGACATCATCGTCGACGCCACCGCCAGCGACGCGGTGGCCGACTGGCATGCCGAGTGGCTGGCGCGCGGCATCCACGTGGTCACCGCCAACAAGCTGGGCAACGGCGGCGCGCTGGTGCGTGCACAGGCCATCCAGCGCGCGCGCCGGGATTCGGGTGCGCACTACGGCGACAGCGCCACGGTCGGCGCGGGCCTGCCGCTGCTGCGCAGCCTGCGCGCGCTGGTCGCCGGCGGCGATCGCATCCATCGGGTGGAAGGCGTGCTGTCCGGTTCGCTGGCGTGGCTGTTCAATCATTACGACGGCATGCGGCCGTTCTCCGGCTTTGTGCGCCAGGCGCGCGAGGCCGGCTATACCGAGCCGGATCCGCGCATCGATCTGTCCGGCGAGGACGTGCGCCGCAAGCTGTTGATCCTGGCGCGGGCGGCCGGCCTGCCGTTGCAGTCGGAAGACGTGAAGGTCGAGTCGCTGGTGCCGGCGGCATTGGCAACGTTGACGATCGCCGAGCTGGACGAGGCGCTTGGCCAGTTCGACGCGCCGCTGGGCGCGCATTTCCGCGAGGCCTACCGCAACGGCGAAAAGCTGCGTTTCCTGGGGCGTTTCGACGCCGAAGGCGCCAGCGTCGGACTGCGCACGCTGGCCGCGGATCATCCGCTGTGCGGCGGCGGCGGCACCGACAACCGGGTCGCGATCTTCAGCGACCGCTATCCGGACCAGCCGCTGGTGGTGCAGGGCCCCGGCGCGGGCGCGGAAGTGACCGCGGCCGCGCTGCTGGACGACGTGCTGGCCATCACCGCGCGAGCATAGAGCCGGGCTTGCCCGGCTTGCGGGAAGGTTTGGAGAGAAGGGCAGCGGAGCGAGCTCCGCTCTACGCGCCGCCGGATTCCGTCAGCACTCGATGACGTTGACGGCCAGGCCGCCGCGGCTGGTTTCCTTGTACTTGTCCTGCATGTCGCGGCCGGTGTCGCGCATGGTCTTGATGACCTTGTCCAGCGACACCTTGTGCTTGCCGTCGCCGCGCATCGCCATGCGGCTGGCGTTGATTGCCTTCACCGCGCCCATCGCGTTGCGTTCGATGCAGGGAATCTGCACAAGTCCGCCGATCGGATCGCAGGTCAGGCCGAGGTTGTGTTCCATACCGATTTCGGCGGCGTTCTCGATCTGGCTGGGCGAACCGCCAAGCGCGGCGACCAGGCCGCCGGCGGCCATCGAGCAGGCCACGCCGACCTCGCCCTGGCAGCCGACCTCGGCGCCGGAGATGCTGGCGTTTTCCTTGTAGAGGATGCCGATGGCGGCGGCGGTCAGCAGGAAGTCGAAGATCCGCTGTTCGCTGGAGCCGGGGCAGAACCGGTCGAAGTAGTGCATGACCGCGGGGATGATGCCGGCCGCGCCATTCGTGGGTGCGGTGACCACGCGTCCGCCGGCGGCGTTTTCCTCGTTGACCGCCAACGCATACAGGTTGACCCAGTCCAGCGTGGTCAACGGGTCGCGCATGTTGGCTTCCGGCTTGCTGGCCAGTTCGCGGTGCAGGGTGGGGGCGCGTCGCGAGACGTGCAGGCCGCCGGGCAGGGTGCCTTCCTCGCGGATGCCGCGGGTCACGCAGGCCTGCATCGCGCTCCAGATCGCCCGCAGTCCTTCGCGGATCTCGTCCTCGCCGCGCCAGCACTTCTCGTTCTCGAACATCAGCTGGGCGATGCTCAGTCCGCTGCGCTGGCACTGCGCCAACAGCTCGTCGCCGCTCTTGAACGGATACGGCAGCGGGGTCTCGTCGGCGACGATGCGGTCCACCGCCGCGTCGTCCTGGTTGACCACGAAGCCGCCGCCGACCGAGTAGTAATCGCGGGTCGCGATGACTTCGTCGCTGGCGTCGTAGGCGGTGAAGCGCATGCCGTTGGTATGGTAGGGCAGCTTCTGCCGCTTGTTCATCAGCAGGTCGCGCTTCTCGTCGAAGGCGATCGCGTGGACACCACCCAGCTGCAGGGTCTTGCTGCCGCGGATCCGTTCCAGCGCCGGCGGGATGATGTCCGGGTCGATTTCGTTCGGATAGTGGCCTTCCAGGCCCATCAGCACGGCCTTGTCGGTGCCGTGGCCGCGCCCGGTCAGGGCCAGCGAGCCGAACACCTCGGCGCGGATTCGCGCGACGTCGCGCAGGCGGCCGGGTTCCTCCAGCCAGCGCGCGACGAACCGCGCCGCCGCCCGCATGGGGCCGACGGTGTGGGAGGAACTCGGCCCGATGCCGATCTTGAAGAGGTCGAAGGTACTGACTGCCATGGCGCGTATTCTATGCCGTCGCCGGCGAAAGCCGCTCCCGCGACGCAACAGATCGGATCCGGAGATGGCACCCTTGTCCCCAGCCCTGACCCTCTACCAGCGCGACGATTGCCATCTGTGCGACCTGGCCCTGGCCGTGCTGGCCGAGGCGCGGGTGCCGGATTTCGAGAGTGCGTTCATCGATGGCGACGACGATCTGGAAGCGCGCTACGGCGTGCGGGTGCCGGTCCTGCGCCGCGCGGACGGGGCCGAACTGGATTGGCCGTTCGACGTGGCGGGGCTGGCGCGTTTCCTCGCCGGTTAAGGGCGCCGGGCGGAGGCGGACGGCAGTTCGATCGGAATCGGCGGCCGTCCGCCGGTCGCGTCGCAGCCGCCTGCATCGGCGCCCGGGCGCAGGCGAAGGACGCCGGCGGCGGTGCCGTCGTGCAGGCGCAGGCGGTCACGCAGGGCGGGGGTGATCAGCACCTCGCCTTCGTGGCTGACCAGCAGCGCGCAGTTCAGGTGCATGCGCCGGACCGTTGCATCGAAGCCGGTCGGCCCGGCCACCATCAGCGCGGTCGCGGCCATGTCCGCCAGCACCGGGTCGATGGCGATCACGCTGGCGGCGGCGCTGGCCTGCCCGGGTCGGCCACTGCGCGTGTCGACGATATGACCGCCGTCCTGGCGCGTGCCGGCGCGGCGGCGCTGGTAGTCGCCCGACGAGGACAGCGCCTCGCCGTCGCGCAGATCGATCGCCCCGAGCACGCCGCCCGGACCGCGCACGCCGGCGGTCCAGGGACGGTGGCCGTCGCGGCCCATCGCCAGGACGAAACCGCCGACGTAGAGCAGCGCGTCGTCGACCCCTTCCGCGCGCAGCAGTTGGCGCATCTGCGCGGCCGCGTAGCCTTCGGCCAGGCCGTTGAAATCCAGTTGCACCTCGCGGCGGCGGGACGTGACGATCCCCTGCGCATCGACCTGTATCTCGCGCATGCGCGGCATCGCCGCGCGCAGCGCGGCCACCTGCTGCTCGGTCGGTGCGGCGGTGCGTACCGGATATTGGCTGGTGTGGAATCCCCAGGCGGCGATGAGCCGGCCGGCGGCGGGATTGAACAGGCCGTCGCTGCGCGCGTCGCCGATCGCGGCGGCCCGGATCAGGCCGGCGATGTCGCGCCCGACCCGGTGCGGACGGCCTTCCGCCAGCGCGGCATTGAGGCGGGTGAGGTCGCTGGGCTCCCACGGATGCCAGGCGCGGTGGTCGTGGATCAGCAGCGGGCCGATGGCGGCCAGGGCGCGATCGGCGGCCTCCCGGTTCGGTGCGCGCAGTTGCACCGAGACCCGGGTGCCGAAGGCCAGGTACTCCCCGCGCGCTTCCACCCGCGGACGCCACCACAGCATCGCGGCGGTGATCAGCACCGCGGTCACCGCACAGGCGAGCACGCCCTGCCAGACGCGCGGGCGTGGCGCGGTGTTCACGCCGGCCGGCCGATGACCTGGTACTCGATCATTCGCTGGAGGATGGCAGGCGTCCATCGGCGATGGCCTGGAGAACGATCTCGAACACGTGCTTGCGAACGTCGGCCTGGATGTCCAGATCCGGCGCGATGACCGCGCCGTCGGGCAGGTGCAGGTGTGGACTGCCAACAGCCAGGCCGGCGTGCGACACCGGCGCGGTATCGAGCCGCCACGACCGCTCGCCGCGCCGCCATTCGAACGACCAGTCGCGCGGCGTCAGTACGCGCGCCAGCACTTCCAGTCCATCCTCGCCGCGCAGGCCGAGCCCGTCCAGGTGCCGTTCGGGCGGATGGGCCAGGAACGCGGCCGGCAGATCGTCCGGAACGCCATCGGCGATCGCCGGCCACTCCGCGTCGTCGCGGATATGCCGGCAATGCCAGTCCAGCAGTTCGCGCGCGGCCTGCTGGCGCTCGCGCATGAGTTCCAGCGCCAGCCACGCCTCGTAGCCGGGATGTTCGGGCAGGCGGCCCGCGCGGATCGCCGCGAGCACGGCGCCCGCGTCTTCGCAGTCCAGTTGTTCCAGCAGCTCCTTGTGCCGCTCGCGCAGTTCGAACATCTGCCGGGACAGGCCGGCCATGCGGGTGGCGACAGCGGGTTCGATGCCGGTGAAGAAGGGATCCATGTCAGCGCCTCATCCGTGCATGTCGTGGCTGGCACCACCGTCCAGCTGGACCATGTCCGCGCTGATGTCGGCGAAGGCCAGGACCTTGCCGCCATGGGCGGCGGCGAACCTGTCCGCGTCCTCGCGGCTGGCGAAGCTGGCGAAGGTCGGTCCCATGCTGCCGGTGCGCGAGGAGCCCTGCACATAGAACGCGGTGGTGGCGTCGATCCAGTGGCCCTTCGGCACGTCCCAGTCGGTCTTGCCCATGTCCTGGACATAGACGCCGGCGACCTTGCGCACCTGTTCGGGCTGCAGGGTGATCGACAGCAGTTCGAGGGTGTCGCAGTAGTACTCCACCTTGCCATCGGCGTAGCGGATCTGGCCCTTCGGGCCGGGATAGTCGCGCAGCACCATGCCGTCCAGTTCGCATTGCTGGCCGGCGTCCGGGTCGACCGGTTCGACGCTGGCCAGCGGCTGGGCGCAACCGGCGACCAGCAGGGCGACCAGCGAAACACGTAAGGCTTTCATCGGAATCTCCAAAGGGCCACCCCGAGCGGGGCGAGGATCCAGGCCACCATCACCGAACCGAGCACGCGCGGATCGCCCCAGGCATCAGGCAGCAGCGTGCCCAGCCCGAACGCGTTGCGCAGGGTTTCGGTGGACATGGCGTTGAACACGCGGAACACGTCCGCGGGATTGAGCAGCAGGGCATACGGCGCCCAGGCCGAGGAATGCCGGCCGGCGGTGGCGACCAGCGCGCCGAGCAGGGCCAGGTCGAACACCAGCACGAAGCCGAACCACAGCAGGATGGCCGCGCCGGTGGCGCGCGCGCGATCGCGCACCAGCACCGACACCAGCATCGCCAGGCTCAGGAATGACAGGCCCAAGACGATCACGCTGGCGACGAACAGTGCGTACAGGCGGATGCCGGCGGCGTCGAGTTGCGTGGCCAGCGGTACCAGTGCGGCGCCGAAGCCGATCAGGGTCGCCAGCACCAGTGCCGCGCCCAGTCCGAGGTACTTGCCGAGCAGGAGTTCGGCGCGGGTCAGCGGCATGGACAGCATCAGGTCCAGGGTGCCGCGCTCGCGTTCGCCGACGATGGCGTCGAAGCCGAGCAGCAGCGCGATCAGCGGCACCAGGTAGATCGCCAGGCTGGTGAGGCTGGCCACGGTCACGCCGATGCTGCGGAAACCCACCGTGCCGGACTGGGCGCCGCCGAAGTAGGCGATCAGCAGGGCGAAGGCCGCCAGCACCACCGCGACCGCGAGGATCCAGCGGTTGCGCAGCCGATCGCGCAGTTCCTTGCCGGCCACGGTGCGCAGGGCGCGCCATTGCAGTCCGCCGGTCATGCGTGGCCTCCGGCGTGGCGCTGGCGCAGGTACAGGTCTTCCAGGGTCGGTGGATGGATCTCCACGTCGACCAGGGCAGGGCCGGCTTCGGCCAGCAGCGGCAGCAGGCCGGTGCGGTGCGCGCGCGCGACGCTGATCGTGAGCACGTTGTCCGCCGTGGCGATGACCGGGAAGCCGGCGTCTCCCAGCCGTTGCCCGAGGCGCCGCGCGGCGTCGGCGTCGCGTGCATGCAGGCGGGCGCGGCTGGGCAGGTCGGACGCCGCGGTCAGGCTGTCCACGCTGCCCTGCGCGACGGCCCGGCCATTGGCGAGGATCACCAGGCTGTCCAGGTGTGGCTGGATTTCGGCCAGCAGGTGCGAGCTGAGCACGATGGTCGCGCCCGCGCGCTTGAGGGTGGCCAGGGTGTCGTAGAAATCGTGGATGGCCTGCGGGTCCAGGCCATTGGTCGGTTCGTCGAGGAACAGCAGTTCCGGTTGGCCGAGCAGGGCCTGGGCGAAGCCGAGCCGCTGGCGCATGCCCTTGGAGTACTCGCGCACCGGACGCTTCATCGCCTGCGTCAGCCCGACCTGTTCCAGCAGGCCGGTGCATTGCCTGGTATCGGCCGCCTTGAGCCGGGCGAAGAAACGCAGGGTGTCCAGGCCGCTCAGGTTGTCGTAGAGCGCGACGTTTTCCGGCAGGTAGCCGATGCGCTGGCGCAGCCAGCGGAATGCCGCGCCGCGCACCGGCGTGCCATGGATGCGGATCTGGCCGGCGCTGGCCGGTTCGATGCCCAGCATCATCTTGAACAGCGTGCTCTTGCCGGCACCGTTGTGGCCGACGAGTCCGAACGTCGTCCCGGCCGGGATCGACAGGCTCACCCCGTCGACGGCCTGCAATGCGCCAAACCGCTTGTCGACCTGTTCCACTTCAATCGCGTGCTGCATCGTTCCGCATGGCCTCGAGCCACGCCCTCCAGTCCTGGTGTCGCGGCACCATCGCCGGGCGCGCGTCGGTCACCGTGGCGACGCGCAGCACGGGGAATTGCCGGGAAATCAGCCGCAGGGTGCTGATCGCCGGGCTGCTGTCCAGCAGCTTGGTGAACGGATAGCGCGCCACCAGCCAGTCGACCGCGTCGCTGGCTTCCATCGGCGTATCGCCGAAGCCGTCGCCGTCGCCGTCCCAGCCCAGGTAGTTGCTCCAGTAGTTGCCGCGCCGCTGGCCCCATTCGACGTCGCGCGAGGCCACGTAGCGGATCTGTTCCTGGTTGTTGACGAAGTCGTTGCCGTCCACCTGGTTGTTGAACGATCCGGCCCACAGGTGGATGCCCACCCGGTTGCCGATCACCAGGTTGCCGCGCAGGACGTTGTACTCGGCGTCGTAGATGAAGAAGCCGCGTCCGTTGCCCGCCGCGACGTTGTCCTCGATGGTCGAGTCCTGCAGGGTCCGCAGCATGATGCCGTGGTCGGTGTTGGCCCAGGTGCGGTTGCCGCGCACGGTCAGGTGGCGGACCTCCATCAGCGCCAGCCCGCCCTGGTTGTGGTGGCTTTCGTTGTCCTGCCACAGGTTGTGGTAGGAGTTCATGTAGTGGCTGCCATACCGCACGTGGTGGATGACGTTGCCGACGAACTCGGCATGGTGCGAGACATCCACGTAGATGCCGTCGCGGGCGAAGCTGATGTGGTTGCGCGCGATGCGTGCGCCGCGGGTGTTGTAGAGCTGGATCGCGTTGCCGCGCTGCGAGGACAGTTTCTCGCGCATGCCGGTGATCAGGTTGTCCTCGATGCGGACATCGTCGGCCTTCTCGATCCACAGGCCGAACAGCACGTGGGCGAAGTCGCAGTGGCGGACCACCGCGCGGTGCGCGCCCGGCTGGATGTAGATGCCGGCGTTCTGCCCGCCCAGATCGTCGCCGCTGTCGCGCACGATCAGGCCTTCGATGCGAACGTCCGGCGCGACCACGCGAATGACGTCGCCTTCGCCGCCACCGCTGATCGTCGGGCGATCGATGCCGCGCAGGGTCAGTGGCTTTTCGATGCGCAGGCGTTCGGCGTAGTGGCCGCGCGGGATTTCAACGGTATCGCCCGGCGCGGCGCGTTCGATCACCGCGCCAATGCGTTCGCCCGGCTGGACCCGCCACACCGCCGCTGCGGCGGGGGCGGTGCAGGCCAGCAGCAGGAGCAGGGCGCCGAGCCGCTTCATTCCACCAGTTCCAGCGGAATGAAATAACCGTCGCGTCCCACCGGCGTCAGCGGCAGGCCGGCGCGCTCGCGGCGCTTGCGTTCCTTGGCCAGCGGGGGGCAGGAGTGGTCGTCGTGGTACAGCACCATGCAGTCCAGGCACTGCATGCACTCGCTGGGATCGATCCGGCCCTGCGGGTCGATGGCCTGCGAACCGCAGCCGACCGCGCAGGCCTTGCAGGTGGTGCATTCGGCCTTGCGGCGCAGGCCGAACAGGCGCCAGCGCGAGGGCAGGGCCAGGCCGGCGCCGAGCGGGCACAGGTATTTGCAGAACGGCCGCTCCATGAACATCGAGGCCGCCAGCAACAGCGCCCAGAAGGCGATGAACGGCCAGGCGCGCGTCCAGATCGAGACGAAGAAGGTGCTCTTGAACGGCTCCACCTCCGCCAGCAGTTCGGCCAGCGCCATCGAATGGAACGAGGCCGCCACCAGCACCGCGAGGATCACGTACTTCAGCCAGCGCAGGCGATGGTGCCATTTGCTCGGCAACTGGAACTGCCAGCGCGCCAACCCGATCTTGCCGGCGAACTTGTACAGCAGCTCGCTCAGCGATCCGTACGGGCACAGCCAGCCGCAGAACACGCCGCGTCCCCACAGCACGATGGTGATGGCGATGAAGATCCAGAAGATGAAGATCAGCGGATCGCTGAGGAACAGATCCCAGCGCCAGCCGTCGCGCAGCGCATGCAGCAGGGTCAGTCCCTGGACGATGGAAGGCTGCGCCAACTGGCTGAAGCCGAGGAAGCCCACCGCGATCAGCCACACCGCGATGTGCGGCCACAGGATCCAGCGCTTGTCCACGCGGGTGGAGCGGGCGGCCCAGCGCCGGTGGGTGGCGTAGAACACGAACACGAACACCAGCAGCGCGGTCATGCCGGCGATCGGCCAGGCCTTGGCCTTCCAGATGCGGACCCAGGCCGGGGTCTGGCTGGCCACCGCCGGACGGCCGCCCTGCAGGTACTTGCCGGGCAGCCAGTAGCTGGCATCGAAATTGGCGTAGTCGCGGTTGCCCTCGTCGGTATTGCGATGAGCCAGGAACGAGAGCTTCCACGGGTAGGCGGCGGAGAACTCGCTGCCACGCAGGATGAAGATGCCGGATTCCGCATGCGACGGCGCGCCGTTCGCATGGATCCGGTACAGGTTGCGGTAGTCGGTGTCGCGGAAATGGTGGACGTCGATGTCCTGCGAGACCTGGATGCGGTCGTAGATGCCACCGCGCACGAACGCCGATCCCTTGAACGAACTGGTGCCGTTGCCGACCACGAAAATGGCGTGCTCGCCGGGTTTCAGTTCTTCCATCAACTGGCGGTAGCCCGCGTCGCCAAGCACGCTGCGGCCGATGGCGGGCGCGTTGAGGTAGCCGAACCACAGATCGATGAAGGGCTGTTCGTTGGCGGGCGCGCCGACATCGGCCTGGCCCACGGTCAGCCGCTGCACGCTGCCTTCCTTGACCAGCGCGTTCCAGTCGCGCGGCGGCACGGCATCTTCGACCAGCCGCGCCTGCGGCCGCGCCACCGCCTTGATCAGCCCGACTTGGCGGGCGACGGCGTAGCTGCCGCGGCTGACCAACTGGTTCTCGGCCATCACCGTCACGGTCGCGCCGCTGATGACGTCCATCGAGACTTCGCCTTCCTCGGCCTTGCCCAGCTCGAACCGGGAACCGGCGGGCTGGCCGACGTACTGCTCGACGTAGCGGTTCAGTTCCTTCTCGGGGATGCCGGCGAGCAGGATCGGCTCGCTGTGCTTGAGGATGCGCACACCGGTGATGCGGCCTCCGGCATCCATGCCCGCCAGCGTGATCATCGGCTTGCCGGAGTAACCGACCACGTCCGGCGCCACGTCGCTGGACAGGAACACGTAGCCGACCGTGCGCGGCTTGCCGGCTTCCTCGCGGAAACCCCGCACGAACGCGGGATTGCCTTCGCGCAGGCCGAACCGCGTGGCCTGCGGCAACACGCTGTCGCAGGCGACATGGCGGCACATGTCCGGATCGGTGAACAGCGCTTCCGGCAACTGCGCCTCGTAGGAACCGGCCCGGGCCCAGCCCGCGACCAGGCAAAGCAGCAGGAGGGCGGCCAGGCACGGCCACCCCATCGCGCTTGCCCGTCGCGTACGCCGCGCGATGCCCGGATGCGATGCGCGCGTAGCGAACTCCCCGCCCGGGGAGGACTGGATGATCGAAGGCATGGCGGAACCCGTGCTGGCGGTTACTTGGACTGGCCCACCATGTAATCCACGGCGGCCTTGACCGCATCGTCGTCGAGGCTGGGATTGCCACCGCGCGCGGGCATCACGCCCTTGGCGCCGTTGAAGCCTTCCAGCGCGTGCTTGTGCAGGGTCTCGGTGCCCTGTGCCGCGCGTGCGCCCCAGTCGGCCTTGTCACCAACCATCGGTGCGCCCAGCGCGGTGGTGCTGTGGCACATCGCGCAGGTCTTCTTGTAGGTCTCCTCGCCCGGATGGCCAGCCGCATCGGCGGCGGGCGTGCTGTCGGCCGCGGCGACAGCAGTGTCGGCGGCAGGCGCCTGCGCTGGCGCGGCTTCCGCCGCAGGCGCGATCTCCGGCTCCGCCGTGGCGGACGTGGGTTCCGTGGCGTCCGTGGTTTCGGACGATTGCCCGGAGCAAGCGGCCAGCGCGAGGACGACAGCCGCGAGCGCGAGCAGGCCAGGGTTTCGATTGTTCATGGAGGGAGCTCGGAGAAATGGAGAGGATCGTTGCGCGGAACCGGTCCGCATCCGCGCACCGGGCGCGGTCGATGCAAAAGGTAGTGGGCCGAACTTCCGACCGCCTTGATTTGAGTCAAGGAGAACGCCGTATCCCCGCGCGTATCGTGGCGCCGCAACCCAACGTTACATCCAGACGAAACTGTCCATCAGAGGAAAGCAGCGATGAAGAACAACGAGAGCGGGATGGAGATCCGGGATCCATCACGCCGAAAGATTCTCGGGGGAGCCGCCGCGCTGGCGGGAACGGGATTGACACTCAGCCTGACCGGCTGCGGCGCGGCATCCGACGGCAAGGGCGCCGCGGCGACCGGTGCGGCGGCAAAGGCGACCGGCGGCGCGGCTGGCCATTTCGAAGTACCGCCCGGCAAGCTCGATGACTATTACATCCTGTCCTCGGGCGGACACTCCGGCGAGGTGCGCATCCTGGGCTGCCCGTCGGGCCGCACCATCAAGCGCATCCCGGTGTTCAACATCGATCCGATGGTGGGCTGGGGCATCACCAACGAATCCAAGGCGATCATGGGTACCCGTCCGGACGGCCAGCTGAAGTACTGGACCGGCGACACCCACCATGTGCACGGTTCGTACACCGACGGCACCTACGACGGCAAGCGCTTCTGGGTCAACGACAAGCTGCATGGCCGGGTCGCCCGCATCCGCGGCGACACCTTCGAAGTCGATCGCATCACCGAGCTGCCGAACGTGCAGGGCCACCACGGCATCTTCACCGACAAGCGCGATCCGGTGGACAGCAGCATCAACCACACCACCCGCGTGTTCGCCGGCGCCGAGTTCCACATCCCGCTGCCCAACGACGGCCGCGACATGGACAAGCCGGAGGCCTATGGCTGCCTGTTCTCCTGCCTGGACGCGGAGACCATGGAAGTGCGCTGGCAGTGCCGCGTCGACGGCAACATGGACCTGGTGGCGACCAGCTACGACGGCAAGTACGCCGCGTCCAACCAGTACAACGTGGAAGGCGGCATCCACTACGAGGACATGATGTCGGCCGAACACGATGCCTGCGTGTTCTTCGATGTCGCCCGCATCGAGGCGGCGATCAAGTCCGGAAAATTCATCACCATCGGTGATTCCAAGGTGCCGGTGGTCGATGGCCGCAAGGCCGCCAACGCCGATCCTGCCACCGCGCTGACCTGCTACGTGCCGGTGCCGAAGAACCCGCACGGCGTCAACGCCAGTCCCGACGGCAAGTACTTCGTCTGCTCCGGCAAGCTGTCGCCGACCTGCTCGGTGATCGACCTGTCATTGGTGGAGAAGTGGTTCGCCGGCGAGATCAAGAACGCACGCGACGCCGTCGTCGCCGAGCCGAACCTGGGCCTGGGCCCGCTGCATACCGGCTTCGACGGCCGCGGCAACGCCTACACCACGCTGTTCCTGGACAGCAAGATCGTCAAGTGGAACGTCGACGCCGCGATCAAGCAGTTCAAGGGCGACAAGAACGCCAAGGTCGTCCTCGACAGCATCGACGTGCACTACCAGCCGGGCCATGGCTTCACCTCGATGGGCGAAACCAAGAACGCGGACGGCAAGTTCTTCAACTCCGGCAACAAGTTCTCCAAGGACCGCTTCCTGCCGGTCGGCCCGTTGCACGTGGAAACCGAGCAGCTGATCGACATCTCCGGCGACAAGATGGTGCTGGTGCACGATCACACGGCCTATCCGGAACCGCATGACGCCATCATCGTGGCCGCCGACGCCATCAAGACCCGGCAGATCTACAGCCTCGACGAGTTCCCCAACGCGGTCAGCGCGCAGACCGCCGGCATCGAGCGCAACGGCAACAAGGTGCACGTCCGCCTGACCTCGCAGGCGCCGGCCTACTCGCTGCGCGAGTTCTCGGTGAAGAAGGGCGACATCGTCACCATCACCCTGACCAACCTGGACAAGGTGGAGGATCTGACCCACGGCTTCGGCATCCCGAAGTACAACATCAACTTCATCGTCAATCCGCAGGAAACCAAGTCGGTGACCTTCGTGGCCGACAAGCCGGGCGTGTACTGGTGCTACTGCACCCACTTCTGCCACGCGCTGCACCTGGAAATGCGCACGCGGATGGTGGTCGAAGGCTGACCGGGCGCCACCCGCCGGCGTTGGCGGTATCGCGCCGGCGGGTTCTTCCCGCCAGAAAGAGAAAGCCCGCGCCATGGCGCGGGCTTTTTTTTTTACGCCGAAGCGTTGTGCTTACTTCGCCGGCTTCAGCACGACCTTGGTGCTGATGGCGACATCGTTCGGAATGGTCTTGGTATCGGCCCATTCGCCGCCGCCGACGCCGAAGTCCAGGCGCTTGACCGTGGCCTTGCCGGTCAGCACCGGCTGCGCGCCCGGGGTCCAGGTGAAGGTCAGGGTGACCGGCTTGCTGACGCCGCGCAGACTCAGGCTGCCGTCGGCGGCGTACTGGTTGCCGCCCAGCGCGCGGAATTTGGTCGCGGTGTAGCGGGCCTGGGTGAACTTGGCAACGTTGAAGAAATCGCCGGTCTGCAGCGTGCTGTCGCGATCGTCGTTGCCGGTATTGGTGCCGGCGAGCTGGATGGTCACGTCCAGCTTCGAGGTGGCCAGGTTGGCCGGATCGAAACTCAGCGTGGTGTTGAAGCCGCCAAATTTGCCGGTGAAGGTTTCGCCTTGGTAATTGCTGGCGAACACCAGCGTGGAGCCCGGCGCCTGCACGTAGTCGGCGGCGAACGCGGGCGCGATGGCGGCCAGCAGGAGACTGGCGGCAAACAGGCGGGGGTGGGGGAAGCGGATCATGGCGCGATATCCTCGGTGGTGGACGCGGTGGGGGAAGCAGTGGCCTGCCGGCGGCGGCCCGGCAGCATCCGCCGCAGGGTGTCGTCGTTCTGGAACAGGTGGTGGTAGAACGCGGCGCCGGCGTGCAGCAGCACCGCGACGACCAGCACCCAGAACATCGATTCGTGCAGGTTCTCGGCCAGCTCGTGCAATTCCGGATTGCGGGCGGTGATCGCGGGCAGGTTGAACAGCTTGAACCATTGCAGCGGATAGCCCGCGGAAGAATTCAGCACCCAGCCCGACAGCGGCATCGCGAACATCAGCCCGTACAGCGCCACGTGGGTGAGCGAGGCGATGCGCTGCTGCCAGCCGGGTGTGCCGGGGATCGCCAGCGGCGCGCCGGCGTACACGCGCCAGACAAGGCGCAGCGCGACCAGCGCCAGGATGGTCAGGCCGATCGACTTGTGCAGCGCGTAGGTGTTGATCTTGCGCGGTCCGTTGGGCAGATCGCCCATGGTCAGGCCGATGTAGGCGATGACCAGCAGCAGGACGACGATCAGCCAGTGCAGGGTCTGGCTGACGACGCCCCAGCGTTCAGGGGTGTTCTTCAGGGTCATTGAGGGTGGGCTCCCGAGGGGTGGCTGGGATGGTGGCCGCGTCGGCGGCCGCTTCTTCGGCATCGTCGGCCTTGCCCGTCCGTGTGGCTTCGGCCTCGATGCGAAGTTCGACGGAATCGCCAATCACCGACTTCCATGCGGTGATGCCGAAATCCGAGCGTTGCAGCGTGGTGGTGGCGGAAAAGCCGGCCGTGCGCCGGAACGGCGGCAGCGGATGGCGCTTGAGCGCATTGAGTTTGACGTCCAGGCACAGCGCGCGATCGATGCCATGCAGGGACAGGGTGCCGCAGACCGAGGCGCGATCCGGTCCAGTGGGTTCAATCCGGTGGGAAACGAAACGCGCTTCCGGGAATCGTTCGGCATCCAGGAGGTTGCCGGCCAGCACCGCCCGGTTCCACTTCTCGTCACCGAAATCCGTGCGCGCCAGCGGCACCGTGACGTCGAGCCGCGCGCTGCTCCAGTCCTCGGGATCGAACACCAGCGTGCCGGTGCTGCCGGAAACCGTGCCGATGGCCTTGGAGAAGCCGGCATGCTCCACCGCGAACATCACCCGGGTGTGGACCGGATCCAGCGCGTAGGCCACCGGGCCCGCCGCCCACGCGGGACAGGCGCAGGCGAACAGCGCGAACAGGGCGCTGGTCCGGGCACGGCGAAATGGACGCGTTGGAGTCATGACCGGGGATTCTAGGCGGGCCCGGCTGAAGATACCCCGCTTGCGCCTGCAACGGTCCGTTGCGACGATTCGGGCCGGGGAACCACGGCAGAACAGGACACGACGGCATGGGATGGCGGATCTGGATGTTGGCGGCATGGCTGGCCTGCGCAACGGTGCAGGCGGGCGTGCCGGAGATTCCGCGCTTCCGGATGATGACGGTGGCCGACGGATTGCCGTCCACCACCATCCCCGCGATGGCCCGCGACCGCGCCGGCTACCTGTGGCTGGCCACCTGGGATGGCGTGGCCCGCTATGACGGGGTGAACTTCAAGGTGTGGCGGCATGATCCGGATGATCCGGCCTCGCTGCCCGGCAACGTCGTCCAGGCGCTGCACGTGGATGGCCTGGACCGGGTCTGGGTCGCCACGGAGAACGGCGGCCTCAGCATGATGGGACCCGAGCGCCGCGGATTCCGCCATTTCCGCAAGGCCCAGTATCCGCAGATGGGCAGCGACGACGCCTTCGCCATCGCCAGCCACGGCGGCGAGGTCTGGTTCGGCACCTTCGGTGGCGGCCTGCACCGGATCAGCGCCGACGGCCGGATCCAGCGCTTCAACGCGGTGGAAGGCGATCCGGCCAGCCTGCCGTCCGACAATGTGCTGTCACTGGCTTTCGATCCGACCGGCCAGTTGTGGATCGGCACCATGAGCGGCCTGGTCCGGTACGACGGCAAGCGCATGCTGCGCGAAGCCCTGCCCGGCGGGGACTCGCTGATCATCTATTCGGTCACCGTCGACGGCGATTCGATCTGGGCGGGCACATCGTCCGGCATGTATCGCTGGCGTCGCCAGGGCGGTTGGAGCACGCCGCCCTGGTCGCCGATGTTCGAACGACCCAACGCGGTGATGGCGATGGCCGCCGATGGGCACGGCGAATACTGGCTGGCCAGCCAGGGCGGGCTCTGGCATACCGACGGCGATCGCGCGCCCGCGCCGATCGCGCAGGACAGCCAGGGCGTGGGCGTCGGCCGCGTGCTGCAGACGCTGTTGATGCAGCCCGATGGCGGCCTCTGGGTGCCGGTGCCGACGCGTGGCGTCGCCTACCTGCGCTCGGACTGGCGGCGGATCGCATCGTTCACGCCCACGCAGGGCCTGGGAGGCGGGCTGTATCGCGGCCTGGCCACCTCGGCTGTCGGCACCGGCGTGTGGCTGGTCAGCAGCATCGGCGGGGTCGAACGGCTGGATACCGCGAGCGGCGAGGTGGAGCCGTTGGGTGTGCACGCGCAACGGTTGAAGGAACTGCGCTTCACCTCGGTGCTGGAGGATCGCGAGGGACGCCTCTGGCTCGGCCACCGCAACGGCATCATCCGCATCGATCCGCGCAGCGGCGAAAAGCGCGAATGGTCGAACGCCGATGGCCCGGATCAGGTGCCCGACGGCACGTCGGTGGACTGGCTGGTGCAGACCGGCGACGGCACGTTGTGGCTGGCGACCCAGATGGGATCATTGCAGCATCGCGACGGCGCGACCGGCCAGGTCATCGACAATCTGGCGCGCTCGGAACAGGACAGCGAGCCGAGCGAGATCGAAACGATGCTCGCCGGCCCCGACGGCCAGTTGTGGACCGCGAGCAATCGCGGCATCGAGCGCTGGGATCCCGGCCAGCACCGCTTCGTCACCGTCATCGGCGCGGGGGTGGAACGGGTGCTGTCCTTCGCCTTCGCCGGTCCCGACGAACTGTGGCTGCACCGGCTTTCCGGCCTGGAGCATTGGCGGCAGCGGGAAGGCCGATGGGTGCAGGTGCGGCAGATCGCGCCACGGCAGGGACTGCCGGCGCTGGAATCGACCGGCATGACCATCGATCCGGGAAAGCGGGTATGGCTGGCGACCCGTCGCGGCCTGTTCCGGATCGAGGCGCCCGATGATCGGGCGCCGGTGCGGGTGCGCAATTTCGGCGTGCGCGATGGCCTGATGAGCCAGGAATTCAACGACCGCGGCCTGCTGATGGCGGGTGGCGGCCTGCTGGCCGGCAGCACCGCCGATGGTTCGGTGATGCTGCTGGACACGGCGCTGCCGGATCCGCCGCCGCTCACCCCGCACCTGCTGCTGGCCGGATTGCAGGTGAACCAGCGCGACCGCACGGTGCAGTTGCCGATGAATGGCGGCTTCGAACTGCTGCCCGATGACCATGACCTGCAGGTCAGCCTGCGCCTGCTCAGCTACGAGGATCCGCTGGCGCATCGCTATCGTTCCTGGCTGGAAGGCTTCGATCAGGGCTGGGTTGAACAGGGCGCCAGCGGCGAGCGTTCGTTTTCCAACCTGCGTCCCGGCCACTATCGCCTGCGCCTGCAGGCGTTCGACGCGGCGGGCAATGCTTCGGAGGAAAAGCAGCTTTCGTTCGAAGTGCTCCCGCCCTGGTACCGCAGCGTCTGGGGCATCAGCCTGATGGTCGCCGCGGGCGCGCTGCTGCTGGCGCTGCTGGCGGCTGCCTACCGGCGCCGGCTGCGCCGACGCACCGAATGGCAGCTCAACGAACACAAGCGCGAAGTGGCCGAACAGGCTTCACTGGCCAAGACCCGCTTCCTCGCCACCCTCGGCCATGAAGTGCGCACGCCGATGACCGGCGTGCTGGGCATGAGCGAACTGCTGCTGGCGACGCCACTGACCGACACCCAGCGCCATTACACCAACGCCATCCAGCGCGCCGGTTCGCACCTGCTGCGCCTGGTCAACGACGCGCTGGACCTGGCGCGCATCGAGGCCGGCAAGCTGGACATGGATGCGCAGGAAGTCGATCTGCGCGCGCTGATCCGCGAGGTCGTCGACATGACCGCGCCGATGGCGGAGAAGCGCGGCCTGTCCTTCTCCGACGAATGCGCCGAGGACGTGCCCTCGCACGTGATCGTCGATCCGATGCGGATGCGGCAGATCCTGCTCAACCTGCTGGGCAACGCGATCAAGTTCACCGAGCGCGGTGGGGTCGGCCTGCGCGTGCTCCCCTTGCACCCGCAGGGCGTGCGCTTCGAAGTCAGCGACACCGGGCCGGGCATCAATGCCGAACAACAGGCGCGCCTGTTCCAGCGTTTCGAGCAGGGCGATGGCGCGCGCACCACCTCGCGCTACGGCGGCAGCGGACTGGGCCTGGCGATCTGCCAGGAACTGGCGGTCGCGATGGGCGGCAGCATCCGGGTCGAAAGCCGACCGGGCCTGGGCACCCGCTTCATCGTGGAGCTGCCGCTTCCGCACGTCGTGCCGGCGGCGGCAGGCACCGCGCGGGCGGCGGTGTCGGCGCAGGAGCGACGGATCCTGCTGGTGGAAGACGACATCACCGTCGCCGAAGTCATCGCCGGACTGTTGCGCGCACGCGGCCACCACGTCGTGCACGCCGCGCATGGACTGGCGGCGCTGGGCGAAACCGCCGGGCAATCGTTCGACGTCGCCCTGCTGGATCTCGATCTGCCGGGACTGGACGGGCTGGCACTGGCGCGGCAACTGCGCCTGGGCGGCTTCAACGCGCCATTGATCGCCATCACCGCCCGCGCCGACGCCGAGGCCGAACCACAGGCGCGCGCGGCCGGCTTCGACGACTTCCTGCGCAAGCCGGTCACCGGTGACATGCTGGCCGAAACGATCCAGCGTGTCTGCGACGGCCGGGCGGACGGCGCATGACTGGCCAATAGGGGGCGCCAAAAGCAAATCCCCCTCAATCCCCCTTTTTCGCTTTCAACAGCCGAATGGCTGATCAAGGGGGAGGCGAAGCGAGTTTGCTTTCGTTGATCTGCGTTGGCCTTGGGTCAACGCCTGATTAGCCCCCTTTGAAAAAGGGGGCGGGCGCCCGCGAAGCGGGTGACGGGGGATTGGCTTTTTGCGTCAAAGCAAAATCCCCCTCATCCCCTTTTTCGCTTTCAACAGCCGAATGGCTGATCAAGGGGGAGGCAAAAGCAGTGCCTTTGCCAATCCCGAATCCCCAATCCCCAATCCCCGCTCAATCAGCCCACCCCTCCGCGTAGATCGTCCGCGCGGCATCATCCGGGTCCGCATGGATCCACAGCCCGCTGATCTCGTCCACGCGCAGGTACAGCGCGCCTTCGCTTTCTTCCATCGTGCATTCGGGCGCGCCTTCGCGTTCCTGGCGCGTGTGGCGCTTCACGCAGTCGGCTTCCAGTTGCGCGCGCAGATCGGCGGCGACCTGTGCGTAGGGTTCGGCCAGCACGTACTGGTGATCGCCCCAGAGTTCGGAATCCATCCGCCGGATCTCGCTCACCGCGTGGCCGGCCAGCCAGACCCGGCCGGGCTTGAGGAACGCGGTCGCGGTCAGCGCCATCAGCGCGGTCTCGCCCTCGGGCGCTTCCATTGGCTGGCAATCCAGGTGGACGCGGTCCACCGCCTCGCGCCAGGGATAGGGCAGTTCGTCCACGCGGCGCGCGCGCACGGCCTCGCAGCCGGGCGTGCGTGGCAGGCCGTTGTCGTCCAGCGGTGGCGGCAGGCCGGTGTCCTGCACCAGCATCGGAAAGTCGTCGCCGCGCACTTCGATCGTCACCGGCGCGCGTTCGCCGGCCAGCGCCGCGGAGGCGGCCAGGCCGGTGGTCATCAGGACGAGGGCGAGGGAAAGCGCGTGGGGGCGGCCGTCCATTGCGGGCTCCGGAAACGTCGCGCCTATCGGGCGCTGAATTCGTGCACGGCATCCACCAGCACGGCGACGTGCTCGGGATTCATGTCGGGCGACATGCCGTGGCCGAGGTTGAAGACGTGGCCGTCGCGGCTGCCGTCCGCACCCGCGGCGTAGCTGTCCAGGGTCGCCTTCACCTGCGCGCGGATCGCGTCCGGCGAACCGTACAGCACCGCCGGATCCAGGTTGCCCTGCAACGTCACCTTGCCGCCGGTGCGGCGGCGCGCGTCGGCCAGTTCGATCAGCCAGTCCACGCCCACGCCTTCGGCGCCGCTGTCGGCCAGCGCTTCCAGGTGCGCGGCGTTGCCTTTGCCGAACAGGATCAGCGGCGTGCGATCCGCGCCTTCACCGCGTTCCAGTTCACGCGCG
Source organism: Pseudoxanthomonas sp. z9 (assembly GCF_006542425.1). Classification (GTDB taxonomy): domain Bacteria; phylum Pseudomonadota; class Gammaproteobacteria; order Xanthomonadales; family Xanthomonadaceae; genus Pseudoxanthomonas_A. Next base: position 3,627 of record NZ_VFID01000007.1, on the reverse strand, counting down.
ATGCGGGTCAGGTAGGGCAGCGAGAACTCGCGGTACATCGCCGGCGACAGCACGCCGCCCCAGGTGTCGAACACCTGCAGCGCCTGCGCACCGGCCGCGCGCTGCGCCGACAGGTAGGCGATCACCGCATCGGTGTTCACCGACAGCAGCCTGTGCAGGGTGGCCGGATCGTTCAGCGCCATCGCCTTGATCCGCGCATAGTCCTTGCTGCCGCCGCCTTCGACCATGTAGCAGGCCAGCGTCCACGGGCTGCCGGAAAAACCGATCAGCGGCACCTGTCCGTCCAGTTCGCGGCGGATCAGGCGCACCGCGTCCATCACATAGCGCAGTTCGGTTTCCATGTCCGGCACCGCCAGCTTTTCCGCATCGGCGGCGGTGCGCACGGTGCGTTCGAACTTCGGGCCTTCGCCTTCGACGAAGTACAGGCCCAGGCCCATCGCGTCGGGCACGGTCAGGATGTCGGAGAACAGGATCGCCGCGTCCAGCTTGAAACGGCGCAGCGGTTGCAGGGTGACCTCGCAGGCGATGTCCGGATTTTTCGCCATGCCCAGGAAGCTGCCGGCGGCGGCGCGGGTGGCGCGGTACTCCGGCAGATAGCGGCCGGCCTGGCGCATCAGCCAGACGGGCGTGCAGTCGACGGGTTCGCGCTTGAGGGCGCGCAGCAGGCGATCGTTCTTCAGGGAGCTGGACATCGTGTTCCTTAGTGGGGGAATCCGGCGGTGGTCTCGTCGGGTGGAAAAAAACGCGCGTGGCGCGAGTCGTGCGGACATGCCGTTCAGGCGGCGCGGAAACCGGCCGCCGCGGAGAGGCTCACGGCTGTGGCGCTCCCTGCGTGAAGGTGATCTGGTAGCCACGCTTGATATGGGTGTCGCGGGCTTTCTCGAAGGCCGCGTCGGCTTCGGATTGCAGCAGGTACTGTTCGCGCTTGAGCTGCGCGCGCCCGCCGATCTGCCCGCTTTCGCGCAGCAGCTCCCAGCCGCCGAACAGGTCCGGTTGCAGGGTCAGCTGGACGTAGCGGGGAGCTTCGCCCGTCTCGGGGCGTTGCTGGAGGAAGACGCGCATGGGGCGGATTGTAGCGAAGCGGCGGCCATTCAGCCGCCGCGGAAGCTGCGCCGGTAAGCCGAGGGCGAGGTGCCCAGGGCGGCGGCGAACCGCTGGCGCAGGGAGACGGCGCTGCCGAAACCGGCCTCGGCGGCGATGTGGTCCAGCGGCCGGTCGGTGGTTTCCAGCAGCCGCTGCGCCCGCGCCAGCCGCTGGTGGGCCAGCCAGTCGCCGACGCTGGCGCCGGTGGCCCGGCGGAACCGACGGGTGAAGGTGCGCCGGCTCATCAGCGCCCGGTCGGCCAGTTCGTCCACCCCCAGCCGCTGGTCCAGGTGCGCCAGCGCCCAGGCCAGCACCGCGCGCAGGCGGTCGTCGCCCGGATCGGCCGGCAGTGGCTGTTCGATGTACTGGGTCTGGCCGCCCTGGCGATGCGGCGCCACCACCAACCGGCGGGCGATGCGGTTGGCGACCTCGGCGCCGTGATGGCGACGGACCAGGTGCAGGCAGCAGTCGATGCCGGCGGCGGTGCCGGCCGAGGTCAGCAGTTCGCCGTCGTCCACGTACAGCACGTCCGGCTCCAGCCGCACCTTCGGGTAGCGGCGGGCGAAGGTGTCCAGCGCGGCCCAGTGGGTGGTGGCGGGGCGCCCGTCCAGCAGGCCGGCGTCGGCCAGCACGAAGGTGCCCAGGCACAGGCCCACCAGCCGGGCGCCGTTGGCATGGGCCTGGCGCAGGGCTTCGCGCAACGGCTCGGGAGCCGGCTCGTCCTGGTCCCGCCAGGACGGAACGATCACGGTGTCCGCGCCTTCCAGCCCCTCCAGGCCGTGTTCGGGCTGGAGGGCGAAACCGGCGTCGGTGCGCAGTGGCCCCGGCTCCACCGCGCAGACCCGCAGGTCGAAGTCGGGCAGGCCGGGGGCGGGCCGCGACTCGAACACCAGGCAGGGCACCGATAGGTGGAAGGGGCTAATGCGGTCGAAGGCGACCACGGCGATGCGGTGCAGGGACATGGCCCGATTCTATCGAAAGATGAGTTACGGGCCACTCGTGGCATGCCGGCCCGGTGCCCAGAATGCCGCCACACCCCACTGGAACCGGACACCGTGTCATCTCCCCGCCGCGCCCTCATCGTCATCGACGTCCAGAACGAGTACTTCACCGGCGGCCTGCCCATCGAGCACCCACCGGTCAGCGAATCCCTGCCCAATCTGCTGCGGGCGATGGATGCCGCCCAGGCGCGTGGCATCCCGGTGATCGTGGTCCAGCACAGCGCCCCGGCCGGCGCGCCGGTGTTCGTGCCCGGCACCGCGACCTGGAAACTGCATCCGGACGTGGCCGGTCGCCCGCGCGATCACTACATCGAGAAATCGCTCGCCAGCGCCTTCACCGGCACCGACCTGGCCGACTGGCTGGCCGCGCGCGGCATCGACACCCTCGCCGTGGTCGGCTACATGACCCACAACTGCGACGCCTCGACGATCTACGAAGGCGCGCATCGCGGCCTGCGGATGGAATTCCTGCACGACGCCACCGGCGCGCTGCCGTGCGCCAACGCGGCCGGTTCGGCCAGCGCCGAGGAAATCCACCGCGTCTTCAGCGTGGTCTTCCACAGCAACTTCGCCGCCGTGGCCTCCACCGAAGCATGGATCACCGCACTGGATGCGCAGGCACCGCTGCCGATCGACAACGTGCCGCAATCCAACCAGCGCGCCCGCGAAGCCGTGGCCTGATCCCCAACCTGTGGGAGCGACGTCAGTCGCGATGGGGCTTTCCCGCGATCTTCATCGCGACTGACGTCGCTCCCACAAGGAAGCGATCGGATCCCGATATCACCTGTTTCCACGGAGCCCCCATGAACCTTATCCGCAGCCGCGACTACACCGCCGATCGCGCCTGGGGCGCCCTCGATGTCGCCCGCCTGGACGGCACCAGCGTGCGTCTGCACTGGACCGACCAGCCCTACCGCTGGCACGTCAACGACGGCCAGGAAGTGTTCGCGGTGATGGACGGTCGCGTGCGCATGCATTGGCGCGAGCACGGTGTCGAACACTCGGCGGTACTGGAAGCCGGCGACATGTTCCATGCGCAAACCGGCACCGAGCACCGGGCCGAACCACTTGGCGTGGCGCGAATCCTGGTGATTGAACGCGAAGGCAGTGAGTAGGACACCGAACCTGCAGGCACCGGCAGTGCCCAGCTTTTGTCCCTTCCCCCGCGCGCGGGGGAAGGTCGGGATGGGGGCCGCCTCCAGCGGCGCGGGAACACCGGGACGTTCGCCCCCACCCCAGCCCTCCCCCGCACGCGGGGGAGGGGGCGGAATTCGTGTACGTGCGCGCGACGCAACCTGTGGGAGCGACGTCAGTCGCGATGGGGCTTTCCCGCGATCTTCATCGCGACTCACGTCGCTCCCACAAGGGAGGAAGAATTCAACCTCCCCTGAGCACCCTCAACACCTGTGCCTCGTCCACATCCGGTACCACCTCGGCGCGACCGACGGGCATCCGCAGCGCCCAGCTTTTGCCCCTTCCCCCGCCTGCGGGGGAAGGTTGGGATGGGGGCCGCTTCCAGGGGCGCGGGAATACCGGGACGTTC
>NZ_VFID01000006.1 GCF_006542425.1 Pseudoxanthomonas sp. z9 | reverse complement strand
ACCGGGACGTTCGCCCCCACCCCAGCCCTCCCCCGCACGCGGGGGAGGGGGCCGAATCCGTGTACACGCCGAACGCAACCTGTGGGAGCGACGTCAGTCGCGATGGGGCTTTCCCGCGATCTTCATCGCGACTCACATCGCTCCCACAAAGGGGGAGGAACTCAACCTCCGAGCACCCTCAACACCTGCGCCTCGTCCACCTCCGGCAGCACCTCGGCGCGACCGACGGGCACCAGCAGCGCCCAGCTTTTGCCCCTTCCCCCGCCTGCGGGGGAAGGTTGGGATGGGGGCCGCTTCCAGGGGCGCGGGAATACCGGGACGTTCGCCCCCACCCCAGCCCTCCCCCGCACGCGGGGGAGGGGGCGGAATTCGTGTACGTGCGCGCGACGCAACTTGTGGGAGCGACGTGAGTCGCGATGGAGCTTTCCCGTGATCTTCATCGCGACTGACGTCGCTCCCACAAAGGGGGAGGAACTCAACCTCCGAGCACCCTCAACACCTGCGCCTCGTCCACATCCGGCACCACCTCGGCGCGGCCGATGCCACGCCACAGCACCAGCCGCAGGCGGCCGGCCTGGTTCTTCTTGTCCAGCCGCATCCGCGCCAGCAGCGCGTCCGGTGCCAAGCCGGCGGGGATGGCCGTCGGCAGGCCGTACGCATGCAGCAACGCAATCAACCGTTCTGTATCGGCATCGCCTGACAGGCCCAACTGCGCCGACAGCCGCGCGGCCAGCACCATGCCCACCGCCACCGCTTCGCCGTGGTTGAGGTTGTCGTTGTCCGGACTGCCGTAGCCCTGTTCGGTCTCGATCGCATGGCCGAAGGTGTGGCCCAGGTTGAGCAGGGCGCGCTCGCCGCGTTCCAGCGGATCCCGTTCGACGATCTCCGCCTTGTGTTCGCAGCTGCGCGCGATGGCCTGCGCCAGGACGGTCGGCTCGCTTTCCAGCAGCGCGGCGCGTTCGGCCTCCAGCCACTGGAAGAACAGCGGATCGCGGATCGCACCGTACTTGATCACCTCGGCCAGGCCGGCGCGCAGTTCGCGTGGCGGCAGCGTGCGCAGCGCGCCGGTGTCGGCGAACACCGCGCGCGGCGGATGGAACGCGCCGACCAGGTTCTTGCCCTGCGGAATATCCACCGCGGTCTTGCCGCCGACCGAGGAATCCACCATCGACAGCAAGGTGGTCGGCAACTGCACGCAGTCCACGCCGCGCATCCAGCAGGCGGCGGCGAATCCGGCCAGATCGCCGACCACGCCACCGCCGAGCGCGAACACGCAGGCGTCGCGGGTCGCGCCCAGGGTGGCCAGCGCGTCGATGGCGTGGCCGAAATGCGCCAGCGTCTTGGAGGCTTCGCCGGCCGGCAGCACGAAGGTGCCGATCGCCAGTTCCGGTCGGGCCGCGTGCAGCGCCTCGCGCACGGCAGCGGCATACAGCGGCGCCACCGTCGAATCGCTGACCAGCAGCACGTGGCGGCCACGCACGTACCGGGCCAGCGCCGCGCCGTCGGCGAGCAGATCGGGGCCGATGGTGATGGGGTAAGGGGTGTCGCCGCCGACGGCGACGGTGCGGAAAAGCGGATTCATGCGGGGGTTTCCTGGCGCTGCCAGCGCGAGGCCAGCAGGTGGCACAGGCGGACGGTGGCTTCGGGGGGCATCAGATGATCGGTGTCCAGGCTCAGATCGGCGACTTCGGCATACAGCGGTGCGCGCACGCGCGCCATCTCGCGCAGCACCTGTTCGCGATCCGGGCGTTGCAGCAGCGGGCGGTTGGTGCAACGGGCCAATCGCCTGAGCTGGCTTTCCACGCTGACTTCCAGGTGGACCACGAAACCGCGGTTCCGCAGCAGCGCACGGTTGTCCGCCGACAGCACCACGCCGCCGCCGGTGGAAATCAGCTGGCCTTCGCCGGCCAGCAGGTCGCGCAGCACTTCGGTCTCATGCTCGCGGAAACCGGCTTCGCCGGCATGCTCGAAGATTTCCGGGATGGTGGCGCCCGCCCGCTCGACAATCGCCTGGTCGGCATCGACGAACACCAGCCCGAACCGCTCGGCGACACGCTTGCCGATCGAGGTTTTGCCGGCGCCCATCGGGCCGACCAAGACGAGGTTGGGGGCGGGATTCATCGCCGGGGATGCTAGCACCCGTGGCGGGCCCTTAACACGCGCTGGCCTAGGGTGGACACCCCGGCGGATGCCCGCCCAGCCACAGCAAAAGGAAGAAACGCCATGTCTGTCGCCAAGATCATCGAAATCAATGCCGCCTCCAAGACCAGCATGGAAGACGCGGTGAAGGTCGGCTTGAAGAAGACCTCCGAGACGGTCAAGGGCATCAAGGGCGCCTGGGTCAACGAGATCAAGGTGGTGACCGACGACGCCGGCAACGTCACCGAATGGCGCGTCAACCTGCGCATCAGCTTCGTGGTGGCGTAACCCCCCGAATCCCCTGTAGGAGCGACGTAAGTCGCGACGAGGCTTTCCTGCATCACGGTCGCGACTTACGTCGCTCCTACAGGGAAAACCGCTTCACCGAGGCCGTCGGCGCTCATCCAGCGCCAGCGTCCGATCAGCCAGATCCGGCAGCGTGCGCAGTGCCTGCCGGCTGACCCGCTCGAAGAACTGCACGAACCTCGCCACGCCGGCGTCGTCCATCGACGCGGCGTCCGGCCGCGCCCGCGCCAGTTGTCGCTCCTGCTGCGCGCGCCAGCCGGCGACCACCTCGAAGCCGGGCGGTTGCAGGAACCACAGCCGATCGAATCGCCGCCACAGCGCCGGATAGTCGCGGCGCAGCGCGTCGTTGCAATACCGCCGCCAGCGGCCGTCGCCGTCCTGCTCGCGCTCAAGCGCGTTCAGCGGCTCCCGCAGCGCGTCGTCCCGTTCGGCCGGCGTGCCGAGGAACCAACCCTCGAAGATCACCAGATCCGCCACCTCCAGCCGTTCCCACGCCGACTCGGGCGCACGGTCGTCCGCCAACTTGTCGAAGCGCGGCAGCGTCGCCGGCCGCCCCGCGCGCAGTGCATCCAGCAGATCGCAGGCCAGGCTCACGTCGTGCGTGCCGGGCGGACCGCGGGTGGCGAGCAGGGGATGCACCTCGCGCGCCAGTTGCTGGCGTTCGGCGCGAGTCAGGTAGACATCGTCGATGGACAGCACCGCCGGATGCCGGCCGCGCGCCCGCGCCAGCGCGGCGATCTGCGCCGCGAACGTGGACTTGCCGGAACCCTGCAAACCGCTGATCGCCAGCACCGGCACGGCCGCGCGCACCGACAACGCCGCCGCCAGCGCGGCCTCGACCCATTCGGATGCGAAGCCGTCGGCGTCGCCGGGATGCGTGGATGCGGACATCGCGCGACAATAGCGCATGACCGCCGCGCACCGCGCGGCACCCTCGACCTGCCGGGTGCGCAATGACCGATCTGTACGCCGAAGCCCTGACCACGTTCGCCGGACTCTACGAGGAGGCCCAGGCTTCCCCGCGCGAGCTGGAAGCCAATGCCATGACCGTGGCCACCGCCACCCCGGACGGCCATCCGTCCGCGCGCACCGTGCTGCTGAAGGCGTTCGACGAACGCGGCTTCGTGTTCTACACCCACCTGCACAGCCACAAGGGCCGCGATCTGGAGACCAATCCGCGCGCGGCGCTGCTGTTCCTGTGGCGCAGCCTGCGCGATGCCGGCATCCAGGTGCGCATCGAAGGCGCGGTGGAGCAGGTCGATGCGGCCGAGGCCGACGCCTACTTCGCCTCGCGCCCGCGCATGAGCCAGATTGGCGCCTGGGCCTCCCATCAATCGGAAACGCTGGCCTCGGCCGAGGCCTTCGACCAGCGCATCGCCGAAACCGAAGCGCGCTTCGCCGGCCAGGACGTGCCGCGCCCGACGGGCTGGAGCGGTTTCCGGGTGATGCCGGAGGCGTTCGAGTTCTGGTACGGCGCGCAGTTCCGCCTGCACGAACGCTGGCGCTACGAGCGCGACGCCGCCGGCCAGTGGACCAAGCGGATGCTGTTCCCGTGAGCGATGGCTGGAGCATCCGCCAGGCGCAACCGCGCGACACCGCCGGCTGGGCGCGCCTGCGCCAGGACCTGTGGCCGATGGACGAGCCCGGCCAGCAGGCCGCCGACATCCTGGATTTCCTCGCCGGCGACGCGGCCGGCTTCCTGGCCACCAATGCAGACGGGCAGGTGATCGCCTTCGCCGAGGCCAGCCTGCGGCATGACTACGTCAACGGCACCGAGGCCTCGCCGGTCGGCTTCCTGGAAGGCTGGTACGTGGATCCGGCCTGGCGCGGCCACGGCATCGGCCGCGCGCTGGTGCAGGCGGTGGAAACGTGGACGCGAGAGCAGGGCTGCAGCGAGCTGGCGTCCGACGCGTTGCTGGACAACCGCGACAGCCAGGCCGCACACGCCGCCTGCGGCTTCGAGGAAACCGAGCGCGTGGTGTATTTCCGCAAGCGCCTGGACGACTGACCCATGGGCCCGCAACGCATCGTCTGCCTGACCGAGGAACCCACCGAGACGCTGTACGCGCTCGGTGAGCAGCACCGCATCGTCGGCGTTAGTGGCTTCACCGTGCGACCGCCGCAGGCGCGCCGCGAGAAACCCAAGGTCAGCGCGTTCACCAGCGCCAAGATCGGCGAGATCATGGCGCTCAAGCCGGATCTGGCCATCGGTTTCTCCGACATCCAGTCCGAAATCGCCGCCGAGCTGATCAAGCAGGGCGTGGAAGTGTGGATCGCCAACCACCGCAGCGTGGACGGCATCCTCGACTACATCCGCCGGCTGGGCGCGCTGGTCGGCGCGACGGACAAGGCGAATGCCTACGCCGATGGCATCGAGGCAGGCCTGCGCGCCATCGAGCAGGCCGCCGCCACGCTGCCGCGCCGCCCGCGCGTGTATTTCGAGGAATGGGACGAACCGATCATCACCGGCATCCGCTGGGTCGCCGAAATCGTGCGCATCGCCGGTGGCGATGATGTGTTTCCGGAACTTTCGATCGAACCTCTGGCGAAGCAGCGCATCCTCGCCAATGGCGACGAAGTGGTGCGGCGCGCGCCCGACATCATCCTGGGATCATGGTGTGGCAAGAAGTTCCGCCCCGAGCGGGTCGCCGCGCGGCCCGGCTGGGACACGATGCCGGCGGTGCGCACCGGCGAACTGCACGAGATCAAATCACCGCTGATCCTCCAGCCCGGTCCGGCCGCGCTCACCGATGGCGTGCGCGCGATTGCCGACATCGTGCAGGCCTGGGCCGCGCGCCACGCCTGAGTCGCGGGCGCATCAACGGGTATCAATCGGCCGGACGCACGCGCCCGGCCAGCAGCGCACCGAGGACCGCCAGCACGACGGTCATCCCGAAACTCAGTCCGAACGCCAGCGTCGGCGCGCGGTCCAGCAGCGCCGCCACCAGCGATCCGGCCAGCGCCAGCACCGTCGCGATCGCCAGCGCGTCCATCAGCTGCAAGGCGGAACTGTTGCGCCCCTGCGCGTGTGGCGGCGACAGCGAGAGCGTCAGCACCGACAGGCTGGGGTAGGTCAGGCCCATGCCGATGCCGGTGATCGCCCAACCCACCAGCGCCAGCCCCAATCCACCCGGCAGCAACACCGCCAGCGGCAATGGCAGGATGCCGATCGCCATCATCGTCAGGCCAATCCGCAGCAGCGTCGCGCGCGACCACGCACGCCGCGTGTTGCCCTGGTACCAGGAACCCATCGACCAGCCCAGCGCACCGACACTCAGCGCCACGCCCGCCCACAGCGGCGAGAGTTTGAACTGCTGCGCCAGCATCAGCGGAATGAACACCTCGGCGCCGAAGAAGGTCGCGCTCGCCAATCCGCGCAACGCAATCACGCTCGGCAACCCGCGCCGCAGGCTCAGGCTGCCTTCCGGCAACAGCTTGCGTGTCGCCCAGATCAAACCCGTCAGCGCCACCGCCAGCAGCAGCGCGCCGCGCGCGTCGTGCCGCTGTCCGGCCAGGTGCAACAGGCAGGCCGCCGCCGCCGCGAGCCCGGCCCATGGCAACAGTGAGCGCCCGCCGGTGGTTTCGGCGATCGTCGGCGGCAGCGCTTTCAGGCCGGGGCGCAACGCCCAGGCCGCCGGAATCGCCAGCAGTGGCACCGCCAGGAACACCCAGCGCCAGCCCAGGTGCTCCACGATCAATCCACTGACGCTCGGGCCGATCAACGAAGGCACCACCCACGCCGCCGAGAACGCGGCGAACACGCGCGGGCGCAACACTTCCGGATACGCACGCGCCACCACCACGTACAGCGCCACTGACATCGCGCCGCCGCCGAAGCCCTGCACGACGCGCCCCAGCAGCAACACCGGCATGTTCGGCGCCAGTCCCGCCACGATCAGGCCAGCGACGAACCACCCCACGCCCCACCAGACCACGCGCGCGGGACCGTGCCGATCACTGGCGCGGCCGGCGTGCACCATGCCGACCACGCTCGCGGCCAAGGTGCCGGCGAACGCCAGCGCGTACAGCGACAGGCCGTCCAGCGCCCGCGCCACGGTCGGCATCGCGGTCGCGACGGCCAGCGCCTCGAACGCGCTCAGCGACACCAGCGCCACCATGCCCAGCGTCATCGCGCGACGGCGTGGCGACAGCAGGCCTTCATCAGCGGTTGTGGTGATGGCTGGCGCCGGATCGGCCGCGATATCGGGGCCGGCGGAGGAAGACAGGGACGACGATTCCATGGAGGGAGAGGCGGAGCGGGGGAGTCGCGGAGCTTGCGCCCTCAAGCGCGGTTGAGGTCAACCGGCGCGTTCATGCGCACCCACGATGGCGACGATACCCGCATCGCGCGCCCGGGAAGGCGCGTACGCCGCTCAGAAATTGCGCTGGAACTGCAACTTCTCGCTGCGGCCGTCGGCGCGCACGGTCAGATCGAAACGATAGGTATCGCGCGGACCGACCTTGAGCGTGCCGATGTGGTCAACGTAATCACCGGTGCGCACCGCGCGGAACGCCAGCGCCTGCCGCTTGCCGGACAGGTCGCGCGCTTCGCCCTCGACCTCGCCCTCGGTGACGCTTTCCTCGCCACCGGCCACCCGGCGCAGGGCGATCACCACCAGCGCGGTGCCGGCCTCGCGCTGCACCTGGTATTCGCGCGCCACTGCCTCGCTCAGCGACAGCGTCGGCAGCGCGTTGAAATGCACGCGCAGCGAGCCGAAATCCTGCTGCGCCTGCACCGGCTGCACGAACTCGGCGACGCGTGGCGCTTCGCCGGCCGAACACGCGGCCAGGGCGAGGGACAGGGTGCAGGCAATCCAGGCGGTCTTGATGGTCTTCATGGCAGTCGTCGGTGTCAGTCGTTGGCGGCGGACAGTTCGCGTCCGCGTTCGGTGGCGGCGTGGATGGCTTTTGCAACCAGCGCCTCAAAGCCGCCAGCCTGGAAGGTCTCGACGGCCGCCTGGGTGGTGCCGTTGGGCGAGGTCACCCGCGCGCGCAGCACACCGGCCGGCTCGCCGGACTCGACCAGCATGCGCGCCGCACCCAGCAGGGTCTGCGTGGCCAGCTCGCGCGCCGCGTCCGGGGGCAGGCCTTCGGCTTCGCCGGCCGCCTGCATCGCTTCGGCCAGCAGGAACACATAGGCCGGCCCGCTGCCGGACACCGCGGTGACCGCGTCCATCAATGGTTCCTCGCCAATCGCCACGGTCGGCCCCACCGCCGCCAGCAAGGCCGCCGCGGCGTCGCGCTGCGCGGCGTCGGTGCGATCGTTCGCATACAGCCCGGTGATGCCGGCGCCAAGCAGCGCCGGCGTATTGGGCATCGCCCGTACCACCGCCACATCGCCGCCCAGCCAGCGCTCCAACTGCGCGGCGGTGATGCCGGCGGCAATCGAAATCGCCAGCGGTCGCCGTGCCTGCGCCAATGCGGATAGATCGCCGCAGACCGTGCGCATCACCTGCGGTTTGACCGCCAGCAGCCAGATATCGGCATCAGCGGCCGCATCGGCGGCGCTCGCGTGCACCTGTACGCCGAAGTCCCGCGCCAGCGCGTCACGCAGCGCCTCCACCGGCTCGGCCACATGGATGGCCTCCGGCGCATGTCCGCGCGCAATCAGCCCGCCAATCAGGCTGCGCGCCATGTTGCCGCCACCGATGAAGGCGAGCGGAGTGGATGAAGACGAGGCGGGCGATGGCATGGATGCGATCCGTTGGAGAACCGCGGTGATTCTAGCGCAGCCTCCGCACCGGCAAGGGCCGGCGCACCCGCGTGCCCGCCAACGAGCGAAACACGCGCACGGCCGCTTTTCTTAGGCAGGAAAGCAATCCAGCACGGAAACAGCTCCCTCCCCAGCCTGCGGGGGAGGGCTGGGGTGGGGGCCCGCGATGCACAGACCGCGCGACATTCCCGCGCGATGACAGACCCGCCCCCATCCCAGCCTTCCCCCGCACGCGGGGGAAGGGGCAATGCACAGGCACGATGATTTTCCGGGCAGCAGAAAAAAGCTGCTCGGATACAGCTCCCTCCCCCGCCTGCGGGGGAGGGCTGGGGTGGGGGCCCGCGATGCACAAACCGCGCGACATTCCCGCCCGATGACAGACCCGCCCCCATCCCAACCTTCCCCCGCACGCGGGGGAAGGGGCAGCGCACAGGCACGGGCAGTAGAAAGAAGCGTGCTGGGATACAGCTCCCTCCCCCGCGTGCGGGGGAGGGCTGGGGTGGGGGCCCGCGATGCACAGGTCTATTAGCGAAAATGAACCCACGACAGTCCACGGACTGAAGGAGGACGGCAACGATGGCCGTGATGCGGCGCTCAGCCGCCAGCAACGCGCCGCACTATCGGTGCGGGTTTCTTCTTGGCCTTGCTGGTCAGAATTTCCACAGTGTCCTGGACAGCGCTCTTTCGCTTCCGGACAGCCTTGCGAGCAGCGACCGGCTTCTTGGTTACCGGCGTTTCACGTTTGATTGGGGTCAGCGTGAGACGGAACCCGAGTGCCTTGGCCATCTTTCCGACGGTCTCAAGCGTTGGATTGCCTTCGCCGCGCATCACCTTGTACAGCGTTTCACGGGCAATGCCGGTATCGCGCGAGAGCTTGGCCATGTTCTGGGCGCGTGCCACGTCACCCAGCACCGCAGCCAGGAAAGACGCATCGTCCGGAGCTTCTTCGAGGGCTGCCTCGATGTAGCGGCGGATATCTTCTTCATCCCGAAGATGTTCCGCAGCGTCCCAGGGACGGGTTTTGATTTTTGCGCTCATGGGTCTGATTCCCTTTGCAGCTAGATGAGTTTTGTGGCGCATACGGTCAATCGGGGGGAATCCGGTCCTTCGGGAAACTAAAGTTCATCGACCAGGGCGAGCGCCTAGGCAATGTCCTGTTCTTGCGAGTCCTTGTTGCCTCCGCACAGCAGGAGGTAGGTGATGCCGGCACGCGTGACGTAGTAGATGCGGTAACCGGGGCCGTGGTTGACCCTGAGTTCCGACACGCCTTTCGTCAGATTGCGATGGTCACCGGGATTGCCCATCGACAAACGCCGTATCCGTACGTTGATACGCGCTTTTGCTTCCCTGTCGCGCAGCTTTTCGAACCAGCGCTCAAACACATCCGTGGTCTGAATGGTCGCCATGTGTCCACTATAATGGACATTCCGTTTCCGCGCAAGTTCCTGCTCGCGTTCGTCCTGGGCCCATCGCTGCCGCGCTCCTCAACCCTTGACGCAATAAATGTCAGAGGACGAACATTGGTTCAATGTGAGTTGACGGGCGCGCGTAGACGGAACCAGCATCCCGCGTCGCTGCAAATTCAGCGACCGGGATTGGCGTCCCGAACCACAAGGCGCACCAGCGCCCATCGACCGATGCAAGGCGCTTTTTTTCTGCCGAGCAAGCGATAGGGCGAAAGCCAGGCCATTTTTCATGGCGGGCGGTGTGCGGGGGGCTTCGGCCCCGCCGGCTTCTTGTGGCCGGTACGCCAACCGTGCACCGTCCGTCACCCTGATTGGCGTCGGGGCGGCGGATTCCACTTCACAAGGAGTTCCGCACATGCGCAAGCACACTCAATCCACCCCCGACAGTTCCACCTCGTATCGTCCAACCGATCCCGATAACCGATGCGCGCGCGTCGTAGCCGAGATCGCCCTGCGCGTCAGCGAGGACAGCATCACCCTGGCCGGCTCACTCGACATGGGCGGACTGATGGTGCGCAGCACACGCGGCTGGCGCCGCATCGAGGACGGTTGGACGTTGACCACCGGTCCCATATTCTTCCGCGATCACGAAGACCTGCTGGGTCACGAACTGGCCGAATACCTGGGCAATCTGCCTTTGCCGTTAGCGCTGGCGGATGCGTTGCAGGCGCCACGGGGAGACGATGACGGGAGGGCGGGTGTCTTCATCTGACGCCCTGTGCCCTTGATGGTGGTCGGCCCACGTTCTCGCGGGCCGACCGTGAAGTGGACCAGGTCTGAGCGATACCGCCTCTACCCATTACTCCAGTTCTGATTCGTACACTTCCGCCTCATAAAGGCTTTCGTTGCCAATGGCGGGGAAGTACACCAGCACCATCGGCAGGCCGTCATCGCCGGTGAAGCCTTGATCCAGCGCCACGATATCCCCGGCTCGCGGGATACGACCTTCCGCCGAAAGGACTCGGTATCGCTCCACAGGTACTTCTACTAAGAGACGAGCGCGCTTGGATGAACTGTTGGACCACATCCCTATGCACCTCACGAATGTCTATTGAGAACAAGCTGGAATAGCCCATTGAAGAAGGCGAACCAGACCCCCTTGGACGAATTCACCCCAGGAGATATCCACCTCGGGTCGGAAAAACAGCCGCTTCAGGCACCCCAACGCTTCTTGCGCAACTGCGGGAGCGTACCACCGCGCGCCGTTCGGGCCGTTTGCTCGTCCGACCAATCAATAGGCAATGGCAGATTCGGTGCGAGTGCGAGGCTTGCCGGTTCCCGCGTGGACTGGCTGGGCGCGCACAGATGAACCGGCGCCATGCTCCGTACGCCGCTCCGGCGAGGCCCACGTAGCACTCCAACCACTTTCAGAGTCGTCCGATGGCCCAGCCCCCCACCGGACGGCAAGGTCGCGTCACATTTCTCGCGCGATCTTCCCCATGCCTCCCCATCGTCCCCTCCGATTGCTGCAAGTCGTCCATACCCAAGGCTATGGCGGCCTGGAACGGCAGGTGCTGTCGTTGAGCCGTGGCCTGCGTGATGCCGGCCATGGGGTGACCTTGGCCTTGCAGCGAGGCTCCTGGTTGCAAAAGCAGGCCGAGGCGGAGCGACTGGACTGGACGCCGCTGCGCTTTCGCGGGTTGATCGATCCGGTGTCGCACCTGCGCCTGCGCCGGCTGGTGCGCGAGCGCGGTATTGACGTGGTGCATGGGCATTCGCGGCGCAGCGCGTTCTACAGTGCGTTGGCCGGCGGGTGGGGGCGCTGCCGTTCGGTGGCGACCATCCACTCCTTGCAGACCTGGAAGGGGTTTCGCCGCAACCAGCGGATGATCGCGGTGTCCGAGGCGGTGCGCGAGTTCCTGGTCCACAAGGGGTTGCCGGCGGCGCGGATCGAGCGCATCTACAACGGTGTCGATGCGCTTCCGGATACGCGCGAGTCCGAGCGCAGGGCGGCGCGGGAGCGGCTGGGCATCGCGCCGGAGCGGCTCGCCATCGGCATGGTCGGACGGATGGTGCCGCACAAGGGGCACGATCTGCTGGTGCGCGCGCTGTCGCTGCTGGGCGCGGTGGGCGAGCCGATGGATCTGGTGATGCTGGGCGACGCGACGGGCGACTGGCCGGAGGCACTCGCCGATCTGATCGATCGGCTCGGACTCGATGCACGGGTGCGCCTGCCCGGTTATCGCGATGACGTGGCCGCGCTGCTGCGCGGCATGGACGTGTTCGTCCAGCCCTCGCGCAGCGAGGCGTTGTCGCTGTCGCTGCTGGAAGCGATGGCCGCCGGCCTGCCGGTGATCGCCGCGCGTACCGGCGGCATGCCGGAGGTGATCGAGGACGGGGTCAACGGGCTGCTGTTCACCTCGGACGATGCCCACGGTCTGGCCTGGCAGCTGAAGAAGCTGCTGGATCCCGCCCTGCGCGAGCGCCTGGGCCAGCAGGCGCGGCGGACCCAGCGTGAGCGTTTCAGCGCAAGTGGCATGGTGGACGACACCGTGGCGTTGTACCGGCGCGTGCTGGAGCTGCCGGCGTGAGCGCGGTGCTGCCGGTGCTGATGTACCACAGCATCGGGCCGGTGCCGACGGGCAGCCGGCGGCGCAGCATCTTCGTCGGTACGCGCGCGTTCGCCCGGCAGATGGCGCTGCTGGCGCATTGCGGCTATCGCGGCGTGACCATGGACGAGGCGCATGCGGTTCTGCAGGGCGGAGTGGTGTCGCCGGAAAAGTTGTGCGCCTTGACCTTTGACGACGGCTTCCTCGACAACATCACCGCCGCGTTGCCGATCCTGCGACGGCATGGCCATCGCGCCACCTGCTACGCGGTGTCGGACCGGATCGGCCAGCGCAACCGCTGGTCCCAGGACGTGCTCGGCGTGACCAGCCCGCTGGCGGACGAAGGCGCGTTGCGCGCATGGATCGACGCCGGCATGGAGCTGGGCGCACACACCCGCACCCATGCGCGCCTGACCACCCTCGACGACGCCACGCTGGAAGACGAAGTGGGCGGCGGCAAGCGCGCGCTGGAGGATCGCTTCGGCCTGCGCGTCTCCCAGTTCTGCTATCCGTGGGGCGCGCATGACGACCGGGTGGTGGAGGCGGTGCGGCGTGCGGGATTCGCCGGCGCCACCACCACCGTGCGTGGCCGCGCGCGGATCGGCGTGGATCCGCTGCGGGTGCCGCGCGTGCATGTCCTCAACCAGCATCATCTGCCGCAGTTCTGGTTGAAGCTGGCGACCGGCTACGGGGACCGCCGCTAGCCGAAGTGCGGGTCCGGCTGGTTAGAATCGCGACATCTCCACCCAGGGAACCGTCGGTTCCGGCGGCGAGGCGGCGCTGGCTCGCCGCGCGCGGCCACCGGCACGCTGATGAAGGACACTCCGTTCGGCCGCATCACCCGCTCGGTCCGCTGGCTGCGGATCGCGCTGTTCGGCATCCTACCGGTGCTGCTGTTCCTGGGACTGGGGCTGTACTGGGGCATGCACCGGCTGCTGACCGAGCAGCAGCAGAAGCTGGCCGTCGATTTCGGGGTGATGACCGGCTACGTGCACCAGCACGAAACCTTCCTGACCACGTTCAGCCAGCAGAACGCGCGCCTGGCCTCGCTGCCCGACTGGCCGCAGGAAACCCTGCGCGAGATGCCGCAGCCGGCGCGTCCCGGCGAACGCCAGTGGCTGGGCCAGGAGGCCGGCGTGCACCTGCCGTTCTCGCTGGTCTGCGCGCAGGCCGACTGCGACGCCGCGCAGGCCGCGCTGCCGGAAGTCGGCCAGCACCTCAGCAACGCCTACACGACCTTCTGGTCGCGCTCGCCGTTTCCGCCGGGCGAAGTGTTCCTGTTGGACCGGAACAGCAGCCTGGCCGCCAGCGTGCCCGGCATCGGCGTCGAATCCGGCCTGGGCCGGCTGGAACCGGCGCAGTTCGCGGCGGTGATCGATACGGTGCGCGCGCACCTGGCCGAACGCGGCACCCCGGCGGGCCAGCAGCCGGTCGGGCGCAACGTGCGCTGGCTGCGCTCGCCGGATCTGCCGGAGCGGCTGATCGGTGTGTTGCCGGCGCCGATTCCGCCCCGCCTGTGGGGCACGGGCAGGGAACAACCGCCGGACTTCTACGCCGCCACCCTGCTGACGCTCTCGCGGGTGGGCGTGTTCGAATGGCATCTGGGCGAGCCGATCTACGACGATTTCTGGCTGACCCGCCGGGGCGTCGTGCTGGACGGCAACGGCACGCCGCCGCCTGCAAAAGATCCGGGCCTCAACTACACCCGCCGCGGCTGGGTCTTCCATTTCCACGACGCGAACGGGCAGTGGGACGCCTATTACCGGGTGGGCTACCTCAGCCTGTTCCGCGACAACCTGTGGTTGCCGCTGGGCGCGGGCCTGCTGTTGCTGGCCGGCATCGCCGGCGCACTCGGCTTTGGCCGCTGGTACGACCGCCGCGTGGTCGCGCCCGCGCTCGCCGCCCAGCGCGACATCCTCGACAACGAAGCGTTCAACCGGACCATCATCGACGCCACGCCGGTGGCCCTGTGCGTGCTGGATCGCGCCTCGGGAGAGGTGGTGTTCGGCAATGGCCTGGCCCGGCAATGGCTGGGCCTGGCCGGGGATTCGTCGTTGGCGGTCAGCGGGGCATTGTCGCGCCTGCGCGAACGGCTGGCCGGGGTCGAGGGCGCTGGCCTGCTGGAGGAATTCGCCGCCGCCGATGGCCGCCCGCTGCACGTGGCGTACTCGCCCACGCGCTACCGCATGCGCGAGGTCATCCTGTGCGCCTTCACCGACATCAGCGCGCATGCGGAAATCGAACGCACGCTGGCCCGCGCCAAGCGCGAGGCCGATCGCGCCAGCGCGGCCAAGTCCACCTTCCTGGCCACGATGAGCCACGAGATCCGCACCCCGCTGTACGGCGTGCTGGGCACGCTGGAACTGCTGGCGCTCACCCCGTTGAACGAGGAGCAGCGCCGCCAGTTGCAGACCGTGCAGAGCTCCTCGGCGGTGCTGTTGCAGCTCATCAGCGACATCCTGGACACCACCCGCATCGAGACCGGCCAACTGGCGCTGGACGCGGTGGCCTTCCATCCGCGGCATCTGGTCGAGGACGCGGTGGCCGGCTACGCGGCGATGGCCCGGCAGAAGGGACTGGATCTGTTCGCCTGCATCGATCCGGATCTGCCCGCATGGCTGCACGGGGATCCGGCGCGCCTGCGCCAGATCCTCGACAACCTGATCAGCAACGCCATCAAGTTCACCGAACACGGCCGGGTGGTCGTGCGGCTGGGCAGCGAAACGCGCGGCGGCATCGCGCAGGTGGTGCTGGACGTGGAGGACACCGGCGTCGGCATCGCACCGGAAGACCAGGCGCGGCTGTTCGAACCGTTCTACCAGGTCGATGCGGCCAGCCACACCTTCCGCGGCGCCGGCCTGGGCCTGTCCATCTGCATGCAACTGGCGCGGCTGATGCAGGCCGACATCGCCGTGGACAGCGTGCCCGGACGCGGCAGCCGCTTCCGCCTGAGCCTGCCGCTGACGGCCGAAGCGGGCACGGACACCCACGCCGATCTTTCCGGCGCGGTGCTGTGCGTGCGCACGCCGCATCCGGAACTGACGGCGGACCTGTGCCGCTGGTTCGAACGCTGGGGCGCGCGCGCCGCGCCGGCCGTCCTGCCGGCGACGCCCGCCGATGCGGACGCCATCCTGGTGGACGTGCTGCCGCCGCCGGACACCCCCCCGGCATGGCCGGGACCGCGCGTACTGGGCGCCGATGCCGGCGACGCCACGCCAACGGCCGTGGACGGGCATCACCGCGACGCGCTCGCCCAGGCCATCCTCGCGCTGCGCCGGGGCGAGCCCGTCGCGCCCGCGCCGCTGCGGGCCGGTCCAATCGCCGGCCGGCTGGGCCTGCGCGTGCTGGTGGCCGAAGACAATCCGATCAACCGGGCCACCCTGGCGCACCAACTGGAGCAACTGGGCTGCACCGTCGCGACCGCGGACGACGGCGTGGAGGCGCTCGCGCTGTGGCGACGCGAGCGCTTCGACGCGGTGCTGACCGACGTCAACATGCCACGCCTCAACGGCTACGAACTGGCCGCCACCCTGCGCCGCGAAGGCGCTGACGTGCCGATCATCGGCGTCACCGCCAACGCGATGCGCGAGGAAGAACAGCGCTGCCGGGAAGCCGGCATGAACGCCTGGCTGGTCAAGCCCATTGGCCTGCGCGGATTGTGGGAACTGCTGCGTGCGCATGCGGCGACTGCCGGGGATGCCGGCAACGCGGGCGACGTCGCACCCCTCGACGCGGCGGAAGAATTGCCGGCGCAGTATCGCCGCCTGTTCGTCGACACCATGCGCGCGGACGCCGCCGCCGTCGCCATTGCCCTGCAAGGGCAGGACCCGGCCACCGCCATCACCACCCTGCATCGCATGCGCGGCGCGCTGGCGATGATGCAGATGGATGAGCTGGTCGCCCGCTTCGAACGGCTGGAAGATCGGATACGCGCGGAGGGTATCGCTGCCGAGGTGGTCGATGAGGCGGGAGCGGCGATGCGTGCGCTGGAGGTGGAACTGGTGAGGCTGGGCCACTCATAAAGCAAATCCCCCTCGGTCCCCCTTTTTCAAAGGGGGAGGAAAAGCCAAGGCCTCCACTCGCACGGAAACCCCAGAAGAAGCCCCCTTTAAAAAAGGGGGCGGGCCTCCGCGCAGCGGAGGACGGGGGATTTGCTTTTGGCGCAGAGAGCAAATCCCCCTCAATCCCCCTTTTTCAAAGGGGGAGGAAAAGCCATAGCCCCCACCTGCACGGAAACCAAAAAAAAGCCCCCTTTAAAAAAGGGGGCGGGCCTCCGCGAAGCGGAGGACGGGGGATTTGCTCTTGGCGCAAAGAACAAATCCCCCTCAATCTCCCATTTCATAAAGGGGGAAAGTGAACCTATTTCTGACTTGCCCGCCTCAGAACCGCAAACCCGCACTCACGCCATAAACCAGCGAATGCATGTCCACGTCCGAGCGCAGGTTGTCCAGGCGCACGTCGCTGTTCCAGCGCAGGTAGCGGACGTCGCCGCGGACGAACCAGTTCTTCGGCAGGTTCAGGTCCAGGCCCACGGTCGCGGCCAGGCCGGTGCCGTCGTCGATGCGGAAGTCATGCGCACCGTCCAGCGCCGGGTTGAACCACTCGCCGTCCACCTGGGTGCGATGCACGCCCAGGCCGACGTACGGCTTGAAGCGGTCGCCCAGTTGGGTGAAGTGGTACTGCGCGGTCAGTGCCAGCGGACGGGTGCGGTACTTGCTCACGCCGATGTCCGGCGCGTTATCCATGTCGATTTCGGTGCTGGCGTCGAAGCGCGAAGCGCCCCACAGCTCGATGGCGATGTTGCGGTTGATGAACCAGCTGAAGCCCAGCGTGGCGCCTTCGTCGCTGCGGTCGTTCTCGATCTGTCCGCCTGCGGGGGCATCGGTCAGGGTGACATTCAGCGGCTTGTCGCCGCCCAGGTGCTGGGAGGCAAAACCGGCGGTGACGGCAAAGCGGTTGTGGGCCGCGTCCTTGGCCTGCGCGGCACCGGCCAGGCTCATCGCGGCGACGGTGGCCGCCAAGATACGAACTTTCATCAAATACTCTCTGAAGGGAAATGAAGCATCCGGCGATGCGAGATGCCGGATGAAAAACACGCGTCGAATGCGCGCTGCGTGCTGCCTTCCTGCAAGGGAAAAGGCCCGGGCATTCTCGGCAAGCGCGGGGATGGCAGGAATCGGAGGATTCCGAAACGGAGGGCCGGTAGTGCCAGGATTCCGGCACGAATGCCAAGCGCCAAAGGGATCCCGGCTTTCGCCGGGATGACGATGGCAAGGCGTGGATGGAGGTGCACTGTGGCCATCGTCCCAGCGAACGCTGGAACCCATCTTCGCTTTCATCTCCGCACGAACACCGGCATCCCACCGGACATGGACCCATTTTTTCAGACGTTTCCGAGGGACAGCACCACTTCGTCTCTCCAAGCTATGCCCCCGTTTTTTGCTTCACGAGGAAGGCGTGCACATGCGTTCGAACAACAAAGGGTCTCGCAGCAACGCGGAAGTCCCGTGCCGGAAAAATTCGCGACCCCTTGCTCTGGGTGGCCCGATGAAGACGGCCTTGTGCGTTGCGCTCGGAATGTTCGGCGCCTGCCTGACGACTACCCAGGCGGCCGAGCCGATCGGACCGCAGCAGGTCATCACGCTGCTCCAGCAGGCCGGCTATGGCGACGTCCGCGATCTCGAATACGACGACGGCCTGTGGGAAGCCGAAATCCGCCGCCCCTATGGCCTGTGGGACGAGGTCTCCGTGGATCCGGCCACCGGCGAAATATTCGACCTGCGCGGCAAGCGCGAGGTGCTGTCCATGCGCGATCTGCTGGCGAAGCTGGAAGGGCAGGGCTATCGCGCCTTCACCGATATCGATCGCGATGCCGGCGTCTGGGAGGTGGAGGCCACCGATCCGCAGGGGCGCCGCGTGGACCTGAAGGTCAGCGGCTACGACGGCCGCATCCTCTACAGCAAGTTCGACGACTGATCGAACCCGCAGCAACACCGGACAGCCCGATACCCGTGCAGAGCGGAGCTTGCTCCGCTCCACCATCGCGCGTCCCCAGAACCCCGCGTCCCCGCGAACTTCCGGACAGAAGTTGTTTGCTCCAGGGGTGGAACCCCGGAAGTTCGCGCGGGCGCGGCACTACACCCGACAAACCGCCGTCCCGGCGAACGCTGGGACCCACCTTGCTCTTCGCTCCGCACGCCGACCGGACCGCGCCACGCACCCGCCCAACCAAAGAGCCAAAAAGAGATCCCGGCTTTCGCCGGGATAACGGGATATCCAGGGTCGCGAAAGGCAGCGGAGCAAGCTCCGCTCCACGGGGATGGCGCCGGGCGGTGCGGTGGCCGTGGCGCGTGATCGCACGGAATGACGCTATTTGTAGTAGATATCGATGGTGGCGCCGGCGTTGAACTTTCCGAGTTGCACCTGTGCCGGTTCCTTCAGCCAGGTCGCGCGGGCGAGGAATTTGCGCATCACCGTCCGGTCCGTGCTGTGCTTGACTAGTTCGAACTCTTCGTTGATCGGAATCACGCTCATGCTGTTGTCCGGGTCGTGCAGGGTGATGCCGATCGATTTGTTGTCCGTGGGGACCAGCATGTGCTTGTGCGAGGCATCCAGGGTGGTACCCGCGATTGGCTTCAGGAGTGCGCCCAGGCCGTAGGCGCTGTCGCAGTTCTTGCTGGCGGTGATGCTGAAGGGTTTTTCTGCGGCGACCTGATCTTTTTGCGCATAGGCCTTGTTGATTCCGCCGAAGTTGACGGTGGGGTTGGACAGTGCAATGGTCGAGCTGCATGCAATGTAACGCAGCTGGTCCAGGTTTTTCAGCGTCATGTAGTAGGTGCCGCCATTCCTGTTCAAGCCACCTCCGCCATCCAATTGAAAGATATCGAACTTCCAGTCAAAGGTGACCTGTCCTTCCTTGATCTCGGCGCTGGCGGGTGATTTCTTGACGAAGAAGAAGTGGTAGCTCAGTCTCTTGGTGCCCTCCTTTTCTTTGTTGACCTGGCACCAGTATGTGTTCAGGCAGCCACTAACCCAGATTTTGGTAGGAAGTCTGCGGCCATGCTCTGATGGCTCCATTGTGGAATAGCGGTAGTCCGTTCCGTCGAAGTGAATGCCCATTTCGAGATCCGGCCCCAGGGCGTCTCCTCGGGGTGCCGGGTAGAAATGGACGAATTCGCCATAGTCCGTTGGATTGTCCTGCCAACAGGTAATGTCCATGGTGTCGGTGGGGGAGCGCCAGACGATCGTTCCTTCGGGCATTGCCTTGGCGATCGCAATGGTTGTGGGGAGGGGGTAATCTTGTTGTTCGGTGATGCCATCCCGCTTGCACACCAGCGCGAAGCTTTTCTGCGACATGACAAGCAGCGCACCCAGCGCCAACAATCGAATCAGGATCCTCATGGTTGTTTCTCCGGAAGGGCCGGCCGGGATGCCGTTGCATCGTGGCCAGAGGTGGACAGGGTGAACACGCGCGCGTGCGGGTTGCCGGCGTCGCTGATCAGTTGGTAGCGCAGTTGCGCCGCGTGGCAGCCGGGCGCGGGCAGCGACTGGCTGGAATAGGGGGCGATCATCAGGTGCTCGTGCGGGTCGCCGCAGGGCTGCCCGCCGGCGTCGAGGACTTCCAGATGACCGAGGGTGAGGTAATAGGGTGAGGGATTGCGCGCCAGCAACACCGGCGTGTCGCCGTCGCCGGATCGTTCCCAGGACAGCGCTGCCCAGGCCTGCTCCCGCGTGGTCGGCAGGGGCGGGCGGTAGAACAGCTTGAAGTGATGCCGCAGCGCCAGTTGCACGGTGTTGTCGGCGTGCGGCGCCTGCGGCACGTCCAGGATGCTGAGCCGCAGATAGGACTCGCGATCCGTCGGCAGCCCCTCGCCCTGGTAGAACACGTCCACGTGCGCCTGCTGGCCGGCCAGCAGTTTCAGCAGTGGCCGCGACAGGGCGAGCGGCAAGGGTGCCTGCGACGCCTCGTCTCCCCAGTCCAGTGAAATTTCCAGCAGCGCCGGATGGACGGCCTGGTTGGTGATGGGCAGGCGCATGCGCACGCTCTCCATGACGAAGCGGTTCTTGCCGTCGAAGTAGAGTTCCGCGCGCGCGGTCGGCGGCAGTGCGGCCAGCGGCGCCAGCACCAGCAGGAGCAACCGGCGAAGGCGGGGGCGGATGTTCATGCGCATCGCCGGTTATTGCGCCTGCGCGCGGCAGACCAGGCTGACGCGATCGTAGGCCAGTCCGGCCTGCACGGCCGGCAGGGTGTAGTCGGCCACGCAGGCGCCCTCGCCCCAGCGCACGTCCAGCCGGCCCTGATCTTCCACGCCGAACACCAGCACGCGCGACTGGTTGTCGATCATGCCCAGCACCTTGTCCTGCGCGCCGTACACCATTGCGCCGAACGGCACCGTGCCGTCTTCGCGGCGCAGGACGAACTGCACGCGGCGTCCGGTCTCGGCCTGGTAGCTGGCGCGCGCGATGGCGCCGCGGGTCGGCACCAGTTGCGGCGCGTTGCCCAGCAGTTCGGTGTCCAGGCCCAGCTTGCGGGTGTCCACCTCCACCCAGTTCATGCGATAGGGCTGCAGGTAGGGCACCACCGCGTAGCCGCGGCGATTGGTGCGCACGTTGTTCCAGTTGGTCAGGCCGACGCCGGCGGTGCGCGGCACTTCCAGCAGGCCGAAGGTTTCGCCGACCGGCTGGCCCAGGGTGATGCCGCCGCGGTGGATCACCACGGATCCGGAGGCGCTCAGATCGACATGGCGGTTGTCCGGCCCCTGCTGGTAGGTGCCGCCCAGCTGCGCCAGCGGCGTGGCCCAGTTGACGTTGGCGCTGCCGCTGCTGCCGTAACCCTCGGCATGGCTGGCCTGGAGGGAATAGCTGGCGTTGCGGTTGCCGTCGAGGTAACCGCTCAGGCCGGCCTGCACCCGGTCCGCGCCGTGGCGGGTGGAACTGGCGCTGGCGCTCATGCGATGCGCGCGGCTGCCCACGCCCAGCGGCAGGCTGAAGCTGGCGTTGACCTGGGTGTCGTCGCGCTCGCGGCGCGGGTCGCGATCCCGCGACATGGCCAGGTTGTAGTTCAACTTGCCGATGCTGCCGGCATAGCCGAAGCGCCAGGTGCGGGTGCTGCCGGGCAGGTTCCAGTAGCTGGTCTCGCCCAGGGTCAGGTACAGCGACTGGCTGCGCGGCAGCAACTGGTTGACGCTCAGATCCACCCGGCTCTTCTGCGGGCTGTAGTGGATCGAGTTCGACGTGTTGCGGCGGTCGGCCATGTGCTGGCCGAAGGTGCGGTAGCCCTCGGTGGAGTAGCGGTACCCGGCCATGGTGAAGGTGGTGCCGGTGCCGGTGAGGGTCTTGGCGTACAGCAGGCGGGTGCTCTGGCCCTGTTCGACGTGGCCGGAGGGCGCGCGCGACCGGCTGTGGGTCGTGTCCAGCGACAGGCCGCCCAGGCGCGAGTTCAGGCCCATGCCCAGGCTGACGGCGTGATAGTCCTGCGCCGCCAGCGCGGCGCCGAAGCCGGTGAAGTTGTTGCCCAGGCCGTAGACCAGCGAACCCTGCGCCACGGTGGGCGTGTCTTCCTGCGCGCCGCCCCGGTATTCGCCCGCGCTCAGGCTGTAGCGCAGGCGGCCGGGACGGATCATCACCGGCAGGGCGGCGAAGGACTGGGTGAATTCGCGGACGCGGCCATCGGCTTCGAGGATGCGGACGTGCAGATCGCCGTTGGATCCGCTGGAAGGCAGATCCTCGATTTCGAACGCGCCGGCCGGTACCGGCATGGAATGGATCACCACACCGTTCTGGCGGATTTCCACGGTGGCATTGGTTTCGGCGATGCCGCGCACGACCGGCGCGTAGCCCTGCTGATCGTTGGCCCACATGCCCAGATCGGTGGACAACTGCACGCCGCGGAAACGCACGCTGTCCAGCACTTCGCCGGAGGTGTACAGCTCGCCCAGGGCCAGCTTGGCGTTCCAGCGGCGCACGTCGCGTTCCAGCCAGGTGCGATGGCTGCGGAAGCGGCTGGGCTGGTTGGAGCCGGTGCTCAGCGAGGCGTCGTTGCGCAGGCGCCAGCCGGCGACGTTCAGGCCGCTGCGCAGGCTGAGGTAGCCGTAGTGGCGATCCTCGCCGCTGCGGCGGTCGTGGTTGCTGTTGAAGTTGGCCTGGTAGTTGCTGAAGAACGCGGTGACGCCGTTGTCCCACAGCGAGGGATCCACGTAGGAACGCGAGCGCCGCGGCACGTAGACCTGCGGCACGCTGACCATCAGCGCCAGGTTGTTGACGTCGAATTCGGCGCGCGCGGCGGGGATGCGCGAGAGATCGACCGGCGCATCGTCTTCCGCCGGGTCGAGCAGGCCTTCCTGTTGCAGCTTGGCCACATCCACGCCCAGTTGCCGGAGCAGGCCGTAGGGCAGGACTGGCACCACCCGGCCCCTGGCATCCGGCGCGAACACGATGTCGTGGCGGCGGACCAGGCTCAGGTTGAGGTAGACGTCGACGCTGTAGGTGCCCGGCGCGACCGCGCTGCCCTTCTCGAAGTAGCGCAGATCCACGCTGCCGCCGCCGCCGCGCGTGCTGAGGAACATCTCGTTGAATTCGAAGCTGGCGTCGTCGTCGCCCGCTTCGGCGGCGATGGCCGAAACGGAAGACAGGCCCACGAACGCCACGCAGTACAGGGCGTGGCGCAGGGCGAGGCTCAGTCGATGGTGGGCGGGCAGAGCGGGCATGCGGTGTTCCTTGCTTGGGCGCATCCGCCGTGGGATGGCGCAGCGTTCTCTCGGGGGAAAATCAGTGGACGACGGGGGCGCGGATCTCCGGCATCAAGGCCTGGGGGCGTCAGCGCGCCGGCGTGGCATCGAGCTGATCGATACCGCCGTAGTCGTTGACGTACTGGAAGGACACGGCG
This sequence comes from Pseudoxanthomonas sp. z9, assembly GCF_006542425.1. GTDB lineage: Bacteria > Pseudomonadota > Gammaproteobacteria > Xanthomonadales > Xanthomonadaceae > Pseudoxanthomonas_A. The sequence continues at coordinate 2,156 of NZ_VFID01000006.1, read as the reverse complement.
GCGTTGGCGGACGGGCGCGCGGCGCCGTCCTTCAGCGGAAACACCACCGTCGCGCCGGGCGCGACCATCCGGGTGTCGAGTGCGTGCCGGCGATCACCGTCCTTGAGCGCGGCACTGGTCACCGACACGTGGTAGGACGAGGCATTGCTGACGCGCAGCGCGGGCTTGCCGTCCTGCGTGCTCCACTGCCAGCGCAGCGCCTTGGCGGCGTCTTCCGGCTTGCCTTGCAGGCCGGCGGGGCGATAGAACACCTTGATGCGCTGGCGCACGGCGATCTGCAGGACGTTCTCGCCCTTGGCCTTCTGCGGGATTTCCTGCACGGACAGCCAGAACACCGATTCCTTGTCGGTCGGCAGGCCCTGGCCTTGATAAAAGATGCGCAGCGTCTGCTGCTGGTTGCCGCCCAGCCGGCTCAGCGCCGGGGTGACGGCGAAGGGGACGTCTTGCCCGGCGGCATCGTCCTCGCCTTCGATCCAGGACTGGATCATGGTGTCCTGATCAATCTTGTTGTTGACCGGCACGGTGACTTCGTGGGCCGGCGCGGCCAGCACGACGCGGGTGGCGCCCAGCTGGATGCTGGCCTGGGCCAGGCCGGCGCACAGCAACAGGGCGCCGGCCAATGCGGCGCGGAGACATGGCGTGAGGTTCATGGCGGTCCCGAGGAAAGAGGGGAAAAAAGGGGGGCGGAACCCGCCCCCCGGAACAGCTAAAGAGCGACTCAGTCGTAGCTCAGCTGGAACGGCAGGTAGCCATTGGCGACACCGGGAACCACCGGATCCGGACCGGCCTTGACGTAGGCCGCGCGCAGCGCCAGGTTGGCGATGCCCTTGTACTGCGGTGCTTCCACGGTGCCGATGTTCTTGACGTCCAGCTTGCCGCTGATCTGGGGCAGCGGATTGTTCAGGTCCAGCAACACGTTGTTGCTGTCGAACACGCCGATGCCGACGCCGGTGGCACCACCGGTGACTGCCAGCAGCTTGGTATTGCCCACAGCCACCGTGCCGGTGCCGGTTTCGGCGCCGCTACCGCCGTCCGGCTTGAAGCTCAGGTGGACGTTCGTGAGGCCCTTGGGAGTGCCCTTGCAGTCGAGCACGATGTCGATGTTCTTCGCCGCACCGATGTTGCCCTGGCCGCCGCCTTCGGACAGGGCGTCGGCACCGACCTTGCCGAGGTCGATGGTCAACAGCTTGTCTTTCGCCGAACCGGGGGCGTTGGTACCGTCGCTCATGGTGCAGGACGAAGCGATGATCTCGCCGGTGAACTTGATGGTGCCGTCGGCGGCCATCGCCGAACCGCTGGCACCGGCGAGGATGAGGACCGACAGGCCCAGGAGGGATTTGGACATTGCAAAACTCCGTTTGGTTGGTGGAAAGGAGCGCAAATTCTCGATTCGGCGCCGTATCCATCCCATAGGAAAGTTCCTAAAGTGAGGTGCTTTCGTTTAGGTGTTCTGTACAAGCGTTCACCTTTATGAGCGTCGTTGTGCGCAATGCGCGCGCTGCGGTGTGGATGGCTGCGATCGATCGTCGAACGAGGGGGAATCGCTGCGTCGAGGCTTCAGTGGTCGTTCGGCAAGTCAGATGGAACAGGCATCGACGCGGTGGCGCGCATGCCTTCGACGTGGCGCGAGGTTGGCGGACGGAAGGTGATGGAATTCTTGTTTGCGATCCCGTCGTTCGATATAGGAAAAGTCCTGAAGTGACTTTTTTCTTCCTTTCCCGCTTGTTCCCCTCCCCCGCACGCGGGGGAAGGGCGCATGGCTTCTAGAGAAGGAAACTTGCTTCCTTCCCCCGCATGCGGGGGAAGGTGCCCAAAGGGCGGATGGGGGCGAGCGGGCGAGTGAGCTGCGCTCGCTGTTGTTCGTGCGTGGATGCGTTACGTGCTTCGGACGCGGCCCCCACCCAGCCTCCCCCGCAGGCGGGGGAGGGGCGGTTTCATGCTGCGGGGCGGGGAATGAGTTTCTTCGCGCGTGCCTCCTTCCCCCGCACGCGGGGGAAGGTGCCCGAAGGGCGGATGGGGGCAGACGGAAGAGCGAGTCGTGCTCGCGGTTGTTCTGCGCGGATGCACTACGTGCTTCGGAGGCGGCCCCCACCCAGCCTCCCCCGCAGGCGGGGGAGGGGCGGTTTCATTTGCGGGGCGGGGAACGAGTTTCTTCC
>NZ_VFID01000005.1 GCF_006542425.1 Pseudoxanthomonas sp. z9 | reverse complement strand
GAGCGGGCGAGTGAGCTGCGCTCGCTGTTGTTCGTGCGTGGATGCGTTACGTGCTTCGGAGGCGGCCCCCACCCAGCCTCCCCCGCAGGCGGGGGAGGGGCCGTTTCGTGCTGCGGGGTGGGGATGAGTTCTTCTCCGCATGCGTCCTTCCCCCGCGTGCGGGGGAAGGTGCCCGAAGGGCGGATGGGGGCGAACGGGAGAATGAGTTGCGCTCGTTGTTGTTCGTGTGTGGATGCG
>NZ_VFID01000004.1 GCF_006542425.1 Pseudoxanthomonas sp. z9 | reverse complement strand
CCCAGCCTCCCCCGCAGGCGGGGGAGGGGCCGTTTCATGTTGCGGGGCGGGAATGAGTTTCTTCCCGCGTGCGTCCTTCCCCCGCGTGCGGGGGAAGGTGCCCGAAGGGCGGATGGGGGCGAACGGGCGAGTGAGTTGCGCTCGTTGTTGTTCGTGTGTGGATGCGTTACGTGCTTCGGAGGCGGCCCCCACCCGGCCTCCCCCGCAGGCGGGGGAGGAGCGGTTTCATGTTGCGGGGCGGGGAATGAGTTTCTTCCCCGCTTGCGTCCTTCCCCCGCATGCGGGGGAAGGTGCCCGAAGGGCGGATGGGGGCGAGCGGGCGAGTGAGCTGCGCTCGTTGTTGTTCGTGTGTGGATGCGTTACGTGCTTCGGAGGCGGGCCCCACCCAGCCTCCCCCGCAGGCGGGGGAGGGGCCGTTTCATTTGCGGGGCGGGGAACGAGTTTCTTCCCGTATGCGTCCTTCCCCGCATGCGGCGGAAGGTGCCCGAAGGGCGGATGGGGGCGAACGGACGAGTGAGCTGCGCTCGCGGTTGTCCGTGCGCGGATGCGTTACGTGCTTCGGAGGCGGCCCCCACCCAGCCTCCCCCGCAGGCGGGGGAGGGGCCGTTTCGTGCTGCGGGGTGGGGATGAGTTCTTCTCCGCATGCGTCCTTCCCCCGCGTGCGGGGGAAGGTGCCCGAAGGGCGGATGGGGGTGAGCGGGCGAGTGAGCTGCGCTCGTTGTTGTTCGTGTGTGGATGCGAGGCGGCCCCACCCAGCCTCCCCCGCAGGCGGGGGAGGGGCGGTTTCATGTTGCGGGGCGGGGAATGAGTTTCTTCCCGCATGCGTCCTTCCCCCGCGTGCGGGGGAAGGTGCCCGAAGGGCGGATGGGGGCGAACGGAAGAGTGAGTTGCGCTCGTTGTTGTTCGTGTGTGGATGCGTTACGTGCTTCGGAGGCGGCCCCCACCCGGCCTCCCCCGCAGGCGGGGGAGGAGCGGTTTCATGTTGCGGGGCGGGGAATGAGTTTCTTCCCCGCTTGCGTCCTTCCCCCGCATGCGGGGGAAGGTGCCCGAAGGGCGGATGGGGGCGAGCGGGCGAGTGAGCTGCGCTCGTTGTTGTTCGTGTGTGGATGCGTTACGTGCTTCGGAGGCGGCCCCCACCCAGCCTCCCCCGCAGGCGGGGGAGGGGCCGTTTCATTTGCGGGGCGGGGAACGAGTTTCTTCCCGTATGCGTCCTTCCCCGCATGCGGCGGAAGGTGCCCGAAGGGCGGATGGGGGCGAACGGACGAGTGAGCTGCGCTCGCGGTTGTCCGTGCGCGGATGCGTTACGTGCTTCGGAGGCGGCCCCCACCCAGCCTCCCCCGCAGGCGGGGGAGGGGCATGACCCTGGGGAGTTTTTGAGACTGTTTATCCGGCTTAAGGCATCAGCCCGGCCGGCGCCCGAACAGTGCGGTGCCGATGCGGATCTGGGTGGCGCCTTCGGTGATGGCGATCGGGTAGTCGTCGCTCATGCCCATGGACAGCGTGTCCACACGGGGATATGTCATCGCCAGTGCGTCGTACAGCGCCTTCATGCGCACGAACGCCGGGCGACGCAGCTCCGGATCCGCATGCGGGGTGGGGATGCACATCAGTCCGCGCAGGGCCAGCCGGGGTTCGGCGGCGATGGCGGCGGCGAGCGTGGGCACTTCGGCGGGCGCGCAGCCGTGCTTGCTGGCTTCGTCGTCGATGTTGACCTGGATGAGCACGTTCAAGGGCGGTCGGTCGGCCGGGCGATGGCGGGCAAGCGCGGCCACCAGCTTGGGGCGGTCCACCGTTTCCACCCAGTCGAACAGCACCGCGGCCAGGTCGGCCTTGTTGGATTGCAGGTGCCCGATCAGGTGCCAATCCAGCGAAAGCTCGACCAGATCACGGACCTTGGCGGCCGCTTCCTGCACATAATTCTCACCAAACGCCCGCTGTCCGGCGGCGGCCAGCGCGGCCACCGCCGTGCCCGGCTGGGTCTTGGACACGGCCAGCAGGCGGGGGGCTGGCCGATGGGCGGCATCCGCAGCGTTTTCAATACGTTGCAGGGTGTCGCGAAGGGTGTCGGCGAGCGTCATCCGGGGGCGGTTGGAAGGTCATTGGGGAGCGCTATACTGCCTTCAGGGGCAGCATCGTTCCAGTTTTGCAGCACTATTTCGGGGGAAGGCAAACTTATGGATATCGCCGAGCTGTTGGCGTTTTCGGTCAAGAACAAGGCATCGGACCTGCATCTGTCGGCAGGCCTGCCGCCGATGATCCGCGTCGACGGCGACGTCCGCCGCATCAACATCCCGGCCCTGGACCACAAGCAGGTCCATGCGCTGGTCTACGACATCATGTCGGACAAGCAGCGGCGCGATTACGAAGAATTCCTGGAAGTGGACTTCTCGTTCGAGATTCCCAGCCTGGCCCGCTTCCGCGTCAACGCGTTCAACCAGAACCGCGGCGCCGGCGCCGTGTTCCGCACCATTCCCTCCGACGTGCTGACCCTGGAAGACCTGGGCTGCCCGCCGCTGTTCCGCGATCTGATCGCCCAGCCGCAGGGCCTGATCCTGGTGACCGGCCCGACCGGTTCGGGCAAGTCGACCACGCTGGCGGCGATGATCGATCACATCAACAAGAACGAGTACGCGCACATCCTGACGGTGGAAGACCCCATCGAGTTCGTGCACACCTCGCAGAAGTGCCTGATCAACCAGCGCGAAGTGCACCGCGACACCCATGGTTTCAACGAAGCGCTGCGCTCGGCGCTGCGCGAGGACCCGGACTACATCCTGGTGGGCGAATTGCGCGACCTGGAAACCATCCGGCTGGCGCTGACCGCCGCCGAGACCGGCCACCTGGTGTTCGCCACCCTGCACACCAGTTCGGCGGCCAAGACCGTCGATCGCATCATCGACGTGTTCCCGGCCGGCGAGAAGCCGATGGTCCGCTCGATGCTGTCCGAATCCCTGCGCGCGGTGATTTCGCAGGCGCTGCTGAAGAAGGTCGGCGGCGGACGCACCGCGGCCTGGGAAATCATGGTCGGCACCCCCGCCATCCGCAACCTGATCCGCGAGGACAAGGTGGCGCAGATGTATTCGTCCATCCAGACCGGCCAGCAGTACGGCATGATGACCCTCGACCAGCACCTGCAGGACCTGGTCAAGCGCAGCCTGGTCACCCGCCAGCAGGCCAAGGAATACGCGAAGGACAAGCGGTTGTTCGAGTAAGCCGGGAATCGGGAATGGAGAATCGGGAATCGTGAAAGCAAAAGCAGTTCCCGACCCCGTTTCCAGACCGCCGGCTTTTGACGATTCCCGATTTACGATTCCCCATTCCCGGCTCCGAAGGAGCATCCCATGAGCAGCATCGACTTCACCTCCTTCCTCAAGCTGATGGCGCACCAGAAGGCGTCGGACCTGTTCATCACCGCCGGCATGCCGCCGTCGATCAAGGTCCACGGCAAGATCTCGCCGATCACCCAGACCGCGCTGACGCCGCAGCAGTCGCGCGACCTGGTGCTGAACGTGATGACGCCGGCGCAGCGCGAGGAATTCGAAAAGACCCACGAGTGCAACTTCGCCATCGGCGTGGCCGGTGTGGGCCGTTTCCGCGTGAGCTGTTTCTACCAGCGCAACCAGGTCGGCATGGTCCTGCGCCGCATCGAGACCCGCATCCCGACGGTGGAGGAACTGAACCTGCCGCCGGTGATCAAGACGCTGGCGATGACCAAGCGCGGCATCATCATCTTCGTGGGCGCCACCGGCACCGGCAAATCCACCTCGCTGGCGGCGATGATCGGCTACCGCAACCAGAACTCGACCGGCCACATCATCACCATCGAGGATCCGATCGAGTTCGTGCACAAGCACGAGGGCTGCATCATCACCCAGCGCGAGGTCGGCATCGACACCGACAGCTGGGACGCGGCGCTGAAGAACACCCTGCGCCAGGCGCCGGACGTGATCATGATCGGCGAGGTGCGTACCCGCGAGGGCATGGACCACGCCATCGCCTTCGCCGAAACCGGCCACCTGGTGCTGTGCACCCTGCACGCCAACAACGCCAACCAGGCGATGGACCGCATCATCAACTTCTTCCCGGAAGACCGCCGGACCCAGCTGCTGATGGATCTCTCGCTCAACATCAAGGGCGTGGTCGCGCAGCAGTTGATTCCCACCCCCGACGGCAAGGGCCGGCGGGTGGCGATGGAAATCCTGCTCGGCACCCCGCTGGTCCAGGACTACATCCGCGACGGCGAGGTCCACAAGCTGAAGGAAGTGATGAAGGAATCCACCAACCTCGGCATGAAGACCTTCGACCAGAGCCTGTTCGAGCTGTACCAGGCCGGCGAAATCTCCTACGAGGACGCCCTGCGCTACGCCGACTCCCAGAACGAAGTCCGCCTGCGCATCAAGCTCTCCCAGGGCGGCGACGCCCGCACCCTGGCGCAGGGACTGGATGGGGTGGAAGTGGCGGAAGTACGCTGAGGCGCTGATCCGACGGGATGGATACCGGCCTGGAAAGCAGCCCCTATCGGGCACCCGATGGGGCAATCGAGGAGCGGCCGGCCACGCGCGCCAGGCCGTTTTTCCTCGCACCGCCCACCTTGAAGCTGGTGGTGATGATGGTGTTTACCCTGGGCTGGTACGCCGTCTGGTGGTTCTACCGCGCGTGGCGCGCGGTCAGGCAGCATGACCGCAGGCAATTCAATCCCGCCTGGCGCTCGATCTTCGCCCTCTTCTATGCGTACGCCTGTTTCCGGGCGATCAACCGCATCGCCGCCGATGGCACGCGGGAGAAAAGGGCTCCGGCGGGACTGCTGGCCGTCGCCTATGTCGTACTGGCGCTTTCCGTACTGTTGCCCGGCCCGCTGTGGTTGCTCTCTCCTCTATCGGTGCTGCCGCTGTTGCCGATGAATGCCAGGGCACGTCGCTACAACCAGTTCGTCGACGCCACGGTGTATCGGGACGAAGACGGCTTCAATGCCTGGAACTGGCTGGGGATCGTCGTCGGTGGCGCCTGCTGGGCGATCCTGATGCTGGGCCTCCTGATTTATTTCCTGTCGACTCTTGTGCCAGCGGCCTAGAAGCAGCCGGACTCAGGTCGGGGAAGCGGACCCGCGACGGGATGCCAATCGTTCCGCCAGTGCCAGCGCGTCAAAGGGCGCGTGGACCTTGGCGTCGTTGTCGAAGTAGACGTAGACGTCACGGCGCTTGAGTTTTCCGGGCGGCGTCTTAGAGGCGAGGCGTGACGATGGCGGTGCCTCGCCGTGGGCCCACTGGTGTATCCGCCTGGCCCAGCGGGCCAGCGCCTGTTTCGAGTAGCCGCTGACGTACAGTTCCTGATCGCCGTGCAGGCGCAGGTAGGTGAAGTTGGCGGTGAGATCTTCCAGCATCGGATAGCGGCCCGCGCTGTCGGCGATCACCAGGGCTACGCGCTGCCTGCGCAGCAGGGCGATGAAGTCGGGGTCGATGAAGCTGTCGTGCCGGATTTCCAGCGCGTGGCGCAGGCGGAAGCGTGGCAGGTCGGGAAGCGCGGTGCGGCCCTTCATGCGTCGGGTCTCGCGTCGCCGGGCCAGCGTGAGGGCCTGATGGCTGTCGCGGGGCAGCGAGCCGAGGAAGTCTTCCAGCAATGCGCGGTCGTACTTGAGCGTGGGCGGAAGCTGCCACAGCAGCGGTCCCAGCTTGCGGCCGAGCAGGAGTACGCCGGAGGCGAAGAAGTTGGCCAGGGCAGGCCCGGTGTCGCGCAGGCGCAGGACATGGGTGATATAGCGCGGTCCCTTGACGGCGAAGACGAAACGCGGCGGCGTTTCCTCGTGCCAGTGGGCCCAACTGCGGGGAGACTGCAGGGAGTAGAACGAGCCGTTGATTTCGATCGTCGGCAATGCGCGCGAGGCATATTCGAGTTCGCGGCGCTGGGGAAGTCCTTCCGGGTAGAACACGCCGCGCCAGGGGGCATAGCGCCAGCCGGAGATGCCGATGCGGGTGGCCATGCGATGACTGTGGGTGGCCCAAAGGCAAGAGCGGGTGAAGGCGGATGAAGTGCGTGCCGGGCCCACCGTATGATGGCGGCATGTCGATCGCCCTGACCGCCCCGCACACCGACGCCGCTGATCGCCTGCGCGAGTGGTTGCTTCCGTTCGATCGTGTGTTCGTGCTGACCGGTGCCGGTTGCAGCACGGCCTCCGGGATTCCCGACTATCGCGATGCCGACGGCCAGTGGAAGCGCACGCCGCCGGTGACGTATCAGGCCTTCACCGCAGACCCGCTGATCAATGCGCGCTACTGGGCGCGCAGTTTCGTGGGCTGGCCGCGGATGGCGCAGTCGCGGCCGAATGCGGCGCACCGGACGCTGGCGGCGTGGCAGGGCGGGCGGTTGTCGCAGTTGTTGACCCAGAATGTCGATGGCCTGCACGAGCGTGCGGGCAGCCGCGATGTGATCGATCTGCACGGGCGCATCGATCAGGTGGTGTGCCTGCAATGCCGGGCGCTGTCCGCGCGGGCGATGTTGCAGGAACGCCTGCACGCTGCGAATCCTGGTTGGCATGGACTTGAGGCGGCGACCGCGCCGGATGGCGATGCGGATCTGGAGGGGCTGGATTTCAGCCGGTTCCGGGTGCCGGACTGCGATGTCTGCGGCGGGATGCTGAAGCCGGACGTGGTGTTCTTCGGCGAGAACGTGCCGCGTGAGCGTTATGAGCGGGCGTTGGCGGCGCTGGATGCGTCGCAGGCGTTGCTGGTGGTGGGGTCTTCGTTGATGGTCTATTCGGGATTCCGTTTCGCCCGCATCGCGCATGAGGCGGGCAAGCCGATTGCCTTGCTCAATCGTGGACAGACCCGTGCGGATGCGCTGGCGGATTTGAAGCTGGATGCTGATTGCGTGGCGGTGTTGCCTGCCGTGTAGGGCGGGATGGTGAAACCCTTCTACGGCGTGCGGGAGAAGGTGGCGCGCAGGGGGGAAGAGGGTGCTTCGTGCGTTATCGGCGTTGCCCCCATCCGCCTTCGGCACCTTCCCCCGCGTTGCGGGGGAAGGGGGCTGTGGGTGTTCGATGTGGACTGCGTGGCGGGGCTGCTGGCCGTGCAGGGTGGCTCTTCTCCCGCCTGCGGGAGAAGGTGGCGCGAAGCGCCGGAAGAGGGCGCTTCAGGCGTCATCTGCCCGCAGGGGGGAACGTCGGTGTGCGGCGCCTGATGTGGGGTCGCTAGGTGCGGACGGATTTGCCCCCATCCGCCTTCGGCACCTTCCCCCGCAAGCGGGGGAAGTAAATCACGCGCGATGGGATGTTGGGGGCCTGTGCGCGGTTGGACCGCTCTACGGAAGGGCGCGGAGCTGGCGGAGCAGGGTTTCGCAGTCGCTGGCGGTCATGGGCGGGGCGAACAGGTGGCCTTGCAGGCCGTCGCAGCCGAGATCGCGCAGGATGCTGGCCTGGTGTTCGGTTTCCACGCCTTCGGCGATCAGCGACAGGCCCAGGCTGTGGCCGAGTTCGATGATGCTGCGGATGATCGGGTAGTGCAGTCCGGTATCGGCGGAGGCTTCGATTTCGCTGATGAAGGATCGATCGATCTTCAGCGTGTCCACCAGCAGCTGGCGCAGGTAGTTCAGCGACGAGTACCCGGTACCGAAATCGTCGATGGCCACGCGCACGCCCAGTTCGCGCAGTTCGCGCAGGTGACGGGCGGTGGACTGGACGTCCTGCATCACCAGGCTTTCGGTCAGCTCCAGTTCGAGCGAGGACGCCGGCAGGCCGGTGGCTTCGAGCACGCGGGCGACGGTGCGGGTCCAGTCCTCCTGCTGCAACTGCACCGCCGACAGGTTGACCGCCATCAGCAGGTGGGCGACGCCGCTGGCCTGCCAGCGCGCCATCTGTCGGCAGGCGTGTTCCAGCGCCCATTGGCCGATGGCCAGGATCAGCCCGGACTCCTCGGCGATGGGGATGAAGCGGCTGGGCGGAATGGCGCCATGGCGTGGATGGTTCCAGCGCATCAGCGCTTCGAAGCCGAGCAGCACGCCGTCGGCGCGGAACTGGGGCTGGTAGTGCAGTGACAACTGGCCTTCCTCCAGCGCGTGATGAAGATCCGCGCGCAGGTCGAGCAGTTCGCGGCTGCCGGCGGTCAGGGCCGGAGTGAAGAACTCGAAGCAGTTCTTGCCGCGCGCCTTGGCGCGGTACATCGCCGCGTCCGCGTTGCGCTGCAATTGTTCGGCATCGCGGGCGTCGTCGGGAAACAGGGCAATACCGATACTGCCGGTGACGTACAGCTCGTGCCCGTCCATCGGGATGGGGCGGCGCAGCGATTCCAGGCAGCGCTCCGCCATGCGGGTGGCGTCGGCGACGCTCTTCATGGCCGGCAGGATGAGGGTGAACTCATCGCCGCCCATGCGCGCCAAGGTGTCGGTTTCGCGCAGCAGGCGGCGGATGCGACGGGTGGTCGCCATCAGCACGTTGTCGCCCTGCTGGTGGCCGAGGGTGTCGTTGATGTGCTTGAAGCCGTCCAGATCCAGGAACAGCACGCCGACCCGGTGATCCTCGCGACGCGCGTGCGCGATGGCCTGGTTCAGCCGGTCGCGGAACAGGAAGCGGTTGGGCAGATCGGTCAGGGCGTCGTGGTGGGCCTGGTGGTTGAGGTTGTCGGCCAGTTGGCGATGGCCGATCGCCAGCGCGGCCAGGCCGCTGATCATCATCATCCATTCCAGCTCCGATTCGCTGGGCGCGCGTCCGTCCGGCGGATGCAGGGCGAACTCGCCGATGTGCTCGCCATGGGCGGTGGTCAGCGGCACCGTCCAGGCGCTGCCCAGTCCGTCGAGCAGGCCGCTGTCGCAATGGCGGCGCCAGACCGGATGCCGGCGGACGTCCTCGACCCACTGGATGTGGCGCTGTTCGTGGGCGCCGCCGGGCAACCAGTGCAGCGGTGCCTGGATGACCGGATCGCGTCCTTCCGAGGATTCGCGCTCGGCGTGGAAAAGTTCGCCGTCGGCGTGCACGGCGATGAAGCAGCGGCCGCCGGGCGTCTGCGCCTCGACCATGCGGGTGAGTTCGACCAGGATGTTGTGCAAAGGATGATCCTGCACGATCCGCTCCAGGAAACTCTCCAGCGTCTCGGCCTGGATGCGGCGGCTGATTTCTTCCTGCAATTGCCGGTTGAGCGTGTTGGTGGCGACGGTCTGCGCCTGCAGGGCCAGGAACGCCTGTTCGCGCTTCTGCTGCTCGATGTACAGCTCCAGGCTCTTTTCCTCGATGAACAGCTCCGCCGCGCGACGTGCCTGTTTTTCGCGCTCCAGTCTCCGTCTGAGCAGTTGCAGTTCGTCCATGCGGGGCGTCCGGGATCAGTCCACCCGGGTCAGCCGGAAGCGGACCGCGGTGCCGCCGCCGTCGGCGGCCAGCGGCGTGCGTTCGATGCTCACGCGTTCGCCGTAGTGGTCCACGCATCCGGCGATCAAGCCTTCGGCCAGATCCGCCAGCGGGCGGCTGGAGCGGTAGTCGAACAGCATCCGGCGATCATCGGGGCGTTCGCTGCGGAAGCTTGGCAACTCGGCGCCGGGATAGAGTTTCAGCACTTCGACGTGCACGTGGTTGTCGACCTGTTCGATGAAATCGAACGCGGAGTGCACGTCCTGGAAGAAGCGCGGATAGCTTTTCACGAAGCGTCCGAACAGGTAGTGGCCGAATTCGCGCACGAGCGTGGTTGCGGGCAATCCGACCGCGAGGCCGAGTTGCTCGACCAGGGCCAGCAGTTCGGTGTGATCGTAGGTGCCGACGGCGGTGTAGATGCCACCGCTGGGCAGATGCGCGGCTTCCAGCACGCGTTCGGTCAGTTCGGGACCGAAGCGGCTGTCCATCATCTCCATGAACTCGGTGAACACGACTCCCTTCATGCCTGTCTCCCCCGAGTGGCCATGATGGCCGGAGTATGCCCGCAACCGCAGGCATCAACCAATGCGCGATGCGCTCTTCCGATATCGGACGTCGGCGCGGAAGATTGAACGCGCAAGACTGGAGCCCGGAAGATGGAGCCCGCGGTGGTAAGCAACGCTTACCACTTTCGGCGCAAGCCAGCGCGCGCCAGTGGCGTCCGGATCAGCCCGCCGCCTGCCAGGGAGGCGACAGGGCGGTGATGCGCGCATGCGCGGGGCAGCTCTCGCGATGCGCGCCACGCAGGTAACCCAGGCTCATCAGGAACTCGCCGGTGATCTCGCCGCCGGTGAAGCGGAAGGTCCGCTTGAACAGCTTGATCCATTCGGGCTTGTCGAGCGGGTGGTGGGCATCCAGCCAGGCGGCGAAGCCGCCATGGGATCCGCGCAGCGCCTGGATGACCCCGGCGTTGTGGATCGCCGCGTCCACCTTCAGGCGGTTGCGGATGATGCCCGGGTCGGCCAGCAACCGGGCGCGGTCCGCATCTCCGTAGGCGGCCACGGTGTCCACGTCGAAGCCGTGGTAGGCGCGCCGGAACCCCTCGCGCTTGCGCAGGATGGTCTCCCAGCTGAGCCCGGCCTGGTTGATTTCCAGCAGCAGGCGCTCGAACAGGACCGCCTCTTCCCGCTGGGGAAAGCCGTATTCGTGGTCGTGGTAGGAGCCGTGGACCGGATGGCCCGGGGCGATGTCGCAGTATCCGCTCATGCGGTCAGGGTAGCGCGGTCGGGCTAAAATGGCGCCCATGTCCGCCGAAACCTTCCTCGCCAACCAGCTGCTGATCGCCTCGCCGGCCTTGGATGACCCCAATTTCGCCCGCAGCGTGACCCTGATCTGCCAGCACGACGGGGAGGGGGCGATGGGGGTGATGGTCAACCGTCCTTCCGAGTACACCCTGGGCGAAGTGTTGCAGCAGATGCAGCTGGACACGCCGGACGAGGGCCTGCGCGAGCAGATCGTGCTCAACGGCGGGCCGGTCCATCCCGAGCGCGGGTTCGTGCTGCACGATGACGCGCGGGCATGGGATTCCACCCTGACCGTCGCCGACGGCCTGTACCTGACCACCTCGCGCGACATCCTGGAGGCGATGGCCGCCGGCCACGGGCCGGAACACGCCATCGTCACCCTCGGCTGCGCAGGCTGGGGCGCAGGGCAACTGGAATTCGAACTGGGCGAGAACGCCTGGTTGACCGCGCCGGCCGATGCCGGCGTGCTGTTCGGGGTGCCGCTGGAACGGCGCTGGCAGGCCGCTGGCGGCCTGATCGGTGTAGACATGACCAGGCTCACAGACTACAGCGGGCACGCATGAAACCCTGTCGCCGGAACCGCCGCGCCGCTCCCGGAAGGCAAGCCTGCCTGTCGCCGGAGTCCGGTCGGCGTTCCCGGAGTCGGCCATGAAGTTGGATGGCACGGTGTTGGGGTTCGACGTCGGTGCGCGACGCATCGGCGTGGCCGTGGGCAGCGCCTTCGGCAGCGGCGCACGCGCTTTGGCGGTGGTGGACGTGCACGCGCACGGGCCGGACTGGCCGGCGCTGGATCGCCTGCATGCGGAATGGCGGCCGGACGGCCTGGTGGTCGGCGATCCGATGACCCTGGAAGGCGGCGACCAGCCCAACCGCAAGCGCGCGCAGGCGTTCGCGCGCGAATTGCATGCGCGCTACAAGTTGCCGGTGGTGCTGGTGGACGAACGCGCCAGTTCGGTCGAAGCCGCGCAGCGGTTCGCGCTGGATCGCGCCGAAGGCCGCAAGCGCAAGCGCGACGCGGCGGCGCTGGACGCGGTGGCCGCTGCGGTGATCATCGAGCGCTGGCTGGCGGCGCCGCAGGACGCCACGCAGGTGACCCTTTGAGCGAGGCGGCGATCCTTCCGGCCATCACCGGGCACGCTCCCGTTCCGTTTTCATTTGTTCCGGTACCGGCTTCCGTCGCCGCGACCGGCAAACCCGCCATCCACCCACCCTCCGGAACCCGGCGTCGCCGCGGCATGCCGGTCCCGACCCTTGCATTCCAGAACTGAGCCAATGACCCAGCAAATCGATTCGGATGGACGCCTGCGGCACCTGCTGACCCTCGACGGTCTTCCCCGCGAAACCCTTTGCCGCCTGCTGGATCGCGCCGGCCAGATCCGCGACACCGCGCTCGGCCGCACCCAGCGCCGCAACCTGCTGGACGGCACCACGGTGTGCACGCTCTTTTTCGAACCTTCCACCCGCACGCGCAGTTCGTTCCAGATCGCGGCGCAGCGGCTGGGCGCGGACGTGCTGAACTTCGACGCCTCCGCCTCCTCCACGCGCAAGGGCGAGACCGCCCGCGACACCCTGCGCAACCTGGAGGCCATGGGCGTGCGCGGTTTCGTGGTGCGGCATTCGGAGGACGGCGCGGTGGACGCGCTGGCCGAAGTGGCGGGCGAGGGCACGACGCTGGTCAACGCCGGCGATGGCCGCAGCGCCCATCCCACCCAGGGCCTGCTGGACGCGCTGACCCTGCGCCAGGCCAAGGGCGCGGATTTCTCGCGGTTGAAGGTGCTGATCGTCGGCGACGTCAAGCATTCGCGCGTGGCGCGTTCGGACCTGCATGCGCTGCGCACGCTGGGCACCGGCGAGATCCGGGTATGCGGCCCGCAGTCGCTGCTGCCCGACGACGACACCCTGGCCGGTTGCACCGTGGGCGGCGATTTCGATGCCATGCTCGAAGGCGTGGACGCGGTGATGATGCTGCGCCTGCAGCGCGAGCGGATGGAGGAGGGCCTGGTCGCCTCGCTCGATGACTACCACCGCGACTACGGCCTGACCCAGGCGCGGCTGGCCCGCGCAGCGAAGGACGCGGTGGTGCTGCATCCGGGCCCGATCAACCGCGGCGTGGAAATCACCGACGAGGTCGCCGACGGCCCGCAGTCGCTGGTGCTGCGCCAGGTCAGCAACGGCGTGGCCATCCGCATGGCGGTGCTGGAAACCCTGCTCGGTTGAGTCCGAAGGCGGCGCGTTTCAGTCGCGCGCCGCCATCACCCGGTTCTTGCCGGCGGCCTTGGCCTCGTACATCGCGCGATCGGCGCGCTCGACCAGCGCGTCCTGCGTTTCGCCGGCGCGCCACGGCGCCACGCCGGCGCTGAAGGTCACCGCCAATCGTTCGCCCTCGTGCAGGAGCGGACGCTGCGCCAGCCGCTGCAGGGCGCGCGCGACGATCGTCTCCGCCTCGCGCAACGAGGTGTCCGGCAGCAGCAGCACGAATTCCTCGCCACCGAATCGGCCAATCGCATCGCTGCCGCGCAGCGCGCCGCGCACCACCGCGACCACATGGCGCAGCGCGGCGTCGCCGCCGAGATGGCCGTGGGTGGCGTTGACCAGGCGGAAGTCGTCGAGATCCAGCAGGGCCAGGCACAGCGGCTGGCCGCTGCGCAGGGCGCGGCTGGATTCGCGCCGGAACAGTTCCTCGAAGCCGCGCCGGTTCAGGGCCTCGGTGAGCTGGTCGATCCGCACCAGGTTGGATACCGACTGCAGCTCCTGTTCCAGGCTGGCGACGCGGCGTTCGGCTGCCTCGGCCTCCTCGCGCACCGCGCACAGATCGTCGCGGGCGCGTAGCGCCTGACGTTGCAACTGGGCGGTGTCCTCCAGGATGTCCTCCATCCGCTTGCCGAGTTCGGCGATGCTGCGGCTGTCGCGGACCGCCTGCGCGTGGAAGCTGATGCGGTCGTGGAATTCACCGGTGCTGCTGGCCATGCCGTCGAGGCGTTCGACGAAGGTGACCATCATGTCCTTCATCGCCGCCTTCGATTCGTCGAGTCCCTGTTTGAGCAGGCCCTGCTTGTAGATCACCTCGCGCAGGCCGCTGCGGGTTTCCTCCAGCCGTTCGCGGTCCAGCGGACCGGACAGCAGGCTGCGCGCGGCCGCGATCTGATCCTGCAGCCAACTGCCGTCCTCCAACAGTTCGCCGACATTCTCCAGCAACAGGTCGAACAGGCTGCGCAGCAGCTCCTGCGCGTCGCGGGTTTCGTGGCTGGCCTGGCCGATGGCGTGGCACAGTTCCCTGAGCTGGCCGTCCAGCGCGGCCAGCGGCTGGCCCGGTTGCCAGTCCTTGAGCTGATCGGCCACCGACTGGGTCTGCGGGTGCAGGCGCGCATCCTCGCGCAGCAGGGTCTCCACCGCCATCACCAGGGTGTGATGGAGCAGCCCGCGCAACTGTTCCGATTCGCTGGGGACGCCACTGCCGGGCACCGGTTCGTCCGGAATGGTGCGGATGTACTTGTCGATCAACTGGCGCATGGCGCGCCCGTAGGCATTCCAGTCGCCATCGGCGCAGGCGGCCTGCAGGCGCTGGCCCATGCCGCGCAGTTCGCCGCCCAGGCCGGCCAGTCCATCGGCGAACGCCGCGAGCAGCGCCGGCGGTGTATCGGCGTGCGCGAACAGCACCTGCAACTGCGCCGCGCTGATGAGCGGGTGCGCGGAATCGTGCGGCGCCAGTCCCTTGCCGGCTGGCGGCTGCGCGCGCTTGTGGCCACGCGCCCACAGGCGGCGGAATCCGCCGGTCAGGCCGGGAGGAGCGTCGGAAGGTTCGGCCATGGACGGTGCTCGGCGCGGATCTTTTCGTGAAGGGGCGCCGGGTTATCGGCGGCGGCGCGCGCCGGTTGAGGGCCGGGCGACGGACGGCGTCAGCGTTCGCCCAGGTAACGCTCCGCCTCTTCCAGCAGGGCCAGTTGCTGGATCGCTTCGGGATGGCCGGCGGCGGCGGCCCGCCGGACCTGTTCCCGGTCCGGATGGCTGACGATCAGCAGCAGGTTGCCGCATTCGGGACAGGCGTAGTCGGTGACTTCGTCCTGCAGGTCCATCTGCATGGCGCGCGAATCACCCTGCCAGCCGCAGGCGCAGGCATGCGTGCGCTCGCGCCAGCCGGGAGTGAAATAGTCGTGGAGCAGTTCGGCCATGGAATCTCAGCGGTGTTGTTGGAACAGCCAGGTCCACAGTTCCGGGGTGGCATAGGCCGGATCCCAGGAGTTGTGGTTGGCGTCGGGGAATTCGGTGTAGCGCACGTCGCCGCCGGCCTGCCTGAGCGCCGCGTCCATCCGGCGCGATTGCACCGGCGGCACCAGATCGTCCTTGCCGCCATGGAAGATCCAGACTGGCACGTGCTTGAGCCGGCGCGCGGCTTCGGCGAACGGATCGGACGCCTCGGCCACGCTGTGCGCGACCATGCTCGGGCGCTGGTCGGTCCAGTCCACGGTCAGGCCGCCGCAGATGGGCACCAGCGCGGCGAAGCGCTGCGGCTGTTGCAGGGCCAGTTCCCAGGTGCCGTAGCCGCCCATCGACAGGCCGGTCAGGTAGACCCGATCGGGATCGCCATCGAATTCCTTCATCGAGGCATCCAGCGCGGCCAGCGCGATCGTGCCGGCCTCCTGGGTCCACTCGGTGTCGGCCGGCGCCTGCGGAATCACCACCACCGCCGGGAAGTCGTCCAGGTGCTGGCGCAGGTGCGGCGGCAGGCCGACCTTCATCTGCAACTGGTTGTCCTCGCCACGTTCGCCGGATCCGTGCAGGAACAGGATCACCGGCATCCTGCCGCGGCCATGGCCGGCCGGCACGAACACTTGGTAGCGATGCGTCTTGCCGGCGACCTCGACCTGGCGCTCGACGAACCCGCCATGCGGGGACGCCGGCCGGGTGGCGCAGCCGGCCAGCAACACGGCGGTGGAAAGCAGGGCGAGCATTCGCAGGGCAAGACGGAGGGATGGAATCCGGAAGGAGGATGGGCGGATGGAGCCGGGCAAGGCGGGGGTGGTCATGCGGAGCTTCCCAGGGCGAGGTAGAGGCAGGTGGCGACGTGGATGGCGGCATGGAACCGCCAGGGCCCCATGATGGATCCGGAACGGATTCGCGGCCAGCCCGGGAACAGCGGGCCGAGAACCGCACCGACAGCAGCACCGACAGCAGCGGCCACGGTTCCGGGCGCCTCCCTTGTGCGCCGCCGGGCGCGGGGTGGCGCAGCCCGCGTCACTGCAACAGGATGACCGTGGCCAGGCCGAGGAAGCTGAGGAAACCCATCACGTCGGTGACGGTGGTGAGGATGACGCCGCCGGCCAACGCCGGATCGAAGCCGAGCCGCTTGAGCGTCAGCGGCACCAGCACACCGGCGGTCGCCGCGGTCAGCAGGTTGATGGTCAGGGCGCTGCCGATGACCAGCGACAGGCCGGGCTGGCGGAACCACAGGAACACGATGATGCCCAGGCCCACGCCCAGGCACAGGCCGTTGATCAGCGCGACCGCCAGTTCCTTCTTCAGCAGCGTCATCACGTTGGACGCGCCGATCTGGCCCAGCGCCAGGCCGCGCACCATCAGCGCCAGCACCTGCGTGCCGGCGTTGCCGCCCATGCCGGCGACGATCGGCATCAGCGCGGCCAGTGCGACCAGCTTGGCGATGCTGCCCTCGAACTGGCCGACCACGCTGGCGGCGAGGAACGCCGTGCACAGGTTGATGCCGAGCCAGATCAGGCGGCGCCGGAACGCGCGCCGCACCGGCGAGAACAGATCCTCGTCCTCGTCCAGGCCGGCGGCGCCCAGCGCCTGGTGCTCGGCCGTTTCGCGGATGATGTCGACCACGTCGTCGATGGTGATGCGGCCGAGCAGGATGTTGTTGTCATCCACCACCGGCGCGGAAATCCAGTCGTGGTCGGAGAACTGGCGGGCGACTTCCTCGGCGCTCTCGCCGACGTCGATGGCCGGTTGCTCGTCGTCGATCAGGCGGTTGATCGGCGTGCTGTCCTCGTGGGTGACCAGCGAGGCCAGCGAGACCCGGCCCAGGTACTGGTGGCGGCGGCTGACCACGAACAGGTGATCGGTGTGGTCCGGCAGTTCGCCGCGCAGGCGCAGGTAGCGCAGCACCACGTCGACGTTGACGTCGGCGCGCACGGTCACCACGTCCGGGTTCATCAGGCGGCCGGCGGAGTCCTCCGGGTAGGACAGCACCTGCTCCAGCCGCTCGCGGTTCTCCCGGTCCATCGACTTGAGGACTTCGTCGATGACGGTGTCCGGCAGGTCCTCGACCAGATCGGCCAGATCGTCGATGTCCAGGTCTTCGACCGCGGCGACGATTTCGTCCGGGTCCATCTCCGCCAGCAGGCTCTCGCGGACCTCGTCGCCGACGTGGACCAGCACCTCGCCGTCGTCCTCGGCGTCCACCAGACCCCACACCACCTCGCGCTTGCCGGGCGGCAGCGATTCGAGCAGGTTGCCGATTTCGGCGGGGGCGAGGGTGTTGACGAGTCGGCGCACCGGCCCCAGCCGGCCGCTGTCGAGGGCGTCGGAGAGCAGGCGCAGTTGACGCGCGGTCTTGTCGTGGCGGACGGCTTCGGCCATGCAGTGCTCCGAAACGGGGCCGATCCGCGGGACGGATGCGACCGTGGCATCAGATGTTCATCGCGCCATTATCGCTTGCCGCTGAGATTATGGACACCCCATGCGGGGCATTTTCCGCGCGGTCGCCGCGATCAGGCGGAGGCGGACTTCAGCCAGCGCTCGATGCCGGCGCGATCGCGGGTCTTGAGCAGCTTGTCGGTGGAGGCCTGCAGGGCTTCCCAGTCGCTGGCACGGATGACCCGGCGCAGTTCCAGCAGGGTGTTCGGGTGCAGGCTGAATTCCCGCAGCCCCAGCGCCAGCAGCAACGGCGCCAGCCGCGGGTCGCCGGCCATTTCGCCGCACACCGCCACCGGCACCTCGTGGGCCTGGCCGATGGTGATCACGTGCCGCAGCAGCCGGATCACGCCCGGGTGCAGCGGTGAATACAGTTCGCCCAGGGCCTCGTTGTTGCGATCGGCGGCCAGCAGGTACTGCACCAGGTCGTTGGTGCCGATGGAAACGAAATCGACCACGTCGACGAAGCCGTGCATGGCGATCGCCGCCGCCGGCACCTCGATCATCGCGCCCAGTTGCACCTGGCCGGCGATCTCCAGCCCGCGCTTGCGCAACTGGGTGGAGACGCGCTTGAGCAGGCGCCGGATGGCCAGGATCTCCTCGCGGCTGCTGACCATCGGGATCAGGATGCGCACCGGGCCGTAGGCCGACGCGCGCAGGATGGCGCGCAACTGGGTATCGAACACGCCATCGCGCGCCAGCGACAGGCGCACCCCACGCAGGCCGAGCGCGGGGTTGTCCTCGTCGTCCAGCACCAACCCGGTGCGGTCGGCCTTGTCGGCGCCCAGATCCAGGGTGCGGATGGTGACCGGCCGGCCGCTCATGCCCAGCACCACGTCGCGGTAGGCGCGGAACTGCTCGTCCTCGTCCGGCAACTCGTTGCGCTGCAGGAACAGGAATTCGGTGCGGTACAGCCCCACGCCGGCCGCGCCCAGCGCGTGCGCGCGCGCCACGTCGTCGAGTGATTCGGCATTGGCGTACAACGCGATGTCCACGCCGTCGCGGGTGCGGCTGGGCTTGGAGCGCAGGCGCCCCAGCTCGCGTTCCTCGCGGGCGGCCTTGCGCAGGCGTTCGCGATAGGCCCGCAGATCCGCCGCGTTCGGTTCGACCACCACCCGGCCGGTGGCGCCGTCGACGATCAGGGCGTCGCCATCGTTGACCCGCTGCAGCGCCTGCGCCGCGCCGACGACCAGCGGCATGTGCAGGCTGCGCGCCAGGATCGCGCTGTGCGAGAGCGCGCTGCCGGCGGCGGTGACGATCGCGACCACGCCCTGCGATTGCAGCTGCGCCAGTTCGGACGGGGCGATGTTGTCGCAGACCAGGATGTCGCCGGCCACGCCCTCGGCATCGACCGCGCGCTGCTGGAGATGGGCGTGGATGCGGCCGATCACGTGGTCGAGATCGTCCATCCGGCTCTTCAGGTAGGCATCGTCCATGCCCTCGAAAACCGCCGCCAGCCGATCCCGCTGCAAGCGCAGCGCATAGTCCGCGCTGTAGCGGCCGGTGCGGATCAGTTCGTCCAGGCCGTACAGCAGTTCGGGGTCGTCCAGCAGCAGGGCGTGCAGGTCGAGGAACTCGCCGACTTCCCTGGCCAGCGCGCCGTGCAGGCGATCGCGCAGCCGGTGCATCTCCTCGCGGGTGGCATCGACCGCCACGTGCAGGCGTCGCAGCTCGGCTTCCACCTGGTTGGCGTGGATGCGCTGCTCGGCGACTTCCAGCGCGTGCGGCAGCCGGACCCGGGCGCGTCCCAGCGCGCTTCCGCGCGATGCGCCATGGCCCGACAGCAGCGTCCGCATCAGGCGTCCTCGTCGAACCGTCGTTCGAACAGGGCGGCGACCGCGTCCATCGCGGCGCTCTCGTCCTCGCCGTCCACGCGCACGATCACCGGCGTGCCCTGGCCGGCGGCCAACAGCATCACGCCCATGATGCTCTTGGCGTTGACCTCGCGTCCCTTGGCGGCCAGCGTCACGTTGCAGCGGAAGCCGGCCAAGGCCTGGACCAGCTTGGCGGTGGCGCGGGCGTGCAGGCCCAGGCGGTTGGAAACGGTGAGTTCGCGTTCAAGCATCGTCGTGGATGACTCCGTTGCGTGCGCCGGCGGCCGCGGTCGCCGGCAGTTCGTCCAGTCCCTGTTCCGAATAGTTCATTACCCGCAACAGCATCGGCAGGCTCAGTGCGGACACCCGCCGGATCGGCGTGCCCAGGCGCGCCAGCCTGCCGGCTAGATTGCTGGGGCTGGCGCCGTACAGATCGGTCAGCACCAGCACGCCATCGCCCCCGTCGACCCGCCGCAGCGCGGCCGACGCCTGCGGCAGCAACGCGTCCAGGTCGGCGTCGAACGGCACCTCGAAGGCTTCCGCCTTCAATGGCAGCTGACGCAGCAGGGTCGCCGCGACGGCCAGGATGGACGCGCCGATGCCGGGATGGGTAACGAGGAGGATGCCACAAGCCATTCCGGAACGTTAACAGACGGGGATGACATGCCGGAAGCGGTTTTGGCGGGACGCGGCGTTGCGCGTGAAGGCCGGGTCAAGGCGCGGCGGAAGCGCCGCCGCGCACCACCGGATGCGCCTAGTCCAGTTCCCGGTGGAAAGTGGCGACTTCCTCCCAGCCCTGGTTGCGGGCGTGCTGGGCGAGCGTCTCGGCCAGGTACACCGAGCGGTGCTTGCCGCCGGTGCAGCCGAAGGCGATGGTCACGTAGCTGCGGGTTTCCCCGCGCAGGCGCGGCAGCCAGGTATCGAGGAACTGGCTGACTTGGCCGACGTACTCGGAAACTTCGGACTGGGAGCGCAGGTACTCGCGCACCTTCGCGTCCCGCCCGGAATAGGGTCGCAGTTCCGGATTCCAGTGCGGGTTGGGCAGCACCCGGGCGTCGAACACGAAGTCGGCGTCGGCCGGCACGCCACGCTTGTAGGCGAAGGACTCGAACAGCAGCGACAGTGCCGCGCCGCGGTTGAGCGCGAACTCGGCGATGATGCGCCGGCGCAACTGGTGCACGTTGAGCTGACTGGTGTCGATGACGACGTCGGCGGCCTCGCGCAGCGGCGCGGTGACCTCGCGCTCGCGGCGGATGGCTTCCTGCAGCGACAGCCCGGTGTGGCTGTGGCTGAGCGGATGCCGGCGGCGGGTGTCGGAATAACGCCGCAGCAGGATCTCGTCGGCGGCGTCGAAGAAAATCAGCGTCCCTTCCAGGCCCAGTTGCGCCAGCGCCGCGCGCCACTGTGCCAGCTTGCCCAGTTCGGCATGGCCGCTGCGGGCGTCGATGCCGACCGCGATCTTCTGCGGCAGGGTGTCGCCCTTCATCAGGCTGCGCACGAACGGCGGCAGCAGTTCGACCGGCAGGTTGTCGACGCAGTAGTAGTCCAGATCCTCGAAGGTCTTCAACGCCACCGACTTGCCCGAGCCGGACAGGCCGCTGACGATGACCACGGTCGGGGGGGCCGCGCGCACCGCCGCAGGGATGTCCTCTCCCGGCGAACTCATGGCGTGCTCCGCTCCAGCAGGTTGCTGTGGCGGGCGATGAACATCGCCGCGGGGTCGATGCCCTTGGTGCGCAGGATGTGCAGGCGGGTGGCCGCCTCGGTGAGCACGGCGAGGTTGCGGCCCGGCATCACCGGCAGGGTAATCAGCGGCACGTCGAGATCCAGCACGTGGCGGGTGCCGGAGTCGCCGGTCAGGCGCTCGTAACCATGCGGGTTGGGTTCGGTCATCGGCCGGGTCAGGTGCACGATCAGGCGCAGGTACTTGTTCTTCTTCACCGCGGTGTCGCCGAACATCTCGCGCACGTTGAGCACGCCCAGCCCGCGTACCTCGAGCAGATCCTGCAGCAGCTCGGGGCAGGTGCCGTCGAGCACGTCCGGCGCGATCTGGGTGAACTCGGGCGCGTCGTCGGCGACCAGGCGGTGGCCACGGCTCAACAGTTCCAGCGCCAGTTCGCTCTTGCCGGAACCGGCCTCGCCGGTGATCAGCACGCCGATCGAATAGATCTCCATGAACACGCCATGCAGCGTCACCCGCGGCGCCAGTGTGCGCGCAAGATGGTAGGAGAGGTGGTTGAGCAGCTCATGGCCGCGCTTGGGCGAGATCCACAGCGGCGTATCGGTTTCATTCGCCGCCTCGCGCAGATCCTCCGGGCATTGCTGGTTCTTGCTGATGACCAGCGCCAGCGGACGGAAGTGGACGATCTTCTCGATCGTTTCCCAGCGCTGGCGCGAATCCAGCGAATCCAGCCAGCTCAGTTCCTCGGTACCCAGGATCTGCACCTTGTTGGGATAGACCGCGTTGAGATAACCGGCCAGCGACGGACGCCGCGCGATCGTGTCGCCGGCTTCGAGGATCCGGTTCTCGCCTTTCTGCCCGGCCACCCAGCGCAGGGCCAGCTTCTCCTTCTGCTGCTCGAACAGTTCGCGTGCGGTGATACTGGTGTTCATCATGCGAGGACGGACGGGAAGTGGGGAAGGTGCGGCGCGTCGTCATTGGCGTGCGCACGGGACGGGCGCGTCGATGCGACCCGCCAGGCGCGGACGGCGCAGGCAGAGGGGAGTGTAATCCGGAGGGAGGGGAACTGCTAATGCAGCGTGAAGAACGCTGCGACGCCCCTGCCCGGACCGCGAGGGTCGCAGGCAAGGGCGGTTGGGGGCGGGAACTACCTCAGCCGACGGCTTCCACGCGCAGGCCGCGCTGCACGTCGGTCTTCTTTTCCTTGTGCTTGACCAGCAGGCGATCGAGCTTGTCAGCCAGGATGTCGATGGCGGCATACATGGTCTGCGCACCGGCGTCGGCATGGAGGGTACGGCCCGCGAGGGAGACGGTCGCTTCGGCGACGTAGTCGGGTTTGCGCGTACAGAGTTGGGTACGGACTTCGAAGGGTTGGTCGAAATGGCGCTCCAGGCGCTTCAGCTTGGTTTCCACGTATTCGCGCAGGGCGGGGGTGACTTCGATTTCATGCCCGTAGGTCTCGATACGCATCGCTTGCCTCCTTCTGTCGGTGATGCAGTGCTGTCGGCACTGCTGAGAACGCGTTGTCGTGCATCTGTGACAACGGAATCAGGCTTGGGTTCCAGGACATCTCCGTCAACGCGGCCAACCGCCGCAATGACAAGATGGGCCTGATCCCGACCGTGATCAAGCGGTGCGGAGGAAAAACGCGGATTCAGTCCAGGCGCACGCGTTCGTGCGACGAAAGGATGTGCAGGGCTTCACGGTATTTGGCGACCGTACGCCGCGCCACCGGGATGCCGGAGGCCTTCAGCAGGTCCGCGAGCTTGGCGTCGGACAAGGGTTTGCGCGGGTTTTCCTGCTCGATCAGGCGGCGGATCATGGCCTGGATGGCGGTGCTGGATGCCTCGCCGCCGCCCTCGGTGTCGATGCCGGAGGCGAAGAACGCCCGCAGCGGCAAGGTTCCACGCGGCGTGCGCACGTACTTGCGCGCAATCGCCCGTGAAACCGTGGATTCGTGGAGGCCGACCTCGCTGGCCACCTCGCGCAGGGTCAGCGGGCGCAACGCCTGTTCGCCGAACTCCAGGAAGCCGGCCTGCTCGCGGATCAGGCAGCGGGTGACCTTGAGCAGGGTCTCGCCGCGTGCCTCCAGGCTCTTGAGCAGCCAGCGGGCTTCCTGCAATTGCCCCTTGAGGTAACCGGCGTCGCTCTCGCCGCAGCGCCGGATCATCTGTTCGTAGCCGCGATGGATGCCGATCCGGGGCAGGTTGTTGCCGGCCAGGGCCGCCCGCCAGACGCCGCGCTGGCGCCAGACCACGCAGTCGGGCACCACGTAGGTATCGCTGCCCAGCTCGCCGATCTGCGCACCGGGCTTGGGATCCAGGGTGCGCAGCAGGGCGACCGCGGTTTCCACCTCGGCCAGGGGTTGCCTGAGTTCGGCGGCGATGCCGGCCACGCCGCTGCGCGGCAGCCGATCCAGCGGGCCGTCGGCGATGCGCATCGCCAGCGCCTTGCCGGGTGTGTCGTCGCTGAGCACCAGCAACTGCAGGCGCAGGCATTCGCCCAGGTTGCGCGCGCCCACGCCGACCGGATCGAAGCGCTGCAACTGGTGCAGCACCACGCTGATCTCGTCCTCGCTGGCTTCCAGATCCGGCTTCAGGGTTTCGGCGATGCCGGAGAGGGCTTCGCGCAGGTAGCCGTCTTCCTCCAGGGCATCGATCAGCGCGCTGCCGATGCGGCGATCCCGTGGCGACAGGTGCGACAGGTGGAGTTGCCAGAGCAGGTGGTCACGCAGGGTGTCGGCTTCGGCGATCCGCTCGGCCGCGCTGCCGGGATCGTCATCGTCGAAGGAGCCGCCGCCCGAGGAGGACCATGGCCCTTCGTCCGGCGCCCAGTCGTCGTCGCCGGGTGCGCCGTCCTCGTCGTGGCGGGATTCCTCCTGGCTGCCGCGCTCGGCCTCGGTCGGCGGGCCGTCTTCGCCGGCGGCGGGGGCGTCGTCGGCCCAGTCCAGCAGGGGATTGGATTCCACGGCCTGGGTGATTTCCACCTCAAGCTCCGCGGTCGACATCTGCAGCAAGCGGATGGCCTGACGCAGCTGCGGCGTCATGACCAGTTGCTGTCCCAGCGATGTCTGGAGGCGTGGTTTCATCCGATGTCCGAAGGCGACGGCATGGCCTGCGGTCCGGATGGTGCGGCATCGCCCTCAGAGACGGAAAGTTTCCCCCAGGTACACGCGCCGCACGTCCGGATTGGCCAGCAACGCGTCCGGTGCCCCCTGCGCCAGCACGCTGCCTTCGTTGAGGATATACGCCCGGTCGCAGATTCCCAAGGTCTCGCGTACGTTGTGGTCGGTGATCAGCACGCCGATGCCGCGGTTCTTGAGGTGCTTGACGATGCGCTGGATCTCGCCGACCGAGATGGGATCCACGCCGGCGAACGGCTCGTCCAGCAGCATCAGGCGGGGCCGGGCGGCCAGCGCCCGGGCGATTTCGCAGCGCCGCCGCTCGCCGCCGGAGAGGCTGGCGCCCAGTTGCTCGGAGACGTGGCTGATCTGCAGTTCGTCCAGCAGCGAGGCCAGTTCCTGCTCGATGCCGGCCTCGTCCAGATCCTCGCGCAGTTCCAGCACCAGGCGGATGTTGTCGGCCACGGTCAGCTTGCGGAACACCGACGGCTCCTGCGGCAGGTAGCCCACGCCCAGCTTGGCGCGCCGGTACATCGGCTCGGCGGTGATGTCCTGTCCATCCAGTTCGATCTTGCCCGCATCGGCGGCGACCAGGCCGACGATCATGTAGAAGCAGGTGGTCTTGCCGGCGCCGTTGGGTCCCAGCAGGCCGACCACTTCCCCGGCTTCCAGGCTCAGCCCGAAGTCGCTGACGACCTTGCGCTGACGATAGGTCTTGCGCAGTCCCTGTGCGGTCAGCATCACTTGGTGCCCTGCGGCTGCGCCGACTTCGGCTTGATCACGGTGCGCACGCGGGTACCGTCGCCGCCGCTTTCCATGTTGCCGGTCTTGGTGTTGTAGACCATCTTCTGGCCGCTGTTGGAGCCGCGCGGCGACTTCACCGTGTAGTTGCCGATGAAGGTGATGGTCTCGGAGGTCATGTCGTACTCGACGCGATCGGCGGTGGCATCCATCCAGGAGCCATCGTCCATCTGCTGCTTCAGCTTGACCTGCTTGCCGGTGAACACGGCGCGCGAGATCTCGCCGTCGTTCATGTAGATCTCGCCGGTGCTGGAGCGGATGTCCAGCGAACCCTGGGTAACGGTCACGCCCTTGCTCAGCATGATCTTGCTGTTGCCTTCGTAGGAGCCGTTCTGGTGGCCGGCATCGATGACCATTTCCTGGTTGCGATCGGACGACTTGGCCCAGGCCGCGGCGCAGGCCAGCAGGAGCGGAAGCAGCAGGGCGCTAGCGCGCAGACTTGGGTGCATAGACACTTTTGACCTGGGATTTGAATTCGTAGGTTTTGTTCTTGAGGTGGGTTTCGAAGCCTACCCCGCTGAGTATAGAACCGGGCCGGGTGATGGTGACCGGAAGCTCGGTGGTCGCCAGGTTCTTGTCCGGGAAGATGTCCAGCCGCTCGGTGCGGAAGGCGGTCGGCGGCGGGGCATCGGACGGGCTGGTGCCCTGGACGTCGGTGAGCAGGCGCAACTGGGAGTGATCCGGGCTCATCCAGCCGGTCTTGGAGCGCATCTGCCAGTACTTGCCGGCACTGTCCGGCAGCAGGAACAGCGGCGTGGTGATCGACAGGCTCTGGTCGGCGGGATTGCGGTGCATTTCCGGCGCCCGCAGGGTGACCGCTTCCTTGCCCTGCTTGTCGAGGGCGACGATCTCGAAATCGTGCATCACGTAGTCGGATCGGTCCGGCCCGCCGGCGGCGGCTTCCGGGCGCGCGCGCTGCTTCCAGGCCGACCAGCCGCTGAAGATGGCGGCCACCAGCAGGACCAGGCCAAGGCTCAGGCGCCAGTTCATGCGATGCCTTCCCACAGGCCGGCGGCCTGACCCTGCGCACCCAGCAGCAGGTCGCAGGCCTCGCGGGCGGCGCCACGGCCGGCGCGGGCGCGGGTGCGCCAATGGGCGTGGCGGGCGGTCCAGACGTGGGCGTCGGCCGGGGCGATCGCCAGCCCGACCGCGCGCAGTGGCGGCAGGTCCGGCAGATCGTCGCCCATGAAGGCCACCTGGGTGCGTTCCAGCCCCAGTTCGGCGCACAGGGCGTCGACCTGGGCCAGCTTGTCCTTGACTCCGGCGTGGATGCGCACGCCCAGTTCGCGCGCGCGGCGTTCGGCGGCGGGACTGTGGCGGGCGGTGATCAGGGCCACTTCGATGCCGGCCCGGCGCAGCAGCACCAGCCCTTGGCCGTCGTGGATGTGGAACGCCTTGGATTCCCGGCCCTCGTCGTCGTAGAACAGGCGCCCGTCGGTCAGCGTGCCGTCGACGTCGAAGCAGGCCAGCCGCACCTGGCGGGCGCGGGCAATCAGGGCATCGTCGATGTCGGCGAGGTGGGACAGGGGCATGGTGTCTGCTGGAAGGAGGGAGTCGGGGAGCCGTGAACGGGGCACGCGGCGCGGTGCGGTGGAAGGGACCGGAAGGACGGGAATGGCGATTCCCGGCAACCCCTTCCGGATATCAGCGCCCCTTAGACCACGCGCGCGCGCAACAGGTCATGAATGTTAAGGGCTCCGACCGGCCGTTGTTCAGCGTCGACCACGATCAAGCCGCTGATTTTATGGGTTTCCATCATCCGGGCCGCTTCCACGGCCAACTGGTCCGCGCCGATGGTCTTGGGCCGGCGGGTCATCAGCTCGGCGATGCGCGCATGGCGGATGTCCAGCCCGGGATTGTCCAGGGTCCGGCGCAGGTCGCCATCGGTGAACAGTCCGGCCAGGCGCCCCTCGGCGTCGACCACCGCGGTCATGCCCAGGCGCTTGCGGCTCATTTCCACCAGCGCTTCGCTGAGGGTGGCGTCCTCGCCGACCCTCGGCACGTCGGCGCCGGCGTGCATGACGTCGGTGATGTGCAGCAGCAGGCGGCGGCCGAGGCTGCCGGCCGGATGGGAGCGGGCGAAGTCGTCGGCGGTGAAGCCTCGGGCTTCCAGCAGGGCCACCGCCAGCGCGTCGCCCATCGCCAGGGTCGCGGTGGTGCTGCTGGTCGGAGCCAGGTCGAGCGGGCAGGCTTCGGCCGGCACGCTCACGTCCAGGTGCAGGCTGGATTCGCGCGCCAGCGTGGAACCGGGCCTGCCGGTCATGGCGATGACGGTGTTGCCCTGGCGCTTGAGCACCGGCAGCAGCATCAGCAACTCGTCCGATTCGCCGGAATAGGAGATCGCCAGCACCACGTCGGCGTCGGTGATCATGCCCAGATCGCCGTGCCCGGCTTCGCCGGGATGCACATAGAAGGCCGGGGTGCCGGTGGAGGCGAGGGTGGCGGCGATCTTGCGGGCGATATGCCCGGACTTGCCCATGCCGGTCGCCACGACCCGGCCGCGGCTGGCCAGGATCGCCTGGCAGGCCGTGGAGAAGCTGCCATCGAGCCGGCTGGCCAGCGCGGTCAGCGCCTGTGCCTCGATGTCGATCACGCGTCGCCCGCTGGCGGCCAGTTGGGCGTCCTGCACGGCCGGGTTGTGGGGAAGCGTGTGGGGCATGCGCGCGCCGTGCCGGGAGTAGAATAGGCGGCCATTTTATTAGGAAATGCCCGTTGGACGCCGAAACCATCCGTAAACTCATCGAATCCGGCCTCCCCGGCGCGCAGGCGCAGGTCGAGGGCGAGGACGGCGTGCACTTCGAGGCGACGGTGGTGGCGGAAGCCTTCCGCGGCAAGTTGCCGCTGGCCCGGCACCGGATGGTCTATGCCACCCTGGGCGATCTGATGGGAGGCGCCATCCATGCGCTGGCCCTGAAGACGGTCACCCCGGACGGCAAATAAGCCGGATGACCGCGCCATCGGCTCCCGCGCTCTCCGGCAGTTGCCTGTGCGGAGGCATCCGCTACCAGGTGCGCGGCGAACCGGGGGCGATGGTGGTCTGCCACTGCTCGCGCTGCCGCAAGGCCAACGGTTCGGCGTTCCAGGCGGTGGTGCCGATCGCCACCGGTGATTTCGAGTTGCTGGAAGGCGCGGAATGGCTGGCCGGCTACGAATCCTCGCCCGGCGTCCACCGGATGTTCTGCCGGCGCTGCGCATCGCCGTTGTACAGTCGCCGCGACGCCATGCCGGACATGCTGCGGCTGCGGGTGGGAACGCTGGATACCCCCTTGTCGGCCGGGCCATCGATGCACATCTTTGTCGGTTCCAGGGCGGAGTGGTACGACATCCACGACGACGCCGAGCAGCACCGGACCCGTCCCGGCGAATGAGCCGGGTGCTCCTCTCTTCAATCAGATCTTCCCGTCACCCTCATCCCATTCGAGTGATCCATGCAGAAAATCGTAGTGACCGGCGGTATCCCGCTCCAGGGTGAAGTCACCATCTCCGGCGCCAAGAACGCGGTATTGCCGATTCTTTGCGCCACCTTGCTCGCCGACGCGCCGGTGGAGATCACCAACGTGCCGCACCTGCACGACGTGGTCACCACCATCAAGCTGCTCGGCGAGCTGGGCGCGGGCATCAGCATCGACGAGGGCACCCTGTCGCGCGGCAGCGGCATCACCGTCGATCCGCGCAGCGTCAACCAGCACGTGGCGCCTTACGAACTGGTCAAGACCATGCGCGCTTCGATCCTGGTGCTGGGCCCGCTGCTGGCCAAGTACGGCGCGGCGGAAGTCTCGCTGCCGGGTGGCTGCGCGATCGGTTCGCGTCCGGTCGACCAGCACATCAAGGGACTGCAGGCGCTGGGTGCCGACATCGTGGTCGAGAATGGCTACGTGAAGGCCAAGGCCAAGCGCCTGAAGGGCGGTCGCTACGTGTTCGACATGGTCACCGTGACCGGCACCGAGAACGTGCTGATGGCCGCCACCCTGGCCGAGGGCACCACGGTGCTCGAGAACGCCGCGATGGAACCCGAAATCACCGACCTGGCCAACTGCCTGATCGCGCTGGGCGCGGACATCGAGGGCGCAGGCACGCCGCGTATCGTCATCCGCGGCGTCGAGCGCCTCAACGGCGGCCGCCATGCGGTGCTGCCGGATCGCATCGAGACCGGCACGTTCCTGGTGGCCGCGGCGATGACCGGTGGCCGCATCGTCGCCCGCCGCGCC
The DNA here is from genome assembly GCF_006542425.1 of Pseudoxanthomonas sp. z9. Classification (GTDB taxonomy): domain Bacteria; phylum Pseudomonadota; class Gammaproteobacteria; order Xanthomonadales; family Xanthomonadaceae; genus Pseudoxanthomonas_A. Next base: position 487,142 of record NZ_VFID01000004.1, on the reverse strand, counting down.
CGCGGCGATACGCTCGACGCGGTGCTGGACAAGCTGAGCGAGGCCGGCGCGTCCATCGAGACGACCGAAGACAGCATCAGCCTGGACATGCAGGGCAGGCGGCCGCGCGCGGTCAGCCTGACCACGGCGCCGTATCCGGCGTTCCCGACCGACATGCAGGCGCAGCTGATGGCGCTGAACTGCGTGGCCGAGGGCGTGGGCGTGATCAACGAGACCATCTTCGAGAACCGCTTCATGCACGTGAACGAGTTGCTGCGCCTGGGCGCGGACATCCGCGTGGAAGGACACACGGCGATCGTGCGCGGGGTGGAGAAGCTGAGTGGCGCGCCGGTGATGGCGACCGACCTGCGTGCCTCTGCGTCGCTGATCCTCGCCGGCCTGGTCGCCGGGGGCGACACCGTGATCGACCGCATCTACCACCTGGATCGCGGCTACGAGAACATCGAAGAAAAGCTGGGCGCGCTGGGCGCCAAGATCCGCCGGATTTCCTGAGCACGCCACGATGTCGACAACCAAGCGCACCCGTCTCTCGCCCCGGCGCAAGGCCCTGCTGGTGTTTTTCGCCTTGCTGCTGGCGATTCTGGCTTACCTGCACTTCACCGGCGCCGCAGGCACCAGCGGCATTTCCAACAAGGACATGGACTGGAACGGCGACGGCACCGTCACCGAGCAGGAAATCATGCAGGCCTTCTACGCGGTGGTGGTGGAGAAGCAGACCGAAGGCCGGCGTGAATGCCGTTCCTACGCCTGGCGCGGCAACGGCCAGTCGATCCGGGTGGACTGCCGGACCACGGTGGCCGACGAAGCCGAAGCCGGCGCCAAGAAGTAACGGCGGAGCAACTGCGAGAAAAAAGCCCGGCATCGCCGGGCTTTTTTTGCTTCCCAGTCCAGGCTCAGCGCCAGGACTTGATGGTCAGGTCGATGGAGTCCTGGCCGTTCTCGCGCTGCAGGATGCGTGCCGGCACGGGCATGTCGGGCACGACCCAGACGATCATCTGCTTGTTTCCGTCGGTGCGGATCACCTTGGTGGCCTGCTGGGATTTGCCAGCCACCGTGATCTGCTCCTTGCCGGCGATCTGGTAGGTCATCGGCTTGGCCCGGCCGTTTTCGACCATCCGGTAGCGCAGCGGCTTGCCGGCGGCAACGTCGCGCACGATCGCCAGGTTGACCAGCAGCGCATCCATGTCGCCCGGCTGCAGCTTGAGCGGCCCGGCGCGGTCCGGCTTGATGTCGCCGGTCCAGGTGGCCTGCGACTTGCTCCAGTCGTAGACCGTGTCGACCGATTTCTTCTTGACCAGGATGCGCGAACTGTCGCTGCTGGACAGCGGGCGCAGACGGCCGTTCTGTTCGTCGAATACGGTCTTCTGGCTCAGATCGACCAACTGGTTGCGGATGCTCAGGCTGTACTGCCAGCGATTGTTGCCCTGCGGGGCAACGCTCATCTGGCCTTCGCCGAGCATGCCCAGGGCGCTGGCCTGGTACTGGGCGGTGAAGGCATCGACGGCCCAGGCAGGCGCGATGGCGGCCGCCAGCAGCAGGGCCAGCGCCGGAATTCGGAAGTGGAGGAAAGGCATTTTTTTCATGGCTTACGGTACTCCTTGGTACTCGACCAGGCGCAGATCCAGTTTGTCCTCGCCGTCCTCGCGCTGGAGGATGCGAATCGGCGTCGGCACGCCCTGGGCCACCCAGAAAATGGTTTCGTCGTTGCCGCCATTGGTGCGATCCACCCGCATGGCGTCGTAGCTGAGATCGTCCACCGCGACGATTTCGGTCTGCGGCGCGACCGCATACTGATAGTCGCGGGTCTTGCCGAAATCGACCACCCGGTAGTGCAACTGGCGACCGGGTTCGGCATCGCGGATGACCGCCAGGTTGACCAGCAATGCGCTCATGTCGCCGGGCTGCAGCGGCACGGGCGCGCGCCGGTTCTTCTTCAGGTCACCCTGCCATTGGGCCGACTTCGCGGTCCAATCATAGACACCGACCACTTTCTTGCCGGTGAAAAGCGCGCTCTGGGTCGTGGCTTGGCTGAGCGGGCGGAAATCCGCGCCGACCGTGTCGAACAGCGTGCTCTGCTGGATATCCAGTCCCGACAGCCGGGCCAGTCCGCGGGTACCGCGCACGCCCAGATCGACCTGCCAGCGGTCGCCGCCGGCCACCTGCGCCACCTTCATGGTCGCGCTGCCGGCCAGCTTGCCGGCGCGATAGGCGTCATAGGTGGCCACGAACGGCTCCAGCGCCCACGCGGGGGCGCTGATCAGCAGCAGGGTGGCCAGCAGCAGTGCGCGGTTCGGAAGCGGCGTCATGTCGCGAAGGGGAGGGTCAATTGACCGGCAGAATCTAGGGACAGGGGTTTTAATAAGGGCTGACCATCCAGCCACGCCTCGTCTCCCTGTTCAGTGAGACGGCCGGAAACCACCAGCGTCGCCACCGCCGCCAGCAGCGCGTGTTCCCGCGGCAGCAGGCGGGCGGCCAGATCCTCGGGCCTGTCGTCCGGCAGCACGGGAATCACCGCCTGGGCGATCACCGCCCCGGCATCCAGTTCCGGCACCACCCAGTGCACGCTCGCGCCATGCTCGCGATCGCCGGCTTCCAGGGCACGTGCGTGGGTGTGCAGGCCGCGGTACTTCGGCAGCAACGACGGATGGATGTTGAGCAGGCGGCCGCGGAAGCGGGCGATGAACGCGTCGCCGAGGATGCGCATGTAGCCGGCGCAGATCACCCAGTCGGGCGCCACCGCCTCCACCGCGTCGGCCAGCGTCGCGTCGAAGCCGGCGCGATCCGGAAACCGTCGCGCGTCCGTGCTCCAGCGTAGCGGTTCCGGCACGCGTTCCAGCGCGGCGGCCTTGGGTTTGTCGGAGAATACGCCGACGATTTCGGCATTCAGCCGGCCGGCGTCGATGGCGTCCAGCAACGCCTGCAGGTTGCTGCCGCGGCCGGAGACCAGGATGGCGATGCGGTTCTGGCTCATGGATGGATCGGTTCCCGGCGTTCGCGCCGCATCAGCGGCCACATCGCCAATGCGCCCAGGGTGGCGAGCAGCATGTCGGCGTGGGCGTCCCAGACATCGCCCTGCTGGCCGTTGTACGACTCGGCGGCTTCCGGCGAGAGTCCCAGCGCGATCGCCCATTCCAGCCATTCGTACAGCAGGCTGCTGCACATGATCAGCATCACCGCGATGACGAAGCCCTGGCCGGCCGCCAGCGGCCAGCGCTGGCGCAGCCAGTGCCACACCGCCGGGGTGAAGCAGATGCCGTAGAGCAGGTGGATGAGGCGATCGAAATGATTGCGTCGCCAGCCGAACAGTTCGCTCAGCGTATGCCCGGTCAGCGCGTGCGCCCACGCATCGTAGGGCACGTTGGAATACAGCCAGCGCGCGCCGATGCAGTGCAGGGCGATGAAGAAGCAGATCAGGGCGAAGTGCGAGGTGCGCATCGGCCAGCGGCGGTCATGGCGCCACAGCCAGACCAGCCCGACCACGGTCAGGCTGCTGTGCAGCGCCTGCTCGAACGGCCAGCGCGGCGCGATCCAGCTGAGGGCGAAGATCGCCAGCGCCATAGCGAAGGCGATCCGCTTGCCGGGCTGCATCGGGATCAGCCGATGGACACGCGCTCGGCGCCGCCGGCGGTGGTCACTTCACCGATGCGCCAGTTCGGCAGCTGCAGGCGGGCCAGGTCGGCTTCCACCGCGGCGGCCTCACCGGGCGCGACCACCAGCACGAAGCCGATGCCGCAGTTGAAGGTGCGCCACATTTCGCTGTTTTCCACCGCGCCTTCGCGCTGCAGCCAGTCGAACACCGGCGGCAGGGTCCAGGCAGTGGCGTCGATGCGCAGGCCCAGGCCGTCGGGAATGACACGGATGATGTTCTCGGTCAGGCCGCCACCGGTGATGTGCGCCATCGCATGCATGTCGTGCGTCTTCAGCAGTTCCAGTACCGGCTTGACGTACAGGCGGGTCGGGGCCATCAGCGCGTCGACCAGCTTCACGCCGCCCAGATCCAGATCGCCCGGACGACCGGCGCGATCGTAGATGCGCCGGATCAGTGAATAACCGTTGGAATGCGGGCCGCTGGAGGCGATGCCGATCAGCAGATCGCCGGTGCGGACCTTGGCACCATCGAGCAGTTTCGATTTTTCCACCGCGCCGACTGTGAAGCCGGCCAGGTCGTACTCGCCCGGCGGATACATGTCGGGCATCTCGGCGGTCTCGCCGCCGATCAGCGCGCAGCCGGACAGCTCGCAGCCCTTGGCGATACCGCCGACCACCGCGACCGTGGTCTCCACGTCCAGCTTGCCGGTGGCGAAATAGTCGAGGAAGAACAGCGGTTCGGCGCCCTGGACCAGCACGTCGTTGACGCACATGCCGACCAGGTCGATGCCGATGGTGTCGTGGCGGTTCAGCTGCTGGGCCAGCTTGAGCTTGGTGCCCACGCCGTCGGTGCCCGACACCAGCACAGGCTCCTTGTACTTGCCCGACAGGTCGAACAGCGCGCCGAAACCGCCCAGGCCGCCCATCACTTCGGGGCGGAAGCTGCGCCGGACCAGCGGCTTGATGCGTTCGACCACCTCGTTGCCGGCGTCGATGTCGACCCCCGCGTCGCGGTAGGTCATCGGGGTGGAGGCGGGAGGCGTCGGCTGGGTCACGGTGGTGGGTCGCAAGGGCAAGGCGCGTGATTTTAAAGGAATCCGCGCCCGGTTCGGACGTTCCCTGAACGGCTGGCGTTGGCGCTGGGCATCCATTCGGGCAACAATTCCCTCGATTTGCGGAGCACAGGGACGCTCGATGCGCTGGATGAGAGCTTTCGTATTCGCCGCGGCCACGCTGGTGGCCGCCTCGTGGACGGCCATCCCGGCCCAGGCCCAGAGCGGGCTGCGGACCGAGGGGGACGTCGCCGCCGCGCGCGGCACCTACGAGGCCGAGGTGCCGGTGAACGGGCAGGGTGAGGCCGAACGCAACGGCGCGTTCGCGCGCGCGCTGGGCCAGGTGCTGGCCAAGATGTCCGGTGACCGCTCGGTGACCGGGCGGCCTGGCGTGGGCCAGGAATTGCGCAACGCACGCAACCTGGTCGAGAGTTACGACTACCGGCAGGACCAGGGCACCTCGCCTAGCGGCGCGCCGACCTTCCGCACCACCCTGATCGTCCGCTTCGATCCCGAAGGCGTGGACGGCATGGCCGCCGTGCTCGGCCTGCCGGTCTGGCCGCAGCCGCGGCCCAAGCCGGTGGTATGGCTGGCCATCAACGACGGCAGCGGCCCGCGTCTGGTCGGTTTGCAGCAGGCCAACGCGGTGCGCCCCCTGCTCAGTCGCGCGCAGGATCGCGGCTACGGCCTGGGCCTGCCCGCCGGCAACGCCGCCGAGCAGGCGCTGGTGGGCGCGATCTGGCGCCAGGACACCGCCGCCGTGGCCCGCGCCTCGTCCCGCTACAGCCCGCCGATGCAGTTGATCGGCAAGCTCTACCGCGCCAAGGGCGGCTGGACCGCCGACTGGGTGTTCGTCGACGGCGGCAAGGTCCTGTCCACCTGGTCGACCAGCGACACCGACGCGCGCCGGGCCATGGCCGGGGGCGCGGACGGCACCGCCGATGCACTGGTCAAGCGCTACGCCAAGCGCGGCACCGCCGGTCCGGCCGGTACCTACCGGGTGATGTTCGCCGGCATCCGCAACACCGACGATTACCTGCGCCTGATGGGGCAACTGCAGAAGATGGCGGTGGTGCGCCGGATCACCCCGGTACGCGCCAGCGGCGACACCCTGGAACTGGATCTGGAGCTGATCTCCGGCCTGTCCGGTTTCCGCCGCATGCTGGGCGACGACAGCCCGTTGATCGGCGGCGAGGGCGAACCGCCGGTGTTCCGCCTGAAGTAACTCCACCCGCATCCACAGGACGTTCATTCACATGGATCTTTCTTCCACTCCGGTCGGCACGCTGGCGAGGCGCTGGCAATGGCTGCTGATCGCCGCCATCGTCGGCTGGGTGATCTACCTGCTGGCCCCGGTGCTGACGCCGTTCGTGTGCGCGGCGTTGCTGGGGTGGCTGGGCGATCCCTGGGTGGATCGGCTGGAACGCACCGGCCGCTCGCGCACGACCTCGGTGGTGCTGGTGTTCACCCTGATGCTGCTGTTGCTGGTGCTGGCGCTGCTGATCCTGGTGCCGATGCTGGAACGACAGATCGTGACGCTGGTGGAATCGTTGCCGGAGTACCGGGACTGGTTCGTGCAGCGCGCGCTGCCGTGGATCGAACAGCACACAGGGCTGGAACTGGTGGCCTGGCTGGATCCGGACCGGATCATGGAATGGCTGCGCGGCCACTGGCAGCAGGCCGGTGGCGTGGCGGCGACGTTCTTCGGCTACCTGTCGCGCTCGGGCTTCGCGATGATGGCCTGGGTGGCCAACATCGTGCTGCTGCCGATCCTCACTTTCTACTTCCTGCGCGACTGGGACAAGCTGGTCGAGCGCGTGGCTGCGCTGATACCGCGCGACCACGTCGCCACCGTGGATCGGCTGGCGCTGGAATCCAACGACGTGCTGGGCGCGTTCCTGCGCGGCCAGTTCCTGGTGATGCTGGCGCTGGGCGCGATCTACGCGGTGGGCCTGTCGGTGGTGGGGCTGAAGCTGGGCCTGCTGATCGGCATCATCGCCGGCCTGATCAGTTTCGTCCCGTACCTGGGCACCGCCACCGGCATCGTGCTGGGCGTGATCGCCGCGCTGGTCCAGACCGGCGGCGACTGGAGCCTGGTGGCGCTGGTGCTGGTGGTGTTCGTGATCGGGCAGATGCTGGAAGGCTACGTGCTGACGCCGCGCATTGTCGGTGATCGCATCGGCCTGCATCCGGTGGCGGTGATCTTCGCGATCATGGCCGGCGGCCAGCTGTTCGGTTTCCTCGGCATGCTGCTGGCGCTGCCGGTGGCGGCGGTCGCCAACGTGCTGCTGCGCTACGCGCACGAGCGCTACACGCAGAGCAAGCTGTACGCGGGCGACCATCCGACCATCCTGCTCGACTCCTACGTCGACAAGAACGCGCTGGACGAGGACGCCGGCGACAGGCCGAAGACGGAAGACAAGTGACGTGAGCCGTTCCTCGTCTCCCGGCGGGCTGACGCCACAGCTGCCGCTGGCCTTGCGCTATCCGCCGGATCAGCGTTTCGAGAGTTTCGTCGGCGCGCCGGAAGGCGCACTGGCGCAGTTGCGCGCGCTGGCCGAGGGCACCTCGACCGACTGGCTGTACCTGGGCGGCGCGCCGCGGACCGGAAAGACCCATCTGTCGCTGGCGCTGTGCGCGCATGCGGAACAGGGTGGCGCGCGTGCGGCATTCCTGCCGATGGCCGCCGCCGCGGGCCGCCTGCGCGAAGCGCTGGAGTCGCTGGAAGGACACGACGTGGTGGCGCTGGACGGGTTGGACTTGATTGCGGGCAACCGCGAGGATGAGGTCGCGCTGTTCGATTTCCACAACCGCGCGCGTCCCGCCGGCATCCGCGTGCTGTACACCGCGCGCGACGTGCCCGCCGAACTCGGGCTGGTATTGCCGGATCTGCGTTCGCGGCTGTCGCAGTGCACGCGGGTGATGCTGGTGCCGCTGGATGACGACGGACGCCGCGAGGTGTTGCGCGAACGCGCGCAGCGACGCGGCCTGGTGCTGGAGGATGCGGCCATCGACTGGCTGCTGAGCCGCACCGATCGCGATCTGGGTCGGCTGGTGGCGGTGTTCGAGCAACTGGACCGGGCGTCACTGGCGGCGCAACGGCGAATCACCGTGCCGTTCCTGCGCAGCGTGCTGGAGCCGCGCTGAATCATCGCGCGTGGCGACAGGCGCGAGGGTGCGCCGCTGTTTCCTCCGCTGGCGAAAAAACAGCCAACCGGCTTGACACGCCCGCCCCGTGGGGCGGTCCGTCACTTATCCACATCTTTGCCGGTTTTTCATCCACACCGATTGTGGACAACCCTTCGATACCGGTTCAGCCGCGCAGGGCCGCATCCAGCTGCGCGAGCCGCTCCGGCGTGCCGACGTCGGTCCAGCCGCCGCCCCAGTACTCGCCGTGGATGGCGCCTCCGGGCATGTGCGCACGCAACAGGTGCACGAGCATGAAGCGTGGTGGCGTGCCGACCTGATCGCCAACGATCGCGTTCCAGCCGTCGAGCAGGGCGGGGCGATAGACACCCAGGCCGGCGTAGGTGAGGCGCCGTGCGCCATCGTCGCGGATCGTGCCGTCGTCCTCCAGCGCGAAGTCGCCGTGGGTCTTGTGCGCGGGCGGATCAACCATGACGAGGTGGGCCAGTCCGGTCGGTTCGGCCGGCAGGCGGGTGAAGTCGTAGTCGGTCCAGACGTCGCCGTTGACCAGCAGGAAGGGCTCTTCGCCCAGCAGCGGCCGCGCGTGCAGCATGCCGCCGCCGGTTTCCAGCGGCGTGGGCCCTTCGTGCGACCAGTGCAGGCGCAGTCCCCAGTGCGCGCCATCGCCCAGCGTCCGCGGGAACTGTTCCGCCAGCCAGCTGATGTTGATCACCACGTCGCGGATGCCCATCGCCGCGAGCTTTTCCAGGTGCCAGACGATCAGCGGCTTGCCGCCGGCTTCGAGCAGCGGCTTGGGCGTGTGATCGGTCAGCGGACGCATGCGTTCGCCCAGCCCGGCGGCGAAGATGAGCGCCTTCATGCCGCGTCCCTGGCGCGCATCGCGGGCTTGATGCGCCGTTCCAGCAGATCGCCCAGTTCCGCCAGTTGCGGATGGCGGGGCAGCACCTCGTCCAGGAAGGCGATGAAGCGCGGCGCGTCGTGCAGGTAGCCGGTCTTGCCGTCGCGGTAGTGCAGGCGGGCGAAGATGCCGAGGATTTTCAGGTGTCGCTGGATGCCCATCCAGTCGGCGTCGCGCAGGAACACCGCGAAGTCGCGCGGCACCGGAATGCCCGCTTCCAGCGCACGCGCGTGGTACTGGGCCAGCCAGCCATCGACGCGCTCCAGCGGCCAGCTGAGGAAGGCGTCCTTGAACAGGCTGACCGGATCGTAGGCCACCGGCCCGCGGATGCAGTCCTGGAAATCCAGCACCGCCGGCAGTGGCCGGGTGGGCATCAGGTTGCGCGGCATGAAGTCGCGGTGGGTGAGCACCCGGGGCTGGCCGAGCGCGTTGTCCATCAGGCGGCGCTGCGCCAGTTGCAGCCGCTCGCTGTCATCGCAGTCGAGCACGATGCCCAGGTGGCGGCCGAGGAACCATTCCTCGAACAGGCCCGCGTCCCGCTGCAGCAATGCCTCGCCGAACTCGCCGGCATCGGCTGGCGGCGTGATCGCCTGCAGCTTGAGCAGCTCGGTGATGGCCAGGCCGAACCACTCGTCGGCGTTGTCGGCGTCGATGGTCTTGACCAGCGTCGGCCCGCCCAGATCCTCCAGCAGCAGGAACCCCGACTCGACATCGCGCGCGAGTACCCGCGGCACCCGCACGCCGCCGGCCTCCAGCAGATCGCGGATCCGCAGCCAGGGACGGACATCCTCCAGTCCCGGCGGCGAATCCATCACGATCCGACTGGGTTCCACGCCCCGCGTGCGCCAGTAGCTGCGGAATCCGGCATCCACCGAAGCCCGTTCCAGCGCCAGTCCGGGCGCGTCCATGGCGGCCCTCGTCCAGGCGAGGCGTTGCGTGGCACGGGCGTCGTCGTGCGTCTCGGGGGGCATGCGGTGTCCAGACAGGGGTGGTTGCGGACTAAAGGGTAAACTGCCGTCCTCATTTCGTGCGAGAGACCCATGGCCGCACTCCAACCCGTCCTGCTGTCCGGCGGTTCCGGCACGCGCCTGTGGCCGCTGTCGCGCGAGGCCTATCCCAAGCAGTTCCTGCCGTTGGCCAGCGAGCGGACGATGGTCCAGGACACCTGGCTGAGGATTGCGCCGCTGGCGGGTGCACGGCCGATCGTCGTGGCCAACGAGGAACACCGCTTCCTGGTGGCCGAACAATTGCGCCAGATTGGCGCGCCCGCGCCGCATATCCTGCTGGAGCCGGCGGGGCGAAATACCGCGCCGGCGATCGCCGCGGCCGCCCTGCAGGCGATGACTGGCGGTGACGATCCGGTACTGCTGGTGCTGCCTTCCGATCACGTGGTCCGCGATGCCGACGGTTTCCGGCGCGCGGTGCAGGCGGCGTTGCCGGCCGCCGAGGCGGGCGCGCTGGTGACGTTCGGCATCGTGCCCGACGCGCCCGAGACCGGCTTCGGCTACATCCAGGCCGAGGCCGGCGAAGGCCTGCGCAAGGTGTCGCGCTTCGTCGAGAAACCCGATGCCGCGACCGCGCAGTCGTATCTGGACGCCGGTGGCTATTACTGGAACAGCGGCATGTTCCTGTTCCGCGCCAGCCGCTACCTGGAGGAACTGGAGCGCTTCCGCCCAGACATCGTCGCCACGGTGCGTACTGCCTTCGCCGAAGCCCGCCAGGACGGCGATTTCGTGCGCCTGGACAAGGACGCGTTCGCCGCCAGCCCGTCCGACTCCATCGACTACGCGGTCATGGAAAAGACCGCGCATGCGATGGTGCTGCCGGTGGACATCGGCTGGAACGATGTCGGCAGCTGGTCCGCGCTGTGGGAGGTCGCCGAGCGCGACGCCGCCGGCAACGCGCACCACGGCGACGTCATCGCCGTCGATACCCGCAACAGCTACGCCTACGCGCAGCGGCTGGTCGCGCTGGTGGGTGTGGACGACATCGTGGTGGTGGAGACCGACGACGCGGTGCTGGTCGCGCGCAAGGACCGCGTGCAGGAAGTGAAGCAGGTGGTCGCGCAACTGAAGGACAGCCAGCGCAGCCAGGCGGTCCTGCATCGTGAAGTGCATCGCCCGTGGGGCAGCTACGATTCGGTGGACATGGGCCAGCGCCACCAGGTCAAGCGGATCAAGGTCAAGCCTGGCGCCAAGTTGTCCCTGCAATCGCATGCGCATCGCGCCGAGCACTGGATCGTGGTCAAGGGCGTGGCGCGGGTGACGCGCGACAATGACGTGTTCGAGTTGTACGAGAACCAGTCCACCTACATTCCGATCGGCGCCAAGCACCGCCTGGAGAATCCAGGCAAGGAACCGCTGGAACTGATCGAAGTACAGTCCGGCGACTACCTGGGTGAGGACGACATCGTCCGCTATTCGGACATCTACGGGCGCAGCGAGTAATCCCGTGGGCGACGCCACGCGCTTCCGCCTGGAGGATCTGGCGATCGACCTTGAGCGCCAGCGCGTCGAACGCGCGGGTGAACCGCTCAATGTCGCCGGCCTCAGCTTCCAGTTGCTGCGCTACCTGGTGTTGCAGGGCGATCGGGTGGTGGGTTTCGACGAGCTGATCGAGCGGGTCTGGGCGCCGGCCGTCGTCAACGAGGAAACCGTGACCCAGCGGGTGAAGCTGCTGCGGCAGGCACTGGGCGACGATGGACGACAACCGCGCTACCTGCGCTCGGTGCGCGGACAGGGTTATCAACTGTCCGCGCGGCCGCAGCCGCTGGACGATGACGTCGAGCCTGTCCCGAAGGCATCGTTCGCCGCGTCCCGGCGGTGGTCGCGGGCGGCGGTGGCGGTAGTGATCGTGACGGCGGTTGCCGTGGGCCTGGCGATCGCCTGGACGTCCGGTGACGCGGAGAAGAAAAAAACCAATGCGGCGGCGTCCTCCGTCCCCTCCGGCGCGTCGGGTACCGCCAGCTTGATCGAGCGCGCCGACTACTACGCCGGCATCGGCCAGCGCGACAACAACGAGCGCGCCATCGAACTGTACGAGCGCGCCTTGAAGGAACAGCCGGACAATGCCCGCGCGCTGGTCGGCCTCAGCCGGAGCTACGGCGCGCGGGTGTGCCTGTTCAATTTTCCGCCCGAATGGGCCGCGCGCGCGCAGCGGCTGGCCGAGCAGGTCATCCGTGCGCACCCGGACAGGGCGGCGGCGCACGCCGCACTCGGCTATTCGCATGACTGCCGCGGTCGCATCGACGATGCGCTGGCCGGTTACGAGCGCGCTGTCGCGCTGGATCCGGCCGCCGATGGCAGCCGCGCCTCGGCTGCGTATCTTTACGATCGCAAGGGACGCCTGGCCGATGCGCTGATCGCCAACACCTCGTTGCGTGGGGATCCGGCACGGGTGCGTTTCCTGCAACTGCAGATCGCCAACAACCTGGACCTGCTGGGCTATCCGCAGGCGGCCGAGACGCGGTACCGGCAAAGCTTCGAGCTGTATCCGGACAACGTGTTCTCCAACCTGGCTTGGCCGCGCTACCTGTTCCGGCATGGCCGCCTGAGCGAGGCGCAGGCGGCATTGGATGTGGCGCAGAAGCGGGGCACCGCGCACGCCGACCTGCATCTGCTGGCCGCCGAACTCGCGCGCCTGCAAGGCGATGGCGCCACCGCCACCCATGCCTACCGGGAAGCAGTGGCGTTGCGGCCGCAGTCCAGCCTGCCGACGACGCTGGCACGCATCAATACCGGACATGCCGATGCCGCCTGGGCGCGTGCGCGGGCGGAAACCCTGGCCGCGGAACTGGACGCCGGCGCCGGCTACCCCTCCGACTGGCTGGAGGTGGCGCTGCTGCGCGATGCCGGTGGCGACCGCGCCGCCGCGCTGCGTGCGCTGCAACGCGCGATAGACGCGGGTTACAGCGACGCCGACTACCTGCAGGTATCGCCCCTGTTCAAGCCGATGGCGGACGAACCCGCCTTCGCCCGTGGCATCGATGCCATCCACCGGCACAACGCCGCCGAACGCGCCAAGGTGCCGCCGGCGTTGCTGGCCCGGCTCACGGCATCGCCGTAAGCACGTAGTCGCCGAACATCCGCTGCGACTGCGGGTGCACGTCGCGCTGGTTGAACGAGGTGCGGGTGATCACCGCCACCAGTTTCTTCTCGGGAACGATGAACACGTAGTTGCCGCCGTTGCCCGACATCGCCCAGGCCGGCTGTTCCCGTCCGTCGCGGGTGAAGCGGAAGCGCCAGAACTGGTAGCCGTAGTCGGCGTCCTCGCGGGCCTGCGCATGCACGGTCAGGGCCTGCCGGATCCAGTCGGCGGAGATCACCCGTTTTCCGTTCCAGACGCCACCGGCGGCCACCAGTTGGCCCAACTTGGCCAGATCGCGGCTGCGGTAGCGGGTGCCGCCGCCACCCATGCCCACGCCCTCGCTGGAATGGTTCCATTGCACCTGCTGGATTCCGAGCGGACGCTCGAGCGCTTCCGCGGCAAAGGCGGCCAGCGGTTTTCCGGCGGCCCGTTCCACCACCGCGCCGAGCAGGAAACTGCCGGCGGTGCAGTAGGAGAACGTGCGCCCGTGCGGACTGTCCTCAGGCCGTTTCACCCACGGCGCGTAGCCGCGCAGCGGCAGGTCCAGGGCGAACCGGGTCCAGTTCTCGCTGACGTACATGCGTTCCTCGTTGCCGGAGGAGAACGGGTTTTCGTCGTCGCAGTCCCAGGCCGAACTCATCGTCAGCAGGTCTTCCACGGTGATCGCCTGTTTGCGCGGGCCATCGTGCTGCCAGGGCGCCTGGTCGCGGAAGTAGTCATGCACGCGCGCCCGCGCATCCGGAATCAGGCCGCGATCGATGGCCGCGCCGACCAGCAACGCGGTCACGCTCTTGGTCGCCGAGCGGGTGTCGTTGAGCACGTCGGGATCGCCGCCGTTGAAGTAGCGCTCATAGAGCAGGTGCCCGTCCTGCGCGACGAGCACGCTGGTGACGCCCGGAAAATCGCCGCGGGCGATGGCGGCTTCGAGCGCGGCGAAGCGCTCCGGCTTCCAGCCCTGTCGGGCGGCGTCGGCCACCGCCCAGCCGTCGCCTGCCGACGCGGGGACATGGTAAGTGGGAGTGGCCGGAGCGGCCCAGATGGGCGCCGGCGTGGCGAAGGTCAGGCAGGACAGCAGGATCAGGCGGGGCAGGGACGGTGACATGGTGCGGCTCCTTGGGTTGGGAGCCGGATTGCACGGTGTCCGCGGATGAAGCGCCTGAAACCCGAATGAAGAATTGTGAAGCCGGCGGTTTCCACGCCATTTCCCAAGAAGAAGCCCCGCCGGAGCGGGGCTTGGGAATGTCGTCCGGCGGGACTCAGGCCCTCTTCTTCTTCGCCAGGCCGTAGATGAAGAGCAGGATGATCGCACCGACCACGGAGGCGATGAAACCGGCCGGTTCCTCCGGTCCGTACCATCCCAGTGCGCCGCCGACGAAACGGGCGAGCAGTGCCCCGGCCACGCCCAGCACGATCGTCCAGATGAGGTTGAGCTTGTCGTCGCCGGGCTTGATGGCCCGGGCCAACAGGCCGGCCAGGAAGCCGATGAGCAGGGTCCACAGGATGCCGCCACCAAAGATCTGTTCCATCTGAACACTCCGGTCGGAAAAAGTGGGGGGTGTCCGCAGGGTAACCCAAGCCATGCCCGGCGCACATCCGTCCCGCCCGGCCGCGGTCGATACGGGCGAAAACGAAAAGAGCCGGGATGACCCGGCTCTTTTCCCGTACCCGCGTGGGCCGACGGTCAGCAGCAGCCGTGATCGCCGTGCTGGTCGCCGCCGGCGACCGCCGCCACGCCGGTGGTTTCACCACGCACGCTGGCCGCGTGGTGTTCGGCGATGACCCGCGCCACGCAGGCGGTGACCTTCTTGCCCATCGGGATGTGCAGGAACTCGTTGGGGCCGTGGGCGTTGGAATGCGGGCCCAGCACGCCGGTGATCATGAACTGCGCACCCGGGAATTTCTCGCCCAGCATGCCCATGAACGGGATGGTGCCGCCTTCGCCCATGTACATGGCCGGCGCGCCGAAGAACTCGCGGCTGGACGCGTCGATCGCCTTCTCCAGCCAGGGCGACATCGCCGGGGCATTCCAGCCGGTGCTGGCCTTTTCCAGGTCCAGGCTCACCTGGGCGCCGTTGGGCGGATCCTTGAGCAGCAATTCCTTGAGCAGTTCACCGGCACGCTTGCCGTCCAGGGTGGGGGGCAGGCGCAGCGACAGCTTGACCGAGGTGTGCGGACGCAGCACGTTGCCGGCCGACGACAGCGGCGGCATGCCGTCCACGCCGGTCACCGACAGCGCCGGGCGCCAGGTGCGGTTGAGCACCAGTTCGGTCAGGTCCTCCGCCATCGGGGTCATCCCGGGCAGGAACGGGAATTTGTCGAACACCGCCGTGTCCAGTACCCGCGCGGCTTCCTTCGCCTGGGCCAGGCGGTCGCCGGGAATCTCGACCTGCAGGCCCTCCGGCAGGATCCGTCCGGTGTTCTCGTCCTCCAGCCGCGACAGCAACTGGCGCAGCAGGCGGAAGCTGGACGGCACCACGCCGGAGGCGTCGCCGGAATGCACGCCTTCCTCCAGCACCTTGACCGTGAAGTTGCCGCCGGCCAGGCCGCGCAGCGAGGTCGTGCACCACAACTGCTCGTAGTTGCCACAACCCGAATCCAGGCACACCACCAGCGATGGCTTGCCGATGCGATCGGCCAGGTGATCGACGTAGGCCGGCAGGTCGTAGCTGCCGGATTCCTCGCAGGCTTCGATCAGCACCACGCAGCGCGCATGCGGCACGCCCTGGGCCTGCAGGGCCTGGAGGGCCGCCAGCGAACCGAAGATGGCGTAGCCGTCGTCGGCGCCGCCGCGGCCGTACAGGCGATCCCCCTTGAGCACCGGTGTCCACGGACCCAGGTCGGCATCCCAGCCGGTCATTTCCGGCTGCTTGTCCAGGTGTCCGTACAGCAGTACGGTATCGGCGCCGGTTTCCGGGCCGCTGGCGGGAATCTCGATGAAAATCAGTGGGGTACGGCCTTCCAGCCGGACCACTTCCACCTGCATCCCGGGAATGGCCTGGGCACGCGCCCAGTCTTCCATCAGGCGCACCGCCGCATCCATGTATCCGTTGGCCACCCAGTCCTTGTCGAACATCGGCGACTTGTTCGGGATGCGGATGTATTCGACCAGCTGCGGAACGATGTCGTCGTCCCATTTCTCGGCGACGTAGCGGTCGACTTTGGCGGTATCCATGGTGTCTCCAATCGGTACGGAATCAGAACGCCCATTCTACGCCTCCCCATGGGGGTAGGAATTTTCCTACATGACGCTGCGGGGTTTCCCGGCAGCTTTTGACGGTGGCGGGCGATATGTTTTGCAGCAGTGGCGGATGAGACTGTTTCCGCCGGCCAACGAAGCGATTCGATGCCGGCAGGAGCCACAGGGGACAAAACCTCTGTACGAAAGGAATCACCCATTTGCCACAAGGAGAGTTGCCCATGAAATCGCTGAGCACCGTGTTGAAGTCGGTTGCCCTGTCGCTGGTCCTGGCCCTGAGCGCCCACGCCGCCGACAAGGTGAACATCAACACCGCGGATGCGGCCACGCTGCAGACGGTCCTGATCGGGATCGGCCAGGCGAAGGCGGAAGCCATCATCGAGTACCGCAAGACCAACGGCCCGTTCAAGAGTCCCGAGGAGCTTGCGATGGTCAAGGGCATCGGTTTGAAGACGGTGGAACGGAATCGCGAGCGGATCGAATTGCGTTCCTCCGCCGAGCCGGCGAACAAGCCGGCGACGGCTGCCCGCCCGGCACCGGTCACCCGGCGCTGACGGAAGCACGAAAAACCCATGCCGTGGTTTCTGCAGGATGCAGATCGACCCGGCTGACGGGGCAGGATGCCAGGGGACAGGCATGGACGCCGACAGGGATGTACCCATTTCGTATTGGCGTGCAGGACGCACGGAAACAGGAGCAGGCAGGACGCCTGTGATCGGCAGGAGCCGACAGGGATGTATCCATCGCCCGGGCATGCAGGGAGCATGTCCGGGCGATGCTTTTTGGGGCGTTAGAATCCGGTTCCGGTCCACAGCGAAGCATCCATCGTGTCCGAAGCGCGCGTCATCCCCGCCAACGAGTACCGGAGGACCCGCTGGAAGAACGGCCAGGGCTGGACCCGGGAAATCCTGCGCATGCCCGACAGCGACGATTGGACGTGGCGGCTGTCGATTGCGGAAATCGAACAGGACGCCGCGTTCTCTTCGTTTCCCGGCATCGATCGCGAGCTGATCCTGCTGCAGGGAAACGGGCTGCGGCTGGTGTTCGCGGAGGGCGAGCAGGTCGAGCTGGAACCGCCGCACGGCCGGATTCGCTTCGCCGGGGAACGCGAGGTGACCGGCTATCTACGGGATGGGCCGACCCACGATTTCAACCTGATGTGGAAGCGGGACGTCGTGGACGCCGAACTGCTGCACCGTCCGTTGGTCGGATCGATGCTGTTCTTCGTGGACGCCGACACCACCTGGGCCATCCACCTGTTGGCCGGGCAGGCGGAGTTCGAGGCGGCGAGTGGCTTGCCGCCCCTGTTCGCCGGAGACACCGCGTTGCTGCCCGCCGGTCCGGAGCGCCGGCGTTTCGCCTTGCAAGGCGGGGGAGAGCTGCTGGCCGCGCGCGTGTCGCCAGTGAAGCGGAGTGCCTTGACGGATCAGTAGACGTCGCGGCGATAGCGGCCGGCCAGGCGGAGTTCCTCCAACCGCTCCGCGCCGAGCGCGTCGTTCAGCGCGGCGTCCACGCCGGGGGCCATGCCTTCCAGGCTGCCGCAGACATAGATCACCGCGCCATCGTCCACCCAGCGTCGCAGTTCATCGGCGGCCTCGCGCAGCGCATGCTGGACGTAGCGCCGCTCGGGCTGATCCCGTGAGAACGCCAGATCCAGGCGTTCCAGCGCGCCTCGCGCCTGCCAGTCCAGGATCTCGTCGCGATGGAAGAAATCGTGCGCCGCCTGGCGTTCGCCGAATACCAGCCAGTTGCGGCGCGCTCCGGCGGCCACCCGGCTCTTCAGATGCGCGCGCAGGCCGGCGATACCGGTGCCGTTGCCAATCAGGATCATCGGGCGATCGCTGCCCGGTGGATGGAAATTGGCGTTCGCGCGGACGCGCAGGGCAATCGTTCCGCCGAGGGCCGCGTGATCGCACAGCCAGCCGCTGCCCAGCCCGGGTCGCCCGTCCGGACGAAGCATGCGCCTGACCAGCAATTGCAGGCTGCCATCGCCGGGAATCGAGGCGATGGAGTATTCGCGATGCGGCAGCGCGGTGAGTTCCGCAATCGCGGTTTCGGGCGCACGACCGCGCAGTGTTTCCGGATCCGGCAGGTGGACCTGGGCCAGGACTTCGGCAAGCGGTTGGTGTGTCCCCTGCCATTCAACCGGGCGTTGCGGGTCCCAGCCCACGGCCTGGACGAAGGTACCCACGGCCGGCAGCGGATTGCGCGGACCGATTTCAGCGATGTCGCCGGCCTGCCACGCCGGCAACGCGCCGGCGGCCGGACGCAGGGCAATGTGGAACGCCGCTTCGCCCTGGCTGCCGGGATTCAGCACGCGCCGCTCGGCGAGAATCCAGTCCTCGTAGCGCGGTCGATCCCAATCCGGCAGTTCGGCCACGCCACCCAATTGGCCCAGGTGATGCTGCCAATGGCGCAGCGCGCTTTCGTCGGCATTGTCGACGTCCACGCGGTCAAACAGCGGTTGCGCGCCGTGCTGGCGCAACCAGTCATCGAGTTGATGACCGAAGGCGCAGAACTGCGCGTATTCGCGATCGCCCAGCGCCAGCACGGCATAGCGCAGGCCGTGCAGGGAAAGCGCCTGCGACATGATCCGGCGGACGAAACCCAGCGCGTGATCGGGCGGATCGCCTTCGCCGGTGGTGCTGACCACGAACAGAATCCGCCCCTGCGCGAGATCGCCGACCTGCAGCGTATCGATCGCCTGCGCGCGCGCGGCGACGCCGGCGGCGATCAGGCTGTCGGCCGTGCGTGTGGCCAGCACGTGTGCGAAACCGGTCTGGCTGGCGTACACCACCCGCAACGCGTCCTGCGAGGTATCGACGGCTGCGCCGCGATCCTGGCGGCGGTGCCGCGCGGCCAGCCATGCCCACGCGCCGACGTAGGCCAGCAGCGCCGCGCCCGCGCCGAACCAGCGGTCGCTGCGCGGCGACGCCGGCCACCAGGTTTCGCCCTGCAGCAGGGCCATCGCCGCCACGACGGCGAGCAGGATGATCAGGACCAGGACGTTGCCCAGCCAGGCGAAGGAAACCGGCGACGGAGAGGACTGTGCGCTCATGCGGCGAGATGCGAGGCGAACCGGCTGCTGGCCCGTTCCGCCAGCGTGTCGCCCTCGCGGACGACGAAGCGCGCCGCGATCCCGCGCCGTTCGGCCAGTGCCAGTCCCGCGTCGGCGCCAAGCACGGTCAATGCGGTAGCCCAGCCATCGGCTTCCATGGCGGTGGGCGCCAGCACGGTGACCGCCGCGCGCGCGCTGGACACGGGCTTGCCGGTACGCGGGTCGAGGGTGTGGGTATACCGTTCGCCGGCCTGTTCGAACCAATGCCAGCGATCGCCCGAGGTGGCGACCGCCAGGTCGTCGATGACCGCGATGCGCGGCTCCAGGCCGGCGGCTTCCTCCTCGTCCGGCGAGGATTCGATCAGCACCCGCCAGCGCTCGCCATCCGGCTTGCGGCCATAACCGAAGAGTTCGCCGCCGACTTCGACCAGGGCGGCGGCAAGGCCGTGCGCACGCAGGGCTTCGGCCACCGCATCGACCGCATGGCCCTTGGCGATGGCCGACAGATCCAGTTGCACGCCACCGGGCTGCAGCAGGCGTCGGTGGTCGGCGTCGAGCACCAGCCGCCGCCAGCCGACCTGTTGCCGGGTCGAATCGCGGCGGTCATCGTCGGGAACCGCGCGGGATTGCGCATGGGCGCCAAAACCCCACAGTCCGACCAGCGGCCCGACCGTGGGATCGAACGCGCCTTCACTGGCCTCGGCGATATCCAGCGCGCAGCGCAGGACGGTGAAGAACGCGTCCGGCAGCACCTGCCAATGCCCGGCCTGGGCACGGTTGAAACGGCTGATGTCCGATTCCGTTTCCCAGGTGCTCATCTGCGCCACCACGCGATCCAGTTCGGCCTGGATCAGCGCGTGCAGCGCATGCAGATCCTCGCGCGGCGAAGCGATCAGCCGGACCGACCAGTTCGTGCCCATGGTTTCGCCATGCAGGGCGTGCAGCGCCATGTCCGGAGCGGGGAAGGACGGGGGAGACACGGAGGGAAAAGGGGAACTCATGACCCGCGGCGCGTCCCGGGGGACGCGCCGGTCTTGGTGATTACTGCGGCAGGACTTCGAGCGTGGCCACGTAGCTTAGGCGGCGCTGCTTGGCCTGGGGCAGGGAGGTCTTGTCATCCTGCGCGGTGGTTTCCAGCCAGTACATGCCGGCTTCCGGCCAGGTCACGCTGAACTCGCCGTTGGCGTCCGTGGTGACCTTGATCTCGTCCTGCGCGTTGCGATAGCGGGTGCCGCCGCGGGTGATCTCGAACTCGAGGCCCGAGGCCGGCTTGCCGTCCTTGAGCATGCGGAACTTCGCCGCTTCGCCGGCGAACAGATCGTTCGGATGGGTGACCGGCACCAGTTCCAGGCCTTCGCCGCTGGTCTTGAGCGCGGTGTCGTTGGGCGAGCCGTTGGTCACGAAGGTCTCGATGCGGCCAACCGACTGCGAAACCTGCAGGTTCTTGGCGTCCTTCGGCACTTCGGTGGCGAAGGTGGCGGAGGTGCCGCGCCAGCGCTTGGGCTTGCCGTTTTCTTCCCAGGTGCCGAACAGGCCGCTGTTGACCACCGCGATGCGGTAGGTGCCCTGCTGCTTGAGCTCGACGTCGAACACGGTGCGGTACTTGCCGGTGGCCAGGTTCTGCGCATCGACCTTGCTGCCGTCCGGCGCGGTGATCGCCAGGCCCTCGGTGCGCAGCGGCACGTGGTTGAAGTAGAACAGGTCGTTGGACACCGCGGCGTCCACGGTGATCCACGGGTTCTGGCCGGCGATCACCGTCTGCGACGGCTGCAGCCAGGCCTTGTGCGCGAACGCGCTCAGCGGCAGTGCGGACGCCAGCGCCATGGCGAGGGTCAGGGAACGCTTCATCGGTTTCTCCAGCTTTTCGTCGGGAATGGGAACAGGCGGATGCATCGGCATCCGCGGTTGGATTGATTACGGCTTGACGGTCAGGGTGACGGCGCCCAGTTCGCTGCTGCCCTGGGCCTTGCCGTTCTGGGCGGGGCCCTTGGCCGGCCAGGTGAAGGGAATCTTCAGCAGTTCGCGGCCGCCCACTTCGCGCGCGGCTTCCACCACCAGCGTGTACTGGCCCGGCGCCAGCTGCGCGAGTTGCGGCTGCTTGTCGGTGAACTTCAATGCGTGCTTGCCGACCGGACGGGTCGGTCCGGTGACGCCGTCCACCGGCACCTTCAGGGTGCGGCCGGACTTGCGCCACCATTGCCGCATGTCCGGCAACCACTTGGTGCCATGGCCTTCGGCGGTGTCGCGCTGCTGGTACCAGACCGACAGGTTGGCGGCGACTTTCTGGTCGGCGCCTTCCAGCCAGATCGCGACGTAGGGCCGGTGGTACTCGGCGACGTTGAGCTGGGGCACCTCGACGTTGATGTTCAGTTCGCCGGCATACGCCGGAACGGTCAGCAACCCGCTCAATGCGAACGTCAGGGTCAGGGACACGGTGGTCTTGGTCATGGGCAGGCTCGTCGAAGGATCAGTGGATGAAGATCAGGGCCAGCAGCAGCGGCACCACCAGACCCAGCCCGACCATCGGCCAGGTCAGGCGGCGCTGGCGCGCATGCAGTTGCAGCAGGAACAGGCCGGTGACGCAGAACACCAGGCAGGCGATCGCGAAGATGTCCAGGAACCATCCCCACGCCGCGCCGGCATTGCGGCCCTTGTGCAGGTCGTTGAAGTAGGAGACCCAGCCGCGGTCGGTGCTTTCGTACTCCACCGCGCCCGTTTCGCGATCGATGCTCAGCCAGGCGTCCGCGCCGGGGCGCGGCATCGAAAGATAGATTTCCACGTCCGACCACTCGGCCTGACGGCGGCCGATGCCGACGGAGAACTCGTCGCCCAGCCAGGTGGCGATCGGCGCGGGCAGCGGCGCATTGCCTTCCTGGCGGCTTCCCAGCTTGGCCAGCAGCGCGGGCGGCAACTGCGCCTGCCGGTTGACCACTTCGGGCTTGGCCTCGATTTTCGAGGCGTGATTGAGGGTGATGCCGGTGGCCGCGAACAGCAGCATGCCGATGAGGCAGATCGCCGAGCTGATCCAATGCCATTGGTGCAGCGTGCGCAGCCAGTAACCCCGGCGCTGCTGCTGGCTGGTGACGGATTGTGCGGGCGCTGGGCTCAAGCGGGCGGGACGGGTCGAAGGAAGGGTGAATTAGACCACAAATGAGAATGCCTCTCAATTGAGGTGGCCGGCCGCTGGAGCGGACCGGCCGGATACGACATCAGAAGCGCAGGTTCAGCGATACCCAGAAACTGCGGCGCTGTTCCTTCACTGCGTAATCGTCCACGCAGCTGTACGCGCTGTCGCTGATCAGCAGGCAGGACTGGGACACGAAATCCTTGTCGAACACATTGTTGACCCGGGCATTGATGGTCAGCGCGTCGGTGGCCTTCCAGCTGCCGCCCAGGTGGAACACGGTGTAGTCCTCGTAATAGCGAACGTTGGAGACGGCCGCGCCGTTGACCGAGGTGACCACGGTGTCGCGATAGCGGTCGTAGCGGCCCTCGCCGATCAGCGACAGGCTCAGGGCGTCGCTGATCCGCCAGTTCAGGCTGGCATTGGCCATGTGCCTGGCCGGGTTGCCGGCGATGGGCGTGCCCTTGGCCGCGCCGCTGGTCTGTTCGGACTTGGTGTAGGTGTAGTTGCCGCGCAGTTCCAGGTTGTCCCGCAGGTCCACGTGCGCGGCCAGTTCGACGCCGCGGGTCTCGGCCTCGTCGATGTTCACGCTCTGGCTGAAGGTGCTGTAGCCCAGTTCGGCCCAGCCGGGACCGACATCCACGCAATAACCGCTGCCGGCAGGCGCGACTTCGCAGTTCGGGAAACTGCCGCCGCTGGCGATCTTGTCCTCGAACTTGTTGAAGAAGCCGGTGATGTTGAAGCCGAACCGATCGCCCTCGTAGTAGGCGGCCAGCTCGTAGTTGGTGCTGGTTTCCGGCTTCAGGTTGGGCGAACCGACCAGCGGCAGCACGCCCTGGCCGCCGAAGCCGACGATGCCGGGGAACAGCTGATCCGGGCGCGGCGTCTTGTAGCCGGTGCTGACGCCACCCTTGACGGTCCAGGCGTCGCTGGCATTCCAGACCAGGTAGGCGCGCGGGCTGACATGGCTGCCGAACACGTTGTGATCGTCGTAGCGCACGCCCAGCGTGGCGGTCAGGGTGTCGGTGAACGACCAGTTGTCCTCGGCGAACACCGACCACATCCGGTGTTTCTGCTTCACGTTGTCCTTGTAGCCGCCGCCATCCATGCCGAACACGCCATCGGTCATGTCGGTGTCGTTGTATTGGCCACCGACGGTCAGTTTGTGGGCGCCGAAGGTCATGTCCAGCATCGTGTCCAGCACGTAGCCCTTCAGTTCCATCGTGCGCAGCGGGCGTGGCAGGAACGCGGACAGGCGCGCGCGCTCGGCATCATTGAGCACGCCCAGGTTGCCGCTGGCCATGTTGCAGCGGGCCGCCTGCCCGCGGCGGATGCAGACGTCGTTCCACAGGGCCTGCAAATCGGCGCGTTCTTCCAGTGTCAGCGGCAGTGAGCGGCCGAGATTGTTGCTGGTGGCATGGGTCAGGCTGGTCTGCCAGGTGCCGAAGCCGTAACGGCCCTGGTGGGTCAGCGACAGTTGATCGCGCTCGTAGCGCTGCCATGCGGTGTAGCCGACGCGCGGCTGCACGACGCGACGGGTGACCGTGCCCGGACCATCGGGATTGGGAAGGGTGGCGTTGCCGCTGCGCCACAGGCTTTCCAGGCTGTCCAGGGTGCCGGTCTGGCCCTTGCGGTTGTCGTACTTCTGACGCGAGATGTCGTAGTCCAGCCAGAAATCGTTGTGCTCGTCGAGACGGAAGTCGAGCCGAACGCCGGCATTCCAGCGGGTGTTGGCGACCGCCTTGCCGCCGCCGCCGAAGCCCAGCGTGCGTTCCCACATCGAGCCGTCCGGCAGCGGCAACGCCGGCCATTCCGGGTTCGACTCGTCGGTGTCGTACCAGCTACCGCGCACCGCCATGCCCAGCCGATCCTTGACCAGCGGGCCGCTCAGGTAGAGATCGGTCGTGCGTGCATCGCCGAACTGATCTTCCTGCTGGATCGTGAAGCCCTGGGTGATCGAGCCGCCCCATTCTTCCTTGTTGCGGCGGGTGATGATGTTGATCACGCCGCCCATCGCGTCGGAGCCGTACAGTGTGGACATCGGGCCGCGCACCACCTCGATGCGTTCGATGGCGTCCAGCGGCGGCACGTAGGCGAACTGGCCGCCGCCGAAATTGTTGGGGTAGAGCTGGCCCACGTTGCTCTGGCGGCGGCCATCGATCAGGACCAGCGTGTATTCCGAAGGCATGCCGCGCATGCTGACGGTGGCCGCGCCATTCTTGTCGGTGGTCTCCATGCCGACGTCGATGCCCTCCACGTCGCGCAGCGCGTCGATCAGGCTGGTGTAGGGACGCTGGCTGAGATCTTCGCGGGTGACCACGCTGATGCTGGCCGGCGCGTCGACGATCTTCTGCTCGAAGCCGGCCGCCGTGACGACGACGGTGTCGAGCGTGTTGGGCCGGTCGGCGCCATCGGGCATCTGCTGGGCGACAACGGGTGCGGAGAGGGAAAGCAGCAGGCAGGCGGCGAGCCGGTTGCGGCGGGGGAAAAGCGGGAAGCGGTACTGGGTCATGGTCGTCGGACAGGCGTGTGGTTCCCTCTCCCGCGCGGGGGAGGGAAGGGAAAAGAATGGGAAAGGCGCGGTGTGGACCGCAGGCGTGGGATATGACGCGTGTTGCGCGTCAGCCGGTCAGGCGGCCTGGAGCAGCGAAGCCGGTGCGGGAGGCGCCTGGCCGCGATGGCGTTGGCATGGCGGCGCAGGTTTGGTCGGCACGCGGCTGGAAGTGCGCAGGCATGCGCCGCTGGAAGGCGGTTGCCTGGACAAGGAGAATGCCAGGACGGGGAGGAGCTCCCTCGGCGTCGCCACCGGTTCCGGTTCGGCGTGCTGGGCAACCGGCTGCAGGGTGACGCGCCGCTTCTTGGCCGGCTGATCGTCATGGCGCCCCGCATCGGGCGCTCCATCTTCCGGCGCCTGCTGGAGCATTCCGACGGGACTGGCGCGGTTGTCCCAGTGGCCGAAACCATGCGGACGCTGCCCGGCCATGGCGCCGAAGTGCAGGGTGGACAGCAACAGGCAAAGGGAGGCCAGCACGGCCAGCCACGCCGCACGTGGACGCACTTCGCGGCGCGACCGACGGGAATGGACAGCGTGGCGGATCGCCTGGAACAGAACCTACTCCTGCGGAGACGGCCGCCCCTTGGGGACGGCAAACGCAGGGATTTTAATGAGAACCATTATCAAATGCAAATGAGAGGCATCTTGCCGCTCACGTTTCGGCCCAGCGCCGCAGCAGGTTGTGGTACACGCCGGTCAGCCGGACCACCGCGGCATTGTCCGCGCCGGCCTGCCGCAACGTCTCCAGCGAAGTATCCATCTCGAACAGCAGGCGCCGGCAGGCGTCGTCGCGCACCATGCTCTGCACCCAGAAGAACGAGGCCAGGCGCGCGCCACGCGTCACCGGCTGGACCCTGTGCAGGCTGCTGGACGGATACAGCACCATGTCGCCGGCAGGCAGTTTCACTTCATGCTCGCCATAGGTATCGCTGATGATCAGTTCGCCACCGCCGTACTCGTCCGGCTCGCACAGGAACAGGGTGCAGGAGATATCGGAGCGGATCGACTGGCTGCCGCCATCCGGCGTACGGGTGAGCATTACCGAACCGTCGATGTGGAAGCCGTATTCGCCGCCGCCCTGGTAACGGTTGAAACGTGGCGGCACGACACGCAGTGGCAGGGCCGCGGCGAAATACAGGGGATTGCGTTCGAGTGCGGCGAGGATGCGCTGCCCCAACTGCACGCGCAGCGGCGAGGCATCCGGCAACTGTTCGTTGCGCTTGACCTGCGCGCCCTGGACGCCAACGGTTTCGCGACCGTCGGTCCAGTCGGCCTGATCCAGCGCCTGCCGCATCGCCACGACCTCCTGCGGAGCGAGCACCTGGGGAATATGCAGCAGCATGTCTTGCTCCTTGGAGGAAAGCGGGGAGGCGCGCGCCTCCCCGCCGCGACCACGTCAGAACCGCAGGTTCAGGCTCAGCAGCACCGAACGCGGCGCGCCCGGCGTGTAACGGTAGCCGCTCTTGTTGATCGCCGCCACGTAGTCCTTGTCGAACAGGTTGTAGGCGTTCAAGCGCAGGTCCAGGTTCGGGCTGAAGGCATAACTGACCATCGCGTCCCACACCGTGTACGACTTGACGAAGTTTGGCGTGCCCACGGCGCCGTCGGTGCCGCGCTTCATTTCGCCGGAGTAACGCACGCCACCGCCGACGGTCAGGCCGAACGGGAGTTCGTAGGTGGTCCAGGCGGTGAAGGCGCTGTCCGGGGTGTAGCCCAGGTCGCGGGTCTTGTCGTTTGCCACGGCCGGGCCATCCTTCACGGTGGCGTCCATCGCGGTGTAGCCGGCGGACACGGACCAGTCGTCCGTAAGCTTGCCAACCGCCGAAACTTCCACGCCGCGCACGCGCTTCTCACCGCCCTGGAAGGTTACCCCGTTCTCGGTGATCACTTCGTTGCTCACGTCGGTCTGGAACACCGCCAGGGTCAGCAGCAGATCGTCACCCAGCAGGTTCCACTTGCTGCCGACTTCGAAGGTCTTGGCCTTCTGCGGATCGTACTTGGGATTGTTGGCGCTGTTGTCCGCGTTGCTCAGTTCCAGCGCGGTACCGCCCGGAGGCTGCTGCGAAAGCGCGTAGTTGGCATACACGCTGGCGACATTGCCCACCTTGTAGACCGCACCGAGTTTCCAGTTGAGCAGGGTATCGGAGGCATCCCGATCCACGCCCGGCACGATGGTGCCGGTGGGCAGGCTGCCGCAGACGGGACCGCCGCGACCGCCGCAGGCGACCAGGCTGCTGAAGTCGGTCTTGTAGTGATCCAGGCGGATGCCGGCGGTCAGCAGGAAGGCTTCGTTGAACTTCAGGGTATCGAAGGCGTACAGCGACGACGTGGTGATCTCGCCCTTGCTGTGCGCGCCATTGCGGCCCCAACGCAGGCCACTGACGTCGGGGTCCGGGTTGTACAGATTGGCCGCCGGCCAGGCGGTCCCCGCGATCGTGGCGATGCCCCAGCTTTCCAGTTCCTCGCGCGCGAACTCCAGTCCGGTGCTCAGGTTGTGCTGCACGCGGCCGGTCGAGAAGTCGGCGCGCAGGTTCAGCTGGTTGGTGGCGATGGTGTATTCCTGATCCTTGAAGGTCGGCAGGCTGCGGTTGACCGTCCAGCCGTAAGGATTGTTGATGTCGGGGATGGTCAGCGTGGGCGTGGCGCCGGTGGCGGACAGCATGAATGCCGTCAGCATGTAGTCCTGTTCGTTCTTGCCCCAGCGTGCGGTATTGGTCAGCTTCAGCGTGTCGGAGAAGTCGTGCTCGAAGCGGAACGTGGCCATTTGCGCGGTCACGTCGTCGTGATCGAAGCGCGTGCCGTAGAAGTTCTCGCTGTCCACGCGTGGCGCCAGCGCGATCTGCGGACGGGCAGGGTCCGGCGAACTGTAGCCCGGCAGGCCGATGGTCGGCACGCCGCCATCCGGCACGTTGTCCTGCTTCACGTACAGCAGGTTGAGGAAGTAACGGGTATCCGAGCCCAGCCCGAACGCCAGCGACGGGGCCACGCCCCAGCGCTTGTTGTTGATCACGTCCCGGCCGGGAACGTCGCTGTCCTGGGCCATCACGTTGAGGCGGAATGCCGCGCCCGGGATGCCGAGCGATTGGTTCCAGTCGGCGGTGATGCGCTTCTGGTCGTCGCTGCCAACCGAGACGGTCGCGCTGATCGCGTCCTTCCGCGTGGCCTGCTTGCTGACCATGTTGATCGCGCCGGTCGGTGCGCTGCGGCCGTTGTCGGTGCCGGCCGGCCCCTTCTCGACTTCGACCTGTTCGACATTGAACACGTCGCGCGAGATCGAACCCAGGTCGCGCACGCCGTCGACGAAGATGCTGCTGGAACTGTCGAAGCCGCGCATGAACAGGGTGTCGCCGGTGGTGGTGTTGCCGTTTTCACCGACGAAGAAGGTCCCCACGCCCGGGCTGTTGCGCAGCGCCTCGGTCAGGGTGGTCGCGCCCTGCTGGTTGAACAGATCGTCGGTGATGATCTGGATGGTCTGCGGAGTGTCCTGCAGCGATTGGGTGAACTTGGGCGAGGCCAGCTTGTCCGCCTTGTATTCACCGACCGAGGTGCCTTCGACGTGCACCTCCGGCAGGGTGGTCGGATCCGGTTTGGGCGCGTTGTCGGAGGCGACCTGGGCGGCGGCGGGGACGGCCAGCGCCAGGCTGGTCAGTAGAGTTGCGGTGGTCAGTCCGTTCGGGGAACGGGACGCGGGAGTGGCGTGCTTGCGCGACTTGATCGGATTCATGGGTGTCTTGGCAGTTTCGGAAGGGAATCCCCGTGGCAACGGGCGATGGGGAAGCGGTGCGCTGACGGCCCGGGCATCCGGATCGCCAGTGCGGATTCAGGCGCGCGGGGGCGCGTGGCCGTGCGGCAGACGGCAGGCGTCGGGCCGAAACCGGACATCGCCGGAACGGAGGAACGCGCAGCGTGCGGGCTGGAAGCCGGGTCGGTCAGCGGGGGCGGGGCTGCCCGCAGGGTCGGACTCGCCTTCGGGCGAAGGCTCGATGGCGGCGAGCGGGTCCGCGGACGGGAGTTGCCAGCCCGCGGCGGGACTTCCGTCGTCCGCGGCCCGGGTTCCCGGAGTCGCCTCGGACACCGTGGCCACCACGGTGGGAGCGGCGGCGGCCGCGAAGGATGCCGACGCGACCGGAAGCAGCCACACCAGCGACCACAACAGTCCCAGCAGCGCCCAGAGGAGGACGCTGCGACGTTCGTCACGGGTGCGGGCGATCGGAAGGGACAAGGGAGCCGGGCGGGGTCAGCCGGATAACGAATTCATAATCTTAATGATAATTGTTCTCTTTCGCAAAGGCGGGCCGCCGAAAGGCGGTGCACAACAAACAAAAAGGGCGGATTCCGGGGAATCCGCCCTTCGGGACCCGCTGCCGGGCGCCGGTCAGTCGCGGTCGTCGCGGGTCCACAGCCCGCCGTGTTCCTGCTTGACCGGGAATTTGGGCACCGGCGAATAGGCCGGGGCGCACAGCGCCCGACCGTCGCGGATGTCGAACTTGGCCCCGTGCAGGATGCATTCGATGGTGGCCTCGTCGCCGTCGTAGTTGCCGGAGGACAGTTCGAAATCCTCGTGGCTGCAGCGATCCTCCAGCGCGTAGAAGTCGCCGTCGTAGTTCATCACCAGGATCGGGGCGCCGGTGACTTCATCGAACACCGTGCGCATCTCGCCGGGCAGCATCTCGCCCAGCGCGCAGACGAAAGTCCAGTTCTCGCTCACAGCGCCTTCTCCAGCACCTCGAAGCGCAGGTCGTCGCGCTTGGGAATGCCGAAGCGCTCGTCGCCATAGGGAAAGGGCTTCTTGATGCCGGTGCGCGCGTAGCCGCGACGCTCGTAGAAGGCGATGAGTTCCTCGCGCACGTCGATGACACTCATCCGGATGGCCGGTTGTCGCCAGTCTTCGCGAACCACGCGTTCGGCCTCGGCGATCACCGCCTTGCCCACGCCGCCGCCCTGCAGATCCGGCCGGACCGAGAACATGCCGAAATAGCCGGCGCCATCTTCCACCGCGACATGCGCGCAGGCCAGCATCTGTCCATCGCGCTCGGCGATCAGGATCCGGCTCCGGGCGCGTTCGATGTCGCGCAGCAGCCCGTCGGGATCGATGCGCTGGCCGTCCAGCAGATCGGCTTCGGTGGTCCAGCCCTGCTTGCTGACCTCGCCGCGGTAGGCGGAGGTCACCAGCGAGACGAGGGCGGGGATGTCCGCGGCGGTCGCGGTACGGAAGGTCAGCGTGCTCATGCGCCGATCTTACGGAAAACCGCCCCCCAACTGTAGGAGCGACGTCAGCCGCGACCGGATGCTTGGGCCAACCGGGATCCCGGTCGCGACTGACGTCGCTCCTACAGGGGGATGCGCGCCGCAATCAGGCCAGCAGGCTGCGGGCCTTCTTCAGTGCGGCGGCGAACGCCTCGATTTCGGCATGGGTGTTGTAGAAGGCCAGCGAGGCCCGGCAGGTCGCGGCGACGCCGAAGAACTGCAGCAGCGGGTGCGCGCAGTGCTGGCCGGAGCGGATCGCCACGCCTTCCAGGTCCAGCAGGGTCGCCAGATCGTGCGCATGCGCGCCTTCGACCAGGAAGGAGATGACCGCGGCTTTCTCCGGCGCGGTGCCGAAGATGCGCAGGCCGTCGATCTTGCGCAGCTCCTCGGTCGCATGGGCCAGCAGTTCGGTCTCGCGTGCCTCGATGTTGGCCATGCCGACCGACTCGAGGTAGTCCACCGCCGCGCCGAGGCCGATGAAACCCGCGATGTTGGGCGTGCCGGCCTCGAACTTGTGCGGCGGGTCGTTGAACACCGTGCCGTCGAAACTGACCTCCTTGATCATTTCGCCGCCACCGATGAACGGCGGCATGGCCTGCAGGTGCTCGCGCCTGGCCCACAGCGCGCCCGTGCCGGTCGGCCCGCACATCTTGTGGCCGGTCAGGGCGTAGAAATCACAGCCGATCGCGGCCACGTCCACCGGGCGGTGCGGCGTGGCCTGCGAACCGTCCACCACCGTGACGATGCCGCGCTTGCGCGCTTCCCGGCAGATCTCGCGGACCGGATTGACCGTGCCCAGCACGTTGGAGACGTGGGTGACCGCCAGCAGCTTCACCTCCGGCGTCATCGCCGCGTACAGGCCCGGCAGGTCCAGCGATCCGTCCGGAAGAATCCCGGCCACGCGAAGGGTGGCGCCGGTGCGCTGGGCGACCAGCTGCCACGGCACGATGTTGGCGTGATGCTCCATCCGCGAGACCAGGATGACGTCGCCCTTGCCCAGGCGCGGCAGCGCCCACGAATAGGCGACCAGGTTGATCGCGAAAGTAGTGCCGCTGCACAGCACCAGTTCCTCGGCGCGCACGTTGAGGAAGCGGGCCAGTTTGCGGCGCGCGCCTTCGTAGGCGTCGGTGGCCTCGGTGCCGAGCGTGTGCACGGCGCGGCTGACGTTGGCGTTGTGGCGGCGGTAGAACGCATCCGTGGCCGCGATCACCGATGCCGGCTTCTGGCCGGTATTGGCGCTGTCGAAATAGATCAGCGGCTTGCCATGGACCTGGCGCTCCAGCAACGGGAAATCGGCGCGCACGCGCGCCCAGTCGGGCGCGCCGGCCGGATCGCGATGCGGCGCGGGACCAGCGTTCATGGGCTGCCCAGCCCGGCCAGGGCCTGGTCGATGCGCTGGGACAACTGTTCGCGCACCACCGGGTTGGTGATGACGGACAGCGGTTCGCGGCAGAACGCGGCGGTCAGCAGCTGCTGCGCTTCCGTTTCCGGAAGGCCACGCGAGCGCAGGTAGAACAGCGCGTTGGCATCCAGCCGGCCGACGGTCGCGCCGTGCGCGGCCTTCACTTCGTCGGCATGGATTTCCAGCACCGGCTGGGTGTCGATCTCGGCGTTGTCGGACAGCAGCAGGTTCTTGTTCGACAGCGCCGCGTCGGTGCCGTCGGCACCCTCGCGGATCAGGATGCCGCCATGGAACACCGCGCGTCCGCGTCCGGCGCCCAGGCCCCGCCAGGTCAGCTCACAGGCGGTGTCGCGGGCGATGTGGTCGATGCCCAGCCGGGTATCCAGATGGCGGCGGCCGTCGGCGAGCAGCACGCCGTTGGCGATCAGGCGGGCACGATCGCCTTCCAGCCGCACGTTCAATTCGTGCCGCGACAGCGCCGCACCCAGCTCCAGATCGATGCGGCGGTATTCGGCATCGCTGGCCAGCACGGCGTCGGTACGCAGCAGGTGGGTGGCGCGATCGCCGTCTTCCTGCACGCGCGCATGGGCCAGGCGCGCACCACGTCCCACATGGACATGGACCAGCGTATTGGCCAGGTGGGCATGCGCGCCGGTGCCGAAATGGTGTTCGAACACCTTGAGCGACGCGCCCGCGCGCAGCTCGACGAGATTGCGCAGGTGCCAGGCATGATCGGCGGCGTCGGGCGCGCCGATGAACACCAGATGCAGCGGCGCCTCGACCTCGACGGACTCGGCCACCCGCAGCAGCACGCCTTCGTTGGCGAGCGCGGCGTTGAGCCGGGCGAACACTTCGTCGCCCCGCTCGAAACGGCGTTGCAGGAAGCGGGCGGATTCACCGCCCTCGGCCAGCGCTTCGGACAACAGTTGCAGGCTGACGCCTTCCGGCAAGTCGCTGGTCAGCGAAAGCGCGACCGAATAGCGTCCATTGACGAACACCGCGCGCGGGCCCGGGATGCCGGCTAGCAGCATCGGATCCAGCGCGGGCAGGGTTTCCACCGGGGTGAAGCCGCGGCGTTCGAGCTGGCGCAGCGAGGTGTATTTCCATGCTTCCGCGCGCGGACCGGGCAGGCCGTCGCGCAGCGCCTCGTCCAGCACCGCGCGGCGCGCGGCGTCGCCGCTGAAGCCGGTGGCGAGGGAATCCAGCAGCGCGCTCATCCGGCGACCTTTTCGGGAGCCACCCGATCCTTGATCCAGGCGTAGCCGTGCTGCTCCAGTTCCAGCGCCAGTTCCGGACCGCCGGTTTCGACGATGCGGCCATCGGCCAGCACGTGCACCACGTCCGGCTTGATGTAATCGAGCAGGCGCTGGTAGTGGGTGATGACCAGGAAGGCGCGATCCGGAGAACGCAGCGCGTTGACGCCGTCGGCGACGTTCTTCAGCGCGTCGATGTCCAGGCCGCTGTCGGTCTCGTCGAGGATGGCCAGGCGGGGTTCCAGCACGGCCAGCTGGAAGATCTCGTTGCGCTTCTTCTCGCCGCCGGAGAAACCCTCGTTGACGCCCCGGTGCAGCAGATCGTCGCGCAGGTGCAGCACGGCCAGCTTCTCGCGCACCAGCTTGAGGAACTGCATGGAATCCAGTTCGTCCTCGCCGCGGGCCTTGCGCTGGGCATTGAGCGCCGCGCGCAGGAAGTAGGTGTTGTTCACGCCCGGGATTTCGACCGGGTACTGGAAGGCCAGGAACACGCCGGCGGCGGCGCGCTCTTCCGGTTCCAGTTCCAACAGCGCCTTGCCGTCGAACTCCACCGAACCGGCGGTGACCTCATAGCCTTCGCGGCCGGCCAGGATGTTGCCCAGCGTGGACTTGCCGGCGCCATTGGGGCCCATAATGGCGTGCACCTGGCCGGGCTTCACTTCCAGCGACAGGCCCTTGAGGATTTCCTTGCCGGCGACGCTGGCGTGGAGGTTTTCGATCTTGAGCATGGGATTGGGGATTCGAAATAAGGGATTCGTTGAATGCAGGAGGGAGGCGGGGGAGCGGGCTTCGCTCTTGCGAATCCCCAATCTCCAATCCCGAATCCCGGGAAGAAAGCGTCAGCCGACGCTGCCTTCCAGCGACACTTCCAGCAGCTTCTTGGCTTCCACCGCGAACTCCATCGGCAGCTCGCGGAAGACCTGCTTGCAGAAGCCGTCGACGATCATCGACACCGCGTCCTCTTCGCTGATGCCACGGGCGCGGCAATAGAACATCTGGTCGTCGGAGATCTTGGAGGTGGTGGCCTCGTGTTCCAGCGTCGCGGTGGGGTTCTTCACCTCGATGTAGGGGAAGGTGTGGGCGCCGCACTGCTTGCCGATCAGCAGGCTGTCGCACTGGGTGTAGTTGCGCGCGTTGGCGGCGTTGCGATCCACCTTCACCAGGCCGCGGTAGGTGTTCTGGCCGCGTCCGGCGCTGATGCCCTTGCTGATGATCTTCGACTTGGTGTTCCTGCCGATATGGATCATCTTGGTGCCGGTGTCGGCCTGCTGGCGGTGATGGGTCAGCGCCACCGAGTGGAACTCGCCGACCGAATCGTCGCCCAGCAGCACGCAGGACGGGTACTTCCAGGTGATGGCCGAGCCGGTTTCCACCTGGGTCCAGGAAATCTTGCTGCGCGCACCGCGGCATTCGCCGCGCTTGGTCACGAAGTTGTAGATGCCGCCGCGGCCTTCCTCGTCGCCCGGATACCAGTTCTGGACGGTGCTGTACTTGATCTCGGCGTCTTCCAGCGCGACCAGTTCGACCACCGCCGCATGCAACTGGTTCTCGTCGCGCATCGGCGCCGTGCAGCCTTCCAGGTAGGACACGTAGCTCTTGTCCTCGGCGATGATCAGGGTGCGTTCGAACTGGCCGGTGTGGCCGGCGTTGATGCGGAAATAGGTGCTCAGTTCCATCGGGCAGCGCACGCCCCTGGGGATGAACACGAAGCTGCCGTCGGAGAACACCGCCGAGTTCAGCGCGGCGAAGTAGTTGTCGCCGGTCGGCACCACGCTGCCCAGGTACTGGCGGACCAGTTCGGGATGCTCGCGGATGGCCTCGCTCATCGAGCAGAAGATGATGCCCTTCTCGGCCAGTTCCTTGCGGAAGGTGGTGCCGACCGAGACCGAGTCGAACACCGCGTCGACGGCGACGCCGGCCAGCTTGGCGCGCTCGTGCAGCGGCACGCCCAGCTTGTCATAGGTGTCGAGCAGTTCCTGCGGCACGTCATCCAGCGACTTGTACTTGGCCTTGGGCGCGCTGTAGTAGCTGATGGCCTGGAAATCGATCGGGGCGATCTTCAGCTTGGCCCAGTGCGGCACCGGCATGGTCAGCCAGTGACGGTAGGCGGCCAGCCGCCATTCGGTCATCCACTCCGGCTCGTCCTTCTTGGCGGACAGCGCCCGCACCACGTCCTCGCTGAGGCCGGGCGGCAGCGAATCGGATTCGATGTCGGTGATGAAGCCGGCGTCATAGCGACGTCCCAGCTGTTCCAGGATTTCTGCGTTCTCGGTGGCCATTGGGCTGCCTGTGTACTCAACTGCTGGCGACGCGCACGGCGATGGGGCGCCGGCGGACGTCGTCGGGGGAAGCGGGAGGGTGGAGCATCTGCGCGAGGGTGACGCCGCGCAGGGCGTCGGCGACCACATCGTTGATCAGGCGCCAGTTGGCGCGGGCGCCGCACTGGTGGGCAATGCCGCAATGGCCGTCGACCTGGCTGCATTCGGTCATCGCCAGCGGCCCTTCCATGGCCTCGACGATCTCGATCAGGCTGATGTCGGCGGCGGCGCGGCTCAGCCGGTAGCCGCCGTGCGCGCCGCGCAGGCCCTCGACCAGGCCGGCCTGGGCCAGCGGCTTGAGCACCTTGCTGACGGTGGGGGATTCCAGGCCGGAATGGTCGGCCAGATCGGTGGCGCTGAGGATCTCGCCCGGCCGTGCGGCGAGCACGGTCAGCACCACGGTGGCGTAGTCGGTGAGCTTGGTGACGCGAAGCATGGCGGGGCGGGGAATGAAAGCGTACCGAAATTGTACGCTTTACCCCCGTGCCACGCCAAGCGTGAACTTGTTCAGTTTCGTGCGGATGCTTTGGCGCCGACCGGTGCGCCCTGCTTCGGGGCCTCCGGCAGGACCAGGGAGAAGTAAGGCGGGGGCGGGGTCTGGCCGGGCGGCAGATAGGCCGGGGCGGCTTCTCCTGCCGGGCCCAGCGAGCGCACGAACTGGTAGATGGCCAGGCGATCGGCTTCGCTCATGGCCCTGAGGGTGAAGTCCGGCATGATCGGGCGGGTGCGCAGGCTGCCGCTGTACGCCAGCCATTGGGCTTCGGTCATCTCCTGCATCCGCAGTCGCAGGTTGCTGGCGTAGGTGGTACCCCAGGGACCGTGATAGCCCAGCGGGGAACCGGCCAGCCACTGCGCGGTCGGCACCTCGCCCTGGCGTTCGGCGTAGCCGGCGGTATGGCAGTCGTTGCAGCCGGCGACCCGGACCAGATACTCGCCCCGCGCGACCGCGTCCCTGGCGGTGGCCGTCGGGGCCGGCGATGGAACGGCGGCGGTTGCAGGCTTGTCGGCCCGGGCCTGGCAGCCTGCCAGGATCAACAGTGAGGACAGCAGGCACGACAGCAGGGGTGTCGAGGAAGCGGGGTTGGGCATGGCGGCGGCTCGTGGTGGTTTTTCAGGGGTGGTTTGCGGGAAGCAGGCGGTTTAACGCGCGGTTTCCACGCGACCGGACACGCCGGCGCAACCGGGATTCATGCGCCGGTCGCGTTGCCGAGGAAGCGCCACGGGGGCGTTCGCGCCGTCCGGCCCGTGCCGGCCGGAAAGCGGAATGCTTGGGATCCCGCGCGGTCTGAGCGAGAATCCGGGTTCCCGCCCGTCCACCGGAACCCGCATGCCCCGCAAGATTGAAGCCCGCAAGTCCGACATCCATGGCAATGGCGTATTCGCCATCGCGCCCCTCGAGAAGGGCGAGCGTGTCGTCGAATACAAGGGCAAGCGGCGCAGCCACGACGAAGTGGACGAGGACGACAGCGGCGACGTGGAATCCGGCCACACCTTCCTGTTCACCCTCAACGACGAATACGTCATCGATGCCAATCACAAGGGCAACAAGGCGCGCTGGATCAACCACAGCTGCGACCCCAACTGCGAGGCGGTCATCGAGGAGCACGACGGCAAGAACCGCAAGAAGGACAAGGTGTTCATCGAGGCCATCCGCGACATCAGGCCTGGCGAGGAACTGACCTATAACTACGGCATCGTCTTGGCCGAGCCGCACACCGCCCGCCTGAAGAAGGTCTGGGCCTGCCGCTGCGGCAGCAAGAAGTGCACCGGCACGATGCTGCAGCCGAAGTCGTAATCGTCGCTACACCGGCCGCCGCCATGACGGGATGCAGGCGGCGGCCAAATGGTTGACATGACCTACGCCAGTCGGTGACCCGCCGCCGGAGCGCTAGGGTGGCGTCCAACGGGCACGAGCCCACCGGAACTCCCGACATGCGCGCGGCAATCCTGAGTCTCTCCATCCTGATGGCGCTGTCCGCGCCGGCCATGGCCATCGACGTGGACGGCCGCATCGACCCGGCCGAATGGCAGGGCGCGCGGCACATCACCGATTTCCGCAAGGTCCAGCCGCTGACCGGCGCGCCGGCCACCCATCCGACCGAGGCGTGGGTACTGGCCACTCCCGATGGACTGGCGATCGCGTTCCGCAACATCCAGCCCGCCGCCAGCCGCACCCGCCAGCGCGTGCAGCGCGACTTCGAGGATCAGGTGGACCGGGTCAACCTGATGATCGACTTCGACGGCGACGGCCGCACCGGCTACAACTTCACCATTTCCTCGACCGATGGCGTCGCCGACGCGGTGATCACCAACGAATTCGAATTCAACGACGACTGGGACGGCAACTGGAAGCACGCAGTCGGCGAGGATGCGGAGGGCTGGTCGGCGGAGATGCTGATTCCCTGGTACATCGCGCCGATGCGCAAGGGCGAGGGCGATGTTCGCCGGATGAAGATCTACCTGGATCGCGTGGTCGGTTCCACCGGCGAGCGCGTGGCCTGGCCGGTGGCCAGTTTCGAGCGCCCGCGCTTCCTGTCCGAATTCACCCCGATCGAAGTTCCGCAATACAGCCAGTCGCTGCTGGCGATCACGCCGTACGTCTCGGGCCTGTACGACAATATCCGTGGCGACAGCGATTTCGACGGTGGCGTGGATCTGTTCTGGAAGCCCAACGGCCAGTTCCAGATGACTGCCACGCTCAATCCCGATTTCGGCCAGGTGGAGAGCGACGACCTGGTGGTCAACTTCAGCGCCACCGAAACCTTCATCAGCGACAAGCGGCCGTTCTTCACCGAGAACCAGGGCCTGTTCGAATACACCACGCCCTCGGATTTCAGCCAGTTGCTGTACACACGCCGGGTCGGCGGGCCCGCCGATGACGGGCGCGGCGCCGGCGACATCACCGCCGCGGTCAAGCTCAACGGTTCGTTCGGGCAAACCAAGTACGGCGTGTTCGCCGCCGACGAGGCGGACGAGGTGGGGCGCTCGTTCTACGCGCTGCGGCTGGTGCGTGATTTCAAGGACCAGAACCTGGGCATGATGATGACCCGCGTCGACCGCCCGTACCTCGATCGTGAAGCGACCGTGTTCGGCATCGACCACAACTGGCGCCCGACCCCGCGCTGGAACGTGCGTACCCGCGTGTTCGGCAGCCAGATCGACGAGCGCGGCGACACCACCCGCGATCTGGGCGCGACGGTCTGGGCCGACTACGAGATGGACCATGGTTGGCGCCAGCAGTGGATCGCCATGCACTTCGGCAACGACCTGCAGATCAACGACGCCGGCTACCTGTCGCGCAACAGCATGAACTACCTGCACTGGGAGGTGAAGCGGCGCTTCGCCGACCAGCCGGAAAGCTCGCGCTACTCGTCGAAGGAATGGCGCTGGCGGGTCAGTTCGGTTTACAACAACCACGGCGAGCGCCTGAACAACCAGTTCCGGATGAGCCGGCAGGGACAACTGCGCAACGGCGCCAGCGAGTATGCCCAGATCAATATCAACACCTCGGGGGTCGAGGACCTGCTGACCCGTGGCCATGGCTCGGTGAACGTGCCGGCCCGCTTCAATGCGCATTATGAGTACGAACGGCCGCGCAAGGGCCACTGGGCGCACGACGTCTATGCGGATCTGGCGAGCGGCGGCCTGGCCGGCAATGACGAGATCGGCTATTCCTTCGAATACCAGGCCACCTACTTCATCAACGACGCCTTCAGCCTGTATGGCGGCTTCTATGCCGACCGCACCCCGGACTGGCTGGTCTGGCAGTACGACAATCTGATCGGCAGTTTCGAAGGTCGCGAGTGGCACGTGAATGCCGGCCTCAACTGGACCATCAGCGATCGGCAGGAACTGCGGGTCAAGCTGCAGTCGATCGCGCTCGACGCCCGTGCCCGCCAGGCGTACAGGGTGATGGCCGGCGGTGATGCACTGCGCAGCGGCGACGAGATCAACGATTTCAGCCTGAGCAACCTGGGTTTCCAGATCCGTTATCGCTACGAACTGGCGCCGCTGTCCTATCTGTACGTCGTGTATGGCCGCGGCGGACGCGAGAACAACCGCTTCGGGGACAGCGCGGGTGCGTTGCTGGGCGATGCGTTCGGGTTGCGCGACGACGAACAACTGCTGGTCAAGCTGAGCTACCGCTTCGATCTTTGATCAGGCCGCTAGCCGTGCGGCGATCGGGAATCGGAAGCGGCGGAAGCGGACGCCGCTACTTGTTCACTGGCCCAGGCGCAGGTGGACCTGTCCATCCCGAATGCGGATGGCGTCGGACGAAAGGGTGCCCGGGATTTGCGCCAGCGCCTCGGCGTCGAGCCGATAGATCGGTTCGTCCTGCGCGTACTGTTCGAGCAGGCCGTTGATCATTTCGCGGGTCTGCGCGTCCATCGGCTTGCCTTGGCCCTCCGCCTGCAAATCCAGCAATTCCGGGTGCTCCAGGTGCAGGCCCTGGGTGGCCGGGTCATAGCGCAGTCCGCTGGCGACCCGGAAGCGTCCCTGACGATTGCCGCTGCCGGCCAGCGAAGCGTCGTAGTCGAGATCCATCTGGATGCGGTCGCCACCGGCAGGAATGGCAATCACCGGTCGGCTGAGGGTCAGGCGCGCCAGTCCGCCCAGCCAGGTCTCCTTGCGTGGAAATGCCGGTTCGGCCGCGCTCTGCAACTGCGCGGGCGTGAGGGTCAGGCTGTCCGCCGCGATGGCGGCGGCCGGTTCGGCATGCGCGAGCCATGCGGGGAAGGGAAGGGCGGCCGTGCTGGCGGCGAGCGCGGCCGCCAGCAGGCGACGGGAGCGCCGCAGTCGGCGCAGGGTGCGGGTATCAGCGTCCATCCAGTTTCACCACGATTTTTCCGTTTTCGATGAGGGTCGCGCCGATGTGCTTGCCGCGCGGCAGGCGGTCCAGCACGTCGTTGTCGATGCGGTAGAGCGGTTCCTGGCGCGCGTATTCGACCAGCACCGCATTGATGAGTTCGCGGGTGCCGCCCTTCATGACGCTGCCGGAACCGGGCAGGTCCACGCTCAGCAGTTCCGGGTTGTCCAGATGCAGGCCTTGGGTGGCGGGGTCGTAACGCAGGCGGCTGGCGACGGCGAAGCGTCCGCGGGCGACGTCGCCCGCGCCAATCGCGCTGACGCCGATGTCGAAATCCAGTCGCAGGCGATCATCGCCCCCGGCCAGCGACAGGCGGGGATGGCTGAGCGTGGCCGACACCAGTCCGCCGAGCTTGTCGAACTCGCGCGGGAAGCTGCGGTCGAGCCGTTTTTGCAACTGGGGTTCGGTGAAGCTGATCTGATCGCCGAAGAAACCGGTGACCGCGTTCATGGTGCCGCAGCCGGCCAGCAGCAACAGCAGTCCGAGCAGGGCGGTCGACGCCAGCGGGCGAAAGCGTGGAGTCATGCGGTGTCGAGATCCGTGAAAAAGGGAGTCACCGCACGATAACGCGGGGATTCTGTCCGCCGGCTAACCGGTGGCGGCGATCCTCCGCTCAGCCGGGCGCGCGTTGCTTGAGGTCCTGCAGGAACGCCTCGACATGGGGGCGCAGGGGGGCGAACAGATCGTCCTGATCATGGCGATGGTCGGCCATGAGGCCGTCGAGCAGCTTGGCGCCGATCACCAGCGCGGCGCGCTCGTCGCCGGTGAAGCCGCGGAGCCGCTGCACGTTCTCCAGTACCCGCATCCAGTCGTCGTGGCAGTGATGCTCGAATTCGATGGTGCACCGGCTGGTGCAGGGCAGGCCATCCGCCTCCACGGGCGTGACGGTGATGCGATAGCGTTGGGGACGATTGGCCATGGATGGGCACCGCGGGGAGACAAGGGCAAGATAGGCGCGCCCTGGTGCCGGCACGAGGCCCGCCGCCGCGATGGAGTGTTCCGCCGGCCGCGGATTCAGCGTCGTCCCGATGCCGCGCCGGCGCGCAGCCTGGGCAGGGGGTCGCGTGCGCCGTCGCGGGCATAGATGCCGAAATGCAGGTGGGGTGGCGTGCCCTTCGCATTGCCGGTGGTGCCCACCGTGCCCAGCGGCGTCCCGGCCGCCACCACGTCGCCGCTGGCCAGGCCGGGGGCCCAGTCGTCCAGGTGGGCGTAGTAGTAGCGTTCCATTCCCGGCCCCAGCACCCAGACCTGGCGACCGCCCAGGCCGCTGTCGCGGATGGCAGTGATCACGCCACGGGTGCTGCTCAGTACCGGCGTTCCCCGGCGCGCGAAGATGTCCACGCCCGCGTGCTGGCGATCGTTGCCGCGCGGAGCGCCAAACGTGGCCGCGATGTCGCGCGCGGCAACGCCATGCACCGGCACCGGCAACGCGGTGGACGCGGGCAGGCGCGACAGTTCCCACAGGGTGCGCAGCGGCAACAGGAAGGGTTGCCGCCATGACCACGCTGCCAGCCAGGCCAGCAGTGCCGCCACCGCCAGCACGACCAGGACGCGACGCCCACGATGGCGGCGGGGCGAGGGCGGCACATGCATGTCAGGCGCGTGCGGCCTGTTCCGCCAGTTGGCGCTCCAGGCGGTTCTTCAGGTCGGCATCCAGTTTCAGTTGCCGCGCCAGTTCATCCAGGTAGGCACGCTCCATGAAGTTCTGCTCGTCGACCACCATCAGGCTGGCGAGGTACATCTCCGATGCCACTTCCGGGGTGTCGCCGGCCTGCGCGACCTCGGCCGGATCCAGCGGCTTCTGCAGCTCCGCCTGCAGCCAGCGCTGCAGTTCGGCATCGTCGCCGAGGCGGCGGAATTCGCCCTCGATCACGGCGCGTTCGCGATCATCGACGTGGCCGTCGGCCTTGGCGGCGGCGATCAGCGCCCGCAGGATGGCCTGGCTGTGCTGCTCGGCCTGCGGTGGCGGCAGGCGATCGACGGTGCGCGGTTCGCTGGTGGTGGCGGCGGTCTGCTGCTGGTGATCGCGATAGGCCTGGTAGGCCATCACGCCGATCGCCGCCAGGCCGCCATAAGTGGCGAGCTTGCGGGTCTTGCGATTCTTGCCGAGCAGCAGGCCCAGCGCGCCGCCGGCCACCGCGCCCTTGCCGAAATCGGCGTTGAGCAGGCTACCGCCGGTCTGGGACTTGAGCAGTTGTTCCAGGAAGCCTTGAATCTTCATGCGGGTCGATCCTCGGTCGTGCGGAAAGGGGAATACTTCCCTGCAATGGGGATGAGCGGCGGGTGTTGCAAGCATGACCCATGGCAGGGCGGGCCGGTGTGCCCGGTTCCATTCGGGGGCAGGCGAGGCAAAAAAAAACGGGACGGCTGGGCCGTCCCGTTTTTCGATGCGGGTGTCGCGCCTGGGATCAGGCCGCGGCGTCCTTCAGCTTCTTGAGCGGACGGACCTTCACCTTCACCGAGGCGGGCTTGGCGGCGAACCACTGCTCTTCCTTGGTGAACGGATTGATGCCCTTGCGCTTCGGCTTGGCCGGCACGTTGATGGCGCTGATCTTCAGCAGGCCCGGCAGGGTGAAGGAGCCAGCGCCCTTCTTGCTGATGGAGGCGTGCACGGCGCTTTCCAGCGAAGCCAGCACGGCGCGCACGTCCTTCGCGGCCACGGCGGTGGCTTCAGCGATGTGGGCGACCAGGCCGGACTTGCTCAGCGCTTCCTTGATCGGCTTCGGGGCTGCCGGCTTGGCAGCGGCCTTCGGTGCGGCTTTCTTGGCGGCCTTTTTCGGCGCTGCCTTCTTGGTGCTCTTTGCCATAAGTGTCCTGTTTTTACAGTCTGTAGGTGGGTAATCGGGCCGACCGCGTCGGCAGGCGCAATGTAGGACAAAGAAAACGCGTCGCACAAGTAGCAAAGCGCCAATTCACCGCTTTTTTTTGCGGT
Source organism: Pseudoxanthomonas sp. z9 (assembly GCF_006542425.1). Taxonomy (GTDB): domain Bacteria; phylum Pseudomonadota; class Gammaproteobacteria; order Xanthomonadales; family Xanthomonadaceae; genus Pseudoxanthomonas_A. The sequence goes on along the minus strand of NZ_VFID01000004.1, from coordinate 444,420 downwards.
TTCCGGCGGATGGCGCGATCGGAAGCGCGGAATCGGCCCTGAAAACAGGCAACGAGCGCGGCACGGAAGGCATGGTTGCGGGTGGAGGGGCGGGCGGATCGTCGTCGGCGATCCGCCCGGCCGCGACGCTCAGTCGTCCTCGGGTTTGGGCTTGTACGCCTCGGCCAGCTTCTGCTGGACGTTGCCCGGCACCGGTTCGTAGTGGCTGAAATCCAGGTTGTAGCGGCCCCTGCCGGCGGTCACCGACTTCAGTTCCGCGGCGTAGCCGTCCAGTTCGGACAGCGGCACCTGTGCCCGGACGATGATTTCCCCGCGCACCGCATCGGTGCCGTTGATCCGCGCGCGCTTGCTGGACAGCCCGCCGGTGATGTCGCCGACCTGGGCCTCCGGCGCGGCGACCTCCAGATCCACCACCGGCTCCAGCACCTGTGGACGTGCCTTGCCGATGGCATCCAGGAAGGCTTTCTTGCCGGCGGCCACGAACGCGACCTCCTTGCTGTCCACCGGATGGTGCTTGCCATCCAGGATCACCACGCGCAGGTCCTGCAGGGGGTAGCCGGCCACCGCGCCGCTGGCGAGCACCTGGCGCACGCCTTTTTCCACCGCGGGCATGAACTGGCCGGGGATGGTGCCGCCCTTGACCTCGTCCACGAACTCGAAGCCCTGGCCGCGCGCCAGCGGTTCGACCCGCAACGACACCTCGCCGAACTGGCCGGCGCCGCCGGTCTGCTTCTTGTGCCGGTGATGACCGTCCGCCTTCGCGGAGATGGTCTCGCGGTAGGCGATGCGCGGCGGGCGGGTCTTCACTTCGACGCCATGGCGGTCCTTGAGCCGCTCCAGCATCACCCGCAGGTGCAGATCGGAGAGGCCACGGATGACGGTCTCGTTGAGTTCGGCCGTGTGCTCGACCACGAAGGCGGGGTCTTCCTCGGCCAGCTTCTGCAGGGCGGTGGACAGCTTCTGCTCCTGGCCCTTGCTGGCCGCCTCGATCGCCAGGCCGAACATCGGACGGGGGAAATCCACCGGCTCCAGATGGATGTGGTCCTCGTCGTGGCTGTCGTGCAGCACGGCGTCGAAATGAAGGTCCTCGATCTTGGGGATGGCGGCGATGTCGCCGGGAACGGCCTGGTCGATCTCGGCGTGGTCCTTGCCCTTGAGCTTGAACAGGTGCGCGACCTTGAACGCCTTCTTGCCGTCGTCGACGAACAGCGAACCCTCCTTCTTCACCGTGCCCTGGTAGACCCGGAAGATGCCCAGCTTGCCGACGAAGGGATCGTTGACGATCTTGAATACGTCGGCGATGACGTGCGCCTGCGGGTCCGGTTGCGCCCGCACCGCTTCGGTGCCGGCGCCGTTGGTGCGCTGGAACGGCGGTGGATTGCCCTCGCCCGGATGCGGGAACAGGCGCTCGGCCACATCCAGCAGTTCGGGCACGCCAGCCCCGGTGCGCGCGGACACGAAGCAGACCGGCACCAGATGCCCTTCGCGCAGGCACTGCTCGAACGCGTCGTGCAGTTCCGCGCCGGACAGGCCGCCTTCGCCGGCATCCAGGAAGTGTTCCATCACCGTTTCGTTGATCTCCACCACCTGGTCGATGATCTTCTGGTGCCAGTCGGCCACCGGACCCAGATCGGAATCGCCCTGCGCATTGCCGAAGCAGTCCACCACCTTCCGGCCGGCGTCGGCCGGCAGATTGAGCGGCAGCACTTCCGGACCGAAGGATTCGCGCAGATCGGCCAGCACGCGCGCGCAGTCGGCGCTCTCGTGGTCGATCTTGTTCACCACGATGGCCCGGCACAGGTTGCGCTGGCGGGCGCGTTCCATCAGGCGGCGGGTGCCGTGGGCCACGCCGGTGTCGGCATCGACGACGATCAGCGCGGTTTCCACCGCCGACAGCGCCGACAGCGCCGGGCCGCGGAATTCCGGATAGCCGGGCGTGTCGATCAGGTTGAGGTGGATGCGTTCGCCGGATGCCGCCAGGTGGTCGGTGCTGGCGATGGCAGTGTCGATCGAGTGGCCGCGCGCCTTTTCAATGGGATCGTGATCGGACACGGTGGTGCCGCGTTCGATGGTGCCTGCCGTCTGGAGGGTGCCGCCGGCATGCAGCAGGGCTTCGAAAAGCGTTGTTTTGCCGGCGCCAGGGTGGCCTGCCAGGGCCACGTTGCGGATTTGGGGTGTGCTGTACGACATGAGGCCGTTCCTCCCGGGAGTTGGGTCGAAGGGCCGTCATGGCTGTCCGGGCCGGCGCGACCCGTGAGCGTGCGCTCGGCGGGCGGTCATGGCGGGGAGCCAGCATCGGACGCACCGGCGGCGGGGTCAAGTCGCAACGCGCAACCGGCGCTACACGCGCGCGGGTGTAAGCTCCGGGCTCCCCCTGGACGAGGAGCGACAGCCATGGCTTTGAAACGTTACGCGGACGCGGTGTGGAAGGGCGACCTGCAGGCCGGCAAGGGCAACATCAGCACGCCACAGAGCGGGCTTTTCGACGCCCAGAATTATTCGTTCAAGACCCGCTTCGGCGACGAGAAGGGCACCAATCCGGAAGAACTGCTGGCGGCGGCGCATGCGGGCTGTTTCAGCATGGCGCTGTCGGCGGTGCTGGGGAAGGCCGGATTCACCCCGGAGATCATCCAGACCCGCGCCGAGGCGACGATGGAGCCGGGCATGGATCCGGGACCGACCATCACCGGCATCAAGCTGATCGTGTCGGCCCGCGTGCCCGGCATCAGCGGCGCGCAGTTCGACGACATCGCGAACCAGGCCAAGGCGGGTTGCCTGATCTCGCGCGCGCTGGCGGTGCCGGTGTCGATGGAAGCGACCCTGCTTGCCTGAGCGTGGCGCGTCGGCCTGGAGCGCATTGTTCCTGCATGGCGCGGGCGGCGGTGGCTGGGAATGGAACCTCTGGGGCGGCATATGGCGCGCGCAGGGCATCGCCGTCAGCGCACCGGATCTGCAGCCGGCGGATGCCGGACTCGAGGCGACGGAATGGGATCACTATCGACGGCAGGCCGCGGCGTGGCTGGCGGCATTGCCGCGTCCGCGCGTGGTGGTCGGGGCGAGCATGGGCGGCCTGCTCGCATTGCAGGCGGCGGCGGACGCCGACGCGCTGGTCGTGATCAATCCGTTGCCGCCGGCACCCTTGCACACCCTGCTGCCGGCGCGCGAGTGGCCCGCGCGGGTGCCCTGGCGGCGGCACGCGCGGCTGGCTTCCACGCGCCGGGCGATGCCCGAATCCGATCCCGCTTCGGTCCTGTACGCGCTGCGTCGCTGGCGCGACGAATCCGGCGCGGCGCTGCGCGCGGCCCAGTCCGGCATCATGGCGGCAATGCCGGCTTGCCCCGCGTTGTTCATGGCCTCGCGGCGGGACGAGGACGTTCCCGCGCAGGCGGTACGGCAGCTGGCCGGGCAGGCCGGCGGTGCATTCGTCGAGCTGGCCGGCGGCCACCTGGCGCCGCTCATGGGCCGGGATGCGCCGCAAGCCGCGCGGCAAGCTGTCGAATGGCTAAATGCCACCGGCGCGGCCGCTTGAGTTCAGTCTGTTTTCACCCGTCCGACTCGACGATGCGCGCACGCCATCCCGGCGTGGGGAGTTCCGCATGAACCGCCTTTCGACATCCCTGCTAGCGTTCGGCCTGTTGGCTTCCGGCGCCGCTTCGGCGCAGTCCTATTCCGGCGGCTACGGGGATCGCTACTCCAGCGGCGAGTACGACTACGCCAGGGTGGTCCGGGTGGATCCGATCATCGAGGGCGATCGCTACGGCGGTCGCACCGTCAGTACCTCGCAGCGTTGCTACTACCGCGACGCCGACGATCAGTATGTCTATGACGACGGCGGCTACCGGAATGATGGTTACTACGGCGACGATGATCGCTATCGCGATGACCGCCATGGCGACGATCGCTACCGCGGCACCGACACCGGCCGCACTGTGGCCACGGTGATCGGCGGCATCGCCGGTGCCGTGCTCGGCAGCAAGATCGGCGATGGCAGCGGCCGCTATGTGGGCACCGCGGTGGGTTCGATGGTGGGTGGCATGGCCGGGCGTTCGATCTACGACAACACCCAGCGCAATCGCCAGGCCCGGCGCGGCACGGTCCGGGTCTGCGATCCCGAGCCGGTCAACGGCGGCTACAACGGCTATGGCGGCGACGGCCGGGTCACCGGTTACGACGTGACCTACGAATACGCCAACCGCACCTATCACACCCGCACCAGCTACCACCCCGGCGATCGGATCCGGGTCAGGGTGGACGTGCGGCCGGAGTAATCCGGCGCATCACGCGAAGGGGCCCTGCGGGGCCCCTTCCGTTTTCCGGCGCTTGAACGGAGCGGCCATCGAACGCATAGTCGCCCGGGTTCAAACACACGGGAGCGGGGAATGCGCAGATGCTTGCTGGCGATGGTACTGGGCGCGATGTCGGGAGCGGGCCTGGCGGCGGAGGTCACCGTGTTGACCGCCGATCGCATCCATACCTCGGATCCGCAGCGACCGCAGGTCCAGGCCATGGCCTGGGATTCGACGGGGCGGTTGCTGGCGTTGGGCGATGCGGCGGAACTGCGCGCGAAGTATCCACAGGCCGGTCACGTCGAGGCGACCGGCAAGACGGTGATTCCGGGACTCATCGATGCGCATGGCCACCTGATGGGGCTGGGCTTCGCACTCATGCGCGCGGATCTGACCGGCACACGCAGCAAGCAGGAGATCGTGGAACGCCTGCGCGCCTATGCGCGGGATTTGCCGAAGGATGCCTGGGTGCTGGGCGGTGGCTGGGATCAGAACGACTGGCCCGAGAAGCAGTTCCCGACGGTCGCGGATCTGGATGCCGCGTTCCCGGATCGCCCGGTGTGGCTGGAGCGCGTGGACGGGCATGCCGGCTGGGCGAATTCGGCGGCGTTGCGCGCGGTGGCAGCGAAGTCGGCCAGATCGCTGGAAGGGGATTGGCAACCGGATGGCGGCCGCATCGAGCGCGCCGGCGGCAAGCCGACCGGCGTATTCGTCGACGGCGCGATGGGACTGGTATACGCGGTGATTCCGCCCGCCGATGATGCGACCCGCGAGCAGGCCGCCGCCAAGGCGTTCGATGCGGCGGTGCGGCATGGCCTGACCGGCGTGCACGACATGGGTGTGTCACGCGAGGATCTGGTGCTGTTCAAGCGCTTCGCCGATCAGGGCCGTCTCCCGCTGCGGGTGGATGCCTATGCCGACGGCGACGGAAACGCGCTGGCGGATCTGTGCGCCAATGGGCTCTACCGGCATGCGGGCGGACGCCTGGAGATGCGCGGCGTGAAGCTTTACATCGACGGCGCGCTGGGCAGCCGTGGCGCGGCCATGCTGGACGAATACAGCGATGATCACGGCAACCGCGGCCTGCTGGTCACCGATCCGGCGAGCTACGAGGCCTCGGTGCGCAAGGCGCGCGGATGCGGCGTGCAGGTGGCGACCCACGCGATCGGCGATCGCGGCAACCGGATCGTGCTGGACACCTACGAGAAGGTGCTGGGCGATGGCGCGGGCTCGGATCACCGCTGGCGCATCGAGCATTCGCAGATCGTCGCGCAGGAGGACATCCCGCGGTTTGCCAGGCTGGGCGTGATCGCCTCGATGCAACCGACCCATGCGACCTCGGACATGCCGTGGGCGGAGGATCGGGTTGGTCCGCAGCGCATCCTCGGCGCCTACGCCTGGCAGCGATTCCTGCACAGCGGCGCGCGACTCGCGCTGGGCTCTGATTTCCCGGTGGAATCGGTGGACCCGCGGCTGGGCCTGTATGCGGCGGTGACCCGCCAGGACCACGACGGCCAGCCGCCCGGTGGATGGCAGCCGGATCAGCGGCTCAGCGCCGCCGAGGCGGTGCGCGGGTTCACCGCCGATGCCGCCTGGGCGGGACGCGACGAGAAGGAAGTGGGCCAATTGGCGCCGGGGCTGCGCGCGGATTTCGTGATCCTCGACGAGGATCCGCTGGCGGTGCCGGCTGCGCAGTTGGATGAGTTGCATATCCGTTCCACCTGGGTGGACGGCCAGCCGGTCTACGAGGCGCGCTGAAACCGGCGGCAGCACGCGAGTGGCGCGTGCCGCCGTCTTTACTTTGCCGGACTCATCCCGTTTGCCGGGACGATGCGGTGCGGGGGGCTCCGATCACCAGTCCAGCGTGCCGCTGACCACCGTGCGGACGTGGCCGCCGGACCAGACGTCGCCACGCTCGTCCACGTGCAGTTGCAGACGGGCATCATGGCCGACCTCGCGGCCCTGGCTGACGGTGTAGCGGGTGCGGCCGGCGGGCAGCGCGCCGCGCTCGGCCAGCCAGGCGGCCAGCGTCGCGTTGGCGGCGCCGGACGCGGCGTCCTCGAACACCGCCGGTGCGCCGACGAAGGCGCGAACCACCAGGTCGTAGTCCTGGCCGGCGTCGGCGAGGGCGTAGGCGCACACGCCCATGCTGTCGGTGGCCTTGGCGAGCGCGGCGATTGCATTCCAGTCGGGCACGGCCGTGCGCAGCGCGTGTTCGTCGCGGACTTGGGCCAGCCACCAGCGACGGCCACCATCCACCAGCGCGGGCGGCAACGGGCCGGCGGGCAGCGCGGCGAGCGCCGCCCGCAACAGCGGATCGTTGGCCGGTTCGCCGGTTTTCAGCACGCTGGCGCGCGGGGTGCGCACGGCGATGCTGCGCGTGCCGCCGTCGCCATCCACCCGCAGCGGCAGGCGACCGGCGATGCCTTCCTGCACCAGCAGGCCGTCGCGCGGCGCCGCCAGGCCTGCTTCCAGCACCACATGGGCGGTACCCACGCTGGGGTGGCCGGCAAATGGCACTTCGCGGCGCGGACTGAAGATGCGCAGGCCGTAACTTGCTTCCGTCGACGGGGCGGGAAACACGAAGGTGGTTTCCGGCAGGCGGGTCCAGCGGGCGATCGCCTGCATGGCGTCGTCGTCCAGGCCCTCGGCGTCCAGGACCACGGCAAGCGGATTGCCGGCGCCGGGGCGGTCGGCGAAAACGTCCAGTTGGACGTAGCGGCGAAGGGTCATCGGGGGAATCTCGGTGGGGGCGCGCAGCTTACCAAGTCGCGCTGCCGGCGATGACGGCCTGCACCTGCCCGCCGATCCAGATGTCGCCGGCGGCATCGAGCTCCACCGTGACCTGCCCGTCGCGCCCCAGTTCACGGCCCTGGCTGGCGATGTAGCGGCCATGCGGGTCCGGAAAGCGGCCCGCGGCGTGCAGCATTGCGCCGATGGCGGCGTTCGCGCTGCCGGTCACTGGATCCTCCGGTATGTCGTCGGCCGGGCAGAACGCGCGGACGGCGAGCGCGCATTTTTGGTTCGCCGCGGTCTGGCCGAACACCGCCAGGCCGATCGCGCCGCTGGCCCGGCTCAGCGCGTCGATGGCGGGAAGGTCGGGCGCCAGCGCGCGCACCGCGTCGGCGTCCGCCAGTTCGACCAGCCACCACGCGGGGCCGTTGTTCCAGAGCGCGGCGGGCAACGGGCCGAGCGGGAGCCGCGCGAGCACTGCGGCGAGCAGGTCGTGCACCGGTGCGGATACCGGCTGCGGACGCGCCGCCGGCGCGCGTAGCCGCACCAGACGCTCGGCGCCACGGCCTTCCACCCGCACCGGCAGCAGGCCGGCTTCGCATTCCTGCACCAGCGCGCCGGTTTCCGGCGCCAGCCCGGTTTCCAGCGCCGCCCAAGCCGCGCCGATGCTGGGATGGCCGGCGAACGGCAGCTCCCGGCGCGGGGTGAAGATGCGGATGCGGTAATCCGCCTCGGCCGACGTCGGCGGCAGGAAGAAGATGGTTTCGGACAGCCGGGTCCAGGCCGCGAACGCCTGCATGGCAGCGGTATCCAGGTCGGCGGCGTCCAGCACGACGCCCAGCGGATTGCCGGCGCCGGGGCGGTCGGCGAAGACGTCGAGCTGCAGGTAGCGGCGAGGGCGCATGGGTCGCTGTCCGTCGGTGCCGGTCCGGGCCAAATTCGGCGGGGCGTTCGGCTAGAATCGAGGGTTCACGCCCGAATGTTTCGGGCATTTCCCCACCATTCTATCCATGCCCTCCGCCCCTATCGCGCCTGATCCCTGGATCGTCCTCAAGTTCGGTGGCACTTCGGTGTCCCGTCGTCATCGTTGGGACACGATTGGTCGATTGGCGAAAAAACGGGCGGACGAGCAGGGCGCGCGCGTGCTGGTGGTGGTGTCGGCGTTGTCCGGTGTCACCAACGAGTTAACCGCGATCGCCGACGGTGCGGCCGACAGCGCCGAACGCGTCGCGAAACTGGACCAGCGCCATCGCGAATTCGCCGCCGAGCTGGAACTGGATGTCGACGCGGTGCTGGGCGTCCGTTTGGCGGCGCTGCGTGATCTGCTGACCGACCCGCGCGCCGCGGCCCGCAGCCTGGACTGGCAGGCCGAGGTGCTGGCGCAGGGCGAACTCCTGTCTTCCACACTGGGCGCGGCCTACCTGAAGTCGCAGGGACTGGACTTCGGCTGGATGGATGCACGCCACTGGCTGCAGGCCAGCATCCTGCCCAACCAGAGCGCGTGGGCGCAGCGCCTGTCGGTCTCCTGCGCGACCGCGCCGGATCAGGACTGGCGCCGCGCGTTCGCCGCGCAGGACTGCGCGATGCTGCTGACCCAGGGCTTCATCGCCCGCCACGGCGACGGCGGCACGGCGATCCTGGGACGCGGTGGTTCGGACACCTCCGCGGCGTACTTCGGTGCGCTGCTGGGCGCGCGCCGGGTGGAAATCTGGACCGACGTGCCCGGCATGTTCAGCGCCAATCCGCGCGAAGTGCCGGATGCGCGCCTGCTGACCCGGCTGGATTATTACGAAGCGCAGGAAATCGCCACCACCGGCGCCAAGGTGTTGCACCCGCGCTCGATCAAGCCGTGCCGCAACGCCGGCGTGCCGATGGCGATCCTGGATACCGAGCGCCCGGACCTGCCGGGCACCAGCATCGACGACAAGGCCGCCACCGTGCCCGGCGTGAAGGCGGTGAGCCGCCGCAACGGCATCGTGCTGGTGTCAATGGAAGGCATCGGCATGTGGCAGCAGGTCGGCTTCCTGGCCGACGTGTTCGCCCGTTTCAAGAAGCACGGCCTGTCGGTGGACCTGATCGGTTCGTCGGAGACCAACGTCACCGTGTCGCTGGACCCCAGCGAGAACCTGGTCAGCACCGACGTGCTGGCGGCACTGTCGGCGGATCTGGCCGAGGTCTGCCGGGTCAAGGTCATCGCGCCGTGCACCGCGATCACCCTGGTCGGCCGCGGCATGCGCTCGCTGCTGCACAAGCTGTCGGACGTGTGGGCGATGTTCGGCCGCGAACGCGTGCACCTGATTTCGCAGTCGTCCAACGACCTCAACCTGACCTTCGTCATCGACGAGGCCACCGCCGACGGCATGCTGCCGGTGCTGCATGCCGCGCTGATCGACAGCGGCGCGATGCCCACCGACGAGACCAGCGTGTTCGGCCCGAGCTGGCGCGAGATCAATGGCGCGATCCGCCGCCGCGGCACGCCGTGGTGGCAGGCGCCGAAGGAACGCGAACGCCTGCTGTCGCTGGCCGGCGTCGGCACGCCGCGTTACGTCTACCACCTGCCGACCGTGCGGGCGCGCGCCCGCGCGCTGGCCGGCATCGCCGCGATCGATCGCCGCTTCTACGCGATCAAGGCCAACTCGCATCCGGCCGTGCTGCGCGCGATCGCCGGCGAGGGCTTCGGCCTGGAGTGCGTGTCGCAAGGCGAGCTGGAGCGTGTGTTCGCGGAAGTGCCTTCGCTGGCGCCGCAGAACGTGCTGTTCACCCCCAGCTTCGCGCCGCGCGGCGAGTACGAATTCGCGCTGTCGCACGGGGTCATCGTCACCCTGGACAACGTCGAGGCGCTGCGGAACTGGCCCGAGGTGTTCCGGGGCCGCACGCTGTGGGTACGCATCGACCTGGGACGCGGCGACGGTCACCATGACAAGGTCAAGACCGGCGGCAAGACCTCCAAGTTCGGCCTGCCGCTGGCGCGCCTGGACGAGTTCCTGGCCACCGCGCGCGCGCTCGACATCCGCATCGTCGGCCTGCATGCGCACCTGGGCAGCGGCGTGGAGACGCCGCTGCACTGGAAGCAGGTCAGCGACGAACTGGGCGGGCTGGCCGACCAGATCGGCACCATCGAGAGCATCGACATCGGCGGCGGCCTGCCGATTCCCTATGCGGCCGAGGACGAGCCCTTCGATCTGGAGTCCTGGGCCATCGGCCTGGCCGAGATCAAGGCCGCGTATCCGGCCTACCAGTTGATCATCGAGCCGGGCCGCTACCTGGTGGCCGAGTCCGGTGCGCTGTTGACCCATGTCACCCAGGTGGTGGAGAAGCAGGGCATTCGCCGGGTCGGCGCGGACGCCGGCATGAACGCGCTGATCCGCCCGGCGCTGTACGACGCCTGGCACGACGTGGCCAACCTGAGCCGGCTGGGCGACACGCGGGAGGACAACTTCGACGTGGTCGGCCCAATCTGCGAATCCAGCGACGTGTTCGGCAAGCGCCGGCGCCTGCCGGCGGCAACCACCGAGGGCGACGTGCTGGTGTTCGCCGACGCGGGCGCCTATGGCTACTCGATGGCCAATACCTACAACCTCCGCGATCTGCCGGCGGAGGAAGTGCTTGACGAGGCCGCTGGCGATGAAACCGCGCGCTGAGTTCGTGCTGACCACGGCGGCCATCGCGCTGGCGCTGGCGATCATCGCCTTCGTGGCGATGCTCCACCAGTGGAACGTCTCGCAGTGGCCGGCCGGAGCGCTGGAGGCGTTGAAATGGGCGCCGGCGGCGTTCTTCGCCGCATTGCTCGGAGCGCTGGGTACGACCGCCTGGCATCGCCGCGCATTGGCGCGCCAGCGGCGCTGGTCGGCCGGCGGCATGACCCTGCGCACGCTGCTGTTGTCCTACCTGGCGTTCCCGTTCCTGTTGGGCGCATGGGTTGCCGCGGTCTCCGCGGGCGACCGGATCTGGGCCGCCAGCCCGGCGCCGGTGGAGGACAGCCTGTCCTGGCTGCCGCTGACCATGCTGCTGTTCACCGCGTTCGCCATCGTGCTGGGCGCGGTACCCGCTTTCATCCTCGAATACTTCGTCAGCCGCCGCTACCTGCGCCGGCAGGCCGCCGTCACCACAGGTTCCGCATGAGCAATTTCGATCGTTCCTCCATCCGCTGTTTCCGGTTCGTCCGTTGTTCCCTCGATCCGGACACCGGCATCGCGCGCCTGGTCTACGCCTTCGACGACGGTCCGGAACTGACCGAGACCGTCACCTTCCCCGGCGCGCCCTTCGCCCTGGACGCGCCGCGCGCGCAGGCCGCGCAACAGGCGTTGCGGCTGCTGCACCTGCTGACCGGCGTGAGCTACTACAAGGCCGCGGTTCCGCCGGAAATCCGCATCGACGAGTACGCCATCGACGCCGATACCGCGGCGATGATGGAAGAGATCTATGTCAACGGACTGGGCGAGTTTGCTTATCGCAATGGCCTGGATCTGCATGGCCGGGTGCGTTTCCCGGTGGGCAAGGCCAAGCCCGACGCGGCGGCGGCGTCGCTGGGGTTGCGCCGGCATGCGCTGGTCGCCATCGGCGGCGGCAAGGATTCGCTGGTCAGCATCGAGGCGCTGCGGAGCGCGGGCGTCGAGCAGACCGTCACCTGGGTGGGCGGTTCGCAGCTGATCGCCGCCTGCGCGGCGCGGACCGGCCTGCCGACCTTCAACCTGGGCCGGGCGCTGGCGCCGGAGCTGTTCGAGTACAACCGGCAGGGCGCCTGGAACGGCCATATCCCGGTCACCGCGATCAACTCGGCGATCATGGTGCTGGCGGCGCTGCTGCTGGACGCCGACCAGGTGGTGTTCTCCAACGAGCGTTCCGCCAGCTACGGCAGCGTCATTCCCGGCACCGGCGAAGTGAACCATCAATGGTCCAAGGGCTGGCGCTGCGAGCAACTGCTGGGCGACTACGTGCAGCGGCATGTGGCCGCGGACCTGCACTACTACTCGCTGTTGCGGCCGCTGTCCGAACTGGCGGTGGCGCGCCAGTTCGCACGTACCGATCACTACGACGCGCATTTCTCCAGCTGCAACCGCAACTTCCATATCCTCGGCGAGCGCCCGGTGAACCGCTGGTGCGGCGTCTGCCCGAAATGCCACTTCGTGTTCCTGGCGCTGGCGCCGTTCATGCCCAAGCCGCGCCTGGTGGGCATCTTCGGCCGCAACCTGCTGGATGATCCGGGCCAGATCGGCGGCTTCGACGCGCTGCTGGAGTACCAGGATCACAAGCCATTCGAATGCGTCGGCGAAGGCCAGGAATCGCGCGCCGCGATGGCCGCGCTGGGCGAACGCCCGGAATGGCGCGAGGATGCGCTGGTGGCGCGTTTCAACCGCGAGATCCGGCCGCAGCTGGATCCGGCCGAACTGGCGATCGCGCCGCTGCTGGAAGTGGGCGAGGAACACCTCATCCCCGCCGCGCTGTGGGAGCGACTGCGTGCGAATTTCGCAGCTTGAGGGACGCCGGGTCGCGCTGTGGGGCTGGGGCCGCGAGGGCCGCGCCGCCCATGACGCGATTCGCGCGCGGTTGCCGGGGCTGCCGCTGACGCTGTTTTGCGGCACGAGCGAGGCGGATGACGCCGCCGCGCTCGGCGACAGGGAACTGCGCATCGTCACTACGGTCGATGCGGACGCGCTGTCCACCTTCGAAATCGTGGTGAAGTCGCCGGGCATCAGCCCCAACAAGCCCGAGGCACTCGCCGCCGCCGCGCGCGGGACGCGTTTCATCGGCGGCACCACGCTGTGGTTCGCCGAACATGCCGGCGCCGACGGCATCGCCGCCCGCACCCTCTGCGTGACCGGCACCAAGGGCAAGAGCACTACCACGTCATTGCTGGCCCACCTGTTGCGCGCGGCCGGCCATCGCACCGCGCTGGCCGGCAACATCGGCCTGCCGCTGCTGGAAGTGCTGGAACCGCAGCCGGCGCCGGAGTACTGGGCCATCGAACTGTCCAGCTACCAGACCGGCGATGTGGCCGCCAGCGGCGCGCGCCCGGAAGTGGCGGTGGTGCTGAACCTGTTTCCCGAGCACCTGGACTGGCATGGCAGCCAGGCGCGCTATGTCGAGGACAAACTGGCCCTGGTCACCCGCGCGCATCCGCGCGTGGCCGTGCTCAACGCCGCCGATCCGCAACTGGCCGCGCTGTCGCTGCCGCACAGCGAGATCCATTGGTTCAACACCCCACGGGGCTGGCACCTGCGCGGCGACCATCTGTACCGCGGCGAGCAACGGGTGATGGATACCACCTCGGTGCCGGTGCCCGGCCGGCACAACCGCAGCAACCTGTGCGCGGTGCTGACTGCGCTGGAAGCGGTGGGCATTGACGGCGTCGCCATCGCCCACGCGGCGCGGGATTTCCGGCCGTTGCCCAATCGCCTGCAGACTTTGGGCGAACGCGACGGCTACACCTACGTCAACGACTCGATCAGCACCACGCCGCATGCCAGCCTGGCGGCGCTGGAATGCTTCGCCGGCCAGCCGATCGCGCTGTTGGTCGGTGGCCATGATCGCGGCCTGGCGTGGGAAGGATTCGCCGCCCGCATGGAGCACGACGCTCCACGGGTGATCGTCACCATGGGCGCCAACGGGCCGCGTATCCATGCCTTGCTGGCGCCGCGCGCGGCTGCGGGCCGTTTCGTCCTGCTGGCGGCGGAAAGCCTGCAGGATGCGATGGCGCAGGCACGCGCGCACCTGCCCGCGCCCGGCGTCATCCTGCTGTCGCCGGGCGCTCCCAGCTACGGTCCGTATCGCGACTACGTGGCGCGCGGGCGTCATTTCGCCGAGCTGGCCGGGTTCGACCCGGCGCTGATTTCGGCGATTCCCGGCATCGGCATCGCCTAATACAACAGGTCTGCCGCTGCACACTCGCAGCGCCCGGACCGGCGTACACTCCGCCGGTCTTTCCCTGCGAGGAACTGTCATGCGCCCATTGTCCGTATTGGCGGCCCTGCTGGCCGCGTTGTGGGTGTTTCCGCTGCTTGCCGCGCCGCAGGCCAGACCGCTGGAATGGAAGGTCGGCAAACAGACCTTTTCAGGTTTCCTGGTTTACGACGACGCCAGCAAGGAACAGCGTCCGGGTTTGCTCATGGTGCCGGACTGGCTGGGCGTGACCGACGATGCGTTGGCCAAGGCCAAACAGGTCGCCGGCGACGACTACGTGGTGCTGGTGGTCGACATGTACGGCAAGGGCGTGCGTCCGCAGAATCCGGATCAGGCGCTGGCCCAGGTCAAGCCCTTGTATGCGGACCCGGCGGTGATGCGCGCCCGCATGGACGCGGCACTGGCCGCGCTGAAGGCACAGGCCGGCAACGCCCCCGTGGATGCCGCGAAAATCGGGGCATTCGGTTTCTGTTTCGGTGGCTCGTCGGTGCTGGAGCTTGCCCGTGGTGGCGCCGAAGTGTCGGGCGTGGTGACTTTCCATGGCGGCCTGGACACGCAATCGCCGGCGAAGGCGGGTGCGGTGAAGACCCCGATCCTGGTTCTCAATGGTGCCGAGGATCGGGGCACCGCGCCGCATGTCGCGGCGTTCGAGAAGGAAATGAACGAGGCCGGCGCCGACTGGCAGTTCGTCAATTTCAGCGGCGCGGTGCACTGCTTCGCGCTGGAGAATGCCAACCGGCCGCCGGGCTGCGTCTACAACGCGCGCGCGGCCAAGCGCGCCTACCGGATGATGGACGACTTCTTCGAGGAAGTGTTCGGCGACTGAGCCTGTGCCACCGCGATCGCGTTGGCGATCGCGGTGCGCGCCTGCGGGCTGTTGCGCCAACAGGTGGTGCCCAGCATGGCCGCAATCTGCGCGTTGATGTCCGTGGGCGTGGCCTGGGCCAGATCGGCGAGGGCGTGGTAGCCGATCTGTTCCAGCCGCGCGATCACGGTCGGACCTACGCCCTTCGCGGCCAGCAACCGCTCGCGTTCATGCGCGTCGAACGGCATCAGTGGCTGCGTTCGATCGCGTAGCGGGCCAGTCCGCGCAACGCGGCGACGGCTTCGTTTTCGGCCAGGCCGTCCAGGCAGCGTTCGGCGGCATCGGCGTATTCGCGGGCACGCTGCTGGCTGTATTCCAGTCCGCCGGTGGCGCGGATGGCCGCCAGCACCTCCGGCATCGCGGTCGCGTCGCCTTCCTGCACGATGACGCGCAGGCGGGCGGCGGTCGCGGCATCGGAATGGCGGATGGCGTGGATCAGCGGCAGGGTCGCCTTGCCTTCGGCCAGATCGTCGCCCAGGTTCTTGCCCAGATCGGCGGCGTCGGCGGTGTAGTCGAGCACGTCATCGGCAATCTGGAAGGCATAGCCAAGGTTCATGCCGTAGTCGTAGAGACGCTGTTGGGTCGCGGCGTCGACCCGCGATGCCAGCGCGCCCAACTGGGTGCCGGCGGCGAACAGCACCGCCGTCTTGCGCTCGATCACGCGCAGGTAGGCGGCTTCGTCGGTATCGGGGTTGTGCACGTGCAGCAACTGCAGCACTTCGCCCTCGGCGATGCGGTTGGTGGTGTCGGCCAGGATCCGCATCACGTCCATGCGGTCCAGTTCCACCATCAGCTGGAAGCTGCGCGAATACAGGAAGTCGCCGACCAGCACGCTGGGCGCATTGCCCCACAGCGCGTTGGCGGTGCTGCGGCCGCGACGCAGGTCCGACTCGTCCACCACGTCGTCGTGGAGCAGGGTGGAGGTATGGATGAACTCGACGATGGCCGCGAGCTGGTGATGGTCGGGACCGACCGGACCGGTGGCCCGTCCCGCGAGCGCCACCAGCATTGGGCGCAGGCGCTTGCCGCCGGCCGAGACGATGTGGTCCGCGATCTGGTTGATCAGCACCACGTCCGAGGCCAGCCGGCGCCGGATCAGGGCGTCGATGGCGGCCATGTCCGCCGCGGCGAGGGACTGGATCTGGGGCAGGGCCAGGGCGGAACGCGGGGATTCGACGACGGACATGGGAAATCGGGCAGGGAAGTGCCTGAATTATAAGGCGGACGGGACGGGGAATTCCTACAGGACGTCATGGAGCCACCTGATGGTCAGGCCGGCACGGGTATACTTCACTGGTCCATGCCCGCGTCCGGCGGGCGATCACTAACGGAAATCAGCGCTATGGCCCGCGGCATCAACAAAGTCATCCTGGTCGGCAATCTCGGCAACGACCCCGAAACCAAGTACACCCAGGGAGGCATGGCCATCACCCGGATCAGCCTGGCCACCACCAGCGTCCGCAAGGACCGCGACGGCAACCAGCAGGAACGCACCGAATGGCACCGCGTGGTGTTCTTCGGCAAGCTGGGTGAAATCGCCGGCGAGTACCTGCGCAAGGGCAGCCAGGTGTATGTGGAAGGCTCGCTCCGCTATGACAAGTACACCGGCCAGGACGGCGTGGAGAAGTACTCCACCGACATCGTCGCCGACGAAATGCAGATGCTGGGTGGACGCGGCGAAGGCGGCGGCGGTGGCGGTGGCGGCATGGACCGTCCGCAGCGTCCGCAGCGGCAGGAGTATTCCCAGCAGGCCCCGCGCCGGCAGGCTCCGGCCCAGCAGCCCGCGCCGATGGACGACTTCGCCGACGACGATATTCCGTTCTGAGGCGGTCCCGGCGTTCAGGGCGATGTTTCGGAAAACCCGCCGGCTGGCGGGTTTTCTTTTTCGGCGTTCCCGGACGACGTTTCCTCGCGATGCCCTTTTGGCGGCCCTGTCACTACAATCTTCGTGCATACGCCAGGATGGCGTTGGCAGGGCGCCCTTGCCGCGGCAAGGTCGGGCAGGCATGCGAAAAAGATGTGTCCCGACCGATGTCCCGCGGGACAACAGAATTGGACGAGGTGAGAGATGACGACATGGCTGGTAACCGGTGGGGCCGGCTTCATCGGAGGCAACTTCGTGCTGCGCGCGGTTGCCGATGGCGTCAGGGTGGTCAATCTCGATGCACTGACCTACGCAGGCAACCTGGACACGCTTTCCCCGCTGACCGGCAATGCCAATCATGTCTTCGTCGAAGGCAACATCGGTGATTCAAGACTCGTTGCCTCCCTGTTGGCGGAACATCGGCCGGAAGCGGTTTTGAATTTTGCCGCCGAGAGCCACGTGGATCGCTCGATCGATGGACCCGGTGCCTTCATCGAGACCAACGTGGTCGGCACCCTGAGCCTGCTGGAAGCCGTCCGTGATCATTGGCGTTCACTTCCCGATGGGGAGCGGGAGCGTTTCCGCTTCCTGCATGTATCCACCGACGAGGTGTATGGCTCGCTGGTGGATACGGGAAAGTTCACCGAAACCACGCCGTACGCCCCGAATTCCCCCTACTCGGCTTCCAAGGCCGCTTCGGATCACCTCGTGCGCGCGTTCCATCACACCTATGGGCTGCCTACCCTCACCACGCACTGCTCCAACAACTACGGTCCCTATCATTTCCCCGAGAAACTGATCCCCCTGATCATCCAGCGGGCGTTGGCGGGTGAGCCGTTGCCGGTCTATGGCGATGGCAGGAATGTCCGGGACTGGCTGTTCGTCGGCGATCACTGTTCGGCTATCCGTTGCGTTCTTCAGAAGGCAGGCGTGGGTGAGACCTACAACGTCGGCGGCAATGCGGAGCGGCAGAACATCGACGTGGTGAAAACCATCTGCCGTCTACTCGACGAACGCAGGCCGCGTCCCGATGGCCAGCCCCATAGCAGCCAGATCACCTTTGTGGCGGATCGCCCCGGACACGACCGCCGCTACGCCATCGACGCATCCAAACTCCGCGACGAGTTGGGATGGGAACCGCAACACACCTTCGAAGAGGGCATCGCCGAAACCGTGGACTGGTACCTGGCGAACCAGGATTGGGTGAATCGCGTGCTGGATGGCAGTTATCGTCTGGAACGCATCGGCACCATGGCTTGAGCAGGAAACCCGCATGAGCACACGCAAGGGCATCATCCTGGCCGGTGGAACCGGCACACGCCTGTATCCCATCACCCAGGCCATCAGCAAACAGCTGTTGCCCGTCTACGACAAACCCATGATCTACTACCCGCTCAGCGTGCTGATGCTGGCGGGAATCCGCGAAGTGCTGATCATCAACACGCCGCACGAGCAGGTCCTGTTCCGCAACCTGCTCGGGGATGGCTCGCAGTGGGGCATGCAGATCGAGTATGCCGTGCAGCCCAGTCCGGACGGACTCGCCCAGGCCTTCCTGATTGGCAAGGAGTTTCTCGCCGGCGGGCCCAGTTGCCTGGTATTGGGCGACAACATTTTCCACGGCCACGGTTTCAGCCAGATTCTGAAACGCGCCGACGCGCGCACGGAAGGTGCGACCGTGTTCGGTTACTGGGTTCGGGATCCGGAGCGCTATGGCGTGGCCCGGTTCGGGGCCGATGGAACCGTTGTCGACATCGAGGAGAAGCCCGCCAAACCCCAGTCGAATTACGCGATCACCGGTCTGTACTTCTATGACGGTCGCGCCAGCGACTACGCCGCTTCGCTGCGGCCGTCCCCGCGCGGGGAACTGGAGATCACGGATCTCAACCGCCGTTACCTTGAAGATGGCAGCCTGCACCTGGAGCCGCTGGGCCGTGGATACGCCTGGCTGGATACAGGCACCCACCAGTCGCTGCTGGACGCCTCGGCCTTCATCGAAACCATCGAAGCCCGGCAGGGGCTGCGTGTCTGCTGTCCGGAGGAAATCGCCTACAGGAACGGCTGGATCGACGGCGAGCAGTTGCGGCGGCTCGCGGCGCCATTGGCCAGGAATGGTTACGGCGAATACCTGCTGGCGCTGCTGGACCGCGGGAGCGTCCCTTGAAGATCGTCGAGACCTCGTTGCCGGGTTGCCTGGTGATCGAGCCTGCGGTCTGGAGCGACGATCGCGGGTTTTTCTACGAAGCATGGAACGCCGAGCGGTTCGACGAACATGGCCTGCCCGCCCGCTTCGTGCAGAGCAACATTTCCTCGTCTGCCCATGGCGTCTTGCGGGGCCTGCACTATCAGTGGCCGAATCCACAGGGCAAGCTGGTCAGCGTGCTCGAAGGCGAGGTATACGACGTGGCGGTGGACATCCGCCGTGGCTCACCACATTTCGGCCGCTGGACGGCGGCGGTGTTGAGCGCGGGCAACAAGAGGCAATTCTGGATTCCGGAAGGTTTTGCCCACGGCTTCGCGGTCCTCTCCGAGCGGGCCATCTTCAGCTATCTCTGCACCGCCGGCTATGACGGGGCGAGCGATGCGGCCATCCGCTGGGACGATGCGCGCATCGGGATCGACTGGCCCATTCGTGAACCCGTGCTCTCGGACAAGGATGCCCGCGCCCCGTTCCTGGATGACCTGGCCCCGGAACGGTTGCCCTCGTTCATCATATGAAAAAGATCCTGCTGCTGGGCGCCAACGGCCAGATCGGCCATGAACTGAGGCGCAGCCTGTCCGCGCAAGGAACGATCATTCCAGCGAACCGCACCGGCCTGCTGCCAGAAGGCACGCCCTGCGAGGTCGCCGATTTCGATCATCCCGAATACCTGCCTGCGCTGCTTGAGCGGCATCGACCGGGAATCGTCGTGAACGCGGCTGCCTTTACGGCGGTGGATCGCGCCGAGGAATATGTCGACGCCGCCTGCCGCGCCAATGCGGAAGCACCGGCCCTGCTCGCCGGCTATTGCTCCGAGCACGGTATCCCGCTGATTCACTACTCCAGCGACTATGTGTTCGACGGGACTGGTGATCGCCCGTACCGCGAAGAGGATCCGGCCTCGCCGCTGGGCGTGTATGGCGCTTCCAAGCGTGCGGGGGAAGTGGCGATCCTTGAATCCGGTGCCCCGGGCGTGATTCTCCGCACGTCGTGGGTCTACGGCGCTTACGGCAGCAACTTCCTGCTGACGATGTTGCGCCAGGCCCGCGCGAGCGCGGAGTTGCGCGTGGTTTCGGATCAACGGGGAACGCCGACACCCGCCCAACTGATAGCCGACGTGACCGCCGAGATAGTGGCCGCGCATCCGGATACCCAGGGGATACTGCATCTGGCCGCTGGCGGCGAGACCAGCTGGCATGGGTTCGCCGAGGCCATTCTGGCTGGCGCGCATCGCCGCGGGTTGATTCCACGCCTGCCGCGGGTATTGCCGGTTACCTCTTCCGACTATCCCGCGCGCGCGTCGCGTCCGGCCTATTCGCGGTTGGATACCGGAAAGCTGGAAGCGCTGCTGGGCCGGCCGATGCCCGCCTGGGAAACCGGATTGGAAGCGGTACTGGATCACATTCCCCCCGATTTGCCGTTAGACTCCATGTAATCCGGCTTCTGCCGGATTCAACCATGGGGGAACAATGAAAATGGGGAAATGGAAGTGGGCCGGCGTCGCGGCCGCGATGGGGATGTCGTGCGCCGCGCACGCCGTCGAGCTGATCCCGGTGCAGGATTTCGTCAAGCATCCGACCTACAGCAGCGTGAAGATTTCGCCCAATGGCGAGTATCTGGCGATGACCGTCGATCGCGGCGATCAGGACGTCCTGACCGTGCTGCGGACCAAGGATCTGAGCATCGTCAAGATCAACCAGCTGCCCGAAGAGAAGAGCGTCGGCAGTTTCTACTGGACCTCGCCGGATCGCTTGCTGTTCAACTCGATCAAGAAGATTGGCAGCTATGCCCGGCCGTTCGGTACCGGCGAATGGTATGCGGTCAATGCCGACGGTTCGCAGCCGCGGCCGCTGATTTTTTATGGCACCCGCGATGCCACCCAGCGCGGCAAGCAGGTCGGCAACGAAAGCTTCGGCCTGCTGGACACGCTGAAGGACGACCCGGACAACGTCATGATGACCGCGACCTATGCGCGATCGTCCACCGGCGCCGGAACCGAGATCGTGCTGATGGATACACTGAGCGGACGTCGCAAGTCGCTGGCGCGCGCACCGCGCGACGACTGCGGTATCGCGCTGGACGAGAAGAAGGAACCGCGCTTCGCGGTCTGCTACGACCGCTATGACGAGGAAGGCAACTTCTCCGACGCGCACAACGAGCTGTACCGGCGCGACGACAGCGGCAAGTGGACGCTGATCAACAGCTCCAAGGCCAGCGGCAAGCGCATCGAAATCCTCGGCACCGCCGCGGACGGCACCGTCTACGCCACCCAGGGTGACGGCAAGAAGCCCTCGGCATTCGGCACCCTCAACACCAATGATGGCAGCTTCACGGTGCTGCACCAGGATCCGGTGTCGGAAATCTCCACGCTGATCCAGGCCGCCGACGGCGACACCGTGATCGCGACGGTCACCGAGGCCGGCGCGCCGCAGGTCAAGCTGATCAACGAGGAACACCCGGACGCGGAGCTGTACGCTTCCCTCGCGGCGGCGTTCCCGGGCCAGTTCGTCGACTTCGCCAGCGCCACCCAGGACGGCAAGAAGATCGTTGTCTCGGTGCGCAGCGATGCCAACCCGGGCGAGCTCTACCTGTATGACCGCGACACCGGCAAGGCCCGGTTCCTGATGAAGAGTCGCCAGTGGCTCGATGCCAGCAAGATGGCCTCGGTCAAGCCGGTCAGCTTCAAGTCGCGCGACGGCCTGACCATCCATGGGTACCTGACCATCCCCAATGGGTCCGACGGCAAGAACCTGCCGATGATCGTCAACGTCCACGGCGGTCCGATGGGTCCGCGCGACGACTGGGGCTTCCAGTTCGAGAACCAGATGTTCGCCAACCGCGGCTATGCGGTGCTGCAGGTGAACTATCGCGGCTCCGGCGGCTTCGGCAAGGCGTTCGAGGAAATGGCCTACGGGCAGTGGGCCGAGGGCATCATGAACGACATCCTCGACGGTACCCACTGGGCCATCCAGCAGGGCTACGCCAACAAGGATCGCATCTGCATCTACGGCGGCAGCTTCGGCGGTTACGCCTCGATGATGGCGCCGGCCCGCGAGCCGGGACTGTACAAGTGCGCGTTCGGCTACGTGGGCAACTACAGCGCCGCGATCCAGATGAAGCTCAGCGACACCAGCAAGCGCGAAGACGGCATGAAGTACCTGATCCGCGCCTACGGCAGCACCAAGGCCGAGCAGGACGCAATGTCGCCGATCAACCACGTCGACAAGCTCAAGCTGCCGATCTACCTGGCCGCCGGCGCGCGTGACGCGCGCTGCCCGCCGGAACACACCGAGGCGATGGCCAAGGCGCTGACCGCGGCCGGCAATGCGCCACAGGGCGTGATCATCCAGTCGGGCGAGGGACACGGCTTCTACAAGGAAGAGAACAACCTCAACCTGTACAGCAAGATGCTGGACTTCTTCGCCCAGCACATCGGTGGCAAGGGCGCGACCCAGTAAGGTCGTCCGACTCGCTAGCAATACCAGAACGGCGCCTGTTGGCGCCGTTCTTTTTTCAGTGCACCCCGTGCATCATCCGCCGCAGCAGCGGCGAGAACAGGAAGGCCACCAGGCCGCAGCCCACGCCGATGGCGGTCATCAGCCAGAACAGATCGGCATAGCGCCCGGCCGCCTCGGCCACGACCAGGCTGCCACCCTCGGGAATGTCGATGGCGGCCAGCTTGCCGAACAATGCCGCCAGCGCCTCGGAGAATGCCGTGGCGAGGAACCAGGTGCCCATCATCAGGCTGACCACGCGCGGGACCGACAGTTGGGTCACCGCCGACAGGCCTACCGGCGACAGGCACATCTCGCCGATCTCCAGCACCAGGTAGGCCAGCACCAGCCACCACACGCTGGCCATCTGCCCGCTCTCGCCGACCAGATGCGCGGCCCAGGCCAGCGGGATGAAGGACAGGCCGGCGATGACCAGGCCCAGCGACGACTTGAACGGTTTGGACGGATCCCGGCCACGCCGGCCCAGCCAGGCCCACAGCGCAGCGAACACCGGCGCCAGCAGCACCAGGAACAGCGCGCCCAGATAGGTCAGCGAGCCCGCGGTCTGCGGCAGCACCACGCAATCGCGGAGCAGGAAGACCAGCATCAGCACCACCACCGCGATGAACACGGCCCGCGGCGCGGCAGAATCGGGATCGCGATCGGACAGCCGCGCGGCCACCACGAAACCCAGTGGCGCCAGCAGCAGCGACCAGGTGGACCACGGCGCGCGGGCCAGCAGGGTGAGCGCGTCGGTGCCCCACTCTCCGCTCCAGTTCACCGCCGCCGGCACCTGCACCAGCGCCGGCACCACGTCCTTGGTCAACAGGCGATCGGTGAAGGTCACCCATGAACCGTAGGTCTGCTCGTACAGGGTGAAGAAGATCAGCGCCATGAAGATCAGCGCCATCAGCGCCAGCATCTGTTGCCGCTGGATCGGCGTGCACTGGGTCGACAGGAACCAGCCGAACCACGCCAGCACGCATCCCAGCACCACCAGCATCAGCAGCAGCGCCAGCGAGATTTCGCCGCCCAGCGAGAACGCGCCGTTGGCGGCGGCCCACATCAGCCAGGCCACCGGCAG
The DNA here is from genome assembly GCF_006542425.1 of Pseudoxanthomonas sp. z9. Lineage (GTDB taxonomy): Bacteria > Pseudomonadota > Gammaproteobacteria > Xanthomonadales > Xanthomonadaceae > Pseudoxanthomonas_A. Next base: position 420,997 of record NZ_VFID01000004.1, on the reverse strand, counting down.
CACGCCAAGCAGCGCGCCGAGATAGATCAGCCACTCGCGCGGGATGCCGGCGACACGTTCGCGCAACCGCTCGGGCGCGGCCGGTTCGGCGTGGCCGTGCAGGTATTTCTGGCCCCACAGGAACATGCACAGGCCCAGCAGCATGCCGATGCCCGCGGCGCCGAAACCGTAGCGCCAGCCCAGGGTTTCGCCCAGATAGCCACAGACCAGCGAGGCGAACAGCGCGCCCAGGTTGATGCCGGCATAGAACAGGCTGAAGCCGGCGTCGCGGCGCGGATCGTTCTGCGTGTAGAGCCGGCCGACGATGGTGGAGATGTTGGGCTTGAGGAAGCCCACGCCCATGATGATCAGCGCCAGCGACAGGTAGGTGATGCGCAGCGAGCCCTCGTCGCGAACGACGCCGCCGTCCACGTAGGTGGCGGCCTGGCCCTCGAACGCCATGCCGACATGGCCGGCAACCAGCAGCAGGCCGCCGAACACCACCGCCTTGCGCATGCCCAGCCAGCGATCGGCCAGCACGCCGCCGATGACCGGGATGCAGTACACCAGCCCGCCGTAGGCACCCAGGAGATCCAGGCCGGCCTTGTCGCCGAACAGGTGGTACTTGGTCAGGTAGAGCAGCAGCAGCGCCTTCATCCCGTAGAAGGAAAAGCGCTCCCACATCTCGGTGAAGAAACAGATGTAGACGCCCTTGGGATGGCCGAGGAAGTCCTCGCGGGCGGGCAGGGGCGTGACGGAAACGGGGGCTTGGGCCATGGGCGGACGGGCGATGCGGAACCGGCCGAGTATAGCCACGCCGGTCTTTCCGGCTGGACTTGCCGGGGCGTAGCCGATAGTTTGTCGGGCTTCTGTATCCCCGGAACCGCGTCATGAACCAGGCTGCGACGCCTCAACTTACCTTCCGTGCCGTACTGCTGGCCGTCGTGCTGGCGGTGGTCCTGTCCGCCGCCAATGCCTACCTGGGCCTGTTCGCCGGCCTGACCATCGCCACCGCCATCCCGGCCGCGGTGGTGTCCATGGGCGTGCTGCGGGTGCTGGGCGGCGGCTCCATCCTGGAGAACAACATCGTCCAGACCGGTGCCTCGGCGGGCTCGTCGATCGCCGCCGGCGTCATCTTCACCATCCCCGCGTTGGTGATCATGGGCTACTGGCCCGACTTCAAGTACTGGTGGGTGCTGGGTATCGCCGGCCTGGGCGGCCTGCTGGGCGTGCTGTTCTCGGTGCCGCTGCGGCGTTCGATGATCGTCGAGGATCCGCTGCCGTTCCCGGAAGGCAAGGCCGCGGCGGAAGTGCTCAAGGCCGGTGACAACCCAGGCCCGGGCCTGAAGATCCTGGCCCTGTCCGGGGTGATCGGCGCGGTGGTCAAGCTGGCCGCGGCCAGCGGCCTGCGGATGATTCCGGATACGTGGACCCAGTCGGCCTACGTCGGCAGTTCCAAGGTCACCGCCTTCCTTGGCACCAACCTGTCGCCGGCGCTGCTGGGCGTGGGCTACATCGTCGGCCTGAACGTCGGCATCGTCGTGCTGTCCGGCGCGGTGCTGTCCTGGCATATCGCCATCCCGCTGTACCAGGCCTTCTTCACCGGTTCGGATCCGGCGCTGGCCGCGTCCATCGCCAATGCCTCGTCGGCCGATGCCGCCTTCGCCATCTGGGGCGCCAAGGTCCGCTACCTGGGCGTGGGCGCGATGCTGGTCGGTGGCGTGTGGACGCTGTTCTCGCTGCGCAAGTCGCTGCTCAAGGGCATCAAGAGCGGTTTCGCGGCCGCGCGCAGCAGCAGTGCCGGTGGCCAGGCGCTGCTGGAGACCGAGCGCGATCTGCCGATGAAGTGGATGCTGGTGGCGCTGGTGGTGTTCACCCTGCCGCTGCTGGGCCTGTACCAGGCGATCGTCGGGCAGTGGCATGTCAGCGTGCCGATGACCCTGATCATGATCGCGGCCGGCTTCCTGTTCGTGTCGGTGTCGGCCTACCTGGCCGGCTTGATCGGTTCCTCCAACAACCCGGTTTCGGGCATCACCATCTCCACCATCCTGTTCGCTTCGGCGGTGCTGGTGCTGCTGCTGGGCAAGAGCGGCATGTCGCCGGTCGGCGCCGGCGGCGCCCCGTTGGGCGCGGTCGCGGCGATCATGATTGGCGCGGTGGTGTGCTGCGCTGCGGCAGTGGGCGGCGACAACCTGCAGGATCTCAAGGCCGGCTATCTGGTCGGCGCGACTCCGTGGAAGCAGCAGCTGATGCTGGGCATCGGCGCGTTCTCCTGCGCGCTGATCATGGCGCCGGTGCTGAATCTGCTGGCGCAGGCCTACGGCATCGGTGCGCCGACCCCGGAGCATCCCAATTCGCTGGCCGCGCCGCAGGCCAACCTGATGGCGTCGGTGGCGCGCGGCCTGTTCGGCGGCGAACTGCCGTGGGCGATGATCGGCATCGGTGCGGTGGTCGGTGCGCTGGTGATTGCGTTCGACGAATGGCTGAAGTCGCGCAAGGCCCGCTTCCGCGTGCCGGTGCTGGCCGCGGCGATCGGCATCTACCTGCCGCTGGAATTGATGGTGCCGATCTTCCTCGGTGGCCTGCTGGCGCACCTGGTGGAGCGTTTCCACAAGGTCCGCGCCGACGACGAGGAAGGGCGCGATCGCGTGCATCGCCCGGGCGTGCTGTTCTCGGCCGGCCTGATCACCGGCGAAGCGCTGATGGGCATCGCCATCGCGATTCCGATTGTCGCCTCGGCCCGCGCCGACGTGCTGGCGCTGCCGGAAGGCTGGCACTTCAGCCAGTGGATCGGCCTGGCCGTGCTGGCGGTGGTCGGCTGGCTGCTGTACCGGACCGGCCAGCGCGGCGAAAAGGCCTGAAACCGGCGCCTGGCCGCGCCATAGCGGCGCAGGGGCATGACCTCATGCCTTTGCGCCGGGCCGCCGTATCGGCCTAACATCGGGGTTTTCCTGTTTGCCCGGAGCCCCGGATGAAATTGCGTCTCGCCGTACTGCCCCTCTGCCTGCTGGCGACCCTGCCGGCGCTCGCCGCCCAGCGGGGCCTGGACATCCGCGATCTGGCCGCGCTGGATCGCGTCTCCTCGCCGACGCTGTCGCCGGATGGCCGCGCGGTGGTATTCGCCAAGCGCCAGATCGACAAGGAACTGACCAAGGCCGGCAGCGCGCTGTACGTGCGCAACCTGCTCACCCGCGACCTGGCGCCGCCGAAGCGGCTGACCCCGGAAGGCTGGAACGTCAATTCCCCATCCTTTTCGGCCGATGGCCAGACGGTCTACTTCCTCAGCGGCAAGTCCGGCAGCCAGCAGCTGTACGCCATCCCGACCGGCGGCGGCGAGCCGCGCCAGCTGACCGGGTTCGCGCTGGATGTGGGCAGCTACAAGATCTCGCCGGACGGCAGCCGCATCGCCTTCAGCACCGACACCTTCGCCGACTGCAAGGCCGACTTCGCCTGCACCCGGAAGAAGCTCGATGCCACCGCCGCGAAGAAGAACACCGGCGTGCTGTTCGACAACATGTTCGTGCGCCATTGGGATACCTGGGCCGACGGCCGCCGCAGCCGCCTGTTCGTGGCCGCCTTGCCGGCCGCCGGCGCCCAGCCGGTCGCCAGTGCGACCTCGCTGACCGACAGCCTGGATGGCGACGTGCCGTCCAAACCCTTCGGCGGCGCCGATGAATACACCTGGGCGCCGGATGGCAAGTCGCTGGTCGCCAGCCTGCGCGTGCAGTCCAGGGGCGAGCCGTGGTCGACCAATTTCGATCTGTATCGCCTGTCCGCCGACGGCCAGGGCACGCCGGCCAACCTGACCGCCGCCAACCCGGCCTGGGATACCGGCCCGGCATTCAGCGCCGATGGCAAGACGCTGTACTACCGCGCGATGAAGCGTCCCGGCTTCGAAGCGGATCGCTTCGCGCTGATGGCGATGGATGCCGCCGGCGGCGCGCCGCGCGAAATCGCCGCGGACTGGGATCGCTCCGCCGACGGCATCACCCTGTCGGCCGATGGCAAGCGCATCTACACCACCGCCCAGGACATGGGCGAGCATCCGCTGTTCGTCGTCGACATCGCCAGCGGCAAGGCGGAGAAGGTGATCGGCAACGGCAGCATCTCCGCGTTCGAGATCGCCGGCGACACCCTGGCTTTCACCCGCAATTCGCTCAAGAGCGGCGACCAGCTGTTCACCACTTCGCTGGCCGGCGCGCCGGAACGCGCGATCACGCCCAGCGCGCAGGACATGCTGAAGGATGTGTCGTTCGGCGACTTCGAGCAGTTCAGTTTCAAGGGCTGGAACGACGAGACCGTGCACGGTTACGTGGTCAAGCCGTACAACTACCAGGAAGGCAGGAAGTATCCGGTTGCGTTCCTGATCCACGGCGGCCCGCAGGGCAGCTTCGGCAACGGCTGGAGTTATCGCTGGAACCCGCAGACCTACGCCGGCCAGGGCTACGCGGTGGTGATGATCGACTTCCACGGCTCCACCGGCTACGGCCAGGCCTTCACCGACGCCATCAGCCAGCACTGGGGCGATCGTCCGCTGGAAGATCTGCAGAAGGGCTGGGCCGCGGCGCAGCAGAAGTACGGTTTCCTGGACGGCAACAAGGCCTGTGCGCTGGGCGCCAGCTATGGCGGCTTCATGGTCAACTGGATCGCCGGCAACTGGAACCAGCCGTGGAAGTGCCTGGTCAACCACGACGGCGTGTTCGACCAGCGCATGATGGGCTATTCCACCGAAGAGCTGTGGTTCACCGAGTGGGAACAGGGCGGCACGCCGTACACGGTGCCGGCCAACTACGAGAAGTTCAATCCGGTCAACCATGTCAAGGACTGGAAGGTGCCGATGCTGGTCGTGCACGGCCAGCTGGACTATCGCATTCCGGTCGAGCAGGGCCTGGCGGCGTTCACTGCGCTGCAGCGCCAGGGCATCCCGTCGCAGTTCCTGTATTTCCCGGACGAGAACCACTGGGTGCTGAAGCCGCAGAACAGCGTGCAGTGGCATGACACCGTCAATGCCTGGCTGAAGCAGCACATCGGGCAGTAACGCACACGGGGCACGCCGCCTTCGCGGCGTGCCCTTTTTTTGTGCCAGGGAAACGGCTGGGCCGGGGCACGCTTTCATCACCAGGGGAGACATACCGGATGGCGGCAGCAGGCACCGGCGGCGCACTCATCACCAACGACATCATCGTGTTCGGCCTGATCGCGGCCACCCTGGGCGCGATCTTCTGGACCTCCGGCAGCGAGAACCGCTTCCTGCGCAAGTTCTACGGCTTCGTGCCGGCGCTGCTGCTGTGCTACTTCATCCCCGGCGTCTACAACACCATCGGCCTGATCGACGGCGAGAACACCAAGCTCTACAACCCGGTGGCGCGCGACGTGTTCCTGCCTGCCGCGCTGGTGCTGCTGACCCTGAGCATCGACCTGAAGGGCATCCTCGGCCTGGGCTGGAAGATGCTGGTGATGTACGTCGCCGCGGTGCTGAGCATCATGCTGGGCGCGGTGGTGGCCTTCAAGCTGATGGGCTGGTTCCACCCCGAAACCGTTGCCGGTGATACCTGGGCGGGCATGGCCGCGCTGGCCGGCAGCTGGATTGGTGGTGGCGCCAACATGCTGGCGATGAAGGAGATCTTCGAGGTCAACGCGACCACCTTCGGCCAGTTCGCGGTGGTCGACGTCGGCGTGGGCTATGTGTGGATGGCGGTGTTGATCTTCTTCGCCGCGCGTGCGCCGGCGCTGGATCGCCATAGTGGCGCCGATACCTCGGCCATCGACGAACTGCGCGAGCGGATTGCCAGCTACCAGGCCCAGCACGCGCGCATCCCCACGCTCACCGACCTGATGGTGCTGGGCGGCGTGGCGTTCGGTACCGTGGGCCTGGCGCATGCGGTCGCCGCACCGCTGGCGGACTGGTTCGCGGCCAATGTCGCATGGTCACCGATGGTGAGCCTGGACAAGCCGTTCGTATGGGTGGTGCTGCTGGCGACCTTCGCCGGGCTGCTGCTGAGCTTCACCCGCATGCGCACGCTGGAAGGCGTGGGCGCGTCCAAATGGGGCTCGCTGTTCCTGTATTTCCTGATCGCCTGCATCGGCATGCAGATGGATCTGCTGGCGCTGCTGGAACGTCCGTGGCTGTTCCTGCTCGGCGTGATGTGGATCGCGGTGCATATCGTGCTGCTGTGGGGCGTGGGCAAGCTGCTGCGAACGCCGTTCTTCTATTTCGCGATTGCCTCGCAGAGCAACATCGGCGGTCCGGCTTCGGCACCGGTACTGGCGACCGCGTTCCATCCGGCATTGGCGCCGGTGGGCGTGCTACTCGGCACCCTGGGCTACGCCACCGGTACCGGCGCGGCCTACCTGGTCGGCATCATCCTGCGCGCGATGGCGGGCCAGGGCTGACGGCGGTCAGCAATGTAGGAACGACGCGAGTCGCGACAAGGAATCGTATCCGGTCGCGACTTACGTCGCTCCTACGGAGAAAACCAAAAAAGGGCGAAGCTTGGCTTCGCCCTTTCTTTTCGGAAGACCGGCAATTTCAGCAGCAGCGGAAGCCGCTCCTGCCGCCATAGCGCGCCTCCTGACGCTCGCGGAAGAAGGTACGGTAATCCATGATCTCGCGGTCCGGATGCTTCTCCAGCATGTGCCGGACATAGTTGTCGTAGTCCGGCACGCCGCAGCACAGCCGTGCCGTCTGCACCAGCCGGCGCCACACCCGGCGGTGCATCTGGTAGTGGCTGACGGGAACGAGCGCGGTACCCATCACAGGTTCGCCAGTTGCTGCGGATCGACCTGCACGTATGGCGTCTCGCGGTCGGTGCGCACCGTGCTGCGGCGGGCGGCGAGGATGGTCTTGATCGAGTAGAACAGGATCGCCGCGACCACGAACAGGAACAGTGCGGTCAGCCCGGTGTTGACGTAGGCGTTGACCACGATCTTGTGCATCTCGCCCATGGTCTTGGCCGGGGCGGTGATGCTGCCCGAGGCGATGGCGGCCTGGTACTTGTGGGCTTGCGCCAGGAAACCCTGCGCCGGGTTGCTGTCGAAGATCTTCAGCAGGCCCGCGGTGGTCGTGCACAGCAGCAGCCATACCGCCGGAACCGCGGTGACCCAGGCATAGCGATCGCGCTTCATCTTGAACAGCACCACGGTGCCCAGCATCAGCGCGATACCCGCCAGCATCTGGTTGGAAATGCCGAACAACGGCCACAGGGTCTTGATGCCGCCGAACGGATCGGTCACGCCCGTATACAGCAGGTAACCCCACAACGCCACGCAGCCGGCGGTGCCGATGATATTGGCGGTCCAGGACTCGGTACGGCGCATGGCGGGAACGAAGTTGCCGAGCAGGTCCTGCAGCATGAAACGACCCGCGCGGGTGCCTGCATCGACCGCGGTCAGGATGAACAAGGCTTCGAACAGGATCGCGAAGTGGTACCAGAACGCCATCGTGTCCTCGCCCGGCAGCACGCTGTGCAGGATCTGGGCGATGCCCACCGCCAGCGTGGGGGCGCCGCCGGCCCGGTTGAGGATGGTGCTTTCACCGATGTCCTTGGCGGTGGCGGTGAGCACGTCGGGACTGATGGCGAAGCCCCATTCGCTGACCTTGGCGGCGACCGCGACCACGTCGCTGCCGACCGCGGCCGGCGGCGAATTCATCGCGAAATACACGCCCGGTTCGATGATCGAGGCCGCGACCAGCGCCATCACCGCGACGAAGGATTCCATCAGCATGCCGCCGTAGCCGATGTAGGGCATGTGACGCTCGCTGGCCAGCAGCTTGGGCGTGGTCCCGGAGGAAATCAGCGCGTGGAAGCCGGACACCGCGCCGCAGGCGATGGTGATGAACAGGAACGGGAACAGGCCGCCGGTCCAGACCGGACCCATGCCGGTGCGGGCGTACTCGGTCACCGCCGGCATCTTCAGATCCGGCATCACGATCAGGATGCCGATCGCCAGCGCGACGATGGTGCCGATCTTGAGGAAGGTGGACAGGTAGTCGCGCGGCGCCAGCAGCAGCCAAACCGGCAGCACCGAAGCGATGAAGCCGTAGGCGACCATCATCCAGGTGATGGATTCCTTGGAGAAGGTGAACGCCGGGCCCCAGACGGGATCCGCGGCGACCTTGCCGCCCAGCCAGATCGCGCCCAGCAGCAGGAGCAGGCCGACCACCGAAATCTCGCCGATCCGGCCAGGCCGGATATAGCGCATGTAGATGCCCATCAGGATCGCGATCGGCATGGTCGCGGCCACGGTGAACATGCCCCACGGACTTTCAGCCAGTGCATTGACCACCACCATCGCCAGCACCGCCAGGATGATGATCATGATCAGGAAGGCGCCGAACAGCGCGATGGTGCCGGGAATCTGCCCCATTTCCTCGCGCACCAGATCACCCAGCGAGCGCGCGTCGCGGCGGCTGGAAATGAACAGCACCATGAAGTCCTGCACCGCGCCGGCCAGCACCACGCCGACCACCAGCCACAGCAGGCCGGGCAGGTAGCCCATCTGCGCGGCCAGCACCGGGCCGACCAGCGGGCCGGCACCGGCGATGGCGGCGAAATGATGGCCGAACAGCACGTGCTTGTTGGTGGGCACGTAGTCCAGGCCGTCGTTGCGCAGCACCGCCGGCGTGGCCCGGGTGGGATCCAGTTGCATGACCCGGCTGGCGATGAACTGCGCGTAGAAGCGGTACGCGATCAGGTAGATCGAAACCGCTGCGGTGACGATCCAGATCGCGTTGATGTGTTCGCCCCGGCGCAGCGCGACCGTGCCCAGCGCGAACGCGCCGAGTACGGCCAGCGCCGCCCAGCCGAGTTTCGACAGACCTTTCATGAATCCACCCTCCACGGAGACTGCCGCTAGAGTCCTCCGATGCCGGGGGAGGGTCAATCCGTAAGCCGGATTCCCGCCTTCGACTTTGGTCGAAACCGGCCGGCGGTCACCGGATCGTCACAGCCAGCGCACGCGCTTGAACAGGCGATACAGGCCGATGCAGACCGCCGCCACGCCGATCATCAGCAGCGGATAGGAGAACCGGCCCGCCAGTTCCGGCATGTGCTCGAAGTTCATGCCATACCAACTGGTGATCAGGGTAGGCGCGGCCAGCAGCGCCGCCCAGGCACCGAGGCGCTTGACCGTCTCGCCCTGGGCCAGGGTCACCAGCGACAGGTTGACGCTCAGCGCGGTGGTCAGCATCTCGCGCAGGGTGTCGGTGGATTCGTTGACCCGCAGCACGTGGTCGTGGACATCGCGGAAGTACAACCGCACCTCTTCCGGGATCAGCGCGCTCTGCGTACGCGACAGTTGCGCCACCACGTCCTGCAGCGGCGCCACCGCCAGCCGCATCTTGGTCAGCTCGCGCTTGAGTTCGTACAGCTTGACCACGGTCACCCGACGGTAGGTGTCGGCAAAGATGTCCTTCTCCAGCGTGTCCAAGGTCTGGCGGAACTCGTCGACGATCGGGCGGTAGTTGTCGACGATGAAGTCGAGCACCGCGTACAGACCGTACGACGGTCCCAGTCCCAGCAGGTCCGGTTCGCGCTGCACGCGCTCGCGCACGGGCGCGTAGGACAGCGAGGCGCCATGGCGCACGGTGACCAGGTAGCGCGGGCCGAGGAAGGCGTGGGTCTCGCCGTAGCGGATCCGATCGTCCACCACCTGCGCGGTCTGCATGACGATGAACAGGGAATTGCCATAGGCTTCCAGCTTCGGTCGCTGGTGCGCGTTCTGCGCATCCTCGACCGCCAGGTCATGCAGGCAGAATTCCTCCTGCAGCTTCTCCAGCACCGAATCGGCCGGCTCGTACAGGCCGACCCAGATGAACGTGCCATCGTCCACCGCCAGCACGTCACTGATTTCATCCAGGCCGATGTCCCGGCGCTTGCCGTGCTGGTCATAGACCACGCAGTTGATGACGCAGGAGGGCAGGGCGTTCTGGACCGGGTTCAGCGAGGGCGATTGGTTCATGTGCCGGATCGTGCGCCAGTTGACCTTGAGCGGCAAGCGGTCGCCGGCATGCCGCGTGCAGGAGCGACGTGAGTCGCGGCCCGCGGCCCCCATGGCCAGACGTTGCCAGCGCGGCCGGGAGTTCCTGTACGGTGGGATGGCGGTCGCGACTCACGTCGCTCCTACAAGGCGGGCGGCTCTACCGGGCCACGAAGCGGATCGCCTGGCCGCCGCCGGGTGCGAGCTTGAGGTCCAGCGTATCGGTCGATCCCACCTCGCGCTCCTCGATGACGATGTCCTCGCGCTGGCCCTTCCAGTCGGCCCTTGGACCATCGCGGTAAATCTGCGCGGTGTAGCGGCGGCCGGGATCCAGGAACGACAGCGGCGCCTTCAGCGTGCGCGGCTCCTCGTCGGTGATGGCGCCCAGGTACCAGTTGTCGCCCCCGCGCTCCTTGCGCACGAGGGTCACGTAGTCGCCGACTTCGCCATTGAGCACGCGGGTCTCTTCCCAATCGACCGGCACGTCCTTGATGAACTGGAACGGGCCCGGGTTGGCCTCGTAGTTCTCCAGCAGATCCGCGGCCATCTGGATCGGGCTGTAGATCACCACGTAGAGGGCGAGCTGCTTGGCCCAGGTGGTCGCCACGCCGTCCGGCGAACGCGTCTTCATGCCGAAGATGCCGGGAGTGAAATCCATCGGCCCGGCCAGCAGGCGGGTGAACACCAGCATCGCCTCGTGCTCGGGCGGATTGCCCGGGTTGCCCCAGGCGTTGTACTCCATGCCGCGCGCACCCTCGCGCGAGATCCAGTTGGGATAGGTACGGCGCAGGCCGGTGTCCTTGATGGGCTCGTGGGCGTTGATGGCGATGTGGCGCCTGGCCGCTTCGGTCACCACCTTCAGGTGATGGCGGGCCATATCCTGGCCTTCGTGCCAGGCGTAGTGGATCTTGCCGTCGGCACCGATCACCTTGGCCTGGCCGGCGTCGGACACGTAGCCGGTCTTGACCGCCGGCACGCCGACCCGCTCGTACAGGTCGAACGCGGCACCCATCTGCGATTCGTAGTGGGCAGCGTTGGCGGAGGTCTCGTGATGGCCGATCAGTACGACACCCTTTGATTTCGCGTAGGCGCCCAGCTTCTCCAGATCGAAGTCGGGATACGAGCGGGTGAAGCTGAAATCCTCGCCGTTGCCGAACCAGTCGCCGTCCCAGCCGACGTTCCACCCCTCGACCAGCACGCCGCCGAAGCCGTGCTTCGCGGCGAAGTCGATGTGCTTCATCACGTTCTCGTTGGTCGCGCCGTGGCGCGGGCCGGAGGCCCAGGTCTTGGTGTCCAGGTGCATTTCCCACCACACGCCGACGTACTTCATCGGCCTGACCCACGACACGTCGCCCAGCACGTTCGGTTCGTTGAGATTGAGGATCAAACTGGAGGTCACCAGTCCGCCCGCGTCATCGGCGATCTGCAGGGTGCGCCAAGGCGTGTTGAACGGTGCTTCACGGATCACCTTGGCGCCATCGATGCCGGGTGTCAGCGATGCCTTCAACCGCCGGCCTTCGACGCGGGTGAGGTTCATGCCCGAATAGTCGACCAGCGCGGCTTCATGGATCGACAGATGGGTGCCGTCGGCCAGCCGGAAGGTGATCGGCGTCTGCGCGTCGCCGACCGCCTCCACCGGCGTGCGGTGGTACAGGTATTCCTCGCGGTTCCATTCGCCGGCCGGAATCCACCACGCGGTGGCGTCGCCGGCGAGGGTGAACTCGGTCAGCTCCTCGCGGATCCTCACCGTCGACAAGCTCTCCTGGCGCGGGAACTCGTAACGGAAACCGAGGCCGTCGTCGTACACGCGGAACACCAGATCCAGGTGCCGACGCGGCTTGGCGTTCTCGACCAGGGTCACCCGCAGTTCGTTGTAGCGATTGCGGATGCGGCGGCGTTCGCCCCAGGGCTGTTCCCAGGTTTCGTCGAAGCTGCGCGTGCGCGCGGCGGTCACCGCGATGGCGCGGTCCAGCTTCGGCGTGTCGACCAGCAGGAAGCCCAGCCGCGACGGCGCCAGCAGCGGCTTGCCGTCGCGCCGCACCGCATAGGTCGGGCGGCCGTCGGGATCGGAATCCAGTTCCACCACGATGCGCCCGTCGGGCGAGTTGACGCGCACCGGCGGCGCCGCCAGCGCCACGAGCGGAAGCGACAGGACGGTCAGGGCGAACAGTCGAATCAGCATGCGGATCCTGCGGGATGCGGCGGGAAGGCCGCATCCTGCGTCAGCCCGCGTGACGTGACCGTCTGAATACGTATGCGAGAGCGAGGTGGACGGGCAGCAGCAACGCAATCCACGGCTGGTTGAACTGGTAGCCGAACGCGAAAGGCAGCCATTGCACGAACCATGCGAACAGCGCGCACAGCGCGACCAGGTGCAGGGCGATGGAGAACAGCCGGCCCGGATTGCGGCGACGCAGCACGGCGATTGCGCCGGGCAGCAGCAGGACACAGAGCGGATTGAGCAGCAGCAGGTTGTGGTTGCGCCAGGCGGCCCAGTGTTCGCTGAAGCCCCACAGATACACCAGCAGGCCACCGGCGATCGCGCACAGCGTCCAGAACGGCAACGCGATTGCGGCCACCGCACGCGGATGCCGGTGACCGGTCAGCAGCAGCACGACCGCGCCGACCAGCCCAGCGATCAGCCACGGCCACCAGCGCCGCGGAGCCTCGGCCGGTTCCGCCGCGATCCGGTGCGGCAGCAGTTCTTCCTCGGCCTGTACCAGCGGACGGCCGGCGGCGTTCTTCGCCTCGCGCAGGCTATCGGCCAGACGCATCGGGATGAAGGCTTCCTCCCAGCGCGACATCGGCTGGTCCGCCGAAGGCCCCAGGCCCAGGTCGAAACCCAGCCACATCCAGGTCGCGGGCGAGGCCAGCCGCACGCTTTCGCTGCGATAGGTATTGCCGCGCGAACGGCCGGCCAGTTGCGGCTTCAGCGCACCGCCCATTGCGTTGTCCAGCGCATCGCGCACCTGGGTGGAGCAGTTGGCGGTGAAGTAGTCATAGCGGTAGCGCGCGTTCTCCGGCCGCGCCCGCGCGGCCAGCGCCGCGGCCAGTGCCTGCGCCTGTTCCGGCGGCAGGTCCAGCCATTGCAGGCGCACCCCGCGGCCGCCGTCGCGGTACTGGGCCAGATCCTCGCCCAGCGGCAGATCGACCAGGTAGTACTGCATCACTCCGCGCGCGAAGTTGCCGACGAAGTCGGATTCGCCCGGATCGAAATAGCCGAAGTTGTAGGAAGTGGCCGCGCCGGTGGCGGGATCCACCACCACGATGGCGTTGTGGCCGAAGCGTTCGAAGAACACCTCGCCTGGCTGCATGGTCGCCACGCCGATGCGCGGCGCGGCGAAGGCCGATGTCGCCAGCAGCCAGAGCGCGGCGACGAGGAGCAGGCGGCGCAGCATGTCAGGCGTCGGCCAGGATGCCGACATGGAACGCATGCACGCGGCGCGCGTCGGCCTTGGCGACGCGGAAGGCGAAACGCCCCAGGGTGAGTTCCTCGCCGGTTTCCGGCAGGTGACCGATGGCGGCGGTGACCAGGCCGCCGATGGTGTCGTATTCGTCATCCAGGAAATCCGCGCCGAAGCGTTCGTTGAAATCGGCGATGGGCGTCAGCGCATCCACCACGTACTGCCCGTCGGCCTGCACCGCGATCAGCGAGGCGTCGTCCTCGGCTTCGTCGTGCTCGTCGTCGATCTCGCCGACGATCTGCTCCAGCACGTCCTCGATGGTGACCACGCCGGCGACGCCGCCGTATTCGTCCACCACGATCGCCATGTGGTTGCGCGACAGCCGGAATTCCTTGAGCAGCAGGTTGAGCTTCTTGGACTCGGGAATCAGGACCGCCGGGCGCAGCAGTTCGCGGATGCTGCCGGGGCCATTGTCGGCGACCACGCCGCGCAGCAGATCCTTGGCCAGCAGGATGCCGAGGATCTCGTCCTTGTTGTCGCCGTGCACGGGGAAGCGCGAATGGCCCGATTCCACGACCTGCTTCATCAGGTCCAGGAAGCGGCCGTCCACCGGCAGCGAGATCATCTGCGCGCGGGGGACCATGACGTCGCCCACGGTCAGCTCGGCGACCGTCAGCGCGCCTTCCATCATCCGCAGGGTGTCGCCGCCGATCAGGCCGTCGCTCTGCGCATCGCGCAGGATCGCGACCAGGTCTTCGCGGGAGGTGGGTTCGCCGGAAAACGCCGAACTCAGGCGTTCCAGCCAGCTGCGCCGTTTTTCGTGGTGCTCCGGCGCGGGGGTACTGTCGTCTTCTGACATCTCTCGGAAAGGGGCGCCCGCGACGCGGGCGACGGGGCAGAGTCTAGCAGGCGCGGCGGACGCTCAGCCGCCGGCGGGCGCCTCGGCCGGCGCTTCCTCAAGCGGATCAATGCTGTAGGTACAGCCGACCAGGGTCTTGCCGGGGTGGGAGGTGACGTTGGAGACGTTGAGTACCGCCGAGCGGACCAGGGTCGCGCCGGTGGCCGGATCGTGGACCTCCTCGCTGACCAGTTCCTTGCCGAACATGGCCTTGTCTGGCGTATCGACCGCCGTTTCCAGCTCCAGTTGCCGGGCCAACGGGCGCGGGTCCGGCAGGTCCAGCACCGCCATCACGCTGGAACCGGCGAAGGCGATGCGACGGGTGGGATGGCCGAACACCGTCAGCGGTGCGGCCAGTTCGTATTCGCTGAGGAACATGTTGGCCTGGGGTAGTGGCCGCCAGCCCAGCGCGACCGCCTTCAGCGGATCCTGCTGCGCGACCGCCAGCGCCATGAATTCCTCCGGCTGGCCCTGGCAGGCGATCAGCCGGGCAAGGTCGACCTTGGCGGGATCCGGCTCCGCCGCCTGCTCCGATGCCTGTGCATGAGCGCCGCCGGCCGCGGCCAGCAGCAGGAGGGCGAGGGCGGAACGGGCAGGACGCATGTGACGGATCCGGAGCATCGGGAAAGCGCGAAGCGTAGCGGCTGCGCGCGGCCGGGACTACTGCTCGGCGTAGGGATCGTCGATGCCGAGTTCGGCCAGGATCTCGCGCTCCAACTGTTCCATGCACTCGGCTTCCTTGTCGTCCTCGTGATCCCAGCCCAGCAGGTGCAGGGTGCCGTGCACGGTGAGATGGGCGTAGTGGGCGGCAAGCGGCTTCTTCTGCTCGCGCGCCTCGCGCGCCACCACCGGCGCGCAGATCACCAGGTCGCCCAGCAAGGGCATCTTCACGCCCTTGGGCAGCTTGACGCCCTCGGCGACGTCGGCCGGGAAACTCAGCACGTTGGTCGCGTAGTCGCGACCACGATAGTGCCGGTTGAGCGCGCGGCCTTCCTTGCTGTCGACGATGCGGATGGCCAGGTCGGCCTCGCGGATGCGTCCGCGCAGCGCCGCCGCCACCCACTTGCGGAAACTGACCGCCGCGGGCAGGCCCGCGCGCGGCAGCGCGTAGCTGACCGAAACCTCCAGCCGTGTCGGACCCTGCGTCATGCCGGACCTGTCTCCGAATCCTTGCCCTCGCGCGCATCGTAAGCCTGGACGATGCGCGCCACCAGCGGATGCCGGACCACGTCGCGGCTGCTGAAGAAGGTGAAGGAGATGCCGTCCACGTTGCGCAGCACGTCCAGCGCATCCTTCAGGCCGGACTTCTGGTGGCGGGGCAGGTCGATCTGGGTCAGGTCGCCGGTGACCACGGCGGTGCTGCCATAGCCGATGCGGGTCAGGAACATTTTCATCTGCTCGATGCTGGTGTTCTGCGCCTCGTCGAGGATGACAAACGCGTCGTTAAGCGTCCGTCCGCGCATGTAGGCCAGCGGTGCGATCTCGATCACGTTCTTTTCCAGCAGCTTGACCACCTTCTCCACGCCCAGCATCTCGTACAGGGCGTCGTACAGCGGGCGCAGGTAGGGGTCGACCTTCTGGGTGAGATCGCCGGGCAGGAAACCCAGCTTCTCGCCGGCTTCCACCGCCGGACGCACCAGGATCAGACGCTGCACCCGCGACTCGTTCAGCGCCTCCACCGCGCTGGCCACGGCCAGGAAGGTCTTGCCGGTGCCGGCCGGACCGATGCCGAAGTTGATGTCGTGGGTGGCGATGGCGTGCAGGTAGTTGGCCTGGTTGGCGCCGCGGCCGCGCACGGTGCCGCGCTTGACCTTGATCGCCACTTCCTGCGGCTCGAAGCCACCGGCGGCGACGTGATCGACGTTGGCGTCATTGAGGCGCAGGTGGATGGCCTCGCTGTCGAAGGTTTCGCTGGCGGTTTCCTCGTAGAGGGCGCGCAGCAGTTTCTCGGCGGCGGCAACCGCTTTTTCCGGGCCGGTGACCCGGAAGATCGCGCCGCGGTTGGCGATCTCCACGCCGAGTCTGAGCTCGATCTGGCGAAGATGGGCGTCGAACGGGCCAGTCAGGTTGGCCAGGCGTTCGGCGGTCTCGGGTTCCAGGGTGAATTCGCGTTTGCTGGGTGCAGTCATGGGTAGCGGAAGAAATGGCCTTGCCGCGGCGGACGGGCCGAAGGCGGCCGGCGGTGCCGGACGGGCAGGGCGGAGATGGAAATCGGGAACGGCCGCTTCGAGGTGGAGCGGGCACGGCGGATTTGCAAGCGACGGATCAGCGGAAGTGGGGGATCACGGCGGCATTCCTCGACCGAGGTGTCTGGAGCGGAAGGTTAAACCGCTGACCCTGCCGGCGCCAGACGCGCGGCCCGGCGATGACCGTCCGTCGGCTCATGCTTGCATTAATTAAATGATGAATTAAATAATGCGCGCATGCCGAAATCACCCACTCCCTCCCGTTCCCGCACGCCCGCCGCCGAAAGCGCGCGCGGCGCATCCGGACGCCGCAAGCGCGCTCCCGGCCGACCCGGCGCCGATCAGGCCGATCAACGCGAACGCCTGCTCGACGCCGCGCTGGCCTGCTTCGTCCGCCAGGGCATCGCGGCGACCTCGCTGCGCGACATTGCCGGCGAGGCGGGGGTGACCCCGGCGCTGGTGCATTACTACTTCGGCGACAAGCCGCAGTTGCAGCAGGCGGTGGTGGCCGAGCGCTTGTTGCCGGTGGTGGCGCAACTGCGTGAACCGGTCAGCCAGGCGGGTGACGACGTGGCCGCCCTGATCGCCGCGTTCGTGCAGGGCGTCGGCGGGCTGGTCGCGCGCCATCCCTGGCTGCCCACCCTGTGGGTGCGCGAAGTGCTGTGCGAGGGCGGCGCGCTGCGCGACCTGCTGATCGAACAGGTGGGGCCGATGCTGCCGCGGATGATGTCCGGGCGCTTCGCCGAAGCGCAGCGGCAGGGGCGGTTGAACGCTGATCTCGACCCCCGCCTGCTGATGGTCTCGCTGGTCGGGCTGACCTTCTTCCCGCTGGCCAGCGCGCCGATCTGGCGCGCGCTGTTCGGTGCCGGCGATGTTGATTTCGATGATCTGCGTCGGCACACGCTGGTGCTGCTGGATCGCGGACTGGAGCTGGATGATGCGAAGTGAGCGCAACCTGATCGCCGCCTGCGCGCTGCTGGCGCTGGCGGCCTGCAAGCCGGCCACGCCGCAGGCGCTGGGAACGCTGGAATGGGATCGGGTGACCCTGCCCGCGCCCGTGGCCGAGAAAATCGTGCGCATCGACGTGCGCGAGGGCCAGCGCGTCGCGGCCGGCACGCCGCTGCTGCAACTCGAATTGACCCGCACGCAGTCGCAACTGGAAGCGGCGCGCGCGCAGGCCCGGCAGAGCCGCGACGTACTCTCGGAACTGCTGGCCGGACCGCGGGTGGAAGCCATCGCGCAGGCGCGCGCCGCGCTGGCCGCCGCGCAGGCGCAGGCGAGCGACACCCGCGCCTATTTCAACCGGCTGCAACCGCTGGGCAGGCAGCAACTCGTCGCGGCTTCGGAAGTCGACCGCGCGCGGGCCGCCGCCGATAATGCCGCCGCGCAGGTGCGTTCGGCGCAGGCGGCGCTGCTGGAACTGGAGCGCGGCACCCGCAGCGAGCAGATCGCGCAGGGAGAAGCCGCGGTCGCCGCCGCCGAGGCGCAGGCCTCCGTGCAGGCGGTCACCCTCGACAAGCTCAACGTGGTGGCCCCACGCGCCGGGCGCGTCGACAGCCTGCCGTATCGCCTGGGCGACCAGGCGCCGATCGGCGGGCCGCTGGCGGTGCTCCTGGTCGGCGACGCGCCGTATGCGCGCATCTACGTGCCGGAACCGTTGCGCACGCGGGTCAAGGTCGGCGACGCGGTGCGCGTGCACGTGGACGGCCGCGAGCAGACCTATGCCGGCAAGGTCCGCATGATCCGCAGCGAACCGGTGTTCACTCCGTACTACGCGTTGACCGGCAAGGACGCCGCGCGCCTGAGCTACCTGGCGGAAGTCAGCCTGGGCAAGGACGCGGCGGAACTGCCGGCGGGTTTCCCGGTGCGGGTGGAGTTCGGCGATGGCCGCGGCGACTGATTCCGGCCACGACGGCCTTGCCATCCAGGCGCGTGGACTGACCAAGCGCTTTGGCGGACTGGTTGCGGTCAACGCGGTGGACCTGCGGGTGCCACGGCGCAACGTGTATGGATTCCTCGGGCCGAACGGCTCCGGAAAATCCACCACGATCCGGATGCTGTGCGGGTTGCTGACGCCCAGCGCAGGTGACATCGAGGTTCTCGGCCTGCGGATTCCGGAACAGGCCGAGCAGTTGCGCACGCGCATCGGCTACATGACCCAGAAGTTCTCGCTGTTCGAGGACCTGAGCGTGCGCGAGAACCTGGAATTCCTCGCGGCGGTGCAGAACCTCTCCAAAGCCGGGGCCCGCAAGCGCATCGACGAGCTGGTCGAGCAGTACCACTTCCAGGATCGGCAGAAGCAACTGGCCGGCACCATGAGTGGCGGCCAGAAGCAGCGGCTGGCGCTGGCCGGCGCGGTGATCCACGAGCCGGAACTGCTGTTCCTGGACGAGCCCACCAGCGCGGTGGATCCGGAATCGCGCCGCGACTTCTGGGAGAAGCTGTTCGAACTGGCCGATGCCGGCACCACGATCCTCGTTTCCACCCACTACATGGACGAGGCCGAGCGTTGCCATCGCATCGCCATCCTTGACCGCGGCGTGCTGGTGGCCGATGGCACGCCGGCGGATCTGACCGGCGAACTGGCCGGACGTACCCTGGCGGTGGACGCGGAACAGCCGCGCCAGGCGCAGAAGGTCCTGCTGGACCTGCCCGGCGTGATCAGCGTGGCCCAGATCGGCAATACCCTGCGCGTGCTGATGGCGGGCAATGGCGATGCCGCAGGCCGGGTCGCCGCGGGACTGCGCCAAGCGGGCATGCAGGCGGAGGTCACGCCTTCGCAGGCCAACCTAGAGGACGTGTTCGTCGCCGCCACCCGTGGCCGCCCCGATCCGGACGGGCAGGAGCGGGCGGCATGATCTGGCGCAGGCTGTCGGCGGTGATGCTGAAGGAAGTACGCCAGATGCGCCGCGATCGCATCACCCTGGCGATGATCGTCGCCATCCCGGTGATGCAGTTGCTGCTGTTCGGCTACGCCATCAACACCAACCTGCGGGATCTGAAGGCGGGCGTGGCCGACCAGGCGAACACCACGGCCTCGCGCGCGATGGTCATGGACATCGTCGCGACCACGGTGATCAAGCCGACCCTGGCCGCACGCACGCCGCAGGAACTGATGGAAGCCATCCGGCGCGGCGAGATCAGCCTGGGCATCGTGGTGCCGCCGGATTTCGAGCGCCGTCGCGCCGAGGGCCGCGAACAGGTGCAGATCCTGGTCGACGGCAGCGACAACGCGGTGCAGAGCGCGGCCGCCCAATTGGCCCAGATGCCCGCCGATACGGCGGTCCGTGCGGTGGTTCCGGTCGAGCGGCCGATCAGCGTGGTGGCGTTCTACAACCCGGAACGACGCTCCGCGGTGAACATCGTGCCGGGCCTGATCGGCGTGATCCTGACCATGACGATGGTGCTGTTCACCGGCGTGGCCATCGTGCGCGAGCGCGAGCGCGGCAACATGGAACTGCTGATCGCCACGCCAGTGAGCAGCGCCGAGCTGATGATCGGCAAGGTGCTGCCCTACATCGCGATCGGCCTGGTCCAGACCACGGTGGTGCTGGCGCTGGGCATGTGGCTGTTCGACGTTCCGCTCAACGGCAGTGTCTGGCACGTCTACGTGGCGGCGATCCTGCTGATCGCCGCCAACCTGACCCTGGGCCTGCTGATTTCCACGCGCGCGCAATCGCAGTTCCAGGCGATGCAGATGACCTTCTTCGTATTCCTGCCCTCGATCCTGCTGTCGGGTTTCATGTTCCCGTTCTCGGGCATGCCGCGGCCGGTTCAGTGGCTGGCGGAGGTGCTGCCGCTGACCCATTTCCTGCGCCTGATCCGCGGCATCATGCTGCGCGGCGCCAGCCTGTGGGAACTGTGGCCGGACGTGCTGGCGCTACTGGCCTTCATCACGGTGATGATGTCCGCCGCCATCCTGCGCTTCCGCAAGCGGCTGGATTGAGGCGGCGGCCCATCGCAGGAGCGACTCTTGTGGGAGCGACGTAAGTCGCGATGCTCTTCGCCCGCGAGCGAGGATTCGCGACTTACGTCGCTCCCACAAGGGGAGTTTTCAAGCCGCGTTCTCGTCGACCGTGGCCACCCGCCCGCGCAGCGAGTTGGTCAGCGCCTCGGTGATCACCACGTCGACGAACTGGCCGATCATCCGCGCGTGGCCGGGGAAGTTCACCGAGCGCATGTTCTCGGTCTTGCCGGTCAGTTCGTTCGGGTTCTTGCGCGAGGGGCCTTCCACCAGCACCGACTGCACGCTGCCGACCATCCGTTGCGAGATGCCGGCGGCATGCGCATTGATATGCGCCTGCAGCCGCTCCAGACGGGCGTGCTTGGTCGATTCGGCGGTGTCGTCTTCCAGGTCCGCCGCGGGTGTACCGGGTCGGCGCGAATAGATGAAGGAGAACGACTGGTCGAAGCCGACGTCCTCGATCAGCTTCATGGTCTTTTCGAAGTCCGCGTCGGTTTCGCCGGGGAAGCCGACGATGAAGTCCGAGGAAATCGAGATGTCCGGCCGCACCGCGCGCAGCTTGCGGATCTTCTGCTTGAACTCCAGCGTGGTGTAACCGCGCTTCATCGCTGCCAGGATGCGATCGCTGCCGGCCTGCACCGGCAGGTGCAGGTAGTTGGCCAACTGCGGCACGTCGCGGTAAGCCTCCACCAGTGAATCGCTGAACTCCAGCGGGTGGGACGTGGTGAAGCGGATGCGGCCGACGCCCTCGATCTCGGCGATGGCGCGGATCAGCAGGCCCAGGTCGGCCAGTTCGCCGTCGCCATAGGGACCGCGGTAGGCGTTGACGTTCTGGCCCAGCAGGTTGATCTCGCGCACGCCCTGGGCGGCCAACTGCGCCACCTCCACCAGCACGTCCTCGAACGGCCGGCTGACCTCCTCGCCGCGGGTGTAGGGCACCACGCAGAACGAGCAGTACTTGGAGCAGCCTTCCATGATCGAGACGAACGCGCTCGGGCCTTCGGCGCGCGGCTCGGGAAGGCGATCGAATTTCTCGATTTCCGGGAAGCTGATGTCCACCTGCGGCTGGCCGGACTGGCGGCGCTCGCGGATCAGTTCCGGCAGCCGGTGCAGGGTCTGCGGACCGAACACCAGGTCGACATAGGGCGCGCGCTTGACGATGGCTTCGCCCTCCTGCGAGGCCACGCAGCCGCCGACCCCGATCAGGACCGGCTTGCCATCCTTCTTCAGTGACTTCCAGCGGCCGAGCTGGCTGAACACCTTCTCCTGCGCCTTCTCGCGGATCGAGCAGGTGTTGACCAGCACCACGTCGGCTTCTTCGGGGTTGTCGGTCAGTTCCAGGCCTTCGGTGGCGGCCAGCACGTCGGCCATCTTGGCCGAGTCGTACTCGTTCATCTGGCAGCCGTGGGTCTTGATGAACAGCTTGCCGCGGGCCGGCGTGGCGGCCGGGCGTGCGGGGGAGGCGACGGGCAGATCGCCCGTCAGGGCGGTATCGGGGGCTTGCGTCCCGGTCATGGCGCTTATTCCAGTCGGGTGGGCGGGCGGAAACCGCATAGTTTACGCGGGGCGGTCCGGTTCCGCGCCGATTCGGCGTTGAAGGTGAGGAACACGCCTCGTCGGGGCGGACGCGCGGGCGGGACTTGGGGCGGATATCCGGATCCCGGACCCACCGCACAGATTCGAGGATTCCTTTCTTGGACAAGGACTTGGCAATCACTCCCGGATCCGGGACACTGCCCCGCATGAGGGGGACGCTACTGCCATTGGGGATGCTGGCCGCGCTTGCCTGCGTGATGCCGGCCGCGAGTGCCGGCACGCTGTACAAGTGCACGGGTGCCGATGGCGTTCCCGCCTATGTCAGCAAGCGCGTCAGCGGTGCCCGCTGCGAGGTGATCAGCCAGTACACGCCGGAGCGCGGCAGCCGGCGGGTCTCCGCCGTGTCCCGCCCGGCCGATGCTTCCGCCCTGTCCGCGCCGGCGGCCCCGCCGACCCGGCCCGGGGCCGCGATGGGCGGCGCGACGAGCGTGGCCGCGCCAGTCACGACCGCAGCTTCGGTGGCGCCTACCACCATCGCCCCGGCGCCGTTGCCTGCGGCCCAGCCCACGGGCGGAACCCGCCGAGTGGTCAGCGGGCAGGTCTACTCCTACATCAAGGACGGCGTGCGCCACTACACCAGCGCCCGCCCGCGCGGCGGCGCCGGTGCGGTCGCCAGCCTGCGCACCATCAAGTACAGCTTCATCGAGACCTGCTTCGCCTGCGGCAATCCGGGACTCAACTTCGGGACTCTGCGCCTGAACACCGCGGCTTACCAAGCGGAGATCGCCGCGGCGTCCCGAGAGTTCGGGGTCGACGAGGCGGTGATCCGCGCGATCATGCACGCCGAATCCTCATACAACCCGATGGCCCTTTCCCACGCCGGCGCCCAGGGCCTGATGCAGCTGATGCCGGCCACCGCGCGCCGGTTCGGCGTCAGCGACGCCTTCAACGCCGGCCAGAACATCCGCGGCGGCGTGCAGTACCTGTCCTGGCTGCTGAAGCGTTTCAACGGCGATCTGCGCCTGGCCGCGGCCGGGTACAACGCCGGCGAAGGCGCGGTGGACCGCCACGGCGGGGTACCGCCGTACCGGGAAACCCAGCGCTACGTCGAGCGGGTGGCGGTCCTGGCGGATCGCTACCGCGGCAACATCGCCGCCGCGCGTTGACGCGAAATCCCGCCGCGCGGCGGGTTCGGACCGCCGCAAACCCTTGATCCACGGCAAAACGTTGTCGGTCGGTTAAGGCTTCCGCTACACTTTGCTGTCTTTGCGGCCCGCCCCGAGCTTCGGGCGCGGGTGCTGGCAGCCTTTTAGCTACCTGATTGTTTTGCGGAGTGCCGGAATGGCCAACGATGGGGTCAATGGGCCTGTGAATACAGGCCGACGCCGGTTTCTGACTGCGACCACGGCTGTGGTTGGTGCGGTTGGAGCCGGTTTCGCAGCAGTACCGTTTATCAAGTCGTGGAATCCGAGTGCGAGGGCCAAGCTGGCCGGCGCCCCGGTGACCGCCGACCTCACCGGCCTGCAGGAAGGGCAACGCCTGATCCTGGAATGGCGCGGCCAGCCAATCTGGATCGTCAAGCGTTCCAAGGCGATCCTGGACGCGCTGCCGACCCTGGACAGCCGCCTGCGGGATCCGGAGTCCAAGAACACGGACCAGCAGCCGGCCTACATCAAGGGCGAGACGCGCTCCCTGAAGCCGGAAATCTCCGTGCTGGTCGGCCTGTGCACCCACCTGGGCTGCTCGCCGGAAATGGTCGCGGAAATCCGTCCCGAGCCGTACGACCCGGACTGGAAGGGCGGCTACTTCTGCCCCTGCCACAAGTCGCGCTTCGACATGGCCGGCCGCGTGTTCCAGGGCGTGCCCGCCCCGACCAACCTGGTGGTGCCGCCGCACTACTACGAGAACGACACGACGATCGTGATCGGCGTCGATCCGAAGGGAGCCGCGTAAGCCATGTCGAACATCATTACCCGTACCGCCGATGGCGTGATGGATTGGTTCACTGCGCGTGCGCCGAGCTTCATGCCGTTCTACCGGAAGCACATGTCGGAGTACTACGCTCCGAAGAACTTCAACATCTGGTACATCTTCGGCGTCCTGTCCTCGATCGTGCTGGTCAACCAGATCCTGACCGGCATCTTCCTGACGATGCACTTCAAGCCGAGCGCCGCGGAAGCATTCGCCTCGGTCGAGTACATCATGCGCGACGTCGAGTGGGGCTGGCTGATCCGGTACATGCACAGCACCGGCGCCTCGCTGTTCTTCATCGTCGTCTACCTGCACATGTTCCGCGGGTTGATGTACGGCAGCTACCAGAAGCCGCGCGAGCTGGTGTGGATCCTGGGCATGCTGATCTACCTGGTGCTGATGGCCGAAGCCTTCATGGGCTACGTGCTGCCGTGGGGCCAGATGTCGTTCTGGGGCGCCAAGGTGATCATCTCGCTGTTCGGTGCCATCCCGGTGATCGGTAACGGCCTGACCGAGTGGATCATGGGCGACTACCTGCCCGGTGACGCCACCCTCAACCGCTTCTTCGCCCTGCACGTGATCGCGCTGCCGCTGGTGCTGCTGCTGCTGGTGGTGCTGCACATCTTCGCCCTGCACGAAGTCGGCTCCAACAACCCCGACGGCGTGGAAATCAAGAAGGGCCCGAAGGGCAACCGCTGGTCGCCGACCGCGCCGGCCGACGGCATCCCGTTCCACCCCTACTACACGGTCGGCAAGGACCTGTTCTACGTGTGCATGCTGGTGATGGTCGCCGCGTTCATCATCTTCTTCGCGCCGGCCTTCGGTGGCTGGTTCCTGGAGCATGACAACTTCACCGAGGCCAACCGCCTGGTGACGCCGGAACACATCAAGCCAGTGTGGTACTACACCCCGTACTACGCGATGCTGCGCGTGGTGCCGCACAAGCTGAGCGGCGTGCTGGTGATGTTCGGCGCCATCGCGATCCTGTTCCTGGTGCCGTGGCTGGATCGCGCCAAGGTCAAGTCCTACCGCTACCGCGGCAAGCTGTCGTGGGCGCTGCTGCTGACCTTCGCGGTGAGCTTCCTGTGGCTGGGCAAGATCGGCGCCGGTCCGGGTACCGACATCGTCGAGACCTACATCGGCCGCGTGCTGACCGTTTACTACTTCCTTTTCTTCCTGACCATGCCGCTGTGGACCAAGTGGGACAAGACCAAGCCGGTGCCGGAACGGGTGACGACGCATGACTAAGACCTTGACTTCCCGCCTAGCTGTCTTCGCCAGCGGGTTGCTGATCGCGTTCTCCGCGCTGGCCGCCGAGGGCGGCGACAAGCTGCAGGCCGGCAACGACCTGAGCGACCGCGCCTCGCTGCAGCGCGGCGCCCAGCTGTACATGAACTACTGCTCGGGCTGCCATTCGCTCAAGTACCTGCGCTACTCGCGCATGGCCGAGGACCTGGGCCTGACCGAAGACGAGGTGATGAACAACCTCAACTTCACCGGCGCCAAGTTCGGCGAGCAGATCCAGGTGTCGATGCCGCACGACCCGGCCGGCAAGTGGTTCGGCAAGATGCCGCCGGATCTGAGCACCATCTCGCGCGTCCGCGGCAGCGACTGGATCTACACCTACCTCAAGTCGTTCTACCTGGATGAATCGCGTCCGCTGGGCTGGAACAACAAGCTGTTCCCGAATGCCTCGATGCCGAATCCGTTCTGGGAACTGCAGGGCCTGCAGCATGCCGAGTACGGCAAGCCCGACGCGGCAACCGGTGACCGCCATGTCGAATCGCTGAAGCTGACCCAGCCGGGTCGCCTGAGCACGCAGGAGTTCGATCAGGTCGCGCGCGACGTGACCAACTTCCTCGAGTACGCCGGCGAGCCGGCGGCCCTCAAGCGCCAGAGCCTGGGCGTCTGGGTCGTGCTGTTCCTGGCGGCGCTGTCGTTCCTGGCCTATCTGCTCAAGCAGGAGTACTGGAAGGACGTGCACTGACACGTCCGGCGCTCCCTGGTGCCGTCCGGCCGCATACGCCGGGCGGCGGGGCGATGCCCGGTGGCATGGCGGCCGCTTGGCATTTTCCTGAAGGGATTGCACACTCGGGGACCGTGGCGACCGCCGGCAAGGGGCTGGCGGCGTCGGTGCGATCGGCGGATTCCGATCGTCGGAGAGCCTGATGGCTGCGAGTCCACGTATGCGCAATACACTGACTTTGTTTTCCTCCATCGATGACGTGCTGTGCCATCGGGTACGGCTGGTGCTGGCCGCCAAGGGCGTCAGCTACGACTTCGTGCCGGTGGATCCGCAGAACCCACCTGAAGATCTCATCGATCTGAATCCCTACCATTCCGTGCCCACGCTGGTGGAACGGGACCTGGTGCTGTACGCCGCCTCGGTGGTCAGCGAATACCTGGACGAACGCTATCCGCATCCGCCGCTGATGCCGGTGGATCCGCTGTCGCGCGCGCGCCTGCGCCTGGCGATGCTGCGCATCGAGCACGACTGGGTGCCGCAGGTGCAGGCCATCCAGCTGGGCAACAAGCAGCAGGCCGAGGCCGGCCGCAAGCGCCTGAAGGAGTTGCTGACCGCGTCGGTGCCGCTGTTCAAGGCGAGCAAGTTCTTCCTCAACCCCGAAATGAGCCTGGCCGATTGCGCCATGGCGCCGATCATCTGGCGGCTGCCGTCGCTGGACATCCCGTTGCCCAAGGATGGCAAGGCCATCGAGGATTACGGCAACCGCATCTTCCGCAACCCCGGCTTCATCCGCAGTCTCACCGATGCGGAGAAGAAGCTGCGCGACATCCCGAACTGAATCCGGGACGACGCGAGTGAAGTCGCTGCCGCGGCGCTGGCATGGAACCGCGGGACGGTCGTGACTTATCCTAGGTCGGCGGCGCATGCCGCCGGCTCCGACGTCCGTTCCGCGGACGACTTCACCAGGCAGTACCGATGAACGATGAAACTCCCCGCATGACCAGCCACCGTCCGTACCTGTTGCGGGCACTTGTGGAATGGATCGCCGACAACGGCATGACCCCGCACCTGCTGGTCGACGCGACCCAGGCGGGCGTGCAGGTGCCGGCCAGCGCGGTGAAGGAAGGCAAGGTGGTGCTCAACATCGCCGAGCGCGCGGTCGTGCAGTTGAACATCGACAATCATTCGGTCAGCTTCACCGCGCGCTTCGGCGGCGTGAGCTTCCCGGTGATGGTGCCGATTTCCGCCGTGCTGGCGATCTACGCGCGCGAGACCGGGCAGGGCATGGCCCTGCCCGATGATGGCCATTCGCCCGGACCGGACGACGACGGCGGCGATGACGGCGCCGGCCCCGACAGCCCGGGCGACGACGACACCCCCGCGCCACCGAAGCGGCCGCACCTGCGGGTGGTGAAGTAGGCCAAGGCCACCTCACAGTGGGACTGTGGGAGCGACGTCAGTCGCGACTGGATGTCGGCAACATCAAGCGTCGCGACTCACGTCGCTCCTACAGGAAGGGAGCCCGGCCGGAATCAGTGCTCGAACGGCACCACGCTCGGGCGCACCGGGCCCACGAACGAGACCAGCGTTGCGCCGCGCAACACCAGCCGGCCCGTATGCCGGTCCAAGCCATCGTAGGAATACTCGAAGCGGAACGTGCGCTCCCAGCCCAGCCGACCGTCCTCATTGCGCCGCAGGCGCAGGCCCGCGGCGTGCACGGTCTGGTCCAGCCAGATGACACCCGCGGCGGAACACGCGTTGCGGCCAAGCGCTTCGGCCCGTTCGGCGGCGGCGCGCGCCGCGTTCCAGTACGCGAAGGCGGCGGCGCCGGCGATCATCAACAGGATCAGGCTGGGCATGGGGAGACGGAACCGGCGGGAACTAGTCGCGGTCGCCCGGCGGCGGACCGAGCTTGAGCGACAGGTCGATGGCGCGGACGTGCTTGGTCAGCCCGCCGATGGAGATGCAGTCGACGCCGTCCTCGGCGATGGCGCGCAGCGTGCCCATGTCCACGCCGCCGGAAACCTCCAGCGGAATGCGGCCGGCGGCGATGCGTACCGCTTCCCGTCGTGTTGGCGCGTCGAAATCGTCGATGAGGATGCGGTCGCAACCTTCGCGCAGTGCTTCTTGCAGTTGCACCAGCGTTTCCACTTCCACGATCAAAGGCAGGCCGGGCCGCGCTTCCCGCGCCGCGCGGATGGCGCCGCCGAGCGAGCCGTAGGCACGGATGTGGTTCTCCTTCAGCATCACCGCGTCGTACAGGCCGATCCGGTGATTGTGCCCGCCGCCACAGCGCACCGCGTACTTCTGCGCCAGCCGCAGGCCGGGCAGGGTCTTGCGGGTATCGAGGATCCTGGCGCGGGTCCCCGCCACCGCCTCGACATGGCGCGCGGTCGCGGTGGCGGTGCCGGACAGGGTCTGCAGGAAATTCAGCGAGGTCCGCTCCGCGGTGACGAGCGCGCGCGAATGGCCTTGCAGGGTGGCGAGCACGGTGCCGGCGGTGATGCGATCGCCCTCGGCCACGCGCCAGTCGATCCGCACCAGCGGGTCGAGCATGCGGTGGGTGGCGTCGAACCACGGGCGTCCGGCGATGACGCCATCCTCCTTGCACAGCAGGTAGGCGCCGTCGGGACGGTCCGGCAGCAGCGCGGCGGTGACGTCGCCGTCGCCGACATCCTCGGCCAGCGCGCGGCGCACGTCGCCTTCGACGACCTCGGCGGGAGGCGGCTGCAGGTCGCTCATCGTGCGGGGAAATCCGCCAACTGCGAGGTGGCGATGGCCTCCTCGGCCAGCAATACCGGAATGCCGTCGTCGACCCGGTAGAGCGTCCGTCGATCCTGGGTGACCAGCGCTTCGCGCAGCGCCTCGGCCTGGGGCGAACCGTCCACGCGGGTCACCCCGCCCGCGGCGATCGCGCGGTTGGCCGCGTCCAGCCCACGGCCGTCGAGCAGCGACAGGGACTGGCGGGTGGTGGGGCAGCAGAGGATGTCCAGCAGTTTGCGGTCCATGGGTCCAACGTCGTTCGGCAAGGAGGGTAGAATACGTCTTTGCGACAGAGGACGGCCATGACCGCCACCGTTGACAGCCCCGTCGTGGGCATCGTGATGGGTTCCCGTTCGGATTGGGAAACCATGCAGAATGCCGCCCAGAAGCTCGACGCGCTGGGCGTGCCCTACGAGGTGAAGGTGGTGTCCGCGCACCGGACCCCGGACGTGCTGTTCTCCTACGCCGAAACCGCCGGGCCGCGCGGCCTGCGCGCGATCATCGCCGGCGCCGGCGGCGCCGCCCATCTGCCGGGCATGCTGGCCTCCAAGACGGCCGTGCCGGTGCTGGGCGTGCCGGTGCAGTCCAAGGCGCTGAACGGCATGGACTCATTGCTGTCGATCGTGCAGATGCCGGCGGGCATCCCGGTCGCCACGTTCGCGATCGGCAGTGCCGGCGCGTCCAACGCGGCGTTGTTCGCCGCGGCCTTGCTGTCTCCCGAATACCCCGCGATCAGCGCCGCGCTGGCGACGTTCCGCGCACGCCAGACCGACGACGTGATGGCGCACGACGATCCGCGCCTGCCGGCATGACCACGGTCGGTATCCTCGGCGGCGGGCAACTGGCCCGCATGCTCGCCCTTTCCGGCGCTCCCCTGGGCCTGCGTTTCCTGGTGATGGACACCGAGGCCGACGCCTGCGCCGGCCAGTTCGCGCCGCTGCTGGTGGGCGACTACCGCGACGAGGCCGCACTGGCGGAGTTCGCCGGCAAGGTCGATGTCGCCACCTTCGATTTCGAGAACGTGCCGGCCGAAAGCGCCGAATGGCTGTCCGCGCGGGTGCCGGTGTTCCCCAACCCGCGCGCGCTGGCGACCGCGCAGGATCGCCTGGCGGAGAAGACGCTGTTCCGCGAACTGGATATCCCGGTACCTGATTTCGCGCCGGTCTCCAATCGCGCGGAACTGGACGCCGCGCTTGCCAGCGTCGGCGTGCCATGCATCCTCAAGACCCGCAGGCTGGGTTATGACGGCAAGGGCCAGTTCCGCATCCGTGCGCTGGCCGATGCCGACGCGGCATGGGAAGCATTGGGTGCACAGGCGGCCAAGGTTGGCCTGATCGTGGAAGCGTTCGTGCCGTTCGAACGTGAACTGTCGGTGGTCGCGGTGCGCGGCCGCGACGGTGAATTCCGCACTTGGCCGCTGACCGAGAACTGGCACGTCGACGGCGTGCTGTCGGCGAGCCTGGCGCCGGCGCGGGCCGATGACGCGATCGCCAGGACCGCGGTCGATTACGCGCGCCGCCTGGCCGAACGCACCGACTACGTGGGTGTGTTCGCACTGGAACTGTTCTATCGCGACGGCCAGTTGCTCGCCAACGAGATGGCGCCGCGCGTGCACAATTCCGGCCACTGGACCATCGAGGGCGCGGAAACCTCGCAGTTCCAGAACCACCTGCGCGCGGTGCTCGGGCTGCCGCTGGGCGAGACGCGCATGCTCGGGCATGCGTGCATGCTCAACTGGATCGGGCAGATGCCGGATGCGCTGGCGCTGCTGGGCGAACCGGGCGGTCATTGGCACGACTACGGCAAGCTGCCG
This sequence comes from Pseudoxanthomonas sp. z9, assembly GCF_006542425.1. Taxonomy (GTDB): domain Bacteria; phylum Pseudomonadota; class Gammaproteobacteria; order Xanthomonadales; family Xanthomonadaceae; genus Pseudoxanthomonas_A. The sequence goes on along the minus strand of NZ_VFID01000004.1, from coordinate 390,539 downwards.
CGTGCCGGCCGCAAGGTCGGGCACGCCACCGTGCGCGCCGATGACGTGGTGGAACTGGCGCAGGCGCTGGAACGCGCAGGCCGCGCGCTGGGCCGCGAGGCGCAGGTGGCGCCGGTCATCGAACGCCTGCGCGGCTGAGCGCGGGCTCGGTGCCCTAAACGCAGAAGGCCGGGGCATGCCCCGGCCTTCCGTGTACGCAACGGGCGAAACCCGGACTCAGCGCAGGTTGCCGGCCACGAAGTCCCAGTTCACCAGCGCCCAGAACGATTCCACGTACTTCGGACGCGCGTTGCGGTAGTCGATGTAGTAGGCGTGTTCCCACACGTCGATGGTCAGCAGCGGCTTGTCCTCGCCGGTCAGCGGGGTGGCGGCGTTGGAGGTGCTGGCCAGGGCCAGCGAGCCGTCCGGACGCTGCACCAGCCAACCCCAGCCGGAGCCGAAGGTGCCGATGGCGGTCTTGGTGAACTCTTCCTTGAACTTGGCGAAATCGCCGAAGGCCTTGTTGATCAGCTCGGCCAGCTTGCCGGTCGGCTCGCCGCCGCCATTGGGCTTCAGGCAGTTCCAGTAGAAGGTGTGGTTCCAGATCTGGGCCGCGTTGTTGAACATGCCGCCCTGGGACTTGCGCACGATCTCTTCCAGCGAAAGATCGGCGAACTCGGTGCCTTCGATCAGCTTGTTGAGGTTGTCCACATAGGTCTTGTGATGCTTGCCGTAGTGGTAGTCGATGGTTTCGCCGGAAATGTGCGGCTCGAGCGCCGTACGGTCGTAGGGCAGGGGGGGCAGTTCGATGGCCATGGCTGGGATCCTTGCGCTAGGCGGTGGAAGGGGGGCGTCGGCAGGGCGGCGCACGGGGGCTTACAATGGCGTTCCCGATGGACGCGTCCGTCGGGACGGGCGGAAGTGTACCCGACACCGGTTGGGTTACCGTAAAAGCAGGAGAAAACAGCATGCCGGTGATGGAACGCATCCAGGCCGAAGTCGAAAGCCATCCGATCGTCCTCTTCATGAAGGGCACGCCGGAATTTCCCATGTGCGGCTTTTCCAGCCGCGCCGTGCAGGCGTTGCGCGATGCCGGCGCCGAGCAGCTTTACACCATCAACGTGCTGGAGGAGCCGGAAATCCGCGCCAACCTCCCGCGCTTCTCCAACTGGCCGACGTTCCCGCAGCTGTTCATCCAGGGCGAACTGATCGGTGGCTGCGACATCACGCTGGAACTGCACGAGTCCGGCGAGTTGCGGCGCATCGTCGCCGAAGCCCTGTCGCAGTGAGGCCAGGTCCGTGAGCCTCATCGATCTGCCGACCCGCGCCGTGCGCGCGCTGGACAACCGCGTGGTGCTGATCAGCGGCGCACACGGTGGCCTGGGCGCCGCCGCGGCGCTGGCCTGCGCCGAAGCGGGCGCGACCCTGGTGCTGCTGGGACGCAAGGTGCCCAAGTTGAACCGCGTCTATGACGTGGTGGCGCAGGCGGGGCAGGAGCCCCTGTTGTATCCGCTGGATCTGGAAGGCGCCTCGCCCGACGATTACGCCGAACTGGTCGACCGCCTGTACGCGGAACTGGGGCGGCTGGATGGCGTCCTGCACTGCGCTGCCGAGTTCCGCGGCCTGACCCCGCTGGAACACACGGATCCGGCGGCGTTCGCGCGCGCCCTCCATGTCAACCTGACCGCCCCGTGGTGGCTGTCGCAGGCCTGCCTGCCGCTGCTCAAGCGGTCCGATGACGCTGCGCTGGTGTTCGCCATGGATGACCTGTCGCGGGTGGGGCAACCCTACTGGGGCGGCTACGGCGTGGCCCAGCACGGCCTGGCCGGTCTGGTGGGCATGCTGTCGGCCGAACTGGCGGGCGGACCGGTCAGGGTCTCCGGCCTGCAGCCCGGGCCGATGAGCACCGGCCTGCGCTCGCGCGCCTATGCCGACGACAGCGACGGCCAGGCCTGTGACCCGGCCCGCTACGGGGCCGCATGTGTCACATTGCTGTCATCCGCGGGCGCCGAACACCGGGGCCGCGTCTGGACCGTCCGGGCATGACCATTCTTTCGGCCGCGCTGCTGCTGTTCCTGATTCTGGATCCGCTGGGCAACATCCCGGTGTTCCTGAGCGTGCTCAAGCCGCTGACGCCGAAGCGCCAGCGGATCGTGCTGGCGCGCGAGCTGCTGATCGCGCTGGTCGTGCTGATGCTGTTCCTCTGGGGCGGCAAGTACGCCCTGGAGCTGATGCATCTGCGGCAGGAATCCGTGGCCATCGCCGGCGGCATCGTCCTGTTCCTGATCGGCATCCGCATGATCTTTCCCCGCCCGGAAGGCCTGATGGGGGAAATTCCCGGCGGCGAGCCCTTCATCGTGCCCCTGGCCATTCCGTTGGTAGCCGGCCCCTCGGGCATGGCCGCGGTCATGCTGATGGGCAGCAACGAGCCCGCCCGCCTGGCCGACTGGAGCCTGGCCCTGATCCTGGCGTGGGGCGCTACCGCCGCCATCCTGTTCTCGGCAACGCTGCTCTACAAATGGCTGGGCCGAAGCGTCCTGACCGCCGTCGAACGCCTGATGGGCATGCTGCTGGTGGCCATTTCCGTGCAGATGTTCCTGGACGGGATCGGCACCTACCTGAAGCTGCCGGTCAATATCTGAGACGGGTCGGGTAAAAAGTGCTGCAGCGCGGAATTTTTGTCACGCGGCGGTCACAAAATGGTCCTATCGTGTTAACCTGTTATTAACCAACGCGGCCATTCCGCGTAGGCTCAGGGAACCCCAGAAATGCCCCCCACGACCCGCCGAGAGGCGGGCCGCCTGCGCGTCCGCATTTAGCCAGCCAGTTTCGCAACGCCAATTCCCGTACCGAGGCTCACACTCATGAATCAATCCCGTTGTTTCCGGATGTCCAAGCTCACCCTTGGCCTCGTCGCCGCGCTCGCGGCCGCGCCGGTCTTCGCCCAGAGCACCTCCGCCGGTGTCGGCGGTGTGGTTACCGGCGCCGATGGCCAGCCCGTCACCGGTGCCGAAGTGGTCATCACCCACGTCGAATCCGGCACGACCAGCCGCGTCACCACCGACGCCAGCGGCCGCTACAGCGCCCGCGGCCTGCGCGTGGGCGGCCCGTACCAGATCACCGTGACCAAGTCCGGTTCCGGTACCAAGACCGAAGACAACGTCTACCTGAACCTCAACCAGGTCAACACGGTCAACGCCGCGCTGACCGGCGATGCCACCACCACCCTCGAGACCGTCACCGCGGTCGGCGTGGCCGGCGGCTCGGAAGTGTTCAGCGCCACCAAGATGGGCACCGGTTCCAACATCAACCGCGACAGCATCGAAGCGCTGCCGTCGGCCAACCGCAACATCCAGGACTACATCCGCCTGGATCCGCGCATTTCGCAGGTCAGCAAGGCGGACGGCGCGATCTCCGCCGGCGGCCAGAACACCCGCTACAACGCCATCCGCATCGACGGCGTCAGCGTCGCCGACCCGTTCGGCCTGGAATCCAACAACCTGCCGACCGAGCGCCAGCCGGTCTCGATGGACGCCATCGAGGAAATCAACATCGATCTGGCCAACTACGACGTGACCATCGTCGGCGGCACCGGCGCGGTGATCAACGCGGTCACCAAGTCGGGTACCAATGAATTCCACGGCACCGTCTACGGCACCTACCGCGACAAGAGCTGGGTGCGCGAGGAACTGGAAGGCGTCAAGTTCAACGGCTTCGACGACGAAATGACCTACGGCGCCACCTTCGGCGGCCCGATCGTCAAGGACAAGCTGTTCTTCTTCGCCAACTACGAGAAGTACGAGCGCAGCGCGCCGGGCACCAGCCTGACCAACACCCCGTACGGCACCGGCAACATCACCGATGCCGACATCGCCGACCTCGTCTCGGCGGCCAATGGCCATGGCATCAGCGCGGGCGGCTTCTCGCTGCCGGGCACCAACAAGACCGAGATCGAAGAGTACGCGCTGAAGCTGGACTGGAACATCAACGAAAACCATCGCGCCGCCCTGCGTTACAGCAAGCTGGAGCAGAGCGTCCTGCGCTTCCCGGAAATCGACAACAACAGCGTCTCGCTGAGCAGCTTCTGGTACGCGCTGCCGAAGACCTTCGAAAGCTACGTCGGTGAATTGTTCAGCGACTGGAACGAGAATTTCTCCACCGAGTTCAAGGTCGGCTACAAGGACTACTCGGCGGTGCGCAGCACCTTCTCGAACCTGCCGCAGATCGAAGTCCGCGGTTTTGGATCCAACGGCCAGTCGTCGGTGTTCCTGGGCACCGAGATCAACAGCCACGTCAACATCATCGAGACCAAGGAAACAACCGCTTTCGGTGCGGCCAACTGGTACATCGGTGACCACACCGTGAAGTTCGGCTTCGACTACTCGAAGAACGACATCCTGAACTTCTACGGCCGCGCAGTGAACGGCGTCTACACCTTTGCCGATATCGACGCCTTCCGCGCCGGCACGCCGAACAACTACCAGATCCGCGCTCCGCGTCCGGGTGGCAGCATCAACGACATCCCGGCCGAGTACACCCTGAAGAACGTCGGCCTGTTCGCGCAGGACACCTGGGCGGTCAACTACAACCTGACCCTGACCTTCGGCCTGCGCGTCGATATCCCGGACTTCAGCGACCAGCGCCTGTACAACCCGCTGATCGAGCAGACCTACGGCTACGACAACACCCAGACGGTCGACGACAAGCTGGTGCAGCCGCGCTTCGGCTTCAACTACACCTTCGACAGCGACCGTCCGACCCAGCTGCGCGGTGGCGTGGGCCTGTTCGGTGGCGCCGCCCCGAACGTGTGGCTGGCCGGCACCTACCAGAACACCGGCCTGAACTACGTCGAGTACAGCTGCTCCGGTGATCAGGCTCCGGTGTTCTCGCCGAGCCCGGCGCCGAACATCCCGGATAACTGCCTGGCCGGCAACGCGCGCGCCAACGTCGACATCGTCGAGCCCGGCCTGAAGCTGCCGTCGGTGTGGAAGGCGAACATCGCCCTGGATCACGAACTGCCGTGGTACGGCATTGTCGCGTCGGCCGAGTTGCTGTTCACCAAGGTCAACGACGGCATCGTGGTGGACCGCCTGGACATGTACAACGCCGCCGGCCAAGGCCCGACCGCCTACGGTCAGGATGGTCGTCCGATCTTCTGGGACGCCAACGGTCTGAACCCTGCCAATGCCCATGCCACCCGTGGCATCGTGTACGGCACCAACAACGTCAATCCCAAGGCCAACCGCCCGGCCGGCATCGGCGATGTGATGCTCCTGCGCAACACCGACGAGGGCAAGAGCCGCCAGTACACCTTCGGCCTGAACAAGCCGATGCTCAACGACTGGTCCTGGTCGCTGGCGTACACCTACACCAAGGCGACCGAAGTCAGCCCGTTGACCAGCTCGCAAAACACCTCGAACTGGGGCAGCACCCTGATCGGTGCGGTCAACGGCGATACCGCGTGGGACTCGCGCTATGCCATCCGCGATCGCATCACCGGTACCGTGGAGTGGAAGCACCAGTTCTTCGGTGACTATGACACCCGCATCGGCCTGTTCTACGAAGGCCGCACCGGTCGTCCGTACAGCTACATCTACTACAACGATCTGAACGGCGACAGCAATCCGACCACCAGCACCAGCAACGCCGGTCTGTTCAACGACCTGTTCTACGTGCCGGCGGCCCCGGGCGACGTGCTGTTCACCGGTGGCGCCCAGATGGAGCAGGCGTTCTTCGACTGGTTGAGCCAGAACCCGGAACTGCAGAAGTACCGCGGCCAGATCGCGCCGGCCAATGCGTTCCGCGCCAAGTGGGTCAACAGCTTCGACGTGCGCTTCAGCCAGGAACTGCCGGGCTTCATGAAGGGCCACAAGACCGAGCTGTCGCTGGACATCATGAACATCGGCAACCTGCTGAACAAGAAGTGGGGCCTGATCGACGACTACGGCTTCAACTCGACCCGTCGCGTGGCCAGCTATGCCGGTATCGACCCGGCCACCGGCAAGTACGTCTACCACTTCAGCGGCAGCACCGACAGCTCGCAGATCCAGGAAAACAACAACGACAAGGGCAACACCGGTGTGTCGCGCTGGTCGGTCATGTTGGGCCTGAAGTACAAGTTCTAAGCCGCAAGGCCAGGGAACACCAGAAACGGCCGGGGCAACCCGGCCGTTTTTTATGGGAATGCCTTGAGCGCGGGACTGCGCTAAAGTCATCGGGTCATGACACGAAAAAACGACGGGAAACAAGCATATGAGTGAAGCGCCATCACGGGCGTTGCCGGTACAGAACGCGCAGATCCACCCCCGCGGGGCGCTGGATGTGCTGTCCCGGGCCGAAGTGGCCCGCCTGCGCGACGCTTCGGCGGGCGGCATGCACGACCTGCTGCGCCGCTGCGCGCTGGCCGTCCTGACCAGCGGCAGCGCGTCGGACGACCCGCGCGCCGCCCGCGACCTGTACCCGGATTTCGACATCCAGGTGCTGCAGCAGGACCGTGGCGTCCGCATCGATCTGTTCAATGCGCCGGCGATGGCTTTCGTCGACGGCGAAATCATCCGGGGCGTGGCCGAACTGCTGTTCGCGGTGGTTCGCGACCTGGCCTACACCGCCATCGAGTTGGGGCCGGATTGCAAGGACGACCTGGACACCTCCTCGGGCATCACCAACGCGGTGTTCGGGCTGCTGCGCAACGCGCGCATCCTGCGCCCGGCCGACCCGAACCTGGTGGTGTGCTGGGGCGGCCACTCGATCTCGCGTGACGAGTACCTGTACACCAAGCAGGTCGGCTACGAGTTGGGCCTGCGCGGGCTGGACATCTGCACCGGCTGCGGCCCGGGCGCGATGAAGGGACCGATGAAGGGCGCCACCATCGCCCATGCCAAGCAGCGCCGCCGCACCACGCGCTACATCGGCATCACCGAGCCGGGCATCATCGCCGCGGAATCGCCGAATCCAATCGTCAACCACCTGGTGATCATGCCGGACATCGAGAAGCGCCTGGAGGCGTTCGTCCGCATCGGCCACGGCATCATCGTGTTCCCCGGCGGCGTCGGCACCGCCGAGGAAATCCTCTATCTGCTGGGTATCCTGCTGCGGGAAGAGAACGCCGAACTGCCGTTCCCGCTGATCCTGACCGGTCCCACCATCGCCGCGCCGTACTTCGAGCAGATCGACCAATTCATCCGCCTGACCCTGGGCGAGGAAGCGACCAAGCGCTATGAGATCATCATCGGCGATCCGGTTGCGGTGGCGAAGAAGATGGGCGCCGGCATCCGCAAGGTGCGCGAGTACCGCATCCAGCAGAAGGACTCGTTCTTCTTCAACTGGGCGGTGGACATCCCGGGCGATTTCCAGCAGCCGTTCGTGCCCAGCCATGAAGCCATGGCCGCGCTGGACCTGCACCACGGCCGTCCGGCGCACGCGCTGGCGGCGGACCTGCGCCGCGCGTTCTCCGGCATCGTCGCCGGCAACGTCAAGGAAGACGGCATGCGCCGGATCGAGGAGTTCGGTCCGTTCGAAATCCATGGCGACGCCGACATGATGCAGGCGCTGGATGGTTTGCTGCGGGCCTTCGTCGAGCAGCGCCGGATGAAGATCGCCGGCGAGTACAAGCCCTGCTACCGGGTGCTGACCTGAGATTCTGCCCGTTCGGCATGCCTGGATAATGGATCGTCGTCGGCTCGTCTGGGAGCCGGCAGGCGGATGACGGCGATGTAGGTCCCGTTTTCCTGGTGAGTCTGCAACTGTCCCTGGCCCTCGGTCAGGGCCTGCAGGCGCGCATGGACCGAAGTCTGTCCGACCTGATGACCGATGCTTGCGGCTGGGCGGGGGGGCAGGGTATTGCGGACCTCGATGTCTATCCACCGCTCGGAGACGTCCAGGCCCACCCAGATCGTGCCGCCGGCGGGGTCAGGCTCGATGCCGTGGCGGATGGCGTTTTCCGCCAGCGGCTGGACGGAAAGTGTGGGAATCAATACGTCGGGAATGGTGTCTGGCAATCGCCAATGGATGGTCAGGCGTTCGCGAAAGCGCAGGCTTTCAATCTCCAGATAGCGTCTTGTTAGCGCGAACTCTTCGGCAAGCGGAATTTCACGCGGGCCCGCTAGTGCCGCGCGGAACAGATCGGCCAGATCGAGCAGGACGCGTTCGGCATCCTCCGGACGCTGGTGGATCAACGCAGCGCCTGTATTGAGCGTGTTGAACAGGAAGTGCGGCCGGATGCGTGCCTGCAGCGCTTCCAGTTCGGATTGCTTGGCCTTGACCGCCAGCTGCCGGGTGCGCCAGTGGTTCTGGAACGCCGCCAGACCCAGCAATCCGACCACCACTGCGATGCCGGTCAGCCGCAGGAACATCATCATCCAGTGATCGGGTGCGGTCGGCACAAGGCTGCGCTGGAGCAGCCAGAGCAATCCGCCAATCAACCAGGTCGCGAGCACCAGCAGCAGCAGCGAGCACCAGGCGATATAGGGAGGACGAACGCCCGCCAGTCGATGGCGCAGCAGATACAGGCAGCCGAGCGTGGTCAGCAGGACCCATTGCACGATCAACGACGCCAGGCCGAAGAACACCCAGCGTCCCCCGTCTATCACGTTCGGGGCCAGTGCCAGCACGGCGGCGAGGCCTTCACCCGCAAGGACCACCCAGATGATCACGGGGGCCTGCCAGAGGGAGTCCAGGGGGGAAGGTTTCACAGGCGGGTTCCGCATGACGACCTGGCCATGATGCCTCGTGCCCGGAACCGATGGCAGTCCTGCCGCTCACTCCCCCTGCGGGCCCGCCCATCAGTTCCCGACTGGACGGTCCACGCGGCGGGTGCCTATATGGCGCCTGCGCTCACTTGGGGAAGCAAGCGTAATGCGTGCAAGCAGCAGCCGTCGTCCAGTCATCCTAGCGCTGCGCGGGTTCCGTGCCGCGCGGGGATTTAGTCTGATCGAGCTCCTGGTCACCATGGCGGTACTGGCCATCCTGGCGGCCATGGCCTATCCCAGCCTGATCGGGGTGGTCAATGGCAATCGCCTGACGACCCAGGCGAACGAACTGGTCACCGCCCTGCAATTGGCGCGGGCCGAGGCGATTCGCCGAAACGCGCGGGTGACGGTCTGCGGCAGTGCCGATGGCCAGACCTGCCTGGCAGCGGCCGCGCAATGGAGCAGTTGGCTGACCGTCGTCGACAGCGATGGCGCCGTGTTGCGTACCGGTGCAGTCAAGGGACCACTGGAGATTACCGGTGACGCCACCGGCGTGACCTTCCGCGCCGACGGCCTGGCCCACGCCGCGGACGGTAGCCTGGCCAACAATACTTTCACCGTCTGCATCGCCAGCGAGCATCCTGAGGACAACCAGCGCCAGGTGCAACTGGCGGGCGGTAGCCGCGTCTCGACCGCCCGCGTGAACGGCGGCGGCGAATGTCCCTGATGACGAGTCCCGTATGAAAAAGACCTCCCAGCCACTTTCCCCACGCCTGCAATACGGCGCCAGCCTGATTGAGGTACTGGTGGCCGTCCTGATCATGGGTGTCGGCCTGCTCGGCATTGCCGCCATGCAGTCCACCGCATTGCGCAATAGCCAGAGTTCGCTGGAGCGCAGCCAGGCGGTCATCCAGACCTACGCCATTCTCGATGCGATGCGCGCCAATCGCGCCGCCGCCATTGCTGGTGCCTACGACATGGAACGGACCTGCGACGCCCCCACGGGAGCCAGCCTGGTCGACTACGACCGCCGCGAATGGATCAACTCCATGGAAGCTGCCATGGGCGATGCAGCCTGCGGAACGATCAATTGCCCTGCGGGTGGCACCTGCACGATCACGGTCGACTGGGACGACAGTCGCGGCACCGCCATTAGCGGTGCGACTACCCGCAGCGTAACCACGACGACCCTGCTATGAAGCCAAATCCCGCATTCCTTCAGCATACGCGCCAGCTCGGCCTGACCCTGGTCGAATTGCTGATTGCCATGGTCCTGGGCCTGATGATCATCGCTGTCGCGGGCACCATCTTCTTCTCCAACAAGCAGACCTACCAGGCGACCCAGAATCTGGGCGCGATGCAGGAGAACGCGCGCACGGCTTTCGAGCTGATGTCCCGCGATGTTCGCGAGGCCGCGGGCAATCCCTGCGTCAACAACGCGCCGGTTGCCAACGTCATCACCAATGCCGCGACCCGCTGGTGGACCAATCTGAACGCATGGGGCGACGCCATCCGCGGATTCGCGTCCGACGAAGCATTTCCGGACGCGGGCTTCGGCACCGGTACGGGCCAACGGCTGAATGGCACCGCCGCGCTGCAATTGTTTTCGGGTGATGACACCGTCGCCACCATCAGCGCGCACAGTACCTCCGCGTCGCAATTCACCCTCAATACCGCCGCCAGCGGTTTTGCCGCGGGCGATCTGCTGGTTGCCTGCAATTCGCGTCAGGCCTCGATTTTCCAGGCCAGTTCGGCTTCCGGTGCGACCATTGGCCATGCCGCTGGTGGCGCGCCGGGCAACTGCAGCGCCAATCTGGGCCTGATCGCCGTAGGCGACGCGTGCAGTTCGCGCCAGCCGTTCCAGTACGCCGCACCGAACTCTGTCATGGTGAAACTGCATGCCACGCGTTGGTTCATCGCCAACAATGCCAGCGGTGAGCCGTCGTTGTACCAGAGCAGATTGACACCCACCGGCGTGGCGACCTCGGAAGTCGCCAGCGGCGTCAGCAACATGGAAATCCGTTATCTGGTCCGTGACACCAGTGAGTACCAGACCGCCAACGATGTCGGCGGCGCCTGGGCCAACGTGATCGCCGCGCGCATCGAACTGACGCTGACCGGCGAAGACAATGCCGGCACCGACAATCAGCCGCTGGAGCGCACGTTGGTGCAGGTTGCCAGCTTGAGGAATCGCAATCCATGAAACCTCTCCATCCCTGCCGTTCCGCCCATGGGCAGCGTGGCGTGTCGCTGCTCATCGTATTGATCCTGCTGCTGATCATGACCCTGCTCGGCCTGGCGGCGATGCGCGGCACCCTGCTGGAAGAACGCATGACCGCCAACATGCTGGATCGCAGCTTGGCATTCCAGGCAGCCGAAGCGGCCTTGCGCGAGGGTGAGACCATCGCGGGGGCCGCAGCTACCCGCGCGGCGGTGCCGTCGGCCGGCTGCAGCAACGGCATCTGTTCGCTGCCGGATGCGAGCCAGACGGATCGCTGGCTGACCGAAGGATTCAATGGCTGGCGCGATGGCGCCACCGACGTGGGCGAGCTGGGGGTCACGCCGGAATTCTTCATCGAATACATGGGTGATGCACCAACCTGGCCAGGTTGCGACCTGGTGGACGAGAGCAACCGGTCGCCGTTGTGCCTGCGTCCACGCTATCGAATCACCGCACGCAGCGAGGCGGCCGATCGCGCCACCGTGCTGTTGCAGACCAATTTCATTGCCCAGTGAGTGGGGCGGACATCATGAAGACTTCCCCGATCAGACTCCTTCACAAGCGCGTGGCGAACCAGCTGGCGCCGGCGACCTGCGCTTTCCTGGCGACCTTGCTGGCATTGCCGGTCAACGCGGGCATCACCCTGCCCACCGACCCGCTGACCACCGCCAGCCGGGTACCGCCGAACATCCTGTTCATCCTCGATGACTCGGGATCGATGGAATGGCGTTACATGTACAACCCGGACATCACCTCGATCAGTGGCGGCGGTATCTCCAGCCAGGCCACCGGCGACAACACCAGCAGTAACAGTTCCTACGGAACGACCTCGACCAGCAACAGCGCCATCTACGACCAGAACTACGTCACCAACACGCTGTACTACAACCCCAAGATCGATTACCAGCCCTGGCTCGATTCCACTGGAACGCCGCTGACAGTCGGCACTTCGTACGACCGGGCGGAAAGCGACGACGTCTACGTGACCAACACGGCGGCGGGCACGATCAGCGGGGTGACGAACCTGAGCAACAATACGCAGACGTTCTATGTGCCCAAGGCCAACGCCACCAGCCTGAGTGACGCCACCCAGTACTATCGCTACCAGATCCGAAGCGGGACCACCGGCCGTATCGTCCAGAGCGAACGGCTGCAGTACTCGTCGGAAACGACGACGGTGACGGAGACTCTAGCCAACAATGTAGGTGCCTCGACGAACAATTACGCGCCGAGCGGCACCACGAGCTATACCTTCACCCTGCCAGCCAATGCCTCCAACCTCACCATCTTCACGGATGGCGGGACCTGCAACAGTGGCCAATGCGCAAACCTGTACGTCCGTCGTGAAAACCACCCCACGACCAGCAACACCAATAACGGCTGCAGTTCCGCCAGCAATGGCAACGTGGAGAGCTGCTCGCCAAGCAGCACATCCGCCGGGAGCACCTACTACGTCCGCCTCTACGCTCGGACTGCTTTCAGCGGCGTTAGAATCCGGTACAGCTACCAGCTGACCACCAACAACAACGGCACGGAAGACGTCGGTTGCGATACCAGCACCAGCGGCTGGGGCTGGCGCAACTGCGTGTACCTCACGCCGCTGAATGGCGCAGGCGCACGTCGCACAGAGGACAACGAGAAGATCAACTTCGCCACCTGGTACTCCTACTACCGCACTCGGACCAAGGCCGCGAAAGGGGGAGCCGCGACGGCTTTCAACGATCTGGGCAATGACGTGCGTGTCGGTTTCCGTACGATCCATGGGCGCAATGGCAGTGACACTACCGACAACAGCCCGACCCAGACGGTTCCGATTCCCGTTTATTTCAACCAGGGCCTGTTTGACAACCCGAACGGCATCGGTGGTACCAACAACAACCGCGCGCGCTGGTACAACCGCCTGTTTTCGGCGACGGCCAATTCGGGTACGCCGCTACGCACCGCGCTCAACGCGGCCGGCCTGTATTTCTCCAACGCGGATTCGGCGGGACCCTATGGTCCGGAAGCCGGGAGCGACCAGCTTGCATGCCGTCAGAACTTCACCATCCTCACGACCGACGGCTACTGGAATGACAGCTTCAACTCGGTCGGTAACCAGGACGGTGCCGATGGCGAGGAGATCCAGGGCCCGGGCGGCAGGAGCTACACGTACGAGCATGGCCGCCCGTATACGGACAGCGCGAGCAACACGCTGGCCGACGTCGCGATGAAGTATTGGAAGACCGATCTGCGCGGTGGCGACGGCGGCCTGGACAACATCGTCCCCAGCACCAATGCCAACCCGGCGTTCTGGCAGCACATGGTGACCTTCGGCATTTCGATCGGCCTGAAGGGTACGCTCGATCCCAATACGTCGCTGCCGGGCATCACGGCGGGCACCGTCAGTTGGCCGACGCCCTCGTCCAACAACCTGCGTACCATCGACGATCTTTACCATGCGTCGGTCAACGGGCATGGGCGGTTCCTCGCCGCCAGCAACCCGAGCGAGTTCGCGACCGGCCTGCGGGCCGCGCTGGCCACGGTTACCGAACGCACCGGCTCGTTCTCCAACGTGGCAGCGAACTCGTCCTCGCTGGAAACCGATACCCTGCTGTTCAAGGCAAGCTACGTATCGGGCGTTTGGACCGGCGAATTGTCCGCCTATGCCCGCCAGGACGGAGGCGAGTTCGCCGCTGAAGCCACCTGGAATGCGTCGCAGGGCATTCCCGCGTCCAATCGCAGGGTGTTCAGTTCAAACGGAACCGAAGGACTGGTGTTCCCTTCCGAAGCCACCTCCACGCAACTGGCGGCGCTGACGCGTACGGGCACCAACAACTTCCCCGTATCGGGCGCGGACAATGCGGCCTACCTCGCGGGCACCCGAAACCTGGAGATGAATCATACCGGTGGCACGCTGCGCATCCGCAATCATCTGCTCGGCGACATCGTCACGTCTTCTCCCGCCTACGTGAAAGACACCAACACGCTGTATGTCGGCGCCAACGACGGCATGCTGCACGCGATCGATGCCAGCAATGGCGCTGAACTGTTTGGTTTCATTCCCAATGGCATCAACTGGACAAATCTGGGCAGCCTCAGCCGGCCGGACTACGGTCATCGGTACTTCGTGGACGGCCCCATCGTCGTATCCAACCGCCAGCAGACCCCGGATGCGAACATCCTGGTAGGTGCCTTGGGCAAGGGTGGAAAGGGCCTGTTCGCGCTTGATGTGTCCAACCCGGAGAGCTTCGATTCCGATCACTTCAAATGGGAGGTGACCGGTGATGATGACGCGGCCACCACGACGGACAACAATGTGGGCCTGGTACAGGGCAAGCCGTTCATCGCCAAGCTCAACAACGACGTCACCGCGGTCATCGTCGGCAACGGCATCAACAGCACCAACGGACGCGCGGTCCTGCAGATCTACAACCTGGACACGGGCGAGCTGATCCGCGAATTGGACACCGGTGTCGGTTCCGCGGTCACCGACCACGCGGATTCCAATGGTCTGTCCGCGCCGGTGGGTTGGAATCGCGACGGCAACGACACTTATGACTATGTGTATGCCGGCGACATGCTGGGTAATGTCTGGAAGTTCGATTTGACGTCCGACAGCCCTTCGAGCTGGGGGGTCGCCAACAGCGGCAGCCCGCTGTTCACGGCAACCAACGGAACGGTACGGCAGCCGATCACCGGTGGCATGACCGTGGCGATGCACCCCACCACGTACAAGACCTGGGTGTTCTTCGGTACCGGCCGTTTCCTTACCTCGGGCGACGTCAGCAGCGAGGCGGTGCAAGCCATATACGGCGTCATCGACAGCGGTACCACCGTTGCCAAGAGTGCGCTGACCGCGCGGGCCATCGAACTGGTCGAGCAGGATGGACAGCGGTTCCGGGCGTTCGAGCAGCATGGCAACCTGCCAAACACGTCGAGCGGCTGGTACGTCAATCTGACCGAGCCGGCACCAACCGGCGCCATCGGCGAGCGTATCGTCACCAGTCCGCAGATGGATGGCAGCGTGCTCGAGTTCAGCAGCATCATTCCCACCGCCGATGCTTGCCAACCTGATGGTCGTGGCTATGTGAATGCGCTGGATGCGTTCACCGGCACCAGCACCCGGACACCATACTTCGATGCGGACGGCGACGGCCAGTTCAGCGATGACACGCTGGGCGGCGGTGGCGGCGATGGTGAACCCCCCGCACGTTCCATTGGTTCGGTGGACCTGGGCGTGGGCATGGTGACCCAGGCAACCATGTTCAGCGGCACGCCAGGCAAGGTGTGCGCGGCAGGCTCATCCGGCTCGATGGGGTGCGTGGACAAGGATGAATTCAGAAACGTGGGTCGCGTCTCGTGGCGCGAAGTGATAAGGAACTAGCCAGAATGAATCGTCGCTTGGATGTTTCTTCCCAACAGGGTTTCTCGCTACTGGAACTCATGGTGGTGGTCGCAGTCATCGCCATCCTGTCGGCGATTGCCTATTCCAGTTACACCGATCAGGTGGTGCGTTCACGGCGCGCGGCAGGTGCGGCCTGTCTCCAGGAGCGTGCACAGTTCATGGAGCGGTATTACACGACGAACCTGAGCTATGCGGGTGCCCCCAATCCACCTGCGTGCGACGCGGAGGTATCTCCGTTCTACCAAGTCAGTTTCGTTGCGGACCCGACTGCTACGGCATTCACGTTGCAAGCTGTGCCACAAGGTGCACAAGCTGAGCGCGATACACAATGCGGTACTCTCACGCTGGATCAGCAGGGTAGCCGCGGTACCAGCAATGAGGATACCCCTGCGTCTGAATGTTGGTAGGTAATAAAGAGAAACACCTGTTTGCGGCCAGAATGCAAAAAGCCCATGCATCGCTGCATGGGCTTTTTGGAATCTGGCGCCCGAAGTTGGACTCGAACCAACGACCCCCTGATTAACAGTCAAGTGCTCTAACCGGCTGAGCTATTCGGGCGGGGTCCGCTATTGTAATCAGGCACCCGGGAGCGGGGCAAGTCTCCCGGCCTGGCGGGCTCAGGGCCGGCAATTCTCGCCACTGCCGCTGCGGCGGCTGCGCGCGCGGCCCGCGTTGTTGACGATGACTTCCGTCATCAGGCGTTCCTGCAGGCAGATCCGGACGGTCAGGTTGCTGCCCGTGCTCATGCCGTTCGCCAGGTAGCGCAGCTGTGGCCGTCCGGAAGAGGAGCGGATCCTGAAAGCATCCGGAAGCGACACCGCCTCGTGACGCAGCAGGTCTTCCGGCAGGTTGGGCTGGCGGTCGCCATCCGGGTCGAAAAACATCAGCCAGCCGTGGCTCCAGTCGCCGTCCTGGCGGCAGCCACTGTCGGGACCATTCGAAGGACAGACGGCGGTGATCCTGCGGTGACTGATGGCGGTCAGGCGGGCGCTGGCGAAGTGCGACAGCAGCAGGTTGCGCGCCGCGTCGGCGCGCCATTGCTGGGTCATCTGCAGGTACGAGGGCAGGCCCACGCCAAGGAGCAGACAGGCGATGGCCATGGTGGTTGCGAGCTCCAGCAAGGTCACCCCTCGCTGCGAACGGCCCGTATCGGGCGGGAAGGCGATATCGGTGCGCGTCCGGCGCATGGGGTCTCCTGACATCCGTGCAAGGGTTGTTCAGGTTTGTCCAGGCGCGGATCGCGTGCCATCGGACGGTGCCGTGAGGGCGAGTAGGAAATCTCCCCGGCGTCGGTCATCGCCGGATGGCTATACTCAGCGATCGCTTTCGGGACACCCCCATGACCGACCGCTTCCAACTCGTTTCGCCTTATTCCCCGGCCGGCGATCAGCCCCTGGCCATCCGCAAGCTCGTGGAGAACTTCGAATCCGGCCTCGCCAAGCAGACCCTGCTGGGCGTGACCGGTTCCGGCAAGACCTACACCGTCGCCAACGTGGTCCAGGAAGTGCAGAAACCGACCTTAGTGATGGCGCCGAACAAGACCCTGGCGGCGCAGCTGTATGGCGAGTTCAAGTCGTTCTTCCCGCACAACGCGGTGGAATATTTCGTCAGCTACTACGACTATTACCAGCCCGAGGCCTACGTACCGTCGTCGGATACCTTCATCGAGAAGGACAGCTCGATCAACGAGCACATCGAGCAGATGCGGTTGTCGGCGACCAAGGCGCTGCTGTCGCGTCCGGACGCGCTGGTGGTGGCCACGGTCTCGGCGATCTACGGCCTGGGCGCGCCCGAGGACTACCTGTCGCTGCGCCTGATCCTGTCGCTGGGCGAGCACATGGACCAGCGTCAGCTGATCAAGCACCTGACCGAGCTGCAATACACCCGCAACGAGTACGAACTGCAGCGCGGCACCTTCCGGGTGCGGGGCGAGGTCATCGACGTGCATCCGGCCGAAAGCGACAGCGAGGCGCTGCGCATCGAACTGTTCGACGGCGACGTGGAGAACCTGACCCTGTTCGACCCGCTGACCGGCGAGACCCTGCGCAAGCTGCAGCGCTATACGGTTTATCCGAAGACCCACTACGCGACCACCCGCGACCGCGTCCTGACCGCCATCGACACCATCAAGATCGAGCTGAAGGAGCGGTTGGAGCTGCTGTACGCGCAGAACAAGCTGGTCGAGGCCCAGCGTCTGGCCCAGCGCACCCAGTTCGACCTGGAGATGATGGCCGAGGTCGGCTATTGCTCGGGCATCGAGAACTATTCCCGCCACCTGACCGGAAAGGCGCCCGGTGAGCCGCCGCCGACCCTGTTCGACTACCTGCCGGCGGATGCACTGCTGGTCATCGACGAGTCGCATGTGACCATTCCGCAGATCGGCGCGATGTACAAGGGCGATCGCTCGCGCAAGGAAACCCTGGTCGAGTTCGGTTTCCGCCTGCCGTCGGCACTGGACAACCGACCGCTGCGGTTCGAGGAGTGGGAAGAGCGCTCGCCGCGCAGCATCTACGTGTCGGCCACCCCGGGCCCCTACGAACTGCGCGAATCCAATGGCGAAATCGTCGAACTGGTCGTGCGCCCGACCGGCCTGGTCGACCCGGAGGTGGAAATCCGCCCGGTCGGCACCCAGGTCGACGACCTGCTGTCGGAGATCAACCTGCGCGTCTCCTGGGGTGACCGGGTGCTGGTCACCACCCTGACCAAGCGCATGGCCGAGAACCTCACCGAATATCTCGGCGAGCATGGCGTGAAGGTGCGCTACCTGCACTCGGACGTGGACACGGTGGAGCGGGTGGAAATCATCCGCGACCTGCGCCTGGGCAAGTTCGACGTGCTGGTCGGCATCAACCTGCTGCGCGAGGGCCTGGACATGCCCGAGGTGTCGCTGGTGGCGATCCTGGATGCCGACAAGGAGGGCTTCCTGCGCTCGACCGGCTCGCTGATCCAGACCATCGGCCGCGCAGCCCGCAACCTGCGCGGCAAGGCCATCCTGTATGCCGACAAGATGACCCGCTCCATGCAGGCGGCGATCGACGAGACCAGTCGCCGCCGGGAAAAGCAGCTGGAGTACAACGTCGAGCACGGCATCACCCCAAAATCGGTGGCCAAGCCCATCGTCGACATCCTCGAGGGCGCCCGTACCGAGGTGTCCGAGGCCAAATCGGGGCGCGGCAAGCGCAGGGTGGCCGAGGAAAGGAGCGAGTACGCCGTCCTGGATCCGGCCCAGGCAGCGGCCCGGATCAAGGCGCTGGAGCAGCAGATGTACCAGCACGCCCGTGATCTGGAGTTCGAGGACGCCGCCCGCCTGCGCGACGAGATCCGCAAGCTCAAGGAGGCCAGCCTGGCCGGGTGAGCGGGGTTTTGTACCCGCCAGCCGCGCATTGCGGCCGACCCCGGCCCCCGGCACTGCCGGGCCGCGCCGAAGCGGCGCGGGCGTTTCGCGCGATCCGGTGAAGACATGGTTGTCGGCGCACCGGTTTCCGGGCTAGAATTCGCGCCCCTGCAAAGGGCAGACCGGGCGGTTAGCTCAGCGGTAGAGCACTACCTTGACATGGTAGGGGTCACAGGTTCGAACCCTGTACCGCCCACCACGCTTCCAGAGCGTGGAATTCAAGTTTCCCTTTGCGCGCCACTCCGACATCACGAGGTGGCCCGCGGAAACGCTGGCCGAGCGTGCGACATGAGCACTACCACCGCCTGAATCCGGTACTGCCCGAGGCACTGCATCCTGTAGGCGCCCTCGTGGCGCTTTTTTGTTGCTTGCGCAACGGGATTGGGGAGTCGGGATTGGGGATTCGATAGCCGAATCCTCCCGCTTCCGCCAAATCCCGAATCCCAGAATCCCGAATCCCGGCTTTCAACCCATGATCACGATCACGCTTCCCGACGGCAGCAGCCGCCAGTTCGAACAACCTGTTTCCGTCATGCAGGTGGCCCAGTCCATCGGCGCCGGCCTGGCCAAGGCGACCCTGGCCGGCGCGGTCGACGGCCGTCTGGTCGACGCCGGCGACGTCATCGATCACGACGCCAGCCTGCGCATCATCACCCCCAAGGACGAGGAAGGCCTGGAGATCATCCGTCACTCCTGCGCGCACCTGGTCGGCCACGCAGTCAAGCAGCTGTATCCGGAAGTGAAGATGGTCATCGGCCCGGTCATCGCCGAAGGCTTCTACTACGACATCTACAGCGAACGCCCGTTCACGCCGGAAGACATGGCCGCGATCGAGCAGCGCATGCAGGACCTGATCGCGCAGGACTACGACGTCATCAAGAAAATGACGCCGCGCGAGGAGGTCATCCAGGTCTTCAAGTCGCGCGGCGAGGACTACAAGCTGCGCCTGATCGACGACATGCCGGAAGAAAAGGCGATGGGCCTGTACTACCACCAGGAGTACGTGGACATGTGCCGCGGCCCGCACGTGCCCAACACGCGCTTCCTGAAGGCGTTCAAGCTCACCCGCATCTCCGGCGCCTACTGGCGCGGCGACGCCAAGAACGAGCAGCTGCAGCGTATCTATGGCACGGCCTGGGCCGACAAGAAGCAGCTCGACGCCTACATCACCCGGATGGAGGAAGCCGAGAAGCGCGACCACCGCCGCATCGGCAAGCAGCAGAACCTGTTCCACCTGCAGGAAGAGGCGCCTGGCCTGGTGTTCTGGCACCCGAAGGGTTGGGCCATCTGGCAGGTGGTCGAGCAGTACATGCGCAAGGTCTATCGCGACAGCGGCTACGGCGAAGTGCGCTGCCCGCAGATCCTGGACGTGTCGCTGTGGCAGAAGTCGGGTCACTGGGACAACTACCAGGAGAACATGTTCTTCACCGAGTCGGAGAAGCGCACGTACGCGGTCAAGCCGATGAATTGCCCGGGCCATGTCCAGGTGTTCAACCAGGGCCTGCACAGCTACCGCGACCTGCCAATCCGCTATGGCGAGTTCGGCTCCTGCCACCGCAACGAGCCGTCCGGCGCCCTGCACGGCATCCTGCGCGTGCGCGGCTTCACCCAGGACGACGGCCACGTCTTCTGCACGGAAGAGCAGATCGAGTCCGAAGTGACCGCCTTCCACCAGCAGGCGCTGGCGGTCTACCGGCATTTCGGCTTCGACGAGATCCAGATCAAGATCGCCCTGCGGCCGGAGAAGCGTCTGGGCGACGACGCCACCTGGGACAAGGCCGAGGACGCCCTGCGGGCGGCCCTGCGCAACTGCGGGGTGGAGTGGAAGGAACTGCCGGGCGAGGGCGCCTTCTATGGCCCCAAGATCGAGTACCACCTCAAGGACGCGATCGGCCGGACCTGGCAGCTGGGCACGATGCAGGTGGATTTCATGATGCCGGGACGGCTGGGCGCCGAGTACGTGGACGAGAACAGCCAGCGCCGCCATCCGGTCATGCTGCACCGCGCCATCGTGGGGTCCATGGAGCGCTTCATCGGCATCCTGATCGAGCACCACGCCGGGGCCTTCCCAGCCTGGCTGTCCCCCCAGCAGGCCGTCGTGATGAACATTACCGACGCCCAGGCCGATTATGTGGACGAGGTCCGGAAAACCCTTGCAAATCAAGGCTTCCGGGTGACGGCCGATTTGCGGAACGAAAAAATCGGCTTTAAGATCCGCGAGCACACCCTGCAGCGGGTCCCGTACCTGCTCGTGGTCGGAGACCGCGAGAAGGAAAATGGCGCCGTTGCCGTGCGCACGCGTTCAGGTGAGGATTTGGGCACAATGTCCGTGGCCGACTTCGCCGAGCGCCTGCGCAGCGAGGGCGCGTAAAGGGTCCGGCCCCGGTTGGGGCCGGCATGATTCTCTCTGGAGACCGCAACATCAGCACCCCTGACAACAAGCAAAACCGCAAGAACCACGAAATCCGCGTGCCGCGCGTACGCGTGATCGGTTCCGATGGCGAAATGATCGGCGTGCTCACGCGCGACGAGGCATTGTCGATGGCCGAGGAAGAAGGCCTGGATCTGGTCGAGATCCAGCCCAATGCCGAACCGCCCGTCTGCAAGATCATGGACTTCGGCAAGTTCAAGTTCGAGCAGCAGAAGAAGGCGAACGAGGCCAAGAAGAAGCAGAAGCAGGTCGAGATCAAGGAACTCAAGTTCCGGCCGGTCACCGACGAAGGCGACTACCAGATCAAGATGCGCAACATCCGCCGCTTCCTGGAAGAGGGCGACAAGGTCAAGGTCAACATCCGCTTCCGTGGCCGCGAGATGAGCCACCAGGAACTGGGACGTGAAATGGCCGCGCGCATCGAGGCCGAACTGGGCGACGAGATCGTCATCGAATCGCGTCCGCGCCTGGAAGGCCGGCAGATGGTGATGATGATCGCTCCCAAGAAGAAGTGACCTTCCGCGCCGTGGGCGCGAAGGACATGCCGTCGTTTCCTTCTCCCATACGTGGAGAAGGAGAAAAGAGCGCCGCAAGGCGCTCTTCTCGTTTCCGTGGCGGAAGTGCGGCGGAGGCGCGTTGCTACAGCTGCCGCCAGCCGAATCCGTCGCCACGGCGGTAATACACCGCCACCGCGCGGCCATAGACCTTGTCGGCGTCGACGAAGCCGAAGAAGCGGCCATCGAGACTGTTGCCGCGGTGATCGCCAAGTACCAGCAGCTTGCCAGCCGGCACCACCATGCCGTGGATGTCGGGGCCGCCGCCAAGATCGAGATCGAGGCGGGCGGCGCGGGTGCCGAAATCCTCACGGGGCATGGCGCCGTCGAGCCGCAGCGGGCGGCCGTTGATGCTCAGATGGCCGTCCCGCAGGTCCACGCGGTCACCGGCCACCGCCGCCACGCGCTTGATCAGGCGCGTGCCGTCCGCCGGGGAGTCGAACACGGCCACGTCGCCGCGCTGCGGAGTACCCGCCGCGGCCAGCAGCGTGTGCGAGGTGAACGGCAGGCGCAGGCCATAGGCGCGCATGTCCACCACCACCCGGTCGCCCGGTTGCAGGGTCGGCTGCATCGACCCGCTGGGTACGCTGTAGTGGTTGGCCAGGGTGTCGCGGGCGGCAAGGAGCAGGCCGAGCATGGCCAGCACAGGCAGGGCTTCCTTCTTCAGCCAGGCCAGGGCGCGAGGGCCCGGCGTTCGGGGGACGGTCTGCAAGATGGCCGCTCCAGGGATGAGGCCGGCTTGGACCGGCCGCCGGGCGGCGAGTTCCTGCACGCGCGGGTGCGGAACCGGCAGGTGGCGCGGGCCGAAGGCGCGGCCGAACCCGCTGATTTGCAAGGGAAACCAAGTCCCGGCATAATGTGCGGCCCGGTTCTCCGGGATTGGCTGCTCGCAGCCCAGGACCCGCCGTTTATTCCATTTGGAATCAATGGCTTACAAGCCGACTGGGGCATGGATGGAAAGCGTGGCACGAGGTGCCGCCGCCCAGGTCAGTGACATAAACCCATCAAGGACATCGCAATGCCCAAGATCAAGACCCACCGGGCGGCGGCCAAGCGTTTCCGCAAGACCGCCTCCGGCAAGTACAAGGCTGGCCACGCCAACCGTAGCCACATCCTCACCAAGAAAGCGACCAAGCGTAAGCGTGGCCTGCGTGCGACGAACATCGTTCGCGCCGAGGACAGCAGCCGTCTGGACCGCATGCTTCCCTACCTCTGAGGACTGAACCATGGCACGAGTTAAGCGTGGCGTGATGGCGCGTCGCCGTCACAAGAAAGTCCTCCACCTGGCCAAGGGCTACTACAACGCCCGTCGCAAGGTGTTCCGCGTCGCCAAGCAGGCGGTCATCAAGGCGCAGCAGTACGCCTACATCGGCCGCAAGCAGAAGAAGCGCAACTTCCGTTCGCTGTGGATCACCCGCATCAACGCGGCGGCCCGCATCAACGGCCTGAGCTACAGCCGCTTCATGAACGGCCTGCAGAAGGCCGGCATCACCCTGGACCGCAAGGTGCTGGCGGACATCGCCGTGCACGATGCGACGGGTTTTGCGGCCCTGGCTGAAAAGGCAAAGGGCGCACTCGCAGCCTAAGCTGCGATCTCCACCGTAAACGCAGTACCGGCAGTGCATCGCCGAACACGTGGGGAAGGGCGCGAGTCCTTCCCCATTGTTTTTTGTGGCCCCGGATTCGATTCCGGGACCCGGACAAGCCGAACCTCATCTGGACGATCCATGAGCGACATCGAATCCCTGTCCACTCAGGCCCTGGCCGATATCGCCGCGGCGCAGACGCCGGACACGCTGGAGCACCTGCGCGTCACGCTGCTGGGCAAGAGCGGCAGCGTCACCGCGCAACTGAAGCAGCTGGGTACCCTGCCGCCCGACCAGCGCAAGAGCGCCGGCGAAGCCATCAACCGCGTCCGCGACGCCATCGGCGAGGCCCTCGCGGCGCGCAGGACGCTGCTGGAAGACGCGGTATTGGATGCGCGCCTGTCCAGCGAAACCATCGACGTCACCTTGCCGGGGCGCAACGGTTTCCGTGGCGGCCTGCATCCGATCAGCCGCACGCTGGAACGCATCGCCGACATCTTCGGGCGCTTGGGCTATGAACTGGCGGACGGTCCGGAGATCGAGGACGACTGGCACAACTTCGAGGCGCTGAACTTCCCGCTGCACCATCCGGCGCGCGCCATGCACGACACCTTCTATTTCGGTGACGGTCGCCTGTTGCGCACCCATACCTCGGGCGTGCAGGTCCGCTACATGGACAACCTGCTGAAGGCCGGCCACCAGCCGCCGCTGCGCATGATTGCCGCAGGCAAGGTCTATCGCAGCGACAGCGACCAGACCCATTCGCCGATGTTCCACCAGGTGGAAGGCCTGCTGGTCGACGAGCATTCCACCTTCGCCGACCTGAAGGGCACCCTGGCCGAATTCGTGCGCGCGTTCTTCGAGCGCGATTTCGAGATGCGTTTCCGGCCGAGCTACTTCCCGTTCGTGGAGCCGGGCGCGGAAGTCGACATCGCCTGGCAGCAGCCCGATGGCAGCACGCGCTGGCTGGAGGTACTCGGCTGCGGCATGGTCCATCCGAACGTGCTGCGCAACTGCGGCATCGATCCCGAGCGCTACACCGGCTTTGCGTTCGGCATGGGCGTGGAGCGTTTCGCGATGCTGCGCTACGGCGTCAACGACCTGCGCGCGTTCTTCGACAATGACGTCAGGTTCCTGCGACAGTTTGCGTAAGGCGGGCCTCGGCCCGCCGCTGTGGAAGCAATGATGCGGCGATGCTCCGGCCCGCCGCCGACAATGGACAGATGGCAATGGTGGGCCGAGGCCCACCCTACGGTGACACGATGAAATTCAGCGAAAACTGGCTGCGCAGCCACGTTCCCACCCAGGCCACCCGCGACGAACTGTCGGCGGTACTGACCGCGATCGGCCTGGAAGTCGAGGAAGTGACCGCGCTGGGCGACGGTCTGGCCGGCGTCGTGGTGGCACGCATCGTCGAATGCGCACGGCATCCGGAAGCGGATCGCCTGCAGATCTGCCAGGTAGACGCCGGGCAGGGCGCGCTCCTGCAGATCGTGTGCGGTGCGCCGAATGCGCGCCCGGGACTGGTCGCTCCGCTGGCCATGATCGGCGCCAACGTCGGCGGCATCGCCATCAAGGCCGCCAAGCTGCGTGGCGTTGAATCCAACGGCATGCTCTGCTCGGCCAAGGAACTGGGCATCGACGCCGATGCTTCCGGTCTCCTGGAACTGCCGGATGACGCGCCCGTCGGTGCGGCCATTGGCGATTACCTGGGCCTGCCGGACGCCAGTATCGAAATCAAGTTGACGCCCAATCGCGCGGATTGCTTCAGCGTTCGCGGCATCGCCTATGACGTGGCCGCCGCGGTCGGCAGCCAGGTCAAGCCGCTGGATACCGATCCCGTTCCCGCCCGGGACGATGCGGCGCGGGTGGTCGAACTGGAAGCCGGCGAGCGGGTGCCGCGTTTCGCTGGCCGGGTGATATCTGGTGTCGACGCCACCGCGCCCACGCCGGTCTGGATGGCCGAACGCCTGCGCCGCGCCGGTGTGCGCCCGATCAGCCTGCTGGTGGATGTCACCCAGTACGTGATGCTGGAGCTGGGCCAGCCCATGCACGCCTTCGATCAGGATCTGCTGGACGGCACGGTTGTCGTGCGGCCGGCACGTGCGGGAGAGCAGATCAAGTTGCTCGATGGCCGCACCGTGACCGTCGATGAGGAATTCCTGGTTGTTTCCGACAGCCAGGGCGGCAAGGCCGCGCGTGCCGTGGCGCTTGGCGGCATCATGGGCGGATACGACACCCGCGTCACCGACACTACCCGCAACGTGTTCCTGGAAGCGGCGCACTGGATTCCGTCGGCCATCATCGGCCGCAGCCGCCGACTGGGCATGCACACCGATGCCGGTCACCGTTTCGAGCGGGGCGTCGATCCCGAATTGCCGCGCATCGCCGTGGAGTATGCGACCCGGCTGATCCTGGCCGTCGGTGGCGGCGTGCCAGGCCCCGTGACCGAGGCCGTGCTGCCGCAACACCTGTCGGCGCCGAAAGCCATCGGCCTGCGCCGCGCCCGCGTCGCGCGCGTGCTGGGCATCGATATCGCCGATACCGAAATCGAACGCATCCTGCAGGCGCTGGGCATGCAGGTGTCGCGTGATGGCGAAGGCTGGCGGGTGGTTCCGCCGAGCCGTCGCTTCGACATCGCGATCGAAGAGGATCTGATCGAGGAGTTGGCGCGCATCCATGGCTACGAGCGCATTCCGACCACGTTGCCCGGCGGCGCCACCCGCGTCGCGGTGCAGACCGAGACGCGCGTCGAACCATCGACCGTGCGCCGCCAGCTGGCCGCGCGCGAGTATCTGGAAACGGTCAACTATGCCTTCGTCGACGCATCGTGGCTGGCGCATTGGCAGGTGGCCGAGGGTGCCGTGCCGCTGGCCAATCCGCTGAGCGCGGAGTTGGGCGTGATGCGCACGCAGTTGCTGCCCGGTCTGGTGTCCACGCTGGGCCGCAACGTCGCACGCCAGGCCGGGCGCGTGCGCCTGTTCGAGCTGGGCAACGTGTTCCATGCCGCCAGGGCGGGCGAGCCTCCTCTGGAAACCCTGCGCATCGCCGCCGCGGCCTGTGGTGACGCCCATGCCGAGCAGTGGGGTGAAAAGCCCGCGCGCAAGGTCGATTTCCATGACCTGAAGGGTGATCTGGAGAGCCTCGCGGCTGCGGCCGGGGCGGTGCTCGAGTATCGGCCGTCCACCGCGCCGTACGGCCATCCGGGGCGCTCGGCGGATATCCATCGGGAGGGTCGGCGCATCGGCTGGATCGGCCAGTTGCATCCGCGCCTCCAGCGATTGCTGGACCTTGACGTGGACGTGGTGGCCTTCGAAGTGGATCTCGCGCCGCTTGCTGAACGCGCGGTCGCGCGCGCATCGGAGCTGTCCCGGTTTCCGTCCGTCCGCCGGGATCTCGCGTTCGTCGTCGCGGACCAGGTCCCGTGGGATGCCCTGCGCCAGACCGCGCGGCAGGCCGCGGGCCCGCTGTTGCGGGATGTCCAGCTGTTCGATCGCTACGTCGGCCAGGGCGTCGAATCCGGTCAAAAGAGTCTCGCTATGGGCTTGATTTTGCAGGACAACTCACGCACTCTGACCGACCGCGACGTGGAAACCGTGGTCGCAGGCGTCGTGGCCGCCATCGAGGCGGCCCACGGGGCGAAGATCCGCGGATGAACGGCGCGAAGGCAATCGCAGGACTGGAACGGAAATAGGGGACAGGCAGAAATGGCGCTGACCAAGGCCGAGATGGCCGAACGGCTGTTCGACGAAGTGGGCCTCAACAAGCGCGAGGCCAAGGAGTTCGTGGACGCGTATTTCGACGTGCTGCGCGATGCCCTGGAGCAGGGGCGGCAGGTCAAGCTGTCCGGCTTCGGCAACTTCGATCTGCGCCGCAAGAACCAGCGGCCGGGCCGCAATCCCAAGACCGGGGAGGAGATCCCCATTTCGGCGCGGACCGTGGTGACGTTCCGGCCGGGGCAGAAACTCAAGGAGCGTGTGGAAGCCTATGCTGGATCCGGGCAGTAATCGCGAGCTACCGCCGATTCCGGCGAAGCGCTACTTCACCATCGGTGAGGTCAGTGAGCTGTGCGACGTCAAACCGCACGTGCTGCGCTACTGGGAAACGGAATTCCCCAGTCTCGAACCGGCCAAGCGCCGAGGCAACCGTCGCTACTACCAGCGCCACGACGTGCTGATGGTGCGGCAGATCCGCAGCCTGCTGTACGAACAGGGCTACACCATCGGCGGCGCGCGTCTGCGGCTGGAAGGCGAGGGTGCCAAGCAGGAATCGGCGCTGAGCAACCAGATCGTCCGCCAGGTGCGGATGGAGCTGGAAGAAATCCTGCAGCTGCTTCGCCGCTGAGCCCTTCCGCGGACGCGCCTAGGAAAGCCGGGCGCGTTGCCGCTATAATCAGCGACCGCCCGCAAGGCGGACGTTTTCCAGGATTCGGGGTATAGCGCAGCCTGGTAGCGCACCAGTCTGGGGGACTGGTGGTCGTCGGTTCGAATCCGGCTACCCCGACCAACTCGCAAGAGACGAAAAAGCCCGCCGCGCGCGGGCTTTTTCGTGCCGGCCTGTTGCGGGCCACCTTGCGGTGCCCCCCATGCTCATGTTTAGTATTCCTTCATGCACCCGCGCGCCGAAGAGTTGATCCAGTCGCTGGACCTGGCTCCCCACCCGGAGGGCGGGTATTACCGTCGCATCTTCGAATCGACCAAGCGCACCGAGGTCAATGGCATCGAGCGGCCGACGCTCACCGCCATCAAGTACCTGCTGGTCGCCGGCGTCACCAGCCGCTGGCACCGGGTGGACGCCACCGAGATCTGGGACTGGTCCGAAGGCAGTCCGCTGGAACTGTCGATGTTCGATCCGGAAAACCGCACCCTCAGCCGTGCCCAGCTCGACACGTCCGCGCGCGGCGGACAGCAGGTCCAGGTGGTGAAGGCCGGCATCTGGCAGAGCGCGCGCAGCCTGGGTGACTACAGCCTGATGGATTGCTCGGTGTCGCCAGGCTTCGTCTGGAAGGGCTTCCAGTTGCTCGAACACGACAGCGAGACCGCCCGGCACCTGCGCGAAGCGGGCGGCAAAGTCGCCTGAGTCACGGGAACCGGCGGTTGGTCGCGTGGTCTGAATCGCCGCCCGGCGCATCTGGCGCCTTTCCGTGAGTGCAGGGAATGCGATTGTTGATTTGCACAGGCCTGATCCTGGTTTCCTGCTGGTCGTGGGATGCCTTGGCCCAGCAACCGCAACGGCCGGTCATCAAGGACACCGAAACCCCGGCCTCGGGGGCGGTCATCGACATGGACACCGTCGTGGTCAGCGGCGCGCAGCCGGGCCCGGGCCTCTGGCGGGTCAGCCGTGACGGACGCGTGCTGTACATCCTGGGTACGCAGTCGCCGTTGCCCAAGCAGATGATCTGGCTGTCGCGTGACGTGGAACAGGTCATCGCCTCGTCGCAGGAAGCCATCAAGCCGCCGCGGGTCAAGGTGGATGCCGACATCGGCATCATCCGCGGCGCGCTGCTCATCCCCTCCATGCTCAAGGCCCGGCGCAATCCTGACGACCGGACGCTGCGGGAAGTCTTGCCCCCGGATCTCTACGCGCGCTGGTTGATCCAGAAGGCGCGCTACCTGGGGCGGGACAAGGGCGTGGAGAAATGGCGCCCGATCTTCGCGGCGCGGGAGCTCTACGAAGCCGCGCTCAAGCGGGCGGGACTGGCCGAGTCCGGCATTGTCAGTCCGGTGGTGGACAAGGCCATCAAGCGGCATGGCCTGAAAGTCACCACGCCATTGCTGAGTTTCAAGGTCGAACAGCCCAGGCAGGCACTGAGGGAATTCGCGGGTACCCAACTGGACGACAGCGCATGTTTCAGGGCGACCCTGGATCGCGTGGAAAACGATCTGCCCCTGATGACTGCCCGCGCCAACGCTTGGGCGGTCGGCGACATTCCCGCGCTTCGCGCCTTGCCGTACGGGGATCAGAACCGCACCTGCGCGCAGGTGCTGACCGAAACCGAATTCGCCCGCAAGCGCGGCATCGCCAATGTCGCCGCGGCACTGCAGGACCAATGGCTGGAGGCCGCGGAAAATGCGCTGCGGACCAACGCCTCCACTTTCGCGACCTTGCCGATCGCCGAGTTGCTCAGGAGCGATGGTCCACTGGCGAAGCTGCAGGCGAAGGGATACCAGGTCGAGGCACCGGAATAACCGCCAGTGCTTTGGCACTGGCTCCCTGCATCGGGTTCCCGTTTAATGGACGTCCGTCCACGGTCCTGGGGATGACCGCATGCGCCTTGCCGGAATGGCACTCACCGCGATCCTGTGTCTGTCGATGGCAGGCACCGCCTGTGCTTGGGAAAGCACGCGAAAGACTTCGCCGGCCCAAGCGCCGGGCAATCTGCAGGATCCCTATCAACAACGCATCCAGGACATCGCAGGGCGGTTCCAGCTTTCAGAATCCCGCCGCCTGAACCGGGAACTTAAGACCATTCTCGCTGACAGGCGTTTCGAAGCGTTGCCTGATGTGCAGCGGCACGGCCTGCTGATCATGGCCGCGGCCGCCGCCGCATTCGAGAACGAAGGCGAACGCTCGCGCTCATTGTTCCTGCGCAGCATCCAGATCAAGCCCTCCGGCTACGCGTGGTACATGCTGTCGATGCTGGAAATGGAGAATGGACAGAATGATCAGGCCGCACTCTATCTGGGCCGGGCATTGGCGGAGAGTCCCGATGAACTGGTCGATTATCCCGAGGAACTGGTGCCAGAAGTCCTCCGTGCCTCGACGGCGGGCTCCGATGCGAAGTTCGGACTGTTGAAGGCGCTTTACGAGGCGGGCTGGAATCAGCGCGGACTGGGGGCCAGTGACACCTGGTTCAAGCTGGCGGAGGAATACCTGCGACGCGGCGAGCCGATCCAGGCGCGCGGGCCGATTGAACGCATCGATGGCGCGATGGCGCTGATCAAGCTGCGCATTGATCGCCGCTTCGATGGCGTGATGTCGAAACTGGAAGGTCTGCCGTCTCCGGAGCAGGCTGCGCAACGGCGCGTTGAACGGCTCCGGCGCCTGGTAACCGAACAGCCTCGCCGGCTGGAGCCGCTCAGCGAGTTGATGGGGGCGTTGCTGGTCGTCGGCCAATGGGACGAAGTGGTCCGGCTCAGCAGCGAGGTCAAGGCACGCCTGAAGGAGGCACCCGCCGATGCGCCGCCATTCGACGATGTTGACCAGTACCTGTGGGTGCAGAACCGACGCAGTACCGCGTTGCGCGCGCTCGGACGCTGGGACGAGGCCGTCGCCGAACTGGCCGAGGCCGCGCGTACGCCGGACCGTGGGCAGACCAACGTCAACCAGGTCCTCAACCTGGGGGGACTGTACTGCTCGCTGGGCAGGCCGGATGACGCGCTTGCCGCGATTGCCCTGGTGGGGGAGATGAGTGGCTACGGAAAGATGGTGCAGGCGTCCGTGCAACTGTGTGCCGCGACGCTCAAGCAGGATACGCGTGGAATCGAGCGGACACTCGGCTACCTGCGCAAGCATCGCGCGGACGGAGAAGACGTCCTGCTGGATGGCCTCGTGAGCACGGGGCGGCTGGATGAGGCGGCTGTCGAACTCATCGCGCAGCTGGAGGCGCTCGATACTCGCGCCGAAACCCTGCTGTCGATACAGGAACTGAAAGAGCACGCCTCCATGCCCGGTGACGTCGAGTCACATGCGCAGTGGGAAGCGCTGGTTGCGCGAGCCGATGTACAGGCCGCGGTTGCCCGACTGGGCCGTATCGAGCACTACCCGCTTTACTGGGGATGGGACGATCACTAGTCCGGGGAACCCGGCAAGCGTGCCTTATCGGGACATCACGAACCCGGGTTGATGGCCGGGTTCCATGAACCGCGTCCCGACGCGCGGGTGCCTCGATTCCTGCCCGGAATCAGCCTGCCGCGCTGAGCGGCGCACTGGCCGCCAGCTGGGGCCAACGGCGCAGCACCGAGGCGCGTATGCCCGCCGCATCGATGCCGGCTTCGGCCAGCAGATCCTCGCGGCTGGCGTGGTGCTGGAATTCGTCGGGCAGGCCGAGGTGCAGCACCGGCACCGCGATGCCTTCGGCATTGAGCAGTTCGGCCACGCCGGAACCGGCACCGCCCATCACCACGTTGTCCTCGATGGTGACGAAGCCCTGGTGGCTGGAGGCCAGTTCCAGCACCAGTGCACGATCCAGCGGCTTGACGAAGCGCATGTTGACCACGGTCAGGCCCAGTTCGCGGCCGACCTGTTCGGCCGCGGCGGCGGTGGACCCGAACGCGAGCAGGGCCACGTGGTTTCCGCGCGTGCGCAGTTCGGCCTTGCCGATGGGCAGGGTGTCCAGATCGGCCTGCACGGCCACCCCGGGACCGGTACCGCGCGGATAGCGCACCGCGGCCGGACCGGTGTGGTGGTAGCCGGTGCTGAGCATGCGCCGGCATTCGTTCTCGTCGGCTGGCGCCATCACCACCATGTTGGGTACGCAGCGCAGGTAGCTCAGGTCAAGATTGCCCGCATGGGTGGCGCCATCCGGCCCCACGACGCCGCCGCGATCGATCGCGAAGAGGACGTCGAGATCCTGGATCGCCACGTCGTGCACGAGCTGGTCGTAGCCGCGCTGCAGGAAGGTGGAGTAGATCGCCACCACCGGCTTGCCGCCCTCGCAGGCCATGCCGGCGGCCAGGGTCACCGCGTGCTGTTCGGCAATGGCGACGTCGAAGTAGCGATCCGGATACTCCTTGCTGAAGCGCACCAGGCCGGATCCTTCGCGCATGGCCGGCGTGATGCCGAGCAGTTTGGGTTCGACGGCCGCCATGTCGCATAGCCACTCACCGAAGATGTCGGTATAGGTCGGCTTCTTTGCGCCGGCCTTGCTGACCAGGCCCTTTTCCGGATCGAACGGACCCACCGCGTGGTAGCCGATCTGATCGCCCTCGGCGAGTTCGTAACCCTTGCCCTTGGTGGTCAGGATGTGCAGCAGCTGCGGACCCTTCAGTGTCTTGAGCGTCTTCAGCGCGCCGACCAGCGCTTCCACATCGTGGCCATCGATCGGGCCGGTGTAGTGGAAACCCATCTGCTCGAACAGCGTGGAGGGCACGAACATGCCCTTCCAGTGCTCCTCCCAGCGGCGCATGAAGCGCGCCGGCGGCTTCTTCTTGTCGCCCAGCAGTTTCTTGCCACCCTCGCGCAGCGCGTTGAGGGTGCGGCTGCTGCTCAGCCGTCCCAGCATCTTGGTCAGCCCGCCGACGTTCTCCGAAATCGACATCTGGTTGTCGTTGAGGATCACCAGCAGGTTCGGTTCGGGTTCCATGCCGCCGGCATGGTTGAGCGCTTCGAAGGCCATGCCCGCGGTCATCGCGCCGTCGCCGATCACGGCGACCACCTTGCGGTCGTCGCCCTTCTGCGCGAGTGCGACGGCCATGCCCAGGGCGGCGGAGATCGAAGTGGAAGAATGGCCGACCCCGAACGTGTCGTATTCGCTTTCCTCACGCTTGGGGAACGGCGCGACGCCGTCCTTCTGCTTGACCGTGTGGATCTGGTCGCGACGGCCGGTGAGGATCTTGTGCGGATAGCACTGGTGGCCGACGTCCCAGACCAGGCGGTCGACCGGCGTCTCGTACAGATAGTGCAGGGCGACGGTGAGTTCGATCACGCCCAGACCGGCGCCGAAATGGCCGCCGCTCTTGCCGACCGATTCAATCAGGTAGCCGCGCAGCTCCTCGGCGATGGCCGGCAGTTCGGACTCCTCGAACCGACGCAGGTCGGCGGGGGTCTCGATGCGGGAAAGGCGGGGGTAGCGGGCGGGATCGATCATGGGCTTGATTTCATCTGGCCCGCTATTTTCCCCCCCTTGTGTGAGGCGGGGCAAGCGAACGGGTGAAGCCGGGGCGAAGCGACGCGGCCCGGGCGGGCGAAACTCACGACCTGTTCATTTGCCGGCCGCGGCGTTCGGGTGCTTTCGGACATAGGGGGCCGGGCAGGCCGGAACGGCCGGGCTCAGGCCGACAGCTTGGACTTCTTGGGCAGGTGGGCCTTCAGGAAGGCCATCTGGTCGGCCAGGATATTGCGGTTGGACAGGATCAGATGCTCGATCCAGCTGGGCCGGTAGGGCACCGCCAGCAACGGCATGTGCGCCTGCTGCGGGGTGCGGTTGCTCTTGCGCGAGTTGCAGTGGAAGCACGCGGTGACCACGTTCTCCCAGGTGTCGCGCCCGCCCTTGGACAGCGGCAGCACGTGATCGCGGGTCAAATGCTGGCGGCTGAAATCCTGGCCGCAGTACAGGCACAGATAGGCATCGCGCGCGAACAACGCGGTATTGGTCAGCGTCGGCGTGGGCGAGAGCGCGTGTGCACGGGCATGCCCGCGGGAAGCGACGATGGGGTGCAGCTCGATGACGCTCTGTTCGCCGGTCATGCGGCTGGTGCCGCCATGCACCCGCAGGCAGGGCTCGCCGAGCGTCCAGGCCACCGCGCCGCGCGCGTACAGGCAGGTCGCGTCCTGCCAGTTGATCCAGTCCAGCACGCGGCCATGCGCGTCGAGCGACAGCAGGCGCGGAGTGAAGCGGGAGGGGGATTGCGGAGCAATGACCGCCGGGCCGGATGCGCTGCCGGTGTCGACCAGGTGAAGCTGAGCTGTGTCTGCTTCCATGGGGAATCAGGTTATACCTGATTGATGACAATTTGGATAGCGCCGCTTTGGCAATGCCGGTGGCTATCGACCGGCAACCGCCGCCGGCACTGCGAACGCACGGCATTCCCACCCTTGGTCCGGGTGGGAATGCCGTTGTCGAGTCTCATTCGCCGAACCGTTCCGCGGCCATCGCCATCAGCGGCGAAGCGCCGGATCCGATCACGGCGGCATGGGCGAGGGTACGCGGCAGGATGCGGGCGAAGTAGAACCGCGCCGTTTCCCGCTTGGATTGCTTGAACGCCTCGGAGTGGGATGAGGATTCCGCGGTCGCCACGCTGCGCGCCCACCAGTAAGCCAGGGTGACGTAGCCGGAATAGAACAGGTAGTCATGGCTGGCGGCGCCGATCTCTTCCGGATCCTGGCTGGCGCGCTGCAGGATGTCTCGGGTCAGCGTGGCCCATTCGCTGGTTTTTTCGCGAAGCGGCGCGATGAATTCGGCGATGGCCGCGTTGCCTTCGTGCGCACGCAGGAAAGCCTCGATCTCGGCCAGGAAAATCTTCAGTCCGGCCGCCTGGGTGGAGGCGGTCTTGCGTCCCATCAGATCCAGCGCCTGGATGCCGGTGGTGCCTTCATACAGCGTGGTGATGCGCGCATCGCGCGCCAGTTGTTCCATGCCGTGTTCGTGGATGTAGCCATGGCCGCCGAAGCATTGCAGCGCGTGGTAGGTGTTCTCGATGCCCCATTCGGTCTGGCATGCCTTGGAAATCGGGGTCAGGAAACTCACCAGCGTGTCGGCGCGTTCGCGCTCGGCCGGATCCGGCGAATGGCTGGCCACGTCGATCAGCGTGCCGGCGTGCAGCGCGAGCAGCCGGCTGCCCTCCACCAGCGACTTCACCGTCAGCAGCATGCGGCGCACGTCGGGATGGACGATGATTGGATCGGCCGGCTTGTCGGGAAACTTCGGGCCGCTCAGTGCGCGCGTCTGCAACCGCTCGCGCGCGTACCGCAGCGCGTTCTGGTAGGCGCGCTCGCTCAGCGCGATGCCCTGCAGGCCGACGCCCAGGCGCGCGGTGTTCATCATGGTGAACATCGCCTGCAGGCCCTTGTGTGGCTGGCCGACCAGGTAACCCTGCGCACCATCGAAGTTCATCACGCAGGTGACCGAACCCTTGATGCCCATCTTGTGTTCGATGGAGCCGCAATGCAGCGCATTGCGCTCGCCCACCTTGCCGTCGCGATCGACCTTGAACTTCGGCGTCACGAACAGCGAGATGCCCTTCGCGCCCGCCGGTGCGTCGGGCAGTTTGGCCAGCACGAGGTGGACGATGTTGTCGGTCAGATCGTGTTCGCCGGCGGTGATGAAGATCTTGGTGCCGGTGATCGCGTAACTTCCGTCGGCGTTGGGTTCGGCGCGGGTCTTCAGCAGACCCAGATCCGTGCCGCAATGGGGTTCGGTCAGGCACATGGTGCCGGTCCAGCGGCCTTCCACCAGCGGCTTGAGGAAGACCTCCTGCTGCCAGGGTTCGCCGTGCTGTTTGAGCGCCTCGACCGCGCCGTGCGACAACAGCGGGAAATTGCCCCAGGCCAGGTTGGCGGCGTTGACCATTTCGTTGAGCGGCACGCCCATCACGTGCGGAAGGCCCTGGCCGCCGAAGTCCGGCGACGCGGTCAGGCCGGTCCAGCCGCCCTCGATGAACTGCTCGTACGCGGCCTTGAAGCCGGGCGGCGTGGTCACCGCCTGGGTGGCCTGGTCGTAGGTCGAACCGATCTCGTCGCCGACGCTGTTCAGCGGCGCCAGCACGGTTTCCGAAAAGCGGGCGGCTTCCTCCAGCACCGCGTCCAGGATGTCGCGGGTGGCGTCGGCGTAGCCGAGCCGGGCGAACAGGGCTTCGGCGCCCAGCACGTCGTAAAGGGCGAAGCGGATGTCGTTCAGGGGGGCGCGATAGGCACTCATGGGGGAATTTCAGGCGGCGGCCGAGGCCGGAAGTATCCAGCATACTACGGCGTATGGCGGTCGCGGATGGCGCGCCGCAGCATGCCGTGGCAGGGGCACTGGCCCTGAAACGACAACGGCCCCTTGCGGGGCCGTCGTTGCAGGCCGGAAGGCTGGGGTCAACGCATCACGCCGTCCAGCCCGGGTACCGGATTGAGGGTGCTGCGGCCGGTGATCTGGAAATCGCGCGGCTTGGCCTCCTCCGGCGTGGCATTGGCCGTTCCCTTCAGGCTGTAGGGCAGCGAACGCCGGCCAGCCAGCGCGTCGGCCAGCACCATCTTGGCTTCCGCGCTGGGCGTGAACGGCACCGTGACCACGTCCGCGGACTCCGGCCCGACCGACAACGCGGGGCTGGCTTCCAGGGTGCCGGCGGTATGACCGTCCACTTCCACCGCCAGGCTGACCCGATCAAAACGCATCGGGATGCTGCTGTAGTTCTGCAGGCGCAGGTCCACCGACCAACTGCCGTTGGCCTTGACCGTCAACTGCTGGATGCTGGCCGCCGGTTCCGACACGCGCCGAACCGGACCGCCGCTGCACGCGGCCAGCAACGCCGTCGCCAGGAACACCACCGCCAAAAGACCACGCCGAATCATCCCGTCACTCCATGCCGAGTAGATGCGGATAGTACGCGCCGAGGGGCGGGGCTTCCAAGGGAAGCGGAGTGCGCGCTTTTCCGTGGTTGACCCGCGGATGGTGGAAGTTGCTGATGGACAATGCGAGCCTCGTCTCGTCGGAAAGCACCCCGCAGGCATTGCCGGAAGACCAAGGATTGATGGAAGAAATACCTGTCGCCGGAGCAAAGGTACGACAGGTGCTACGCCAGTTCTATGCACACCGAAATCACATGTTGCCTGTAGTCGGCCCGTCGATCCTGCCTTTGCATGGGCGCGAACCCAGATCCAGCCGCTCGGCGATGCCCTGCGGGCCGATATCTCCGGCACGATTGATGAGGACCACGACAGTTCGCCGCAGGGCGGGGACGTGAC
Source organism: Pseudoxanthomonas sp. z9 (assembly GCF_006542425.1). Lineage (GTDB taxonomy): Bacteria > Pseudomonadota > Gammaproteobacteria > Xanthomonadales > Xanthomonadaceae > Pseudoxanthomonas_A. Next base: position 353,698 of record NZ_VFID01000004.1, on the reverse strand, counting down.
GCAGGTATCCCGTGAAGCCAGCCGTTCCCCCGCCATGCCCCACCACCTGGCCGCCGTCAGCCAATTCCCAGCCAGCGCCCCAGCCGGCCGTAGTACCGTCGGCAAGCGGCGTGTTGCGCCACATCTCGCGGAGAAGGTCATCGGGCAACAGTTCGCCTTGGTCCAGTGCGACGGCGAATCGAGTCATGTCGTCGATGCTGGCGAGCAGCCCTCCGGCGGCCCAGGCAGAGCCGGGGGCGGTGATGGGTGGGTCGAGCCAGCGGCCATCCTGGTAGAGGTGTCCTTTGGCAATGATGCGGCGGTCGTCGGCGCGACGCGGTCCGGCATCGCGCATATCCAACGGGTCCAGGATTTCGTCCCGCAGGAACTGCCAGTAGTCCGCGCCGGTCACCTGCTCAATGGCGAGTCCGAGCAGGATGTAGTTGGTGTTGGAATAGGCGTGTCGGGTTCCCGGTGCAAAGTCCAGAGGCGCCTGCGCGACCATCGCCAATAGTTCCCAGGGCGTGGGATCCGTCGGCATCAATTCGAGAAAGTTTCCCTCATTGAGGTAGTTCGGGACACCGGACGTATGGCTGAGCAGCCGTGACAGGGAAATCGGCTCCCATGCCGTCGGCAGGGCATCCACGTAGCGGCCGATGGGAGCATCTATATCAAGCAGCCCACGCCGCCGAAGCCGGAATACCAGCAGGGCAGTAAATACCTTGGTGATGGAACCTATTTCGAACGCCGTGTTGCGCTCGACCCGCGCACCGCTGGCATCGTTGCGCCGTCCTGCCGTGGCCATTTCGGTTATCCGCCCCCGGTCCACCACGACCGCGGCCATTCCCGGCTGGTGCTCGGCCTCAAGAAGGACAGGCAGGGATTTGCAGTTCTCCGGTTGTCGGCCGCCTCCACGGGCACCAGGCACGATAAGTCCGGCGCCTGCGGCGAGCAGCGCGCTACACAAGCGGCGTCGTGTCGGGTCGTTCTGCATCGGCTGTGAGCTGTCGGTTCCGTAGTCGGCGATGGTAGAGCGGCGACGGCGGCTTCGGCTACCCGATGGGAAAGTCAAATACCGGGTACTCCGGCGATTGTGGCTACAACTTCTCCAACTGGCGTGAGTTGCATTGCTGGAGCGGGTCAGTACGGAGGGCGCGTGCCGCCCCTCCGTCGCCGGGGTTTGGGCCGCAGTTTCATGCAGGAGACCGAATGCACGTCGCGGCTCATGGTTGACATCATGGGAGCTGACATCTCCTACGACGAGGCGAACTGACCCGCCAGGGCGAAGGTCGCACAGCCGATACCCGACCGGTACTCGCGTGTGGCGAACCGGGATGAAGGACACGGGCCAGGTCCGGGAATCCGCTGGGCATCCGCGTGGCGACCGGCTACGCTCCCCGCATCGTCGGCGGTACCCGCGGACCATCCCGGCACGCACCACGGCGAGGCGGACGACCGGCAGGCGTTCGCTGCAAGGAAGAGACGCGGATGGATTTCCTCAAGCTGCTCAAATCGCTGGAAGAGTTCCTCTACGAGGTAATCACCTGGCTGGTGTTCTTCCCGCTCACGCTGTGGAGGGTGGCGCGCCACCCGCAACGGATGGCGCGCTACGCGGAGACCGAGCTGAGGGACAAGCTGGAGAAGCAGTTCGACGACGCACTGAGCCCGCCGCTGTTCCTGATGCTGGCCATCCTGGCCGCGCATGTGCTCGAGCTCATTCTGCATCAGCAAGTGCGGGCGACCAGCGAACTGTCCCGCCAGGTAGTGGGCAATGAACAGGGCCTGTTGCTGTTCCGCACACTGACTTTCGCACTGTGGCCCTTGCTGATGGCCATCCACTGCCAGCGGCGGCGTGGGCAGCGACTGGACCGCGAAAGCCTGCGGCGTCCGTTCTACGCGCAGTGCTACCTGGCGGCGCCCTTCGCCATAACCGTGTCGATGGCGATGCAATTGGTAATCAAGCCGGGCGTGACGTCCACCCGGATCGGCTGGACGATCGCCGCCATCGCCGCGGTCTGGTACCTGTGCGTGCAGGCGCGCTGGCTGCGCGACACTCTGCGGGCGAACTGGTGGAGCAGTGGGCTGTCGGCGCTTGGTGTGTTGGTGCTGGGCGGTATCATCAACCTGGCTATCGGCGCGGTGCTGGTCCTGAATTGAGTCCTTCACCCCGCGTGGACGCGCGGGGGAGTGCCCGGATGGCTGATAACAATCAAAGGAAATCAGGCCTTCCGACGGCTTCTGAAGTAGAGCGATCCGGTGCTCCCAGGCACCCTGTGTCCCATCAGACCTGACTGGCCATAGCTGGAGGTCACGGAAGGCGAGCAGGACGCCCCACTAGTCCCTAGGATCAGTGCCACGTTTGGCCAATGCACTCGTCGGCCGATGGCCGCCAGAAAGGCACGACTGCCTCCAGCACCAATCTGTGACATCAGCACCACCTCGCGAAGTGTTGTGTCTGGGCGAACTCGATATCATCCTGCCTTACGCTGTAAGGCCCACTATCCAACCGGAGGGATTAATCATGCGCGCCAGCCTGCTTGCAGTTTGTCTTGTTGCCACCATGCCTTTCTCGGCACTCGCGCAGACCGCTCCCCCGGACGTGGCAGACCTGGTCGGAGCTCGTGCTGCCGGCGGTGAGACCCAACTGCTGTCCCGCGGCTATGAGCTGCGTGATTCGAGCACAGTACGTGACCAGCGGTTTACCTTCTGGTGGAGCGCGAAGCGCAACCAGTGCATCTCCGTATCCACCTCCGAAGGACGCTATGCCTCCATTCAAGCGGTTCCGGGTGCGAACTGCGGAGGTACAGGGTCGGCAGAGCCGGCAGATGTATCCGCCCAACAGGACCCCAAATCCCTGGTTCTGGTCTGCTACGGGGCGGGAACCCGGCCCGTCGCCAAGACAGAGCAGACCTATAGCTGGGACCACAAGGACAACAAGTGGAAGGAAGGGAATTCGGTGGTCAGCAGCGCGCAAGGCTTCAATAGCGACGTTCAAATCGAGTTGTATGGTGACCATGGTCGAATCCACCTGGGACAAGGACTTGTGCCTCCGATCAATTCAGGTGGCGACCATGGCTGGTGGGAACTGGATAACCTGCAAGTTGGTGAAGATCGGATTACGGCGGGCTACCGTTTGAACGGCATGAACAAGCCGCGGGTTGCCGTAAACCGGAATTCGGGGCAAATCACCATCGAAGGCGGGACGAAGTTCTCCGGTCAGTGCGATATCGGGAACTTCGGGAAAGGCCAGCGACGGTTCTAGTCAGCAGTCGTGTTGCGCGTGGAATCCAGCCGTTCTCTAGAGTGCTGCTCGCTGGTAGCAAAGTGATGCAGATCCGTTTCCAGCATGATTTTCTGATCAATCTAGCAGCTTGCTAGATCACTCCTAACGAGATGGCGAATATGCTCCGCACTCCTTCCTGTCGAAGAGCAAGCGGTGGATGCATCAGTTCGGTGCTTTCGTAGAAGTTAAGGCGCGGCGACCTTCGTAGGATTGATTATGCAACCCAGAGCGAAATGGAGGTGGATGAGCTCATCCAAGAGGCATGGGGGGGCAATCGAAATCGGCGATGGCATGGAGGAGCCGTTCGACTTCTCCAATCTGGAGCGCCGGAAGCACCTTATCGCCAAGATGTAGTTCCGATTCGTGAAGTACGTGGACAAGACGGCGCGGTACGCGGTGAAGCTGGACCGGAGGTGGGATCAGCCCGAAGAAGAGACCGCGGGCGCTGCCCTCTCCAGGCCCCTCTCCGGGCCGAAATCCGACGACCCCCTGGTGGCCCCCAAGTCCCACGGATAGTGTGGGACTGGGGCTCTCGCCACACGAGGAGTGGGGCAAGGTCTGCAATCGAATCCATCCGCCTCTCATCGTGGACTTCCTTTAATGGGAATGGGTCCAGTACCACATAAACTAGATAGGTGGGGCGAAGCATAGGCTTGGCGCCAGAGGCCACTTCGGCAACATCATATGGCCACGCGCCGCGGCTCAAGCGCGGTCAAACGCGCCGCGATGACCGAATGTCCAAGGTGGGGCACCGAAACAGGCTGTCTGTTTGGGCAAAGGCAAGGGATTTTCCTGTGGCAACCAAACGGCAACCAAAGCCATGCCGCGCCCAAAGAAAAAGGGCCTGCATTTCTGCAGGCCCCTGAAATGGTGGCCGGGGAGGGAATCGAACCCCCGACACAGGGATTTTCAATCCCTTGCTCTACCAACTGAGCTACCCGGCCAGGTTTTATCGCTTTGCGGCTACGTGGCCGGTGCGAGCCGCGCATGATACGGGAAGGGCGGGCGGGCTGGCAAGCCGGACGAGGGCTGAACGTGCCGGGGACGCACCCGCGCCGGCGGTCGGCGGCTGGTGCATGATGCTGCCGGGAAGAGAAAAAACGTCGACCCGACCGGGAGTTACGCCATGAAACGTCTGTTCCTGCTATGCGCCCTGCTGGCCGCGCTGAGTGCGTGCGCCACCACCAAGATGAGTTCCACCGAACGCCTTGCCCTGTATCGCGAGCACGCCGCCGCGCCGGTCAAGGATTTCAGCTATTTCGGCAGCCTCAACGGCTGGCAGCCGCTGGGTGATTCCGCGCTGGCCGTCTGGACCAAGCCCAACGAAGCCTACCTGCTGGATCTGGCCGGTCCCTGCCCGGATCTGGAGTTCGCGCCGGCCATCAGCATCAGCAGCATGATGGGGCGGGTGACCAACTTCGATCGCGTGCGTCCGCTGGGTGGCGGCAGCGGGGTGATGCGGATGTCCTGCCGGATCAAGACCATCAGCCCGTTGGACCTGAAGTCACTGAAGGCGGCCGAGAAGGAAATGCGCGAGGCCAAGATCGAGGCGCGCCAGGAAGGCGAGCCGGCCAACTAGTTGGCCATTGCCAGGTTCAAGAAAAAGGCGGGGACATCCCCGCCTTTTTTCATGCCTCCGGCACGTAGCCGGCCGGTTTGTCGGCGCCGCCGCCGAACAGGAACTTCTCCAGTTCCGTTTCCAGGAAGGCGCGGTGCTTCGGGTCGCGCGGGGACAGCCGGTTCTCGTTGATCAGCATGGTCTGGTGCGCCAGCCAGGCCGCCCACGCCGCCTTGCCGATGTGGGCGAACACGCGCTTGCCGAGTTCGCCGGGGTAGGGCACGAAATCCAGGCCCTCGGTTTCGCGCTTTTCGTATTCGCAGTAAACGGTGCGTGCCATGCAGGTGTGTGGATGTGTCTTCGTCGTCGTGGGCGACAGGATAGCCGGTTCCAGGCGAAGGGCGGGACAAGCCGGGAATCAGGTCGTGATCAGTAGCTTGCGGATTGGTGCCGGCAGGCCGATCCGGGCCAGTTCGTCGCGTGCCACCCAGCGCAGGTCGGCGTCGTCGCGCAGCGCTGCGCGCGGCGCGAGTCCGCGCCAGCGCAGCGGATGCATGCGCAGGCGATAGTGGCTGAACACATGCGGCAGTTCCGGCAGCGCCTCGGCGCGGTCGTAGTCGCCCTGCAGATGGGCATCGAACCAGTGCCGCGCCGCGTCGTGATCGTCGGCCTCAGGCAGCGACCACAGCGAAGCCCAGATCCCCGTCGGCGGGCGCCGTTGCAGCAATACCTGGCCGTCGTCGTTTTCGGCCAGCAGCATGATCGCGATGCGCTCGGGCAGCGGCTTGCCGGGCTTGGAGGTCGGCAGTTCGTCGACCTGTCCATCGCGCAGCGCCACGCAGCCCCCCTGCACCGGGCAGAGCATGCAGGCGGGATCGTGGCGCGTGCACAGGGTGGCGCCCAGATCCATCTGCGCCTGGGTGTAGTCGGCCATGCGGTCGGGCGGCAGATGGGCGGCGGCGAATTGCCACAACTGCTTTTCCACGGCCGGAGTACCCGGCCAGCCGGTGACGCCGTGGTAGCGCGACAACACGCGCTTGACGTTGCCATCCAGGATCGGGAAGCGATCGCCCCAGGCCTGCGAAAGGATCGCGCCCGCGGTGCTGCGGCCGATGCCGGGCAGCGCGAGCAGCGCGTCGAAATCGCGCGGCAGGTCGCCGTCGTGCTGCTCCACGCAGATGCGCGCGGCCGCGTGCAGGTTGCGGGCGCGGGCGTAGTAACCCAGGCCGGACCACTGCGCCAGCACTTCGTCGAGCGTGGCCGTGCCCAGATCCTTCAAGGTCGGAAAGGCCTCCAGGAAGCGGGCAAAGTAGGGAATCACCGTCTTCACTTGGGTCTGCTGGAGCATGATCTCCGACAGCCACACGCGGTAGGGCGTGCGTGGATGCAACCAGGGCAGGTCGTGGCGACCGGACTGGTCGAACCAGGCCAGCAGGTGGTCGGCGAAACGGTCTTCGGTGGTGCTGGTCATGGCGCGGATTCGGGGGCGGGCAGGGCCGGATCGTCTAGCTGCAGATCCACGCCCTCCAGGGTGGCACCGGATACGTCCAGGCGAGGTGCGGTGAAGCGGCCGCTCAGTGGCGGCAGCGGCGAGCCACCGCCGGCTTGCAGCGCATGCAGCCAATCCATGACTTCGAACAGCCGGAAGCGTGCATCGAAGCGGGCATCGTCGCGTTGCAGGCGCAGATGCGCGATGTCCGCCAGGTCGATGGTGCCGCGATAGGCCAGCGCGAACGGAAGCGTGGAGGTCGAACGCCCCAGCGGCGGTGGCAACGCCGGCCAGGCGTCCGGCCAGCCGGCCAATCGTCCGCGCCAGTCGAGCAGAAGGCCGTCTTCCAGCCCGAGTTCACCGGTGGCGTCCAGCGAGGGCATGGCCTCCTGCCCCCGCAGGGCGAATGCGGCCGAGCGCAGGCGCAGGCCATCGGTGAACTCCACGGGTCCGGCCACGCCAAGCGCGAACGACTGCCGGGTCGCACCCGCGAGGTAGTGCGCGCTGGCGCCGAGCACGGCCCGTTCCAGCCGCGACTCGGCCTGGCGCAGGTACGCGGACAGCCGCAGCCTTGCAGGCAGTCGCCAATCCTTGCCCACCGCGGTGGCCTGGCCGGCGACGCCCAGCCCGCCGTCCTGGCCCAGCCGGCGCAGGTGGAAAGCCAGATCCAGCGGCGCCTGCAGTTCGCCGCCCCGATAATGCGCCTGTACCTGGCCACGCAGGGGCTGTCCGGCTTCCAGGCGGGGAATGCGCAGGTTGATGCGTTCGAGCGACCAGTCCTGGCCGCGGATCCGGCCGCCGTCGACGCGCACGCCATCGGTGAGGGTGGGGATGCGCGTCTCGCCCGCAGGGCGTCGCGACAGCCATGACTGCAGCGCGGCCAGATCGAGGACCGGCGCGTCCAGCTCCAGCCGCACCGCGGTCAGCTCGCGGCCACGCGCGCGCAGCGTTGACCAGGGCACCGAGATGAAGACGCGGTCCGCGGTCAGCAGGGGCGTGGCGGCGCCCGGTTCCCGCGCGGTCACGCCACGGACGATCAACTGTGGCGTGCCACGCAGCCGGTATTCGCCAACGCCGGTCGCGGTGATTTCCAGGCCCAGCGCGTTGCCGGCCATGCCCAGCAGCGCCGGCGCCAGCCGCTGCGGTTGCAACAGCCAGTGCAGCAGGCCGATGCCCGCGAGCAGCAGGACCACCAGCGACAGCAGCGCCAGCCTGCGGCGCCGGCTCACGCGCCCAGCGTTTCCGGCAGCAGTGCGTCGACGAAGGCTTCGGCGTCGAACACCCGCAGATCCTCGGAACGCTCGCCGATGCCGGCGAACCGGATCGGGATGCCGAACTCGCGTGCGAGCGCGAACACCACGCCTCCCTTGGCGGTGCCGTCCAGCTTGGTCACCACCAGCCCGGTGATGTTCACCGCGGCGTGGAACTGGCGCAGCTGCGACAGCGCGTTCTGGCCGGTGGTACCGTCGATGACCAGCAGCACTTCGTGCGGCGCGGCCGGATCCAGTTTCTGCAGCACGCGCTTGATCTTGCCCAGTTCCGCCATCAGGCCCTGCTGGGTGTGCAGGCGTCCGGCGGTATCGGCGATCAGCACTTCGGTACCGCGCGCTTGCGCGGCCTGCAGGGCGTCGAACGCGACCGAGGCCGCGTCCGCGTTCTGTCCCTGCGCCACCACCGGCACGCCGTTGCGTTCGCCCCAGGTCTGCAACTGCGCCACCGCCGCGGCGCGGAAGGTATCGCCGGCGGCCAGCATCAGGTTGCGGCCTTCGTCCTTGAAGCGGCGCGCCAGCTTGCCGATGGTGGTGGTCTTGCCGACGCCGTTGACGCCGACCGTGAGCAGCACGAAGGGGCGAATGTTCCGCGGGATCTCCAGCGGTTTGGCCACCGGCGCCAGCATCGCGATCAGGTCCGTCCGCAGCGCGGCCAGCAGTGCGCGGGCGTCGGCGAACTCGCGCGCCTTCATGCGCTTGCGCAGGCCCTCGACCAGCGCGGTGGTGGCGGGCACGCCGACGTCGGCGGTCAGCAGCGCGGTCTCGATTTCATCCAGCAGGTCGTCATCCAGGCGCGGGTTGCGCGAGAACAGGCCGCCCAGGCCACGGGCGAAGCTGGTGTTGCGCAGGCGCTCGCGCCAGCCCGGCTTGCCGGCGGGGGCGGCGGGCGGCTCGGTTCCGGATGCGACGGTAGCGGCGGGGGCGACGACCGTCGGGGCGGAAGCCGGCGCGGCCGGCTCGAACACGGCCGGTGCGGGCGCTGCGGCGGTATCGTCCGGCGAAACGGGGGGAGAAGCGTCGGAAACGGGATTTGGGGGCGCCGGGCGCTGCGTCTCGGGCAGGCTCGCGGGCGCGTCAGGCTTCTTGCGTCGGAACCAGCTGACCATGACACGGACAATCGCGGAGAATGGGCGCCATGGTATCACCCGCCCCCTTTGCCCCCCGATGAAACCCGGCCGCACGCCACCCGCGCGCGGTCCACGCGCAGCGCCCCCGGCCGGCAGCGTCCGCATCATCGGCGGACGCTGGCGCAATACCCGATTGGCGGTGCCGGATCGGCCCGGGCTGCGTCCGTCCTCGGATCGCGTCCGCGAGACCCTGTTCAACTGGCTGATGCCGAAACTGGCCGGCGCGCGCGTGCTGGATGCCTTCGCCGGCAGTGGCGCGCTTGGGCTGGAAGCGATTTCGCGCGGCGCGGCGCAGGCGGTGCTGATCGAGCGTGACGCCGGCCTGGCCGACGCGTTGCGGCAGGCGGTGGAGCGGCTGGGGGCGGCGTCGCAGGTGCGGGTGGAGGGCGCCGATGCCCTCGCGTGGCTGGCGAATGCGCCCGGGGAGACGTTCGATATCGTGTTCCTGGATCCGCCCTTCGCCGACGGCCTTTGGGACGCTGCGTTGCGGGCGCTGCCACGGCATCTTTCCGACGACGCCTGGGTATACGTGGAATCCCCGCGGGAGCAGGCACTCGCGGTACCGCCCGACTGGCGGTCGCATCGCGAAGACCAGACCCGCGACGTCCGCTGCGCGCTCTACCGGGTTCCCGGCGGGCAGGGCGCTGCTACACTGCGCGGCGACTCCCATCGACCCGATTCCGAATGAGCGTGTCCCGTACCCGTACCGCGGTTTATCCCGGCACGTTCGACCCGATCACCAACGGGCACATCGATCTGATCGATCGCGCCGCGCCGCTGTTCGAGCGCCTGATCATCGGCGTGGCCGAAAGTCCGGGCAAGGGACCGGCGCTGCCGCTGGATCTGAGGGTGGAACTGGCCCGCAAGGCGGTGGCCCACCACCGGCATGTGGAAGTGCGCGGATTCGATGGATTGCTTGCCCATTTCGTCAAGGAAATTGGCGGCGGCGTGCTCCTGCGCGGCCTGCGCGCGGTCTCGGACTTCGAGTACGAATTCCAGCTGGCCAGCATGAACCGCCACCTGATTCCCGAAGTGGAAACCCTGTTCCTCACCCCCGCAGAGCAGTACGGCTTCATCTCGTCCTCGCTGGTGCGCGAAATCTCGCGTCTGGGCGGGGATGTGTCCGGCTTCGTCACCGCCGACGTGGCCGCCGCCATGAAGGCCCAGTGGCGGCGCACCTGAACCGCGTGCTTTTGTGGCACGATCCTTCCTACATCGACTCATTGAGGGGACAGAACCATGACCAACATCGCCACACGACTGCTGCTGATCGCCTGCCTGGTCGTGCCGTTCGCCGCGTGCAAGAAGGAAGAGGCCAAGCCGGTCGAGGCCGCCGAGGCACCGCTGGTCGTTCCCGCCAAGGACGATGACGCCGGCTGGCGCACCTATCTGTCCGAGGTGGTGACCCGCAACATGGGCACCATCACCAACACCCCCTTCCTGTACTACCTGCCGCCGGAATCGGATCCGGAATTCCAGGCCAAGTACGACCGTTCGCTGGAACAGGCCAAGAACGCGATCGCGCGCGGCATCGTCGGCGGCAACCTGCTGGCGTTCGGTTCCTCCGCTTCCACCCGCATGGCGGATCTGGTGGTCGCTTCGTTCCAGGGCGTCGAACCCGACACCATGAAGGGCGTGCGCGTGGTCTTCATCGGCGACGCCGCCGATGGCGAGCGCGTCAAGGCGGCCGTGGCCCCGACCGGCGTGGACTACGTCTTCGTCGAAGCCAAGTAACAGGCTCCGCGCGTGGCCGTCCTCGCGGCCACGCCTTTGCGGGGGCGCCGCGCCCCCGCGAAAGCGGGGCTCCCGGAATCGAGAAGTCCCCCGCAATGTCACTCAAGATCAACGAACTCTGCGTCAACTGCGATGTCTGCGAGCCCGCCTGTCCCAATCAGGCCATCTCGATGGGCGAGACGATCTACGTGATCGATCCGGCGCGCTGCACCGAGTGCGTCGGCCATCATGACGAACCGCAATGTGTCGTCGTCTGCCCGGTGGAGTGCATCGACCCCGATCCGGCGTATCCTGAGACCCAGGAGCAATTGCTGGCCAAGTTGCGCCGGCTGCAGGGCGGCTGACGCGGGAGGGCCACCAACAGGTACCCGTCAGGAGATGTCGTGAAAGCACGCCGAGTCACCGCGCTACTGTTTGCGCTTTCCCTTTTCGTTCCCGCGCTGCATGCCGCCGATGCCGGCGACACGGGCCAACGTGCCGCCAATGCCGCGGCCCATCCGCCAGGCTCGGCCATTGCCAGCGCGCACGCGCTGGCGACCGAAGCCGGCTTCGAAATCCTGCACGCCGGCGGCAACGCTTTCGACGCGGCGGTCGCGGTGTCGTCGGTACTGTCGGTGGTCGAGCCGATCAGTTCGGGCATCGGCGGTGGCGGTTTCTTCCTGCTGCACGACGCGCGGACCGGCAAGGACGTGTTCGTCGATGCGCGCGAAACCGCGCCGGCCGCCGCCACGCCGGAGGCCTATCTGCTGGCGAACGGCGAGTTCAACCGCGATCGCGCCGAGAACGGTCCCTGGGCCGCCGGCATTCCCGGCCTGCCCGCCGCGCTGGTCCACCTGGCGAAGAACTACGGCAAGCTGCCGCTGGAGACCTCGCTCGGCCCGGCCATCCGGATTGCCCGCGAAGGCTTTCCGGTATACGGCCGGCTGGCGCGCGGTTACGCCTCGCGCCGCGAGGTGATGGAGCGCTATCCCGGCACGCGAGGCGTGTTCCTGGCCGACGGCGATCCGCCCAAGGAGGGTGAGATCCTGAAGCAGCCGGATTTGGCACGCACGCTGCAGCTGCTGGCCGAGCGTGGCCATGATGGTTTCTACCGGGGCGAGATCGCCGGCAAGCTGATCAAGGGCGTCAAGGCCGAAGGCGGACGCTGGACGGCCGACGAACTGGCCGCCTATCAGGTCCGCGAGCGCGAGCCGCTGAAGTTCAAGTACCGCGACTGGCAGATCACCACCGCCCCACCCCCGTCCTCCGGCGGCGTGGCGGTGGCGCAGATGCTGCAGATCCTGGAAGGTTGGGATCTGGCGAAACTCGATGAGGCGCACCGCACCCATCTGACGGTGGAGGCGATGCGCCGCGCCTTCCGTGATCGCACCTTCTACCTGGGCGATCCCGACTTCGTCGAGATCCCGTTGAAGACGCTGACCAGCCGCGATTACGCTGCCGGCCTGCGCGCGACCATCAATCCGGACAAGGCCACGCCGAGCAACCTGCTCTCGGGCCAGCCCACGCCGTTGGAAGACGAGGAAACCACCCATTTCTCGATCATCGACGCCGACGGCAACCGGGTCGCGGCCACCCAGACGGTCAACCTGCTGTTCGGCTCGGGCCTGATTCCGCCCGGCACCGGCGTGCTGCTCAACAACGAGATGGACGATTTCGCGCTCAAGCCCGGCACGCCGAATGCCTTCGGCGTGATGGGCTTCGATGCCAACGCGCCCAAGCCCGGCAAGCGCATGCTCAGTTCGATGACGCCCAGTTTCATGGAGTCGCCCGATCGCATCGCCGTGCTCGGCACGCCTGGCGGCAGCCGCATCATCACCATGGTGCTGCTGGGCATGCTCGGCTACGACCAGGGACTGGGTGCGCAACAGGTCGCCGCGCTGCCGCGTTTCCATCACCAATGGCTGCCGGACGTGATTTCCGCCGAGAGCGGCGCGTTCAGTCCGCAGGTGGCCGAGGCGCTGCGGGCGATGGGCCACCAGGTCGACCTGCCCGGCGACACCGCCGCCGGTGGCCGTGGTTCCAGCCATGTGTGGGGCAACCTGCAGACCGTGCTCTGGGACCGCAAGGCCAACACCCTCACCGGTGGCGCGGATCCGCGCAATCCGGTGGGCAAGGCGGAAGTCGAATTGAGCGAATCCGCCGCGCGTTGAGTGCGGCCTCGTCCGGACGCAACGGCGTACGCTCCGTTGCGTCCGGAACAGGGACCTGAAACCGCGCAAGCCCAATGGCGCCTGGCGGGAGGACCATGGTGCGGGGCACTATCCCGCCGGACCCGTCTTCAGGTCCCCTGGCCCCCTCGGGAGTAGAATCGGCACCATGAAACTCTGGTCCATTCTCGGCAATTCCCAGAAACTCGATGGCGGCGCGATGTTCGGCAACGCGCCGCGTGCGATGTGGTCCAAATGGCTGGCGCCCGATGAACAGAACCGGGTGCCGCTGGCCTGCCGGGCATTGCTGGCAAGCCCGCTCAACGGCAAGACCGTGCTGTTCGAAACCGGTATCGGCGCGTTCTTCGATCCGAAAATGCGCGAGCGCTACGGCGTGCAGGAAGAACGGCACGTCCTGCTGGACTCGCTGCGCGAGGCCGGCTTCGGCCATGAGGACATCGACGTGGTGGTGCTGAGTCACCTGCATTTCGACCACGCCGGCGGGCTGCTGGCGCCATGGAGCGAAGGCCAGGCACCGGAACTGCTGTTCCCCAACGCGACCTTCGTGGTCGGCAAGGCGCACTGGCAGCGGGCATTGAAGCCGCATCCGCGTGATCGCGCCAGTTTCATTCCGGAGCTACAGGGGTTGCTGGAAGCCAGTGGCCGGCTCGAACTGGTGGAAGGCGAACACTCCCGCGTGCTGGGCGACAGCGTGCGTTTCAGTTTCAGCGACGGGCATACGCCGGGACTGATGCTGGCCGAAATCGTGGGGCCGGAACGGGTGGACGGCGCGCCGCACGGCGGCGTCGTGTTCTGCGCGGACCTCATTCCAGGACGCTCGTGGGTGCACGTACCGATCACGATGGGCTATGACCGCAACGCCGAACTTCTGATTGACGAGAAGCGCGTATTCCTGGAAGACAAACTCGCACGCAACGTGCACCTGTTTTTTACCCACGATCCGGACTGCGCGCTGGCCCAGGTCACCCGCGACGAACGCGGCAAGTTCGGTGTGGCGCACGAATTGCCGGAGTTGCGCGCCCGCCCGTTGGCGGCATGAAATGACTTCCGGCACCGGCGATTGATGACAACAGGCACCTGCCTGAAACGCGGGGTTCCGACAGACTGATCCCACTTTCCAAGGGGATCTTCAGATGAGCCAGCGTTTCCTGTTCCGCCGGGCATTGGCGGCCGTGCTGTTGTCTTTCGCCGGCCTTCAGGCCGTCCTTGCGGCGCCGACAACGACGGTACCGTTGCAGGTGTCGCCGCAGCGCACGACCCCGATGGCGGTGTGGGAACCGGAACATGTTCGTGGCGTGGTGCTGTTCTCGAGCGGCCATGGCGCGTGGCCGGAACGCTACGACGCGCTGCTGCAAACCTGGTGCGACGCCGGTTTCGCGGTGGTCGCGCCGCTGCACGTGGACTCGGTGAAGCATCCTGACCGCGACAAGTTCTCCATGCAGCAGGGCTTCGGCGAGCGCATGGCCGACATGAAGGCGGCCAGTGCCTATGTGGCCGCGCGTTGGCCCGGTGTGCCGGTGGCGGCGGCCGGGCACAGCTACGGCACGCTGGTGTCGCTGGTCCTGGGCGGGGCGCTGGCTGAGCTCGCGCCGTTGCGCGACCCCAGCGTGACGGCCGTGGTGGGGTATTCCTCGCCGGGCCGGATTCCCGGACTCGTCACGCCTTCGGCCTATGCGTCCGTCGCGGTGCCGGTCCTGTTGGTGACCGGCGACAAGGACCTGGTGCCGGGTTTCGTCAGCGATGCGCGCGACCACCTGTATCCGGTCGAAAGCGCACCCGCAGGCGACAAGTACGCCGTGGTGCTGGCCGGTGGCGACCACAACCTCATCGGCGGCCAGCCGGAAGCGCTGTACCGGCGCGCGCGCGATATCGGCACCGCCTTCCTCAAGGCGGAAGTACTGGGCGACGCCGAAGCAGGCCGGGTGTTGTCTGCAGATGCCGCCGGCCCGGCCGAGGCCGAGCGTTGGATCCGTCGCTGAGGCTCAGCCGACCCGGGTGCCGAAGATGCGATCGCCGGCGTCACCCAGTCCCGGCAGGATGTAGCCCTTGTCGTTGAGATGGTCGTCGATGGCGGCGGTATAGACCTCGACGTCGGGGTGGGCCGCTTCCAGCGCGGCCAGGCCCTCGGGCGCGGCGACCAGGAAGATGCCCTTGATACGTTTGGCGCCGGCGCGCTTGAGCATGTCGATGGTGGCGATCAGGGTGCCGCCGGTCGCCAGCATCGGATCCAGGATGAGCGCGTCGCGCTCGTCCAGGCGGCCGGTCAGGCGTTCGAAATAGGGCACCGGCTGCAGGGTCTCCTCGTCGCGCTGCAGGCCGACCACGCTGACCTTGGCGGCCGGAATCAGCGCCAGCACGCCGGGCAGCATACCCAGGCCGGCGCGCAGGATGGGGACCAGGGTGATCTTGGCGCCGGCGATCTTGCGCACCTGGACCGGCCCGGCCCAGCCCGGCATGGTCGCCTCCTCGGTCTCCAGGTCCGCGGTGGCCTCGTAGGCGAGCAGGGTGCCCAGTTCGGTCACCAGTTCGCGGAAACCCTTGGTGCTGAGGGAGGCGTCGCGCAGCAGGCCGATCTTGTGCTGGACGAGGGGATGGCGGACTTCGACGGTCTTCATGGCGGCCTGCGGTGGTGACGGGTGGCGAAAGTCTGCATCAAAGCCGTCAAAGCCACAAAAAAGGAAGCCGGCTTGCGCCGGCTTCCACTGGGCACGGGGAGGGCCGTGCTCAGAACGCCCAGCGCATGACCAACTGATAGCTCGGTCCGGCTTCCTCGGTTTCCAGTTCGTATTCGTCGTAGTCGCGATCGATCTGGTCGGCCTGGTTGTCGAACTTGTGGAAGAACTCGTCCTTGGACGCGTCCAGCAGGTTGGCGGCGGTCAGGCGCATCGACATGGTCTTGCCGAAGCGTTTCTCGACGAACACTTCCAGATCATCGCCATACTTGACCGTCACTTCCTCGGCCAGGATGCGGCTGAAGGCATCGCCCTGCTTGCGATAGGTGGCGCCGAAGCTGGCACCGATCGACGGCAGGTCCTGGATGAAACCGACGTTGTAGACGCTCTTGGCCTGGTCGTTGAAACGGCGCTCACCCATGAAATCGGTGATCTTGCTGTTGAGGTATGAGTAGTTGAGGAAGACGCCGGTGTTCGGCATGCCCAGTGCGGTCAGCGGGGTCGACAGATCGAACTCGACGCCGTAGACCTTGCCGTCGCCGACGTTGGCCGAGGTGAACAGCCAGCTCTCGGCGTCGAACTGGAAATCATCCTCGGTCGCGCCGGGATTCTCCGCCAGGAATTCCTCCAGGTCCTCGGCGTACTTGTCCTGCGCGTCCTCGCTGAGTTCGCCGGTGTTGACCAGTTCGATCAGGTTCTTCACGTCGCGGTAGAAGAAGTTCAGGCCCACCACGCCATGCTTGCCGAGGCGGCGCTCGAAGCCCAGGTCGATGCCGTTGGCGGTTTCCGGGTCGAGTTCCGGATTGCCGATGTAGTCGTTGTCGCCGTATTCGCCGTCCAGCAGGGCGGGAATCAGCTCGTTGAAGTTCGGGCGCTTCACGCTCTTGGCCAACGACAGGCTGATGCGGGTGGCTTCATCCAGATCCCACTTCAGGTGCAGCGAGGGCAGCAGTTCGTTGTAGTCCTTGCTGGCGGAGCCGGCGACATCGCCATCCTCCTGGTAGCGGATGTCCGAACGGGTGGTCTCGTAGCGCAGGCCGGCTTCCCAGGAGAACGCCTGGCCCTTGCCCGAAAGCATCAGGTAGGGATCGACACGGGTTTCCTCGATCAGCGAGCCGATGACGCCGTCCGGTTCATAGGCCACCGGATCGCCTTCATTCTCGGCTTCCCAGGCGTAGTTGGTGTAGGTGACGTCGCGCTTCTTGCGCCGCCAGTCCACGCCGAACTCGAGTTCGGCGCCGCCCGCGGGGCGCTTGTGCGCGATCTTGAAGCTGGTCTCGGTGTCCTTGGCGTCCACGGCCTGGGATTCGGCTTCGGAAGCGTCCCATTCGCCATTGACGTACTCATGTTTTTCCTCGCTCTCGGCGCTGTCGTCCTCGAAACGCGCGTAATCGAGGTCGAGCTCGGTGGTGCCGCCGGCCATGTCGAATGTGTACTCGGTGCCGATGCCCCAGTTGCGCTGGTCGATCGGATTCAAGCCGGGCACGCGCGAGTCGATGATGTCTTCGTCGTCGTACTCCACTTCATGGGAGACCTCGGTGATGTCGCGGTCGGTCTTGACGTAAAAACCATCGATGCTGAGGCGGCCGGTCTCGCCGATGTCGGCGGTGTAGGACACGTTCGCCGAGTAGTCGCGGCCGTCCTTGACCTCGGTCTGGTCTTCCCAGCTCACGAGTTCCTGCCGGGACGGGTCGGCGAAGCGGTCCGAGCGCTTGACCTTGGAGCGGTAGCGGTCCTGCACGTTGATGCCGGCGAGCAGGCGGCCGCCCAGCGCGTCGACGCTGGTCACCGCGCCGAAGGTCGGGTTCACCTCGCCGTCGTACCAGCGGTTGGCGCCGATGCGCAGGTAGCTGCCGTCGAACACGTAGGCGTCGCGCAGGACGATGTTGATGGTGCCGGCGATGGCGTCGCCGCTGCGGTTGGCGCTGTTGCTGCGCAGGATTTCGATGTGATCGACCATTTCCGCCGGGATGCGGTCCACCCAGAAGGAACGGTCGTCACCGGCGCCGGGTACCTTCTTGCCGTTGATCAGTACCTGGGTGTAGCCGGCGGCCATGCCACGCATCATCGCGCCGTCGAATTCCATGATGTCCGAGCCGACGAAGGTCACGCCGGGCACGCGCTTGAGCATGTCGCCCACGGTGTTCGGCTCGAAACGCTGGAAGTACTCCAGGTCGTAGGACAGGGTGGGGGAGATGTCGTCGGTGCGGTTGCGATAGGCGATTTCGCCCTGGACGACGATGGTGTCCAGCTGCTTGGGGTCCTCCGCCGGCGCGGCGGAGGCGCCGCCACCGCCATCGGGCATGGCCTGCGCTCGCGCCAGCGGGATGGCGCTGATCATGCCGGCGCAGAGCAATGCCTGTGACAGGCCGATGGCCAGGGCGGTGCGTTTCATCGTCGTGTTTTCCCCGTGTGAAGATAAACGGCGATTTCTACGGGCCTTAGATGGCGGCAATATGACCGTCAGATGGCACGTCGGCGAATGTCTTGCGATGCAACCAAAACGTCATGATCGATGCGTAGAACATTGCGGTTTGTTGACCGTCAACCGCTCCAGGGGAAAACGCATGTCGCATCGCTTGAACGCACTCGCCAGCCTGCTGGCGATCCTGTCCGTGGCCGGCTGCGCCGGCGTCGCGCCAACGGTGGCCGACCGCGAGCCGGACGAGAACGTGGAGAAGGACCCGCTGCTGAGCGAGGCGATGATTCCGCACGTGGTGGTGCCCGAGGCCTTCCTGACCGCCGACACGCCGGCCGACAACGTCGACTCGCCGGCCAGTTGGCGCTCGCCGGATGGCAAGCGCTGGCTGATCGCCACCGCCAAGGCGACCGATCAGCTGATCGTCTATGACGGCGTCAGTGGCGAACGCCTGCGCACGGTCGGGGGACCGGGTACGGGCGCCGGCCAGCTCCAGCGTCCCAACGGCATTGCCGTGATTGACGATCTGGTGCTGGTGGTCGAGCGCGACAACCATCGCGTGCAACTGTTCCAGTTGCCGGGATTCCAGCCGCTGCTCAGCTTTGGCGCCGAGGACCTGAAGCAGCCCTACGGCCTGTGGGTGCGCCCGCAGAAGGACAGCTACGAGGTCATCGTCAGCGACAACTACATGTCACCGCAGAACGAGGACCTGCCGCCACCGCTGGCGGAACTGGATCGCCGGTTCAAGCGCTACCAGTTGCGGCGCGTGCCGCAGGGCTGGGCGGCGACGTTGACGGGCACCTTCGGCGACACCTCCGAAGCCGGTGCGATCCGCATCGCCGAGTCGGTGTTCGGCGACGTGTCGAATGATCGCCTGCTGCTGGCGGAAGAGGACGTTGCCACCGGTACCCGCCTGCGCGAATACGGCCTGGACGGCCGCTATCGCGGGCGCGATATCGGCGCGGATCTGTTCAAGGCGCAGGCCGAGGGCATGGCGCTGGCGCAGTGCGCGGGCGGCACCGGCTTCTGGATCGCCACCGATCAGTTCAAGGATCGCAGCGTGTTCCATGTGTTCGATCGCCTCAGCCTGGAACACCTGGGTGCCTTCACCGGCGAGCGCACCGCCAACACCGACGGCGTGTGGCTCGATCAGACCGTCGACAAGCGCTTCCCGGAAGGCGTGTTCTACGCGGTGGATGACGACAAGGCCGTCGCCGCGTTCGACTGGCAGGCGATTGCGCGGGCGCTGAAGCTGCCCGCCTGCACGCCGGCGCAATGAGCCGCGCGGTCGTCCTGCTTGCGGGATTGATGGGCGCATCGCTGGCGCAGGCCGGCGATACGGTGGTCCACCCGTTCCTGGCCGCGCAATCGCCGAAGGTGCCGGAAGAAGCGGTGCTGGCGGTGGAAATACCGGCCGGCAGTTTCACCAAGTACGAGATCAACGAAGAAGGATTGCTGTTCGTCGATCGTTTCCAGTCGATGCCGGTGGCCTATCCGGCCAACTACGGTTCGATGCCGCGCACCCTGGCAGGGGATGGGGATCCCCTGGATGCGCTGGTGTTGACCCGCGAGCCGCTGCATCCCGGCGTGCTGATCCGGTTCCGGCCGATTGGCGTGTTGCGGATGGTCGATGACGGCAAGACCGACGAGAAGATCATCGGCGTGCCGACGGACAAGGTGGATCCCACCTACGCCGGCATCCGTGATCTCGCCGACCTGCCCGCCATCGAGCGCGATCGCATCGAGGCGTTCTTCCGTGTGTACAAGGATCTGCCCAGGGGGCGCAATCCGGTCCGGTTGAACGGCTATGGCGACGCGGCCGAGGCCAGGGCGTTGATCCAGGCAGTGATGGCGCGGTTCAACGAGGCGAAGCGCAAGCCGTAGTCGCGGGCTTGCCCGCGCGGGAGGGCGGGGAGCCCGGGCAGCGGAGCAAGCTCCGCTCCACGGACGCCGCGCGCAAAAAAGGCGGACACCGCCAGGGGTGTCCGCCCACGAGGAAAATGCGGTCCGGGGGGGATCAGGCCGCCGCGGCCTGGGTGTTGCGCGGACCCTCCTGCAGCGCGCGGCCAACCATCGACACCAGCAGTTCCAGTTCGTCGGCGTCCATCGCGAAATGCGGGGTGAAGCGCAGCGAGTTGGCGCCGCCGTGGATGACGTTGATGCCGTGCTGGCGCAGCCATTCCTCGGTGGAATTGGCGCCGTAGCACTTGAATTGCGGGGCCAGTTCGCAGGAGAACAGCAGGCCGGTGCCCTGGACCTTGGTGATCAGGCCGCCCAGTTCGTCCTTCAGTTTCTCGAGGCGGGCGACCGCATCGACGCCGCGGGCGCGAATGTTCTCGCGGACCTGCGGTGTGAGCTGTTCCAGGGTGGCGCAGGCCACGTCCAGCGCGCGCGGATTGGTGGTCATGGTGTTGCCGTAGACGCCCTTGCGGTACAGGCCGGCGGCGCGTTCGCCGACCGCCAGCACCGACAGCGGGTACTGCGCGGCATTGAGCGCCTTGGAGTAGGTTTCCATGTCGGGCGCGTCCAGGCCCTCGAAGCCGGGGTAATCCACGATCGACAACACGCCGTGGGCGCGCAGGCCGGCCTGGATCGAGTCGACCAGGAACAGGCTGCCGTGCTGGCGGGTGAGCTCGCGCGCGGCGGCGTAGAACACCGGCGGCACCGAGCGGCCCGGATCGCCTTCGCCCATCACCGGCTCCAGGAACACCGCCTCGATAAACCAGCCCTTGGTTTCGGCGTCGGCGAACGCGCGCTTGAGCGCCTCGACATCGTAGGGCTCGATGGCGATCAGCGAATCCTCGTCACGGTAGCTGGCCAGGTGCTGCTGGTAGGTCTTGCGCGAGGAATCCGAATACAGCGCCGGACGTTCGGTGCGGCCGTGGAAGCTGCCCTTCACGACCACCCGCTTGACCGCGCGGCCCTCGTGGCGGGCGCCGGGGTCGGTCTGCAGCTTGGTGTTGATATCGGCGATGCGGGCGGCCAGGCCGACCGACTCGGAGCCGGAGTTAAGGCACAGGAACTTCGCGTAGGGACAGCCACCGCGGGTCTGGCCGATTTCCTTGCGCAAAGCGCGGTCGAAGCGCAGCTGCGACAGGCTCGGGGTCATGATGTTGGCCATCACCTGCGGACGCGCCATCGCCGCCAGGATCGGCTCGGGGGTGTGGCCGAAGCCCAGCATGCCGTAGCCGCCAGCGTCGTACAGCACCGCGCCGTTGAGGGTCACCACCCACGGACCGCGCGCGGCCAGTGCCACGTACGGGTTGACCGCGTCGTCCGGATAGAAGTTGACGTAGCCGGCCTGGACGGCGCGCAGTTGCGCTTCCTCGTCCAGGTCCAACAGCTCGGCGAACTCGTCCTTCAGGCGGGCGTGTTCGGCCGCGGCGGCCTCGATGGCGGCGACCAGGGCCAGGTGGCCGGCGGCGAAACGCTCGAGGGTGGCGTCGTCCAGTCCGGTGGTCAGGCGCTTGCCCGCATGGGCGCGGAGGGGGGCGAGCAGGTCGAGGAGGGCCATGGTGTTCTCCGAAAAGGACGGCAAACCTCTATTATGTGGATAAATTCGTCGTTTGACAGTTATGATTTGCACGAATTTTCTGTAGATTTCGTCGAATCGACGAGGCGAGTGCCCTGAAATGAAGATCTCCGCGACCGACCAGTTGCTGCTCAGCCTGTTGCGCGACAATGCGCGCGCCTCGACTGCCCAGATCGCGCGCCGGCTCAACCTGTCGCGAACGACGGTGCAGAGCCGGATCGAGCGGCTGGAGCGCGAGGGCGTGATCAGCGGCTACACCGTGCGGGTGCATGACGACTACGAGCGCGGGCACATCCGCGCGCACATCATGATCACCGTGCATCCCAAGCAGATGACTTCGGTGGTCGCCTCGCTGCGCGCAATGCCGGAAGTGCGCCTGCTGCAGTCGGTGAGCGGCGCGTACGACCTGATCGCGGTGGGCGTGGTGCCGTCCGTGGACGGCATGGACCTGCTGACCGATCGCATCGGCGCCATCGACGGTGTCGAGCGCACCACCTCGTCGATCGTGCTGTCGACCAAGTTCGAGCGCTGAATGCCGGCGTGGGCCGGGCAGGGACGGAAACGCCCGCCGCGACCGGCTCCCTTACAATGGACGGCTTCCCCGAGCCGTCCCCACGTGAAGAAATCCGATTTCCATTTCGACCTGCCTGAGGCGCTGATCGCCCAGGCGCCGCTGCCGGAGCGTTCGGCCAGCCGCCTGCTGGTGGTTCCGCCGGGCGATGCCGCGTTTGCCGACCGCCAGGTCCGGGATCTGCCGGAATGGCTGGCGCCGGGCGATCTGCTGGTGTTCAACGACACCCGGGTGATTCCGGCGCGGCTGTTCGGCCAGAAGGAAACCGGCGGGCGGGTGGAAATCCTGATCGAGCGCCTGTTGCCCGACAACGAGGCACGGGCCCAGGTGGGGGTGAGCAAATCGCCCAGGCCGGGCAGCCGGATCGCCCTGGACGCCGGCGGCGAGGCCGAGGTGCTGGGCCGGGACGGCGAGTTCTACCACCTGCGCTTCCACGTGCCCGCGACCCTGGAAAGCTGGTTGCTGCAGGCCGGCCGCTTGCCGCTGCCGCCTTATATCCAGCGCGAGGCGGGGGTCGACGACGACGAGCGTTACCAGACCGTGTTCGCCCGCGAACCGGGCGCGGTCGCCGCGCCCACCGCCGGCCTGCATTTCGACGAACCGTTGCTGGCGGCGCTGCGCGAACGCGGCGTGGAATTCGGCCATGTCACCCTGCACGTGGGCGCCGGCACCTTCCAGCCGGTGCGGGTGGACGATGTCCGCCAGCACCAGATGCACAGCGAATGGCTGAATGTCGGCGCGGCGCTGATCGAGCGCATCCAGGCCACCCGCGCCCGTGGCGGCCGGGTGATCGCGGTCGGTACCACCGTGGTGCGCGCGCTGGAATCGGCGATGCGCGATGGCCAACTGCAACCGTTCGCCGGCGAGACCCGCATCTTCATCTTCCCCGGTTATCGGATCCGCAGCGTGGACGCGATGATCACCAACTTCCACCTGCCGGAGAGCACCCTGCTGATGCTGGTGTCTGCGTTCGCCGGCAAGGAACGCGTGTTCGCCGCCTACGAGCACGCGGTGCGCGAACGCTACCGCTTCTTCTCCTACGGCGACGCGATGCTGCTGTTTCCGTCGGCATGACCCCGGTGGGAGCGACGTCAGTCGCGACGATGATGTTTCCGGGGTGCCGAAACCATCGCGACTGACGTCGCTCCCACAACCAAGGCTGCAATCCAGTTCTCCCTTTTCCAGTCCCTGTCTTCCCATGTCCCGACTCCAGTTCCAGCTCGACACCACCGACGGCAACGCCCGCCGCGGCCGCCTGACCTTTCCGCGCGGCACGGTGGAAACGCCTGCGTTCATGCCGGTGGGGACGTATGGGTCGGTGAAGGGCATCCTGCCGGACCAGATCGAGGCGCTGGGCGCGGAAATCATCCTGGGCAACACCTTCCATCTGTACCTGCGCCCGGGTCTGGAAGTCATCGCGCAGCACGGCGGCCTGCACGGCTTCGCGCGCTGGAACCGACCCATCCTCACCGACTCCGGCGGTTTCCAGGTGTTCTCGCTGGCGCACCGCCGCAAGATCACCGAGCAGGGCGTGACCTTCGCCTCGCCGGTGGATGGCAGCAAGGTGTTCCTCGGTCCCGAGGAGAGCATGCGCATCCAGAAGGTGCTGGACTCGGACATCGTGATGATCTTCGACGAGTGCACGCCGTATCCGGCCACCGAGGAGGTCGCGCGCAAGTCGATGGAACTGAGCCTGCGCTGGGCCGAGCGCAGCAAACGCGCGCACGAGGGCAACGACGCGGCGCTGTTCGGCATCGTCCAGGGCGGCGTGCACGAGCCGCTGCGTGATCGTTCGGCGGCCGGGCTGCAGGCGATTGGTTTCGACGGCTACGCCATCGGCGGCCTGGCGGTGGGCGAGCCCGAGGAGGAGCGCAACCGCATCCTCGAACACATGCATCCGATCCTGCCGCAAGATCGCCCGCGCTACCTGATGGGTGTGGGCCGGCCGGAGGATCTGGTGGAGGGCGTGGCGCGCGGGGTGGACATGTTCGACTGCGTGATGCCGACCCGCAACGCCCGCAACGGCCACTACTTCACCTCGTTTGGCACGGTCCGCATCCGCAACGCCAAGTACGAGAAGGACATGCAGCCGATCGAACCGGGCTGCGGCTGCCATGCCTGTCGCAACGGCTTCACCCGCTCGTACCTGCGCCACCTGGATCGCTGCAACGAGATGCTGGCGCCGATGCTCGGTACCCTGCACAACCTCTGGTACTACGAGAAGCTGATGGCCGACATCCGTGCCGCCATCGAACAGGGGCGCTTCGGCGATTTCCGGCAGGCGTTCTATGCCGCCCGCGGGGCGGAAGCTCCCCGGTAACCGCGATCGCGTAGAGCCAGCTCGGCTTGGCGGGATGCCGCGGTGAGGGGGAGAGCAGCGGAGCAAGCTCCGCTCTACAGGGGGATGCGGAACCTTTCCGGGCCGGGACGGTCTTCACACCGTCCCGTCGAAGCCCGCCGGGTCCGGCGCGGCGCCGGGACGGGGATGCCTGCCGCGTGGCATAATTCCCGGCTGCTTTCGCATAAGAACGGATAACTCCATGAATCTGCTCGATTTTCTGATCGCCCCGGCGCATGCACAGGCCGCCGGCGCTCCCCAGGGTGGCCTGGGTGGTTTCGGCCTGCTGATGCCGATCATCCTGATTGCCATCATGTACTTCCTGATGATCCGCCCGCAGATGAAGCGTGCGAAGGAACACCGGGCCATGCTGGACAAGCTTTCGCGCGGTGACGAGGTCATCACCACCGGTGGCATCGCCGGCACCATCACCGACATCGGCGACAACTTCATCACCATCGAAGTGGCCGACAACGTGCGGGTGCGCGTGCAGAAGGCCGCCGTGGGCAACGTCCTGCCCAAGGGCACCCTGAAGTCCGCCTGATTTTCCCTTCCGACCATCGTTGAGCGTGCGCCCGGGACGGGTGTGCGCGGGTTGCCGCAATGCTTGAATTCCCTCGCTGGAAATACGTCGTCATCCTGCTGGTCGTTGCGCTGAGCGTGTTCTACGCGCTGCCCAACATCTATCCGCAGGATCCCTCGGTACAGATCACCCCGAACCGCGGCTATGCGGTCGACGCGGCGTTGCGGCAGAAGGTCGAAGCCAGCCTCAAGGAGGCCGGCGTGGCCACCAAGTCGCTGGATGACCAGGACGGCAAGAGCCTGCTGGTCCGCCTGCCGGGCCTGGATGCGCAGACCAAGGCCAACGACGTCCTGCGTGGCGCGCTGGGCGAGAACTACGTGGTGGCGCTGAACCTGGCCTCGACGGTTCCGGACTGGCTCAGCCGGTTCGGCGCCCGTCCGATGGTGCAGGGCCTGGATCTGCAGGGCGGCGTGCACTTCGAGTTGCAGGTCGACCAGAAGGCCGCGCTGGACAAGCGTGTCGACGCCTACGTCGAGGACGCCCGCCTGACCCTGCGCGACAACCGCATCAAATACCAGTCGGTCGAACGCCGCCCGGACAACAGCATCGCCATCACCCTGGCGCCGGGCGGGGACGCCAACAAGGCGCGCGACCTGCTGGCCAAGACCCTGGTCGCCTCGTCCAATGCCGGCGGCACCGGGCTGGTCGGCGGCGGCGCCCTGACCTATGACGTGGAAGGCGAGCGCATCACCATCGGCCTGCCGGAGAGCGAGCTGAACCAGATCGCCGGCAGCGCCATCGAGCAGAACATCACCACCCTGCGCAACCGCGTGAACGAGCTGGGCGTGGCCGAGCCGATCATCCAGCGCCAGGGCAACGATCGCGTGGTCGTGCAGCTGCCGGGCGTGCAGGACACCGCCGAGGCCAAGCGCATGATCGGCGCGACCGCCACACTGGAGTACCGGGCAGCGGTCGACGGCAACGCCTATGACGCGGTCGCCAGCGGCAACGTGCCGCCGGAGGCGCGGGTGTACTACCGCCGCGAGCTGGGCCCCGATGGCAAGCCGATCCCGATCCTGCTGAACAAGCGCGTGATCGTGTCCGGCGACCAGATGGTCGGCGCGCAGTCCTCGACCGACCAGAACGGCCTGCCGGCGGTCAACGTGACGCTGAACAACATCGGCGGCCAGCGCATGTTCGACTTCACCAGCGCCAACGTGAACAAGCCGATGGCGGTGGTCTACATCGAGCGCATCCCGCAGGTGGACATCGTCAACGGCGAGGAAGTGCGCAGCACCCGGATCAAGGAAGAAGTGATCTCGGTGGCCAACATCAACGGCGTGTTCGGCAAGAACTTCATCACCACCGGCCTGGAAAAGACCGAAGCCGATGGTCTGGCCAAGCTGCTGCGCGCCGGTTCGCTGGCCGCGCCGATGGACTTCATCAACGAGCGCGTGGTCGGTCCCAGCCTCGGCAAGGAGAACGTCGAGCGCGGCACCAAGGCGGTGATGTACTCGTTCCTGTTCGCGCTGGCCTTCTTCCTGGTCTATTACCGCATGTTCGGCCTGCTGACCTGCATCGCGCTGCTGCTCAACCTGGTGATGGTGGTGGCGGTGATGTCGCTGTTCGGCGCCACCATGACCCTGCCGGGCTTCGCCGGCCTGGCGCTGTCGATCGGCATGTCGGTGGACGCCAACGTGCTGATCAACGAGCGCATACGCGAGGAATTGAGGGCAGGGGTGCCGCCACTGGCGTCCATCGCCACCGGTTACGACAAGGCTTCCGGCACCATCTTCGATTCGAACATGACTGCGCTGCTGGCCGGCGTGGCGCTGTTCGCCTTCGGCACCGGTCCGCTCAAGGGCTTCGCCGTCACCATGATCGTCGGCATCCTGACCTCCGTGTTCACCGCCGTGACCGTGTCGCGCGCGCTGGCCACGTTGATCTACGGCCGCCGCCGCAAGCTGAAGTCGCTGGCCATCTGACGAGAGCAACCGAACCATGAAACTCTTTCCGCTGCATCTCGTTCCCAACGACACCAACATCGACTTCATGCGCCTGCGCTGGGTGTCGCTGGCGGTCGCCCTGATCCTCGCGGTGGTCGCCGTTGGCGCCATGGCGTTCAAGGGCTTCAACTACGCGCTCGATTTCACCGGCGGCATCATGGTGGAACTGCGCTTCGACAACCCGCCGGACGTGGACGGCGTGCGCGAGCGCCTGGAAAGCTCCGGCTACCAGGGCGCGCAGGTCCAGACCTTCGGCAGCGGCCGCGATCTGCTGGTCCGCCTGCAGCCGCGCGAAGGCCAGACCGATTCCGAAGCCGCCAACCGCACCGCCACCGAGGTGGTGAAGCTGGCGTCCTCGGCGGAGAACCCGGCAACCAAGCTGCGCAGCGAAATCGTCAGCCCGCAGGTCGGCAAGGAGCTGGCCATGAACGGCCTGTACGCGCTGATCTTCGTGGTGGTCGGCTTCCTGATCTACATCGCGTTCCGGTTCGAATGGAAGTTCGCGCTGGCGGCGATCTTCACCACCCTGCACGACGTGCTGATCTGCGCCGGCTTCTTCGCCCTGACCGGTCGCGAATTCGACCTGACCGTGCTGGCGGGCCTGCTGTCGGTGATGGGTTTCTCCATCAACGACACCATCGTGGTGTTCGACCGCGTGCGCGAGAACTTCCGTTCGCTGCGAGTGGATCCGGTCGAAGTGTTGAACCGTTCGGTCAACCAGACCCTGTCACGCACCATCATCACCTCGTTCGTGGCGTTCCTGACCGTGCTCGCGCTGTACATCTACGGCGGCGGTTCGCTCGAAGGCATGGCGATCTCGCAGATGATCGGCATCGTGATCGGCACCATCTCCTCGATCTTCATCGCCTGCCCGCTGCTGACCATGGGCTTCATGAAGGTCACCAAGCAGGATCTGATGCCCAAGGCCAAGGACGAGGCGGCGCTGGCGCGCAGGCCCTGAGGGCCGGGATTCGGGATTGGGGATTCGATTGTTTCCCCGTCCAGCTACAAGAAAAAAGGCCGCGCATCGCGCGGCCTTTTTTTTGGAGCGGAACCAGCTCCGCTGGTGCCCGGCAGGAGATGGCCGGCCGCGCGGCTGTTGAAAACGGGGATTGGAGATTCGAGAGCTTGCCTATCCGGGTACAAGAAGAAGGCCGCATCGCGCGGCCTTCCTGGTTCGTAGGGTGGAACTTGCTCCGCTGCGGGCAAGGCGGAGTCGAGCGGTATGGCTCAGCCCTTCGGCGGGTCGAAACTGGCGGCGTAGCCGGAGCTGACGATCGTCTTCTGCAGGGCTTCGGCCACCTTGATGTTGCCGGCGACGATCTGGCGGGAGGCCGGGCCGCGGCCGTCCATGCGCGGGGTGGCGGCGCCACGGAAGTCGCAGATGCGGCCGCCGGCTTCGCGGACCAGCAGCACGCCGGCGGCGATGTCCCAGTCCTTCACGCCCGCTTCGAAGTAGGCATCCAGGCGGCCACAGGCCACGTAGGCCAGGTCCAGCGCGGCCGAACCGGTGCGACGCACGTCCTCGGCCTGGACCAGCAGTTCGCGCACGCATTCGAGTTGGGCGCCGGCGCGGGCGCGCTCGCGCGGCGGGAAGCCGGTGCAAATGACGGTGCCGGCCAGATCCTTGCGGTCGGCCACGCGGATCTTGCGCTCGTTGAGCTGGGCGCCGGCGCCGCGGCTGGCGGTGAACAGGTCGTTGCGCAGGGGATCGAAGATCACCGCGTCGGTGGGCTCGCCGTTTTCGACCAGCGCGATCGACACGCAGTAATGCGGGAAGCCGCGCAGGTAGTTGCTGGTGCCGTCGAGCGGATCGATGACCCAGGTGTAGCGGCTCTGGCCCTGGATGCCGCCTTCCTCGCCGACCACGGCGTAGTCGGGATAGGCGCGGCGGAGTTCCTTGACGATGACCTTCTCGGCATCGGCGTCCACTTCGCTGGCGTAGTCCATCCGGTCCTTCTGCACCACGTTCAGCGCGTCCAGCTTGTTGATGCTGCGCAACAGGACGTTGCCTGCCAGTCGGGCGGCTTTGACCATGACGGTGACGGCGGGTTTCTGCATGGCTTCGGACCTCGGAACAGGCAGGGGGCGGTATGGACGGTGGAAAAGAGCGGCGCGGCGCAGGGGCCGGCGCGCACAGTTTAACATCTGCGCCCATGAACACTCCCGAATTCCCCCTTCCCGCGGCCGATCGGCTGCGCATCGTGCTGGTCGGCACCCAGCATCCCGGCAACATCGGCGCCGCAGCGCGCGCCCTGAAGACCATGGGGCTGGCCCGGCTGGTGCTGGTGGCGCCCGAGCAGTTCCCCGCCGAGGAGGCTACCCGCAGAGCCGCCGGGGCCGACGACCTGCTGGCCGACGCCCCGGTGGTGGCCACCCTGGCCGAAGGGGTGGCCGACTGCCGCTACGTGCTGGGCTGCACCGCCCGCAGCCGGCGGGTGCAACTGGAGGAGTTCGAGCCCCGCCAGGCCGCCGCCCGGGCGGTGGCGATGGCTGCGCAAGGCGAGGTGGCGCTGGTGTTCGGCCGCGAACGCACCGGCCTGACCAACGAGGAACTGCAGCTGTGCCATGCCGCCGTCCATATTCCGGCCAATCCCGAGTACAGCTCCCTGAACCTGGCCGCCGCCGTGCAGGTGCTGGCCTATGAGCTGCGCCTGGCATTGCGCGGGCAGACCCCATCCCCGGCGTCGGAAAGCCGCCACCCCGACGACGCGCCGGCCAGCCACGCGCAACTGGAAGGCTTCTTCACCCAGTTGGGGCAGACCCTGGACGAGATCGATTTCCACAAGGGCCGCACGCCGGATTCGGCGATGCGCAAACTGCGTCGCCTGTTCCTGCGCGCGGATCTGAGCGAACAGGAAGTGAGGCTGTTGCGGGGCGTGCTGGCGGATGCCCAGCGGATGGCCCGTTTGGCCGACGGGCGCACGTAATCTACTGTCCCAAAGTCACAATTTCGGCTAGGCTCCCACCACCTTTTCGAAGGATTCTCCTCGTTGCCTACGTCCCGGTTCGCATTCGTCCTGACGCTGCTCGGGGCGTTCCTCCTGCCGGGTGCCGTGGCGCCGGCCGATGCCGCCGGCGGCGATGATCACGTGCTTGTCCTGGGCCGCATCAGCGACGATCCCAAGGCCCACTACGAACAGCTCAAGCCGCTGCTGGACTACGTGATCCCGCGCATGCGCGATGTCGGCATCACCGAGGGGCGCATCCTGATGGCGCGCGATACCCAGCAGATGATCAGCTACCTGCGGCGTGGCCGGGTGGACTGGGTGACCGAAACCGCCGGCACCGCGATGCGGTTGCAGGACCGTGCCGGCGCGCGGCCGCTGGCGCTGACCGAGCGTGGCGGGGTGGGGCGCTACCACGGTGTGTTCTTCGTGCGCCGAGACAGCGGCCTGGAGAGCCTGCAGGACCTGAAGGGCAAGGCGATCGCGTTCCAGAACACCGCTTCCACCAGCGCCTATTTCGCGCCGGCGGTGGAACTGCTGGATGCCGGCCAGCGGCTGGAAATCCTGCTGTCGCCGATGGACCGGCCGGCTCCTGATTCGGTCGGCTACGTGTTCGCCCGGACCGAACTGAACATCGCGGCCTGGGTCCACAAGCGGCTGGTCGACGCCGGCGTGGTGAGCAGCCTGGACTGGAACGACGTGCGCCGCATTCCGCCCTCGTTCCGCAACGATTTCCGCATCATCCACGAAACCCCCGAATACCCGCGCGCGCTGGAGATGGTGCGCGGCGACCTGGAGCCCGAGGTCGAGGCGCGCCTGCGCGAGGTGCTGCTGCAGGCCGCCGAAGATCCGCAGGCGCGCGAGGCGATGCGGTTGTTCTTCCGCACCACCGCGTTCCTGCCGGTGGATCCCGACTCGCGGCGTGCGCTGGAGCACCTGCGGCAGGGCGTGGGCCGCGTGCGCGAGCAGGTCGAATGAAGAACAACCTACGTTTTGGCCTGGAAGCGCGCTTCCTCACCGCCATGGCCATCATGCTGGCGGTGGTCATCGGCTTGCTGGCGACCCTGTTGCACCGGCAGAAGGCGATGCAGCAGGAAGTGGCGGGCGTGGCCCGCGAGGCCATGCACGGGATGGCCGAGGACAGCCTGCGGCGGCATGGCGGCGCCACCGTCGAGCAACTGGCCGACGCCCTGGCCAATCCGCTGTACTACTTCGATCTGGATACCATCGGCACGCTGGTCCGCTCCGCGCAGAAGGAGCCGGACGTCAGCTACGTGCTGGTCTACGATCCGCAGGGGCGGATCATCCACGACGGTTCCGAGGAAATCGCGGTCTACGGGCAGCAGATGAGCGACCCGCTGGCCTACGAGGCGATCAGCACGCCGGAACTGCATACCCAGTGGTCGGCGCAGATCGTCGACATCTCCGAGCCGATCATGATCGGCAACCAGCGCATCGGCGGGGTACGGGTGGGGTACTCGCTGGATTCGGTGCGCGGGCACGAGGACCGCGCCGTCGCCGCGGCGCGCACGCGCCTGGAAGAACTGGGTCATCGCCACCTGATCTGGGTGTGGGCGCTGCTGGCCGCGCTGGTGGTGGCCTGCGTGGCCATCATGGTCTACGCCCAGCGCACCCTGGTGCGTCCGATCCGGCAACTGGCCGAAGCCGCGCACGCCATCGAGGTGGGCAACTACAACGGCGAACGCCCGGTCAGCCACCGCAACGACGAGGTCGGCGAACTGGTGCGCGCGTTCAGCAGCATGAGCGACAGCATCGCCCGCCACGATCGCGACGTGCGGCGCATGGCCTACACCGACTCGCTGACCGGCCTCACCAATCGGCTGGCGTTCCGCGAGAGCCTGGATCACCGGCTGATGATGCTGCGTGGCGCCGGCCGCCAGCTGGCGCTGCTGTTCGCCGACATCGACGACTTCAAGCGGGTCAACGACACCCTCGGCCACGAGGCCGGCGACGAGGTGCTGCAGCAGTTCGCCAACCGCATCCGCGAGGCGGTCGAGCAACTGGGCGGCGACGACGCGATGCTCGCGCGCTTCGGCGGCGACGAGTTCGTCATCCTGATCCAGGACGGCGACGTGCGTTCGGTGGCGACCCGGCTGGCGGAACAGCTGGTCACCGAATTGGGCCGGCCACTGGTGATCCAGGATCGGCAGGTATTCCTGGGCACGTCGATCGGCATCACCCTGTTCCCCGAGGATGCCTCCGGCGCCACCGCGCTGATGAAGAACGGCGACATCGCCATGTACCAGGCCAAGGTCGCCGGCAAGAACTGCTACCGCTTCTACAGCCGGGCGATGGACCAGGCGGTGGAGCGGCGGGTACGGATGGAGCAGGAGCTGCGTGGCGCCTGGGAGCGCGGCGAGCTCAGCCTGCTGTACCAGCCGGTGTTCCGGCTGTCCGACAGCCGCATCGTCGGTGCCGAGGCATTGCTGCGCTGGCAGCATCCCGAGCTGGGCATGGTGGCCCCGTCGGTGTTCATCGACGTGGCCGAGCAGAGCGGCCTGATCGAAAGCATCGGCCCGCGGGTGTTGCGTGCGGCATGCACCGCGGCCGCGCGCTGGAGCGCGGACCGGGATCCGATGGATCAGCTGTTCGTGTCGGTCAATGTCTCGCCGCGGCAGCTGCGCAGCGGCGATCTGCCGGAAGTGGTGGCCGAATGCCTGCGCGAGACCGGCCTGGCGTCCTCGCGCCTGCACCTGGAACTCACCGAAACCGCCGTCATCGCCGACGAAGCGCATGCCAGTGCGTTGCTGGCGACCCTGCACCGCACCGGGGTGAAGGTCTGGCTGGACGACTTCGGCACCGGCTTCTCCGGACTGAGCCACCTGCGCCGGGTGCCGGTCGACGGCGTGAAGATCGATCGCAGCTTCATCGCCGACATGCTGCGCGATCCGGACGATCTGGCCCTGACCAGCGCGATCATCGCCATGGCCCATTCGCTGGGCATCACGGTGGTGGCCGAAGGCGTGGAGAAGGAAGGCCAGTTCAACATCCTGCGCGAACGCGGCTGCGATCTGGCCCAGGGCTATTGGCTGGGCTACCCGGTCACGGCTGCCGAGTTCGCCCAGCTCATTGCTTGAGCAACCCGAATCGATTCTCCTGTAGGAGCGACGTGAGTCGCGACCGTGCGCTTGCACCTGTCCGTATGGAACGGTATCCGGCTTTCATGGCCGAATCGGGTTGACGGTCGCGACTTGCGTCGCTCCTACAACGGGTTCCTGCGGGTCAGGAAAACCAGCGGGCGATGAACTCGGTGGTGGCGGCGACCAGGTGGCCGGACAGGAAGCCGAATACGATCACTGCCGTACCGCCCGCCACCCAGGCCACCAGCATCAACGCGCCATCACGTTCCAGCAGGGCCAGCGCGAACAGCAGCAACAGCACGCCGAACACGTAGTTGGTGAACGGAATCGGCAGGGCCAGCAGCAATCCCAGCAGTATCAGCAGCAGGCCGGTGAAGGAGAGCGCCAGCTTGTGATCAAGCACCGCGTGCAGGCGCGGGCGGATCAGTTTTTCCAGCCGCGCCAGCCAGGGCGAGAGCAGGGTGCGGAAAGTGATCAACGCACTGCGATGCGGACCACGCCGGGCGATGAAGCCGGGCAGCCACAGCCGGGAGAGGCCGACCAGCAACTGCACGCCGACCAGGATCACCAGCGGCCCGCCGATGGCGCCCCCGACGCCCGGGATGGGAATGAATGCGGGAAGCACGCCGATGAACAGCAGCAGGCCGAACGCGCTCTGGCCGAAACCGGACAGCAGATCGCCCAGTTGCAGGACCTGGTTGGGATCGCCGAGCGCGAAATCGTCCAGCAGGGCGCGGGTCCCCGCGTGGGGCGGGTGGGACGAGGTGGAATCCATGGGGTCAGGCCGCGGCGTCTTCGCCGGTTTCCTCCGGCAAGCGCTGCAGCAGCAGCTTGTCGACGCGTGCGCCGTCCAGGTCCACGACCTCGAAACGCCAGCCGTCCAACTGGAAGGATTCGCCCACGTGCGGGATGCGGCCGAAGCGTTCGATCACCAGGCCGGCGATGGTGTTGTACTCGTCATCGTCGGGCAGGGTCACGCCGCCCAGCAGTTCGCGCAGATCGTCGTTGGGCAGCGAGCCGTCCACCAGCAGCGAACCGTCGTCGCGCACGACCACCAGCGCGGCGTCCTCGTTGTTCTCCGCGGACTGCAGGCGTCCGACCACCGCGCCCATCAGGTCGCTGATGGTCACCAGGCCCTGGATTTCGCCGTACTCGTCCACCACCAGCGCCAGTGACTGCTGTTCCTCGCGGAAGATCTCCAGCAGCTTCATCGCATGGGTGGATTCGGACACGAACAGCGGCTCGCGCAGGTTGCGGAAAATCTCCGGCGACTTGTCGGCGAAGCGATCCAGCAGCGACTTGACCTCCAGCACGCCGACCACGTCCTGGTCGCCGGCCCGGTAGACCGGAAAGCGCGAGAACTGGGATTCGCGCATGACCTCGAGGTTTTCCTGGTAGTCGGCGGCGGTATCCAGCCAGACGATCTTCTTGCGCGGGGTCATCAGGCTGTCGGCGGTGCGATCGCCCAGGCGCATGACCCGGTTCATCATGTTGCGCTCGTCGACGTCGATCACGCCCTGCTCGTGGCTCTCGGTCACCAGCAGGCGGATTTCCTCCTCGGTGACCGCGCCGCGGTTGTCGTCGCGGATGCCGAGCAGGCGCAGCACGGCGCGGTTGATCGCACCCAGCACGAACACCACCGGACGGGCGATGCGCGACAGCCAGTCCAGCGGGATGGCGACCATCGCTGCGATGGCCTCGGCATTGGTCAGCGCCAGCCGCTTGGGAATCAGTTCGCCGAAGATGACCGAGCCGGCGGTGATCAGGGTGACCGCGGTGCCGATGCCGATCGGGCGGGCGTACTGCTGGATGCCCGGCACCAGTTCGGCCAGCCAGCCGGCGATGATCGCGCCGATGGCGTCGCCGCCGAACACGCCCGCCAGGATGCCGATCAGGGTGATGCCGATCTGGACCGTGGACAGCAGGTTGTCCGGATGCTCGGCCAGGTGCAGGGCTACGCGGGCGCCACGGCTTTCCTGGGCCATCTGCTTCAGCTTGAGCTTGCGCGAGGTCATCAGGGCCATCTCCGACAGGGCGAAGAAGGCGTTCAGGATGATCAGGGCGACGACGATCAGCAGTTCAAGCACGGCGGCCCTCCGTCATGGCCGGAGAGGGCGCCGCCGGGGATGCGTATCGCGGGCGACAGTGCGAGGGGGAGGTAGGGTCGTCTTCCATAGGGTGCACCCCTAGGGTGCCGGCGGAGTGTACCAAACCTGGGCCGGCGGGCTCGTGGCGGGGACCGGAAGGGGCGTCCGGATGCCGGGGGGCGTCGCCAGGATGGTCACTAAACAGTCATAATTCCGCCCCTAAAGCCGTCCGCCCCGTGACGGCGGGATTCCCCCGATGTTCTCGCTGCAGACCATTTTCGGCTCCGGCCAGCAGTTCTACACCCTGCTCGAGGAGGCCGCCGAGGCCGCCCTGGACAGCGCCAAGGCCCTTCACGCCATGATGAAGGAAAGCGACCGCCAGCCGGCGCTGGACGCCTTCAAGCTGGCCCGCCTGCGTGAGCGCGCGACCTCGGACAAGATCAGCCAGGCCCTGGTGGACAGCTTCATCACCCCGATCGAGCGCGAGGACATCGAGGCGCTGGGCTCGGCCCTGTACAAGATTCCCAAGCAGATCGAGAAGTTCGCCGATCGCTATTCGCTGGCCCTGCAGCACCTGGAAGGCATCGACTTCGCGCCGCGCGCGGCGATGCTGGAACAGGCCGCCGCGGTGGTGTTGGAGATGGTCCACGAATTGAAGAAGATGAACATCGATCGCATGACCGCGCTCAACGAGAAGCTGCGCGCGATCGAGAACGAGGCCGACCGGCTGATGCTGGAGCTTTACCGCGACATCTATTCCGGCCGCCTGGACCACCTGCAGATGTTCCTGCTCAAGGAGTTCTTCGAGATCCTGGAAAAGGCCATCGACCGCTGCCGCGAGGCCGGCGTGGTCGCCTACCAGATCGTGCTGAAGAACAGCTGAGGACCGCCCCATGCTGACCCTGGTCCTGGTGGTGATCCTGGCCGCGCTCGTGTTCGAGTTCATCAATGGCTTCCACGACACCGCCAATTCCATCGCCACCGTGGTCGCCACCAAGGTGCTCTCGCCCGGACAGGCGGTGATGCTGGCGGCAATCATGAACCTGGTGGGCGCGTTGACCGGCACCGCGGTCGCCAAGACGATTGCCTCCGGCCTGATCGACACCGGCGTGGTCGAGGTCACCTCGCAGGTAATCCTGTGCGCGCTGCTGGGCGGCATCGTCTGGAACCTCATCACCTGGTGGAAGGGCCTGCCGTCCTCCTCCTCGCATGCGCTGATCGGCGGCCTGTGCGGCGCCGCGCTGGCCGCGGCCCACAACGACTGGGGCGCGCTGATCTGGTCCGAAGCGGTCGGCGACTGGACCAAGAACAAGGGCATCCTGTGGAAGGTGGTGGTGCCGATGATCAGCTCGCCGATCGCCGGCTTCCTGCTGGGCATCGGCGTGATGCTGCTGCTGTGGGGCCTGATCGCGCTGCTCTCGCGGGCGACGGGCTGGCTGCGCCGGCTGGCGCGTCCGAACTTCGTCAACAAGTTCTTCGGCAAGGCGCAGATCCTGTCGGCCGCCTACATGGGCTACGCGCACGGCCACAACGACGCGCAGAAGACCATGGGCATCATCGCGCTGACCCTGTTCGGTGCCGAGGCCACGGGTGCGCTGAACGACCTGCCGGCCTGGCTGGCGTTCCTGCACCCGGGCAGCGCCGGCGAGCAGGACATCGCGACCTGGATCGTGTTGACCTGCGCCGTGGTGATGGCGCTGGGCACCGCCTCGGGTGGCTGGAAGATCATCAAGACGCTCGGCCACAAGATGGTCAAGCTGCATCCGATCAACGGCTTCGCCGCGGAAACCAGCTCGGCCACCATCCTGACCGTGGCCGCGCATTTCGGCATGCCGGTCTCCACCACCCACAGCATCTCCACGGCGATCATGGGCGTGGGCTTCGCCAAGAACCCGCGCGCGCTGAAATTCAGCGTGGTCGAGCGGATCATCTGGGCCTGGATCCTGACCATCCCCGCTGCCGGCGGTATCGCTTATGGCCTGCTGAAGTTGTTGCAGGCGCTGGGCTGGGCTTGATACGGGAATAGGGAATGGAGAATCGGGAATCGTAAAGGCGCGGCTGACACAGCTTTTGCTTTGACGATTCCCTACTCCCAATTCTCGATTCCCGCCCTCAGAGCAAGTCCCCTTCGGCGGAAAGCGCGCGTTCCATGCGATCGCCCAGGCCGCCGATTTCCAGTACCAGGCGATCGACTTCGGCCGGGGTGAGGCCGTCGTAGGGGCGGTTTTCGCACAGTTGCAGGTAGGGCACGCCGTCGAGTTCGCCGATGGCCAGGTAGCCGACGCTGCTGTGCCAGTTGAAGCCGAGCGCGCGGCGGGCGTCGACGCCGGTGATCGGCGCGATGACCGTGCTGACCCGCAGGTAGCTGCGCTCGTCGTCGTTGCTGAGTTCGGACAGGAAGATGGCCTGGTGCCGGCTGCCGCTGTCCAGCGAGAGCTCCACGCAGGCCACATAGGGCTCCTGGACCGACACCCGGTAGCCGGAAGTGGTCAGGTGGCTGCGGATCTGTTCGAAATTCTTCATGGCGTGGCGGACTCGGGAAATTCCAGAACCGTATGGTAGGCCGGTTTGCGGTGGCCGGGGTAGCCAGCGGGCGGGGCAGGCGCCACACTTCCGGCATCCATCGAACGGAACGACCCTCCATGGCGGAAGCCACGCCGGAAGCGAAGATCCTCGCGGCCATCCGCGCGATTCCGCGCGGCCAGGTGGCCGGATATGGCGAGGTCGCGCGTCGTGCGGGGTTGCCGGGCCGGGCGCGGCTGGTGGCGCGCATCCTCAGCAACAACGACGACGTGCGGCTGCCCTGGCACCGGGTCCTGCGATCGGATGGGCGTATCGCTTTTCCAGAAGGCTCGAAGGGCTACCGCGAACAGAGCCAGCGGTTGCGCGCCGAAGGCGTGCGGGTGGAGCAGGGACGGGTACGCGGGGTGAAAGCTGCACGCACGCTGGACGAGGCGCTGTGGGGGCCGCCGGGCGGCTGAAACCCAGCGGTTATCATGGGGCCGTTCCCGAAGGATGCGAGCCATGTTCCCTCCCGTGCTGCCGGTTACCCGCGCGCTGCTGATCGCCAATGTGGTGGTGTTTCTGTTCCAACAGGTTCTGGGGGCGGCGGTCACCGATTTGTTTGTCCAGTGGCCCATCGATTTCACGGGTGTGGGCCCCCGTGACGGTGGTTTCATGCTGTGGCAACTGCTCACCAGCGGCTTCATGCATGGCAGCCCCGGCCATCTGTTCTTCAACATGCTGGCGCTGTGGATGTTCGGCTCGCCGCTGGAAGCCACCTGGGGCGAGAAACGCTTCACCACCTATTACTTCGTCTGCCTGATCGGCGCCAACCTGTGCCAGTTGCTGGTGAGTTCGTGGGTGCTGGCCAGCGGTGGTCCCAACATCTATTCAATGGGCGCTTCCGGCGCCGTGTTCGGGGTGTTGCTGGGTTACGGCATGCTGTTCCCGAACCAGCGCATGATCGTGTTTCCGATTCCGATGGAGATTCGCGCCCGCACGCTGGTGATCATCTATGGTGCTTTGGCACTGTTCTTTGGAATCACCGGAACGAAAGCCGGTATAGGTCATTTCGCCCACCTCGGCGGCATGATTTTTGGCTGGCTGATGATCCGCTACTGGCGTGGGCAGCCGCCGTTCGGCAAGCGCCGGCCGCCGGGGCCGAGGATGCGGATCGTCAAGTAATCGATCCGAACGGACGGCACTCCTCCCGGGGAGGAAGCCGCACAAAGAAAAACGGCGCGTTTCCGCGCCGTTTTTTGTTTGCTTTTCCGGCCTGCCGTTTCAGCGCCATTCGCCGATCAGATCCACGTCCTTGCGCTGCATCGGCTGGCCCGGCTTGCAGCTGAAGGCCTGGCCGAAGGTTGCCTGGTTAGACAGCGGCGCGTTGGTGCGCCACAGGCCTGGCGCGCGCACGTCGGTGGCGGCGCGCTGGGCGGCCTCGACGGCATCCATGCGCTGCGCCCACAACTGCGCCCAGGCGGTGTAGAACGACTGCTTGGCGGGGACGGCGGCCTGCGGCTCGGCGGTGATGAAGGCATCCCATGCCAGTTCGACACCGGCCAGGTCGGCCAATGCCTCGTCCTGGACCAGCTTGCCATTGACCTTGACGTTCTTCAGTTCGGGGTAGGCGAAGGCGTCGTACTGCGCCGCGATCTTCGCGCCGATGGCGTTCCAGGCGGTCAGATCAGGGGCGGTCCACCAGTCGCGCAGTTCGCCCTTGGCGTCGACCATGCGGCCCTTGTTGTCGAAGCCGCGGCTGAGCTCGTGTCCCACCAGCGCGCCGTAGGCGCCGTACTGGCCGGCGGCATCGCGCTGCGGATCGAACACCGGCGGCTGCAGCACCGCGGCGGTGACGATCAGGCGGTTCTGGGCCAGGTCGTAGGCCAGCGCCGGTTGCTGCGGCAATACATCCCAACGGCGATCCGCGTTGCCCTTGCCGATCCGCTTCATTTCCTCGCGGTGGCGCCAGGTAGAGGCGATCAGCATGTTGCCGCCGAAGCTGCCGCGACCCATCGGCTGCACGCTGTAGTCGACGTCGCGGTGCGGCGTGCCGACCTCGATCTTGAGCTTGCCCAGCTTGGCCTTGGCCTCGCTCTTGGCGCCATCGTTCAGCCAGGCCGCCCGTTCGATGGCGCGGCCCAGCGCGTCACGCACCTGGGCGGCGATCGCCTCGGCCTGCTGGTCGCTGGCCTTGGGCAGGTAGCGTTCGGCGTATTCCTTGCCCAGCATCGGGCCCGCGGCGAGGTTGATGGCGTCCAGCACCTGTTGCCAGCGGGCCGGCGGGGTGGTTTCGCCGCGCAGGACCTTGCCGCGGAACTCGAAATCGGCGTCGCGGAACGACTTGGCCAGGTACGGGGCCATCGCATCGCCCACGCGCCAGCGCAGGTAGGCCTTCCACTGGTCGGGCTTGAGGCTGGCGACCAATGCGTCGATCTGCTTGAACAGCGCCGGATCGGCGATCGACACGGTGTCGTCGTTGACGCCCTGGGCCTTGAGGAAGGCGTCGATCTGCAGGTTGCGGTATTGCTTGCCCAGTTCCTTGGTGGTGACCGGAGCGAAGTTGGACAGCGGATTGCGCAGGTCCAGCAGCGGTTTGGAAACCTGGGCCAGGCGGGTTTCCAGATCCAGCACCGCCTGCGTGTCCGCGTCCAGGCGATTCTGCGCGGTGCCGGTGAGGGCGAGGATCTGCTTCACGTAGGCGCGATAGCGATCCATCACCTGCTTGGTGTCGGCGTCATTGCGGGTGTAGTACGCCGGATCCGGCAAGCCCAGGCCACCCTGCATGAAGTAGCCGATATGGCGATCCAGCGCGCGCAGATCGACGTCGGGGCTGAAGTTGAAGGCAACCGGGATGCCGACCTGGTGCAGGGCCGCGATCGCCGGGGCGACGTCCTTCGCCTTCTTGATGGCGTTGATGCGATCCAGCAGCGGTGCAATCGGTTTGGCGCCGTCGGCTTCCACCGCCGCCTCGTCCAGGCCGCTGGCCCAGAAGTCGCCCAGCAGCTTTTGCACGTGGCCCTGCGGCGACTGCATCGCCGCCTGCAGCAGGTCGCGCTGCTGCTGTTCGGCGCGCTCGCGCAGCTGGCCCAGCGCGCTCGTGCCCGGCGTGGTGTTGGCCTTCAGCCAGTCGGCGTTGGCGTGCGAATAGAAGTCGCTGCAGGCGGGACTGACGGCGGGAGCGCGCGGCGCTTTCTTCTTGGCGGCTTCGGCCTGCGGGATGCCCAGCGCGGCGACCAGGGCGAAGGCGAGCAGGGAGGGGTGGCCAAGGGCGGCGCGGGTCTTCGACATCAGGGAATCCGGGGTGTTGGAGTTGGCGGATTCTAGCAAGCAGGGCTGGCACTCCCTGAACGCGGCGCACACTTCCAGGGCTGGTCCGGAAACGAGGAAGGCCCGGGAATTCCCGGGCCTTCGAAGGGTGTTTCCGAACGTAGTCCGGATTACCAGATCACCACCTGCTTGTCGCCGTCGCGGACCATGGCGTCGCCGGCCTTGCACTGGAACGCCGCGGCGAACGCCGGCAGGTTGGACGGAGCGCCGATGGCGCGGAAGTTGGCCGGCGCGTGCGGGTCGGTCTTCAGGCGCACGGTCAGCTCTTCCGGGGTGAAATTGCGACGCCACACCGTGGCCCAGTTCAGGAAGAAGCGCTGGTCGCGGGTCAGTCCGTCGGTCTTCGGATCCGGGGTGGCCTCGGTGGCCTTCTTCATCGCCTCGTACGCGGTCGCCAGGCCGCCCAGGTCGGCGATGTTCTCGCCCAGGGTCAGGCTGCCGTTGACCTTGCCGCCGCCTTCGGTGGTGTAGCCGTTGAACTGGTTGACCAGCTTGCCGGTGAGGCCGGAGAACGCCTTGGCGTCGCCGTCGGTCCACCACACTTCCATGTTGCCGGTCGGTCCGAAGCGCGAGCCTTGGTCGTCGTAGCCGTGGATCATTTCATGGCCAATCACCGCGCCGATGCCGCCGTAGTTCATTTCATCCGAGGCGTTGGGATCGAAGAACGGCGGCTGCAGGATGGCGGCCGGGAACACGATCTCGTTCTGCAGCGGGTTGTAGTAGGCGTTGACCATCT
This sequence comes from Pseudoxanthomonas sp. z9, assembly GCF_006542425.1. GTDB lineage: Bacteria > Pseudomonadota > Gammaproteobacteria > Xanthomonadales > Xanthomonadaceae > Pseudoxanthomonas_A. Next base: position 312,324 of record NZ_VFID01000004.1, on the reverse strand, counting down.
GCGGCGGCATGCCCCATTCGGTCTTGTCCACGGGCTTGCCGATCTTGCCGAGGTTCCACTTGTAGTTGAACTCCTGCGCGGCCAGCACGTTGCCGATGTAGCTGTCGCGGCTGGTGGCCAGGCCGGTCCACTCGCGCCACTTGTCGGGGTAGCCGATCTTCGGGGTGAAGGTTTCCCACTTGGCGATGGCCTTCTGCTTGGTCTCCGCGCTCATCCACGGCAGGTTTTCCAGGCGGGTCTTCAGCGCGGTGCGGAGGTTGCCGACCAGGGTTTCCATCTTGGCCTTGGACTCGGCCGGGAAGGCGACCTTCACGTACATCTGGCCCAGTGCTTCGCCGGCCTCGCCTTCCACGGTGTCGAGCACGCGCTTCCAGCGCGGCTTGATTTCCTTCTGCCCGCGCAGGGTCTTGGCGTAGAAGTTGAAGTTCTCGTTGACGAAGGCCTCGCTCAGGTACGGCGAGGCGCCGTCGACCGTATGGAAGCGCAAGTAGGCGCGCCAGATCGCCGGGTCGGTGTCGCCCAGCATCTTGCTGACTTCCTGGTGGAAGCCCGGCATCGCCAGCGAGAACTTGTCCGCCTTCACGCCCTGCGATTCGAAGAACCGGGTCCAGGAGAAGTTCGGGGTCAGCTTGTCGGCGTCGGCCAGGGTGACCGGGTTGTAGTACAGCGAGACGTCGCGCGAGAGTTCCTCGCTGGTCTTGGATGCTTTCGCCAGGCGGGTTTCGAACGCGACCACGTCCTTGGCCTGCTTGGCGGCGTCAGCGACGGCCACGCCCGACAGTTCCAGCACCTTGGCGATGTGGGCCTCGTAGGCCTGCAGCTTTTCCTTGTTCTCGGCCTTGGTGTAGTACTCCGGATCCGGCAGGCCCAGGCCGCCCTGCGAGGCGTAGGCCATCACCATCGAGGAATCCTTGAAATCGGCCTCGCCGCCGAAGCCGAACAGGAAGTTGCGGCCCTTGGCGGCGTTGGCGCTCAGGTACTCGACGACGGCTTCCTTGCTGGACAGCCCGTCGATCGCGCTCAGGTCGGCCTTGATCGGCTCGATGCCCTGGGCGTTGACCTTGGCCTCGTCCATGCCGGTGGCCCACAGATCGCCGACGATCTTCTCGACACCGGTGGCGCTGGCGTGCGCGGCGGCCTGCTCGGCCAACTGGCGCTGCACGGCGGTGGAGCGCTCATCCAGCATTTCGAACGCGCCCCAGCTGGTGCGATCACCCGGGATGGTGTTGGCGGCCAGCCACTTGCCGTTGGCGTAGCCGGTGAAATCGGCGCAGGCGTTCTTGCTGGTGTCCAGATCGGCGATCTGGAAGCGGTTCACCGGTGGCAGCTTGCTCTCGTCCAGCTTCAGCTGCAGTTCGCCGCTGTCGACGCTGGCCTTGGCGGCGGCGTCGGGGGAAGCGGCTTCGTTGGGCTTGGAGCAGCCGGCGAGGGCCGCGGTGACGGCCAGGGACAAGAGAAGCATCTGCGGTTTACGGAAGGTCACTTTCAACTCCGGCCCGGGAGGGCGTTGGGATAGGTCTGTCCAGACGGACGTGCGCGGACTCTACTCCCCGTCCGGAAAGGCGGGGGGTGTCGAAGGTCATGGTACGCGTCAGCTTCCGCCGGCATGTCACGGCCGGGCCGGCGCGCCATGCTAGGGTGGGGCGGACATCGAGGGAGGCCGGATATGCGGATTGAATTCCATGGCGCGGCCGGCGAGGTGACCGGCTCGATGCACCTGCTGCACGCGGGCGGCCGGCGGATCCTGCTGGACTGCGGGATGCTCCAGGGCAGCCGCGAGGCCGAGGCGCGCAACGCCGATCCGTTCCCGTTCGAACCATCGTCGCTGGACGCCCTGGTGGTGAGCCATGCCCACATCGATCACATCGGCCGGATTCCGCTGCTGGTGCGGCGGGGATTCCGCGGGCCGATCCACGCGCAGGCAGCCACCGCCGAACTGATGCCGGTGATGCTGATGGATTCGGCCTCGCTGGCCGAAGCGGACGCCGAACGCGCCAACCGCCGCCGCCGCGACGGCGAGCCCGAGATCCAGCCGCTGTACGGACGCGAGGACGTGCAGGCGGCGATGGCACAGGTACGACCATCTGCCTACGACCAGCGACAGCCGATCCTGGCGGGCGTGGACATCGCCTTCCGCGATGCCGGCCATATCCTCGGTTCCAGCATCGTCGAGGTCTGGGCCGACGGGCGCAAGCTGGTGTTCTCCGGCGATCTGGGCCAGAAGGGCACGCCGATCCTGCGCGACCCTTCGCCAGTGCGCGAGGCGGATCTGGTGCTGATGGAGTCCACCTACGGCGATCGCAACCATCGCGATCGTCCGGCCACGGTGCGCGAGCTGGGCGATATCCTCGAACAGGCCTGGGCCGATCGCGGCAACGTGCTGATACCCGCGTTCGCGGTCGGCCGCAGCCAGGAACTGCTGTACTGGTTCGCGCGCCACTGGGACGAATGGAACCTGTCGCGCTGGCGCGTGTTCCTGGACAGCCCGATGGCCGGCAAGGTCGTGCAGGTATACGGGCGCCACCATGACCTGTTCGACATGGAAGCACAGCAAGTCTGGCGTGGCTCGCCCAATCCGTTCCGCCTGCCCAACCTGCACATCACCGAAAGCACCGCCGAATCGATGGCGATCAACCAGATCACCAGCGGTGCGATCATCATCGCCGGTTCGGGCATGGCCAACGGTGGCCGCATCCAGCATCACCTGGCCCACAACCTGGACCGGCAGCGCACGCACGTGGTGTTCGTCGGTTACCAGGCCGAGGGCACGCTGGGACGGCGGCTGGTCGATGGCGCGCGCTGGGTACGCATCCACGGCCGCGATCACCGGGTCAACGCGAAGTGCCACACCATCGGCGGCCTGTCCGCGCATGCGGACCAGGCCGGATTGCTGGGGTGGTACGGCGGCTTCGAACCCTCGCCGCCGGTGGTGCTGGTGCATGGCGAGGATCGCGCGCGCGAGGCGCTGGCCGGCGAAATCGGCGAGCGCTTCGGCGTGACCGCGGAACTGGCGCGGCCGGGCATGCAACTGGACGTCTGAGACGTCTGAAAAGACTTGCGGCTGGCGCCGGTCAGGGCGTCGCGGCGGCGTGGCTCACGCTGCGGTTGCGGCCGGCCTGCTTGGCCTGGTACAGCGCCGCGTCGGCGCGTTCGAACACTTCCGCCGAATCCAGGTTGTCGCCGGCCTGGGTGGTGTGGATGCCGATGCTGGCGGTGAACGGAGGCGCATCCAGGGCGCGCTCGGTGCGGGCGGCGAGATTGGCCAGGTCGACGTGGATGGTGGTGGCGATGGTGGCGGCCGCCTGCGCGGAGGTTTCCGGCAGCAGCACCGCGAATTCATCGCCGCCCAATCGCGCGATCACATCGCGCGGGCGGCGCGCGCGTCCGCGCAGCACCCGCGCCAGCAACCGCAGCACCGCGTCGCCGCTGGCGTGCCCCTGGCTGTCGTTGAGCTGCTTGAAGTGATCGATGTCCAGCAGCAGCAGCGACATCGGCAGGTGGGTGCGCTGGATTGCGCGCAGTTCCTGTTCCAGCGCGTGGTTGAACTTGTTGCGGTTGGCCAGTCCGGTCAGCGGGTCGGTCTGGGCGGCGCGCTGGGTGCGGCGAATCAGGCGGTACACCCATACCGACGCGCCGGTCGCCAGCACCAGCAGGGTGGCCGAAGCGGGGAACCATAACCGCGCGAACTGCAGCAACAGCAGGGAAAACAGCAAGGTGAGGGCGATCGTGGCCAGCGCCGGGCGCCAGATCTGGCGGAACGCCGGGAAGCCGCACAGCATCATCGGCAGCGATACCAGCAGGACCGAAAGCAGCAACTGCGCGCCCAGCGACATCGGCGTGATGGCGCTGCCCTGGATGAGCATGTTGAGCACGTTGGCCTCGTACTCCACGCCGGACAGTCCGCGTCCGCCACGCTGGCCCGGCACGTTGACGGTGTCGCCCATTCCCATCGCGGTGGTGCCCACCAGCACCCAGCGTCCCTGCAACAGCGACGCCGGCACGCGCTGGTGGATGACGTCGGTGTAGGAAACCTGGGCGAATCCGGCCGGCGGGCTGGCGTAGGGAACCAGCACGCGATGATCGCGCACCCAGCGTTGCGGCGAGGCCTGGTCCTGATCCGACAGGCGTTCGCCGGGCAGATCGTCATTCTGGGCCAGCGGCTGGTCCAACTGGCTCAGCGCCAGTGCCAGCGCCGGCCAGCGCGGGGAACCCTGGCCGGCGCGCAGATAGGCGCTGCGCACCACGCCATCGTCGTCCGCGGCCAGGTCCACATGGCCCAGCGAAGCGACGGAAGCGGAGAATTCCGGGATTGGCAGCAGTTCCACCAGCGGTCCGTTGGCCTGGGTCGCTTCGGCCAGCACCGGCAACACCACCTTGCCGTGCCGGCTCATCGCCCGTGCGAGCAAGGCGTCGCCCTCGGGGTCGAACAGCGCCGGTTCGGACAGCAGCAGATCCAGGCCGATGCCCCGCACGCCGATGCGTCCGAGCTCGTCGATCAGTCGCGCATGCTGGCGTCGCGACCACGGCCAGCGGCCCAGTTCGCCCAGGCTCTTTTCGTCGATGGCGACCACGACGATGCGGTTGTCCGCTTCCTGCGAGACCAGCGGGCCGAGCCGGTCGTAGAGCCATTGATCCATCCGCGCGACCAGGCCGGTCAGGATCAGGCAGGCCACGATCGCCGACGCGCCCAGCGCGATCAGCAGGCGGTTCCTGGGCTTGGGCGTCGAAAGAGAGGTGGTCATAGGCTCAGCAGGAGCAGGACCGCGCCTGCCCCGGCGCCCACCCGGCACAGTCGGCAGGGCAGCTTGACCTTCTGCGCCGGCGCGAACTCGCCGGTTTCACCGTCGGTGTCGATGGCCTGCGCGCGCAGGTACCAGGTTCCGCCGGCCAGCTTGGGCACGGTGATTTCGGGCTGTTCGACCACCTCGTCGACGCGCAGCTTGTCGAACGACGGCGAGCGTGACATCTGGAAACGGTAACGCTGGCCCGGCTGGCCCGCGCGCCAGTGGAAAGTGATGCCTCCGGCGCGTGCGCCCTCCTTGTCCAGATCGATGTCGTCGATCGGATCCAGTGGGCGGACCGTGAACTCGATGGCGTCTCCAAATGGCCCCTTATTCCCCTGGGCATCGATGCTGCCCACCCGCCAATAGTACGCGCCGGGCGCCAGCGGCTCTGCGACGGTGATCGCTTCTCCGCGTACTTCGTCCCCTCGCGCGACCGGGTCGCGGAACCCGGGGTTGTCCGCCACTTCGTAGCGGTAGCGATGGGCTTCCGGCGCCTGGGTCCAGCGCAGCGCCGGACGGTCCTGGCGGACCAGGCTGCCGGCCGAGGGAGCGATGGCGTAGGGCGGCACCGGCCGGCCTTCGATGGCGAAGGCGGCGTCGGCGTCGCGGCCTTCCAGGCCGCCGCCGTCAATCGCGCTGACCCGCAGGTGGTATTGGCCGGGCTCCAGCACCGGGGCGGTGATCGACGGCGCGCTGCTGGCGAGATCGGCGACGAGCGCCGCGAAATCCGGGTGCGGGCTGATCAGGACACGATAGCCCGCGGCGCCGGCGACCGCGGGCCAGGCGAACTGCGGACGCACGCTGTCCTGGTGCGCGGCGACCGATGACAGATCCGGCGCGGGCAGCAGCGCGATGGGCTGCAGCGAATCGCCACCGCCGATTTGCGCGTGCGTGCCGAAGCCGGGCTTGAGCAAGGTCGCATGCCGCCCGACGGTCACCGCGACGCGTCCGTCCAGCACCTCCGCCTGGGTCCCCTGGTCGCCGCTGTGGATGCGGAAACGCGTGCCGCGCACGGCGGAGGACGCGGTGGGCGTGTCGACGATGAAGCGTGAGCCGGGGCCGCGCAGATGGCGGACTTCATTGTGGATGCGGCCGCGCTGCAGTCGCAGGCGGGTGTCGACCATGCCGGTGCGGCCGTAACGGGTCAGCCGGTCCAGCACCAGTTCGCTGCCCTCGCGCAGGCGCATGCGGGAACCGTCGGCGAACTGCAGGCTCAGCGATGCGCCCGCGGCGGTCATCAGGCGGCTGCCCGCGCCCAGTTCCATGCCTTCGTTGACCGCTTGCGAGGTGCCGGTGCTGGTAATGGTGGTGGCCTTGCCAATCAACGCCACCACCCGCGCCCGCGCCGGCTGCTGGCGCAACCAGGTCAAGGGAATGCGCAGGCGGGTGCCCGGCGCGAGCCGGTAGGGATCGGCGATGCGGTTATGCTGTTGAAGCCGATGCCAGTCGACTCCGGGTTTGAGATAGGCGCCGCCCAGATCCCATAGGGTGTCGCCGGGACGAACCCGGTAGACCCAGTCTTCGGCGAACGCGGGAACGCAGGCCAACGCCAGGACCAGCAAGAGCCCCGCGCGGAATCCCATTCCCCGGACCAACGTCGTGATCGCCAAGCCTGTTCCCTGCCATCCAGTTTGCGTGCTGAATCACAATTATAGGCGAGCCGGCCTCCCGGCTGTGGCCGCTGCCGGCCCCGGCTTCCGTTTAGGCGTTCCGGCTGGGGCGGGGGCATGAGCAACGCCTCCCGGGATGTCCTGCTGGTCGGTGGAGGCCACAACGGCCTGGTCTGCGCGGCCTACCTGGCCAGGGCGGGCCTGAGGGTGACCGTGCTGGAACGCCGCGGGGTGCTGGGCGGCGCCGCGGTCACGGAGGAATTCCACCCCGGTTTCCGCAATTCGGTGGCTTCCTATACGGTTTCGCTGCTGCAGCCCCGGGTCATCGCCGAGCTGGATCTGCCCGGACACGGCCTGCGGGTGGTCGAGCGCCGGCGCAACAACTTCCTGCCGCTGCAGGACGGCGGCTACCTGCTGACCGGCGGCGGCCAGACGCGCGCCGAGTTCGCCAGGTTCTCCGCCCGCGACGCCGAGCGCCTGCCGGCCTACGAGGCCCGCCTGGACGCGATCGCCGACGTGCTGCGCGCGCTGGCCCTGGAGCCGCCGCCCAACCTGACCGATGGCGGCTGGTGGAAAGCCTTGCCGGAACTGCTGCGCACCGCGCGTCTGGGCCGGAAGCTGCATGCGCTGGACGAGACCCTGCGGCAGGAACTGCTGGATCTGTTCACCATCTCCGCCGGCGAATACCTGGATCGCTGGTTCGAGAGCGAACCGGTCAAGGCGTTGTTCGGCTTCGACGGCGTGGTGGGCAACTACGCCAGTCCGTACACGCCCGGTTCGGCGTACGTGCTGCTGCACCACGTGTTCGGCGAGGTGAACGGCGTCAAGGGCGCCTGGGGCCACGCCATCGGCGGCATGGGTGCGATCACCCAGGCGATGGCTGGCGCGGCGCGCGCGGCCGGCGCCGAACTGCGCACCGGCGCCGGCGTGCGCGAGGTGCTGGTGGAACGGGGCCGCGCGGTCGGCGTGGTGACCTCCGATGGCGAGACCCTGCGTGCACGCGCGGTCGTGGCCAACGTCAATCCCAAGCTGTTGTACGAACAACTGATGCGCGCGGACGACGTGCCCGCGCCCACCCGCGAGCGGATGGCGAACTGGCGCTGCGGATCCGGCACCTTCCGCATGAATGTGGCGCTGTCGCGCCTGCCGGATTTCACCGCCTTGCCGGGCGAGGGCGATCACCTGACCGCCGGGATCATCCTGGCGCCGAGCCTGGACTACATGGATCGCGCCTACCGCGACGCGCTGGCGCAGGGCTGGTCGCGCGAGCCGATCGTGGAGATGCTGATTCCCTCCACGCTGGACGATTCGCTCGCGCCGCCGGGCCAGCACGTCGCCAGCCTGTTCTGCCAGCACGTGGCGCCGGTGTTGCCAGGCGGGCGCAACTGGGACGACCACCGCGAGGAGGTCGCCGACCTCATGATCGCCACGGTGGATCGCTTCGCGCCCGGCTTCGCCGCTTCGGTGCTGGGCCGGCAGGTGTTGAGCCCGCTGGACCTGGAGCGCACCTTCGGCCTGATTGGCGGCGACATCTTCCATGGCGCGCTCTCGCTCAACCAGCTGTTCAGCGCCCGCCCGATGCTGGGACAGGCGGGTTATCGCGGTGCCATCCCCGGTCTTTACCTGTGCGGCGCCGGCACCCATCCGGGCGGCGGCGTCACCGGCGCGCCCGGGCACAACGCGGCGCGGGTGATCCTGGCCGACCTGAAGTGAGGCTCAGCGCTGGCGGAACAGATCCGCGATGGCGACAGCGGTGCGATAGGGTTCCGGATCGTTGCGGTTGCTCAGCAGGATGACGGTGAGCCTCTCCTTCGGATAGCGCACGATCACGTTGCGGAAGCCGATGCTCTCGCCGGAATGCCAGACCACATCGCCGTTGATGCGCCAGCCGAAGCCGTAGTACGGCACGTCCGGTTCCTGCGTGGGCGTGGCGTGGCTGAAGGCCAGATCCAGTGATGCCTTCTTCAACAGGCGCTCGTCGTAGAGTGCCGCATCCCAGCGCGCCAGATCCCGGATCGAGGAATAGATGCCGCCGTCGCCCAGCACGGCGCTGGTCGGACTCTGGTCGGTGCGCTCCCAGCGGCCATCGGTCTCGCTGTAGCCGTAGGCGCGATTGACCACCGTGGAGATACCTTCCTCGAGCGCCACCGTGTCGGCCATGCCCAGCGGCAGGAAGATGCGCTGGCGCAGGAAGCTGGCGAAATCCTGCCCCGAGGCCTTGCCGACGATCAGTGCCAGCAGCGCGTAGCCGCTGTTGCTGTAGCGGTACGAGCTGCCGGGCACGAAGTAGGTGCGGTCCTGTCCTTCGAGGATGTGCAGCACGTCGATGTCGTGCAGCTGGCCTGTCAGATCCGAGGGCATCACCTCCTCGTAATCGATAAGGCCCGAGGTGTGGCTGAGCAGGTGGCGGATCGTGATCACGTTGGCGGCGGCCGGCAGCGAGGGCAGCCAGCGCTTGACCGGATCGTCCAGCTTCAGTTTGCCGTCCTCGGCCAGCAGCAGGATGCTCGCGGCGGTGAACTGTTTGGTCACCGATGCGAGGCGGTAGTTCGTTTCCGCCGAGGCCGGCACATGGTCTTCCAGATTGGCCAGGCCGAAGCCGCGTTCGACCACCGGCTGGCCATCCTTCAGCACCAGCAACGATGCGCCCGGCACCTGGCCGTCATAGCGCTGCATCAGGCTGGCGATGGCGGCATCGCGGCGGGCCTCGGCGCCATCGGCATTGCCGGCCCGCGCCTGTGCGCCCATCGACAGGAACAGCGCCGCCATCAGCAGCGCGGGCAGCATCCGCGTGGTCCGCAACAGGTTCATCCAGCCTCTCCCCGGTTTGAATGGAAGCCCGAGCATAACGGGTTGCGGGCGGAGCGCGCAGGGTGTGGGCGGCGGCGCTGCCTGCGTTCGAACCGATCAGTCGGCGGCTGCTTCCTGGCGCAGCTGCCGTTCGCGGTCCTCGCCCAGGTAGCGGCGGATGGCGTGCCGCATCAGGTACAGCAGCGGAATCAGCGCGATCGCGGCCAGCATCTTGTAGACGTAGTTGACCGAGCTGACTGCCAGGAACAGCGAGGTCGGCCACTTCTGCGGTCCCAGCACGAACGCGATCCAGATGACCACGAAGCTGTCCACCAGCTGCGAGATCGCGGTCGAACCGGTCGCGCGCAGCCAGACCATGCGCTCGCCGGTGGCGGCGCGGATGCGATGGAAAACGGCCACGTCGATCAGCTGCCCGATCAGGAACGCGATGATCGAACCGACGATCGACCACATGCCCTGGCCGAAGATCGCCGCGAACGCGGCCTGGTAGTCCGGCACGCCCTGTTGCTCGGCGGCCTTGACCCACCAGCCGGCCGGCGCGGTGGCGATGGCAAGGAAGGCGAACACGAAGCCGTAGACGATCAGCGCCACCGCCATCCACGAGATGAAGCGCACGCCGCGACGACCGAAGAACTCGTTGATGGTGTCGGTAAGGATGAATACGAACGGCCACAGCAGCGTGCCGACCGTGAAGTTGAGCGAGCCCGTCTGTCCGAACAGGTTCCATTCCAGCGGCGCGATGCCCAGGGTGTCCTCGAGGGCGAAGATCTTGACCCCGATGAATTCGGCCAGCACCGCGTTGACGCAGAAGAATGCCGCCAGTGCGATGAACAGCCGTACCGCGCGATCGTCGAGGGTACGGCCATTCATCACTGCCATCGGTCAGCGCTCTCCCGCGCGGGTGAAGGGCATGGATTCCGGCGACACCGCACCGCCGGAGATGATGAAGCTCATCGCCTGATCGACCGTCCAGTCGGTCGGCGTCAGCAGCTCCACCGGCACGATTTCCAGGTAGCCCGAAGTGGGGTTGGGCGTGGTCGGCACGTACACCGCGGCCAGTTCACGACCGGTGCCTTCCTCGCGGATCACCCGGGTCACCAGGCCCACCGATTTCATGTCGCGATGCGGGAAGTCGATCAGCACCACGCGCTGGGTGCTGCCGGGCTTGGTCTGCAGGATGTCGAGCAACTGGCGCGCGCTGGTGTAGATGGTGCTGGCCAGCGGGATGCGCAGCACCAGCAGTTCGAACCAGCGCAGCAACTGCTGGCCGATCACGCGGCGGGCGAGGATGCCGACCGCGAGGATCGCCAGCAGCGTGGCGGCCAGCGCGATCGTGTTCTGCACCCACTGCGCGTTGAACCAGCCCAGCGCCTGCGGGAACGAGGCGGCGATCTGGTGCGAGACGGGGCCGACGAAGGGCTTGCTGATGTCGGACAGCAGCACGAACACGAACTTGACCACCACCCAGGTCAGCCAGATCGGCAGCAGGGTGAGCAGGCCGGTCAGGAACAGGCGCTGCAGCGAAGGGCGGGAGGAGGCATCGGGGGGCATGGCGGCTATTGTAGGACCTGCCCGGGCCGGCGTGCGGGCTTTGCTAGGCTGGGTGCGGGAACGCTGTGGGGAGCGTCATGAAACGGGTGTTGCGGGTGTTGGCGGGGACCGTGCTGGCGGCGGGAATCCTGGCGGGGCTGCTGTTCGCCGCGTCGTGGCTGTTTTGGCCCACGCGTGCCCAGGAACAGGCACTGGCGCTGCTGACCATTCCGGTGCCGGAACCGCAGGGTGGCAATGCCTTCGCCGACGTGTGGCTGCTGCGCTATGACCTTACCCCGGAAGCCCGCGAGCGGATCGCGGCGGCGGATGTCGCGCGCTTCAATCGAAGTCCGGCAACGTACGACGGCACCGGTCTTGCCGAGCCCTTTGTCAGCGATGCCGATGCAGGGCACCGGGAGGAGAGGCTGCCGCCAGCTTCGGACCATGGATGTGGCCTGCGCATGTCTGCTGGATGCCTGGAACGTGTGCGAAGTGACCCGGCCAAGGCGGCCGCTTTGCTGGACGCGCATGCGGGATTGCTGCAACGAAGCCGGGAAGCCCTGGAGTACAACGACTACCTCCGGAGTCGATTCCACATGCGGCCCGACATGCCGTTCGCCATCATTGCGATGGGCGAGGGCTCTGCGTTGATGCGCATCGACGCGGCGTTGTCTTTCGTGCGGGGAGAACGGATGCGTGGCCTGGAAAGCAGTTGCCGGAGCGTCGTCGCCTGGCGACGCTGGATGCGGCAACCGGATCTGCTGATCGATGCAATGATGGGCGATGCCGCGATTCGCGGTTGGCTGGAAATGCAGGGCCAGATGCTGGCCGAGCTTCCGGCGGACGTGCCATTGCCTGCGGCTTGCCAGTCATTGCGTGAACCGCCACCGTTGACGAACGACGCCATGTGCCGGGTGATCAAACGCGAGTTCGAGTTCTCGCGACCCGCGCTCGAACAGAACGGATATGGCAAGGCAGAAGCAGGGGGGGCGTCCGGCTGGAGAATGCGATTCGTGTATCGGCCACATGCCACGAAGGCGATGATCGCTGAAACCATGGCCTGGCCCTGTAGTGAGGAAGCCCGTCGGCAGCGCCTGGCGGATCGACCTGTGATCGTCCCCTTGCCGCAAGCAGGATTGCGGATCGAGTGCGTTGCCAATGCCGTCGGCTGCATTCTGAACGACATTGATCGCCCCACCATGGCGCCCTACCAGCACCGTCTTCAGGACCAACGGGCGCGGCTGAATCTGATGGCGACCCTGCTATGGCTGCGCGAGCAGCCACGCGACAACCGCTCGCTGACGGCGCGGGTGCAGGCGCGGCCCGCTGCGCTGAAACGGGGGCGCGAGGTCCAGGTGGTGGAAGGGCGCCTGCGTATTGCGTTGTTCGATCAGAGGGACGGCGCCTATTGGGAACTGGCCGTACCCGCGGAACTGCATTGATCCCCGGCGTATCCTGTCACCCCATCGCCTCGCCGTTGCGTGCCCTTGGTTTCAGGCGCACGTAGATCTGCTTGCGGATCCGCGCAACCACCTCGCCTTGCGCGTCGATCACGTCCACCGGCAGCCAGCGCAGATGCTTCTCGCCGTTGGCAGCCTCTGCACGGATGGCGTCGAGCATCGCGTCGTCCACGCGGAACTCGGCGTGCACGGTGCCCTTGCCGGGTTTGACGAATTCGATTTCGCCGGCCTTGTCCCAGACGAAGTAATCGGCGCCCAGGCATTCCTTCACCAGGATCATCCAGAACGGATCGGTCATCGAGAACAGGCTGCCGCCGAAATGGGTGCCGACATAGTTGCGGTTCCAGGGACGCATCCGCATCTCCACCCGCGCGCTGCGCCAGTCGTCGGCCATGCGGGTGACGTGGATGCCGCTGAAAAGGAATGGCGGCCAGACATTGAAGATGTGGCGGAGCGTGGAGGCTTTCATGCGGCGGCGTAGGTGGGGGAACGAACTGGCGGACAGCCTACCATACGCATTGGTATGGTTGTGTTGCCGGCCATGAAATGAAGGTTGCGGCTTACTGAACCCATCCCGCTTGGCAGGGGCCGCAGGCAGTTTGACGGGCCATGGGCGCGGGTGCGGAAACCACGGCATGTCCGTGACGCGCGGTTGAACCCGCGACTTCCAGCGTCGTGCACCGCACTGCGTGTCGAATCGTCCGCTCACATACGGCGGTGGAGACATCGTCTCGCGGAAATCCCACAGGCGGTTGCAGAAACGACGTGCAATGCGTCGCAACGCGCGTCAATCCGCGACGAGTCATATTTGTTAATGATTATCATTTTCATTGAAGTGCGGCTCCGGATGGGGTTCACGACGTTCCCCACACCGATGGAGCAGTTCCATGTTCTTGCAGTTCCGCTTTACTTCCGATCGTCTCCCGCTTCTTGCCGGCATCGCGCTGCTGGGCGTGTTTCCAGCCCACGCGGCCGAGGATGTGCCTGGTGCGACCACGCTGGACACGATCAAGGTCACCGCCGACGCCATCGATCCCGATGACAGCAGGGCGAAAACCGTCAGCAGCGCAACCCGCATCGCGATGGAGCCCCGCGATGTCCCGCAGACGGTCAACGTCCTGGAGATGAGCAAGTTCAAGGTGTACGGCCTCAACGACCTGAACGTCCTGCTGGACGGCACCCCGGGCGTGGACACCTCCTACGACATGCGTGGCGACGGCATCATGATTCGCGGATTCGCGGCGGACTCCAACGACATATATCGCGACGGCATCCGCAACGCCGGCCAGATCCGGCGCGGTACCGCGAACGTGGAGCGCATCGAGATCGTCAAGGGGCCCGCATCGGTGCTGTACGGGCGCGGGCTGGGCGGGGGCGTGGTCAACCTGATCAGCAAGCAGGCCAGCTTCGATGCCGTCAGCAGCGTCAATACGCGCGCCGGATCCTGGGACAGCCGGGGCGCGACCGTGGACGTCAACCGGGTGCTGTCGCCACGGTTCGCCGTGCGCCTGACCGCCGATCACGAGCACGCGGACAGCTTCCGTCGCGGCATCTCCAGCCACAGCCGGATGCTGTCGCCCAGTGTCCTGTTCGACAACGGCGACGGCCTGGACTGGCTGCTTCAATACACCGACGAACGGATCTGGCGCCGGCCGGATCGCGCGCCGGCCCACGACAGCCTGCCGACCGGCGTATCCACCCGTATCGCGTACGCGCATCCGGACGATTTCGTCGTGGACAGGACGCGCACCCTGCGGACCGTGCTGAACCAGCGCCTGTCCGATGACTGGACGATGCGCGTCACCGCCGCCTGGAACCGGTCGAGCCAGGATTTCGATCATCTCTACGCCGGCAGCTATTGCCGGCCGGACGGTACCCTCCAGGCCAACGGCTGGCCTTGCCCGACGCCGGCCGCCATGACCTTCACCCGCGCCTGGCAGGAGACCGACAACACCACCGCGACCGGCATGATCGATGTGATCGGAAAATTCTCCACCGGCAGGATTGCCCACGATCTGCTGGTGGGCGTGGAGTACAGCCGCGAACAGCGCAACCCGGATCTGGCGATGTCGACGCCGCGTTCCGACCCCTCACTGCGCTATCCGCACGGCGTGGACCCGTTTCATCCGGTCTGGCCGGGACCGAAGACGCCGCGCGGACGGGCCACCACGTCCAATCGGCACGCCGCCGAGGCCCAGGCCGTTTACGTGCAGGATCTCGTGGGGCTGGCGACGCAGTGGAAGATGCTGGCCGGGCTCCGGTTCGATCGCTTCATGTTCCGGTCGCACAATCGCATCAATGGCAAGCAGCGGCGCTATCAAGGTTCGACCACCAGCCCGCGGCTGGGCGTGATCTGGCAGCCCACCGACGCGCACAGCCTGTACGCCTCCTACAGCCGCAACTTCGCCCCCTATGGCGGGCGCGGATTGATGGGCGTGGCCGTCAGCGAAGAGGCGGTGTTCGACGCCAGGCCGCAATATTCACGCCAGTACGAAGTCGGCAGTCGCAATGACTGGTCGCAGGGACGCCTTTCCTCGCACTGGTCGATCTACGAACTCGAGCTCTACAACGTTCGTTATCAGCCCGACCCCGAGAACGATCCCTTCCATTGGGCGGTACGGGGCCGCGAACGCTCGCGCGGCGTCGAAGGCAGCCTCACCGGGCGCCTGGGCCAAGCATGGTATGTGCGTGGCGGCGTCGGACTGCAGGAAGTGCGGATCGTCCAGGATCGCGCCAATCCCGCCAACGAAGGCCGTCAGCGCCAGGGGGCGGCACAAAAGACCGGGAACCTGTTCATGCGCTACGCGCCGGCCGGCGCCTGGTATGGCGAAACGGGCGTGACGTTCCGCGGTCCGATCTACAACGACCTCGCCAATACCCGCCAGCGTCCTGGATATGCGCGCTGGGACGCCTCGCTGGGGTGGCGGGTGCAGCCATGGACGATCACGTTGGCGGCCACCAATCTCACCAACAGCCGGTACTGGCGATCCACCAGCATGCCGGGAACACCGCGCAGTCTGCTGCTGAGCGTGAACTACCTGTTCTGAGCGAGCCGCCGATCACCGGAGCGGACGGCGGATCGGGCCACCACCGGATCCTGCCGGTGGTGGATTCGCCGGTGGTCGCGATGGGAGGCATTGCCGCCCTCCGGAAATTTCCCAAAAAAAGAGCCCGGCATGGCCGGGCAGCCCCTCTTGCGGACGCTTGTGAAGTTGCGTCCGTCAGGCACATGGGTGACCGAGAGAGAGAGTGGTCGGGGTGGAGATACTTTGCGCCGGGGAGAACGATCCGGCTGTGCATGATTTGCGTGTTGGGTTATCCGCGAAAGGGGATTCGCGGCGCATGCCCTTCTTTCCGCCACCCGATCCGTCCCCATTCCCCCGCAGGGATTCCCGCACGAAGTTCCTGACGGAATCTGCCGTGCCAATTCGTTTTTCCTGCACAACGTCAATGTGAAGTTCCCGTTAGTTTCCTCGGCAGGACGCCGGGCCGTCGCATGCCTGTCCGCAGCGCGGTCCGACAACGTCCATCTCATCCACCGATTCACTGCCGAGAGCGCCAATGACCAACCACCGGAACCCGAAACATCTCTCCAAAGGACTGCGCCGTACCGCCCTGTGTGCCGCGCTGGGCCTGTGCTTCGCAGGCGGCGTGCACGCGCAATCCAACTCGTCCGGCGCGATCGTGGGCCGCGCTGCCGCAGGCGAAACGATCACCATCACCAATCCCGCCACCGGCTTCAGCCGCGCCATCACCGCCGGCAGCGACGGCAGCTACCGGTTCTCGGCGCTACCCACCGGGCAATACACCATCACTTCCAGCAGTGGTGGCAACCGCACCGTGAACGTCAGCGTCGGCACCGCCTCCACCGTCGACTTCGCCGCGCACGATGCCTCGACCCTGGACACCATCACGGTGGTCGGCGGGTCGTCCATCAATCCAATCGACGTGTCCTCGGTCGAGTCCACCACCATCCTGACCGCCGAGCAGATCGCCAAGGTACCGGTGGCGCGCGACGCGACCAGCGTCGCGTTGCTGGCGCCGGGTACCGTGCGCGGTGACGTGGCGTTCGGCAACCTGGCTTCGTTCGGCGGTTCGTCGGTGGCCGAGAACCAGTACTTCGTCAACGGCTTCAACATCACCAATTCGTTCCGCAGCCTCAACTTCTCGCAGGTGCCGTTCGAAGCAATCGCCGAGCAGCAGGTCAAGACCGGTGGCTACGGCGCGGAGTTCGGGCGTTCGCTGGGCGGCGTGATCAACCAGGTGACCAAGCGCGGCAGCAATGACTTCCATGCGGGCGCGAGCATCTACTACACGCCCGATTCGCTGCGAGAGAAGACCCGCAACACCTATCTCGCCAATCCGCTGGCCTGCGGGCCGGCGCCCTACACCGCTTGCACGAAGGGCCAGTTGCGCCAGGACAGCAGCCGCGACAGCACCTGGGACGTCGAGGGTTCGGTCTGGGCCAGCGGCGCGCTGATCCAGGATCGCCTGTTCGCCTACGGCCTGATCGGCTACAAGCGGCAGGAACAGGAGCTGTGGGGCAACGTGCTGTCCAGCACCAACGTCGACAACTCGGTCAAGACGCCGACCTGGCTGCTGAAGATGGACTGGCAGATCAGCGACAACCATCTGCTCGAGTTCACCGGTTTCTCCGACAAGGCCGATACCGAGACGGCGGTCTACGGCAACACCATCGGCGTGCTGGATCGGCAGGCCCTGATCGGTACCTCGTACGGCGAACAGGGCGGCGAGAACTACGTGTTGAAGTACACCGGCTATCTCACCGATACCTTCACCCTGTCCGCGCTGTACGGCCATGGCGAGTTCTCGCGCGGACAATACCTGCGCACGGCCTCGGGCGTGGACGTGCGTTACAACGGCGATCTGCACACGCCGGCAACCGGTTGCCCAATCATCGTTGATGCGCGGCCGTCCTCGCGCCAGCAGGCCACCGGTGTGTACGCCAGCAAGTGCAACCTCACCGGCGGCGCGATCCCGCGTTCGGATTCCGGCGACACCCGCGATCAGTTCCGCCTCGATGCCGAATGGCTGCTGGGCGATCATCGCCTGCAGTTCGGCGTGGACATCGACAACTTCGAGTCGGTGTCGGGCACTTCCACCGAGGGCGGGCGCGTGTGGCGCTATTCGACCCTGGCCGACGGCACCGACATCGTGCGCGAGCAGATCGTCAACCAGGGATCGGTGAACGAGGTCAAGCAGCGCGCCCTCTATGTCCAGGACAGCTGGAACGTCACCGACAATTTCATCGCCTACCTGGGTGGACGCTGGGACACCTTCGACAACCGCGATGGTTTCGGCAACACCTTCGTCAAGGTGAGCAACCAGTTCGGCCCGCGCCTGGGCTTTGCCTGGGACGTCAATGGCGATTCGAGCTTCAAGCTGTTCGGCAACGCCGGCCGCTATGCGCTGCCCCTGACCTCGGACGTGGCGACCCGCGGCGCGTCGGCTTCGATCTTCACCCGCCAGCAGTTCACCTTCACCGGCGTGAATCCGGACACCGGCGCGCCGACCGGGCTGGTGCCCCGCGAAGGTCCGCCGGGCCAATTGCAATACATCAATGGCGAATTCGGCGAGCCCAAGAATCCGCTGACCGTGGCCGCCAAGGATCTGGACCCGATGTACCAGGACGAGTTCATCCTGGGCTTCCAGGCCGCACTCAGCGACCACCTGTCGCTGGGCGTGCGCGGCATCTATCGCAAGCTGAAGGCGGCGATCGACGACAACTGCGACTACACGGCGATCCTGGAAGCCGCGGGCTTCCATCTGGACGAGGACGACGGCTGGCTCGACGGACAGGGCCGCAGCCCGGCCTTGCCGAGCGCCGGCTTCCCGTATTGCCGCATGTTCAACCCGGGCAAGGACGCGGTGTTCCTGACCGATCTGTACGGCGACGGCAACCTGACCGAGGTGCGGGTCAAGGGAGACCGGCTGGCACCGAAGGCCAAGCGCTCGTACCAGGCGGTCGAGATCTTCCTCGATGGCAACTGGGACAAGGTGTTCCTGCAGGGTTCCTACACCTACGCCAAGAGCAAGGGCAATACCGAGGGCGGCGTGAAGTCGGACATCGGCCAGGTCAACACCAGCGTCACCCAGGACTTCGACTACCTCGAGCTGACCACCGATACCTTTGGTTACCTGCCCAATGATCGACGGCACAGCCTGAAGCTGTTCGGCAACTACGAGATCAGCGAGGAGTGGTCGGTGGGCGGCAACCTGCTGGTGCAGTCGGGCCGGCCGATCAACTGCCTGGGCGTGCTCTATCCCTACCACGGCGATTTCCATCCCTACGGTTCGTCGTTCATGCGTTGCGGCACGACGGCCGCCGGACAGTCGGTCGACTCCGACACCGGTGAACTGAACGGCCCCGTGGAGGCGGTACCCCGCGGCACCAAGGGGCGCCTGCCCTGGAGCTATTCGCTGGATCTGAACCTGCGCTACGCGCCGGCCTGGGCCAAGGGGCTGTCGTTCAAGGTGGACGTGTTCAACGTGCTCAACAAGCAGCGGGTCGTGTCGGTGGTCGAGCAGGCGGAGGATCCGGATACCGGCCTGCCGTCGGACATCTACCTGCTGCCTACCGCCTACCAGCCGCCGCGATCGGTGCGCTTCATGGTGCAGTACGACTTCTGACCCGCGTCCGGCTTGCATTCGATGCCGCTTCGATGGCCGCCTTTCAGGCGGCCATCGTCGTTTCGGCATGCTCCGGGATGACGTTCATCACCCGCGACCGGCAGTTCGTCACGGCCGGGTTGAGGGCGGGCGGGGCGGGGCACAGCATGGCCCTGTCTTGAAGGGGATGCGTCATGCGCGATGACACGGTGTCAACCGGCAGGCAGGACTGGGAAGCTGGAACCTTGCCCGCGCGGGAAGACGACGGTGGACGGGAGTTTTCCGGCCAGGCAGGCGAGATCGTACTGGTGGACGCGGAGGGCGCCGACATCCTCCTGCCGCGCACTGGCGCTGGCAATGGCGTGTTGTATCTGATCCGCGCGGGCCGGCCCGGCGCCTTCGTCGAACTGCCGGCGGGCTGGTGGTCGGTGCTGGTGCCGCTTGGAGGTACGGTCAACGCCGTCGGCGAGCGGTTGCGCTGGGATATCGAAGCGGGCCGATGCCTGCTCTGGGATCGCCCCTTGCGGATGATGGGCGGGCGATCGGAAGGGAACTGGCTGTGCCTGTGTGGCTCGATGGAAGCCTGGATCCGGGCAGGCTGCGAACCGCGGGTGATGGCGGATCTGCTGGCGGATGAAATGGCGTGCCCTCCGGATCTGGTGACACGGCTCGAAGCGCTCAGGGCGATGCTGGCCGTGCTGGAACCTACACGGGACGCCGCGCGGGAACAGGGCATGGGACATGGCAGGAAAGCGGCGATCGTCAGCAGCGTGTTCGGCGTCGCGAAAAGCATCCATGCGCAGCAGCAGGGACTTCGCGCGCTGATTGATCGTTGCCCGGGGCGCAGTCATCGCCGCAAGCGCTGGTCGATGCAGCGCCTGCTGCGCATCCGTCATGCGATCGTCAGCGGCCATCACGACGGGCGGATGAGCCTGGAGCGGCTGTCCCGCCAGGTCAGCTATTCCCGTGGGCACCTGGCGCGGGTTTACCACAGCGTCTTCAGCGAGACTCCAAGCGAATGCGCGATCCGGATGCGCCTGCAGCGTGCGCTGTGGCTGGTGGAACAGACCGGGCTGGCCTTTTGCGATATCGCCGAATACACCGGCTTCGACAGCCAAAGCTCCTTCAGTCGCGCCTTCAAGAGCCGTCATGGCGTGACGCCCACGCAGGCGCGTGCGCGCAGTCGCGAGGCGGCGCGTGGCGACGAGCTTGTCCGGCGGGCGGGATGCGGCGCCGCGGAGCGAGCTCCGCTCCACGTGTAGCGCCGAGCTTGCTCGGCGGAGGATGCCCGGGCAGCGGAGCAAGCTCCGCTCTACGTGTGGGGCCGAGCTTGCTCGGGGGAGATGCCGGGCAGCGGAGCAGGCTCCGCCTTACGGATCAGAACAGCAGCGACGACATCCGGCGGCGGTAGCGGCCGACCAGGTCCTCGTCCTCGATGACGCGGAAAGCGTCGATCAGGGTTTTTTTGGGCAGGCCGTCCTGGTAACCGCGATCGCGGGCGAGCATTTCTATGAACTGCGTCAGTGCGGCTTCGTCGTCGCCGGCGATCAGGCGGTGCACACCCAGCAGATGGCGCGCGCGCAGGTCGTCCGGGCTGGCCGCGACCGCGGCTTCCAGCACCTCCACCGGCGGCGCATCCTTGAGCGCCGACACGAATCCCAGCCGGGCGCGGGCGCGCACGGCGCGGTCGTCGGTGGCGAGATTGGCGGGCAGGGCGTCCAGCAATTGTTCGGCCTCGTGGGCGGCACCGGTCTTCAGCAATGCCAGCGCCAGGTCCAGCTTCAGTTCGTCCTTGTCCGGCTCGGCTTCCACCGCATGGCGCAGCGCGACCACCGCGGCATGCGGGTCCACCGCGATTTCGGTGCCGGGCTCGACTTCGTCCGCGGCCGCCGGTTCGATGCCGTGCTGCTTGAGGAATTCGCGCAACTGGCCCTCGGGCAGGGCACCCGGGAAACCGTCGACCAGTTGCCCGTCCTTGACCAGGAATACGGTCGGCACCGAGCGGATCTGGAAGGCCGCGGCGATCTGCTGCTCCTTGTCGACGTCCACCTTGGCCAGCAGGAACGCGCCGTTGTACTCGCCGGCCAGCTTTTCCAGGATCGGGCCGAGGGTCTTGCAGGGACCGCACCAGGTCGCCCAGAAGTCGACCAGCACCGGGACTTCCAGCGATTTGCGCAGGACGTCGGTTTCGAAGGTTTCGGCGGTGGCGTCGAATACGTGGGGCAGGTCGGTCATGGGAGGCAGGCGGACTCGTGGACGGATGCGGCCTGAGATGGCGGCGGTTGTCGTTGCTTTCAAGCACGGGCAGCGGGTCGTCGCTGCCGGCCCCTTTCCGCCTGGAGATTCACCGCATGAACCTGCTGTCCCGCGTGGCCGCCGCCGGCCTGTTGCTGTTCGCGTTCCGTCCGTCCTGGGCGGGGGAGGACATACGTCCCTCGGTCGAGCGCAACGCCGCGCCGTCCGTGCAACTGGACCATTACGCCCGCTTCGAACTCAAGCCGGTGCGGATGGAAGCGCCCTATGCGGGCCAGGACACCAACGAGAAGGCTCGCAACGCGGTGCAGGAAAACCTCCGCCAGGGACTGGGCCAATGGGTGGCCCAGCGCAACGGCGAAGCGGTGAAGGCCGAGCCGGCGCGGACGCTGGTGATCGAGCCGGTGATCGAGAAAGTGCGCTTCATCAGCGGCGGCAAGCGATTCTTCGCTGGCGCCTTCGCCGGCAGCTCGCGCATCCTCCTGCGGCTCCGTCTGACCGACGCGGCATCCGGCGAGGTGGTGGCCCAGCCCGAGTTCTACCAGCACGCGCGAGGCATGGCCGGTGCCTGGACCGTGGGCGGCGCCGACAACGCCATGCTGGCGCGGGTCGCCAGCCTCGCCGGGGACTACGTAACGGCCAACTACACTGCGCAGGCGGGAGGACCGACGGGTTGGGAGGAATAGGACCGCCATCCCGCAGGTCGTCCTGATGTAAAAAAGACTTGACATGCCTGACAGTCGATGTAAGGTTAACTTTACATTCGGCCGGGGCGTCATCAATGAAGGGATATCCGGGGAACAGGGCGGTCCGCTACGGATTGCTGGCGGCGGCGGGACTGGCGCTTTGGCTGCTGCTGGCCGGGCCGGGCCGAGTGCTGGGCTTGGACCCCGGCCAGATCGGCATGGCGCTGCTGGTCGCCACCGCATGGGTCGCGCTGTACTTCGTACGCCATGCGCCCCGCGACGAGCGCGAACAGCCGGTTTCGCCGGGCGAATGGCGCGCCTGGATCGGTGTCGGGTTCATGGCGGTGGCGGTGGCCTATTTCCTGGCCAGGCTGGACCTGTTCACCGGATCGGAAGGCATGGGCAGCGCGCACGCCCGCGCGGTCGCCCGCAACCTGGTGATGCTGGGCATTGCCTGGGTGGTGCTGGGACAGGTGCTGGCGGCGCGCTGGAAGGGCCAGGTCCAGGAGGACGAGCGGGATCGCGAGATCGCGCGCCGGGCCGGTCACTGGGGATACGGCGCGCTGGTGTTCTGCGTGATTGCGCTGGCCGTCACGCTGGGCTTTTCGCCCGCGCACCGGCTGCAATGGGCCAGCCATTTCCTGCTCGCCAACCTGCTGGTACTGGTCCTGATGCTGGGCTGGCTGTGCGAGTACGCCGCCACCGCCGTCTACTACTGGCGTGATCGCCGGTGAGCGGAACGCCCATCGCCAACGACATCCGCCGCCTGCGGACCGAGCGCGGCGACATGACCCAGCAGGCGCTGGCCGATGCCTGCGGGGTTACCCGGCAAACTATCATTGCGCTGGAGGCGGGGCGCTATGCGCCGTCGCTGGAACTCGCGTTCCGCATCGCGCGGACGTTTGGCATGGGCGTTGAAGAGGTGTTCCGTTGGGAAATGCAATGAATCGCTGGCTGCCGCTGGCCGGCATCGCCGGCGCGGTCGTGTTCGCCGCCGCCGCGGTGGGTTTCGGATGGGCCCTGCCGGGGTTTTCGCACGTGACCCATCCGATCGCGGTGCTGGGTGCCAAGGGCATCCCGCACGCCAATGCCTTCAACCTGCTGGGCCTCATGCTGCCAGGGCTGCTGGCGTCGGCGGCGATGCTGGCGCTGCGCCAGCAGCTGCCGCGCGACGCCGGCTGGCCGGTGCGGATCGGCGCGCAGTTGCTGTTCCTGTCCACGCTGGGCGTGGTCGCGCTGGGACTGCTGCCGCTGGATCCGGAGGATCTGCACAACGCCAGCAGCAGTTACCACGCCACCGCGTGGATGCTGTGGTGGGTCGCGTTCGTGCCCGGCGCGCTGCTGCTGGCACTGGGCCTGCGCGGCCGCGCGGGCTGGTGGGGCGTTGGCCGCGCCAGCGTGCTGGCGGCGGTGGGAATGCTGTACGCGGTGCTGTTCGCGGTCGACACGCTGCCGGCCGGCGTCGCCCAGCGACTGGGCTTCGGAATCTGGTGGATCTGGATGGCCTGGGCCGGCTGGGTCGCCTGGCGGGCCGCGCCCAGGGCTGGCTGAATCGTCAGGGTTGCTTGAACAGTACGCCGTCCTTCATCACCAGTGCGACTTCGAGCACGCGCTGGATGTCGGCGACCGGATCCCCGGGCACGGCGACGATGTCGGCGCGCTTGCCGGCCTCGATGACGCCCTGATCGTCGACACCCAGCACTTCGGCCGCGCGCACCGTCGCCGCCTGCAGCGCCTCGGCGGCCGGAATGCCGGCCTCCACCATGTAGATGAACTCGCGCGCGTTGTCGCCGTGCGGTCCCACGCCCATGTCGGTGCCGAAGGCGATTTTCACCCCGTTGCGATAGGCCTTGGCAGCGGTGTCCTGGATTTGCGCGCCGATGCGGGCGGCCTTGGGGCGCACCACTTCCGGGAAATAGCCGTCCACCTTGGCCTTCTCGGCGACGAATCGGCCGGCGTAAATCGTCGGCACGTACCAGGTGCCGTGCTGTTTCATCAGCCGCATCACCTCCTCGCTCATATAGGTACCGTGCTCGATGCTGGTCACCCCGCCGAGCACGGCGCGCTTCATGCCCTCGGTGCCGTGCGCGTGCGCGGCGACCTTGTAGCCGTAGTCGCGCGCGGTCTCGACGATGGCCTTGACCTCGTCCACCGTGAACTGCGGCGCGTCGCCGGACCTGGCGTAACTGAGCACGCCGCCGGTGGCGGTGATCTTGATGACGTCGCTGCCGTCCTTGTAGCGCTGGCGCACCGCCTGGCGGGCGTCGTCGATGGAATTGATCACGCCCTCGGTCGGGCCGGGCGGGCCGATCAGGTGGGCCAGATGGTCGTTGTAGCCGTTGCTGGGATCGGCGTGTCCGCCGGTGGTGGCGATGGACTTGCCGGCGGCGAAGATGCGCGGCCCTTTCACCAGCCCCTGATTGACGGCGTCGCGCAGATGGGGCGCGATTTCACCGCCGAGGTCGCGCACGCTGGTGAAGCCCGCCAGCAGGGTCTTTTCGGCAAAACCCACCGAGCGGTAGGCGAAATCCACCGGATCCAGGCGGAATCCCTCGGAATAGCTCTGTGGGTTGGACTGGCTGCCCAGATGGACATGCAGATCGGTCCAGCCGGGCAGGCAGGTGTGACCGACCAGGTCCACCGTGCGGGCGCCGGGCACTTCGACCCGGCCTTCCAGCACCTCGGCGACGCGGCCCTCGCGGACCACCACCGTACGCGCCGGGAGCAGCTTGCCGCTGCGTGACTCGAACAGCCGCTCGCATTGGAGCGCCAACGGTTCCGCGGCATTGGCGGACAGCGGGACGAGCAGGACGGCCAGGGCCAGGGCGGGACGGGACATGCGGGTCTCCGGAGCGGGTCCGGACCATGGTAGCGGAGCCTCCGGGCGCGGATCCGCCAGTCGGCCCGTGACCTTACGGAGTGGAGCCCTCTGCTGCACTGCGGTACCCTTGCCGACTTTGCCGTCGCCTTTCCCGCCAACGCCTGCCATGTCCGCTGCCGAACCCGTCGCCTACGAGCCGAAATCCGTCGAATCCGCCGCCCAATCGTTCTGGGAGACTCGCCGGGCCTTCGAGGTCGACGAACAGTCCGACAAGCCCAAGTATTACTGCCTGTCGATGCTGCCGTATCCGTCCGGCGCGCTGCATATGGGCCACGTGCGCAACTACACCATCGGCGACGTGATCAGCCGCTACAAGCGCATGACCGGGCACAACGTGCTGCAGCCGATGGGCTGGGACGCGTTCGGCCTGCCGGCCGAGAACGCGGCGATCAAGAACCGCACCGCACCGGCCAAATGGACCTACGCCAACATCGATCACATGCGCAGCCAGCTGAAACTGCTGGGTTACGCCATCGACTGGTCGCGCGAGTTCGCCACCTGCCGGCCGGACTACTACGTCCACGAGCAGCGCATGTTCACCCGCCTGCTGCGCAAGGGCCTGGCCTACCGCAAGAACTCGGTGGTGAACTGGGATCCGGTCGACCAGACCGTGCTGGCCAACGAGCAGGTCATCGATGGCCGCGGCTGGCGTTCGGGCGCGGTGGTCGAGAAGCGCGAGATTCCGCAGTGGTTCCTGCGTATCACCGACTACGCGCAGGAACTGCTGGACGGCTTGGACGAACTGCCGGGCTGGCCCGACGCGGTCAAGACCATGCAGCGCAACTGGATCGGCCGTTCCGAGGGCCTGGAGATCCAGTTCGCGGTCGAAGGCAATGATCCGCTGACCGTGTTCACCACCCGCCCGGACACGCTGATGGGCGTGACCTTCGTGTCGATCGCCGGCGAGCATCCGCTGGCGCTGAAGGCGGCGGCCGCCAATCCGGCGCTGGCCGCGTTCCTGGCCGAACTGAAGCAGGGCGGCGTCTCCGAGGCAGAACTGGAAACCCAGGAAAAGCGCGGCATGGACACCGGCCTGCGCGCCGTGCATCCGATCACCGGCGAGAAGCTGCCGGTGTGGGTGGCCAACTTCGTGCTGATGGGCTACGGCACCGGCGCGGTGATGGCGGTGCCCGGCCACGACCAGCGCGATTTCGAGTTCGCCACCAAGTACCGGTTGCCGATCCAGCAGGTCATCGCGCTGAAGTCGCCGCGCAATGACGAGGAAGCCAGCTACGATCCGACCACCTGGCGCGACTGGTACGGCGACAAGACCCGCGACGATCTGGAATTGGTCAACTCCGGCGAGTTCGATGGCCTGGGCTACCAGGGCGCCTTCGAGGCGCTGGCCGAGCGCT
The DNA here is from genome assembly GCF_006542425.1 of Pseudoxanthomonas sp. z9. Taxonomy (GTDB): domain Bacteria; phylum Pseudomonadota; class Gammaproteobacteria; order Xanthomonadales; family Xanthomonadaceae; genus Pseudoxanthomonas_A. The sequence continues at coordinate 286,324 of NZ_VFID01000004.1, read as the reverse complement.
TCGAGCGCCAGGGCCGCGGCCAGCGCCGGGTCAACTACCGCCTGCGCGACTGGGGCGTCAGCCGCCAGCGCTACTGGGGTTGCCCGATTCCGGTGATCTACTGCGACAAGTGCGGCGCGGTGCCGGTACCGGATGCGCAGCTGCCGGTGGTGCTGCCGGAAAACGTCACCCTGGACGGGGTGAAATCGCCGATCAAGGCGGATCCGGAATGGCGCAGGACCACCTGCCCGGAATGCGGCGGCGCGGCCGAGCGCGAGACCGACACCTTCGACACCTTCATGGAGTCCAGCTGGTACTACGCGCGCTATACCTCGCCGGGTGCCAAGGACATGGTCGACAAGCGCGGCAACTACTGGTTGCCGGTGGATCAGTACATCGGCGGCATCGAGCACGCGATCCTGCACCTGATGTATTTCCGCTTCTACCACAAGCTGCTGCGTGACGCGCGGTTGGTGGACAGCGATGAACCGGCGACCAACCTGCTGACCCAGGGCATGGTCATCGCCGAGACCTTCTATCGCGACAATCCGGATGGCTCCAAGGACTGGATCAATCCGGCCGACGTCGACGTGCAGCGTGACGAGCGCGGCCGCATCACCGGCGCCACCCTGCGCGCGGACGGCGCGCCGGTGCAGATCGGTGCGGTCGAGAAGATGTCCAAGTCGAAGAACAATGGCGTGGACCCGCAGGCGATGGTCGACCGGTTCGGCGCCGATACCGTGCGCCTGTTCTCGATGTTCGCCGCGCCGCCGGAGCAGTCGCTGGAATGGAACGAGGCTGGCGTGGAAGGCATGGCGCGGTTCCTGCGCCGCCTGTGGACGCAGGTGCAGAAACACGCCGCGGATGGCCCCGCGCCCGCGGCTGATCTCGCCGCACTGAGCGCGGAGCAGAAGGCGCTGCGCCGCAAGACCCACGAAACCATCGACAAGGTCGGCAACGACTACGGCAAGCGCCACAGCTTCAATACCGCGATCGCCGCGGTGATGGAACTGTCCAACGCGGTGTCGAAATTCGACGACGCCAGCAGCAATGGCCGCGGGGTGCGCCAGGAGGCGCTGGAAGCGGCGGTGCTGCTGCTCAATCCGATCACCCCGCACGCCAGCCACGCGCTGTGGCAGGCCCTGGGCCATCCGGAAACCCTGCTGGAAGACGTTGCCTTCCCGCAGGTCGACCCGGCCGCGCTGGTGCGCGATTCGGTGACCCTGGCGGTGCAGGTCAACGGCAAGCTGCGCGGCACCATCGAGGTGGCCGCCGACGCCGCCCGCGAGCATGTCGAGGCGCTGGCCAGGACCGAACCGAATACCGCCAAGTTCCTGGAAGGCACGACCATCCGCAAGGTGATCATCGTGCCGGGCAAGATCGTCAATATCGTGGCCGGCTGAACCGGCTTCGAGGCGGCCCGTCGGCCTGGACCGCCGCGTCCGTCCCTGATCGCGTTCCGTTCTTTGCGGGGATTTCCGGTTCCCCATGGCATCCGTCCCCTTCGCTGTCGTCCCGGCGAAGGCCGGGATCCATTCTCGTGCAAAGGTGAAGCCCCCATATCACCACGGTGCGGCGCGGAAATGGATTCCAGCGTTCGCTGGAATGACGACCAAGAGGGCAGCGGCCAGGATTCCCGGCATCCGGCATCCGGCATCCCGAATCCCGACCCGTATTCACCTGCGGGCCGGCTAGGCTATTGCCGCCTTTCGCGGCCTCGTCCAGACTTCGCCCATGATCCGAACCCGATTCCTTGCCACCGCCGCCCTGGCCCTGATGCTGGCCGGCTGTGGATTCCACCTGCGCAGCCGTATCGCGCTTCCTTCCGACCTGGGGCCGGTCCTGGTCCGGTCTTCCGCGACCTACAGCGATCTGGCCTACAAGCTGGTGCGCGGGTTGCAGGTGGCTGGTGCGGATGCGCATACACCCACGACGGCGGATCAGGAGGCGGAGAAGGCTGCCGTCGCCAGCGGCGAGACGGTCCCCAAAAAGGCGGAACTGGTCATCGTTTCAGAGCGATGGGGTGATCTGCCGATCGCGGTGGACTCGCTGGGCCGCGCCCAGGAGTACAGCCTGCGCTATGCCGTCGTGTTCGTGTTCCGCAAGGCTGACGGCACCGATCTGGTACCGCAGCAGGTGGTGGAACTATCGCGCGACTACGTGTCGCCGCCGGAGAACGCCACCGGTACCACGACCGAGCGCGAGATCCTGGCCGACGAACTGCGCCGCGAGATGTCCGCCTCGATCCTGCGTCGGGTCGATGGCGTGGTGCGCGCCGGCCAGTTGGTCAAGCCGGCCGATGGAACTTAAGCCCGAGCAGATCGCCGCGCGCGCCGACGAGCCGCTGCTCCCGGCGTACCTGATTGCCGGGCCGGAAATGCTGCGGGTGCTGGAAGCCGCCGACGCGGTGCGCGCGCAGGCGCGTGCGCAGGGCATTGGCGAGCGCGAGGTATTCGACGCCGACGGGCGCGATTTCGACTGGGACGCACTTGACGCCAGCTTCAATGCCCCGAGCCTGTTCAGCGCGCGGCGCCTGGTCGAGGTGCGCCTGCCAAGCGGCAAGCCGGGCAAGGAGGGCGCCGAGGTCGTCAGCCGGTTCTGCGCGAATCCGCCGCCGGATGTGGTCCTTCTGATCACCGCCGGAGAATGGTCCAAGGCCCATCACGGCAAGTGGGCCGACGCGATCGCGCAGATCGGCGTGATCGCCGTCGCCTGGGCCATCAAGCCGCACGAGTTGCCCGGCTGGATCGAAAGCCGGTTGCGCGCGCGTGGACTGCGGGCCGACCGCGACGCGGTGCAGGCGCTGGCCGAGCGGGTGGAAGGCAACCTGCTGGCGGCGGCGCAGGAGATCGACAAGCTGGCGCTGCTGGCGCAGGGCGGAAGCCTGTCGGCGGAAACCATGCAATCGCTGGTGGCCGACGCCGCGCGCTACGACGTGTTCCGGCTGACCGACGCCATGCTGGCCGGGCAGGGACCGCAGGTGTCGCGGATGCTGGCTGGGCTGCGCGCCGAGGGCGACATGGTCGCCGGCCTGATGCCGATGGTGGTCAAGGAACTGCTGCGCACCGCGCATCTGGCGCGGGTACAGGCGGCCGGCGGCAACCTGGCCGCGGAAATGAAATCCCAGGGCATCTGGGAATCCAAGCAGGCGCCGTTCAAGCGGGCGCTGCAACGGCACGCCGCGCCGCAACGCTGGGAGCGTTTCGTCGCCGAGGCTTCGCGCATCGACCGCATCGCCAAGGGCCGCGCGCCGGGCGACGCCTGGGTGGCGATGGAACGGCTGCTGCTGGCCGTGGCGGAGGCGCGCGCGGTGCGCCTGCTGGTGGCCTGAGGCGGATCTTTTCCCGCGCCGGCGATCCCCGCACACTGCCACGGTCTCCGCGACGGCCCCGACACCGCATGCTCCACCTTTTCTACGGCGGCACCTTCGACCCCGTCCACAACGGGCATCTGGCCATTGCGCGAGCGGCCCGCGACGAACTCGACACCCTGGTTGCGCTCACACCCGCCGCGGATCCGCCGCATCGCGCAGCCCCGGGCGCCAACGCGGCACAGCGCGCGCGGATGCTGGAACTGGCCATCGACGGCGAGGCCGGCCTGCATGTCGATCGCCGCGAACTTCGCCGTGCGCTGCGCCAGCCCGAGCGCCGTTCCTACACCGTGGACACCCTGCGCGAATTGCGTGGCGAACTCGGCGCGCGCACGCCGATTGCCTGGCTGGTGGGAGCCGACAGCCTGGTCGGACTGCCCACCTGGCATGCATGGCGGGAACTGTTCGAACTGGCGCATTTCGTGGTCGCCGAACGCCCGGGCAGTCCGCTGGACGGCGAGTTGCCGGTTGAACTCGCCTCCGCGATCGCTGGCCGCTTGACCCTCAATGCCGGCGACCTGCGCGAGTCTCCGGCGGGACGGATACACCGGTTGCACCAGCCGCTGCAGCCAGAGTCGGCCAGCGACGTCCGCCGGCGGATCGCCGAAGGCCTGCCCTGGGAAGACCTGGTCCCGCCCGCCGTGGCCGCCTATATCGCGGACGAACGGCTCTACTTCACGTCGGCGGCGGCGGACGGTCCGGTATAATCGGCGCCGAGTTCCCGGAGTCACCAGACCTTTGTCCAGCCAAGCGCAAGTCATCAAGACCCGTCTTCCCAGCCCCCCGCCGGCCGTGCCGGTCCTGCTCGCCAACGTGCACGCGGCGGTGGAAGAACTGAAAGCCAAGGATGTCGTTGAAATCGATGTGCGCGGCAAGTCCAGCGTCGCCGATTTCCTGGTGATTGCGTCCGGCACCTCCACCCGCCACGTCAAGTCGATCGCCGACGAAGTGGTCAAGTTCGCCAAGAAGCTCGACGTCATGCCGCTGGGCGTGGAAGGCGAGCGCGAAGCCGAGTGGGTGCTGGTGGATCTGGGTGACGTGATTGTCCACATCATGCTGCCGCGCGTGCGCGAGTTCTACGCGCTGGAGCGGCTGTGGACGGTGGGTGACCAGCCGCCGGAGCAGGACGAAGTCGAGACCCGCGCCGAGGACCGGCTGTAGGCCGGTAGCGGAAGCCGGATGAAACAACGGCGCCGAAAGGCGCCGTTGTCGTTTTTAGGCTGCGCGCGACGCCCTACAGCGGTCCGCGCTCCCACGGCCCGGTGATCGCGAAGGTGATGCCCGGGGTCTGGATGTTGACGAACAGGGTGCGCGACAACGGGTCCCAGCACGCGCCGCAGAACTCGGTGTCGCGATAGTCGCCCTCGGCGATGGTCTTGCCGGCGTTGGCAATCTCGGTCGAGGTCAACTGCACGTTGTTCTTGCACAGGTAGAACGATTCGCCCGCGCGGGTCAGGCCAATCAGGCGCGCACCCGGCCCGTACTCGTCCGGGCTTTCGCCACCGTCCTCGCACAGCACCACGCCGCCACGTGCGCTGACCGTGATGTTGTCGGGATTGTGTGCGGCGAGCTGGTGGCCGCTGACGAACAGTGCCTTCAACTGCTGGGTGAACAGATCCAGCACCCATACCGCGCCGTTGCCGCGGCCCTTGCGGCCGCGCTCGTCGACGCCGGTGCTGGTGTCGACGATGAACATCTTCCCGTAGCTGTACCAGATGCCCTCGCCACGGCTCATGCGCAGCGCGCCGTCGCTCCAGGCCTGGGCGAACGGGCCGCTGAGCGTCTCGCCCGCGGAGATGTCGGGAAAGCCCGCGGGAGCGGCGATGGTGTCCAGATCCGGTTCCGGCACGTCGACCCATTCCAGCTGGTAGCGGTCGCCGATGGTCGCCACGGTGAGGTCGGCGTTGCGCTTGCCACGCACCCGCGCCGCCTGCAGGCGCCCCCCGTTTTCCAGCGAGCCGTTGCGGCCGCGGCGATCATTGGGAATGAAGCGGTACAGGCCAGCCTTGTTGCGGTCGTCCTCGGTCAGGTAGACGATGCCGGTGCGCGGATCCACCGCCACCGCTTCGTGGCTGAAACGACCCAGGCCGAACAGTGGACGCCCGCTGGTGCGTTCGTTGTCCGGATCCACCTCGAACACGTAGCCATGCTTCCGGCCGGCGCTGGAGGTGGCGTCGGTCTTGATTTCCTCGCAGCTCAGCCAGGTGCCCCACGGGGTCAGGCCACCGGCGCAATTGACCAGGGTGCCGCCCAGGCTGGGTTCCAGCGCGTTCCAGCCATCGCCAACGCGATAGGTCAGCGTGGTGGTGCCGCCGCCGGCGACCTGGCTGCCGTCGACGGTACCGGTGTCGTACATGCCTGGCGCGCGGATGGGCACGCCAGCGCCGCGTTCGTGATTGCGGATGAGCACGTATTCCAGGCCGCCGTGGCCATGTCCATGACCCCGGCCATGCCCGTGGCCACGGCCGCGTCGCGCCAGCCGGGTGGCGACCACGGCCATGCCGTCATGGCGATCCGGGCAAGGTTGCCCGTCATCCATCCGGTCGCCGCTCCAGCCGAACGAGCGATAGCTGAAGCCGCGCGGCAACTGCAGCAGCGGCAGGCCGGTGGTGCGGTCCGCGACCGGGGCGATCGTTCCGTAGCGGCTGGGAACGGGGGACAGGCGCACCGATTCGGTGGCGGCGAGGGCCTGGCGCGAGTACAGCGCGCCCAGGCTGCCCATGGCGCCCATCGCCATGGCGGCGGCGCTGCCTTTGAGGACGTTGCGGCGGGCAGGATCGAAGACGGTCATCATGCGACTCCAGCTGGCGGGGAGCTGGTGACGCTAGGCACTCCGTGTAACCGTCGGATGACAAAGGCATGACGCTTGCATCCGGCCCGGCGAAAGCGTGGCGCCGGTATCATTGCGGGATGAAGAGCAGGTTGATCGCCACCGGCGAGCGCGCCCCGGCCTGGGTGGCGCAGGGCTTTGCCGAATACCAGAAACGCCTGTCGCACTGGCTGCCGTTCGAACTGGTGGAAATCGAGCCCGGCCTGCGCGGCAAGGGCCGGGATCCGCAGCGCGCCATCGAGGACGAGGGCAAGCGGGTGTTGGCGGCAATCCCGAAGAACGCCCACATCGTGGCGCTGGAAGTCACCGGAAAACCGTATTCCTCCGAACAACTCGCGCAACGCCTGGAGCACTGGCGCGGGCAGGGGCGGGATCTTGCCTTCCTGATCGGCGGTCCGGAAGGCCACGCCGCCGACGTGCTGGCCGCCGCGCACGAGAAGTGGTCACTGAGCCCGCTGACCCTGCCGCACATGCTGGTGCGACTGGTGGTGGCCGAGCAGATCTATCGGGCGGCGGCGATGCTGGCGAATCATCCGTACCATCGCGCGTGACGAGTGAGCAGTCCGTGGACCTCATATTGGTTGGATATCACCCACATCGACAGTAGGCTTTTTTCCACAGTTTCCGTAGCAGCCACCCCCTATTAGACTGCCGCCCCCTGTACCACCTGCTCCCCCGCCGCCGCCGCTCCCACCGTTGGAAGATGTCGGCGGTTGTGTCGGCTTGTCTGCTGCTTTCCGCCCACATTCCTTCTCCATGTAGACAAGGTACATGCCACCAACTGGTGTGGAGTAGGTGACATGACCTTTCCATCCATTGTCCTGCCAGACGCTTGTGCCTAGTAGGGTTTCAGCCCTCTTGTCCAGCGATTTAAGGAATGCTCTATGCAACGCACCTTTGGTCCCGCCTGACCGGATTTCTTTGGCAATCGAGAAGGCGCTAACCTTGATAACACCCAATGGCGGCATGGCATTCGTGGAGCACGCTAGTCCAACACTAGCGCCAAGCATTAAGAAAATGCCAAGAAAGGTCTTCCTTTTCATCCTTGCACCCTTTCAGTTTTCGAGCTCAATCACGGGCCTGCGAACGACAGGCGGGGGTGGAGAGCCGTGCTTGTCTCGATAGATGCCATCCAGTTGATGGTTCATTCTTAACGCGTCAGCCTCCGCCTGCATTCTCTCGATTTCGTTCAGGCTTCGCGGCATCATGACGTCGCGGGCCATCGCGATACGGGTGTCACCCCGCATCTCCGCCACGCGAGAAAGGGAATAGCCCACTTGCAGGTCGCCGTCCTTGCTGCCGGCCATATAGGAAGCAAGGCTATTGAGTGCAAATATGTTTCCTTCCGCGCCGGCAAAGAACAGCCTCGTTTTTGCATCTGGATCCACGGGGAGACGACGTGTATCCAACATGGTTTTTGCTACGGCGTCGCCTGAGTTTGCGGCTCGTTCGAGCAGATATTCGGAAGTGGTTGAGTAGGTCTCCCACTGTCTTGCGTTGGGAAATCCATGGGCGTCGAGCCAGTGCTGCTCCGCTGCGCTTGTTGGCCCGAACGGGTCGTCTTCAAAGTCGAGATCGTTCCGGTTTCGAGGTATCTCCGGAAATGGATGCTTAAGAGAATCGTCCGATCCCGGACGATTACTGTCCGAAGTGGCGGTGGGCTCTGAGTTTCCCCTGGTTGGAGTGGCAGGAGATGTCTGGACGGCGTCCTTGTTTTTGATGGCGCCATCTGCATTTGTTTCGACCATGTCGCCACCGCACGCGTTCGTGAGAATAACCATGGCGACGGGAAGGAGAAATCTGTAAAAAAATCTTATTTTCACTAACGCATTCCTGATGATTGCCGGTTCTTTGATTGACTGGTTGAGTCGAATCCGTGCTTGACTACGAGTGCGTGCCATGGCTTGTGTTGACAGAGGTCGTTTTTATTGGAGTGGAGCGATAGCCGTCAACTAACTTTGAAAGGGAACGTGAGGTATGTCCTGCTGGCTTGGATGCATGAGATGGAAATTACATATGGATGGAGGCTTTGCTTTGTATTTTCTTTTGTTATCGAACAATGAGAAAAGAAAAGGCCCGCTGGAGCGGGCCTTTTTTAAGCGGAGTTTCAATCGCTACTGCAACGTAAAAGCAATCGGCACAATGCCGTAGGCCTTCACCGCGACACCATTCTGCAGCGCGGGCTTGAAGCGCCATTTCTTCAGCACATGCTGGCTGGCATCGCGATCCAGCTTGCGATTGCCGCTGCTGCTTTCGATGGTGACCTCGAGCGGTGTGCCATCCACGTCCACCAGTACGCGCAGCATCACGGTGCCGGTGAAACCGGTGCGGACCAGTTCCGGCGGATAGCGAGGGGCGGGCGCACTGATGTATTCCAGGTGGCTGGCGGCGATCGGGCCACTGGGAACCACCGGCCCCACCGCGTCCGTCACGCTCTCACTGGTCTGCGTGGCTACCGCCGGTTCGGTACCGCCATCGACGATGACCGGTGTATCGGTGATTGGCGTGGTTTCCTTCGGCTGCACCCGGGGAGACGGCTGCGGCTTGGTTTCGGTCACCGGCTGCTTCCTGGTGATCTCCACGGGAATCGGTTCTATCGGCTTTTCCCGTTCGATCCAGCGGATGACGGGTTTGGGCGCGACGGCCGGGACCAGTTGCGGCGCCGCCATCGGCATCAGCAGCAGCAGGAGGGCGAACACGTGCAGGGCGATGGCCGCGGCGATGGCCAGGATGCGGCCGATGTCCAGACGGGTCGGGGTGCGGAAGGGTAGTGCGCGAACCATGGTCCACCTCCTGAAGGGCTGTGACAGGAACAACGCTCGGCCGCGAGGAGTGGGGTTGCAACGCCCCCGCGCCGCAGCTCCAGACTGTACTCCGCCGTGTGGTGGCCGCAAGAGGGGGGCGACCAAGGTCGAATGCCGTTCCGGACGCCGGAAACGACAACGGCGCCCGGAGGCGCCGTTGCCTGGAGTGGAGCGGCGGGGCTCAGCGGCCCAGTTCGAACACCACGTCCAGATTGACCGAGAGGGTGGTTTCACCCGGGGACACCGGGGTGGACTCCATCCTGCCGGCCTTGGCGTCCATCGCCATCGTCATCATCGGCACCGGGCGGAAGCCGCCGCCGCCCTCGGAGATGCTGACGATGCGGCGGACCCGCAGGCCGAGCGCCTTGGCGTAGGTCTCGGCACGGGCCTGGGCCTTCTTCAGTGCGGCCAGGCGGGCTTCGTCATAGACCGGCTCGGGCTGGTCGATCTCGAAGCTGGGACCGTTGATCTGGTTGGCGCCGACCGCGGCCAGCGCGTCCAGCACCTTGCCGAGCTTGGCGATGTCGCGGACCTTCAGGCTGACCGTGTTGCTGGCCTGGTAGCCGGTGATCTTCGGCGGTTCGTTCTCGGCATAGCGGTACTGCGGGTTGAGGCTGATGCCGCTGGTCTGGACGTCCTTCTCGGGGATGCCCGCGGCCTTGATGGCGGCAACCACCTTGGCCATCTGCTCGGCGTTCTGGCGCATGGCGGCGTTGCCGTCGGCTGCCTGGGTGACCACGCCGGCGGACAGGGTCGCCACGTCGGGCACGCGCGAGGCCTCGGCCTGCGCCGAAACGTTCAGCAGGGTGCCGTCGGCGGGTACGGCGTAACCGGGGGCGGTCTGGGCTTGGGCGGTCATCGTGACGGTTCCTAGGGCCAGGGACAGGGCGAGCAGCAGCGGGCGGAGCGGGTGGTGGCGCATGGGATCTCCTTGGTATGCGTCGGTGGCCCGAGGGCCAGTGGGAGTGAAGCGTGTTCAGTACACGATGAACGCGTTGTGAGTCGAATCGGGTTTGGCCGTCCACGGGAACGCTCAACGGGCGTTCAGTCAGTCGCCTCAGGTTATTCTTTCCCGATGCTGCATCTGGCCTCCCAATCCCCCCGCCGCGCCGAACTCCTGACCCGCCTGGGGCTGACCTTCGGGCGCATCGATCTGGATATCCCCGAACACCGCCAGCCAGGCGAGTCCGCCGAAGATTACGTGCGCCGGGTGGCGCGGGAAAAGGCCGGGGCCGGACTGCTGAAGGTGATGACCGTCCCGGGCGCGGTGGTGCTGGGCGCGGACACCGAGGTGATCCTGGACGACGAGGTGTTCGGCAAGCCGGCCGATGCCGCCGACGCGGTCGCCATGCTGCGCAGGCTGTCGGGCCGGACCCATCAGGTGATCTCGGCGGTCTCGGTGGTCGATGCAGGCCGCGAGGAGCAGGCGGTGTCCGTTTCCGAGGTGAGCTTCGCCGAGCTTTCGGACGCGGACATCGCCGCCTACGTCGCCAGCGGCGAGGCGATGGGCAAGGCCGGGGCCTACGGCATCCAGGGCCGCGCCGAACAATACGTGACCCGGCTTTCGGGCAGCTTCTCGGGCGTGATGGGGCTGCCCCTGCATGAGACCGCCCGCCTGCTGCGTGGGTTCGGGGTGCTGGCATGACGGCAGGCGCGGCGCTGGCCGCCCGCCGCCGGTCCTCTTCTTTTCCTTCCATCGGACGGTGACATGAGCGAAGAAATCCTGGTCAATGTCACCCCCCGCGAAACCCGCGTGGCCGTCATCGAGAACGGCATGCTGCAGGAACTGCACATCGAGCGCGGCTGGCGTCGCGGCGTGGTCGGCAACCTGTACAAGGGCAAGGTGCAGCGGGTGATGCCGGGCATGCAGGCGGCGTTCGTCGAGGTCGGCCTGGATCGCGCGGCCTTCCTGCACGCGAACGACATCGTGCGCCCCGCGCCGGTCGCCAACGGCGAGGCGGTGGAGACGCCGCTGCCGCCGCCGCCGTCGGTGCCCATCATGGACCTGCTGCGCGACGGGCAGGACGTGGTGGTGCAGGTGGTCAAGGATCCCATCGGCAGCAAGGGCGCGCGGCTGACCACCCAGATCAGCATTCCCTCGCGCTACCTGGTGCTGCTGCCGCAGTCCAAGGTGGTGGGGGTGTCGGCGCGCATCGAGGACGAAGCCGAACGCCAGCGCCTGAAGTCGCTGGTGACCGATCTGGCCGCCGCGCATGGTGGCCACGGCTACATCATCCGCACCAATGCCGAAGGCCAGCCGGCCGAGGCGCTGGCCGAGGACATTTCCTACCTGGCGCGGGTCTGGGCGTTGGTGGAACAGCGCAGCCGCGATGCCGCGGTGGGTACCTGCATCTACGAGGACCTGACCCTGCCGCTGCGCGCGGTGCGCGACCTGATGCGGCGCGATGTCGAGAAGGTACGGGTGGATTCACGCGAGACCAGCGAGCGGCTGCAGGCGTTCGCCGCCAAGTACATGCCGGTGCTGGCCGAGCGCATCGAGCACTACAGCGGCGAGCGTCCCATCTTCGATCTGTATGGGGTGGAGGACGAAATCGGCCGCGCGCTGGACAAGGAAGTGCCGCTGAAGTCCGGCGGCTACCTGGTCATCGACCAGACCGAGGCGATGACCACCATCGACGTGAACACCGGTTCCTTCCTCGGCCAGCGCAACCTGGAGGAAACCGTCTACCGCACCAACCTGGAGGCGGCGCAGGCGGTCGCGCGGCAACTGCGCCTGCGCAACCTGGGCGGCATCATCATCATCGATTTCATCGACATGGACGATCCCGAGCACCGCCGCCAGGTGCTGCGCACGCTGGAGAAGGCGCTCTCGCGCGATCACGCCAAGACCACGGTGTACGAGTTCTCGCCGCTGGGGCTGGTGGAGATGACACGCAAGCGCACGGTCGAGAGCCTGGAGCGGCAGTTGTCCGAACCGTGCCCGGAATGCGGCGGCCGCGGCAGCATCAAGACCGCCGAAACCGTCACCTATGAAATCTTCCGCGAGATCACCCGCGCCGTGCGCCAGTTCGAGGCCGCGCGCCTGCTGGTGATCGCATCGCCCAAGGTGGTGGCGCGCATCACCGACGAGGAATCGCAGTCGGTGGCCGAACTGGAGGAATTCCTCGGCAAGTCGATCCGCTTCCAGGCCGACGAGCAATACCTGCAGGAGCAGTTCGATGTCGTGCTGCTTTGACGGGAATCGGGAATGGGGAATCGGGAATCGTGAGAGCGCACCGCGCTTGAACGGCAACGATTTCCACGCGCGGAAGACAACGGCCGTGCGGAGTTCGCTTTGCCGACACCCGATTCCCGATTCCCCATTCCCGGCAAAAGCCTGATGCCTACCCCGATGCGCCGTCGCCTGCGCCTGGCCCGACGTGGTGCCGTTTACGGTGTCGCGATCGTGCTGGTGTGCATGGCCGTGGTGCTGGGCATCGCCAGCCAGGTGCTGCCGCTGGCCGAACGCCATCCCGAGCGCGTCGCGGCGTGGTTGAGCGAGCGTGCCGGGCGACCGGTGACGTTCGATCGGGTGCAGACCCAGTGGACCCGGCGCGGGCCGCTGCTGCAACTGGATGGGCTGCGGATCGGCGAGGGTGAGGGTGGCGTCCGCATCGGCCAGGCCGAGGTGCTGGTGTCGATGTACGGTGGCCTGCTGCCGGGCCGATCGTTCACCGAACTGCGCCTGCGCGGCCTGTCGTTGACCTTGCAGCGCGCCGACGACGGCACCTGGTCGGTGCGCGGCCTGCCCGGGCAGCAGCAGCCGGGCGGGGATCCGCTGTCCAGCCTGGAGGGGTTGGGCGAACTGCAGATCATCGACGGCCGCCTGGACATCGACGCGCCGTCCATTGGCTGGCAACTGCGGGTACCCGACATCGACATGCGCCTGCGGGTGAATGGCGATCGCGTGCGGGTCGGCGCGCGCGCGCATATCCGCGCGGGCAGCGCGCCGCTCAATGTCGCCGTCGATTTCAATCGTCGCAAGGGCGACGGCCACGCCTACGCCGAGGTGACCGCCGCCGACATCGGCGTGTGGTCGCCGCTGCTGCGCTACGCGGGTGTGGTGGCCGATTCCGGCAGCGGGCAGCTGCAAGGCTGGATGTCCCTGTACCGGCATCGCGTGGTGATGGTCACCGCCGAGGCGCACGTGCAGAAGCTCGGGCTGCGCGGCGCGCCGCTGGTGGGCGGCGGACCGTTGCCGCGCGCGGCCTTCGAACAACTGGATGGGAGACTGCGCTGGCGCCTGGTCCCGGGCGGCTGGCGGCTGGATGCACCGCTGCTGCGGGTCGGCAGCGGCGAGACCATGCAGACCCTGGATGGCCTGTTGCTGGCCGGTGGCCGCGAGACCGCGCTGGTCGCGCGCCAACTGGATGCGGCGCCGCTGTTCGCGGTGCTGGGATTGAGCGATCGGGTGGACGACGACACGCGCCGCTGGCTGGGCCAGGCACGTCCGACCGCGCGGCTTGCGCGGGTGGAGGTCGCCGGCAATCGCCAGGGTGGCCTGCGCGCCAGCGGCGAACTGCTGGAGGTCGGTTTCGCACCGGTCGGCCACGCGCCGGGAATGAGCGGGCTGGCCGGCGATTTCGAGGGCGACGCCGAAGGCATGCGCCTGCGCCTGAAGCCGGCGTCGCGCCTGCAGTTCAATTGGCCCAGCGGCTTCGGTGTCGTCCACGACGTCACCCTGGATGGCGAGATCGTCGGTTGGCGCGAAGGCGCCGGCTGGCGTGTCGGCACCCCGGCGCTGCGGGTGCGCGGCAAGAATTATGGCGCGCAGGTGCGTGGCGGCCTGTGGTTCCAGAACGACGGCACGCGGCCTTGGATCGATCTGGCCGCGGATCTCGATCAGGCGCCGGTGCCGGCCGCTCAAGGCTTCTGGGTCCATCACCAGATGCCGAAGGCGGCGGTGGACTGGCTCAACGCCGCGCTGGTCGGCGGCCAGGTCAACAACGGGCGCGCCATCGTTTCCGGCGATCTCGACGATTGGCCGTTCGTCCGCAACAACGGCCGCTTCGAGGCGGTCGCGCACATCGACGGCGGGCAGTTCAAGTTCCAGCGCGACTGGCCGGCGCTGGAACAAGTGGACGCGGACGTCGCCTTCATCGGCAACGGGTTCTCGCTGGAAGGTCGCGGCAGCCTGGCCGGCGTGGCGGTCGAGCATTTCAGCGCCGGCATCGCTGACTTCCGCGACTCCAACCTGCGCGTCGACGCCGACACGCACACCGACGCGGGCAAGCTGCTGGCGATGCTGCGACAGAGTCCACTGCAGAAGACCCATGCCGACACCTTCGCCAACCTGGAAGCCTCCGGCGCCACCCGCGCCAGCTTCCATCTGCTGCAACCGCTGAAGAAGGACTCGCCCACCCGCCAGCGGATGGAAGGCCAAGTGGATCTGACCGCGGCGAAGCTGGCCGAAAAGCGCTGGAATCTCGCTTTCACCGATGTCACCGGCACGACGCGCTACGACAATGGCGGTTTCGCCTCCGAACCGATGAAGGTGATGCTGCAGGGCCAGCCCGGTGTGCTGTCGCTGCGCGCGGGCAGCGGCGCGCGGGATCCGCAGCAGGCGTTCGAAGCCGAACTCGCCGCGCGCCTGGATGCGAAGGAACTGTTGGATCGCGCGCCGGAAATGGCCTGGCTGAAGCCCTACATCGATGGACGTTCGGACTGGAATGTCGCGGTCACCATTCCCGAGGGCGCGGCCAGCAATACGCCGAGCCAATTGCAATTGCGTTCGCAACTGGTCGGCACGGCCCTGAGCCTGCCGGCGCCGCTGGAAAAGCCGGCATTCGCCGCGCTGCCGACGGTGGTGCGCACCTCGATGCCGCTGGGCAGCGGGCAGATCGAGGTCGCGTTCGGCCAGCGCCTGGCGCTGCGTGCGCGCAACAACGGCCAGCAGACCGGCGTGCGGGTGGTGCTGGGCAGCGACAACGTCGCCGAAGCTCCGCCCGCGTCCGGACTGATCGTCAGCGGCCGCACGCGGCAACTGGACGCGATGGACTGGATCGCGCTGTTCAAGGGCGGCGAGGGCGATGGTGGCGACGATGGCCTGAAGTTGCGTCATGTCGATGTCACCGCCGCGCGCCTGCTGATGATCGGATCGGTGTTCCCCGATACGCGCCTGCAACTGGCACCGGCTCCCAATGCACTGGCGGTGACCCTGGAAGGTCCCGCGCTGGCCGGTGGCCTGCTGGTGCCGGAGACGCGCGGTGGTGCCATCGTCGGACGCTTGTCGCGCCTGTACTGGCTGAACGCATCGCCGGCCGGCACCGCGACCGCGACCGCCACGATGCCGACCCGGACCTATGCGGGCGCGCCGATCGGCATGCCTGGCGCGCCGCCGGTACCGCCCGTCGACGACGACCTGGATCCGTCGGCGATTCCGCCGCTGTCGCTGGATGTGGACGAACTGCGGGTCGGCAGCGCGAAACTGGGTAGCGCCCGCCTGCGTACGCGCCAACTGCCCGCCGGTATGCAGATTGAACAACTTCAGTTGCGTTCCCCGCAGCACGACATCGACGTGGCCGGTACCTGGTTGGGGAAGGGCGCGCATGCGCGAACCCAATTGCAGGCCAAGGTGGCGAGCCGCGATTTCGGCGCGCTGCTGGCCGATGCCGGCTACGGTGGCCGCATCCGCGGCGGCCATGGCACCGTGCAGGCCACCGCCGGCTGGCGCGGCAGCCCCGGCGCGTTCCGGCTGAGCGAACTGGATGGCAAGGCCAGTGTGGATGCGCGCGATGGCCATCTGCTGGAACTGGAGCCCGGCGCAGGCCGCGTGCTCGGTCTGTTGAGCGTGGCCGAACTGCGTCGCCGGCTGACCCTGGATTTCAGCGACTTCTTCTCCAAGGGGTTCGCGTTCAACCGGATGGAAGGCGACGTGGCCCTGGGCAACGGCCTGGCCCGCACCGATGCGCTGGTGATTGACGGTCCCGCCGCCGAGATCCGGATCAGCGGCACGACCGACCTGCGTGCCGAACAGTTCGATCAGGTGGTGGATGTACTGCCCAAATCGGCCAATGTGCTGACCGCGGTCGGCGCGGTCGCCGCCGGACCGCTGGGCGCGGCGGTCGGCGCGGTCGCCAACGCGGTGCTCAAGCGCCCGCTGGGCGAAATGGGTGCCAAGACTTATCGGGTGACCGGCCCGTGGAAGGAACCCAAGGTGGAGGCTGTTTCGCGCGAGCAATCACGTGAACAGGCGCCATCCCCGGCCGCACGCGCGGGCCTGCCCTGAACCGCGGCGTCGCATCGCCTTGCGCTCGCCCGCCCCAACCCCCACCTTGCTGCCATGACTGCTTCCCTGACGCTCGCCGAAACCCGCCTTCTGCTGCCTGCCGGCCTCGACCAGCACGGCCTGGACCGTACCTTCGGTGCCTTGCTGGGCCCAGGCATCGATTTTGGTGACCTCTATTTCCAGCATGCCCGGCGCGAGAGCTGGACGGTGGAAGATGGCATCGTCAAGGACGGCGCGCATTCGATCGAGCAGGGTGTCGGCGTGCGGGCGATTTCGGGCGAGAAGACCGGCTTCGCCTATTCCGACGACATCAACTCGGTCGCCTTGTTGGATGCCGCGCGCTCGGCGCGCGCGATCGCACGCGACGGCGCTGCGCATGCGCCGCGCGCGCTGGTGCGGGGCGGCGGACGCGCGCTCTACGGCGCCGACGATCCCATCGACGCGATGGACAACGCCGCCAAGGTCGAGGCGCTGCGCGCGGTGGACCGTTTCCTGCGTGCGGCCGATCCGCGCGTGCAGCAGGTGACCGTGAGCCTGTCCGGCGGACTGGACACGGTACTGGTGGCCCGCAGCGACGGCGTGCTGGCCGCCGACGTGCGTCCGCTGGTACGCCTGAACGTGCAGGTGCTGGTGGAGCAGAACGGCCGACGGGAATCCGGCTACGCCGGCATGGGTGGACGTTATTCCTATGCCGAGCTGCTGGGCGACGGCCGCCCCGAGGAACTGGCGCGCGAAGCGCTGCGGCAGGCGCTGGTGAACCTGGACGCCATCGATGCGCCGGCCGGGGTCATGCCGGTGGTGCTGGCGTCCGGCTGGCCCGGCGTGCTGCTGCATGAGGCGGTCGGCCACGGCCTGGAAGGCGATTTCAACCGCAAGGGCACCAGCGTCTACGCCGGCCGCATGGGCCAGCGGGTCGCCTCGCCCGGCGTGACCATCGTCGACGACGGCACCCTGCCGGGCCGGCGCGGGTCGCTCAACATCGACGACGAAGGCACGCCCACCAACTGCACCACGCTGATCGAAGATGGCGTGCTGGTCGGTTACATGCAGGACACGCTCAACGCGCGCCTGATGGGCATGGCGCCCACCGGCAACGGTCGTCGCGAATCGTTCGCGCACCTGCCGATGCCACGCATGACCAACACCTACATGCTGGCCGGACAGCATGATCCGGAAGAGATGATCCGCTCGGTGAAGAAGGGCCTGTACGCGGTCAACTTCGGCGGCGGGCAGGTCGACATCACCAGCGGCAAGTACGTGTTCTCGGCCACCGAGGCCTACCTGATCGAGGATGGCAAGGTCACCGCGCCGGTCAAGGGCGCGACCCTGATCGGCAACGGACCGGAAACCATGCAGAAGGTCAGCATGGTTGGGCACGATCTCGCGCTGGATGCCGGGGTGGGCGTGTGCGGCAAGGACGGACAGAGCGTGCCGGTGGGCGTCGGCCAGCCATCGCTGCTGATCGAAGGCCTGACGGTGGGCGGCACCCGCGCGTGAACCGCGGGCGGGTGGACGGCGCCGTGCGGGCGCCGGCACGTGGCTCAGCCTTCGTCGGTGTCCGTGTCGTCGGGCGCGTCGTCGCCCTCCGCGAGCAATTCGCGGATCTCGCGGAACAGTTCGCGGAACGCATGCGGCGGCTTGTTCTTCGCGCGTTCCTCGCCGGCGTTGCGGATCAACTGGCGCAGGCGCTGGCGATCGGCTTGCGGGAACTCCTCCAGCAACTCGCCCAGCGCGCCGTCGCCGTCCGCCAGCAGGCGATCGCGCCAGTGTTCTGCGCGATGCAGCTGCGCTGCTTCGCGCCGCGCGGCGTCGCCGCCTTCGTCCATCGCGTCGCGGATCGCCGCCAGCACTTCATCGTCCTCGCGGCGCATCTGCTTGGCCAGGTACTGCAACTGGCGCTTGTGCGCGATGTGCGAGGTGATGCGCTGGGTTTCCAGGATGTGCGGCATCAGGTCTTCGGGAATCGGCAGCTTGGCCAGGCGCGCCGGCGGCAGCGCCACCAGTTGCTCGGCCAGGCTGCGCACCTCGAGCGCTTCCTCGCGCTGCTGGGTGCGGCTGGGGCTATAGAATTCGCCGGTTTCGGGGTCGCGTCCGCGCATGGTCGATCTCGGTTGCCGGTCACGCGGCGGCGCCTGCATGGCGCGCCGGGACATCTTTCACGGGGGAAGCCGGGAGGTCCGGCTTCCTGCATCGCATAAGGATAAGCCATTGAACGCCATCACCGTTTCCGTCGACGACAGCCTGGCCCGGCTGGACACCCTCGCCGAGCTGTCGCAGCGCCTGCTGGCGGCCGCCCGCGCGCGCGGCGCCAGCCAGGCCGAGGTCAGTTGCAGCGAGGAGCGAGGGCTGAACGTCAACGTGCGCCTGGGCGAGGTCGAGACGGTCGAATCGACCCGCGACCGCGGCATCGGCGTGACCGTCTACTTCGGCCGGCGCAAGGGCAGCGCCAGCACCGCGGATCTGCGCGAGGAGAGCCTGGAGGCCACGGTCGAGCAGGCCTGCGCCATCGCCCGCTATACGGAGGATGACGAAGCCGCCGGACTGGCCGATGCGGACCGGATGGCGGCGGAGTTCCCCGATTTCGACCTCTGGCATCCCTGGCCGGTGCAGGCCGACGAAGCGCTGGATCTGGCCCTGGCCTGCGAGAACGCCGGGCGCGAGGCGGATTCGCGGATCGGCAATTCCGACGGCGCCTCGGTAGGCAGCTCGGAGAGTCTTTCGGTGTATGCGAATTCGCACGGGTTCGTCGGACGCGAACGCAGCACCCAGCACACCCTCGGCTGCGCGCTGATCGCCGGCGAGGGCGACGGCATGCAGCGCGACGGCTGGTACACGACGGCGCTGGCCGCGTCCGCGCTGGAAGCGGCGGAACGGGTGGGGCGCAAAGCGGCCGAGCGCACCGTCGCCCGGCTGGAGCCGCGTACGGTCGCGACCGGCCAGTACCCGGTCCTGTTCGCCGCCGAGGTGGCGCGCTCGCTGGTGGGCCACTTGCTGGGCGCCGTTTCCGGCTCGGCGCTGTACCGGCGGGCGAGCTTCCTGCTGGATCATGCGGGCCAGCGGATCTTCCCGGACTGGTTCTCGATCGAGGAGCGTCCGTTCCTGCGCCATGGCTGGCGCTCGGCCGCGTTCGACGCCGAGGGCGTCGCCACCCGCGATGCGCCGCTGGTACGCGACGGCGTGCTCGAACGCTACCTGCTGGGCAGTTATTCGGCGCGCAAGCTGGGGTTGCAGAGCACCGGCAATGCCGGCGGCGTGCACAACCTGCAGGTCTCGGCCAACGCCGGCGGTTTCGGGGAACTGGTGCGCGGCATGGGACGTGGCCTGGTCATCACCGAACTGATGGGGCAGGGCGTCAATCCGGTCACCGGCGACTATTCGCGCGGCGCGGCCGGGTTCTGGGTGGAGAACGGCGAACTCGCCCATCCGGTGGACGGCATCACCATCGCCGGCAACCTCAAGCAGATGTTCGCGGGCGTGGAGGCGGTCGGAAACGATGTCGATCCGCGTTCGCACGTGGCCTGCGGTTCCATCCTGCTCGGACGCATGACCGTTGCCGGATCCGATTGACGTGTCTTGACAGGATCCCCCGCGGCCCCGAAAGTGGCGGGCGGGGTTGTTCCATACCATCAACGTCAACAAGGAATGGGGATACACGCATGAGCGAGTTCGAGAACGTCACCGCACCGCCGCCGCCGCCGACTTCGGGAAGCCCGAGTGCGGAAGAGCGCCAGTGGGCCCTGTTCGCACACCTGTCCGCGCTGGTCGGCGGCATCGTCACCTCGGGTTGGGCCGGCAGCCTCGGCTGCTTCATCGGTCCGCTGATCATCTGGCTGGTCAAGAAGGACACCATGCCCTTCGTCAACGATCAGGGCAAGGAAGCGCTGAACTTCAACATCACCGTCGGCATCATCTTCCTGGCACTGTTCCTGCTCACGATCGTGACCCTGGGCATCGGCGCGCTGATCACGCTGCCGCTGATGGTGATCGTCGGCATCGCCTGGCTGGTGTTCACCATCATCGCCGCGATCAAGGCCAACAACGGCGAAGCCTATCGCTATCCGCTGACGCTGCGCCTGATCAAGTAAACGAAGTTCTCAAGTCGAAGAAAAAGGCCCGGTCTGACCGGGCCTTTTTCATTACGGCGATGCCCATCCGGCATTCCTGGCGTCAATGATTGCGGCGGACCGCCATTTCGCCAAGCACGCGCAGGGCGTCGGCGGCTTCGCCAAACGGCGACAACGCGTCGCGCATGGCCGCGTCGAGTTCGTTCAAGCGCGCCTTCGCGCCGTCCATGCCCAGCAGGGCTGGATAGGTCGACTTGGCCTGGGCCGCATCCTTGCCCGCGGTTTTGCCGAGCTGCTCGGAGCTGCCTTCCACGTCCAGGATGTCGTCGCGGATCTGGAAGGCCAGGCCCAGCGACGAGGCGAATCCGTCCAGGCGTACCAGGACATCCGGCGTGGCCCGACCGGCCAGCGCGCCGAGTCGCACCGCCGCGCGGATCAGCGCCCCGGTTTTCCAGGCATGCATGCGGGCGAGTTCATCAAGGCTCTGCTGGCGTCCGGTCGCGTCGATGTCCAGCGCCTGTCCACCGCACATGCCGGCGACGCCGGACGCGTCGGCCAGGGCCTGCACCCAGGCCAGGCGGATATCGGCATCGGCGGAAGCCTGCGCCAGCACCTCGAAGGCGCGCGTCTGCAGGGCGTCGCCGGCGAGGATGGCGGTGGCCTCGTCGAAGGCGACGTGCACCGTCGGCCGGCCGCGGCGCAGGTCGTCGTCGTCCATCGCCGGCAGATCGTCGTGGACCAGCGAATAGGCGTGGATCAGTTCAACCGCGGCGGCGGGTGCGTCCAGCAGCGTTTCCGGCGCGCCGGAAACGCTGCCGGCGGCGTAGACCAGCAGGGGGCGCATCCGCTTGCCGCCGCCGAGCACGGCGTGGCGCATGGCCGCGTGGAGGCGTCCGGGCGCTTGATCCGGGGATGGAAGGGCCTGCTCGAGGGTGGCTTCGGTGCGCGCGGCCCAGGCCGCGAAACGGGCCTCAGTTGCCATCGGGCAGGGGCGCGAACGGCTCGGCGCTCTCCGGACTGGCGGGATCGCTGAGCAGCCGGACCCGCATTTCCGCCTGCTCCAGCGCGGCCTGGCACTGGCGGTACAGGCCGACGCCGCGCTCGTAGGCGGCCAGCGAGTCTTCCAGGCTGAGGTCGCCGTGTTCCATCCGGTCGACCAGGCGTTCGAGTTCTTCCAGCGACTGTTCGAAGTTCGCCACCGGGGACGCGTCGGGGGTATTTTTCTTGGCCATGCGGGAAAGTGTGCGGAGCCGTCGCGTGAAGGTCAACGCGCGGCGCTCAGGCCCCCATCCGCTCCCAGCGCAGGCTCGCTCCGTGCCGGCGCAGCCATTCGTCCAGGCGTGCCCCCAGCAGCAGGTCACCGGCCGCGAGCAGTTCGCCATCGGTATCCCACAGCAACGGCAGCAGGCGGCGTTCCCAAGGGGGAATGCCTTCGGCCTGCAGCAGTTTCTTCAGCGCCTGGCTGTGCGCGCGGCCAGGTTGGCGCAGGCGCTCACCGCCCAGGCGCGCGGCGGCCCGCAGCGGTGTCGGCCAGGTCGCGCCTTCCAGGACCAGCCGGTCGCCGGTCGGCAGCCGCAGGGGCTGGTGCGTGTCCCATTCGACTTGCCAGTCGGCCGGCAGCGGAGGTCGCATCGACTCGGCATGCAACAGATCGCGCCAGCGGCGTACGACCGCGCCCTGCCAGCTGAATTCGGCTTCGTCGTCCGCCGCCGCGGCCAGCAGATCCTGCTCGATATGACATACGCCCTCGGCGGGAAGGGGCGGCAGGCTCCGTTCGCACAGCCAGCGGCGCAACACGCGGGCACGCCGCGCGGGCGGAAGCGCGAGCAGGGCGGTCACCGACAGTGCCGCTGGATCCAGCGTGCGGCTCATCGCCAGCGCCTGCGCGTCTTCGCGATCGAGCAGCTCGGCACTTTCCCGCGCCAGCGCGGCGCTGCGCGCGAATGCGGCCGCGGCATGCGGCCAGCGCTGTTGCAGCAGCGGCATGACCTGCTGGCGCAGGAAGTTGCGGTCGTGCGCGGTGTGCAGGTTGCTGGGATCGTCGATCCACGCCAGACCATGCCGGCTGGCGTGGCTTTCAAGCACGGCATGCGACGTGCCCAGCAGCGGACGCCAATGCCATCCACCGGCAAAGGCGCGCCAGTCGCGCATCGCCGCCAGACCCTCCACACCCGAAGCGCGCAGGGCACGCAGCAGGAAGGTTTCCGCCTGGTCCTGCAGATGATGCGCGGTCACCAGCACCTCGCCGGGCGACATCGCCTCGGCGAACGCCGCATAGCGCGCATCGCGGGCAGCCGCCTCCATGCCCTGTCCGGCATCGGCGGGAACCCGCACGCGCACGATCCGCAACGGCACCTCCCAGGCATCGCAGGCGTGTTGGCAGTGCGCGGCCCAGTCGTCGGCCGCCGGCTGCAGGCCGTGATGGACATGGATGGCCCGAAGGATGCCGTTGAACGCCGGGTCCGCATGGAGGCGGTGCAGCAGGACCGTCGAATCCAGACCGCCGCTGAAACCGATCAGCAGGGACGGCACGACGGCGGGTGCGGGTGGCAGGGCGAACATGCCACCCAGTCTAGCCGGCAGGCCCGCGGCTCAGCGCAGCTTGTTCAGGATGACGATGATGGCGGCCAGCCAGCAGACACTGACGAACAGGCCCAGAACCCAGTTCTGGTTGACTCCGTTCCGGTGCCAGCGCAGACGGTTGTAGAACAGGCCGACCACCATCGGCAGGACGAACAGGATGAGCGGAACCAGCCACCATGGATGCAACAGGTCCATCACGTTTTCCCCCGTGAGCCGGCCTGTGCCGGCTATCCCATCCTAGCGCCGTCGGCACACCCGCGCCTGCGGCGGATCGTCGCGGGAGGGATGACGCCGAGACCCGGACGCTGATGTGCCGCCAAGCTTGCCACCGGAAGTGACGCGGCGGGCATGGCTCAGGAATAGGTCCAGAAGGCCACCGCGCACAAGATTGAAATCAGCAGGAGTAACCCGACCAGGATCGGCCACGCGCGGCGGCTACCCGCCTGACCGAACAGGTCAAGGCAATGATCCAGCAATTGGGTGATGGCTTCGAACATGGGGGTATCCATGCCGTTGTGGAGCACCCGTCATTGAATACCAGGTTTCCCGGAACGGAAATGACTCCGTTTGTTGGTTCGGCCCGAACCCCTGGGCATTCCGACGCAGTGCGTGCCCGAGCGGACCCAGCGGGATTCGCGGCGACGACAGTCAGGACTGCCATCCTCCACTTGAATCAGGACGAGGACAGGTTCGCCAGTTCGCTGCGCGCCAACGCGATCCACTCGCGCTGATCGCGCTGGTAGTACTTCGGCAGGGCATCGGAGCGGGTCAGGATTTCCTGGAACACCGCGCGGGCGCGAACCCGTTCGCCCTGGCGCTTGAGCAACAGGCCGTAGCGCGCCCGCGCCTCCTCGCCGGGGTAGCCCTGCACGACGGCTTCGTATTCGTGCAGGGCGGCGGTCGCGTCGCCGAGGTCTTCCACGGCGCGCGCATACAGCAGGTGGCCGTCGCTGGAGCGGAAGTTCGGATTGGCGGCGATGAGCGCATCAAGGGTCGCGCGCGTCTCGCGTGCCTTGCCCTGTCCGTACTGGGCCTTGGCCAGGCCGAGCATCAGATCCGGATCCGTGCGGTACAAGCCCTTGAGCGCGTTGCCGAACAGATCCTCGGCGCGCGCGAAATCCCCGCTGCGCAGGCATTCTTCCGCCAGTTGGCGGCGGGTTTCCGGCGTATCGGAAAGCCCCAGCCTGCGATCCGCCCTGCGCTTCTCGTGTTCGGGATCGATGCGCGAGCGCACGCTGCGCGCCGCCCGGCGCGCCGACGGGTTGTGGCGCAGATCCGGCAGCACTTCGGCGATGAAGTAGACCAGCACCGCGATGTACGAGAACAGCAGCAGGATGAAGACCCAGTACAGCGGCCGCCCGGTGCGAACGACGTGTACGCAGCAGGCGACCTGGAGGATCAGCGAGAGGATGATGATTGGGCTCATGCGGCTTGGCTGGATACGGGGATGGAGAGCCGGGTGGCGGCCGGCGCGGAGACGCCATTGCAGGCGGAAGGAAGGGCTCGCAGTCGTTCGCGTGCACGTGCCAGCGCGGCATCGATATCCACGACGCTCAGCTGCGCGGATACGAAGCGGAAGCGTTCTTCGAAGCGAACCGGGCGACACACCGGGTCATAGGATGACGGCCCTCGCTCCAGGACCTGCAGCGCCAGGAATTCTTCCGGTCGCAGGGTTTCCGGGAACTGGCCGTACCAAGCCTCGGCGGCGTCACGCAGGCCGAATGCGCCTCGGCCGTAGAACGCTTCGTTCAACACCGTGCTGATCTGTTCGTCCACCGACCAGGCGCGGCTGACGAATATCACGGCGGCGATGTCGGCGGCGAGGCGACGCGCGCCATCCGCAGGGCGGTCCGAGCGCTGCAGGAGGATGCGGCCGGCCCGGGTGGGAAGCCGCAACTCATCCGTTCCTCCGGGTTGCCGAAAAAGATGCCAGGGCATCGTGAACGGATCCAGGCGGATGGCCGAGTCATCATCTACACCGTGGATGGCGCGATACTGCGCTCGCATCGAGGGCGGTATCGCGCTGGTGTTCGGTCGGCGATCGGCGGGAAGCGCGCCTGCACCCCACAGATATACGCCCAGGCACAGCGTCACGTAGCCGACCACCGGCACCATCAGCAGGGCAGACATCCATTTCTGCCAGCTCATCGCGTTTGCCCTCAGGCGGCCTCGTAGGCCCCGTAGCTGCGCAGGCGCTCGTAGCGACGCTGCAGCAGTTGTTCGACCGGAATCTGTTCCAGTGCGTCCAGTTCGTTGAGCAGGACCGCCTTCAGGCGGGTCGCCATCTGGCGCGGGTTGCGGTGGGCGCCGCCGATGGGTTCACGCACCACCTTGTCCACCAGGCCGAGCGAATGCAGGCGCTTGGCGGTCAGGCCGAGCTGCTCGGCGGCGTCCTTGGCCTTGTCGGCCGACTTCCACAGGATCGAGGCGCAGCCTTCCGGGGTGATCACCGAGTAGGTGCTGTATTCCAGCATCAGGGTGCGATCGCCCACGCCGATGGCGAGCGCGCCGCCGGAGCCGCCTTCGCCGATCACGGTGCAGATCACCGGGACCTTCAGTTCCGACATCTCCAGCAGGTTGCGTGCGATCGCCTCGGACTGGCCGCGCTCCTCGGCATCGATGCCCGGCCACGCGCCGGCGGTGTCGATGAAGGTCAGCACCGGCAGGCGGAAGCGTTCGGCCAGCTTCATCAGCCGCAGCGCCTTGCGGTAACCCTCCGGCTTGGGCATGCCGAAGTTGCGCTTGATCTTTTCCTTGGTGTCGCGGCCTTTCTGGTGACCGATGATCACCAGCGAGCGCCCGTTGATGCGGGCCAGGCCGCCCACGATCGCCTTGTCGTCGGCGAACGCGCGATCGCCGGCCAGCTCCTGGAACTCGTCGCAGATCACGCGCGCGTAATCCAGGGTGTACGGGCGGGCCGGGTGGCGGGCCAGCTGCGACACCTGCCACGGCGTCAGGTCGCGGAAGATCTGGGCGGTGCGGACGCGCAGCTTGTCCTGCAGGGCATGGACTTCGGCATCGACATTCACCGCCGGCCCCGCGCTGGCGTTGCGCAGCTCCTGGATCTTGGCTTCCAGATCGGCGATGGGTTGTTCGAAATCGAGGTAGTTCGGATTCATCAAGCGGGCCATGGGCCGGAAAGAGGGGAGTTTATCCCAGCCAGGGCCTCCATACCGAGCCGTGCAGTACGGTCTGGAGCCCGGAAACCGGGCCTCAGTGGTTCTGCGTCCAGGGGCGGCCCACCGCCAGCTTGACCGCGCGCACGCCGGGCGTGGCCCGCAGCGCGTCGACCAGTTCGGTATCGACCCGCACCGACAGGCCGCCGTTGACGTCGAGCATGCCGGCGGTGGCCGACTTGCCGGAGGGCAGCACCAGATCCAGGCGCAGGGGGGTGTTGCCGGGGCGGTGGCGGGCGAGCAGCGCTTCCACCCGTGACCATAGCCCCGGTTCGCGCAGGTCCAGCCGCAGCGACAGCCGCTGCGCCTGCTGCGCGCACAGCTGCGAGTAGTCCCAGCACTGGCGGATGCGCAGGCTGAAGCCGCCGTTGAACTCGTCCTCGCGGAGGCCGCCCTTCATGATCAGGATGCGGTCGCGGGTCAGCAACGGCCCGAACTCGGCCATCGCGTCGGAGAACGCACTGCATTCGATCCGGCCACGGCCATCCTCCAGTTGCACGAACACCTGGCTGTCGCCCTTGCGGCGCACCCCGACCACCTGGCCGGCGATCAGCGCGCTGACTTCCGGGCGCCAGCCCTTCTTTTCGCCCGGCGACTGGTTGCTCCAGAGTTTTTCCAGATCGCCCAGGTCGCTGCCGACCAGCGCGCGCAGATCCTCGCGATAGGGATCCATCGGATGACCGCTGAGATAGTGGCCCAGCGTCTCGCGTTCGCCATTGAGCAACTGGCTCAGTGGCCATTCGTCCGATTCGGTCAGCACCACTTCCAGCGCGGGCGCGGCATCGCCGCCACCGAACAGCGAGCTCTGGCCGGCCGCGCGCTCCTTGGCCAACTGGTCGGTGGCCTTCAGCACTTCGGGCAACTGCAGCATCAGCGAGGCGCGGTTGCGGCCCAGCGCGTCGAGCGCGCCGGCGTTCACCATCGCTTCCAGTGCGCGCCGGTTGAGCTTGGAGGAATCGACCCGCTTGCAGAAATCCAGAAGATCGCGGAATTCGCCACCCTGCTGGCGTTCGGCGACGATGGTCTCGCACAGGCCCTGGCCGACGCCCTTGATCGCACCGATGCCATAGCGGATGGTGCGCGGGTCGGTCGCCTCGAACATGTAGTCCGAATGGTTGATCTCCGGCGGCAGCACGGTCAGCGACAGTCCGCGCGCCTCGTCCAGGAAGCCGACCACCTTGTCGGTGTTGTCCATGTCCGAGGACAGCACCGCGGCCATGAACTCGGCCGGGTAATGGCACTTCAGCCACGCGGTCTGGTACGACACCAGCGCGTAGGCGGCGGCGTGCGACTTGTTGAAGCCGTAGCCCGCGAACTTCTCCATCAGGTCGAAGATTTCGTCGGCCTTCTTCTCGTCGACACCGCCCTTGCCGGCGCCCTCGCGGAAGATCTCGCGGTGCTTGGCCATTTCGGCCGGCACCTTCTTGCCCATCGCGCGACGCAGCAGGTCGGCACCGCCGAGCGAGTAGGCGCCGACGATCTGCGCCATCTGCATTACCTGCTCCTGGTACACCATGATGCCGTAGGTGTCCTTCAGGATTGCTTCGGTGCGCGGATCCGGATATTCGACTTCCTCGCGCCCGTGCTTGCGGTCGACGAAGCTGGGAATCAGGTCCATCGGGCCGGGTCGGTACAGCGACACCAGCGCGATCAGATCCTCGAAACGGTCGGGCTTGGCGTCCTTCAGCAGCCGGCGCATGCCGGAGGATTCGAACTGGAACACCGCGCCGGTGTTGCCGGATGCGAACACCTGGCGATAGGTGGCGGCGTCGTCCAGCGGAATCGTCGCGATGTCGACCGGCGGCAGGCCCGCGCGCTCGTGGCGGCGGTTGATGGCCTTGACCGCCCAGTCGATGATGGTGAGCGTGCGCAGGCCCAGGAAGTCGAACTTCACCAGGCCGACTTCCTCGACGTCATTCTTGTCGAACTGGGTGACCGGGTTCCGGCCCAGCATGCCTTCGTCGTGTTCGGCGAACAGCGGGCAGAAGTCCGACAGCGGCGACGGCGCGATGACCACGCCGCCGGCGTGCTTGCCGGCGTTGCGGGTCAGGTCTTCCAGCTGGCGCGCCAGATCGATCAGATCGCGGACATCGTCCTCGCTGTTGTAGCGTTCGATCAGCTCCTGCGAAGCCATTTCGCTGTTGCCTTCGCCCATCGCGTCCTTCAGCGTCACGCCGAGGATGTTCGGGATCAGCTTGGCGACGCCATCGACCAGACCGTAGGGGAAGCCCAGCACGCGGCCGGCGTCGCGCACCACCGCCTTCGCCGCCATGGTGCCGTAGGTGATGATCTGGCTGACCCGGTCGCGGCCGTACTTGCGCGCGACGTAGTCGATCACCTCGTCGCGCCGGTCCATGCAGAAGTCGATGTCGAAGTCGGGCATCGACACGCGTTCCGGGTTGAGGAAGCGCTCGAACAGCAGGTTGTAGGGCAGCGGATCCAGATCGGTGATCTTCAGCGCCCACGCCACCAGCGAACCGGCACCCGACCCGCGGCCCGGGCCGATCGGGATGCCGTGGTTCTTGCCCCACTGGATGAAGTCGCCCACGATCAGGAAGTAGCCGGGGAAGCCCATCTTGATGATGGTGTCCAGCTCGAATTCCAGCCGCTCGAAGTAGTCCTCGCGGGACTTGCCCGGGGCGAGCGGGTTCTTCCCCAGCCGTTCTTCCAGGCCGGCGCGGGCCTGGCTGCGGATCCAGCTGTCCAGGGTCTCGTTTTCGGGCACCGGATAGGCGGGCAGGAAGTAGGTGCCCAGCCGCATCTCGATGTTGCAGCGCTGCGCCAGCGCCAGCGTGTTGTCGATGGCGTCGGGCACGTCGGCGAACAGCGCGGCCATTTCCTCGGCCGACTTCATGTACTGCTCGGGACTGTACTCGCGCGGCCGCTTCGGGTCGTCCAGCACGCGGCCGGAGGCGATGCACACGCGCGCCTCGTGCGCGTCGAACCCGTCCGGCGACAGGAAGCGGACATCGTTGCTGGCGATGACCGGCAGGCCGCGCTTGGCCGAGGCATGCAGCGCGAAGGCGTTGAACGCCTCCTCGCCGTCACGCTGGGTGCGGGTCAGTTCGAGATGCAGATCCTCGCCGAAGCTGCGTTGCCATTCGGCCAGGTGCTGTTCGGCCAGTTCGTGCCGTCCGCTCAGCGCCAGTCGGCCGGCGTGGCTCTGGCGGCCCATCAGGGCGAACAGGCCCTGGCGATCCTCGTGCAGCCATTGCGGATCGATGGCGACACCGTCGTTGCGGTGGCCCTCCATCCACGCGCGGGTGAGCAGGCGCGACAACGACAGGTAACCTTCGCGATCCCGGCACAGCAGGGTCACCGGCCATGGCGTCTCGTTGCCCTCGGCCACCAGCACGTCGGCGCCGGCGATGGGCTTGATGCCCACGGCCTCGGCGGCCTTGTAGAACTTGACCAGGGCGAACAGGTTGTTGCGATCGGTGACCGCGAGCGCCGGCATGCGCAATTCCACCGCGCGGCTGAGCAGGTTGGCCTGCTTGGCTTTCTTGGGGTCGGCCTGATCCGGTTTCTCGGGCACGCGGATGATCGAATCCGCCATCGAGAACTCGGTGTGCAGGTGGAGATGAACGAAGCGGGAGGACATGCCGGCTCGGAAGACTGTCCGGGCAGGTTACCGGCGGGGGTGGGGAGGGGCAAGGCTTGACATCGGCGCCCGGGCCGGCGGGCCCGGACTGCCGGGGCGCATGGCAGGTGCGGGCCGTCCAAATGGCCGGCTCAATGCACCCGGAACATCTCCGGTTGCGCGGGCACGTAGCTGGTTTCGCGGACCTGGCGGTGGTGCTCGCGCAGGGCGCATTCCTCCTCGCGCGCGTGTTCCCAGTCGTGCCGATCGAACGGGAAGGCGCCAACCTCCTCGTGCCGCAGGCTTGACTCGACACCACGCAGGCGCAGGAAGTCATCGTGGGCCTCGACTTCACGCCACAGGCGGGGCCAGGACAGGTCCTGCGGCAGGGTGTCCGGCGGCTGCCCGGCGGGTTGAGCGAGCCGCGCCAGCAAGGTGGCCAGGCCCGCCCTCACCTCGGGTTCGCACTCCCAACTGGCGTCTTCCAGCAGTGCGGCGATTCGTTCCGGACCATCGGTGCCCGGCGATGGCGCCTGCGGACAAATCTCGCGGACCAGCGCGTCCAGGCGTTGATGGAGGGAGAGGCCGTTGCCGGCGCTGGGACCGGAACGGGGCTCGGGGGACGGCGCTCCGGAATCCGGAGCGAGGGTGTTGGGATGCAGGTTCATGGCAGTTCTCGCGAGACCGTCGGGGGCCGGTGCGTGTCACCGTGATCCTTGGAAGCCGGCATTGCTCCTGGAGAAGATGCGGGAACAGCGTGCAGGGTTGCGGGAATCCTTTCGACTGCTGGAAGTCGGCGTGACCAAGGACAGGGCGTCCTGTTCATCCGACCGGCGGCGGGTGGGCGCGGGAACTCCGCGCTCAGGCCATGCCGTGCGCTTCCAGCGCGATGCGCACGGGCGCGAAGCTGCGGCGGTGCAGCGGGCAGGGGCCATGCAGGGTGAGCGCGGCCAGGTGTTCGGGCGTGGAATAGCCCTTGTGGCTGGCGAAACCGTACTGCGGGAACTTCGCGTGCAATTCAACCATCGCGCGGTCGCGGGTAACCTTGGCGAGGATGGAGGCGGCCATGATCGCGGCATCGAGCCGATCGCCGCCCACCAGCGCCTCGGCGGGGCAGGGCAGGCGGGTGGGAATCCGGTTGCCGTCGATACGAGCGAGTTCAGCTGCGGGCTGCAACGCGCGGACCGCGCGGCGCATGCCTTCCATCGTGGCCTGCAGGATGTTGAGGGTGTCGATTTCCTCGCGCTGCACGAATTCGACCCGCCAGGCGAGCGCGCGCTCGATGATCAGCGGATACAGCGCCTCGCGCTGGACTTCGGTCAGTTGCTTGGAATCGTTGAGGCCATCGATGGGGCGATCCGGATCCAGGATCACCGCCGCCACCGATACCGGTCCGGCCAGCGGGCCGCGGCCGGCTTCGTCCACGCCTGCGATCAGGCGGAACACGGGGGCGGGAAACAGCGAACCGTTCGGAAGCATGGCGCGATTCTAGCGGACGGCAGCGGGTTCCAGCAGTTCCGTCACGGCATCGGCGGCACGCGCGGAAGCGTCCTGGCGCAATTGCTCGTGCAGGTGCAGGTATTTCGGCTGCAGGGCGGCGGCATCCTGTGGCGCGCGGAACCAGTGCAGCACGGCGTCGGCCAGCTTGTCGGGCGTGCAGTCGTCCTGCATCAGTTCCGGCGCCAGATCCTCGCCGGCCAGTACGTTGGGCAGGGCATAGCGCTCCACCTTCAGCAACCCCAGTGCCTTGACGATGCGATAGGTCATCGGCGCGACCTTGTAGCCCACCACCATCGGGCGCTTCGCCAGCATGGTTTCCAGGGTTGCCGTGCCGGAGGCCAGCAGGACCACGTCGGCTGCATACAGCGCGGTGCGGGCGCGGCCATCGAGCAGGTCCAGGTTCGGTACCGCCAGTTGCGGATCGGCGAACAGGGTTTCCAGCAGTTCGCGGCAGGCGGCGTTGGCGGCCGGAACGCATACGCGCAGTCCCGGGACCGCGCGGGCGACGCGCTGGGCCGCCGCCAGGAAAGGCGGTGCGAGCCGCTGGATTTCACCCAACCGGCTGCCGGGCAACAGTGCCAGCACCGGCGCGTCGGCCGGCAGATCCAGCGCCTGCCGGGCGGCGGCGCGGTCCGGTTGCAGCGGCATGTCGTCGGCCATCGGATGACCGACGAAGCGCGCATCGACGCCATGCCGGGCGTAGATCGGCGGTTCCATCGGAAACAGGCACAGCACGCGATCGGCGCTGGCGCCGATCTTCTGCGCGCGCTTCTCGCGCCAGGCCCAGACCGAGGGGCTGACGTAATGCACGGTGCGGATCCCGCGCTGCTTGAGCCAGCGCTCCACGCCCAGGTTGAAGTCGGGGGCGTCGATGCCGATGAACACATCCGGTCGCCAGGCCAGCACGCGATCACGGAACGCGCGCCGCAGCTTCAGCAGGCGGGGTAGATGGCGCAGCACCTCGGACAGGCCCATCACCGCCAGCTCACCCGCGTCGAACCAGGTCTGGCAGCCTTCGCGCCGCATGCCATCGCCGCCGATGCCGGCGAACTCGGCATCGGGCCAGCGTTCGCGCAATGCGGCGATGAGGCCGGCACCCAGCCCGTCGCCGGAAGCCTCGCCGGCCACCAGCGCGATGCGCGGGCGGCGCGCGGGGGAATTCATCTCAGCAGCGGCCTCTCGCCGCGTTCGATGAAGTCGAGCAGGGCACGAACGTCATCGCTGGACTGCGCCTGTTCGGCCAGTTGCTGCTTGGCCTCGGCCAGCGGCAGTCCAGCCACGTACAGGGTGCGGTAGGCACGCTTGATCGCGCTGATGCGTTCGCTGTCGAAGCCGCGACGCTTCAAACCCTCGCTGTTGATGCCACGTGGCCGGCCCAGTGAATCGCTGCCGACCATGGTGTACGGCGGGACGTCGCCATTGACCAGCGCGCCCATGCCGATGAAGGCGTGCGCGCCGATGCGGCAGAACTGGTGGGCGCCGGAGAAGCCGCTCATGATCACCCAGTCCTCGACGGTGACGTGCCCGGCCAGGGTCGAGTTGTTGGAGAACACGCAGTGGTTGCCGATGACGCAGTCGTGCGCGACATGCGTATAGGCCAGCAGCAGGTTGTCGTCGCCGATGCGGGTGATGCCGCCGCCGGTGCCGGTGCCCCGGTTGAGGGTGACGAACTCGCGGATGATGTTGCGATCGCCGATGACCAGTTCGGTGCGCTCGCCGGCGAACTTCTTGTCCTGTGGATCCCCGCCCGCGGCGACATGGCCGACCAGGTGGTTGTCGCGGCCGATGCGGGTGGGACCGGTCACGCTGCAATGCGGGCCGATGACGCTGCCATCGCCGATCTCGACGCCGGCGCCGATCAGGCTGAACGGACCGACGCGCACGTTAGACCCCAGGCGCGCGCCCGGATCGATGACCGCGCTCGGATGGATATCGGTGCTCATGCCGGGGTCTCGGCGCACAACACCTCGGCGCTGGCGACCTCGTTGCCGGCGACCTTGGCCACGCAGGTGTACAGGGTCATGTTGCGGATGACCCGCTTGATTTCCACATGCAGCTCCAGCACGTCGCCGGGTACCACCATGCGCGAGAAGCGGACGTTGTCGACCTTGACCAGGTAGAACAGCCTGTCGCCACCGCACAGGCCCCGCGAAATCTGGGTCAGCACGCCGCCGGCCTGTGCCAGGGCCTCGATCACCAGTACACCGGGCATCACCGGATGGCCGGGGAAGTGGCCCTGGAAGAATGGCTCGTTGATGGTCACGTTCTTGATGCCGACGATGCGCTTGTGCGCTTCGAACTCCACCACCTTGTCCACCAGCAGGAATGGATAGCGGTGCGGCAGCAGCTTCTGGATGGTGACGACGTCGATGGGCAGCTTTACTTCGGTTTCGGTCATGTTCATTCCTTGTCCGCGGCCAGCACACGGCGTGCCAGTGCGTCGAGTTGCTTGAACCGGGCGGCGTTCTTGCGCCAGGTCCGGTTGTCGGTAAGCGGGGTGCCGGACGAGTATTCGCCCGGCTCATGGATGGAGCTGGTGACCAGCGACATCGCGGTGATGACCACCCGATCGCAGATTTCCAGGTGGCCGAGGACGCCGGCGGCGCCGCCAATCAGGCAGTAGCGGCCGATCTTCGCGCTGCCGGC
The DNA here is from genome assembly GCF_006542425.1 of Pseudoxanthomonas sp. z9. GTDB lineage: Bacteria > Pseudomonadota > Gammaproteobacteria > Xanthomonadales > Xanthomonadaceae > Pseudoxanthomonas_A. The sequence continues at coordinate 252,564 of NZ_VFID01000004.1, read as the reverse complement.
GGCGGCGCTGCAGCCGGCCATCGCGGTATGCGCGCCGATGCGCACGTTGTGGCCGATCTGGATCTGGTTGTCCAGGCGAACGTCTTCTTCCAGCACGGTATCGTCGAGCGCGCCGCGATCAATGGTGGTGTTGGCGCCAATCTCGCAGTCGTCGCCGACCACCACGCCACCCTGTTGCGGTACCTTGATCCAGTGGCCGGCATCCATCGCCAGCCCGAAACCGTCGGCGCCCAGCACAGCGCCCGGGTGGATCAGCACACGCTGACCCAGGCGCACACGGACGACCAGGGTGACCCGCGCGATCAGCTCGCTGCCGGCCCCGACGACGCAATCGTCGCCGATGACGCAGTGCGGGCCGATGATGCAACCCTCGCCGAGTTCGGCACGGGCGCCGATGCTGACGAAGGGACCGACATGCGCGCCGGGCGATACCCGGGCCGAGGGATCGATCACCGCGCTGGGATGGATGCCCGCTGGGCGGGCGGGGCGTTGTTCGAACAGCGCCGCGATCTTGGCGAAAGCCGTGTACGGATCCTTGGCGATGAGTGCCGTGCCCGGCGCCGCTTCGGCGTCATCGGCACGCAGCACGACAATGCCCGCGGCCGATTCGGCCAGCTGCGAGCGGTAGCGGGAGTTGGCCAGGAAGGCGAGCTGGTGGCGGCCGGCGCGGGCGAGGGTCGCCACGCCGTCGACGGCCACGGCGCCATCGCCATGCAGGCCCAGCGAGAAGCGCTCGGCGAGCGCGGCGGCGGAAAGGGGGGAAACGGTCATGGGGCGCAATTGTAGCGCCTCGCTCCCTTTGGTCACCGTACCCCCCGGGACACGGGAAATACGGGCTACACCATACGGGGGGCGATGGAGCCCCCGTACGCGGCGCCTTCGATCAGAAGCCGCCGCCGAAGGTGAACTGCAGGCGTTCGATTTCGTCGCCGTCCTTCTTCTTCAGCGGGAACGCATAGCTGATCGAGATCGGACCGACCGGTGCGCGCCACAGCAGCGCCACGCCCGCGGACGCACGCAGTTCACCGGCATCGAAGTTGTCGTAGCCGTCGAACACGTTGCCGAAGTCGAAGAATGCCGAAATGCGTGCCGCGTTGGAATCGAACAGGCGCGGGAAATACATTTCCAGCGAACCGACCGTCTTCAGCGAGCCGCCCAGCGGCTGGCCGCGCCAGTAGTAGCCATTGGCTTCCGAACGCGGTCCCAGCGTGTTGTCACTGAAGCCGCGCACCGAACGCACGCCGCCGGCGTAGAAGTTCTCGAAGAACGGCAGGCCGGTGGCGGTCAGGGTGCGATCCAGCACCGAACCAGGTGCGCAGGCGCCGGTGCTGTCCGTCGCTGCCGCCGGATTGGCCTGGCCGGGAATCGAAGGGTCGGTGGGCAGCATGCGACAGACGTTGCGGCTGGTGTCGCTACCCCAGCTATCGCCATAACCGAAATCGAAGCGGGTATTCAGGACCAGCGACGGGGTGAGCGGCCAGTACTTGGAGAACTCGTAATTGAGCTTGTAGTACTCCACCGTCGAACCGGGCAGGGTGATTTCGGCCGACACGCGCTGGTAGGTACCGGCGGTGGGCATGAAGTAGTCGTTGCGGGTATCGCGCGCCCAGCCGATTTCCGAGCGCCAGGCGTGGAAGGTGCGCTGGCCGATCGCGTTGATGTAATCCACGATCGAACTCGGCGTCGCGCTGTTGTAGTTGATCTGGTTGCGATCGATGCCGAACAGCAGCGACACGCTGTCGGTTTCGGTCAACGGCAGGCCCAGGACGGCCTGCGCCGCGGCGCTCGTGCTGGAGTACTGCGCGGTGTTGAAGTCGGAATAGTCGTACTCGCGCCACCACAGGTTGTAGCCGAGCGACATGCCCTCGTCGGTGAAGAACGGGTTCAGGAACGAGAACGAGTAGCGCTGCAGGTAGTCGCTGCGCTGCGCCTCCACCGACACGCGGTTGCCGCTGCCGAGGAAGTTGTTCTGCGACAGCTGGATCGAGGTGGTCATGCCGGACAGCTGCGAGTAGCCCAGGCCGAACACGAAGCTGCCCGAAGTGGTTTCCTTGACCGTATAGACCACGTCGACCTGGTCGTTGGTGCCGGGGACCGCGGGTGTCTCGACATCGACGGTCTCGAAGTAGCCCAGGCGCTGCAGGCGGATCTTGGAACGGTCGATCGCCGCCTGCGAATACCAGGAGCCTTCGAACTGGCGCATCTCGCGGCGCATGACCTCGTCGGAGGTGCGCGCGTTGCCCTTGAAGACGATGCGGCGGACGTTGACGCGCGGGCCGGGCACGACCTGGAAGTTCAGCGCGACGGTGCGCTTCTCGCGGTCCACCGACGGAATCGGGTTGACCTGGGCGAACGCGTAGCCGATGTTGCTGAGGGTGGCGGTAATGCCATCGGAAGTGATTTCCAGCAGCCGGCGCGAGAAGATCTGGCCGGGCTTGACGATCACCATGCGCTCGACGTTCTCCTGCGGCAGCACGGTATCGCCGGTGACCTTGACCTCGGAGACCTTGTATTGCTCACCCTCGGTGATGCCGGCGGTGAGGAACATGTCGCGCTTGTCGGGGCTGATCGACACCTGGGTGGAATCGATGCTGAAGTCGACGTAGCCGCGATCCAGGTACCAGGAGTTCAGCTTCTCCATGTCGCCGGAGAGCTTTTCCTTGGAGTATTGATCGTCACGACGGTACCAGGACAGCCAGTTGTGCTCCTTGGATTCCCAGGTCTTGAGGATGTCCTCGTTCTGGAATTTCTCGGTGCCGACCAGGTTGACGTGGCGGATCTTGGCGGCCTTGCCTTCCTTGATGGCGATGGTGATGTCGACGCGGTTGCGGTCCAGCGGGCTGACCGTCGGGGTGATTTCGACGTTGTACTTGCCGCGGTTGTTGTACTGCTTGATCAGTTCCTGGGTGACACGGTCCAGGCTGAGGCGATCGAAGGTGTCGCCCTCGGACAGGCCGATGTCCTTCAGGCCGGTCATCAACTGCTCGGTCTTGATGTCCTTGTTGCCGGTGACGGTCAGCTTGTTGATGGCGGGTCGTTCGACCACGGTGACCACCAGGATGTTGTCCTGGCGATCCAGCCGTACGTCCTGGAAGAAGCCGGTCTTGTACAGCGCACGGATGGCATCGCCCACGCGCGAGGAGGTGACGGTGTCGCCACGTTCGATCGGCAGGTAGGTCAGGACGGTACCGGCGGAGATGCGTTGCAGGCCATCGATGCGGATGTCGCTGGCGGTGAAGCTGCCTGCCTCTGCTTCGGCGGGAGCGACGATGGGGGGCAGGGCCGTCTGCGCCCAGGCGGGGGCGGTAAGGGCCGAGGCCAGGGCCAGGGCGAGCAGGCGGCGGGTGGGCTGTCGCGTCATCATCACATCCGGTAGGTGGCGGGCCTGCACTGCAGGCGTTTGCCGGGAAAAGTCATGCTGGGGGCTGGCGGGCTTTGAGCAGACCGGCACAAAAAAGTTCAAAAGCATCAAGTCACCAGACGGAGGATGTCGTTGTAGAACGCCAGACCCATCAGGCCCGCCAGCAGGGCCAGGCCGATGTACTGCCCGGTCACCATGCTGCGTTCGCTCAACGGACTGCCCTTGACCAACTCAATAAGGTAATACAGCAGGTGTCCGCCGTCCAAGACGGGGATGGGCAGCAGGTTAAGGATGGCCAGGCTGAGCGACACCAGCGCCAGGAAATAGAGAAACCAGGCCACGCCCCGCTTGGCGGTGTTGTTGGCGACCCGGGCGATGGTGATGGGGCCGGACACGTTCTTGACCGAGGCGTGCCCGGTCAGCATGCGCCGGATCATCCCCAGCGAATCGGCGGTCATCTTGCCGGTCTCGCGCAGGGCGGCCGGGACGGCGGCGAGGGGGCCGAACTGCTGAAGGGCGTCGTACTCGGCCGGTGGCAGCGACCTGGGAGGCTCCAGGCCCAGCGCCCAGGCGACCTTGCCGGTTTCCGGATCCTTGATTTGCCGGGGTTGCAGTTCGAAGGCATGCCGCGAACCCTCGCGGTCGACCTCGATCATGGCCGCGCCGCCGCGCCGGCCCAATTGGTCGACCAGCGGATAAAGGTCGCCAAACTGGTGCACGGCTTGGCCATCCACCGCGGTGATGGTGTCGCCAGGCTTGAGCACGCCATCCGCGGCGCTGCCCGGCTTGATCGCGGCGACGGTCGCCGGCAGCAGCAGGTGGCGCCAGGAGAGGCCGGCGGCCCCTCCCACGTTTTCCTGGTTGAAGCCGACCGGCAGTCTGGACAGGGCCAGGGTCCGATCCTGTTCGTTGCCATTGGCGTCGATGACCCGCAACCGCGCATCGCGGCCGTCCATCGCCGCCATGGTCAGGGTCTGCAGCGCTTCCATCCACGTGTTGATGGTCCGGCCGTCGACCGCCTCGATGCGGTCGCCGCCGTGCAGGCCGGCTTCGGCGGCAATACCGATGGTCGGTCCCAGGGTGGCGGAATAGTCCGGGCGGCCGATGACGAACATCGCCCACAGCAGCGCCACGCACAGCACCAGGTTGGCGATCGGGCCGGCCGCGACGATGGCGATCCGCTGCAGGACCGGCTTGCGGTTGAACGCCTGGGGCTGCTCGGCGACGGTGACCTCGCCTTCGGCCTCGTCCAGCATCTTGACGTAGCCACCCAGCGGGATGGCGGCAATCGCGAACTCGGTGCCATGACGGTTCCGGCGCGACCACAGCGGGCGGCCGAAACCGACCGAAAAGCGCAACACCTTGACCCCGCAACGACGGGCCACCCAGTAGTGGCCGAACTCATGGAAGGTGACCAGCACGCCGATGGCCACGATCATCCACAGCAGGGAGCCCAGCACCTCGCTCATCGGAACCGCTCACGGGTTGTGAAAGGGCGCTCAAGCACGGGCGGCATGACCTGCGATGGTGGTTTCGGTGATGCGTCGGGCCCGTGCATCGGCTTCCAGCAGCGCCTCCAGTGAATCCGCCGGCGCGGCGGGCAGCGCGGCGAGGGCTTCCTCGACCAGCGCGGGAATGGATAGGAAACGGATTTTGCCCTGAAGAAAGGCTGAAACGGCCACTTCGTTGGCCGCGTTCAGGACCGCGGGCGCGGTGCCGCCCGCGTCCAGTGCCTCGCAGGCCAGCCGCAAGCACGGGAAGGCGTCCGTATCCGGGGCCTCGAAGTCCAGCCGCCCCTGCGTCAGCAGGTCCAGCCCGGCTACGCCGGAATCGATCCGGTCGGGCCAGCCCAGGCCCACCGCCAATGCGGTCCGCATGTCCGGCAGGCCCAGTTGCGCGAGGGTGGAGCCGTCCACGAACTCCACCAGCGAGTGCACCAGGCTTTGCGGATGGACCAGCACGCCCAGTCGGTCCCCGGACAGGCCGAACAGGTGATGCGCCTCGATCAGTTCCAGGCCCTTGTTCATCAGGGTCGCGGAGTCGACCGAGATTTTCGGTCCCATCGACCATTTTGGATGCGCGACCGCCTGCTCGGGCGTGACCCCGGCCAGCTCGGCGCGGCTGCGGCCGCGGAACGGCCCGCCGGAGGCGGTCAGCACGATGCGGCGAACGTCGTCCTTAGCCTGGCGTGAACGCAGGCACTGGAAGATGGCGTTGTGTTCGCTGTCGATGGGAATGATTTCGGCGCCGGCGGCATCGCAGGCGCGGGTCATCAACTCGCCGGCGAGGACCAGCGATTCCTTGTTCGCCAGCAGCAGGCGCTTGCCCGCGCGCGCGGCGGCCAGGGTCGAGGAGAGGCCGGCCGCGCCGACGATCGCGGCCACCACGGTGTCGCATTCTCCGCCGGCGGCCAGACTGTCCAGCGTGTCCATTCCGGCGTGGGCCTGGGTGGCCAGCCCACGCTCGCGCAGGCCGTCGCGCAGGGCCGGATAGAGGTCATCGCGGGCGATGACCGCATGGCGTGGCTGGTGGCGCTGGCACAGTTCGAGCAGCGCTTCCACCTGGCTGCCGGCGGCCAGCACCGAGGCCTGCAGGCGCTGCGGATGGCGCGCGATCACGTCCAGCGCCGAGGCGCCGATGGAACCGGTGGCGCCGAACACCGCCACCCGCTGGAGCGTGCTGCCGGTTGCCATGTCAGAACCCGAACAGTTCCTTGCCCAGCGCGAAGATCGGCAGCGCGGCCAGCACGCCGTCGATGCGGTCGAGCACGCCGCCATGGCCCGGGATGACGTCGCCGGAGTCCTTGGCGCCGACATGGCGCTTGAGCAGACTCTCGAACAGGTCGCCGACCACCGAGAACAGTACCGTTGCCACCGCGACGATGAGCACGTAGGGCAGCTCGATCAGGCCGGCACCGGCGAAGAACGCACCGGCCGCGCCCACCAGCAGGCCAGCCACGACACCGCCGAATACGCCCTCGATGGTCTTGTTGGGGCTGATGCGCGGCGCCAGCTTGCGGCCGAACAGGCGGCCGCCGAAATGACGGCCGGCGAAGTAGGCGCCGCTGTCGGCGGCCCAGACGATCGCCAGGGCCACGAACAACCAGCGGTGGCCGTAGGGCTGGCCGGCATGGATCAGGCAGAGCGCGCACCAGGCCGGCACGATCGCCAGGGTTCCGGCGGCCAGCTTGAAACCACGGGCCCAGGTCTCGTGATCCGAGGCGAAATCGAAGAAGCGCAGCCACAGCAGCGCCAGCACCCACCAGAACACGCCCAACAGGGAGACCAGCCGCAACGGCACCAGATCCGGCGAGCCGGCCGAGGCCCAGACCAGCAGCACCATCAGCAGCAGGTTGGCGAGCAGCAGCAGGGTGCGCGGCAGGGTGTCGTCGATTTCCGCCAGCTTGAACCATTCCCACAGGCCGACCAGGAACACCAGCGCGGCCAGTGCCGACAGCCAGGGTGTGGACAGCAGGAGGATGGCCGCGATGGCGATCGGCGCCATCGTCAATGCCGCGATTACGCGGACCTTGGTGCCGCCGGGATTGCTCATGCGGAAGTGTTCTCCGTCGCGCCGTGCGCGATCTGGGCGCTGGTCAGGCCGAAGCGGCGCTCGCGGCCGGCATAGTCGTCCAGCGCGCGTTGCAGGGTCGCCGCGTCCATGTCCGGCCACAGCAGTTCGGTGAACCAGAGTTCGGTATAGGCCAGTTGCCACAACAGGAAGTTGCTGACCCGGTGATCGCCGCCGGTGCGGATGAACAGATCCGGAGGCGGCAGATCGGCCAGTGCGACGCAGCGGCCCATCGCCGCCTCGTCGATGTCCTCGGGCCGCAGCCGGCCGGCCGCGACTTCGGCTGCCAGCGCGCGCGCGGCCTGGGCGATGTCCTGACGGCCACCATAGCTGGCGGCGATGACCAGGCTCAGCCGGGCATTGGCGCGGGTCTGCGCCTCGGCGGCCTCCATGCGTTGCCGGATCGCCGGCGAGAAGCGCTCGCGCTCGCCGATGAAACGCACCCGCACGCCGCGCCGATCGAGTTCGTCGACCTCGCGGTCCAGCGCGTTGAGGAACAACTTCATCAGCGCGCCGACCTCTTCCTCCGGCCGGCCCCAGTTCTCGCTGGAAAAGGCGAACAGGGTCAGTGCCTCGATGCCGCGCTCCAGGCAGAAGTCGATGCACACGTTCACCGCGCGGGCGCCGGCGCGATGGCCGATCACGCGCGGACGCCGGCGGCGTTCCGCCCAGCGTCCGTTGCCGTCCATGATGACGGCCAGATGACGTGGAATCCCGGGTCTGGCGGTGGACATGGCAGTCCTCAGACCGCCATCAATTCCTGTTCCTTGGCCTTGACCACGTCGTCCACGTCCTTGATCGACTTGTCGGTCAGCTTCTGGATCTCTTCTTCCGCGCGACGCTCCTCGTCCTCGGTGATCTGCTTGTCCTTCAGCAGGTCCTTGACCTGCTGGTTGGCGTCACGGCGGATGTTGCGGATGGCGACCTTGGTGTCCTCGCCTTCGCCATGCACGACCTTGGACAGTTCGCGGCGGCGCTCTTCGGTGAGCGCAGGCAGGTTGAGGCGGATGGTGGTGCCGGCGGTGTTCGGGGTCAGGCCCAGATCGGAGGCCAGGATGGCCTTCTCGACCGCGCCGACGATCTGCTTTTCCCACGGGGTGATGGTCAGCGAACGCGCGTCGGAGACGGCAACGGTGGCGACCTGGCTCAGCGGTACGTCGGAACCGTAGTAGTTGACCTTCAGGTGTTCGACCAGGGCGGTGGAGGCGCGGCCGGTACGCACCTTGATCAGGGTGTGACGCAAGGCGTCGATGCTCTTGGTCATGCGCGCCTGCGCGTCTTTCTTGATGTCGTTGAGCATCAGCGGTTCCGTGGCAATTCTTAAACGCCCGATTATAGGCGTTCCTGGCACCTTTGCGGACGTTCCGGCCCCGGGGGCGGGGCAGGCTCAGTGCGAATGGTGCGGCGCGGCATCATGCAGGTCGTGCCCGCACTGGCTGCCGCGCTCGATCTGCAGGGTCGCGTGGTTGATGCCGAACCGGTGGTCCAGCGCGTGCAGGGTGGCATCGATGAAGGCGTCGTGATCCTCGCCCTCCGGCCGCACCAGGTGCGCGGTGAGGGCGATTTCGCCGGCACCCAGCGGCCAGATGTGCAGGTGATGGACCGCCTGCACGCCGGGCTGGCCGGCCAGGAAGGCCTGGACCTGGGCCTGGTCGATGCTGGGCGGGACCGCGTCCATGGCCGCGTTGAAGCTGTCGCGCAGCAGGCCGAAGGTCCCGATGGCGATGACCACGCCGATCAGCAGGGCGGTCAGCGGGTCGAGCCAGGCCCAGCCGAACGCCAGCATGCCCAGGCCGGCGATCACCGCCGCGAGCGAGACCGCCGCGTCCGCCATCAGGTGCAGGAAGGCGCCGCGCTTGTTCAGGTCATGCGCGTGCCCATCCCGGACCAGCCAGGCGGCGCCCAGATTGATGGCGATGCCGATGGCGGCGACCACGATCACCGGAGTCGCGGGAATCGCCGGCGGCGCGCTGAAGCGGCGGACCGCCTCCCAGCCCAGCGCGCCTGAGAACACCATCAGCAGAACCGAATTCGCGAGCGGGGAGAGCAAGGTGGCCCGGCGCCATCCGTAGGTGTGGCTGCTGGTCGGGGGACGCCGCGCGAGCGCCGCCGCCGCCCAGGCCAGGCCGAGTCCGAGCACGTCGCCCAGGTTGTGCAGGGCGTCGGACAGGAGCGCGAGCGAGTTGGTGTAGAAGCCGTAACCCGCCTCCAGGGCGGTGTAGGCGAGGTTGATCAGGGTGACCAGCGCGAAGGTGCGGGTGGCCGAACCGTGCGCGTGGGCGTGCGAGCCGTGTGAATGTCCCATGCCGCACAGGGTGCCGCGCGGACGCGGCGGACACTATTACAGCGAGGGGTAATTCTGGATTGGGGATTCGGGATCGGACCGGCGGCTCAGCCGCGGCCCTTTACCAGGGTGCCGATGTTTTCGCCGCGCAGGATGCGCATGAGATTGCCGGGGACCGACAGGTCGTAGATGCGCAGCGGCACGTCGCTGTCGCGGCAGAGCGCGAACGCGGCGGTATCCATCACCTGCAGATCGCGGGCGATGACCTCGTCGTAGGTCAGCTGCTCGTAGCGCTGGGCGTCGGCGTGCTTGCTCGGATCCTTGTCGTAGACACCGTCGACCTTGGTGGCCTTCAGCAGCAGATCCGCGCCGATCTCGATTGCGCGCAAGGCCGCGCCGGAATCGGTGGTGAAGAACGGGTTGCCGGTGCCGGCGGCGAAAATCGCGATGCGGCCCTTTTCCAGGTGGCGCACGGCGCGGCGGCGGATGTAGTCCTCGCACACGTCGTTGATCTTGATCGCGCTCATCACCCGGACCTTGGCGCCCAGTTTTTCCAGCGCGTCCTGCATCGCCAGCGCGTTGATCACGGTGGCCAGCATGCCCATCTGGTCGCCGGTCACCCGGTCCATGCCGCCGGCGGCCAGGCCGGCGCCGCGGAAGATGTTGCCGCCGCCGATGACCAAGCCGATTTCGGCGCCCGCGTCGCGGGCTTCGATGATTTCACGCGCGATCCGCCCGATCACGACCGGGTCGATGCCGTAGTCCTCTGACCCCATCAGCGCCTCGCCGGAAAGTTTGAGCAGGATGCGGCGATAGGCGAGGGGTGTGGTCATGGGGGCTCTCGGCGAAGGGGCAAACGCCGCAATTCTAGCCGAGCGGAGCGGGGCCGTCAGGCGCAATCGCGGGATCGCGCCTGCCGGAGCTGGCGCGGTCGCGTGCGGTTCAGTCCTCCACGAGCCCGGCCACGACCCGGTTGCGCCCCTCGCGCTTGGCGCCATACAGCGCTTCGTCGGCAGCCTGCAGCAGTTGATCGACGTGGGTGAACTGTTCCAGCGCGCCGTGCGTGGCGAGGCCGGCGGAGAAGGTCACGTGCAGGGGGCGACCATCCACCCGGGTCATCGGCGCCTGCCCGACCTCGGCCAGGATCCGGCGCATCACGCCCAGCGCGGCGCGCTCGTCGGTGCCGGGCAGGACGATCAGGAATTCCTCGCCGCCATAGCGGGCGACGATGTCGCTGCCGCGCAGGTGTTGCTGCAGGGTGGAGGCGAAGCTGCGCAGCACCTGGTCGCCGACCAGATGGCCCCAGCCGTCGTTGATTTTCTTGAAGTCGTCCAGGTCGACGAAGGCGATGGACAGGGGCCAGCCGTGCCGGGACGAGGTTTCGAATTCCTTCTCCAGCACGCTTTCCAGCTGGGTGCGGTTGTAGACGCCGGTGAGTGGATCCCGTCGCGCCTCCTCGGCCAGGCGCCGGGCGCGGTGCTCGAACTCGTCCGCATCCTTGCGCGCGCGCGCGGCGTCCTGGATCTCGCGCAGGTTCCGCAGCACCAGCAGTTCGCGCGCTTCCTGCAGGAGCGCGGCGATGCGGCGCGGCTGGGTGATGCGCACTTCGAACATGGTGGCGATTTCGGGCAACATCTTGCCGACCTGCTCGATGACCCCGTCCACGGCGACCACATCCAGCGACAGGTGGCTGTGCGCGGCCTCGATGGCGCGCAGGCGCGCGGCGTCGGCGTCCTCCTCGATCCACAGATCCGCGAGGAAGCCGGAAACGGCCACGCAGGCGTCGAAGGGCGAGGGGACATGTTTCGATTCGCTGGCTCCGATGGCGTCCTGCAGCAGCGGGGGCAGGTTCCAGTAGCGCGCCATCCAGTGCCCGACTTCGGCGTGATCGCAGCCGAACTGTTCGCGCTCGCGTCGCAGCAGGCTGGCGTTGTCCGGGCTGGCCGTCAGCAGCGGCGCATAGGTTTTGCGGTCCAGTTGCAGCAGGCCGAGGATGCCGATGTCCTGCAGCAGGCCCGCGAGCATCAGTTCCTCGAGCCGGCGCTGGCCAATCCGTTCGCCCAGCAGGCGGCTGGCGAGCGCGGCGATGACGCTGCGCCGCCAGACCTTTTCCTCGCACTGCGCATCGGCCTGGTGGCGCGAGCGCATTCCCGAAGCGAGCGAGAAACCGAGCGCGAGGGTCAGGGTGGCATTGAGACCCAGCAGGGTGAGTGCCTGGCTCAGGTTCTCCACCCGCCGGCGGCTGGCATAGAGCGGCGAGTTGGCGATGCGCAGCATGCGGGCTGTCAGCGCCGCGTCCAGGCCGATGGTGTCGGCCGCGGTGGCCATCACGACGTCGGGATCCCGCGCAAGCGCGAGGATCCGCAGTGCCACCCCCGGCGGAGAGGGCAGATCGCGGCAGCAAGATAGCTTGGCTTCGAATTCGGCTCGCATCGCGCGCGGCTGGACCTTGTCGTATGGCGGTGGCGCTCCTGCCACCCTCGCCTCGCTATCGGCCGATGCGCGTGGAAGTTTAGCGGTCGCCGCAAGCGCGCCGACGAACGGCGGCAACGCCAGTGGAAGCGGTCTCGACCATGGTTCCCAAAACGAAAAAAAGCCGCGGTTTCCCGCGGCTTCTTCGATTCCTTCCGAGGAGGAAATCAGGCCAGGCCGGCCTGCTTCATCACTTCGGCGGCGTAGTCTTCGACCACCTTCTCGATGCCTTCGCCGACGGCCAGGCGCTGGCTGCTGACGACTTCGGCGCCGGCGGCCTTCAGCACCGCCTCGACGGTCTGGTTGGTATCCAGCACGTACGGCTGGCCGTACAGGGTGACCTCGTTGACGATCTTGGCGATCTTGCCGCTGATGATCTTCTCCAGGATCTCGGCCGGCTTGGCCTTGTCCTTGTCGGACATCTTGGCCAGCTCGATTTCCTTTTCCTTGGCGACGAAGTCGGCCGGCACGTCGGATGCCTTGATGTACGGCGGGTTCATCGCCGCCACGTGCATCGCCAAGCCGCGGGCCAGTTCGGCGTCGCCGCCCTTGACCTCGATCAGCACGCCGATGCGGCCGCCGTGCACGTAGGCCGCGACGTTGTTGCTGCTGTCGGCGCGGACCAGGCGACGGACCTGCACGTTCTCGCCGACCTTGGAGATGACGGCGGCGCGGGCTTCCTCGACGGTTTCGCCGGACGGGAACTTGGCGGTCTTCAGGGCTTCGGCATCGGCGGCGCCGGAGGCCAGGGCGACCTGGGCGACGGTGTCGGTGAAGCCGACGAAATTACCGTCCTTGGCGACGAAGTCGGTCTCGGAGTTGATTTCAACCAGCACGGCCTTGCCGCCGTCCTGGGCGACCGCGATGCGGCCTTCGGCGGCCACGCGACCGGCCTTCTTGTCGGCCTTGGCCAGGCCGGACTTGCGCAGCCATTCGGCGGCCACGTCGATGTCGCCGTTGTTCTCGGTGAGCGCCTTCTTGCACTCCATCATGCCGGCGCCGGTGCGCTCGCGCAGTTCCTTGACCAGGGAAGCGGTGATTTCCACGGGATTACCTCGATTTGCGGATTTCGTTGGGCGGGCGGGGAGCCCGCCGACGGATTGAATAAGGCGGGTCATGGCCCGCCTGTAGGCATCGGATGCCGCCGCGCACTGTGGCGCGGCGGCGTTGCAGCGCGATTACTCGGCCGCGGCGGCTTCGTCGGCCTTCTTGCCGGCCTTCTTGGCCGGGGCACGGCGGCCCTTGCCTTCCTCGTCCGATTCCACGAACTCTTCCTCGCGGACGGTCGCGGCGTTCGGCGAAGCGGCCTTGCCTTCCAGCACGGCGTCAGCGGCGGCGCGGGCATACAGCTGCACGGCGCGGATGGCGTCGTCGTTGCCGGGGATGGCGTAGTCGACCAAGGCCGGGTCGTAGTTCGAGTCGACCACCGCGATCACCGGGATGCCGAGCTTCTTGGCTTCCTTGATGGCGATATCTTCATGGCCGATGTCGATGACGAACAGGGCGTCCGGCAGGCGGTTCATGTCCTTGATGCCGCCCAGCGAGGCTTCCAGCTTCTCGCGCTCGCGGCGCAGGCCCAGCACTTCGTGCTTGACCAGCTTCTCGAAGGTGCCGTCGGTTTCAGCGGCTTCCAGTTCCTTCAGGCGGGCGACCGACTTCTTCACGGTGGCGAAGTTGGTCAGGGTGCCGCCCAGCCAGCGCTGGGTCATGTACGGCATGCCGCAACGCTCGGCTTCTTCCTTGATGGCTTCGCGCGCGCTGCGCTTGGTGCCGACGAACAGCACGGTGCCGCGCTTCTGGGCCACGCCCGAGAGGAAGTTCATCGCATCGTTGAACAGCGGAACGGTCTTCTCGAGGTTGATGATGTGGATCTTGCCGCGGGCGCCGAAGATGTACGGCGCCATCTTGGGGTTCCAGTAGCGGGTCTGGTGGCCGAAATGGACGCCGGCTTCCAGCATCTGGCGCATGGTGACTTGGGGCATTGCTTGAACTCCATGAACGTGGAACCGGCCGCCGGGAATGGGATGGCGGTTGCCCGCGAGGGCAGGGTTCCGGGGTTGGGCCTCCCTGCGGCTTCCGTGTCCGAACCTTCGACCCTAAGGGAATGATCCCAAAGGAGTTTTCAGGCACCCCGGCACGGAGGTTGGCAGCAGGTGTGGATTCGCCGGTGACGCCCGGCGTGGGCAGCCTGGACGGACGGGTCCGGCCAAGCCGCGGAAGTATAGCGGGAACAATGAGTTGCCGGCAACAAACCCCCTGCCGGGCGCTCAAAGGGGGGCGAAATCGGCGATAATCCCGGCCATGGCCATCACCCTCAAGACCCCCGAAGAACTCGAGCAGATGCGCGTCGCCGGCCGGCTGGCCGCCGAGGTCCTGCAAATCGTCGCGCCGCACGTGAAGCCGGGCGTGACCACCGCCGAACTGGACCGCATCTGCCACGATCATATCGTCAACGTGCAGAAAGCCATCCCGGCCAACATCGGCTATGGCGGCGGCCACGGGCGGATTCCGTTCCCGTCCACGGTGTGCACCTCGGTCAACAATGTCATCTGCCACGGCATGCCCAGCGAGGGCAAGGTGCTGAAGGACGGCGACATCCTGAACATCGACGTGACCGTCATCAAGGATGGCTGGCACGGCGACACCAGCCGCATGTACTTCGTCGGCACCCCTTCGGTGATGGCGAAGCGGCTGGTGGACACCACCCGCGAGGCAATGTTCCGCGGCATCCGCGCGGTCCGTCCGGGCGCGACCCTGGGCGACATCGGCCACGCCATCCAACAGTTCGCCGAAGCCGAGCGCTTCAGCGTGGTGCGCGAGTACTGCGGCCACGGCATCGGCAAGGTCTACCACGACGAACCGCAGGTGCTGCATTACGGCCGCCCGGGTGATGGCGTGGTGCTGAAGCCGGGCATGACCTTCACCATCGAGCCGATGATCAACGAGGGCACCCGCTTCTCCAAGGTGCTGCCCGACGGCTGGACCGTGGTCACCAAGGACCGGAAGCTGTCGGCGCAATGGGAACACACCGTGGCGGTGACCGAGGACGGCGTCGAGATCCTGACCCGCCTGCCGGGCGACGACAACGACCTGTGAGCAGTTCCCAGGCCGCGACTGATTCATTGCCGCGGCTGACCGGGATCGGCCCCGGAATCGCGGATGACGCGGCCTGGTCCGCCGCCGCCCGCGCCGCGCTCGGCCACAACGACGCGCGGCTGGGCAAGCGTTTCGATCACGGCGACGGCATGGATCGGATCCTCGCGCTGCGCGCGCGCGGCGTGGATCACCTGCTGCGGGACGCCTGGCAGCGCTGCATCCCCGCCGACAGCCTGATGGCGTTGTTCGCGGTTGGCGGATATGGCCGCGGCGAACTGTTTCCGCATTCGGACGTGGACCTGCTGGTGCTGGCCGAAGCGCCGGCACAGGCGCGGCACCATGAGGCGCTGGCGCGTTTCTTCGCGCTGCTGTGGGATGCCGGCCTGCCGATCAGCCATGCGGTGCGTTCGGCCGCCGAGTGCACCGAGGCCGCCGCCGACCAGACCGTGCTGACCGCGCTCATCGAGGCGCGCCCGGTGGCGGCCGAACCGGTCGACGAGGCGCGCCTGATTGATGCGGTGTCGGCGGCAAGGGTCTGGCCCGCGCGCGATTTCTTCCTCGCCAAGCGCGAGGAAATGACGGCTCGCCACGCGCGTTTCGGCGACACCTCCGAAAACCTGGAACCGAACATCAAGGATGGCCCCGGCGGTCTGCGTGATCTGCACACGCTGGGCTGGATGGCGCTGCGCACCTTCGGCGTGCGTGATCTGGAACCGCTGGTCGGCATGGGCCAGTTGGGACCCGACGAGGCGGCCGCGCTGGCGCGCGAACGCCGCGCGCTGGGCCGCCTGCGCTATGGCCTGCACCTGATCGCCGGACGTCCCGAGGAGCGCCTGCGCTTCGACTTCCAGAAGACGCTCGCGCAGCGGCTGGGCTTCGTCGACGACGCCGAGAACCTGGGCGTCGAGAAGATGATGCAGGGCTTCTACCGCAGCGCGGCGATCGTCCGTCGCATCAGCGATCGCCTGCTGCAGCGGTTCGAGGAACAGTTCGACGGCGAGGCGCTGCCGGAGCCGTTGGATGACGCGTTCGCGCTGCGCCACGGCTACCTGGCCGCGCGGGATCCGGCCTGGCCGCAGGATGACGTGTCGCAGGTGTTCGCCCTGTTCGCGATGTGGGCCGCGCAGCCACAGGTGCGTGGATTGCATTCGTTGACCGCGCGCGCGCTGGCCGAATCGTTGTCGAAACTGACCGCGTATCCACGGGCGACCCCGGCGCAGCGCGAGGCGTTCCTCGGCCTGCTGCGCGGGCCGCGCGCGGTGGAAACGCTGACCCGGATGGCGCGGCTGGGCGTGCTGGGCCAGTGGCTGCCCGCGTTCGCGCGGGTGTCCGGGCGCATGCAGTTCGACCTGTTCCATGTCTATACCGTGGACCAGCACACCCTGATGGTGCTGAAGAACCTGGCCACCTTCTCTTCCGGGCGCGCGGACGAACGCTTCTCCATCGCCCACGAGGTCTGGCCACGCCTGCGCAAGCCGGAACTGCTGTTGCTGGGCGGCCTGTTCCACGACATCGCCAAGGGCCGCGGCGGCGATCATTCCGAGCTCGGCGCGGTCGATGCGCGCGAGTTCTGCGCCGCGCACGGCCTGAGCGCTTCCGACACCGATCTGGTGGCCTGGCTGGTCGAACAGCACCTGCGCATGTCGGTGACCGCGCAGAAGCAGGACATTTCCGATCCGGACGTCATCCACGCGTTCGCCCGCCTGATTGGCGATCGCGAGCGGCTGGACTACCTGTACCTGCTGACCTGCGCCGACATCGCCGGTACCAGTCCCAAGCTGTGGAATGCCTGGAAGGATCGGTTGCTGGCGGATCTCTACTTCGCCACCCGCCGGGTGCTGCGCGAGGGCCTGGAACATCCGGTCGACGTCGACGCGCGCTTGGCCGAGGCGCGAGAATCGGTGCGCGTGCTGCTGCGCCTGCACGCCATCGGGGACGCGGATGCCGACGCGCTGTTCGCATCGATGCCGGAGGAGAGCTTCCTGCGCTTCCGTCCGGAGCAACTGGCCTGGCAGGCCGAAGCACTGCGGGGCGTGGGGCCGGGCGAGACGCGCGTGCGTGCGCGCCTGATCGCCGAGGACGCCAACGCGATGGAAGTGTTCGTGCATTCGCCCGATCGCGACGGCCTGTTCGCCGCGATCCTGTCCACGCTCGATCGCATGGGCTACGCCATCCATCAGGCGCGGGTGCTGGTGGGGCCGCAGGGCACGGTGTTCGATACCTTCGAGGTACTGCCCGCCGACAGCTACGCCACCCGCGATCCGGCCGACGTCGAGCACGGCCTGAGCGTTGCCCTCGCCGGCGCGCTGGACAAGGTGCGCACTTCCCGGCGCGCGTTGCCGCGCCAGCTCCGCCATTTCCGCTTCGCGCCGCGCATCGAATTCGCCCGTACACCGGATGGCCGCCGCACCGTGCTCAGCCTGATCGCGCCGGATCGCCCAGGTCTGCTGTCGGATGTCGCCCAGGTGCTGCGCGCGCAGCGCCTGCGCGTGCATGATGCGCGCATCGCCACCTTCGGCGAACGCGCCGAGGACATTTTCCAGATCACCGACGAGGGCGATTTGCCGCTGGCGTCGGAACTGCAGCAACAGGCTTTGCGCGACGCGTTGCGCGCCGGCCTGGAAACCCATTGACCAAATACTCCCCCAAGGAACCCGGATTGATGAGCCCGAAGAAAGCCACCGCCGTCGAAGAACTGAAGTCCACCATCGAGAGCGCGTTCGAACGCCGCGCCGAGCTGACCACCGTCGAGATCGAGGGCTCCACCCGCGCCGCGGTCGAGCGTGCCATCGATGGACTGGAAAGCGGCAAGCTGCGTGTGGCAGAACCGGACGGCAAGGGCGGCTGGAAGGTCAACGAGTGGCTGAAGAAAGCGGTGCTGCTGTATTTCCGGGTCAACGAAATGGAACTGGTCGAAGCCTATCCCGCGCCGTTCTGGGACAAGGTGGAAGCGCGCTTCGGCGCGTTCGACGAGGCCGATTTCCGCAAGCTCGGCGTGCGCGTGGTGCCGGGCGCGATCGCCCGCCGTGGCAGCCACTTCGGCAAGGACGTGGTGCTGATGCCGAGCTTCGTCAACATTGGCGCCTACGTGGGCGAGGGCACCATGGTGGATACCTGGGCCACGGTCGGTTCCTGCGCGCAGGTCGGCAAGCATTGCCACCTGTCCGGCGGCGCCGGCATCGGCGGCGTGCTGGAGCCGTTGCAGGCCTCGCCGACGATCATCGAGGACCACTGCTTCATCGGCGCGCGTTCGGAAGTCGTGGAGGGCGTGGTGGTCGGCCACCACAGCGTGATCGGCATGGGCGTGTTCCTGGGCCAGTCGACCCGCATCTACAACCGCATGACCAAGGAAATCACCTACGGCTACGTGCCGCCGGGCAGCGTGGTGGTATCCGGTTCGCTGCCGGCCGCCGACGGCTCGCACTCGCTGTATTGCGCGGTGATCGTCAAGCAGGTCGACGAGAAGACCCGCAGCAAGACCAGCGTCAACGAACTGCTGCGCGGACTGGCCGACTGATTTTCCCGGGCCGGTGGACGCGAAGGCGTCCATCGGCATGACGTTGCGCACGGGCACGCGGAATCCATCGCGGGGCGCGTGGCCGTGAAAAAGGATTCGAGCATGACCACGACGATCTACGGACTCAAGAACTGCGACACCTGCAAGAAGGCCACCAAGTGGCTGGATCGCTTCGGCGTGGCCCACACCTTCATCGACTACCGCGACAACCGGCAGGCGCCCGAGGTGTTGAAGGACTGGGCCGACCACGCCGGGGGCTGGGACGCGCTGATCAACAAGTCCTCCACCACCTGGCGGCAGTTGCCGGAGAACCGCAAGTCGCCCGGTTCCGAAGCGGAATGGAAACTGCTGCTCAAGGAATACCCGCAATTGATCCGCCGGCCCGTGGTCATGCGCGAGGAGGGCGGTGAAACCGTGTTTTCACAGGGCTTCAGTGACAATGGTTTCAAGAAGCTGTTCGGAGTCGGCAAGTGAGCGATGTCGTCGAGCTTTCCAGTGAACTGATCCGCCGCCATTCGGTGACACCCGATGATGCAGGTTGCCAGCAGGTGTTGGCCACCCGCCTGGCCTCCGCCGGATTCCGTTGCGAATCCCTGCGCTTCGGCGATGTCGACAATCTCTGGGCCACCCATGGCAGCGGCGCACCGGTGCTGGTGCTGCTGGGCCATACCGACGTGGTTCCACCCGGTCCGCTGGAGGCCTGGACCAGCGATCCCTTCATTCCGACGGTGCGCGACGGCGTGCTGTACGGGCGCGGCGCGGCCGACATGAAATGCAGCGTCGCGGCCTGCACCATCGCGCTGGAGCGTTTCGTCGACGCGCATCCGGATCATCCGGGCACGGTCGCGCTGCTGGTGACCTCGGATGAGGAGGGCGACGCGCTGGATGGCGTGAAGCTGGTCGCCGAAACCTTCCGCGAGCGCGGCCAGCGCATCGACTGGTGCATCACCGGCGAGCCTTCCTCCAAGGAGGTGCTGGGCGACCTGCTGCGGGTCGGCCGTCGCGGCACGCTCACCGGCACCCTGAGCGTGCGTGGCGTGCAGGGCCATGTGGCCTATCCACACAAGGCGCTCAATCCGATCCACAAGGCGCTGCCGGCGCTGGCCGAACTCGCCGCGCGGGTCTGGGACGATGGCTACGAGACCTTTCCACCGACCAGCCTGCAGATCTCCAACATCAACGCCGGCACCGGTGCCAGCAACGTCATTCCGGGCGAGCTGAAGCTGGTGTTCAACCTGCGCTTCAATCCCAGTTGGACCGCCGCGCGCCTGGAAGAGGAGATCGAGTCGGTGCTGCACCGATACGAACTGGACTACGCCATCCACTGGCACCGCGGCGGCGAGCCGTTCTACACCCCGGAAGGCCATCTGCGTGCGACCGCGCGCCAGGTGCTGGCCGGGTTCTCCGGTGCACCGCCGGAAGAGAGCACGGCGGGCGGCACCTCCGACGCGCGCTTCATCGCCCCGCTCGGGGCCGAGTGCATCGAGATCGGCCCGGTCAACGCCAGCATCCACAAGGTCGACGAGAATATTGCGCTGGCCGACCTGGAAGCGCTTCCGGGGCTTTACCAGCGGTTGCTGGAACGCCTGCTGCTGCCAGCTGCCTGAGTGGTCCGGGAATGGTTGCGGCTGAAACCATGACAAGGAATGCGCCCGGTACTTGCCAAGCCCCGCCGGGACCGGTTAGGGTCGCTTCCATGCTTCGTCTCGCCACCGCCGCCGCGAACAATTCGAACCGCCGCAACAATGCGCGTGCGAATAATCGTGCGTGGACGCTGCGGGTCTGCGACTAGGCATAGAAGTACCAGCCGGACACAGAAAACCCGCATCGCGAGATGCGGGTTTTTTTTCGCCCTTCGCCAGCCCTTCCTCTCCCCACCCCCATTTCCCAGGAGTTTCCCCATGTGTTCCATCTTCGGCATTTTCGGCCTGCAGGCCGGTGACGACGCCACCGTCCTGCGCCGGCAGGCGCTGGAACTTTCCCAGCGGCAGCGCCATCGCGGCCCGGACTGGAGCGGCGTCCATCTGGACGACGGCGCCATCCTCGTCCACGAGCGCCTGGCGATCGTCGACCCGGCCGGCGGCTCGCAGCCGCTGCGCTCGGCCGACGGCGGGCTGGTGCTGGCGGTGAACGGCGAGATCTACAACCACCGCGAACTGAAGAAGGAACTACGCCAGCCCTACGCCTTCCAGACCGGTTCGGACTGCGAAGTGATCAACGCGCTGTACCGTGAAGACACCCCGGAGTCGTTCCTCAACCGCCTCAATGGCATCTTCGCGTTCGCGCTGTGGGACGCGGCCGCGCGCCGTTTCCTGATCGCACGCGACCCGATCGGCGTGTGCCCGTTGTACTGGGGACACGATCGCGAAGGCCGCCTGTGCGTGGCCTCAGAGATGAAGGCGCTGGCGGATCTGTGCGCGGACGTCGCGCAGTTCCCGCCGGGGCATTACTACGACAGCCACAGCGGCGAACTGAAGCCGTACTACGGCAAGGCCTGGCGCAGCTACGACGCGGTGCAGGGCGTGGAAGTCACCCGCGAGGAGCTGCGCGAGGCGTTCGAGCGCGCCGTGCATCGCCAGCTGATGACCGACGTGCCGTACGGCGTGCTGTTGTCCGGCGGCCTGGATTCCTCGCTGGTCGCGGCGGTGGCCGCGCGTTTCGCGCGGCGCCGGGTGGAGGACGACGACACTTCCGAAGCCTGGTGGCCGCGCCTGCATTCCTTCGCGATCGGCCTGAAGGGTTCCCCGGATCTGGCCGCCGCGGAGGTTGCCGCGCAGGCGCTGGGCACCGTCCACCACGGATTCGAGTACACCTTCGAGGAAGGCCTGGACGCGCTGCCGGAAGTGATCCGCCACATCGAGACCTACGACGTCACCACCATCCGCGCTTCCACCCCGATGTTCCTGCTCGCGCGCCGGATCAAGGCGATGGGCGTGAAGATGGTGCTGTCGGGCGAGGGCTCGGACGAAATCTTCGGCGGCTACCTGTATTTCCACAAGGCGCCGAACGCGCGCGAGTTCCATGAGGAACTGGTGCGCAAGCTGGATGCACTCTACAACTACGATTGCCTGCGCGCCAACAAGTCGATGATGGCCTGGGGCGTCGAGCCGCGCGTGCCGTTCCTGGATGTGGAATTCCTCGACGTGGCGATGCGGATGGATGCGCAGTACAAGATGGCCGGCAAGGGCCGGATCGAGAAGGCGGTGCTGCGCGAGGCGTTCGAGGGCTACCTGCCGGATTCGATCCTGTGGCGGCAGAAGGAGCAGTTCAGCGATGGTGTCGGCTACGGCTGGATCGATGGACTGAAGGCACATGCCGAGGCGCAGGTCAGCGATCGCGAACTGGCGGCGGCGGACAAGCGCTTCCCGATCAACCCGCCCCAGACCAAGGAAGCCTATTACTACCGCAGCCTGTTCGAGCGCTTCTACCCCGGCCAGGCCTGTGCCGAGACGGTGCCGGGCGGCAAGTCGATCGCCTGCTCGTCGCCGGCGGCCATCGCCTGGGACGCCAGCTTTGCCGCGGCCGCCGATCCATCCGGGCGGGCAGTGGCGGGGGTGCACAACGCGGCCCTGTGAGGGGCCGCGAAAGCGGCTGCGAGTGCGACTGATTCCGATTAGAACACCGGCGCCCGGCTTCGGGCATCATGCGCGCAGTTGCAAGGAGTTGAACCCATGAAAGGCCATCCCGAAGTCGTCGATTACCTCAAGCAGTTGCTGCGTGGCGAGCTGTCCGCGCGTGACCAGTACTTCATCCATTCCCGTCGCTACGAGGACATGGGACTGATCGCGCTCTACGAACGCATCGACCACGAGATGCAGGAGGAGACCGAGCACGCCGACGCGCTCTTGCGGCGCATCCTGTTCCTGGAGGGCAATCCTGACATGAGCCCGACGCCGTTCACCTCGGGCCGCACGGTCGAGGAAATGCTGCAGCGGGATCTGGAAGTGGAGTACGAGGTCCGCGCCAATCTCGCCAAGGGCGTGGCGCTGTGCGAACGGCACGGCGACTTCGTCAGCCGCGAGATCCTGCAGACCCAGCTGAAGGATACCGAGGAGGATCACGCGCACTGGCTGGAACAGCAGCTGGGCCTGATCAAGCGCATCGGCCTGGAGAACTACCTGACCGCGCGGCTCGCGCAGAAGTCCTCGGCCGAGTGACTTCGCTGGAAGGTGAAACGCACCCCGGCGGCGACGCCGGGGTGTTTTTTTTTCAGGCGCGCTTTCGCAGCCGGTAGACCGCGGTGTGCAGGGCGGTGACGCCCTCGGCGCGGAAGCTGGCCTCGCTGGCGAGGATGTCGCGGCGCTCCAGCCGCTCGATGTCCCAGCGATTCGCGAACAGGCGCTGGACTTCGGCTTCGTCGACCGAGAACGGCGGGCCGTTCTTTTCCGGTTGCGGATATTCCAGCGTGATCAGCAGCCCCCGGCAGCCGACGGGAAGCCGGCCGTAGATCTCGTCGGCATAGCGTGTGCGCAGTTCCGGTGGCAGCGCGATCAGCGCGGCGCGATCGTAGACGGCCTCGCACGTCGCCAGGGTGGCGGCGTCCAGCGCGAACACGTCCCCCAGCATCAGTTCGATGCCATCGACCGCGTGCAGGCGACCGGCCGGCGTGTCGGTGACCTGCGGATGCAGGCCGTTTTCCTCGAAGAACTGTTGCACGGCGAGCGGTGACAGTTCGGCCCCCAGGACCGGATGGCCCTGGGCCGCCAGCCAGATCATGTCCAGCGACTTGCCGGCCAGCGGCACGAACACACGCCCGCCGGCGGGTAGCGCAAGCGCAGGCCAGTACTGGACCAGCAGCGGCATCACCTCTTCCCGATGGAAGCCGATGCGGCCCTCGCGCCAGCGCTCCAGCCAGAACTCCGGTTGCATCACTCCACCCCGAGCCCGTCGACCTTCTGCCAGCCGCGCGGCAACAGGCCGCCGCGGGTCGCGCGCGCGCCGAGGTAGGCGTCCAGATCCTTGAACGACAGCGACATCGTGCGCTGGCCGCTGCGCACCTGCAGGGTATTGCCCGGCGAGATGGCGGCGATGGCGACCACCCGCTCAGTGCCGAGCTTGGCCTTTGGGATGTCGATGATCTTGTTGCCCTTGCCCTTGTCCAGTTCCGGCAGCTCGCTGATCGGGAACGCCAGCAGGTGGCCGGCGGTGGTCACCGCGACGATGCGATCGGTGTCCAAGTTGCTCACCGGCGCCGGCTGCAGCACGCGCGCGCCGGTGGTCAGGTTGAACATCGCCTTGCCGGCCTTCTGGCGGCCGGTCAGGTTCTCGAAACGGGTGACGAAGCCGTAGCCGTGCGAGGACGCCAGCACCAGCCGGGTGTCGTTGTCGCCACTGGCCAGGGCCTGGAACGAGGCGCCCGGCGCCGGCGAGAAGCGGCCGGTCAGCGGTTCGCCATTGCCACGCGCGGAGGGCAGGGTGTGCACGCCGGTCGAGTAGCTGCGGCCTTCCGAGTCGAGGAACGCCACCTGCTGGGTGCTGCGCGAACGCACCGCCGCCAGCAGGCTGTCGCCTTCGCGGTAGGACAGTCCGGCCGCATCGACTTCATGGCCCTTGGCCGCGCGGATCCAGCCCTTCTCCGACAGCACCACGGTCATCGGCTCGGCGGCCACCAGTTCGGTCTCGTCCAGCGCCTGCGCAGCGTCGCGCTGCACCAGCGGCGAACGGCGGGCGTCGCCGAACTTCCTGGCGTCGGCGGTCAGCTCGTCCTTGATCAGCTTCTTGAGCTTGGCCTTGGAGTCCAGGATCGACTGCAGTTTCTCGCGTTCGGCGGCCAGTTCGTCCTGCTCGCCGCGGATTTTCATTTCTTCCAGCCGCGCCAGCTGGCGCAGCTTGGTGTCGAGGATGTAGTCGGCCTGATCCTCGGTCAGCTTGAACCGCGCAATCAGCGCGGGCTTGGGCTCATCCTCGGTGCGGATGATGCGGATGACCTCGTCCAGGTTGAGGAACGCGATCAGCAGGCCTTCCAACAGGTGCAGGCGGCGATCGACCTTTTCCAGCCTGTGCTTGAGCCGGCGGGTGACGGTGTCGTAGCGGAAGCTGAGCCATTCGGTCAGCAACATCTTCAGGTTCTTGACCTGCGGACGCCCGTCCAGGCCGATGATGTTGAGGTTGACCCGGTAGCTCTTTTCCAGGTCCGTGGTGGCGAACAGGTGGCCCATCAACTGTTCGGTATCGACCCGGTTGGAACGCGGAATCAGCACCACCCGCACCGGGTTGGCGTGATCGGATTCGTCGCGGATGTCCTCCAGCCAGGGCAGCTTCTTGGCGCGCATCTGGGTGGCGATCTGTTCGATCACCTTGGATGGCGAGACCTGGTAGGGCAGGGCATTGATGACCAGGTTGCCATTTTCCTTGGCGTAGGTGGCGCGGGCGCGCACGCTGCCGTTGCCGGTTTCATACATCGCCCGGAGATCCGACAGCGGCGTGATGATTTCCGCGGTGGTGGGATAGTCCGGTCCATGCACGTGTTCGCACAGATCGGCGACGGTGGCATCCGGATCATCGATCAGGCGGATGCACGCGCTGACGACCTCGTTGAGGTTGTGCGGCGGCACATCGGTGGCCATGCCCACGGCGATGCCGGTGGTGCCGTTGAGCAGCAGGTGCGGCAGGCGCGCCGGCATCCAGGTCGGCTCTTCCAGGGTGCCGTCGAAGTTGGGCGTCCAGTCCACCGTGCCCTGGCCGAGTTCGCCCAGCAGCACTTCGGCGATCGGGGTCAGCTTGGCCTCGGTGTAGCGCATGGCCGCGAACGACTTGGGATCGTCGGGCGAACCGAAGTTGCCCTGGCCCTCGATCAGCGGATAGCGGTACGAGAACGGCTGCGCCATCAGCACCATCGCCTCGTAGCAGGCGCTGTCGCCGTGCGGGTGGTACTTGCCGATGACGTCGCCGACGGTGCGCGCGGACTTTTTCGGCTTGGAGGCGGCGCTGAGCCCCTGTTCGCTCATCGAATAGATGATCCGCCGCTGCACCGGCTTCAGGCCATCGCCGATGAAGGGCAGGGCGCGGTCCAGCACCACGTACATCGAGTAGTCCAGGTAGGCGCGCTCGGCGTACTCGCGCAGGGGGATCTGTTCGAAGCCGTGGAAGGAGGTGCGGATGGTGTCGCTCATCGGTTGCGTCGGTCTGCGGTTTGTTCCAATCGGGCAATTCTACCGGGCAATGGCCTGATCCATGCCCAAAAGAAAGGCCCCGCGGTGCGGGGCCTTCCTGATGACGCGGGCGAAACTCAATTGCCGGCGGGCGGCGCCGGCGACGGCGCGGGATCCGCCCCGGCCGCGGCGTCGCCGGCCTGCGGGGTCGGCGGTCGCGCGGTGCCGCCCGGGCGCAGGGTCACCGTGGCGTTGAGGACATTCTCCTCGCCGCGGACGATCTTCACTTCATAGGTGCCCAGCGGGAGCGAGCGAAACCGGTACTTGCCCTCTTCATCGGCCACCGTCTCGCGCTTGAGCCCGGTGCCGGTGTTGGCGACGTACACCTTGTCGCCGGGCGACGCGTTGCCATTGATGTTGCCGTCGGCGCGCTGTGCGCTCGCCGTGAATGCCACCAGCAGGAACGCCATCGCCGCAGCGAACAGTCCCGCCTTCTTGCCGAATGCCTTGGTCATGTCCTTCTCTCCCTGAGGAGAGCGCACATTCACGCGCCGCCCCGGGGCGGGGACAGTGGCGGAAGTCATGGTTACAGATACAAAAAAACCCGCCGGAGCGGGGTTTCGTGTCGGCGGATTCCGCCGGTTTGCAGTGGTGCCCAGGAGAGGACTCGAACCTCCACGGTTTTACCCGCTAGTACCTGAAACTAGTGCGTCTACCAATTCCGCCACCTGGGCGAGGTGTGCAGGCCGCGAATTTTGGAGGTCGCGTCGGACTTTGTCAACGGTTGTTTTCTCACGGCCGGCATTCAGGCGGGGTGTAACATGGCCGCATGAGCAAAAACACAAGCAGGAAAGGCGGCAAGGCCGCACCTGGAAAAGGCGGCAGGGGCGGCGCCGGTGCCGCATCGGGCGGTCCGCGCAAGAAGGCCGCGCTCCCGCCCTGGATGCCGGATCTGCCGCCGTCGCGCGGCAAGGCCGCGGCGCCGAAACCTTCCTCCGGGCGTGGCCCGCGGCCCGGCGGGCGCGGCTCGTCCTCCTTCACCGATCCCCATGCCGCGCGTGAAGCCGCGCGCTATGACAATCCCATTCCCAGCCGCGAGGCCATCCTCGGCTTGCTGGAAGCATCGGACGGCCCGCAGACGGCCGAAGAGATCGCCCCCCGGCTGGGCCTGACCGCGCCGGATCGTTTCGAGGCGCTGGGCAAGCGCCTGGCGGCCATGCTGCGCGACGGGCAGGTGGTGCAGAACCGCCGCGGCGGCTATGCGCCGGTGCAGCAGACCGACCTGGTCGCCGGCGTGGTCATCGCCAATCCGGACGGGTTCGGCTTCCTGCGCCCGGACGCGGGCGGCGATGATCTGTTCCTGCCGCCTTATGAAATGCGCAAGGTGATGCACGGGGATCGCGTGCTGGCCAACGTCACCGGCATCGATCATCGCGGTCGTCGCGAAGGCAGCATCGCGCGCGTGCTTGAACACCGCCTGACCCGGTTGATTGGCCGCTTCGGCTTCGAAGCCGGCATCGCCTACGTGGCGCCGGACGACAAGCGCGTGCAGCGCAACGTGCAGATTCCACCGGACGCGACCCAGGGCGCGCGCGACGGCCAACTGGTGGTCTGCGAACTGACCCAGCCACCGGATGCGCGGCGTCCGCCCATCGGCCGGATCCTGGCGGTGCTCGGCGACAAGCTGACGCCCTCGTTGGTGGTGGAAGCCGCCATCCACGGCCACGATATTCCCCACGAGTTCCCGCCGCAGGTGCTGGCCGAGGCCACCGCCGTGCCGCTGGTCGTGGAGGAGGGCATGCTGGACGGGCGCGTGGATCTGCGCGCGGTGCCGCTGGTCACCATCGACGGCGAGGATGCCAAGGATTTCGACGATGCGGTCTACTGCGAGGCGAACCGCACCGGCTTCCGGTTGATCGTCGCCATTGCCGACGTGTCGCATTACGTCCGTCCCGGTACGCCGCTGGACGACGAGGCGCAGAAGCGCGCGACCTCGGTGTACTTCCCCGGTTT
Organism: Pseudoxanthomonas sp. z9; assembly: GCF_006542425.1. Taxonomy (GTDB): domain Bacteria; phylum Pseudomonadota; class Gammaproteobacteria; order Xanthomonadales; family Xanthomonadaceae; genus Pseudoxanthomonas_A. The sequence continues at coordinate 225,160 of NZ_VFID01000004.1, read as the reverse complement.
CGTGGTGCCGATGCTGCCGGAGACCCTGTCCAACGGCATCTGTTCGCTGAACCCGAAGGTCGATCGCATGTGTTTCGTCTGCGACATGCAGATCGATCACGACGGCCAGGTCACCCGCTCCAAGTTCTACGAAGCGGTGATGAACTCGCATGCGCGCCTGACCTATACCCAGGTCTGGAACGCGGTCGGCCTGGACGATGAAGAGGCGAAGCGGCAGGTCGGCGCGCAGTTGCCGCAGATCGAGCGCCTGCATCAGCTGTACCAGGTGCTGGCCAAGGCACGCCAGCAACGTGGCGCGATCGAATTCGAGTCGTCCGAGGTCCGCTTCGTGCTGGACAACCGCGGCGAGGTGACGCAGGCGGGCATGCTCCAGCGCAACGACGCCCACAAGCTGATCGAGGAATGCATGATCGCCGCCAACGTGGAGGCGGCGAAGTACCTGCTGCAGAAGCGCATTCCCGCGCCGTACCGCATCCACGAGAAGCCGCCGGAATCCAAGTTCGAGGATCTGCTGGAGTTCCTGAAAGAGTTCAAGCTGAGCCTGCCGGCCTGGGGCAAGGTGCAGCCGCGCGACTACACCCGGCTGCTGAAGAAGATCCGCGACCGCCCGGATGCCGCGCTGCTGGAATCAGTGCTGCTGCGCAGCCAGAGCCTGGCGGTGTATGCGCCGGACAACGTCGGCCACTTCGGTCTGGCGCTGGAGGCGTACGCGCATTTCACCTCGCCGATCCGGCGCTATCCGGACCTGCTGGTGCATCGTGCGATCAAGTACGCATTGAAGGGCGGCAAGCCCGACAAGTACCTGTATCCACCGCACGAGATGGCGGCGCTGGCGCTGCAGTGCTCCGAGCGGGAGCGCCGCGCCGACGAGGCCGAGCGCGAGGTCGACGAGCGCTACCGCGCGGCGTGGATGGAAAAGCACATCGGCGGCCAGTTCGAGGGCGTCATCAGCGGCGTCACCAGCTTCGGCCTGTTCGTCGAACTGGACGAATCCAAGGTCAATGGCCTGGTCCACGTCACCCAACTGCCGCACGACTATTACCACTTCGATCCCATCCGCAAGACCCTGTCCGGCGAACGCCGCGGCAAGCAGTACCGGCTGGGCGATCGCGTGCGCATCATCGTGCTCAAGGCCAGCCTGGAGGAACGCAAGATCGACTTCCGCCTGGTCGCGGACAAGGCGGAACAGGGCGTGCCGGCGCTCCCGCCGCGCGGCCAGCCGGCGAAGCGCAAGAAGCAGGCGTACTGAATAGCCGGGATTGGGGATTCGGGATTGGGGGATTGGTGGCTTGCCGCGGATCTTCCAGGACGTGTCCCCATCCCGAATCCCTCATCCCGAATCCCCAATCAAAATGAGCAAACAGAACCAATGGATTGTCGGCGTCAATGCGGTGGCCTCGGCCATCGAGAACGATGCCGATAACGTGCGCGAAGTCCTGGTCGAGGGCGGCAGCAAGAACGCGCGCCTGACCGAGATCGAGGAGAACGCGCGCCGCAAGGGCATCGAGGTGCGCCGGGTGACCGCGCAGGCGCTGGACGGCGTGGGTGGCAGCGTGCGCCACCAGGGCGTGGCCGCGCGTTATGCGGCGGCGCGGACCTGGGACGAGAACGAGCTGGAAGGACTGGTCGACGCCGCCGACGGCAAGGCGCTGCTGCTGGTCCTGGACGGCGTGCAGGACCCGCACAACCTCGGCGCCTGCCTGCGCAGCGCGGCGGCGGCGGGGGTGACCGCGGTGGTGATTCCCAAGGACAAGTCGGCCACGGTCAACGCGACCGTGCGCAAGACCTCGGCCGGTGCGGCCGATCGCATTCCGGTGGTGGCGGTGACCAACCTGTCGCGTTGCCTGCGCGATCTGCAGAAGCAGGGTGTATGGATCTATGGGCTGGCTGGCGAGGCCGACGCGTCGCTGTATGCGACCGACCTGCGCGGTAACGTCGCGCTGGTGCTCGGTGGCGAGGCCGATGGCCTGCGCCGCTTGACCCGCGAGCATTGCGACGGGCTGGTGAAAATCCCGATGCCGGGCGACATCGAAAGCCTCAACGTGTCGGTGGCCGCCGGCATCACCCTGTTCGAGGCGGTCCGCCAGCGCCTGGGTTGAGCCACTCCGGCGGCTAAGACGATAGGATGGCGCGCATGCCTCCCATGCGCCCCTTCCCTTCGTTCCGTACGCGGCTGCTCGCCGCCATCCTCCTGATGTCCGCTGCATGTGCCGCGTCGGCGCAGTCGTCCGAGCGCGTGCGCGCCCGCGATCTGGGCGTGGCTCCGGGCATCTTCCCCACCGGCACGCACAATGCCATCACCGACGTGGCCGGCGTGCGGGTGGGGCAGGTCACCCTGAGCGAAGGGGATCGCGTGCGCACCGGCGTCACCGCGATCCTGCCGCACGCCGGCAACACCTATCGTTCGCGGGTACCGGCGGCGCTGCATGTGGGTAACGGCTTCGGCAAGTTCATCGGCGCCACCCAGGTGAACGAACTGGGCGAACTGGAAACCCCGATTCTGCTGACCTGCACGCTGTGTGTCTGGAAAGCCGCCGACGCGATGGCGGCGTGGCTGCTGGAACAACCGGACATGCGGCAGGTGCAATCGATCAATCCGGTGGTGGGCGAGACCAACGACGGTGGTCTCAACGACATCCGCGCCCGCCCGGTGACGGCCGAGGCGATACGCGCGGCATTGACCGGCGCCCGCGACGGACCAGTGCAGGAAGGCAGCGTGGGCGCCGGCACCGGCACGGTCGCCTTCGGCTGGAAGGGCGGCATCGGCACCTCGTCGCGGGCGTTGCCGGCCTCGCTCGGCGGCTGGACGGTGGGCGTGCTGGTGCAGAGCAACTTCGGCGGTGTGCTGCAGGTGCAGGGCGCGCCGGTCGGCCGCGAACTGGAACGGTTCGCCTTCCAGGAAGCGGTCGCCGCGAATCTGCCGAATGCGGGGTTGGCCGATGATCGCGGCGACGGTTCGATCATCATCGTGATCGCCACCGACGCGCCGCTGGGCGATCGCAACCTCGGGCGGGTTGCCTCCCGCGCGATGATGGGGCTGGGCAGGACCGGCAGTTCGGCCTCCAATGGCAGCGGCGACTATGCGCTGGCGTTCTCCACCGCCGAATCGGTGCGTCGCCGCTTCGGCGAGCCGCGCCGCACGACCACCGAACTGGCCAATGATGAAATGAGCGCGGTGTTCCAGGCCACCACCGAGGCGGTGGAGGAAGCGATCTACAACTCGCTGTTCATGGCCACCACCACGCACGGCAATGGCCAGACGGTCGAGGCGATTCCACTGGACCGCGTGCGGGCCATCCTGGCGAAGTACGGCATCCGCCCGCGCTGAGATTCCGCCGCAGGCTCAGTGCACCACGTTGCGGACGAAGCGCAGTGGAACGTCGCCGTCATTGCGGTAGGCGTAGTCGCGGTCACTGGGGAAGACGAAGAAATCGCCCGTGGCGATCCGCTGTTCGCCTTCCGGCAATTCCAGGGTCAGGCAGCCTTCGATGATGTAGAACATCTCGTGCCAGCCGGCCGGGTCGGCGAACGAGGTGTAGCGCTCGCCCGGCATCAGGGTCCAGGACCAGAATTCAACTTCGCCACGGGCCGGGACGCTGGCCAGCAGGACCGCCTGCGAGGCGGGATCGCGGCCGCTCCAGGCCAGCGCTTCGATGCGCTCGCGGCTGGCGCCGACCGGCGCCTGGACCAGATCCGCGAACTTGACCCCCAGCGCCTCGGCGATCCGATCCAGCGTGTTGAGGCTGACGTTGGCATCGCCTGACTCGATGCCGACCAGCATGCGCCGGCTGACCTCGGAGGCGTCGGCCAGCGCCTGCTGGCTCAGGCCCGCGGCCTGGCGCAGGCGGCGGACGTTTTCGGCGACGTGTTCCAGAACGCTCATGGAGTGATTGCGCAATATGTTGCACAGCGGTTAAGCTGCCTGTGCGCAATATAGTGCACCTAATCCTTCCTCTCAAGCGCCGGCCCGGCCCGGGCCCGGCGATCGCAGGTCATGCCGTGAACACCGTCCGTACCTCCTCCCATCAATCGCTGTGGCTGCCGATTGGCCTGCTGTTGATTGCGATGGCCTCCATCCAGCTCGGTGCCTCCCTAGCCAAGAGCCTGTTCCCGGCCGTGGGCGCCGCCGGTGCGACCGCGCTGCGCCTGGGCGTGGCGACCGTGCTGCTGGCGGTGGCGTTCCGGCCATGGCGGGTACGGGTCGAGCGTGATCACTGGCCGGCGCTGCTGGTCTACGGCGCGTCGCTGGGCCTGATGAACCTGCTGTTCTACAAGGCGCTGGAAACCATCCCGCTGGGCATCGCGATCTCGCTGGAGTTCACCGGCCCGCTGGCGGTCGCGCTGTTCGGCTCGCGCCGGCTGCGCGACGTGGCCTGGGTCGCGCTGGCGGTGGCCGGCCTGCTGATGCTGCTGCCCAAGGGCCAAGGCCAGGCGCTGGATCCGGTCGGCATGGCCTATGCGCTGGGCGCGGGCCTGTGCTGGGCGCTGTACATCCTGTTCGGACAGAAAGCCGGCGCCGAACACGGTCCACAGACCGTGGCGCTGGGCTCGATCATCGCCGCCGCGGTCGCGGTGCCGTTCGGCATCGCCCATGCCGGCACCGATCTGCTGTCGCCGGCCTTGCTGCCGGTGGCGCTGGCGGTCGCGCTGCTGTCGACGGCGATTCCGTACAGCCTGGAAATGGTCGCGCTGACGCGGCTGCCGACCCGCACCTTCGGCATGCTGATGAGCCTGGAGCCGGCCTTCGGCGCGATGTCCGGCCTGCTGTTCCTGCATGAGCAGCTCAGCGGAACGCAATGGCTGGCGATCGGCGCGATCATCCTGGCATCGGCCGGCACCGCGATGACCGCGCGCAAGACAGTGCACGAGCCCGGTGCGGGCGAAGGCTGACGGCCCGCGGCTCCGCGCACGTCAGCTGGTAACCAGCAGGCGTTGATAGATCGCCAGATCGTCAGTGGAGAAACAGCAGAAGAGGACGGGACCGGGCATTCCGTCCCCCTCCAGTTCCGCCCGCACGGTGTCGATCGCGATGCGCGCGGCCGGTTCCGCGGGAAAGCCGAAGATACCGGTGCTGATGCAGGGAAACGCGATGCTGCGCAGGCGATGCGCGCGTGCCAGCTGCAGGCTGCGGCGGTAGCAGGAAGCCAGCAGGGCCGCTTCATCGTGATCGCCGCCGCGCCAGACCGGTCCCACCGTGTGGATGACATGGCGTGCCGGCAGGCGATGGCCGCCGGTGATCTTCGCATCGCCGGTCTTGCAGCCACCCAACAGGCGGCATTCGGCGACCAGCGCCGGCCCCGCGGCACGGTGGATCGCGCCGTCCACGCCGCCGCCGCCCAGCAGCGAGTTGTTCGCCGCGTTGACGATCGCGTCCATCGCCAGGGTAGTGATGTCGGCGTGGCGCGCGTCCAGGCGGACCGCCATCAGAACAGTCCCGGAATCAGCGCACGGGTCCGGTGCAGGTAGGCCAGATAGGGTTCGCCGAAGCGTTCGCGCAGCCAGCGCTCCTCGTGGCTCAGTTTGTACAGGAACGAGGCGGCGACGATGGCCAGCGCCAGCAGGCCGCGCCAGTCGCCGACCTTGATGGCGGTGCCGAGGAAGGCGAGCAGGAGCCCGCTGTAGATCGGATGGCGTACATGGCGGTAGGGCCCCGCCTGGATCAGTTCATGGTCGTGCTTGATCTGCACCTCGCTGCTCCAGTTGCGTCCGAGCAGGAATCGCGCCCAACAGGCCAGGCCCAGCCCGGCCAGGGTCAGCAGCAGGCCAGCCGTTTTGACCGAAACGTTCTTCGGGACGAACCGCTCCTGCAACAGGCTGTCGCCGAACCACTCGCCGGGTCCCAGCAGCGCGACGGCGAGCGCGAGCGGCAACCAGTAGGCGCACAGGCGCAGCCACAGGGGTTCGGCGCGGACGACCGGCTTGGTGCGCAGCGCGCTGACGACCCAGTACAACAGGAAGCCCAGCCAGGCCAGATGATGCAGCCACCCCAGGATTGTTTCGTACATCGCAGGCTCCGGCTTGGAAGGAACACCGGCCGCATCGCGGGCAAGGAATCAGACCGGCGAAGGCCAGGCGTTGGCGATCTTGCAGAACAACCGCGCGGTCTGCTCGGCGTCGTACACCGCCGAGTGCGCATCCTCCGCGCTCCATTCGAAACCGGCGGCCTGCACCGCGCGCGCCAGCACGGTCTGGCCGTAGGCCACGCCGGCCAGGGTCACGGTATCGAACACGCTGAAGGGATGGAACGGATTGCGCTTGTGGCCCACCCGGGCGACCGCGGCATTGAGGAAATTGAGATCGAAGTGGGCGTTGTGGCCCACCAGGATCGCGCGCTGGCAGCCATGCCGCTTGACCGCGGCGCGTACCGGGGCGAACACATGATCCAGTGCTTCGCGCTCGGGCTTGGCGAACCGGAACGGGTGATCCAGGACGATGCCGGTGATTTCCAGCGACTTCGGATCGATGTCCAGCCCCGGCGCGGGATGCAGGTGCGCGCTGGTGGTCTGGCCGGGCACGAACAGGCCATTCTCGTCGAGTTCGATGGGCACCGCCGCCACTTCCAGCAGGGCATGGCGATTCCAGTCGAAACCGCCGGTCTCCACGTCGACCACCACCGGCAGGTAGCCGCGGAAGCGGCGGGCCATGGGCGTGGTGGCGGGCAACTCGGCGGCGTTCATGGGCGACAGGGTAGCAGAGCGTGGCGACGCTTTTGCTGCGCGCGGATGAACATCGACGGGCGTCGTGCGGTGACGGACTCAGCCGGGGAGGGCGGTGCCCAGCAGGCTGCCTTCGCGGCGCATCCGCACCAGCATCGTCTCGCCCCGGGCGATGAAGTCGTCATCACCCGGCACGCCCGCTTCGGCCGCCAATTGTTGCAGGGCCTGGCGGCCGCTCAGGCGGTGTTCGCCGAGCAGTTCGAACAGGCGATAGACCAGCGGCGACAGATCCGCGAAACGGATCGCGTGGTCCATGTCGCGGCGGACCAGCAGCAAGGTTGGTGTTTCCGGCAGCACCAACGGCCGGTACTCCGGCCCGATGCGCGGCACCGGCCACTGATAGGCGAGCGCCCAGGCCCATGGCGAAGTGACGGGCATGCCGTCCAGCAGATCGCCGTCCGGATCATGGTGCGGTGCGGGTTCGTCGCTGATCTGCAGGGCCAGTTCCACCCATTCGTAGTGCGCCAGCTCGGCCAGCCACGGTGCGTCTTCGCGGACCGGGTGATCCTGCAGGAAACGGATGAATTCCCGCGCCACTTCCGGAAACAGCGGCGTACGGCTGCGATGCAGTGCGTAGAAGTCGCGCACCAGGGCGCGCCAGTCCGCATCGCCCAGGGTCTGCCGGATGACCGGGAAGTTCCCGGCCAGCAAGCCCTGGATATTGTTGAAGAACAGATCCCGGTAGATCGCCATGCGGCGATCCTCGATGCCGGGCGGCGCGGGATGCCGCTGCGGATCACGCAGGTGCCGCGCGAACGCGAACTGCTGCTCGCGCAAATGCTCAGCCATGCGAACTCGCGCGCGGGGCGGCCTGGGCCTGCAAGTCGCGGACACGGCCGAGCTCGCCCAGCAGCGTCGCCAGTGGCGGAAAATTGAAGTCGCGCTCCAGCAACGTCGGGCGCACGCCGTGCAGGCGGTAGGCGTCGGCCAGCAGCGTCCAGACGTCTTCCTTCACGTCGGCGCCGTGGGTATCGATCTTCAGATCGTCGGCCTCGTCGTAGTGACCGGCGATGTGGTACGAGGCGATGCGCCGTGACGGCATGCGGAACAGGAAATCGCGCGCGTCGTAGCCGTGATTGATGGCATTGACGTAGATGTTGTTGACGTCCAGCAGCAGATCGCAGTCGGCTTCGTCCAGCACCGCGTTGACGAAATCGACTTCGGCCATCGCCTGGTAGGGCGCGGCGTAGTAGGACACGTTCTCCACCGCGATGCGCCGACCCAGCACGTCCTGCACCTGGCGGATGCGTGCGGCGACGTGGTGCACCGCTTCCTCGGTGAACGGAATCGGCATCAGGTCGTAGAGATGGCCGTCGTCGGCGCAGTAGCTCAGGTGTTCGCTATACAGCGCGACCTGGTGGCGATCGAGAAAACGACGCGTGCGCGCCAGGAAAGTATCGTCCAGCGGTTCAACCCCGCCCAGCGACAGCGACAGGCCATGGCAGGTCAGCGGCATGCGCGAGGTAAGTCGTCCCAGCGCTTCGCCCAGGCGTCCGCCCACGCCGATCCAATTGTCCGGCGCGCATTCGAGGAAATCGAAGTCGCCGGGCGCGGCGGTCAGCAGTTGATCCAGCAGCGCGCGGCGCAGGCCGAGGCCGGCGGAGGCAGGCGCGGGAGACTGGTTGGAGGAAACCATGTCGGCGGAAGGAAAGCGGTGGCCCGGCCATCGCCCTCCCCCGGACGGGGGAGGGCACGGAACACGGGCCGGTCGAATCAGGCCGCGCCGCCGCACTTGCCTTCGCCGCACTTGCCTTCGTGCGCGGCCTTGCCGTCGGCCTTGGCGCCATCCTTCTTGTCGCCGCCGCACTTGCCTTCACCACACTTGCCTTCGTGGTGGGCCTTGGCCTCGGCGGCATCGATGAAGCCGTCCTTGTTGGTGTCGATGGCGGTGAACTTGTCGCTCTTGCCGGGATGGGCGGTTTCGAACTCGGCCTTGGAGACCTTGCCGTCCTTGTCGGTGTCGGCCTTCTCGATGCCGCACTTGCCTTCACCGCACTTGCCCTCGGCCGTCTTGGCGTCGGCGGCCTTGGCATCCTGGGCGGCGAGCAGGTAACCCTGCGAGAGCGGTTCCATCGCGAAAGCCGAACCCGCGAGAACGATGCCGCCGGCCAGCGCGGTGCACATGGCGAGGGCGACGGGCTTCTGGTTGGACTTGGACATTGCAGTTTCTCCAGTTGAGGTGCGGGGGCCCGCACGGCAGGGGGCGCCAGTGTAATCCGGCGTTGTTAGGGAAGTGTGGGGTCTTCGCAGAGGTATTCGCGGGCCAGCGCGCGGGCCCGGTGCAGGCGGGATTTGACCGCCTGCGGGGTCAGCTGCAGCTGTTCGGCCAACTCTTCCATGGTCATGCCTTCCAGGTCGCGCAGCAGGAGAATCTGGCGGTAGTGGGCTGGAAGCGTTTCCAGCACCCGCGCGACGTCATGGCCGAGTTCGACCGGTTCGAAATGGATGGGGGGCAGCAGGTCTTCGGTCACCGCCTCGCCGGTCAACAGGCGCACGCCGCGCTTGAGCCGGTTGCATTCGCGCTTGACGATGCGGAACAGCCACGAGGTGAACGCTTCGACCGCGCGCAGGTCGCCGATCCGGCGGGATACCTGCAGCAGGCTCTCCTGCACCGCGTCCTCGGCGTCGTTGATCACGCAGTGGTATTCCGCGTAGCGGCGCAGGTTCTGCCGCGAGATCACCAGCACCCGCTGCAACGCCGCCGCGTCGCCCGCGCGCGCGGCGGTCAGGTCCTCGATGCTGGCGGTGGCGGCCCCACTCATTCGTCGTCGTTCTCCGTCGGCCAGCATCGCGCGTCCGCGCCATGTCCGCCAGCCAGAAAGAGAACGGGGGCGGACGAAAGGATTCGCCCGCCCCCGGATTGGGTCAGCCGGTATTCAGCCCTGGAGCGGGGATCAGACCGCGCCGGTGGTGCTGGTCTCGTCGCGCTTGTCGCGGGCCGGCAGCGGCTGGTCGCCGTGGATCAGGAACCACACGTTCTCGGCGATGTTGGTCGCATGGTCGCCGATGCGTTCCAGGTTCTTGGCCATGAACAGCAGGTGCGTGCAGGGGGTGATGTTGCGCGGGTCTTCCATCATGTAGGTCAGCAGTTCGCGGAACAGCGCGGTGTACAGCGCGTCCAGTTCCGCGTCGCGTTCGCGTACCTGCAGGGCGCGGGCATCGTCGTTGTTCTGGTAGGCCACCAGCACTTCACGGACCTGCTGCGCGGCCAGCTTGCCCAGCGTGCGCAGGCCGGTGATCTGCGGCATCGGTGGCGACACGTTGAGGGCGATCGATCGCTTGGCCACGTTGGCGGCGTAGTCGCCGATCCGCTCGATGTCCGCCGGGATGCGCAGGCCGGCGAGGATCTCGCGCAGGTCGCGGGCCATCGGGCCGCGCAGGGCCAGGTGCATCACGTCATGGCTGATTTGTTGTTCCAGCGTGTCGATGGCCTCGTCGTTGGCGATGATGCGCTGGGCGGCGCGGTCGTCGCGGCGTTCGATGACATCGAGGGCGGCTTCCAGCTGCGCCACGGCGATCTCGCCCATGCGCACGATCTCGGCCACCAGCCGGCGCTGTTCTTCGTCGTAACTTTTCACAATGTGCTCGTGCGGTTGGGTGTTCATGGATGAGGGCCGGGATTGGGGATGGGAGATTCGGGATTGGCAGGAGCGGACGGGAGCGGGGAGGGGGTGGGAGCCGGGCTTTGCGAATCCCGAATCCCGAATCTCCAATCCCGCGGGACGTTTCACCCGAAACGTCCCGTGATGTAATCCTCGGTCTGCTGCTTGCTGGGCTTGGAGAAGATGGTCGCCGTCGCATCGTGCTCGATCAGCTCGCCCAGGTACATGAAGGCCGTGTAGTCGGAGACGCGCGCGGCCTGCTGCATGTTGTGGGTGACGATGGCGATGGTGTAGTCCTGCTTCAGTTCCTCGATCAGCTGTTCGATCTTGCTGGTCGAGATGGGATCCAGCGCCGAGGTCGGCTCGTCCAGCAGGATCACGTCCGGCCGCAGGGCGACCGCGCGGGCGATGCACAGGCGCTGCTGCTGGCCGCCGGACAGGCCCAGCGCGCTCTGCTTCAGCTTGTCCTTGGCCTCGTCCCACAGCGCCGCCTGGCGCAGGGCCTGCTCCACGCGCACGTCCATGTCGGCACGACCGATGCGCTCGTGGTGGCGGATGCCGTAGGCGACGTTTTCATAGATCGTCATCGGGAACGGCACCGGCTTCTGGAACACCATGCCCACCTTGCTGCGCAGGCGGTTCATCGGGTACTTGGGATCCAGGATGTTCTGGTCGTCCAGCAGCACCTCGCCCTTGGCTTCCAGCTTCGGATACAGCGAGTAGATGCGGTTGAAGATCCGCAGCAGGGTCGACTTGCCGCAGCCGGATGGGCCGATCAGCGCGGTGACCCGCTTTTCCGGGATCTCCAGGTTGATGCCCTTCAGGGCATGGAAGCCGCCGTAGTAGAAATCCAGGTTCTTGGCCGCCAGCTTCACCCGGGCCGGCGCGCCGGCCTCGACTTCGCGCTGCGGGGTCGCGACCGTGATACGGGCCACGTCATTCATGGGTCACCTTGTTTCGCAGGAGGATGGTCCGGGCCAACAGACTGAGCAGCAGCACCAGCGCGGTCACCAGGAACGCGCCGGCCCAGGCCAGCGAATTCCAGGAGTCGTACGGGCTCATGGCGTACTGGTAGATGACCATGGGCAGGTTGGCCATCGGCTGCATCAGGTCGGTGCTCCAGAATTGGTTGTTGAAGGCGGTGAACAGCAGCGGCGCGGTTTCGCCGCTGATGCGCGCCAGCGCCAGCAGCACGCCGGTCACCACGCCGGGCATGGCCGAACGCAGCAGCACCTGGGTGGTCACCTTCCATTGCGGCACGCCCAGCGACAGCGCGGCTTCGCGCATCTGCTGCGGCACCAGCCGCAGCATTTCGTCGGTGGTGCGGACGATCACGGGCAGGGCGATGAAGGCCAGCGCGACCGCGCCCGCCAGACCGGACCAATGCCCCATCTGCGCCACCATCACGGTGTAGATGAACAACCCGAGCACGATGGACGGTGCCGACAGCAGGATGTCGTTGACGAAGCGGATGGTCTCGCCCAGCCAATGCTTGTTGGCGTACTCGGCCAGGTAGGTGCCGGCGGCGATGCCGACCGGCGTGCCGAGCACGATCGCCAGCAGGCTGATCACCACGCTGCCGAAGATGGCGTTGAGCAGGCCGCCGGGCTCGTTCGGCGGCGGCGTCATCATGGTGAACAGGTCAAGGTTCAGGCTGCCCAGGCCCTTGGTGATCGTGGTCCAGAGGATCCAGACCAGCCACATCAGGCCGAAGATCGCCGCGGCGATCGACAGGGTCAGCGCGATGACGTTCTTGACCTTGCGCCACGTATACAGGGAAGCGGACATGTCAGTTGCCCTCGCGCTTGGCCAACTGGCGCAGCATCAGGCGGGCGGCGGCCAGCACGATGAAGGTCAGCAGGAACAGGGTGAAGCCCAGCAGCAGCAGCGAGCCGCGATGCAGCGGGTCGGTGGCCTCGGCGAATTCGTTGGCGATGGTCGCCGCGATCGAAGTGCCCGGTTCGAGCAGTGCGGCGCTGATGGCGTAGGCGTTGCCGATGACGAAGGTCACCGCCATGGTCTCGCCGAGCGCGCGGCCCAGGCCCAGGAACACGCCGCCAATCACCGCCGAGCGGGTGTAGGGCAGCACGATGTCCCACATCACTTCCCAGCGGGTCGATCCGAGCGCGTAGGCCGATTCCTTCAAGCGGCCCGGCACGGTCAGGAACACCTCGCGCATCACCGAGGACACGAACGGGATGACCATGATCGCCAGCACCAGGCCGGCGGTCAGCATGCCGATGCCCAGCGGCGGACCGGAGAACAGCATGCCGATGCCGGGAATCTGGCCCAGGTTCTCGTCGATCCACGGATAGACGTATTCGCTCAGTTGCGGCGCCAGCACGAACAGGCCCCACATGCCGTAGATGATCGAGGGGATACCCGCCAGCAGTTCGATCGCCATGCCGACCGGCCCGCGCATCCAGGTGGGCGCGACCTCGGTCAGGAACAGTGCGATGCCGAAGCTGACCGGCACCGCGATCACCATCGCGATGGTGGCGCTGACCAGGGTGCCGTAGATCGGTACCAGCGCGCCGAACTCGCGCGTGCCCACGTTCCATTCGGTGCTGGTGAAAAAGCCCAGGCCGAAAGTCTGCAGGGCTTCGCGGCCACCCCACAGCATCGACAAGGCGGCGGCGATCAGGGAGATCAGGACGAACAGGCCGGCGGCGGTGAGCGTCCAGCGGAACAGGCGATCGGCGCGCGCGTCGCGGGCGGTGCGCAGATCGACCAGGGAAGCGGGGAGGGCGGCGGTATTCATGCGGTCGGGAAGTCCGGGCCGGCGTTGCGTGGGCGGGAGGCGTGGCCGCGATCAGGCAGCCACGCGCGGGGCGCGGTTCAGAGCTTGATTTCCGCGGCCCAGTACGCCTCGACCTGCTTCACCAGTTCCGGCGGCAGCGGCACGTAGTCCAGTTGCTCCGCCTGCGGCTTGCCCTGCTCGTAGGCCCACTTGAAGAAGTCCAGCGTGTTCTTCGCGCGCGCCGCGTCCTTGGGCTGCTTGTAGACCAGGATGAAGTTGGTCGCGGTGATCGGCCAGGCATCCGCGCCCGGCGCGTTGGTGATCACCAGGTTGAAGTCCTTGGCGCCGGCCCAGTCGGCGCTGGCCGCGGCGGCGGCGAAACTCTGCGCGGTCGGCTGCACGAAGTTGCCGGCCGCGTTCTGCAGCGAAGCGTAGGCCATCTTGTTCTGCTCGGCGTAGGCCAGTTCGACGTAGCCGATGGAGTTTTTCAGCTGGCGCACGTAGGCGGCCACGCCTTCGTTGCCCTTGCCGCCGACGCCGCCGGCCCAATTCACCGAGGTGCCTTCGCCGACCTTGCTCTTCCACTCCGGGCTGACCTTGGACAGGTAGTTGACGAAGTTGAAGGTGGTGCCCGAGCCGTCGGAGCGGTGCACGCTGTTGATCTTCTCGGCCGGCAGCTTCAGGCCAGCGTTGAGCGCGGTGATCGCCGGGTCGTTCCAGGTGGTGATCTTGCCGAGGAAGATGTCGGCCAGGACCGGGCCGCTCAACTTGAGCTGGCCGGACTCGATACCGGCGACATTGATGACCGGCACCACGCCGCCGATGACCGACGGGAACTGGCCCAGGCCAGCCTGCGCCAGTTCTTCCGGCGACAGCGGCTTGTCGGAGGAACCGAAATCGACCGTGGCCGCCTTGATCTGGGCGATGCCGCCGCCGGAACCAATCGACTGGTAGTTGATCTTGGCGCCGGTGCTCTGGTTGTAGTCGCTGGACCAGCGGGCCATCAGCGGATAGATGAACGAAGCGCCCGCGCCGGTGATCTCGGCGGTCACCTTGGCCGCGCCGGTGCCGGCGTCCTGGCCGGCGGGCGTGGCGCCGGAGGCCGCCGGGGCGTCGGAAGCGGGCTTGCAGCCGGCGACGAACAGGGTGGCGGCGACGGCGAGGGCCGCGAGGCGGACCGGCGAGGCGAAGGACATGGCGGACTCCATAACGTGGGCGGTTTGTGTCATGCCGGCTATGAAATGATGTTTTTGTTACAGCGTGATGACATTGTGGCCGGCGTCGGATTTCCGGCGCCCCGCAACGAAACCGTGGCAGGGGCGCCGTCCCCGGCGCGGGCTTTTCCGGCAAGCCGCCTGCCGGGGATCGGATAGTCCTGGAGGGGCGGGCGGGACCCTTTTCATCCCGCCAGAAAGTTCAGACCGGAAAGCCGCTCCCACCTGGAGAGATTCCCTCCGCCACAAAAAAAGCGGGCCCGAAGGCCCGCTTGGACAAAAGATGCCAGTTGGTTTGAGAGAGGGGATCCCGACCGCGCGGGAGAGAGGGGTACGCGGCCGGGATCGGGGAGAGGATTACTTCAGGTTCTGCGACCAGTAGGTTTCGATCTGCTTGACCAGCGGATCCGGCAGCGGGACGTAGTCCAGCGCCTTGGCCTGGCCGTCGCCGTTGGCGTAGACCCAGCTGAAGAATTCCTGGGTGGCCTTGGTGCCGGCGGGGTTCTTCGGCTGCTTGCTGACCAGGATGAAGTTGGTCGCGGTGATCGGCCAGGAATTGGCGCCCGGGGCGTTGGTCATCACCAGGTAGAAATCCTTGGCGGTGCCCCATTCGGCGCTGGCGGCGGCGGCCGAGAAGGTCTCGTCGCTGGGCAGCACGTAGTTGCCGGCGGCGTTCTTCAGGCGCGAATAGGCCATCTTGTTCTGCAGCGCATACGACAGTTCGACGTAGCCGATGCCACCCTTGATCTGCTTGACGTACGCGGCGACGCCTTCGTTGCCCTTGCCGCCGATGCCGGTCGGCCACTGCACAGAGGTGCCTTCACCGACCTGGCTCTTCCACTCGCCGCTGACCTTGGACAGGTAGTTGACGAAGTTGAAGGTCGTGCCCGAACCGTCGGAACGATGGACGACGGTGATCTTCTGCGCCGGCAGCTGCACGCCGCCGTTGAGCGCGACGATGCGCGGATCGTTCCACATCTTCACCTTGCCCAGGAAGATGTCGGCCAGCAGGTCGCCGTCGAGCTTCATCGCGCCCGAGGGCACGCCCGGCACGTTGATGACCGGCACCACGCCGCCGATCACCGACGGGAACTGGGCGAGGTTGAACTTGGCCAGCTCGTCCGGCTTCAGCGGGGCATCGGACGAACCGAAGTCGACCGTGCCGGCCTTGATCTGGGCAATGCCGCCACCGGAACCGATGGACTGGTAGTTGACCTTTTTCTGGGTGGCCTTGGCGTAGTCGGCCGACCACTTGGTCATGACCGGGTAGACGAACGACGCACCGGCGCCGGTGACGTCGGCGGCGGCGGCCTGGGCCGAGAGCGCGCCGGCGATGGCCAGCACGGCGACGCGGGTCTTGAACGAGTTGAACACGGATGGCTCCTGGGAGTGGCGTAGCGGCACGGTGTGCCGTCGGCGTGCATTTCACGACGTTTGGGTGACAGCGCCATGTCGCCTTCATGACAGCCGGATGACAGGCGTCCAGGGGCCGCCGGTTGCTGGGAAACGCTTGGGGTGGAGGAAAAGAACTCGTGCCGGGGAAGGCGCTTCCGCGGGAACCTCGCCCGGGGGCGCTTGCCTGGCTACCGACAAGACCCGCGTCCACCGACCTCGTCGGCAAAACAACGAAAGAGGGCGCAGCTTGCGCCGCGCCCTCCCGAAATCCCGGTCGGGATCGTCTTGCTTACCAGTAGAACTGCAGGCGGGCTTCGACCACGTTCGGGTCGTCCTTCAGCACGCCCTTTTCCTGCTTGACCGCGACGTAGTTCAGCATGAACTTGAAGTTGGAACGCCAGTACCAGTTCACGCCGGCGGTCCAGCTGTCCATCTCGCCGCCGACCACCGCGCCGTCGGTCAGGTCGATGGTGTCGTAGCGCAGGCCCAGCTGCCACATGCCCTTGACCGGGTCGCTCGGCAGGCCGGTGGTCGGCACGCCGGCCTTGTAGCCCCAGGTCTCGCCGGTGATGTTCCACAGGCCCGACACGTAGAAGCCGTCGCCGCTGAAGTCGTCGAAGCTGCCGTAGCGCTTGACGTCGGTCTTCATGTATTCGCCCTGCAACTTGAACGGGCCATTGACCCACATCGCTTCGGCGCCGATCACGCTGTTGCGGTCACTGGCGCGCAGGCCGCTGCTGCCGGTGTCGACGAAGCGGGTCGGGACCATGTCGGCCATCGGGCGGGCACGCAGGCGGATCACATCGCCATCGGTGTCCTTGTCGGTGTACGACAGGCCCAGGTGCAGGATGTTGCCGGTCTCGTTGATCGGCGCCCAGTAGCCGCGGGCCGAGTAGCCGCCGCCGTGTTCGCGGTTGCGGGTCAGCTCACGACCGAAGAAGCTGGCGGTCACGCCCCAGTTGGCGTCGCCGATGTTGTACTGCAGGCCGACGCGGCGCGGGGTGCCGAGCGAGTTGGTGATCGACGACTTGGAGATGAAGTCGTTGTTCTTGGTGCTGGACAGTTCTTCCAGGGTGGCGCCCGGCTGCTTGAACTGGCCGATCTGCAGGAAATGGTTGGCGTTGCCGCCGATCTTGTACTTGACATTGGCGTCGAGGAACTTGTCGTCCTTGGCGTCGTAGCCCAGCACCCACTCGATGTTGCCCGGGCCCTTGCCCTTGAGCACCAGCTCGGCGCGGCGCAGTTCGTTCAAGTAATCGTCGCCATCCAGATCCGAAGACGAATCGGCGCCGTAATCGATGGTGTCGGTGTCGAACTTGTAGAAGTCAGCCTGGACCAGGCCTTCGAACGAGACTTCGGAACCGCCAATCACGTCGATCGGAATCTCGGCCTGGGCGGCAGGCGCGGCGACGGCGGCCAGCAGAGCGAGCGTCAGGGTGCTGCGGGAGAGTTTCATGGGTTAGCCCTTGGGGCAGGTGTGGAAGACGCTGCGCAGGCTAGTTGGTAAAAGTTGCGTTATTGTTACAGCGCTGTCTTATTTCGTCGGGATGACAGTTTGATGGCGGTTGGGGGCCGGGATTGGGGATTCGGGATTCGGGATTCGGGAATCGGGAATCGGGAATCGGGAATCGGGAATCGGGATTCGGGATTCGGGATTCGGGATTCGGGATTCGGGATGAACGGCCATGCGGCCGTTGAAAGCCGGGATTTAGTACGCGCTCGGCTTTGCCTCCCCCTTTGAAAAAGGGGGACCGAGGGGGATTTGCTCCTGGCGCGGACAGCAGCCGCCCAATGCCGCCCGAGCCGCTTGTCAGCTTCCGATAGCCATCCTGCAGCTTGCCGCGCCCGGCGAACCGGCGCCGGCGCGATTCCCCGTTTCCTTCCCGCTCAATCCGCCACCGTCTTGTCCGGATAACGGCAGATATCGCGGATCACGCATTGCGGGCAATCCGGCTTGCGCGCCTTGCAGACATAACGGCCGTGCAGGATCAGCCAGTGGTGGGCGTCGTGCAGGAATTCGGCCGGGACCGTCTTCAGCAGTCCGTCCTCCACTTCGCGCACGTTCTTGCCCGGCGCCAGGCCGGTGCGATTGGCGACGCGGAAAATATGGGTGTCCACCGCCATGGTCGGTTCGCCGAAAGCGGTGTTCAGCACTACATTGGCGGTCTTGCGGCCAACGCCGGGCAGGGCCTCCAGGGCTTCGCGAGAGTGCGGTACTTCACCGCCGTACTGGTCGACCAGGATCCGGCAGGTGGCGATTACATTCTTGGCCTTGGCGTTGTACAAGCCGATCGTCGAGATGTATTTCTTCAGCCCTTCCTCGCCGAGGGCCAGGATTTTTTCCGCGGTGTTGGCGATCGGGAACAGTCGCCGGGTGGCCTTGTTGACGCCCACATCGGTGGCCTGCGCGGACAAGGTCACCGCCACCAGCAGTTCGAATGGCGTCTTGTATTCCAGTTCGGTGGTGGGCTTGGGATTGAGCTCGCGCAGGCGCGAGAACAGTTCCTGCACCTCGGCCTTGCCCAGGGTGCGGCTGCGGCGTTTGCGGCGTTCGGTCATGCGATGTCTATTCGGTGGCCTTGTGGCCGGCCGCGCGCGCCTTGGCGCGCGCCAGGATGGCGGCGGCGGAGGGAGGAAGTGACGGGCGGGGCGCCTGCGGCGTCGACGGTGCCGGCGCGCGCCGGGCATCGCGTTCGGCAGCACGCCGGAGCAGGCGTGCCTGGCGCGCGCGATGGCGATCGCGTGCTTCCCATGCCGTCTTCAGCCGGTGCTGGGCGTCCCAGACGGGTGCCAGTCGCGTGACGCAGCCGCAGTCCGCGGCGCAGGGCGCGATTTCCATGAGTCCGGCGTCGAGGGCGGCATCCAGGTCGTCCCGAGCCAGCAACGCCAGCAGGCGTTCGCCGTGGACCGCCTGCGGGCAGGGGGAAGGAGATGCATCGCCCATGACGGCTTCAGCGGCCGGCGAACTGCGGCTTGCGGCGTTCCAGGAACGCGCGCGTGCCTTCGCGCATGTCCTCGGTCGAGAACATCAGGCCGAACTGCGCCGATTCGTACTGCAGGCCTTCCTCGATCGCGCATTCGCCCCCGACATGGATGACGTCCAGGTTGCCGCGCAGGGCCAGCGGCGCGGCCTGCGCCAGTTGTTCGGCCCATTGCGTGGTTTCGGCTTCCAGCGCATCGGCGGCGACCACCTTGTTGACGATGCCCAACTGGTACGCGCGCTCGGCGGTGATGGGCGCGCCCAGCAGGCACAGTTCCAGCGTGGCCGCGCGGCCGGCCAGCCGCAGCAGCCGCTGGCTGCCGCCGAATCCGGGGATCAGGCCGAGATTGATTTCCGGTTGCCCGACCTTGGCGTTGTCCGAGGCGATCCGCAGGTGGCAGGCCATCGCCAGTTCCAGCCCGCCACCCAGGGCGAATCCGTTGATCATCGCGATCACCGGCTTGGGCAGGGTTTCGATGCGCCGCATCAGGCGCTGGCCGCGCAGGGAGAAGTCGCGTCCCTCGACCGCGCTCAGGGCGGATATCTCGGCGATGTCCGCGCCGGCCACGAACGCCTTGGGACCGGCACCGGTCAAGACCACCACCCGCACCGCCGGATCGCCAGCGGCGGCTTCGAACGCCGCGAGCAGGGCGTCCAGGGTGGCCGCGTTCAGGGCATTCAGCTTGTCCGGGCGGTTGACGGTGATGCGCCGGATGGCGCCCTGGTCGGTGACGGAAACAGGGGTGTCGGACATGCGCGGGGATCCCGGTAAATTCGTGAATTTTAAGTGAAATTGAACTCTTGGACCGCCCCGTCGGTCGTACCCGGCGGTTGTCAGTGGCGGTTAAGCGCCCTGGCCGCTATCCTAGCGCGTCCATTCGAGGCGGTACGTCCGCCCTGTACCACCACCCTGGAGAAATCGTTGATGAAGTTGCGTTCGTTAGTGGTCGCTGTCGCGGCATTCGCCATGGCCGGTAGCGCCCTGGCTCAGGACACCACGTCCGAGAAAGGCAAGTTGAGTTATTACTTCGGCTACGACTACGGCAACAACCTGGCGGAACTGACCGGTCGCGGCGAGCAGCTCGACATCAACACCGTCATCAAGGGCCTCCAGGACGCGTATGCCAAGAAGCAGCCGGCGCTGACCGCCGACCAGCTCAAGCCCGCGCTGGAAGCGTTCCAGAAGCGCGAGCAGCAGCGCGCGCAGACGGCCAAGGCCGAGTACGACAAGGTCGCCGCGGAAAACAAGACCAAGAGCGATCAGTTCCTGGCCCAGAACAAGGCCAAGGCCGGCGTGCAGTCGCTGCCCAGCGGCGTGCAGTACCGCGTGATCGAAGCCGGTGCCGGCGCCAAGCCGACCCAGGCCAGCACGGTCAGCCTGGAAGTGGCCGGTCCGTATCCGTTCGGCCAGAAGCCGGCCGAGGCGCGTCCCGCCCAGCAGATGCCGAACGTGAAGGTCAGCGAGATCGAAATGCAGGCCATGCGCGAAGTGCTGCTGCAGATGCCGTCGGGCGCCAAGTGGGAAGTCGCGCTGCCGCCGGACAAGGCCTACGGCGCGGATCCGCGCACGGGTTTCCCGCCGAACGTGGCGGTGGTTTTCGAAATCAAGCTGCTCAGCACCAAGTAATTCCAGCAGTCGATTTTTCCCAGCAGTCCCGCTACGCCGGCCCCAGGCCGGCGTAGTGCGTTTTGCGCGGCACGGGCGCGGTTTTCGCGCTAGGCTGCGCAGGTATGAAGGTTCATGAATTCCGCTTTTCGCGCCGTGCTTAGCCCGTGCATCGGCGTCTGTACCCTGGGTGATGACGGGCTGTGCGAAGGCTGTCTGCGCACGACCGCCGAGATCGCCCGCTGGTCCCGAATGAACGATGACGAACGCCTGCGTCTGATGGAAACGGTGTTGCCCGCGCGCGAGCAGGGCAAGCTTCCGTTCGAGCAGCGCCTGCCCGAGGCGGCGCGCCTGCGCCACGTGCTGCATCCGCTCGACCACATTCCCACCACGCGCGGCTGGAACCACGAAGAGCTGCTGGATCTGTTGCCGCCGGGCGAACCGGCGGAAGCCGCCGTGCTGGCCGGCCTGGTACCGCGCTCGCAGGGCACGCAGGTAATCCTGACCCGGCGGACCGATGGTCTGCGTCACCATGCCGGGCAGGTGAGCTTTCCCGGCGGCCGTATCGAGGCGGCCGACGCGGGCGTGGTGGCCGCCGCGCTGCGTGAGACCTGGGAAGAACTGGCCATCCCCGCCGGCCAGATCGCGCCGCTGGGTTTCCTGGATCCCTTCACGACGATCAGCGGTTTCCGGGTGGTGCCTGTGGTCGCGGTGATCGATCCGGCCTATGTCGCCACGCCCGAACCGGGCGAGGTGGCGGACGTGTTCGAAGTACCGCTGGATTACCTGATGGCACCGGCCAACCTGCGCCGGGTGGAAGTGGACTACCGCGGCCGTCGCCGTGCGGTGCTGGAGTATGGCTGGCCCGGCCAGCGCATCTGGGGCGCAACCGCGGCGATTCTGTTCAACCTGAGGCAACGGCTGGAGGGCGCGTGATGCACTGGACGACGCTGGTGGATGTGGATGCACTGGCCGCGGCGCTGGACGATCCCGGCCTGCGGATCGTCGACGCGCGCTTTGCCCTGATGGATCCCGGCGCCGGTCGCATGGCATATGCGGAGTCGCATCTGCCAGGCGCGCTGCATGCCGACCTCAACGAAGATCTGTCCGATCTGTCGCGTTCCGGCCTGGGCCGGCATCCGCTGCCGGACGATGAAGCCTTTGCCCGACGCCTCGGCGAATGGGGCATCGGGCCGGAGCATCAGGTCGTGGTGTACGACGCCGGTGACGGCAGCATGGCCGCCGCGCGACTGTGGTGGATGCTGAGACTGCTGGGCCACCATCGGGTGGCGGTGCTCGACGGCGGCCTCGCCGCGTGGCGCGCAGGCGGCTTGCCGGAGACGGCGGAATCACCCCGGTTCAGCCCCCTCCCGGCGTATCCCGCCAGATTCGATGCGCGGCTCATCGCCGACGCCGGTGAAGTGCACCAGCGCCTCGACGAGGACAGCGGCTGGCTGTTCGACGCCCGTGCGCCGGAACGGTTCCGTGGCGAGGTCGAACCCATCGACCCGGTGGCTGGCCACGTGCCCGGTGCGCTCAATCACCCTTTCGGCGCCAACCTGCGCGACGGCAAATTCAAACCACCCGCGGAACTGCGCGCCGAACTGGCACCGATGCTGGCCGGACGGCGGCCGGACGATCTGGTGCTCATGTGCGGTTCCGGCGTGACCGCCTGCCATCTGCTGCTGGCCTTCGAACACGCCGGCCTGTCGGGCGCGCGCGTTTACGCGGGTTCCTGGAGCGGCTGGATCGCCGATCCGGCGCGTCCGGTCGAACGCGGCGCGCGCTGACGCCGCCACCGTCATCATCCCGATGTCATCGCTCCATCCGAAGTCGCCTTGACCGTCATCGCCCTGTAACCGGACGCGGTCACGCTGCCGCGCTTCACAGGGGGATGATCGATGCTGCACCGTTTGCCGCGCGTCGCACTGGCGATGTGCCTGTTGTTGCCGGCCTGCCTGCCGGCGTCCGCGCAGGATGATGGCTCCGCCGAGCGTCTGCGCATCCATGGCTCCAATACGCTGGGCGACGCGCTGGTCCCGGCGATGGTCGAATCCTGGCTGCATCACATCGGCTATACCGGAATCCGCCGCAAGGCGGTATCCGCGCAGCAGACCGAGATCCGCGCAACCCGTGACGGGATGCCGCTGATCGTCGAGATCGGCAAGCGCGGCTCGGCGGCGGGCTTCAGCGACCTGGTCGAGGGGAACGCCGAGATCGCGATGCTGGCGCGCGCGCCGGACGCGGCGGAACGCGAGGCCGCCTGGCAGTTGGGGGACCTCGAATCGCCGGAGCAGGAATTCGTCGTCGCCGTCGACGGCCTGGCGGTGGTGGTCAACGAGCGCAATCCGGTCCGTCGCCTGTCGGTCGCGCAGTTGCGCGAGCTGGTCACCGGCCGCATCGGCGACTGGTCCGGGCTCGGGGGACGCAACGCGCCAATCCGCCTGCACCTGGCGCGCGCGCCCAGCGGCAACCGCGACTTCCTGCGCGAACGGGTGCTGGGGACGGCACCGGCGGCAGCCGGTGCGCAGACGCATGCAAGCCTGGCGCAGGCCGCACGCGCGGTCGCCGTGGATCCGGACGCGGTCGCGGTGGTCGGGGTGGCCAGCGCGATCCCGCGCGGCACCCGCACGCTCGCCATCGCCGACGGTGGCCTGGCCATCCTGCCTACCCGCATCAACGTCATGAGCGAGGACTATCCGCTGGTGCGGCGCTACCGGCTTTACGGCGGACCGCTGATGTCGGCGCTGGGCCGCAGCTTCGCCCAGTACAGCGTCGGCCGTGACGCACAGCAGGCGGTGGAACGGGCGGGATTCCTGGCGATGACCCTGCGTCCGGCGCGCCAGCCGGGCGCGCCCGATCCCGCGCAGCCGTACGGACAGGCGGTGGCCGGTACCGAACGCCTGCCGCTGAGCCTGCGCTTCAATGCGGGGTCGCTGACCACCTTCTTCGACAGCCGGGGCGCGAATGATCTGGATCGACTGATCGCTTACATGCGGCTGCCGCAGAACCAGGGACGCCAGGTGACCGTGGTGGGCTTCTCGCACGACGACGGCAGCAACCGCCTGATCGCCACCGTGCGCAGCAACCAGCATGCCGATACGGTCGCCGACTATCTGGTCAAGCAGGGCGTTCCGGTGCAGCGATCCATCGGCATGGGCGCCACCCGTGCGCTGGGCGGCGGCCCTGATGCGGCCACGCGCTATCGAAACGAGCGCGTGGAAGTGTGGGTGAGGTGAGGCGGACGACCGTTAGGTCGATTCTTCATCGAAGTAGTCACTATCGATTTTGGGGATGCGCAGGGTGCGGGAAGAAACACCTACCTCGTGTTCGATCATGAGGTCAGCCAGGCGGGCGCCATCGACCAGGATTACCCGTTCCACCGATCTTGCGAACTCGATGGCCTGGGCGGTGTAGGCCGAGGTCGTGATGAACACGCCCTTGTTCGCGCGCTGACCAGCCAATGCGCCGTAGAAGGCCTGTACTTCCGGACGTCCTACGCTCTGCTGCCAACGTTTCGCCTGAACATAGACCTTTTCAAGGCCCAGTTTGTCCAGCGAGATAACGCCGTCGATACCTCCATCCCCAGAGCCTCCTACGCGTTGGAGATCGGACCGGCTTGTCCCGTATCCCATACGATGCAACAGATCCAGCACAATGGTTTCAAAGTAGGTCGGGGAGACGTTCGCGAGAGTTTCCAGCAGCGCGGCGGCAACGGTGGTTCTAATCTCCGAGACGGCTTGGCCAAGGCGATCGTCGGGACTTGCCACGGCTAGCTCCTGCGGATAGGGCGCCGCCGTCGGATGCCCCACGGGTGGAGAACTTTGAGGCTTGAGGCGGACATCGATGTAGCCGAGAGCGATCTGCTCGAGTTCGTCGGTACTCAAGGGTGCGGGATGGCGCGTTGCAAAGGTGCGTCCCTGTTCCGTGAGCTTCCAGAAGCCGTGGCGCGGGCTTGCGGAAAGGCCCGCGCGTTTGAGCCGATCATGTGCCCAGCCCGCGCGGTTCTTATAGATCGGCTGCACGCCGCTGGGCAGGAGTTCGTGGCGATCCTGCTCGGAAATTCCTAGCGCATTCGCCGCTGCTTCGTGTGCGTCCTTGGCCGGGGAACCTTCCGGATGGTTCGCCAGGAAACGCAGGATGGGTTCGATGAACTTGTCGTAGGTGGGAACTGCCATGTATGCACTCTCCGTCGATTATTTCTTCAGCTTGTCCACCAGCGCCTTCAACGCGGTCTGGGTGTCGGGCGCGTCCCAGGCGTCGATGAAGCGGTCCAACTGGATGAATTCCGGCGACATCGCTTCCACCACGTCGCGACGGGCGATGGCGCGGGTCTGCAGCATCGGATGGTGGGGCAGGCGCAGCAGGTTCTCCAGCCAGGCCAGCGCGCGCGCGTCGACCTGGTCCTGGTCGGCGAGTTCGTCCACCAATCCCAATTCCAGCGCACGCTCGGCCGGCACCATCTCGCCGGCCACCAGCAGGCGTTCGGCGCGATGCGGGCCGACCAGGCGCCGCATCAGCCGCTGGATGCCTTCCGGAGCGACCAGGCCGACCTGGGTTTCGTTGAGGCCGATGCCGAAGGGGCGCGCCGGATCCACGCTGCGCGCCATCACCCGGTAATCGCAGCACAGCGCCAGCACACAGCCACCCGCCGGAGCGTGGCCGCCGATGGCCGCCACTACCGGCACCCGCGAATCGGCCAGCGCGCGCGCCGCGCCGAAGAATGCCTGCCAGGCGTCCATCAGCGCATGCCGGTTCCCGCCCAGCGACAGCAGGTAGGGCACATCCATGCCGGCGGAGAAGATCTTCGGATTGCCGGCCAGCACGATGCCGCGCACGCCATCGCCCACGGCGGTATCGACCGCGTGGATCAGGGCACGACACAGCTCGGTGTTGAGGGCGTTGACCGGCGGACGCGCCAGCCGGATCTCGCGGACACTGCCGTGGTCCCGGGTTTCAATCAGCGAGGACATTCATCTGCTCCAAGGGCGTGTGGGCCTATGATAGGCGCATGAATCGTCGCCTTGTATCCACCATCCTCCCCGTCGCGCTGCTGCTGGCCGGCAGCGTCACCGCCCACGCCGCCGAATGCCTGCCCACCGCCCGTCAGGCGTGGATACGGCTGCCGCCATCGCCGGCCATGCCGATGATGGCCGGTTTCCTCCGCATCGATAACGCCTGCGCCAAGGCGGTGGAAGTCACCGGCGCCGACAGCCTGGCCTTCGCCGAGGTGTCGCTGCACGAATCGCGCCAGGTCGATGGCGTCAACAAGATGCGCGAACTGGAAACCCTGCCGGTCGCCGCCGGCAAGTCGGTCGAATTCAAGCCCGGCGGCCTGCACCTGATGCTGTACAAGCCCTACGCGCCGGTGAAGGAAGGCGACAAGCCGGTGATCACGCTCAAGCTGAAGGACGGCCGCAGCCTGCCGGTGACCTTCGAGGTACGCAAGGCGGCGCCTTAGCCTGTGCGTTTCGAAGCCAAGGGCAGCTTGATTGTGGGAGCGACGTCAGTCGCGAATGCTCTTTGCCGGATCGGAAAGCATCGCGACTGACGTCGCTCCCACAGGGACGAACCTGACGTCGTCAAACGGACGCGTTGCGTACGGCGTCCGGCAGCGGCGCGCTCTTGCCGGTGTGGGTGTCCATCCACACCACTACCACGTTGCCGTCGCAGTACAGCACGCCTCCCTGGTCGACGATGCGATGGCCGATGGTGACGCTGCTGGTGCCCAGCCGGTCCACGTACAGTTCGACCAGAATGTCGTTCGGCCAGGTCAGCGGACGCCGGTAGTTGATGTTGTTGGCGGCGACCACGGGCGCGATGCGATCGGTCATCGAGACGCCCGGGATGTCGAGGATCCAGCGTACGCGCGCTTCTTCCAGATAGGACACGAACTTGGCATTGTTGACGTGGCCCATGCTGTCCATGTCGCGCCAGCGCACGCTGATCGGAATCGCCGCCAGCATCCTGCGTTCGGGTGGGTTTTCGGGTGTCGTGCTCATTTGGCCTTCACCGCCTTCTTTTTCTTCTCGGACTTGCGCGGCGGCAGCACGTCGGGCCTGGCGACCGCGGCCGGTTTGCTGGCCTTGGGCGCCTTGCTGGCCGGCAGCAGCTTGGCCAGGAACCGGCCGGTATGCGAATCCGGATGCGCGGCGATGTCCTCCGGCGTCCCGCTGACCAGGATGCGGCCACCGCGATGACCGCCTTCCGGTCCCAGATCCACCACCCAGTCCGCGGTCTTGATCACGTCCAAGTTGTGCTCGATGACGACGATGGTGTTGCCCTCGTCGCGCAGCTTGTGCAGCACCGCCAGCAGGTGCTCGATGTCGTGGAAGTGCAGGCCGGTGGTCGGTTCGTCCAGGATGTACAGGGTGCGGCCGGTATCGCGGCGGGACAGTTCCTTGGACAGCTTGACGCGCTGCGCCTCGCCGCCGGACAGCGTGGTCGCGCTCTGCCCCAGCTTGATGTAGCTCAGGCCCACGTCCATCAGCGTTTCCAGCTTGCGGGCGATCGCCGGCACCGGCTCGAACAGCTTCAGCGCATCCTCGACGGTCATCTCCAGCACGTCGTTGATGTTGAAACCCTTGTAGAGGATCTCCAGCGTCTCGCGGTTGTAGCGCTTGCCGTGGCAGACGTCGCAGGGCACGTACACATCCGGCAGGAAGTGCATCTCGACCTTGATCAGGCCGTCGCCCTGGCAGGCTTCGCAGCGGCCGCCGCGCACGTTGAAGCTGAAGCGGCCCGGCGAGTAGCCGCGCGCGCGCGCTTCCGGCACCTGCGCGTACAGTTCGCGCAACGGCGTGAACAGGCCGGTGTACGTGGCCGGGTTGGAACGCGGGGTGCGGCCGATCGGCGACTGGTCGATGTCGACCACCTTGTCGAACAGGTCCAGGCCGACCACTTCGCGATACGGCGCCGGCTTGTGCGAGGCGCCGTTGATTTCATTGGCGGCCAACGCGTAGAGGGTGTCGTTGATCAGCGTGGACTTGCCGGAACCGGACACGCCGGTGACGCAGGTGAACAGGCCCGAGGCGATGTCCAGGTCCACGTCCTTCAGGTTGTTCCCGCTGGCGCCGCGCAGGTGCAGCATCATCTTCGGGTTGGCCTTGTGGCGCGCCTTGGGCACTTCGATGCTGCGCTTGCCGGACAGGTACTGGCCGGTCAGCGAGCGCGGCGCCTTCAGGATGTCCTGCAGGCTGCCTTCGCCGACGATCTCGCCGCCATGCACGCCCGCACCGGGCCCGATGTCCAGCACGTAATCGGCCGCACGGATGGCGTCCTCGTCGTGCTCCACCACGATCACCGTGTTGCCGAGATCGCGCAGGCGGGTGAGCGTGCCGAGCAAACGTTCGTTGTCGCGCTGGTGCAGGCCGATGCTGGGCTCGTCCAGCACGTACATCACGCCGACCAGGCCGGCGCCGATCTGCGAGGCCAGGCGGATGCGCTGCGCCTCGCCGCCGGACAGGGTGTCGGCCTTGCGTTCCAGGGTCAAATAGTCCAGGCCGACGTCGACCAGGAAGCCCAGCCGCTCGCCGATTTCCTTGACGATCTTGGCGGCGATCTCGCCGCGCCAGCCGGGCAGGGCCAGGCCGCGGAAGAACGACAGCGCCTCGTCCACCGGCATCACCACCAGCGCCGGCAACGGCCGATCGGCGACGAACACGTTGCGCGCGGCCTTGTTCAGGCGCGCGCCGCCGCAGTCGGGACAGGGCTGCTCGCTGATGTACTTGGCCAGTTCCTCGCGCACCGCCGGCGATTCGGTCTCGCGGTAGCGGCGCTCCAGGTTCGGCACGATGCCCTCGAAACGATGCTTGCGCTGGGTGCGGCCGCCGGATTCGGTGAGGTAGGTGAAGGTGATGACTTCCTCGCCGCTGCCGTACAGCACCGCCTGGCGGGCCTTCTCCGACAGCGACTGCCACGGCGCGTCCACGTCGAAGCGATAATGCTTGGCGAGCGAGGCGATCAGCTGGAAGTAGTAGGCGTTGCGGCGATCCCAACCGCGCACCGCGCCAGCGGCCAGCGACAGTTCCGGATGTACCACCACCCGCGACGGATCGAAGAATTGGGCCACGCCCAGACCGTCGCAGGTCGGGCAGGCGCCGACCGGCGAATTGAACGAGAACAGGCGCGGTTCCAGTTCCGGCAGCGAGTAGTCGCAGACCGGACAGGAGTACTTGGACGAGAACAGCAGCGGATCGGTTTCCGGCTTGTCCAGCGACATCACCGAAGCCATGCCGTCGCCCAGCTTCAGCGCGGTCTCGAAGCTCTCGGCCAGGCGCTGCTTGATGTCCTCGCGGGGACGGAAGCGATCGATCACCGCCTCGATGGTGTGCTTCTGGCGCAGCGCCAGCGGCGGCACAGCGTCGATTTCATGCAGTTGACCATCGACCCGCACGCGCACGAAACCCTGCGCGCGCAGCTGGTCGAACACCTGCGCATGCTCGCCCTTGCGCTCGCGGATGACGGGTGCCAGCAGCATGTAGCGCTGCTCGCCGTCCAGGCCCAGCACCTGGTCGACCATCTGGCTGACCGTCTGCGCCTCCAGCGGGTAGCCGTGGTCCGGGCAGCGCGGAGTGCCGACGCGGGCGTACAGCAGGCGCAGGTAATCGTAGATCTCGGTGATGGTGCCGACCGTCGAGCGCGGGTTGTGCGAGGTCGACTTCTGCTCGATGGAGATCGCCGGCGACAGGCCCTCAATGTGGTCCACGTCCGGCTTTTCCATCACCGACAGGAACTGCCGGGCGTAGGCCGACAGCGACTCGACGTAACGGCGCTGGCCTTCGGCGTAGATGGTGTCGAACGCCAGCGAGGACTTGCCCGAGCCGGACAACCCGGTGATGACAATCAGCTTGTCCCGGGGCAGGTCGAGGTCGATGTTCTTGAGGTTGTGGGTGCGTGCGCCGCGGATGCGGATGCTGTCCATGCCGTGGGGTGGCCTGTTCAGAAAAGGGGAGGGAAGGGCTCCGGATCCGCCGGCGCGACCCGGTCGCGCCAGCGAATCGCCCAGCGTAGCGATTCCGTTATTTGGGGGCAAATCGCCATCAGCAAAGGTCCGGCAGCGCACGCCGGGGTGCCCGCTGCGGTCCCGTTCACGCCGGCGCCGGCCCGGCTGGCGGGCCCTGCCGGACAGTGGAACCCGGCGGCGTCTCAGGGGCTGCGACGTGCCCATGCCGGCCCAAGGAGGGCCCGGGCGGCAGGGAAGGGGGTGACTTGACCCTAAGCTGCTGAAAGCCCTACAATTCCGCTTCTGACCGCCCTCGATGGTGGTCGGGTTCAAGAGAATAACTACAGAAGAGGATTCACCAATGTACGCAGTTCTGGTCACTGGCGGTAAGCAATACCGCGTGATGAAGGGCGAGACTCTGCGCGTCGAGAAGCTCGATGCGGAAGCCGGTAAGGAAGTCACGTTCGACAACATCCTGATGCTGGGCGACGGCGAAAGCGTCACCCTGGGCGACGCGCTGAAGAGCGCGAGCGTCTCGGCCAAGATCGTCGGCCACGGCCGCGCCGACAAGGTCCGCATCATCAAGTTCCGCCGCCGCAAGCACCACATGAAGCGCCAGGGTCACCGGCAGCATTACACCGAAATCGAAATCACCGGCATCAACAAGTAAGGAGAATCAGTCATGGCACATAAAAAGGGCGTAGGCTCCTCGCGCAACGGCCGCGACTCCAATCCGAAGATGCTGGGCGTGAAGGTCTATGGTGGCCAGGCGATCGACGCCGGCAACATCATCGTCCGTCAGCGTGGCACCCAGTTCCATCCGGGTTCGGGCGTCGGCCTGGGTCGCGATCACACCCTGTTCGCGCTGGTCGATGGCAAGGTCGAGTTCTCGATCAAGGGCCCGAAGAAGCGCCGCACCGTCAGCGTGGTCGCGGAAGCCTGAGGCGCCGCGCGCACGTAGCGAAGGGCCCCGCCGCGTGCGGGGCTTTTCGTTTTGAGAGCCGGTAATAGGGAATCGAGAATCGGGAATGGGGGAAAGCGAAAGCACCCCATGAGTTCCGCGGTCTGGCCGTGAGTCCGATAGATTCTCCAGCCCCCATGCCGGCTTTCGATTCTCCATTCCCCATTCCCGATTCCCGGCAATTATGAAACTCGTAGACGAAGCGGAAATCCAGGTCATCGCCGGCAACGGCGGCAACGGTTGCATCGGCTTCCGTCGCGAGAAGTTCATTCCGCTGGGCGGGCCGGACGGCGGCGACGGTGGTAGCGGCGGCAGCGTCTGGCTGGTTGCCGACGAGAACCTCAACACCCTGGTCGATTTCCGCCACGAAAAGAACTTCCGCGCCCAGCGCGGCGAGAACGGCATGGGCCGGCAGATGTACGGCAAGGCCGGCGAGGATCTGACCATCACCGTACCGGTCGGCACCGTCATTACCAACGTCGAGACCGACGAGGTCATCGGCGACCTGACCCGCCACGGGGATCGCCTGCTGGTCGCCAAGGGCGGCAAGGGCGGGCTGGGCAACATGCATTTCAAGAGCTCGGTGACCCGTGCCCCGCGCAAGGCCACCCCGGGTGAAGAGGGCGAGCAGCGCCTGCTCAAGCTGGAACTGAAGCTGCTGGCCGACGTCGGCCTGCTGGGCTTCCCCAACGCCGGCAAGAGCACCTTCATCCGCGCGGTCTCGGCGGCCACGCCGAAGGTCGCCGACTATCCGTTCACCACCCTCTACCCGAACCTGGGCGTGGTCAGCGTCGAGGCGCACCGCAGCTTCGTCATCGCCGACATCCCGGGCCTGATCGAGGGTGCCGCCGATGGTGCCGGCCTGGGCGCGCAATTCCTGCGCCACCTGCAGCGCACCCGTCTGCTGCTGCACCTGGTGGACATGGCGCCGATGGAGGGCGGGGTGGAAGGCATCGCCCCGGCCGAACAGGTCCGTGCCATCGAGCAGGAACTGATGAAGCATGATCCGGAACTGCTGGAGAAGCCGCGCTGGCTGGTGCTCAACAAGGCCGACCTGATGTTCGAGGACGAGGCCCGCGAGCGCGCCGAGCAGATCGTGGCGGAGCTAGACTGGATGCATCCCTGGTACCAGATTTCCGCGATTTCCCGCGAGGGCACCTGGCCGATCATGCAGGACGTGATGGCGTTCTTCGACCGCCAGCGCGAAGAGGCCGAAGAGGCCCGGAATGCCGGCTGAGCCAGTTGCTCCGATAGCCGCCATTTCGCCCCTTCCCCCGCTTGCGGGGGAAGGCCGGGATGGGGGCAAGCCGGAACCCATGACGGGTATCCAGCCGATAGCATTCCGAGTGAGGAAAGCCTGGAAACTTCACGGGTTTCCGTCTGCTCGAAGCAAGCCGGCTTCGTCCTGCCCCCACCCAACCCTCCCCCGCACGCGGGGGAGGGAGTTGGATTCTGCGGCAGTCGTCAGGCCGAAGAGGCCCGGAATGCCGGCTGAGCCAGCCGCTCCGATAGCCGCCATTTCGCCCCTTCTCCCGCTTGCGGGGGAAGGCCGGGATGGGGGCAAGCCGGAACCTATGACAGGTATCCAGCCGATGGCATTCCGAGTGAGGAAAGCCCGGAACGTTCACGGGTTTCCGTCTGCTCGAAGCAAGCCGGCTTCGTCCTGCCTCCACCCCAACCCTCCCCCGCAAGCGGGGGAGGGGGCTGGATCCGGGGCAACAAAAAACCCGGCCGGAGCCGGGTTTTTTTGCTTTCCCGTGGACGCCTGGTCAGGCGGCCTGGAGCGCCTTGATGCGGGCGGTCAGGCGGCTCTTGTGGCGGGCAGCCTTGTTCTTGTGGATCAGGCCGCGCGAGCTGTAGCGATCCAGGATCGGCTGGGCGACGGCGAAAGCGGCCTGCGCGCCGGCGGCGTCGTTGGCGTCAAGCGCCTTGAGCACTTTCTTGACGGCGGTGCGCAGCATGGAGCGCTGGGCAGAGTTGCGCGCATTGCGCACGACGGTCTGCTTGGCGCGCTTCTTGGCGGACTTGATATTGGCCACGATGGGTTCCTGAAAGCTGGGATAATGGGGTTACGGGAAAATAGACAAAAAAGTATGGACTATTCAGCAGCTTGCGTCAACCTGGGTCAACCGGCAGGGGAGGCCGCCCGATGAGCGGCAACCGGCTCCTGCGCTCCAGCGCCATTTTCAGCGCCATGACCTTTCTGTCCCGCCTGTCGGGGCTCGTTCGGGACCAGGTCTATGCCGCCGTGTTCGGCGCCACGGCCGCGATGGATATCTTCTTCATCGCGTTCAGGATTCCCAACTTCATGCGCCGGCTGTCGGCCGAGGGCTCGTTCTCGATGGCCTTCGTGCCGGTCCTGGCAGAGTACAAGGAGAAACACGGCCCGGAGGCGGTCAAGGAATTGATTGACCGGGTCACCGGCACCCTCGCCGCGGCACTGCTGGTGGTGACCGCCGTCGTGCTGCTGCTGGCGCCGCAACTGGCTTTCCTGATCGCGTCCAAGTACACCGGCGCGCATCACGACATGCTGACCGAGATGTTGCGCATTACCTTCCCGTATGCGTTGTTCATTTCGCTGGCCTCGCTGGTGGGCAGTGTCCTCAACAGCTATCAGCGCTTCGCGATTCCGGCGCTGTCGCCGATCCTGCTGAACCTGTCGATGATCGCGGCGGCGTGGCTGGCTTACGTGAGTGGCGCCTCGGTGATGATGCTGGCCTGGGGCGTGTTCGTCGCCGGCATCCTGCAACTGGTTTTCCAGTTGCCCGCGCTGGCGAAGCTGGGCCTGCTGCCGCGTCCGAAGCTGGGCCTGGCCCATGCCGGCGTGCGCAAGATCATGAAGCTGATGGTGCCGACCCTGTTCGGTTCCTCGGTGGTGCAGTTCAACCTGCTGTTCAACACCTGGGTGGCGGCGTTTCTGCTGAGCGGCAGCGTCAGTTGGCTGTATTACAGCGATCGCCTGCTGGAATTCCCGCTGGGCATGTTCGGCGTGGCGATCGGCACGGTGATCCTGCCGCACCTGTCCAGCCGCCACGCCGCCACGGATCCGGAAGGCTTCTCCAAGGGCCTGGACTGGGGCTTCCGGCTGTGCCTGCTGATCGGCGTGCCCGCCTGCATCGGTCTAGTCCTGTGCGCCGGGCCGTTGATGGCGACGCTGTTCCAGTACCACAAGTTCACCGCTTTCCACGCGCAGATGAGCAGCTGGAGCCTGATGGCGCAATCCACCGCGGTGCCGGCGTTCCTGCTGGTCAAGGTGCTGGCGCCGGCGTTCTACTCGCGGCAGGACACCCGCACGCCGGTGAAGGCGGCGGTGGTGTCGGTGCTGGTGAACGCGACCGCCACGATCCTGCTGTTCGCCGGCCTGCTGCAGTTCACCGACATCGGCCAGGCCGCCCTGGCCAAGGCCGACGGCCGGTACCTGGACGCGCTGGCGCATATCCCGGGCGCGCACGCCCTGCTGGCCTTGGCCATCGCCATCGCCGGCTGGACCAACGCGGTGCAGTTGGCTTGGTACCTGCGCCGGGCCGGGGTCTACCGGCGCCAGCCGGGCTGGGGACGGTTCCTGCGCCAGATTGGCCTGGCCTCGCTGGCGATGACCGCGGTGCTGCTGGTGCTGCGCGGGGTCTGGCCGGACTGGTCCGACTGGGCCTGGTGGGAGCGCGGCTGGCGGCTGGCGGTGCTGGTGGGTAGCGGCGGGGCGCTGTATGGCGCGCTGCTGTGGCTGCAGGGCATCCGTCCACGCGATCTGCGGGGGCATTGAGACCGGAGAGGGCGGCTATACTTCGGGATTCGCGCGTTTCGCGCCGGCCTGCCCGCAAAGGCGGCCATCCAACCAGGAATCTATGAGCAGGCTGTTTCGTGACGTCGACGGTGGACCGCTGGGTCCCCGGGGAAGCGTGGTCTGCATCGGCGCTTTCGACGGCCTGCATGGCGGTCACCGGGCGCTGGTGCGCCACACGGTCGCGCGCGCGCGCGCGCTGGGTGTGGACGCGGTCGCGCTGACCTTCGAACCGCTGCCGCGCGAATTCTTCGCCCGCGAGAACCCGCCGCCGCGCCTGACTCTGGCCCGCGCCAAGGTCGAAGGCCTGCGCGAACTGGGCGCCGATACGGTCGGCCTGCTGCGCTTCGACGCGGCGATGGCGGCGATGAGCGCGGAGGATTTCGTCCGCAGGATGCTGGTGGAACGGCTGTCCGCGCGCGAAGTCTGGATTGGCCCCGAGTTCCGCTTCGGCCATCGGCGCGGCGGTGATCTGGCACTGTTGCAGGCGATGGGTGCCGAGCTCGGCTTCACCGCCAACGAGATCGAAGCGGTGCAGTCGCAGGGCGAGCGCATCTCCAGCACCCGCATCCGCGAAGTGCTGAAGCAGGGTGACTTCGCCGATGCCGCGCGCCTGCTCGGCCGGCCCTACGCGATTGGCGGGCGGGTGGTGCGCGGGCAGCAGCTCGGCCGCACGCTCGGTTTTCCGACCGCCAACCTGCGCTTTCCGAAGACGCCCGCGCTGTCGGGCATCTACGCGACCTGGGTGCATGGCGTGGCGGAACAGCCGTGGGCTTCCGTCTCCAGTTTTGGTACCCGTCCCACCGTGGACGGCGTGGAGCCGCTGCTGGAAGCGCACCTGTTCGATTTTGCCGGCGACCTGTACGGGCGCCACATCGAAGTCGAATTCGTCGCCAAGCTGCGCGATGAACTGAAATTCCCCGATCTGCCCAGCCTGACCGAGCAGATGCACCGCGACGCCGAACAGGCGCGCGCCCTTCTTTCAAACGACAACCAACGAGCAACGGCGTGAGCCAGGACTACAAAGCCACCCTCCACCTGCCGGCGACGGATTTCCCGATGCGTGGCGATTTGCCCAAGCGCGAGCCGGACACCCTGGCCCGCTGGGAAGCCGACGACCTGTACGCGCAGCTGCGCGCCAACGCCAAGGGCCGCCCGCTGTTCGTGTTGCACGACGGCCCGCCGTACGCCAACGGCGCGATCCACCTGGGCCACGCGGTCAACAAGATCCTCAAGGACATCATCGTCAAGTCGAAGTACCTGGCCGGCTTCGACGCGCCGTACATCCCGGGTTGGGACTGCCACGGCCTGCCGATCGAAATCGCCATCGAGAAGAAATACGGCAAGGTCGGCGTCAAGCTCGACGCGGTCGAGTTCCGGCAGAAGTGCCGCGAATACGCCGAATCGCAGATCGATCTGCAGCGCAAGGACTTCAAGCGGCTGGGCGTGATCGGCGACTGGGACAACCCGTACAAGACCCTGGATTTCCGCTTCGAGGCCAACGAGATCCGCGCGCTGGCCAAGATCGTCGCCAACGGCCACCTGACCCGCGGCGTGAAGCCGGTGCACTGGTGCTTCGATTGCGGCTCGGCGCTGGCCGAGGCGGAAATCGAATACCAGGAGAAGGACTCGCCGGCCATCGACGTCGGCTACAGCGTGCGCGATCGCAAGGCGCTGGCGGCGGCGTTCGGCATCGAGGTTCCCGACGACGTGGAAGTGGCGGTGCCGATCTGGACCACCACGCCGTGGACGCTGCCGGCTTCGCTGGCGGTCTCGCTGGGCCCGGATCTGGAATACGCGCTGGTCGAGGGACCGGCCCACCACGGCAAGCGCCGCTGGCTGGTGCTGGCCGACGCGCTGGCCGCGCGCGCGCTGCAGCGCTACGGCGTGAATGAAGCGGTGGTGCACGCACGTACTGCCGGTTCGTCGCTGGAGGGCGTGGTGCTCTCGCATCCGTTCTATGCCGAGCGCGAGATTCCGGTGCTGCTGGGCGATCATGTGTCGGCCGAAGACGGCACCGGCGCCGTGCACACCGCGCCCGGCCATGGCCAGGAAGACTTCGTGGTTGGCCAGCGCTATGGCCTGATCGAGAAGTACACCACTGGCCAGCTCAATCCTGTCGATGGTCGCGGCGTATACCTGCCGTCCACGCCGCCGGCGGGCGATACCGCGCTGGCCGGGCTACACATCTGGAAGGCCAACGACGCGCTGGTCGAGGTGCTGCGTGGCAGCGGCGCGTTGCTGGCGTTCGCCAAGCTGACCCACAGCTACCCGCATTGCTGGCGGCACAAGACGCCGATCGCGTTCCGTGCCACCCCGCAGTGGTTCATCTCGATGGAGCAGGCGCACCTGCGCCGCGACGCGCTGGCCGCGATCAAGCAGGTCGGCTGGTTCCCGCAGTGGGGCGAAGCGCGCATCGCCGGCATGGTCGACGGCCGCCCGGACTGGACCATCTCGCGCCAGCGCACCTGGGGCGTGCCGATCGCGCTGTTCGTGCACCGCGAAACCGGCGAGCCGCATCCGCGCAGCGTCGAACTGATGCAGGCGGTGGCCGATCGGGTGGAGCAGGGCGGCGTCGACGTCTGGTACACCCTGGACATGGCCGAATTGCTGGGCGACGAGGCCGGCGACTACGAGAAGATCACCGACATCCTCGATGTCTGGTTCGACTCCGGCGTGACCCATGAAGGCGTGCTGCTGGAGCGCGGCCTGGGCAAGCCGGCGGACCTGTACCTGGAAGGCTCGGACCAGCACCGCGGCTGGTTCCAGTCCTCGCTGCTCACCGGCGTGGCCATCGACAAGCACGCGCCGTACCGGCAGTGCCTGACCCACGGCTTCACCGTGGACGAGCACGGTCGCAAGATGTCCAAGTCGCTCGGCAACGGCATCGAGCCGCAGGACATCATGAAGAACCTGGGCGCGGACATCCTGCGCCTGTGGATCG
Organism: Pseudoxanthomonas sp. z9; assembly: GCF_006542425.1. GTDB lineage: Bacteria > Pseudomonadota > Gammaproteobacteria > Xanthomonadales > Xanthomonadaceae > Pseudoxanthomonas_A. The sequence continues at coordinate 188,280 of NZ_VFID01000004.1, read as the reverse complement.
CCTCGGCCGACTACAGCAACGAGATGTCGCTGTCGCAGGAGATCCTCAAGCGCAACGCCGACGCCTACCGCCGCCTGCGCAATACCGCGCGCTTCCTGCTGGGCAACCTGCACGGCTTCGATCCGGCACGCGACCTGCGTCCGCTGGAGGACATGGTCGCGCTGGACCGCTGGATCGTGCACCGCGCCTGGGAGGTGCAGGAGAAGATCAAGGCCGCCTACGATCGCTATGACTTCGCCGAGATCGTGCAGGCGCTGCTGAACTTCTGCAGCGTGGATCTGGGCTCGCTGTACCTGGACGTCACCAAGGACCGCCTGTACACGATGCGCGAGGACTCGCGCGGCCGTCGTTCGGCGCAGAGTGCGATGTACCGCATCGCCGAGGCGTTCGTGCGCTGGATCGCGCCGGTGCTCAGCTTCACCGCCGACGAGATGTGGGGCTACCTGCCCGGCGAGCACGCCGGCAACGTGCTGTTCGCGACGTGGTACGACGGCCTGGCGCCGCTGCCGGCGGACGCCACCCTGACGGCCGCCGATTTTGACCAGTTGCTGGCCCTGCGCGAACAGGTCGCCAAGGTGCTGGAGCCGATGCGCGCCAACGGCCAGATCGGCGCGGCGCTGGAAGCGGAGATCGCGGTGTCGGTGAACGCCGCGCTCGCCGCCAAGTGGCAGCCGCTGGCCGAGGAGCTGCGCTTCTTCCTCATCAGCGGCGACGTCAGCGTCGGCGTGGTGGAGGCGGACGAGGTGTTCGTGCTCGCCCAGCCGACCGACAAGGCCAAGTGCGTGCGCTGCTGGCACCACCGCGCCGACATCGGCGCCAACCCGGCCCATCCGGAACTGTGCGGCCGCTGCGCCAGCAACGTCGACGGCCCCGGCGAAGACCGCCGTTGGTTCTGACCAAACCCCTTCCCCCGCCCAGCGGGGGAAGGGGGCGCGCAGCGCCGGATGGGGGCAGCGCGGTGATTCCGAAGTCCCCACCCGGAACCCCGGAACCGCCCACCCAAGTCCACGAGTCAGCCCCCCTCCAGCCACCCCTTCCCAGAATGCCTCCCCGATAGGCCCGGCCCGACGCCTTCGATCCTTCGTCCAAATACCCCGTAGAAGGACACCGGGCGCCATCACCGAACGGCTTACCCGGCATACTCACCCTTCAGAACATCCTCCAGAAACCGCGACCCCGACCCATGAGCCAAACCGCCGTCAAACCCAACGCCCTGATCTGGCTGCTGCTCTCGGCCGTCATCATCGGCCTGGACCAGTGGACCAAGGCCTGGGTGCTGGCCTCGTTGCCGGAGTACACCGCCGTGCCGGTCATCGAAGGCTTCTGGAACTGGTTCCGCACCTACAACACCGGCGCGGCGTTCAGCTTCCTCAGCGGCGCCGGCGGCTGGCAGATCTGGTTCTTCACCGCCCTCGCCATCGGCATCTGCGGCCTGCTGACCTTCTGGCTGGGCCGCACCCCGCGCGGTGACTGGCGCCAGGCGCTGCCGTATTCACTGGTGATCGGCGGCGCGCTGGGCAACGTGGTGGACCGCCTCATCCACGGGCACGTCATCGACTTCGTCCAATGGTACTGGCGCGACCATTACTGGCCGGCGTTCAACCTCGCCGATTCGGCGATCGTCGCCGGCGCCATCGGCATCGCCCTGTTCGGCCTGTTCGAAGGCAAGCGCAACAAGCCGGCCAAGGCTTGAGCCAGGGCCGGGTGAAGGGGATTCCGGGCCGGAAGCGCCGATTCACCGTTCCCGTCGCCGGCTCCGGTAAAATCGCCGCCATGGATGTCCTGCTCGCCAACCCCCGCGGCTTCTGCGCCGGCGTCGACCGCGCCATTGAAATCGTCAAGCGCGCCATCGAGACCCTCGGTGCGCCGATCTACGTGCGCCACGAAGTCGTGCACAACCGCTTCGTCGTCGACGACCTGCGCAACCGTGGCGCGGTGTTCGTGGAGGAACTGGACGAAGTGCCGGACAACGCCACCGTCATCTTCAGCGCGCACGGCGTCTCCCAGGCGGTCCGCGCCGAAGCCGATCGCCGCGGCTTGAAGGTGTTCGATGCGACCTGTCCGCTGGTGACCAAGGTCCACCTGGAAGTGGCCCGCCATTGCCGCGCCGGTCGCGACGTGGTGCTGATCGGCCACGCCGGCCACCCCGAGGTGGAAGGCACCATGGGCCAGTGGAACCGCGAGGGCAGCACCGGCCGTATCTATCTGGTCGAAGACATCGACGATGTCGCGCAACTGGAAGTCGGCCAGCCCGGCAACCTGTTCTACACCACCCAGACCACGCTGTCGGTGGACGACACCATCGGCATCATCCAGGCCCTGCAGGCGCGCTTCCCGGCCATCCAGGGCCCGAAGAACGACGACATCTGCTACGCCACCCAGAACCGCCAGGACGCCGTACGCGATCTGGCCAGGCAGTGCGATCTGGTGCTGGTGGTCGGCTCGCCGAACAGCTCCAACTCCAACCGCCTGCGCGAGCTGGCCGAGCGCGATGGCGTGGAGTCGTACCTGATCGACGGCGCCCACGAAATCAATCCGGCCTGGGTGCAGGGCAAGCAGCGCATCGGCGTGACCGCCGGCGCCTCCGCACCGGACATCCTCATCGATGGCGTCATCCAGCGCCTGCGCGATCTGGGCGCCGCCAGCATCGGCGAACTCGACGGCGAACCGGAAAATATGGTGTTCGCCCTGCCGAAGGAATTGCGGCTGCAACTGGTCAGCTGAGCGCGCCGCTCAGTTTTCCTGCGCGGTCGCTTCCGGTTCCTTCTGCCGCGCCCAGAATTCCACGACGATGGTCATCACCGTCCAGACCAGCAGGGTCGGCTGGATCTTGTCCGGCACCAGATCGGGTGCCCGCAGGAGAAAACCCATCACGTAGGGGAAAAGCAGCGCGTTGACGAGCGCGAAAACCGCGTAGCTCACCCGATTCCGGCTCGATGAAATGAACAGGATCGTGATGACGTTCCCGGCCAGGCAGAACAGTAGGACGCCGAACTGCCACGCGTCCAGCTTTTCCGTGCCGGTCAGCACCAGCCCGAGCACCGCGCCGAAGAACATGTTCAATCCGTTGAGGTTGGCCTGATATTCGCCGGTCGACATGCGACCCAGGCCCAGCCTGCGCATCAGTGTGGGTTGCGTGCTCACGTATCGGTGTCCTTTTTTCAGGTGGATGCCAGGCGCAGGATGACCACGATTATGAAGTACACGGCGAAGCCGATGGGCGGCGCCAGAAATGTGCGGGTCAGGCCATTGGCGCTGCGGTAGCAACGCAGTACGGTCGCCGCCACGGCGGATCCCGCGATGAGGGGCAGCAGGAAATCCGGACGGGTGAACAGGTCGGGTATCCGTCTCAGCGCACCTATCAGTGCCAGGCCGGCAGGCACCAGGATCATCGAAGACAGGAAAGGCGCCAGTAGCGTGCTGCGCCAGTCCGTCTCCCGGCGAGACTGCTCGGTGGATTGAGGTGGGGCATAGGGATTGTTCGTCACGGGCATGATTCCGTATGCCAGGGAAGGATCGTACCCGTCAGCCGATTGTTCCGATTGCCCCCACCCCAACCCTCCCCCGCGGGCAGGGGAGGGGGCCGTATGCGTGCCGCCGCGAGCTTTTGCCCCTTCCCCCGCCTGCGGGGGAAGGCTGGGATGGGGGCGCTTTCAGCAAACCCTTCCCATCACTCGTAGTCGATGCATGTCTGCCAAGGCTCCCTTCGTCGGGAACCAGCATCAACAACGTCTGCCATCGGTAGAGCGTCCTGCACGGTTCCTGCCTTGGCCTGTCGCTTGTCTCGGAAGTCAGGTGAATACGCTCATTGGCGACAAGATGAGTCATTCCGTTTCCATCGAATGGACAATTCGGGAAACAAGCGAATCCGGACTGCGAAGTTGATCTGCACGTGATGGATCCAGAGCGGAATTTTGGATCGTGTCAGATGTGATTCCACAAGAAAGCATTGCTTCCGACACCGCATGCAAGCCCGCACCGATCATTTGACAACGTTGTCTGCAATGCGCCAGATTCGCCCCCTTCAATCCATCAAGAATCATCCAGGAGAGGGAAAGGAACATGGCGCGGAATCGTATTTTCGTCGTAAGCCTGCTCGCTGCATCGCTCGCCGTTGTCGGCTGCGATTCAAAAACCGAAACAGCCACGGAGCAGGCAAACGCACCTGCGGAAGCCAAGGCCGACGCGCCTGCCACGGCACCCACCACGGCACCGGTTTTCTTCGATGATTTCAGCTATCCGGATTTCGCGGCGTTCCAGAAAAATGGCTGGAAAGTCCGGACAGAAACCGGCCATCCCGGTATCAAGGGCGCGACCTGGTCGGGCGATGGCCTGACGTTCCATGCGGACATTCCGGAAACAGAAGGCGGCGCCGTCCGGATGAGCTCGATCACCAACGGCACGCCCGAAAAAACCCGCCAGACCCAGTTCTGCCATTCCCGCAAGTACCGCGAAGGCACCTACGCCGCGCGCATCTTCTTCCGCGACGAACCGAGCTACGGCCCGGACGGCGATGAAGTCATCCAGACCTTCTATGCCATCAGCCCGCTGAAGGCGCCGATGGACAAGGACTACAGCGAAACCGACTTCGAATACCTGCCCAACGGCGGCTGGGGCGAAAACACCAAGCCGGCGATGTGGACCACCACCTGGGAAACCTTCCAGCTCGAACCCTGGACCAAGGTGAACGAGTTCTCCCGCAAGGAAGGCAGCTACGCCGGCTGGCGCACGCTGGTGCTGACCGTCGCCGACAACAAGGTCACCTATTACGTCGACGGCCAACTGTTCTCCGAGCACAGCAGCGCCGTGTACCCGGAAGACTTCATGTCGATCAACTTCAACCTGTGGTTCATGCCCAAGGGCGCGGACGGCTCGCTGGGCCCGGTCGACTCCCCGGAAATGCGCGAGTACCAGGAAGACATCGACTGGGTATTCTTCCAAGAAGGCGTCGCCCTGTCCACCGCCGAGGTGGAAGCCCAGGTCGCCGGCCTGCGCGGCAAGAAAGTGGCGCACATCGACAACGTGAAGGAACAGAACCCGGTGCTGCCGTCGCCTTGCGGGCTTTGAGTCGCACTGCCTGAAGGTGTTTGTCGCGGGGATGCCCCAGGCATCCCCGTAGTCTTCGTGCGTCGTGAGTGCGTCGAACCGAATGTCGGCTGTGGTCCGCTCACACGGACGGGCCTGGCGACGTCGGCACGGCCAAGCTGGGCCCTTACCAGGACCACGTTCGTGCAGGCCATTTGATGCTGGAATCCTTTGGCATCAAGCACTTGTGCAAGGTCAATTGACCGGATTCAGGCGGCCCCCTAGAATTTGCGGTTCCGCCGGAATAGCTCAGTTGGTAGAGCGGCGCATTCGTAATGCGTAGGTCGTAGGTTCGATTCCTATTTCCGGCACCAGTCCAGGCAAAAGCCCCGCTTCGGCGGGGTTTTTGTTTTTCCGGGCCGGGCAAACCGCGTATGGCTCACCAGGAAACAGGGGACGTGCGGCTTCTGTCCGCATGCATTTGCATTCGTTGTTGAGTCGCAATCCAGGCCGGAAAGCCGGTTGAATGGTTTTGCCGGCATGAGCAGACTTCCGGCCTGGAGCGTCGAAACTCCGATAGACAGCGGCAAGCCGCCACCGAAATCCGGCGGCTTTTTCAAGGAAGCAATGCAATGAGCCGCAAGTCCCATACAAGCATGGGTTACTGGGTGAGTGAAGAGCACCAGCTCCGATTGGTGCAACTGAGGGATCAGCTTCGGCTGATGTCGGACGTCAGCAGTCCGCGCAATCCGCAGGACGAACACATGAGGCTGCCGATAAAGTTGCAGGCGATGGCCGATTGTTTTGCCGGCATGTCCGATGATCTGGGCCGGGTGCTCCGGCGAATGCGGTGGATGTCCCTGCGGGACAAGTGACGTCCGAAGGCCCGCCTGTGAAGGCGGGTCTTTTGTTTGCGCCGATGTCGAATGACCGCTTTTCAGGAGCCACGGACATCCGGGTTTGCAGGCTTTGTCCTTCCACCTCCAAACCGCCAATGTTAGTTGAGCTTGCACCTGGTCCCGACAAGAATCGCTGACCAAGGAGTGTCGAAACTCCTCACACACAGCCTGGGTCCAGGGCGGGTTCGCCGGTGGACTTCCTCGCCTGCGGGCTTGGGCCGATGCGTTTCCGCGTCGGGAGTGGACCGAATACAAGACCCGCTTGCGGGGAACAGGTCCGCCGTTCTGTGTGTGCGGTTTTTCGACCTCCCGACATCCCGGCGCACATGCCGTGCGCCGGTCACGGCGGTCCACAGAACAGGAGGCGATATGTCCCATTCCCACAGTGCCTACATCATCAGCGAGGAAGCCCACGCGCAGCTCGTGCAGATGCGCGATACGTTCCGGCAGTTGTCCGGGTCCGATCAGTTCCGCGAGGCGGCGGCCCTGCTCAAGATTCCGGATGAGGTGTTGATGTCGCAGTTCGAGCGGATGGCCGACGAGGTGGACGGGGTTCTTGGCGAGTTGGTTTATTTGCCTGCGGATCGGCATTGAGCCGAGGCGGTTGATCGCGCAAATCCCCCGTCGCCTGCTTTGCAGGCGCCCGCCCCCTTTGTAAAAGGGGGCTATTTGCCGTCCGGGATCTATTGTGGCTTGCGGGGCGCCTTCAACCTTTCCGCTGGCCCGCCATTTGCAGCGCGGTGCATCTGAAAAATGGCTTCCAGGGATTACGTCTCACACCATCGACAGCAACTTGGGCTCCTGTCGGCTTTCTTCATCTGCGCGTATGCCCTGTACCACCCTACGAGAGGAAGAATTCGACCTTGCCGCACTGGTGGCAGGCGTAGAGGTCGAAGCTTTCGCGGTTGACCAGCAGTCCGCCGAGTTCGGCGAGCAGGAAGGGGGCCATGCGCGAGCCTTCGTGGAAGCGCCGGGTGCCGATGAGCCGCATGGGCGACTGGCAGCGCAGGCATTGCAGTGTCCGGGAGGACTCATGGACGGTTTCCTGGCTGCGGTCGAAGGCCGGGTCGGGTGGCGCGCCATCGCGGCCGGTACCGCATTGCCAGCAGATGTCGAAGGCCCCTTCGTTGCTGGTGTTGCAGGCGGTGCAGATCCACTCTGCCATGGGAAATCCTGTCGGGACGGTTGTCGACAACAGGGTAGTCCGTCGCGGCGACCATGACCAATGGCCTACGGACCCGTCCGGACCCAGCCCTTAGCATCGGGCGGTTACCGTTTCGTGGAATCCTTGATGAAGCCGCTTGCCCTTGCCGTCTCGTTGTCCCTGTTGATGCCCCTGGCCGGACTCGCGCCGTCCGCCGCGCGGGCGGACGAAGTGCCCGCGCCGAAGGATGTGCCGTTCAACGGGCAATTGCGCATCGAAGTGGATGCCACCGATCTCAATCGCCGCATTTTTCGCGTGCGCGAGACCATTCCGGCACAGGCGGGCCGGCTGACCCTGCTGTATCCGCAGTGGCTGCCGGGCAAGCATTCGCCGGCCGGTCCCATCGAGAAGATGGCAGGCCTGGTGATCACCGCCAACGGCCAGCGGCTGCCGTGGGTGCGCGATCAGTTCAACGTGTATGCCTTCCACGTGGAGGTGCCGGCGGGCGTGAGCGAAGTGACCGCCGAGTTCCAGTTCCTGTCCTCGCAGGGCGGGTCGCAGGGGCGGGTGGTGATGACCCCGGACATGCTCAACCTGCAATGGGATTCCACCTCGCTGTATCCGGCGGGTTACTACAGCCGCAACGTGCAGGCGCAGGCCTGCGTGAAGCTGCCGCCGGGCTGGTCGTACGCCACCGCGCTGACCACCGACACCCGCAACGGCGATACGGTCTGCTTCAAGCCGATCCGCTTTGACGATCTGGTCGACTCGCCGATGTTCGCCGGCAAGCACTACAAGCGCATCGATCTGGATCCGGGTGCGAAGCAGCCGGTACATCTGAACGTGTTCGCCGACGAGGCCAAGGATCTGGAAGCCAAGCCCGAGCACATCAAGGCGCACCAGGCGCTGGTCACCCAGGCCAGCAAGCTCTACGGCGCGCGCCATTTCGATCACTACGAATTCCTGCTCGCCCTGACCGACAAGCTGGGCGGCATCGGCCTGGAGCACCACCGCTCCAGCGAGAACAGCGGTGATCGTGGTTACTTCACCGACTGGGACAAGACCTGGCAGGGCCGGGATCTGCTGCCGCACGAGTTCAACCATTCCTGGAACGGCAAGTACCGCCGTGGCGCGGATCTGGCCACGCCCAGCTTCAACGTGCCGATGGGCGACAGCCTGCTGTGGCTGTACGAAGGCCAGACCCAGTTCTGGGGCCACGTGCTGGCCGCGCGCTCGGGCCTGTGGAGCCAGGAGCAGGCGCGCGATTCGCTGGCGCTGGTGGCCGGCGTGTACGACCGCGGCCGTCCCGGCCTGGCCTGGCGCAACATCCAGGACACCACCAACGATCCGACCATCGCCTCGCGCCGTTCGCTGCCGTTCCGCAATTACCAGATGAGCGAGGACTACTACTCCGGCGGACAGATGATCTGGCTGGAAGTGGATGGCAAGCTGCGCGAGCTGAGTGGCAACAAGCGTTCCATCGACGATTTCGCCAAGGCGTTCTTCGGCATGGACAACGGCGTGTGGGAGGTGAATCCGTACACCTTCGACGACATCGTCGCCACCCTCAATGGCATCGCACCGTTCGACTGGGCGACTTTCCTGCGTTCGCGCGTGGACGGGCACGGACCGCTGATCGGCGGGCTGGAGGCGGCGGGCTGGAAGCTGGTCTACACCGACAAGCCCAGCGATGCGTTCAAGGCGATGGAAAGCGAGCGCAAGGACGCCAACCTGACCTATTCGCTGGGCCTGTCCGCCAACAGCGCGGGTGTGCTCGGCGACGTGCGCTGGGATGGCCCTGCGTTCAACGCCGGGCTGGCGCCGGGCATGACCCTGCTGGGCGTCAACGGGCGCGAGTACAGCGCCGAAGCGCTGAAGGACGCGGTGACCGCGGCCAAGGGCGGCAAGACGCCGATCGAACTGGTGGTCAAGCGCTTCGACCGTATCGAGACCGTGCGCATCCCGTACTTCGACGGCCTGCAGTATCCGCACCTGGAGCGCATCGCCGGCAAGCCGGATCGGTTGGCGGAGCTGTACAAGGCGCGTTGAGGCGCGAAGGCGCGGCGGCGATGTCGCCGCCGCACCGTTCAACTTCGCTCAGCGCAGCGGCAGGCAGATCGCCGTGCGCCACTCGCTGGGCGGCGCGCTGCGCGGATCGTTGAGGTATTCCTCCATCACCGGCGCGTCGGCGGCTTCCTCGCCGCTGGCCGGCAGCCATTCGCTGAACAGCCAGCGGTAGGGGCGATCCAGCTCCGCGTAAGGCCCCACATGCACCAGCACCGCGTAGCGGCCACCGGCGAGGGTCAGCGGGCGCAACGGCGCCTGCACGTCGGCGGTCGCGGCGATTTCCACGCAGGCATCCGAGCGCAGCGCGTCGGCGGGCACGCTTTCGGGATCGTCGTAGTACAGGCCGAACGATCGTGCCTGCGGCGGCACGCCCTGGCCGGCCGCCCAGGCGGCGAGTTTCTCGAAACTCTCGCCGATGTCCTGGTAATTGCCGCGATGGGGCAGGGCGGCGACGGTGAGATCGGGGAAGGTCTGGATGCTGACGTCGTACATGGGGAAATCCTCGGGTTCTGACAGGTCGGGGCGCGGTGGAAGCGTCGCTTCCATGCCGCGCTGGCGGAATGCGCCCGGAGGAACCCCGTAGGCCTGCGCGAATGCCCGGTTGAAGGCGGCCGCGCTGCCGTAGCCACAGCGGCCGGCGATGGCCGACAGCGAGCGGGTGCCGTGCCGCAGTTCCACCGCGGCGCGGTGCAAGCGCATGCGCCGCAGCGTGTCCGCCACGGTCTCGCCCATCGCGCCACGGTAGATGCGGTGGAAGTGATAGGGCGAGAAGTGGCCGATCTCCGCCAGGTGTTCGAGGGTCAGTGGCTGGTCGAGGTGGGCGACCAGGTGGGTGACTACTTTCTCGATGCGGGCAGCGTAGCTGCGGCGGGTGGCGGGGCGTTTCATTCGGTCCGGGGTTCCTCGGGGCGCGGGGACAGCCTGCCGGGATGGCGTTGACCCGGGTTGCGCATTGTGGCGGGTGGTGGAAGCAAATCCCCCTCAATCCCCCTTTTTCGCTTTCAACAGCCGAATGGCTGGTCAAGGGGGAGGCAAAAGCGACTTGCTTGAGGATTTCGAATGCTTTGGAGCCCGAAGAGCTGCTTTAGCCCCCTTTGAAAAAGGGGGCGGGCGGCCGCGCAGCGGCCGACGGGGGATTTGCGCGGGATGTCCGCCGGCGCCAACCGCGTCTCCATCCCTGCGATCCCGCTCCGGTATCCTGAGCGCCTTCAGTTTGGCAAGGCGAGACGATGGGCAAGGCCAGGACCACGTATGTCTGCAACGAGTGCGGCGCGGAATTCAGCAAGTGGCAGGGGCAGTGCGGCGAGTGCAATGCCTGGAACACGCTGACCCAGATCGCGCTGGAAGCGGCCGCCGGCCCGCCGGCGACCCGTCGCAGCGGCTGGGCGGGCAAGGCCGACGCGCCGAAGATCACCGCGCTCAAGGATGTTCGCCACAGCGAGGAAGCGCGGGTCAGCACCGGCATCGGCGAGTTCGATCGCGTGCTCGGCGGCGGACTGGTCGAGGGCGCGGTGGTGCTGGTCGGCGGCGATCCCGGCATCGGCAAGTCCACCCTGCTGTTGCAGGCGCTGGCGAAGATGTCGGCCAGTTTCCCGGCGCTGTACGTGACCGGCGAGGAATCGCTGGCGCAGGTGGCCGGGCGCGCGGTGCGCCTGGATCTGCCGCTGGACAACCTTCAAGCATTGGCCGAAACCGGCATCGAGAACATCCTCCAGCACGCGTCCTCCGCGCGGCCGCGGCTGATCGTGGCCGACTCGGTGCAGACGCTGTGGACCGAGTCGCTGACCGCCGCGCCCGGGTCGGTCAGCCAGGTGCGCGAGAGCGCGGCGCGGCTGGTGCGCTATGCGAAGGAAACCGGCACCGCCGTGTTCCTGGTCGGCCACGTCACCAAGGAAGGCGGCATCGCCGGCCCGCGCGTGCTGGAACACATGGTCGACGCAGTGCTGTATTTCGAGGGCGAGAGCGGCAGCCGCTTCCGCCTGCTGCGCGCGTTCAAGAACCGCTTCGGCGCGGTCAACGAACTGGGCGTGTTCGCGATGGGCGAGAAGGGCCTGAAGGAAGTCTCCAATCCTTCGGCGATCTTCCTGTCCGGCGGCAGCGCGCAGCAGCCCGGCAGTTGCGTGCTGGTGACCCGCGAAGGCACCCGTCCGCTGATGGTGGAAGTGCAGGCGCTGGTGGATGCCTCGCCGCTGTCGAATCCACGTCGCGTCGCGGTCGGCCTGGAGCAGAACAGGTTGGCGATGCTGCTGGCGGTGCTGCATCGCCACGGCGGCATCGTGGTCGGCGATCAGGACGTGTTCGTCAACGTGGTCGGCGGCATCCGCGTGCAGGAAACCGCGGCGGATCTGCCGGTGCTGCTGGCGGTGCTGTCGTCGCTGCGGGATCGGCCGCTGGCGGAGAAGACCGTGGCGTTCGGCGAGGTGGGCCTGTCCGGCGAGATCCGCCCGGTGCCCAACGGCGAGGAACGCCTGCGCGAGGCGGCCACGCACGGTTTCAAGCGCGCCATCGTGCCCAAGGGCAACGCGCCCAAGTCGGGCACGTTCAAGGGGCTGGACGTGATCGCGGTGGAACGGCTGTCGCAGGCGCTGGAGGCGGCGGCGGAGTAACCAGCGCAGCGCGCAAGGCGGGTTGCGCAAGCGCGGTGACCAGGCGCTGCATGCCGTCCTCATCGTGCAACGCGATCGCCACGTCGGGCGCGATGCCTTCGATTTCGTTGGTGCCGTCGGCGAGGAAGCGCGCGCAGTTGGGCATGACCACATCGAAGGGCGCGACGCTCAACGTGGTGCGACCGCCGCCATCGACATAACCGCAGCCTGCACCGAGCGTGCGTTCGCCGAGGACGGTGGCCGCCTGGTTCTGCTGCAACCAGGCGACCAGGTCTTCCGATGCGGAGGCGGTGCCGTGGTCGGTGAGGACGAAGATGCGGCCGGGCCAGGCGCCGCGCCCGGAGATGCGTTCACGTTCGCCGTCCGGCGCGAGTACCGGACAGCCGGTTTCGCCGTACCAGACGCGGCCGCGATCACAGGTCGGCGCGCTCATCCGCGGTGCGGCGCGCTCCAGCTCGCCGGGAGCAAGCAGGGCGATGACTTCGGAGACCCATTCACTGCCACCGCCGTTGCCGGTCACGTCGACCAGCAGCCGGCGGGCGCCGCCTGCATGCAGGGCGGCCAGCGTGCGGGCCAGTTCCAACTGAAGGTACGCGCGCACCTTCAGTTGCAGGGCGCGTTGGCCGACGCCCGCCCGGAACACCTGCCGGCACGCGGCCAGATAACGCTGCTCGCCGAATTGGGCGATGCGCAGCACGCCGACGTCGCCGAAACGGCCGGCGGGGAAGTGCTTGCCCGGCAAGGCGTGCCAGTCCGGCAACGTTGCGAACGGCAGGATGAAGGCGTGTTCGTCTTCTTCGTAGCCGGCGGCTTTGCAGTCGGCGCCGGCCGCGGGATCGGCGGGTTCGGTCATGCGGTCGGTTGTGGAGGCCAACGGCTGCGACGCCGGACGTTGCGCCGGTTCCAGCCGAAGGTGCGGGTCACCGAAACGCTTGACGAAGCCGCGCAGCGCCAGGAAGGCACGCACGCGCGAATGCGCGCGATTCAATGCGGCGGTGGTGTCGCGATCCAGCGCGGCCAGATCCAGTCGCCGGTGCGTGGCGATCCAGTCCAGGTTCGCATAGCCCTGCGCCATGTCGTGCTTGAGCCGCTGGTAGTCGGCCAGCCAGGGGCGTGCGTCGTAGCTGGCGACGTCCCAGGCGATCGCCGCCAGCACCAGCGCAACGATGGCAAGGCAGAACCGCCGCAGCCAGCGCCAGCGGCGGGGAGGGCGGGCAACAACATTCGATGCGGCCATGCGCGTTCATTCCTTGACGGCGGAAGACGCGACCATAGCGAGGGCGGATGCGGGAAAGCCGGCGGATCCGATGGAAGGCGCTGCCGGGCGACGAACCCGGGTGTAGCAGGTATGAAACTGGCGGCAGCGCCGCCGTTCCGGGCTCAGGCGCGGTGCAGCACCTGTTCCAGCACGTACTTGCTGCCGAAGAACGCCAGCAGCAGCAGTGCCATCGCGAACAGGGTCCAGCCGGCGGCCTTGCTGCCGCGCCAGCCGTAGCGCCAGCGGCCGACCAGCAGCGCGCCGAAAGCCAGCCACGACAGCACGCTGAGCACGGTCTTGTGGACCAGGTGCTGGGCCAGCAGGTTCTCCACGAACAGCACGCCGGTCAGCAGGGTGGCGGTGAGCAGGGCGAAACCGACCGCGATCGTCCGGAACAGCAGATCCTCCAGTTCGGTCAGCGGCGGCAGGGCGCGCAACCAAGCATGGAACTGGCGTCGCCGCAGCGCGCGTTCCTGCACCAGCAGCATGATCGCCAGCAGTGCCGCGACCGCCAGCGTGGCGTAGGCCAGCAGGGCCAGCCAGGCGTGCAATTGCAGGCGCCAGTCCAGGCCCGGAGAAGGTGCGTGCCCGAACTCGTGATAGGCCAGCAGCAGCACCGCCGCCAGCGGGAAGGCGACCACGCCCAGCGTCGCCATCCGCCCGCGCGCGCCGGCCAGCGCGGTCAGCGCGGCCATGCCCAGGCTGACCAGCGACAGCGCCGAATAGAAATGCATGTCCGGTCCGCCGGCGGTGCGCCAGGCCACCAGCAGGTGGTAGCCGCCATGCAGGATTACCGCGATCAGCGCCGGCCACAGCCAGCCCCGCCGCACGTCCAGCGCCGATTGCGCGGCCGCGCGGACCAGCAGGGCGGTGGCGGTCAGGTAGCCGAGGATGGCGATGAGAACGATTGTCATCGGCGAAGTGTCGCATAGGGCCGGAACCGGGAACAGCGCGAGGGCGCGGGAAAGCCGCGCGCCGGGACCTTCCGCCCCGCCGGGCTATAATCCGCCTCCGTTTTTCCCAGGTTCCCGCTCCCCATGTTCGAATCCCTCACCCAGCGTCTTTCCGGCACCATCGAGCGGCTGCGCGGCCGTGGCCGCCTGAGCGAGGAGAACATCCGCGAGGCCACCCGCGAGGTCCGCATCGCCCTGCTGGAAGCCGACGTGGCGTTGCCGGTGGTGCAGGCGCTGATCGAGCGCATCAAGGTGCGCGCGGTCGGCCAGGAAGTGCTCAAGTCGCTGACCCCGGGCCAGGCGCTGATCAAGATCGTCCGCGACGAGCTGACCGCGGTGATGGGATCCCAGGCCGCCGATCTGAACCTCAACGTGCCGGCGCCGGCGGTCATCCTGATGGCCGGCCTGCAGGGCGCGGGCAAGACCACCACCGTGGGCAAGCTTGCCAAGCACCTGAAGGAACGTCGCAAGAAGAAGGTGATGGTGGTCAGCGCCGACGTGTACCGTCCGGCCGCGATCGAGCAGCTCAAGACCCTGGCCGAGCAGGTGGACGTGCTGTTCTTCCCGTCCGAGGCCTCGCAGAAGCCGGAAGCCATCGTGCGTGCCGCCATCGACGACGCGCGCAAGTCGTTCGTCGACGTGTTGCTGGTCGACACCGCCGGCCGCCTGGCGATCGACGAAGCGATGATGACCGAGATCAAGGCGCTGCACGCGGCGGTCAAGCCGGTGGAAACGCTGTTCGTGGTCGACGCGATGACCGGCCAGGACGCGGCCAACACCGCCAAGGCCTTCAGCGAGGCGCTGCCGCTGACCGGCGTGGTGCTGACCAAGACCGACGGCGACGCGCGCGGCGGCGCCGCGCTGTCGGTGCGCTACATCACCGGCAAGCCGATCAAGTTCATCGGCGTGGGCGAGAAGCCCGACGGCCTGGACGTGTTCCACCCCGAGCGTGTCGCCAACCGTATCCTCGACATGGGCGACGTGCTGTCGCTGGTGGAGCAGGTCGAGCAGAACGTCGACCGCGAGAAGGCCGAGAAACTCGCCGCCAAGGTCGCCAAGGGCAAGAAGTTCGACCTCAACGACATGCGTGATCAGCTGGAGCAGATGCAGAACATGGGTGGCATCAGCGGCCTGCTCGACAAGCTGCCGGGCATGGGCCAGATCCCCGACCACGTGAAGCAGCAGGTCAGCCAGGGCAAGGAAGTACCGCGGATGATCGCGATCATCGGCTCGATGACCAAGAAGGAACGCCGCAATCCGGCGCTGCTCAACGGCTCGCGCCGCGCCCGCATCGCGCGCGGTTCCGGCACCACGCCGGCCGACGTCAACAAGCTGATGAAGCAGTACCAGCAGATGGAAAAGATGATGAGCAAGATGGCCGGCGGCGGCATGAAGGGCCTGATGCGCGGCATGAAGGGCATGATGGGCGCGCGCGGCGGCCTGCCGTTCCGCTAGTCCTGGTGGCTCATCCTGTGGGAGCGACGTCAGTCGCGAAATCCCGGATGTTCCAACGCCGTCGAATCGCGACTGACGTCGCTCCCACAATGGTGTTCGACAACAACGGCTGAGACGGAACCATGTCCATCGCCCTGCTCAACGGACAGCCCGCCGACGCCGATGCATTGCGCGCGCTGGCGGTGGTCAATTACGGCCACTTCACCGCGATGCAGGTGCGCGATCGGGCGGTGCAGGGACTGGATTTCCACGTCGCGCGATTGCAGCGCGCCACCCGTGAACTGTTCGGCACCGAGTTGCCGCGCGGGCGCGTCGTCGCCGAACTGGTCGCCGCGCTGCGGGCCGGTCCCGCCGACGTCTCGCTGCGCTTCACCGTGTTCGCGCGCGGATTCGACTACCGCCAGCCGTTGCGGCCGGTGGAGCCGGACGTGTTGATCACGCTCGGCCCGGCCGCTCCGGCTGACAAGCCGCCGTTGCGGGTGAAATCGTATCCATTCGAGCGGTCGCAGCCGCACCTGAAGCATGTCGGGACTTTCCCGCTGTTCCACTACCGGCGGCAGGCACTGCTGGACGGATTCGACGACGCGCTGTTCGTCACCCCGGATGGACACGTCAGCGAGGGCTCGATCTGGAACATCGGGTTCTGGGACGGCCAGGCCGTGATCTGGCCGCTGGCCCCCGCCTTGCGGGGAACCTGCGAGCAACTGCTGCAGGCCGGCCTGGCCAGACAGGGGGTTGCCCAGGAAACCCGCCCGGTGGCGCTGGCCGAGGCCGGTGGCTTCCGGGCGGCCTTCGCCGCCAATGCCAGCGGCATCCAGCCCCTTCTGGGCATCGACGGGGTCGAATACGCCCCGGACGCGGGCCTGATGGATCGGCTCGGGGCGGCGCTGGCCGGCATGCCCTGGGAAAACCCGGCCTGAGGGGCGGTTTCCTTCCGCCGTTCAATGGCTTAGAATAGCCGGCTTACCTCGCCATCCTGGCGACTGGGCAACACTGGAAATAGCAATGGTCAAGATCCGCCTTACCCGTGGCGGCGCCAAGAAGCGCCCCTTCTACCACATCATCGTCACCGACTCGCGCAGCGCCCGCGACGGCCGCAACATCGAGCGCGTCGGTTACTACAACCCGGTTGCTTCGGGTAACGAAAAGCGCATCGAACTCGATGTCGCCCGCGTGGATCATTGGGTGGGCCACGGTGCCCAGCTGACCGAAAAGGTCCGCAACCTGTACAAGGAAGCCACCAAGGCTTCGGCCTGATCCCTCCGGCCGCGCCCCGGCGCGGCCATGCTGACGCATGGATAACGAGCGCCCGCCGCGTCCCGGCAAGATCATCCTGCTGGGCCGCTTCGCGGGCGCTTTTGGCGTTCGCGGACAGGTCAAGCTGGAATCCTGGACCGAACCGCGCGATGCCATTTTCCGCTACCAGCCCTGGATCCTCCGCGAGGGCTCCGGCGCCGAGCGCGAGCTGTCGGGCGTGCGTGGCAAGGCTTCCGGCAAGCACCTGATCGCGAATGTCCCGGACATCGCCGATCGCGATGCGGCCGACGCCCTCCGGGGCATCGAAATCCTGGTCCCGCGCGACGCACTGCCGCCACCGCAACCCGGCGAGTTCTATTGGGTGGACCTGGAAGGCCTGCGCGTGGTGACGCACGACGGCGTGGACTTCGGCACCGTTTCGCATCTGTTCTCCACCGGCGCCAACGACGTGCTGGTGGTGCGGGGCGAGCGGGAGCGGCTGATTCCCTTCATCGAACCCGACGTCGTCCAATCCGTCGACTTCGATGCCCAGCGCATCACGGTCGACTGGGATCCCGAGTTCTGATCGCTGGAGCCGGCATCGGGGCTGGGCAATACTCCTTTCCCGATTCACGTGTTTCCCCTCCGGGCTTTCCATGCGCATCGACGTCCTGACCCTGTTTCCCGAGTTCATCGCCCAGGCCGCGGCGGTGGGCGTGGTCGGGCGCGCGCAGGAACGCGGATTGCTGACCCTGCAGGGCTGGAATCCGCGCGACTACGCCGAGGGCGGCTACCGGCGGGTCGACGACCGTCCGTTCGGCGGCGGCCCAGGCATGGTGATGATGATCGAGCCCCTGCGTGCCTGCCTGGCCGCGGCCCGTGCCGCGGATCCCGCGCCGGCGCCGGTCATCTATCTGAGCCCGCAGGGCCGGCCGCTGACCCAGCGCAAGGTCCGCGAACTGGCGGCCCGGCCGCGCCTGATCCTGCTGTGCGGCCGCTACGAGGGCGTGGACGAACGCCTGCTGGACGCCGAGGTGGACGAGGAAATCTCGATCGGCGACTACGTGCTGTCCGGTGGCGAACTGGCTGCGGCGGTGGTGGTGGACGCGGTGGCCCGGTTGCAGGACGGGGCGCTCGGCGATGCTGAATCGGCCGTTCAGGACAGTTTCGAGAACGACGGCCTGCTGGACTGCCCGCACTACACCCATCCGGCCCAGCACCCCGACCTGGGCGACGTGCCGGAGGTGCTGCGTTCCGGCAACCACGCCGGCATCGCCCGCTGGCGGCGCCAGCAGTCGCTGGGCCGGACCTGGCTGCGGCGGCCGGACCTGCTGGACGAATCCAGTCTGTCCAAGGCCGACCGGGCCCTGCTGGCCGCGTTCCGGGCCGCCCGGGAGGGGCAGGACGAAAGCTAGCCAGGTCCAAGAAAAATCAGTAAGATGGCGGGCTTCCAGCGCCTGACCGGCCCGGAACCCCATAACAATATCGTGCAGCGCAATCCGGCGACTGCATCAGTCATTGCTGTCGAACGACACACCCACGCATACAGAACGGTGCCACCATGAGCAGTCTCAACAAGTCCATCATCGCGGAATTCGAAGCCGCCCAGATCCAGCGTGAGCTGCCCGCTTTCGGTCCCGGCGACACCGTCGTCGTGAACGTGAAGGTGAAGGAAGGCAACCGCGAGCGCGTGCAGGCGTACGAAGGCGTGGTCATCGCCAAGAAGAACGCCGGCCTGAACTCGGCTTTCACCGTGCGCAAGATTTCGCATGGCTACGGCGTCGAGCGCGTGTTCCAGACCCACAGCGCCTCCATCGACTCGGTCGAAGTGAAGCGCCGCGGCAAGGTCCGTTCGGGCAAGCTGTACTACCTGCGCGATCTGGAAGGCAAGGCCGCCCGCATCAAGGAAGACCTGGCCGCCAACGCCGCCGCCAAGAAGGCGCGCCTGGCCGCCGCTGCCGAGTAATCCACTCGCAGGCGCCATCGCTGGACGGCCACCTTCGGGTGGCCGTTCGCGTTTCTGGCGTCTGCATTGGCGCCGATGCAGACTGTCTTTCATTCGTGGCACGGCGGAGCGTGACGATGATGGGTTTTCACGGTGGGCGATGGAATGCGGTTGTACTGTCGTGCGTGTTGACCGGCTGCGCCGGCGGCGATGCGATGAGCCTGGATACCCGATCGGATCTGCCGTTCCCCTGGTGCGCCGACGAGTTGCGTGCCGCCGCCCAGCAGCCCATGCCGGACAAGGCCACGCCGGAGCAGCGGCAAGCCGTGCGCGACTACCATGTTTCCAAGGCGTGCCAGCAGGCCGACCAACACAGCGTCACCGTTCCCTTGAGCCATCCATTGCCACGCAAACCCTGATCCGATGAGTTCCGATTCACCTGTCGCCGCGCCCGGCGTTCGCCTCGACATCTGGCTGTGGGCCGCGCGTTTCTACAAGACCCGCAGCCTGGCCAAGCAGGCGGTGGAAACCGGAAAGGTGGACGTCGCGGGGCAGCGCGCCAAGCCCTCGCGCATCGTGCGCGTGGGCGATGAGCTCAAGGTCGTGCGCGGCGAGGACACCTACGGCATCCGCGTCGAGGGATTGAGCGAGCAGCGCGGCTCCGCACCCGTGGCACAGGCGCTGTATCGAGAAAGCGATGAATCACGGCAGCGCCGCGAGGCCGCCGCCGCCACGCGGCGCGCCGAACGCACCGGCTATCAGGCACCGTTGTCGAAACCGGACAAGCGCGCACGCCGCCTGATCCGCGCGCTGGGCGACATCGACGCGATGTAAACGCATGGGGCGGAGCTTGCTCCGCCGGGGCCTTTGAGCAAAAAGCAGCCGGGCAAGCCCGACTCTACGGGTCAGCGGCCGCCGCCGAGGAAGCCACTGCCGACCTTCAGCAGATCGCCCAGGCCCAGTTGGCCGTCGCCATCCTGATCCAGCACGGCGCCGAGCAGGCCGCCGCCCAGTCCGCCCTGCTGGCGGATCTGCTGCTGCTCCTGGCCGAGTACCTGGCTGAGCGCGCCGGGCGAACCCTGGCCGCCCTGGCTCATGCGCTGGGCAAGGAAGGCCAGCACGATGGGGGCGAGGATCTTGAGCAACTGCCCGGCGCGGTTGCTGTCCAGGCCCGTCGCCTGGCCCAGGCCCGCCTCGGCGCGCGGCTGGTTGCCGCCGAAGATGTGGCCGAGGATGCCGGCGCCGTTGGCTTCCGGGGTGGAGGCGCCGCCCAGGACCGAGCCCAGCACGCTGCCGATATCCAGGCCGCTGTGGTTGCGCTGGAGCGCGCCGAACAACGCTTCGGCACCCTGCGGCTGCTCGGCATTGCGGCCCAGCGCGCCCATCAGCAGCGGCAGCGCCGCGCCGACCGCGCCGGAGGCCTCGGCCTGGCCGATGCCCAGTTGCTGGGAGACCTGCTGCAAGGGCGCGCCCTGGAGCTGGGCGAAGAGTTCTTGCGCGAGTGACTGGTTGCTCATGACGGCCGTCCTCCTGGACGCGGGTTGGAACCGCCGATGCTAGCGCCAAACTGTGACGCCGGTGGTTAACCCGGGGAGAAGATGGGACATCCCGGCAAGAAACAGCCCGCCCCGGCGGAAAAGCCGGGGCGGGCGGGACGCGGGACGCAGGCCAGTACCGGCACCGGCCGGGTTGGGACTCAACGCAAATCGAAGCGATCCAGTTCCATCACCTTGGCCCAGGCGGCGACGAAATCACGGACGAACTTCTCCTTCGCGTCCGCGCTGGCATAGACCTCGGCCAAGGCGCGCAACTGGGAATGCGAACCGAAGATCAGATCCACGCGGGTGCCGGTCCACTTGCGCTCACCGGTCTTGCGATCGAGTGCCTCGAACACCGCCTCGTTGTCCGAGGTGGCCTTCCACTCGGTGCGCATGTCCAGCAGGTTGACGAAGAAATCGTTGCTCAGCACGCCCGGGCGGTCGGTGAACACGCCGTGCCTGGTCTGCCCGACGTTGCCGCCGAGCACGCGCAGGCCACCGACCAGCGCGGTCATCTCCGGCGCGGTCAGGGTCAGCAGCTGCGCCTTGTCGATCAGCAGGGTTTCGGCCGGCACGCTGTACTTGCCCTTCAGGTAATTGCGGAAGCCGTCCGCGGCCGGCTCCAGCACCGCGAACGACGCCACGTCGGTCTGTTCCTGCGAGGCATCGGTGCGTCCCGGCGAGAACGGCACCGCGACGGGATGACCGGCCTTCTTCGCGGCGTCCTCGACCGCCGCCGCGCCGCCCAGCACGATCAGATCCGCGAGCGAGACCTTCTTGCCGCCGGATTGCGCGCCATTGAAGCCCGCCTGGATGCCTTCCAGCACCTTGATCACCTTCGCCAGTTGCGCGGGCTCGTTGACCTCCCAGTCCTTCTGCGGCGCCAGCCGGATGCGCGCGCCGTTGGCGCCACCACGCTTGTCGGAACCGCGGAAGGTGGATGCCGAGGCCCACGCGGTCGACACCAACTCGCCCGTCGACAGGCCGGATTCAAGAATCTTCTTCTTCAGCGCGGCGATGTCCGCTTCATCGATCAGCGAATGATCAACGGCGGGAACCGGGTCCTGCCAGATCAGCTCCTCGTTCGGCACTTCCGGGCCGAGATAACGCGCGCGCGGCCCCATGTCGCGATGGGTCAGCTTGAACCAGGCGCGGGCGAACGCATCGGCGAACTGATCCGGATGCTCCATGAAGCGCCGCGAGATCTTCTCGTACGCCGGATCGAAGCGCAGCGACAGATCGGTGGTCAGCATGTTCGGCGCGCGCCGTTTGGTGCCGTCATGGGCGTCGGGCACGGTGTCGGCGCCGGCGTTGTTCTTCGGTTTCCACTGGTGCGCGCCAGCCGGGCTCTTGGTCAGTTCCCATTCGAAACCGAACAGGTGCTTGAAGAAATCCTGGCTCCACTGCGTCGGCTTCGTCGTCCAGGTGACTTCCAGCCCGCTGGTGATCGCATCACCGGCAATGCCGGTGCCGTGGGTGCTGCGCCAGCCCAGGCCCTGGGCGACGATGTCGTCGGCTTCCGGATCCGCGCCGACATGCGAAGCTTCGCCCGCGCCGTGGGTCTTGCCGAAGGTATGGCCGCCGGCGATCAGGGCAACGGTTTCCTCGTCGTCCATCGCCATGCGGGCGAAGGTCTCGCGGATGTCGCGCGCGGCGGCGACCGGGTCCGGATTGCCGTTGGGACCTTCCGGATTCACGTAGATCAGGCCCATCTGCACGGCGGCCAGCGGGTTCTCCAGGTCTCGCTCGCCGGAGTAGCGCTTGTCGCCACCCAGCCACGCGGTTTCCGAACCCCAGTACACGTCCAGATCCGGTTCCCACACGTCCTCGCGGCCACCGGCGAAACCGAAGGTCTTGAAGCCCATCGTCTCCAGCGCGACGTTGCCGGTGAGGATCATCAGATCGGCCCAGGAAATCCGGTTGCCGTATTTCTGCTTGATCGGCCACAGGAGTCGGCGCGCCTTGTCCAGGCTGACGTTGTCCGGCCAACTGTTGAGCGGCGCATAGCGCTGCTGTCCGCGACCACCGCCGCCACGGCCATCACCGATGCGGTAGGTGCCGGCGCTGTGCCAGGCCATGCGGATGAACAAGGGACCATAGTGGCCGAAATCCGCCGGCCACCACGGCTGCGAGTCGGTCATCAGATCGGCCAGATCCTTTTTCAGCGCTTCGTAATCCAGGCTTTTGAACGCCTCGGCGTAGTTGAAGTCCTTGTCCATCGGATCGGACTTGGACGAATGCTGGTGCAGCAGATCCACGCGCAGTTGCTTCGGCCACCAGTCGCGATTGGTGGTGCCGCCGCCGACGGAATGATTGAACGGACATTTGGCGGTTTCGAGATTCATGGTCGTGCTCCTGGGCAGCGGTCCTGGGAAAGGCGGGAGGGGAAAGCGGTGCGCGGTTCCTCACGGAAACCGGATGGCGGGGAAATCGGTGGAAGCTCACGCGGCAATGGCGGATAGCGGATGCGCGGTATCGGCGGCGCTATCGTCGTCGTGGTGTTTGCGGGCGGGATGGATGCAGAACGCTCGGGGACGTGTTCATGGCTGACGATCTCGTTGGCGATGAAAAGGACACGGCCAGACTAGGCAGGCTCTGCGATTAAGCAAAATCGTTTTTGGCGAACAATCCGATAGCGCCGCTCAATGGTGCGGCGCGCAAGCACAGCGACCTGGACCGCGTCACGATACCCGGGCGGTGTTACGCGGATGTTTGTGGGGGGCAGGGCGAAGCCCGCCGCGGCGCGAGGAGCGTGCGGCAGGCTGTCCGGCTCAGAGCAGATGCTTGAGCCGGTACAGCGCTTCCAATGCCTGCTTGGGCGTCAGCTCATCGGGATCCAGCGCCGCCAGCGCTTCCACGGCGGCGGAGGGAACGGGCGCGAACAGGCCGATCTGCTGCGGGGCATCGAGCGCCTGCGGGGCCATCGCCGACGCATGGCTTTCGCGGCCGCGCGCCTCCAGTTCGGCCAGCCGCCGACGCGCCTGGGCGACGGTGGAGCGTGGCAGGCCGGCGAGCGCGGCGACCTGCAGGCCGAAGCTGCGATTGGCGGGACCATCCTTCACCGCGTGCATGAACACCAGGGTGTCGCCGCGTTCGCGGTCGTGGTGTTCCACCGCGTCGAGGTGGACGTTGGCGATGCCGCTTTCGCCACCTTCGACGGGACCGTCCGCCAGCGCGGTGAGTTCGAAATAGTGGGTGGCGAACAGGGTGTAGCAGCGGTTCTGGCCGGCCAGGTGGCGGGCGACCGCGTCGGCCAGCGCCAGGCCGTCGTAGGTGGAGGTGCCGCGGCCGATTTCGTCCATCAGCACCAGCGATTGCGCGGTGGCGTGGTGGAGGATGTAGCTGGTCTCGGCCATCTCGACCATGAAGGTCGACTGCCCGCGCGCCAGATCGTCGCCGGCGCCGATGCGGGTGAGGATGCGATCGATCGGACCGATGTCCGCGCGCGTCGCCGGCACGAAGCTGCCGATGTGGGCGAGCAGCACGATCAGCGCGTTCTGGCGCATGTAGGTCGATTTGCCGCCCATGTTGGGTCCGGTGATGATCAGCATCCGGCGCTGTTCGTCCAGATGCAGGTCGTTGGGCTCGAACGGTTCGGCGCGCACCGCTTCCACCACCGGGTGGCGCCCGCGATCGATGCGCAGGCCGGCGTCGGCGGTGAGGGTGGGGCGGGACCAGTCCAGCGCCTGCGCACGTTCGGCGAAGCCGGCCAACACGTCCAGTTCGCTCAGCGCCGCGGCGCAGCGCTTGAGCGGCTCCAGATCCTGGTTGAGCGTATCCAGCAGGCCTTCGTACAGGGCCTTCTCGCGGGTGAGCGAGCGGTCCCGCGCCGACAGCACCTTGTCCTCGAAGCTCTTCAGCTCCTCGGTGATGTAGCGTTCGGCGTTGGTCAGGGTCTGCCGGCGGGTGTAATGGACCGGCGCGCGATCGGCCTGACCCTTGCTGATTTCGATGTAATAGCCGTGCACCCGGTTGTAGCCGACCTTCAGGGTGGCGATGCCGCTGCGTTCGCGCTCGCGTGCTTCCAGATCCACCAGGAATTGATCGGCGTGGGTACTCAGCCGGCGCAGTTCGTCGAGGTCGGCATCGAACCCGTCGGCGATGACGCCGCCGTCGACCAGCTTGAGCGCCGGATGCGGTGCGATCGCGCGCGCCAGCAGCGCTGCGACGTCGGCGTGCTCGCCCAGCTCCGCCGCCAGTTCGGCCAGGCGCGGAGAACCCGCGAGCGTGGTGGAGGAAACCGTCGCGCCGGCCAGCGCCTGGCGGATGTCCGGTAGCAGCGCCAATGCGTCGCGCAGGGTGGACAGGTCGCGCGGGCGCGCCGAGCGCAGGGCCACGCGGGTCAGGATGCGCTCCATGTCGCCGAGGGCGCGGAAGCGTTCGCGCAGGCTGGTGTCCAGCCCGCTCCCGATCAGGCTTTCGACCGCCTGGTGGCGTTCGCCCAGCGTCCGGTGATCGCGCAGCGGGCGGTGCAGCCAGCGGCGCAGCAAACGGCCGCCCATCGGGGTGATGGTGCTGTCGAGTACGCCGAGCAGGGTGTTGGCGGTGTCGCCATCGACGCGGGTGTCCAGTTCCAGGTGGCGGCGGGTGGCGGCGTTCATGGCGATCGCGTCGCCGGCCGATTCGGTGCTGATCGCGCCCAGATGGGTCAGCCGCTGCTTCTGGGTTTCCTCGACATAGCCGAGCAGGGCCGCGGCCGCGCCGGTCGCCAGCGGCATGCGTTCGATGCCGAAGCCGTTGAGATCGCGCACCTGGAAGAACTGCAGCAGCTGCCGGCGCCCGTTCTCCGGATCGAACAGCCAGGGCGCCCGCCGGCGCAGACCGTGCCGGCCGCGCAGGAACTCCGGCCAGCCGTCCGCATCGGCCAGCAGGATTTCCGCCGGTTCCAGCCGTGAAAGCTCGGCTTCCAGCCCGTCCTCGCCGTCGACCTCGTTGACCACGAAGCGGCCGCCGGCCAGATCCGCCCAGGCCAGGCCGTAGCCCGTACGGCCGCGGGCGATCGCCATCAGCAGGGTGTCGCGGCGCTCGTTGAGCAGGGCTTCGTCGGTGACCGTGCCGGGCGTGACCACCCGCACGACCTTGCGTTCGACCAGTCCCTTGGCCAGGGCGGGGTCGCCGATCTGCTCGCAGATCGCCACCGACTCGCCCAGCGCCACCAGCCGGGCCAGGTAGCTCTCGTAGGCGTGGTGCGGCACGCCGGCCATCGGGATGGGCGCGCCGGCCGAGTTGCCGCGCTGGGTCAGGGTGATGTCCAGCAGCCGAGCGGCCTTGCGGGCATCGTCGTAGAACAGTTCGTAGAAATCCCCCATCCGGAAGAACAGCAGCAGATCCGGGTACTCCGCCTTGGCGGCGAAGAACTGCTTCATCAGGGGCGTGTGTTCCTGCGACTTGTCCTGCTTCATGTGACCTTCTGGAAAACATCCGGCGCGCCGGGGCGCCCGTCCGGCATCGGCGGAAAGGCCATGCAGCCGGGGGAAAGAACGCAAGTTTAGGGGATTGCCGCTGGACCGAGGAGAGCGGCACGCCGCCGCTGCCGACGATGGTCAGCATCCGCGGCCAGCGGATTGCCGCGCACGCCGCCATGCGGTCGTTCCCCATCGCATCGCCGAGGTATGGCCAGCCGCGCTCGATGGCGTGGAAGGAACGTGTCGGGCCCCGGTCCACGCCATCGCGCGAGTAACCGTTTTTCCGCACGAGCGTGCTTATTTTCCCGTGCAAAGTGCGCTTTCTGCGTATGGGTGCGCTGCAAAATGCTTCGTCGCGCCGAGGAGTGCTAGCTTCCCTCGCACAGGGGGCGCGCCGCGAGCGCGCAAGTGAAATCAGCAGTCGCAAGGCAGGTCCGCATATCGCAGTCGATTGATCACATCCGACATGACCCGGGGGAGGGGAACACATGGTCGTCGCCAAACCGCAGCACCGCGCACTCGCGCTCGCCGTTTTCGCCGCACTGTCCGCCAATCTGCACGCGCAGGAGACCACACCAGCCCAGACCAGACCCGACGAGGAGGCGACCACGCTCGCGACCATGACGGTCACTGCGCAGAAGCGCGAAGAGGCGATGCAGGATGTCCCCATCATGCTGACCGCGCTGCCGGAGCAACTGCTGCAGGACGCCGGTGTGTCCGACATCAAGGACGTGCAGTTGCTGGTGCCGGGCCTGCATGTCAGCTCGACCACCAACGAATCGCAGACCACCGCGCGCATCCGTGGCGTCGGCACCAACGGCGACAACGCCGGCCTGGAGTCGGCGGTGGGCGTGGTGATCGATGGCGTCTACCGGCCGCGCACCGGCGTAGGCTTCGGCGATCTGGGCGAACTGGAACGCATCGAGGTGCTGAAGGGACCGCAGGGCACCGTGTTCGGCAAGAACACCTCCGCCGGCGTGATCAACGTCATCACCCGTCGCCCCAGCTACACCCAGAGCGCGGAGGGCGAACTGACCTTCGGCAACTACGGGGAGTTCGGCATCTCCGGCGCCTACAACGACGCCATCAGCGATCATGCCGCCTTTCGCATCTATGCGGCCAAGCGCACCCGCGATGGGGTGACCGACGTGAACACCGGGACCGGACCGCGCACGCAACGCGAGGACAGCGACCGCGACTTCCGCACCCTGCGCGCGCAGTTGCTGTGGGAACCGAACGACGATCTCGACTTCACCTTCATCGCCGATTACACCCGACGCGACGAGAACTGCTGCGTCGGCGTGACCACCGTGCGCGGCCTGACCGCCAACATCCTGGATGCGCTCGCCGGCGGCGCGGGGCGCGCGATCATTCCGGTCGCCGATCCCGAACGGCGCCTGGCCTACAGCAACCGCGGCACCGAGCAGAGCGTGCTGGACAAAGGCTTCTCCACCCAGATCGACTGGAACACGCCCTGGTTCAACGGCGCCACCCTCACCTCGATCACCGCTGCCCGCGACTGGCAGTCGGTCAACGCACTGGACTTCGATTTCAGCGGCGCTGACCTGCTGTACCGGCGCAACAACTTCGATGACTCCTCGACCAAGTTCAAGACCTTCAGCCAGGAACTGCGGCTGACCGGCAGCACCGACAAGCTGGACTGGATGCTGGGCTTCTTCTATTCGGACGAGGATCTGGAGCGCCACGACCAGTACATGATCGGTAGGCACTACGAAGCGTATCTGTCCACCGCGCTGTTGAGCCTGTTCGCCCGCCAGCTCGCTCCGCTGGGCATCACCGTCAACACCGCCAATCCGTTCCTGTTCGCATCGCAGGCCACCGGGCGGGCGTTCGGCAGCGTGTTCCCGGGCGAGAGCGAGGGCGCGCACGATACCTACAACCAGAATGCCAGGACCGCCGCGTTGTTCACCAACAACACCTGGCATGCCACCGACCAGTTGGCGATTACGCTCGGCCTGCGCTACACCCATGAAAAGAAGGAGCTGGATTCGGTCTACACCAACCCGAACGGCAGCCTGGGCTGCGCGACCGCGTTGATGGCTCCGGCGCAGGTCGTGGGCGCGTTGATGGCGCGCGGGATTCCGCAGGCGGTGGCGCAGCAACTGGCGCCGACCGCGATCGGCTACATGTGCCTGCCCTGGGCCAACATCGCCCACAACGGACGCCACACGAAGCAGGATCGGTCCGAAAGCGAGTGGTCCGGCACGCTCAAGTTCGCCTACCGCTGGAACGACCACCTGATGACCTACCTGTCCGGTGCGCGCGGCTACAAGGGCGGCGGCTTCAACCTGGACCGCGTGCAGTCGAATACCGGCCTGTCCAGCGGCACCGCTGGCATCCTGCCGGTCAGGGATACCTCGTTCCCGGGCGAGTTCGTCGACAGTTATGAGCTCGGCGCCAAGTCCACCTGGCTGGATGGCAACCTGCTGCTCAACGGCACCCTGTTCTACCAGGAGTTCACCGACTTCCAGCTCAACAGTTTCCTCGGCACCAGCTATGTGGTGCGTTCGATTCCCAAGGTCACCTCGAAGGGCATCGACGCCGAAGTGCTGTGGCAGACCGGACTGGATGGCCTGATGCTGCAGGCCGGCCTCACCTATGCCGACACGCGTTACGGCGACGAGAAGCCGACGTCGGAATTCGTCGCTCCCGGCGGCACGCTGTACAAGCTGCCGGGAAACCACATCAGCTTCGCGCCGCTGTGGTCGGGTTCGGCGTCGCTGACCTACCAGTGGGACTTCGGCAGCAGCCTGATCGGACGTTTCAATGTCGGCGCCAAGTACATCTCCGAACACAACACCGGTTCGGACATGGACATCGAGAAGATCCAGGAGGGCTACACGCTGGTCAACGCCCGCATCGGGTTCGGCGCGAAGAACAAGCGCTGGATGGTGGAGCTGTGGGGACAGAACCTGACCGACGAGACCTACCAGCAGGTCGGCTTCGACGCCCCGCTGCAGAACTTCTCGCCCACCCCGGGGGATCCGACCAACTCGTTCAACGCATTCCTCGGTGCGCCGCGGACCTACGGCGTGACCCTGCGCGTGACCTACTGAAACACGGCGACTTCGCCGGCGAGACGCATGCACCCGTCCGATTCCGGGCGGGTGCATGCCGATGGCGGGCAGACAGGGACACCGAATTCGGCTAAAACGGAGGCTTCTTCCCCCGGGCTTTGCCGATGTCGACCGTGGCCGCGATTCCCTCCGACGCCGAACTGCGCGAGCAGGCCGAACTGATTGGCGCCCGCCTGCGCGCCGAGCACGATCACCTGGTGACCGCGGAAAGCTGTACCGGCGGCTGGATCGCCAAGACGGTGACCGATATCGCCGGCTCCTCTGACTGGTTCGACAGCGGCATGGTGGCGTACAGCTACGAAGCCAAGCAGGCCTTGCTGGGCGTGCGTCCGCAGACCCTGGAAACCCATGGGGCGGTCAGCCGCGAGACGGTCATCGAGATGGTGTCCGGCGCGCTGGTGAACTCCGGCGCGAGCGTCGCCGTGGCGGTGACGGGCATTGCCGGTCCCGGCGGAGGCAGCGAGGGCAAACCGGTCGGCACGGTCTGGATTGGCTGGAAGCGGCGCGGTGGCTACGCGCGTGCGGAAGTGTTCCAGTTCGACGGCGACCGCGACGCCGTGCGCCGGCAGACCGTGGCCTCCGCACTGCGCGGCCTGGAGCGGTTGTGACAAGGCCGAGGGGCAGGGACGGGCGACGCTGACATGTGGGAAACCTTGGGTGCGGTACGCGATCTGGGGCGGCTGCAGGAAATCGCTTCGGTCCTGATCCGCAACGGCTTCGGCGACATGGTGCGGCGCGTCGGCCTGGCCGGCGCGCTGGAACGGGCCGGCCGGCTGCTGCATTGGCAGCATGCGGAAGAAACCCTGCGGATGGAGCCGCCCGAGCGCCTGCGCCGCGCGCTGGAAACGCTGGGCCCCACCTTCGTCAAGCTCGGCCAGGTCCTGGCCACCCGCATCGACTTGCTGCCGCCGGAATGGATCGCCGAACTGAGCCGGTTGCAGAACGCGGTGCCGGCCTTGCCGTATGACGCCATCCGCCCGCAATTGATCGAAGACCTGGGCGATGCGCCGGAGAACATCTTCGCCCGGCTGGATCCGGAACCTCTCGCGGCCGCGTCGCTGGCGCAGGCGCATCGCGCCTGGCTCGACGACGGCACGGCGGTGGTGCTGAAGGTGCGCCGGCCGGGCATCCGCGAAGTGGTCGAGGCGGATCTGCGGCTGTTGGCACGGCTGGCCGAAATCATCCAGGCGCAGGTTCCCGACCTGCGCCGCTATCACCCGGTGGGCATCGCCCAGCAGTTCGCCGCATCGCTGCGCGCGGAACTGGATTTCGCAAGTGAATGCCGCAACGCCGAGCGCATCGCGTTCAATTTCCGCGACCATCCCGAAGTGCTGATTCCGGCCGTGCACTGGCAATGGACCAGCGAGCGCCTGAGCGTGCAGGACTGGGTGGACGGCATTCCCGGCTGCGATCTGGCGGCCGTCGACGCGGCTGGATTGGACCGTCATGCGCTGGCGAGCACGGGCGCGGCGATCGTGCTGAAGATGGTGCTGGTGGATGGCCTGTTCCATGCCGACCCGCATCCCGGCAACGTGTTCTATCTTCGCGACGGCCGCATCGGCCTGATCGACTTCGGCATGGTCGGCGGAGTATCCGAACAGCGCCGATTCCAGGTCGCGCGCTTGCTCAACGGGCTGGTGGGCGAGGACCCGGAAGCCGTCACCGACATCCTGCTCGACTGGACCGAGGGTGACGCGTCGGTCGACGAAACCCGTCTGCAGGCCGACGTGGGCGTGTTCACCGATCGCTATCGCGGCGTGCCGCTGAAGCAACTGCGGATGGGCGCCATGCTCACCGACGTGGCCGCGTTGTTGCGCCGGCACGGCCTGAGCCTGCCGCCGGATCTGGCGCTGATGATCAAGGCGTTCCTGACGCTGGAAGGCCTGGGCCGGCAACTCGATCCGGAATTCGACATGGCCAGCGAGGCGCGCCCCTACCTGGAACGGGCGATCCTGGATCGCTACTCGCCGAGGGCGGTCGCCCGGCGCGGGCGTCGCAGCCTTTCCGGCGCCCTCGATCTGGTCGGCGACATGCCGCGTGACCTGCGCCGCCTGCTGCAGGCGGCGCGCCGCGGGCGGCTGCGCGGGCAACTGGACATCACTTCGCTGAAAGCCTTCGGCGATCAGCTCAACAGCGCCGCCAACCGGCTGACCATCGGCGTGGTCACCGCCGCCCTCATCATCGGTTCGTCCATCGTCATGAACAGCGTGGGCGGCGGCATCTCCAATCGCTGGCTGATGGCAATGGGCGTGCTGGGCTTCGTGTTCGCGGCAATGACCGGCGTCTGGATCGTGCTGTCGATCTGGCGGAGCGGGCGGAAGTAACCCTTTCGAGGCCGGCGGGCCGGCCAGCCCCGGCGTGCCAAAAGGGAATCAGGCGCAGGCTTGCCAAACCTTGCTGTTAGTAGTAATACTACTAACCATGGACCTGACCGATACCCAGCAAGCCATCCTCGCCCTCATTGCCGAGCGCATCGAGGCCGAAGGCATGCCGCCCTCCCAGACCGAGATTGCCCGGGCTTTCGGGTTCAAGGGCGTGCGGGCGGCGCAGTACCACCTGGAGGCCCTGGAGCAGGCCGGCGCCATCGAGCGGCTGCCCGGCCGGGCGCGCGGCATCCGCCTGCTGAAGGCGCCGGTGCAGCCCCAGCCGGAGCTGGCGTTCCCTTCCGCCAACGATGATGGGCTGCGGATTCCGGTATTGGGGCAGGTAGCGGCGGGCGCGCCGATTGGCGCCGATGCCGGCCACCACGACTACGTCCTGCTGGACCGCGCGTTCTTCGCCCCGGCCCCGGACTACCTGCTGCGGGTCAAGGGCGATTCCATGCGCGACGAGGGCATCTTCGACGGCGACCTGATCGGCGTGCACCGCACCCGTGACGCGCGTTCGGGGCAAATCGTCGTTGCCCGCATCGACGACGAGATCACGGTCAAGCTGCTCAAGGTCGGCAAGGATCGGATTCGCCTGCTGCCGCGCAATCCGGACTATTCGCCCATTGAAGTGCAGCCGGACCAGGATTTCGCCATCGAAGGCCTGTATTGCGGGCTGGTGAGGCCCAATCGGTGAGGAGCCGACGGGTCCATGCGGGTTTGTCCGATGCCTGGGCGCCGGTTTCCCTGATGGCCGGACCACGCCGGTTCCCCTAATTTCAGATTTTCCGGGGCTGTCGCAGCCCGTGCGATCCACCCCCGCTAGCCTTGCATTCAACGAATTGATACTTCCGAGGAACAGATGATGGACGAGAACAAGAAGCGCGCCCTTTCCGTGGCCCTGACCCAGATCGAGCGCCAGTTCGGCAAGGGCTCGGTGATGCGCATGGGCGATCGCGTGATCGAACCGGTGGAAGTCATCCCGACCGGCTCGCTGATGCTGGACATCGCCCTCGGCATCGGCGGCCTGCCCAAGGGTCGCGTGGTGGAAATCTACGGACCGGAATCCTCGGGCAAGACCACCCTGACCCTGCAGGCCATCGCCGAATGCCAGAAGCAGGGCGGCACCGCGGCCTTCATCGATGCCGAGCACGCGCTGGATCCCATCTATGCCGCCAAGCTGGGCGTCAACGTGGACGATCTGCTGGTCTCGCAGCCGGATACCGGCGAACAGGCGCTGGAAATCGCCGACATGCTGGTACGTTCGGGTTCCATCGACATCGTCGTCATCGACTCGGTCGCCGCGCTGACCCCGAAGGCGGAAATCGAGGGCGAGATGGGCGATCAGCTGCCGGGCCTGCAGGCCCGCCTGATGAGCCAGGCCCTGCGCAAGCTGACCGGCAACATCAAGCGCTCCAACACCCTGGTGGTCTTCATCAACCAGTTGCGCATGAAGATCGGCGTGATGATGCCGGGCCAGAGCCCGGAAACGACCACCGGCGGCAACGCGCTGAAGTTCTACGCCTCCGTGCGCCTGGACATCCGCCGCATCGGCGCGATCAAGAAGGGCGACGAGATCATCGGCAACCAGACCAAGATCAAGGTCGTCAAGAACAAGCTGGCGCCCCCGTTCAAGCAGGTCGTCACCGAGATCCTCTATGGCGAGGGCATCAGCCGCGAAGGCGAGCTGATCGACATGGGCGTGGAAGCCAAGCTGGTCGAGAAGGCCGGCGCCTGGTACAGCTACGGCAGCGAACGCATTGGCCAGGGCAAGGACAATTCGCGGACCTTCCTGCGTGAGAACCCGCAGATTGCGGCGAAGCTGGAAGGCGAGCTGCGCGAGAAGTTCCAGCCGGCCGAAGCCTCGCGCAGCGAGGACGACGACGCGGATCAGGATGACTGAGTCGTTCGGCAAGGAGAACGGCCCGGATCGGGTACCGGCTCTCCGGCCCGGCGGGTGGAACGATGAGCAGGGATGAAGAACCGGGTTCGCCGCGACGGCGGCGCCCCCGGGTCGAACAGACCCCGGTCCAGCGGGCGCTGGGGCTGCTGACCCGCCGGGAACACTCGAAGCGGGAACTGGAACGCAAGCTGGCCTCCCGGGGCGTGAGCACGGAAGAGGCCAGGGCAACGGTGGACCGTTTGGCTGGCGAAGGCTGGCAGGATGACCGCCGGTTCGCCGAATTGCTGGTCCGCAGCCGGGCCAGCAGCGGTTATGGGCCGCTCCGCATCCGTGCGGAGTTGGCGACCCATGGGCTGGATCGCGAAGCCATCGCGACGGCCATGGACACTTTTGATGGCGACTGGACCGAAACGGCGTGCGACCTCGTCCGCCGCCGTTTCGGTCCGGGCGGCTTGACTGACCTGGCCGGGCGGCGCAAGGCCGCCGACTTCCTGATCCGGCGGGGATTCGATGGCGGCAGCGTCCGCGCAGCGACCCGGCTGGACTGGGAGGACTGAGCCCGCCGGGCCTGTTAATCTAGGGCATTGGGTTGCTTCGGCAGGCCCGCGCCCGCATCTGTGGGGGACGCGGCGTCCGGATGCGCCCGTCAGCCAATGCCAGCCAGATGACCAGCTCCCCCAAAATCAGCACCCGCCAGATCCGCCAGGATTTCCTCGACTTCTTCCACAGCAAGGGCCACACAATCGTGCCGTCGGCGCCGCTGGTGCCGGGCAACGATCCGACCCTGCTGTTCACCAACTCGGGCATGGTCCAGTTCAAGGACGTGTTCCTGGGCGCGGAGAAACGCAGCTACGTGCGCGCGGCCGATGTGCAGCGCTGCCTGCGGGCCGGTGGCAAGCACAACGACCTGGATTCGGTGGGCTATACCGCCCGCCACCACACCTTCTTCGAGATGCTGGGCAACTGGTCCTTCGGCGACTACTTCAAGAAGGAAGCCATTGCCTGGGCGTGGGAGCTGCTGACCGGCGTGTGGAAGCTGCCGAAAGAACGCCTGCTGGTCACGGTCTATCACACCGACGACGAAGCCTTCGAGATCTGGAACAAGGACATCGGCATTCCGGCCGAGCGTATCGTCCGCATCGGCGACAACAAGGGCGCGCCGTTCGCCTCCGATAATTTCTGGCAGATGGCCGATACCGGTCCCTGCGGTCCGTGCACCGAGATCTTCTACGACCACGGCGATCACATCGCCGGTGGTCCGCCGGGCTCGCCTGACGAGGACGGCGATCGTTTCATCGAGATCTGGAACCTGGTGTTCATGCAGTTCGATCGCCAGACCGATGGCACTTTGGTGCCGTTGCCGGCACCCTGCGTGGATACCGGCATGGGCCTGGAGCGCCTCACTGCGATCCTTCAGCACGTCCACAGCAACTACGAAATCGATCTGTTCCAGGCGCTGATCAAGCAAGCCGCCGCATTGACCGGAACGCCGGATCTCGAGAACAAGTCGCTGCGCGTGATTGCCGATCACATCCGTGCCTGCAGCTTCCTCATCGTCGACGGCGTGCTGCCTTCCAATGAAGGCCGCGGCTACGTGCTGCGCCGGATCATCCGCCGCGCCCTGCGCCACGGCTGGATGCTGGGCGTGCGCCAGCCGTTCTTCCACAGGATGGTCGGTACCCTGTCCGATCTGATGGGTGATGCGTATCCGGAACTGCCGGCCGCGCGCGAGTTGGTCGAGCGGGCGTTGAAGGCTGAAGAGGAGCGTTTCGCCGAGACGCTGGATTCGGGCATGCGGATCTTCGACGACATCGCCGCGCGCGCCCAGGGCGTGATTCCCGGTGTCGAGGCTTTCCGCCTGTATGACACGTATGGCTTCCCGGTTGATCTGACCGCCGACATCGCGCGCGAGCGCGGTCTCACCGTGGACATGGCCGGTTTTGAGACAGCCATGGAGCAG
The DNA here is from genome assembly GCF_006542425.1 of Pseudoxanthomonas sp. z9. Lineage (GTDB taxonomy): Bacteria > Pseudomonadota > Gammaproteobacteria > Xanthomonadales > Xanthomonadaceae > Pseudoxanthomonas_A. The sequence goes on along the minus strand of NZ_VFID01000004.1, from coordinate 153,422 downwards.
CAGCGTGAAACCGCGCGCGCTGCCGGCAAGTTCGCTTCCGGCGCCAGCCTGCCTGCCGATCTGGTGGCACAGCTGCAGCCGACCGGGTTCCTGGGCTACGAGCAACTCGACGCCGGTGATCTGCGCGTGGTCGCGCTGATGAAGGACGGTCGTCCGGTTGAATCGATTGGCAGCGGGGACGAGGCGGTGGTCCTGCTGGATCGCACGCCGTTCTATGCCGAGTCCGGTGGGCAGGTGGGCGACGTGGGCCGTCTGGCCGGGCCTGATGCCGAGTTCGCGGTGTCGGACACGCAGAAACTCGCCGGTCAGTTCCATGGCCACGTAGGCAGGATGACCCGCGGCACCCTCAAGCTGGGTGATCGCATTGCCGCGAGCGTGGATGCGCCGCGGCGGGCAGCCACCATCCTCAATCACTCCGCCACCCACCTGCTGCACGCGGCGCTGCGCGAAGTGCTGGGCACCCACGTGCAACAGAAGGGCTCGCTGGTCGCGCCGGATCGCCTGCGTTTCGACTTCTCGCATTTCCAGGCCATCAGCCCGCAGGAGCTGGCCGAGGTCGAGCGTCGGGTGAATGCGCAGGTGCGGGCCAACCACGAGGCCGAAGTGCACCACATGGGCATGCAGGAAGCCCTGGATTTCGGTGCGATGGCCCTGTTCGGCGAGAAGTACGGGGAAAACGTGCGGGTGCTGCGCATGGGCGAATACTCCACCGAGCTGTGCGGCGGTACCCACGTGGGCCGGACCGGTGACATCGGACTGTTCAAGATCGTCAGCGAAGGCGGCGTCTCCGCGGGCGTGCGCCGGATTGAGGCGGTGACCGGACAGGGCGCGCTGGATCACGTGGACGCCGAGGAACACCGGCTGCAACAGGCGGCCGAGCTGCTGGGCGGCAACGCCAACGACGTGGTGGAGAAAATCCGCGCCTTGGCGGAGCGGCAGAAGAAGCTCGAGCGCGAGCTGGAACTCCTCAAGGCCAAGGCGGCCTCGGGCGCCACCGCCGATCTGGCCGGAGCGGCGCAGGACGTCCATGGCGTCCGCGTGCTGGCTTCGCGACTGGAAGGTTTCGATGCCAAGGCGTTGCGTGACGCGGTCGACCGGCTCAAGCAGCAGCTGGGCGATGCCGTAATCGTGCTTGCGGGTACCAGTGATGGCAAAGCGGCGCTGGTGGCCGGTGTCAGCGGCGCCGCCGCCGGCAAGGTCAAGGCCGGGGAACTTCTGTCCCATGTCGCCGGTCAGATTGGCGGCAAGGGCGGCGGTCGCCCGGATCTCGCCCAGGGTGGTGGCGAGGACGGGCCCGCCCTTGTGTCTGCCCTCAAGGGCGTCAATGACTGGGTCGCCGGGCGCCTGCAATGAACCGCCCGGCCACGCGCCCGTGCTTGCGGGCGCGTGCTTCGGCCCGTACCATGATTCACGACGATGAACCTATCTGGAAGCTTCCTCGCGCCCAGCGATGCAGGAACGCGGCCCCGGCCTTAATCTTGCCGGATTCAGGAGAAGAAACATGCTGATTTTGACCCGCCGAGTCGGCGAAACCTTGATGATCGGTGATTCGGTCACGGTGACTGTGCTCGGCGTGAAGGGCAACCAGGTGCGCATCGGTATCACCGCGCCCAAGGATGTTGCCGTGCACCGCGAAGAGATCTACCAGCGCATCCAGCGCGGCGAGGAAGCGGGTTCCGCTTCCCACAACGACGATTCGTCCTCGAGCTGATTCCGTTTGCCGCCGAACCGGTCTGCCGTTATCCTATGCGGCCGCCGTCGTTTGACTGCGGAACATTTCCCGGAGTGATGCCCGAGTGGCCGAAGGGGCTCCCCTGCTAAGGGAGTATAGGGTCAAAAGCCTTATCGAGGGTTCGAATCCCTCTCACTCCGCCAGTTGCGTCCAGAAACCCCGCCTCGGCGGGGTTTCTGGTTTTCAGCGACTGCGAATCCGGTTGCGCGAAGTCGCGCCGACGCGGTGACGCTCGTTGGCCGCAGCGCGCCGACAGCATGCGGGTGACCGATGCTTTCCGGCCACTTGGTGACGTGTTCGTTCTTCCCATTTTTCTTCACGGCGTCGCCCGGGACGTTTCCGACAGGGGACGCACCGAGCGTGTCGCCGCGCGGCCTGGGAGGCCTTCCAGGACGATCCGGGACACCCCCTGCCATCGGTCACGCTTGACTACAGATGTAGTCAGGTCTAGTTTGACTACATCTGTAGTCACCCCGAGGAGGGGACCATGGCACGCAAGAGCATCGGGGACCAGGAGCTGGCCCTGCTCCAGTATGTGGGGCAGCAGGGAGACGCGTCGGTCGGGGAGGTCGCCGCCGGTTTCGGCGAGGCGCAGGGATTGGCGCGCTCGACCGTGCTGACCATGATGGAACGGCTGCGTGCCAAGGGATATCTGAAGCGGCGCCACGCGGGCGGTGTCTACCGCTATTCGGCCACGGCCGGCGAGGACGACGTGGTGCAGGGAGCGGTGGGGGCGTTCGTGGAAAAGACCCTGCGCGGTTCGGTCAGTCCTTTCGTGGCCTGGATGTCCAAGCGCGGCGAGGTCAGCGACGAGGAACTCGCCGAACTGGAAGCGCTGGTCGCACGCCTGCAGTCCAAGCGGCAGGAGGACTGAGCCATGGACGCCTTCATTGCATCGTGCCTCGAACGCTTGATCGCGACCAGCGCGCAGACTGTCGTGCTGGTGGCCCTGGTCTGGGGGCTCTGCCGGCTGGTGCCGCGACTGCCATCGGGCACCCAATGCTGGTTGTGGTGGCTGGTGGCCCTGCAGGCGTTGTTGGGGTTGGTCGCGCCACCGCTCGAATTGCCCTGGCTGGCGGCAAAGGTGTCGGTCCCGGTGGCACCGCTGGAGATTGGCCCGGTGGCCGCAACCGGCGGGGTGACGGCTCCGATGCTCATCGCTGCCTCGCCCGTGGCGTCGACGCTTACCTGGCAGGCGGGTGGGGTGGCGGCGTGGCTGGCCGGCGTGCTGGTCATGGCGGGCGTGACGTTTCGCGACTGGCGGCGCGGCCGTCAACTCCTGGGACAGGCCGTGCCCTGCACCGACGAAGCGCTGGTGCGGGCATTGGCGCTGGCGGCCGAAGCCCATGGTCTCCGCCACGCACCCCGGTTGCGGGTCTCCGACCGGATCGATTCGCCGCAATTGGTGGGGCCGTGGCGTCCCGTCCTGCTGCTGCCCGCGAACCGGGTGTTGAGCGGGGACGACCTGGACATGGCACTGACGCATGAGCTGGTGCACCTGCATCGCCGCGACCTGTGGTGGGGCTGGGGTCCGACGCTGGCCCGCCACCTGTTCTTCTTCCATCCGCTGATCCATCTGGCAGTGCGCGAGTACGGCATCGCCCGCGAAGCCGCCTGCGACGCGGCGGTCGTGGCCGGGGACCGTCGCTGCCGCCACGACTATGGCCGGTTGTTGTTGCGGCTCGGCACATCGCCTTCCCTTCGCACCGGCCTGGCCAGTGCTTCTCCCACCTTCCTCAGCCTCAAAAGGAGATTGACCATGCTGCAGAACACCGCTTCCTTCCCGCGCGCCGGCTCCTTCGTGCTGCTGGTGCTGGTGGCTGCCGCCGGCGTGGCGCCGGTGCGGCTGGTAGCCGCCTCCAGCGATGCGGCCACCGTCGTGGCTCCGGTGGCCGCGGTGGTCGCCGCACCTGCGCCCGCGCCCACGCCTGCGGTCGTGCCCGTCGCCGTGTCGGCTCCCGCACCCGTATCGGCGGTCGTAGCCAGGCCACCGGTCGTGACAAGTGCAACCACCGTCGTCCAGAGCACCGCTTCGATGGTCAGTACCGCGAGTGGGGACGACGAGGTTTCCGGACAGATCCATTTGTCCGATTCCGGTCCGGATCAGGCGTACGTGCGTCTCCAGGGTGACGGCAAGCGCACGGTCATGAATGGCTCCACGCACGATCTGGAGGAAGCGCGCCGCGCCGTCGGCGGACAGGGGCAGGCTTTGTGGGTACGCCAGGGAAGCGCGCGTTATCTGATCCGGGATCCGGCGACGCTCCAACGCTTCGATGCACTGATTGCTCCCGTCCGCCAGTTGGGCGAGCAGCAAGGAGAATTGGGACAGCGCCAGGGCCGGCTGGGGCAGCAGCAGGGCAAGCTCGGGCGCGAACAGGGCGAACTGGGGCGGCGCCAGGCGAGCATCGCATTGGCGGCGGCGCAGCGTGCGCTGGCCGGGGAGGAGGAATCCGCCGAATCCCGCGAGCAGGCCGAACTCACCGCACGCCAGGAGGATCTGGGAGAACGCCAGGAAGCCTTGGGTCGACAACAGGCCGAACTGGGCAAGCAACAGGCCGCGCTGGGCGAACGCCAGGCCGCGGCGACCCGGCGCGCCGACGCGGGGTTGAAGCAACTGCTCGACAGCGCGCTCGCAAGCCGGGTGGCGCAGCGCATCGATCGCTGAGCACCGGATGCCGTCGGCATGGGAAGTCGCAGCGGCTTCCCATGCCGGTCCGGGACAGGGACACAAGGCCAGCCGCTTCGCACCAGCGGGAAACCATCCGGGAGGATGGATTCGAGCTTGCCGGTCGCTGAAGCGGCCATTCGCACCGCTGTGGCGTACCGTGCTCCGCCAAAGCCCTGAAATGCAAAAAGCCACCCGAAGGTGGCTTTTGCTTCCGCTCGAAGACAAGTCATCGGAGGCGGGTGAATAATGCCGGCATTCGTTTTCACGTCTGCATGCACTATCGCTGCTAAGTGGCGCGCCCGGAGAGATTCGAACTCCCGACCGCCTGGTTCGTAGCCAGGTACTCTATCCAGCTGAGCTACGGGCGCGTTGCGTTAGAGGCGGAATTCTGCACGATTCGATTTCGGTCGTCAATCATTTTTCCGTAACGAGTTTCCTGGACCGATGCCGGCCCCGGGGCAGGCAGGCCCCCGCCGGCGCTCCCGCCATGAGCCGGGATGACGACCCGGTCGCAGTTCGGAAAATGCCGGGGACGCGATCGGCGTCGGTTAGCGGGACTTTCACGGCCGGCCCGTGACAATACCGTCCACAGGGGGAACAACCAGAATTCCGGGAGTTCCAAATCAATGCGTTTTTCCAAGTCCTTGCTCGGCCTGGGGCTGATTGCGGCTGCCCCGCTGAGCGCGGCGGCCGCGACCTACACGGTCGGCCCATCCGGGCGCCAGTACACCCAGCTGTCCACGCTGTTCAATAACGTCAACCTCGCCCCCGGCGACATCGTCGAGGTGGATGGCAACGCGACTTACAGCGGCAACATCGTCATCGGCGACGACGACAGCGGCACCGAAGCCAATCCGGTGACCATCCGCTGGCGGCGGGTGGCCGGTGCCACGCGCCCGGTGTTGAGCGGCGGTACCCATACCATCAAGTTCGAACAATCCAACCATGTCGTGCTGGAAGGGTTCGAGATCACCGGTGGCAGCTCGAGCTGTGTCTTCAGCGAGGCCCACAACGCGACCGTGCGTGATGCCTACATCCACGACTGCCCGTCGCACGGCATCCTCGGCGCGGATCAGAATTCGGGCTCGTTCACGCTCGAGTACAGCGAGGTCGCGCGGGCCGGGCAGGGCGACCGCCGCCACGCGATCTACATGCAATCCGACGAGGTCGCGTTCCCGGACACCGTGTTCCGGATGCGGCACAACTACGTGCATGACGCCACCGGCGGCGTGCTGGTGCGCGTGCGCCACCAACGCGCGGAGATCTATTACAACTGGATCGAGGGTTCGGATCTGCATGAAGTCGAGTTGATCGGCCCAGACTGCGAAACCCAGAAATCCGGCTGGACCGCGGATCTGCGACGCGAGGATGCCGACGTGGTCGGCAACGTGATCATCCATCGCGCCAGCAGCCGTTCCGGCAATGCCTTCCGCATCGGCGGCGATCTCAATGGCCGCAACCAGGGCCGTACCCGCCTGGTCAACAACACGATCATCCTGGATCGCAGCGGCAACGCCAACGCGGTGCTGGTGCAACTGGGCCAGGGCTCGCTGGAGATGCACAACAACGCCATCTACCAGAATGGCGGCAGCGCCCCGGCGATCGTGCGCGAGAACCCGGCCAGCGACGTGGCCGCACCGTACTGCGGGCCGCCCAGCCGCGAGCCGTGGTCGAACGGCCGCAAGGTCGCCGGCAGCAACAACTGGGTGCAGACCGGGGCGACTCTGGTGCCGGCGGAGTGGAGCGGCACCGTGCGTGGCTCGGATCCGATGCTCACCAATCTCACCCAGCGCAGCCTGCGTCCCCGCGCCGGCAGTCCCCTGCTGGCGGCAGGCAACAACACGCCGGCGACCCCGGCGGGTTTCCCGTTCCCGTCGCCGCAGTTGCTGCCGGCCTACGATCCGCCGTTGCGGGTCAAGCAGGCAATCGGTGACAGGCATGCGCGGCTTGTGCCCAGCCGGATCACGATCGGCGCGCTGGAGCAGAGCGACATCGACAACCGCATCCGGGTCAACGGCGCGCAACCGCTGATTCCCGGACAGGCGCCGTCATCGTCGGCCGCTCCGCCGACCGCCGGAGGGCAGGTCCAGCCGGTATCGAGCGGGCGTGGCGTGTATGTCGGACGATCGCCGTACCGGCAGGCACCGGCGGCGCGTTATCGCCGTTCGGTGGTGAGGCCCTGACGGACGTGCAGGGCAGCCGGGCAGGCTTCGGCCTTCCCGGCGCTTGCGAAAGAAGGCCGGGGCGACCCGGCCTTTTTCGTGGGCGTGGGTGGAGAGAACGCCGCGGGCCGCTGGGCACCTGTCCGGCAGGCGTCTCGCCGGTGGGTCATGAAGCCTCCCGGCGCGGACTCCAGATTCGCGAAGCGGACGGAAGGTGGCCGGCCACCGGCTGAAGTCGCGTTGGTAGCGGTGTTACCAATGCAAGTGAAACCGTGGGTATCCGCGAATGACCTCAGTACGGGCAGGCCGCAGGAACACCAGGGATTCGGGGGCCAGGACAGGGGGAAACATGCAGGATTGCTTGAACGCGTGCGGCCGGTGCCGCGCGCCGCGGGGGCTGCGGACGAAAGCGCTGCCGGTGCCGGTGGCCGGGAGGTCGCCATGAAGTCCAGCCAGGCCAGCCGCAAGGCGCGCGCCGCCCGCATCCTGTGGATCGCGGAGGCCATCGTGCTGATGGCCGCGGTGATGGCCGCCGCCTGGATCCGTTTCCACAACGAGCCCGAGTACCACGTCGTCTTCGTCGAACAGGCGCCGATTCGCGCGGTGCTGGTGGCGCTGTTCCTCACCGGCGCGATGGCGGCGTTCGGCCTGTACCAGGTGCACGTCCGCCACACCCGGCTGGATTTCATCCTGCGGCTGACCCTCTCGTTCGCATTCGGCGGCATCGGCCTGGTGGTGCTCTATTACCTGATTCCGGCCACTTACATCGGCCGCGGCGTGCAGGCGATGTCGCTGGCGCTCGGTCTGGTCGGCGTCTGCCTGGTGCGGCTGGCCTGGATGCGCATCTACGGTTCGGATGTGCTCAAGCAGAGGATCCTGATTTTCGGCGCCGGCAAGAATGCCGACCTGATCAATTCACGCATGCGCCGCAAATCCGATCGGCGTTCGTTCCTGGTGCTCGGCTTCGTGCCGGTGCCCGGCCAGCCGGTGCTGGTGAGCGAGGACCTGCTGGTCCGCCCGGGCGAGGAGGGCCTGGCCGAACTGGTCGAGCGCATGCAGATCGACGAACTGGTCATCGCGCCCGACGAGCGTCGCGGCGGCCTGCCGATGGAAGAGATGCTGCTATGCGTGCAGCGCGGCGTGTCGGTGGTGGATCTGTCCAGCTTCTTCGAGCGCGAGGCCGGCATGGTCCAGCTCAACGTGGTGGATCCTTCGTGGCTGGTGTTCTCCGGTGGTTTCGATTATTCGACCCCGCGGCGATTGAGCAAGCGCTTCTTCGATCTCGCGGCGGCGCTGGCGTTGCTGCTGATCGCCTGGCCGCTGATGCTGCTGGTGGCACTGGCGGTCTGGGTGGAATCGGGCGGACCGATTTTCTACAGCCAGACCCGGGTGGGCGAGCGTGGCCGCCATTTCACCCTGACCAAGTTCCGCAGCATGCGCGTGGATGCGGAAAAGGACGGCGTGGCGATATGGGCGAGCAAGGATGATGACCGCAGTACCCGGGTCGGCAAGTTCATCCGCAAGACCCGCCTGGACGAACTGCCGCAGCTGGTGGCGGTGATCCGCGGCGACATGAGTTTCGTCGGGCCGCGCCCGGAGCGCCCGCATTTCGTCGACATGCTCAACGACGAGATCCGCTACTACGGCGTTCGCCACAGCGTGAAGCCGGGCCTGACCGGCTGGGCGCAACTGCGCTATCCCTACGGTGCCTCGGTGCGCGACGCCGAGGAGAAGCTGAAGTTCGATCTGTTCTACGTGAAGAACCACGGCCTGGTGTTCGACCTGATGATCCTGCTGCAGACGGTCGAGGTCGTGCTGTTCGGACGTGGCGCGCGCTGACGGCGTTGCCGGGATGCGGGAACGCCTCGGCTCAACCGGGAAGCAGGCTGCGGATCGCGCGACGCGCGGCGAACGGCGCCAGCCGCAGCAGCTCGCGGCGGACCGCCGGATCCGGCGTCAGTCGCCAGGCATCGCGCGCCAGTCGCCAGCCGTCGCGCCAGCGCCCGCGAATCAGCATTCCACGCGCGTTGCGCGCGTAGGTGCCGGCCAGGGCGCGATCCAGTTCCGCGTCGGCGACCTGGCCGCGCGCGGCGCGCACCGCCCGTTCGACCACGCGCACGTAGTCGTCGTAGGTGCTGGCTTCGGCGGAAAGGCCGTCGTGTCCGCGCATGGCCCGCACCAGCGACTGCTCGACCACGCCGATCGGCCAGCGTTGGGCGATGCGCAGGTGGAAGTCGATGTCCTCGGCGGTGCGCAGGCTTTCATCGAAACCGCCGATGTCCTCGAACACCTCGCGGCGCAGGATCGCCGACGCCGGCGCGAGCGCGGGATTGTGGATCACCCAGCGCAGCACCCGGCCATCCTCGCGGATGACGTCGCGGCGACGGAACACGTCGATCAGGCGACCTCCGCTGTCGACCCGCTCGACGTCGCACAGGACCATGCCGGCCTCCGGATGCGCTTCCAGCCAGGCCAGTTGCCGCTCGGTCTTTTCCGGCAGCCATTCATCGTCGCTGTCCAGCAGCGCGAAGTAGCGGCCGCGGGCCAGGCGCATGCCGTGGTTGCGCGCGGCGGAAACGCCCGCGTTGGCCTGCCACACGTAGCGCACGCGATCACCGTAGCGCGCGCGCAGGAGTTGTTCCGTGCCATCGGTGGAACCATCGTCGATGACGATGATTTCGTCGACGGCGCGGGTCTGCGCGAGCACCGTTTCGATCGCGCGCACCACCAGGTCCCGCCGGTTGTAGGTGGGTATAATCGTTGAAACCTCGATAGCTGGCGCCATGCTGAAGGATCTCTCCAAGAAGCTTCTATACGTCAGTGGTCTGCTGGGCCTGTACCACCGTGTGCGCAACGCGGACAGCCTGACCGTGGTGATGTTCCATCGTACCCTGAGCCCGGAGGATCCGCGCTGGCGGACCTGCGATCCGGATTACACCCTGGCCACGCGCTGGCTGGCCGATTCGCTGGCGTTTTTCCGCAGGCACTACCACGTGGTGCCGCTGGAGCAGGTGCTGGCCTCCCGCCGGACGGGGGCGCCGCTGCCGCCCCGCGCACTGTTGATCACCTTCGACGATGGCTGGGCCGACAATGCCGACTACGCGTTGCCGGAACTGCGCAAGGCGGGCCTGCCGGCGTTGATGTTCGTGGTGTCCGACGCGGTCGGTACCCGCCAACCGTTTTTCCAGGAACGGCTGATCGCCGCGTTGCGCCGGGGCGCGTTGAAGCTGGCCGATCTGGCGGGCGCGATGCAGCCGCACCTGGCCGAACCCTGGCAGCCGCGCGATGAATCGCTGGGCGAACTGCGCGAGGCCATCGCCCGGCTCGAACGGATGCCGGCCGAACACCGTGAGGCGGTGCTGGCGCCGTTCATGGCGGCGCTGGATGATGGCCACCGGCACATGGTGACCGTGGAGGAATTGCAGCGGTTGGCCGCCGGCGGCATGGCGCTGGGCCTGCATGGCAAGACCCACGCGCCGATGAAGCACGCGCCGGATCTCGATGCGGAACTGTCCGGCGCGCGCGCCGCGCTGGCGCGGCACCTGGGACAGCCGGCACCCAACGCCGAATCGATGTCGTTCCCGCATGGGTCCTTCGACGACGCGATCGCGCAGCGTGCGCGCGGGGCCGGGTACGAATTGATCTTCACCAGCGTGCCGGTGCTCAATCCGGTCGCCGGCGGGGTTGGCTGGCTGCTGGGACGCACCGGTTTCGAGACCGACGCGGTGGTCGATGCGCGCGGACGTTTCCGGCCGGACTGGCTGGCGCTCTACCTGTTCCGCAAGCCGGCGCAGCGGCTGGCCTGAGGCCAGACCGCCGGGCTCATTCGTCCTCATCCGCCGAGGTCAGGAACCACACCGGTTCGGTGGCGTTGGCCAGGTTCCAGCGCACGAATACCGGCCGCTGGCTGCGTTCGCTGAAGCCGGATTCGCGCCAGCCCTGCAACTGGCCTTCCGGCCCGGTGATCTCCACCGATACCGAGGCGTGGCCCGCCGCGCGTGCGGCGGCGATCAGCGCCTGCACGTAGTGCGCGGTGAGCCCGTGTGCGCCGTTGTCGGACCAGAAGTCGCGCACGTGCAGGGCGGCGTCCTCCACCTGCACCGCGAACCATGCCTTCAGTTCGCTGCGGCCGGGCGAGGTGATCCAGAGATAGCGGGTGGTCGCCAGCGGCGAGTCGTCGAAGCGCCACTTGGCGTGCACGCTGTCGCGCACCGCGAGCACGCCATCGCCCTGCGAGGCGGCGGCCCACAGGGCATCCATGCGCGGATCGGCGCGGTTGCCCCATTCGGCGCGCAGGCGCGGGCCATGCCAGCGGCGCCAGCCGTCGCGCAAGGCCACCCCCGCATCCAGCAGCCAGCCCGCGGCGGGAGCGAGCCAAGCCGGCATCCGCGCACGCAGGTAGCGCGCATGGCGAATCACCCGCGCATAGCGCACCAGATGGGTCGCCTGCTGGTAGCCCATGCGCTTGAACACCGCCGCCGCCTTCGGGTTGGGAAATCCGTACAGGACGTCCACCTGTTCCCGGCCGCCGTCGATCAGCCCTTGCTGCAGCATCAGCGCCGGACCGAGCGAACGATGTTCGGGCAGCACCGCCAGATCCACCAGCACGCCGGCGGCCAGGTCGCGGCCGCGATGGCGCATCCGGCGGCGACCGGCGCAGGCGGTGCCCACCCACTGGCCGGTCCGGGTTTCCTGCAACAGCTGCAGCAACGGCGCGCCGTGCGGGCAACCCAGGTAGAACCAGTCGTACTTGGCGGCGATCCGATCGGTGCGCCCCAGATTGCCCCACCAGATCGACAGCACGGTGTCGCGGTCGCGCAGTGGATCGCCGGCGTGGACCAGGTACTGCGGCGTGGGCGGGGATTGGTTCACGGATCAGTCCAGCTCGGGAACGTCGCCGGCCAGCACCGGCGCCATGTGCAGGTAGCGGGTGGTGCGACGCTTGTTGCGGATGTCCTCGTAGACGGCTTCGGCCTGTGCCGGGGTGATGCCCAGCGCGGTCGCCAGTTCATTGGCGGGACGATCATGGTTCAGCGCCCACAACGCCAGATCCATCTGCTGGTAAGGCAGGGCGAAGTAGAACTCGTCCTGGCCCTGGCTGAGGCTGTAGGTGTCGGTGGTGGGAATCGCCGCGCACACGCGTTCGGGCAGACCCAGGTGGCGCGCCATGCCGTACACCTGCGATTTGTACAGATGGGCGATGGGCTTGACGTCGGCGGAGCCGTCGCCGTTCTTGACGAAGAAGCCCTGGTCGTACTCGACCCGGTTGGGGGTACCGACCACGCCGTAGTTGAGGCGGTCGGCGTGGAAATACTCCAGGGTCTTGCGGATGCGCTGCTTGAAATTGGTCGCGGCGACGATGGCCAGGTAATCGGCCAGCGCCAGCTCGCGTTCGTGGCGTTGGCCATCCGGCGATTCGGCGATCAGGCGGAAGCGGTTGATGCGGCCCTCGGTGCCGCCCTCGATGACGATCTTGAACTTCCATCCCTCGCCGTACCCGGGCAGGGTGTTGCGCACCGCCTGGTCGCGCGCGCGGTAGCAGCCGATGGCTTCCAGTGCCGGCGCGATGTCGACGGTTTCGGTGCGCACGCCGAGGTGTTCGGCCAGCAGGCGGGCGCGCACCGCGCTGTCGTCGGAGGAGTCGCGTTCCGGCAGGATCAGGGTGAACACGCGGTCCGGGCCCAGCGCGCGCACGGCCAGCGCGGCGCTGACCGAGCTGTCGATGCCGCCGGAAATGGCGACCACCAGGCCGCGCCGGTGCAGTTGCCGCGCGGTGATTTCACGCAGGCGCGCGGCGATGCGATCGGCTTCCTGTTCGTAGTCGATGTCGAGGACGTGGCGGTCGAGGCTGCTCATGGCGTTGCGGTCTGCTCCATCAGTTGGAAACGTCGCACCTTGCCCGAGGCGGTCCGGGGCAGGGTGTCGACGAAGGTGACTTGTCGGGGAATCTTGTACGGGGCCAGGCGCGCGCGGCAGTGCGCCTTGATGCGGTCCTCGGCGCGGGGCGGCAGTTCGCCGGCGGCGACGACGAAGGCGCGGATGACCTGCCCCATCACTTCGTCGTCCACGCCCACCACCGCGACCTCGCGGACGACGGGCAATTCGGCGATGACTTCCTCCACGTCGGTGGGATGCACGCGGTGGGCGCCGGTCTTGATCATGTCGCTGCGGCGGCCCTGCAGGTACAGGAAGCCGTCCGCATCCAGATGGCCCAGATCACCGGTGTGCAGCCAGCCGTCGCGCAGCACCTGCGCGGTCGCCTCGGGATTGTTCCAGTAGCCGGCCATCACGTTCGAGCCGCGCACGCAGACTTCGCCATCCTCGCCGGGCGCGGCGGTGGCGCCGTCCTCGCGGCGGATCTTCCACTGCACGCCGGTCACCGGGATGCCGACCGACCCGAGTTTGTCGTCCAGCCGTTCCGGCGGCAGCCAGCTGATCCGCGAGGTCGCCTCGGTCTGCCCGTACATCACGTACAACCGAGGCGCCGGCAGCAGTTCGCGTAGCCGGCGGGTCAACGCCGGCGACATCGCGCCACCGGCCTGGGTGAGATAGCGCAGGCTGGAGAGCGGGCGCGCACGCGCGGCCAGCGGCTCCAGCAGCAGCGCGAAGGTGGAGGGGACGCCGGAAAATCCGGTCGCTCCGGCCTGCTCGATCGCATCGAGCACCAGGTGCGGAAACATCAGGCCGGGCCCGAGCACCACGCGGGCACCGCTGATGAGATGGGTGTGCAGTACCGACGCGCCGTAGGCGTAGTAGAACGGCAGCACGCTGAGCACGCGGTCGGAAGCATCCAGGCGCAGGTAATCCACGATTGCCTGCGCGTTCGCCAACAGGTTGGCGTGGGTGAGCATCACGCCCTTGGGCGCGCCGGTGGTGCCGGAGGTGTACAGGAGCAGGGCCGGATCCGAGGCTTCCGGCAGCAGCGTGGTGGGCGGAAGGTCGCCAGCGCCTTCGTCCACCAGCGCTTGTCCGTCTTCCAGCGCGGTGCAGAGGGGGGGCGCGGGCAACTGCGCGATCGCGTCGACGACATCGCGATGCGTGGCTTCATGCACCACATGGTGCGCGCCGCAGTGCTGCAGCCAGGGCAGGAAGTCGCGCAGGCGCGCCTGCGCGTTCAGCGGCACCGCGATGCCGCCGGCCAGCCACGTCCCGTAGCAGGCGACCGCGGCCTCGATGCGGTTGGGCAGGATGATCGCCACCCGATCGCCGTCGCGCAGGCCGGTCTCGCGCAGGCGCGCGGCGAACCGGCGCGCCTGCCGCCAGAAGCCGGCATAGTCGGCCTGGCGATCGCCGTCGACGAGGGCCGTGCGCGCGGGCGCGTCGCGCGCCACGCGTTCGACCCGGGAGCAGAGGGTTTCCATCGGCGATGGATCAGCCGGCCCGCTTGCGGGTGACGAACTCGTCCACCGTGTCGATGGTGTCGAAGTTGGCCGGGGTCATTTCCTCCGGCACGATCTGCAGCTTGAACTGATCCTCCAGGAAGAAGATCAGCTCGTGGATGCCGGTCGAATCGATGATGCCGCCGCGAATCAGCGAATCCTGGTCGCCGATGGCGGCGGGGTCATCCGAGAACAGGAAGTTCTCCAGGATGAACTGCTTGATCTGTTGTTTCTGCTGCATGGGGGTCCCCTGTGGCGGTTTCGCTTGCTGTCATTGAAAACGCAAGCCCGGCGGGCATCCGGCCAGTCCGTACGGTGGCGTTGGCGTGGTCGGTGGCGGTGTTACCATCGCGGCGGTCTTCACGCCGGGGAAGCTCGCGATGCGCCGTCTGCCACTGGTTCTGCTGCTGGGGTTGGCGGCCTGCCGCCAGGATGCGCCGGCGCCTTCCGTGCAGCCCCACGTGGTCCGCGGGGCGACCCCCGTCCCCTACGTTTCGGAAAAGGGTGCTTACGCCGTGACCGAACTGGTCACCGGGCTGGAACACCCCTGGGCGCTGGCCTTCCTGCCCGACGGCGGCATCCTGGTTACGGAACGCCCGGGCCGGCTGCGCCGCATCGGCGCGGACGGCGAGGTGTCCGCACCCATCGGCGGATTGCCCGACATCTTCGTGGACGGCCAGGCCGGGTTGCTGGACGTGGCGTTGTCGCCCCAGTTCGCGCGCGAGCCGTGGGTTTACCTGGCGTTCGCCGAACCGACCTTCCGCGGCAACAAGGCCGGCACCGCGGTGGCGCGTGGAAGGCTGGAGGGCGACCAGCTCAAGGACGTGGAGGTGGTGTACCGGCAGGAGCCCAAGCTCTCGCATGGCACCCACGTCGGCGCCCGGCTGGTGTTCGACGACACCGGCCACCTGTTCGTCACCCAGGGCGACAACCGGGTGGCCGCCGCCGCCGCGCAGGAACTGGACAAGCTGCAGGGCAAGCTGGTGCGGATCTGGCCGGACGGACGCATTCCGGACGACAACCCGTTCGTGGGCAAGGCCGGCGCGCGGCCGGAAATCTGGTCCTACGGCCACCGCAACATGCAGGGCGCGGCGCTGCATCCGGTCACCCGCGCGCTGTGGACCAGCGAGCATGGTCCGCAGGGCGGCGATGAAATCAACCTGCCGCGCCCGGGCGCCAACTACGGCTGGCCGCTGGCGACCCATGGCATCGATTACAGCGGCAAGCCGGTGGAAGGTGCGCGCGGGCGCAGCGTGCCGGGGATGGAGGATCCGCATTACGTGTGGGAGAAATCGCCGGCGGTCAGCGGCATGGCGTTCTACACCGGTGGCCTGTTCCCGCAGTGGCAGGGCAACCTGTTCCTGGGCACGCTGGCGACCAAGCAGCTGATCCGGCTGGAGCTGGACGGCGACAAGGTGGTACACGAAGAGCGCCTGCTGGGCGAGCGCAACCAGCGCATCCGCGACGTGCGCCAGGGACCGGACGGCGCGCTGTACGTGCTGGTGGACGCGCCGGACGGCAAGCTGTTGCGGATCGCGCCGCCGGCAGGCGCCGCGGGCGCGCCGGGCGGCTAGACCGCGGCGGCCACCGCGGGCGCCGCCGTCGCGGCGGGCTTGCGCGCGATGAAATCCACGCTGGTGATGCACAGCTGTTCCGGCGGAATGCCGGCGAACTGCGGATGCACCGGCGTGGCCGCCAGTTGCCGCAGGCGCTCCGGGCGCGCGTTCGAGGTATCCAGCACGATGGTGAATCCGCAGTCGCGGGCGTCATCGACGAAGCGATGCGCGCGCAGCCGATTTTGATAGAGGAAGGCGTTGTTCCAGCGCCGCCACTGTTGATCCGAATAGCGCAGGTAATGCAACTGGTGGATTTCGCGATCCACGTAGGCGTAGTGATCGCCACAGTTGACCGAATGGAACATGATGCCGCCCGGCGCCAGGATCCGCATGGATTCGCGGTACATCGCGCCGATGACTTCCGGTGGCACGTGCTCCAGCACGCTGTTGGAGAACACCACGTCGACCTCGCCATCGCCCAGCGAGGTGCGGGTGGCATCGGCCGGGGCGCGGTACTGGACCACGCCGTCGGTGGCCGATTCCAGCGAGTCGCCGGCCAGCAGGCGATTGCGCAGGCGCAGGTAACGCTCGCGCACCGCGTGCGGATCCGCGCCGCCGGCTTCGGCGATGCGCGGCAGGAATTTTTCCAGGGTGGCCACGCAACGCTCGGTCAGATCCCGGCGCAGGTGGGTGTTCAGGTCGTACGTGGTGACGCGCGCCGCGCCGGCCAGGTAGCAGGCGAACGGAAAGGTCGGGTACCAGCCCGTGCCGATCTCGAAGCCGCGCATGCCGGCGAACGGCGCGCCGGCGTCGCGCAGGTGGCCGGCCATGATCGCCCAGTCGTCGATTTTCACCGACAGTTCGCGCTCGAAATCCTGCAGGCCGCCGAACTGGCGTTGCAGGTGGAAATGCAGGGTATGGCCGCCGGGCAGGTATCCCAGCACTTTCTGGACCATTCCTTTGACTCGCCAGTGCATGTCGGCTCCGTGATCGGGTGGGTGCGCTCAGGCCGCCGGCACGGCCAGCGGCGCGTCGGCGGCGCGATGGGCGGCGGGGGCGGTGCGCGTTTCGTTGAGCTGGCGGTGCACCAGCAAGGTCGAGAGGATGCCGACGAACGCCTGGTTGTCGGCGAAGCCGGTGGCGCGGCCCTGGCGGCATTTCTCCACCAGCCGCGACACCGCCTGCGGTTCGAAGTAGCCGGCATCGCGGACGGAGGCGGGCGCAAGCAGTTCGGCCACGTAGTCCAGCGGCTTTCCGTCGAAGAAGAAGCTCTGGCTGTCCGGCGCGCGATAGGGCTGCTTGGTCCGCTGCACGATGTCGGCCGGCAGCAGATCCGCCAGCGCGCGGCGCAACAGGTACTTTTCGGTCATGCCACGGATCTTGAAGCTCGGCGGCAGCCGGTTGGCGAATTCGATGACCCGGTGATCCAGGTAGGGGAAGCGGCCTTCGATGGAGTTGGCCATCGCCACCCGGTCGCCCTGCGAGGACAGCAGGTAGCCGGCCAGCAGCGACTTGGCTTCCACGTACTGGTCACGTGCGAGCGGACTCCACGCCATGATGTCCGGCGGCAGGGTCTGCTCATAGGCGTCCAACGGATCCCAGCTGGTGGAGGCCGCGCGCAGATCCGGCGACAGGAATCCCAGCGCGCGCTGCGAGGTTGTCCAGCGCGGGACGTGCGCGAACACCGGACGGTGCAGGTGTTCCATGCCCTGGCCGAAGAACGACTGGGCGAAGCCCGGATGGCTGACCGGCGAGTTGCGCAGGTAGCCGTACAGGCGTTCCAGCAGGCGCGGGCGCAGGCGCGAATCCGGTTGCCGCGCCCAGAACCGGCGCACCTTGGCTTCCTTGAACAGGTCGTAGCCGCCGAATACCTCGTCGGCGCCTTCGCCGGTCAGCACCACCTTGTAGCCGTGCTCGCGCACGCTGCCGGCCAGCAGCATCAGCGGCACCGGCGCGGTCCGCAGCACCGGCGTCTCGGTGTGGCGGATCAGGCGCGGGAAGGCTTCGCCGATGTCGCGGCGCGTGCAGCGCAGTGTGGTGTGGTCGGTGCCGAGGTGGCGGACCATCGCCTGCTGGTGTTCGCTCTCGTCGAACTCGCCATCTTCGAACGCGACCGAGAAGGTACGGACGGGCGTGTCCGTGAAACCCTTGATCAGCGCGACGATGCCGGAGGAATCCAGGCCGCCGCTCAGGTACGCGCCGACCGGCACGTCGGCGCGCAGTTGCAGGCGGACCGCGTCGACCAGCAGATCGCGCAGTTCGTCGGTGGCCTGTTCCACCGACAGCGGGTAGCGCGCCGGCGAGGTTTCGGCGGCGTCCGGGAACGTCCAGTTCCAGTACGGACGCAGGTGCTGGCTGCCGTCGGCCTCGATGCTCAGCAGGCAGCCTGGGGGCAGGCTCTGCACGCCTTCGTACAGGGTGTCCGGATCCACCGGCGCCCAGTAGGTCAGGGTCTGCATCAGCGCGCGCGGATTGAGCTGCGCGCATTCGGGCAGCACCGCCAGCAGCGACTTCACTTCCGAGGCGAACCACACCCGGCCATGGCGATGGGCGTGGTACAGCGGACGGATGCCGGCGCGATCCCGCGCCAGCACCAGCCGCCGACGTTCGCCGTCCCATAGGGCGATCGCGAACTGGCCGTTGAGGTGCTGGACGAAATCGTCGCCGTAGCGGTCGTACAGGTGCACGATCACTTCGGTGTCGGAGTGGGTGTAGAAGCGGTGGCCGCGGGCTTCCAGGTCCCGGCGCAGTTCCACGTAGTTGAAGATCTCGCCGTTGAACACCGTCCACGCCGTGCGGCGCTCGTTGTGGATCGGTTGGTCGCCGGTGGCCAGGTCGATGATCGACAGCCGCGCATGCGCGAGCGCCGCGCCGGGCTCGGCGTGGAAGCCGAAGCCGTCCGGGCCGCGATGGGCCAGTGGGTGGATCATCCTTTCCAGCGCCGGACGGGCGCCGTCCGGGGTCACGTCAGCGCCGCTGAAGCCTGCGATTCCGCACATGGTCGGGTCTCCTTCGCGGCGGAATCAGGTGGAACCGGCGGCGTACAGCGCACGCTCGCCCCGGGCTTCGGCCAGCACTTCCTCGCAGGCCAGCAGGGTGTCCTGGGCGACCTGGCGCCAGTCGCGCGAGAACCGGCGGGCCAGGGCGGCCTCGTCCCAGTCGCGCTCCAGCGCTCCGCGCAGGCCCTCGGCCAACGCGGCCGGATCGCGCGCCGGCACCAGCACGCCGCTGGCCGCGTCGACCACCTCGGGAATGCCGCCGACCGGGGTGGCGACCACCGGCCGGCCGCAGGCCAGCGCCTCGACCAGCACGTTGGGATGGCCTTCGGAATAGCTGGGCAGGGTGACCAGATCGGAGGCGCACATCCAGCGCGCGACTTCCGCCGGCGGGCGGGTGCCGGCGAACCGCACCGGCAGCTCGCCGGCCGCGGCCAACGCCGCCAGTTCCGCGTGCATCGGGCCTTCGCCGACCAGCACCAGTTGCAGGCGCGGGCGACTGGCGCGCAGCGCGCCGGCGGCGGCGAGCAGCTCGCGCAGGCCTTTCTCGGGGACCAGGCGGCCCACGTAGGTGACCACTTCGGCCTCGGCGGGCAGGTCCAGCGCCTGCCGCGCTTCGGCACGGTCGGCCGGATGGAAAATGGAGGCATCGCAGCCGTTGGGGATGGCGCGGATGCGGTCCGGATGGGCACCGTAGTCGCGTTCGGCGACCCGGCCCAGATCCTCGCTGACCACCAGCAGGCGGCGGGCGGCGTGCAGCACCGGCCGGGTCAGGCGGCGGCTGATGGCGTCGCGTACGCGCAGGTCCGAGCCGCGCGCGCCCACCACCAGCGGCACTTCGGCCTGGCGCGCGGCCAGCATCGCCCCGTAGGCGTCCGGATACAGCCAGTAGGACAGCACCAGATCGGGCGCGAAGGCGCGCATCGGCGCGGCGATGGCACGCGCGCACAGACGGCCGTTGAAGGGCCGGCTGACGGCGGGCAGGGCGGGGTAGCGCACGTATTCGACGTCGCAGCCGGGCACGCTGTGGTGCTCGTCCGAGGCCCGGTACAGGTAGCTGCGCGGCTGCGCCCAGCGCGGATAGGAGGCGACCGGGCTGAGCACGCGCACCTGCGCCAACCGGGAAAGCTCGCGCACGGTCTGGTAGATCGGGCGGCCGCGGTGGGGCTCGCCGGCAATCGGGAACTGCGAAGTGACGATCAGTAGCCGCATGTCGCCCCGCCTCGGCCGGATGCCGGGAACTGGCCTGTTGCGGGACTCGCTAGCGTTATATCGACCATGCAGTGAACCGGTTCCGGGAGTTGAAGTGGTCCGCGAAAATTCGCCTTCCGTGCGCGTGGTGGAGCTGGATGCCCTGCGGGGCATCGCCGCCGTGGCCGTGATGGCTTACCACTACACAACGCGGTACACGGAGCAGATAGGCCATGCGGGGGGCATGCCGCTGGACCTGCTGGCCGGCAAGTACGGGGTGCAACTGTTCTTCCTGATCAGTGGCTTCGTCATCTTCATGACCCTGGAGCGGACCCGGACCGCGATGGATTTCGTGGTCTCGCGCTTTTCCCGGCTGTTTCCCGCCTACTGGGCGGCGCTGGCCCTGACCAGCCTGGTGGTCTATTCGATCGGCCTGCCGTTGCAGCAGCTGTCGCTACACGACTGGGCGCTGAACCTGACGATGTGCCAGGAGTTCCTGGGCGGCGAGCACCTGGACGGCTCGTACTGGACCTTGCAGATCGAGCTGTTCTTCTACGCGCAGATGCTGCTCTGGTACATGCTGGGATTGCTGAAGCGGATCCACTGGATCATCGCCGGCTGGCTGGTGCTGGCCGCCATCGAAGGCCTGTGCGAGAAGAATGGCTGGCACTTCTCCTACGTGCTGCGCGAATTGCTGATCCTGCGCTTCATCCCGTTCTTCGCGATGGGCATCCTGTTCTACCGGCTCCGCCAGAATCCGGACGAATGGCGATTGAACGCGACCATGATCGGGCTGTGCCTGCTGGCGATCGCGGTCGGCGAACGGCCGGTGTTCCTGCTGGTGGGCACGGTCTGCTGCGCGATCTTCATCGCCTTCACCCTCGGTTGGCTGCGCTTCCTCAATGTGCGCTTCTTCGCCTGGCTGGGCACGCTGTCCTATTCGCTGTACCTGATCCACCAGGCGATCGGTTTCGCGGTGATCTACCGGCTGGAACAGCTGGGCGTGCCGAGCCTGGCCGCCTGCGGCGCGGCGGTGGCGGTGGCGTTCGCCCTGGCCATGTTGTTGAGCCACGGGGTGGAGAGGCCGGCGATGCGCTGGATCCGCTCGGAGTGGAAGCGGCGCGGCATGCGCCTGGAGACCGCGTGAGCACGTACGATGGCGCCCACGCGGGGCAGGCTGGGGACGGGGTTTGAAGGACAGGCACAAGATCGTTTCCGCCGCCGCATGGAGCATTGGCGCCGGCCTCGCCGGCCGTGCCGTCGGGTTGCTGGGCACGCTGCTGATCGCCCGCCACCTGAGTCCGGACATCGTCGCCGAGGTGACGGTCGCCACCATCATTGCGCTGACCGGCAACTGGATCGGTGCCTGGGGCTGCGGCCAGTACGTGATGGTGCGCGGCGGCGAGGGACGCGAGGCGATTTTCACCGCCAGCGTGTTCTACCTGCTGGCCGGTTCGCTGGTGATCGCGGCGACCTGGTGGGCCACGCCGTGGCTGGCCGATTGGTTGCAGGCGCCGAACCTGGCGGCCTACCTGCCCGGCGCCCTGCTGGGCATCGGCATCCGCCGGCTGGGCGCGATACCGGACAAGCTGCTGGCGCGCGAGCTGCGGTTCGGGCGCATCGCGATGGCCACCGCGATGGGCGACGTGGCCTACGCCACGGTCGCGGTGACCCTGGTGAGCACGACCGATCTCGGTGGTCGCGCGATGATCCTGGGCTTCATCGCCCAGTCCTGCGTGATCGCGGGGATCACCATCACCGGCACCGGCTGGCGCAGCTGGCTGGCGCCGGCCCGCCTGCGCTGGTCGCGGGTGCGCGACATCATCCGGTTCGGCGCGCCGATCACCGGCGAAATCACCCTTGCCGAGGGGGGACGCTATTGGGACAAGCCGCTGATGCTGCGGCTGGTCGGCGCGCATGACGCCGGCGCCTATGGCATGGCCTTCAACCTGGCGCAATTGCCTGCGGTCTACGTCGGCGGGCATATCGGCACGGTGATGGTACCGGCGATCGTGCGCGC
The DNA here is from genome assembly GCF_006542425.1 of Pseudoxanthomonas sp. z9. Lineage (GTDB taxonomy): Bacteria > Pseudomonadota > Gammaproteobacteria > Xanthomonadales > Xanthomonadaceae > Pseudoxanthomonas_A. Next base: position 131,718 of record NZ_VFID01000004.1, on the reverse strand, counting down.
GGAACCGGCGGCACGCGCGCCGCTGATCGTCAATGCGCTGGTGGTGGCGGCAGTGCTGCTGTGCCCGATGGCGGCGGGCCTGGCGATGGTCGCACCGACCCTGGTCGCCGCATTGCTGCCGCCGACGTGGGCGCTGGTCGCACCGCTGCTGGGCGTGCTGGCTTTCATGCTCCTGCTGGGACCGGGCAGCTACATCCTGTCCTCGTTCCTGACCTCGCTCGGTCGCAATGCGATCCTGATGTGGATCGAGGTCGCGACGATGGGGGTACTGTTGGCCGCGTTCGCCGTGCTGGCGCGTTGGGGAGTGATGGCGGCGGCTTTCGCGGTCGGCGTGGCGATGCTGGTGCAGTGGCTGCTGACGGTCCAGGCCTGCCATCGCGATGGCGTGCGGCTGGGACGCCTGTGGTCGCCGCTGTCACGGGTGGCGCTGGCTTGCGTGGCGATGGCGCTGGCGGTGTGGGGCGTGCGTGCGCTGATCGCCGGCCAGGTGCCGGCCGCCGCGCAGCTGCTGCTGGAAGTGGCCACAGGCGTGCTGGCCTATCCGGTGGCGCTGGGCGTTTTTGGCGGCGGGTTGCTGGGGAACCTGCTGCAGTCGGCGGGCCTGGGACGGTTGCCGTTGCTGGGACGCTGGTTGCGCGGTTGAAGAACGGGGTGGTGCGGGGCGATCGCCCCGCGCATACGGAATCATGGCTTCCGGGGAAGCCGAAGGGGAAGGAAGGGGATGTTCGATTTCAATGCCATCGTGCTGTTGCGACGCGAAGCTGGCAGCCCGGGCGAAAATCCGCTGGCGCCGGAGCAACGGTTCGTCGAGCTGAGGCTGGGCGACGAGGCGCGGTTGTCGAAGGTGTACCGGCAGCAGGGCCGCACCGGCGATCCGGCACGCCTGCGCCTGCGCTTCGAGCGCGGTTTCCGCTGCTTCGCGATCGAAGAGGGCGATGAAGTGATCGCCTGGTTCTGGGCGCTGCACGGGGTGCCGCGTTACTTCGACGAGATGGGCTGGCTGTTTCCGCTGGACAAGACCCAGGTCTGGCTGCGCGATGCCTACGTCGTGCCGCGTCGTCGCGGCCGCCGCCTGCTGCTGGCGATGATGGCGATTGGCAGCACGGTGGAATCCGCGCCGTTGGAGTATCTGTCCGACGTCAGCTACATCAATCGTCCGTCGCTGCGTGCGCACCGGACGATGGGTTTCAAGCCGTTCGCCACCGTGTGCAGCCTGATGCTGGGAGGGCGGTTGCTGTGGCGGAGCCAGCCACCAACGCTGTTGCCGGTGCCCACGGCACTGCATCCGCACAAGCGCCTGCTGTGGTTGAGCGCGGAGGAGCGCGCCTGGCACCGCACCCAGATCGCCTGAGTGGCGGTGCGTGGGCACGGCCCGGCTTCAGTCGTCGTGGCCCAACCGGTACGCCAGTGGCCGCAACGCGCGCGCGGCCGACAGCCAGCGATTGGCCGCGGTTCCGGCGGCGAGTACGCCGGACACCATGACCTGCTGGTCCGGCAACAGCTCCGCCAGGTAGGAGTTCTCCTGGGCCTGGCTGTCGAACTGGCGAAGATGCGGCCAGCGCGCGTGCATCGTTTCGAAGAGCTGCCATTCATTGAGCCGGCCGGGGCTGGCCTGGCGATACTCCGGATCCCAACCGGTCTTGAAGCCGCTGAGGACATGGCCCGACATCAGGTTGCTGGTCGAGGCGATGACCTTGCCCGCGCACAGCGTCTCGACGAACACCAGCGCGCCGGTCGGCGCCAACCGCGCCGCCATTTCCAGGAAGAAGCCGCGCTGGGCCACGCTGGCATGCAGTGAACTGCCCGCCTCGCCCTTCCAGCCGGCGTGCTCGAGCGCGAGATGCCGTTCGGCCGCGGCCTGGTCGGCATCGCTGCCTTGCAGGATGCGGGTGGAGACTTCACCCTGGTCCTGCAGCCGGCGCAGGCGTCGGCGCAGATCCTTGAGCACCGAGGCGCGCATGCGCGCGGCGGTGGAGATTCCGGCCCTGGCGCGCAGCACCGGCCGCTGGAAGCGCCGGGTTTCGTGCCATTGCAGGCGTGGATCACGGGTGGCCCACAGCGCCGCCGACAGCGGGCATTCGGCCACCAGGTTGTGCAGCAGCAGTACCGGCACCGGTGACCGCGGCTGCGCCATCAGATCGATCATCGCGTCGGCGACAACGTCGGCGGCACCGGGCGCATGCAGCAGGCCGGACTGGAACGCGTGCGCGTGGCGATAGCCGCGCCAGTGCGGCAGCGGCACGAACAGGTTGGGCCGCCGGCGCTCCAGGCAGGCAAGGCCGATCAGTTCGCCGCCGCCGTCGCGCACGCGCAGCAGCGATGGCGGGGCCTGCGGCGTCAGCCAGCGCGCGGCCGCCTGCACGAAGCCCGGCATCAGGAATGGGTTGGAAGCCGCGCTGGTGCCGGCCAGGGCTTCCCATTCCGCGAAGTCGGCGGCCTGCAGGCGATCCCAGGCATCCAGGGCGACCGTGGCGGTCATGCCGGCACGGTTCCATGCTTGCGCCCGCGCAGTGCGTCCATCACCCGGGTGCGCAGGCCCACGCGATCCACCGACAGCCAGGCCATGCGGCCTTCGGCCATCGCCAGCACGCGCTTGTAGTCCATGTCGCCGGCCATCAGTTCGTAGCGCGATTGACCCTCCTGGATGGCGTGCTGCACCGCTTCGGTCAGCAGCAGGAGTCCGGGACTGCCGCAGTCGCCGATGCGCGGATAGTCGATGCCGGCCTGGTAGAAGCAGACCACGCCGCGCGACACCAGGTGGTAGAGATAGCCAACCACATGCCCGCCGGCCTGGAAGCGCAGCAGTTGCGCGCCATGGCCGGGCTCGGAATCGCTGATCAATTGGCGATGGAAGGCAACGATGCGAGGATCGGCGAACGCGCCCTGTTCGCCGGCTTCGGCGGTCCAGTGCGCCTGATGCAGCGCGACCAGGCCATCGAAGAACGCCAGCCGCTCCTCGACCGTGGCCGCCACGGCGACCTCCAGTTCTCCCCAGCGTTCGCCCAGCCTGCGGGCGGTGCGGCGCACGCGGGCGCGGGTGTTGCGTCCGAGCACGCTGGACAGGTACAGGCCATGGTCTTCGCGCAGGCCGGTCAGGTCGATGTACGGCGTTGGCCGCTTGAACATGCGCAGGCGAAGATCCGGCGCGCGCATCTGATCCAGCGGAATGCGATCGACCTCGATGCCCGGCAGGAACAGGGTGAGCCAATGACGCTCGTGGCGATGCAGGTGATCCACGAATGCCACCAGGGTGTCGCTTTCCAGTCCCGTCTCGCTGAGCAGGCCGTTGAATTCGATGGTCAGGCTGTCGAGCGCACGATCGCCCACCTGGTGCAGCCGCAGGTGGGTGGGACCCAGGCCGAAGAAGCGGCGGCGCGCGGTGACGATGCCCAGCCCGACCAGGCGCTTGTTCAAATAGACCGATGCCAACCGCGCGGTCCGGCGCGGGCAGATCAGTTTCAGCCAGGTGCCGATCCACAGCCAGCTGAGGAACACGCTGCAGTGGGAGCGGCTTTCCAGTTCCTCCCAGCGCAGGCGCAGGAGTTCCAGATCCGGCAGCGGCTCCAGGCGGACTTCGAATGAGCGGGTGGCGGGCGAGAGCATCGCGGGTTTCTCGTATCCGTGGGGAGGCGTCACCACGATCCCGCGCGACCACGCGGGATCAGGGCGGGTGATGCAAGAGTTGTGCCACGCGGACGCGCGTCGACGGATGGAACGGGAAGGAAGGCGACTCGGTCAGCCGAACGTCGCATCCAGGCCCTGCTCCACGCCCACGCGCGGCGTCCAGCCCAACTGCTCGCGCGCGGCGGTGGTGTCGAAATTGGCCAGCGGCCGCAGCGAACGCACGCGGTAGCGGGTCAACGGCACGTCGCGCTTGAGCAGCTTGCCCAGCAGTTCCACGCCCCAGCCCAGCAGCATGAAGATCCCCACCGGCACCCGCAGCCGCTTGAGTTCGCCGCCCAGCTTGCGCTGCGCGCGCTGCAGGTAGGCTTCCTGGGTGACGGCGGAGGTGTCCACGATGTTGAAGATGCGGCCGGGAGCACCGGGCGCGTCGGCCGCCTGCACCAGCGCGTCCACCACGTCGTCGATGTAGACCAGCGGCAGGGTCTGCGCGCCGCTGCCCACCGCGACCCAGCGACCGGCCAGGCCGATGACGCCGTTGGGGGTGACCTTTTCCGCGCCGGGGCCGAAGATCTGGCCGGGCCGCAGGATCACCGCCGGCAGGCCCTGGCGCTCGATCGCCTCGCGCACATGGCGCTCGGCGCTCAGCTTGGTCTGGGTGTAGGCGCCGCGCCATTCCGGATGCGGTTCATAGGCGGAGGATTCGTTCATCACCGCGGTCGGCGCGCGGCCGGCGTGATCGAACACGCTCATCGAACTGACGTAGACCAGGCGGCGGCTGCCATGGGCCAGGCAGGCGTCGACGACGTTGCGTGTCCCCCACACCGTGCCGGCCTCGAAATCGCGCGGTCCGCCGCGCATGGCCGCGCCGACGTGATAGACCACGCCCGCGCCCTTGACCGCGTGGTCGACGATGCGCGGGTCGCCCAGGTCGCCGATCACCGACTGCACGCCGGGATCCTGTGCATAGGCGGCGACCGGACGACGCACCAGCACGCGCACGCTGCGGCCCTCGGCGCGCAGGCGCGCGACCAGCCGGCGGCCGAGGAAACCGGCGGCGCCGGTGACCAGCGCATCGACGGGCGGCAATTCGGTGTAGCGGCTTTCCAGCAGGGCGAGGCGCTGGCGATCCGGTTCGACGCACAGCGGCTCCAGCAGGCGGGCGATGCGCAGCGCGTCCTCGCCGGTGAACGGCGGCGCGGCGCCATCGCGCGCGGCCTGCGCGAACGCCTGCGCGCCGTGGCGGATGCCGGGCGAGGGCTTGAGCAGGCCGGTGGCGAAGCGCACCACGTTCCAGGGAATCCGGAACACGTCCTTGAACGCGCTGATGAAAGCGTTGGCGACGATGCCGATGAACTTCGGGCCGGGCAGCACGCGATGGACGCGGCAGGTCTGCAGGAAGCGATCGACCTCGATGGTGCCGCGGGTACCACGCACGAACACGCGGTTCTCCATCGGCCGTGCGTTCCAGGACAGCAGCAGCCGGCCGGTGCCGCGCGCGGCGCGCACCTGCGCCTGCCACTCGTCGAAATGCAGGTTGGGATCGGTGCCGCGGGCCTGGAACGCGACTTCGGCATGCTCGATCTCGCCGAGGAACGCCTCGATGGTGTACAGGCCGTGCACGCCGAGATCACGGAACGGGTAGGAACCCTGGGTCACCGATCCCGGCAACGGGCCGCCGGCGTAGGGCGGATATTCGGAATTGCGGATGATGTCGACCGACACCACGTCGCCGATCCGGCCGTCGCGCACCGCCTGCATGGCCTGCATCAGTACCGGATCGAACAGATCCGAATGGTTCACGCCCAGCAGCAGGCCGCGGCCGCGGGCGCTGGCAATCATCGCTTCGCAGTCGGCGACGCTGTCGGCCATCGGCTTTTCGACCAGCACGTGGCAGCCCATGTCCAGCGCCGCCAGGGCGATGGACGGGTGCGACGACGGCGGGGTGAGCACGTACACCGCCTGCGGCTGCGCGTCGGCGAGATCCTCCAGGCGCGCGGCCGCGCGCGCCACGCCGAAGCGCTCGGCCAGCGCCTGCGCAGCCTGCAGTTGGTTGTCGCAGATGCCGACCACGTCGACGAAATCCAGGCGCTTGAGCGCGGCCAGGTGGTGGGTGGCGACATAGCCGGCGCCGACGATGGCGACGCGCAGCCGGGTGGAAGCGGAAGCGGGCATGGGGGTATTGAGCATGATCAGGAAAGGGGGCGTTGGCGTTGCAGGGCCTGCGCGACGGTCTCCAGCACCGTGTCGACGCGGCGATCCCAGGTCTGGTCGGCCACCGCGGCGATGCGTTCGGCGGCGGCTTGAGGCGTGTCTTCGGCCAGCGCGCTTTCCAGCGCGCGCAGGTACTCCTCGCGATCGCGGGCGATGCGCACCCAGCGCGAGAACTTCTCGATTTCGGGGTTGTGCACGCTCACCACCGGCTTGCCGGTGGCCAGGTATTCGCGCAGCTTGAGCGGATTGGAGTTGGCCACCTGACGATTCATCCGGTACGGGATGATCGCCGCGTCGAACGCCTTAGCCCACTGCGGCAGGGTGGCGTAGGGCTGCGCTCCGGCCAGGCGCACGTTGGGCAGCGCGCGCAGTTCGCTCACGTCGGCGGCGGCATGGCCGACCAGCAGGAAGGTCCACTGCGGGCGCTGTCGCGCCAGCCATGCGATCAGGTCCAGGTCGATCCATTCGTGCAGCGAGCCGATGTAGCCAATCACCGGCCCGGGCAGGTCGCGCGCGGCGGCGGGCAGTTCGGTGCCGGCCTCGCTGGCACGGCGGAACAGATCCACGTCGACCCCGTGCGGGGAGTAGACCGTGTGCGGGTTCAGTTCTTGTTTGCGCGCCAGCAGCGCCGGCGGGGCGACGAACTGGAGGTCGGCCGCGCGGCTGAGCGCTTCATCGCGCTGCCCGATCAGTTCCGGATCCACGCCCGGATGCGCGGCATAGTCGTCGATGCAGTAATACACGCAGAATTCCTCGCCCAGGCGCCCGGCCAGGAAGCCCGGATGCGGGACGGCGAACCAGGAGATGCGTCGCTGGATGCCGACCGCGCGCAGCGCGCGGCGTACCGCCCAGCGCCCGAACAGGCGGTTGAACGCGTCCACGCCGGGGATGCGCCGGAACGGCAACTGCGGCACGGTACAGCGCCAGAATCCCTCGCGGATGCGTTCGGGGCGGCGCAGCGCCGCGCTCAGTTTGCGCCATGCCTTCTTCAGATCCCGTCCGGACGCGTTGGGCGCGCGCATGCCGGGGGAATCCACATACAGCACCGGCATGTGGCCGGCCAGGCGGGTGGCGATGTGGTGGCTGCTGGTGCGGTTCTCCGCGTTCCAGTCGTTGCCGAAATAGACCACGCCCAGCCCCTGCAGGGTCGCGTCGGCGTCAGTCATCGCGCCACCATGCGATCAGCCAGGCGGTGGCGCCGTGGTGGATCCAGTCCTTGCGCACGCCCGGGATGTCTTCCACGTGCGGGCCGATCCGTCCACAGGCCGGCGCGAAGAATGTCACCAGCCCGTTGCGGCCGAGGTGGCGCATGCGCGCGACCGTGGCGGCGGGATCGCTCAGGTAGTAGAGCACTTCGCAGGCGGTGACCAGATCGAAACGGTGGCGCTGTTCGCCCCAGGGCTGGTGGAACAGGTCGGCGGCGGCGAAATGCGCGCGTGGCAGCCGCGCCTGCGCGCGCGCCACCGCGTGCGCGCTGACGTCCAGGCCGTACTGCTCATCGCTCAGGCGGGCCAGGTATTCGGTCTGGTGGCCTTCGCCGCAACCGATCTCGAGCACGCTGCCGACCCGGCCGAAGGCCTGTTCGATCACCCGGTTGGTGGCCTCGAAGCGGGTCCGCTCCATCGCCGAATCCATGTTCCAGGGATCCTCCATGCGATAGGCCATGTCCAGCCGCGCATGGTTGTCGCTGCCGCCGACGCCGCGCAGCGCGTACTTCATCCACAGGCGTCGCTGCGCCTTCTTCAGCAGTCCGGCGGTGCCAGCAAACATTCGAATCCCCCTGAACCTTCGTCCTTCAGCAGTGCGGCACCTCCTCGGTCGCCGCATGCGCGCTTGCCTCGTCCACCCGCAGCGGCCGCAGCGGCGAGCTGTACCAGCCAGCCACCCTGCCGCAGCGGAACTCGACCCACGAGGGGCCATAGTCCCAGCGGGCCGCGTGCTCGCCATCGGGCTCACCGAGGATGCGCCGGGCCTGCCGGGCGTCCATGCCAACGGCAAGCCGGCTGGTGATCTCCGGCGTGCCCAGTCCCGGTGAAACCGCGTCACCGGGACCCGCGGGATCCAGCGAGGGCGTGGCGTTCTTCTGAGCGCCCCACCAGTACAGCACGAGCGCAAGCAGCGCCAATATCAGCAAGTAACGGCGACGACGCGGAAATCCGGTCACCGGCTCGGGCACGGGTTCCTCGTCGGCATCGTTGGCCGGTTCGGACTCGCGGGTCCAGCGCGCCTGCTCGGCGGCGAACGCGAGCGCGGGACCCGGCGCCGGTGCTGGCGGGAAGTCATCCACCAGCACGGGAGTACCGCCGCCGTCTTTCGCCGACACCGGTGTCGGCCGCGACGCGCCGGGCAGGCGGCCGTGGGCGCGGTGGAATTCCAGCGCCGCCGCGTACATGCGGTTCAGCCGCTGCAGCCGCGCGACATCGGCGGGATGGCGCTGGTGATCCGGATGCAACTGCATCACCCGGCGCCGGTAGGCATGCTTGAAATGCAGCATGCTGCATTCCGCGTCCAGCCCCAGTTCGTTGTACAACGCGACGAAGTCGGTATCGTCCGACATGCAGGACACGCCCCTGATAATCCCTGTTTACGTTAGCGCAGCGCGCTTGCGTTCGCCTGCCAGACGACAAACCGGCGCGAATGCGGCCAACCGGCGCCGGCGTGGCCGGATCCGGCGGCAATCCTCGTATTCAGGGCATCAGGCATGGTTGCCGGATGCGGATGGATGATGGCCAGGGGAGCATCGAAACAGGCAAGGGAACGCGCGGGCCGCAGGCAACTGCTGGCGCGCTGGTGCCACCGTGCCGGTGTGCTGCCGCTGCTCGGCAGGATGCGGCTTGGCTCGGGCGACGCAGTGCGCGTGCTGGCCTATCACCGGGTACTGGAATCGGCCGAACCGGACGACTTCAGTTTCGACACCGACCTCATCAGCGCCTCCGCGGACGCGTTCCGCCAGCAGATGGCCTATCTGAAGCGCCACTTCGTGCCGATGACGTTCGCACAGGTGCTGGATCACCTGGACCAGGGCCGGCGGCTTCCCCGCGGCGCGGTGCTGGTGACCTTCGACGACGGCTACGACGACAACTACCGGATCGCCTTCCCGATCCTGCGCGAACTGGGGATGTCGGCGATGTTCTTCGTGTCCACCGGCCACATCGATTCCGGCCGTCCCTATGCCTACGACTGGCTGGTGCACATGGTGTGCTCGACCACGGCCGCGCGCCTGCGGGCGCCGGAACTGGGCGTGGACTGGGCGCTGGGCCCGGACCTGGGCGAGCGCCGCGCGCAGGCCTCGGAGTTGCTGGATCGGCTCAAGTCGCTGGATGACGAGGGCCAGGGCGCGCTGATCGCGCGACTGGAGCGCGAGTGGAACCTGCCACGCTCGGAGGGACATCCGCATTGCCGGCCGATGACCTGGGACCAACTGCGCGAAATGCGCGCGGCGGGCATGGAAATCGGTTCGCACGGGGTGGACCACCGGATGCTGGCCAAGTTGCCGCGGGATCGGATGATCGCCGAGGTGCAGGGATCCAAGCAGGCGCTGGAGCGCGAACTGGGCGGTCCGGTCGCGGTGCTGTCCTACCCGGTCGGTGGACCGGACGCGTTCGACGGCGACACGGTCGAGGCGGTACGGGCGGCCGGGTTCCGGATGGCCTGCAGCTACGTGGCCGGAACTCGCGCGATCGAGGCGACCACGCTGTACTCGGTGCCGCGGTTGCCGGTGGAGCGGCAGATGGATCGGGAATGGTTCGAGGCGATGGTGGCGGTGCCGGAGGTGTTCAGCTACACATCAAGGTTGCGCACAGGTTGAACGAGCGGAGCGACAGGGGCTGATGTTCTTTTTCTTGTTGGTGTATCTGGCGCTGGTGATCATCCGGCCCCAGGACTATCCGGCCATTGCCGAGAACCCGGGGCCGCCGCTGCAGTCGATCGCGCTGTTGCTGGCCGCCGGACTGTGGGTGTTCTCCGCGCGCAAGTCGTTCTCGGCGCCGCAGTACCTGCTGATACCGTGCTTCCTGTTCGTGGCCATGGTGTCCAAGGTGGTGAACGGATGGCCGGGCGGCGCGCTGTTCGTGTTCTTCATCTTCGCCCCGGTGCTGCTGGCCTACGTGCTGCTGGCCAATGCGGCCCACACCCGCGAACGGCTGGAGACAGTGATGGCGGTATTGACCATCTGTGCGGGCGTGCTGGCGCTGCATGGCGTGGAACAGGCCACCATCGGCATCGGCTGGACCGGTGTGGAACTGTCCCAGGGCACCCGCATCCAGTACGTGGGCATCTTCAATGACCCCAACGACCTGGGCCTGCTGTTCGTGATGTGCCTGCCGATGGCGTTCTACCTGAGCGCGCGGGGCGGCCTGATGGGCTTGCGCCGCCTGTTCTGGCTGGTGGTGGCCGGCCTGCTGATCTATGGCTGCTACCTGACCAATTCGCGCGGCACCCTGCTGGCGCTGGTGGCGCTGCTGGGCGTGTACGTGTGGCGCAAGCGCGGCATCTTCACCGCCGGCCTGCTCGGGGTCGGGGCGCTGGGCGGGCTGATGATGCTGCCGTCGCGCCTGCAGGAAATGGAAGTCTCCGAGGCCTCCGCGATGGGCCGGGTGGACTCCTGGTACGAAGGCATCCAGATGTTCATCGGCAACCCGGTGTTCGGTATCGGCGCCGGTGGCTATTCGGATCTTCATGAGCTGACCGCGCACAATTCCTTCGTGCTGGTGCTCGCCGAAATGGGCATCATCGGCTTCACCCTGTGGCTGGCCATCGTCGGCTACAGCTTCCGGATGATGCTGGCGCCGCTGCGGCGCGGCGACGACATCATCAACGACGTGCCGCCGGACGTATCGGACGAGCAGGCCCTGGCGGACTGGCGCAAGGATCGCGCGCTGACCCTGACCCTGCTGATGTCGCTGAGCGGGTTCATCACCGCCGCGTTCTTCCTCAGCCGCAGCTACGTGATCATCCTGTACCTGCTGATCGCCATCGTGGTCGCCCACTACACCCGCCTGCGCGAGGTCTACCCGAGCCTGCCTGCCTTCAGTCTGGACAAGGACCTGCTGCGCTGGCCGATCTACGCCGTAATCGGCGTTATCGGGCTGTACGTGATGGTCAAGGTCCTCCTGGCAATGGCATGAACAGTCGGTCGCGCACCCTCAGCAACACCCTGTTCTCCTCGGTGGGCACGTACACCGAGTACGTGCTGGGCATGCTCACCTCGATCATCATCGCCCGGCACCTGGGGCCGGACGGTTTCGGTACCTACAGCCTGGTCATCTGGCTGGTGGCGATGGGCGTGGCGATCACCAATTCGGGCACCGCGAGCGCGGCGATCAAGTTCGTCGCCGAACTGCGCGGCACCGAGCGCATCGAGATGGTGCCGTACCTGCTGGACTACCTGCGGCGCGCGCAGCGGATTTTCCTGCTGGTGGTGCTGCTGGCCGGCGCGGCGGTGTTCATCTTCGGCGGCGATCACATCGCTCCGGGCATGAACCACAAGTTGCTGCTGGGGTTCCTGGTGGTGGCGGTGGCGCTGCGCTCGTCCTACATGTTCAACATCGGCGTGGCCAAGGGCTTCGAGAATTTCCGCGCGACCGCGACGGTGGCGCTGGTGTCCACCCCGATCAACCTGCTGCTGGTCGTCCTGGCCTGGCGGCTGGATGCGCCGGTGGAATGGCTGCTGGCGGTGTTCGTCGTTTCCAGTTTCGTGTTCTTCGGCATCTCGTTCCGCCAGATCGCGCCGATGGTGCCGGCGCGCAAGCCGGGGGTGCAGTTGCCGGCGCCGCTGCTGGCGCGGGTACGACGGCACATGGGCTGGACCGCGCTGACGGTGTCGGTCGGCTTCATGGCCGCCAGCGAAGTGGAAGTGATGTTCCTGAACATGTACGCCGACAGCCATGCCGCCGGCCAGTTCAAGGTCGCCTACCAGCTGGCCACCGGCGCGGCGATGCTGGTGCCGGGCGTGTTCGGCGCGCTGCTGCTGCCGATGATGGCCAATGCATTGAGCCGAGGGCGCGAAATCGCCGCGCAGCGCTTCGTCGCCACCACCGGCTATCTCGTGCTGCTGGCCGCACCGCTGGCGGCGTTCGGCGTGGTGTTCTGCAACGATGTCATCCACCTGCTGTATGGCCGCGAGTATTACGCGGCCGGGCCGGTATTCGCGGTATGCCTGGTGGCGGCCTGCCTGACCGCGATGACCCAGGGCGGCTCCAGCCTGCTGGTCAGCGCCGATCGCCAGCGCAGCATCCTGGTGCTGGTGATCATCTGCGCGCTGCTCAAGGTGCTGCTGGATGCCGTGCTGATCGCGCATTTCGCGCTGAAGGGGGCGGTGGTGGCCTACATCACCGTCGCCACCATCAACGCGGCGGTCTACATGACCCTTGCCACCCGGGTCAGCCATGCGCACCCGGAATGGGGACGGCTGGCGCGCATCCTGCTTGCCGCCGCGCTGGCCGGCCTGCTGGCCTGGCCGTTGCGCGGCCTGCTGCCGATCGCCTCGGTGCTGAGCGGCGGCGCGGTCCTGGTGCTGGCCTACATTCCGTTGACGTTATTGCTCGGTTGCTGGAGCCGGGGCGACATCGAGCATCTTCAGCATCTCCACCAGCGCTTCGCCGCAGGCCGGCCGCGGCTGGGCGCGCGTTTCCTGGCGTGGGCCTACCAGCGCGCGCCGGGGGAGGGCACGTCATGAGCCTGTACGCGCCACTGTTCCGGCGGGTGCTGTTCCCGCTGTACGAATCCGGGCTGCGCGGACGCAAGACCTTGCGCTACCTCGACGAATACGAACGCAACCAATCGCAGGACGAGGAAGCGCTGCGCGCGCTGCAGTGGCAGAAGCTGCAGCGCCTGCTGCGCCACTGCTGGGAACAGGTGCCGTTCTATCGGCGAACCTGGGGCGAACTGGGCATTCGCTCGCCCGAAGACATCCACGGGCTGGACGACTACGCCCGCCTGCCGTTGCTGGACAAGCCGACCATCCGCGCCAACTTCGAGGCGCTGATCGCGACCAACCAGCGTGCCGGCCTGCTCTACAAGACCACCGGCGGCTCCACTGGCGAGCCGCTGAAGTTCGGCTACACCCACGAGAGCTACGAGCGCCGGATGGCGATCATGTGGCGCGGCTACGGCTGGGCCGGCGCGCGCCTGGGCCAGCGCACGCTGTACCTGTGGGGCACGCCGGTTGGCGCGCAGAAGCGCAAGGATCGCCTGTATCACGCCGCCTTCAACCGTTACATGCTCAGCGCCTTCGAGATGAGCGAGGCGCGCATGGCCGAGTATGCCGACGCCATCGACCGGTTCCGCCCGGAGACGATCGTTTCCTATGTCGCGCCGATCGTGAAGATGTCCGAATGGCTGATCGCCAACGGCCGTCGCGTGCACCGGCCCCAGCGCATCCTCGGCGCCGCCGAGACGCTGCACGAGAGCCAGCGCGCGTTGATTGAGCAGGCTTTCGGCTGTCCCGCCTACAACACCTACGGCTGCCGCGAGTTCATGCTGATCGCGGCCGAATGCGAACACCGCAAGGGCCTGCACGTCAATATCGACCACCTGCACGTGGAACTGGGCGCGGGCGTTGGTGGCGACGCGGCCGGCCCGCGCGAGATCATCGTCACCGACCTGCACAACCTGGGCATGCCACTGCTGCGCTACGTCAACGGCGATCTGGCGACGGCGGGGCAGGGGCGTTGCAGCTGCGGGCGCGCGCTGCCGTTGCTGGCCAGCGTCGATGGCCGCAAGCTGGACGCCCTGCGCACGCCGGACGGCCGTTACATTCCCGGCGAGTTCATCGTGTACGCTTTCCTGGGCGCCACCGGCATCCGCCGCTACCAGGTGGTGCAGAAGCGCCTGGACGCCTTCGAGATCACCCTGGTGCGCGATCATGATTTCGATCCGTCCGTGGTCGAACGGATGGGCGCGGAACTGCGCAAGGTGATCGGCCAGCAGGTCGCGCTGGATTTCCGCTTCGCCGACGACATTCCGCTGACCGCGACCGGCAAACAACGCGTGACGGTATCTGAACTGACATGAAGGGTATGGAAGTCATCCACTTCGTCGAGAACCTGGAGCGCGGCGGGCTTGAGCGCACCGTCATCGACCTGATCGCGGCCCAGCGCGACGCCGGCCACGCCTGCCGGGTGATCTGCCTGTTCGAACCCGGCCAGCTGGCCTCCGAACTGACCGCGCAGGGCGTGGAGGTGACGGCCTGTCACAAGCGGCGCGGCCTGGACTGGTCGGCGGTGCGCCGCGCCCGCGCGCTGCTCCGTCGCCACCCCGGCGCGGTGCTGCATACCCACAACGCCACCGCGCACTACCATGCGGTGCTGGCGGCGTGGGGCTTGCCGCTGGCGCGGGTGATCAACACCCGCCACAGCATGGGGGCGGTGGACCCGCGCAGCCGCAAGGAATGGCTGTATCGCCGCAGCATGCGCCAGACCGACTATGTCGCCGGCGTGTGCGAAGCCGCGCGCCGGTGTTTCGACGACCAGGGCGTGCGCCCGCGCGAGCGGCTGCTGGCGGTGCCCAACGGGATCCGCCTGGAACGTTTCCGGGCGGCCGACGCCGCCGGACGCGCGGTACTGGCCACGGAACTGGGCTGGCCCGCCGACTGCCGCATCATCGGCACGGTCGGGCGACTGCAGCCGGTCAAGGAGCAGCAGGGACTGTTGCGAGCGTTCGCGAGCTTGCGCGAGAAGATGCCGCAGGCGGTGCTGGCGGTCGTCGGCGATGGCGCCCTGCGCGCCCAGCTCGAGGGCCTGGCCGGTGAATTGGAGCTGGGCGATGCCGTGCGGTTCCTCGGCGACCGCAGCGATGTGCCTAGACTGCTGACCGGGCTGGAAGTGTTCGCGCTGCCCTCGCGCAGCGAGGGCTATTCGATTGCGTTGCTGGAAGCTTGCGCTGCGGGACTGCCGATCGTGGCCACCGACGTCGGCGGCAATCGCGAGATCGTCCGCGACGGCGTCAATGGAAAACTGATTGCCCCGGGGGATCCCGACGCGCTGGCGGCGGCGCTGCTGGCACTGTTGGAAACGCCCGAAACCGCGGCGCGGATGGGCCGGGCCGGGCGCGACTGGGTGCTGGCGGAAGGCTCGTTCCGGACCATGGCGCTGCGCTACGAACGACTGTATGCCGGCCAGCCGATCGCGTTGGGCGAACTGGCCCCCGAAGTGGAGATCGGCTGAATGCGCGCGATCCGCCACATCGTTTTCCCCGGCCGGCATGATCCGGATGCCGCCATGCGCGCTTGCGCGCGCCCCGGTGTTTTTTCCCCCGAATCCGGATCCCCGCCCGCATGAATCCCCGGCCGCGCCGCCTGAAAGTCCTGCAATGGCTGCCCAACGCCTGGCTGACCACCGCCGGCCCGGCTGACGGCCGGGCGATTTACCTGACCTTCGACGACGGTCCGCATCCCGAGCACACCGCGCCGTTGCTGGACCTGTTGGCCGAGCACGATGCGCGGGCCAGCTTCTTCCTGATCGGCCAGCAGATCGAGCGGCACCCGGATCTGGCCCGGCGGATTGCCGCCGAGGGCCACACGCTGGGCAACCATTCCTTCTCCCATCCACGTTTCGAGACGCTGTCGCTGCGGCAGCAGTTCGAGGAAATCGACCGCACCGACCGGCTGTTGACCGCCATCAACGGCCGCCAGCGGCATGGTTTCCGCCCGCCGCGCGGCGTGCTGTCGCTGCCGATGATCGCCCGCTGCATTCGCGAGCGCCGCCGCATCCTGTATTGGTCCTACGACAGCCTGGACTACAGCCGGCGGCCTGCCGGCGACCTGCTGGAGGTCATCGGCCGCCATCCGATGCGGCCAGGCGAAATCGTGCTGATGCACGACGACAGCCGGCTGTCGCTGGATCTGCTCAGGGAGCTGATTCCACGCTGGAAGGCGGCGGGCTTCGCGCTGCAGGCCTTGCCCGCGCTGGACTGAACACGGCCGCCGGAACCGTCCTGGCCGGCACCTCGGGATGGCCGGTTCGCCCCCCGCAGCGCGTTGTTGTGAATGGCGGCAGACGCCGGACGAAAGCAGCGACGGGGGAAGGCTTGAACGTTCTGATTGGAGTGGCCGTATTGGCCGCCCTCGCGGCGCTCGGCGCCTTCGTGATCTGGCGCCTGCTGCGCGCCCGCAACATGGAAATCTGGATCGGCAGCTACCTGCGCCGCAAGCCGCCGCGGGTCACCGACCGGCCGGTCCACGTGATGTTCTGCTTCGTCGATCATTTCGAGCCGATGTGGCGCGGTGCGGACCTGGCCACCCAGCGCACCCGGGTGGATCGCTGGTGCCACGAGTACCGGCACATGGCCGCGCGCCACCGCGACGCGGACGGGCGCCCGCCGCAACACAGCTTTTTCTATCCGGAAGAGGAGTACGCACCGGAGCACCTGGAGAAGCTGGCCGAACTGTGTGCCGATGGCTACGGCGAAATCGAGGTGCACCTGCACCACGACAACGACACCGAGGCCAATTTCCGCCAGAGCATCACCCGTTTCTGCCATATCCTGCACGAGCGGCACGGCGCGCTGCCGCGCGATCCGGTCAGCGGTGAACTGCGCTTCGGCTTCATCCACGGCAACTGGTGCCTGGACAATTCGCGTCCCGACGGCCGCTGGTGCGGCATCGACAACGAACTGATCCTGCTGCGCGAGCTGGGTTGCTACGCCGACTTCACCATGCCCTCGGCGCCGAGCGACACCCAGACCCGGATCATCAACTCAATCTACTACGCCACCGACGATCCGCATGCGCCCAAATCGCATGACGATGGCACCCCGGTGCGGGTGGGCGGCACGCCCAGCGGCGACCTGATGCTGATCCAGGGACCGCTGGGGCTGAACTGGCGGGATCGCCGGATGGGCCTGGTCCCGCGCATCGAGAACGCCGACGTGCGCGGCGGCCAGCCACCCACCACCGAACGCGTGGATGCATGGGTGCGCACCGGCGTGCACGTCGAGGGCCGGCCGGAATGGGTGTTCATCAAGATCCACACCCACGGCACCCAGGAGGCGGACATGGATACGCTGCTGGGCGCGCCGGTGGATGCGATGCACGCGTATCTGGAGTCGGCCTACAACGATGGCAAGCGCTATGTGCTGCACTA
Source organism: Pseudoxanthomonas sp. z9 (assembly GCF_006542425.1). Classification (GTDB taxonomy): domain Bacteria; phylum Pseudomonadota; class Gammaproteobacteria; order Xanthomonadales; family Xanthomonadaceae; genus Pseudoxanthomonas_A. The sequence continues at coordinate 114,802 of NZ_VFID01000004.1, read as the reverse complement.
CGTCAGCGCGCGCGAGGCGTACAACATCGCCAAGGCCGCCGAGGCAGGACGCCAGGGAAATCCCAACGATTACCGCGATTTCGTGCTGCCGGCGCCGCGTTCGTCGTGGGCGGGCTCGGGCCGCAACACGGTCGCCCGGGACGCCGCGTGAACACCCCGGCCGCCCGCTTGCCCGCGCAGGACGCCGACACGCTGGTGAGCGTGATCATGCCGGTCTATAACGCCGAGCAGACCCTGCGGCGTTCGGCCGAATCAGTGCTGGCGCAGAGCTTCGGGCAACTGGAACTGATCCTGATCGACGATGGCTCGCGCGATGGTTCCGCGGCCATCGTCGAGGAACTGGCGCGTGGCGATGACCGGGTTGTCGCCGTGCGCCAGCCCAACGGCGGAGTGGCGGCGGCGCGCAACGCCGGACTGCGCGCCGCGCGTGGCACCCACATCGCCTTTCTCGACAGCGATGACTGGTGGGAACCGCGAAAACTCGAACTGCAGCTCGCGCGGATGCGCGAGACCGGCGCGATGGTCTGCTATGCGAGCTACCAGCGGGTGGCCGAGGACGGCCGGCTGCTGTCGAAAGTGTCGCCGCCGCTGGAAGTCGACTACCGCCGCATGCTGGGCAGCAACCACATCGGCAATCTCACCGGCATCTACGACCGCCGCCTGGGCGAGGCTTCGTTCCAGAAGATGGGGCACGAGGACTACGTGTTCTGGCTGGATCGGGTGCGTCGCGCCGGCAGTGCGGTGCGGGTGCCCGGCGATGCGCCTCTCGCGTACTACCTGGTGCGCAACGGTTCGGTGTCGGCCAACAAACTGCGCGCTGCCGGCTGGCAGTGGCGCATCTATCGCCAGGTCGAAGGATTGAGCGCGCCACGCGCGGCCTGGTACATGCTCCAGTACATCCGGCATGCGCTGTGGAAGCGGAAGCCGTTGACCACCTGATTCGACGATGACCCACTCGCCCGAAGCAACCAATTCCTACGCCGTCGTGATTCCCGCCTACAACGCCGCCGCGACCATCGCGGTGGCGCTGGACAGCGTGTTCGCCCAGACCGTGCCCCCCTGCCAGGTGATCGTGGTGGACGACGGCTCGGCCGATGGCGAACGGCTGGCCGAGGTGCTGGCCGGCTACGGCGGAAAGGTGCGCCTGCTGCGCCAGGCCAACGCGGGTCCCGCTGCCGCCCGCAACGCCGGCGCGCGCGCCTGCGAGGGCGAGTGGATCGCGTTCCTCGACGCCGACGACAGCTGGTTGCCGCACAAGCTGGAGCGGCAACTGGAACTCGGGCGGGATCCGCGCGCGGGGCTGCTGCATGGTCGTGCGCGTGCGCCGGCGTTGCCGCGCGAAATGGGTTTCGACGCCCTCTGGGAATGCAACCGGATCTGCACCTCGATGACCGTGGTGCGCCGGCAGGCGTTCGAGGCGCTGGGTGGTTTCGACGAATCACCGGAACTCGTGGGCGCCGAGGACTACCACCTGTGGCTGCGCATTGCCCACGCCGGCTGGCGGGTGCTGGCGTGCGGGGAGCTGATCGGGCGCTACACGCCCGCCGCCGGCAGCATCACCAGCCGCATCGAACGCTGCGCGCGCGCGGAATTGCACAATGCCGTGACCCTGGGCCGGACACTGGGTGTACCGCAGGCACGGGTGGACGCCAAGGTGCGGGCGATCCGTACCGACTTCGGCCAGCACCTGCTGCACGCGCGCAACATCCGCAGCGCGCGCAGGATGTTGTCGCAGGCGTTGGCGAGCCGGGTATCGCTGCGCGGGCTGGGCCTGTGGTCGGCCACTTTCGTGCCGACCCCGCTGCTGGACCTGCGTCGCCGCCTGCGCAACGGCTGAGCGTCACGCAGGCGGGTCGGGCCGGATCAGATCTCGCTCAGTTCCACCACGTAACCGGTGGTGCCGCCGGTCACGTCGATGCGATAGCGCGCGCCATCCTCGACGTACTTGCCCGAGCTGAAGTTGCTGTTGATGGTCGCGTTGGCCGGCTCCAGCACCCGCACCCGCAGGCGTCCGGCGACCGCTTCGCGGCTGTTCACCAGGGTGGGCGCCACCGGTACGTTGACCTGGAAGGTCGCAGTGGTGCCGCTGGTGACAGCGAACTGGTCACGCACGGTCAGGCGCCGGTTGGCGAAGGTGAACTGGCGCTGCCAGGACGTCACCGCGGTGTTGTCGCAGAAGGACGGGGTCAGGTTGGCATTGGCGGTGAACGAACCGCCGGCGCCCGGACTGACGCTGAGGGTGGATGCACGGCTCGTCGACTCGCACTGCCGCGCCACCGTGCCGTTGCGGGCGAACCGCACCAGGTTGTGCACGTCGGTACCCTGGTTGATGCCGCTGCCGCTCCAGATGTTGGCGGTGACCGCCAGCCAGTCACGGGCGAACAGGGTGAACGAACCCTGGTCCTGATGCGCATGGCTCTCGTTGTACGGACCGGCCACGATCGCCACCCACATCGCATTACGGTCCCAACCCGTGCGGGCGAACAGATGGCCCACGCCCTTGGCGTGGTAGATCAGCTCGGTGGGCTGCACCGGCGTTGTGCCCGCCGGCAGCAGATCGTAGCGGTAGTTGAAGCCGGAGGTCATCTGCGACACGGAAATGTTGCGCAGCCACCAGGTGGCGATGTTGCGCGCGTCGTTGCTGACGGCGAGATCGCGTGCTTCCAGCATCAGCCGACGATGGTAGTCGTACAGCTCGGGCACGGAGTTGCGCGCCTGATCGCCGATAGGCGCGAAGCGATCCATTGTCGGCACCGTGGCGTTTACCCAGTAGTAAATGCTGTCGGTGGCATGCGGGCTGGCCAGGGCCAGATCCGTGCCGGTGGCATCACGCCATACCTCGTACAGCCAGAACAGCCGCATGTGCGAGGTGCCGTAGCCAGTGCCTTCACTGCTGCCGCCGCCGGGAAGGCGGGCGAAATACTCGCGCAGCGCGGGCAGCTTGTTGGTCCGCAGGAAGTTCATCCAGGTGCTGCTCCTGCTGGCCAGCGCCCAGTACATGGTCGCTTCCAGGAAGCTGTAGTAGTAATTGTTGCCCGGGTTGCTGGTGGACCAGCCCGACCACGGGAACGAACGCCCGCCCCATTGCGCGCTGTTGTAGTTCCAGATGTTCCAGACGGCCTGTTCGGCGTAGGCGGACCAACGGCTGCGCTGGCTGGCGGTGAGGAAGTTGCCGCAAGTGTCCAGGGTGGTCGCGACGTCGGCGATCATGGTGCCGACTTCCAGATAGGAATCCCCGGAGACCGCGGGGCGGCCGCCACCGGCGATGGCCGTCTCGGCCGCCGACACCTGGCGTTCGGTGATGTTGATGGCCAGCGTGCAATACCGGGTTTCCGGTGACAGCTGGTACATCATCACCGCCTCGCTGGCGGTGAATCCGTAGCCGGTACCGCCATTGCCGACCGCGGCGTCGACCCAGTTCTTGAAGCGGGTATAGGCGGCCGAACTGCGATCGGTATACAGCCGCGCCGAGGGCAGGGCGACCAGGCGGGGCTGCGAAGAATTCTGGGCGAGTCCGCCGCCGCCGGTGACCGGCACCTGCGTGGAGGGAGGAACGATGGGCGTTCCGGTTCCGCCGCCACTACCCGCAGGCGCGCGCGCGGTGAGGCGGGCGAACGGGGCGCGGGCGAAAGTGCCGATCTGCGCGGCGGTCGCACGCACATCGTGCCAGACGCGGATCGTGGTCCATTGGGCGCGCTGGCCGAACAGGCCGGCGGCGCTGGCCGCACCGAATCCGCCCAGCAGCGGAACGGCGATGAAGAGGGGAACAAGGACACGACGCCAGCGGACGGACCGCGGCGGGCGGGGGACACCGGAAAACGGAATGCGCGACAAGGGGATCTCCTGGCAAGGAAACCGCGCGCGAAAAAGGAAAAGCACGACCATGAAGATCGCCCGCTGCGGCTCCCCCTAGCCACATCGACCCGCGCAACGGCGAGCGCATCATAGCCGCATAACGGACTCGGCCGTCCATGCCGGCCTCTGCCGGACGGGTTCGTTCAGCTTCGAGATGGCTTGGTCGTGAAGGCGTGACGATGCCAGCGCCGGCTCAACCGCGTGGCCCGCCTGAAACTGTGACGGACCGCATTATTGCTCGCTGAGTTCGACCAGATAGCCATTCTGGCCGCCTTCCACGTCCAGCCGCCAGCCGCTGCGGAACTCCTGCGCATCCACGCTGCTCCAGTCGTGCGCGCGCAGGGTGGCACCGGCCGGTTCCAGCACCCGGATCTTCAGCCGCCCGGCCTGCGCCTCGTTGCCCTGGATGCGTGGCTTCTCCGGCACGTTGACCTGGAAGATCGCGCGCGTGCCCGCGCCGAGCTTGAAGGTGTCGCGCACCAGCAGCTTGCGCCCGCCGAAATCGATGCGTCGCTGCCAGCTGTCCAGGGCGGGATTGCCGCGGTAGACCGGGGTCAGGTCGGCGGTCGCGGTCAGTCCGCCATCCGGATTGCGGGTCAGGCTGAGTTTGGATCGCGACTGCGGTGATTCGCACTGGTGCACGACCACGTCGCCGCGTGGCGCGGCGCATTGCTGGGCGTCGGGGTTGCTGCGTTCGAAGCGGACCACGTTGTGGACCGGCGTGCCCTGCTGGATGCCGCTGTGGCTCCAGATGTTCTCGCTCACCGCCAGCCAGTCGCGTGCGAACAGGGTGAACGAACCCTGGTCCTGGTGCGCATGGCTCTCGTTGTAGGGACCGGCGACGAACGATAGCCACATCGCGTCCTTGTCCCAGCCGGTGCGGGCGAACAGGTGGCCCGCGCCCTCGGCCAGGTAGATCAGATCGGTCGGCGCCGCGCCGCCTTCACCGGCGGGCAGCAGATCGTAGCGACTGTTGAAACCCTGGCTCATCCGCGGCACCGAGATGTGGCCCAGCCACCAGGACGACATCGCCAGCGCGGCCGGTTCCTGGGTCAGCTGGCGTGCTTCCAGCACCAGCCGGCGGTGGTAGTCGAACAGTTCCGGAATCGAGTTGCGCGCCTGGTCGCCGATCGGCGCGAAGCGGTCCATCGTCGGCACGGTGGCATGCACCCAATAAGCGATGCTGTCGTGGGCGTGCGGATTGGCGTTGGCCAGATCCTCGCCGGTGCTGTCGCGCCACAGCCGGTACAGCCCGAACAGGCGCATCTGCGCCGCGCCGTAGCCGGTGCCTTCGCGGCTGCCGCCGCCGGGCAGTCCGGCAAAGTAGGCCTGCAGCGGAGGCAGGCGGCGCTCGCGCAGTTCCTTCATCCAGGTCGGATTGCCGCTGACCAGCGCCCAGTACATGGTCGCTTCCAGGAAGCTGTAGTAGTAGTTGTTGCCGGGATTGTCGATCGACCAGCCGCTCCACGGATGCGCCTTTCCGCCCCATTGCGCCTGCGCCGGATGCCAGACATTCCAGACTGCCTGCTCGGCGTAGTCGGACCAGCGCTTGCGCCGGGCGGTATCGATGTCCGCGGGGCAGCTGTGCAGGGTCATCGCCAGATCGGCCAGATGCGGGCCGACTTCCAGGTAGGAGTCACCGGAGATTGCCGGACGGCCGCCGGAGGCGATCGTCGCTTCGGCTTCGGACACCTGCTGCTCGACCATGCGCACGGCCAGATCGCAGTACTTGGCGCCATCGCTGAGCAGGAACATCAGCGCCGCGTCGCCGGCGGCGAACGCGTAGCCGGGGCTGCCAGCCACCGCGCTGTCGACCCAGCCGCGGAAGCGCGAGTACGCCGACGAACGCCGGTCCACCCGCGAAAGTTCGAGGTTCAGCGCATCCTTGCCGGTCGCCGCCGCCGTCGCGGGCGCCGCCGGCGATGGTGCCTCGGCCGGTGGAGGCGGCGGCGTGGCGGCCTGCTGTTCCGGCAGGCCGGCGCCGGTTTCGCTGCACTGGCCCATCGCCGCGGCCAGCAGGGCCAGCGCCAGCAGGAACACGCTGGGCCAGCCATGACTCTTCATGCGCGAAGCGGGCGACGGGGAAGGCGAGGGGCGCGTGCGCATGATGGCGGCCTCAGCGGTTGGTGTAGGACACGCTCAGATAGACGATGTTCTGCGAGACGTCCTGGCCCAGATCGGTGCTTTCGCGCTTGTAGCGCTCCCACAGCAGGCCCAGGCTCCAGTGCCGCGACCATTCGTAGCGCAGGGTCGCGCCCAGGCGGGTGGTCTTGTCCTCGCGATTGAGCACGGTGTATTCGAGCTTCTCGTGGGTCGCGTAGGTGCCCAGGGTCAACGACTGCCGCACCAGCCAGTGCAGGTCGAAGCGCGCGCCGCGGTTCTTCTGGTCGAACTCGTCCGAATCCACGTAGTTGCGCTTCTGCACGTACGGTGAAATCGAGAAGTTGGTGCGGGTGCTGGTGAACTGGTAACCCAGGTCCAGGCTGCGCACCTCGTACGGCGACGCGTTGACGATGGCGTCGCCAGTCAGCACGTGCTCGGGTACGGTGGCCGGCGCGTCGGCTTCGATGCCGCGCAGCGCATCGGTCGCGGTATCGGAGAACTGGCTGGCGACGGCGGCGGTGAACTGGCTGCGAGAGGTGGGGTTCCACTCCGCGTCCAGGCGAATCAATGGATCCGAACGGCTCTCGCCCTGCCGGTAGTCGATGCGCGAATAGCCCAGGTCGGCGCCCAGCTCGAAATGCGCCAGCGTGCGCGAGTAGCGGGCGAAAAGATCGTAGCGGTTGTAATCGCGGGCGACGATATCATTGTCGAAATCCACCCGCTGCGCCTGGAAGTTCGCCGACATCCGGCTGGTCGCCGAGAATTCCTTGATCGCGCGCAGGGCGGCGGCGATGCGCTGCGAGTTGAATTCGTCGGTGATCTCGGCGTCGCTGTTGACGTAGCGCAGCTCGGCCTGGCCGCGCAGCGCGGAGCTCCAGTTGAACAGCAGGGTCGGGCCGAGCGAGAACACGTTGACCTGCTGGCGGTTGCCGGGCGCATCCGGCGCCAGCGCATTGACCGGCTGCACCGACAGGTTGTCCTCGACGGTGAAGAACAGGCGCTCGGGAATGGCGATCCAGTTCATCCGCCCACTGAGGGTGCCGTCGACGGTATCGTCGAACACGTCGTCCTCGTAGTCCCGATACTCCACCCGTCCGCCCAGGCTGAGCTGCAGCGCCGACAGGTTTTCGGTGACCGTGAATCCCAGGCCCGCGCGCAGGTAGCGCTGCTGGATCGGATCGAAGGGCGCGAGGGTGACATTGTCGTTGTCCTCCACGCCCAGGTCGACGGTGTAGTCGACCCGGGCGGCCCAGGCGTCGGCCGAGATCCCGGCGAGCGTGGCGGCGGTGATGACCGAGGCTCCCACATACTTCATCGGCATGCGCCTGCTCCTTGCTTATCAGGGAATCTGGTTGAAGACCACGCCGGCGACCTTCTCATGCGGGAAGCTGGCGACGGCCTTCTCGATGTTTTCCGGAGTCGCCTTGCCGTAGCCGGCGACCAGCACGACCAGATCCGCCAGTTCGGAGAGGATGCGCGCGTCCGGCGAACCCAGCACCGAGGGGCTGTCGAGGATCAGGTAGCGGTCGGGATAACGGCTGCGCAGCGAATCGACCATCGCCCGCATCTTGAACGAGCTGTAGGCCTCGCCGCTGGTCTCGCGCTGCGGACCGCTGGGAATCAGGCGCAGGCGTGGCACGCCGGTGCGGTAGATGATCCGCGCCAGGTCGCCCTCGCTGTCCTCCAGGTAGTCCATCAGCCCACCGTGGCCGGCGTCGATGCGCAGCGCGGTGTGCTGGGTGGGATGCAGCGCGTCGCAATCGACCAGCAGCGCCGATTTGCTGTCGTCGAAGGCGAACGCGGCCGCCAGGTTGCGGGCGACGAAACTGCCGCCGCAGCCGTGGGTGACCGGCGCGACCAGGGTGACGAAGTTGCGCTCGCCGCCCAGCGCCAGCAGGCGCGTGCGCAGCTCGCGGAAGGCGTCGGCCTGCTCGCGTACCGAATCATTGCGGTGGATGACCCGGCGCTCCTCCAGCTCGCGCGGCGTCAGCGCCTTGGGTTCATCCATGAGGGCCAGGGAGCGGGCGGTGTCGGCGCGGTTGGGCACGCCTTGCGAACGTTCGTTGTCCGGGGTCACGAGCGGTTCCAGAGTGGCTTGTTGCATGGCATCGTCCTCAGGCTGCGGCCATCTGCTTCAGCCCGAAGGCCAAGGCATAGGCGAGGACGACGACGACGAGCATGCCGATGCTCAGCGCGTTGCGCTTGAGCTGCAGGCGGCGATCGTGCGGCGACGCGTAGGCCGGCACCGAAGTCAGCAGCACCAGGCCGGTGGCCTTCTGCAGCTGGCGGGCCGAGCGGATGCGCGGGTCGAAGCGGGCGCGCAGGAACAGCAGGCCGATCGGCAGCGCGACCGCCACCAGCAGGCCGGCGATGGCGAAGTGCAGGAAGCGCAGGCCGGTCGGGCGCAGCGGCATCGTCGCCGGATCCTGCACGCGCAGGGTCAGGCCACGCTTCTCGCGATCCAGCTCCATCGACACGCGGGCGTTCTCGCGCCGGCGCAGCAGATCCTGGTAGATGTCGCGGTTGACTTCGTAGTCGCGAGTCAGCTCGGCCAGCGCGCTTTCCGATTCGGCGATGCGACGGCTGCGGTTGAGTTCATCGTTGAGCATCGATTCGGCGATCGACATCCGCGACTGGGTGGCCGCCACTTCGCGCCGGGTCTGTGCCTGCTGGCTGCGCAGTTCCTGGTACAGCGGGTTCATCTGGGTGTCGTCGAACGGGCTGTTGCCCTGCGGCGCCTGCGCGCGGCGCTGCTGTTCGTTGGTCATGGCCTGCTGGAGATCCGCCATCTGGTGGCGGATGCGGACCACGTCCGGGTGCTGTTCGGTGTAGTTGAGCAGCAGCCGATCCAGCTGGCCCTGCAGTTCCAGCAACTGCGCGCGGTACAGGCTTTCGCGGGTGGCGACCGCGGTCACCGCCGATTCGCCCGACAACTGGGAGGCGATCGCTCCTTCGCGCGAACGCTGCTCCAGCAGCGACATCCGGGTCTGTTCGACCTGGGTGCGCAGGGCGCTGATGCGGGTGTTGGCGTCGGTGGCGCTGCCCGGCTGGGCGTCTGCGTTGGCCGAGCGGTAATCGCGCAGCTTGTTCTCCGCTTCCATCAGCTTGGCGTGATAGTCGGTGACCTGGCTATCGATGAACTCGTAGGCCTCGCGGCTCTCGCGTTCCTTGGCGGCCAGGCTTTCCTGGATGAACAGCGCACCCAGCCGCTCGGTGACGTCATAGGTGCGCTTGGCGTCGGTGTCGCGGTAGGTGATCTGGACCAGGTTCGGACGCGGGCTGGTGATGGCGATGCGGCCCTTGATCTGCTCCATCAAGCGGTCCTGCTCCACCGGCGTGGGCTTGCTGTCCAGCCAGCCGCCGGCCTTCAGGCCTTCCTCGAGCACCTTGCGGCTGTAGATGACCTGGCGCGCGATGCCTGCCCGGTCCACCACTTCGGTGGCCACTGCGCGACCTTCCAGCAGCGGCTGGATGATGTCGCTTTCCTGGGCCAGGATGGTGGTGGAGGCAGTGTAGTTCTTGGGCAGCACCAGCAGGCCGATGACCAGCGTCAGCAGGGCGATGGCGGCGAAGATCGCGGCCATCGCCAGGCGGTTGCGCTTGGCCTCCTCCAGCAGGATCGGGACCAGTTCGTTCGGGGTCAGCGTGGTCGCGGCGGCCTGCGGCGCGGTGATCGCGCGGCGGGCGACGGGAAGGGGATTGTTGCTCATCAGAACGTCCGCTCGGGCACGGTGATCACGTCGCCGGGGGAAACCGGGTAGTTGGTGCTCAGGTCACCCCGGTTGAGGATGCGGTCCAGCCGCACGGCGTAGGTGCGGGTTTCCTCCGCGCTCTTGCGGTGCAGATCGGAACGGTCCGGCGCGGCGAACTCGGTGATGCCGCCGGCGGCCAGCACGGCGTCCAGCACGGTCATGCCGGGGCGGTAGGGCAGCGACACCGGCTGGCGCACGGCGCCGGTCACGCGCACGCGCGAGAGGTATTCGTGGCTGCGCAGATCGGTGAGGATCACCGCCACCTGCGGATCGCGCACGAAGGCGGCCAGCTTGTCCTGGATGTCCTTGGCGACTTCCTGCGGGGTGCGGCCACCGGCGGAAACGTCGCCCACCAGCGGCACGGAGATCATGCCGTCCGGGCGGACCGGCACGGTGATGCCGAGTTCCGGATTGCGCCATACCGACACCTGGACGATGTCGTCCACGCCGATGTGGTAGGCGTCGGTGGCCATCGTGGTGGTGGCGACCGGCGGCGGCGCGTCGCTGCCCGAGGTGGTGGCGCACGCGGCGAGCAGTAGCGAAAGACCTGCGGCAGCAAGGCCGGCAAGGGCGCGTCTCATCGGAAGTTTCCCCTGTGGTGTGGATTACCCGGGAAAACGCGGCGGACGACCGAAACCGGCCAAGCGGAAGGGCTCAGACCCGGTAGAAATCCTGGTACCAGTCGACGAAACGGCGCACGCCGGTCTCGATCGGCGTGGACGGCGCGTAGCCGGTGTCCCGGCTCAGCGCGCTGACGTCGGCGTAGGTATCCGGCACGTCGCCCGGCTGCAGCGGCAGCAGGTTGCGCTCGGCCTTGCGGCCCAGGCAATCCTCCAGTACCTCGATGTAGCGCAGCAGCTCGACCGGCTGGTGGTTGCCGATGTTGTACACGCGGTACGGCGCGCTGGAGGTGGCCGGGCTGGGCGCCAGCGGGTCGTAGTCCGGATCCGGCCCGGGCACCCGGTCCAGGGTCCGGATCACGCCTTCGACGATGTCGTCGATGAAGGTGAAGTCGCGGGTGTGGCGGCCGTGGTTGAACACGTCGATCGGTTCGCCGGCGAGGATCTTGCGGGTGAACAGGAACAGCGCCATGTCCGGCCGGCCCCAGGGACCGTAGACGGTGAAGAAGCGCAGGCCGGTCGTGGGCAGGTCGAACAGGTGGCTGTAGGTGTGCGCCATCAGCTCGTTGGCCTTCTTGCTGGCCGCGTACAGGCTGACCGGGTGGTCGACGCTGTCCTCGACCGCGAACGGCAGCTTGCGATTGGCGCCGTAGACCGAACTGGAGGACGCGTACACCAGGTGCTCGACCCGGCGATGCCGGCAGGCTTCCAGGATGTTGGTGAAACCGACGATGTTGCTGTCGATGTAGGCGTGCGGGTTCTCCAGCGAATAGCGCACGCCGGCCTGCGCGGCCAGGTTGACCACCCGCTGCGGGCGGAAACCGTCGAAGGCCTGCTCCAGCGCGGTGCGGTCCTCCAGCGCGGCGTTCACGAACCGGAAGCCCGGCTGCGGCAGCAGGCGATCCAGGCGCGCCTGCTTCAGCCGCGGGTCGTAATACGGGTTGAGGTTGTCATAGCCGAGCACCTCGTCGCCGCGCGCCAGCAGGCGCTCGCTCAGGTGATAGCCGATGAAGCCGGCGGCGCCGGTGACCAGTACGCGCATGAAAGCCCTTGGACGGTTCGGATGGGGAGTCCGACGGTAGGCGGAGCCGTGTCTAGAGGCTGTCGTCGACCGCCGCGCGCGGCAGGGCGCGCTTGACGTCGAATAATACCGCGCCGGGCTTGCCGAAGCCGCGGATGCCGTCCACGCCCAGGGCGATGAACTCGCGGTGCGAGACCGCCAGGATCACCGCGTCGTACGTGCCCGGCTGCGGCTCGCTAACCAGTTCCAGCCCGTATTCCTCGCGCGCCTCGGTCGCGCTCACCCACGGGTCGTGGATATGCACGTTGGCGTTGTAGCTGCGCAGTTCGGCGACGATGTCCACCACCCGGGTGTTGCGCAGGTCCGGGCAGTTCTCCTTGAACGCCAGGCCCAGGATCAGCACGTTGGACCGGGTGGTCTGCAGACCGCGCTGGCCCATCAACTTGGCCACGCGCTGGGCCACGTGCCCGCCCATGCCGTCGTTGATCCGGCGGCCGGCCAGGATCACGTCCGGGTGGTAGCCGATCTGCTGGGCCTTGTGGGTCAGGTAATAGGGATCCACGCCGATGCAGTGGCCGCCGACCAGGCCGGGGCGGAACGGCAGGAAGTTCCATTTGGTGCCGGCGGCTTCCAGCACCTCGTGGGTGTCGATGCCCAGGCGATGGAAGATCAGCGCCAGTTCGTTGATCAGGGCGATGTTGACGTCGCGCTGGGTGTTCTCGATGACCTTGGCCGCCTCGGCGACACGGATGCTGGAGGCCTTGTGGGTGCCCGCGGTGACGATCGCCCCGTACAGCGCATCGACGAAGTCGGCCACCTCGGGAGTGGAACCGGAAGTCACCTTGGTGATGGTTTCCAGCCGGTGCTGCTTGTCACCCGGATTGATCCGCTCGGGGCTGTAGCCGGCGTAGAAGTCATCGTTGAACACCAGCCCGGACTCGCGCGCGATGATCGGCACGCAGACTTCCTCGGTCGCGCCGGGGTAGACGGTGGACTCGTAGATCGCCACGCCACCGGGACCGATCGCGCGGCCGACCGTGCGGCTGGCCGATTCCAGCGGGCGCAGATCCGGGCGCTTGTACTCGTCGATGGGCGTGGGGACGGTGACGATGAAGACGTTGCAGCCCTTCAGCGCCTCGGGATCGTCGCTGAAATCGAGTTGGGCGGCTTCCTTGAGCTCGGCTTCCGAGACTTCCAGGGTGTGGTCGTGGTGGCGGCGCAGCTCCTGCACGCGCTTGCCATTGATGTCGAACCCCAGCGTGGGGAAGCGGCGCCCGAAGGCCGTGGCGAGCGGAAGGCCGACGTAGCCAAGGCCGATGACGGCGATCTTGACCTGGTCGAGCGCGGGCAGTGAGGCATTCATCAAACGTCGTTCCCCTGTGGTGGACATGCGACCGCTGAAGTCTAGCGGGTGTGTACGCCGGGAAACGCGCAAACCATCGCGAAGAGGACAGCCGGGGCCCCGGACACGGGGTTGGCCTGTCCGGCGCGGTCCTCGCGTATCACGGGATGGAGCACGGCCCATCCCGGGCCGGGCCATGGGACGAATCGACGGGAACGGGGAATGCGTATCCTGCTCTGTGGCGGTGCCGGCTACATCGGCGCGCACACTTATGTGGAACTGGCCGCGCGCGGCCACCACGTGCACATCGCCGACAACTTCTCCAACAGCTCACCACGGGTGCTGGGCCGGCTGGAAAGGATCACCGGCCAGGCGCCGGTCTGCCACACCCTGGATCTGCGCGACCGGGCCGCCATCCATGCGCTGTTCGATGCCCACCCCTACGATGCCGTGGTCCATTTCGCCGCGCTGAAATCGGTCGGCGAATCCTGCGAACGTCCCCTGGATTACTTCGAGAACAACATCGGCGGCACCATCCACCTGCTGCAGGCCATGCGCGCGTCCGGCGTGCGCCGCCTGGTGTTCAGCTCCTCGGCCACGGTGTACGGCGATCCGGAACAGGTCCCCATCCATGAAGAAGCGCCGCTGCGGGTCACCAATCCCTATGGACGCACCAAGCTGGTGATGGAAGAGTTGATCGGCGACCTGTGCCGTGCGGATCCGGACTTCCATGTCGTCAACCTGCGCTACTTCAACCCGGTGGGCGCGCACGTGTCCGGATTGATCGGCGAGGATCCCGCCGGCATCCCCAACAACCTGATGCCCTATATCTGCCAGGTGGCGGTGGGCCGGCGCGAACGCCTGCACATCTTCGGCGGGGATTACCCGACCCGCGACGGCACCGGCGTGCGCGACTACATCCATGTGACCGATCTGGCGCGCGCGCATGCCGACGCGCTGGCCGCACCGGCGCATGCGGGCGGCAACCTGACCGTCAACCTGGGCACCGGGCAGGGCGTCAGCGTGCTGGAACTGGTGCGGGCCTTCGCGCGGGCCTCGGGACGGGAGATCCCCTACGAGATCGTTGGGCGCCGCACCGGCGACGTGGCCGAGGTCTACGCGGATCCCTCGCGTGCGCAGGCATTGCTGGGCTGGCGCGCGGGCCTGGATGTCGACGCCATGTGCGAAGACGCCTGGCGCTGGCAGTCGATGAATCCACGCGGGTACGAGGCGGCCTGACCCGACGTACGCGGGCGCACGGCGCCTGCGCATGCGTTCGCCGCTGGACGCTGCCGGCCCGTTCGCGGAGAATCCGCCGGACGGAGCCACCGACCGCTTGTCTTGCCACTGGAACGCGCAAACCGCATCGACGAGCAGACCCGCAGCCGCTTCGGCTTCCGTACCTATCGGATGCGGGTGCTGGGACTGGGGCTGGGCACGATCTGCGTCGGCGCGGTCCTGCACGAACACGGCGACGGTCCCGGCCTGTGGCTGTTGCTGCTGTTCAACGGCCTGGTATGGCCGCACCTGGCCTACTGGCGCGTCCGTCGCAGCGCGGATCCGATCAACGACGAATACCGCAACCTGACCTTCGACGCCGCGATGGGCGGCTTCTGGGTCGCCGCGATGCGCTTCGATGCCCTGCCCAGCGCGCTGCTGGCGGTGATGTTGACCATGGACAAGGTCATCATCGGCGGCCCGCGCTTCGGCGCCCGCACGCTCGGGGCGATGGCGCTGACCTGCCTGGCGGCGAGCGCGGCCTGGGGATTCGCCTTCGAACCACGGACCAGCTACCCGGTGGTACTGGCCTGCCTGCCGTTCCTGGCGATCTATCCGATGGCGATCGGCTTCGCCACCCACGCCATCTCGCGCAAGGCCCAGCAGCACAAGGATCTGCTGGAGAAGATGGCACGCTTCGATGCCGCCACCGGCCTGATGAACCGGCAGCAGTGGCTGTACGCGGTGTCGGTGGAACTCAACCGCTACCAGCGCGCGCGCCGGCCGGCGGTGCTGGTGCTGATCGACATCGACCATTTCAAGCAGATCAACGACACCCGCGGGCACACCATCGGCGACGGCGTGGTGGAGGAATTCGCGCGCCTGATGAAGGCCTGCCTGCGCGATGCGGACACCGGCGGGCGCTATGGCGGCGACGAATTCGGCATCGTCATGCCGGAGACACAATGGGAGGACGCGATCGTCGCGGCCGAGCGCCTGCGCCGGCAGGTGGCGGCCTACGCATTCACCCGCGACGGCCTGCGCTGCACGGTCAGCATCGGCCTGGCCGAGATCAGTCCGTCGATGGCGACCGTGAGCGACTGGATCGACGCCGCCGACCGCGGCCTCTACCAGGCCAAGCGCAAGGGCCGCGACTGCATCGTGGTCGGCTGAGCCTCAGTCCGCGTCGTCCGTTCCGCACAGCGCGGTGGCGACACCGTCGGGTTGCTTCATCCAGGCGAAATGATCGGCGTGGGTGCCCAGCGCGCGGGCGTCCAGCCGCAACACGTGCTTGCGCGCGCGCGGGAATTTCACCAGCAGCCCGGCCAGCGAGGCCGGCGGCGCCAGCCAGTCGCGGTTGAACAGCACGCCGCGGATCGCAGGAGCCGCCCCGGCCATGGCCGCGTCCAGATCCGCGTCCAGCCCGACGGCGGCATAGTGGCCGCTCAGGCCCACCGTGGCCCAGTCGCCGATCAGGCCGCGCGCCTCCTCGCCGCCGAAGCCCAGCCGCCGGCCGGGAAAGGTGCCGCGTCGGCGCGCCAGCCAGATCGCGAACTGGTAGAACCACGGCAGCAGCCAGCCGCGTGGCGGGGCGAAGGTTTTCCAGTACGGAGTGCCGCTGGCGACCAGCCACAGCCGCTCGAACGCCTGCGGATGCAGGCCCAGGTAGCAGGCGGCCAGTTGCCCGCCCAGGCTGTGCCCGCCGATGAAGCTGGCGGAGCCGGCGGCCTGTGCCCGCACCAGCGCGTGGCTGGCCGGCAGATCCTCGGTGAGCAGTTCGCGATAGCCCCAGTCGTGCCGGCGATCCGGGCGCAGGTTGCTGCCGCCGTTGCCGCGCCATTCGTGCAGGTACACCGCGACGCCGCGCGCGGCCAGCGCCTCGGCGAACGGCAGATAGTGACGGGCGGCGACGCCGAGCGCCGGCAGCCAGAGCAGATGCACGCGAGGTTGTTCCGGCACGCGCGCGGCCAGTGTCCAGGCATGGCCATCGGCGCTGGCCGCCGGCAGTTCGCGGGCGTCGATGTTCATCGGCAAGGCGAGGCTCCGAAATGGTCCAGGACGACGACCGCGCTGCGGCCGGGGTGATAGCCCTGCTTCAGTGCGGCATGCACGTAGTCGGAGGCGGCGAAGCAGGCGTCGGCCAGCGCCATGCCGCGGCACAGGTTGGCGGCGATCGCCGAGGCCAGGGTGCAGCCGGTGCCGTGCGCTTCCAGCACCAGGCGCGGATGGGAAATGCCGCGCACGCCGGAGGCGTCGGCGAACAGATCGGTGACGTCGTCCGCGCCCGGCAGGTGTCCGCCTTTCAGGAACACCGCCTTCGCGCCCAGCTCGCGTAGGGCGAGCGCGGCGGCATGCATGTCGTCCAGGCTGGTGATCCCGCGGCCACCGAGCAGCAGCTCGGCTTCCGGCAGGTTCGGCGTGACCACGCTGGCCAGCGGCAGCAGGTGTCCGCGCAATGCCTGCAGGGCGCTGTCCTCCAGCAGCTTGGCGCCGCTGGTGGCGACCATCACCGGATCCACCACCACGAATGCCGGCGCGCGCGCGCGCAGGACCCCGGCGACCGTGCCGATGACGTCGGCAGTGGCGAGCATGCCCAGCTTGGCCACGCGCACGTCGAAATCCTCGAAGCAGGCGTCCAGCTGCGCGCGCAGGAAATCCATCGGCGGCACGTTCACCGCGATCACGCCGCGGGTGTGCTGGGCGGTCAGCGCGGCGATGGCCGACAGGCCATGCACCCCATGCGCGGCGAAGGTCTTGAGATCAGCCTGGATGCCGGCGCCACCACCGGAGTCGGAGCCGGCGATGGTGAGGGCGGAAACCACGGAAGGATGCGTCATGGCCGACATTGTGCCATCCGTCCGCGCCGCGGCGACCCGGGCTATCCGCGCGCGGACCGGTGCACGCGCCAGTGCCGGTAGATCACGTAGCCCAGTCCGGTCATGCCGGTCAGCAGGGCCGGCGCGAACAACGCTTCATAGCTCCAGCGCCGGAACAGCCAGGCGCCGATCACGCCGCCGGCCAGGAAACCGCTGATGATCAGCCCGCTCAGGGTGAGCCGGCGCATCGGCAGCGGACGTCCGCGGATCAGGTGGCCCAGGCCGATGCCCAGGTCGGTGAACATGCCGCTGAGATGGGTGGTGCGCACCAGCGCGCCGCTGTAGGTGGTGACCATCGCATTCTGCAGGCCGCACGCGGTGGCGGCCAGCAGCCCGCCCCAGATCTGTTCCTGCTGGAACAGCGGCACCGATGCCGCCAGCAGCAGCGCTTCCACCGTCAGCACCACGCCGTAGCGGCGCCCGAGCTGCAGGGTCTGGTCCTGGATGATCAGCCCGCTCAGGGTCGCGCCGAGGCAGAAGGCGATCAGCACGCCCCACAGGTGGGCGATGGAACGGCCGTCGCCGGCCGCCAACGCCGCGCCGAGCAGGCTGGTGGTGCCGGTGAGATGGCTGATTGCCTGGTGTTCGAAGCCCAGGAAGCCGATGACGTTGACCATGCCGGCCACGCAAGCCAGCGCAATCGCGCCGATCCAGACCCAGCGCGGAAGTTGCATGCCCATGTGCAGGATGGATTCGCCGAACCAGCGGACGAGTCTATGCGATCAGCCCCGTATCCGCCTTGCCGCGGGTGCGCGGCGGCGATGCCGGCGCGAACCGGCATCGCCACCGGCGTGCTTCTTACAGCACTTCCGAAGCGTAGTCCGCCAGTCGCGAACGTTCGCCGCGGCGCAGGGTGATGTGCGCGCTGTGCGCCCAGCCCTTGAACCGATCCACCGCGTAGGTGAGGCCGGAAGTGGTCTCGGTCAGGTAGGGCGTGTCGATCTGCTCGACGTTGCCCAGGCAGACGATCTTGGTCCCGGGGCCGGCGCGGGTGATCAGCGTCTTCATCTGCTTGGGGGTCAGGTTCTGCGCCTCGTCGAGGATCAGGTATCGGCTCAGGAAGGTGCGGCCGCGCATGAAGTTCATCGAACGGATCTTGATCCGGCTGGCAAGCAGATCGTTGGTCGCCGCACGGCCCCAGGCACCGCCTTCCTGGTTGTGGGTGAGCACTTCCAGGTTGTCGGTCAGCGCGCCCATCCATGGGGTCATCTTTTCCTCCTCCGTGCCGGGCAGGAAGCCGATGTCCTCGCCGACGCTGACGGTGGCGCGGGTCATGATGATCTCGCGATAGCGCTGCTGGTCCATCGTCTGCGCCAGGCCGGCCGCGAGCGCCAGCAGGGTCTTGCCGGTGCCGGCGGTGCCGAGCAGGGTGACGAAATCGATTTCCGGATCCATCAGCGCGTTGAGCGCGAAGTTCTGCTCGCGGTTGCGCGCGGTGATGCCCCACACCGCATGCTGGCCGTTGCGGAAATCATCGACGATGGTGAGCGTGGCCTTGCGATCCGCGCCGACCTTGACCACCCGCAGCTCGACCTCGTCGTCGCCGGGCAGGTACAGGTACTGGTTCGGATGCCAGTCCTCGTCGTCGGCCAGGGTGATCTCGTAGCTGGTGCGGCCCTTGTCGCTCCAACTGCGCAGATCGGCGTTGTGCTTGTGCCAGAAATCCTCGCCCAGCTCGGTGGCGCCGGTGTACAGGAGGCTGAAATCGTCGAGCGCGCGATCGTTCTCGTAGTCCTCGGCGGCCAGTCCGCTGATCGAGGCCTTGATGCGCAGGTTGATGTCCTTCGACACCAGGATGACCGGGACTTCCGGATGTTCCTCGCGCAGTTCCAGCACCGCCGCCAGGATCTTGTTGTCCGGCGCGACGGTGCCGAAGGTGCGGCCCGGGTCCACCGGCTTGACCTGGAAATACAGCTTGCCGATCTGTCCGCGCGCCTTCAGCTGCAGGCCCTGCGGATGGGTCAGGGTGATGCCGGCCTGGATGTGGTCGGCGCCGGCGCCCACGATCAGTTCGTTGAGGAAACGGCTGACCTGGCGGGCGTTGCGGCTGACTTCGGAGGTGCCCTTCTTGGCGTTGTCCAGTTCCTCGATTACCTGCATCGGCAGGAACACGTCGTGTTCTTCGAACTTGAACAGCGCCGTGGGGTCGTGCATCAGCACGTTGGTGTCCAGCACATAGATGCGCTTGCTTCGGGTCATTCAGGCAGCCTCATGGAGGATGATATGTGTGAACACGCGCCGCGGAGAGCGCACAGCAGCGAACCACCACGCCCGCCGCGACTCGGGATGGTGGAGGAAAGGGAGCACGGTTCGATCACTGGGCCTGGAGCGCCTTCAATGCGTCCAGCACGGCCTGGGCATGGCCGGGAACCTTGACGCCGCGCCACTCCTGGGCGAGGCGGCCGCCGGGCGAAATCAGGAAGGTGCTGCGGACCACGCCGAGCACCTTGCGGCCATACATGTTCTTCTCGTGGATCACGTCGAAGGCCTGGCACAGCTTCTCGTCGGCATCGCTGACCAGCGGGAACCTGAAGCCCTGCTTGGTGCAGAAATTGTCGTGCGACTTGACCGAATCGCGCGACACGCCGAGCACGCCGGCATTCAATTTCTTGAACTTCGGCAGCAGCGCGTTGAAATCCAGGCCCTCGGTGGTGCAGCCGGGCGTGCTGTCCTTCGGATAGAAATACAGCACCAGCCACTGGCCGGCATGGTCGGCGAGGGTGGCGGTTTCGCCGCCGGACAGCGCCAGCGGCAGCTTAAGGGTAGATTTGGGCAGGGATTTGCCGACGGTAACCATCGTGTTCAGGCGTCCAGGGCGGGGGTAGGACCGACATCCATGCCATCGTAGGTGCCGATGCCGTGGTCCGCAGCCAGCGCGTAGAAGTGTTGGTTACGCTCGTGGAGTGAGAGGACCGAGTGCGACTCGATGCGTTCCATATGTAGAAAGTAGTACTCATCCTGCCCTTCGTCGAGCTCTGGCACAAACAAATCGACGAACGAGTAACCTTCCCGTTCCAGCACTTTCCTCAGATTCCCAAGCTTGACCGGTGAGGAATCCGTGAAGAAATAACCCCACAGCATCGGGCCATCGATATTCCAATCCGTCTTCTCGCGGATATCACAGAACATCGCTTCGAGGGCCGGAATGTCAATCGCCATCAGAACTTCATCGGATCCATGATCGCGTCCAGGTTCAGATGGTCGCAGAATTCGAGGAAATCGTCGCGTAGCGCGGCGATGTGCATGTTGGCCGGCACTCCGATGGTCACCTGCGCCGAGAACATCTCCGCGCCGGTCTGCATGGCGCGGTAGCGAGTGCTCTGCAGGTTCTCGATGGTGATGCCCTGGCGGTCGAAGAAGTCGGCCAGCTGGAACAGGATGCCCGGCTTGTCGGCGGCCACCACTTCCACGATGTACGGCAGCAGGTTGGACTGCACGACCTTGGGGCCGGTGCGGTACCAGACCAGCTTCAGGCCTTCCTCGCGCTCCAGCCGGGTCATCATCGCCTCCAGCTTGGCCACCGAATCCCAGGAACCGGTCGCCAGCGCGGTCACCGACACGTCCCGGCCGACCGTGGACAGGCGGGCATCGACCAGGTTGCAACCGCTGTCCGCGATCCGGCGTGTCACCGCCAACAGCGGGGACTCCGGATGCGTCGTATAGGCGTTGATCAGGAGGTGGTTTTCGTTCGGCGAAGGCCGGGGCGTGGGATCGGTCAAAGCGGCTTCCGGCAGGGCGGCGAGTCTGAATGGCACCCCGGGCGGGCGCCCGGCACGGGATCCAGCATACTTGCCCGCGCTTTCACGCCGCAAGTAACATCGCAGGGTGCGCGGATTCCGCGCCGCCCCTGTTCAACGAAGACGTTCAAGAAGGCAAACGCTTGTCCCTTTCCGGCAGCATTACCGCACTGGCCACGCCGTTCACGGACGCTGGCGAACTCGACCTCGACGCCTGGCGCCGACTGCTCAAACGGCAGATCGACGGCGGCACGCAGGGCGTGGTCGTCGCCGGTTCGACCGGCGAGGCGGCCGCGCTGTCGGACGAGGAATACGAGCGGCTGCTGCGCGTGGCGGTGGAAATCCTTGGCGGCCGCATTCCCGTGCTGGCCGGCACCGGGCAGATGAACACCGCCAAGACCATCGCCCAGACCCGCCGCGCGCAGGTCGCCGGCGCCGACTACGCGCTGGTGGTCACCCCGCCTTACGTGCGTCCCACCCAGGCCGGCCTGGTCGCGCATTACCGCGCGGTGGCCGAGCAGGGCGGCCTGCCAGTGGTCCTGTACAACGTGCCGGGCCGCACCGGTTGCGATCTGTTGCCGGAGACGGTGGCCCAGCTCGCGCCGCACCCGCACATCATCGGCATCAAGGAAGCCCGTTCCGAGCCCGAGCGCATGACCGCGCTGCTGGCGCTGCGCAACGACGGTTTCGTGATCCTCAGCGGCGACGATCCCACCGCCGGCCGCGCCATGCTGGCCGGTGCCGACGGACTGATCTCGGTCGGCTCCAACGCGCTGCCGCGCACCTTCCGCCGGCTGTGCGATCGCGCCCGCGCCGGCGATGCCGCGGCGGTCGCCGCGCTCGACGCCGACCTCGGCGACATCTATGGCTTCCTCGGGGTGGAATCCAATCCCATCCCGGTCAAGGCGCTGCTGCAGCGCCAGGACATCGGCAGCGGGCTGCGCCTGCCGCTGCTGCCGCTGTCCGAGGCCCACCACGACACCGCGAACCGTCTCGCCGAACACGCGAGCCGGCTCGAAGAACAATCCAGCCGCGAAACGATCGCGGCCTGAACCCAGGAGAACACCATGCGTTTTTCGCCTTCGCTCATGCGTCCGCTCGCCCTCGCGCTGCTGGCCGTTTCCGTGGCCGGCGGCCTGTCGGGCTGCAAGTGGTTCAGCAAGAAGGGCGCCAAGGGCGACTATGCGCTGAGCCCGGAAATGCGTCCGCTGGAAGTCCCGCCGGATCTCAACCCGCCCAGCACCGCCGGCGCGATGAACCTGCCGGCCACCGCTTCGCAGGTGCAGTCGCAGGGCCAGGGCAGCGCGCCGGCCGCCGCTTCCAACACCGGCTTCAACGCCACGGGCAGCCGCGACGAGGTGTTCACCAAGGTCGGTGATGCGCTCGGCGGCATCGAGGGCGTGACCATCGCCAGCCGCGCGCAGCTGCTGGGCACCTACGACGTGAACTACGAAGGCAGCAACTTCCTGGTGCGCGTGGTCGGCGTCCAGGCCGGCGCCTACGTGTCGGCGGTGGATCCGCGCGGCCTGCCCGCACAGGGCGAGGCGGCCACCAAGCTGATTGCCGCGCTCAAGGCCAAGCTCGGCAACTGAGCCCGGGCGTCTACCGGAAACGAAAAAGGCGCCGCAAGGCGCCTTTTTCATGTCCACCGCGAGGGGCGCGGGGCGATTCGCCGATTTGCCGGCGCGCGACGATCAACGTTCCAGCAGCGGCAGCTTGCCGGGCTTGCCTTCCCATTCCTTGGCGTCGGGCAGCGGTTCCTTGCGGGTGGTGATCACCGGCCAGGCCCGCGACAGCTCCGCGTTCAACTGCACGTAGTTTTCCTGCCCGGCGGGGACGTCGTCCTCCGGATAGATCGCATTGATCGGACATTCCGGCTCGCACAGCGTGCAGTCGATGCACTCATCGGGATCGATCACCAGGAAGTTCGGACCCTCGTGGAAACAATCCACCGGGCAGACTTCCACGCAATCGGTGTACTTGCATTTGATGCAGTTCTCGGTGACGACGAAGGGCATTGGCAGAACATCAAAACGGAAAACCCCACAAGTTTAATGCAACGCACTCATCCGGATGACATTGATTGCGTTTCGCGTCCTTGAAGCGTCGCCGGACTCCCGGCCCGGCCTGGAGTGGTGCCGGGCAAGCGCAGGAAGCGGACGGCGGATACGGGTGTCAACAGGTCAGCGAGAGGCCGATTCGTTCCGTTTCTTGCGATTCGATGCGGTCTGAAAGTCTAATTGTCTCAAAATTGGAACAGCTCATTGGCCGGCGGGCCGTTTATCCTGCGCGTGCGGAACCACATCCTTTCGCCAACGTTTCCCGTGGAGGTTCCCCGATGATCACCCTGCGTCCGGCCGCCGAGCGCGGTCACGCCAACCATGGCTGGCTGGATTCCTGGCACAGCTTCTCGTTCGCCGGCTACTACGACGACAACCACGTGCACTGGGGCCCGCTGCGGGTCATCAACGAGGATCGCGTGGAAGCCGGGCGCGGCTTCGGCCAGCACGGCCACCGCGACATGGAAATCATCAGCTACGTGCTGGAAGGCGCGCTGGGCCACAAGGATTCGATGGGCAACGCGTCCAGCATCGTGCCGGGCGACGTCCAGCGGATGAGCGCCGGCACCGGCGTGCAGCATTCGGAGTTCAACTACAGCGAATCCGGCGCCACCCACTTCCTGCAGATCTGGATCATCCCGGATCGCCAGGGCGTGCCGCCTTCGTATGAGCAGAAGGCGTTCTCCGCCCAGGAAAAGCAGGGCCACCTGCGCCTGATCGCCAGCCCGGACGGCGCGGACGGCTCGGTGGGCATCCATCAGGATGCCCGCGTCTACGCCGGCCTGTTCGACGGCGACGAGAAGGCGGAACTGCGCCTGGCCGAAGGCCGCCTAGGTTACGTGCACGTCGCCCGCGGCGAGTTGACGGTCAACGGGCATGCGCTGGCGGCTGGCGATGCCCTGCTGTACGACGGCGAACCGCTGGTCAGCGTTGCCGGTGGTCGCAGCGCGGAAGTGCTGGTGTTCGATCTGCCGAGGATCTGATCAAGAGGGCCGGGCCGGACTGCGGGCAGCATCGCGCCATCCACGGCCCGCGGGCGGAAGTGGGATAATGCCGGGCGACCGTTCCCACCCTGCTTCCACTTCCGCCTTTCACTCGGACATTCCCGCTCCATGTCGCATCGTCACTGGGTGGCCGCGTCCATCCGCAGGATCGAAGCCGATTTCAACCGCTCGGCCGATACCCACCTGATTCCGCTGTCGCTGCCGGGCTATCCGGACATCGATTTCTATTTCAAGGACGAATCCAGTCATCCCACCGGCAGCCTCAAGCACCGGCTGGCGCGATCGCTGTTCCTGTACGCGCTGGCCAACGGCTGGTTGCGCGAGGCGGCGCCGGTCATCGAGGCGTCCAGCGGATCCACTGCGGTATCGGAGGCCTACTTCGCGCGCTTGCTCGGCCTGCCGTTCATCGCGGTGATTCCAGCCAGCACCTCGCCGGAGAAAATCGCCGCGATCGAATTCCAGGGCGGTCGCTGCCACCTGATCGAACGCGCCTGCGATCTCGACGAAGCCTCGCGCCAGCTCGCGCGCGAGACCGGCGGGCATTTCATGGATCAGTTCACCTACGCCGAGCGCGCCACCGACTGGCGCGCCAACAACAACATCGCCGAATCGATTTTCAAGCAGATGGCGGCCGAACCGCACCCGGTGCCGGCCTGGATCGTCTGCAGCCCCGGCACCGGCGGCACCGCCGCCACCCTCGGCCGCTATGTGCGCTACCGCCAGCACGCCACCGACATCCTGTGCGCGGATCCGGAAGTCTCGATGTTCTACGACGGCTACCGGGAAGCACTGGCCGGTCGGCCCTGGCGCGAGTTGTCCAGCACCGGCGGTTCGCGTATCGAGGGCATCGGCCGGCCACGGGTGGAAGCCAGCTTCCTGCCCAGTTGCGTGGACGCGATGGTCAAGGTGCCGGACGCGCTGTCGCTGGCGGCGATGCGCGAGGTCAGTGCGCGGCTGGGACGCCGGGTCGGCGGTTCCACCGGCACCAACTTCGTGGGCGTGCTGTGGGCGGCGCAGCGAATGAAGCAGGCCGGGCAGGCGGGTTCGATCGTGACCATCCTGTGCGATGCCGGCGAACGCTATGCGCATAGCTACTATGCCCCGGAGTGGTACGCGGGCAACGGCATCGACGTCAGCGGCAGCGACGCGGTGATCGCCGCCGCCACCGCCGGCGAACGCCTGCCGGATTTGCCCTGGACGGCGCAGGCCTTGGCCTGACCCGGCTCACCGGCGCCCGCTTGCATCCGCGCCGGTCGCCTCCACTCTGGAAGGGAACCTGCCTTCCAACGCCTGATTCCCGGAGTCCCGACGTGACCCTTCCGCTGCTCGATTTTTCCGGCCTGCCGCGCTTCGACGCGATCAAACCCGATCAGATCACGCCCGCCATCGATCAATTGCTGGCCGAGGCGGACGCGGCGGTGAAGCGGGCCGAAACGGTGGCGCCGGTGGAGTGGGACAATTTCGTCGTGCCGCTGGACGACGCCACCGAGCGCCTGTACCGGGCCTGGGGCCAGGTCACCCACCTGCAGGCCGTGGTCAACACCCCGGAACTGCGCGAGGCCTACAACGCCAACCTGCCCAAGGTCACCCGATTCGGCAGCGCGCTGGGGCAGAACCTGGCGCTGTACGCGCAATACAAGGCACTGGCGCAGTCGCCCGAAGCGAAGGATTACGACGCCGCGCGGCGCAAGGTGCTGGAAAACGCGCTGCGCGATTTCCGCCTCGGCGGCGCCGAACTGGACGAAGCCGGCAAGGCCCGCTTCACCGCCATTCGCGAGGAACTGTCGGCGTTGGCGGCGAAGTTCTCCAACAACGTGCTGGACGCGACCGATGCGTGGGCGCTCTACGTCGAAGACGAATCGCGGCTGGCGGGCCTGCCGGCCGACGTGCTGGCGGCCGCCCGTGCGCAGGCGGAAAAGGACGGGCGCGCCGGCTGGAAGTTGACCCTGCAGATGCCGTGCTACCTGCCGGTGCAGACCTATGCCGAGGATCGTGGCCTGCGCGAACAGCTCTACCGCGCCAGCGCCGTGCGCGCCTCCGAACTGGGCGACGACGCCGGGCTCGACAACAGCGCGCTGATTGATCGCATCCTGGCGCTGCGCACCGAACTGGCGGCGTTGCTCGGGTTCGCCAGCTACGCGGACTATTCGGTCGCCACCAAGATGGCCGACAGTCCGCAGGCGGTGCTGGCGTTCCTGCGCGATCTCGGCGCACGCGCGCTGCCGCACGCGCGGCGTGATCGCGCGGAACTGGAGGTGTTCGCGAAGGACGAGCTCGGGCTGGATGATCTGCAGGCCTGGGATCTGGCCTGGGCCAGCGAGAAGCTCAAGCAGGCGCGCTACAGCTATTCCGGGCAGGAAGTGAAGCAATACTTCACCGAGCCGAAGGTGCTGGCCGGCCTGTTCGATCTCATCCATGCGCTGTACGGCCTGCGGGTCGAACCGGACCAGGCGCCGACCTGGCATCCGGACGTGCGCTTCTACCGGCTGGTCGGCGGCGATGGCCAACTGGTCGGCCAGTTCTATCTCGATCTCTACGCCCGCGAAGGCAAGCGCGGCGGGGCCTGGATGGACGATGGCCGCAACCGCCGCGAGCGCGGCGCGGGGCAGCGCGCGCAGACGCCGCTGGTGTATCTGGTCTGCAACTTCGGCCGGGGCGCCGAGGGCAAGCCGGCCACCTTCAGTCATAACGAGGTCACCACCTTGTTCCATGAAATGGGCCATGGACTGCATCAATTGCTGACGGCAATAGGCGAGCTGGCGGTGGCCGGCATCAACGGCGTGGAATGGGACGCGGTGGAACTGCCCAGCCAGTTCATGGAGAACTTCTGCTGGGAATGGGAGCGCGTGCGGACGATGACCGCGCACGTGGATACCGGCGCACCGCTGCCGCGCGATCTGTTCGACCGGATGCTGGCGGCGAAGAACTTCCAGAGCGGCATGGCGACCGTGCGCCAGCTGGAGTTCGGCCTGTTCGACATGCTGCTGCATGCCGGCGGCATGGATCCGGCCGGCGACAGCGTGCTGGCGCTGCTGGAGCGCGTGCGCGACGAGATCGCGGTGAACCGGCCGCCGAGCTGGAACCGCTTCCCGCACCAGTTCAGCCACATCTTCGCCGGTGGCTATGCCGCCGGTTACTACAGCTACAAATGGGCCGAGGTGCTGAGCGCCGACGCCTACGCCGCGTTCGAGGAAACCCCGGGGCAACTGGCCGACACCGGCACGCGTTTCCGCCTGGAAGTGCTGGCGCGGGGCGGCAGCCGCGGGGCGGCCGAGAACTTCCGCGCGTTCCGCGGGCGCGAGCCACGCATCGACGCGCTGCTGCGGCACAGCGGCATGGGCTAGGCGAGGGGAAGGGCCGGCGGACGTGCGGACCGAAAAGTCGCCGCCGGTACCGCGGGAGCGGGCCCGCGAGGTGACTTCAAGCCGGAATGGCGCTCCCTAGGGGACTCGAACCCCTGTTTTAGCCTTGAGAGGGCCACGTCCTAACCACTAGACGAAGGGAGCGTTTGGGTGATGCCGGCGAAGCGCATTAGTATATGCGGCTACCCCGGCCTTCGGCAATCGCCCGTCCCGGGGCACGAGACCACCTGACGGAACCGCCACCATTACCCCGAACACCGCCCTGCGCATCATTCCCCGCGACCAGCACCCGATCTCGCGCAAGGACATCAGTCCCAATGCCCTGCGCGTGCTGTACCGGCTGCGCGATGCCGGCTTCGCCGGCTACCTGGTCGGCGGCGCCGTGCGCGACCTGCTGGTCGGCGGCCATCCCAAGGATTTCGACGTCGCCACCAACGCCACCCCGGAGCAGGTCAAGCAACTGTTCCGCAATTGCCGCCTGATCGGCCGCCGGTTCCGGCTGGCGCATGTGGTGTTCGGCAGCGAGATCATCGAGGTCGCCACCTTCCGCGCCAACAGCGACGACGGCAGCGGCGATCGCGAAATGGAAAACGGCCGGCTGGTGCGCGACAACGTCTACGGCACGGTCGAGGACGACGCGGTGCGCCGCGACTTCACCGCCAACGCGCTGTACTACGCCATCGAGGATTTCTCGGTGCGCGATTACGTGGGCGGGTTTGAGGACGTGCAGGCGCGCACGCTGCGGCTGATCGGTGATCCCGAACAGCGCTATCGCGAGGATCCGGTGCGCATGCTGCGCGCGGTGCGGCTGGCGGCCAAGCTGGATTTCTCGATCGAGGCGGCCACCGCCGAACCGATCGCGCGACTGGCGCCGCTGTTGTCGGACGCCGCGCCGGCGCGGCTGTTCGAGGAAATCCTCAAGCTGTTCCTGTCCGGCCACGCGGTGGCCAGTTTCGAAGGCCTGGAGCGGTTTGGCCTGCTTGGCGTGTTGTTGCCTGAAACCGCGGCGGCGCTGGCGTCCAACCGCAGCGGCGCGCTGCGGCGCATGCTGATCGAGGGGCTGGCCGGCACCGACCGGCGGGTGGCCAACGACGAGCCGGTGTCGCCGGCGTTCCTGTTCGCGCTGCTGCTGTGGCCGGCCTACTGCCGCGCCCTGATGGCGTTGCAGGCGCAGGGCGTGCACGCGGAGGAGGCGCAGCGCCGCGCCGCCGATCGGGTCACCCTGCACCAGCTCAACACGGTCGCGCTGCCGCGCAGGTTCTCGTTGCCGATGCAGGAGATCTGGCTGCTGCAGACCCGCTTCGGCAACCGCCAGCGCAAGCGGGTCATGCGCCTGCTGAGCCATCCGCGCTTCCGCGCCGCGTTCGATTTCCTGGTGCTGCGCCTGTCCGCGTCCAGCGAACACGCCGAGGACGTGGCGTTCTGGCGCGAAGCGCAGGCGCAGTCGCCCGAGGCGCTCGCCAGCGCGCTGGTGTCCGCCGCCGGCAGCCCGGACGAGGAGGGTGGTCCGCAGGGTCGCCGCCGCCGTCGCCGCCGTCGTCGCAGCAGCACCGCCTCGCCGGAATGAACCGGTCGAGATGATCCCACCGAGCGAGGCGTTTGTCGGCCTGGGTGCGAACCTGGGCGACGCCCGGGCCAGCCTGCTGGCCGCCGCCGCGCGCCTGGCGCGGCTGCCGGAAACCGAATGCGTGGCGGTGTCGCGGCTCTACCGCACGCCGGCCTGGGGCCTGGAAGCGCAGCCGGATTTCATCAATGCGGTGGCGATGCTGCGCACTTCGCTTGAGCCGCTGGCGCTGCTGGAACACCTGCTGGCCGTCGAACGCGAGTTCGGCAGGGATCGCGCCCGCGAACAGCGCTGGGGACCGCGGCGCCTGGATCTGGACCTGCTGC
Source organism: Pseudoxanthomonas sp. z9 (assembly GCF_006542425.1). Lineage (GTDB taxonomy): Bacteria > Pseudomonadota > Gammaproteobacteria > Xanthomonadales > Xanthomonadaceae > Pseudoxanthomonas_A. The sequence continues at coordinate 85,962 of NZ_VFID01000004.1, read as the reverse complement.
TGTTCGGGGATCGAATGCTGGACGTGCCCGGCCTGCAACTGCCGCATCCGCGCCTGCACGAGCGCGCCTTCGCGCTGGTGCCGTTGCTGGAACTGGCGCCGGACATCCTGATTCCGGGCGTCGGTTACGCACGGGATGCAGTGTCCGGCCTGGAAAGCTCGAATATCCAGCCGTTATGAGCGGATAATGCATCCCCATGAGCACCCACGCCGATAGCAAGCCCTGGACCGTTCCCGCCCTGGCCGAGGCCAAGCGGGACGGACGCAAGCTGGTCATGCTGACCGCCTACGACGCCGGTTTCGCCCGGGTCTTCGACGCCAACGGCGCGGACCTGATCCTGGTCGGCGATTCGCTGGGCATGGTGGTGCAGGGGCACGACTCGACCCTGCCGGTGACCACCGCCGATATCGCCTATCACACCGCCGCGGTCGCACGCGGGCTGAACCGCGCGCTGCTGATCAGCGATCTGCCGTTCCAGTCCGATGCCACGCCCGAACGCGCACTGCACGCATCGATCACGCTGCTGCAGGCCGGCGCGGAGATGGTCAAGCTGGAAGGCGCGGGCCACAAGCTGGACGTGATCCGCTTCCTGACCGAGCGCGATATTCCGGTCTGCGCGCACCTGGGGCTGACCCCGCAGTCGGTGCTCAAGTTCGGCGGCTACAAGGTGCAGGGTCGCGACGAAGCCGCTGCTGCCCGCCTGCGTGCCGATGCGCGCGCGGTGGCCGAAGCCGGCGCGGCGCTGCTGGTGCTGGAATGCGTGCCGTCGGCGCTGGCCGCGTCCATCACCGCGGACATCGCCATCCCGACCATCGGCATTGGCGCTGGCCCAGGCTGCGATGGCCAGGTGCTGGTGCTGCATGATTTCCTCGGCCTGGATACCGGTCATCGCCGACCCAAGTTCGTCAAGGACTTCCTGGCCGAAGGCGGCTCGATCGCCGGTGCCGTGCGCGCCTATGCCGATGCGGTGCGCGACGGCAGTTTTCCCGACGCCAGCCACTCCTACTGAGCCGCGCACCGCGCGGCGATCCAGCGGACTTCTGCGGACACCTTCATGCTAGAAACCATCACCGAACTGCACGATCTGCGCGCCCGCGTCAGGCAATGGAAACGCGAGGGCCTGAAAGTCGCGCTGGTGCCGACGATGGGCAACTTGCATGCCGGTCATTACTCGCTGGTCATGCTGGCGCGGCAGTACGCCGACCGGGTGGTGTCCAGCGTGTTCGTCAATCCGACCCAGTTCGGTCCCAACGAGGACTTCACTCGCTACCCGCGCACGCCGGAAGCGGACATGAGCGGTCTGGAAGGCGCGGGCTGCGATGTCCTGTGGCTGCCCACGGTGGAATCGATGTATCCGTTCGGCGTGGAACTGGCGGCCAAGGTGCACGTGCCCGGTGTCAGCAGCCTGCTGGAAGGCGCGCATCGCCCCGGCCATTTCGATGGCGTATGCACGGTGGTGACCCGCCTGTTCAACCAGGTGCAGCCGGACCTGGCCGCATTCGGCAAGAAGGACTACCAGCAACTGGCGGTGATCCGGCAGATGGTGGCGGACCTTGCGTTTCCGATCGAACTGCTGGCCGGCAGCATCGTGCGCGAGAGCGACGGGCTGGCGATGAGTTCGCGCAACCAGTACCTGTCGGCCGACGAGCGCCCGCGCGCCGCAGAGATCCGCCGGGTACTGACCGAGATGCGCGATGGCGTCGTCGCCGGCCGCCCGCGCACGGAGGTCGAGGCCGCCGCCGCCCGCCAACTGGTGGACACCGGTTTCGCGGTGGACTACACCACGGTGCGCCGGCCCGACCTGAGCGAGCCGGTCGACGGCGAACCCGGTCCCCGGGTCGCGCTGATCGCCGCGCGCCTGGGCCGGACCCGGCTGATCGACAACCTGGAATGGTGAACGCGGCGCCCGCCGCCCGCTTTGCCTCCCGCGCGGCGCCTCCCGCCGCATGCACGTCCGCCGCCCGCGGCCGCTGCTAAACTTCCGCTTCCTCCGTGGTCCGTTCCCCCGCCATGCAACTCAGCCTGCTCAAGACCAAGATCCACCGCGCCACCGTTACCCACGCCGAACTGAACTATGAAGGCTCGATCGCCATCGACGGCCTGTTGCTGGACGCCAGCGGCATCCGCGAGTTCGAGCAGGTGCACATCTGGGATGTCACCAACGGTGCGCGTTTCTCCACCTATGCCATCCGCGCCGACGAAGGCAGCGGGATCATCTCGCTCAACGGCGGCGCCGCGCGGCACGTGCAGATCGGCGACCTGATCATCATCGCCGCGTTCGCCGGCATGAGCGAAGAGGAAGCCGAACGCTTCCAGCCCAAGCTGATCTATGTGGACGGCAGCAACAGGATCACCCACACCAACCACAGCATTCCCAAGCAGGCCGCATGAGCCAGACACCGGGTTTCGACGCATTGCAGTCCCACGCCGCGCGTCTGCGCGGGCAATCCCTGCCGGCGCTGCTGGCGCAGGATCCGGCGCGTGCCAACGACTTCGCGCTGCGTCATGGTCCGCTGTACTTCAACTTCGCCCGCCAGGGCTATGACCGCGAGGCGCTGTCGGCGCTGGTCGCACTCGGCGAATCGCGGGATCTGCAAGGCGCGTTCCGGCGCCTGTTCGACGGCGAGAAGGTCAACGTCACCGAAGGCCGCGCCGCATTGCATACCGCGCTGCGCGGCAATCACTCCGGTGCCGCCGTCGCGCGCGAAGCCTTCGCCACCGCCAGCGCGGTGCGCGAGCGCATGGCCGCGCTGATCGCGGATCTGGAAGCCAGCGATGTCACCGACATCGTCAGCGTGGGCATCGGTGGTTCCGATCTGGGCCCGCGCCTGGTCGCCGATGCGCTGCGCGGCCCGTTGCCGGGCCGTTTCCGGGTACATTTCCTTTCCAATGTCGACGGTGCGGCCGCCCAGCGCGTGCTGGCGCCGCTGGATCCGCGCAGGACCGCGGCGATCCTGATTTCCAAGACCTTCGGCACCCAGGAGACCCTGCTCAACGGCGGCATCCTGCGCGACTGGCTGGGCAGCAGCGAACGCCTGTACGCGGTCAGCGCCAATCCGGAGCGTGCCGCCGCCGCGTTCGCGATCGACGCGGCACGGGTGCTGCCGATGTGGGACTGGGTCGGTGGCCGCTACTCGCTGTGGTCGGCGGTGGGCTTGCCGATCGCGCTGGCCATCGGCTTCGAGCGCTTCGAGGCGCTGCTGGCCGGCGCATCGGATTTCGACGCGCATGTACTGAACACCGCGCCCGCCGACAACATCGCGGTACGCCACGCGCTGACCGCGATCTGGAACCGCAATGCGCTCGGCCACGCCGCGCACGGCGTGATGACCTACGACCAGCGCCTGGCGCTGCTGCCAGCCTACCTGCAGCAACTGGTGATGGAGAGCCTGGGCAAGTCGGTGAAACTCGACGGCAGCCCGGTCGGCGTGGAAACCGTGCCGGTGTGGTGGGGCGGTGCCGGCACCGACGTGCAGCACAGCTTCTTCCAGGCGTTGCACCAGGGCACCGGCATCGTGCCGCTGGATTTCGTCGGCACCGTCCGCAACGACGATCCCTATGCCGAGAACCACCTGGCGCTGATGTCCAACCTGCTGGCGCAGACCGAGGCGCTGGCGAACGGGCAGGGCAGCGAGGATCCGCACCGCGCCTATCCGGGCAGCCGTCCGAGCACGCTGATCCTGCTCGATGCCTTGACCCCGCAGACGCTGGGTGGCCTGATCGCCATGTACGAGCACAGCGTGTATGCGCAGTCGGTCCTGTGGGGCATCAACGCCTTCGATCAGTTCGGCGTCGAACTGGGCAAGCAACTGGCCAACGGCCTGCTGCCCGCACTGAAGGGCGAAGCGCAGGCCAACGACCCGGTCACCCGGGTGCTGCTGGACGAGTTGCGCAAGCGCGGTTGATTTCTCCGCGGCGACCTTCTGTCTTGTGGGAGCGACGTCAGTCGCGAAATTCTGGATGTCCGATTCGCGACTGACGTCGCTCCCACAGGGCACGCCGGCTCATTGCACCCCATGCCGCCGCAGCGCCCACGCCACGTGCTCGCGCACCAGCGGCGAGGGATCCTCGCGGCGCGAGGCCAATGCCGCCAGCACGTCCGGCGTGGCCGGCGCGTTGCCCAGCGCGACGGCGATGTTGCGCAGCCAGCGCTCATGGCCGCTGCGGCGGATCGCCGAACCTTCCGTGCGCCGCAGGAATTCGGCTTCGTCCCAGGCGAACAGCTGCGGCAGCGTCGCGGTATCCAGATCGTTGCGGGCGCGGAAATCCGGTTCGTCATGGCGCTTGGCGAACTTGTTCCAGGGACAGACCAGCTGGCAGTCGTCGCAACCGAAGATTCGGTTGCCCATCGGCACGCGCAGATCCTCGGGAATCGCGCCGTCGTGCTCGATGGTCAGGTAGGAGATGCAGCGACGCGCATCCAGCCGATAGGGCGCGGTGATCGCCTGGGTCGGGCAGACCTCGATGCAGCGCGTGCAGGTGCCGCAGTGCGCGCTGGCGGGCGCGTCGATGGGCAGCGGCAGGTCGACGTAGATTTCGCCGAGAAAGAACCAGGAGCCGCCGTCCTTGTCGATGAGGCAGGTGTGCTTGCCGATCCAGCCGAGCCCGGCGTTGCGTGCGAGCGCGCGTTCCAGCACCGGCGCCGAATCCACGAACACCCGGTGGCCGAACGCGCCGACTTCCTGCTGCAGGCGTTCGGCCAGCCGCTGCAGGCGGTTGCGCATCAGCTTGTGGTAGTCGCGTCCCAGCGCGTAGCGCGCCACATAAGCGCGTTCGCCGTCGGCAAGCGTCCGCCAGGCGTCGTCGCTGTCGTTACGGCCGTAATCCAGTCCCACCGAAATCACCCGCAGGGTGCCGGGCAGGAGTTCCTGCGGCCGGCTGCGCTTGTCGCCGTGGCGCGCCATCCAGTCCATCGACCCGTACAGGCCCTGCGCCAGCCAGTCGCGCAGATGGTCCTCGTCCGGCCCCAGTTCGACGCCGGCGATGCCGCAGCGCTGGAAACCGAACCCCCGCGCCAACTCGCGCACCCGGGCGGCGAGCGCGGCGGGATCCGGAAGCGTGGTGGGTGCGGTGGCAGGCATGCGACAAGTATAGAATCGCCCGCATGTCCGGCAGCTTTCCCCTGTACGACACCACCGCCGCGCGCGAACTGGACGCGCGCGCCACCGCCCGGCTCGGCGGCGATTCGCATGCCCTGATGCTGCGGGCGGGACAGGCGGCCTGGCGGCACCTGCTGGATCACTGGCCGCGGGCCCAGCGCCTGGTGGTGGTGTGCGGACCCGGCAACAACGGCGGAGACGGCTACGTGCTGGCGCAACTGGCGCAGCGCTCCGGGCACGTGGTCACGGTGGTGCACCTGGACGAGCACGTGCCGCGCACGCCGTCCAGCCAGCGCGCCTGTACCGACTACATCGCCGCGGGCGGACGCATCGAACTGCATGGCGGTGGACCGCTGCCGCCCGCCGACGTGGTGGTCGACGCCTTGTTCGGCATCGGCCTGTCGCGTGCGCCGGATGCGGGTTCCGCGCGCCTGATCGAGGCGATCAACGCGCAGGGCGCGCCGGTGTTCGCGCTCGATGTTCCCAGCGGCGTGGATGCCGATCGCGGACACGTGCCCGGCGTGGCGGTGGTGGCCTCGCGCACGTTGCAGTTCATTGCCGAGCACGTGGGACTGCGCACCGGCCAGGCGCTGGAATACACCGGCGCGTGCGCGCTGGACGAACTCGAAGTCGAGGACGAAACCTTCGCCGGTGTCGCCGCCGCCGCCAGCGGGCTGGGCGCGGAAGCGCTCGCGCGCTGGCTGTTGCCGCGCCGGCGCAATACCCACAAGGGCGAATCCGGCCGGGTGCTGTGCATCGGCGGGGATCACGGCAGCGGTGGCGCGATCGCGTTGTGCGCGGAAGCGGCGCTGCGTGCCGGCGCCGGCCTGCTCCGCGTCGCCACCCGCGAACGCCACGTCGCGCCCCTGCTGGCACGTCGGCCGGAAGCGATGGTGCGCGCAGTCGAATCCGGCGAGGAACTGGCACCGCTGCTGACGCAGGCCGATGTCGTCGCGCTTGGCCCCGGACTGGGGCAGGACGACTGGGGACGCGGGCTGTTCGAACTAGTGCTGCGGGCGCAACCACCCTGCGTGCTGGACGCCGATGCCCTGAACCTGCTGGCCGCGCATCCGCACGAACTGCGCGACGCGATCCTGACGCCGCATCCCGGTGAAGCGGCGCGCCTGCTGGGCGTGGACACGCGCGAGGTGCAACAGGATCGCTTCGCCGCCGCGCACGCGCTGGCCGAGCGTCATCGCGCGGTGATCGTGCTGAAGGGCGCCGGCACGATCGTTGCCGCGCACGGCGAAATATCCTGTGTTGTTGATGCGGGCAATCCGGGCATGGCCGTGGGGGGCATGGGCGATGTGCTGACCGGCATCATCGCCGCGCTGCGCGCGCAGGGATTGCCCGCGTTCGACGCGGCGCGCGCGGGCGCGCTGCTGCATTCGCTGGCGGGCGATGTTGCCGCTGAAGAAGGCGAACGCGGCCTGCTGCCTTCGGATCTGATGCCGATCGTGCGGCGGCTTGCCAATCCCTGAGCAGGCGCGGCGAAGGCTAGAATCGCGGTATGGAATCCTTGTCCCTGTTCCTTTCCGACAGCGAAGCGACCGACGCGCTCGGACGCGCGCTCGCGGCCACCCGGCCGGCCAGCGCCGTGGTCCACCTGCAAGGCGATCTGGGCGCGGGCAAGTCCACCCTGGCGCGCGCATTGCTGCGGGCCTTGGGCGTGCAGGGCGCGATCCGCAGCCCGACCTATACCCTGGTGGAGCGTTACCCGATCGCCGACGGCGAAGCCTGGCACCTGGACCTGTACCGCATCGGCGACGCGGGGGAACTGGATTTTCTCGGCCTGGACGAAGGCACGGCGACGCTCTGGCTGGTCGAATGGCCCGAGCGTGGCGGCGCCGGCCTGCCCGCCTGCGACCTGCGGGTGCGGCTGGCGGTTGAGGGGGATGGTCGCGCGGTCACGCTGGAAGCCACGGACGACGCCGGGCAAGCGTGGCTGGCGCGCCTGGAAAAAAGTGCCCAGTTGCCTCGATCACCTGTCCCGACGGTGTAGGAAGATCCGGCAGGTCACGGATTATTAAGGGAAAACTTCTTGCATTCCTCGGCGGTTGGTGCTTGAATCCGCCGCATGTCCCCGGGGAAACCTCCATTTCGACGCCTCCGCATCGCCGCTCTCGGGTTGGTGATGGCTTCGGCGTGCGCCGGAACGGCCTCCGCCGGCGAGGTCAGCGCGGTCCAGCTGAGCAACGGCGCGACCGGCACCCGGGCTGAAATCCACCTGCAGGGCAAGGGCGAGTTCAAGACCCTGGCGCTGCATGGGCCGGAGCGCCTGGTGGTCGACCTGCCGGCCTCCAACGCCACGCGTGGCCTGAAGCTGCCGGCCGGACAGGGCATCGTCACGGCGGTGCGCACCGGCCAGCCCAATCCGGGCACATTGCGGGTCGTGTTCGATCTGGCCGGCCCCGTCACCGCGCTCAAGCCACGCGTGGAGGCCGCTGAAGGCGGTGCGCGCCTGGTCATCGAGTGGCCGGGCGATGGCCCCGCCGTCGCCAAGACGCCCGCCGCGGGCACCCCTGCATCCGCACCGAACAATGCGACGAACCCGGCGACGGCGATACCGCCGCCGACCGCGTCGACGCCTTCGGCCGGCCAAGCCACCGCCGCATTGGCGGCACAGGTCGCGCAGCAGGCCAATGCACCGGCCACCACGGCGACGACACGTCCGGCCGAGCGCGCGCCGTCGGTATCGACGCCTTCGCCATCGCCGCAGGCCATCCTCAACGGGCAGGCGACCGCGCAGGTTGCACCGGCCCAGCCGAATGCCGCAGGCATGACGCCCGGCGGCGTTCCGTACACCATCGCCACCGGCAAGCCGGCCACGCCGGCGCCGGAGGACGTGGCTTCGACGGTCGCGCCCGCGCCGCAGGAACCCGTGCCGCGGGTCGGCATGCGCGCCGGCATGCGTCCGCTGATCGTGGCCATCGACCCCGGCCACGGTGGCCAGGATTCGGGTGCCGTCGGCCAGGGCGGCACCTACGAGAAGAACGTCGTGTTGGCGATCGGGCGCGAACTGGCGCGCCAGATCAACGCCACGCCGGGCATGAAGGCGTACATGACCCGCGACAGCGATGTCTTCATCCCGCTCAACATGCGCGCCCGCAAGGCCCGCGCGGCGGGCGCCGACATCTTCGTGTCGATCCATGCGGACGCCGCGGAAAACCGTTCGGCGCGGGGTTCCTCCGTGTACGTGCTGTCCCTCAAGGGCGCGTCCTCGCAACGCGCACGCTGGCTGGCGGACAAGGAAAACGCCTCCGACCTGATCGGCGGCGTCGCCCTGCAGAAGGTCGACAACACGCTGGGTTCGGTGCTGCTGGACCTGGCCCAGAGCGGCCACATGCGCGCTTCGGAAGATGCCGCCAACCATGTGCTCGACGGCCTGAAACGGGTCGGCAACAACCACAAGCCGAACATCGAACGCGCCAACTTCGCGGTGCTGCGCACCTCCGACATGCCGTCGATGCTGGTGGAAACCGCCTTCATCTCCAATCCGGACGAGGAAAAGCGGCTGAAGGATCCGGCCTACCAGCGCAAGGTGGCCGCGGCCGTGCTGGATGGCGTCAACACCTACTTCACCCGCCAGCCGCCGCCGGGCACGCTGTTCGCCGCGCGCGCGCAGGCCGAAGCCGAGGCACGCAGTGCCGCTGCGGGCGGAGCCGCCGGCGCGCCCTGAGCGAGCACCGCGTCGGGCCATCGCTCGGCTATCATCCGCACTGACTTCCCGCGACGGCGAACACGCCGCCCCGACGTGCCGATCCGCCAACTGCCCGACACCCTCATCAACCAGATCGCCGCGGGCGAGGTGGTGGAGCGCCCGGCGTCGGTGGTCAAGGAACTGGTGGAAAACGCGCTGGACGCGGGGGCGCGGCGCGTGGACATCGATCTGGAAGAAGGCGGCATCCGCCTGATCCGGATTCGCGACGATGGCGGCGGCATTCCGGCCGCGGAACTGCCGCTGGCGATCTCGCGACATGCCACCAGCAAGATCGCGTCGCTGGATGATCTGGAAGCCGTCGCTACCCTGGGGTTTCGCGGCGAGGCATTGCCTTCGATCGCGTCGGTGAGCCGTTTCCTGCTGACGTCGCGACGCATCGATGACGCGCATGGTGCGGCATTGCGCGCGGATGGCGGCCAACTGGGTGAAGTGGCGCCGGCGCCACATCCGCCCGGCACGACCGTGGAAGTGCGGGATCTGTTCTACAACGTGCCCGCGCGCCGCAAGTTCCTGCGCGCCGGGCGCACCGAACTGGGGCACATCGAGGAGTGGCTGCGTTCGCTCGCGCTGGCGCGGCCGGAAATCGAACTGCGGGTCGGGGTGGACGGCAAGCCGGCGCGCCGCTACCGGCCGGATGGCACCGATCCGCTGGCACGGGTGCGCGAGACCCTCGGCGACACCTTCGTGGAGCAGGCGCTGCGCATCGAGCATGCCGCCGCCGGCCTGCGCCTGCATGGCTGGATCGCGCAGCCGCAGTATTCGCGCGCGACTGGGGATCAGCAATATCTGTACGTGAATGGCCGCGCCGTGCGCGATCGCAACATCGGCCATGCGGCCAAGAGCGCGTACAAGGACGTGCTGTTCCATGGACGCCAGCCGGCCTACGTGCTGTTCCTGGAACTGGATCCGACCCGCGTCGACGTCAACGTGCATCCGGCCAAGCATGAAGTGCGTTTCCGCGACGCACGGCTGATCTACGACTTTGTCCTGCGCACGCTGCACGAGGCATTGGCCGAAACCCGCGCGACGATGGCACGGGCGCTGGCGATGCCGCAGGGCGCCGATGGCGTGCATGCGTTGCCGGCGGTGGCGCAGGTGCGCGAGGCACGCGCGTTCTACGAAGCCCTGTACGGCGAGCATGGCGCGTTGCCGTCGCAACCGGCGATGCCGCCACTTTCACCGACACTGGACGGCGAGGTGCCGCCGCTGGGATTCGCGGTCGCGGTGCTGCACGGTCGTTATCTGCTGGCCCAGGACGCGCAGGGCATGGTCCTGCTCGACCTGCCGGCCACCCACCGCCGGTTGATGCTGGCACGCCTGCACGCGGCGCGCGCGGGCATCGGATTGCACGCACAGCCGTTGTTGTTGCCGCTGGAACTGGAGGTCGATCCGGAAGCGGCGCGATGGGGTGCGCGGCATGCGGCATGGCTGGCCTCGCTGGGCCTGTCCGTCGAACCGGCGGGCGAGACAGGCCTGCGCCTGCGCGCGGTTCCGGCGCTGCTGGTGGACGCCGACCCGGAAGCGCTGCTGCGCGATGTGCTGGCGGCGGTTGGCGGCGATGGTGCACGGGAATCGGAAGACGCGCGCGTGGAGCGCTTGCTCGCGGTGATGGCCGGCCACGGCGTGCCCGCGCCGCGCGGCATGACGCTGGCGGAAATGAATGCCCTGCTGCGCGAGGTCGAACGCATCGACGCCGGCGACGGCGAGGCGGGTGCGCTCTGGCGTCGGTTCGGGCTTGCCGAAATCGAACGTGGATTCAGTCGGGGGACGTGATGGGAACTTGGCGACAATTTGCCTGCGTGGCTGGGCTGCTGTTGCTGGCCGCATGCCAGCGCGATGCGACGGATGAAAATGGGAGCAATGCGCCGCTTAAGGTGCAGGATCCCGCTTTCATGGCAGCCGAGGATCAGTGGCGCGCGCAGCGGCGCGAGGAACTGCTGAAGCCTGACGGCTGGACCAGCCTGGTCGGCCTGCACTGGATCCAGCTGAAGGCGCACTACATTGGCAACGGCCCGGACAGCGGCATCCGCCTGGCGGTCGGCCCGGCCAGGTTGGGCATGCTGTCCGACGAGGAAGGGCGCATCCATTTCACCCCCGAGCCGGGCGTGGCGGTGACGTTCAACGGCCAGCCAATCAGCGCCAAGGTGGAAGTCCCGAGCGATCACGACGAGTCGCCCGGTGTCATCGGCTTCGACGACGGCAAAGGATGGTTGACGGTGATCGAACGCGGTGGCCGCCACGCGCTGCGGGTGAAGCACGCCGACGCGGAAAGTCGGGTGCGGTTCGCGGGCCTGAAGTACTGGCCGGCGGCCGCGGACTGGAAAATCCAGGCCCGCTTCGTGCCGCATCCGCCGGGCAAGACGATCCCGATCGTCGACATCACCGGCACCACCACGCCGTCGCCGAACCCCGGTGCGGTGGAGTTCGAACGGGATGGGCGCCGTTATAGGCTCGAAGCGCTGGGCGAGCCCGGCGGGGAACTGTTCTTCGTGCTGGCCGACCGCACCAGCGGCCATGGCAGCTATCCGGCCGGCCGCTTCCTGGACGCGCCGCCGGTCGTCGACGGCAAGGTCTGGCTGGATTTCAACCAGGCCTACAACCCGCCCTGCGCATTCACGCCATTCGCGACATGTCCGCTGCCGCCTCCGGAAAACCGCCTGGATCTGGCGATCAGCGCCGGTGAACAGACCTACAAGCTGGCGCCCGCGGCGACCGCGCGCCCCTCACAGAAGGCCACGCAATGAATCAGACACCTCGCGGAAAGAAGATGCGCCGGCTGCGCGCCATTGGCCTGGCCGCGCTCGCGGCGGTTGCATTCCCGGCATTCGCCGATGCGCCAAAATCGCAGGCCGAAGCGCCGGTGCCCCTGCTGTGGAAGGTGTCCGACAGCGACAACGCCGTGTATCTGCTCGGTTCCTTCCACATGCTCAAACCCGCGGACTATCCGCTGGCGCGGGACGTGGACGGCGCTTTCGCGGACGCCGAGTCGGTGATGTTCGAATTGTCCCCGGACGAAATGGGACCGGCGCTGTCCACCCGGATGATGCAGGCTGCGCTGCGCAGCGACGGCAAGAGCCTGCGTGATGATCTGGACGAGGCCACCTGGACGAAGCTGGAGGCCTATGCCGCCAAGAACGGGATGCCGGTGGCCAATCTCGCCGCGTTCAAGCCCTGGTTCGTCGGCTTGACCATCAGCGTGACCGAGATGATGCGGCAGGGGCTGGATCCCAAGATCGGCCTGGACGCGCACTTCATGGAACAGGCCAAATCCGCCGGCAAGCCGGCCAGCGGTCTGGAGCAGGCCCTGGATCAGATCACCCTGCTGGACGGCATGGACGCGGTGGAGCAGCGGCAATTCCTCAAGGAGGTCCTGGACCAGGCGGAGAAGGGGCCCGGCCAGACCGAGAAACTGCATGCGGCCTGGCGGCGCGGCGACGCCGCGATGCTGTGGGAGGAGATGGCCGCCGAAATGAAGCGCGAGTATCCGCGTCTGTACCAGCGCATCAACGTCGATCGCAACGACAACTGGGTGCCGAAGATCGAAAAGCGGCTCACCGAGTCCTCCAGCGATGACACGCTGGTGATCGTGGGAGCGCTGCACCTGCTGGGCAGCGACGGCGTGGTCGAGAAGTTGCGTGCGCGCGGCTACCAGGTCGAGCGCATCTGCTCGGCGTGCAAGGCGCCGCAGAAGTAACGGTAGAAGTAATCTGGATACGCGCGGATATCCGCGCACGATGAAAACGCCGGCTAAGCGGCCGGCGTCATCACGATGCAGTCGACCGGACAGGCCGGCACGCAGAGTTCGCAGCCGGTGCACAGCGGATCGATGACCACGTGCATGTGCTTGGCGCCGCCGATGATGGCATCGACCGGGCAGGCCTGGATGCACTTGGTGCAGCCGATGCAGTCGGCCTCGACGATGACCGCGACCGCCGGCGGCTTGTGTTCGCCACGCGCGCGGTCATAGGGAAGCGCGGGACGGTCGAGCAGCCGCGCCAGCGCATGCGCGCCGGCGTCGCCGCCGGGCGGACAGCGATCCACGTCGGCCTCGCCGCGCGCCATCGCCTCCGCATAAGGCCGGCAACCGTCGAAACCGCACTGGCCGCACTGGGTCTGAGGCAGCAGCCTGTCCAGGCGTTCGACCAGTGCGGGCGTGGCGTGGTTCATGCGAGGGCGGGGCGAAGCAGGAGGCCTGCGGAGGCAGTCTGATCGCGGAGCCGGCTCAGCGAACCGGCATGCCCGGCTGCGCGCCGCTGTCGGCGTCCAGCAGCGCCAGCGCACCGCCATCGAAGCCGGCCGACAGGATCATGCCTTCGCTGAGGCCGAAGCGCATCTTGCGCGGCGCCAGGTTGGCGATGAACACCACGTTGCGGCCAACCAGTTTCTCCGGCTCGCCGTAGCTGGCGCGGATACCCGAGAAGATCTGGCGCTTGCCCAGATCCCCCGCGTCCAGTTCGAAGCGCAGCAGCTTGTCCGAACCATCGACGAACTCGCAGGCCAGCACCTTGCCGATGCGCAGATCGAGCTTGGCGAAATCGTCGATGCCGATGGTGGCGGGCGCCTCGCCGGCGATTTCCACCTTGGCGGGCGTGGCAGGCGCGGCGGCCTTGGCCGGTGCCGGCGCCGCGGTCGGGGCGAGGGTTTCCTTGGAGGCTTCGGTCATGGCGTCGATCAGTTTCGGGTCAATGCGGGTAAACAGTGCGGTGTACGGCTGGATGCTCCGGCCGGTGAGCGGCGCATCCAGATCCGGCCAGGCGGTGACGGGCGAGGCGAGGAAGGCTTCGGCCTGGTCCGCGGTGCGCGGCAGCACCGGCTTGAGCGCGGCGGCCAGCACGCGGAACAGGTTCAGGCCCTGGGTGCAGACCGCCTGCAACTCGGCGTCGGCGCCTTCCTGCTTGGCGATCACCCACGGCTTCCGGTCGTCGATGTAGCGGTTGGCTTCGTCGGCCAGCGCCATGGTGGCGCGGATCGCGGCCGCCGGATCGTTGCGCTCGTAGGCTTCACGCACCGGTGCCAGCGCGGCCACGAAGCGGTCGTACATCGCGGCATCCGGCAGCGTGTCGGCCAGCCGGCCGCCGAAGCGCTTGTCGATGAAGCCGGCGCAGCGGCTGGCCAGGTTGACGAACTTGCCTACCAGATCCGCATTCACCCGCGCGGTGAAGTCGCCCAGGTTCAGATCCAGATCGTCGACGCCGCCGGAGGATTTGGCGGCGTAGTAGTAGCGCAGCGCCTCGGCTTCCAGGCCGACATCCAGGTAGGTGCGCGCCTTCACGAAGGTGCCGCGCGATTTGGACATCTTGGCGCCGTCCACGGTCAGGTAGCCGTTCACATGCAGGCGGGTCGGCGCGCGATGGCCGGTGCCGTGCAGTACCGCCGGCCAGAACAGGCCGTGGAAATTGACGATGTCCTTGCCGATGAAGTGGTGGAGCTCGACGTCGGTACCGGCGCGCAGGTGGGCGTCGAAATCCAGGCCCTGCTGTTCGCACAGCACCTTGAAGCTGCTCAGGTAGCCGATCGGCGCATCCAGCCAGACATAGAAGTACTTGCCCGGCGCGCCCGGAATACCGAAGCCGAAGTAGGGCGCGTCGCGCGAGATGTCCCACGCGCGCAGGCCGCCTTCGGCATCCAGCCATTCCATCAGCTTGGCCTTCACGCCCGGCAGCGCCACGTCTCCTGCCAGCCATTCGCGCAGGAAGCCTTCGAAACGGCCGACCTCGAAGAAGAAATGTTCGGAGTCGCGGATTTCCGGCGTCGCCCCGGACAGCACCGACTTCGGTTCCTTCAGATCGGTCGGCGCGTAGGTCGCGCCGCAGACCTCGCAGTTGTCGCCGTACTGATCCGGCGAACCGCAGTTGGGGCAGATGCCCTTGATGTAGCGATCCGGCAGGAACATGCCCTTGGCCGGATCGTAGAACTGGGCGACGTTGCGACGGGCGATGTGGCCGCCGGCATCGAGCTTGGCGTAGAAGGCTTCGGTCAGCTCGCGGTTGATCGCCGAGTTGGTGGAATCGTAGTGATCGAACGCCACGCCGAAGGCGGCGAAATCGCGCTCGTGGCCAGCCTGTACGTCCGCCACGAAAGCTTCCGGCGTCGTGCCCGCCTTCTCCGCCGCCAGCATGATCGGCGTGCCGTGGGTGTCGTCGGCGCAGACGAAATGGGTGGTGTTCCCGGCCAGGCGGCGGGCACGGACCCAGATGTCGGCCTGGATGTAGCCCACCAGATGACCCAGGTGCAGCGGGCCATTGGCGTAGGGCAGGGCGGTAGTGACGAGGGCGGTGCGGCTCATGGCGGACGGCTTGCGGGGAGTCGGCCATTATCGCATGGCCCAAAAAGGACAGCCCGGCGGGGCCGGGCTGCGGTTGGTGCAAGCGGTTGACCCGCCTTGCCTATTCGCGCTGCCAGGTCTGCGCACGGCAGATGAAGGCGATGCAGCCGGACACGTCCAGCTTCTGGCCGCCGGCCTGCAGTTCCATCTTGGACTTGTAGGTCTTGCCGTTGGCCGGATCCAGGATGGTGCCGCCGCTCCATTCGTTGGCGCCATCGGCCTTCAGGCCCCACAGGATCACCATGCCCTTGACCGGCTTGTCCTTGCGATCGCCGGTGCACTTGTCGCAGGTCGGGTTGGGGCCGCGATCCGAGTGCAGTACGTCGACCACCTTGCCGGCCAGCGAGCCATTGGTGGTGGTGTAGATCTCCACGATCGACTTCACCTTGCCGGTCTTGTCGTCGATGGTCTTCCAGCGGCCCACCGCGCCGTCGGCGGCGGAAGCGGCCAGGGATGCCGCCAGCAGCGGCAGGGCCAGCAGGGTGGCGGTCAGGATCTTGCGCATGTTCCCCTCCCAGGGAGTCTTGGACGAACCGGCGGAACCCGCCGGAATGGCCTCCTTTATACCGCATCCGCTGGCGTATGGAAGCGGCGGGGCCGGGCGGTTCAGGCCGTGGCCGGTCGCCCCGACGCCTGGCCCGGAAAGCCTGCCGGGCACGAAAAGAAAAGCCCCGCCTTGCGGCGGGGCTTGGGGTGCTGCTGGTGTCCGGCGATTACTTGCCGAACTTGTAGCGTGCTTCCACGAAGAACGAACGGCCGTACACGTTGTACAGGGCGTTGTTGTACGGCGTGGCCTCGTTGCCGGGGTAGCTGCGGGCCTGGTCTTCCGGGGTCTTGTCCAGGAGGTTGTTGACCATGAACGAGAATTCCAGGTTGTCCATCGGCGCGTAGTTCACGCTCATGTTGTACGTGATGTACGGCGCCCACCAGCCGGCAC
Source organism: Pseudoxanthomonas sp. z9 (assembly GCF_006542425.1). Taxonomy (GTDB): domain Bacteria; phylum Pseudomonadota; class Gammaproteobacteria; order Xanthomonadales; family Xanthomonadaceae; genus Pseudoxanthomonas_A. The sequence continues at coordinate 69,880 of NZ_VFID01000004.1, read as the reverse complement.
GCGGATCGGTGAAGCCACGGGTGTTGTATGCGACCCAGTTCGGCGTCTTGCCGATGCGGTTCGCATAGACCGTGGTGGTCCACTTGTCCTTGTTCCAGGCCACCGACAGGTCGGCACGGGTCTTCGCGTATGCGTCGTACACCCACATCGAGTACGGATCACGCAGCAGGTCGATTGCGGGATCGCCCGGCAGCGGGGTGACCGTGTGCTTCAGCGTGTTGGTGTAGTTGCCGGCGAACTTCAGCGCGCCGAAGCGGCCGATGTCCAGCAGGTAGTTGACGCTGGCGTTGACCGCGCGCAGCTTCTGCTTGGCGACGTTGACCTTCGGGGTGAACACGGTCTCGATGGCGCCGGTGCCGTCACGCGAGATCCAGGCCAGCGCGTTCTGGCAACCCTGCGAACCGGTGTCCATCTGGCCGGTGCGGCAGTAGTACTCCATCAGCGACAGCTGATCGGTGCTCTGCAGGTCGACTTCGTTCTCGATGTCCCACGCGAAGTAGTCCACCGACATCGACAGGTTGCTGCTCGGCGCCCAGACCACGCCGGCGCTCCACACGTCCGCGGTGATCGGCTCCAGCTTCGGGTTGCCCGCCTGCTGGCCGAAGAACTGCGAGTCGTCGTAGGCGCAGTCGGCGGTGTTGCCTGGCAGGTAGCCTTCCTGGGCGCAGCGGTAGTAGTCGGTCACCTGGTCGTAGTAGCCGCTGACACCCTGGAAGGTGTCGGACAGGGTCGGCGCGCGGAACGCGGTGCCGTACTTGCCGCGCAGCAGCAGGCTTTCGATCGGGCGGTACTCCAGGCCGATGCTGTAGGTCGGCTTGTCGACGGTTTCGCCATACGCGTCGAACGCGTCATAGCGGCCCGACAGGGTCACGGTCAGCGGTTCCAGCACCGGCAGGCGCAGTTCGCTGGTGACCGCGTAGCGGGTGCGGTGACCGGCGCCGCTGACGGCGGTGGTGCCCCACACCTGCGATTCCAGGGTTTCCGGATCGGCGATCAGGCGGGCGTCGGGCGTGTAGTCCCAACCCTGGTTGCCGCCCTCGACGACCACGGCCAGGCCGGCGTCGCCGCCCGGCAGCGAGAACAGCGAGCTGTTGGTCACCTGCGCGCGCAGCATGTTGTCCCAGGTCTTGCTGCGCGAGGTCGCGAAACCGGTGAAACTGGCGAAGTCGGCCGGCGACATCGGGGTATAGAACGCCGCGTAGTCCGGACGGAACACCGGGTACAGGCCCTGCACCGGATCCAGTCCCAGCTGCGGGCCCAGCACCTTCTGCTCGAAGTAGTCGTTGATCGGATCCGCCCAACGGGCGAAGCGACGCTGCTTCAGGCGGTACTCGGTGCGGGTCAGGCCCAAATCCCAATCCCAGTTGCCGAGCACGCCGTTGGCGCCGAAGGTCACCGAGTACGAGCTGCTGCGATCGGTGTTCATGATGTCGCGGTAGCCTTCGCCGCCGATGTCCTCGGGCGAGAACGCGCGCTGCAGGTTGACCAGCGCATCGAGGTCCGGATCGTAGAAGTAGCCGTACTTGGCGCTGGTGCTCCACCAGGTGTAGGCGGAACCGGTGGCGTACTTCACTTCTTCATGGCTGTACAGCAGGTCGCCGTACAGCTGCAGGCTGTCGCTGACGTCGAAGGTCGCGTGGCCGTAGGCCTGCGCCGATTCCTTGCCGTTGGTGATGGTGCGGTAGCCCGGCGTGCTGAACGAACCGCAGTACTGGCCGAAGCCCGGACGGTTCTGCAGGCCCTCGGTGCCGCCGAACTGGCCAGTCACGTTGGCGCAGTTGTTCGGATCCAGGAACAGGTAGCCATTGTTGGCCGGGCGGATGCCGCCACTGGCCGCGTAGTCGCGGTAGCCGGCGACCAGGTAGTCGCGGCTGGCCAGCGGCGCGGTATAGCCGTTGACGTTGTACTGCTTGGTCAGATCGCGCTGGTAGCCCCAGATCGGATCCTTGGTCTCGGCCTGGATGCCGGCCAGCACGTTCAGGCGGCCGTCGTAACCGGTGAAGCCCTTGGCCAGGCTGAAGCGGAAGCTGTCACCACCGCCGTCGCCATAGGCGCCGCCGCGCACGCTGAGCGCGCCGCCGTCCATGTTCTTCTTCAGGATGATGTTGATCACGCCGGCGATTGCATCCGAACCGTACAGGGACGACTGGCCGCCCGGCAGGATTTCGATGCGCTCGACCAGATCGATCGGAATGCCGCTGATGTTGTTGAAGGTATCGCTGCCGTTGTACAGCGCCGGATAGTTGGCCATCGGGCGGCCGTCGATCAGGTATTTGGTGTAGCCCGGATCCAGGCCGAACATGCTGACCGTCTCGGCGCCCTGGGTGAACGAGGCGGAGGTCTGGCCACCCTGGACGCCGCCGGTGGAGAAGGCGGACTGCTGCAAGGCATCGGCGATGCTGGTGAAACCGCGGGTCTTGATGTCCTCGGCGGAAATCGTGGTGACCGGGGTGAAGTTTTCCAGTTGGGTCTGGGGAATGAGCGAACCGGTGACCGTGACCTTGTCGAGGTTGGTGGTGTCGCCGGCGGGAGCGGGGGAGGCGTCTTGAGCGAAAGCGGCGGTCGGGGCCAACAGGACGGCGACCATCGCCGCCGTCAGGCGGCTCCGCTTGATGTTGCGAACTGGCATTTGCTTGTTATTCCTTGGAACAGATTGCAAAAGGTGCGGCCCTTCGCGCTGTTCCCTCAGCCAGACCACAGAGTTCCCCGACATTCCTGGGGGGCGGCGAACTTAACACGCATTTAACTGGGACTGTAACGTTTGTTACGTTTTGTGAAGGCGGGCGGACAGGCTCGGTTAAGCACGCAGAAAAAAGAAAGCCCGGCTTGCGCCGGGCTTTCGATGGTACGTGGACCGCGGGTTCGACTAATTGAACTTGTAGTCGAACTGCAGGAACACTTCGCGACCGATCGGGCTGTAGGCGCGCCAGAAGTAAGGATAGGTGTTGAAGGTGTCGTCGCGCGGATGCAGCTTGTCGAACACGTTGTTGACGTAGACGCCCACCGTTGCCTTGTCCGTGATCTTCTTCGCCACGTTTAGGTTCCACAGGATGTAAGGCGCGATGCGTCCGGTTTCGGCCCAGTTCGGCAACGAACCCCAACGGGTGTAGTACGCCGCGGCGCGCCAGTCGTTCTTCTCCCAGCTGACCGTGCCGTTGATGCGGCTGCGGAAATTGAAGTACTGGGGATGGTCGCGGACATTGATCATGTCGCCACCTTCGAACTCCTGGAAATCGAGCTTGAGCACATGCGTCCAGTTCAGCTGGAAGCCGAACGAGCCCCAGCGATCCGTATCCAGATCGTAGCGCCACGCCGCATCGATGCCGCTGGTCTTGTTGAGTGATTGGTTGATGGGGAACGAGCGGAACTGCTCGACCTGCTCGTCAGCCAGTCCACCGGAACCGGCACGTTCGACCAGAGCGGTGTAGAACTGGCAGGTGCTGGAATTGGGATCCACTGGCTGCCCGTCGCGCGTCTGTCCCAGCAGGCAGTCGGCTTCGTTGCGGAACAACAGGCCGGAGATGTCACCCACCGCATCCTTCAACTCGATGTTGTAGTAATCCACGGAGACCGACATCTGCTCGGTGATGTCCCAGACAAAGCCGACGGTGGTCGATTTGCCGGTTTCGGCCTCCAGGTTCGGATCGCCACGGCGGGTGCCGAACACCTGGTAGTTGTAGTCCGCGCCTGCGCAGGGATTGGGACTCACGCGTGGATCGAAACCATCGCGACGGCACTTGTACTCATCGAAGATCTGGGTGAAGAACCCGGACTCCTCGGCGAAGATGTAGTGCATGTCCGGAGCACGGAAGCTGGTGGCATGGCTGGCACGCAGCAGCAGGCTTTCCACTGGCCGCCATTCGAGGCCGACCTGCCAGGTGCTGGCGCCGTCGATCTCGCTGATGTCGTCGAACTTGTCGTAGCGACCCGCCAGGTTGGCCTTGAAGTTGCTGGTGATGGGCACGCTGAACTCGACGCCGAACGCGTAGCGCGTGCGGTCGCCATGTCCACCGGAACTGGTCAGGTTGTAGATGGGCTCCGGGCCGGTATAGGTAGGCGAGGTGCGCGCATCGGGCTTGACTTCGTACTTCTGCTTGGCGCCTTCCAGGACCGCCGCCATGCCCACCGCGCCGGCCGGCAGCTCGAACAAATCGCCCGAAAGCACGAAGTTCGCCTGGGTGACGCTGGATTCCGCGCGGTCCCTGACCATGGTGTTGAGTGAAGCGAAGGTCGCCGGATCGATTGGGTTGAAGAAGCGGTCGAGGTTGAGCTCGAAGGAATCGTAGGCGCCAAAATACGGATCCGGACCCAGGGACTCGCCCAGGAAGTAGTCGTTCAGCGGGTTGGCGAGGAAGCGCGGCTGGGACGTATCGAGCTTGTACTCGGAGCGCGAAAGCGTGGCATCCCAGTCGAAGCGGCCATTGGCGAAGCTGCCCCGCAGGCCGGCAGCGAAGTCGAGCGACTTCTCCTTGCTGGTGGTCACGAGATTGCCGCCCGTTTCCGAGGGCGTGAAGATGCGCTGGGGCTGCACGAAGGCGCCGAAGGGAATCTCCTCGGAGGTGACGTTGGGCGCAAAGATGTAGTCCGGCGTGGTCCAGAACTGGGTGCCGGAGGTGAATTGAGCCTTTGCCCGGGTGTAGTTGAACTGCGCCCAACCCTGCATGCCGCCGTCGAAGTCCCAGGTCCCGTACAGATACGCGGACTGATTGCTGTCGGAGTTCCGGATCGACTGGGTGGCCGGATAACCGGGATAACCGCAGCGCGGGCCCGTGTAGACCGACGAGGTCTCGAAGAAGTAGACCTCGAAATCCTTGAAGCGGTCGCAGGTGGCCTGCGCGCCATCCGGGAAAATCCGCGAGCTGTTGAACCCGTCGAACAGCAGCAGGCCTTCGGTGGGATTGATGTCGTCACGCGAGCGGCCAGGCTCGTCATAGAAGGAATCCATGAAGCTGCGCTGGGATGCGAAGATCTCCTCGCGTTCGAGTGCTTCGAAGGCGTAGGTGAGGCTCCAGTTGTCGCCGGTCTTGCCGCCAACCCATTGGAGCCGGCCGGTATCGCCGCCGCCACGGGTGGTGGCGCCGGCGCGCACCGAGAGCTGATCACCTTCGAAGTTCGTCTTCATGATGATGTTGACGACGCCGGCGACCGCGTCGGAACCGTAGATCGCCGATGCGCCACCCGTCAGGATTTCAATTCGCTCGATAGCTGCTGCCGGGATGTTGGCCAGGTTCACGGCATTGGACTGGCTGTTGTAAGGCAGCGGATAGTCGGCCGCGCGACGGCCATTGATGAGGATCAGCTGGTAGCCGGGCCCCAGGCCGCGCAGATTGAGGAAGCTGGCGTTCGGCGTGAAGCCGTTCTGGACCAGTTCGTTCTGCACACTGCCGGTGAACTGGGTCAGTGTATTGAGGGCGTCGTAGACAGTGGAGAAACCTTCCTTCTCGATGTCCGCGGCGGTCACCACGACAACAGGAGCGGGACCTTCGACATCCACGCGCTTGATGCGTGAACCGGTCACCGTGACTTTGTCCAGCGTCTGCGTGCCCTGCGCCGACGGCGAGGAGGATTCCTGTTGTTGCGCCTCCTGGCCGTAGGCCAGAACGGGCGTCATCAGGACTGCGAACATCGCGGTCGCGAGCCGACTGCGCTGGAACGAGCGTGTATTGCCACTACGCATAGCACTACCCCCAAGATCTGGTTGAAACGTGACGAGTGGCCATTCCGTGGCACCCCCGATTCGTCCGTTAAATCGACGTTAACACGACGAAATTCACATTTCTATGATCTCAAGCGATTGATTCTGAAAGAGTAATTTCAATTTCAGAGTAACCGTGAGCGGGACGGTCAAACCGTGTCCGCAGGAAAGGCAAAAAAAAAAGCCCGGCGTGAGCCGGGCTTTTTCAGCTGCGAATACGAGTCGATCAATTGAACTTGTAGTCGAACTGCACGAACACCTCACGACCCACCGGGCTGAACGCACGCCAGAAGTAGGGGTAGGAGTTGAACGTGTCGTCACGTGGATGCAGCTTGTTGAACACGTTGTTGACGTAGACACCGACGGTGGCCTTGTCCGTGATCTTCTTGCGCAGGCTGGCATTCCACATGATGTAGGGAGCGATGCGCGAGGTTTCCGCCCAATTGGGCAGCGAACCCCAGCGATAACCGTACACCGTGGCATTCCAGTCGTTCTTGGTCCAACCCATCTGCCAGTTGAGACGGCTGCGGAAGTTGAAGAACTGCGGGTGATCGCGACGATCTTCCATCGGCTCGCCAGCGAACTGCTGCGCTTCCAGCTTCAGCACGTGGGTCCAGGACAGCTCGGCATTGAAGTCGCCGAAACGATCAGTATCGAAGTTGTAGGTGGCGCGGGCATCGATACCGGAGGTCTTGGTGAGCACCTGGTTCTGCGGATAGGTATGGAACTCGAGCACTTCGCCGGTTGTCGGGTCGCGGACCACGCGGCTGGTGAAGTCGGCGCAACGCGGCGAGTTCTGATCCACCGCGCTGCCGTCGCGATTGGTGCCCAGGAGGCAGGCAGCTTCCTCGCGGAACAACAGGCCGGTCAGATCGTTGATCGCGCCTTCCAGCTCGATGTTGTAGTAATCGACCGACAGCGACAGGTTGTCGCGGACATCCCACACCACACCCGCGGTATAGGACTTGCCTTCTTCCGCGTCCAGGCGCGGGTCGCCCTTGCGGGTACCAAACACCTGGTAGTTGTAGTCGGTACCACCGCCGCATTCCGCGGTCACAGTCGGGTTCAGGCCGGCCTCGCGGCAGGCGTACTCGTCCATGATGTACAGATAGAAGCCCGACTCACCGGCGTAGATGTAGTGCATGTCCGGGGCCTTGAAGCTGGTCGCGTAGGAGCCACGCAGCAACAGGCTGTCGATCGGACGCCATTCCAGGCCCGTCGACCACGTGAACGCGCCGTTGATGTCGCTGGCGTCGTTGAACTTGTCATAGCGGCCGGCCAGGCTGGCCTTCAGCGTCTCGAAGATCGGAATGCTGAACTCCAAGCCGAACGAGTAACGATCGCGCTTGCCGCCGCCGGCGGTAGCGGTCAGGCCCATGGGCGCGTCGTTGCCCGTGTAGTTGAGCAGCAGGCGATCATCGGGGCTGACGTCGTACTTCTGGGTAGCGCCTTCCACTACGGCGGCCATGGCCAGCGGGCCAGCGGGCAGTTCGAACAGGTCGCCGCTGATCACGAATGAGCCCTGCGTGACCTGCGAATCGGCTTCGTTCTTGTAGCGCGAGGTCATCTCGGCGACTTGGCCCGGGCTGAGCGGGTTCATCAGGCGGTCGACGTTGAGCGCATAGATCGGCAGGCCGGTCGCGGCATGCGTGCCCAGGTTCGGTCCGAAGAAATAGTCGCGCACTTTGCCGGCGACGAGATAGGAGAACTCCTCCTTCATGTCGTAGCGGGCGTGCGAGATGGTGGCATCCCAGTCGAACTTATTGTCGAACAGCGTGCCGCGCAGACCGGCCGCGATGTCGATGGAGGTTTCCTTGAACGTGCTGGGCTGGCCGCCGCCGGAACCGATTTCGCTCGGAGTGATGAAGCGCAGGACGTTGCCGAGCACCGCGTTGTAGTTCGGATCGTAGAAGTTGCCGACGCCAAGCCCGCCGCCGCTCTGAACGAAGCGGGACGAACTGGCTACCTTCGCTTCCGAAGAGACGATGTTCAACTGCGCCCAGGCCTGGGTATTGCCGTCGAAATCGTAGGTGCCATAGAGGTAAGCGGAGAGGTTCTTGTCCGAGTTGCGGATGGACTGGCCGGCCGGCCAGCCGAAGTAGCCGCAGCGGTCGGGCGCGGCGAGGGCGGGATTGGACTTGAAGGCTTCGAATTCGCTGAAGCGATCACAGACGGCCTGGGCGCCGCCGCCAGGGTACTCGCGCACCGCGCTGCCCGGACCGGTGGTCGGGTTGCCATTGGCGTCGCGACGCACAGTGAAACGCACACCTTCATAGGCGGTCGTCGCATTGGCCGGATCCGAGAGGCTGGGATCGTCGCGGAACGAATCCATGAATTCACGCTGGAAGCCGTAGATGGCTTCGCGCTCCAGATACTCGGTGGCGTAGGTCAGGCTCCACTTGTCGCCGGTCTTGCCGCCGACCCACTGGAAACGACCGGTGTCGCCGCCACCACGAGTCGTGGTGCCCGCGCGCACGGTCACGAGGTCGCCTTCGTAATTCGTCTTCAGAATCACATTGACCACGCCGGCCACCGCGTCCGAACCGTAGATTGCGGAAGCACCACCCGACAGAACTTCGATACGGTCGATCGCCGCCGACGGGATGGCGGCCAGATTCACCGCATTCGACTGGCTGTTGTACGGCATCGGATAGTCAGCCGTGCGTCGGCCGTTGATCAGCACCAGCTGATAGCCCGGGCCAAGGCCGCGCAGGTTCAGGAAGCTGCCATTCGGGGTGAAGCCGTCCTGGTTCAATTCGTTCTGCACGGAGCCGGTGAACTGGCTCAACGTGTTGAGTGCGTCATAGACGGTCGAAAAACCTTCCTTCTCGATGTCGGCCGCAGTGATCACGGTCACCGGCGAAGGACCTTCCACGTCCACGCGGGAAATGCGTGAGCCAGTGACGACGACCTTGTCCAGATTCTGGGCCTTGGCGGGAGCCGAGGTTTGTTCCTGTTCTTGCTGGGTTTCCTGGGCGACTGCGGCGGTGGCCGGCAGCACGAAGGCCGCGAAAAGGGCGGCGCACAGGCGGTTGCGCTTCAATGCGCGCGTATTGCGAACTGGCATGTAGTGAATCCCCTTGAGAAATAGATGCAGCCCCCATGGCCATTCCGTTGGCCCGCCGCATCAATGTGAAATCCGTGTTACGAAACTAACATGACATTAACGAACCTTGTGATTTGCGTCTCAGTGAAATCAAAATTCTTTTGATTTTGTGATGTATGTCACAAATATTCGGGCTATTTTGAGGCGATGCACCATGCGAATTTTAGAAAATATGTTCTAAATCAATAAGTTGTTGAAATTTTCAAGAATATCTTGGCCAGGTCCCGAGGCGCGTGCCGACACTGATATCGGTGGATCGAGGGCTACTGCCGCCGGCGCCCGATCGGTAGCCGGACCGCCCCCCCGATCACCTAAACTGTGTCGCATTCCTTTAGTTGCTCCGGCGCCCTGCTCAGGCCGCCAGACGCCCTTCCGGGCGACGTGCATCGCTCATCCAACGCAGAACATGACCCCCCAAACCGTCGTCCCCCATGCCGTCCAGGGCGCCCTGAGCCCTTCCCCCCGCGTCAAGAACGTCATCGCCGTCGGCTCCGGCAAGGGCGGGGTGGGCAAGTCCACGACCGCCGTCAACCTCGCGCTGGCGCTTCACGCCGACGGAGCCCGGGTGGGACTGCTCGACGCCGACGTCTACGGCCCCAGCATCCCGGCCATGCTCGGTTTGTCGGGGCGGCCCGACAGCCCGGACAACAAGTCGATCGAGCCGATGCGGGCGTTCGGGGTGGAAGCGATGTCGATCGGTCTGCTCGTGGACCAGGACACGCCGATGATCTGGCGCGGCCCGATGGCGACTTCGGCGCTGACGCAGTTGTTCACGGATACCCTGTGGGGCGACCTGGACTACCTGTTGATCGATCTGCCGCCGGGCACCGGCGACATCCAGTTGACCCTGGCCCAGAAGATCCCGGTGGCCGGCGCGGTGGTGGTGACCACGCCGCAGGACATCGCCACCCTGGATGCGCGCAAGGCGCTGAAGATGTTCGAGAAGGTCGAAGTGGCCGTGCTGGGCATCGTCGAGAACATGGCGGTACACACCTGTTCGAACTGTGGCCACGTCGAACATCTGTTCGGCGAAGGCGGCGGCCAGAGGATGGCGGCGCAGTACGGCGTGCCGCTGCTGGGATCGCTGCCGCTGGACATCGCCATCCGGGAGCAGGGCGACGCCGGCCGGCCGGTGGTCGTGGCGGCCCCGGATTCCGCCGCCGCCCGGGCCTACCGGCAGGCGGCGCGCGCGCTGGTGGCGCAGTTGGAGACCCGCCCGCGGGCCAAGCCTTCGATCCTGTCCTCGCTGGTCTGATCCGGCCCCATCCCGGCCGGCCTCCGGCCCACCCGGGGAAGGGCCGGGCTGCCCTTACAATGGCGCCCCGTCCGTCCCCATCCCCGCAACAGGAACCCTGCATGAGCATCAAGAGTGACCGTTGGATCCGCCGCATGTCCGAGCAGCACGGCATGATCGAGCCGTACGAGCCGGGACAGGTGAAGCAGGTCAACGGCGAGCGCATCGTCAGCTATGGCACCTCCAGCTACGGCTACGACGTGCGCTGCTCGCGCGAGTTCAAGGTGTTCACCAACATCAATTCGACGATTGTCGATCCGAAGCACTTCGATCCCGGCAGCTTCGTCGACATCGAGTCGGACGTCTGCATCATCCCGCCGAATTCGTTCGCGCTGGCCCGCACGGTCGAGTACTTCCGCATCCCGCGCGACACCCTGGTGGTGTGCCTGGGCAAGAGCACGTATGCGCGCTGCGGCATCATCGTCAACGTGACCCCGCTGGAACCGGAGTGGGAAGGGCACGTCACCCTGGAGTTCAGCAACACCACGCCGCTGCCGGCGCGCATCTACGCCAACGAGGGCGTGGCGCAGATGCTGTTCTTCCAGTCCGACGAGGTCTGCGAAACCTCGTACAAGGACCGTGGCGGCAAGTACCAGGGCCAGACCGGCGTGACGCTGCCGCGCACCTGAGAGCACGTAAGCCGGCGGGAGCGGCGCAGGCCGCGAGTTCCCGGCGGGATGTCCTGGCCGTGGTCGGATCACCTCCGCGTGGCATGCATTTCCGGACCGCAGCCGCGGTGGTGTTCAGCGCAGCCGAACGCGCCAGTGCTCGGTCTGTTCGATCAGGGCGTCGGCAGCATAAGGCTCAGCGGCGCCCCGTCCCCATACCGGACCCGGCCAGGCCGCATCGCCCTCGTGGCGACCGACCAGATGGATATGCAACTGGCGCACGATGTTGCCGAGCGCGCCGATGTTGAGTTTCTGCACCGCCGGCAACGCGCGGATCAGCGCGCCTGCCTGATTGATCTCCGCCAGCAGCAGGCGTTGCTGGCCGCCATCCAGCTCCAGCCATTCGCTCACGTTGTCCACCCGCGGCACCAGCACCAGCCAGGGATAGCGACGGTCGTTCATCAGTCGCACCTGCGACAGCGGGCCGTCGGCGACGAACACGCTGTCGCGGGCCAGGCGGGAATCCAGTTCGAAGCCGCTCACCCGATCTGCTCCGCGAGGAACGCCAGGCTGCGCGAAAGTGCCAGGTCCGCGCTTGGCGCGTCGTGGATGTCGGGACTGGCGTCGCGATTGAAGGCATGGCCGGCCGGATAGGTGAAGACGGGCAGGCCGGGCAGGCGGTCGCGATGAAGTTGCACGGCTTCCGGTGGAATCGACGCGTCCTGTTCACCAAAATGGAACATCACCGGCGCAGGCAACGTCGAACCGGATGGCATTTCCTCCAGGAACAGGCGGTTGCGGGAGCCGTAATAGCTCACGCCCGGCAGGCCCAGCCGAAGCGCGGACAGGAAAGCGACCGTGCCGCCCCAGCAGTAGCCGACGGTGCCGACTTTTCCAGCCCAGGCCAGCGCGGCGGCGGCGGCGGATACCACGTCGAGCGCGGCGTCGAATCCCAGCTTGCCGATGAGCTCGCGGCCGCGATCATGGGCGGACGGATCGTAGGGCAGTTCGACACCCGGCTCGACCAGATCGAAGAATGCCGGCGCCAGGGTCGCGTAGCCGGCCTCGGCGTAACGCTCGGCGACGCTGCGGATGTGCGCGTTGGCGCCGAAGATTTCCTGGATGATCACCAGGCCGCCATGGGGCGCACCCGCCGGTTTGGCCTGCCAGGCCGCCACCGGGCCGCGTGCGGTTTCGAGAGTGATCCATTCGCCCATGGGGAGAGTCCTGCGTTGCCAGCGAGGCGCGCATTGTCGCCCATCCGTCCGGGCCGGCGGGTGAGGATCGCCGGATTCAGGCGCCGGGAAGGGGCGGCCGGAGCGAGGCGCTATAATCCGCGCCCCGTCGGCGTGCCGCCGTTTTCTCCGTTTCCGTCTCCATGTCCCTGCAGAACCCCAAGGTGGGCTTCGTCAGCCTCGGCTGCCCGAAAGCCCTGGTCGACTCCGAACGCATCCTCACCCAGTTGCGCGTGGAGGGTTACGACATCGTGCCCACCTATGACGACGCCGACGTGGTGGTGGTCAACACCTGCGGCTTCATCGACGCGGCGGTCACCGAATCGCTGGATGCCATCGGCGAGGCGCTGGCGGAAAACGGCAAGGTCATCGTCACCGGCTGCCTGGGCAAGCGCCCGGAGCAGATCCGCGAAGCGCATCCGGACGTGCTGGCGATCAGCGGTCCGCAGGACTACCAGAGCGTGATGGAAGCGGTACATGCGGCGTTGCCTCCCAAGCACGATCCGTTCCTGGATCTGGTGCCGGATTACGGCCTCAAGCTGACCCCGCGCCATTACGCCTACCTGAAGATTTCAGAGGGCTGCAATCACCGCTGCAGCTTCTGCATCATCCCGTCGATGCGCGGCGATCTGGTCTCGCGCCCGGTCGACGAGGTGCTGCGCGAGGCCGAGCGCCTGGTCCGCGGCGGAGTGAAGGAACTGCTGGTGGTATCGCAGGACACCTCCGCCTATGGCGTCGACCTGAAATACGTCGAGCGCGAATGGGGCGGCAAGACCTATGCGACCCGGATGAAGGCGCTGTGCGAAGGACTGTCGGAACTTGGCGCGTGGGCGCGCCTGCACTATGTCTATCCGTATCCGCATGTCGACGACGTCATCCCGCTGATGGCCGAGGGCAAGCTGCTGCCGTATCTGGACATTCCGTTCCAGCACGCCAGCCCGCGCATCCTCAAGCTGATGAAGCGCCCCGGCGCCGTGGACAAGACCCTGGAGCGCGTGCAGCGCTGGCGGGCCATGTGCCCGGAACTGACCCTGCGTTCGACCTTCATCGTCGGCTTCCCCGGCGAGACCGAGGCCGAGTTCGAGGCGCTGCTGGATTTCCTCGACGAGGCGCAACTGGACCGGGTGGGCGCGTTCGCCTATTCGCCGGTGGAAGGCGCGGCCGCCAATGCGCTGCCGGATCCGGTGCCGGAGGGCGTGAAGCAGGAGCGCCTGGCCCGCTTCATGGAACGTCAGGCGGCGATTTCCGCCGCGCGCCTGGAAGCCAAGATCGGCAGCGTGCAGCGTTGCCTGGTGGACCTGCTGGAAGACGATATCGCGGTGGCGCGCTCGTCGGCGGATGCGCCGGAGATCGACGGCCTGGTGCATATCCAGAACGGCGGTGAACTCGGACTCAAGCCGGGCCAGTTCGTCGACGTGGAAATCACCGACAGCGACGAGCACGATCTGTTCGGCGATGCGATTGCCCCGCAGGCAGCCGGACCGATCGACCTCAAGGTGCTGTGAACGCGACGGCGCCTGTCGTGGGGGCGGAGCGTCGCCGCTTCGTCGCCCCGGCACGCGGCGACGTGGTGGCAGAAACCTTCTCGCATCCGCTGTTCGACGGACTGACGGCCTATCGCGATCTGCTGCTTGCGGCCGAGTGGCCCGGCATTGATGGGCTCAACACGCGGTTGCCACTTCCGGGACGACGTTTCATCGCCCAGGACGAGGCGCTGCTGGACGATGGCCTGCACTACGAGGTGCGCGTCGCGCGGGGGCGCATCGCCACGCGTCCGGACAATTGGCACGATCTGCTCAATGCCCTGATCTGGGCGCGCTACCCGGCGCTCAAGGCGGCCCTCAACGCGCGCCAGTGCCTGCATGTCGCGGGGAGCGCCGATGGCCAGCGCAATCGCGCGCAACAGGCGCTGACCCAGTTCGATGAAAGCGGCGTGATCGTGCGGGTGCGTGATGCATCGCTGCTCGAAGCCTGGGATCGCCACGATTGGTCCGATCTGTTCCGGGGGCTTGCCGACCACTGGCGACGGGGCGACATCGCGGTTGCCGCCGTGGTGGGGCATGCCCTGATGGAACAGGCACTGCTGCCGGGGCGGCAGCTGGTGGGCAAATGCCTGGTGGTATGCGGCGAAGCCGGGGACGGCGTCCTGGCGCGCGTCGCCGGGGCCATCGCGGCGGGCGAGGTGCTCGAAGACCCGCTGGAACTTCGTCCGCTGCCGCTGGCCGGCATCCCGGACTGGCACCCGCGACAGGAAGCGGCGTTCTACGCGCAGGCCGACTACTTCCGGCCGCTGCGCGATGGCCGCGTGTATCCGCCGCCGCTGTCCTGATCAAGGGCTGTAGCTGACGTCGATCACCGCGAAGCGGGCCAGGCCGCCGGGCAGTTCCACCGGGAACTCGTCGTCGATGCGCTTTTTCAGCATCGCCCGCGCCAGCGGCGAATCGATGCTGATCCAGCCGCGCGGCGCGTCGGTCTCGTCGGGACCGACGATGCGATAGCGCGAAGTTTCTCCGCTGGCGATGTTCTCCACCTCCACCCAGGCGCCGAAAAACACCGCTTCCGGATCCGAAGGCGCACCCTCGACCACGCGCAGGGCTTCCAGCCGCTTGCTCAGGTAACGCACGCGACGGTCGATCTCGCCCAGTTGCTTCTTGCGATAGGTGTACTCGGCGTTCTCCGAGCGATCCCCTTCCGCGGCGGCGGCGGCCAGTGCCTTGACCACTTCGGGGCGCCGGGCCCGCCACAGATCATCCAGTTCCGCCTTCAGCCGGTCATGGCCTTCGCGGGTGATCAGGGCAGTGCTCTTTTCAGCGGGGGGACGCCAGCGGGACATGGATCAGCGGCGACCACCGAAGATGCTGCCCAGGATGCCGCGCACGATCTGGTTGCCCAGCTTGGTCCCGATGGTGCGGGTGGTCTGCTTGGCCATGGTCTCGATCATGCCCTGGCGACGCTTGGTGCCGAACACCGCGTCCTTGACCGCCTGACCGAAACCGTCGGCGTCGGGATCGTCCTTCTCGGCCTTGGCGGCCGGTGCGTTGGCGGTCTGCATGGCCGCGTCGGCGCGCTTGGCCAGCATCTCCGCCGCGGACTCGCGATCGATGCGATTGTCGTACTTGGCGCCGACCGGGCTGCCGGCGCGCACTTGCGCGCGTTCGGCCTCATTGATGGCGCCCATGCGGCAGCGCGGCGGCGAGATCAGGGTCTGTTGCACCGGCGAGGGCACGCCCTTGTCCTGAAGGGTGGAGACCAGCGCTTCGCCGGTGCCGAGCCGGGAAATCGCCTCCGCCACGTCCAGCTTGGGATTGGGCACGAAGGTCTGCGCGGCGGTCTTGACCGCCTTCTGGTCGCGCGGGGTGAACGCCCGCAGCGCGTGCTGCACGCGGTTGCCGAGCTGGCCGAGGACGTTGTCCGGCACGTCGTCGGGGAACTGCGAGCAGAAATACACACCGACGCCCTTGGAACGGATCAGGCGTACGACCTGCTCGATACGCTGCTTGAGTGCGGGCGGAGCGTCGTCGAACAGCAGGTGCGCCTCGTCGAACACGAAGACCAGCTTGGGTTTGTCCAGGTCACCGACTTCCGGCAGGGTTTCGAAGAGTTCCGACAGCAGCCACAGCAGGAAGCTGGAATACAGGCGCGGCTTGAGGATCAACTGATCCGCGGCCAGGATGTTGACCACGCCGCGACCGTCCAGGTGGGTGCGCATCAGGTCCGCCAGTTCCAGCGCCGGCTCGCCGAAGAACATCTCGCCGCCCTCTTGCTCCAGCCGCAGCAGGGCGCGCTGGATGGCGCCGATCGACTGCGCGCTGACCAGACCGTAGCTGGTGGAGATGTCCTTGCGCTCGTCGGCAACCAGGCCGAGCAGGGCGCGCAGGTCTTCCAGGTCCAGCAGCAGCAGGCCGCGGTCGTCGGCCAGCTTGAACACGATGTCGAGCACGCCGGACTGGGTGTCGTTGAGCTCCAGGATGCGCGAGAGCAGTGTGGGCCCCATCTCGCTGACCGTGGTGCGCACCGGATGGCCGAGTTTTCCGTACAGGTCCCAGAACACCACCGGGCTGGCGCCGGGGGCGTAGTCGGCGATCCCGATGTCGCGGGCACGCTGGAGCACCTTTTCATTGCCGTCGCCGGCCACCGCGAGCCCGGCGACGTCGCCCTTCACGTCGGCCAGGAACACCGGCACGCCCAGGCGCGAGAAGCCCTCGGCCAGGGTCATCAGGGTGACGGTCTTGCCGGTGCCGGTGGCCCCGGCCACCAGGCCGTGGCGGTTGCCGAACTTCGGCTGCAGGGTGACGGGGATGTCGTCGGTGGTGCCTTTGCCCAACAGGATCGGATCCATGAGTGCCTCGCGGTCTGGTCCGGTGATTCTAGCGATCCGGCATGTCTGCGGGCGTAATGTCGTGACGTACTCGGCTTGCCCCCGGATCCGGGCGCCGCTACCCTGCCGCGACCGTTTTCGATTGCGCGTGCTGATGTCCCTGCCGAAGTCCTTGTTGCGTCCCTGGCCCCTGCTGGCCATCTTCCTGCCCCTCCTGGCGCTGGCCCCGGCCGCGCATGCCCAGCGGGTCTCGGCCAAGGACAAGGCCGCCATCGAAATGCTGAACGCGCGCATGGCCGCCGCCGAGAAGCGCTACCGGGACGGGTTGGTGCTGGTGACCAACAACGATCCCAAGGGCACCGCCGAGACCGATGCCGCGCTGGAGGACATGGAGGACGTGCTGGATGCCTGCATCAAGCAGCGCGGCTGCCAGACCCACACCTTGCTGACCACCTACAAGCGCCTGCTCAAGGAGGCGTCCGACGGCGGTGGCGCGGAAGAAGAGGAAACCACCGTCGATCCGCTCGACGATGGCAGCGATCATTCCGCGGTGGCCCAGGCCATCCCGGAAGCCCAGCGCGCCGCGTCGCTGCTGAACGACCAGCGCCACGCCTTCGACAAGATGGTCGAGTACAACCCGGCCGTGCAGGCGGGCATCCGCCGCTGGCTGACCGACATGCGTAGCGCGCTGATCACCAGCTACGAGAACTACCAGAATATGCGCGCGGAGATGTACCCGGACTGGGAGCGCAGCAAGCTGCCGGAAGCGCTGCTGTTCGGCATCATGGCCAAGGAATCCAACGGCCGCGTGCACGCGACCTCGCGCGCCGGCGCGGCCGGCCCGCTGCAGTTCATGTACGCGACCGGCAAGCGCTTCGGCCTGGGCCCGGACGGGACCGGCTTCGACACCCGCTACGACCCGGCGTTCGCCGGCGAGGCCAGCGCCGCCTACATGAACGAGCGCATGCGCGAACTCAACAACAACATCGAGTTCGCGCTGGCCGCCTACAACGGCGGCGAGGGCCGCGCCGGGCGCGTCTACCGGCAGTACCCGGGCCGCAGCTTCTGGGACGAGGTGGTCTACAGCCAGTTCCCCGGCGAGACCCGCGACTACGTGCCGATGGTGATCGCGGCGGCGTGGCTGTTCCTGCATCCCAAGCAATATGGACTGGAATTCCCCAAGGTCGACGTGCACCCGGCGCCGCTGAAGCTGGCGCGCGACAGTTCGATCTACGAACTGACCATCTGCCTGGGCAACGGCGGTACCCGTGAGGGTTTCATGCGCGCACTGCGCAACCTCAATCCGCGCTACGAGGCCGAGGCATGGATTCCGGCCGGCACGATGCTCAAGGCCAATACCCGCATCGTCAGCCTGTACAACCGCCACTGTGTCAGCGGCCCGCGCGCCGACCTGGCCCGCACGCTGGTGCGCGCCGACGTCAACGCCGCCATCAAGCGCACCGCCCTGACCGGCACGGTCGCGGTCGGCGACGTGACCCCGGTGGCCGGCGTGCCGACCACGGTCGCTTCCGGCGAACCCAAGCCCGCCGAACCCAAGGCGAAGCAGGCGCGCGAGTACCGGATCGCCAAGGGCGATACGCTGGGCCGGATCTCGCAGCGTTACCAGTGCGATCTGAAGAAGCTGGCGCGCGCCAATGGCCTGAAGGGACCGGCCTACAGCGTGCGGCCGGGCCAGTCGATCCAGCTGGAAAGTTGCAGGAAATGATCTGAGGCGGCGGGGGCGGAGGAACGATGCAAAGGAATGCAGTCTGGTTGTCCGCCGTCGCCGTCAGCGCGGCGCTTGCCATCGTCGGCGCCGAGTCGGATGGCCTGCGTGTCCTGCACTACCTGTTCAAGCCGCTGACGACGTTGCTGATCGCAGCCATGGTGTGGCGGACCGCCACGACCGGGCACGGTTACCGGCGTGCGGTGCTGGCGGGCCTGCTGCTGTCGTTGCTGGGCGACGTGTTCCTCATGCTGCCGGGCGACTGGTTCGCCTTCGGGCTGGGCAGTTTCCTGCTGGCGCACCTGTGCTACCTGCGGGCGTTCCGGTTGCGCGGCACGTGGTTCCGTCCGGTGTGGCCGGTGCTCGTGTATGGCGTGATCGCCGCAGCCGTCCTGGCGTATTTGTGGCCGCACCTGCCTGCGGAACTGAAGATTCCGGTCGTCGTCTACGTGGTGGCGCTGGCGGGCATGGCCGCACAGGCGGCCTGCATCTGGCACCAGCATCCGGACAGGGCGGCGACCTTGGCCACCGTGGGCGGCGCCTGTTTCGTGCTCTCCGACGCCTTGCTGGCGATCGACCGTTTCGCGATTGCGATTCCCCTGGCGAGCGTGTGGGTATTGCTGAGTTACTGGACGGCGCAGTGGCTGATTGCGCGTTCCGTGATGTTCCTTCCGGGCACACCCCGAGGCTGAATTCCTGGAGACAATGGGATGGGCAAAGGGGAGACGGGGGAGAGAAGCCAGGAAATTCCTGCTGCTGCGGCATGGTTGCTGCATGGCGGGACCGTCGTGGCATGGTGCCTGTCGCTCGCAGGTTTCCTCGGTGCCATGGCGATTGCGGAGAGCGCCTCCCGGAACTGGTTCCTGCCCGAAGTAGGCCTTGCACTCTTTACCGTCGCAACTTGCTGGTTCCTGGCGGTCCTGATTCATGAATCGGGACATGCGCTGGCCGCTCATCTGAAAGGCATGCGGGTCATGCGCATGCAGGCGGGCATTCTGGATGTCATCTTCCTTCGGCGCGGATTCCGCTGGCGGATCGCCAGGCCGCCCGGCGGCCTGCACGGGTATGTCCAGGCCTATCCCGATCCCGTGGCGGCGGTTCGTCCCGCCATGCTGTGCATGATCGCGGGCGGACCGGTAGCGAATCTCGTCGCCGCGCTTTTGGCTGTCCTGTTGGCCCGGTACGTCGATGTGGAGCGGGAAGGATTGATCCACGCCTTCGCCCTGATCAATTGCGTGATGGGCATCGTCAATCTCATGCCGATGGCGCGGGGTTGGGCAAGCGACGGCCTGCTGCTCTATCTGTGGGGCTGGCGTTCCCCGGATGAACAATCTTCGTCGCTGGCCCATTTGAGGTTGATGTCGCTTTCCGCATTCGGGACGACTTCCGATCGGTTGCCGGGGCAATTGATCGATGATCTGGACGCGCAAGGAGGGCGAGCGTCGCTCGTCGTTGTGTGGATACGCATGAAGGCATCCCAGAATCTGGGGAACTGGAAGGCGGTGGAAGAACTGGACGACCGACTGGAGCAGATCCTGTCCGGCATGTCTGAAAGGGAGCAACGGGCAAACAAGCCGCTACTCGTACTGCTCAGACTGGAACTGGCGTTCTCCCGGGCCATGCATGAGCGGCAGGCCGCCCCACACGGAACACTGGTATTCGGAAAGGGGGTTGATTGGCTCGCGCCGCATTTGCGGCATCGTCATGCGGCGCTGGCATCCATGCTGGCGGGTGAGTGGTCAGCTGCGGAAGCCGCCCTGCAGCGCGTGAGGCGTCATGCCGAAGCCTCCCGGGATCGCGCGTTGGCCGAAAGTGAAAACAGAATCTCCCAACATATCCGCGCGCTCGGACCCATGTTCCCCAGCGGCTGACGGACAGCGCGCGCGGTATCCGTCCCCCGGTTGATTGCCTCGTTCAGGCGCGGGGAAATCAGCTCCGCCTCGCCAGCGCCTGTCCCAGCCGCACCGGCGATTCGGCGTGCAGGTCCGGCGCCAGTTCGGCCACGCCGGGCGGCAGCAGGACGATGACGGTCGAGCCGTAGTTGAAGCGGGCCATTTCCTCGAAGCGGTCCAGGGTGATGCCCTTGCCGCGATAGTCCTTGCGGGTGACGCGGTCCCCGTAGGCGGGAATCTCCACGCCGCTCCAGACCGTCTCCACGCCCGAGACCAGCAGCGCACCGACCATCACCGAGACCATCGGACCGAAATCGGTGTCGAAATGGCAGACCAGGCGCTCGTTGCGCGCGAACAGGCCCGGCACGCTGGCGACCGCGTCGGTGCCGACGCTGAAAAGGCGGCCGGGCACGTGCACGGTTTCGCGCAGGGTGCCGCGCCAGGGCATGTGGACGCGGTGGTAGTCGCGCGGCGACAGGTACACGGTGGCGTACAGGCCGTTGTGGAACGGCTTGGCGTCGGCCACCTCGCCCAGCAGTTCGGCGGTGGTGAACGACTGGCCCTTGGCCTGGAAGATGCGGCCGTCCCGGATCGGCCCGCACTGGCTGATATGGCCGTCGGCGGGCATCAGCAGTGCGCGCGGGTCCGGATCGGCGAGGCGCGCGCCCGGCTTGAGGGCGCGGGTGAAGAAGGCGTTGAAGCTCGGATAGGCGCGCGCGTCGGGTTCGGCCGCTTCCGACAGATCCACGCCGAAGCGGCGCACCACCGCGTCGATCAGCCATTGCTTGACGGTCGGCGACGTGGAGTAGGCCAGTCGTCGCGCCAGCGAGGACAGCAGCCGGTGCGGCAGGACGTAGGTGAGCGCGGTGACCGGACTCATCGTGCGGCGGCCTCGGTCAGCGCCTTCATGTCGGTGGCGATCGCGTCCGGCCGGAACGGCGGACGGATCAGGCCGGCCAGGCGGCCCTGCGGATCCAGCACGGCGATGGCCGAGGAATGATCCATCGAGTAGTCGTTGGGATTCTGCTCGAAGCCCTTGCCCGGCACCTTCATGAAGACGAAGCCCAGCGACTTGGCGAAGTTCTCCAGGGTCGGCGCGTCGGCGGTGGCGGCCAGGGTGTCCGGATGGAAGGCATGGGCGTATTCGCCGACCTTGTTGGGGGTGTCGCGTTCCGGATCCACCGACACGAACAGCACCCGCGGGCGCGTGGAATCGGGCAGGGCACGCCACTGGTTCTGCGACTGGGCCAGTTCGGCCAGGGTGGTCGGGCAGACGTCGGGGCAGAAGGTGAAGCCGAGGAACACCAGGGTCCAGTGGCCCTTCAGTTCGCCGGAGGCCAATTGCGTACCATCGGACTGGCGCAGTGAAAATTCTGGCAGCGGGCGCGCCTGCGGGAACATCGTCACCGCCTGCGTGGCCGGCCAGGTCTGGGCGGGGCGGGCGGGACCGAAGAACTTCTGCGCGGCCAGCAGGCCCAGGCCGGCAGCCAGCGCCAGCAGCAGGATGATCCCGAACTTCTTGTTGAACATGGCGGGTCTCGCGGGAGGGCCGGCGTGGCCGCGGTTTCGGGGCGTGCCGGCGGACCCGACATGATACCGGCGCAACGCCTATAATCGGGAACCGGACCCCACCGGCCATTTCCCCCGCCTTTACGCCATGACTGCCGACGCAGCCACAGAACTGCACACCCTCATCGACCTGATCCGTTACGGCGCCAGCCGTTTCAACGAGGCCGGCCTGACCTTCGGCCACAGCTACGACAACGCGCTCGATGAGGCGACCCATCTGGTGCTGCATACGCTGCATCTGCCGCCGGACCTGGGCCCGGCCTACGGCCAGGCGCGGGTCACCAGCGCCGAGAAGGCGGAAATCCTGGCGCTGTTCAAGCGCCGCGTGGAAGAACGCGTGCCGGTCGCCTATCTGACCGGCGAGGCCTGGTTCGCCGGCCTGAGCTTCAAGAGCGACGCGCGCGCACTGGTGCCGCGCTCGCCGATCGCCGAACTGATCGAATCCGGCTTCGAGCCCTGGCTGGGCGGGCGCGAGGTCAACCATGCGCTGGATCTGTGCACCGGTTCCGGCTGCATCGCCATCGCCATGGGCCACTACAACCCGGAATGGCAGGTCGACGGCGTCGACATCAGCGACGACGCGCTGGCACTGGCTGCCGAGAACAAGGCGCGCCTGCATGCGGACAACGTGCAACTGGTGAAGTCGGATCTGTTCGCAGGCCTGGGCGGTCGCCACTACGATCTGATCGTCACCAATCCGCCCTACGTCACCAACGACGAGACCGACGCGCTGCCGAAGGAATACTCCTTCGAGCCCGAACTCGGCCTGCGCGCCGGCGATGACGGCCTGGACCTGGTGCTGAAGATCCTGCGCGACGCGCCGCTGCACCTGAGCCAGGAAGGCCTGCTGATCTGCGAAGTCGGCGAGTCCGAGCATGCGCTGGTGAAGCTGCTGCCGGATGTCGAATTCGCCTGGATCGAATTCAAGGTCGGGCAGATGGGCATCTTCGCGGTCGAATGCGCGGAGCTGATCCGGCACAACAAGCACATCCGTGCGCTGGCGGATTCAAGAATGTGAGGTATGCGCGGATGAAAGAACTGAAGTAAGTGCGAGTACCCGCCACCTCGATGACGAAGTGGCGGGCGGTCTGTGGGTCAGTGTTCGATAGGCGGCTCGTAGCCGTAGCAGGGTTGGCTCCATATCTCGATCGGTGTCCCTTCCAGAACGCCTTCGATCGTCTGCCCACCGCCGCAAGGGTAGGTGATGGAACCCACCATATAGCCGTTTTCATCGAAGTACCCGACCTGCCAGGCGTATCTGCGCGCAGCAAGGGCGGTGGTCGCAGCTACCATGGCGACCAGAAGAATGCAGAAAGCAACAAGACGCTTGTTAATCTTCATGATTTCTCCTTTTGTCACATCAGTGTGACTACGCCCAGTTATCAGAGCCTTTCAGTGGAGTCAAGCAGGCCTTGAGCAGCAACAGTTTCGGAAAACTCCTCACCGTCACAACGTTCGGCGAATCGCACGGACCGGCGATCGGCTGCGTGATTGACGGCTGCCCGCCGGGGCTGGCGATCGCGCCGGAGGAATTCCGTCATGACCTGGAGCGTCGCGCGACCGGCAAGAGCCGGCATACCTCGGCGCGGCGCGAGGCCGACGACGTGGAGATCCTCAGCGGTGTCTACGAGGGCCTGACCACCGGCACGCCCATCGCGCTGCTGATCCGCAATACCGATCAGCGCAGCAAGGACTACGCGAACATCGCCGCCCAGTTCCGTCCCGGCCATGCCGACTACAGCTACTGGCAGAAGTACGGTATCCGCGATCCGCGCGGCGGCGGGCGTTCCTCGGCGCGCGAGACGACCATGCGCGTGGCGGCCGGCGTCATCGCCAAGAAGTGGCTGGCGCAGCGCCACGGCGTGACGGTGCGCGGCTATCTGTCGCAACTGGGGCCGATCGCACCGGAAGGCTTCGACTGGAACGTGGTCGAGGACAACCCGTTCTTCTGGCCGCATGCGGCGCAGGTGCCGGAACTGGAAAGCTACATGGACGCGCTGCGCAAGTCCGGCGATTCGATCGGCGCGCGCGTGAACGTGGTCGCCGATGGCGTGCCGCCGGGCTGGGGCGAACCGATCTACGGCAAGCTCGACGGGGACCTGGCCGCCGCGCTGATGAGCATCAACGCGGTCAAGGGCGTGGAGATCGGCGACGGCTTCGCCGCGATCGCCCAGAAAGGTACCGAGCACCGCGACGAAATGACCCCGGAAGGGTTCCTCTCCAACCATGCCGGCGGCATCCTCGGCGGCATCTCGACCGGCCAGCAGGTCACCGCCTCGATCGTGCTCAAGCCCACCTCCAGCCTGCGCCTGCCGGGCCGCACGGTGGACGTGGACGGCCAGCCGGTGGACGTGATCACCACCGGTCGCCACGATCCCTGCGTGGGCATACGCGCCACCCCGATCGCCGAGGCGATGATGGCGCTGGTGCTGATGGATCACGCGTTGCGCCACCGCGCCCAGTGCGGCGATGTCGGCGAAGTGCCGCCCCGGGTGCCGGGACAGGCCGATGGCTGAATCCCGCCGCCGCGTCTGGGTCTCGCAACCGCTGTTCGATGACGTCATCGGGCGGCTGGACGAGTACTTCGACGTGCGTGGCACCGCCGAGGTCCAGGCCTACACGGCCGCACAGATCGCCGCGCACCTGCGCGAGGCGGACGGCGCTGTGGTCACCCTCAATGAACGCATCGGCGCGGCCGAGATCGCGGGCGCGCCGCGGCTGAAGGCCATCGCCAACGTCGGCGTCGGCTACAACAATCTGGATGTCCCCGCGCTGGACGCGGCGGGCATCGTGGCGACCAACACGCCCGACGTGCTGACCGAGACCACGGCCGATTTCGGCTTCGCCCTGCTGATGGCGACCGCCCGTCGCATCACCGAAGCCGAACGCTGGTTGCGCGAGGGCCAATGGCGGCAGTGGTCGTTCAGCAGCATGCTCGGCGTGGATCTGCATGGCAGCACGCTGGGCATCCTCGGCATGGGAAGGATCGGGCAGGGCATCGCCCGCCGCGCGGCCGGTTTCGGCATGTGCGTGCGGTACCACAACCGGCATCGCGTCGATGCCGCGATCGAGCGCGAGTGCCGCGCCGGGTACGTCGATTTCGACACGCTGCTGGCCGGCTCCGATCATCTCGTGCTGGTATTGCCGTATTCGTCGGCCGTCCATCATCTGATCGACGCCGCCGCGCTGGCGAAGATGAAGCCAACCGCGACGCTGGTGAATATCGCCCGCGGTGGCCTGATCGACGAACTGGCGCTGGCGCAGGCGCTGTCGCAGGGTCGCCTGGCCGCGGCCGGGCTGGACGTCTACGAGGGTGAGCCGGACGTCCGTCCGGAACTGCTCGCGCTGCGCAACGTGGTGCTGACCCCGCACATCGCCAGCGCCAGCCTCGCTACCCGCCGCGCCATGGTGAGCCTGGCGGTGGACAATCTCATCGCCGCGCTGGGCGAAGGCCCGGACGCCGGTCGTCCCGCCACCCCGGTCAATCCGGGCGTGCTGGCGATCGCCGGCGGCAACCACAAAACCACCGCGATTAAACGATAGGGAGCCTCTGGCCTTCCTGGAGGTTCCCCGAACACAGCCCCCCATTGCTGTCCGCTGTCTTCCGCATCCCTATCCTCATTACTTTCGCGAATCCCATCCAATGAGCAATCAGAACCGCAGTTTCAATGTCGCCGTCGTGGGCGCCACCGGTGCCGTCGGCGAAACCATGCTGTCCATCCTCGCCGAGCGCGATTTCCCGATCGGCAAGCTGGTGGCGCTGGCCTCCGAGCGTTCGGCCGGCGGCGAGGTCGAGTTCAACGGCCAGAAGATCACCATCCAGGATCTGGCCACCTTCGACCCCGCCGGCATCGACATCGCCCTGTTCTCCGCCGGCGGCGGCGTCTCCAAGGAGTACGCACCGAAGTTCGCCGCCGCGGGCGCGGTGGTGATCGACAACTCCTCGGCTTTCCGCTACGACGAAGACGTGCCGCTGGTGGTCAGCGAGGTCAATCCGGAGCAGGTGCAGAACCGTCCGCGCGGCATCATCGCCAACCCCAACTGCTCGACCATGCAGATGCTGGTCGCGCTGGCGCCGATCCACCGCAAGGCCGGCATCGAGCGCATCAACGTGGCGACCTACCAGTCGGTGTCCGGCGGTGGCCGTTCGGCGTTGGAGGAACTGGGTCGCCAGACCGGCGCGCTGCTGAACTTCCAGGACCCGGATCCGCAGCGCTTTCCGGTCCAGATCGCGTTCAACCTGATTCCGCACATCGACGAATTCCTCGACAACGGCTTCACCAAGGAGGAGATGAAGCTGGTGTGGGAGACCCGCAAGATCCTCGGCGACGACAGCATCCAGGTGAATCCGACCGCGGTACGCGTGCCGGTGTTCTACGGCCACTCCGAGGCGGTCCACGTGGAAACCAAGGTCAAGCTGAGCGCGCCCGAAGCCCGCGCGCTGCTGGAGAACGCCCCGGGCGTTGAAGTAGTGGACGACCGGGCGCCCGGCGGCTACCCGACCCCGGTGACGCACGCCTCCGGCACCGATCCGGTCTACGTCGGACGCATCCGCGAGGACCTCTCGCACCCGCGCGGCCTGAACCTGTGGATCGTCGCGGACAACATCCGCAAGGGCGCGGCCCTGAACGCCGTGCAGCTGGCGGAACTGGTGGCGAAAAACGGTTGAACCGTTATAGTCGGCGCCATCGTGGCAAAGGGGACGGCTTGATGCCGAGGGCGGGATACCGATGGCGTGGCCTGGCCGCGCTGGCGCTGCTGTTGATCAGCAGCTCGGCGCTGGCGCTGGGGCTGGGCGAGATCCGGGTGAAATCAGCGCCCGGACAGCCGCTGCTGGCCGAGATCCCGATCATCTCCAGCGAGCCGGGCGAGCTGGAGCAATTGCGCGCCCAGCTCGCTTCTCCCACCACCTTCGAGCGGGTCGGCCTGCCCAGACCCACCGGCCTGGTCGGCAACCTCGATTTCGCGGTGGCGCTGGACGAAGCGGGGCGCCCGGTGATCCGGGTCACCACGCAGGAGCCGGTCACCGTGCCGGTGCTCAACTTCCTGGTCGAGGTGGACTGGGGCCAGGGCCGGCTGGTGCGCGAGTACTCGGCGATGGTCGATTCGCCGGGCGCGGTCGCGGCCGCCGCCCAGCCGGTCATCGACGCCCCCCAGGCCGCGCCGGACGACGCGATCGTGCGTCCGGCCGAGCCGCCGGTCGCGACGGTCGAACCCGCGCGGCCCACCGATGCGCCACCGGCGCCGGCACCGACAACCGCGGCTCCCGCCGGGGCAACCGCGGCGGTGCCGCCGGCACCGGCCCCGGTCGCCCAGGCGGGTGATCAATTGACCGTCGCCCGCGGACAGACCCTGTCGGCGATCGCGCGCGATATCGGTGGCGGAAGCAGCCTCGACCAGACCATGATCGCGTTGCTGCGCGCGAATCCCGAGGCATTCATCGGCGGCAACATCAACCGTCTGAAACAGGGTGCGGTGTTGCGCATCCCGGCCTCGGGCGAAGTCGCCGGGCTGGGGCAGGCCGAAGCCGCGGCGCTGGTGCGCAACCAGATCGACGAATGGCGGCAGGCGCGCCGGCCGATTCCGCAACCGGCGGCGATCGCGGCGACCACGGCATCACCGGCGGCCGAAGCGCCGTCGCGCACAGCGGAAGCCCGCCTGGAAATCGCGCCGCCGCTGGCGGGCGCGGCGGCACGGGCGGGAACACAATCCGGCGTCGAAGCCGGTGGCGAGGGCGACATGCTGGCGAACGAACAACTGCAACAGAGCAAGGAAGACCTGGCCGCCCGCGAATCCGAAGTGCAGGAACTGCGCGCGCAGGTCGCCGAACTGGAAAAACTCAAGCAGCAGCAGGACAAGCTGATTGCGATGAAGGACAGCGATCTGGCCGCCGCCCAGCAACGGCTGGCGCAGACGAATGACCCGTCGCAGGGGCCATCGCAGGGAACGCCGCTATGGGCGTGGATCGGCTGGGCGCTGCTGATCGTCGGCGCACTGGCCTGGTTGATCAGCAGCCGTCGCCAGCGCACCTCGCCGCCGAAGCCGGTCTCGCGCAAACCGCTGTTCGAGACACCGGTGGCAACGGCTGCGCCGGTGGTCGCCGAGCCGGCGGAGGATGCGCCGCAACCCGAGGCTCCCCGCGAATCCGCTCCAGTGGCGGCACCGGCGGTCCCGGTCACGCCGGCCGCGCCGGTCAAATCGAATTCGCCGACCTGGCACTCCGGCGGCGAACCGGCGGTGGATCCGGTCGCCCGCGTGGCGCCGTTGAATCCGGCCCCGGCCGGCCGCGAACGGCTGGAACTGGCGGTCGCGTACCTGGACCTGGGCGACACCGTCACCGCGCGCGATCTGTTGAACGAGGTGGCGGCCGGCAACGACGAGGCCGCGCGCCAGGAAGCCCTGCAATTGCTGCGCGAACTCGGCTGATGCGGGCAAGGAGTCGTTGATGAGGTACGCGCTGGGCGTCGAATACGACGGCAGCGGTTTCCAGGGTTGGCAGCGCCTGAGCAAGTCCGGCACGCCGGACGAGACCAGCGTGCAATCGGTGCTGGAAAACGCACTCTCGCGGGTGGCCAATGCGCAGATCGATACGATCTGCGCGGGGCGTACCGACGCAGGCGTGCACGCGCAGTGCCAGGTGGTCCATTTCGACAGCGATGCGCCGCGCGATCCCCGCAGCTGGGTGCTGGGCGCAACCGCCAATCTCCCGCCCGCGGTATGCGTGCGTTGGTGCCAGCCGGTGCCGGACGACTTCAATGCGCGCTTTTCCGCGCGGGCGCGCCGTTACCGTTATCGCCTGGTCAACCGCATCGTCCGTCCCGCGCTGGACCGGCACACGCTGAGCTGGGAGCGGATGCCGCTGGATGCGGACGCGATGCACCGCGCCGCGCAGGCGCTGCTCGGCGAGAATGATTTCAACGCGTTCCGGACCGTGCATTGCCAGTCGCCGCACGCGTTCCGCGACCTGCAGGCGATTTCGGTGCGGCGCGAGGGCGAACAGGTCCGGGTCGACGTGCAGGCCAACGCGTTCCTGCACCACATGGTGCGCAACATCGTCGGGTCGCTGCTGGTGGTCGGGCGTGGCGAGAAACCGGAAAGCTGGATCGCGGAGTTGCTCGCCGGTCGCGACCGCACCGTCGCCGGGCCGACCGCGCCGCCCGACGGCCTGGTGTTCGTCAGTCCGCTGTATCCGTCGCATTGGCGATTGCCGCCCGAAGTGACCCTGCCGGATTGACCCGCGGCCCACGCACCTGGCCGTCACGCGCCGGCGCTTGCGTGGAGGGTAGGGTGGCGCGGATGCTCTTCCCGATTCCCGATTCCCGATTCCCCATGCCCACCCGCATCAAATTCTGTGGACTGACCCGAGCCGAGGACGTGCGTACCGCGGTGGAACTGGGCGTGGACTACGTCGGCCTGGTGTTCGCGCCACGCAGCCCGCGCCGGTTGCTGATCGGACAGGCGCGCATGTTGCGCGATCTGGTGCCCGAGGAAATCGCGGTGGTGGCGTTGATGATGGACAACAGTGCCGATGACGTGGAAGGCGTGATTGAGCACGTGCGTCCGGATCTGCTGCAGTTCCATGGTGGCGAAGAGGATGCGTTCTGCGCCGGCTTCGCCGTGCCATTCCTGAAAGCCATCGCGATGGGCGGGGCCGGCGAGAGCGCCTTCAGCGCGATCGCGCGCTATCCCTCCGCGCATGGCTTCCTGTTCGACGGCCACGCCGCGGGCGAGCAGGGTGGCAGCGGCAAGCGTTTCGACTGGAAACAGATGCCGCAGGCGACCGAGCGGCCGTATCTGCTGGCCGGTGGACTGTCGGTGGACAACGTGGCCGTCGCGGTCCGCACCGCGCACCCCTGGGGCGTGGATATATCCAGCGGCATCGAATCCGCGCCCGGGGTGAAGGATGCGGAGAAGATGCGCCAGTTCGTCGATGCGGTCCGCTACGCGGATCAGCGCGCCCAGCAGTCTGGCTAGGCCGGCACCGGAGCCGTCGCATCGGCGGCGAGTTCCCGTTCGAGCCAGTCGCCCAGCCGGTCCACCCGCGGATCCAACGGGCCGCGTCGGGTGGCGAGAATCCAGGCGCCGCCGGTCATGCTGAATCCCCAGGGAGCGAGCAGGCGGCCGGCGGCCAGATCCGCGGCCACCAGCGGTTCGGGGGCGATGGCCGTGCCCATCCCGGCAAGCGCGGCTTCCAGCAGGTAGTAGAGGTGCTCGAATCCGCTGCCGTAACGCAGGCGGTCGGGATCGATGCCGTGCCGGGCGGCCCAGGCCGGCCAGGCCTGTGGCCGCGATGCGGTGTGCAGCAGCGGCTCTTCCAGCAGGCGGCCGGGATCGCGGCTGGCGGGATGGCGCGGGCTCACCACCGGGCCGATCCGCTCCGGCGCCAGCTCGCGGACCTGCCAGCCGGACGGCCACGGCGGCTCGGCCAGCAGCAGGGCGGCGTCCAGTCCGGTCAGTTCCCTGTCGAAGCCGTCTTCCTGCGCGGCCAGGTGCAGGGTCAGGCCGGGCAGGTCCCGCCCGAGCCGTTCCATGCGGGGAATCATCCAGCGCGCGAGCAGGCTGCCCGGACAGCCCAGCACCAGCGCCGACGGCGTATCGCGGCGCAGCCGGGCGGTGGCGTCCTGCAACCGGGCGAAGGCGGCCGCGGCGGCTTCCTGCAACTGCCGGCCCGCCGGGGTGAGCCGCAGCCCACGTCCTTCGCGGGAGAACAGCATCAGTCCCAGCTCCGCTTCCAGCAACCGGATCTGGCGGCTGACAGCGCCATGGGTGACATGCAGCTCCCGCGCGGCCTGGCTGACGCCGCCCAGCCGGGCCGCGGCCTCGAAGGCGCGCAGGGCGTTGAGCGAAGGCAGGCGGGCGGTCATGACATGTAAGTTTATCTCACGAATCATGCAGAAATCATCGATTCTTGCTGGAGGATGTGTGCGTTATGCTCGGCATCCGCCCATTCGCGCCGCCGCTGTCCATGTCCGAATCCCGCCCCGCCGACTTCCACGCCTTCCCCGACGCACGCGGTCATTTCGGCCGGTTCGGCGGCCGGTTCGTCGCCGAGACCCTGATCGGTCCGTTGCAGGAACTGGCGGCGGCATACGACCAGGCCCGCCAGGACCCGGCGTTCCTGGCCGCCTTCGATCACGATCTGAAGCACTACGTCGGCCGGCCCAGCCCCATCTACGAAGCCACCCGGCTGTCGCGCGAGGTCGGCGGCGCGCGCATCCTGCTCAAGCGCGAGGACCTGAACCACACCGGCGCGCACAAGATCAACAACACCATCGGCCAGGCGCTGCTGGCCAGCCGGATGGGCAAGCCGCGCATCATCGCCGAGACCGGCGCCGGCCAGCACGGCGTGGCCAGCGCCACCGTGGCCGCGCGGCTGGGCCTGGAATGCGTGGTCTACATGGGCGCCACCGACATCGAGCGCCAGAAGATCAACGTCTACCGGATGAAGTTGCTGGGCGCGACCGTGGTGCCGGTGACGTCCGGCTCGGCGACCCTGAAGGATGCCTTGAACGAAGCGATGCGCGACTGGGTGACCAACGTGCACGACACCTTCTACATCATCGGTACCGTGGCCGGCCCGGATCCGTATCCGCGCATGGTCCGCGACTTCAACGCCGTGGTCGGGCGCGAGGCACGCGGGCAGATGCTGGCGGACTACGGCCGGCTGCCCGACGTGATCACCGCCTGCGTCGGTGGTGGCAGCAATGCCATCGGCCTGTTCCACGCCTTCCTCAACGATGCGGACGTGAAGATCGTCGGTGCCGAGGCGGCCGGCGACGGCATCGACAGCGGCCGTCACGCCGCTTCGATTGCCGCTGGCCGGCCCGGCGTGCTGCACGGCAACCGCACCTACGTGCTGTGCGACGACGACGGCCAGATCATCGAGACCCATTCGGTTTCCGCCGGGCTCGACTACCCGGGCGTCGGCCCGGAACACGCTTTCCTGGCCGACACCGGCCGTGCGCAGTATGTCGGCGTGACCGACGAGGAGGCGCTGGCCGCCTTCCACCAACTGGCCCGCACCGAGGGTATCCTTGCGGCGCTCGAGTCCAGCCACGCCGTGGCCCAGGCCATCAAGCTCGCCCGGGATCTGCCGCGCGACGCCCTGGTCCTGTGCAACCTGTCCGGACGGGGCGACAAGGACGTGCATACCATCGCCGCGCGCGAGAACCTCCATTTCTAAGGCAGTGCAATGACCGAACAGCAGAACGATCCGCAGGCCCAGCAGAATCCGAACCAGCTCGATCCGGCCTTCTTCACCTGCGTCAACGAGTACCTGGAACTGACCAACCGCCAGGCCAAGCAGCAGGGCCTCAAGCGCATCAGCGTCGCCTCGCTGTATGCCGCCGCGCGTTTCAACTCGCACGTCTACCTGTCCTTCGAAGGTGACGCCGCGGCTTCGCGCAAGGATTTCCTCGACTACATGACCAACATGTACCGGCGGATGCTCAACGAGCACCTGGACGCGCTGGGAGCCGAGCGCGGCCTGAACGTCGGCGAATCGGAACTGGCCGCCGAATACGCCGCCTTCAACGAAGCGCAGGCCGGCTCGACGGACAACCAGGAAACCAAGCCGGAATGAGCCGATTCGACCAGCGCTTTTCGGAATTGCGCGCCGCCGGCCGCAAGGCGCTCATTCCGTTCATCACCGCCGGGGATCCTTCGTTGGAGGACACCGTGCCGGTGATGCACGCGCTGGTGGAGGCGGGCGCCGACGTGATCGAACTCGGCGTCCCGTTCTCCGATCCGATGGCCGACGGCCCGACCATCCAGCGCAGCTCCGAGCGCGCGCTGGCACGTGGTGCCGGCCTGCGCTACGTGCTCGATGCCGTGGCGTCGTTCCGCAAGCAGGACACGGCTACCCCCGTCGTCCTGATGGGGTACCTGAACCCGGTCGAGATCCACGGCACGGTGCGCTTCGCCGAAGCGGCCGTGCAGGCGGGGGTGGACGGCGTGCTGCTGGTGGACCTGCCGCCGGAAGAGGCCGACGAAACCCGCGCCGCCTTCAACCGGCACGGCCTGGCCCTGATCATGCTCGCTTCGCCGACCACCTCCGACGAGCGCATGGCCATGCTCTGTGAAGAAGCCCAGGGCTACCTGTACTACGTCAGCTTCGCCGGCGTCACCGGCGCGTCCGAACGCCTGGATACCCGCGCCGCCGGCGACCGGCTGCGCCGCATCCGTTCCCTGGCCAAGGCGCCGGTCGCCGCCGGCTTCGGCATCCGGGATGCCGCCAGCGCCCGTGCCATGGCGGCGGACGCCGACGGGGTGGTGGTAGGCAGCGCGCTGGTCACCGAACTGGCCCGTCCCGATGCCGCCGAAACCGCGCCCGCCCGCGCGGCCGCATTCCTGGCCCCGCTCCGGCAGGCCTTGGACCAGCCCTGAGCCCGCACCCGCCGGGGGTGACGGGCGGCCTTGGACGGCCTGCTAAACTGACCCGTCTGCCCATCCGCGGGATGGGCACCTGAACGGGATTGTCGATAACGCATGAGCTGGCTCAGCAAACTGATGCCGTCGGGCATCCGCACCGAGGGCGGTGGCGCCAAAAGCAAACGCAGCGTGCCGGAAGGGCTGTGGGAGAAGTGCGACCGCTGCGGCGCGGTGCTCTACCGCCCGGAACTGGAAGAAAACCTGGAAGTCTGCCCCAAGTGCGGCTTCCACATGTCCATCCGCGCCCGTGCGCGCCTGCAGGCGCTGTTCGATCCGGGCAGCATCGAGGAAATCAGCACCGGGCTGGCGCCGGTCGACGTGCTGAAGTTCCGCGACCAGAAGAAGTATTCCGACCGTTTCAAGGCGGCGCAGAAGGCCACCGGCGAGCACGACTCGCTGGTGGCGATGAAGGGCACCCTGAAACAGCGTCCGCTGGTGGCCTGCGCCATGGATTTCGCCTTCATGGGCGGTTCGATGGGGTCGGTCAGCGGCGAGAAGTTCGCCCGCGCCGCCGAGCGCGCCCTGGCCGATCGCGTGCCGCTGGTGTCGTTCGCCGCCAGTGGCGGCATGCGCATGCAGGAAAGCCTGTTCTCGCTGATGCAGATGGCCAAGACCTCGGCCGCGCTGGCGCGCCTGCGCGAGCAGGGCATCCCGTACATCTCGGTCAGCACCCATCCCACTTTCGGTGGCGCCTCGGCCTCGTTCGCGATGCTGGGTGACATCAATATCGCCGAGCCGGAAGCGCTGATCGGCTTTGCCGGTCCGCGCGTGATCGAGCAGACCGTGCGCGAAACGCTGCCGGAAGGTTTCCAGCGCGCCGAGTTCCTGTTGGAGCACGGCGCCATCGACCAGATCTGCGACCGCCGGGAAATGCGCGATCGCCTGGGCGATCTGCTCGCGCTGCTGCTGAACCAGCCGCGCCCGCAGGAAACCGAAGTCATCGCCTGAGCAAGGAGGCAACCTGATGAGTCGCAAGTATTTCGGCACCGACGGCATCCGCGGGCGGGTCGGGCAGGGCCCGATCTCGGCCGATTTCGTCCTGCGCCTGGGCAACGCGCTGGGGCGCGTACTGGCCGAGCGCAATGGTCGCCGCCCGACGGTGGTGATCGGCAAGGACACCCGCATTTCCGGCTACATGTTCGAAGCCGCGCTGGAAGCCGGGCTGGTCGCCGCCGGCGCCGACGTGCAGCTGATGGGGCCGATGCCGACCCCGGCGGTGGCGTTCCTGTCGCGTACCCTCGGCGCCGACGCGGGCATCGTCATCAGTGCTTCGCACAACCCGCACTATGACAACGGCATCAAGTTCTTCTCGGCCGAGGGCGAGAAGCTGGACGACGCCACCGAGGCGGCGATCGAAGCGGCGCTGGACGGCGATTTCGTCACCGTCGAGTCGGAAAAGCTGGGCAAGGCCATCCGCAGCCGCGACGTGGTCGGCCGCTACATCGAGTTCTGCAAGGCCAGCGTGCCGCGTGGCTTCGACCTGCGCGGCCTGAAGATCGTGCTGGACTGCGCGCATGGCGCGACCTACCACATCGCCCCGCTGCTGTTCCGTGAGCTGGGGGCGGACGTCATCACCATCGGCGCCGAGCCCAACGGCCTGAACATCAACGACGGCGTCGGTTCGATGCACATCGACAATCTCGCCCGCAAGGTGCGCGAGACCGGCGCGGATCTGGGCATCGCCTTCGACGGCGACGGCGATCGCGTGCTGATGGCCGACGACCAGGGCAATCCGGTCGATGGCGACGACCTGCTGTACGTACTGGCCACCGCCTGGCAGCAGAGCGGGCGCCTGAAGGGCGCGGTGATCGGCACGCTGATGACCAACTACGGTCTGGAGCGCGCGCTGGCCGAGCGCCAGGTGCCGTTCGTGCGGGTCAAGGTCGGCGATCGCTATGTCCACCAGGGCCTGGTCGAGGGCGGCGGCGTGCTGGGCGGTGAAACCTCAGGCCACCTGCTGTGCCTGGATCGCGCGACCACCGGTGACGCCATCGTCAGCGCATTGCAGGTGCTGGAAGTGCTCAAGAGTGGCGGGCAGTCGCTGCGCCAGGCGCTGGCCGGCCTATCCAAGGTGCCGCAGAAGACCATCAACGTGAAACTGGCCAACGGTGGACGCCCGGCCGAGGCCGCCAGCGTGCAGGCCGCGCTGGCCGAGGCGCAGGCGGCGGTGTCTGGCCGCGGCCGCGCCTTCCTGCGCCCGTCCGGCACCGAGCCGGTGGTGCGGGTGACCGTCGAGGCCGACGACGACGCGCTGATGCAGGCCACGCTGGAGAAGCTGGCCGAGGCCGTGCGCGCCGCCGCGGCTTGAGGCCGATCAATGCAATCCTGGCGCCGGTCGGCTGGAATGATGCCGCCGCGCCTTCCTGGAGCAAGTGAATGAGTTCCCGTATTCCCACCCTGGACATCACCCGTTTCGACACCGACCGCGAGGCTTTCGTGGCCGAACTGGGCGCCGCCTACCGCGAATGGGGTTTTGCCGGCATCCGCAACCATGGCATCCCGCAGGCCGATATCGATGCCGCCTACGAGGTGTTCAAGCGTTTCTTCGCGTTGCCCGAGGAGACCAAGCGCAAATACCACGTGCCGGGTGGTGGCGGCGCGCGCGGCTACACGCCGTTCGGCGTGGAGACCGCCAAGGACTCCAGGCATTTCGATCTGAAGGAGTTCTGGCATATCGGCCGCGAGATTCCCGATGACTCGAAGTACCGCGAGGTGATGCCGCCGAACCTGTGGCCGGACGAAGTGCCCGGATTCCGCAAACATGGCTACGGCCTCTACGACGCGCTGGACAGATTGGGCGCGCGGGTGCTGTCGGCGCTGGCGCTGCACATCGGGCTGGCCGAGGACTATTTCGCCGACAAGACCCACTCCGGCAATTCGATCCTGCGGCCGATCCACTATCCGCCGATCACCGCCGACGACATTCCCAACGTGCGTGCCGGCGCACACGAGGACATCAACCTGATCACCCTGCTGGTCGGCGCCAGTGCCGCCGGCCTGGAAGTGAAGTCCAAGCAGGGCGAGTGGGTGCCGTTCACCTCCGACGCGGACACTATCGTGGTCAACATCGGCGACATGCTGCAGCGGCTGACCAACCACGTGTATCCGTCCACCACCCACCGGGTGGTGAACCCGCCGGGCGAGGAGGCGCGCAAGCCGCGCTATTCGGTGCCGTTCTTCCTGCACCCGAATCCGGATTTCCTGATCGACGTGTTGCCCTCGACGATCAGCACCGACAATCCCAAGCGCTATCCCGAGGCGATCACCGCCCAGGGCTACCTCGAAGAGCGCCTGCGCGAGATCAAGCTCAAGTAAGGGACGCATCGCCCCGGGCATCCGCTGTCCCGGGCAAGAGGGCCCGCGCCGGAATGGCGCTTCTGGGGCGCGCAATGCGGAATCCCGCAGGAGCGGCCTCCGGCCGCGGGCTTTTTTCCATCCGGCGACGGAATTTCCGACCGCCCGCAAGATTTTCCCGCCGCTCAATCCACCTTGCGGATCCGTGAGGAATTCCGGCTCATCAACCGGAACCGCGCGTGATCCGACAGGTGCCGGGTGACTCCGTGCAGCAGGCGGTAGCGCCAGCCCGGCACCACGATCACGCGTCCGCGCTCCAGGCCGTCGATGCCGGCGCGCGCCACCGCGTCGGCCTGCAGCCACAGCTTCTTCGGCAGCTTGTCCATCATCGCGCGGGTGCCGGTGACGTCGTGGAATTCCGACCAGGTGAAGCCGGGACAGAGCGCGCAGACCTTCATGCCGCGGTCGGCGTTTTCCTGCGCCAGCGACTCGCTGAACTTGATCAGGAAGGCCTTGGCGGCGGCGTACAGGGTCTGGCCGTTGGAGCCCGGCATCAGCCCCGCGAAAGAGGCGACGCTGAGGATGCGACCGTCCGGGAAAGCACGCAGCGAGGGCAGCAGCCGCCAGGTCAGTTCGCACACCGCATGGATCATCACCTGCAGGAACGCGGCATGGTCCGGCCATTCGCGGTTCTGGTAGCGGCCAGGCACGCCGAAGCCCGCGTTGTTGACCAGCACGCGCACGGCCAGGCCGCGCGCCTGGATGGCCTCGCACAGGCCGGCCACGCCATCGGCGGCGGCGAGGTCGGCGGCAATCACTTCCACCGGCACCTGCGGGCGCAGTTCCGCCGCCAGCGCATCCAGGCGCTCCTGTCGGCGTGCGGTCAGGATCAGCGGTACGCCACGGCGCGCATATTCGCGCGCGATTTCCGCGCCGATGCCGCTGGAGGCGCCGGTGATCAGGGCGTAGCCGGAAGGCGTGGAGGACATGCGAGGACTCCTGTCGATGCCAAGACTCGGGTTCCGCCGCATGGTAATGCGTGCGGCCGCGCTTGCCGGAAATCCCACATCGGCTATCCTTGCGCGCCCACTGGACAGGAATTGGTCTTATGCGCCGCAAGATCGTGGCCGGAAACTGGAAGCTCCACGGCGACCGCCAGTTCGCCTATGCCCTGATGGACGAGATTGCCGCGGGCCTGCCACTGGCGGGGGGGGACGTGCTGATCCTGCCGCCGCTGCCGTATCTGGGCGAACTGGTCGAGGACTACGCGCCGCAGGGCTTCGCGCTGGGTTCGCAGGACGTGAGCAGCAACGAGAAGGGCGCCTATACGGGCGAGGTTTCCGCCTCGATGCTGGTCGATGTCGGCGCCACCCATGGCCTGGTCGGCCATTCCGAACGCCGCCAGTACCATCACGAGGACAACGAACTGGTCGCGCGCAAGTTCATCGCCGCGCGCAACGCGGGCCTGGTGCCGGTACTTTGCCTGGGCGAAAGCCTGGCGCAGCGCGACGCGGGGCAGACCGAGGCGGTGGTCGGCGCGCAGCTGCGGGCGGTCCTGGACGCTGCGGGGGTAGAAGCGTTCGAACGGGCCATCGTGGCCTATGAACCGGTCTGGGCCATTGGCACCGGCCGCACCGCCAGCCCCGCCCAGGCCCAGGCCGTTCATGCATTCATCCGTGGCGAAGTGGCCGGACGCGATGCTAGAATCGCCGATTCGCTGCCCATCCTGTATGGCGGCAGCGTCAAGCCCGACAACGCCGCGGAACTGTTCGCGCAGCCCGATGTCGATGGAGGGCTGGTGGGTGGTGCGTCGTTGGTGGCGCGCGATTTTCTCGCCATCGCGAAAGCGGCGGCGGAGCGGGGCTGACACCCCGCGGGTCCGGCCATGGCCGGGCCTTCCAACCTGTTTCGGGACGAATTCGAAATGATGCTGATCCTCAATGTGGTCTACGTGCTGATCGCCATTGCGATCATCGCGCTGGTGCTGATGCAGCGCGGTTCGGGCGCGCAGGCCGGGTCCGGCTTCGGCGCTGGCGCCTCGGGCACGGTGTTCGGCGCGCGCGGCGCGTCCAACTTCCTGTCCAAGAGCACCAAGTGGCTGGCCATCGCCTTCTTCGGCATCACCCTGTTCATGGCCTGGCATGCCTCGCACAGCGCGCGTCCGACCACCCAGCAGAACCTGGGCGTGATGACCCAGCAGCAGGCCCCGGCCGGCGCCCCCGCCGCCGGCGAGTTGTCGGTCCCCGCGCAGCCGACCACGGTGCCCGCGGCACCCGCGGCCCAGCCGCAGGCGGCCCCGACCACCGTGCCGGCCGCGCCGGCGCCGGCAACCGGCAGCCAGCCGCAGCAGGACCTGCCGCCGGTGGAAGCACCGTCACAGGGCGGTTGAACCGGGCTACAATACCGGCCCGCAATCGGTGACCGGTTGCAGAGTTTCAAAGCCCAGGTGGCGGAATTGGTAGACGCACTACCTTGAGGTGGTAGCGGCGAAAGCTGTAGGGGTTCGAGTCCCCTCTTGGGCACCAATCGAAGCGGCGAACCGGTGACATGCCGGCCGGCCGCGGCAATGGAAAGCGAAGCCCGCGCAAGCGGGCTTTTCTTTTGTCCGTGAAAAGCGCCGCGTACAGCTTCGTAAACGTTTACTAGTCAGTTCACTAACCGGTACAATTCCGCCGATCCATTCCAGGCCAGGTACGAACTGCGGAAGGGCCAGGATCGGATCGGTCACCGCCGCCTGCGGCGGGACACGGTGGATGCCGCGGCCGGGCCCGAGTCACCTCGACCGCTGCTCCTTGCGCACCCGCGCAAACCGCGCGTACCACGCGGTCCCACAGCGGAATGCAGTGCCCCACCAAGGCGACACGCTCCGGCGTGCAGGCCGGGAGCGGGGCAGGTAGGACAAGAAGAGAAACGCGAGTGCTGGCCAACTATCTGCCGACCCTGTTGTTCCTGATCGTCGCCACCGGCATCGGCATCGCGCTGATCCTGGCGGGACGCTTCCTCGGCCCCCGGCGCCCCGACGCCCAGAAGCTGTCGCCGTACGAATGCGGCTTCGAGGCCTTCGAAGACGCGCGAATGAAGTTCGACGTGCGCTATTACCTGATCGCCATCCAGTTCATCGTCTTCGACCTGGAAATCATTTTCATCGTCCCGTGGACCCTGGTTTTCCAGGAGCTCGGCCCCCGCGCACTGGTCACCATGGGCCTGTTCGTCGGCATGCTGTTCCTCGGCTTCATTTACGTTTGGAAGAAGGGAGCGCTCGAATGGGAGTGATCCAGACCCTCGATCGCCTGATGACCAACCCGATCCCGGAAGGGCGGGTGGACGACATCCTGCGGCCGGAAGGCGACAACCCGCTGCTGGAAAAGGGCTACGTGACCACCAGCGTCGACGCGTTGATGAACTGGGCGCGCACCGGCTCGATGTGGCCGATGACCTTCGGCCTGGCCTGCTGCGCGGTCGAGATGATGCACGCCGGCGCCTCGCGCCTGGACCTGGACCGCTACGGCGTGGTGTTCCGCCCGTCGCCGCGCCAGTCGGACGTGATGATCGTGGCTGGCACCCTGGTCAACAAGATGGCCCCGGCGCTGCGCAAGGTCTACGACCAGATGCCCGACCCGAAGTGGGTCATCTCGATGGGCAGCTGCGCCAACGGTGGCGGTTACTACCACTACTCGTATTCGGTCGTCCGCGGCTGCGATCGCATCGTGCCTGTCGACGTGTACGTGCCGGGCTGCCCGCCGACCGCCGAAGCGCTGGTCTACGGCATCCTGCAGTTGCAGAAGAAGATCTGGCGCACGCAGACCATCGCGCGCTGAGCGCGCCGGCCTGCTTCCCGTTCCACCCGTTTTCCTTTCCGAGAGCACGCTACGCCCCATGGCCGAGCAAGCTGCAAATTTCACCGACCGGTTGCGCGCGCGCTTCGCCGATGCGGTGATCACGGTTGCCGGAACCCGCGAAGAGGTCACCCTCGAGGTGCCGTCCGCGTCCTGGCATGAGGTCTGCCGCGCCCTGCGCGACGAGTTCGGATTCGAGCAGGCGGTCGACGTCTGCGGCGTCGACTACCTGGGCTACGGCAGCGCGGAGTGGGACACCTCGGACGTGTCGTCCGAAGGGTTCAGCCGTGGCGTCGAGGGCTTTGGCCCAGGCCGCTTCGACTGGGAACAGCGCCCGCGCGGCGCCGGTCCCGAGCGCCGCTTCGCGGTGGTCCTGCACCTGTTGTCGTACCAGCACAACCAGCGCCTGCGCGTGCGCTGCTTCGCGCCGAACGATGATCTGCCGGTGGTGGCCTCGGTCACCGACCTGTGGCCGGGTGCCAACTGGTTCGAGCGCGAGGCGTTCGACCTGTACGGCATCGTGTTCGAGGGCCATCCGGATCTGCGCCGCATCCTGACCGACTACGGTTTCGTCGGCCATCCGTTCCGCAAGGACTTCCCGCTGATCGGCAACGTCGAAGTGCGCTACGACGAAGAGAAGAAGCGCGTGGTCTACGAGCCGGTCACCTCGGTCGAGCCGCGCGTCGGCGTGCCGCGCGTGATCCGCGACGACGCGCGCTACCAGACCGCGATCGGCGAAGCCGCCGCGGGCGAGGGCAGCAAGTGATGAGTACGCAACAGTCCCCCATTGCGTTTGCGAGCAATCCTGAAGAGTCCAAGCAGGAGATTCGCAACTACACGATGAACTTCGGCCCGCAGCATCCCGCGGCGCACGGCGTTCTCCGCCTGATCCTGGAAATGGACGGCGAAACCATCATGCGCGCCGACCCGCACGTCGGCCTGCTGCATCGTGGCACCGAGAAGCTGGCCGAATCCAAGCCGTTCAATCAGTCGATCGGCTACATGGATCGCCTGGATTACGTGTCGATGATGTGCAACGAGCACGCCTACGTGCGCGCGATCGAGACCCTGATGGGGATCGAGGCGCCGGAACGCGCGCAGTACATCCGCACGATGTTCGACGAAATCACCCGCATCCTGAACCACCTGATGTGGATCGGCTCCAACGCGCTCGACCTGGGGGCGATGGCGGTGATGCTGTACGCCTTCCGCGAGCGCGAGGAGCTGATGGACTGCTACGAGGCGGTCAGCGGCGCGCGCATGCACGCGACCTACTACCGTCCGGGTGGCGTCTATCGCGATCTGCCGGACCGGATGCCGAAGTACAAGGAATCCCCGTGGCGCAAGGGCCAGGCGCTGAAGCGCCTGAACAACGCGCGCGACGGCTCGATGCTGGATTTCCTGGAAGACTTCACCCGCGAGTTCCCCAAGCGCGTCGACGAGTACGAAACCCTGCTCACCGACAACCGCATCTGGAAGCAGCGCACCGTCGGCATCGGCGTGATCAGTCCGGAACAGGCGCGCGCCTGGGGCATGACCGGCGTGATGCTGCGCGGCTCGGGCATCGCCTGGGATCTGCGCAAGAAGCAGCCATACGCCAAGTACGATGCGGTCGACTTCGACATCCCGTTGGGCGTCGAGGGCGATTGCTACGACCGCTACCTGGTCCGCGTGGCCGAGATGCGCGAATCCAACCGCATCATCGCCCAGTGCGTGAAGTGGCTGAAGGCCAACCCCGGCCCGGTGATGGTCAAGAACTTCAAGGTCGCCCCTCCCAAGCGCGAGGAGATGAAGGACGACATGGAAGCGCTGATCCATCACTTCAAGCTGTTCAGCGAAGGCTACTGCGTGCCGGCCGGCGAGACCTACTCGGCGGTGGAAGCGCCCAAGGGCGAATTCGGCTGCTACCTGGTGTCCGACGGCGCCAACAAGCCGTTCCGGGTGAAGCTGCGCGCGCCGGGCTTCGCCCATCTTTCTTCCATGGATGCCATCGTCCGCGGCCACATGCTGCCGGACGTGGTCGCCATGATTGGTACTTACGATCTGGTTTTCGGTGAGGTGGACCGATGAGGGCCACAGGCAATTTCGAGGCGACGCAGAACGTCGATCCCCTGGTGGCGCTGAGCGACAAGACGCGAGCGCATATCGATCATTGGCTGACCAAGTTCCCGCCCGACCGCAAGCGCTCGGCGGTGCTGCAGGGTCTGCACGCGGCGCAGGAGCAGAACGGCGGCTGGCTGAGCGACGAGCTGATCGCCGCGGTCGCCAGGTACCTGGACATCCCGCCGGTGTGGGCCTACGAGGTCGCCAGCTTCTACTCGATGTTCGAGACCGAGAAGGTGGGCCGCAACAACGTCGCCTTCTGCACCAACATCAGCTGTTGGCTCAACGGCGCCGAGGATCTGGTCAGGCACGCCGAGAAGAAGCTCGGCTGCAAGCTGGGCGAATCCACCGCCGATGGCCGGGTGTTCCTGAAGCGGGAAGAAGAATGCGTCGCCGCCTGCTGCGGCGCGCCGGTGGTCGTGATCAACGGCCATTACCACGAGAAGCTGACGCCGGCCCAGGTCGACGAATTGCTGGACGGGCTGGAGTAAGCGCATGGCACATCATCCGCACACATCCGAAGGTTACGGCCCGGTGGGCCCGGCGCCGAAGGAGCACCAGGTCGTCTACACCACGCTGCATTTCGACAAGCCGTGGTCGTACGAGAACTACCTCAAGACCGGCGGCTACAGCGCGCTGCGCAAGATCCTCGAAGAGAAGATCCCGCCGGCCGACGTGGTCGAGATGGTCAAGCAGTCCGGCCTGCGCGGCCGCGGCGGCGCGGGCTTCCCGACCGGCCTGAAGTGGAGCTTCATGCCCAAGGGCGACATGCAGAAGTACATCCTCTGCAACTCCGACGAATCCGAGCCGGGCACCGCCAAGGATCGCGACATCCTGCGATTCAACCCGCACGCGGTCATCGAGGGCATGGCGATCGCCTGCTACGCCACCGGTTCCACCGTGGGCTACAACTACCTGCGCGGCGAGTTCCACCACGAGCCGTTCGAGCACCTGGAAGAGGCCACCGCCGAAGCCTACAAGCACGGCTGGCTGGGCAAGAACATCCTCGGTTCCGGCATCGACATCGACATCTTCAACGCGCTGGGCGCGGGCGCCTACATCTGCGGCGAAGAGACCGCGCTGATGGAGTCGCTGGAAGGCAAGAAGGGCCAGCCGCGCTTCAAGCCGCCGTTCCCGGCCAACTTCGGCCTGTACGGCAAGCCGACCACCATCAACAACACCGAGACCTATGCCTCGGTGCCGGCGATCATCCGCAACGGCGCGGAGTGGTTCCTCAACCTGGGCAAGCCCAACAACGGCGGTCCGAAGATCTTCTCGGTCTCCGGCCATGTCGCGCGTCCGGGCAACTACGAGATCCGCCTGGGCACGCCGTTCGCCGAACTGCTGGAAATGGCCGGCGGCATCCGCAACGGCCACAAGATCAAGGCGGTGATTCCGGGTGGTTCCTCGATGCCGGTGCTGCCGGGCGAGACCATGATGGGCCTGACCATGGACTATGACAGCATCCAGAAAGCCGGCTCCGGCCTGGGCTCGGGCGCGGTCGTGGTGATGGACGAGACCGCCTGCATGGTGCGCGCCTGCCAGCGCATCGCGCGTTTCTATTTCAAGGAAAGCTGCGGCCAGTGCACGCCGTGCCGCGAAGGCACCGGCTGGATGTACCGCATGCTGACCCGCATCGCC
This sequence comes from Pseudoxanthomonas sp. z9, assembly GCF_006542425.1. Taxonomy (GTDB): domain Bacteria; phylum Pseudomonadota; class Gammaproteobacteria; order Xanthomonadales; family Xanthomonadaceae; genus Pseudoxanthomonas_A. The sequence goes on along the minus strand of NZ_VFID01000004.1, from coordinate 26,133 downwards.
GAACAGAAGGCGACCCTGGACGACCTGCACATGCTGAAGGCCGCCGCCGGCCAGATCGAGGGCCACACCATCTGCGCCTTCGGCGAAGCCGCGGCATGGCCGGTGCAGGGCTTCCTGCGCCATTTCTGGCACGAATTCGAGTACGCGATCGTCAACAAGCGGTTCCTGGTCGACGACCAGCGCGCCGGCACGGTCATTGAAGGCAAGGTGGCCGCATGAGTGCGCAGCCCGTCAACCCGAACCTCCCGCCCGACCACGTCACCGTCTTCATCGACGGCGTCGAGATGGCCGCGCCGAAGGGTTCGATGATCATCCAGGCCGCGGACAAGGCCGGGATTCCGATCCCGCGCTTCTGCTACCACGAGAAGTTGCCGATCGCGGCGAACTGCCGCATGTGCCTGGTCGACGTCGAGAAGATGCCCAAGCCGGCGCCGGCCTGCGCCACGCCGGTCATGGATGGCATGAAGATCCAGACCCGCAGCGAGAAGGCGCTGAAGTCGCAGCGCAACGTGATGGAGTTCCTGCTGATCAACCATCCGCTCGACTGCCCGATCTGCGATCAGGGCGGCGAGTGCGAACTGCAGGATCTGTCGCTGGGCTACGGTCGCTCGGTCAGCCGCTTCCAGGAGCGCAAGCGCGTGGTGCCCGACGAGGACATCGGCCCGCTGGTCGCCACCGAGATGACCCGCTGCATCCAGTGCACGCGCTGCGTGCGCTTCACCGCGGACGTCGCCGGCACCTACGAGCTGGGCGGCATGTACCGCGGCGAGAACCTGCAGATCGGCACCTACGACGGCAAGCCGCTGACCACCGAAATCTCCGGCAACGTCATCGACGTCTGCCCGGTGGGCGCGCTGACCAACAAGGTGTTCCAGTTCCGCGCCCGTCCATGGGAACTGATCGCGCGCGAATCCGTCGGCTATCACGACGCGATGGGTTCCAACCTGTTCGTCCACTCCCGCCGTGGCCAGGTGCTGCGCACCGTGCCGCGCGAGAACGAAGCGGTCAACGAATGCTGGCTGTCGGATCGCGATCGCTATTCGCACCAGGGCCTGTACAGCGACGACCGCGCGGTCAAGCCGTTGCAGAAGGTCAATGGCGAATGGCGCGAAGTGTCCTGGTCCGAGGGCCTGGCCGCCGCCGCCGAGATCCTGCGCGGCAACGCCGGCGACGAGTTGGGCGTGCTGGTGCATCCGGCGACCTCGAACGAGGAGGGTGGATTGCTGGCGAAGCTGGCCGCCGGCCTCGGCAGCGGCAACGTCGATCACCGCATCAACAACCGCGACTTCTCCGATGGCGCCGTGGCCGAAGCGTTCGCGCTGCCGCTGGCGGACATCGAGAAGGCCGACGTCATCGTGCTGTTCGGCACCAACATCCGCCACGAGCTGCCGCTGCTGCACCAGCGCATCCGCAAGGCCCAGCGCAAGGGCGCCAGGGTGCACGTGGTCAACCCGGTCGACTTCGACTTCGCGTTCGGCATCGCCGGCAAGCACATCGTGCCGCCGTCGCAGCTGGCCGGCGCGCTCAACGAAGCCGCCCTGCGCGAGGCCGCCAAGGCCGGCAGCCATGCCGTGCTGGTTGTCGGCGGCATTGCCGAGAACCATCCGCAGGCTTCGGCGCTGCGCCAGGCCGCCGGCGAATTCGCCGCCGCCACCGGCGCCTCGCTGTGCCGCATCCCGCAGGGCGCCAACGCGGTGGGCCTGGCCCGCCACGGCGTGCTGCCGTCGCGCCGCGACGTGGCCGGCATGCTGGCCGAGCCGCGCAAGGCCTACGTCATCTACGGCATCGAGCCGGGCCTGGACTTCGCCGATACGCCGGCCGCCGCGCGCGCGCTGTCGTCGGCCAAGGTGGTGGCGTTCAGCCACTTCGCCTGCAAGTCCACCCGCGACGTCGCCGACGTGATCCTGCCGATTGGCGCGCTGCCGGAAATCGAAGCCACCCTGACCAACCTGGACGGCACCGACCAGCGTACCCAGGCCGCCGGCAAGCTGCCGGGCGAGGCCCGCGAGGGCTGGCGCGTGCTGCGCGCGCTGGGCGGCGAGCTGCAGTTGCCGTCGTTCGAATTCACCGATTTGGCCGGCGTGCGCGCCGCCATTGCCGGCAACGCGCCGGTGAGCGTCGCGCGTTCGGCGGCACCCGCCACGGCGGGCGAGGGCCTGGAACTGGCGGTCAGCGCGGCGATTTATCGCACCGACGGCACGGTCCGCCGGGCCGAGGCGCTGCAGGCGCATCCGCTCAACACCGGCGCGCGCATCGTGCTGAATCCGGCCGACGCGCAGTCCGCCGGCGTGGCCGAAGGCACCATCGCCAAGGTGGGTTCGAGCAATGGCACCGCGACCCTGCCGGTGGTGGTGGACGCCCGCGTGGCCAAGGGCAGTGCCTGGATTGAGAGCGGCTACGGCGCGACCGCGCCGCTGGGCGCCGGACGTGTCACGGTGGTGAGCGCATGAACGAGCTGTTGATCAATGCCGTCGGACCGCTCCGCGAGTGGTTCTTCGCGCTGGGCGACATCGGTGTCGCGTTGTGGATCGTGCTGAAGATCCTGGTGATCGCCGTGCCGGTGATCATCTCGGTGGCCTTCTACGTGGTCTGGGAACGCAAGCTGATTGGCTGGATGCACGTCCGCCACGGACCGATGTACGTGGGCATGGGCATCTTCCAGGCCTTCGCCGACGTGTTCAAACTGCTGTTCAAGGAAATCATCCAGCCCAGCAGCGCGCAGAAGGCGATGTACATCATCGCTCCGCTGATCACGCTGGCGCCGGCGTTCGCCGCCTGGGCGGTGGTGCCGTTCGACGCCAAGCTGGTGCTGTCCAACGCCAACGCCGGCCTGCTGTACCTGCTGGCGATGACCTCGCTGGGCGTGTACGGCATCATCATCGCCGGCTGGGCGTCCAACTCGAAGTATGCGTTCCTGGGCGCGATGCGTTCGGCCGCGCAGGTGGTCAGCTACGAAATCGCGATGGGCTTCGCCCTGGTCGGCGTGCTGATCGCCGCGGGCAGTCTGAACCTGAGCGAGATCGTGCTGGCGCAGGCCGGCAACAACGGCTTCTTCGAATGGTTCTGGCTGCCGCTGTTCCCGCTGTTCATCGTGTACTGGGTGTCCGGCGTCGCCGAAACCAACCGCTCGCCGTTCGACGTGGTGGAAGGCGAATCGGAAATCGTCGCCGGCCACATGGTCGAGTATTCGGGCGCGGCATTCGCGCTGTTCTTCCTGGCCGAATACGCCAACATGATCCTGGTCAGCTTCCTGGTGTCGCTGTTCTTCATGGGCGGTTGGTTGAGCCCGCTGCAGGGCTGGATCACCGCCGACGTGTCACCCTGGGTCAACTGGATCTGGACCGGCGGCTGGCCGTGGCTGCTGCTGAAGGTGCTGTTCTTCGCCAGCGCGTACATCTGGTTCCGTGCGAGCTTCCCGCGCTACCGCTACGACCAGATCATGCGGCTGGGCTGGAAGGTGTTCATTCCGCTGACCATCGCGTGGATCGCGGTGACGGCGGTGATGGTGTTCTTTGGCGTGTTCGAGAAGGGTGTCTGACGCAATGAACAAGGTCATCCATTACTTCAAGAGCCTGATGCTGCTCGAGTTGCTGGGCGGACTGTGGCTGACGCTGAAATATGCGTTCAAGCCCAAGTACACCGTGATGTATCCGATGGAGAAGTTCCCGCAGTCGCCGCGTTTCCGCGGCCTGCATGCGCTGCGCCGCTATCCCAACGGGGAAGAGCGCTGCATCGCCTGCAAGCTGTGCGAGGCGGTCTGCCCGGCACTGGCCATCACCATAGACTCGGCTCCGCGCGAGGACGGCACCCGCCGCACCACCCGTTACGACATCGACCTGTTCAAGTGCATCTACTGCGGCTTCTGCGAGGAAAGCTGCCCGGTGGACTCGATCGTCGAAACGCACGTGCTGGAGTACCACTTCGACAAGCGCGGCCAGAACATCGTCACCAAGCCGCAGCTGCTGGCGCTGGGCGATCGGCTGGAAGCCGAAATCGCCGAGCGTCGCGCCGCCGACGCCGCATTCCGCTGAGGTCCAAGAGATGGATTGGGTAAATATCGCTTTCTGGATCTTCGCCGCCATGGCGGCGGTCGCTGCCGGCGCGGTGATCAGCGTGCGCAACCCGGTGCACGCCGTGCTGTGCCTCATCCTGACCTTCTTCTCGGTGGCCTGCATCTGGCTGCTGGTCGGGGCCGAGTTCCTCGGCGTGGCATTGATCCTCGTCTACGTGGGCGCGGTGATGGTGCTGTTCCTGTTCGTGGTGATGATGCTGGACATCGACGTCGCCAAGATGCGCGAGGGCTGGGTGAAATTCCTGCCGGTCGGCGTGGTGGTCGCGGTCGCCATGCTGGTGCAGATGCTGACCCTGATCGGGGTCAAGGCACGCACCGCCGCGGCGTTCCCGGACAATGCCGCCGCCGCCGCGGCCGACGTATCGAACACGGCCTGGCTGGCGCGCAGCCTGTTCACCGAATTCCTGCTGCCGTTCGAGTTCGCCGCCGTGATCCTGACCGTGGCCGTGGTCGCCGCGGTGATGCTGACCCTGCGCCGCCGCGCGGGCGCCAAGCACCAGGATCCGTCCGAGCAGTCGCGGGTCAAGGCCGGCGATCGCATCCGCATGGTCAAGATGGCGGTCGAGAAGCCGGTCCGCGCGCCCGCCGATGAAGCTGCCGAAGGGGAGGGCAAGGCATGATTACCCTGGGTCACCTGCTGGCGCTGGGCGCGGTGCTGTTCTGCATCAGCCTGGCCGGCATCTTCCTCAACCGCAAGAACGTCATCGTGCTGCTGATGTCCATCGAGCTGATGCTGCTGTCGGTGAACATCAACTTCGTTGCATTCTCCCGCGAACTGGGCGACGCCGCCGGCCAGATCTTCGTGTTCTTCATCCTGACCGTGGCCGCCGCCGAGGCCGCCATCGGCCTGGCGATCCTGGTCACCCTGTTCCGCACCCGGCGCACGATCAACGTCGCCGAAGTCGACACGCTCAAAGGCTGATGCACCCATGACAGGTCTGGAAGTCGCAATTTCCAAGAACGTGCTGCTGGCCATCGTGCTGGCGCCGCTGCTGGGCAGCATCATCGCCGGGCTGTTCGGCCGCCAGGTCGGCCGCGCCGGCTCGCATGTCGTCACCATCCTGGGCGTTGCCGTCAGCTGCGCGCTGTCGGGCTGGGTGCTGTACCAGCTGGTCGGGCAGGGCGCCTCGCCGTTCAACCAGAATGTCTACACCTTCTTCGAGGTGGGCAACTACAGCGCGCACGTCGGTTTCATGATCGACAAGCTGACCGCGATGATGATGGTGGTGGTGACCTTCGTCTCGTTGCTGGTGCACATCTACACCATCGGCTACATGGCCGAAGACCCGGGTTACCAGCGCTTCTTCAGCTACATCTCGCTTTTCACCTTCAGCATGCTGATGCTGGTGATGAGCAACAACTTCCTGCAGCTGTTCTTCGGCTGGGAAGCGGTGGGCCTGGTCTCGTACCTGCTGATCGGTTTCTGGTTCAAGCGCCCGTCGGCGATCTTCGCCAACCTCAAGGCGTTCCTGGTCAACCGCGTCGGCGACTTCGGCTTCCTGCTGGGTATCGCCGCGGTGTTGTTCATGTTCGGCACGCTGGACTACGCCACCGTGTTCGCCAACGCGCCGCTGCTTGCCGGCAAGGCGATTCCGGTATGGTCCGGCGCCATCAGCATCCCGGGCGTGTTTACCTGGCAGGTGCTGGACCAGCCGCTGATCTGGTCGATGGCCACCCTCATCTGCATCTGCCTGTTCATCGGTGCGATGGGCAAGTCGGCCCAGGTGCCGCTGCACGTCTGGCTGCCGGACTCGATGGAAGGCCCGACCCCGATCTCGGCGCTGATCCACGCGGCGACGATGGTGACCGCCGGCATCTTCATGGTGGCGCGCATGTCGCCGCTGTTCGAGCTGTCGCAGACCGCGCTGGACTTCGTGCTGTTCATCGGCGCCACCACCGCGTTCTTCACCGGCCTGATCGGCATCGTGCAGAACGACATCAAGCGCGTGGTCGCGTACTCCACCCTGTCGCAGCTGGGCTACATGACCGTGGCACTGGGCGTGTCGGCGTATTCGGCGGCGGTGTTCCACCTGATGACCCACGCGTTCTTCAAGGCGCTGCTGTTCCTGGCCGCCGGCTCGGTCATCATCGGCATGCACCACGAGCAGGACATGCGCAAGATGGGCGGCCTGCGCAAGTACATGCCGATCACCTGGATCACCAGCCTGATCGGTACCCTGGCGCTGGTCGGAACGCCGTTCCTGTCCGGCTTCTATTCCAAGGACACCATCATCGAGGCGGCCAAGCACCACCAGGAGCAGGCCGGCGAGTTCGCCCACAAGGTGGCCGAGCTGGGCACGATGGCGCAGGGCATCAGCGGTCCCAGCGAATGGGTCGCCAACTACGGCTACTGGGCGGTGCTGCTGGGCGTGTTCGTCACCAGCTTCTACAGCTTCCGCCTGCTGTACCTGACCTTCCACGGCAAGGAGCGCTTCCGCGAGGCCCATGCCGATCACGGCCACGACGATCACCATGCCGATACGCATAACGATGCGCATGATGATCACCATGGCGACGATCATGGCCACCATGGCGCGCACGAACCGCACGAATCGCCGTGGGTGGTGACCGTGCCGCTGATCCTGCTGGCGATCCCGTCGATCCTGATCGGCTACTTCACCGTCGGGCCGATGCTGTTCGGCACCGACTGGAGCGGCCACCACGAGCAACTGCCGTTCTTCCTGGGCGCGATCGACTTCATCACGCCGGCTTCGGACACGGTGGGCCAATTGAAGGAAACCTTCCACGGTCCGTTCGAATTCGCCCTGCACGGCATGCAGGCGCCGCCGTTCCTGCTGACCGTGGCCGGTTTCCTCCTGGCGACCTTCCTGTACCTGATCAAGCCGGAACTGCCGGGCAAGCTGCGCAAGATATTCGCGTTGCCGGTCCGCATCCTGGAGAACAAGTACGGCATGGATGATCTGTGGATCGGTGGACTGGCCGGCGGCAGCGTGAAGCTCGGCAAGGCGTCGCGTGCCATCGATACTCACCTGATCGACGGCGTGGCCGTCAACGGCAGCGCCCGCATCGTGGACCTGGCCGCCAACCTGTTGCGCCGTACCCAGTCGGGTTTCCTCTACCACTACGCCTTCGCGATGATCCTCGGCCTGATTGCACTGCTGGCCGTGCTCATCCGGTTCTGGCAATGACCGCCCTGGCGCTGAATTAACGGATACCACTCGTGTCGAACTGGCCTTTGCTTAGCATTCTGATCTGGCTGCCGATTCTCGGCGGCGCGCTGGTCCTCGCCCTGGGCAACCGTCGCGCCAGTGCCGCCCGCTGGGTGGCATTGGGCGTGGCGCTGCTGACCTTCCTGGCGAGCCTGCCGCTGCTGACCGGCTTCGACTTCGCCAACCCCGGCATGCAGTTCGCCGAAAAGCGCGCCTGGGTGCCGGCGTTCAACATCTGGTACGCGCTGGGCGCCGACGGCATCTCGGTCGCGCTGATCGTGCTGACCACGCTCACCACGGTGCTGGCGCTGATCGGCGCATGGTCGGCGGTCGAGAAGCGGGTCAGCCAGTACGTGGCCGCGTTCCTGTTCCTGGAAGGCCTGATGATCGGCGTGTTCTGCGCGCTGGACGCCATCCTGTTCTATGTCTTCTTCGAAGGCATGCTGATCCCGATGTTCCTGATCATCGGCGTGTGGGGCGGCCCGCGCCGCATCTATGCTTCGATCAAGTTCTTCCTGTACACCTTCCTCGGGTCGGTGTTCATGCTGATCGGCCTGATCTACCTGTACCTGAAGGGCGGCAGCTTCCAGCTGGCGGACCTGTACACGCTGCCGCTGAATGCCAAGGAGCAGACCTGGCTGTTCTTCGCCTTCCTGATCGCCTTCGCGGTCAAGGTGCCGATGTTCCCGGTCCACACCTGGTTGCCGGACGCGCACGTGGAGGCGCCGACCGCCGGTTCGGTGATCCTGGCGGCGATCATGCTGAAGATCGGTGGCTACGGCTTCCTGCGATTCACCCTGCCGATCCTGCCGGACGCCGGCTTCGAATGGGCCTGGCTGGTGATCCTGCTGTCGCTGATCGGCGTGGTCTATGTCGGCCTGGTGGCGCTGGTGCAGGACGACATGAAGAAGCTGATCGCGTACTCGTCGGTCTCGCACATGGGCTTCGTCACCCTGGGCATCTTCATCGCCTTCGGCCTGGTCCGCGACTACGGCAACCTGGACGGCGCGCGCCTGGGCCTGCAGGGCGCGATGGTGCAGATGATTTCGCACGGCTTCGTCTCCGGCGCGATGTTCTCCTGCGTCGGCGTGCTGTACGACCGCATGCATACCCGCATGATCAAGGACTACGGCGGCGTCGCCAACGTGATGCCCTGGTTCGCGGTGTTCTTCGTGCTGTTCGGCATGGCCAACTCCGGCCTGCCGGGCACCAGCGGTTTCGTCGGCGAGTTCATGGTGATCGTGGCCAGCTTCCAGAAGCATCCGCTGATCGCGCTGGTCGCCGCGCTGACCCTGATCATCGGCGCCGCCTACACCTTGTGGCTGATCAAGCGGGTGATGTACGGCGAGGTGGCCAATTCGCACGTGGCCGAGCTCAAGGACATCAACGGGCGCGAGGCGCTGGTGCTGGGCGTGTTCGCCATCGGCGTGCTGGTGCTGGGCGTGTATCCCAAGCCGCTGGTGGACCTGATGGAACCGTCGATTGCGAACCTGGCGATGCAGCTCGCCAACAGCAAGCTGTAAGGAAGAATGATGACCACGTCGATGCTCCCCACCGCCGCCGACCTGCTGCCGCTGCTGCCGGAAGTCGTGCTGATCGCCGGCGCGTTCGCGCTGCTGATGCTGGATCTGTTCCTCAGCGACCGCCAACGGGTGATCACCCACCTGCTGGCCCTGGCCACGCTGGCGGTCTCGTTCTTCATGATCCTCACCGACGTCGGCGGCAGCGGGTCCGTGTTCAACGGCATGTTCGTCCGCGACGTGATGGCCAATGTCACCAAGCTGGCGATCCTGCTGGTCAGCGGACTGTCGCTGGTTTACGCCTGGCCGTACCTGCGCGAGCGCAAGCTGTATCCGGGCGAAGTGCCGGTGCTGGTGATGCTGGCGACCGCCGGCATGATGATGATGGTGTCGGCCGGCAGCCTGGTCATGGTCTACCTGGGCTTGGAACTGCTGGCGCTGTGCTCGTACGCGTTGGTCGCGTTGAACCGCGAGGACGGCCTGTCGGCGGAAGCGGCGATGAAGTACATCGTGCTGGGTTCGCTCGCGTCTGGCCTGCTGCTCTACGGCATGTCGCTGGTCTACGGCGCCACCGGCACGCTGCACCTGGACGGCATCCATGCCGCCATCGCGGGCGCCACCGATCGCACCCTGCTGCTGACCGGTGTGGTGTTCATGGTCGCTGGCGTGGCCTTCAAGCTGGGCGCGGCCCCGTTCCACATGTGGCTACCGGACGTCTACCAGGGCGCGCCGACCCCGATCACGCTGTTCATCAGCTCCGGCCCCAAGCTGGCCGCGTTCGGCATGGCCTACCGCCTGCTGGAAAGCGGGGTTGGCCCGGTCACCGAACAGTGGCAGTGGCTGCTGGCCGGCCTGGCCGCGGCGTCGCTGGTGATCGGCAACCTGATCGCCATTGCCCAGACCAACCTCAAGCGCATGCTGGCGTATTCCACCGTCTCGCACGTGGGCTTCCTGCTGGTCGGCTTCGCCGGCGGCGGCGCGACCGGTTATTCCGCGGCGCTGTTCTACGCGATCAGCTACGCGCTGATGTCGGCGGCGGCGTTCGGCGCCATCGTGGTGCTGTCGCGGCAGGGCTTCGAGGCCGACAAGATCGACGACTTCAAGGGCCTGAACGCCCGCAACCCGTGGCAGGCCGGACTGGTGCTGTGTGTGATGGCCTCGCTGGCCGGCGTGCCGCCGTTCCTGGGCTTCTGGGCCAAGCTGGTGGTGCTGGGCGCCGCGCTGAAGGGCGGCTTCACCTGGCTGGCGATCCTGGGCGTGGTCTGCGCGGTGATTGGCGCGTTCTATTACCTGCGGGTCATCAAGGTCATGTACTTCGACGAACCGGTGGGCGAGCGCCAGCCGGTGCGCCAGGACCGGGTGGTACCGGTGGTGTTCGGGGTGAACGCGCTGGCGCTGCTGGTGCTGGGCATCTTCTGGAACCCGATCATGGCGTGGTGCCAGCAGGCGTTCGCCGGCTGAACCATTCCGCCTCCGCCGCCTGATTTTTTCGGCGACGGATAGTTTTTGTTGATGGGAAGGCTTGCAAGAATCCACGGAAGCCTTCATAATTCCGCTTCTGCTGCGGGGTGGAGCAGTCTGGCAGCTCGTCGGGCTCATAACCCGAAGGTCGCAGGTTCAAATCCTGCCCCCGCTACCAAGCTTTGCGGTCGCGGAAGTCATCAAGACTTCCACGTCCGAAGCTCGGGCTCGTGAAAGCGCATGCTTCCGCTTTCACACCGAAATCCAGCGTTATCGGACAAGGGGCCCACCGGGCCCCTTGTTGTTTTCTGCAACCAGACTTTACCTGGCAAAAAGGTCATTCCGTGAGCGACAAGGCCACTCAAATCTCGGAACTCCTGGCCCCCACGGTGCAGGCGCTCGGGCTCGAGCTGCTGGGCATCGAGTACCTGCCCGCGCCCGGCGGCGCCACCTTGCGGCTGTACATCGACGTGCAGGATGCCGAGCGTGACAGCCGTTTCGTCAACATCGACGACTGCGAGGCGGTCAGCCGCGAGGTATCGGCGCAACTGGACGTCGAGGACCCGATTTCCGGCAACTACACCCTGGAAGTGTCTTCCCCGGGCGTCGACCGGCCCCTGTTCACCCTGGCGCAGTTCGCGCGCCACCAGGGCGAAAGCGCCAAGGTGGTACTGAAGCTGCCCCAGGACGGGCGCCGCCGCCTGCAGGGAGAAATCACCCGGGTCGAGGACGGACAGGTCGTTTTCACCGTCGACGGCGCGGCGTTGTCCGTGGCGTTCGATAATATTGACAAGGCCAGGCTGGTCCCCGATTGGGCGGCCCTGGGCCTGGCCCCCGAAAAACCCAAGGGTGGCGGCCGCAAGGCCGGCACCGCTGGCGGAGCCGCAGCCGGCAGGAAGGGCGCGGCGAAGCAGGAATCCAAGCAACAACCCAACAAGCCGGCGGCTCGCAAGCCGCGTGCGGAGTGAACTGATGAGTAAGGAACTTTTGCTGGTGGTGGATGCGGTCGCCAACGAGAAAGGCGTGCCGCGCGAGGTGATCTTCGATGCCATCGAAGCCGCGCTGGCGTCCGCCGCCAAGAAGCGCTATCTGGATCAGGACGTGTCGGTGCGCGTTTCGATTGATCACAAGGACGGCAGCTACGAAACCTTCCGCCGCTGGGAAGTGGTGGCCGACGACGTGGTGATGGAATCGCCGGATCGCCAGCTCCGCCTGATGGACGCCGTCGACGAGGCCGAGGGCGTCGAGGTCGGCGACTGGATCGAGGAGCAGATCGAGAACCCGGACTTCGGGCGCATCGCCGCGCAGGCCGCCAAGCAGGTGATCGTGCAGCGCGTGCGCGAAGCCGAGCGCCAGCAGGTGGTGGATGCGTGGAAGGATCGCGTCGGCGAACTGGTCACCGGCGTGGTCAAGCGTGCCGAGCGCGGCAACATCTACGTGGACCTGGGCGGCAACGCCGAGGCCTTCATCCCGAAGGACAAGGGCATCCCGCGCGACGTGTTGCGCGCCGGCGACCGTGTGCGCGGCTACCTGTACGACGTGCGTTCCGAGCCCCGCGGCCCGCAGCTGTTCATCAGCCGCGCCGCGCCGGAATTCATGATCGAGCTGTTCAAGCTGGAAGTGCCGGAAGTGGGCCAGGGCCTGGTCGAGATCAAGGCCTGCGCGCGTGATCCGGGCGACCGCGCCAAGATCGCGGTGCTGGCGCACGACAGCCGCACCGATCCCATCGGCGCCTGCATCGGCATGCGCGGTTCGCGCGTGCAGGCGGTGTCGAACGAGCTCAACGGCGAGCGCGTGGACATCGTGCTGTGGAACGACAACCCGGCCACCTTCGTCATCAACGCGATGGCGCCGGCCGAGGTGCAGTCGATCATCGTTGACGAGGAAAAGCACTCGATGGATCTGGCGGTGGCCGAGGACCGGCTGGCCCAGGCCATCGGCAAGGGCGGCCAGAACGTGCGCCTGGCCAGCCGCCTGACCGGCTGGCAGCTCAACGTCATGACCCAGGACCAGGTCGCCGCCAAGTCCGAGGCCGAGCAGGCCGTGGCCCGCCAGCTGTTCATGGACAAGCTGGAGGTGGACGAGGAAATCGCCGCCATCCTGGTCAGCGAGGGCTTCAGCACGGTCGAGGAAATCGCCTACGTGCCGGTCGGCGAGCTGCTGGCCGTCGAAGGCTTCGACGAGGACATCGTCGAGGAACTGCGGGCCCGCGCCCGCGACGCCCTGCTGAACGAGGCCCTGGCCGAGGAGGAGGGCCTGGAGGAGAACCAGCCCGCCGACGACCTGCTGGCACTGGAAGGCATGGACGAGGAAACCGCCTACGCGCTGGCCGCGCAGGGCGTCCGTACCAGCGAGGACCTGTCGGACCTGGCCGCCGACGAAGTGGTGGAATTTGGCATCGAAGGGATGGACGAGGGACGCGCCGCGGCGCTGATCCTGGCCGCCCGTGCCGAGGAGATCGCCCGCCTGGAGCGCGGCGAATGATCCACCGATGAGCACCGCCCTGGCACCCGCAGGGCTTAGAATCCCCAACCTTGAAATGGGGCGCTCCTTCGCTGACGGCAGAGGGGCGCTACAAAGAAACTAGGATCCGAATGTCGCAGCAAACCACCATCCGCAAGCTGGCTGAACTGGTCAATACGCCGGTCGAGAAACTGCTGGAACAGCTGGCCGAGGCCGGCATGAAGTTCAGCGGTCCCGACCAGGTCGTGACCAGCACCGAGAAGATGAAGCTGCTCGGCTTCCTGCGCCGTACCCACGGCAAGACCGAGAAGCCGGCGGACGAGACCGCCGCGCCGAAGAAGATCACCCTGAACCGCCGCAAGGTGCAGGAAGTGACCGTCGCCGCCGGCCGCAGCAAGACCACGGTGAACGTGGAAGTGCGCCAGAAGCGCACCTACGTGAAACCGAACGAGGCCGATGCGCCCGTCGTCGCGACCACCTCGCACACGGAGACCGACCCCGAGCGCGCCGAGATCCTGCGCAAGCTGGAGGAATCCAAGCAGCGCAACCTGCAGGAACAGCAGCGCCTGGCCGAGGGTGATCGCCGTCGTGCCGAGGAACTCGAGCGCAAGCGCAAGGAAGAGGAAGCCGCCCGCGCGGCCGCCGAAGCCATCGCGCGCGCCGAGGCCGAAGCCAACGCCGCCAATGCCGGCGAAGCTTCCGGCGAGGAGCGTCCCGCGCGTGCCGGCGGACACCACGTGCCCAAGCAGGTGGTGCGCAAGGATCCGCCGCGTGTCGACGACCGCAACGGCGCCGCCGCGGCGGCGAACAAGCACAAGACCCGCGGCTCGCACGCGATGGTCAGCGGCATCGAGGACGACGACGCGGCCAGCCGCTTCGCTGGCCAGCTGCACCTGTCCGCCGCCGAGCGCGCGCGCCGCACGACCTCGCGTGGCAAGCCCAAGCCGCGCAGGCAGATGGAGCAGAGCCGTGGCGGTGGCGGCGGCGCGCATGGCTTCGAGCGCCCGACCGCGCCGGTCGTGCGCGAAGTCGCCATCGGTGAAACCATCACCGTGGCCGACCTGGCGCAGAAACTGGCCCTGAAGGGCGGCGACGTGGTGAAGGCGATGTTCAAGATGGGCGTGATGGCGACCATCACCCAGACCATCGATCACGACACCGCCGCGCTGGTGACCGAAGAACTGGGCCACAAGGCAATCCGCGCCGAGAGCAACGACGCCGAGAGCGAACTGCTGGCCCATACCGAGGAGCACCAGGGCGACAAGGTCTCGCGTCCGCCGGTGGTCACCATCATGGGCCACGTCGACCACGGCAAGACCTCGCTGCTGGACTACATCCGCCGCACCAAGGTCGCCACCGGCGAAGCCGGCGGCATCACCCAGCACATCGGCGCGTACCACGTGGAAACGCCGAAGGGCGTCATCAGCTTCCTGGATACCCCCGGCCACGCCGCGTTCACCGCGATGCGCGCCCGCGGCGCCAAGCTGACCGACATCGTGGTGCTGGTGGTGGCGGCCGACGACGGCGTCATGCCGCAGACCAAGGAAGCCATCCAGCACGCCAAGGCGGCCAAGGTGCCGCTGATCGTCGCGGTCAACAAGATCGACAAGTCCGACGCCGATCCGATGCGGGTCAAGAACGAACTGCTGGCCGAGGAAGTGGTCGCCGAGGATTTCGGCGGCGACACCCAGATGGTCGAGATCTCGGCCAAGACCGGCCAGGGCATCGACGAACTGCTGGACGCGATTTCGTTGCAGGCCGAAGTGCTCGAACTGAAGGCCGTGCAGGACGGCCGCGCCAGCGGCGTGGTCATCGAATCCTCGCTGGACAAGGGCCGCGGCCCGGTCGCGACGGTGCTGGTGCAGCAGGGCACCCTGAAGAAGGGCGACTACCTGGTGTGCGGCATCCAGTACGGCCGCGTGCGCGCGCTGTTCGACGAGACCGGCGGCCAGCCGGCCTCGGCCGGCCCGTCGATTCCGGTGCAGGTGCTGGGCCTGTCGGGCGTGCCCGACGCCGGCGACGATTTCGTGGTGGTCGAGGACGAGCGCCTGGCCAAGGACGTGGCGCAGCAGCGCGACGCCAAGCGCCGCGAGTCGCGTCTGGTCAAGCAGGCCGGCAACCGCATGGAGGACATCCTGGCGCAGATGGGCCAGGGCGAAGGCCAGCAGGTGCTGAACCTGGTGATCAAGGCCGACGTGCAGGGTTCGGTGGAAGCACTGAAGCAGTCGCTGGTCGGGCTGTCCAACGAACTGATCCGCATCAACGTGATCACCGCCGGCGTCGGCGGCATCACCGAATCCGACGCCAACGCCGCGGTCACCGCCAAGGCGACGGTCATCGGCTTCAACGTGCGTGCCGACGCGTCCGCCCGCCGCATCATCGAGGCCAACGGCGTCGACCTGCGCTACTTCTCGATCATCTATGACGTGATCGACCAGGTGAAGCAGGTTGCTTCGGGCCTGCTGGGCAAGGAAATCCGCGAAGAGATCATCGGCACCGCCGAGGTCCGCGACGTATTCCGCAGCTCCAAGTTCGGCGCGGTCGCCGGCTGCATGGTCGTGGAGGGCGTGGTCAAGCGCAACAAGCCGATCCGCGTGCTGCGCGACAGCACCGTCATCTTCGAGGGCGAACTGGAATCGCTGCGCCGCTTCAAGGAAAACGTGGAAGAAGTCCGCAACGGCACCGAATGCGGTATCGGCGTGAAGGCGTACAACGACATCAAGCCGGGCGACCAGATCGAGTGCTTCGAGCGCATCGAGGTGGCGCGGACGCTCTGACGGGAATAGGGAATCGGGAATGGGGAATCGCAGGGCGGTTTCCCTTCTCCCGGTTCCGCCCGCAGCACGCCCGCGATTCCCGATTTCCCATTCCCGATTCCCGTACCAATGCCCACCAAATCCTTCCACCGTACCGACCGCATCTCCGCACAGCTCCGCCGCGAGCTGGGCACGCTGGTGCACGAGGCCGTGCGCGAGTACGGCCTGCCGTCGGTGAGCGTGTCCGATGTCGAGGTCTCGCGTGACCTGGCGCATGCCCAGGTCTACGTGACGGCGTTGATGCCGGAACGCTCCGCGGATGCGATCAAGGGGCTGCGCGAACTGGCGCGCGAATTGCGGATGGAGCTGGCCCGCCGGGTCAAGCTGCGCCACGTGCCGGAACTGCATTTCCACTACGACGATTCGGTGGATCGCGGCGAGCGCATCGACCAGTTGCTGCGTGATTTGCCGGAACACGGTTCCGGCGACGACCAGGGCTGATGGCCGGCCCCGGCGCGCACCGCGCCGGCGCCGTTTTTCGTTGATACTGGGCGGGCCTGGCCCCGCCGACCCATCGTGTCGTCGCGGCCGCCGTGCAGGTGCAGGCCGTGCCCGATGACTCTGAAAGGAACCCGGAGAGGGATGCCCCCGAAGATTCGCTTCCGTCCGCTGGATGGGCTGCTGCTGCTGGACAAGCCGCAGGGCCTCAGTTCCAACGCCGCCCTGCAGGCCGCGCGGCGGCTGTTCCGCGCGGAGAAGGGCGGACATACCGGCAGCCTGGACCCGCTCGCCACCGGACTGCTGCCGCTGTGCTTCGGCGAGGCCACCAAGATCGCCGGCCTGCTGCTGGGTTCGCGCAAGGCCTACGAGACCACCGCGGTGCTGGGCGTGACCACCGACAGTGACGATGCCGATGGTGCGATCCTGCGCCAGCGGCCGGTACCGACGGTGGATCCGGCCGACCTGGAGGCCGCCCTGGCACCGCTGCGCGGGCGTATCCGCCAGCGCGCCCCCATCTACTCGGCGCTCAAGCAGGGCGGCGAGCCGCTGTACGCCAAGGCTCGCCGGGGCGAGACCATCGAGGCGCCCGAGCGCGAGGTCGAGGTCCACGCCATCGAGGTGCTGGACGTCGAAGGCAGCCGGGTCCGGCTGCGGGTCGAGTGCGGTTCCGGCACCTACGTGCGCAGCCTGGTCCGCGATCTGGGCGAGGCGCTGGGATGCGGCGCCCACGTGGCCGAACTGCGCCGGCTGTGGGTCGAGCCGTTCCTGGCCCCGCGCATGTACACCCTGGAGGCGCTGGACGCGCTGGCCGGGGAGGGCGAGGCGGCGCTGCTGGCCGCGCTGCTGCCGGTCGAGGCCGGCCTGACCGGCTTTCCCCGCCGCGACCTGGATGCCGATGGCGCGTGCCGTTTCGGCATGGGCCAGCGCCTGCGGGGGCAGGGCGAATCGGCGGAAATGGTGGCCGTGCACGGCCCCGGGGGGCGGGTGCTGGGCCTGGGCAGCGTCGACGGCGAGGGGCTGCTGGTCCCCCAGCGTCTGTTCAGCTGGGCGGTCCGCAATACCCCGGCGGCGACACGGCCCCAACATTAAAACCTTGTTTCAAAAGGCCTCGGCGGCTACACTACGCCGCCGGTTTTGTCCGGCATTTCCTTTCGTTCACGGCGAGCCACGTGGTGCACCGGCCTACTCCGGTATCTCCCGGCGTTCCTGCAGGCTTCGCATCTCCAGAGAAACCACATGTCCATCGATACCCAGAAGATCATTGAAGAAAACAAGCGCGGCGCCGCCGACACCGGTTCGCCGGAAGTGCAGGTCGCCCTGCTGACCGCCCGCATCGAGCAGCTCAGCGGCCACTTCAAGATCCACAAGAAGGATCACCACAGCCGTCGCGGTCTGCTGCAGCTGGTCAACCGTCGCCGCAGCCTGCTCGACTACCTGAAGAAGAAAGACAACGAGCGCTACAAGAGCCTGATCGAAAAGCTCGGCCTGCGTCGTTGATGCAATACCCCGCCGCGGCGCAGAAATGCGCCGCGGTTTGCATTTGAGGGAAGGAAATCCGGTTGAGTGCCGATAGGGCACGTCGCTTTTCTCCCAGAACACCGGCCGGGCACTCCGGCCAACCGCCGGCGGCAAGGGCCGCGGGCGGCCCAGAATCCGAACAGGCAATATTCAAGGAAACCACGTGGCAAAAATCACCAAAACCTTCCAGTACGGCAAGCACACCGTCACCCTGGAAACCGGCGAAATCGCCCGCCAGGCCAGCGGCGCCGTCATCGTCAAGATGGACGACACCGTACTGCTGGTCTCCGCCGTCGCCGCCAAGTCGGCCCGCGAAGGCCAGGACTTCTTCCCGCTGACGGTCGACTACCAGGAGAAGTTCTACGCCGGCGGCCGCATCCCGGGTGGCTTCTTCAAGCGCGAAGGCCGTGCGACCGAGAAGGAAACGCTGATCTCGCGCCTCATCGATCGTCCGATCCGTCCGCTGTTCCCGGAGGATTACAAGAACGAGGTCCAGATCATCGCCACGGTGATGTCGCTGAACCCGGAAGTGGATGGTGACATCCCGGCGCTGATCGGCGCCTCCGCCGCGCTGGCCCTGGCCGGCACCCCGTTCATGGGCCCGATTGGCGCCGCCAAGGTTGGTTACAAGAACGGCGAGTACATCCTCAACCCGACCACCAGCGAGCTGAAGGAATCGCAGCTGGAGCTGGTCGTCGCCGGTACCGCCAACGCGGTGCTGATGGTCGAATCCGAAGCCGCCATCCTGTCCGAGGACGTGATGCTGGGCGCGGTGATGTTCGGTCATCGCGAGATGCAGAAGGTCATCAACGCGATCAACGAGCTGACCGTCGAAGCCGGCACCAAGCCGTCCGAGTGGACCGCCCCGGCCAAGAACACCGCCCTGATCTCGGCGCTGAAGGAAGCCATCGGCAACCAGTTGGCCGAAGCGTTCCAGGTGCGCGACAAGCTGCAGCGCCGTGACGCCATCGCCGCGATCAAGAAGGACGTGGTGGAGCGCCTGGCCGGTCGCGTCGAAGCCGAAGGCTGGAGCGGCGCCGAGCTGTCGAAGGAATTCGGCGAGCTGGAATACCGCACCATGCGCGACTCCGTGCTGGCCACCAAGGTCCGCATCGACGGCCGTGCGCTGGACACCGTCCGCCCGATCAGCTCCAAGGTGAGCGTGCTGCCGCGCACCCACGGCTCCTCGCTGTTCACCCGTGGCGAGACCCAGGCGATCGTGGTCGCCACCCTCGGCACCGCCCGTGACGGCCAGGTGATCGATGCGGTCAGCGGCGAGTACAAGGAAAACTTCCTGTTCCACTACAACTTCCCTCCGTTCTCGGTGGGCGAATGCGGCCGTTTCGGCGCGCCCAAGCGCCGTGAAATCGGCCATGGCCGCCTGGCCAAGCGTGGCGTGCTGGCAGTGATGCCGACCCTGGAAGAGTTCCCGTACACCATCCGTGTGGTGTCGGAAATCACCGAATCCAACGGTTCGTCCTCGATGGCCTCGGTCTGCGGCAGCTCGCTGGCGCTGATGGATGCCGGCGTGCCGGTGAAGGCGCCGGTCGCGGGCATCGCGATGGGCCTGGTGAAGGAAGGCGACAACTTCGTCGTGCTGTCGGACATCCTGGGTGACGAAGATCACCTGGGCGACATGGACTTCAAGGTTGCCGGTACCGCCGATGGCGTGTCCGCGCTGCAGATGGACATCAAGATCGAAGGCATCACCGAAGAGATCATGAAGCAGGCGCTGCAGCAGGCCAAGGCCGGCCGCCTGCATATCCTGGGCGAGATGGCCTCGGCCATCACGAGCCCGCGCGCCGAGCTGAGCGACTACGCGCCGCGCCTGCTGACCATCAAGATCCACCCGGACAAGATCCGCGAAGTGATCGGCAAGGGCGGTGCCACCATCCAGGGCATCACCAAGGAAACCGGCACCCAGATCGACATCCAGGACGACGGCACCATCGTCATCGCTTCGGTCAATGCCGCCGCCGCGCAGGCCGCCAAGGCCCGCATCGAGCAGATCACCTCGGACGTCGAGCCGGGCCGCATCTACGAAGGCAAGGTCGCCAAGATCATGGACTTCGGTGCGTTCGTCACCATCCTGCCGGGCAAGGACGGCCTGGTGCACGTCTCGCAGATTTCCAGCGAGCGCGTGGAGAAGGTCAGCGACAAGCTGAAGGAAGGCGACGTGGTCAAGGTCAAGGTGCTGGAAGTCGACAAGCAGGGCCGTATCCGCCTGTCGATCAAGGCCGTCGAGGAAGGCGAGGGCGTGCCGGCCGAATAAGCCGGTCCCTTCCTTTCACGGACAGCAGAAAGCGGGCTTCGGCCCGCTTTTTGTTTGCCCGGGAGTTCTCCGCAGTCCGTCCGTTTTGCCCGCCTTGTCCCGCATGGGACATGCCGGCCGGCACAGCGATGGCGCGGTGCGGCAAACCAGCCCCGACTTTCGCCATAGGCGCGGCGGTGGCGCCGGGTGGTATTAGTGCGGCTTCACACCACCACCACCGGAGCCACCCGATGACCAGCCGTCGTGATCTGCTCAAACTCAGTGCGCTTGCCGCCGCCACCGCCGTGATGCCTTCGCTGGCCTGGGCCGCCGCCGGTCAGTCCGGCAAGGTTGGAAAGGCCGCCAAACCGCTGAACATCCTGATTCTCGGCGGTACCGGCTTCACCGGTCCGTTCCAGGTCGCCTACGCGCTGGAGCGCGGCCACAAGGTCACCCTGTTCAACCGCGGCAAGCGCCCCTCGCCGGAATGGCCGGGCGAGGTGGAACAACTGCACGGCGACCGCAACACCGGCGACCTGGAGGCGCTGGAAGGTCGCAAATGGGATGTCTGCATCGACAACCCGACCAGCCTGCCGTTCTGGGTCCGTGACGCCGGCAAAGTGCTGAAAGGCAATGTCGGGCACTACCTCTTCATCTCGACGATTTCGGTGTACGCCGATGGCAGCAAGCCTGGCATCAGCGAGGGCGACGCGCTGGCCCAGTACAAGGGCAAGGACGCGATGGCCGAAACCCAGGAATCGCTGCGCGCCGACATCGAGGGGCTGTACGGCCCGCTCAAGGCGCTCAGCGAGGCCGAGGCGCACAAGCAGTTCGGTGAACGCGTGACCATCGTGCGCCCCGGTTACATCGTCGGACCGCGTGACGAAACCGATCGCTTCACCTACTGGCCGCACCGCGTCGCCCAGGGCGGCGAGGTGCTGGTGCCGGGCGATGGCAAGGATCCGGTGCAGATCATCGACGGGCGCGATCTGGGCGAGTGGATGATCCGGCTGGCGGAGGCGCGCACCTATGGCGTGTTCAATGCGGTTGGCCCGAAGGAACTGTTGCCGATGGACGCCATGCTGCAGGCGTGCCAGACGGCAACCGGTGGCAAACCCACGTATACGCATGTGACGCCGGAATTCCTGGAAGCGCAGAAGGTCGAGGAACTTCCGATCTGGGTGTCCGCGAAGAGCGGTCCCTATGCCGGCTATGGCGCGGTCAGCAACGCGCGCGCGGTGGCGGCCGGCCTGACCTATCGTCCCCTGGACACCACCATCACCGATCTGATGGCCTGGTTCCGCAGCCAGCCGGCCGAACGCCAGGCCAAGCTGCGCGCGGGCATCAGCCGCGACAAGGAAGCCGAACTGCTCAAGGCCTGGCACGCGGCGAACGGCTGAGCAGCGGATCAGGGAGGGCAGGCGGCCGGCCGCGACCACCGGGCAGGCCACGGCGGATCGTCGCTAGCGCGTTGCGTGTTCGGTGACCGGCCGCGAGCATTCGGCACGCGCGGCGTCGGGCGTGCCGCGTGCGCCCGGCGTCGGAACCGCGGCGGGTTCCCAGGACGCCGGCGTCCAGTCCCGCGCATAGCCGGCGGCCAACTCGCGCGCCCTGGCTTGCATCGACGCATCGAGATCCGCCAGCAGCTCACTGCGCTGTTGTTCAACCTGCGCGCGCAGCCCGTCGAATGCTGCCGGCGCCGACTGCAGTTGCCGCTCCAGGTGCAGGTATAACGCCAGTGCCTTGGCCTTGTCCGGCTTCACCGCCTGCGCGAGAAAGTAGCGCCGCAGTTCGTTGCGCTGCGGCGAGAGCGCCGACGCCAGGGCGAAGCCGGTATGCAGGTCGCCTGAAGCGACGCCTCGCCAGGCGAGCGCCTCGGCTTCGCGCCGGTAGACAACCAATGCCTCCAGATTCTCAAGCGTCTCGTTGAGCCGGAACGCATTGCCGACCGCGTAGTGGCGCAGTGCCGGTGTGCTGCCGGCCAGGGCCGCCTGGCGCCAGTAGCGCACGCGTTCGGCCGCGGTCGACAGCGGCACGCCCTCGCAGTGCTCGCTTTCCTTGAGCAAATGTTCGCTGTTGGCCGCCATCATGTTGCGCAGGTTCTGGCGGGTTTGCTCGGACAGGCCGGAAGCCGTATTGATCCCGGACCGTTCCTGTTCCCGCAGCGTTTCCGAAGCGGCGGCCAGGCGGTAGCGGATCTGGTGGCAGTACTCGAATTCGGCGGCGAGACGGCAAGCCGCGGCGGATTCTCCCGCGTCGGCGCGCTGTCGCAGCGTCGCCAGCGAATCACGCAGTGGCGTTTCCAGCGCGGGCAGCGGAGTATCGGAAGCTGCGGACGCGCGCGATGGCTGTGGCATGGACGCGTCCGATACAGGCATCTGCCGATCAGGCGGCGCCGGCATGGCGTGGGTGACAGGAGCGCTGGCGGCGCGTCCTTGCAGCCAGCCCAGATACGCCGCGGCCGGAACAAGCAATACGATCAACCCGGACAATCCATACCGCCACCATCGCCTGCCCTGCATCGCGCCGGATCTCCATGAGGTGCGGGCGCATCATCGCATGCGGTCGTGGCTCAGTGCTCCCGACGGGGGATGAACCGTTCGATGCGGCCACGGCGTTGCCAGGCGGGCACTTCGTCGCCACCGGCATTGCCATGGCGTGCTTCTCCCGGCGCCGTCGACAGTGCGGGCGCGGCGAGCGGCAGCACCTGCGCATTCGCCGCCAGATCGCTGCCCTGGACGATGCCCAGCGGTGCATAGCCGGCATAGCCGGGAAATACCTGCGACAGGTTGGCATTGCCCATCCGCCGGATCAGGATTTCGGATATCACCCGCCGATAGTCGGTGGTCACCGGCACGTCGCCGAAGGTGGGTGACAGGGTTTCCGGATTCAGGCCAGGCCAACTGCCGTAGAAACGGCGGCCGTTGACCGGTCCGCCGAGCACCAGCAGCGGATTGCCGTAGCCGTGATCGGTGCCGCCATTGGCGTTCGCACGCACCCGGCGGCCGAACTCGGACTGCACGATCACCGTGACCCGCGCCATCTCGCCACCGGCGTTGAGTTCGTTGAAGAACGCCTGCAACGCCGAGGAGAGTTCGGCGATCTTGTTCTGGTAGTAGTGGTAGCCGCTGCCGGCCGTGCCCTGGCCCTCGTGGGTGTCCCAGCCGCCCAGATCGAGCGTGGCGTAGCGCAGGCCGAGGTTGAAGCGGATCGACTGCGCGATGGTCCACAGCTGCTGCGCGAAGGTGCCGCTCGGCCAGCCCGCTGGCGGGGATCCATAGGTCTGCTGGGCGATCAGGCGCAGCGACGCGTCGGCACGCTGGCCGCTCAACTGCAGGCCGGTGCGGCCGCTCCAAAGATCGGCCAGGGTCTCGTTGATGCCGCGAAAACCGACTGGCGAATCGGGACGACGTTCCTGCCAGGCATAGGCGCCGGCATTGAGGCGGAAGTCGCCCGCGCTGCCCATGGTCAGCGCGGCGGTGGAGGCGAGCAGGCCGGCCGGCTGGGTGGTGCCGATACCCAGCGCGGGCAGGGCCGCGGCCGGCGTGCCGGCGGGACGACTGTCCCAGGCGCGTGCCAGCCATCCGCTGCCGGTGCCGAACTTGCCCGGCGTGCCGAGATCGATCGACAACTGCGCATCGAAATGGCTGCGGGTGACCGAGGTGGCCATGCCGGCGGCGTGCACGATGCCCAGGTGGCCGTTGTTCCAGAGATCGCGCAGGCCGGTCGCGGAAGGATGCAGGCCGAATCCGGTGGCGGCGCCGCCGGCCAGGGTCAACGGCAGCGCGGCGTAGGTGCCGCTGATCGGAATCGACAGGTCCGGTCGCGCCTGTTCGTAGAACGTGCGGTCGTCGCCGCTGATCGGCACGACCAGGTTCAGGCCATCCATGCCGCCGCGCAGGAACAGGTGCACCACGGTGTCGTAGGCGTTGGCGGCCGCGCTCGCGTCCTCGGAGAACGTCAGGATCGAACCGGCGGCGCCCACCACGGCGGCGCCGCAGCAACCCTTCACGAATTCGCGGCGGGTCAGGGTGAATCGGCTCATGCGGTCACCTCAGCGGGCCATGAATTCGGGGGACATCAGGATCAGCGAGACCAGGCTGCGCAGGCGCTGATGGTTGTAGTGGCGCTTCAGATCGTTGATCGCCCAGGCATCGGTGTCGGCGATCACGTAACTGGCCGGATCGCCGTTCTGCGCCATGAAGCCGACCAGCGTCTGCCGGCGCGCCGCCTCGGGCTGGTAGCCCAGCAGGCGGTTGCACCAGAACGTCACCAGCGTGTTGGCGGTCCATTGCGCCGCCGGCACGCCGGCGCGCGTGGCGGCCAGGATCGGACTCAGCGGCACGCCGCCGTCGCTGGTCTCGGTCAGCCAGTTGAGCAGCTTCCAGGTCATCGCCAGCGAGTTGGCGCCGGACCAGGCCAGGCCGGTGTCCGGATAGCCGTTGGGTGCGGCCCAGTTATAGGGCAGATGGCCGGTGAACCCCATCCGCCACATGAATTCGTCGCTCTTTTCGTGGTCGAGCCGCAAGGTCCAGTCGTGGCCCAGGACGCGCATCGCCGCCACGGTGGCCTCGAACGGACGGCGATTCTTCCAACCCCAGCCGTTGACGAAGTCATCGGCGTTGAGGATGTGGCGCAACACGATTTCAATCTGATCCGGACGTTGCCAGTTGGCCCGGAACAGCGCGGCGGCACTGTCGACCAGCGCCTGCCGCGGCGTGTCGGTGACGAAGCGCCGGATCAGCTTGCGGCAGATGAATTTGGCCACCCGCGGATGGCTGGCCAGGCGATCCAGCACGTCGCGTCCATCCTTCATCGCCGGCTGCTCCGGGTACAGCATCCGCCCCAGCAGGAACTTAGGCCCGGCGTCGTGCCATGACTGCCGGTAGACGAAGGTGCCGTCGTTCTCGGCGGGGAATTCCCAGTGCGCGTTCTTCGCCGACCAGCCGGTGAAGGCCGCGGCGGTTTCGTACACGTCGATGTCCGTGTAGCCGATCGGATAGGACGGATCCTCCGGACACGGCGGTACCTCGAACGGATCGGTGAAGCCCAGGTAGTTCTCGGCGCCCAGCGTATGCAGTTCCAGCAGCTCGCGCGCCCAGTTCTCGTTGGGACCGGATCGCGAATTGTTGATGTTGTCCAGGAAGTACAGCATCGAGGTACTGGTCGCGACGGCTTCCAGCAGGGCGCGGAAGTTCCCCTTGGCATGCGCGCGGATCACGTCGCGGGTGTAATGCGGGAACAGCGGGCCGGCACTGAACTCGCTGACCAGCACGTTGAAATGGTCGTGCCAGAAATTGACCAGCACCTCGCGCAACTGGCGGCGCGAGTACACCGCGCGGACGAACGCCGCCCGCTGTACTTCGTTGGCCGGGCGCATGCGGATCGCGTAGTCGGGATCCGGCGCCACGTGATCCGCCCACAGCTGCGGCAGCGGCTTGCCCAGGGTGGTGTAGCCCGCGCTGGCGAGCCGGTTCTCCACCGCGCCATCGTCGATGGCATCCCAGTCCAGTTGCCAGTCGACGTAGTTGGCCAGGCGCTGGCGATCGTTGTCGCCCAGCGCGTTGAACTCGGCCACGGTGGTCGGGGTCGCGCCATAGCTGAGCCGGTTCAACATCCTCACCGCGAACGGCGGCGGAGGCAGGGTCAGCAGGCGCGGTTCGCTCATGTCCTGGGCGACCTGACCACCCGTCGCGGACTCGCGCTCCGGGGCGCCGGCGAGCGTGCCGCGCTCACCGCCGCGCAGGCCGTACAGGCGCCGATGGCGTTCGCGCACGGCGGCGCGTTGCGATTCGGCCGACGGTGCGGAGGCCGCCGGTTCCGCGGAAGTCGATCCGCGACCTCGCCGCAATGCCAGTGGGGTACGGGTACGGAACGCGGTCCGGCGGACCGTGAAGGCTCGGCGTGTCATCGTGATGGCTGGTTTCCCCGGAATCGTCGCCAGTATTCGGCAAGCGGGGCGAACACGACTGCGACCGTGCGCACAGGCCGATGCGTCCGTTGCGCGGAGGGAGCCGGCATCGGGACGGAGGGCGCGATCCGGTGACCGTTCGTTTCCGGCCCGCGAGCGCGGCTTGTGGTGGGCTTCCCCGAAGATTCTTGTCGGCGGGAGAGGACTGGCGATGCCCAGCCGCGGGGTGACGCCCGGATTCAGATCCAGCCGGTCAGGTAGAACAGGGCGATGATGAAGAACACCGCCATCGTCTTGATCAGGGTAATGGCGAAGATGTCCTTGTAGGACTGGCGGTGGCTCAGGCCGGTCACCGCCAGCAGGGTGATGACCGCGCCATTGTGCGGCAGTGTGTCCATGCCGCCGGAGGCCATCGAGGCCACCCGGTGCAGCACGTCCATCGGGATGCCGGCCGCGTTGGCATTTGCGATGAAACTGTCGGCCATCGCCGCCAGCGCGATGCTCATGCCG
>NZ_VFID01000003.1 GCF_006542425.1 Pseudoxanthomonas sp. z9 | reverse complement strand
CGCCGCGGGGGGGGGAGCCGGTGATGCCGGCCAGCGCGGTCACCGAGATGGCTTCGTTGACCAGCGGATTGGGAATCGCCTGCAGGGCATTGGCGACCACCAGGAAGCCGGGCAGGGCGGCGATGACCGCGCCGAAGCCGTACTCGGAGGCGGTGTTCATCGAGGCCAGCAGCGCGCCGCCGATGGCGCTCTTGGTGCCCTCGGCGAAGCCGTCGAACACCGGCCTCCAGGCGAACAGCAGCACGCTGGCGATGCCGACCAGCAACGCGCCCTGCACGGCCCAGATCGCCGCGACCTTGGAGACTTCCTGCACCACCGGCACGGGATTGCCAATCACCGCCGGCACGAATGACTGGCTCTCGCCGTACCAGCCCGGAATCCAGCGCGAGAACAGGAAATTGGCCACGCCCACCAGCAGCAGCGGCAGCACCGCGATCAGCGGATGCGCCAGGCGATCGCCGCGGAAGGGTTCGGGCTCGTTGCGCAGGTCGCCGCCATAGCCTTCGCCGGCGCGCTGCGCCACCCGGCGGCGCCATTCCAGGTAGCCCATGCCCAGGATGAGGATGAACACCGCGCCCAGCGTACCCAGTACCGGCGCCGCCCAGGCGGTGGTGCCGAAGAACGAGGTGGGAATGATGTTCTGGATCTGCGGCGTGCCCGGCAGCGCGTCCATGGTGAAGGTGAACGCGCCCAGCGCGATGGTGCCCGGCACCAGCCGCTTGGGGATGTCGCTCTGGCGGAACATCTCGGCGGCGAACGGATACACCGCGAACACCACCACGAACAGCGACACCCCGCCGTAGGTCAGCAGCGCGCATACCAGCACGATCGACAGCATCGCCCGCTGCCGGCCGACCAGCCGGATGGTGCCGGCGACGATCGACTTGGAAAAGCCGGAGATCTCGATCAGCTTGCCGAACACCGCGCCCAGCAGGAACACCGGGAAATACAGCTTGAGGAAGCCGACCATCTTGTCCATGAACAGGCCGGTGAACATCGGCGCCACCAGCGAGGGATCGGTCAGCAGGACCGCGCCCAGCGCCGCGATTGGCGCGAACAGGATCACGCTGTAGCCGCGGTAGGCCACGAACATCAGGAAACACAGCGCGGCCAACACAATCAGGAAAGACATCCGTGGCTCCTCGGCGCCGGGGTTCGATGGGTCGGCCGCCAGTGGCCGGACAGATGGCGGGAGTATCGACAGCGCCCCGGCGGCGGCCCACTGTACGAAGGTACGATGCCGATCCGTCCGGTCCGCCTCTAGCCTTCTCCAGCATCGGCGACAACCGTCCGCCGCACGCATTCCCGGGAGGAGGGGATATCCATGAAGCGGAAGCATTTGAGCCTGGCGATCGGCACCGTGTTGCTGGCGTCGGCACCCTGCGCGTTCGCGCAGGACACGGGGGCAGGCAGCGGCCAGGCGGCGAGCCAGGCCACCACCCTGGATTCGGTCACGGTCACCGCGCGCAAGCGCGAAGAAACCCTGCAGGACGTGCCGGTGGCGGTCACCGCGTTCACTTCCGAGAGCCTGGACAAGATGAATGTCCGCGACATCGGTGATCTGGACGCGCAAGTGCCCAACCTGACCATCTACGCCGCGCGCGGTTCGACCAGCACGGTCACCGCCTACATCCGCGGCATCGGCCAGGCGGATCCGCTGTGGGGCGTGGATCCGGGCGTGGGCATTTACCTGGACGATGTCTACATCGCCCGTCCGCAGGGCGCGTTGCTGGACGTGTTCGATGTCGAGCGCATCGAGGTGCTGCGCGGTCCGCAGGGCACCCTGTACGGCAAGAACACCATCGGTGGCGCCATCAAGTACGTCTCGCGCGGCCTGCCGACCGAAACCCAGGGCTTCGCCTCGATCACCGTCGGCAACTACAACCAGCTCGACGCCAAGGCCGCCATCGGCGGCGCCATCGGCGGGGCCGACAGCGGGCTGCGCGGACGGGTGGCGGTGGCCAGCATGAACCGCGACGGTTTCGGCGAGAACACCTACACCCGCCAGGATGTCAGCGACAAGGAAATCAATGCCGCGCGCCTGCAACTGGGCGCCTATGCGGGCGACAACTTCGACGTGCAGTTCGCGTTCGACTGGATGGACGACCAGTCGGGCGTGCGTGGCGCCAAGATGCTGGCGGCCAACCCGCTGGCGCCGGCCTATCCGCCGACTTCGGATCGCTACGACATCCGCAGCGCGATGCGCAACGTCAACGACACCACCATGAAGGGCGCCTCGGCCACCTTCAACTGGCGTGTCAACGAGGACTGGGCGTTGAAGTACGTCGTGGCCAAGCGCGAGTCCGACACCGAGACCAACATCGACTTCGACACCACGCCACTGACCCTGGTGGACGTGCGCGCGTTCTACAACGACAGCCAGGTCAGCCACGAAGTGCAGGCTAATTACGACGGCGGCGGCCGCGCGCGTGGCGTGATGGGCATCTATGCCTTCGACGGCGACGCCGGCGGCCAGGTGCTCAACCACTTCTGGAACCCGGCCCTGCCGAACGCGCTGACCAACCCGCTGTTCGGCGACACCCAGGGCGTGGTCAATACCCAGAGCATCGCGGTGTACGCGGACTGGACCTTCGACCTGACCGACAGGCTCAAGCTGGACGTGGGCGCGCGCTACACCGACGAGGACAAGCACGCGATCGCGCTGAACCGCTTCTACACCGGCCTGGACTACGGCACGGCTTGGGGCACGGCGGCGAACTTCGACAAGACGGTCAATTTCAAGAACTTCTCGCCCAAGGTCTCGCTGGATTACCAGATCACGCCCGACGTCATGATCTACGGCCTGGCCTCGCGCGGATTCAAGTCCGGCGGCTACAACATCCGCGCCAATACCACCGCGGTGCCGCGTTCGGGCGAACCGTTCGACGACGAGAAGGTCGACAGCTTCGAGATCGGCAGCAAGATGTCGCTGCTGGACCAGCGCATGTTCCTCAACCTGGCCTACTTCTACAACAAGTACGAGGACATCCAGCTGTCGGTGTTCACCTCGTACACGTTGCCGAACGGCGCGCAGAGCTTCTTCGGCGACTTCACCAACGCCGGCAAGGGCACGGTGCAGGGCCTGGAAGTGGAATACCAGTGGCTGCCGACGGCCAACTGGCTGATCAGCGGCAACCTGGCCTGGCTGGACGCCAAGTACGACGAATACATGGATCGCGGCGTCAACGTCGCCGACCAGCAGAAGTTCACCAATGCTCCGGAGTTCTCCGGCGCGCTGAACGTGGAGTACCGCACCGATCTGGCCAATGGCGGCAACCTGTCCGCGCGGGTGGGCTATGCCTACCAGAGCGAGGTGTGGCCGACCACCGATCTGAGCCCGCTGATCAGGCAGGACGGCTACGGCCTGCTCAACGCGGGCGTGATCTGGAAGGTCAACGACGCCTGGTCGTTCTCGTTGCAGGGCAGCAACCTGGCCGACAAGGAATACCGCACCACCGGCTACAACATCGGCGCCTACGGCGTGCTGACCGGCTTCTACGGCCCGCCGCGCCAGTACACGCTGACCGCGCGCTACGACTTCTGAGGTTGATGGCGGCAAGCGATGGGAAAACGGCGGCGGCAGGCGGAAGCCTGCCGCCGCTGCGTTATGCTCCGCCGATGCCACCACGTACTCCATCGCGTCGCGTGTTTTCCGGGATCGTCTTCGATGCCGGCGCGCTTCGCGGCGGAGCCATCGACGGACCGCCGACCGCCCGGGTCGTCACATGCTGAGCCTGTGGGTGGTCGCGCTGGCCGGACTGGCCTGGCTGGCGCTGATGTTCGGCACCGCGCTGTACGGCGAGCGGCGTCCGGCCGTATTCGCCCGCCACTGGCAACATGTCTACGCGCTTTCGCTGGCGGTGCACTGCACCTCGTGGACCTTCTACGGCACCGTCACCCAGGCCGCCCGTTACGGCTGGCCGCTGCCGCCGACCTTCCTCGGCGCCATCCTGTTCTACGCACTGGCGGTCGCGTTCCTGATGCGGCTGGTACGGCTGGCGCGGGAGACCAACGCGACCTCGCTGGCGGATCTGATCGCCACCCGGCTGGGCCGCGACGCCTGGCTGGCCGGCACGGTCACCCTGGTCGCCGCGCTGGGCCTGATTCCCTACATCGCGCTGCAACTGAAGGCGGTGGCGATGAGCTTCGCCACGCTCACCCTGGATGCCGGCGAGGCGGGCCAGGCGTTGCCGTTCTGGCGCGACAGCGGCCTGTACGTGGCGCTGGCCATGGCACTGTTCGCGATGTTGTTCGGTACCCGCCGGGCCAGCGCCGCCGAGCACAATCGCGGGCTGGTGCTGGCGATGGCGTTCGAGTCGATCTTCAAGCTGGCGGCGATGCTGGCGCTCGGCGCCTTCGTCTGGTTCGGCCTGCGCGAATGGCCGGAACTGCCGGCTGCGCCGTTGCCGCCACAGCCGTCCGGCGGGTTCGCGCCGTTCGTGCTGCTGGGCGCGCTGGCGATGTTCATCCTGCCGCACCAGTTCCACGTGGCGGTGGTCGAATGCCGCGACGAGCGCCACGTGCGCACCGCGCGCTGGCTGTTCCCGCTGTACCTGGTGCTGATCGCGCTGCCCGGACTGCCGCTGGCGCAGGCCGGCATGGCGCTGCTGGGCGGCGCGGTGCCGTCGGACATGTACGCGCTGGCGCTGCCGTTCTCGCAGGGCCACGAGGGGCTGGCGTTGTTCGCCTTCCTCGGCGGCCTGAGCGCGGCCACCGGCATGGTGGTGGTCAGCACGCTGACCCTCAGCCTGATGATCGGCAATCACTGGTTCGCGCCCGGCCTGCTGCGCGGTGCGTGGTCGCGCCGCGATGGCGGCGATCAGCGCGGCGCGCTGCTGGCGCTGCGCCGAGCCGGCATCGCGGTGATCATGCTGTTGTCGTGGGCGTACAGCCGGTTGGTCACCGGCAGCGATGCGCTGGCCGACGTCGGCGCGGTGTCGTTCTCGGCGCTGGCCACGCTGGCGCCAGTGCTGGCGTTCGCGGTGTGGCGCCCGCAGACGCCGCCGCGCGCGGCGATCGTCGGCGTGGTCGCCGGCTTCCTGGCCTGGGCCTGGGTCTTGCTGTTGCCGACCCTGCTGTTGGCGTCCGGCAGCGCACCCGAGTGGCTGCGGGAAGGGCCGTTCGGACAGGCGTGGCTGTCGCCGCAGGGCATGTTCGGCCTGACTGGCTGGAGTCCGCTGGGGCGCGCGGTGGGCGTGAGCCTGTTCACCGGTACCGCCGCCACCCTGCTGGCGATGGCCTGGCGCCGGGAGGCGCCGCACCAGCGCCAGCGCAATCTGGATCGACAGAGTCTGGGCGAGGCGGGGCGGCGCTTCCTGTCGCGGGAGCGGGTGGAGGAACTGCTCGCCGGCGCGCCGCGCAACGGCCCGGTGCCGGCGGTGATGGAGGCGCGGCTGGAGCGGGAACTCTCCGCGGTGCTGGGATCAGCATCGGCACGCCTGCTGCTGGACGCGGCGCGCCGCGAGAGCCGGGATCTGGATACGGTCGCGGCGATCGTCGGCGAGGCTTCGCAGGATCTGCGCTTCAACCAGCAGGTGCTGGAAGCGGCGCTGCACAACATGAGCCAGGGCATCAGCGTGGTCGATCGCGAACAGCGGCTGGTCGCCTGGAACCGCCGCTACGAGCAGATGTTCGGGTTTCCGCCGGAATTGCTGCAGGTCGGCCGGCCGATCGCCGACCTGACCCGCTGGGCGTTGCAGCGCATGCCGCATCGCGGCCAGGACGAACGCGCGCTGCAACGCCGCATCGCGTTCATGCGCGCCGGCACGCCACATCTGACCGAGCGCGTATTCCCCGATGGCAGCATCGTGGAAATCCGCGGCAACCCGATGCCCGGCGGCGGCTTCGTCGCCACCTACACCGACGTCACCGCCTCGCGCCATGCCGAGCGGGATCTCAAGCGCGCCAACGAAACCCTGGAACAGCGCGTGGCCGAGCGCACCGCACTGCTGGAAACCGCCAAGCGTGAAGCCGAGCACGCCAACGACGCCAAGAGCCGCTTCCTAACCGCGATCGGCCACGACCTGCTGCAACCGCTGCATGCCGCCCACCTGTTCACCGATGCGCTCGCCCAGCAGTTGCCCGACGACGGCGCGCGCCAGTCGGCGCGGCAGATCCGCGGCGCGCTGGATTCCACCACCGATCTGCTGACCGGCCTGCTCGACATGTCGCGGCTGGAAGCCGGCGGCCTGGTGCCGGAGCCGCGTGATTTTCCGTTGTCCGAGGTGCTGGAACCGCTGGCGTCGGAATTCGGCGTGCTGGCTGCCGAGCATGGCCTGCGCTTCCGCTATCGGCCCAGCCGTGCCTGGGTGCACAGCGATCCACAGTTGCTGAGGCGGATCCTGCAGAACTTCCTCGCCAATGCCATCCGCTACACCGCGCGGGGCGGCGTGCTGCTGGGCGCGCGCCGCGGCGCGCGGGGATGCTTGCGGATCGAGGTGCTGGATACCGGCCCCGGCATCCGCGAGCCGGAGCGGCGGTTGATCTTCGACGAGTTCCGGCGCGGCGAGGAGGCGGTCGGGCAGGGACTCGGGCTGGGCCTGTCCATTGCCGACCGCATCGCCGCACTGCTGGAAGCGCCACTGGGCTTGCGCAGTCGGCCCGGACGCGGGTCCGCCTTCACCGTCGAGCTGCCGACAGTCGCCGCGCCGACCGCGGCGCACGTGTCCGCGGGCGTGTCGCGCGCCCGTCTGGCCGGCCTGCGCGTACTGGCGGTGGACAATGATCCGGCCGCGCTCGATGCGCTTCGCCAGACCCTGCTGGGATGGGGCTGCGAGGTGGCCAGTGCCGCCGATGGCGAGGCCGCGGAAGCGCAACTGGCACGAGCGCCGGCCGATGCATGGCTGTTCGACTTCCACCTGGACGCCGGCGACACCGGCGTGGCGCTGTGGCGGCGCCTGGCGGCGCGGTTCGGGGCGCCCCCCTGCCTCATCCTGTCCGCCGATCAGACCGACGCGGTGCGCCGTGCGGTGCGCGAGGCAGATCTGTCTCTGCTTGCGAAACCGGTGCGTCCGCTGGCGCTGAAGTCGGTGCTGGACCGCCTGCTGGCGGCACGCGTGGGCGGCATGGCCACGATGCCGTAAGCCGCCTCCGCTCGGTTGGCCGGGAGCGGAACGGCGCGCGCGGCT
This sequence comes from Pseudoxanthomonas sp. z9, assembly GCF_006542425.1. GTDB lineage: Bacteria > Pseudomonadota > Gammaproteobacteria > Xanthomonadales > Xanthomonadaceae > Pseudoxanthomonas_A. The sequence goes on along the minus strand of NZ_VFID01000003.1, from coordinate 456,193 downwards.
AGAATGGCGGTTTTCCGACCCACGTCCCGCCATGCCGTATACCCCCATCGTCGCCACGCTCGGCTATGTCCTGTCGCCGGATCGCTCGCAGGTACTGCTCATCCACCGCAATGCGCGGCCCGACGATCAGCACCTGGGCAAGTACAACGGGCTGGGCGGGAAGATCGAGCCGGACGAGGACGTGGTGGCCGGCATGCGCCGCGAGATCCGCGAGGAGGCCGGCATCGAATGCGACGAACTGGCGCTGCGCGGCACCATCAGCTGGCCGGGCTTCGGCAAGCAGGGCGAGGACTGGCTGGGCTTCGTGTTCCTGATCACCGCGTATTCCGGCACGCCCCATGAGCGCAATCCGGAAGGCGCGCTGGAATGGGTACCGGTGGAGCGGATCCTGGAGTTGCCGCTGTGGGACGGCGACCGCCATTTCCTGCCGCTGGTGTTCGACGCGGATCCGCGCGGGTTCCACGGGGTGATGCCGTACCGCGTCGGACGCATGGTGTCCTGGCAGTACTCGCGCATCTGATCGCGCGCGGGCGCGTCATCCGCATTACGCGGAATGAGCTGGCGCGGTTGTCCACATCTTGTGTGGACCGAATCCGGAGAAACATGTGGATAAGCGCCGGGCAGCCTTGTGCGGCAAGGCTGTCAAGCAGGTTGGCGAAAAAATGACCATTGCGTTTCACGTCCGTGAAACGAAAGTTTCAGGTTTTCCACAGCGCATGTGGATGGTTCGCGGACAAACATGTGGATAAGCCCACGCGGCCCTTGCGCCATGGACCTGTCAAGATGGATGGCGAAAAAATGACCAGGGTTTTCCACTTGACCATGGCCCGGATTTCGCGTCGATGGATTCAGGCCTTCGCCGGGATGACGGGGACTGGAATCGAGCGCGAACCGTTGCCGGGTCAGAGATCCCGCCGGTAGACGTGCTGGCTCTTGATGCGGGCGAACCCCAGGCGTTCATAGAACGGATGCGATTCCGTGCGAACCACGTTGGATCGCACGATCAGTCTCGGGCCGCCACGTGAGCGGGCCCAGTCCGCGACCGCGGCGACCAGCGCCGAACCGATGCCGCCGCGATGGGCGTCGCGGTCCACCACCAGGCCCACGATTTCGAAGCTGTCGCCGGTTTCCAGCGTCAGGCGTTGTTCGGCGGCGATCCAGCCAAGCAGGTGCGGGCCATCGGCGGCGACCCGGATGAAATGGCTGTCGCGCGGCAGCAACTGCTGCAACCTGGCTGCCATCGAGGCGGCATCGACGGGATAGCCCAACTGCCCGGACAGGCGGGCGATCCCGGCGGCATCGTCGGGTGTGGCGGCGCGGGGGGCGGGAGCGGCGTTCATGCGGGCATCAGGCGGGGATTGCATGCCGCAATCGTCTCACGCTTCGATCTGGCGGGCCGGATCGCTGAGTTCGAGCTCGCGCAGGATCACGCTGGCCTGGGTGCGGTTGCGCACGCCCAGGCGATCGAAGATCGCCGACAGGTGGGCCTTGATGGTCCGCTCCTGCACGTCCAGGCGATCGGCGATCTGCTTGTTCAACAAGCCTTCGGCCACCAGGGTCAGCACCCGGAACTGCTGCGGCGACAGGCTCGCCAGGCGCGCGGCCAGTTCGGCGTCGTGGCGCGAGGATTGTGCACGCGCCACGGTGGCGCGCAGCGCCGGCGGCAGCCATTGCTCGCAGGCGAGCACGCTGCGGATGGCATCGCGCAGTTCCTCCAGCCCCGCGCTCTTGGGCAGGTAGCCGGCGGCGCCGTGGTCCAGCGCGCGCCGGACCACCCGTGGGTCATCGTTGGCCGACACCACGATCACCGCGACCGCGGGAAACTGCGCGCGGATCGCGGCCAGCCCGGCCAGCCCGTGGTTGCCGGGCATGTGCAGATCCAGCAGCACCAGATCCACATCGTCATGCGCGTCCAGCGCCGCCAGCACGCCGTCCAGCGATTCGGCCTCCAGCACCGACATCCGCGCCACGGCATCGGCCGCCGCGCCGCGCAGCGCGGCCCGGAACAGCGGATGGTCGTCGGCGATCAGCAGGGTAGGCATTCGGTTGCCGGGAATAGGGAATGGAGAATTGGGAATCGTAGAAGCGTTCGGCCACGAGCGCGGAAACAAGGCGAACGGAGCTCTTTGCGCTTTCGACTCCCCATTCCCGATTCTCGATTCCAGGCCTTCACTGCACCGTCCAGCCGCCGTCCACGACCAGGGTCTGGCCGGTCATGTTGCGGGCGGCGGGGGAGCACAGGAAGGCGGTGATGCCGGCCAGTTCGTCCATTTCGATGAACACGCCCTTGGGCATCGGCTTGAGCATGATCTGGCTGACCACTTCGGCTTCCGGAATGCCGCGCGTGCGTGCCTGGTCGGCGATCTGCTTGTCCACCAGCGGGGTCTTCACGTAGCTGGGGCAGACCGTGTTGATGGTGATGTCGGTGTCGGCGGTTTCCAGCGCGATCACCTTGGAGAAGCCGACCAGGCCGTGCTTGGCGGCGACGTAGGCGCTCTTGTACGGGCTGGCGACCAGCGCGTGGATGCTGCCGATGTTGACGATGCGGCCGAACCCGCGCTGGCGCATGCCCGGCAGGACCGCGCGGGTCAGCCGCGCCACGCCGACCAGCATCACCTGGATCAGGAAATCCCATTTGCCCAGCGGAAACTCCTCCAGCGGCGAGACATGCTGCAGGCCCGCGTTGTTGACCAGCACGTCGACGGGGCGGGAGATCGTGGCCAGCGCGACGGCGACGCTGTCGTCGGAGGTCACATCCAGCGCCACCGACTCGGCCGAACCACCGGCGGCGCGGATGCCGGCGGCGACGGTCTCGGCGGCGGCCGGGTCCAGATCGCTGACGATGAGGTGGTGGCCGGCTTCGGCCAGCCGGCTGGCGACGCCGGCGCCGATGCCGCTGGCCGCGCCGGTGACGAGGATCGAAAGGGTCTGCATGGGGGAACCTCCTGAAAGTGTTAGGTTAACAGCCGATGGCGGTGGTCCCCGTGGTACCAAAGTACGATGACGGCCAGCGCCGCGGCGACTAGTTTGGTCGCATTTCCCGGACCTGGAATCCTACCGATGGCGCGTATCGCTCTGGCCGCCGCCCTGACCATGGCGCTGGCCGCCTGCGGCAGTTCCCCGACCCGAACCATGACCCACGAAACCGTGATCGAACCGCAGCGCGTCACCGAGCACCGCGGCAGCGACGATCTGCTGACTGCCGGCCTGGGCCTGGCCGGCCTGCAGGCGATGACCCCGCCGGCCTTCGCCGACACCGCCCATCCGACCCCGGCGGAACTGCGCCGGCGCGCGCTCTGGAACAATTGGCGCGGCATCGCCGATCTGTCCGCCACCGGCGGCTACGGCGAGGTCTACGGCAGCACCGCCGCGGTGCCCGGACGCGAGTACAGCGCGCTGGCGACGCTGCCCGGCGCGAAGCAGCCGCATCGCGTACTCGTGCAGGTGCCCGATGGTTTCGATCTGAAGCGGCGTTGCGTGGTGGTCACCGCCTCGTCGGGTTCGCGCGGCGTCTACGGCGCCATCGCGGTGGCCGGCGCCTGGGGCCTGCCGAAGGGGTGCGCGGTCGCCTACACCGACAAGGGCGCCGGCACCGACTATTTCGATCTGGACACGCAGACCGGCATGCGCGAGGACGGCAGCGGCGGCGCGCTGGGCGAACCGCTGGCGTTCGTCCCCGACGCGCCGGTCGGTGCCTCGGGCGTGGCGATCAAGCACGCCCATTCGCAGGACAATCCCGAAGCGGACTGGGGGCGGCACGTCAAGCAGGCCGCGGACTTCGCGCTGGCCGCGCTGGATCGCGCGTTTCCGCAGGCCGCGCCGTTCCGTTTCGACAATACCCGGGTGATCGCGGTCGGCATCTCCAATGGCGGCGGTGCGGTGCTGCGCGCCGCCGAACTGGACGGCGACTGGCTGGACGCGGTGGTGGCGGGCGAACCCAACATCCACACGAACGGTCCCGGCGCGCGTTCGCTGTACGACTACACCACCGAGGCGGCGCTGCTGATGCCGTGCGCGCTGCTCGCGCTGCCGGCCGACAGCCTGCCGCAGCCGCCGCTGCGCGCGCAGGCCGAACCGCTGTGGCAGGCGCGCTGCGCCTCGCTGAAGGCGGCCGGCCTGATCGAGGGCGCCGACCTGGCCGCGCAGGCGCGTTCGGCCCACGCGAAGCTGCGCGAACACGGCTGGACCGATCAGGCGCTGACCGCCGGCGCGCTGAGCGTGGGTTTCGACCTGTGGCGCGCGATTGCGGTCACCTACGCCTCCGCCTACGGGCGCCATGGCGTCGGCGCGCATCCCTGCGGATTCTCCTTCGCGGCGTTGAATCCCGATTCCAGCGCGCGCGCCGCCACCGCCAGCGAGCGCGCGGCGTGGTGGGCCGACGGCAGTGGCATTCCGCCGGGCGCCGGCGTGGGCATCGTCGACACCCGCCTGGCCGCGCCCGATTTCACCCTGTCGGGCCTGCAATGCCTGCGCGCGCTCAACGACGGCCAGGACGAGGCGGCGCGGCGCGTGCAGCGCGGCATCGCCGAACTGCGCGCGCAGCCGCCGCGCGCGGGCCTGCCTGTGATCGTGGTGCATGGCAGCGACGACGGTCTGGTGCCGCCGGCCTTCAGCAGCGCGCCCTATGTGGCGCAGGCGAAGGCAGCCGGCCGCGAGGTGGCGTACTGGCAGGTCCGCAACGCACAGCATTTCGATGGCTTCCTGGCGCTGCCGGCGTACGCGGCCCGCTATGCACCGCTGCTACCGCACGTGTACGCCGCGCTGGACCAGGTGTCGGCGCAGTTGGACGGGCAGGCGCGCGCATCCGCGGATCGGGTCATCGAGGCCCGTGGCCGCGGTGCCGGCCGGCTCGACGCGGCACAGTTGGCGTTGCCGTCATCGCCCTGACATCGGGCGTCCGCGACCCCGCCCGGTTCGGGCGGGGCGCAGCGATGGCCAGGACACCGTCTCCGGCGCGATTGGGCTAACCTGTCGGCTGGCCATTTCCGGGTGTTTCCGTGTCCCGCCATTTTTCGATGCTTCGCGATTTCCAGCTTGCGGACTGGTTCACGCTGGGCAACGCGTTCTGCGGGACCGGCGCGATCTTCGCGGCGATGCGCTTTCTCCAGGACGGGGTGATCCGCGATCTGATGATTGGCATGGCGCTGATTCCCCTGGCTTTCATTTTCGACGCGCTGGACGGCCGGGTGGCACGCTGGCGCAAGCAGGCATCGGTGCTGGGGCGCGAGCTGGATTCGCTGGCCGACGTGATTTCCTTCGGCGTCGCCCCGGCCGCGCTCGCTTACGCCTGCGGCATGCAGGGCGGCTGGGACTGGCTGGTGCTGTCGTATTTCGTCGCCTGCGGCGTCAGCCGGCTGGCGCGCTACAACGTCACCGCCGAAGCGCTGGCGGGCGGCGACGACAAGGTGAAGTACTTCGAGGGCACGCCGATTCCCACCAGCCTGGTGCTGGTGATGGTGCTGGCGGTAGCGGCCTACCTGGGCCACATCGGCGAGGCGCTGTGGCTGGGTGGCTGGCGGCTGGGACCGTGGCTGTTGCATCCGCTGGTGCTGCTGTATGCCGTCTCCGGCACGCTGATGATCAGCAAGACCCTGCGCATCCCCAAGCCCTGAACCGTCACCCGCGCGTCGCCGCGCGCGGCTAGAATCGGGGCACAGGAGGACTTATGGCCGAGCATGTACCACCGGGCGCGGGCGACTTCGAAGCGATGGCCCGCCAGTTCTGGAATCTGTGGGGCGACGCCCTGCGGCAGGCTTCCGGCGCGTCCGCGCCGGCACCGGCGCCGGGCTGGACGCAGGCGCTGGACTGGTGGAGCCGGCTGATGCCCGGCGGACGCGGTCCCGCCGAGGATGCGATGCACCGGTTCCGCCAGCAAAGCGCTGACTGGTATGGCCTCATGCAGCAGGTGGCCGCGCGGTTCGCCGGCCAGAACGCCGGCGCCGGCGACGTGACGGCGGCCTGGAAGCAGGCACTGGGCATGGATGCCGGGCAGGGGCCGTGGATGGATTTCTTCCGTGGCCTGCAAGGCGGCGGCGCGGGCGGTTTCGAACACTGGTACCGGCAGGTATCGCCGTACATGGACAACCTGCGCCGCGAGAACGAGCGCTGGCTGCATCTGCCCGCGTTCGGTCCGGCGCGTGAACACCAGGAGCGCTGGCAGGCGCTGGCGCAGGCCCAGCAGGATTACCAGCAGGCGCTGGGCGAGTACGAGCGGGTAATGCTGAAGGTCGCCGTGCTGGCGTTCGAACGGTTCGAAGCCCTGCTCGAGGCGCGTGCCGAGCCCGGCCAGCAGATCACCAGCGCGCGCGCGTTGTTCGACCTGTGGATCGATGCCGCCGAACAGGCTTATGCGGAAGTGGCGCTGTCGCCGGAATTCCGCCATGTCTATGGCCATCTGACCAATGCCCAGATGCGCTTGCGCCTGGGCGTGCAGACGGAAATCGAACAGGTCTGCGTGGCCCTGGGCATGCCTGGCCGCACCGAGGTGGATTCGGCGCACCGCAAGATCGCCGAACTCGAACGCCAACTGCGCCGGATGAGCCGCCGCGACGACGCGCTGGATCCGCGCGACGCGGCGCAGCCCGCGCGCCGGCAGGCATCGCGTGCCGGCGGTGAAGGACGCCGCGCACAGGAGGCTCCGGCCACCCGCGCCGCGCGCCCGGCGAAACCGCGCGGCGGTGCGAAGCCTTCCCGCGCCCCCCGGGCGGCAACCGCGACGGCCGCGAAGAGCGCCGGTGGCGCCAGCGGCGCAAAGCCGGCCAAGGCAGTGAAGGCTGCGAAGACGATGAAGTCGTCTCGCACCACGAAGGCGGCAAAACCGGCGGAGAAGACTCCGGTCCGTGCCGCACGCGGCGGCGACGGCGAAGTGGTGTCGATGAAGGATTGGGTGGCACGCAATGCCCATGACGGCGGCGCCACCGCCGGACGCGGCAAGGGCAAGCGCGGGCAGGGAGGGCGCAAGTGAACGGTCCCCTGAACATCAGCGTCGACGAACTCGCCCAGGAAACGCTGCAGGCGCAGCAGAAGCTGGCCGCCGGGTTGCAGACCCTGCCGCAGGTGGAGGACGTCGACTACGGCGCCACCCCGCGCCAGGAAGTCTGGCGTGACGGCCGGGCGGTGCTGTACCGGTTCGTCGGTCCCAAGGCGCCCACCGCGAAAGTGCCGCTGCTGATCGTCTACGCGCTGGTCAATCGTCCCTACATGGTCGATCTGCAGGAGGACCGCTCGCTGGTGAAGGGATTGCTGGCGCTCGGCGAGGACGTCTACGTGCTGGATTGGGGCTATCCGGATCGTTCGGACCGCTTCCTGACCCTGGGCGACTACATCAACCGCTTCATCGACGGCGCGGTCGAGCATCTGTGCCGGCAGCATGGCCTCCCGGCGATCAACGTGCTGGGCATCTGCCAGGGCGGCGCGTTCTCGCTATGCTATTCGGCGTTGCATCCGGAGCGGGTGCGCAACCTGATCACCATGGTCACGCCGGTGGATTTCCATACTCCGGACAACATGCTCTCGCACTGGACACGCGAGATGGACGTGGATTTGTTCGTCGATGCGATCGGCAACGTGCCGGCCGACATGATGAATGCCTGCTACCTGATGCTGAAGCCGTTCCGGTTGAACCTGCAGAAGTACGTCGGCCTGGTCGACGTACTGGACGATCGCAAGGGCCTGGAGGATTTCCTGCGGATGGAGAAGTGGATCTTCGATTCACCGGATCTGGCCGGCGAGGCGTTCCGCCAGTTCATCAAGCAGTTCTACCAGGGCAACGGCTTCGTCAATGGCGGCATCGATATCGATGGCGAGGAAGTGCATCTGGGCGACGTCGACATGCCGGTACTGAACATCTATGCCGAACAGGATCATCTGGTGCCGCCGAACGCCTCGCGCGCGCTGCGGGATCTGGTCGGTACCGAGGACTACACCGAACTGAGTTTCAAGGGTGGCCACATCGGTATCTACGTCTCCAGCCGCGCGCAGCGCGAGGTGCCCGGCGCGATCCACCAGTGGCTGGCGCAGCGCGCATAGCTGCGAGGCGGGGGCCGCGAGCGGTGGCATGCCGCCCGCGGTTGCGATCGGTTAACCGGCCATCGCCTAGGCTGCGCGACCTGGACTGAGTACGGGACACCAACATGCGCAAGGGAATTCTTGTTTCATTCGCGTGCGGTATCGGCCTGGCCTCGCTGGCGGTGACCGCGTCGGCGGCGCCTGGCGAACAGGCCCGGCGCGAGATCACCCAATTGATGGATGGATTGTCCAACTCCGCGTGCGAGTTCCAGCGCAACGGCAAGTGGTATGGACGGACCGATGCTCGGGCGCACCTGCGGCGCAAGTACGACTACCTGCTCAAGCGGGATCTGGTGGATACGGCCGAACAGTTCATCGAGCGTGCCGCCAGCAAGAGCAGCCTGAGCGGACGTGCCTACCGGGTGCGCTGTCCGGGCCAGCCCGAGACCGACGCGGGCGCCTGGTTCCTGGCGCGGCTGAAGGCGCTGCGTGGTTCAGGTGCGCCGCCGCGCTGAGCGCTAGACTGGCCGCGACGACTGTGGGGAGCCGATCACCATGAACACCGCGTCCAAACCACTGGCCCGGTCACTGAACGACCGCATGCTCGCGGGGGTGATGGGCGGCATCGCGCACCGGTTCGGCTGGAATGCCACCCTGCTGCGCGCCGTGTTCGTGATTGTCTCGATCGCCTCGGCCGCGTTCCCCGGCATCCTGGTCTATCTCATCCTGTGGCTGCTGATGCCCAACGAGGCGGATTGAACGAGCGGGCGCGAACGCCGCCCGTCTGGCTGCCCGCGTTGCGCGGGCTGGGCATGCTCTGGGCCTTGCCGAACACGCTGGTCGGCCTGCTGGCGGGGAGCCTGGGACTGGCATTCGGCGCGCGCGCGCGCTGGAGCCGGCGCGACTGCGCGCTGGTATTCCACCACTGGCCGTGGGGCCCGGGTGGCGCGATCACCTTCGGCAACACCATCCTGCATACCGGCGACAGCCTGGATTCCACCTGCATCACCTACGAGCAGCGCGCCGGCCACTGCGAGCATCCGCCGATCCGGCTGGGCGACCACGAGCGCGCGCACGTGTTCCAGTACATGGTGCTGGGGCCACTGTTCCTGCCGATCTACCTGCTGTGCGGCGGGGTCAGCGTGCGCAACCCGTTCGAACGCGCCGCCGACCGCTACGCGCTGACCGGACGCGGTTGGTGGCCGGGTGGGGAACCCGCGAAGCGATAGGTCCCCACGCCGGTTCGGGGGGCGTGGCTTCCTGCGGGAATGCGAAGGGTCCGGTACCGCGATGCGGCGAACGGACGCTCCTTGCCGTCCCCCGGGCGGACGCATTCAATCCCCGCGGGTACGTCCATTCGAATGGCGGGTGGTTTTCTTCGCGGCCTTGCGGGGGCTTTTCCGCGCGGATTTGCGTGCCGTTTTCTTCGCCGTCTTGCGGGTGGTCTTCCTTGCCGCCTTCTTGGCGGCCTTGCGAGGTGCCTTCTTCGCCGCTTTCTTCGGGGTTTTCCCGGCCGCCTTGCGCGCGGTCTTCTTTGTGGCTTTCTTCGCGGCTTTCTCCGCGGTCTTGCGAGGCGCCTTCCGCGCGGTTTTCTTCGCGGCCTTCCTGGTGGTCTTGCGGGCGCTCTTCTTTTTCGCGCCCCCGCCTTCCTGCTTGTTGACCGTGGCCCAGGCGATGCGCTCGGCGTCCTCTTCGGAACGACCCTGCTCGCGCTCGCTTTCCTCGATGTGCTCGGCCTTGCGCTTCTGCCGATCGCTGTAGGCGCTCTTCTCTCCTCGTGGCATTGGAATGCTCCGGGATGGGAGGTTCGAACCTACGCGCGGTGGCGTCGTCGCCGGATGAAATCGGATCAGGATCGCGCGAGGCGAGCGAACGAGAACAATTCCGCCAATGGATGCCGGCGCCGTTCGAGGGCGGCCAGCAGCAGGTCCGCGCCGATCCGGCTGTAGGTGATGCCGTTTCCGCCGTAGGCCATCGCGAAATGCACGCGCGGGCCATACTGCGGATGGGGGCCGAAGAACGGCAACCCATCCGGGGTCTCGGCGAAGGTGCCTGCCCAGGCGAACGCCGGATCGCACTGGAGATGTGGCAGCAGTTCGCCCAGCTTGCCGCCCAGCGCCCGCGCCTTCTTCATCACCCGCGCGTCCCGTCGTGCCGGAATGTCGATGCGGTCATCCTCGCCGCCGACGATGATCCGGTGGTCCGGTGTCGCGCGCAGGTACAGATAGGGACGGGCGGTTTCCCACAGCACGGTGCGTTCGAGAAAGCCAAGGGCCTCGGGTGCGATCGGATCGCTGACGAAGGCGTAGCTGCTGTGGTTGCGCGCCACGCGCACGCGCAGCCACTGCTGCGCCGCATAGCCGGTGGCGAGGATGGCGTGGCGGGCGCGGATCCAACCGCCCTGTCCGGTTCGCAGCCGCACCGAGCGCGCCTGTGGCTGGAGATCGACGATCGGGGTGTGCCCGTGGACAGAGGCACCGCGCGCCTGCAGGCGCTGGAGCAGGCGATGGGCCATGCGGTAGGGATCCACGCGGGCGGCCTGGTGGCTCAGCAGGGCGGCGGGTCGCGATATCCCGAACCGTTCGGCCAAGTCGCCCGAATCCAGGTAGTCGACCCGCAACCCCAACCGACGCCTGGCTGCGGCTTCCTCAGCCAATCCGTCGCGTTCCCGGCGACGGGTCGCCAGGTACAGGCTGTCCGTCCAGGCGAACCCGATGTCGCGAATCCCGGTAGCCAGCTCGCGCAGCTGATCCAGGGCCTGCGCGCAGCCCAGATAGGCCAGTGCGGCGTCCTGTGCGCCCACGCGCTGCGCGAGATCGAGCAGGTGGGTGTCGATTTCGTACTGGAGCAGAGCGGTGCTGGCGGCGGTGCTGCCCCAGCCGATTTCGCCCTGCTCGATGACCGCGACCTCATGCCCGGCCGCCTGCAGGTGATCGGCGATCAGCGCGCCGGTGATGCCGCCACCGATGACTGCGACCTCGCAGGCGAGATCGCCGGTCAGCGCGGGAAAGGGGTTCAGCAGGCCATTCTTGATGGCCCAGTAGGGATAACCGCTCTTCAGGTCCATCGCGAAGGGGATGCCGGCACCACCTGGATCACCGGGACGGCCACGGGATTATCCGCGCGGCAACGCACCCTGCAGGAACAGGTCGACGTTGGCCACGGCCTGCTCGCGCAGCGAGGCGGGATCGAGCTTGTCCAGATAGCCGCTGGCGACCCGGATGATCAGGTTGCCGAACATCATCATGTAGAACTGGGTGGCGGCCGCCTCGGCCGAGGCCAGCTTCAGGTGGCCGTTGTCCATTTCCTGCTGGAAGAAACGGGTCAGGATGCCGCGGGTCTCGGCCACGGCATGCTCGAAGAACCAGTCGCGCAGGGCGGGGAACGACTCGCCCTCGCCAATCACGATGCGGTAGACCACCCGCGATTCCGCCTTGACCATCGAATCGGCGATGCGGATGGCGACTTCGCGCAGCGCCTGCTCCGGCGGCAGATCGGAGAAATTCATGTCGTTGAGGATGCCGACATGGTTCTCCAGGCGGCGTTCCAGGATGGCGTAGGCCAGCCCCTCCTTGTCGCCGAAGATCCGGTACAGGGTCGCCAGGGAGCCGCCGGCGCGGGCGACGATTTCGCTCAGCTTGGCGTGCTGGTAGCCTTTCTCGGCGAAGACCTCGGTGGCGGCGTCCAGGAAGCGTTCGGCCCGCATCTCGCCCCGTTTGCACAGTTCGACGTTGCGGCGGCTGCGCAGGAATGCGCTGGAATTCACAGAGCGGGAAGAAACGGTGCCACGGAAATCGGTCGAATTGCTCACTGGCGGTACCGGCAGGTTGGCTGGGCGTCCCGAAGGGCCGATGGAATGGTTCTCACCTGAATGCGCTCCCCGTTTGTCAACTGCCATTTGGCATGAATGACGCGCATCTGTTCTGCTCGTACTGTGACGATTCAGGTATAGCACACCTTTGGCCACTTTCCCAACATCAATTTTCTAACGGTCCAAATCCGGGACAAAAAAAGAGGCCCGACTTTCGTCGGGCCTCTTCCGGGTCTGGTGCCGAAGGTGGGACTCGAACCCACACGCTTTTAAGGGCGGCGGATTTTGAGTCCGCTGCGTCTACCATTCCGCCACTTCGGCAACGGAGCGAGTATAGCCGAGGCCCGCGGGCCCGGACAGCCCGTCAGACCACGCGGTCGGTGCCGAGCAGGCGCTCGCCGCGGCGCTGCCAGCCTTCCGCGCCGCTGGCGTCGGCTTCCGGCGTGTAGATGCCGCAGCGGACCATGGTGCGCTGGTAGACGTGCAGGGACACGGCGATGGCGTCGTCGCTGGGGTTGCGGATGGTGTGGTATTCGTGGGGCGGAATCAGGCTGCCGGCCGAGCCGGTGCCGGCCTCGATGGTGCCGGCGGCGACGAAGCGGTAGCGCTCGTCGTCGTGTTCGGCCAACTCGTACTGGGTGATTTCCAGACGACCCCGCCAGACGCCTTCCACGCACCACATGCCGGAGTGGTCATGGATCTTGGTGCCCTGGCCCGGACCCCAGGTCATGGCGATGACGCTGTAGCCGTACTCGGGGCTGGTGTACAGCTCGCGCCGCGCGTAGTGGTCGGCGATGGGCTCCAGCACGCAGCCGGGCAGGGTGACCGATTCGTCGCGGATCAGTTCGCACAGCGACTTGCGCAGCGCATCGGTGATGGCGCGATCGTCGCCCAGCGCGACGGCGGCGTCGAGCGTGGCGACCAGCCGATCGTGGCCGGGAAAATCGAGGGACATGGAAGGCACCCGGGAATAGTGGTGCCGCCATTCTAGTCCGGGCGGGTCCCGGTCGCGACGGTATGGCGACGCCTCAGAGCGCCGCCAGGAAACCGGCCACCGCCGGGCCGAACCGGGCGAAATCCACCAGGAAGGCGTCGTGGCCCTGCGGCGATTCCAGCGGCACGAACTCCGCGCGCGCACCGCCCCGCGCCAGTCCCTGGGCAATCTGTTCCTGCTGCTGGAGCGGGAACAGGATGTCGGTCACCGCACCGATCGCCAGCGCCCGCTCCACCCGGATCCGCGCCAGGCCCTGCATCACGTCGCCGCTGGCGTACTCGGCCAGGTCGAACCAGTCCATCGAACGGCTCAGGTAGAGATAGCAGTTGGGGTCGAAACGGCGCACGAAACGGCGCGCATGGCCTTCCAGATAGCTTTCCACCTGGAATTCCAGCCCGAACGGATCCTCGTCCGGGCGGTCCGATTCCAGTCGCACCCGGCCGAAGCGGCCATCCCACTCCAGCGCCGAGCGATAGGTGATGACCCCCAGTTTGCGGGCCATGCGCATGCCGGATTCGGGATAGCGCTCGTCGTCGTAGTGGCCCTGGTTCCATGCCGGGTCCAGGCGGATCGCCTCGCGTTGCAGGGAACGGATGGCGATGGAGAAGGGCAGGGCCTGGGCGCTGCCGGAGATGTTGATGTGCGCGCGCGCGCTGCCGGGATGCAGCAGCAGGTAGGCCAGCGCGGTCATGCCGCCCATCGAGTTGCCGATGATGCAGGCCAGTTGCCCGATGCCCAGTGCCTGCACCACCGCATGGGCGGCATTGGCGCCGTCCTCGATCGACAGTTCCGGGAAATCCAGCCGGTAGAGTTCGCCGCTGGCCGGATTGATCGAGGCCGGACCGGTCGAACCCTTGCAGCTTCCCAGCGAGTTCACGCAGATCACGAACCAGCGATCCGTATCGATCGGCTTGCCCGGCCCGAGCATCGCTTCCCACCAGCCTTCCTCGTCGTTGCCTTCGTTGCGTGCGGCGTGCGCGTCCGGCGACAGGCCGGTGACGATCAGGATGGCGTTGTCGCCGGCGGCATTGAGCCGGCCCCAGGTTTCATAGGCGATGCGCGCGCCGTGCAGGGCGCCGCCGCGTTTCATCGGGAAGGGCGAGGGCAGTGCGTGGAAGCGCGTGCCGGGCGGGATGAATTCGGTCATCCCGCAAGTTTAGCCTGCGGCTGCCGGCGCGGGCCGGTGCCGCTCATTCCACGACGCGCTGGATCCGCAACGAATAGGCATCGGCGGCGCCCACTTCGGCAGGCACCGCCACCGCTTCCAGATCGCCGGATTTGGCCATCACGTCGCCGGCGCGGGAGACCCGCGCGCCCAGTTCGACCTTGGCGACCTGCGAGAGCTTGAGGGTCGGCATCGGGCTGTCGCCGTCGCCCAGTTCCAGGGTGATCGGGAACGAGGTGGCCGGCACCCGCTTGGCGGCCACCGGCATCGGCGGTCCGCCGGCCTGGCGGGCGAACACGAACAGGGTCTCGCCGCCGCTCAGCTGCGCCTTCAGTTCCGGCGCGATGTCCACGCTGACCCGCAGCAGCGTCTTGCCACTGGCCACGGCCGGGGCCGCGGCGGGTTCGGGCAGCGGCTCCAGCCCGGCTTCGGCGCGGGCCTGGTTGATCTGGGTACGCAGGGTGGTGGCGGTGCCGCCGTCGACCTGCGCCAGCAGCGGTTCCCAGGTGCGCGCGGCCTCGGCCGGCTGGCCCTGCTGGCGCTGCGACACGCCGAGGAACCAGCGCGCGCGCTGGTGCTGCGGTTCGATGCTCAACGCGCGCTGCAGCAGGCCGACCGCCTGTGCGTCGAGCTGCTTGTCCGGGCTTGCGTACAGGCGGGCCTGCGCGTTTTCGACCAGCAGGTTGGCGTCGTCCGGGGCCAGCTTGAGCGCGGTCTCGAAAGCCGTGCGCGCTTCAACGTAGCGCTCCATGCTCAGGTAGGAGCGGCCGAGCAGGCGCCAACCCTCGGGTTCGTTGGGATTGCGCTTGAGTTCGGCTTCCAGCTGTTTGACCGCGTCGTCCAGGCTGGCGGGCATGGCCGCTTCCGGCATCGTGGCGGGCATTTCGATGGCCGCGGGCGTACCCAGCAGCCGGTACAGCGCCAGGGTGCCGATGCCCAGGGTCGCCACCGCGCCCACGAACAGCCGGCGCGAAGAGCGCCACAGGGGCCAAAGCACGCCCACCAGGACGAGCAGGGTCAACAGCGCCGCGATGGCGGAAAAAGCGGTCATCACCACTCCTGGTTGTCGTCGGCTTCGGCGATGTCGCGACCGCCACTCCTGCGCCTGACGATGCGCAGCACCACCACGCCACCGGCGATCACCAGCAGCACCGGCCCGAACCACAGCAACCAGGTGCCGGGCGACATCTCCGGCTTGTACAGCACGAATTCGCCGTAGCGATCCACCAGGAACCGCTTGATTTCGGCATCCGACTTGCCCTGGCGCATCAGGTCCAGCACCTCGCGGCGCAGGTCGTGCGCGATCTGCGCGTTGGAATCGGCCAGCGACTGGTTCTGGCACATCACGCAGCGCAGTTCGGCGGTGAGCCGGTGGAAGCGGGTTTCCTCGGCGTTGTCGTTGAATTGCAGCGGGGTCGGATCGCTGGCCTGGGCGAACCCGGGACCGGCGACGCCGAGCAGCAGCGCCAGTGTCAGCGCGCGCAGGTGACGGGACAGGGCGGTCATTGCTGCGCTTCCGCCTTTTCCAGCGCCGGGATCAGTTCTTTGGCGATGATCTCGTCGGTGACCGCGCCGACATGCTTCCAGCGCACGATGCCCTTGGCGTCGACCAGGAAGGTTTCCGGCGCGCCGTAGATGCCCCAGTCGATCGCCGCGCGGCCGTCCTCGTCGGCAATCACCAGTACGTAGGGATTGCCGAACTGCTCCAGCCAGCGCAGCGCTTCGCCGCGTTCGTCCTTGAGGTTGTAGCCGATGAAGCGCACGCGCTTGGTCAGCGCGAACTTGGTCAGCACCGGATGCTCGACCCGGCATTCCGGGCACCAACTGCCCCACACGTTCATCACGTAGGGCGCGCCGGCCAGATCGGCGTTGTCGATGCGGGTGGCCGGATCGTGCAGCAGCGGCAGATCGAAGGCGGGCGCCGGCTTGCCGATCAGCGGCGAGGGCAGGGCTTCCCGATCCGCGCGGCCGGATTGCTTGACGCCATAGGCGAGCAGGCCCATCAGGCCGACGAAGAACAGGCCGATGATGACCGCGGCGAACACCAGCGCGCCGCGCGACTTGTTCTGGCCGGGATTGTCGGAAGGGGTATTCATGCCGGTTGGGCCTCGGGTCTGGGCGCTTCGGGTTTGCGGCGGAAACGCCGATCGGTGGCGGTGACGAACGCGCCCAGCGCCATCAGCAGGGCACCCAGCCAGATCCAGCGCACGAAGGGCTTGATGTGCACGCGTACCGCCCACGCGCCATCGCCCAGGTGTTCACCCAGGGCCACGTAGACATCGCCGAACAGGCTGGGCCGGATGCCGGCCTCGGTCATCACCTGGCCGCCGCTGGCGTAGGCGCGCTTTTCCGGATTCAGCCGCACCAGCGGCTTGTCGCCACGCAGCACCTGCACGTGTCCGAGGTCGGACAGGTAGTTGGGGCCGCGGGTTTCCTCCACGCCCTCGAAGCGGAAGCCGTAGCCGGCCAGCTCGATGGTCTGGCCGGGCTTCATCGCCAGTTCGCGCTGCACGTTCTGCGCTTCCACCAGCAGCGCGCCAATCAGGAACACGGCGATGCCGAAGTGCGCCAGCACCATGCCCAGCATTTCCGGGGTGAACTTGCCGTTGGCGCGCAGCCGGGTCCACACGAAACGCAGCGTGCCCAGCGCCACCCACGCACCGGCGGCAACACCGGCCGCGGTCTTCAGCGGTCCCTGCGGCGCCATGAAGTAGGCGATGGCGCCCAGCACCAGCGCCGCCACCAGCCACGGCACCAGCATCGCCAGCGGCTTGCGCGGCTGATCCTTCTGCCACTTGGTCAGCGGACCGAACGGCAGCAGCATCACCAGCGGCGTCATCAGCACCACGAACAGCAGGCCGAAGTAGGGCGGACCCACCGAGATCTTGCCCAGTTCCAGCGCGTCGGCCAGCAACGGATACAAGGTGCCCAGCAGGACCATGCCGCAGGCCGCGGCCAGCAGCACGTTGTTGGCCAGCAGCAGGGTTTCACGCGAACTGGCGACGAAGGCGCCGCCGGCGATGCGCGGTGCGCGCAGCACGTACAGCACCAGCGAACCGCCGACCACCGCGCCGAGGAAGATCAGGATGAACAGGCCGCGCGAAGGATCCGCGGCGAACGCATGCACGCTGGTCAGCACGCCCGAGCGGACCAGGAAGGTGCCCAGCAGCGACAGCGAGAAGGTGGCGATCGCCAGCAGCAGGGTCCAGCCGCCGAAGCTGCCGCGCTTCTCGGTGACGGCCTGCGAATGCAGCAGCGCCGCGCCGGCCAGCCACGGCATGAAGCTGGCGTTCTCGACCGGATCCCAGAACCACCAGCCGCCCCAGCCCAGTTCGTAATAGGCCCACCAGCTGCCCAGCGCGATGCCCAGGGTCAGGAACGCCCAGGCCACGTTGGTCCAGGGACGGGTCCAGCGCAGCCAGCGCGCGTCGATGTGACCGTCCAGCAACGCGGCGATGGCGAACGCGAACGGCACCACGAAGCCGACGTAGCCGGTATAGAGCATCGGCGGGTGGATGATGAGGCCCGGATCCTGCAGCAGCGGATTCAGATCGCGCCCTTCCAGCGGCGCCGGCAGCAGCCGCGCGAACGGATTGGAGGTGAAGATCAGGAAGGCCAGGAAGCCGACGCTGACCACGCCCATCACGCCCAGCACCCGCGCGACCACGGTTTCCGGCAGGTGGCGGGAGAACTCGGCGACCGCGGCGGTCCAGATGCCGAGTACCAGCACCCACAGCAGCAGCGAGCCTTCGTGCGCGCCCCATACCGCGGAATAGCGGTACATCATCGGCAGCAGCGAGTTGGAATTCTCCGCCACGTACTTGACCGAAAAATCCTGGGTGACGAAAGCCACGGTGAGGACCACGAACGCCGCCAGCAGCAGGAACAGCTGGCCATAGGCCGCCGGGCGCGCCACCGCCATCCACGCCGCCTTGCCGCGATGCGCGCCGGCCAGCGGCAGGATCGCCTGCAGCAGGGACACCAGCAGTGCCAGGATCAGGGTGACTTGACCGAGTTCAGGCAGCATGGCTCAGCGGGGTCCGTGGAAAGGGAAGTGGAATGCCCGCAGCCGGGGCTGCAACGCGGTGGTGGAAACGCACGGGCCCTCGCGCGTGCCGGGTCGAGGCGCGGGTTGGCTCAATTCGCCGACCCCGTCGCGGGGGCGGCCGGCACGTCGTGTTTCCGGTGCGCCTTGCCCATCTTGTCGGCCACTTCCTTGGGCATGTAGGTCTCGTCGTGCTTGGCCAGCACGTCCTCGGCCACGAACACGCCGTCCTTCATCGAACCGGTCGCCACCACCGCCTGGCCCTCGCGGAACAGGTCCGGCAGGATGCGGTCGTAGACCACCGGCAACTGGGCGTCGCCGTCGGTGACCCGGAAGTGCGCCTGCAGCGAGCCGGTTTCGCGCTTGAACGAACCCTTTTCGACCATGCCGCCCAGGCGGAAGCGCGCATGTTCGCCGGCTTCGCCGCGCAGCACTTCGGCCGGGGTGTACAGGTAGGCGACGTTGCGCTGCAGGGCCATCGCGATCAGCGAGGCGGCGACGCCGGCGGCGAGTACCAGCAGCAGCACCCAGATCAGGCGGCGGCGGCGGACGGGATTCATCGGTTCAACTCCATCGGCGAGGGCGCGGCGGCGCGGGCTTCGCGCGCGGCGCGCAGGCGGGCGGCACGCAGTTCGCGGCGGATCTGCAGGCGCGGGGCGATGAAGTCCCACAACAGCACGATGGCGAACACGGCGTAGGCGCCGACGACATAGGACAGGTAGTTCATGGTTTGGTTCCGGCCAGTCGGGCGACCCAGTCCTTGCCCGACTCGCGACGTAGGTTGTCCGCGCGGGCCCGGGCCAGCAGCGAGCCGGCGAACCAGAATTTGGTGGCCGCCACCATCAGCCACAGCGGCAGCATCATGCTCGGGTCCATCCGCGAGCCGCCCATCAGGCTGATGGTCTGGCCCTGGTGCAGCGAATTCCACCACACCACCGAGTAGCGGATGATCGGCAGCAGCGCCACGCCGACAATCGACAGCAGGCCGGCGGCGCGCGCGGCGGCGCGGCGGTCATCGATGGCGTTGTACAGGCCCATCACGCCCAGGTACAGGAACAGCAGGATCAGTTCGGTGGTCAGGCGCGGATCCCAGTCCCACCACGTGCCCCACATCGGCTTGCCCCAGATGGAGCCGGTCGCCAGGGTGATGACGGTGAAGCCGGCGCCGATCGGCGCGCAGGCCATGGCCAGGATCTCGCACAGCTTGATCCGCCAGATCAGCGCGATGGCGGCATAGAACGCCATCAGGCCGAACACGAACAGGCTCATCCAGGCCGAGGGCACGTGGATGTAGAGGATGCGGAAACTGTCGCTCTGCTGGTAATCGGCAGGCACGACGAACAGCGCCTGCCACAGGCCGAAACCGAACAGCACGATCGCCGCCAGGTAGCACCAGGGCGTCCAGCGGGCGGCGAAGCGATCGAAATAGGGCGGCGAACCGAGTTGGTGGAACCAGCGGACGAGGGGATTCATGGAAGGTGTTTCATCGCTCGCGGTCGATGGAGCGCGCCACCCTGGCCCGCTCCGCAGCTCTGTTCTGTGAAATCACCCCATTTTCCCAGACTTGGGGCCGCCGCGCCAACCGCGCGGGGCCCCGTCTGTCTTGACCCCGGTCAAGGCTTGAGGGTCAAGGTGCCCTTCATCAGCGCCGAATGGCCGGGGAAGCTGCAGAAAAACGAGAACGGTCCGGTGCCGGCGAGCTTGGCGACCGGAATCTGAACCGAGGTGCTTTCGCCGCCGCCGACCACCTTGCTGTGGGCGATGACGCGGGCGTCGCCGGCCTTGATGTAGTCGGCGGCCAGCCCGGCCTTGATGCCGTCGGTGTCGATGCCGGCGATGTCGGCGGTCTTGGCGACGACCACGTTGTGGCCCATGACGTTCTTGGCCAGCTTGCCGGTGTGCTTGAGGTTGATGGTGAAGGTGGTGCAGCTCTTGCTGACGTCGATGTTGGACAGGTTGTACTTCATCGCGTCGTTGCCCTCCAGGTTGACCGAGCAGGTGGCGGCGCGGGCGGCCAGCGGCGAGGCGGCCAGGGCGAGCAGGGCAAGGCAGGAGGCAAGGCGGTGGTTCATGGAAATTCTCCGGAACGTGGGGTTGGGACGGGTGGTTCAGGGACCCTGCGCGGCCAGCCAGGCCGACAGGGCGGAGATGGTGTCGTCGTCCAGTCGCTGGCCGACGCCGCCCATCACGAAATCGTTGGTCGAATGATGGAGCTGGGCGGTGCGGAAGGCATTCAGGCGCACCTGCAGGTAGATCGCGTTCTGTCCACGCAGCGAAGGATACGCCGACCACGGCGCATGGCCATCGCGATCGTCGCGCGTGGCCAGCGGGTGGCCGCCGGCGTCGGCGCCGTGGCAGCCCTGGCAGGGTGGCAGTCCTTTGCCGGGGTCGCCTTCCATGAACAACTGCCGGCCCCGTTCCAGCAGGGCCGTATCCGGTGCCGGCGCTTCTTCCTGCGCGGGCGCGCGGCCGGCGGGCAGGCTGGCGTAGTACAGGGCCAGATCGCGCATGTCCTGGTCGTTCAGGCTGGCGGCCAGCGGCGTCATCGCCGATTCCGGCATCGCGCCGCTCTGGTATTCGACCAGTTCCCAGTACAGGTACTCGGCGCGCTGGCCGGCCAGGTTGGGAAAGTTCGGCGCAATCGAAATGCCGGCGGCGCCGTGGCAGGCCGCGCACAGTTCGGATTTGGCCTTGCCGGCCGCCGGGTCGCCGCGAAGGCGGGTGATCCGGCGCAGGTCACGGTATGCGGGCGGCATGGCGGCAGGCGCTACGGTCGCGGTGGGCTCGGCCGGCGCGGTGCCGGCCTGTGCATTTTCCGTGGATGTCTCCGCAGCGGGATCCTGCGCGACCGATTCGCTCGTGCCGGCCAGCGCCGCCACACCCAGCGCGAACACGATGGCGGTGAACAGGCCGGTGCCGGTGGGCGGGTTCATAGCGACACCTCCAGGCTCACGCCAACCAGATTGACCCGGTAGTCGCCGGGGCCGCCATCGGTATAGACGCGATGGTCGAACACGCGCGCCTCGTCGAAACCCAGGTAGTGCCAGTCCGACAGCCGGCCACGCTCGTAGGTGTCGAACACACGCATGCGGGTTCGTGCGTTGAGCGGGAAGCTCAGCCCCACCGACAGCGCATTGACCCGGTAGATCATCGGCGGATAGCGGCCATCGGCCGAGGCCGCCAGCGCCGGATTGGCCAGCGCGCCGTGCGAGGCGAAGCGGTAGCGGGTGGTGCCGCGCGAGTCGGTCCAGTTCCACGCGACGTCCAGTTGGGCGCGGCCGATAGCCTGGTTGAGATTGATGCCGGCGTAACGGTTGCGCTGGCGATCGTCGATCCACCAGCGGTTGGCATGCGGGTAAGTGGGGCCGCCCAGCGTCGGATCCGGCGTCAGCGCCGCGTCGTTGACGTTGGCGATACCCAGATCCGAGCGGTCGTAACCCAGCCATGCGCTGGCCACGGTGGTGGTGGCGGGCTGCCATTCCCATTGCAGGCTGGCGCCGCGTGTGTCGTAGTCCTGCCGGCCCAGTTCGGCGTCGTAGTCGTTGCGCTCGCCGCGCACCGACGCATAGAGGGTCATTTCACGCGGCAGGATGAACGTCGCCATCAGATCCAGCTTGTGCTGGGTACGGCTGGCGAGGTCGTACTTGCGCAGCGCCGACACCGTATGCGCGGGCACGCCGCCGGCCGGCTCGACGAAGCCGGGCAGATCCGTGGAGAAGGTGAATTCGTAGGGATCGTAGAAATAGCGGCTGCCGCTGCGATCCAGGTAGGTGTAGTTGGCGCGCAGGGTCAGCCATTCGCGGGCGCGGTTGTTCCAGGTCAGGCGCAGGCTGTCGTCGCGGGTGGTGGCGACTTCGCGATGGGCGCGCTCGATGGCGGTGTGGGTGTAGGTCACGCCCAGCGTGTTGCGCTGGGTCGGGCGCCAGTCCAGGCCCATCGAAACCTCCCGGGTTTCCTTGTCCAGCGGCAGGTTGCGCACCCGGGTGATCACCGAGGGCGCGAGCAGTGGATCCCACACGCCCATTTCGCCGGGAACCACGCTGCCCTGCGAACCGTTCTCGGCCACATAGCCCCACTGGCCGGTGAGCGGGTTGTAGGCCTGGTAGGTGCCGTCATAGTCCTCGCGGTAGTACTTGGCCTGCCCGCGCACGGTCAGCGTGGTACGCGGCTGGAACACCGCGCGCACGTCCAGGCGCTGGGTGTCGATGCCGAGATCGGCGGTCTTGCGCGACAGCGCATCCGGGGTGTTCCAGTCGGCGCAGTCGAACAGGAAGCCCGGCCCGATAGGCAGGCCGAACTGGCCCTGGCAGTTCATCGGCGCCAGCAGGCGTTCGTTCTGGCGCATCGTGCCCAGCGATGTGTTGAAGGTCAGTTCGCCATTCCACGGCAGCTTGCGGGTGAACACCGCGCGCAACTGGTGGTAGTCGTTGTCCGGCTCGTAGGCGAACTCGCCACTGGTGCGCTGTGGCGGGGTCACCCCCGGCACGACCGAGTACAGGCCGAACGGTACCTGGTAGTCGTAGCCGTTGAAGCGGTTGCGGAAGAACGAACCGGTATAGCTGACATCCATCCGCCACAGGTTGCCGGTGAAGCGCACGCCGCCGTTGACGTTCACCGTACTGTCGTCGATCGGGCGCGGGATCTCGTAGATGCCGCCGTTGGCCGGGAACGGGTAGTTGAAGAAGAACGGCCCGCCGAACGGACGCGCGCCTTCGCGCTGTTCGTGGCTGGCGTTGAAGTAGGCCGCCCAGCGTGGATTGAGGAAATAGTTGATGCCCACGCCCTGCTTGTCGCGGACCACGCGCAGGAAGCGCTCCGGCTGCGCGCCCGCCACCGCGGCCACCTGCGCCGGAGTGCTGGCGGCGGGCGTCAGGCCACCGGCGAGGGTGAGGTGCTGGCCGCCGACGCCGTTCCAGATCGAACGCGCGTTGCCACTGGTCACGTTGGGCTGGGTGCGCACGAAGGCCTGTACGCGGAACTTGCCGGCGCGGCCGAACACCGCGCGATAGAACTGGTTGTGCTCGTTGATGCGGCTGGCACGGAAATCCAGGTAGCTGCCGTCGCTGGCGCGTTGCAGGCGGAAGCGTGCATCCACCATCACGCCATCATCGAAATCGTTGAAGCGGCGCCACTGGGTCGCGCGTTCGTCGCCGGACACGTGCAGGTAACCCAAACCCACGCTGCCTTCGTAGGCCCATTCGCCGTGCGGTTTCAGCTCGGGCCACGCGGGCGCGCAGGGATACAGGAAACCGGTCGGCGTGCGCCGGGAACCGGCGCGCAGCCAGCTCATGCCGTCGGCATCGCAGCCGATGCCATGCATGCCGCTGGTGTCCAGCGCATTGCCGAAATGCAGGTCGGTACCCAGGCCGCTGTCCTGGGCCTGCGCGGTGGCGGCCAACGACAGCGCCATGGCCAGCGCGGCCACTTGCGGCAACCGGAGCGTGCGGAACGTCGAGACCATCATGCTCCCTCCGCTACTTGTGGAGACGGGGACCGGACGGGTGGTTGGAGCCGTGGATCTGCGCGTGGCAGGTCAGGCAGCCGCGTCCCATCAGGCGTTCGTCCGGCGCGGGACCGGTGCCCAGCGACGCGCTGGTCAGCAGATCATTCGGGTGGCGCGTGTGCGAGTGGCACTGCTGGCACAGCATCGGCACCGGCGCCACCAGCAGCGCGTGCTGGTTGGATCCGTGCGGGGTGTGGCAGTTCAGGCAGCTTTCGCGCACCGGCGCGTGTTCGAACAGGAACGGGCCGCGCTTTTCGGCGTGGCACTGGTAGCAGGTCTCGTTGACGGTGTCGGTCTTGAGCAACGAGGCGTTGAGGGTGCCATGCGGATTGTGGCAATCGGCACAGGTCATCTCGCCTTCCGGCAGCGGCATGTGCGAGCGGCGGTTGAACTGCTGGCGGACGTCCTTGTGGCAGGTCGCGCAGGTCTCGCTGACCGACTGGCGCGCGGTTAGTCCTTCGGCGGACAGGCGCGCCATGGGGTTGTGGCAATCGCTGCACGACAGATCGTTGCGCTGGTGCACCGAGCCCAGCCAGCTGTCGCGCGGACCGCCGGCGTGGCAGCCCAGGCAACTGCCGGTCTGCGCCGACACCGGGGTGCCGCCATCGTGGGTGAAGGCGATGATGCTGCCCTTGGCGGTCGGGTTCTGGGCGTGCGCCGAACCGGGACCATGGCAGGCCTCGCAGGTCGGGGTGGCCGGATTGGCCTGCTGCGCGGCCTGCATGCCGAGTGCATGCACGCTGTGGGCGAAGTTGGCCTGTTCCTTGCCGTGGCAGGCCGTGCAGGTCGCCTCGCCGATCGGCTTGGCGGTCGGTTGCAACGGATTGGCCGGCACGGTGGCGAAGGCGAAACCCGGCGCGTCGGCGAAATGGTGGGCCGTGCCGTCCTGGCTGCCGAAATGGGTGGCGGGGAGTTTCGAGGGATCAAAACCGGCCGGGGCGCTCTGCGCCATCACCGGCGCCAGCCAGCTCGCTCCGAGCATGGCCGCCGCGGCCAGGACAAACATCAGACCCAACAATGCGCGCCGCATCCTGTTCTCCCTTGCGCCTGGCTTGCCAAGGCTGGCTAGCCGCAGGGCTTGTAACGTTCATTACGATAAACGCTGAGTGAATGCGTGATGGAGATCAAGCTGCGGTGCAGCATTGGATGGCGCGCGACCCCGTTGGCTGGCGGGACGCGATGGGGGGATTTTCGGCCGGTATGCCGCCGGATCAGGCGTGCGGGCGGGGCAGGACGCCTTCCAGGAAAATCGACACCGCTTCGCGGGCCTCCACCTTCACCCGCGGCTTGTCGGCCACGCCGATGCGGCCGTTGACCGAGCGCAGGATCACGCCGCCGAATACCATCATGTAGAAGCGGTCCGCGACGATGGCAGGGTGCTCCAGGATCAGCCGGCCGCTCAGTTTCTCGCGTTCGAAGTACTGGGTAAGCAGGCGCTCGGCCGGCGTCACGCCGTGCTCCATGAACCAGTCGCGCAATTCGGGAAAGCACAGGCCTTCGCCGACCACGATGCGGTGGGTGACGATGCGGCCCGGCGACAGGATTTCCTCGACCATGCGCTCGGCGGCCAGCGGCAGTGCCTGTTCGGGCGGCAGGTCGGAGCGGTACAGCATTTCCAGGCCTTCGCCGAAGGCGGCGATGCTGCGCTTCATGATCGCCAGCGCCAGGCCGTGCTTGTCGCCGAACGCGTTGTAGAGCGTGGACAGCGAGCCCCCCGAGCGCGCGACCACGTCGTTCAGCCGTGCATTGCGGTAGCCCTTTTCGAGGAACACCTCGGTGGCCGCCTCGATGAACCTTTCGATGCGCAGTTCGATCCGTCCCGAGACATCGGTGCGCGGGCGCGCGGACTTGTCGGACGGATACGGCGGCGGTTCGGGAAAATCCGTCATGGCGGCGTGGAATCAGTTGAGGGCGATGCGGATCGCGGCGGCGGCGGTCAATGGCGCCAATACCAGTGCCAGGACCAGCCCGGCGCCGAGCAGCAGCAACGCGCCACTGCCGTCCAGGCCCTGCGCGCTGGCGGCGACGCTGCCTGCGCCGAACACCAGGATCGGCACGTAAAGCGGCAGCGCCAGCAACGCGACCAGGATTCCGGAGCGTCGCATGCCGACCGTCAACGCGGCGACCACGGCGCCGAGCAGGCTCAGCAACGGCGTGCCAAGCGCGAGCGAGGCGAGCAGGGCGGGCAGTTGCGGGCGCGGCAGGTGCAGCAGTTCGCCCAGCAGCGGGGTCACGATGATCAGCGGCAGCGCGGTGGTCGCCCAGTGGGTCAGCACGCGCACCGCGACCAGCCAGGCCAGCGGCACCGGCGCGAGGATCCACTGTTCCAGCGAACCGTCCTCGGCGTCGCCGCGGAACAGCGTGTCCAGCGACAGCAGGCCGGCCAGCAGCACCGCCACCCAGATCACCGCCGAGGCCACCTTGCCGAGCGCGTCCGGCTCGCCGCCCAGTCCGAGTGCGAACACCACCACCACCAGCAGGGCGAACAGCGCCGGTTGCAGCGCATCGCCACGACGGCGCCACATCAGCCGCAGGTCGCGCACGACCAGCGCCGAAGCCGACGCGAACAGGCCGGGCGTGCTCATGCCGCGCCTCCCAGCATCAGCATCCGGGTCTGCACCGGAGGGGCGGCGTAGGCGCCATGGGTGGTGACCAGCGCGGCGCCGCCGCTGCGCAGGTGCGCGGAGATCATCCGGTTGACCAGGTTGATGCCCTCCAGGTCGAGATTGGCGTAGGGCTCGTCGAGCAGCCACAGCGGCGCCGGCGACAGCCACAGGCGCGCCAGCGAGAGGCGTTTCTTCTGGCCGGCGGAGAGCTGCCGCGCCAGCGCGTCCTCGTAGCCGGCCAGGCCGACCATCGCCAGTGCGTTGCCGGGCATCTGGCGGGCGCGGCGACCATGCAGCCCGCACAGGAAGTTGAGGTTCTCCAGCGTGTCCAGATCCGCCTTCAGCGCGGGCAAGTGGCCCAGGTAGGCAATCGCCCGCGAGCGCTGGGTGGCGTTGGCCGCGCGTCCGTCGATGGTGATGTCGCCGCGATCGGCGCGCAGCAGCCCGGCCAGCACGCGCAGCAGGGTGGTCTTGCCGGCACCATTGCCGCCCTGCACGAGCAGCGCTTCACCGGCATCCACCGCGAAGTCCAGCGGGCCGAACACCGGTTCGTCGTTGCGCGAGAAGGCGAGGCCGTGGGCGGCCAGCAGCGGCGGAGGGTTCGGAACGGAATCGATCATCAGGCGGAAGCCTTCGAAGAAGGCGGGTCTCGGGCGGCAATCAGCCGGCTATTGTATGCGAGCCTCCGCGTGGCGCTCGTTGCGCGGCTGGCGCTCAGCCGGCCCATTCCACCGCCGCAAGATCCGGCGCATCACCTGGCCGCGTCCACATCAGCCTCAGCCGGACCGGTTGCCCTTGCCGCCAGTGCAGGATGCCGCCCTGGGAAAAGGCGCGCGCGAGCGCATCGGCGTCCTCGCGCGCCAGATCCAGCACCAGCCAGCCGGGCTCGAGCCAGCCGCCGCGGTCGTCACCGGCCCGGGCCGGCACATGGACATGCCCGGCCTCGCGCAGGCGGGCCTGCAGGCGCCGGTCGGCCGCGCGGTTGTCCTCGTCCGTGCGCGTGGCCAGGGGCGGGTTCCAGGCCGTGATCCACAGGTAGTCGCAGGCCGGCAGGCGCGCCTCCAGCGCCGCGGCCGGCTCGCCGATCCGCAGCGGCCAGGCGCGATCGTCCAGCAGCACCTCGTACCGGGCCGCGCACCAGGCGCGCGCCAGCCGGCATTTTTCCGGATCGGGAACGCTGTATCCGTTCATGGCCCCATCATCGCCGGACGCCTTCATTGCGTACACTCCGCAGTCCCCCTGTGAGACCGGACCGGCGGATGCCTCTCGAAACCAAGCTGCCCAAGGTGGGCACCACCATCTTCACCGTGATGTCGCAACTGGCCGCCGAGCACGGCGCGGTCAACCTGGGACAGGGTTTCCCCGACTTCGCGGTGCCGCAACGGCTGGTCGACGAACTGGACCGCGCCATGCGCGAGGGCCACAACCAGTACGCGCCGATGACCGGCGTGGCGCCACTGCGCCAGGCAATCGCCGGAAAGGTGCTGCGCTGCTATGGCCGCCAGGTCAATCCGGATACCGAAATCACCGTCACCAGTGGCGCCACCGAGGCGCTGTTCAATGCCATCCATGCGGTGGTACGCCCGGGCGAGGAAGTGATCGTGCTGGATCCGGCCTACGACAGCTACGAGCCGGCGATCGAACTGGCCGGCGCGCGCGCGGTCCACGTCGCGCTGGATCCGCGCAGCTTCGCGGTGGACTGGGACAAGATCCGCGCCGCGATCACCTCGCGCACGCGACTGCTGATCATCAACAGCCCGCACAATCCTTCCGGCGCGATGCTGGACGAAACGGACATGACGGCACTGGCCGAGATCCTGCGCGATACCGGCATCTTCCTGATCTCCGACGAGGTCTACGAGCACATCGTGTTCGACGGCCGCCGGCATGAGTCGGTGCTGCGCTATCCGGAACTGGCCGAGCGCGCCTTCGTGGTGTCCAGCTTCGGCAAGACCTACCACTGCACCGGCTGGAAAATCGGCTACGCCATCGCACCCCCCGCGCTGAGCGCCGAGTTCCGCAAGGTCCACCAGTACAACGTGTTCTGCACCTTCGCGCCGGCCCAGCACGCGTTCGCGGCGATGATCCGCGACGAACCGGAACACTACGAACAGCTGGGCGCGTTCTACCAGGAAAAGCGCGATCGCTTCCGCGCGCAGTTGCTGGAAACCCGGCTGAAGCCGTTGCCGGTGCCGGGCGGCTACTTCCAGTTGGTGGACTACTCGGCGGTCAGCGATCTGCCGGACACCGAGTTCGTGCGCTGGCTGACCATCGAACATGGCGTCACCGCGATTCCGCTGTCGCCGTTCTACGAGAACGCGCCGGCGGATCAGCGTCTGGCGCGCCTGTGCTTCGCCAAGAACGCGGCCACGCTGGACGCGGCCATTGAACGCCTGAAGAAGCTGTAGTTTTCCATCACCCGACGGATCCAGACCGACATGCAGGACCTGCGCCTCTCCCTCGTCCAGGGCATCACCCGCTGGCATGACCCGGCCGGCAACCGCGCGTATTACGGCGACCTGATCGCGCCGCTGGCGGGCCAGACGGATCTGGTGATCCTGCCGGAGACCTTCACCAGCGGCTTCAGCAACGATGCCATCGACCGCGCCGAAGGCATGGACGGTGAAACCGTTGCCTGGATCCGCGAGCAGGCCCGCAAACTCGACGCGGCGGTGACCGGCAGCGTGCAGTTGCGCACCGACGAGGGCGTGTTCAACCGCCTGCTGTGGGCCACGCCCGACGGCGTTCTGCACAGCTACGACAAGCGCCACCTGTTCCGTTACGCCAACGAACACAAACGCTACGCCGCCGGCCGCGAGCGCCTCACCGTGGAATGGAAGGGCTGGCGGATCAATCCGCAGGTCTGCTACGACCTGCGTTTCCCGGTGTTCTGCCGCAATCGTTACGATGTGGAGCGACCGAGGCAGCTGGATTTCGACCTGCAGATCTTCGTCGCCAACTGGCCGGCCGCGCGTGCCCATGCCTGGCGCACGCTCCTGCGCGCGCGCGCCATCGAGAACCTGTGTTTCGTCGCCGCGGTCAACCGTGCCGGCACCGACGGCAACAATCTTGATTATTCCGGCGACAGCGCGGCGATCGATTTCCTCGGCCAGCCCCTGGTGGAACTGGGGCCGGGCGAGGGCGTCACCACCACGACCATTTCGGCCGAGGCGCTGGCGGCGCACCGCGAGCGCTTCCCGGCGATGCTCGATGCGGACCGCTTCGAGCTTGCCTGAAGCACCACCCCGCATCTGGACGATCGGGCATTCCAGCCGCGACTGGCATGCCTTCGTGGCGATACTCGCCGGCGCGGGTATCGAGGTCGTGGCCGACGTGCGCCGCTACGCGGCTTCGCAACGGTATCCGCAGTTCGCCGGTGCCGCGCTGATGCGTGGCCTGTCGGAGCTGGATGTCGATTACCTGCCGATGCCTTCGCTGGGCGGACGCCGCGAACCGCGACCTGATTCGAGCAATACCGCCTGGCGGCAACCCGGCTTCCGCGGCTACGCGGACTACATGCAGACGCCGATGTTCATCGATGCCCGCGCCGCGCTGGCCGAAGTCGCAGCACGGCGCCCCACGGCGTTCCTGTGCGCCGAGGCGGACTGGCGCAACTGCCATCGCGGCCTGATCGCCGACGCGTTCACCGCCGACGGCTGGGAGGTCTTGCACCTGCTCGATGATGGGCGGCACGAAATCCACCCGCTGACCCGCGCCGCGCGCCTGGTGGACGGCCGCCTGGACTACTCCCTCCCGGTGCCACCGCAGGGCGAGTTGTTCTGATCTTCATCGGCAGTTGTGGGAGCGACGTGAGTCGCGATGGGACGTCCACGGGGCGCACTCTTTCGGTCCTGTCACCTGTCACGACGAATCACGTTGGCGTTTCCGCGTGACCGGCCATCCGGTCGCGACTTACGTCGCTCCCACATGGGAACTCAACGCATCAGCGCGCCGGACGCTCCGGCAGGATCTGGCACACCGCCTGGCAAAGCGCCAGCACCTTGCCGTCGGGGCCGCGTGCTTCGCCGGCCAGGTGCAGCTGGCCGCGGGTGCGTTCGATCAGCCGCGCGGTGCAGACGATGTGCGACACATCCGGCGTCACCGGGCGCAGGTACTGGGTATTGAGCGAGGTGGTCGCGCTGGGCGGGGCGATCAGGTAGGAGAACGGGCCCAGGGTGTTGTCGAGCGCGGCGACGATGAAGCCGCCCTGCATGTGGCCGATCGGATTCTGGTAGCGCGCCAGGACCGGAAAGCGCATGCGCAGCGATTCGCCTTCAATGTACTCGACCACCTCGCCCTGCATGTCCAGCAGGCAGGGTGGCGGAATCTGCAACGGCGCGCCCGCCGGCAGCCGCGCGCGCAACAACGCATTGATGTCGGCCGCGCTCATGGGGTGAAGCTCAGTTCGAACGCGGCCAGGAACGGCGCACGCGGCGGCGGTTCCAGGAAGCGCCCATTGAGTTCCTTCTCCACGCAGACCGCCAGCGCGGTATCGCCCTGGCGCCAGGTACGGACGATGCGGCCGCGCGCGTCCACCTCGACGAGGATCACGAACGCGGCGGTGTCGTGGCGCGGATCGGCGCAGTTGGCGACGCTGGTTTCCAGTTGCCGCGACTGCGCCTGCTGGAAGGCCGCGCGCTTCACCGGATCCAGCGAGGCCTCGTCGCGATCCGCCTGCGCCTTGGCATCGGCGAAACCCTGCGGTGTCTGCGCGGGTCCGGCGAACGGCAGCAGGGCAAGGGCGAGCAATAGGCCGGCACGGATCATGGCGTGGCCTCCGGCGGCGTGAGCCGCAGCAGCTTGCCGTCGTTCTCGTCGGTCAGCACGTAGACGCTACCGTCCGGACCGACCCGCACGTCGCGCACGCGCTCGCCGATTTCGTTGAGCAGGCGTTCCTCCGACACGATCGCATCGCCCTTCAGGCTCAGGCGGATCAGGTTGCGCTCGGCCAGCGAGCCGAGGAACAGGCTGTCGTTCCAGGGCGATCCGGCATGGCCGGCGTAGAACGCCATGCCGCTGAGGCCCGGCGACTTCTCCCACACGTGATAGGGCTGTTCCATGCCGGCTTTCTCGCGGCCCTGCGCTTCCGGAATCGGCAGGCCGGAGTAGTTGATGCCGTGGGTGATGACCGGCCAGCCGTAGTTGCGGCCGGGTTGCGGCAGGTTGATCTCGTCGCCGCCGCGCGGACCGTGTTCGGATTCCCACAGCTTGCCGGTGCGCGGGTCGATGGCCAGGCCCTGCATGTTGCGGTGGCCGTAGCTCCAGATCTCCGGACGGGCATCGGCCTTGCCGACGAAGGGATTGTCCTGCGGCACGCTGCCGTCCAGGTTCAGCCGGACCAGCTTGCCCTGCAGCTTGCCCAGTTCCTGCGAGGTGGGCCGATGATTGCGCTCGCCCTGGCTGATGAACACATGGCCCTGGCCGTCGAAGGCCAGCCGCGAGCCGAAGTGGTTGGGACCGTCCAGCTTCGGTTCCTGCCGGTAGATGACCTTCACCTCCGTCAGCGCATCGGCGCCCAGCGTGGCGGTGGCCACCGCGGTGCCGGCGGTGCCGTTGTCACCCGGTTCGGCGTAGCTCAGGTAAATGCGCTGGCGGGTGGCGAAATCCGGCGCGAGGACGACGTCCAGCAGGCCCCCCTGGCCTTCGGCGAACACCTTCGGCACGCCCGCCAGCGGCGCGGAGATGGCGCCATCGGCGCCAACCCGGCGCAGTTGGCCGGAACGCTCGGTGACCAGGAAGCCGCCTTCCGGCAGCAGCGCCAGGCCCCAGGGATGATCCAGCCCCTGCGCGATCACGCGGACCTGGATGCTGCCCAGCGCGCTGGACAGGGTACGCGCGGCGGGCGGTTGCTCGGGCGCGGGCTTCGCGGCAGTGGGTGCCTGGGAATCGCCGTCGCGTGCCTGGCAGGCGGACAACGCGGTGACGGCGAACAGGGCAAGCGCGAGGGCGGAACGATGGGGCATCGGAAATCTCCCTGGGGGTTGGGGTCAACGGTAACCGGCGGCCTGCAGTTCGAACAGTTCCGCATAGCGGCCGCCTTCGGCCATGAGCTGATCGTGGGTGCCGCTGGCCTCGAGCCGGCCTTCATTGAGCACGAGGATGCGGTCGGCCATGCGCACGCTGGAGAAGCGGTGCGAGATCAGCACCGCGGTGCGCTCGCTGGACAGCTCCTTGAAGCGCTGGAAGACCTCGAACTCCGCGCGCGCGTCCAGCGCGGCGGTCGGTTCATCCAGGATCATCACCTGCGCGTCGCGCATGTAGGCGCGGGCGATGGCGATTTTCTGCCACTGTCCACCGGACAGGTCCACGCCGGTCTTGAAGCGGCGGCCGATCAACTGGTCGTAGCCGTTCGGCAACGAGGCGATCACCTCGTCGGCCATCGAGCGGCGCGCGGACTCGCGGATGCGCGCGTCGTCGTCCATGGCGTCGACCTGGCCCACGCCGATGTTCTCGCCCGCGGTCAGGTGGTAGCGCACGAAGTCCTGGAAGATGACGCCGATGCTGGCGCGCAAGTCGTCGACGTCGTATTCGCGCAGGTCGCGCCCGTCCAGCAGGATACGACCCTCGTCGGGGTCGTACAGCCGCGCCAGCAGCTTGACCAGGGTGGTCTTGCCCGCGCCGTTCTCGCCGACCAGCGCCAGCACCTCGCCGGCGCGCAACCGGAAGTCCAGCCCGCGTACCGCCCAGCGTTCGGCGCCGGGATAGCGGAAGCCGACATTCTCGAAACGGAAACCGTCGCGGATCGGACGCGGCACCGGAGCCGCGCCGGGCGGTGAGACGATCTCCGGGCGGATTTCGAAGAACGAGAACAGATCGTCCAGGTACAGCGCCTGCCCGGCGACCTGCGAGAAACCGATCAGCAAGCCTTCCAGCAACTGGCGCAGGCGCAGGAAACTGCCGGCCAGGAAGGTCAGGTCGCCGATGCTGAAATCGCCGCGCACGGTGCGCCAAGCGATGTAGGCATAGGCGACGTAGTAGCCCAGCGTGCCCAGGCCGGCCAGCAGCGTGCCCCACAACGCGCGGCGCCGGGCCAGCGCACGGTTGGCGCGGTAGAAGCCTTCGGCCAGTTGCCGGTAACGGTCGATCAGGAAGCGATGGAGGTTGAAGATCTTCACCTCCTTGGCCGTTTCCACGCTGGCGCCGGTCTGGCGGATGTATTCCAGTTGCCGCCGTTCCGGTGTCCACTGGAAGTTGAGCGAATAGCCCAGCGCGTTGAAATGCGCCTCGCCGACGAAGGCGGGTACCAGCGCCACGATCAGCAACAGGATCAGCCAGGGCGCGTACACCAGCAGGCCGGCGGCGAAGCTGATCACGGTGATTGCGTCCTGTGCCTGACCGAACAACTGGCTCATCAGGTTCATCCGCCCCATGGTCTGGCGGCGCGCGCGATCCAGCTTGTCCTGCAGGTCCGGATCCTCGAAGTCCTCCAGGTCCAGCCGCGCCGCGTGTTCCATCAGGCGGATGCTGGTGGCGTTGGTGAACAGTTCCGACAGCAGCGCATCGGCATAACTGACGAACCGGCCCAGCAGATCGGACAGGATCGCCAGGCCGAATTCCAGCGCCAGCAGGCCGAGCAACGTGTCGAGCTGGCCACCGTGCCAGAGCTCGGCCAGGCCGGCTTGCGGCAGGCCCAGGCCGACCAGGCGGATCGCCTCGTCGATGATCAGCTTGCCCACGTACAGCGTGGCGACCGGCAACAGCGCGCGGATCAGGCGCAGGCCGAGGCTGGCGAGGGTCAGGCCGGGGCTGGTCGCCCAGATCTGCTTCAGGAAAGGCGGCAGGTTGCGCATCGCGTTGAAGCGATCGCGCAGGCTGGGACCGGACTTTTCACCGCGCCGGGGCTTGGTGCCGGCGGCGGCGGGGGGAACGGGGGCGGAAGCCATGGCGCATTGTGCCTGCTCGGCCCGGCCCGCGGGAAACGACGTGGCCGCGCGGCCACGTCGCTTGGATTGGCTGGCGGGTGTTCAGGTCGCCGGAAGCGGCGAACGCAGTCCGACACCCATCCGGTTCCAGGCGTTGATGATGGCGATGACGAAAGTCAGTTCGGCGATCTGGGTTTCGTCGAAGTGCGGCAGCAGGCCGGCGTATACCTCGTCCGGCGCGTGCGTCTCGCCGACCCGGGTCAGGGCGTCGGTCCAGGCCAGCGCGGCGCGTTCGCGCGGATCGTAGAACGGGCTTTCATGCCACGCGGCAAGGGTGTCGAGCTTGCGCGGATCGACGCCGGCTTCGCGCAAGGTCTTGCCATGCATGTCGAGGCAGAAGGTGCAGCCGTTGATCTGCGAGGCGCGCTGCTTGACCAGGGCCACCAGGACGGCGTCCAGCGAACCACGCTGCAGGCCGTGGCTGACCTTCAGCAGCCCCTTGTAGGTTTCGCTGGCGAGGGAGGTGTAATCGACGCGGGGGAGCGACATCGGTGTTTCCGGAATGCGCGGACGGAATGTCGCGCTTCACCCCAAGGACGGTGGCCTGTTCGCGGGCGTGACACTTCCGTGGGCTGGAAGCTTGTCCGGATTCATGACGGTCAGCAGTTCGGCGATGCGTTCGCCATCGCTGATCGCCACCATCGCCGACACCAGCCGGCCAGCGCGGTAGCGCAGCACCGCCGGTTCGCCGTTGACGTGGCCCATGCGCCATTCCGTATCCGGCTGCGGGCGCCGGTAGGCGGCCCAGAACAGGCGGGCGATGCGTTCGTTGCCATGCAGCGGGCGGATCGCCGCGGTGGCCTTGCCGCCGCCGTCGGATACCAGCCGCGCGTCCTCGTGCAGCAGCGCGGTGATGGCCTCCCGGTTGCCCACGCGCGCGGCGTGCATGAACCGTTCCAGCAGGCGCCGGTGGCGCTCCGGCGCGACATCGAAACGCGGCCGCGCCGCCTGCAACCGTTCGCGGGCGCGGTGCACCATCTGGCGGCAGTTGGCCTCGCTGTGGCCAATCAGTTCGGCGATATGGGTGTAGTCGTAGTCGAAGGCTTCCTTCAGCAGGAAGGCCGCGCGTTCCTCCGGTCCCAGCCGTTCCAGCACGGCCAGGAATGCGAGCGAGACCTGTTCGGCCAGCTCGGCGCCGTGTTCGGGGCCGGGACGGTCGTCGATTTCGGCCGGTTCCGGCAGCCAGGGGCCGGGGTAGCGTTCGCGCTGGAGCTTGGCGGCACGCAGGCGGTCGATGCCCAGCCGGCTGGCGGCGGTCACCAGCCAGGCCTCCGGATCGCGGATGGCCGCGGTGTCGGCCTGGCGCCAGCGCAGCCAGGTGTCCTGGACCACGTCCTCGGCGTCGCTGCGGCTTCCCAGCAGCCGGTAGGCGAGCGAAAACAGGCGGGAACGATGGCTCTGGAAGGTGGTTTCGGCGTTCATGGGGCCAGGACGGGGCAGGGCGGCAAGGCGTGACAACCGGCCGGGCCGCCACTTTGGCCTAAAATGGCAGGCTCCGCCCGCTACCCACCGGCAGCCCCGGCTCCAGGCTACATGACCTCGATCAAGCAAGAAGACCTCATCCAGTCCATCGCCGACGGGCTGCAGTACATCAGCTACTACCACCCGGTCGACTACATCCGGAACCTCGCCGCCGCCTACGAGCGCGAAGAGTCGCCGGCGGCCAAGGACGCCATCGCCCAGATCCTGATCAACTCGCGCATGTGCGCCGAAGGCCACCGCCCGATCTGCCAGGACACCGGCATCGTCACCGTGTTCCTGGAAATCGGCATGGACGTGCGCTGGGACGACGCCACGATGGGCGTGGAGGACATGGTCCATGAGGGCGTGCGCCGTGCCTACAACCATCCGGACAACAAGCTGCGCGCCTCGGTGCTGGCGGATCCGGCCGGCAAGCGCACCAATACGAAGGACAACACGCCGGGCGTGGTCAACGTCAAGGTCGTGCCGGGCGACACCGTCGAGGTCATCGTGGCGGCCAAGGGCGGTGGCTCGGAGGCGAAGTCGAAATTCGCGATGCTCAACCCGTCCGACTCCATCGTCGACTGGGTGCTCAAGACCGTGCCGACCATGGGCGCGGGCTGGTGCCCGCCGGGCATGCTCGGCATCGGTATCGGTGGCACCGCCGAGAAGGCGATGCTGCTGGCCAAGGAAGCGCTGATGGAGCCGATCGATATCACCGACCTGCAGGCCCGCGGCGCTTCCAACCGCGCCGAGGAACTGCGCCTGGAGTTGTACGAGAAGGTCAATGCGCTGGGTATCGGCGCGCAGGGACTGGGCGGCCTGACCACGGTGCTGGACATCAAGGTCAAGGATTATCCGACCCACGCGGCCAACCTGCCGGTGGCGATGATTCCCAACTGCGCGGCGACCCGCCACGCCCATTTCACCCTCGATGGCAGCGGCCCGGTGATGCTGGATCCGCCCTCGCTCGAGGATTGGCCGGAACTGACCTACGACGCCTCCAAGGGCCGCCGGGTCGATCTCGACACGCTGACCCGCGAGGACGTCGCCAGCTGGAAACCCGGCGAGGTGCTGCTGCTCAACGGCAAGCTGCTGACCGGCCGCGACGCCGCGCACAAGCGCATGGTCGACATGCTCAACAAGGGCGAATCGTTGCCAGTGGATTTGAAGGGCCGCTTCATCTACTACGTCGGCCCGGTCGATCCGGTGCGCGACGAAGTGGTGGGTCCGGCCGGTCCGACCACCGCCACCCGCATGGACAAGTTCACCGAGCAGGTGTTGGCGCAGACCGGCCTGCTCGGCATGGTGGGCAAGGCCGAGCGCGGCCCGGCCGCCATCGAGGCGATCAAGAAGCACCAGTCGGCCTACCTGATGGCGGTCGGCGGCGCGGCCTACCTGGTGTCCAAGGCGATCAAGGCCGCGCGCGTGGTCGGTTTCGCCGACCTGGGCATGGAAGCGATCTACGAGTTCGAGGTGCAGGACATGCCGGTCACCGTCGCGGTCGATTCGCAGGGTACCTCGGTGCACAACACCGGCCCGAAGGAGTGGCAGGCGCGCATCGGCAAGATCCCGGTGGTGGTGGCATAGGGAGAATGCATGCCAGTTCCACGCATCTACGCTGACTTCAACGGACTCGTTCGCGGGCACAGCGATCATTCGCGAATCGCAGTGGTGCTGGCGCCGTTCGATCCTCCTGTGTGTTGAAGTGCCACTCGCCAATGAGAGACAAGCGCGTATGACCACCCTGTACTACTCCCCCAGCACCGCCAGCCTGGTGGTGCATTGGCTGCTGATCGAGCTGGACGTCCCGCACACGCTGCATCTGCTGGACTTCGACAAGCGCGACCAGAAGGCGCCCGGGTACCTGAAGGTCAATCCGGCGGGCGTGGTGCCGGCGCTGGATCTGGACGGGCAGGTGATCACCGAATCGGCGGCCATCCTGCTGCACCTGGCGGATCGGTACCCGCAGGCGAATCTCGCGCCGCCGGCGGGAACGCCGGAACGTGCGCGTTACTACCAGTGGATGCTGTTCATGGCCAACACGCTGCTGCCGGCGTATCGGGCCTGGTTCTACTCCGACGAAATCGCCGGTGCGGAGAACGTCGAGGCGGTGCGCGCGCACGCACGCCAGCGCATCGAGGCCGCATGGCAGCGCGTGGCCGATCACCTGCAAGCCGATGGTCCGTGGATGGTGGGCGATCAGCTCACCGTGGTCGATTTCATGACCACCATGCTGATGCGCTGGTCGCGCAACATGCCGAAGCCGTCCGACACTTGGCCGGTGCTGAAGGCCTACGCCGATCGCATGAAGTCGCGCCCCGCGTTCAAGGAAGTCTATGCGCGCGAAGGGCTGACCGACTGGACGTGATCGGTTCCGGGCGAGGTGCCCAAGCCGAACCGGGACGCCTCGCTCAGTCGACGTATTCGTCGAACTTGCGCCCGCCCTGGAACGGCATCAGGTGCTGGCGCAGGATGCCGCGCGGGACCGTTTCCAGCTTCATCACCCCGTACTCCTCCGGCCAGTCCTCTTGGCGCGGCGGCAGCTTGAAGGTGCCCATCAGCATGTCCACCAGCGGCAGGTGGATGGCGTAGTTCACGTCCAGGTAGTCCTTGTGCCGGGCGTGGTGCCAATGGTGGTAGCGCGGCAGCACCAGCAGGTACTCCAGCCAGCCGAAACGGATGCCCAGGTTGGCATGGGCCAGCACCGCCTGCAGGCCGACCAGGATCACGTAGGCGTTCACCGCCGGTGCCGAAAAGCCGAGGACCAGCAACGGCAGCAGCACCGCGCTGCGGGTCATGACGATCTCGACGAAGTGGATGCGCGAGCCGGCCAGCCAGTCCATTTCCCGGCTGGAATGGTGCACGGCGTGGAAACGCCAGAGCCAGGGCACGTTGTGGTAGGCGCGATGCAGCAGCGCCTGGGCCAGATCCGCCACGAACACCGCCAGCAGGAACTGCGCCCACACGGGCAGCGACTGGATCGCGTCCTTCAGCGCCGGGAACACGGCCAGCCCCGCGATCGTCGAGGTCGAGGCGGTGACCAGGATCAGGATGAACTGCACCAGCACGTGGCTCATGAAGAAGTAGGCCACGTCCGTGCGCCAGCCCGGCCGCAGCGGCGAGATCCGGCGCTTGCCCAGGTAGCGTTCCAGCGGCACGAACACCAGCGCGGAGAAGAACAGCGAGATGACGAACCAGTCCAGGCCCAGCGAGTAGGGCGTCTTGCCGATGGCGTCGAACTGCACGTTGGTGCCGCCGAGCAGCACGGCCAGGGTCGCGCTGCCCACGCCGATCAGGGCAATGCGTTTGTTGCGATCGCGCAGGATCGCCAGGGTGCCGAGCACGAACGCCGCGCTCAGTCCGACCAGCAGCAGGTGGCGGGCGAACTGCTCGCTGTAGACCGCGCGGAATTCCTTGCTGGTCAGCAGTTCGGGGAAGTGGAAACACAGCACCGCCATCAGGCTCAGCAGGCCGAGCAGGGCGGAGGCGTAGGCGAAGAACGAGCGGTGCTTGCGCGGCATGCGATTCCTTTCCGGACGAAGCGGGTATCCGTACCCGCCGAGTGTACGTCAGGCCACGCGGTTTCCGGCCGCGTCCACCACCGGCTCGCCGTCTTCCTTGCTGAAGGCGCCGCGCTGGGGCTGTGGCAGGATGTCCAGCACCGTCTCCGAGGGCCGGCATAGCTTCACCGCATCCGGAGTCACCACGATGGGGCGGTTGATCAGGACCGGGTGGGCGAGCATCGCCTCGATCAGCGCGCCGTCGTCCACGCCCGCCTTGTCCAGTCCGAGCTCGGCGTGGATGGGCTCCTTGGCGCGCACGACCTCGCGCACGGGCACGCCCATCCGCGCAATCAGCGCGGTCAGGGTTTCACGATCCGGCGCTGTCTTCAGGTATTCCACCACCCGCGGCTCGATGCCGGCATTGCGGATCAGGCCCAGCACGTTGCGCGAGGTGCCGCAGGCGGGGTTGTGGTAAATCGTCACGTCGCTCATCAGTACCATTCCAGCAGGGAGATGCCCAGGCCGATGTAGGTGGCCTTGTGGTTGTAGTCGATCATGCTTTCCCCGTAGCCGTGGAAGGCCTGGATGTGGCCGCGGAAGCTGCGGTGGATCGGGAAGCCCCAGTCCAGCTGCAGCGCGCCGTGCGATTTGTCGCCGGTGCGCAACGAATGGCGGGCGAGGACCGTGAATTCGTGGCCGCCCTTGCTGTAGGTCAGCATGGCGTCGCCGCGCCCGATGTAATCCTCGATGTCCGGATTGTCGTCGTCGTTGCCGTCCGGCACGCGCCACCAGGGGCGCAGCACCAGCGCCCAGTTCTCGCGATCCAGGCCGACCGTGAAGATCACCCGGTTCCAGCTGCGCGAGAGCGGATCGTTGCGGCCGTTGGACTGGTGGTTGATGCCCACGCCGGCCATGCGGCCCTTCCAGCCGCCGAGGCTGTAGTTGTTGCGGAACACCAGCATCACTTCCGGCTCGTAGTTGGTTTCGCGGAAGGGACGCGATTCCTCGCCGTTGTAGACCTGCCAGCGCGAGCTCTGGGTATAGCCGCCCCACAGGTCGCCGTTGTCGCCGAACAGGTTCTCGGCGAACTTGGTCTTGAAGCTCAGCTGAAACTTGGCCTCGGTGTTGTCCAGCGCCTGCGGCTCGGTCACCGTGTTGCGCGGGTTGGGCGAATGCGGCATCTCGTTCTTGTCGCTGGTCCAGAACACCGGCATCAGGTACAGCGGCTTGTAGCCGCGCAACTGGAAGACCCCCAGCTTGGAGTCCTTGGCCAGTTCCCAGCGGCTGTCCAGCAGCGAACCCTTGCCGGCGTTGGCCAGGGCTTCCTGCAGCATCGGATCGTCGGTCCGGAACCAGGCGCCGAGGCGACGGTGTTCGCGGCGTTCGCTGCTCGCCTCGCCCGCCTCCGATTCCTGTTGGGCCTGCTGCGCCTGCTGTTGATCCAGGCTGCTGCGGGCGGCGGTGGCCTCGGCGTCGGCGGCGCGGGTATCCGATGGCCTGCGTCCGAACACGGCGTCGTAGCAGGCCAGACGGGAGGCATCGGTTTCGATGGCCCGGCACGCCTCGGGTGTCACCACGGCGGGCTGTGGTTCCTGGGCGAAGGCCGGGGCGGTGGCCAGGGTCATGGCGATCAGGGACGGCAGCAGGTGCCGGGTGGAGTGGGGTGTCATGCGATCGGACCAGTCAGGGAAACGAAGAAGCCGGGCGATTGTGCCCGATGGCGGAGTGATGAGGCCGGCGGGATCAGAACACCCAGGCGAACAGGAACAGGCCGAGCATCGCGAACGCCAGCCCCAGCTTCAGTACCACGCCCAGGACAATGCCGAGCCACGTGCCCAGGCCGACCTTGGTGGCCTGCCCGATCTCGCGGCTGTGCCACAACTCGCCGAGCAGGGCGCCCACGAATGGTCCGGCAAACAGACCAATCGGGCCGAAGAACAGACCCGCGAACGTACCGACCGCCGCGCCGAGCAGGGCCTTGCCACTGGCGCCGACGCGCTTGGCACCGACCACGGTGGCAAAGAAATCCACTGCGACCGACAGCGCCGTCAGCAGGCCCAGAAGGATCAGAGGCACCCAGCCGATCTGCTGGAAATCCCCGGCCCAGGCGGCCAGCAGCATGCCCGCGAACACCAGCGGCAGGCCGGGCAGCGCCGGCAGGATGACCCCGGCCAGCCCGACCAGGATGAGCACGACGGCCAGCACGTAGTACAGGGTGGTGAGGTCCAAGCGAAATTCTCCTTGTCCAATCAACGGGTTGGGCGCCGTTTTGGGGGGCCGTGGACGGTTTGCATTTTCACAAATTGCGGGTTAGTGTGCGCTCGCTGTGTTTGCCAAGGTCACCGTGAATCGTGGCCTAGATGCGGTAGATCCATGATCCGCTACATCGTTGTACCTCGCTTCCTCCTTGCAACCAGCCGCCGAGAGGCGTTTCCACCACCCAGAGTTCCAAGGAGCAAGTAGATGTCCGACCGTGAAACCGGAACCGTGAAATGGTTCAACGATGCCAAGGGCTTCGGCTTTATCAGCCGTGAGAACGGTGAAGACGTGTTTGTGCATTTCCGCGCCATCCAGACCCAGGGCTTCAAGAGCCTGAAGGAAGGCCAGAAGGTCAGCTTCACCGTCGTGCAGGGCCAGAAGGGCTTGCAGGCCGACGCCGTGCAGCCGCTGTAAGGTCTCGCCAAGATTCGCGCCGGTTGTGACGACCGGACACGAAGAAAAGGCCCGACTCAGGTCGGGCTTTTTCTTTGCGCGGCAGGAATGCGTCCCGTCGCGGGACAGCGTTATCGCAGGACCACCCGGCCGTTCTGGATCCGCACGTAGGTGTTCTCGCGGATGCCGCCGAGATCGTGCTGGGTGAAGGTCAGGCGACGGCCATCGTCCATGCGCACGGTGATGTTGTAGCTATCGCCGGTGGTGCGGTTCTGGATGGCGTTGCCGGCCATCGCGCCGGCCGCGGCGCCCGCGACGGTGGCGATGTTCTTGTTGCCCTTGCTGCCGCCGGTGTGCTCGGAAATCTGGCGGCCGGCGACGGCGCCGACGATGCCACCCAGGACCGCGCCGGTCGCGCTGGGCGCCGAGCGTCCGGAGGACACGACATCGATGCGTTCGACGATGCCGCAGTCCGCGC
This sequence comes from Pseudoxanthomonas sp. z9, assembly GCF_006542425.1. Lineage (GTDB taxonomy): Bacteria > Pseudomonadota > Gammaproteobacteria > Xanthomonadales > Xanthomonadaceae > Pseudoxanthomonas_A. The sequence goes on along the minus strand of NZ_VFID01000003.1, from coordinate 414,043 downwards.
AGTAGTTGTTCGAAGGCGCCGGGCGATAACCGCCGCTGTTGTAACCGCCGCCGCCATAGCCGGGCGAACTGGTGGCGCAACCGGCCAGTGCCAGCGAGGCAACGGCACCGATGGCAAACATACGAAGATTCATGGCTCCTCCTGGTTCACGTGGTCCGGTCTTGGACATTCGATCCGCACCGGGTGACGCGACGACGCGGCCCGGTCGCACGCATCCTCGCGCCAGCTGCGTGAACCCCACGACAACTGCACCGCTCCGGGCCGTCATCGCGGGCTTGCGGCGTCAGCCGCAATTCAGCCGCGGAAGTCCTGGTGGCAGCCCTTGCAGCTTTCCTTGACCTGATCGGCCAGCGCCTTGGCCGCGGTGCAGTCGGTCGGCGGGGTGGCCAGGCTGGCGTCGAGCTTGGCGCGGAAGTCGCTGGCATGGGTCACGAAGCGCTGATCCTCGGCCAGGCCGGGCAGGGCCAGTTCCAGATCGTTGGCCATCGTGCGCAGGGCCCGCACGTGCGGCACCGTGTCCGTGGCCGCGCAACGGCTTTGCGCCACCTTGTCGCCCAGCAGGCCGGCGTGCTTCTGCATCACGTGCATGACGCTGTCGGGGAAGGGATCCTGGCGCGCCTGGATCGCGCGCATCGCCATCACCGTGGCGACCGCGCCGATCACCAGGCCGATCAGGAACAGGAACAGGTAGCGGGAAGCGTTGGACGACTTGGCGGTCGGCTGGCTGGCCATGCGGCGGGCTCCTCTGGAAAAGTTCGTGCCATGTTACGACGCACGTCACACCCCGCGCCATGTCTACAATTGCCGGATGAAGAAAGTCCTCAAGGATCGTTTCGCCGGCATCGACCGCCTGTACGGGCAGGGCGCGGTCAACCGCTACGCCGAGCGGCGCGTGGCGGTGGTCGGCCTGGGCGGCGTGGGCTCGTGGGTGGTGGAGGCGCTGGCGCGCTCCGGGATCGGCCACCTGACCCTGATCGACGCGGACGACATCTGCGTGTCCAACACCAACCGCCAGTTGCCCGCGCTGGAGGGCCAGTACGGGCGCAACAAGGCCGAGGCGATGGCCGAGCGCTGCCGCGCGATCAATCCGGACGTCGAAATCGAGGTGATCCCGGCGTTCCTGACCGGCAGCAACCTGGAGGAACTGCTGGATCGCGGCTTCGATCTGGTCCTGGACGCCTGTGACAGTTTCCGCACCAAGGTCGAGATGATCGCGTGGTGCCGGCGGCGCAAGCTGCCGATCATCGTGTCCGGATCGGCGGGCGGGCGCACCGATCCCACCCAGATCCGCCTTCGCGATCTCTCCCGTACCGAACACGATGCCCTGCTGGCGCTGGTGCGCAAGAAGCTGCGCGGCGAGTTCAATTTCCCGAAGAACCGGGATCGCTACTTCGGCGTGACCGCGGTGTATTCGCTGGAGAACGTCAGGTATCCGCAGGCCGACGGCAGCGTGTGCGGCCTGCGCCCGCAACTGGGCGCGGATGCGGCGCTGAAGCTCGACTGCGGCGTCGGCCTGGGTGCGGCGACCCATATCACCGGCGCGTTCGCCTTCGCCATGGTCGGCAAAGCGCTGGAACTGCTGCTCAAGGAAAAGAAGCCGGCGGCCTGAAACTCAGGCGGCCAATCCGAACAGGCGCGCGGCATTGCCGCGGGTGACGGCGGCAATGTCCTCCTCGGGTTCGCCCCGCAACTGCGCGATGGTCCGGCAGATGACCGACACCCGCGCCGGTTCGTTGCGCTGGCCGCGGATCGCCACGTCGGGCTGGTCCGGTGCGTCGGTTTCCAGCAGCAGGTGTTCCAGCGGCATCGAGGTGACCAGCCCGCGCAGGCGTTGCGCGCGTTCGTAGGTGACCGGCCCGCCGAGGCCGATCAGGAAGCCGGCATTCCACAACTGGCGTGCCTGTTCCGGGCTGCCGGAAAAACTGTGCACCACGCCGCGCAGGCCGCCGACGCGGCGCACCGCCGCGATGACCGCGTCCACCGCGCGTCGCGCATGGATGATCAGCGGCAGGTCGAATTCGCGCGCCAGCCGCAATTGCGCATCGAAGTAGCGCCGCTGTGTCGCCGGATCCAGATCCTCGACGAAGTAATCCAGGCCGCATTCACCGACCGCGACCGGCCGTTCGTTTGCGAGCCATGCGCGCAATTCGTCCAGATGCTCCCCGCGGTGCCGCGCCAGGTACATCGGATGCAGGCCGTAGGCCGGGTGCAGATCCGGTTGATCTCGGCAAAGCGCACGCAGTGCGGGCCAGCCGGCGGCCTCGACCGCCGGAATCACCTGGTGGACGACGCCGGCTTCGCGCGCGCGGGCAATCACCGCGTCCCGGTCGGCATCGAACTCGGCGGCGTCGAGATGGCAGTGACTGTCGATCAACCGCACGTCAGCGCGACGGCCGGCCCGGTTCCAGCGGCGGCGCCGGCTCCTTGCGGCGCTTCCAGTTCGCCAGCAGCAGCGTGCCCAGGCCGAACACCAGTTCGTCCAGGAACGGAATCGGATCGATGCCGGGCGGCAGCAGCACGCTGAGGACGAACAGCCCCGCGGTGATCTTGAACAGGGTGGGGTAACGCAGTCTCCGGGCCCATTCCAGCACGGGCAACAGAAGGGGATTGGCCACGGCGCGGGTCTCCGCAGGGTCGATGGGGCGACACGCTAGCACGTCGCGCGGGACTGCGCCGCCGTTCACGAAAAGTACGATTTCGTCTGCATGAAACGGGGCTTGGTTCAGGTTCGTAGTGGTGGAATGATGCCCGTAATGTGACTCGGGCGAGGCCCGCAATGGAGGCTGCGATGAAGAACAACACCACCATGATTCTGGTCGCTGCCGGCGCGCTGCTGGTTGGCGGCGTGGCGACCGCCGCTTTCATGAAGAGCGGCGACAAGACTGCGGGCACGCCGACGGCCGAAACCGCGCCGCTGGCTGATCCGGCTCTCGCCACCGATGACGCGGCGGCAACCGACAACGTCATTCCGGCCGACAGCCTGCAGTACGCGGACGTGCTCAACGTCAAGCCGGTGACCACGAGCGAGAAACTGTATGCGACCGTGATCGGCACCGAGCCGGTGCGCGAGACCACCACCACCAGCACGCCACACGAGGTGTGCCAGGACGTCGTGGTGCAGGAGCGCTTGCCCGAACGCGACGGCAACACCGGTGGCACCGTGGCCGGCGCGGTCATCGGCGGCCTGCTCGGCAATCAGGTCGGCAAGGGCAGTGGCCGCAAGGCCGCGACCGTGGCCGGCGCGGTGGCCGGCGGTGTGATTGGCAATCAGGTCGACAAGCGCCACGTCGGTGGCCGCGTGGTCGAACGCACCGAGCGCCAGTGCCATACCGAAACCGCCAGCTCCGAGTCGTCGCGGGTGACCGGTTACAACGTCACCTACCGCAACCCGGATGGCACCACCGGCACCATGCGGATGGACAAGAAGCCGGGCAGCCGCATCCCGATGGGCAGCGGCGACAAGGTGGTCGGCTATGACGTGACCTACCGTCTCGATGGCCAGGAGAACACCGTGCGTCTGGACCAGAAGCCGGATAGCGATCGCCTGCCGGTGATCGATGGCAAGGTGGTCACCCAGACCGCCGCCGTGGCGACTCCCGCCAAGGGCTGAGCCCGGTCCCGGCGTTTCCACGAAACACCCCCCGAAAGGCCGGCGAAATGCCGGCCTTTCCTTTACGACCTGAAGGCTTACCGCCCGGACGGAGCAGCCCATACAATGCGGGATTGTCCGAACCGGCTCGAATCCCGCATGGCCCTGAATCCGTACGACCTGTTTGATGTCCGTTCCCTGCTGTCCGAAGAAGAGCGCGCGGTGCAGGACACCGTGGCCCGCTTCACCGACGAGCGCGTGCGTCCCATCATCGGCGAGGCGTTCGACCAGGGCCGCTTCCCGAAGGAACTCGTCCCGGAAATCGCCGAACTGGGCCTGCTGGGCTCCTCGCTGCCGGAAAAGTACGGCTGCGCCGGCCTGAACGGGGTCAGCTACGGCCTGATCTGCCAGGAACTGGAACGCGGCGACAGCGGCATCCGCAGCTTCGTCAGCGTGCAGTCCTCGCTGTGCATGTATCCGATCTATGCCTACGGCAGCGAAGAGCAACGCCAGCGCTGGCTGCCCGACATGGCCGCCGGCAAGGTGATCGGCTGCTTCGGCCTGACCGAGCCGCATGGCGGCTCCGACCCGGCCAACATGAAGACCAACGCGCGCCGTGACGGCGACGACTGGGTGATCAACGGTTCCAAGATGTGGATCACCAACGGCAACCTGGCCGACATCGCCATTGTCTGGGCACAGACCGACGAAGGCATCCAGGGCTTCGTGCTGGAGAAGGGCATGCCCGGCTTCACCGCCCAGGAAATCAAGCACAAGATGAGCCTGCGCGCGTCGGTGACCAGCGCGCTGTTCTTCGACAACGTGCGCGTGCCCGATTCCAGCCGCCTGCCCAACGTGAAGGGCCTGAAGGGCCCGCTGGGCTGCCTGACCCAGGCCCGCTACGGCATTACCTGGGGCCCGATCGGCGCGGCCATCGCGTGCCTGGACGAGGCGCTGAACTATTCCAAGGAACGCATCCTGTTCAACCGTCCGGTGGCGGCGACCCAGAGCGCGCAGATCAAGCTGGCCGAGATGGCCCGCCGGATCACCCTGGCGCAGCTGCTGTCGCTGCAGCTCGGCCGGCTCAAGGACGCCGGCACCCTGCAGCCGCAGCAGGTGTCGCTGGCCAAGTGGAACAACTGCCGCATGGCCATCGACATCGCCCGCGAGTGCCGCGATCTGCTCGGCGGCGCCGGCATCACCACCGAGCACGCCGCGATCCGCCATGCGCTGAACCTGGAATCGGTCATCACCTATGAAGGCACCGAAACCGTGCACCAGTTGGTCATCGGCCGTGAACTGACCGGGATCAGCGCATTCTGAACCGATTGCCCGCCGCGGATGCGGCGGGCGCTGCGAAGGGCGGCAGGTGAACGCGGTGCGGGCACCATGCCCGTGTCGCCGGCCTGGCGTCCTCCGTTCCGCCGTGACATGAGGGGCAGACCTTGAGCATCTTCGATCTGCAACTGGAAACCGAGCGCCTGTGGCTGCGGCCGCAGCGCCGCGAGGACTACGAGCCGTGGGCGGCGTTCGTCGCCGACGAGGAAGCCACCCACTACATCGGCGGCGTGCAGCCGCGTTCGATGGCCTACCGCAGCCTGGCGGCGATGGTCGGCTGCTGGCAGATGGAAGGCTTCGCGATGTTCTCGGTGATCGAGAAAGCCAGCGGTCGCTGGGTGGGACGGGTCGGGCCATGGTGCCCGCTCGGCTGGCCCGGCACCGAGATCGGCTGGAGCATCGCACGCGAGGCCTGGGGCCGGGGCTACGCGCCGGAAGCGGCGCGCGCCGCGGCGGACTGGGCGTTCGCCGCGCTGGGCTGGGACGAGATGATCCACACGATCGATCCGGACAACCAGAACTCCAAGACGGTCGCGGCCAAGCTGGGCTCGCGCTTCCTGCGCATGGGCGAGTTGCCGGCGCCGCATGAAGGCAAACCGGTCGAAATCTGGGGACAGTCACGCGAACAGTGGTTCGCACAGGGAGGAAAGGACGCATGAGCCGGGGTATCGACGAACTGAGGCTGGAAACCGAACGCCTGATCCTGCGGCCGCCGCGGCGCGAAGATTTCGAGGGTTTCGCGGAGCTCCAGGCCGATGAGGAGGCCGCCCGCTTCATCGGCGGCGCGGTCACCCGTCCGGAAGCCTGGCGTCGGTTCCTGTGGCAGCCGGGTTCCTGGTGGCTCGACGGGTTCGGCATGTTCGCGATCATCGAACGCGCCACCGGCGAGTGGCTCGGCCAATTGGGGCCGTGGAAGCCGGAGGGTTGGCCGGGCAACGAAGTCGGCTGGTCGCTCCGGCGGGCGGCCCAGGGCAAGGGTTATGCGCTGGAAGCGGCGCGGCCGGCCATCGACTGGGCGTTCGACAACCTGGGCTGGACCGACATCATCCACTGCATCGACGCGGAAAACGTGCCGTCGCAGAAGCTGGCCGAACGCCTGGGATCGCGCAAGTTGCGCCAGACCCGGCTGCCGCCGCCGTTCGAGTCGATCGAACTGGATGTCTGGGGCCAAAGCCGCGACGCCTGGCGCGCGGGACGCGCGGGGTGATTGCATCCGCTTCCATCGATACACGGCTGATGGCCACCTTGGCTGGCCTGGTGCCGCTCGCGCGCGCCTGCTTCCGTGATCCCTGGTGGGTGATCGGCAGCGCCGCGATGCGCCTGGCGGGCATCGATGGACCGGAGCCGAACGATGTCGATCTGCTGTGCAGCGTGCGGGATGCCGATGTCCTGGCCCAAGCGTGGACGGCGCATCGCGATGATCACTATCGTCCTGCCGAGGATGGCCGTTTCCGATCCCGCTTCGCACGCTTCGCGCACCTGCCGATGCCGCTGGAGGTGATGGGCGGTCTGGAAGTCCGCGTGGCGGACGCCTGGCAGCCCGTGCAGGTGGCCTCGGAGTTGCGGGTGGAGGTGAACGGCCACGCCATCCCCGTGCCGACGCCATCCGAGCAGCGACGCATCCTGCTGCTGTTCGGGCGCGACAAGGATCTGGCCAAGGCGCAACGCATTTCCGCATTCCTCGCCACCCGGGAACATCATGTCCACTGAATCGATCACCGTGCACGGCTATTCGGTGTCCGGAAACTGCCACAAGGTGCGCCTGCTGCTGGAACAACTGGGACGCGACTACCGCTGGGTCGAAGTCGACAGCCCGAACGGCGCCACCCGCACGCCGGACTACCTGGCCAAGAATCCCAACGGCAAGGTGCCGATGCTGGAGCGCGGCGATGGCCGCGTCCTGACCGAATCCAACGCCATCCTGTGCTGGCTGGCCGAAGGCAGTGCGTACCTGCCGGCCGACGCCTGGCAGCGCGCGCAGGCGATGAGCTGGCTGTTTTTCGAACAGTACAGCCATGAGCCCTACGTCGCCGTGGCGCGCTTCATCCGCGGCTGGACGCCGGCGGATTCGTCGCGTCGCGCCGATCTGCCACGCCTGATCGAGCGCGGCGAGCAGGCGCTGGCGGTGATGGAACGCCACCTGCGACAGGCGGACTGGTTCACCGGTGACGACTATGGCGTCGCCGACATCGCGTTGTTCGCCTATACGCATTGCGCCGCCGATGGCGGCTTCGAACTGTCGAAGTTTCCCCGCGTTTCCGCCTGGCTGTCGCGCGTTGGCGCAACACCGGGCTTCGTTCCCATGCCCGCGGTCGCCGACGATGTCGCCGAGCGCCTGGCGAATTCCTGAATCCATCCACGAGTGCCATGACCGTCCAGACCATTCCCGCCCGCATGAAGGGCCTCAACCGCGCCGAAATCTGCGATCAGAACTTCATCGAGTTCGTGAAGGTCTGGAACGGCCAATCCGGCCGTGGAACCGCATCCGCCATCCTCCCGGGCAGCGCGCTGGATCGGCGGGGATTCGCCGAACTGCTGGAATCCCAGCTGGTTTCGCGCCACCTGGACCTGATGGCGCGCGTGCTGCGCGTGCAGAACAAGGTCTTCTACACCATCGGCAGCTCCGGCCACGAAGGCAATGCGATGGTCGCGCGGTTGACCCGGCATACCGATCCCGCGTTCCTGCACTACCGCAGCGGCGGTTTCATGGCCGAACGCTTCCGCAAGCTGCCCGGCATGGATCCGGTGATGGATTCGGCGTTGTCGTTCGCCGCCAGCGCCGAGGATCCGGCCTCCGGCGGCCGCCACAAGGTATGGGGCAGCAAGCCGTTGTGGGTGTTGCCGCAGACCTCGACGATCGCCTCGCACCTGCCGAAGGCGCTGGGCACCGCGGTCGCCATCGAGCAGGCCCGCCGCATCGGCCATGCCTCGCCGATTCCGGAAGACAGCATCGCCATCTGCTCGTTCGGCGACGCCTCCAGCAACCACGCCACCGCGCAGACCGCGTTCAACGCGGCGGCATGGACGGCCTACCAGAAGCTGCCGGCGCCGGTCCTGTTCGTGTGCGAGGACAACGGCATCGGCATTTCGGTGAAGACACCGGACGGCTGGGTGGGCCGCAATTTCCGCGATCGCGCCGACCTGGATTACTTCTACGCCGACGGCCTGGATCTGGCGAACGGTTACGGCCAGGTGCAGGCGGCGGTGGAGCATTGCCGCAACACCCGGCGCCCGACCTTCCTGCACCTGCGGACCACCCGCATCATGGGCCATGCCGGCACCGACTTCGAAATCGAGTGGCGGCCGATCGAGGAACTGGTCGCGGTGGAAGCCACCGATCCGTTGCTGCGTTCGGCGGCGATCGCGCTGGAATCCGGGCTGATGAGCCGCGAGGAGCTGCTGGCGTTCTACGAAAGCATCCGCCAGCGCTGCTTCGCCGCCGCCGAGGAAGCCGATCGCCGTCCCAAGATCACCACGCTGGAGGAAGTGATCGCGCCGCTGGCGCCGTATACCCCGGACAAGGTGGCCGCGGAAGCCGCCCGCAGCGCGCCGCACGACAAACGCGTGGCCGCGTTCGGCAGCGAGGAAAAGCTGCCGGAGAAGCTGCCGCCGCGACATCTCGCCATCCAGATCAACAACGCGCTGCACGATCTGTTCTGCAAGTATCCCGAGACGCTGCTGTTCGGCGAGGACGTCGCGCAGAAGGGCGGCGTGTATACCGTCACCAAGGGCCTGCACAAGGCGTTCAAGGGCAGCCGCGTGTTCAACACGCTGCTCGACGAGACGATGATCCTCGGCCTGGCCCAGGGCTACGCCAACCTGGGCATGCTGCCGCTGCCGGAAATCCAGTACCTGGCCTATTTCCACAACGCCTGCGACCAGATCCGCGGCGAGGCGGCGAGCCTGCAATTCTTCAGCAACAACCAGTACCGCAATCCGATGGTGGTGCGCATCGCCGGCCTGGGCTACCAGCGCGGTTTCGGCGGACATTTCCACAACGACAATTCGATCACCGCGCTGCGCGACATTCCCGGATTGGTCGTCGGCTGTCCCTCGCGCGGCGACGACGCGGCGATGATGCTGCGTACGCTGGCGGCACTGGCCAAGGTCGACGGTCGCGTCACCGCCTTCCTCGAACCGATCGCGCTGTACATGACCAAGGATCTGTACGAGCCCGGCGATGGCCAATGGCTGTTCCCGTATCCCGCGCAGGATCAGGCGCTGGTGCTGGGCGAAGGCCGCGTGTACGACGCCGACGCCGACGATCTGGTCATCTTCAGCTACGGCAACGGCGTACCGATGAGCCTGCGCGCCGCGCGCAGCATCGAGGCGAAGCACGGCTGGAAGGTGCGGGTGGTGGATCTGCGCTGGCTGGTGCCGCTCAACGAGGCGTTCATCGTCGAACAGGCCGCCACCGCCAAGCGCATCCTTATCGTCGACGAGGGCCGTCACTCGGCCGGCGTGGGCGAGGGCGTCATTACCGCGATCGCGGAGGGCGGCTACCGCGCGCGCCCGTTCCAGCGCGTCGTTGGCACCGATACCTACACGCCGCTGGCCGGCGCCGCGTTCCTGGTGCTGCCGGGCGACGAAGATATCGTGGCGGCGGCGGACCGGCTGGCCTGAGCCACGGATGATTTCGCGACAGGGCATGGCCCTGTCGCGGGGCTGCTATGCTCGTGGCCTCTTCACCGCAACGGGAGTTCACCATGCCGGCACCGGTCGTGGCCATCATCATCGGCAGCCTGCGCAAGGATTCCTTCAACCGCCAACTGGCCGGCGCGGTGCAGCGGCTGGCCGGGGACCGGTTTGCGTTCCGGGTCCTGGAAATCGGTGATCTGCCGCTCTACAACCAGGACGACGACGCGGATTTTCCGGCCGCGGGCCTGCGCTTCAAGCAAGGCATCGAGCAGGCCGACGCGTTGCTGTTCGTCACGCCCGAATACAACCGCTCCATGCCCGGCGTGCTGAAGAACGCGATCGACGTGGCCAGTCGTCCGGCCGGCAGCACCACTTTCGCGGGCAAGCGCGCCGGCATCATCGGCACGTCGCCGGGGATGCACGGCACGGTATCCTCGCAGCAGCACCTGCGCAACGTGTTGGCGGCGGTGGACGTGGCGGTGCTGCCGCAACCGGAGATCGCCATCCAGTTCAAGGAAGGACTGATCGACGCGGCTGGCGACGTCGTCGACGAGCGCGCCCGCAGGCGCCTGCAGATGTTCCTGGATCGCTTCGAGGCCTGGCTGGGCTGAGCGCTCAGGCGCGGCGTGGCAGCAACTGCGCCAGCCCCCGGCGCACACGGGCCGGCAACGGGGCGTCCAGCGGCGCATCGTCCACGAGCTGCGCCGCCAGCAGGCGCCGGAATGGCACCATCTGCTGGCCGGCGCGCAGGATGGTTTCCCGTAGCTTCCGCACCGGCGGTCGATCATCGGTGAATACCCGCACGACGGTGGCGGTGGCCAGGTAGAGCGGCAGGCTGCCAGCGCGATGGCGGCGCTGGTAGCGTGAGAGCAGCGCTTCACTGCCCAGATCCCGTCCCTGCGCACGCGCGATGCGGGCGATGTCGGCCAGCCGCTCCACGCTGGCCAGGCCCAGGTTGAACCCGTGCGCGGTCACCGGGTGCATGCCCACCGCCGCGTCGCCAGCCACCGCGAAACGCTGGCCGACAAAGCGGTGCGCGTAGACGCCGACCAGCGGATAGACATGGCGGCTGCTTTCCAGTTGCATTGCGCCTAGGCGATTGCCATAACGCTCGCGCATGCTGGCCGCGAATGCCTCGGCGGGCAGATCCTGCAGGCGCCGGGCTTCGGCGTGGGGCACGGTCAGCACCGCGGAGGAGAGATGTTCGCGCAGCGGCAGCATGGCCAGGGTCTGGCCTTGGCCAAACCATTCCCATGCGACGCCGTGGTGCGGAAGTTCGTGTTGCATCCGGCATACCAGCATGCTCTTGCCGAAATCGTTCTGGCGGGCGCCGATGCCGAGTGCGCGACGGGTTTCAGAGAAGCGGCTGTCGGCGGCGATCAGGAGTGACGCATGCAGGTGCGTTCCGTCCTGCAGATGCACTTCGGCCTGTTCCGGCGTGGTGCGGACCGATTCGACCCGCGCGTCCGGATACCAGTCCAGCGTCGGCAGATCCTGGATGGCCCGCCAGGCGGCGGCGCGGATACGGTGGTTCGGCACCAGGCTGCCCAGTTGCGACCTGCCGACCAGCGTGCCTTCCACGGTCATCCAGTGCGGAGATTCACCCTCCATGACCCGCGCCGCGCGCAGCGGGGCGACATCGTCCTGGGGAATGTGTTCCCACACGCCGAGTTCGCGCAGCAGGCGGATCGAAGCCTGGGTGAGGGCGATTTCGCGTCCGTCGAAAGCCGGTTCGGCGATGGCCGCTTCCGGCTGCCGTTCGACCAGCGCGACCCGCAGGGATTGCCCGGCCAGGGCGCGGGCCAGGCACAGTCCCGCGGGACCGGCACCGATGATGATCACGTCGTGGCGCATGCATATACATCCTTGCGGAAGGCAACTTTCCGCAGTGTAGGCATCCGCCGGCGCGCGTAATTGACCTGGATCAAGCTGGCGCGGACGCGATTAGTCCAGCAGCGGGATTTCCTTCAAGGCGACACCACTCGCCGCCAGCGTGGCTGGTTCGCGTTCCAGCGGCATCACCCCGAGCGCGAGCGCGGGACTGCCCGCCTGCGCGCAGATGATTTCGCCGATATCGCGATTGCCATCGGTGACCGCGTTGCCCGGATCCGGCGGCACATCGCTTTCAAACAGGACCAGCGCACGCTTGGCCTTGCCGAGGAAATGGGTGCGGGCAACGATTTCCTGACCCGGATAGCAACCTTTCTTGACGCTGTAGGCGTTCAGTCGATCGAGCGAAAGTTGTTGCGGCGTCCATTGTTCGCGCTGGCTTTCGGGCAGGCGGGGCAGGCCGTGGCGCAGATCGTGCCTTCGCCAATCGGCGATGTTGGCGGTCCCGGCAACCGGTCCGTCGCCGATCCGCCAGTGGCGAGCGCCACCGGCATCGGTCCGATCCAGTTCCAGCGCCCCGCCGGACTTACCGAGCAAGGCACCGCTGGCTTGCGCGGGAGACGCCATCACGCCCTGGATCGCAAGATCCGGCCGCACGGCGATCTTCAACTTTCGTCTGAAGACATAGCGCTGCAAGGCGGCGGCCAGCACTTCGGCCGGATAATCCGGCAGCACCAGCAACAGTTCCTGCTCGCCGGGGCGGGCGAGGGCAAACAGCGCAATGACGCGCCCCTTGGGCGTCAGCCAGGCGCTCCACTGCCATTGTCCCACCGCCAGCGAGGCCACTTCGCTGCTGAACTGCGCATGGGCGAAAGCCACGGCATCCGGGCCTTCCAGGCTCAGGACCGCATGGTCGGACAGCGCTGTCGCGGGTGTTTCCGGAGGGGGCAGGTTGTCAGCCAAGGGGGTGGGGATTAAAATTTTGTGCACTGCGAGACCCCTATGATAGGCGAAACAGCTCCCATCCCTGACGCCGACGCCGGAACACTGCCGTCCGAAAACGCGCCTGCCGCTCCGTCCGGCACCCACGCGGAACCGGCGCCAGCGCAGAAGGAAATAGGGGGGCGCGACGGTCCCGAGCCGACGCGTTACGGGGATTGGGAAAAAAACGGGCGCTGCATCGATTTCTGATCCGCAGCATTGAGCCAACGCGGTCAAGGCGACCGCCCAGCCGAGAAAGAGTCAGCGAATGGCGACACACCAACGTCCGCTTTCCCCCCATCTGCAGGTCTACCGATGGCAGATCCAGATGGCGACCTCCATCCTGCATCGAGGTACCGGCATCTTCCTGGCCCTGGGCGCGCTGGTGATTGCCGGCGGGTTGATGGCGTTGATGCTGGGACCGGAGTCCTGGAACTGCTTCACCGACATCGCCGGCGCCTGGTATGGCCAGGTGTTCCTGTTCGCCTGGACCTGGGCATTCGCCTACCACCTGTGCAACGGCGTCCGCCATGTGGTCCAGGATTTCGCGATTGGCTTCAGCATTCCTGCCTTCATCCGCAGCAGTTGGCTGTCAGTGATCGGCAGCCTGGTCATCACCGCCGGGGTCTGGGGCTTCGTCCTGTCGGGAGGTGCCGCATGAGCCGCTTCCGTACCCCGCTGAAGGGCGTGCGCGGCCTGGGTTCGGCCAAGACCGGCACCGCGCATTTCGTCAACCAGCGCCTGACCGCCACCGCGCTGGTCCTGCTGGGCATCTGGTTCCTGGTATTCGTGCTCAACCTGATCGGCGCGGACTACGTGGCCGCCACCGAGGCGGTGTCGCGTCCGTGGAACGCGGTGCTGCTGGTGGGCTTCCTGATCACCATGTTCTGGCACGCGCAGCTCGGCCTGCAGGTCGTGCTGGAAGACTACGTCCACCACTCGCTGCTGGCCCTGGTGGTCCAGACCGCGGTGCGCTTCATCGCCGTGCTCGGCGCCATCATCAGTGTTTTCGCGGTGGCCCGCATCGCGCTGGGGAATTGACGAAATGTCCGCTTACAAGATCACCGAACACAAGTACGACATGGTCGTGGTGGGCGCCGGCGGCGCCGGCCTGCGCGCGACCTTCGGCCTGGCCGCCAAGGGCCTGCAGACGGTCTGCCTGACCAAGGTCTTCCCGACCCGTTCGCATACCGTGGCCGCGCAGGGCGGCATTTCCGCCGCGCTCGGCAACATGGGCGAGGACGACTGGCGCTACCACTTCTACGACACCATCAAGGGGTCGGACTGGCTGGGCGACCAGGACGCCATCGAATACATGTGCCGCGAGGCGATTCCGGCCATCATCGAGCTGGAACACTACGGCGTGCCGTTCAGCCGCACCGAGGAGGGCAAGATCTACCAGCGCCCGTTCGGTGGCATGACCACCCGCTACGGCGAAGGCCCGCCGGCGCAGCGCACCTGCGCCGCCGCCGACCGCACCGGCCACGCGATGCTGCACACGCTGTACCAGCAGTCGCTGAAGCACGACGCGCGCTTCATGATCGAGTACTTCGCGCTCGACCTGATTTTCGACGAGGAGGGCGTCTGCCGCGGCGTGCTCGCCCTGGACATGGCCGAAGGTTCGCTGCACCTGTTCCGCGCCCACGGCGTGGTGCTGGCCACCGGCGGCTACGGCCGTGCCTACTTCAGCGCCACCTCCGCCCACACCTGCACCGGTGACGGCGGCGGCCTGGTGATGCGCGCCGGCCTGCCGATGCAGGACATGGAATTCGTGCAGTTCCACCCGACCGGCATCTACGGCGCCGGCTGCCTGATCACCGAAGGCGTGCGTGGCGAGGGCGGCATCCTGCGCAACAGCAACGGCGAGCGGTTCATGGAGCGCTATGCGCCGCACTACAAGGATCTCGCCTCGCGCGACGTGGTGTCGCGTTCGATGACCATCGAGATCCGCGAGGGCCGCGGCGTCGGCGAGCACAAGGATCACATCCTGCTCGACCTGACCCACCTGGGGCCGGAAGTGATCAACGAGAAGCTGCCCGGCATCGCCGAAAGCGCCCACATCTTTGCCGGCGTGGACGTGACCAAGCAGCCGATCCCGGTCATCCCGACCGTGCACTACAACATGGGCGGCATCCCGACCAACTACCACGGCGAAGTGGTGCGCAAGGTCGGCGACAACCCCGACACGGTGGTCCCGGGCCTGTACGCGATCGGCGAAGCCGCCTGCGTGTCGGTGCACGGCGCCAACCGCCTGGGCTCGAACTCGCTGCTGGATCTGGTGGTGTTCGGCCGCGCGGTGGCCAATCGCTGCGCCGAGACGATCAAGCCGGGCGGGGCACACAAGCCACTGGCCGGCGACGCCTGCGACAAGGCGCTCTCGCACCTGGACAAGCTGCGCAACGCCAGCGGCGACACCCCGACCGCGGTCATCCGCGATCGCATGCAGCGCACCATGCAGGCCGACGCGGCGGTGTTCCGCACCAGCAAAACGCTGAAGGAAGGCTGCGAGAAGATGACCGACATCTTCAAGTCCTTCGAGGACGTGAAGGTCAGCGACCGCTCGCTGGTCTGGAACTCGGACCTGATCGAGACCTACGAGCTGCACAACCTGCTGCTCAACGCGGTGGCCACCATCAACTCCGCCGAGCAGCGCCACGAGAGCCGCGGCGCGCACGCGCACGAGGATTTCCCCGAGCGCGACGACGTCAACTGGCAGAAGCACACCCTGGTCAGCGTCGACGAGCAGGGCCAGTGCAACTTCGATTTCCGCCCGGTGCACATGTATACGTTGACCGACGACGTCGACGTGGTGCCGCCGAAGCCGCGCGTTTACTGATCGGGAGAAACTAGAGCAATGGCCGAATTCGCACTCCCGAAGAACTCCCGCGTCCAGAAGGGCAGGCATTTCCCCGCCCCGGGCGCGAAGAACCCGCGCACCTTCAAGATCTACCGCTGGAATCCGGAAGACGGGCAGAACCCGCGCCTGGATACCTATGAGGTGGATCTGGCGGCCTGCGGTCCGATGGTCCTGGACGCGCTGATCAAGATCAAGAACGAGATCGATCCGACGCTGACCTTCCGCCGCTCCTGCCGCGAGGGTATCTGCGGTTCGTGCGCGATGAACATCGACGGCACCAACACGCTGGCCTGCACGCGCGCCATTGGCGACTGCAAGAAGGCCGAGGTGCCGATCTACCCGCTGCCGCACATGAACGTGGTCAAGGATCTGGTTCCGGACCTGACCCATTTCTACGCGCAGTACGCCTCGATCAAGCCGTGGATCCGCACCCAGACTCCGGCCCCGCCGGATCGCGAACGCCTGCAGTCGCCGGAGGATCGCAAGAAGCTGGACGGCCTGTACGAATGCATCCTGTGCGCCTGCTGCTCGACCAGCTGCCCGAGCTACTGGTGGAACGGCGAACGCTACCTCGGCCCGGCGATCCTGCTGCAGGCCTACCGCTGGATCATCGATTCGCGCGACGAGGACACCGGTGCTCGCCTGGACGATCTGGAAGATCCGTTCAAGCTCTACCGCTGCCACACCATCATGAACTGCGCGCGGACCTGCCCGAAGGGACTGAATCCGGCGCTGGCGATCGCGGAAATCAAGAAGCTGATGATGGAGCGGCGCGCCTGACGCCATGGATACGCCGTCCGCCACTGCGATCCTCTGGCCCGCGGTGGCGATGGCGGGGCTGACCTTCCTGGTCTGGATCCGGCTGTACCACCTGCGGCTGGGCGAAATGAGGCGCAAGCGCATCGACGCCCAGGCGCTGGCCGGGTCGGCGGACGCGGCGCGCCTGTTGTCCGACACCCGCGCGTCGGACAACTTCCGCAACCTGTTTGAGGTGCCGGTCCTGTTCTACGCGGGCGTGCTGCTCGCCGCCCAGGCCGGCATCGGCGACGTCGCCCTGCTGGCGATGGCGTGGGCGTTCGTCGCCCTGCGTGCCGTGCACAGCGGCGTGCAATGCACCACCAATCACGTGATGACCCGCTTCGTCGCATACGCCCTGGCGACGCTGGTCCTGATGGCTTTCTGGGCGCGCATGGCCTGGCTGCTCTGGTTGGCATGAATCCCCAAGACGTGGAACTCAAGCGCATCCGCTGGCGCTGCCGGCGCGGCATGCGCGAACTGGATCAATTGTTCGAACGCCATCTCGATCGCGCCTGGGCGGGATCTTCCGAGGCCGAGCGCGGTGTTTTCCTACGGCTGCTCGATTGCGAGGACGATAAGCTCTGGCGCTGGTTCATGGGCTATGAGCAATGTCCCGATGGCGAACTCGCCGCACTCATCCAGCGCATCCGCGCATTGCCGGCTTGAATGGCGCCCCTCGCGCCTGTTGTGCGCGATCCTGATCCTGCTGGGCATCGGCGCCGGCCTGGCGGTGCTGGCCAGCGAAATGCCGCGTCCCGCGGCCTGGCCGCTGGCGGTGACCGCCGCCTTGCAGGGTGTCCGCCTGGCCCGTCGCGAAGCGCGCAGGCCGGTCCTGTCCTGGGTCTTCCCGGCCAGCGGCCCGGTGACCATGGAGGGGATACCAGTGCGGGAGGCCGAACTGGTCTGGCGCGGCCCGCTGGCCATCCTGCGCTGGCGGGACCGGCGGGGACGCCGCCACCGCCTGGGCTGGTGGCCCGACACCCTGCCGGCCCGGGCCCGGCGTGAACTGCGGCTGGCCGCTGGCATCGGTGGTGCTTCGCGCGCCCCCCGGCCGATGGCACCATAGGCCGATGTTCAAACCCGTCCCCGTCGCCATCGGCCTGCGCTATCTCCGCGCCAAGCGCCGCAACGGCTTCATCTCCTTCATCTCGCTGGCTTCCATCATCGGCATCGCGCTGGGCGTGGCGGTGCTCATCACCACGCTGTCGGTGATGAATGGCTTCCAGCGGGAAATCCGCGACCGCCTGTTGCAGATGACCGCCCATGCGACCGTGGCCGGCGCCGGCGAGGACATGCAGGACTGGCCGCACGCGGTGCGTGTGGCGATGCAGGATCCACGCGTGGCCGGCGCGGCGCCGTATGTGGACGTACAGGCGATGCTGTCCGGCAACGCGGATCCGCAGGGTGCGCTGGTCCAGGGCATCGTGCCCTCGGAAGAGCGCAAAGTGTCGGTGCTGGGCGACAAGATGAAGGCGGGACGGCTCGACTCGCTGCAGCCCGGCGAATTCAACATCCTGCTGGGGCAGGAACTGGCCGCCTGGTTGCGGGTGGGCGTGGGCGACAGCGTGGTCGTGACCGCCGGCAACTTCCAGGGCACGCCGATGGGGGCGATGCCCAAGATCAAGCGTTTCACCGTGTCGGGCATCTTCGCGGTGGGCCACAACGACATCGATCGCAACCTGGCAGTGGCGCACATCGCGGATTTGCAACGCGTGCTGCGGATGGGCGACGGCGTGACCGGCGTACGCCTGAAGCTGCACGACATGGACCAGGCGATGACCGTGGCGCGCGATCTGGTCTACCGGCTGGGGCACGTCTACCGGGTCAGCGACTGGATGAGCCAGAACGCCAACCTGTACCACTCGTTGAAGATGGAAAAGACGGTGATGGGCATTCTGCTGTCACTGATCATCCTGATGGGCGCGTTCTCGCTGGTGAACTCGCAGGTGATGCTGGTGACCGACAAGCAGGCCGACATCGCCATCCTGCGCACGCTGGGCCTGACCCCGCGCGGGGTGATGCAGGTCTTCATGGTGCAGGGGTCGCTGATCGGCATCATCGGCACCGTGGCCGGCGTCATCGGCGGCATCGCCCTGACTATGAACCTGGAAAGCATCCTCGACGTCATCGAGAAGGTGTTCAACGTGACCCTGCTGCCGCCGGATGTCTACTACATCACCGGTCTGCCGTACGACCTGAGACCCGACGATGTGACGACCATCGCCTGCGTGGCGCTGGCAATGAGTTTCCTGGCCACGCTGTACCCGGCCTGGCGCGCGGCCCGGACCCAGCCGGCGGAGGCCCTGCGCTATGAGTGAGAAGACAGCGACGGCCGACGGCACCGTCATCCGCGCCGACCACCTTGGCAAGACCTACGCCGAGGGTAAGATGCGCACGCCGGTGTTCGATGGCCTGGAACTGGCCGTGCATCCCGGCGAGACGGTCGCGATCGTCGGCGCGTCCGGCGCCGGCAAGAGCACGTTGCTGCACCTGTTGGGGGGGCTGGACACGCCGACCGCGGGCGAGGTGTACGTCGCCGGGCAGAAGATGTCGGCGCTGTCGGACGCGGCGCGCGGCCAGCTGCGCAACCGCGCGCTCGGTTTCGTCTACCAGTTCCATCACCTGCTGCCGGAATTCACCGCGCTGGAGAACGTGATGATGCCGGTGATGCTGGGCGGCGCTGATGCGAATGCCGCGCGCCAGCGTGCGCGCGACCTGCTGGAAGCGGTCGGCCTGGGCCACCGCATCGAGCACAAGCCCGGTGAACTGTCCGGCGGCGAGCGTCAGCGCGCCGCGGTGGCGCGTGCGCTGGTCAACCAGCCGGCCTGCGTGCTGGGTGACGAACCCACCGGCAACCTGGACGAAAAGACCGCCGCGACTGTGTTCGATCTGATGCTCGGCCTCAACCGCGCGCAGAAGACCAGCCTGGTCCTGGTCACCCACGATCGCCGTCTGGCCCGTCGCCTGGACCGCGTGCTGGAACTGCACGAAGGCAAGCTGCGCCAGCTCGCCCACGCCGACGTCTGACCGTAGAGCAGAGCTTGCTCCGCTGTTCGCAGCTCCCGCCTCAGGCGCCGAAAAACTCCCGCTCCCGCGCTTCCGCCAGCCGGACTTCGAGATAGCGCCACAGCGCCGGGCATCCGGCCTCGATCGGTGGTCCAACCCGCCGCACCACGCGCTCGTGGCTGATGCCGTTCTCGCGCCAGCTCTGGCCCTGGTTGGCCAGGTTCAGCAAAACCGGCATGGCGCGGTCGACGGCATTGGCGAAGATCGCCTCCGGCGTTTGCGCATCGTCGAATTCCTGCCACAAGGCGAGCAGTGGTCCGCCCTCGGACGCCGGCAGCAAGCCGAAGATACGCCGTACCGCCGCCAGCTCGGCGGCCTTGCGTTCCTCCCAGCCACCCTCCACGAAGGCCATCGTGTCGCCGGTGTCGATTTCGCCGATGTCATGCACCAGCAGCATGCGGATCACCCGGTCCATGTCGATGCCCGCCGGCGCATGCGGCGCCAGCGAACTGGCCAGCAGCGCCAGCTGCCAGCTGTGTTCGGCGGAATTCTCGTAGCGGTCGCTGTCGCGCAGGCGAATCTTGCGGGTGACCGCCTTGAGTCTGTCCACTTCCAGGATGAAATCGACGATGGCTTGCATGGCGCTCGTTGTGGCGTGTGGAAATCGAAGCAGTGGAGCGCTCAGGCTCCCATCGCCGGATCCGAGATCCCGTCGATCCCGGTTTCCAGGCGCCCGGCGAAGCGGCGCAGGAAACCATCCACGCCCGTCACGCTGAAATCGTACCAGCCACCGTGCGCTGAGAGGGGCCGGCGCCATTGCCTGCGCTGCCCGGGCGCGAGTTCGGCGGTGCGGGGACCTTCGTTGCGATAGGCGTTGGCGACGAGCGATATGGCACCGGGATGTGCGCCATTGTTGGCGACCGCCAGCAGCAAGGACGCGGTGGCCACCTCGTATGCCGCTTTCGCCTCGAGGGCCGCGCGTGCGTGGGTGTCGCCGCGGAAATGGCGATGGAATCCGTTTGGTCCGAGCACCCACAGGTCGTAATGGCCGTCATCCGTGGTCCGTGTGTCCCAGGTGCCGGCGAGCTGCCGGCCGGCCTCGACCGCGTAGCGCCGTGGAACGCGCTCCAGGTGCAGGCGATCGTAGACGTGGAAGACCGCGCCGGCGCGTCCGCTGTTGATGAATTCCAGGGTCACCGTGCCATCGTTCTGCACGTCGCCGTGCACATGCAGTTCGTAGGGCAGGGCGCGGGACGGGCGGCTGCCGGTAGCCTGCCGGGGGGGCCGCTGTTGGCCTTCCGCGGGTGGCAACAGCGCCGGCAAAGCTTCCTGGGCGGTGCGCAGCGCGTCCGCCGCCGACCTGCGCTGCCGTGGCAGGCGCGGCGGCACTTCATCGTTCGGGTTGGCGAAGTTGAAGGCGCTGGTGAGATCGCCGCCCATCGCGCGACGATAGGCGCTGATGTTCGGTTCGGCCACGCCGAAACGCGCTTCCAGGAAGCGCAGCACGGAGGTGTGATCGAACACCTGCGAATTGATCCAGCCGCCGCGACTCCAAGGCGACACCACGTACATCGGCACGCGTGGTCCCGGCCCGTAGGGGCGGCCATCGGTGTGGTACTCACCCGCCGTGGACACCGTGGAAGCGCCGGCGAGCGTGCCATCGGCCGCGAACGCCGGCGCGGCAGGTGGCGGCACGTGATCGAAGAAGCCGTCGTTCTCGTCGAAGTTCACCAGCAGTACCGTCCGGCTCCAGGTGTCCGGATCCGCCGTCAACGCTTCCAGCACCTGCTGCGTGTACCAGCCGCCCTGCACGGGACTGGAGGGATCCGGATGCTCGGAATAGACCGCGGGTGCGACGATCCAGGACACTTGCGGCAACGTGCCTGCGGCGATGTCATCCTTCAGCGCCTGCAGGAAACCGCCATCGGGCAGGGTATTGCCGACGCCTTTCAGCAACGGGCTGATCGCTTCGTCGTCGCTCCGGTAGGGCGGGAAGGCCGTCGCCTTGGGCGGATTGCCGCGCGCGCGGTTCGCCTCGCGATAGGCACGGAAGCCGGCGAGCGGATTGTCGGTGAAGTTGTCCGGCAGGTTCTGGTATACCTTCCAGCTGACGCCCGCGGCCTGCAAGCGTTCGGGATAGGTGGTCCAGCGATAGTCGCCGCCTTCGGCATCGAACGAATCGCCGCTGTTGTCGATCACCGGTCCACCTGCCGCGCCGGCCGGGTCGTTGGTGCCGCTCCAATGGAACAGGCGATTGGTATTGGTGCCGCCATGGAACGCGCAGTGATAGGCGTCGCACAGGGTGAATGCGTTGGCGAGGGCGAACTGGAACGCGAGTTCGGCCTCGGTGTAGTAGCCCATCGACTGCGGCTGCTTGTGCGTCGGCCAGTCCTGCATGCGTCCCAGGTCCCATGCCGCCTGGGCATCAGGATAGCTGTGCGGGGTGCCCGGAACGCGTTGCGCGTTGCCGCTGCGGCTGTCCAGGTGATAGGGCAGCACGATGCGCGAAGCGCCTTCATGCGTGTAGCGCTGATGCCAGACCGTGTGGTCGCCGGCCAGCGGTATCGGGAAACGATCACCGAATCCACGCGCGCCGCGGAAGGTGCCGAAATAGTGATCGAAAGAGCGATTCTCCTGCATGAGGATTATCACGTGCTTCACATCGCGGATCGTGCCGGTGGCGTGATGTGCCGGGATCGCCAGCGCGCGGCGGATGGCGGGTGGAAAGGCGGCCAGCGCCACCGACGCGGCGACGCCCGCGCCCGCGCGGCGGAGGAAATCGCGTCGAGTGTGTGAGGTCATGGCGTGGGCCTGGTATGAAATTCTGGCGTGGCAACACGAACAGGGATTGTGTTCACGTCGGCGATGATGCTTCGACGCATCGCGCACGTCGAAAGCACGCAGTCTCGCGGCGTGGCGGAAACGGCGTCAATAGCACGGCGCATGCTACGGCCCCCACGATGAAACAATCGAAAGAATTCGCCGTTCCGCCCTTGCGAGTGGCGTCGTGGCATGCAATGACGCGGTGGATGCGTCGATGCATGTCGGGCTTGCCTGACATGCATGCGCGGCTTCCACCGATTCCGTCGTGCACGAGCGGCGCGTAGCGTCGCGTGGTGCCTGGAAAGGAAGCCAGCGGTCGTGCATGCCGAAGGAAATGGAAGTCCGCCGGAACCCGGTTGCCCATTGGGCGGGTCCGGCGGAGACCGCGTACCGGATCGCGAATGCCCGCGACGCGAGGGCGGCCGCCTCAATTCCGGGGTGCCTGCCTTGTTCGGCGTGGGAACCGCCGTCGCGCTGCTGGCCGGTGCCGGTCTTTGCCTGTCGATGTCCGGACTTCCGGCAGCGATGCTGTTGTGGAGTATGGGTATCGCCGGTGCCGTGGCCTGGCCGTGGCGCTGGCGTGGCCGCTGGCTGGGCGCATTGCTGGTCGGATTCGCGTGGGCCGGCTTGCAGGCGGGCTGGTCCCTGGCGTTGCGGATTCCACCGGATCTGGAGCGGCGCCCGCTGGTCGTGACCGGGACCGTCGCCGATCTGCCCCAGCACGAGGCAAGGCGGACCCGGTTCCTGTTCACCGTGGAAGACGGCGAGGGACCGGCGGCGGCACTGCAGGGGCGGCGAGTCATGCTGTCCTGGCATGACGACCACGGGACCCGGCTGGCCGGCCCCCGCTTGAAACTGCGCGCCGGTGAACGCTGGCGGCTGAACGTCAAGCTGCGGGCGCCGCGCGGCCTGCGCAACCCGGGCGGATTCGACAGCGAAAAACACGCGCTGCTGCAACGCGTTGGCGCGACCGGCCACCTGCATCGCCCCGAGCGCGCGCAACGGCTTGCCGGTGCCGCCGGCGTCGATGCCTGGCGCGAGGTGATGGCCGCGCGCATCGGCCAGTCAGTCGCTTCGCCTTCTTCGCGTTTCGTACGTGCGCTGGCGCTTGGCGATACCCGCGGGCTGACCCGGGATGACTGGCACATTCTGCGCGCGACCGGGCTGACCCACCTGATCGCAATCTCGGGCTTCCATGTGGGCATGGTGGCCAGCGCGATAGCGCTGCTGGTCGGCGGACTGTGGCGGCTGTTTCCCGCGTGGGCGCGGTCACTGCCACGCCCGCAGGCCATGGGCCTGGCGGCGGTATTGGCCGCGCTGGGCTATGCCGTCCTGGCGGGTTTCGCGTTGCCGACCCTGCGTACCGTGTTGATGATGGCGGTATGGGCGGCTGCCCGGCTCGGGCGCCGGCCCGCTGGCGTGGCTGATGCGCTGGCGCTCGCACTGATTGCGGTGCTGCTGTTCGACCCGCTGTCGCCACTGGCCGCCGGGTTCTGGTTGAGTTTCGGCGGTGTCGCCTGGCTGGCCTGGTGCCTGCCGGCGAGCGGCACCGGGCACTGGCTGCGCGGATTCCTCTCCGCGCAGGCGGTGGCCACGGTGGGATTGCTGCCATTGACGGTGGTGCTGTTCGATCAGGCTTCGCTGGCCGGCCCCTTCGCGAACCTGATCGCCATCCCCTGGTGGAGCCTGGTGGTGGTGCCGTTGTCGCTGCTGGGCACCGCGGCCGAGGCACTGTTTCCCGGTGCAGGGGCATGGCCGTGGCAATGGGCAGCGGCCTGTTTCGACTTGACCTGGCCGGGGTTTCGATGGCTGTCTGGCAGTCGTTTTTCCCTCTGGTGGCTGCCGGAGGCGGCGCCCTGGGCGGTGGGCGTGGCGCTGGTCGGTGCGTTCTGGATGCTGCTGCCGCGCGGCGTGCCGGGCAAGCCGCTGGCAGCCCTGCTGTGGCTGCCGCTGCTGTGGCCGGATCGCGGACTGCCGCGGCCCGGCGAGGTCCAACTGGCGATGATGGATGTCGGCCAGGGACTGTCGGTGCTGGTCCGGACCTCGGAGCATGCATTGCTGTACGACATGGGACCGGCGATGCGAGATGGATTCGACGCCGGCGATCGCGCGGTGGTGCCGGCGCTGCGCGCCTGGGGCGTTCCACGACTGGACCGGGTTGTGGTCAGCCACGACGACAACGACCACATCGGCGGCCTAGCCAGCGTGCTGCGCGCCTTGCCAGCCGGTGTCGCCCAGGCGCCGCCGGGCCAGACCGCCGCGGTGGAAGCGGCGCTGCCCGCGCGGTTGGACGCTGCCCCGGGACCGGCCGTCCGCACCTGCGTGGCAGGCGAGGCTTGGGAGTGGGATGGCGTGCGCTTCCACTTCCTGCATCCGCACCGTCATTTTCCCAATCTCGGCAACGAGTCCAGTTGCGTGCTGCGGGTCGAGACCGCGCACGGCGCGGCGTTGCTGACCGGCGACATCGGTGAGGTGATCGAACGCGAACTGGTCCGACGATTCCCGGTGCAGGTACGTGCCGAGGTGGTGTTCGCGCCACACCATGGCAGCGCCGGCTCGTCGGACCCCGCTTTCGTCGCCGCGGCCGGCGCGCGATTGCTGCTGGTCTCCAGCGGTCACCGCAACCGGTTCGGCCATCCCAAACCGCAGGTGGTGGCACGGTGGCAGGAAAGCGGGGCGGAAGTGGTGGGGACCGCCGAGGGCGGGGCGATACAGGTCTGGCTGGCGCCGGAAGGGCTCGCGGTGCGTGAACGTCGTCACGCCCGGCCCAGGCTATGGGATGCGGCGCGGCGCTGAGGGGCGGCTGGGCTATCCTATCGCCCATCGATGCAACGGCTCCCCGGAGCCCCGAGGACTTAACGTGCTTGAACTGGTCAAGGCCGGCGGTTGGCCGATGATCCCCCTGCTGCTGCTGGCGGTGCTGGCGCTGGCGATCGTGGTGGAGCGTTTCTGGACCCTGCGGCGCAAGGAAATCATGCCGCCCGGCCTGGGCGAGGAAGTCCGCAACTGGGCGGTGCGCGGCCAACTGGAGCCCGCCCACATCGAATCCCTGCGCCGGACTTCGCCGCTGGGCGAACTGCTGGCCGCCGCGCTGGAGGTCCGCAATCGTCCGCGCGATCAGATCCGCGAACGCATCGAGGACACCGGTCGCCATGTGGTGCACCGGATGGAGAAATTCCTCAACGCGCTGGGCAGCATTGCCTCGGCTGGCCCGCTGCTGGGCCTGCTGGGCACGGTGGTCGGCATGATCCAGATGTTCCTGGGCATCCAGGACAGCGGCGTCGGCGACGTCAACCAGTTGGCCGGCGGCATCGGCAAGGCGCTGGTGTGCGCGGCCACCGGCATGATCGTGGCGATTCCGGCGCTGATGGCGCACCGCTATTTCCGTGGCCGCATCAACGGCTACGTGGTGGAAATGGAGAAGGAAGCGATGAAGCTGCTCGACGCGCTCGATGCACGGCAGTCCAGGCCGGCCACCCGTCCGATCCCCGCGTCCGCCACCGCGGCGGTCGGCGCCTGAGCCGCGCATGAGGATTCGTGACGACCGCGCCCACGAGGAGCCGGAGATCAACCTGGTGCCGTTGATCGACGTCATCCTGGTGCTGATCATCTTCTTCGTCATCACCACGACCTTCGATTCTCGCTCGATGCTGCAATTGCAATTGCCCAGCGCGAAGGGCGAGCCGGTGGCGGCCCAGGCCAAGACCCTGAGCGTGCTGGTCAACGCCGACGGTCATTACTTCGTGGACGAGCACGAGGTCCTGCGCACCGACGTGGATGCGCTCAAGCAGACCATCGCCCAGGTCGCCGGCGAGGATCGCCGGCGGCCGGTGCTGTTGCGCGCCGATGCGCGCACCCCGCACCAGGCGGTGGTGACGGCCTACGACGCCCTGGCGCAATCCGGCTTCCGCACGATCCAGATCGCCACCGCGCCGGAGGTGAAGCGGTGAGTGCGCAGCAGTCCTCTCCGTGGCAGACCTATCGGCGCCTGCTGCGGTTTGCACGCCCCTACGTGGGCCTGCTGTTGTTGGCGTTGCTGGGAGCATTGCTGGAAGCGGCTGCGGGCAGCGGCTTCCTGGCACTGATGAAGCCCATCACCAACGGGCTGGTCACGCCAGAGAACCTCAAACCCTGGATGCCGCTGGCCATCATCGGCCTGTTCGTCATCCGCGGCGTTGCAGGCTATGTGACGGACATATCCATGGGACGCTCGGCTCGCAGCATCGCCAGGGATCTGAGGATCAAGGTATTGGACAAGTACCTGCGGATGCCGGGGCAGCGTTTCGACAGTGAACCGGTTCCCTCGATGCTGGTTCGACTGGGCTCGGACTGCGATCAAGTGGCGCAGGCCGCGGTGGATGCCATGAAGGTCGTGGTCCAACAGTCATTGCAGGTGATAGGCGCGCTCATCGTCATGCTGGTGTACAGCTGGCAGGTCACCCTTACCATTCTCGTTCTGGCGCCTCCTCTCGCCTGGGTGATGGACAAGGTCGCAAAGCGTTATCGCCGTATCAGCCACCGGATCCAGGAGAGCAGTGGTCAGCTGTTGCAGGCTGCCGACCAAACCCTGTCCAGCCACCAGGAAGTGAAGGTGTATGGCGCGCAGCACGCGGAGCTTTCGCGTTACAGCGCGCTGGCCAACAACAATTTGCGTCTGGCGATGAAGGTCGAGTCGACGCGCGCCGTGTCCTCGGCGACGGTCCAGCTGATGGGCGCGGTCGGACTGGCCGCCCTGTTGTTCATTGCCGGCCGCGAAGCCGTCGCCGGCCGGCTGACGGCGGGCGACTTCGTTGGCCTGATGACGTCGATGATCGCCATCATCCCCGCGCTCAAGCAGCTCACCAACGTTCAGAACATGACCCAGCGTGGCGTGGCCTCGGCCGAGCGCCTGTTCTCGGTGCTGGATGCGCCCGACGAGGTCGATACCGGTACCCGCCCACTGGATCGCGCGCAAGGCCTCATCGAATTCCGCGGCGTGACCGCACGCTATCCTGGCCAGGTCAGGCCCGCGCTGAGCGATATCAGTTTCATTGCCCGCCCCGGTACCGTCACCGCCATCGTCGGCCGATCCGGTAGCGGCAAGTCCAGCCTGATCAAACTGATCCCGCGTTTCTACGAACCCGAGGCAGGCCAGATCCTCGTCGACGGGCATCCGGTGCAGGACTACCCGCTGGCCGATCTGCGCCGCCAGATCGCGCTGGTGGGCCAGCAGGTGATGTTGTTCGACGGCACGGTCGCCGCCAATGTCGCCTTCGGCGAAATGCAGGAAGTGCCGGAGCCGGCGCTGGTGCAGGCCGTCGAAGGCGCCAACGCGATGGAGTTCGTCCGCGAGTTGCCGGAAGGCCTGCAGGCCCAGGTCGGCGCCAAGGGTGGACGCCTGTCCGGCGGCCAGCGCCAGCGCCTGGCGATCGCGCGGGCGATGCTGAAGGACGCGCCGATCCTCATTCTGGACGAAGCGACCGCCGCGCTGGACAACGAATCCGAGCGGCTGGTGCAGAACGCCCTGCAGAAGCTGATGCCGGATCGCACCACGCTGGTGATCGCGCACCGCCTGTCCACCATCGAACACGCCGACCAGGTGCTGGTGCTGGATCAGGGCCGGCTGGTCGAACAGGGCACGCATGTTGAACTCCTGGCCCGCGACGGGCTCTACGCGCACCTGCATCGCATGCAATTCCGGGAAGGCGACGGCGAGTGAGTGAAGTGAACAAGTCCCGGCACGTTCCGCCCGCGTACTGGTACAACGACAAGTCCGTCCCGCTCCACGCAGGCTGGCTGGCGTCGATCTATGCCGCGCTGATCGGGCTGCGCGCGCGGCTCTTCCGCTGGGGCGTGTTGCGCCGGCACCGGTTGTCCGTGCCGGTGATCGTGGTCGGCAACGTCACCGTCGGCGGCACCGGCAAGACTCCGCTCACCATCGCCCTCGTGCAGCGCTTGCGCGAGGCCGGATTCAAGCCCGGCGTGGCCAGCCGGGGCTATGGCCGTGCCGACGATCGCCAGCCGCTCTGGGTGGAGGCGGCGACGGCGCCGGAGCAGGGTGGCGACGAGCCGGTCCTGATCGCGCGCCGCACCGGCGTGCCGGTGCGGGTGGATCGGGATCGCGTCGCCGCGGGGCGCGCGCTGATCGCCGCCGGTTGCGACATCGTGGTGTGCGACGACGGCCTGCAGCACTATCGCCTGCGGCGCGACGTCGAAATCGAGGTCATCGACGGGCAGCGCCGGTATGGCAATGGCCGCCTGCTGCCGGCCGGTCCATTGCGCGAACCGGCCGAACGCGCGGCGCGATGCGACTTCCATGTCCTCAACGGCGGCGAGCCGGCGTTCGGCGAATGGCCGATGCGGCTGCATACCGAGGCGGCGCAGCCGCTGCGTGGCGGCCGCCCCCGGCCGTTGGCCTCATTCGCCGGCCAGCGCGTCCATGCCGTGGCCGGCATCGGGTATCCGCAGCGCTTCTTCGACAACCTGCGCGGCCTGGGCATCGGCGTGGTTCCGCATGCCTTCGACGATCATCACGCCTATCGCGCCGAGGATTTCGCCTTCGGCAGCGAACTGCCGGTGCTGATGACCGAGAAGGATGCGGTGAAATGCGCCTCTTTCGCCAAGGACTGGTATTTCAGTGTGCCGGTGTCGGCGCGCCTGCCGGAAGCCTTCTGGGTGGCGCTGCTGGATCGCCTGGCCAGGACGGAAACCCCGACATCATGACGACCGGATTCATCGTGGCCATTCCGGCCCGCTACACCGCCTCCCGCCTGCCGGGCAAGCCGCTGCGCCTGATCGGCGGCGACCCGCTGGTGCTCCACGTTGCCCGTCGCGCGCTGGCCGCCGGTGCCGGCGAGGTCTGGGTGGCCACCGACGACGAGCGTATCCGCGCCGCCCTGCAGGACACCGGCGTGCGGGTGGCGATGACCCGCGACACGCATGCCTCGGGCAGCGATCGCCTGGCCGAATGCGCCGACATCGCCGGCTGGCCCGACGATGCGGTGGTGGTCAACCTGCAGGGCGACGAGCCATTCGCCCCCGCCGCCGGTATCCGCGCGGTGGCGCAGGCGCTGGTCGACAGCGGCGCGGAGATGGCCACGCTGGCAACGCCCGTCGAGACGGCCGAAACGCTGTTCGATCCCAATACTGTCAAGCTGGTGCGCGCCACCGGCGGCGATGCGCTGTATTTCAGCCGTGCGCCGATTCCCTGGCCCCGCGACGCCTTCGCCCGCGATCGCGAAACCCTGCCGGCGGGCGATCACTGGCTGCGCCATATCGGCATCTACGCCTACCGCGCCGGCTTCCTGCGCCGCTACACGCGGCTGCCGCCGGGACGGCTGGAACAGATTGAGTCGCTGGAACAGTTGCGGGTGCTGGAAGCCGGCCATCGCATCGCGGTCGCGCTGACCCCGGAACCGTTTCCGCCCGGCGTGGACACGCCCGAGGATCTGGCCCGCGCCGAGCAGCAGTGGGCGCGCGGCGCATGAGGCTGCTGGTGGTCTGCCTGGGCAACATCTGCCGTTCGCCGATGGCCGAAGGCGCACTTCGCCATCATCTGGCCGCTTCGCCGCTGGCTGGAAGCGTGGAAGTGGATTCGGCCGGCACCAGCGACTGGCACGCGGGCGAACCGCCGGATCGCCGCGCCATCGCCTGTGCCCGCCAGCATGGCGTGGACATCGCCGGCCTGCGTGCGCGCCAGTTGCGGCGGGAGGACTTCGAACGCTTCGACTGGCTGCTGTGCGCCGACGGGCAGAATCTGCGCGACGTGCGCGGGCTGGCGCCGCCGGGGCTGGCCGGCAAGGCGTCGCTGCTGCTGGAATGGACCGGCATCGAGGCCGGCGGCAGCATCCCGGACCCGTATACGGGCGGTCCGGCCGATTTCGATCATGTCTGGCGACTGGTCGATTCTGCGGCACGGGCGGCGGTCCGGCGCCTGTCCTGCGGATAGGACTGCGGCATAATCGATGCGGATCATGAATGCCGCGCCCGCTCCCGAACTTCCCCAGGGCTTGCCTTGGCTCAACGCGCCCTCCGGCTCGCTGCTCGAACAGCGCGGCCGGATCGTGGCGCTGGCCTTCGTCAACGCCGCCTCGGCCTGGTGCGGACAGCGCCTGAACGAACTGGCCGCGCTGCAGGCGCGCCATGCCGGGCGCCTGCAGACCCTGGTGGTCAACGTGCCGCGCTTCGACAGCGAACGGGACCCGCAGACGGCGCTCAAGCGGCTGCGCCGCCATGGCATCGGGTTTCCCATCGCGCATGACGCCAACTGGGCGGCATGGCAGGCGTTCGGCATCGAGGCCTGGCCGACCGTGCTGCTGATTGATGGCGAGGGCATGATCCGCCACCGCCTGGTCGGCACCGACAACGGTGCCGAGCTGGACCGTTCCGTGTCCGCGCTGTGCGAAGTGCTGGGACGGCCGGTGGACGACGATCTGCGGGCACCGCGCGAGAGCCATCCCGAGCCGCGCCTGCCGCTGCGGTTCCCGACCGGCCTGGCCGCCACCCCGGATCGCCTGTTCGTGGCCGACAGCGGGCATCACCGCATTCTCGAATGCACCCACGGCGGACGCGTGCTGCGCCAGTTCGGACTGGCGGCGGCGGACCTGATCGACGGCGACCATACCCACGCCGCGTTCCGCAATCCGCACGGCCTGCTGGCGTTGCGCGAATGCCTGTACGTGGCCGATACCGGCAACCATGCCCTGAGGCGCATCCATCTGGCGACCGGCGCGGTCGATACCCTGTGCGGCAACGGCCGCGCGGGGGAGCCGGTGGAAGGCGTCGTCGCCCAGGCACGCGCGGTCCCGCTCAACCAGCCGCTCGCGCTGGCGGCCAGCAACAACCAGATCCATATCGCCATGGGCGGCGACAACCGCATCTGGAGCTACGACCTGGCCACCCGCGACCTGGGCGCGCCCGCCGGTTCCGGGCAACTGGAAGTGCGCGACGGCAGCGGGCCGATGGCGGCATTCGCGCAACCCGCCGCGCTCGCCGCCATCCACCAGACCCTGTATGTCTGCGACGCGCTGGGATCGGCCATCCGTTCCGTGCAACTGCGCACCGGCGTCGTGCAGACCCTGGTGGGGCAGGGGCCGTGGACGTTCGGCGGCGAGGACGGGCCGCGCGAAACCGCCCGCCTGCAACACCCGCAGGGCATTGCCGTCAGCATCGACGCGCCGCAGATGTGGATCGCCGACACCGGCAACGGCAGCCTGCGCAGCCTGCGGCTGGGAGGCGGCGAACTGAGCAGTGTGCCGCTGCCGCGGACGCTGCACGGCCCCACCGGCCTGGCCTTGTCCCCGGGCACCGTCTGGATCGCCGAGACGGACGCCCACGCGGTGCTGCGCTACGACATCGCCAGCGGCGAACTGAGCCACGTGCCGATCGACGAATGAGCGGTCGCAAGTCCTCCGATTTCGATGGCAAGGCGTTCGCCGCCGGCCTGAGCCTGGCGCCGGGCGTCTACCGCATGTACGCGGCCGACGACAGTCTGCTCTACGTCGGCAAGGCCGGGGCGCTGCGCAGGCGGGTGTCGAGTTATTTCAGCAACACGCCCAAGACCCCGCGCATCCTGTCAATGCTGTCGCAGGTGGCGCGGATGGATGTCACCGTCACCCGCACCGAGGCCGAGGCGCTGCTGCTGGAAAACCAGCTGATCAAGTCGCTGGCGCCGCGTTACAACGTGCTGCTGCGCGACGACAAGAGCTATCCCTATGTCCTGCTAACCCAGGAGACCTGGCCGCGGATCGCATTCCATCGCGGGCCGCGCGCGGTGCCGGGCCGCTACTTCGGCCCCTATCCCAGCGCCGGTGCGGTGCGCGAAACACTGAACCTGATGCAGAAGCTGTTCAAGATCCGCAACTGCGAGGACAGCGTGTTCCGCAATCGCTCGCGGCCCTGCCTGCAGTACCAGATCGGCCGGTGCAGCGCGCCCTGCGTCGGGCTGGTGGAATCCGCCGGCTATGCCGAATCCGTGCGCCAGGCCGGGCTGTTCCTGGATGGCCGCAGCGACGAACTGAGCGGTGAACTGAGCGCGGCGATGGAAGCGGCCAGCGAGCGGCTGGAATTCGAGGAGGCCGCGCGCCTGCGCGATCTCATCGGATCCATCCGCAGCCTGCAGGCGCGCCAGTACGTGGACGGGCACGCCGCCGATCTGGACGTGCTGGCCTGCGCGATGCGCGGCAGTTCCGCCTGCGTGCTGCTGCTGGCGTTCCGCGACGGCCGCAACCTCGGCACCCGCACGTTCTTCCCGCGCACCAATGGCGAGGAGAGCGCGGACGAAGTGCTGGCCGCCTTCGTTTCCCAGTACTACGGCGAACAGACCCCGCCGCAGGAAATCATTCTCGATCGCGAGATACCGGACGCCGAACTGATCGAGACCGCGCTCTGCACTTCGGCCGCCCGACGGGTGCAGTTGAAGTGGAACGTGCGCAGCGAGCGTGCCGGTTACCTCGACCTGGCGCGGCGTAACGCCGAGATCGCGCTGGTGACCGAATTGACCAGCCGTGGCGCGCAGACCGCGCGCAGCGAGGCGTTGCAGGAACTGCTGGGGCTGGCCGAACCCGCCCAGCGCATCGAATGTTTCGACATCAGCCATACCATGGGCGAGGCCACCGTCGCCTCCTGCGTGGTGTTCGACGCCAACGGCCCGGTCCGCGCGCAGTATCGGCGCTTCAATATCACCGGCATCGAACCCGGCGACGATTACGCGGCCATGCACCAGGCGATCGAACGCCGGTTCCGCCGCGCGGTCGAGGAGGGCGGGGTGCTGCCGGACGTGCTGCTGATCGACGGCGGCGCCGGCCAGTTGGCCCAGGCCCGCGGGGTATTGGCCGATCTGGGCGTGGACAGCGTGGTGCTGGTGGGCGTGGCCAAGGGCGAGGAGCGCCGGGCCGGTCATGAGACCCTGGTCCTTGCCGATGGCCGCGAGGTGCGTCCGGGCGCCGCCTCGCCGGCCCTGCAATTGATCCAGCAGGTCCGCGACGAAGCGCACCGGTTCGCCATCACCGGCCACCGCGGCAAGCGCCAGAAGGCGCGCATGACCAGCAAGCTCGAGGACATTCCCGGCATCGGTCCGCGCCGTCGCGCCAGCCTGCTGAAGCATTTCGGCGGCCTGGCCGGACTCAAGGCCGCGGGCGCGGACGAGATCGCCCGGGTCGAGGGCATCAACGCCGCACTCGCCGAGCGGATCTACGCTAACCTGCACGGGTTGCCGGCGCCGATTGCGGGAAACGAGTAGGAATGCAATGAAGTTGACCATCCCCACCTGGCTCACCCTGTTGCGGATCGTGCTGATCCCGGTGCTGGTGCTGGTGTTCTACCTGCCGCACAAATGGACCAATTTCGCGGCGGCCTTCATCTTCATCCTGGCCGCCGTCACCGACTGGCTGGATGGCTGGATCGCCCGCCGCTACCACCTGTATTCGGCCTTCGGCGCGTTCCTGGATCCGGTGGCGGACAAGCTGATGGTGGCGGTGTCGCTGTTCCTGATCGTGCAGGACAACCCGACCATGTGGATGGCGATCTGGGCGGCGGTGATCGTCGGCCGCGAAATCGCGGTGTCCGCGCTGCGTGAATGGATGGCCGAACTGGGCCAGCGCGCACGGGTCAAGGTGGCCACCATCGGCAAGATCAAGACCATCGTGCAGATGGTGGCGCTGGGCTGCCTGCTCTATGCGGCCACCCCGGGACCGGTGGACCGGGCGGACATCTGGCTGGGTGAATGGATTTTCAGGATCGGCGACTGGCTGCTCGCGATTGCCGCTATACTTACGCTCTGGTCCGGTTTCCAGTACCTGCACGCGGCATGGCCGATTCTGCGGGCAGACGAGAAAAAAGCAGTTGACAGTTCTCGGGATACCGGTAAAATTTCCAACTTCACCACGCGGGAATAGCTCAGTTGGTAGAGCACGACCTTGCCAAGGTCGGGGTCGCGAGTTCGAGTCTCGTTTCCCGCTCCATATTCAGGACAAAACCCCGTTCGCGGGGTTTTATTTTGTAAGGCGCTTGAAATGGCGCCGTGATTGCGCCAGTCTCGCGCAATCGCCATCGGCCTGGTGGCAGAGTGGTTATGCAGCGGACTGCAAATCCGCGTACGCCGGTTCAATTCCGACCCAGGCCTCCATTCAAGAAAACCGACCACGCGGTCGGTTTTTTTTGTGCCTGACGGGCGGCATGCGAACGACTTTCCATCGCGCGCCCGCTCAGGCAGGCTATCCGCATGCCCGGATGGCGAAATTGGTAGACGCATCGGACTTAAAATCCGCCGGCCGCGAGGCCATGCCGGTTCGATTCCGGCTCCGGGCACGCTATGTCCTTGTACTCAATAAGATTTACTGCTGAAACTGTGCCAAACGGCGTCGGATGTGCCTCCGCTGATGCATGGAACATCGGATGAAAATTCAAATGCGCATCCGGTGTGCCAAAGCCGGCACAGCTATCAGTCACAAGCTGGCACATACCTGTATCTGCTGTGCCGTGTGTGCCAGTAAGCATTGCGTATGTGCTTGATTGATTTGCACGATAGTCGGAGTTCGATTCCGGCTCCGAGCAGCAAAACACTATCCGCCGATGTCCAGGGAAGCCAGAGGAAACGTACCGCCCATCAAAGAAATTCCGGCGGGGAGGTTTACGGCGCATAGCTCCTATGAGGCCCAGACGCTGAATGCGGACCGCCTTAGTCCCGACGCGGGCGGAAAGATGCAGGTCCGCTGGGGGACGGCGAACAGGATTGGAGGGTCTGCAACGCCAGCATTCCGCGATGAGCTAGTGACGCAGATGGAGATATACGGCGCTCTGCGAGCGAAAGCGCAAGATGAAGGAAAGCCGATATGGCAATTTTGGTGAATGTTTATCGGTTGATGTTTAGAACTTTGAGCAAATGAAGCCCCGGCCTAGCCGGGGTTTTTCTTTTGAAGGATTGGCTGGGTCAGCCTAGGCGCCAGACATCAATCTCCTCTTGAATTCGACTTCCCCGTCCAGGGAGTGAAAATATCCGCCCTAGGAGAGGGGAGGGGACACAAATGGGCTTCCGGTTCTATCGACGAATCA
This sequence comes from Pseudoxanthomonas sp. z9, assembly GCF_006542425.1. Classification (GTDB taxonomy): domain Bacteria; phylum Pseudomonadota; class Gammaproteobacteria; order Xanthomonadales; family Xanthomonadaceae; genus Pseudoxanthomonas_A. The sequence goes on along the minus strand of NZ_VFID01000003.1, from coordinate 379,154 downwards.
ACCTTGGCAATGCGCTTGGACTGAACCTGAGCAAGTCACGCATCGGCACAAGCGTCAGGGGGGGCAAGCACAGGTCTATAGGGTCTAGCGGCTTCAGTATTCGCACTGGCATCCCAGGACTTAGCTACAGGCAGGGATGGGGGAGGGGGGCAAGGCGCGCTAGTGTTTATTGCGGTGGCTGCGTTTCTCACTGTTGCCGCTGTGCTGGCGGTAGTGGCCTTCAAGGTGCTTGTCGTCTTACTGACTTTAGCCTGGCAATGCGCCCAATGGTGCTTCCTTACGGCGCGCGATTACATCGAGTACCGAAAGACGGGTAAACAGCCGATAGCGACGCTCCGGGCTGAGCCGGTGAGTCCTATGCCCGCTATAGAGCGGCGGTCAGAGAAGACGTTCGCTCAAATCATCGAAGAAGCCAGGACTCAAAACTTGGACCGTTGATGGCTAAAAGTCGCGCTGAATAGGCACGCAGTTCACGTCGATACGTAGTGCCAACCCTCTCCGGACGCTGTGGTAACGGGAGGGTGCTACGGTCCGGGTATGAAGCTCAGGACCCAACGAAGGATTGCTCTAGGCGCTCGCATTGCCGTGGCATATGGCGTTTACTGGTGCATGGAGCCCGGCAACGACAGGGCAGTACCCGACATTCCTCCTATTGCCGGTGCGTTTGGCCAAGGATGATAGAGCTTGCGTAGATATTGGGGCAGGCCAATAAGGGCTTCGAGGTAACGACCGCCAATCACCTGCTTCTATCTCTTGGATTTGAAATGTGACCCAATAGGTATTGACGGACCTATCCGGTAAGCGGTATTGATAATCGGCATTTCGCATGGGGGTGCGGTGGATCGTCGTGCATTCTGGAGTGGGCTGGCCTTCGTTTGAAGGCCGCCCGCTACTTCGCGCCTCACCAACGAGAAGAAGCTCGGAGGTTCACGAGATCTCAAAGCCATGCGCGTGGCACTAGGAAGTGAGCCGGGTGTCGTTATTACAGGACCTAACGGAGGCGCGCGTGAAAATAAGAGAGTGGATCAGTGTGATGGAGAGGCGTGGGCTCGATGGAGTTTACAGGGCCGTAAACAGGCGCCAAATGGGGAAGGTTGAATCGCTACCTGCATCCTGGCGGGGTGTCGCCAGAACGTCCGCCTTATTGACTACTCTTGCATTGTGGGCACATCCCGCTCTCGCCCAACTCAGGACGTATCAGTACGAGTATCAAGAGACTGTTGACGAAGCTACGAATATTTCTGCTTTGTCTAGCGATTTGTTTGGAGACACGGTTAGCTATATCGATGGCGGTGTTGAATTCAGCGTTTCCGACGTTGAGTTGAAAACAAACTCAATAATTCCTGTCGGCTTCGGCAGAAAAATAAGGCCAGCAAGGTCTCCCGAGGGCAACTCGCTACGTGGTAGCGTTGACCAAACCAAGGATTTGTTAGGAAAGTACTGGGTTCCAGATCTGCCGGTAATTTCCGGAATCTATCAGACAGGCAGCTACTTTGTGACTGGTAGCTCTCCTCGCTGCTCAAGCGGAAAGCTCTCGCCTCTTCCTATATCGATGTGGCCACACAACGGACCATACTACATCTGGACTTTCAATTTCTGGAATGGTGTTTCAATCAACATTCCACGCAAGGGTGAGGAAGCCGTTGATCGTTTGGCGGCGGCCACGGTTGTGCCTGCGGACGGTGCTGCCTATAAATACACCACCAAATCGAATTGGATGATTTCTTGTCTCGGAGCATTAAAAAATGCGGTGGGAGAAGGATTTTCAGCCACTTTGCCGGATGGAACGAAGTACTTCTTTGATTGGATGGCAACTCAAGAGCAAAAGAGGCTATTTCTATTCAACATGACTGAACCTCAGCGGTCTGAGACTGTGTACCGAACAAAGGTAATGATATTTGCCACTAAAGCCGTCGATAAGTTCGGCAACTGGGTTGAGTACAACTACGACGCACAAAATCCAACGAGGATTACCTCCATTACCAGTTCTGATGGTGCTTCCATTGGCTTTCAGTATGACGGATATGGAAAATTGTCAACTGTCAGCGCGGCGGGGAGGACGTGGACCTATTCTTACGTTCCGCATCCTTACGACACCAGTCCGGGTGCCCGAATATTGTCGGGCGTACAACTTCCAGACGGCTCTAGTTGGGCGTACGAATACAAGAATGACATGATTGGGTACTCGTCGGATGCAGTCAAATTTGCCATTGATGGAAATGACTGCACCTTTAACCCTGGCACCATGACCTCGGCCTCACCTAGTGATCCCGCAAAGGAAGGCGAGTTAAAAATCAAGCACCCATCTGGTGCATCTGGCGTATTCAAATTTAGGGCGCTTGTTCACGGAAAGAACAACGTTACCTCTGGGGTGTGCGGCTGGGGGGATAGCGCCGGTTGGGTTCTTAGTGGACGCCCCAAGGCGTATCCATTGAGTAGTCTGGTCTCTAAGGCCGTTTCGGGTCCGGGCATTCCGTCGCGAACTTGGTCTATTTCCTATTCTCCGAGCTGGAGTTACGAGAACCAATGCGCATCTGGCTGCCCTGGGACGTCCACGACAACCGTTTCGGATAGTGCGGGGAGGGTGGAGAGGTACGTGTTCGGCAACGATTTCAAAGTGAACGATGGGAGGCTCATTACGAAAACAATATCTTCTCAGTCAGCACTGCTGTCTCGGGTCGATTATCAGTATCTTGATAACTTGAGCGGGCAGCCATTCCCTGAGTACTTCGTCATTCCCGAGGGCTTGAACGAGACACTCGAGAATCAGTTACCCAAGAGGAATGCGCCTGTCACGCGAACAGCGATTACGCAGGATGGCGTCGTGTTCTTGAGCGCTGTAAATGCATTTGATGGTTTTGTAAGGCCTATCAGCATTACTAAAAGCAGCGCACCTGCGCCGTAGGGCGATTGGGAGCCCGTGGGGTGTTAAGCCGGCCTAGCGATGGCCAGACGCCATTTGGGGATATACGCATGAAGCGAACAGGGAAGCAGGGGATGAAGCGGACGATATTGGGAATGTTGCTGGCGTTGCCGCTGGCGGTGCAAGCTCAGAGCTGGAGCCGGACGGAGACCATCACGTACCACGACAACCCGACGTTGTGGGTATTGGGGCAGACGGCCAAGGTGACCTGCGTGGCGCCGGCCGAGTGCACACCGAGTTGGGCGCCGACCGGTATTGTCGTGTCGGAGACGACCTACGATGCATTCGCCATGCCGGTGACGGTGAAGGCCTATGGCAAGCTGCAGCAGACCCTGACCTACAACAGTACTTCCACGGTGGCCAGCGGCCAGTTGGGGACGTTGAGGTGGCTCAAGGATGGCAACAACAACACGACCACGTTTGCCAACTGGAAGCGGGGCATCCCGCAGTCCATCACCTATGCCGACAACAGCACCCAGTCGGCGGTGGTCAACAATAACGGCTGGATTGACTCGGTCACCGACGAGAACGGCTACAAGACCTGCTACACGTACGACACGATGGGGCGGTTGGCCAGTACAACGTACCCGTCCGAGACGGCGGCCAACACTTGTGATGGCAGCACGTGGACGGCGACGACGTACACGTGGGAATACCGCAACGTCGCCGAACACGGCCTGCCGACCGGCCATTGGCTGCGCCGCAACCATACCGGCAACCATCGCCGCAACACGTTCTATGACGCCCTGTGGCGGCCGGTACTGGAACACTACTACGACGGCGCCAACACGAACGCCACCATCCAGACGCGCGCCTGGGCCTATGACGCCGAAGGGCGGGTGACGTTTGCCGCCTACCCGGTCAACGCCCTGACCGGAGGCACCACCGGCACCTGGACCGACTACGACGCCCTGGGCCGGGTGACGGCGGTGAGCCAGGACAGCGAGCAGGGGCTGCTGATCACCACCACCCAGTACCTCGGCGATGCGACCAGCGCGTATGTGCGCACGGTCAGTCCCCGCGGCGTGGTGACGGTGACCCGGCACCAGGCCTTTGACCAGCCCAGTTACGACACCCCGGTGCTCATCGACCAGGGCCAGAACCTGGCCGAGCGGGTGGGCATCGACATCACCCGGGACGTGTTCGGCAAGCCGCTGTCCATCCGCAAGCGCAACGCGGCCGGGACGCTGGCGGTGACCCGTAGCTATGCCTACAACGCCAACCAGGAGCTGTGCCGTTCGGTGGAACCGGAGACCGGCGCCACCTTGATGGGCTATGACGGGGCCGGGAACCTGGCCTGGAGCGCGGCGGGCCTGCCGGCGACCACAGCCTGCGAGGCCAACGGCACCAGTGGTCCCGTGGTGCTGCGCAAGGCGTCACGGACCTACGACGCCCGCAACCGGGTCAAGACGCTGGTGTTCCCGGACGGACGCGGCAACACGACCAACACCTATACCCCCGACGGCCAACTGGCCAGCACGGCGGTGGACAACGACGGCACCAACGTGGTGACCACCAGCTACACCTACAACCGTCGGCGCCTGTTGACGCTGGAACGGATGACCTGGGGGAGCGTGAACTGGCCGCTGGGCTACGGCTACAACACGCTGGGGCACCTGAGCTGGCAAAGCTATCCCGATGCGGTGTCGTTGGTGAACTACGCACCCAATGCGTTAGGCCAACCGACTTCGGTCATTGACCATGCCGGCAACGTCTACGCCAGCGGCATTCAATACCATCCCAACGGGGGCATGAAGCAGTTCAGCTACGGCAACGGCATCGTCCACACGATGACCCAGAACGCCCGGCAGCTGCCGGCGCGCAGCACCGACAGCAACGGCGTGCTGGACCTGGGCTATGCCTACGACAAGCATGCCAATGTCACCGGCATCACCGACTACACGACCGGGGCGCGCCAGAGCCGTTCCATGATTTACAACGGTCTGGACCAACTGGTCCAGACCACCGGCGTCAGTTTCGGTACGGCCAACTACAGTTACAACGTGCTGGACAACCTGACTTCGTTGAAGGTCACGGCCGGCAGCCACGCCCGCGACCACACCTACCATTACGACGGCAGAAATCTGCTGACCAGTGTGACCAACACGGTGGGCGGCGCCACGGTGGTGGGCCTGCAGTACGACCCGCAGGGCAACCTGAGCAACAAGAACGGGCAGGGCTATACCTTCGACCTCGGCAACCGCCTGCGCACGGCTGACAACCTGGTCAGTTATGTCTATGACGGCCACGGTCGGCGCGTACGGGACGTCACGGCGGCCGGCAGCAAGTACAGCTTGTACAACCAGGCCGGACAGTTGATGTATGCCAGCGACGTACGGCAGAGCAGGCAGACCTACTACATTTCGCTGAACGGAAGCCTGTTGGCCACCCGCGAGAAGAACACCGCCACCGGTGCCGTGGTGAGCCGGTTCCAGCACACCGACGCGCTGGGGACACCCATCGCGGTGACGGATGCGGCCAAGGCCATCGTTGAGACCAGCGAGTACGAGCCTTATGGGCGACTGACCAACCGGGCGTTGACGGACGGACCGGGCTACACCGGGCATGTGCAGGATGCGGCCACTGGGCTGACCTACATGCAGCAGCGGTATTACGACCCGCTCATCGGGCGGTTCCTGTCGGTGGACCCGGTGACGGCGTACTCAATGCCTGGCGCCAATTTCAATCGGTATTGGTATGCCAATAACAATCCTTACAAGTTTACAGATCCGGATGGGCGCAGTGCGTGTCCTGGTTCGACCAAAACTGCGTGTATCCAGTCCGACACCTATGTTGAAAGTAGATCGACAGGTCAAACGACACAAGCCTCAGATTCTGTTGCTAAGGCGATGGTTAATCAGAAGAGTGTGGTAGCCGTACCAAGTGGCAGCCAAAAGGAAAAAATTGGTTTCGTGACGCCGGCCGAAGGCGGCGGTCATAAAGTAACGTTGGCTTCGGATGCGACGACGGCCAGGACGACGCGAACGGATTCTGCGACGGCCCCTATTCCCAAGGGAGCCGAAGCAATCATTCACGGACATATTAATGGACGGACCGATGGCGTCATTAGTCCTGCGGATGCTGCGCCCCTTAAGCATGGCCTCCCCAATGGCGTTGTCAGTGAGGGACGTGTCGGGGTCACGGAGATCGTTGGTGGTCGCCTTCAGTTCCGAATGCTTGATGGAAGGATGACTCAGCGCGAGGCGAAAGAGCTTCAGAAGAGCTTGGATAGGCAGCAGCTTCAGCCAGAATTCATGAATCCGGAGACCACCCAATGACTAGCAAGTGGGTTCTAATTGTTACTTTTATCTGTTCATTTGGACTTGCTGCCTGCTCATCGCATAAATTGAAAACGGAACTTTCAGCTGATCAAAGATTTCTTGATGTCGCCGCAAACCCGAAGCAGTTTGAAGGAAAGGAAGTGACATTCCGAGCATGGATAACTTTGCGTCATGAGGATAAGAACCTATGGGCGACAATGAGTGATGGCGAGAACTGGGAGACGTTGCGTTGCGTCTCGCTGATCAATTACGACTCGTTAGATGGCCGTAAGCGTGACTTGGATGGTCGTATGGTCGAAGTGACGGGAACCATTGTTAGCGATGCGTCGGAAGGTGGAACCATAATCCGGCTTGGCGCTTGCCGTGATGTGGCTATCGAAATATCGGGACCATCAGCAATCAAATTGGTGATTCCTTAGCAAATGAAGTCATGCAGCAGAAGTCCGTCATTGCAAAACCGCTCGCCTGAATGTGTACGCGAATACTGCTTGGCCGAACTGGTCCGGGACGGCAGGTAACCGCCAGGCGAATCAGTATGCCCCGCACTCGTCCTCTCCAGCGGTGGCGCCCCAGAAAGCCGTGGTGCCACAAGGCCGGCTGGGGCCAGCAGTCCTGAGTGAGAGGACGCCCGCCACCGAGGCAAGCTCTCCCCAGCACCCAATCCCCATTGCAGCGCCTCCACGACTGGGGACGACTTCGCAAAAGCGTGTCAGATTGTGAGTCAATGCCACTGTAAAATCATGTATTTATTTGTTAAGTCAATGGTTTGATGTCTACTTGCGGTTGAGGCTCCGGCACAGGCATGCAAGCCGATAGGTTTCTTACGGTCGAACGCGTACCGGAAGAAGCCGTCGATGTGGTATCTGGAAGATCGTGGGGGTGGACGTGATCGACTTCTTCTATGCCCGATGGAACGCGTATGCACATCTATGAGGTAGTGCGTTGGGGCAATGATGCCGAGGATCCCCTGAGCGGTGGTCCCAATGGTCCGGACACCTGCTTTCTCGTGCGCGCGCTTTCCATTGAGGACGCGGCCAGCATCGTGGATCGGCGACTGGCGGAGCTGCCGCACGAGCGTGTCCAGCCATGGGCGCATGCGGTCTATCTGCTGGGCGAGGAATCGATCGCCTCGGATGCGCCGCGAATCCTGCGTGGTCCGTACGTCCAGTCCGCGTATTGCCATGGCTGGCGGCAATGGCATCGCAACGCGCGGGATGAACCCTGGCAGGAGAAGATCTGAGCGTTCACCGGAGAGTCTTGTCTAAGGGAATGCCGGCGGTGTGGCTTGCGAGCGCAGGAATCGACGCTGCGAAAGCCGGATGAAAACGGCGGCGGCCGTTGAGCGGCCGCCGCGTCGCCATCCGCATCAGAACCGGTACTTCACCCCCAGCGAGACGAACTGGCCGCGCAGGTTGTACTGGGTGATGTCGAAGCCGTTGGATCCTCCGGCCGGATCGAAGGGCGGATCCTTGTCGGTGAGGTTCTGCACGGACAACGACAGCGTGGTCTTGGGAATGCCCTGGTAGGCCACGTACAGGTCCAACTGGTGATAGGGCTTGACCTTGTCGCGCAGGCCGGGATTGCTGACCTGGGTGGAGACCCGCTGATCGTAGCCGGCGATGTATTGCAGGCTGAGGGTGCTTTCCCAGTCACCGGCTTCCCAGCCCAGCGAGGTGGTGCCACGGTTCTTCGGCAGCGCGCCCAGGCGGTTGTTGCCTGCACCGTCGTAGGGCGTCTGTCCGGCCACCAGCGGTTGCTTGAACTCCAGCAGGTGGGTCCAGCTTCCGGCCAGGGTGAAGTTGCCGGCGGCGGCGGTACGGAAGGTGCGGCTGAAATCCAGATCGATGCCGGAGGTCTTCAGTTCCCCCTGGTTGGAATACTGGTTGGTGATGATCTGGATGCGGCCCTGCGCATCGCGGATCACCCGGCCCGGGAACAGTGCGGGGTTGTTGACGATGAACTGCGCGTTGTCCGGTTTGATCAGGTTGTCCTGTTCGATACGGTAGTAGTCGATGCCGATGCTCGTGTCCGCGTCCGGCGACCACACCGCGCCCAGATTGAAGTTCTTCGAGCGCTCCGCATCCAGATCCGGGTTGCCGGTACGAACATTGGTGACGCCCCGGCTGCCGCCGGGGGAGAGCGGGTCGAACGGATCCACCACGGTGCCGTAGCTGATGGTCTGGCCGGGAGCGATTTCCGGCAGCGACGGTGCGCGGAAGCCGCGCGAGAACGAGCCACGCAGCAGCAGCGACTCCAGCGGTTGCCAGCGCAGCGCTACTTTCGGCGAGAAGGCGTTGCCGAAGTCGTCGTAGTGATCGGCACGGCCGGCCAGTTGCAGTTCCAGGGTCCGGTGCAGCGGCACGCTGAACTCGGCGTACGCGGCGCTCACCTTGCGCTCGCCCTTGACGATGTTGATGGCCGGGCGAAGTTCGGTGCCCGACAGCACCTGGCGACTGGTGCGCGCATCCAGTGATTCGCGGCGGAACTCCGCGCCCCAGGCGAAGCCGATCGAACCCGCCGGAAGCTCCAGGAAGGAGGTCGAAGCCTTGGCGCTGATCCCGTCCAGCCGGTAGTAACCCGGGCGCTTGGTCTGCAGGCGCAGGTCATTCAATGGCGCCGGGGTACTGGTTGGATCCAGGAAGTCGTAGCTGCCGTCGGCGAGGATTCGCTCGAAGGCGTAGCGGTTGATGAAGTTGTCGACGTATTCGCGTTGCAGGCTCTGCGAGGTTTCCGCGGCGACTTCCCAGTCCCAGCGCTCGGTCTGGCCGCGCAGGCCGGCCAGGGCGCGGTAGAACACCTGGGTGTTGTCCTTCAGGCGCGGACCGAGATCGAAGAAGGTGTATTCGAACGGCAGCGGCACGCCGTTGGGATTGTCGGGATGGCCGACCGGCAGCGCCACCGGGATGTCCACCAGGGTACCGGTGGCCGGGTTGTAGGCGCGCAGGCCCGGGCCGACGGTGAGCGGCGCGCTGAAGATCTGGTCCGCCTGGTTGTGGCTGTAGAGCAGATCGGCGAACAGTTCGGTGCGCTCGCCCAGGCGGAAGGTCGCGCTCAGCGAGGCCTGGATGCGTTCGGCGCCCGGTTGCAGGGTCTTGTACGGCTGCGCGTTGAAGGCGCAGGCGTTACCGGGCAGGGTGCTGCCGAAATCGCTGTAGGGACGCAGCACGCTGCCGTCCGGGCAGGGCGAGAACGGGGTGGGCTGGCGCGGATCAAGCAGCCAGTTGCCGCCCGCGGTCGACCAGCCGGCCAGGCGGCCGCCGGGTTTGTCGCGGAAGTCGCCGCTGCGGGTGAAGGCGCGTTCGTCCGCGTCCAGGCGTTCGCGCTTGAGCAGATCCAGGCCGAACAGCACGTTCCAGCCCTGCTGTTCGAGATCGCCGAAGCCGAGCAGCAGGTTGGCCTTCTGTTCGTCCAGTCCGCCACGGGTGGCGCCGCCGACCGCGCCGCCCACTTCGATGCCCTGGAAGTTGCGGCGCAGGATGATGTTGACCACGCCGGCGATGGCATCGGAACCGTAGACCGCCGACGCGCCGTCCTTCAGTACTTCGATGCGCTCGACCGCACTGATCGGAAGCGCGTTGAGATCGACGAAGGTGTCCTGGGTGTTCAGGGCGAAACCGAAGTTGGCCACGCGATAGCCATTGACCAGCACGAGGGTGTTCTTCGGGCTCAGGCCGCGCAGGCCGATCGAGGCCGAGCCGGCGGAGAAGCTGCCGGTGTACTGCTCGTCGTAACTGTTGCCGGCGTTGGCCGAGAGCGAGCGCAGTACGTCGGTCAGGGTCGACTTGCCGGTGCGTTCGATTTCTTCCCGGCTGACCACCTGCACCGGATTCGGCCCGGCGGTGTCGCTGCGCTTGATGTTGGAACCGGTGACGACAACCGCGTCGAGCGTCTTGTCCGGAGCGGTTGCGCCGGTGTTCTGGGCGTGGAGGAGGGGAGAGGTGATGGCCAGGGTGATGGCCAGGGCAAGCGGGGTGGTTCGCGACATCGAAAGGCGTCAAACAGTGGGCGCATGATTACCGCACGTCGATGCTGCACTGCCGAATGGCCGTGGCTCATCGCCACATGACGAATTGCCATGTGATCCGGATTGACGCGTGGTCCGCCCGCGCCGAAAGCCCCGCGCCCGGTCGTACAGGCGGCGGTCGCGCGGCGATCACCGGCGCGCATTAAGATGCTCCTGCCGCGCGGCACCGTGGGTGCCGGTCGTTCCGGTCATGCGGACAGGGTGGGCGGCCGCCCGGTCCGGCAAGGAGCGTGATGAATCGTTACCTGGCCTACGGGCTCTGCATCCTGCTGGCGCTGCTGTCGCTGGCGCTGTCCTTCCACTGGCCCGCGTGGGGCTGGCCGGCCGGCCTGTTCGGCGCGCTGGCATTGCTGGGCACCTGGGATCTGCTGCAGACCCGCAGCACCCTGCGCCGCAACTATCCGGTGCTGGCGCATTTCCGCTACGGACTGGAGTCGGTGGGACCGGAGATCCGGCAGTACTTCATCGAAGGGGATACCGCCGAGGTACCGTTCTCGCGCCAGCAGCGCTCGCTGGTGTACCAGCGTGCCAAGGGCGTGATGGACGTGGTGCCGTTCGGCAGCCAGCAGGATGTCTACAGCGTGGACTACGAATGGATCAACCATTCGCTGGCGCCGACGCAGGTGGATTCGCACGATTTCCGCATCACCATCGGCGCCAGTACGGCGCATCCGTACTCGGCCAGCGTGTTCAATATCTCGGCGATGAGTTTCGGCGCGTTGTCGGCCAACGCCATACGCGCGCTCAACGAAGGCGCGCGGCGTGGAGGTTTCTATCACGACACCGGCGAGGGTTCCATTTCCCCCTACCATGTCGAGCATGGCGGCGATCTGGTGTGGGAAATCGGTTCCGGCTATTTCGGCTGCCGTGACGAGCAGGGTCGCTTCAGCGAGGAGCGTTTCGTGCGGAACGCGCGCCTGCCTTCGGTGAAAATGATCGAGATCAAGCTGTCGCAGGGGGCCAAGCCTGGCCATGGCGGCGTGTTGCCCGCCGCCAAGGTGAGCCCGGAGATCGCCGCCACCCGGGGCGTGCCGATGGGGCACGACTGCGTATCGCCGGCCCGCCATTCGGCGTTCTCCACGCCGGTGGAACTGCTGCAGTTCGTCGCCCGCCTGCGCGAACTGTCCGGCGGCAAGCCGACCGGCTTCAAGCTGGCCATCGGCCATCCCTGGGAATGGTTCGGCATCGCCAAGGCGATGCAGGAAACCGGCCTGCTGCCGGACTTCATCGTGGTGGATGGCGCCGAAGGGGGGACCGGCGCGGCGCCGGCCGAATTCATCGACCATGTCGGCGTGCCGATGCACGAGGCGCTGCTGCTGGTGCACAACACGCTGGTCGGGCTGAAACTGCGCGAACGCATCCGCATCGGCGCGGCCGGCAAGATCATCAGCGCCTTCGACATCGCCCGGACCATGGCGATGGGCGCGGACTGGTGCAATTCCGCGCGCGGCTTCATGTTCTCGCTGGGCTGCATCCAGTCACAGAGCTGCCACAACGATCGCTGCCCGACCGGCGTGGCGACCCAGAATCCTGGCCGTTGGAAGCACCTGGACGTGGGCGACAAGTCCGTGCGGGTGCAGCAATTCCACGACAACACCCTGAAGGCATTGCGCGACATGCTGTGCGCGGCCGGTCTGGAACATCCGCAGCAACTCGGGCCCGAACACATCCTGCGCCGGGTATCACCGGTCGAAGTGCGGTCGCTGGCGACCCTGTACCGTTTCCTGGAGCCGGGCGAATTGCTGGATCGGATTCCCGCGCATGCGGTGTTCCAGCAATTCTGGGCCGAGGCGCGCAGCGACGCGTTCAATCCACCGGCGCGAGTGCGCGCGCTGCAGGACAGCAAATCCTGATGATGAGCAAAGGGCATGAGTTCATGCCGAAGCGATCACACGAACTGTGAACGGAAGCTGCGCTGTCATCGCAATGACGCGAAACGCTAACCGAAATTCAACGCTTCGGTTTGTATCTTACGCGCACGCCCCGCTATCGCTGCGCACAGGTTCTCTCCAGCCTGTCGCAGCCATCGCGGGCGACCAGACAAGGCGACGATGCGTTTTGTGCAGGCTGAAAATCCAGTCCACGGAAACGAAGTTCGTAACCTGAAAGCGTGTGGTGTGGAAGACCCGCCATCCATGTCCTGTCCTTGTGGCAGGCATGGATGGCGGTGATCTGATCCAGATTGAATCATCAGGTTGACCCGCTCCGGGCAGAACAACCCGGACCGCATCGCGACGAAGCCATCATCGCCGCGCCGCGGTCGAAAAATCCGGCCCGATTCCTCTTTCGTTTTTTAGCCACGCGTCGCCGGAGCCGGCGGCGTGCTTCAACGCGATCCGGACTCGCGTTCCTTCAACCAGGACAGGACACCCTCGGCGGCACGCAGGCCGCTGGCGAAACAGGCGGTGAGCAGATAGCCGCCGGTGGGTGCCTCCCAGTCCAGCATTTCGCCCGCGGCGAACACGCCGGGCAGGGCGGTGATCATCAGGTCGCGATCCAGCGCTTCCAGGCGGATGCCGCCGGCGCTGCTGATCGCCTCGTCGATGGGGCGCGCACGCAGCAGGCGCAGCGGCAGCCGCTTGAGCATACGCGCCAGGCGCTCCGGATCCTGCATGGCCCGCCGGTCCATCACCTCGTACAGCAGCGCCGCGCGGACCCCGGACACGCCGGCCTCGCGCCGCAGGTGTTCGCTCAGGCTGCGGGTGCCGCGTGGCTTGGCCAGCGCGCGGCGCAAGGCGGGTTCGTCGCGGCCGGGAACCAGGTCCAGGTACAGGGTCGTTTCGCCGTCGCGGGCGATGGCGTCGCGCAGCGTGCCCGACAACGCATAGATCAGGCTGCCTTCGATGCCGGTGGCGGTCACCACGCACTCGCCCTGCTGCGCGTGCCACTGACCGTCGGCGTCCTGCCAGTGCGCGATGACCGGTTTGAGGGGGGAGCCGGCGAAGCGGCCGGACAGATGTTCGCTCCAACCGATGTCGAAGCCGCAGTTGGCCGGCTGCAGCGGCGCGACGTCGACGCCGCGCGTGGCCAGCAGCGGCACCCAGCCACCGTCGGAACCCAGTTCCGGCCAACTGCCGCCGCCGAGCGCGAGCAGGACGGCGTCGAAGTGGGCGATGGCCTCGCCGGCCGGATGGAGAAAGCGCAGGGCGCCGTCGTCGTTCCAGCCGGTCCAGCGGTGCTGCACGTGGAAGCGCACGCCCTGGTCGCGCAGCCGCCGCACCCAGCCGCGCAGCAATGGCGCAGCCTTGAGATCGCGCGGAAACACCCGCCCGGAACTGCCGACGAAGGTGTCCACGCCCAGTCCGGCGGCCCAGGCGCGCAGGGCATCGGCGTCGAAACCGCGCAGCCAGTCGGCTACCGCTTCCTGGCGGGCGCCATAGCGGGAGACGAACACGGGAAAGGGATCGGAGTGGGTCAGGTTCAGTCCGCCCTTGCCGGCGATCAGGAACTTGCGGCCGACCGAGCCCTTGGCGTCATAAAGATCGACCTCCAGGCCGGCCGCGCGCAGGCGCTCGGCGGCGAACAGGCCGGCCGGACCGCCGCCGATGATGGCGACACGGGCGGCGGGAATGGGGGCAGGGGAGCTGGAAGCCGCGGACATCGCGCCATTATGCCAAGCCCGCCGTGCCGGCCGGCGCCCACGATGACCATCGGCAGGGGGACGCCGGTGCCCGCCTGACGTATCGTTGGCGGTCGTCTTCGTTCTCCAAGGGGCTCAATGATGCGGATTCCGCTGATCGCCGGGCAGGCCGGCGCGCTGGTGCTGTCGTTCGGACTGTGGAGCGGCGCGCATGCGCAGGAGACCGCCGCGCCGGCGCAGTTGCAGGATTTCGACGCCTATGTCGAATCGGTGCGCAAGCAGTTCGACGTGCCCGGCATCGCCGTGGCGATCATCCAGGACGGCAAGGTGGTGCTGGAGCGCGGCTACGGCGTGCGCGAAATCGGCAAGCCGGAGAAGGTGGACGAACACACCCTGTTCGCCATCGCCTCCAACACCAAGGCCTTCACCGCCGCCTCGCTGGAGATGCTGGCCGAGGAGGGCAAGCTGGACATGGACGACCGGGTGATCGATCACCTGCCGTGGTTCCGCATGTCCGACGCCTACGTCACCCGCGAGATGCGCATCCGCGATCTGCTGGCCCATCGCAGCGGCCTGGGCCTGGGCGCCGGCGATCTGCTGTTCTGGCCGACCACCCGCTACACCAACCGCGAAGTGGCCGAGCGCCTCAAGGATGTCCCGCTGACCGGCGGTTTCCGCGCCCAGTACGCCTACGACAACATCCTGTTCGGCGTGGCCCAGCTGGTGATCGAACAGGTCAGCGGCATGAGCTACGAGCAGTTCCTGCGCACCCGCGTGTTCCAGCCCCTGGGCATGGAGCAGACCCGTTTCAACAGCGATGCGCTCAAGCCCGGCGACAACGTCGCCACCGGCCACGCCAAGGCCGACTTCAAGGACCTGAAGCCCGCGCCGCGGATGACCTGGTCGAACGTGGCCGGTGCCGGCGGCATCTATTCCAGCGTGCACGACATGACCCGATGGATGGGCATGCAGTTGGCCGGCGGTACCTATACCGACAAGGACGGTCGCCAGCAGCAGTTGTTCACGCCCAGGCGGCAGCGCGACATGTGGTCGATGATCACCCCGATTCCGGTGTCCGAACCGAAGATCGAGATCCTCAAGCTGGCCAAGCCCAACTACCTCGGCTATGGCGAGGGCTGGATGCTGTCGGACTACCGCGGCCAGAAGCTGGTCTGGCACACCGGCGGCTGGCCGGGCATGGTCTCGCGGGTGACCCTGGTGCCGGATCGCAAGATCGGCGTGGTCGTGCTGACCAGCCAGGAAGTCGGCGCCGCCTTCAATGCGGTGACCATGCGCGCGCTCGACGCGATGCTGGACGCGCCGAAGACCGACTGGTTGGCAGGCTATGCCGAGGCGGTGGCCAAGTCGCAGGAGAACGCCGACGAGAGCTGGCAGAAGCATGTGGCCGCGCGCGATGCCAAGTCTGGCCCGTCGCTGCCGCTGGCGAAGTACGCCGGCACCCTGCGCGATCCCTGGTACGGCGACGTCGTGGTTTCGCAGGAAGGCGGCAAGCTGGTGTTGCGCTTCAGCAAGACCGCCGAGCTGGTGGGCGATCTGAGCCATTGGCAGCACGACACCTTCATCGTGCGCTGGCGCGAGCGCTGGCTCAATGCCGACGCCTTCCTCAACTTCGCGCTCACCCCCGACGGTGAAATCCGCGAGGCGCGGATGGAGGCCATTTCGCCACTGACCGACTTCAGCTTCGATTTCCACGACCTGCGCCTGGCGCCGGTGAAGCAGAAGTAGGGCGGGTTTCTCTATATGCACCCTGTAGGAGCGACGTCAGTCGCGACCATGTAGTCAACCCGGCAGAGCCCCTTGAGTGAGATTGCCGGGTGCGAGAGTCCGGTCGCGACTGACGTCGCTCCTACAGGGGTGTGGGTGCCGGATCAGTGCGGCTTGACGTCCAGCAGCTCGACTTCGAACACCAGCGAGGCGTTGGGCGGAATCACGCCGCCGGCGCCATCGCGGCCGTAGGCCAGATCGGAAGGAATCAGCAGCACGCGCTTGCCGCCGACCTTCATGCCGGCCACGCCGTCGTCCCAGCCGCGGATGACGCGGCCCGCGCCGAGCAGGAAGGTGAACGGCTCGGCGCGATCCACCGAACTGTCGAACTTCTCGCCACGCTGGTTGGGCACCCGCTTGTCATAGAGCCAGCCGGTGTAATGCACGGTGACGTCCGAGCCCTTGACCGCAACGGCACCGGTACCGACGCGCTCGTCGATGCGCTGCAGTTCGGCCACGCTGCCGCCCGGCGGCGGACCCGGATCGGTGCAGCCGGAAAGCAGCAGGAGGGCGAACGGCAGCAGGAAACGGCGCATGGAAGGATCCGATGGAAAGAGGTGCGCCGAGGTTACCCGATCAGCGACCGCGGTCCAGTGCGTCCGCGCCCGCCAAACTGGCGATGCGGCGCATGGCGCGGCGTCCAGCCGTTCTTGCAGTAGCATGTCCGTCTCTTTCTGCAGGAATCCGGGCATCGCCCGATGTCGAAACGTCTGTTCTATCTGCGCGGCGTGCCGGACGACGAAGCCGGCGAGATCCGCGAACTGCTGGATCGCGAGGGCCTGGCCTGGTACGAAACGCCGCCCAGTCCGTGGGGCATCTCGCACGGCGCGCTATGGCTGTCCGATGCGGCCGACTACGGGCGCGCCAAGGCGTTGCTGGACGACTACCAGCGGCAACGCGGCGAGCAGGCGCGCAGCGAACATGCGCGGGCGAAGCGCGAGGGCAATGCGCAGACGTTCGCGCAACTGCTGCGCGAACGCCCGGCCTTCGTGCTGATCACGCTGGGCGCGATCCTCTTCATCGTCGTGCTGACCCTGGCCTTGCCCTGGCTGCTGCTGCGCTGACGCGCGTCGCGTCCGTTGCTCAGCCGCGCGCGGCGGCCGGCAGGCGACGGTCGTATTCGGCTTCCAGGCCGTCGTGTACACGCCAGAAATTGGGCGGTTCGCGGCCTTCCAGGCGATCGAGCAGGATCCCCAGGTGGGCGTGCCAGCCACCGGCGACGCTGACCATCTCGTCGCGATCGCGCAGCCTGCTGTGGGTGACGGTGAGCAGCACGCGTCCGTCCTGCGGCAACAGTTCGAACAGCACCTCCGAGGTGCTGCCGTCGCCTTCGCCCCAGGTATAGCCAAGCCGGCGCGGCGGCTCGCACACGGTGACGCGGCCGTCCATGCCGACGCCGTCGGCCATGTCCTGGTACTTGGCCGGCGGGGATCCGGGTTCCCGTGACAGGCTGGCGTGGTGGAAGAACAGATGGACCTTGCCGCCCACCCGCAGCTCCATGTCGCCGCGCGCCATCCATTCGCCACGCTTGTCCGATTCGGTCAGGTAGGCCCAGACCCGTTCGATCGGGCCGGGCAGGGAGCGCTGGATCCGCAGGGCGTCCGTCGCGACGGGTTGGCCGTAGTCTTGGTTCATCGTGGCATCTCCTTGGGAAATCCGGAGGGTCGCCGCGGATGGCGTTCCGGATCGGGTTCGGGAAATCAGAACAGGCGTTGCAGGGCGTCGAGCATGGTGCTCCAGCCTTGCCGGGTACGCGGCGCGTAGTCGGCCCAGCGCGCGGGCAGGGTGTGGGTCAGGGTCAGCATGCAGCCTTCGGGCGTGTCGGCGATGTCGATGGCGACCGTACTGGCGTCTTCGTCGGACTCGCCGCGGATCGCCCAGGTGAACACCAGCCGGCGCGGGCGCTCGATGCGCTGATAAGTGCCGACATGATCGATGGTCTGGCCCTGGCGCTCGACCAGGAACGAAAAACCGCCGCCGACGCGTGGTTCGGTCCGCAGGTGCAGCACCTTTTCCGCGCGCACGTCGGGACCGAACATCCAGCGGCCGAGCCAGGCGGGATCCAGCCAGGCATCGAAGACCTGTTCGGCGCGGGCGCGGAACGGGCGCGTCACCTGTACCTCGATGGTGTCGTTCATGGCGTCTTCCTGCGGCGTGGTGCCCGCGAGGCAGCGGGCGGCGAGGGTGTGGCGGGCGGTTCGCCCAGCGCTTCCGCCAGTGCATCCAGGCGCTGGCTCCAGAACTGTTCGTAGTAGCGGATCCATGCCTGACCGGCGGCGAGCGCTTCGGGCTGGAGCCGGCACAGGTGGGTGCGTCCCTGCACGGTGCGGGTGACCAGGCCGGCGCGTTCCAGCACCTTGATGTGCTTGGAGGCGGCGGCCAGCGAGATCTGGAACGGCGCGGCGAGTTCACCCACGCTGCGAGCCTGGCCGCCCAGGCTGCGCAGCATGCGCCGCCGGGTGTGGTCGGACAGGGCGTGGAACAGGCTGTCGAGCTGTGCGGGAGAATATTCAACCATGAGGTTGATGATTATCCTTGCCCGGCATCATTGTCAACCATTTGGTTGAATATTGGCGACGACAGTCGGGGCCGCTGACGCCGCCTGGGTAAAATGCGCGGATGATCGTCAATATCGCCGCCTACCACTTCGCCCCCATCGACGTCCCCGATGCCCTGGCCGATACGCTGCGCACGCGCGGCGAGGCGCTGGCACTGCGCGGCACCGTGCTGGTGGCCGCGGAGGGCATCAACCTGTTCCTGGCCGGCGGCGGCGAGGCCATCGAGGGGTTCCTGGCACCGCTGCGCGCCGATCCGCGTTTCACCGGCCTGCGGGTCAAGTACAGCCACAGCGCGGCGTCGCCGTTCGCCCGCCTGAAGGTGAAGGTGAAGCCGGAAATCATCAGCTTCCGTCGCGATGACGCCTCGCCGCTGGAGGGCGGCCGCGCGCCAGCCGTGGCGCCGGCAACACTGCTGCGTTGGCTGCAACAAGGCGGCAGGGACGACCAAGGGCGGCGGGTGGTCCTGCTGGATACCCGCAACGCGCAGGAGTTCGCCCACGGCACCTTCGCCGGCGCGCTGACCCTGCCGATCACCCGGTTCACCGAATTGCCTGAAGCGCTGGCGCCGCACCGCGAAGTGCTGAAGGACGCGACCGTGGTCAGTTTCTGCACCGGCGGCATCCGCTGCGAGAAGGCCGCGCTGTGGATGCGCGCCGATGGCATGGACAACGTGCTGCAACTGGATGGCGGCATCCTCGGCTACTTCGAGGAAGTCGGCGGACACGGTTACGACGGCGGCTGTTTCGTGTTCGACGAGCGGGTGGCGCTGGATCCGGAACTGAAGCCGCTGGCCGCCGGAATGGCGTGAACGCCATGCGGTCGATTCGCTACGACAACGCTTTCGTGCGCGACCTTCCCGGCGATCCGGAGCAGGGATCGCGCCGGCGCGAAGTGCTGGGTGCGGCGTGGTCGTCGGTCATGCCGACGCCGGTGGTCGCGCCGCGGCTGATCGCCTGGTCGCGCGAAATGGCGCAGGTGCTGGGTTTCACTGATGCGGATCTGGCCGTTCCGATGTTCGCGCAGGTGTTCGGCGGCAACGCGATCCTGCCGGGCATGCAGCCGTTCGCGGCCAACTACGGTGGCCACCAGTTCGGCGCATGGGCCGGCCAGCTGGGTGATGGCCGCGCCATCACCCTGGGCGAGACCGTGGATGCGCAGGGGCGGCGCTGGGAACTGCAGCTGAAGGGCGCCGGCCCGACCCCGTATTCGCGCACCGCCGACGGCCGCGCGGTGCTGCGTTCGTCGATCCGCGAGTTCCTGTGCAGCGAGGCGATGCATCACCTGGGCGTTCCCACCACCCGCGCGCTCAGCCTGGTGGCGACCGGCGAGGCGGTGGTACGCGACATGTTCTACGACGGCCATCCGAAAGCCGAGCCCGGCGCGATCGTTTGCCGGGTGGCGCCTTCGTTCCTGCGCTTCGGCCATTTCGAGCTGCCGGCCTCGCGCGATGACGTGCCGCTGCTGCGGCAACTGGCCGATTTCTGCATCCGCCGCGATTTTCCGGAACTGACGGGCGAGGGCGAGGCGCTGTACGGAGACTGGTTCGCCGCCATCTGCGAACGCACCGCGCGGTTGATGGGCGAATGGATGCGGGTCGGCTTCGTGCACGGGGTGATGAACACCGACAACCTGTCGGTGCTGGGCCTGACCATCGACTACGGTCCGTACGGCTGGATCGACAACTACGATCCGGACTGGACCCCGAATACCACCGATGCGGCCGGCGGCCGCTACCGCTTCGGCTGGCAGCCGAAGGTGGCCTACTGGAACCTGACCCGGCTGGCGCACGCGCTGTCGCCGTTGTTCGGCTCGGTCGAGCCCTTGCAGGACGGCCTGCAACGCTACGCGGATGCCTATGCCGCCGCCGATCGCGGCAACACCGCGCGCAAACTGGGGCTGGACGCGCATCGCGACGGCGACACCGAGCGCATGCGCCGACTGCACGAACTGTTGTGGACGGGCGAGGTCGACATGACCCTGTTCTTCCGTGCGCTGAATGATGCCGATCTCGCCGCGCCCGATCTCGCCCATTTCGACGCCGCGTTCTACGACGCCGCCAAGCGCGAGGCCATCGGCGCGGATCTGCTGGACTGGTTGCGCGGACTGGGCGAACGGGTGGCGGCCGATGGCCTGGATCCGGCGCTGCGGCGGGAGCGGATGCGCCTGGCCAATCCGCGCTATGTGCTGCGCAACTACCTGGCCCAGCAGGCCATCGACCGCGCCGAGGCCGGCGATGAAGCCGGCATCGCCGAATTGCTGGACGTGATGCGGCGGCCCTACGACGACCAGCCCGGCCGCGAGAGCTTCGCCCTGCGCCGCCCGGACTGGGCGCGAGAACGCGCGGGTTGTTCGATGCTGTCCTGCAGTTCCTGACGGTCACCCGGAATGCGGCGGGCCGTACTAGGATGCGGCTTCCCCGCGGAGGCCGCCGATGATCACCGTCCACCATCTCAATAATTCCCGTTCCCAGCGCGTGTTGTGGCTGCTGGAGGAACTGGGCCTGGACTACACCGTGGTCCGCTACCAGCGCGATCCGCAGACCCTGCTGGCGCCGTCCTCGCTGCGCGCGGTGCATCCGCTGGGCAAGTCGCCGGTGCTGGTGGACGGCGGCCACACCCTGGCCGAATCGGGCGCGGTGCTGGAATACCTGGTCGAGCGCTATGACGCCGCGCGTGCGTTCGCGCCGTCGCCGGGCACGGCCGAACACCTGCGCTACCGCTACTGGCTGCATTACGCGGAAGGCTCGGCGATGCCGCCGATGCTGCTGAGCCTGGTGTTCTCGCGGCTGAAGAAGGCGCCGATGCCGTTCTTCGCGCGGCCGATCGCGCGCTCGATCGCGGACAAGGCATTGCAGGGTTTCGTATCCCCGCAGGTCCGGCTGCACCTGGACTACATGGAAGCCGAACTGGGCAAGGCGCGCTGGTTCGCCGGCGAGGACTTCAGCGCCGCCGACATCCAGATGAGCTTCCCGGTGGAAGCCGCCGCCGCGCGCGCGGGATTGGAGAACCATCCGAAACTGGCCGATTTCCTGGCGCGCATCCATGCGCGGCCGGCGTACCAGCGGGCGCTGGAGCAGGGCGGTCCGTTCGATTTGTTGAGCTGATCTTCCACCGCCTTGTGGAACAGCCTTTGTGGGAGCGACGTCAGTCGCGAAGGAATACCGGTCAAGCTTCATCGCGACTTACGTCGCTCCCACAAGAACGGGAAAGGTGTCCACGGGATTCACTATCCCGAATGCCGGGCTGGAAAGCCGGGCGCGCTGTCCCCACGACGCAGGCATCGCCTGCCAGGAGTTGCCATGATTCCCTATTCGTTGCTCGATCTCGCGCCCGTCTGCGAAGGCAGCGACATTTCCCGCGCCTTCGCCAACATGCGCGATCTGGCGCAACACGCCGAGGCCTGGGGCTACCAGCGCTACTGGCTGGCCGAGCACCACAACATGCCCGGCATCGCCAGCGCCGCCACCGCGGTGCTGATCGGGAATGTCGCGGGCGCGACTTCGCGCATCCGGGTCGGGGCGGGCGGGGTGATGCTGCCCAACCATTCGCCGCTGCAGGTGGCCGAACAATTCGGCACCCTGGCGTCGCTGTATCCGGATCGCATCGACCTCGGCCTGGGCCGCGCGCCGGGCACCGACCAGCCGACCGCGCGCGCACTGCGACGTTACTTCGACAACGCCGAGCAGTTCCCGCAGGACGTCAACGAACTGCTGCATTACTTCGAACCCGCGCAGCCGGAGCAAGCGGTGCGCGCGGTGCCGGGCGCCGGCATCGAAGTACCGGTGTGGCTGCTCGGTTCCAGCCTGTTCAGTGCGCAACTGGCGGCGGCGCTGGGCCTGCCGTTCGCGTTCGCCTCGCACTTCGCGCCGGATGCGATGGATCAGGCGCTGATGGTCTACCACCGCAACTTCCGGCCATCCGCGCGCCTGGCCCAGCCCCACGCGATGCTGGCGTTGAACGTGGTGGTGGCGGAAACCGATGAAGAGGCGAAGTACCTGTTCACCACCCAGCAGCAGGCCTTCGTCAACCTGCGCCGCGGCAAGCCGGGGCTGGTACCGCCGCCGATCGAGGACATCGAGGCGTTCTGGCAGCCGCACGAAAAGCTCGGCGTGGCGCAGGCGCTGGCCTGTTCGGTGATCGGCAGCGTGGATACCGTTCGCGAAGGCATCCGCGCCTTCATCGATCGCCATCGCCCGGACGAAATCATGCTCACCGCCAACATCTTCGACCACGGCAAACGCCTGCGCTCGTTCGAACTCGCCGCCCAGGCCATGCGCCCGTAGCGCGGAGCCTGCTCCGCTGCCGTTGGAGCCTTCGCGCGCCGTCCAGACATCCCGCAGCCGAGCAAGCTCGGCTCTACACCTCCCCCTTCGAAGAAGGGGGACCGAGGGGGATTTGCTTCTGGCTTGCCGGAGGGCCCTAAACCGCCATCCCCGCCGCGTGCCCCGACGCCCAGGCCCACTGGAAGTTGTAGCCACCCAGCCAGCCGGTGACATCGACCACCTCGCCGATGAAGAACAGGCCCGGCACAAGCCGCGACATCATCGTGCTGGACGACAGCCCGTCGGTATCCACGCCGCCCAGGGTGACCTCGGCGGTGCGATAGCCCTCGGTGCCGCTGGCGACCAACGGCCAGGACGCCAGCACGCCGGCCAGCTCGCGCAATTGCGGTTCGTTGAACTGGCGCATCGGCCGGTTCGGCAGCCACACCTCGCACAGGCGCTGGGCGAACCGGCGCGGCAGGGCGTCGGACAATACCGTCTTCAGCTCCGCCGCCGGGCGCTGCGCCTGCTGTTCCTTCAGCCACGCCAGCGCGTCCTGTCCCGGCAGCAGATCCAGCCGCAGGTCGTCGCCGGGCTGCCAGTACGAGGAGATCTGCAGGATCGCCGGGCCGCTCACGCCGCGGTGGGTGACCAGCATGAAGTTGCGGAACGCCTGCTTGCCGCAGCGCGCTTCCACCGGCACCGCGACGCCGCTGAGGTCGTGCAGGCGTTCCTGGTGCTTGCCGCTGAGGGTCAGCGGCACCAGCCCGGCGCGGGTCGGCAGCACCGCGTGGCCGAACTGGCGCGCCAGTTCATAGCCGAAACCGGTGGCGCCCATGCTCGGGATCGACAGCCCGCCGGTGGCGACCACCAGCGACGGCGCGGCGAACACGCCGTGCGAGGTGGCGATGCGGAAACCGCCGTCCACCGCCTGCACCCGCTCGACGCTGCACTGGGTCTCGATGCGCACGTGCGCGGCCTGGCATTCGTCCAGCAGCATCTTCACGACGAGCTTGGAAGAGACGTCGCAGAACAGCTGGCCCAGTTCCTTCTCGTGGTAGGCAATGCGGTGGCGCTCGACCAGCTCGATGAAGTCGGCCGGCGTGTAGCGGGCCAGCGCCGATTTGCAGAAATGCGGATTGGTGGACAGGTAATTGGCCGGGCCGGCGCCGGTGTTGGTGAAATTGCAGCGGCCGCCGCCGGACATCAGGATTTTCTTGCCGACCTTGTTGGCGTGTTCGATCACCAGTGCCCGCAGGCCGCGCTGGCCGGCGGTCAGCGCGCACATCAGGCCGGCGGCGCCGGCGCCGACGATGATCACGTCATGGGTCGGCGCCATGTCAGGCCGGGGCGGTTTCCGCACGCTGGCGATGGGTGGGGATTACCGTGACCGTGCGGGCATCGTCGATCAGCTGCACTTCGCCGTCCTGGATCATCACGCTCAGGCGCATGCCGCGGGCGAACAGCGAAGTCAGCGCGTCCACGTCGGCGGCGGACAGGTCCAGCACGGTCAGGTTGCGCAGGCGTGCCAGCCCGGAGGCGTTCCTTTCCCACCACAGATCCGCTGCGCGGCCGCCGTAATTGACCACCACCACGTCACGCGCGCGTCCGCAGGCCCGGCGGATGCGCGATTCGTCCGGCTGGCCCAGGTCGATCCACAGCTCGACGTCGCCGGTATAGTCGCGGCGCCACAGGTCCGGGTCCTCCTCGGTGCTCAGGCCGCGGCCGAATTCCAGCCGCTCGTCGGCGAACAGGGCGAACGCCAGCACCCGCACCATCAGCCGGGTATCGGTCTCGGAGGGGTGCTGGGCCAGGGTCAGGGGGTAGGAGGCGTAGTGGTGCCGGTCCATATCACTGATCTGGAGGTCGGCTTTGACGACGGTGGCCTTGAGCGCCATGGCGGGTCGGGAGGGGGCGGAAAGGGGCGCCATGATACGGGTCCGGCGGCCGGATCCGGCCCCGGAAGCCGTTGAAACCGCCGAAACTGAAGAAAAAGGACCTCCAGGCGTCGGAAACCTGTCGCTTTTGGTCCGCAGGCCCGGTAGAGTGCGCGAACTGTGCTTGCCAGGGTCACCGTGAATCGTGAGCCTGATGCGGTAGATACATCTGCTACATCTTCCCGCTTTACCAACGCCTGCAAACTCAGTCTCGGTCCGGAACGTTCCGGCGCCGCGATTTTTCAACCCAAACCATGTTTCAGGAGTTAGTAAAGATGTCTGAGCGTCAGACCGGAACCGTCAAGTGGTTCAACGATGCCAAGGGCTTCGGCTTCATCACCCCGCAGAGCGGCCCGGACCTGTTCGTGCACTTCCGCGCGATCCAGGGCACCGGCTTCAAGTCGCTGAAGGAAGGCCAGGCGGTCACCTTCGTGGCGGTGCAGGGCCAGAAGGGCATGCAGGCCGACCAGGTGCAGCCGCTGTAATCCAGCGCTGACCTTCGCGTCGCAAATGAAAACGCCGGGGCTTGCCCCGGCGTTTTTCTTTTCCGGGCCTGGGCCCGGGTTCAGATCCGGCGCACCCGGAAGCTGCGGCCCTTGATCCGGCCGGCGTTGAGCCGGGCCAGCGCCTGCGCGGCCTTGCCCCGTTCGACCGCCACGTAGGAACGGGTGGCGAAGATGGCGATTTTGCCGATGGACGCGGCCGGCAGGCCGGCGTCGCCGGTCAGCGCGCCGAGGATGTCGCCCGGGCGCAGCTTGTCGGTCTTGCCGGCATCGATGCGCAGCGTGCCCATCGCGGCGGCCGGGGCGCTGCCGGCACGCGGCGCGGGCGGCAGCGCGCGGTCCCAGCGCAGCGGTTGGCCCAGCCGCTCCTCGATGGCCGCCGTGCGCGGCCGCTCGCGCGGGGTGGTCAGGCTGATGGCCAGGCCGTCGCGGCCGGCGCGGCCGGTCCGGCCGATGCGGTGGATGTAGGTATCCACGTCGCTGGGCAGGTCGTAGTTGATCACCGCCGCCAGGTCGTCGATGTCCAGCCCGCGGGCGGCGACGTCGCTGGCGACCAGCACGTTGCAGCTGCGGTTGGCGAAGCGCACCAGCACTTCCTCGCGGTCACGCTGCTCCATCTCGCCGTGCAGGGCCAGCGCGGAGAAACCGAAATGCTGCAGCGAGACCGCAACCTCGTC
Organism: Pseudoxanthomonas sp. z9; assembly: GCF_006542425.1. Classification (GTDB taxonomy): domain Bacteria; phylum Pseudomonadota; class Gammaproteobacteria; order Xanthomonadales; family Xanthomonadaceae; genus Pseudoxanthomonas_A. The sequence continues at coordinate 353,625 of NZ_VFID01000003.1, read as the reverse complement.
GGTGTCCTTGCGGGTATTGCAGAACACCACCGCCGATTCCGGCCGCTCGGCCGCCAGCAGGCCGGCCAGGGCGATCTGCTTCCGCGCCGGCTCGACCTCGATGAAACGCTGCTCGATGCCGGTACGGGCGTCCTCCGGCGCGGCCACGGTGACTTCCAGCGGGTCGCGCAGGCTGGTGCGCGCCATCGTCCGGATGGCCTCGGGGAAGGTCGCCGAGAACAGCAGGCTCTGCCGATCGGGCGGGGTCCGGCCGATGATTTCGCGGATCGGCTCCTCGAAGCCCATGTCCAGCATCCGATCCGCCTCGTCCAGCACCAGCGTGCGGATGCCGCCCAGGTGCAGGATCTTCTTGCGCATCAGTTCCTGCACCCGCCCGGGGGTGCCGACCACCACGTGCGGGTCGTGCGCCTCCAGTGAGGCGATCTGCGGGCCGAGCGGCAGGCCGCCGCACAGCAGGGTGACCTTGAGGTTCGGAATGCCGATCGCCAGCTTGCGGATCTGCTGGGCGACCTGGTCGGCCAGTTCGCGGGTCGGGCACAGCACCAGCGCCTGCGCGCGGACCAGGGCGGGATCGAGGCGCTGCAGCAGGCCCAGGCCGAACGCGGCGGTCTTGCCGCTGCCGGTCGGGGCCTGCGCGATCACGTCGCGGCCAGCCAGGATGGCGGGCAGGCTCTCGGCCTGCACGGGGGTCAGGTGGGTATAGCCGAGGGCCTCGACGCCGGGGCGCAGGCCGTCGAGCAGGGGCAGGGTGCTGAATTCGCTCATGCGCCATGATCGCACGGCGCGCGGCCGGATCAGGACAACTGCGCGTCCATGTCCTCGAAATCTTCCTCGTCCAGCGCCAGGAAGGCCCAGAACGGCACCTCCTGCGCGGCCCAGAACTGCGCGGCCTCGTCCAGCACGTCCAGCAACGTGTCGAACACGCCCTCGTCGCGCTCGCGCAGCTCCGCGCCCTGGTCCAGCAGCAGCACGTAGCCCGGCGCCGGCAGCCAGGACAGATCGCGCAGGTTGTCGGACAGCGCGTCCCAGTTGCGGCCGGTGCTGTCCGGGAAATCCAGCTGGGTCGCCAGCCGCAGCATCAGCGAGGCCTTGTTCTCGCAGCCGGACAGGTCCACCCGGCGCACGCCCAGCCCGGCGTCGCGGCCGGCGGCGCCCAGGGAATCCAGATCCTCGCTGGTAACGAAGAACACGCCGGCCTGGCGCGCGTCGCCCAGGCCGAGGTCGAAACCGGAGTCGGTCATCGCTTCACCTGTGCGGGCACGTCGAAACGGCGGAAAGTCTCATAGTGGTCATCCGTGTAGTAGTACTCCACCGGCGGCTGGCCGCCGGTGACGATGCGCCGCGCGCCACGGTGATCCAGCCCCGGGGTGTCCACGGTGTATTCGCGATAGTAGCCGCGCTGGCGCGAGGGCAGCCTCCCCTCGCGATTGCCGAACACGCTGCCGTCCTGGCGGTTCGGGAACGGCCCGCCCCGCGCGATCAGCGCCAGGGTCCGGTGCGCCTCCGGCGGCAGAAACGCCGGCAGTCCGGCCTGGGCGTCGCCGGAGGCCGGCGCCGGGGACGCCGAAGGCGCCGGTGGTGGTGGTGCCGCCGGCGCGGTGGCGGCCGCGCCCACCCGGGTCGATTCGATCGGTGGCAGCGGCAGTTCGGCGCGCGCGCCCGGTCCGCCGGTATCGGTGGCGATCGATGGCGGTGCCTCGCCGACCGCATCGTGGCGCGCGCGCTGCTGCTGCCAGAACCAGCCGGCGACCAGGAGCAGCAGGACGGTGATGATGATGGCGGGCTTGCGGAACCCGGAACGATGGCGGGAACGGCGCGGCATGACGATCACTCCGCCAGGAAGCGGCCGCAGCCGCGATAGGTCTTGTCGCCCACCGTCAGTTCGGCGGTGGCGGGGAAGTCCTGTCCACTCATGTCGTCCTGGCAGGCCTTGCGCGTGGCGACCAGGGCGACGTCGACGCCATCGGCGGTGCGGCCACGGAATCCGTTCGCGATGGCATCGGTGGAGGCGACATCCAGCTTGCGTTCGCCGTAGTCCAGTTCCGCATGCAGCGACGGCGTTTTGCCGGCGCCCACTTCCACCAGCCAGCCCGGCTCGTTGCCGACCGCGCGGAAGGCGACGCCGCGCCCGCGCGCCGCATCCCACGGCGATGCCGTCTCGGTCTGGCTGCAATCCAGCTTGTCCTTGCCGGCCAGGGTCAGCATGCCTTCGCGGCCCTTGGTCCAGAACTCGTTGCCGGCGTTGTCGGCATAGCGCGCGCCGGAGGCGGACACCGCATGCGGCAGCACCAGCGGCTTGCCGTCAACATCCAGGGTGACGTTGTCGGCCGCGCCGTTGTCAAAGGTCGCGGCGATGCGCTGGTCGCCGCACTGCCACTGGGTCTTCAGCCGCGCGGCGGACGCCGATTCCGCACCCACCCGAATCATCGACAGGTTGGCCGGCTGGCCGCTGCCGGGCACCACGCTCGTGCGGGTGTCGGTGACGAACCAGAGCTTGCCGCCGGCATCGCGCAGGCTGGCATGCAGGCCGTAGCTGCCGTTGGGCCGCAGCTTGCCAGTGTCGTAGGGCAGTTCGAAGGCGAACGGCGGGCCCTTGGCATCCTTGATCTCGGCGCTGGCGATGATCGCCGTCGGCGTATCGGCCAACTGGTTGTCGATCAACTGCACGATCAGCACCGCGCCCGGCGGCGGCGCGATCCGTTCGCGATAGCTGGCCGCGCCGGTGATGGTGGCGGCCGCCGCAGGGGCCGTCGTGGCGGGCATGGCGGGAGCATCGCCGGCGGGCTTCGGCTGGCAGGCGACCAGGGCGAGCAGCAGGGCCGCGGGGAGCGCGAGACGGGAGACCATGTCCTGTTCCTTCCTTTGATGAAACCGACAGGATAGTCGCGCGAAGCTTCACCCTCCGTGACGGACGCGCGCGAGGCGGCACCCGGCGCGCTAGAGTGGCGGCACGTCCCACGGAGCGATCCCATGGCCCGGCACGATCCCCGCATCGACGCCTACATCGCCAGATCGGCCGAATTCGCGCAGCCGATCCTGGAGAAGCTGCGCGGAATCGTCCACGAGGCGTGCCCGCAGGTGGAGGAGACGATCAAGTGGGGCATGCCCACTTTCGTGTATGCCGGCGGCATCCTGTGCGGGATGGCGGCGTTCAAGCAGCACGCCTCGTTCGGTTTCTGGAAACATGCGCTGGTGGTCGGAGAAGGCGTGCCGCGTGACGGCATGGGCAGCTTCGGCAAGATGACCCGGCTGGCCGACATCCCGCCGAAGAAGCAACTGCTGCCGCAGATCCGCACGGCGATGAAGTTGAACGAGCAAGGCGTCAAGGCGGCGGGGCCGCGCAAGCAGGCGACGCCGCGTCCGGCGCCGCAACCGCCGGCGGATTTCCTCGCCGCGCTGAAGAAGCAACGCAAGGCGCTGTCCGCGTTCGAAGGCTTCAGCCCCAGCCAGCAGCGCGAATACGTGGAATGGGTGACCGAGGCCAAGCGCGAGGACACCCGCCAGCGCCGCATCGCCCAGTCGGTGGAATGGCTGGCCGAAGGCAAGCCGCGCAACTGGAAGTACATGTGAACACGCCATCGCCGGGGCGATAGGGCGCCTCGAACACCGCCATCGGCGCTTCCGAATGGCCGCGTGACCGCAGCGGCGCTAGTATCGGACGCATGCGGGGCGCGCGTGCGCGCCCGTTCCGGAGCCCGCCGACCATGAATCGCGTGCTGCAACCGCTGGCTTTCCGCCAGGCCAACGCCTGGCCGTACCTGGTCGCCACTGCGGCGATCGTGGCGGCGAGCCTGTGGACGTTGGCGGCGGCGCCCGCCGATGCGACGGGCGCGGCGGCCGGCTGGCGAGGCGGCGCCTTGTGCGCACTGGCCACCGCGCTGGGCGCGGTGCCGGTGCTGGTGGTGCGCGGCCTGCCGCAGCGGCTGGCCGACGGCCTGCTCGGTTTCGGTGCCGGGGTGATGCTGGCGGCAACGGCCTTTTCGCTGGTGCTGCCCGGACTGGAAGCGGCCGAACGCATCGGCTACGGACGCTGGGGCGCGGCGGCACTCATCAGCGGCGGCCTGCTGCTGGGCGCGCTGGCGTTGCTGGGACTGGACCGGGTGCTGGTGGACGAACCGGTCGAAGCGCATCCCGACACGCCGCTGGTGCCGGCGCGCGTGCTGGTGTTCGTGTTCGCGATCCTGCTGCACAACGTGCCCGAGGGCATGGCGGTGGGCGTCGCGGCGGGTGGCCACCTGCCGGGCGCGGCGGGGCTGGCGATGGGCATCGCCCTGCAGGACGTTCCGGAAGGACTGGTGGTGGCGCTGATCCTGGCCGGTGCCGGCATGGCGCGGGCCAAGGCGGTGTTCATCGGCGCGTTCTCGGGCGTGGTCGAACCGGCGGCGGCGGTGCTGAGCGCGTGGGCGGTGGGCATTTCCGCCGCGCTGCTGCCGTGGGGCCTGGCCTTCGCCGCCGGCGCGATGCTGACCGCGGTCGCGCACAGCGTCATTCCCGAATCCAACCGCCACGGACACGGCGGCTTCGCCACCCTGGGTCTGGCCATCGGCTTCTGCCTGATGATGGCGCTGGATACCGCGCTGGGCTGAGGCTTGCCCCGGCCCGCCGCAGCCCGCAGGCTCGCGGCACTTCCAATGGAGCCGGCGCATGCGCGAACCCGTGACGATCCTGGGCAACTACCTGTCGCCCTACGTGCGCAAGGTGCTGGTCTGCCTGCAACTGAAGGGCATCGACTACCGGATCGATCCATTCGCGCCCTTCATCGGCGACGAGACCTTCTCGCGATTGAGTCCGCTGCGGCGCATTCCGGTGTTGATCGATGGGAATTTCGTCCTCAACGATTCGACGGTCATTTGCGAATACCTGGAAGATCTGCAACCGACCCCGTCGCTGTATCCGGCTGCGCCGCGCGACCGCGCCCGCGCGCGCTGGCTGGAGGAATTCGCCGACTCGCGGCTGGGCGAGGTGATCATCTGGCGGATGTTCTACCAGTTGGGCGTCAAGCGTTACCTGTTCAACGAGACCCCGGACGAGGAGGTCGTGCGCAAGGCGCGCGAGGAGGAACTGCCGGAGGCACTGGATTACCTGGAAGCGCAGTTGCCGGCGCAGGGCTTCCTGTTCGGCGAGGTCGGCATGGCCGACATCGCCATCGCCGCATTCTTCCGCAATGCCGCGTTCGTGCGCTACCAGATCGACGCCGCGCGCTGGCCGCGCACGGCCGCCTTCGTCGAACGCACGCTGGCATTGCCGGCCTTCCGCGCGCTGGCCGGGTTCGAGGAAAAGACACTGCGCACGCCGGTCGCGCACCAGCGCGAAGTCCTGATCGAACTGGGCGCGCCGGTCACCGCGAACACGTTGGGCAACGTCGCCCCGCGCCGCGGGATCATGAAAGTCGAGTAGGGCGGGCCGCGGGTTCCTGGCAAGGGTAGTCGAGCAAACTCGGCTCTACGCATCGGTTAGAGCGGAGCTTGCTCCGCTGCTTGGTTGTTCCCAGGGAAATGGATCCCAGCTTTCGCTGGGATGACGATGTGGGATTTCCTGCAGAGACCATGAGAGCCAAGGCCGGCCCGATCATTACGGCACCCGGCTGGTCCGGTAGACCGGATACAGGTTGAAGCGCTCGTCCCAGGCCGGATGGCGACGGTAGAAGAACTCCAGCCGCGCGCCCGGATTCTTGGCGAACTCCGGATCGTCCTTCAGCTTCTGCTCGAACGCCGCCTTCACCGCCGGATCCTGCAGCATCTTGCGGGCCACGTCCTCGGCGACGTAGTCCTCCATGTATTCCTTGCGTTCGAACGCGCTGTTGAATTCGCCCCAGGCGGCCAGCGAGTCGGGCCCCTGCGGTTCCAGCAGCGCCATCAGCAGGCGCGCCTTGGGCTGGGCAATCGGCACGAACAGCGAACCGGCCGGCACGTCGCGCGCTTCCGGCGCCCACGCGCCTTCCACGGTCAGGCGCTGGTGGGTTTCCACCGGCTGCGCGCCGAAACGGGTGCGGGTGGCGCGGAACGCTTCCACATTTTCCTTCGCCAGCGCCGGTACGCGACGGAACTCGATACCGTGCTGCTTCAGCTTTTCGCCGACCCAGCCGGCGTAGGCGGCCGGCACCAGATAACCGGCACCCGGCGCGGGGATGCTGAGCGATGGATGCAGATCGTCGCGCATCGGCACTTTCCAGATCTGCGGCCTGGTTTCGTCGTAGCGGGTCATCAGCGCGCCGGACACGTCCGACGGCGTGCGGGTGTATTCGTAGCCGCGGAACTCGACGGTGTGGCTTTGCTTGCTGGCCGCCCATTCCAGCGGCACTGGCTGGCCGGCCAGCTTCGCCGCCGCCGCGTCGGCCTGCTGCGCGGCCTGCAGCCAGTCGGCGCCGTGCGCGGCGATCTGGTCCAGGGTCGCGACGATGGTGTTGCGGGTGATCTTCACCCGCACCGGGTACTCCTTCCAGGAATGCGTTTCCACCAGCATGCCGATGCGGTTGCGCAACTGGAAATAGCCGTGCGAGAAGCGCGGCGGGGCGACGCTGTCCTCGAAGCCGGAGCTCGGATCGTCGCCGACCACGAAGGACGGGTAGTAGGGCAGCGGCAGCGAGCCCTGCTTGGCCAGATCCGCCAGCACGCCGTCGCGCAGCGCGCGACCGGCCACGCGCAGTCCCTCGTCGCCGGCGTGCACCGGTTCCACCTGCACCGAGATGTCGTGCTCGAACTGGGCGCCGTCGGTGGCATGCAGATCCACGTAGGCCAGCGGATCCCACTGCTGCACCAGCCGCAGCATCGCCTGCATCTCCGGCGCGTCGGCCTTCACGTAATCGCGGTTGAGGTTGTAGTTCTGCGCGGTCACGCGCCAGCCCATTTCCACCGGGCCGCGCTGGTTGGGGCGGTTCCAGGCGCCGAAGCGCTCATGGCCGTCGACGTTGAACACCGGTACGAACACCCACACCAGCTTGTCCAGCGATCCGGCGGCGGCCTTGCCTTCCAGCACCTCGCGCAGGGCCAGGAAACCGGCGTCCTTGCCGTCGATTTCGCCGGCGTGGATGCCGCCCTGGATCAACACCACCGGCAGGTTCTGGCGGCGCGCCTGATCCGGGGTGAACGCGCCGCGGGTGGAGGCGACCAGCGCCTTCATCGGCCGGCCTTCGGGGGTGGTGCCGAATTCGATGCAGCGCACCGCTTTCGGATACGCCTTGGCGAAGCGATCGCACAGCGCGATGACTTCCTCGTAGCGGCCGGTGCGGACGAAGCCGGACTGCTCGGACACGGTGGCCAGATCCGCCGTGGCGGCGGATGCGGAAGCCATCGGCAGGGCGGGCAGGGCGAGGGCGAGCAGGACGGCGGCGTGGAGCGGACGGATCATGGGCGGTATCCGGAGGGGCGAAAGCCCCGCATGATGCCGGGCTGAAACGGCCGCGCCCAGCATGACCAAGGAGGTTCGACCCCCCGGACCGGATACGGTAACCTTCCCGCAATTTGCCAACGGAACACCGGATGACCACTCCCAGCGAAGCCACCGCCGGCCGACTGCCTCGGCAGATTCCCTACATCATCGGCAACGAGGCCTGCGAGCGGTTCAGCTTCTACGGGATGCGCAACATCCTGGTGCAGTTCCTGGCCAGCAGCATCCTGCTGGCGTATCTGCCCGAGGCCGAGCGCCAGGGCGTGGCCAAGGATGTCTTCCACAGCTTCGTCATCGGCGTGTACTTCTTTCCGCTGCTGGGCGGCTGGCTGTCGGATCGCTACTTCGGCAAGTACAACACCGTGCTGTGGTTCTCGCTCATCTACTGTGCCGGCCATGCGTGCCTGGCGTTGTTCGAGAGCCATCGCACCGGTTTTTACACCGGCCTGTTCCTGATCGCGCTGGGTTCGGGCGGCATCAAGCCGCTGGTGGTGTCCTTCGTCGGCGACCAGTTCGATCAGAGCAACAAGAACAAGGCCAAGATCGTCTTTGATGCGTTCTACTGGACCATCAACTTCGGTTCGTTCTTCGCCTCGCTGCTGATGCCGCTGTTCCTGCGCAGTTACGGACCGGCGGTGGCGTTCGGCATCCCCGGCATCCTGATGTTCATCGCCACCTTCATCTTCTGGCTGGGGCGCAAGCAGTACGTCAACGTGCCGCCCTCGGGCGAGGATCCGGATTCGTTCCTGCGGGTGGTGCGCACCGCGCTGGCCGCGCGCCGCGAAGGCGAGGGGCGCTGGGGATATCTGGTGGCGATGGCGGGCGTGGTCATCGCGGTGGCGCTGCTGGTGCTGTGGGCGCTGTCAATGCTCGGCCTGGCGCCGGGCTGGTGGCCGGACGACTTCGGATTCGTCATTTCCGCGTGCCTGGCGCTGGGCGTGCTGATCGCCTTCGGCGGCTGGGGCGCTTCGATGCAACTGGAACGCGCGCGCGGTCGTCATCCGGATGCGGCGGTGGACAGCGTGCGCGCCGTGCTGCGCATCCTGATCGTATTCGCGCTGGTCACCCCGTTCTGGTCGCTGTTCGACCAGAAGGCCTCCACCTGGGTGCTGCAGGGCAAGGAAATGGTGATGCCCGAAGGTGTCTGGTGGTGGCCGGGCTGGCTGATCAAGGACGCCGGCCAGTTGCAGGCGCTGAACCCGGCGATGGTCATGCTGCTCATTCCGTTCAACAACCTGGTGCTGTACCCGGCCCTGCGCAAGCTCGGCTTCGAGCCCACGCCGCTGCGCCGGATGGGCTGGGGCATCGCGTTCTCCGGCCTGGCCTGGGTGGTCGCCGGTACCCTGCAGCTGTGGATGGACGGCGGCGACCCCGTCTCGCTGGCCTGGCAGATCCTGCCGTACGCGCTGCTGACCTTCGGCGAGATCCTGGTCTCGGCGACCGCGCTGGAATTCGCCTACAGCCAGGCGACCCAGGCCATGAAGGGCGTGATCATGGCGTTCTGGTACCTGACCAGCACCTTCGGCAGCCTGTGGGTCCTGCTGACCAACGCCGGCGTCCGCAACGACACCGTCACCGCCCACATCGCCAGCACCGGATTGAGCGAGAATGCGTTCCTGATGTTCTTCTTCGCCGGCTTCGCCTTCCTGGCGGCGCTCGTGTTCGCCCTTTACGCGCGGAGCTATCCGATGCAGGACAACTACCGCGCGGTCTGAGAATCCCCCATGCAAGCCCCCATTACCCTGATCCTGATCCTGGTCACCTCGGTGGTTTCGCTGCTGGCGTTCCGCACGCCCGCGCTGGCCGGCCGCCTGATCCTCTGGCCGCCAGCCATCGACCGCAACAAGCAGTACGACCGGCTGGTGACCTACGGCTTCATCCACGCCGACATCTGGCACCTGCTGTTCAACATGGTCACGCTGTTCTTCTTCGGCCGGATCATGGAAGGCGTGGTCACCGAGCTGACGGGCAGCGTGCTGGTCTACATCGGCTTCTACCTGTCGGCGCTGGTGGTCTCGATCCTGCCGACCTACCTCAAGCACCAGAAGGATCCCAACTACCGCAGCCTGGGCGCGTCGGGCGCGGTGTCGGCGGTGCTGTTCGCGTTCATCCTGATCAATCCGTGGGCGATGATCGGCGTGTTCTTCATCCCGATGCCGGCGATCGTGTTCGCCGTCCTCTACGTCGCCTACAGCATCTGGATGGACAAGCGTGGCGGCGACAACGTCAACCATGGCGCGCACTTGGCCGGCGCCGCCTACGGCGTGCTCTTCATGATCGCCATGGAACCGAAGGTGCTGAGCCACTTCCTTGCCCAGCTGAGCCGTTTCGGCAGCTGAACGCGGCGGCGCCAATCACCTGATCTGAAGATCCGCTGTGTTATCCCACGGGTGAACCACACCCGTGGAGGCAACATGGCGACACGTACACGTACACGCAGCACGCCCCGCAAGGCCGCGAAGAAAGCGGCGAAGAAGACCGCGAAGAAGGCCACCCGGAAGACCGTGGCAAAGACCGCCAGCAAGGCCACGGCGAAAAAGGCGGGCGCCCGCGTCCGCAAGACCGGCGCTGGAACGGCCAGCAAGACCGCGCGGAAGACCACGAAAGCCGCGAAGAAGGCCACCACGCGCAAGTCAACCACGAGCAAGCGCGCCAAGGCACCCGCGAAAAAGATGGTGGCGAAGAAGGTCGCGCGGAAGAAAGTCGCGGCCAAGAAGGCCGTCGTGAAGAAAGCCGCGATCAAGAAGGTGGCAGCGAAGAAGACCGCGGCAAGAAAATCCACCGCGAAGAAAGCGCCAGCCGGCAAGGCGACGAACAGGCGAACCGCGGCTTCCGCGCCCCGCAAGCGCGCGGCCGCGCGCGGGACCCCCGCCGCCCGCAAGCGCCGTATCAGCCCTGAACAGGCCTTGGCGCGCACCCGCGAACTGCTTGCCGAGAAACAGCAGCAGGATCGCGAACCCGCACCCTGGCAGCAGTTGGATCAGGCTCATACGGGCATTCCGCCGCAGGCCGATGGGTTCCAGTCATCCGGCGCCGCGGCCAGGCAGGTGGATCTGCACGCCGCCGAGAGCCGGATGAAGGCCATCCAGGGCAGCATGAGCGCCCGCGATCGCCGCAATCAGGGCAAACGCGATCATCGCGGCGAAGAATGAGGGTCCGGAAAGCGGGGCGGGATGCCCGCACCGATGGACCGATGGTATCCACCCGGTCACGTGCGCGGGACCGGGTGGTGTCGTGGAAAGGCGGGGAGGCTTTGCCTCAACCCGCCATCAGGGTCTTGGAGAGCGGGACGCTGCCGATTTCTTCTTGCGCGTAGTTGGACAGCAGGCGCTCGTACACGGCATTGTTGAGGCGCTCGAATTCCCAGTCCTCGGTATGCCCGGTGACGGTCAACTGGAACAGGCCTTCCAGCAGGGTGAAATCGCTGGCGACGGATGCGGTCTCGGACGGATGATCGTTGGCGCTCATGGGTGTTCCCTACCGGATGGCTTGCCGGGGATTACGCACAGACCGTGCCAACCCGGTGCCCGGAGTGAAAACACTGTGAAATAGCGCTGTCCGTCAGCTTTTTGACGTGACCAAGAGTGACGCGCCGCGTCGGCTTCTGTCGCATTCCCGGCCACGCGGGCAGAATGGAACCCCCGAATATTCAATGAGATAGTGATGGACATCACGATTCAGCACGACCCCGATGGCCAGCGCTTTTCCACCTCGGTGGACGGGCACGACGCGGAACTGATCTACCGCCTGCGCGACGGCCGCATGGTCATCGAGCACACCGGCGTGCCCGAGGCCATCGGCGGACGCGGCATCGCCGCGCAACTGGTCAAGGCCGCGCTCGACCACGCGCGGGCCGCCGGCTGGAAGGTGGTGCCGGCCTGCTCGTACTCGGCGGTCTATGTCCAGCGCCACCCCGAGTACGCCGACCTGCTGGCGTGATTTTCCGGGCGTGGCCCTGCTGGCGTGAACACTGTATTCCCGCGGCCGGGGCTGGAGCGCTGCTGCGACGCGGCATAAACTGTCGCCTCGTTGAGTGGAAGGAGCCCCTGACGTGAAACAGGTCCATCGCATTTCCCTGCTGGCCGCGACCCTGGTGCTGGCATTGGCCGCGTGCAAGCGCGAACCCGACGCGGCCCAGCCGCCGACCGCCGCCGCGCCCGAAGCCGGCGCACCCGCCACCAGCCCCGTCGCGCCGGAAGCGCCGGTCGAGCTCAAGGACGTCATCGAGACCAACGAGCGCTACGTCGTCGGCATCACCTATCCGCCGGGCATCGATCGTTACCCCGGCCTGGCCAAGGCGCTGTCGGATTACGCGCACGCCGCCCGCGGCGAACTGATGGAAGCGGTGGACGGCTTCGGCAACGACAAGCCGACCGCGCCCTACGAACTCTCGCTCAGCTTCGAAAAGCTGCTGGAAACCCCGCAGGTCGTCGCGGTCGCCGCCGACGGCAGCCGTTATACCGGCGGCGCCCACGGCCAGCCGCTGATCGCGCGCTTCGTCTGGCTGCCGCAACAGAACCACCTGCTGTCGGCCAATGACCTGATTGCCAACGCCGCCGGCTGGCAGGCGGTCAGCGATTACGTGCGCGAACAACTGCTCACCGGCGTCACCCTGCGCGCGGATGCCGACGAACTGGAGCCGGCCGAACGCAGTGAAGTACTGAAAAACGCCTCGCGCATGATCGACGACGGCACGGAGCCCAAGGCGGAGAACTTCGCCCAGTTCGTGCCGGTCCTCGACACCACCGGCCACATCAGCGCGCTGCGCTTCGTATTCCCGCCATACCAGGTGGGGCCGTACGCCGACGGCACCCAGACCGTGGACGTCCCGGCCTCGGTGCTGCGTCCGCACCTGGCGCCCGCCTACAGCGGGCTGTTCGCCCAATAGGCTTCGCACAACAGGGCCTGCCATGAGCACGTCACGCTTCGCGCAACGGGTCGAACGACTGCTGGCGGAAGCGGATGTGCGGATTGGCGGCGACCGGCCCTGGGATATCCAGGTACACGATCCGCGCACCTACGCGCGGATGCTGGCGCAGGGCTCGCTGGGCCTGGGCGAAGGCTACATGGATGGCGACTGGGATGCCGAATCGCTGGATGGTTTCCTGTTCCACGTATTGAACGCACGTCTGGACGAGCGCGTGCACGGCACCGGCGAAATCCGCGACGCCTTGTTCGCGCGGCTGTTCAACCCGCAGACCCGCCGCCGCAGCCGCGAAGTCGGCGAGCGCCATTACGATCTGGGCAACGATCTCTACCACGCGATGCTCGGCGCGCGTCTGGTCTACAGCTGCGGCTACTGGCGCCAGGCCGACAATCTCGACGACGCACAGGCGGCCAAGCTGGATCTGGTCTGCCGCAAGCTGCAACTGAAACCCGGCATGCGCGTGCTGGACATTGGCTGCGGCTGGGGTGAGGCCTTGAAGTTCGCCGCCGAACGCTACGGCATTTCCGGCGTCGGCGTGACCATCTCGAAGGAGCAGGCCGAATACGCCCGCGAGTTGTGCAAGGGCCTGCCCATCGAGATCCGCCTGCAGGATTACCGCGACCTGCGCGAATCCTTCGACGCCGCGTTCTCGCTGGGCATGTTCGAACACGTCGGCGTCAAGAACTACCGCACCTATTTTGAAACCGCCCGCCGCGTCCTGCCGGAACACGGCCTGTTCCTGCTGCACACCATCGGCACCAATCGCTCGGTCAACCACACCGACCCGTGGATTGGAAAGTACATCTTCGCCAACTCGATGCTGCCGTCCGCCGCGCAGATCGCGCAGGCCAGCGAAGGCCTGTTCGTGCTGGAGGACTGGCACAGCTTCGGCACCGACTACGATCGCACCCTGCAGGCATGGCGCGCCAACGTCGAACGCGCCTGGCCGAATCTGGATGCCCGCTACGACGAACGCTTCCGCCGCATGTGGCGTTTCTATCTGGCTGCCTCGATGGCGACATTCCGCAGCCGGCGCTCGCAGCTGTGGCAGGTGGTGCTGTCGCCGAAGGGCGTGCCGGGTGGGTATGTATCAGTGCGATGACGCAGGGTTGGCCTGCATCCATGGTTGCCCCCAATGAAAACCGGAACGATCTGGCTATAGCATCGGGAATGGACGCGTGTGCGGTTGACGCGGACATCGATCGGAATCCTGGAAGCGATCAGGGTGGCCATGCAGCGCGTGGGCGTACACCACATTCGACCGGCGAACGTAACGTAAACAGTAACGAAGAACATTCGAGAAGACCGAAGGGGAATCCAAGTGGCAGGGAACGATGAAATTAAACCACGGATTATGACTTCTGCTAGCGGGAGGGAGCGATTCTCGTGCGCACGAGTTTCCTCTATAGAAAATGCTCACAGCGGCATCTATGAAATAGTAATAAGCGGTGATTTCTGGAGTAGAGCCGAACCCCTAGAAACTGCAAGTCTGTCGTTGGATTTCCAAGTTAGGTTGCCTCAAGTGCTCCTCTCTGAAGATGGAATGGAAACGCTTCGAAATCATCTAGTCATCTGGCTAGATGATCAGCTCAGTTTTGAGTGCATGATTAGTCCAGAACTAAATTTCGATCAGATTCTTACCGTGGCATTGGGATCTGACCCTGGGCTTATCTCTTCTAGGGAGAGGCCCGTATTCATTGTTAGTTATTCTCGCGGCGCCACGATGGTTGGTAGATGGGCATTTGTAGTAGATCAATCATGTGTCCGAAATTTTCTTGGAAATTCATAGGGCTAAACGTGCGCATTGAAAAAGGTGCCGCTGCGCTGGAATTTTTGAGGGAGCGATTTTAGATTCTAAAATTCTGTCAGTGGTTATAAATGATGACGATTCTGGTCTCGTTGTGGAAATAAAATTTCAGGGCGGAAGAATGCGAATTATGAAAATGTAAAAATAGTACTCAATGACGGATCGAGACCTACAACCATTGCCTGGGATTGCGGATATGCCCGGGTTATGCAGAGCTTAGACTTCCCCTTATTACGAGATGGAGAGGAGGGCGTGCCGAGGGGCCCCGGCCGGAGTTACAGGCACGACACACTGTGCAATCCATAGAACGCGGGCGCTAGCAGCCCGCGTTTTTGTTACGCGTCGTTGGCCGGTTCGACGTTGGGTTTGCCGGCGTGCCAGCGGAGCTGGTCGAGGATGTGGCTGGCGTCGTGGGCGAGGCCGGCGAAGCAATCGCTCAGGGGTTGCAGCGGGATGGGCAGGCTGTGGTGCTCGTCCTGGCGGAAGCGAGGACTGATGAGCAGGGACAGCAGTTTGAGGTGATCACGCAGCTGGATGAGATTCAGCTGGGTTTGTTCTTCCAACAGATAGACCATGCTTACATTGGTCATGGGGACCTCCATTTCTTCGTTGAAGAATCCCGGCGCGCGTGAGTGCGGCCGGGTGCCGGGAGGTCAGAAACCGCATACAGTCGGCGGGCTTATTCCCCTTTCGGGTGTTGTATTCGCCGCCCTCCCGGCAAAGGTGTTTGCCGGTTGTCCTCCGATGATGGGACAAAATAAAACCACCGGAATGACTGAGGTGGTGTTGCTGTATGGGAGCTTCTGAACTCCTGATGCCGGAGTCTGCCGATGTGGTTGCGCGGTGTCGACTAACTTTGAGCATTTTGGCTTCAGTGTTTATGGGCTCACTGTTATGGGGAAGTGCCCAGGAAGCTGCGAAAGGTGGATGTTCCATGCGAAGAGCAAATCCCCCGTCGCCTGTTTCGCAGACGCCAGTCCCCTTTTTCTAAAAAGGGGGCTCGAAGGCGCGGTGATAGGTGTTCAACGTCTTTCAACCAGTGGCAGGTCAAGAGGGCTTGAATTCGAGTGGCAAAGAAGAAAGTGATGAAACGTTCGACTTGCAACGCGGGTCGCAGCTTTCGTCAATGTTAGTTGACCGGGATGGAATGGCCGTGCGATCTGCTCCGCTCCAGAGGGGAGAACCATGTCAGCTGCCAAGATCACGTCCGGAAGTGAGGCTTCCGGACGTCCGTTGTCCCGGGTCCATGCCATCACGGCCATCACGGTGGGCAATGGATTGGAGTTCTACGACTTTGTTGTCTACAGCTTCTTCGCCACGCTGATTGGGCGGCTGTACTTTCCGGTGAGCGATCCGACGGGACAGTTGCTGCTGTCCTTCGCGACCTTCGGAGTGGGCTTCCTGACCCGGCCATTGGGCGGGTTGCTGATCGGCATGTATGCCGATCGCGTCGGCCGCAAGCCGGCGGTGGCGCTGACGCTGTGGCTGATGGGCCTGAGTTCGCTGATCTTCGTGGTGACGCCGACCTACGCGCAGATCGGCATGGCGGCGCCGCTGTTGATCCTGCTGGCGCGGTTGATCCAGGGCTTTGCCATCGGCGGGGAGATGGGTGCATCCACGGCGCTGCTGCTGGAGTACGCGGATGCGCGTTCGCGCGGCTTCTATACCAGCTGGCAGCCTTTCAGCCAGGGATTGGCCGCGTTGTTCGGCGCGCTGGTGGGCTTGCTGCTGAGCAACCTGCTGACGCCGGCGGCGCTGGATGCGTGGGGATGGCGGGTGGCCTTTGTCATTGGCATTCTGGTCATCCCGGTGGGGCTGCTGATCCGGCGGCGGCTGGAAGAGACCATCCCGTCCGAACCGGTGGAGGCCGAAGCGCCGCAGCGGGTCCTGCTGTGGTCGCATCGACGTGAATTGTCGGCGAGCATCCTGCTGATGGTTGGCCTGGCCTCATCGACGTACATCATTGTCTATTACCTGAGCAATTACGCGGTCAGCCAGTTGGGCATGCCGCTGTCGCTGGGCATCTGGGCCGGCTGCGTGGCCGCGGCGGTGCAGGTGCTGCTCTCGCCGTTCGCGGGTTGGCTGTGTGATCGGCTGGGTCGCCGTCCGGTGGTGCTGTGGTCACGGCTGGCGCTGCTGGCAATGGCGTATCCGGCGTTCGCGTGGATCAACGCGGCGCCGAGCCTGGCGCGGTTGCTGGTGGCGGTGGGCCTGTTGTCGGTCCCGATGTCGATGACCGCGCCGGCGACGATGGTGCTGGTCAGCGAATGGCTGCCGCAGCGCCTGCGCGCGACCGGCCTGTCGATTGCCTACTGCGTGGCCATTGCCATCTTTGGTGGCTTTGCACAGTTTTTCTCGACCGAGTTGATTCGGTTGACCGGCAGCGCGAACGCGCCTGCGTTGTATGTCATTGCCTGTGGGTTGGTGTCGCTTGTTGGTCTGCGGCTTGTGCGGTAGGGCAAGAGCAAATCCCCCTCAGTCCCCCTTTTTCAAAGGGGGAGGCAAAAAGCATTTACGCGCGGGGTGCGGTGTTAGCCCCCTTTGAAAAAGGGGGCGGGCACCTGCGAAGCAGGTGATGGGGGATTGATCAGCCATTCGGCTGTTGAGAAGCGCTTGCTCTTGGCGCGGAAAAGCAAATCCCCCTCAGTCCCCCTTTTTCAAAGGGGGAGGCAAAAAGCATTTACGCGTGGGGTGCGATGTTAGCCCCGTTTAAAAAAAGGGGGCGGGCACCTGCGAAGCGGGTGACGGGGGATTGATCAGCCATTCGGCTGTTGAGAAGCGCTTGCTCTTGGCGCGAAAAAGCAAATCCCCCTCAGTCCCCCTTTTTCAAAGGGGGAGGCAAAAAGCATTTACGCGCGGGGTGCGGTGTTAGCCCCCTTTGAAAAAGGGGCGGGCACCTGCGAAGCAGGTGACGGGGGATTGATCAGCCATTCGGCTGTTGAGAAGCGCTTGCTCTTGGCGCGGAAAAGCAAATCCCCTCAAGTGCTTCTCAACCGACGAATGGCGGGTCATCCCCCTTTCGCGCTTTCAGCAGCCGAATGGCTGGTCAAGGGGGAGGTAAATGCAGCAACTCGCGAGCACCCCACAAACCATCACGCCACCCGAAGGTGGCGTGATGGCTGTTGCGACGAGGCCGGTTGCGCTTACTTGGAAGGGGCGGTGAGGCCGCGCTTTTCCAGCAGGGGTTCAATCTTTGGATCGTGGCCGGCGAAGTCGTGGAACAGCTTCATCGCGTCCACGCTGCCGCCGCGCGAGAGCAGGGTCTTGCGGAAATGGTCGCCGTTCTCGCGGGTCAGGCCGCCGTGCTGCTTGAACCATTCCACGCTGTTGGCGTCCAGCACTTCGGACCAGATGTAGGCGTAGTAGCCGGCCGAGTAGCCGCCCATGATGTGGCTGAAGTAGGGCGTGCGGTAACGCGGCGGGACCGGCTTGTAGTCGATCTTGTCGGCGGCCAGCGCGTCGGCCTCGAACTTCATCACGCCGTCGGCGGTGGGCACCTTGTCGGTGCCGATCTGGTGCCAGCGCTGGTCCAGCATGGCCGCGCCGAGGTATTCGGTGGTGGCGAAGCCCTGGTTGAACTTGGACGCGGCGATGACCTTGTCCAGCAGTGCCTGCGGCATCGCTTCGCCGGTCTGGTAGTGCTTGGCGTAGTTCTTCAGCACCGACGGCCAGTCCGCCCACATTTCGTTGACCTGCGAGGGGTACTCGACGAAGTCGCGCGGCACGCTGGTGCCGCTGAAGTAGGGATACTGCACGTTGGAGAACATGCCGTGCAGCGCATGGCCGAACTCGTGGAACGCGGTGGTCACTTCATCCCAGGTCAACAGGGTCGGCTGGCCGGCCGGCGGCTTGGGGATGTTGAGGTGGTTGGCGACCACCGGCTTGAAGCCGGTCATGCCGGACTGCGAGACGTAGGAGTTCATCCATGCACCGCCGCGCTTGGAATCGCGCGCGTACATGTCGGCGATGAAGATCGCCAACTGGGTGCCGTCGGCGTTGTACACGTCGTACACGGTGGTGTCCGGGTGGTACAGCGGCAGGTCGGTGCGCTTCTTGAAGGTCAGGCCGTAGAGCTGGTTGGCGGCGTAGAACACGCCGTTTTCCAGCACGTTGGTCAGTTCGAAATACGGCTTGAGCTGGGACTCGTCGAAGTTGTACTTGGCGGTGCGGACCTTCTCGGTATAGAACGACCAGTCCCACGGCGCCAGTTGGAACGTCGGCTGGCCCTTGGCCTTCTGCTCCTGATCGATCATCGCCTGCAGATCGGCGGCCTCGCGCTGGGCGTTGGCGACCGCGGCCGGCGCCAGCTTGCCGAGCATGGCGTTGACCGCCTGCGGGGTCTTGGCGGTCTCGTCTTCCAGCACGTAGGTGGCGTGGTCCGGATAGCCCAGCAGCTTGGCGCGATCGGCGCGCAGCTTCATGATGGTGGCGATGAGTTCGCGGTTGTCGTACTTGCCGCCGCGGCTGCCGCGCGAAACCGAGGCCTCGTGCAGGCGCTGGCGCAGGGCGCGGTCGGTCAGCTGCGACTCGGCGGGTTGGCCGGTGGTGTTGAGCAGGGTCAGCACGTACTTGCCGGCCAGGCCGCGCGCCTTGGCGACATCGGCGGCGGTGGCGATCTGCTGATCGGTCAGGCCGTCCAGCTGCTTGACGTCATCGACCACCACGGCCGAATCGTTGACCTCGGCCAGCACGTTCTGGCTGAACTGGGTGCCCAGCTTGGCCAGCTGGCCGTTCATGCCCTTCAGGGTGGCCTTGTCGGCGTCGGACAGCTTGGCGCCGGCGCGGACGAAATCGGTGTGGTACTTCTCGACCAGGCGCACGCCCTCGGCGTCCAGGCCCAGGTCGGCGCGCTGGTCGTACAGCTTCTGGATGCGCGCGAACAGCTTGCCGTTGAGGTAGATGGCATCGCGGTGCGCGGCGAACTTGCCGGAATAGTCGGCCTGCAGCTTCTCGCGGGCGTCGTTGGTGTCGGCGCCGACCAGGTTGTAGAACACGGTCTGGGCGCGGTCGAGCACGCGGCCGCTCTTTTCCATCGCCAGGATGGTGTTGTCGAAGCTCGGCGCGGCGCCGTTGTTGGCGATGGCGTCGATTTCCTTCAACTGCTCGGCCATGCCGGCGTCGAAGGCGGGGGCGAAGTCGGCGTCCTTGATCTTGTCGAACTGAGGGTAGTGCAGCGGCAGCGGGCTGTCGGCGAAGAAGGGATTGGCGGCCTTGGCGGCTTCGGCGGTGGGGGCCGCGGTCTGGCTGTAGGCGGGCATGGCGAGTCCAAGGGTCGCGGCAAGCGCGAGGGCGAGGCGGGTGGTCATTGGGGTGCAGCTTCCTGACAGATAGGGCTTTTGGCAGGGTAACCCAAGCCCCTGGGCGGGGGCTCGTGACGAAAGGCATGTGCCGGGCGGGGCGGTTCTGTGCTGGCTACAGCGTCTCGAACTCGCGTGCGATCCAGCTCACGTGGTAGAGCAGGCCCAGCACCGCGAAGGCGGCGTGATAGCGCGGATTGCGGGTCCACATGGCGATCAGGCTGCCGGTGATGTAGGCGAGGTTGCGGAATACGTATTCGGGCCCGAAGCTGCGGAAGTACGCCTCGCCCTTGATCCAGGTGTCGAGGAAGTCGACCGCGAACACCAGCGCCAGCAGGCCAAAGAACCATTTCCGCCGGTCGTAGAAGTAATCGCGATAGCTGGCATAGCCGTCCAGGTTCTCCGGGAAGATCAGCGCGCACAGCAGGTATTGCATCAGCGCGTACAGGGCCACGAAGAAATAGAGGTTGAAGTTCCAGTGCACCAGATGCGAGAGGCGGAACTCCCACCACCAGAAGAGCAGCAGGTAGGAGAACACGAACGTGGCCCAGCACAGGTGCACCCAGTAGATCTGGCAATGGCGCGGGCGCTCGATGATGCGGGCGAAGTGGCGCAGCAGGTGGGTCAGGCCCAGGCCGACCACCATGCCCAGCAGCACGCGCACGTGCAGGTAGACGGTGGCCATCGAGGCGGCGTCGGGTGCATGGGGCGAAAGCTGCATTCCGTGTTCCCCGGCGGAAGCGACGGCCAAGGCTAGCGCATCTGCGCCGGCCCTGCACAAGGCGCCGCCATCGGCGAAAACGCTTGCCCCCGGCGGGTCCCGGGTGTCTCATAGCCGTGTTTCCGGAGACCCGCCATGACCACCGCCTACGATTTTTCCGCCACCGACATCGATGGCCAGGCCCGCTTGCTGGCCGATTACCGCGGCAAGCCGCTGCTGATCGTCAACGTGGCGTCGAAGTGCGGCTTCACCCCCCAGTACACGGGCCTGGAAAAGCTGTGGCGCGACTACCGGGATCAGGGATTGGTGGTGCTGGGCTTCCCGTGTGATCAGTTCGGCCACCAGGAGCCGGGCGACGAAGCCGAAATCCGCAATTTCTGTTCGCTCAACTACGACGTGAGCTTCCCGATGTTCGCCAAGATCGACGTCAACGGCGACGACGCGCATCCGCTGTGGAAGTGGCTGAAGCAGGAGAAGAGTGGCCTGCTGGGCATTGCGGCGATCAAGTGGAACTTCAGCAAGTTCCTGGTCGGCCGCGATGGCAGGGTGATCAAGCGCTATGCGCCGACCGACACGCCGGAATCGCTGGCCGGCGACATCGAGGCCGCGTTGGCCGGATAGATGGACGCGCACGAGGCTTCACCGCCGTTCCGCATCGAGTTCAGTCCCGCCGATTACGGACTGAAGGCGCACGTGAAAGGCGTCAACGGCACGCTGGAAACCACGCTGGCGTATTGGCGCCGGATTGCGATGGAAGTGCGGCGCGTGCGGCCGGCCGGCCTGCTGGTCGTCGACGACATGGAAGGCGAACCGCCGCCGCCGGAACAGCTGGTGCAGTTCGTGCAGGCCATGCTGGGCGAGGGCCTGGAAGCGGTGCGGGTGGCCTACGTGGAGAAGCACCTGGAGCAGATTCCGCAGGTGGAACTGGCCAGCATCCTGGCCAACGAGCACGGTTTCCAGGGGCACGTGTTCGACAACGAACGCAGCGCGGTCATCTGGCTGCGCTACGGGGAACGCTAGGCTGGGCCATCGGCCCACCCGGCATCACTTCTCGACGAAGGCGCGCTCGAACACGTACTGGCCGGGAGTGCCGATACGCGGGGCGGCGGTGAAGCCGCGACCGTCGAGCAGGGCGCGGAAGTCGGCCAGCATCTGCGGGCTGCCGCAGATCATCGCGCGATCCTTTTCCGGATCCAGCGGTTCCAGTCCCAGCGTTGCCATCATTTCGCCACTGGCCATCAGATCGGTCAGGCGGCCATGGTTGGGGAATGCCTCGCGGCTGACCGCCGGGTAGTACAGCAGCTTCTCGCGGATGATCTCGCCGAGGAATTCGTGCTGCGGCAGTTCCTTCTCGAAGTAATCGCGATAGGCCAGATCCTGCACGTGGCGGACGCCGTGGGTCAGCACGACGCGGTCGAAGCGCTCGTAGGTTTCCGGATCCTTGATGATCGACAGCCACGGCGCCAGGCCGGTGCCGGTGCCCAGCAGGTACAGGTTGCGGCCCGGGTGCAGGTCGCTGATCAGCAGGGTGCCGGTGGGCTTGCGGCCGATCACCACGGTATCGCCGGGCTGGATGTCCTTCAGCCGCGAGGTCAGTGGGCCATTGGGCACCTTGATGCTGAAGAATTCGAGCTGTTCTTCCCAGTTGGCGCTGGCGATGGAATAGGCGCGCAGCAGCGGCTTGCCTTCGGTCTGCAGGCCAATCATCACGAACTGGCCGTTGTCGAAGCGGAAACCGTCGTCGCGGGTGGTGGTGAAGCTGAAGTAGTCGTCGGTCCAGTGACGGACGTCCAGCACCGTCTCGGTGCCAAAAGCGGAGGACATGGGGTGTGGGGCGCTTGATTCGAACCGGCCCATTGTAGCCGACCGCCCCGGCGCGACCTTGATCCAGCGCAATCAAGACGCGGGAAGAGGCGGTGACGGCAGGCCGGTCAGTCGGTGGGGGCGCGCCGTCCGCGCCGGTGGAAGTAGATCTGCTCGGCGACGCGGCGCAGCGGCGGCGACTTCAGCAGCAGGTCGAACGGCCAGTCGCATTGCGCATGGTCGAAGGCCCAGCGCAGGGCGCGCTTGCGCCGCCAGGCGGGAATCGCCCGGATGGCCGAGGTTTGTGGAGGCACTCCGGAGCGAAGGGACCGCACCAGCGCGCGGCCGACCTCGGCGCCGTGGCGCAGCCCGGCATGAATGCCGCCGGCGGTGACCGGCGAGACCACGCCGGCGGCATCGCCGGCAAGCAGCAGGTTGCCGCGCAGGCGGGCGCGGACCGGGCCGCCGCAGGGAATCAGTCCCGCGCGGATGCTGTCCGGCCGGCGATCGGCGGCCAGCCCGCTGAGCGATGCGACCTGGCCCAGGAAGCCGCGCAGATCCGGTGGCGCGGTTCTGCCGCGGCGCTGGCGATGCGCCAGGCCGGCCTGCACGCCGGTCGGGGTCTGCGCGATCCAGCCGATGTAGCCGGGCGCCCAGCGCCGGCTGATGAAGCAATGCAGCGCATCGGGCGTGCGCAACGCGGCGCCGTCGAACTCGTATTCGATGCCGTACAGGAAATCGCGGACCCGGCCCAGGCCGAGGTGCTCGGCCACGCGTGAGCGCGCGCCATCGGCGCCGACCAGATAGCGGCAGTCGCCGATGCCGGGCAGATGCCAGCCGTCCGGCGTGGGGGTGGCATCGCGGAAGCTGCAGGCCAGCCGCAGTTCCACGCCGGCAGCCACGCTGCGCTGTCCCAACCAGCGCATCAACGCGGGCGTATCGGTGGTGAAGAAGCGATAGCCCGGGGCGGACAGATCCACGCTCTCCAGGGATGGCGCATACAGGCGGACTTTCGGTACCGCGTGCAGCAGTCCGGCGGGAATGCCGGCGAACAGTTCGCACTCCAGCGCTTCCGGCACCAGGATGCCGGTGGTGTGCAGGCGTTCGCCCAGATCGCGCTTGCGATCGATCACGCAGACGCGGAATCCGGCCGCGGCGATTTCGCGCGCGCAGGCCAGGCCGGCAAAGCCGGCGCCGACCACGATGACGTCATGGTTTCCGTTGTGCACGTATGGCCGTCCGCGTGAGGGGGACGGCGAGCATCCGCGAGGCGCGCGGGAGGACGATGAAGTGGCGGTGAAGCGAGCCGTCGTCGCTTGCGACGGCCCGCGCCATCATCGAGTGTCGCGTGCGAAACCGGTTATACGAACGGGAAAAAGAAAAGGCGCCCAAGGCGCCTTTTCGATTCGCATCAGCCGTGATGACCGCCGCCGCCGCCGCCGCGCGGGCGATGGCCACCGCCGCTGGGACGACCGCCCGGACCGCGGCCACCGGCTGGACGACCACCGCCGGGACGTCCGCCCGGACGCGGGCCGGCGTTCTGCGGACGGTTGCCGCCGCCGCCGGGACGACCACCCTGCGGGCGCGGACCACGTGGCTGGCCGTACGGGCTGAAGCCACCGGGCGTGGCGTGATCGGAGGGGAAGCTCGGTGCGTTGCCGGGGTGGCCGTACGGACGTGCCGCACGCTGCGGCTTGCCGGCACCACCGCCCGCACCGCCGCCGCCGGGACCACGCGGACCGCGCGGGCCACGCGATTCACCGCCGAAGCCGCCGTATTCGTTGCCGAAGCCGGCGCCGCCCTGCGGACGGTTGCCGCCACGCTTGCCGGCGCCACCGCCGCCCGGACCCTTGCGGCCGGGACCGGCGTTGCGGTGCCCGGTCGGACCGGTATCGACGCCTTCCGGCACGTACCAGCTGCGGAACGCGGCCGGATTGCCATCCGGCAACGGCTTGGGACCCTTCATCTTGCGCTGCTTGAACGGCTTCTGCGCCTGCTTGGCGGCGGCTTCGCCGCTCACGGTCAGGCCGCCGTGCGGCTTCTTGCCGCGGCCACGGCCGCGATCCTCGCGCACGTGATCGAAGCGGCGCAGCTCGCGGCCTTCGTCGGCGGTGTTGTGGCCGTTGACGTAGCCCTGGCTGCGGCCTTCGCGCGAGACGTGCACGGTGGACTTGGCGGCGCGGCGCTGGCCGATCACCGGTTGCAGCGTCAGCGCGGCGGGCGCGCCGTCTTCCAGGCCCAGTTCCTTGCGCAGTGCTTCGACCTGGGCGTCGGACAGTTCCTGCGACTGGCCGCGCAGCAGCGGCTGCGGCAGCGAGATGCGGCCGTAGCGGGTGCGCTTGAGCCGGCTGACCTGGCAGCCCTGCGATTCCCACAGGCGGCGCACTTCGCGGTTGCGGCCTTCCTTGACCACCACGCGGAACCAGTCGTGCGAGTCGGTGCCGCCGATGCGTTCGATTTCATCGAACTTGGCCGGGCCGTCTTCCAGCGCGACGCCGCGATGCAGGCGATCGACGATGTTGTCCGGCACGGTTTCCTGGCCTTCCGGGGCGCGCACGCGCACCACGTATTCGCGCTCGACCTCGTAGGACGGATGCATCATCGCGTTGGCGAGTTCGCCGTCGGTGGTCAGCAGCAGCAGGCCGGTGGTGTTGATGTCCAGGCGGCCGATGGCGATCCAGCGCGCGCCCTTGAGGACCGGCAGCGCCTCGAACACGGTCGGGCGGCCTTCGGGATCCTCGCGGGTGGTCACTTCGCCTTCGGGCTTGTTGTACATCAGCACGCGCGCCGGTTCGGTCAGCGCGCTGGCGACGAACTGGCGACCGTCGAGTTCGATCTTGTCGCCGCTCTTGACGCTCATGCCGATCTGGGCGGTCTCGCCGTTGACCTTGACCAGGCCGTCGGCGATGCGCTGTTCCAGCGCGCGGCGCGAGCCCAGTCCGGCCTGCGCCAGCACCTTGTGCAGGCGCTCTTCCAGCTTGTTGGCGGGAGCTTCGGCGGCGGCGTCGCGCTTGAGCGACAGTTTGTTGCGGGGGGTATTGCTCATGATTTCTGCTCCGACGAGGCTTCCGCGTCGTCATCCTGGGTTTCCGGGGAAATGTCGGCGTCGCCTTCGTTTTCGTTTGCGGCGGCCGGTTCGTGTGTCTCCGCGTCGTCGTCCTGCGCGGTTTCGATGTCTGTGCGTGCGCCTTCCGTGGCGTCTTCCTGCGGCTGCGCCGGGGCGTCTTCGCCCGGGGCATCCGCTGTTGTCGGGTTGTCTTGGTTCTCGTCACCGGTCTTGGTGTCGAGCGGAGCGGCATCCGCGTCGTCGTCGCCGTCTTCCGCATCAAGGGTGACGCCGGCCGGAACCGGCGCGCCATCCAGCGGCAGCTGCGGTTCCAGTTCGCCGATGTCCTTCAGCTCCGACAGCGGCGGCAGTTCGTCCAGCCGCTTGAGGCCGAAGTAATCCAGGAAGCCCTTGGTGGTGCCGAACAGCGCCGGCCGGCCGGGCACGTCACGGTGGCCGACCACGCGGATCCACTCGCGCTCTTCCAGCGCCTGGATGATGTTGCTGCTGACCGCCACCCCGCGGACCTGTTCGATCTCGCCGCGGGTAATCGGTTGGCGGTAGGCGATCAGCGCCAGGGTTTCCAGGGTGGCGCGGGTGTACTTGGTCTTGCGCTCGGTCCACAGGCGGGCGACCCAGGCATGTACGTCGGCCTTGACCTGGAAGCGGAAGCCGGAGGCCACCTCGACCAGTTCCACGCCGCGATCGGCGCAGCCCTCGCGCAGTTCCTCCAGCGCGCGTTCGACGCTGCCGGCCGGCGCCGGTTCCTCTTCCGGGAACAGGCCATGCAACTGGGCCAGCGCCAGCGGCTGGTTGGCCGCCAGCAGGGCGGCCTCGACGATGCGGTTGATGAGCGATTGATCCATTCGAGCGCTTGCGTGGGTTCGGGCGGATGGAAAGGGGACGCGCCGGTCAGGCGTCGTTGGCGGCGGCGTCGCTGTCGTCGAACTCGCTGGAGAACTGCAGCGGTTCGTTGGTGTTGTTCAGCGCCAGCGACTTGACGTAAATCGGCGCCAGCGGGGCTTCCTGCACGATGTCCAGCAACTGCTCCTTGGCCAGCTCCAGCATGGCCAGGAAGGTCACCAGCACGCCCAGCTTGCCTTCCTCGGCGGTGAACATGGACTCGAAGCGATGGAACCTGCCGTCGTCCAGCCGCGCCAGCACGTCGCCCATGCGCTGGCGCACGCTCAGGGCTTCGCGTTTGATGGCGTGGCCGGTGAACAGCTCGGCGCGCTTGAGCACGTCGTGCAGCGCCAGCAGCATTTCCTTCAGCTCCACCGGCGGCGGCAGCTTGACCGCGGCCCGGTCCGGCACGTGCGCCTGCACCGGGGTGGTGTCGCGATCCTGGCGGGGCAGGGTGTCCAGATCCTCGGCGGCCTGCTTGAAGCGTTCGTACTCCTGCAGCCGGCGCACCAGCTCGGCGCGCGGGTCGGTTTCGTCGCCGTCCTCGTTGACCGGCCGCGGCAGCAGCATGCGCGACTTGATCTCGGCCAGGATGGCGGCCATCACCAGATATTCCGCCGCCAGCTCGAAGCGCAGCTCCTGCATGACATTGATGTAGTCCACGTACTGGCGGGTGATTTCCGCCACCGGGATGTCCAGGATGTCCAGGTTCTGCCGGCGGATCAGGTAAAGCAGCAGATCCAGCGGGCCTTCGAAGGCATCCAGGATGACTTCCAGCGCGTCCGGCGGGATGTACAGATCCTGGGGAATCTGCAGCACGGGCTGCCCATGCACGACGGCCAGCGGCATTTCCTGCTGCTGCGGGTGCGTGGACTGGCTTGTCGGGGTCGCGTCTTGCGCGAGTTCGGAGCTCATCAAGAAACAGCCGTAGTGCGGGTCACAATGCCTTCGATTGCACGCGCCGCCGCAGGGACGCCATGGTCTTCATTGCCGACCAGGGGCTTGCGGGCGAACGCTTCCGTACAGCAAACATGTCATCACGCCGTAGAGGAGCTCGCCGCGAAAGAGGCGGCGGCCGACAGCGAGGAGGTCGTCGGCGCGGGCGGGTGGGGGCAGCGAATCGATCGTCGTTGGGCGGCTGGCCGGCCGGTCCGGCGCAGTGCCTGGGAAATCCCCTGACGGGCCGCTGCTTCCGGCCGTGCAGTGAGGCAAGAGTAAGCGCTGCGCCCGGCCCTGTCCAGCACCACCGGGCGGGCGGCCCGTACAATCCGTTCATTCCCGACCCGAGCGAGTGAACCCATGTGGTATGCCATCGAAGGCCATGACACCGAAGGCGCGCTGCCCCGGCGCATGGCCGCCCGTCCCGCCCACCTGGCCCGGCTGACCGCGCTGCGCGACGAAGGCCGGCTGCTGCTGGCCGGCCCGTGCCCGGCCATCGACGCCGAGGATCCGGGCGAGGCCGGTTTCAGCGGCAGCATCGTCATTGCCGAGTTCGAGTCGCTGGCCGCGGCCCAGGCCTGGGCCCAGGCCGATCCTTATATGGAGGCCGGGGTGTACGCGCGGGTCGACGTGCGCCCGTTCCGCAAGGTGCTGCCGTGACCGCCGAGCGGGTCGAGCGCATCCGCCAGGCGCTGGAGCTGGCGTTCCAGCCCGAGCGGCTGGAGGTGGCGGATGACAGCCATCGCCACGTCGGTCATGCCGGCGCCCGCGACGGGCGGGGGCACTTCGACGTCACCATCGTCAGCGCGGCCTTCGCCGGCCGCGCGCCGCTGGCCCGCCACCGGGCGATCTACGCCGCGCTGGGGGAGATGATGACCACCGACATCCACGCCCTGTCCATCCACGCCTCGGCCCCCGGCGAAGCCCGCTGAGCCTCGCGAAGCGTCCACCGCCGGTTCCCCGATCCGGGGCCGGCGGGCGGTTTTGCAGGGTGGGCTGAAAACGTTTACATTCCGCCCCTTGTCCATGGGAGGTGGAAATACATGAACAGTCGTACCCGCGCCGGCCAGTCCGCCGGCGCCCGACCGCGCGCGCGCCGCCACGGGTGGCTGGCGGCGGCGATCGCCACGGTGCTGATCGCCCCGGCCGTCGGTGCCCGCACTCCGCAGGCCCCCGCCGGCGAGGCGGCCTTCGTCGAGGCCCTGCTGGCGAAGATGACCGTGGAGGAGAAGCTGGGTCAGCTCAACCAGCCGCCCGGACTGGGCAACGACACCGGCCCGCAGGCGATGGCCGGTGGCGAGGACCAGATCCGCAACGGCGAGATCGGCACCTTCCTGGGCACCCAGGGGGCCGAGCTGACCTGCCGCCTGCAGCGCATCGCGGTCGAGGAATCGCGCCTGGGCATTCCGCTGATGTTCGGCTACGACGTCATCCACGGTTACCGCACCGTCTTCCCGGTGCCGCTGGGCGAATCGGCCAGCTTCGATCCGGTCGAAGTCGAGAATGCCGCGCGCGTGGCCGCCTGGGAGGCCGCCGGTTACGGCATCCACTGGACCTACGCGCCGATGGTGGACGTGGCGCGGGATCCGCGCTGGGGCCGCATCGTCGAGGGCGCGGGCGAAGATCCCTACCTGGGCTCGGTGCTGGCGGCGGCGCGCGTGCGCGGCTTCCAGGGCAAGCAACTGGGCAATGGCGACACCCTGCTGGCGACCGCCAAGCATTTCGTCGCCTACGGCGCCGCCGAGGGCGGTCGCGACTACAACATCGCCGACATCTCCGAACGCACCCTGCGCGAGGTGTACCTGCCGCCGTTCAAGGCGGCGGTGGACGCGGGCGCGGAATCGGTGATGGCCTCGTTCAACGAAGTCGGCGGCGTGCCGATGCATGCCAACGGCGATCTGATCAACGACGTCCTGCGCAAGGAATGGGGCTGGGACGGTCTGCTGGTCAGCGATTACACCGGCGTCGAGGAACTGATCAAGCACGGCGTGGCCGGGAATCGCACCGACGCAGGCGTGCTGGGCCTGCGCGCGGGCGTGGACATCGACATGGTCAGCCGCATCTACGTGAAGGATCTGCCGGCGGCGGTGAAGGCCGGCAAGCTGCCGATCGCCACCGTGGACGAGTCGGTGCGCCGAGTGCTGCGCGCCAAGTACCGGATGGGCCTGTTCGCGGATCCGTATCGCTACTGCGATGTCGAGCGCGAGAAGGCGCGCACCCTGACCGCCGACAGCCGCAAGGCCGCGCGCGAGATGGCGCGCAAGTCGATGGTACTGCTGGACAACACCGGCGGCGTGTTGCCGCTGGACAAGCAGAAGGTGAAGACGCTGGCGGTCATCGGCCCGCTGGCGGATCTGCGCCGGGCGATGCTGGGCAACTGGGCCGGCGCCGGCCGCGACGAGGACGCGATCACACCGCTGGCGGGCATCCGCGCGGCGGTGGGGTCGGGCACCCAAGTCGTGTACGTCGAAGGCACCACGCTGGAAGGCGGTGAGACCACCGGCATCGCCGAGGCGGTGAAGGCGGCCCAACAGGCCGATGCGGTGCTGCTGTTCCTGGGCGAGCATCCGGACATGAGCGCGGAGGCGCGCAACCGCACCTCGCTGGATCTGCCGGGTGCCCAGCAGGCGCTGGCCGATGCGGTGGCCAAGGTCGGCAAGCCGACCGCGGCGGTGCTGCTCAACGGCCGTCCGCTGTCGATCGGTCCGTTGCGCGAGCGCGTGCCGGCGATCCTGGAAGCCTGGTTCCCGGGCGTGGAGGGCGGCAACGCCGTCGCCGACGTGGTGTTCGGCGACTTCAATCCGGCCGGCAAGCTGCCGGTGACCTTCCCGCGCACGGTCGGCCAGGTGCCGATCTACTACGCGCACAAGAACACCGGACGCCCGCCGAGCGAGACCGAGCGCTACACCTCCAAGTACATCGACGTGCCGTGGACGCCGCTGTACGCCTTCGGCCATGGCTTGAGCTACACGACCTTCCAGTACGGCGGCCTGGCGGTGAAGCATCCACGCATCGCCGCCGACGGCAGCCAGGAAGTCAGCGTGACCGTGACCAACACCGGCAAGCGCGCCGGTGCCGAAGTGGTGCAGCTGTACGTGCGCGACGATGTCGCCTCGGTGACCCGTCCGGTCAAGCTGCTGCGCGGTTTCGAGCGCGTCGAACTGGCGCCGGGGCAGTCGAAGACGATCACCTTCAAGCTCGGCTTCGAGGATCTGGCGATGTACGACGCGGCGATGAAGCGGGTGGTGGAGCCGGGCAGCTTCACGGTGTTCGCCGGTGGCAATTCGGTGGATACGCTGGAAGCGAAGTTCGAGGTGACCGCGAAGTGAGCTAAGGTTCGCCGCCATTTCCGCGTTACCAGAGACGCGCGCTGCCCATCGGCTGCGCGCGTTTTTTTATGGCAAGGATGGGCCTTGGCCCGCCCCGTCATGTCGCGCCGTGCCGCCTTTCTGGCAAGGCCTCGGGGAGGTTTGCCGTGATTCCGGCGGACACTGGAGTCCATCCAGTCCTGGGGCAGGGACTGGCCGGCCAGCGCGACCAGCGGCAGGGACCCCGGCGTTTGCCGGGATGATGATGTGCAGGCTGGGAAAGGCATCCCGGCCATCCAAGTCCCGATTTGTCCAGGCACTGTCCCGGAGTGGTCAGGAAAGCGTCACTTCAGCGCATTTCTATTGCGATGCAGCAAAAAAAGAATGGAAAGAAGCCGTTAAGTGGTTGAAATGACTGCGCTGTCATGAGTATCTAACCTGGGCTTTACATCTCGTTTTGAAAACGTTTACAGTCGACTGCAATTGCAGTCATGACCGCGGAGGGGCGGTGCAATGGCGCGAACGGCCGTCACCATCAAAGACGTGGCACGCGAGGCGAAGGTATCCGTCGCCACGGTGTCGCGCGCGCTCAACGGACACGACAACGTGGCCGAGACCGTGCGTCGCCATGTCGTGGAAACCGCCGACCGCCTGCGTTACCAGCCGCACGCCGCTGCCCGCAGCCTCAGCAGCCGCCGCACCCAGACCATCGGCGTGGTGCTGCCGGACCTGTACGGCGAATTCTTCTCGGAATTGATTCGCGGCATCGACCAGGTCGCCCGCGCGCGTCGCCAGCATCTGCTGGTGTCCAGCTATCACGGCCATCCGGAAGAGCAGGGCGAGGCGCTGCGCGCGATGCGTGGCCGCGTCGATGGCCTGCTGGTGCTGTCGCCGTACGCGGATCGCCCCGGCTTCCTAACCGACAATCTGCCCTCGGCGCTGCCGGTGGTGCTGATCAACACCCAACTCGATGGCGCGCCGTATCCGGTGCTGAGCATCGACAACTACGGCGGCGCCCGCGCGATGACCGAGCACCTGCTGCAGGCCGGACATCGCCGCATCGCCTTCATCGGCGGGCCCGACGACAACTTCGACGCGCGCGAGCGCCTGCGTGGCTATCGCGACGCGATCGCAGGCAAGGGCGAGGCGTGGGAACTGCCTGGCGACTTCAGCGAAGCGACCGGCTACGAAGCCGGCAAGCAGATCGTTTCTTCGAAACAGCGCCCGGATGCGGTGTTCGCCGCCAACGACATGATGGCGCTGGGATGCCTGTACGCATTGAACGAAGCGGGCGTGAACGTGCCCGCTGAAATCGCATTGGCCGGCTTCGACGACATTCCGCTCGCGCGCTTCGTTCACCCCCCCTTGACGACGATGCGGGTCAGCATTGCCGAACTGGGCGGTCACGCGATGACCCGCCTGCTGGATGGCATCGATGCGGAGGAGAACATGTCGAATGAAGCGCAGACCCTGGTGCCGGACCTGATCGTGCGGGAATCGAGTGGAGGACGTACCCAGGACGGGAGGCCGCAGGCGCAGCCATAGCCCGGTTTTTTTTAAGCCGACTTTGTAATCGATTTCAGAAGCAATCGAGTCAACTGACTGCAAGTCCACTGCCTTGGGAGGGAGAGTCATGAGGCACCCGGAAACTCGCAACCACCGTTTCGCCCGCAGGATCCTGTCCTGCGCGCTCGCCAGTGGCCTGGCGATGAGTGCGTCGGTGGTGTATGCGCAATCGACCAGCGCCACCTTGCGCGGGTCGGTCCAAGCCGAGTCCACGGTCACCGTGACCAACCTGGGCACCGGCCTTACCCGCTCGGTGAAGGCATCCAACGGCAACTACAACATTGCCGGCCTGCCGCCGGGCAGCTATCGCATCGACGTGGTGTCCGGCGGGCAGAGCACCAGCCGCAACCTGACCCTTGCGGTGGGCCAGACCGCCACCCTCAACCTGGCCGCCGCCGCCGCGACCCCGCCGATCGCGGGCGAGGCGACGACACTGGATACGGTGAGCGTGACCGCGCCGCCGGTGATCGTCGAAACCAAGACCTCGGAAATCGCGACCTACGTGAGTAGCAAGCAGATCGAGGCGCTGCCGCAGAACTCGCGCAATTTCCTCGCCTTCGCCGATACGGTTCCCGGCATGCAGTTCATCAGCAGCCCGAACGGTTCGGAAAGCCAGTTGCGCAGTGGCGCGCAGGGCTCGAGCAACATCAACGTCTTCATCGATGGCGTCGGCCAGAAGAACTACGTCACCCCGGGTGGCATCACCAGCCAGGACGACAGCCGCGGCAACCCGTTTCCGCAATCGGCGATTGGCGAGTACAAGGTCATCACGTCCAACTACAAGGCCGAGTACGACCAGATCAGCAGCGCGGCGGTCACCGCGGTGACCAAGTCGGGTACCAACGAGTTCTCCGGGAGCTTCTTCTGGGATCGCACTTCGGACAGTTGGCGCAAGCCGAACGTGGTGGAAGAAAAGCGCGGCTACAAATCGCCGGAGGTCACCGAGCAGTACGGCGTGACCTTTGGTGGGCCGATCATCAAGGACATGCTGCACTTCTTCCTGTCCTACGAGGCTAAGGAGTTCATCGTCCCACGCAACGTGACGCCGCCGGCGGTGTTCGATCCCAGCGTGCTGCCGCCGGAGCTTGCTTCGATGTATGGCGGCTACAGTGTCCCGTTCAACCAGGATCTGTACTTCGGCAAGCTGAGCTTCCAGCCCAGCGATGCGCACCTGTTCGAATTGACCCTGCGCTACCGCAAGGAAGACTCCATCAGCCCGGGCAGCGAGATCAGCGCGCCCTCGTTCTCGACCAATTTCGTCAACGACGAGAAGCGTGGCGATCTGCGTTACCAGTTCAGCTCGACCAACTGGCTCAACGACGCCCACATCACCTTCGAGGAAGCCGCGTACAACCCCAGTCCGGTCACTGCCGGGCCGGGATACCGTTACACGATCGTGGATCCTGGAAACCCGGGCAATCTTGGCTTGGGCGTGCTCAACATCGGTGGCGGCGCGACGTTCCAGGACAAGGGCCAGAAGGGCTTCGGATTCCAGGACGACCTGACCTACTTCGGCTTCGAAGGCCACACCCTGAAAATGGGCGTGAAGTACAAGGACGTCGAGCTCAACGCGTTCCAGCAGAACCCGCCGTATCCGCAGTACTACTTCGACGTCAATGAAAGCCTGACCCAGCCCTATCGGGTCGACTTTACCGCCCCGTACGCGAATCGCGCACCGTTCGTTGAGTCCAAGAACAAGCAGTTCGGTATCTACATCCAGGACGATTGGGAGGTCAACGACAAGCTGACCCTCAATATCGGCCTGCGCTGGGACTATGAAAAGAATCCCAGCTACACCAATTACGCGCTTTCCGACGATCTGCTGGCCGCGCTGCGCAACTGGACCAGCATCCAGAACACGGACTTCAACGTTGAGGATTTTATTCCCAATGGCAGGCGCAAGGACTTCAAGGACGCTTGGCAGCCGCGCCTGGGCTTCTCCTATGACCTGTCCGGGGATCAGCGTCATGTGATTTTTGGTGGTGCAGGACGAGCCTATGATCGCAATCTGTTCGACCTGATGGCACGGGAGTACTACTCGGGTGCGTTCATGTCCTACGTGGTCAATTTCCCCACGCCATTGCATTCCTGCGAGCCCTCACCAACCTGCATTCCCTTCGATCCGGCCATGTTGACCCCGGCGGGGATCGCCGGTTACGTGGCGGCCAACCCGAGGCAGGGCGGTGAGGTCAACCTGCTGAACAATGATCTGAAGACGCCGTACTCTGACCAGTACAGCCTGGGCATGCGTAATCTGTTCCAGTTGTGGGGCCACGAATGGAATTCCTCGGTGACCTTGTCGCATATCGTCAGCAAGGAAGGCATCTACTTCCGATTGGGTAATCGCTGGCCAGATGGTTCCTTCCATGAGATCCCCGGAGCGACTTGGGGCGGACAGCCTTGGACACAGTTCATTCCGGGATATGGCTCGCTGATCCTGGGTGACAACGGTATCGAGTACAAATTGAACTCCCTGTTGATTTCACTCGACAAGCCTTATACGACAGAGTCGGGTTGGGGCTTCAATCTCGCCTACACCTACAGCGACGCCAAGGAGAATCGCACCGATGCTTCAACGGGCGAGACCTTCTATGGCGATGGGCCACGCCTGACCAGCCGCTACTACATGTCCACCGGCGTACCCAAGCATCGTCTGGTCCTGTCCGGCATCTACGACCTGGGCTGGGACACCATGCTCAGCGGCAAGCTGGTATTGGCGACGCCTACACCGCGCAACGCCACCAACTGCAATGACGTGTCCTCGGACAGTTTCTGCTTCTACGATCCCTTCGAGCCGGAAGGCACGATCGGCTACAAGCAGTTCGATATGGCGCTGGAAAAGCGCTGGGACACCGGGACGGATCTGCGTTTCAAGATTCGCGCGGATCTGCTGAATGTCTTCAACTGGCGCAACTGGAACCAGTTCGAAGGTTGGCGCGGCGGCCCCAACGAGGCACGCAATCCGAAGTTCGGAAAACGCAACGGCGACGAAATCCTGTGGCCGACACGCACCTTCAAGCTTTCCTTCGGACTCGATTGGTAGTCCGAACAGAGGTCGGCATCTACGGATGCCGACCCAAAAAAATTTGCCCTGACATGTAAACGATTTCAAACGAGGCCCACCCACACCAATGCCCGCAAATTCGAGACTCCTGAATGACAGCGCTGTCCGTCATGCCGTGCACACCATCGCACGGTGACGGAGGCAAGCCGTGGTTCCGGCTTCGCGTCCGGGACGATGGTTGAAAGCAAGACAAGTACGCATACGCAACGCCTGAGACTGCTCCAAAACAACACGCGTGAAACACGTCCACACATCTGGAAACATGACATGACACATCGCAATCGAAGCGCTTCCCGACCCAATCGCACGCTCCTGGCGTGCGCGCTGGCGAGCTGCCTGGTGATGAGCACGCCCGTATTCGCCCAGTCGACCGGCGCCACGCTACGCGGCCAGGTGGCCGGCGCGGCGGCGAACACCGAAGTCATCGCCACCAATGTCGCCACGGGCGCGGTCCGCCGCACCCAGACCACGGCCAGTGGCACCTATACGCTGGTCGGCCTGCCGCCGGGCACCTATACCGTGCAGGCCGGCGGTGCGTCCCAGACCGTGACCCTGGCGGTGGCGGCCAGCTCGACCCTGAACCTGGATACGGGCGCGCCGGTGGCGGCGCCGTCCGGCGAGGCCACCAACCTGGATACGGTGACGGTCTCCGCGCCGCTGCTGCGCGACGTGCGCACCTCGGAAGTGGGCAACACCATTTCCCAGCGCCAGATCGAAACGCTGCCGCAGGCGACGCGAAACTTCCTCGAGTTCGCCGACACCATCCCGGGCATGCAGTTCAAGATCAACAACCAGGGTGTGGCCGAGCTGCGCAGCGGCGTGACCAACACCAGCTCGACCAACCTGTACATCGACGGCGTCAGCCAGAAGAGCTATGTCGAGCGCGGCGGCATCGCCGGCCAGCAGCAGAGCGCGGGCAACCCGTTCCCGCAGCTGGCGATCGGCGAGTACAAGGTCATCACCTCCAACTACAAGGCCGAGTACGGTCAGATCAGCGGCGCGGCGATCACGGCGGCGACCCGTTCGGGCACCAACGAATTCGAAGGCGAGCTGTTCTATCACTACACCGACGAAGGCATGCGCGAGAAGCTGCCCAACGAGTGGAACAAGAAAAAGGGCTCGTCGCAGATCAAGGAATGGGGCCTGGCGGTGGGCGGCCCGATCCTGAAGGACCGGATGCACTTCTTCTTCGCCTACGAGAACAAGGAGAACATCTACGCGCAGACGGTCCAGCCGTCGGCCGAGTCCGGCAATGTCGGCGATCTCCTGCCCGCGGATCTGCGATCCCAGTTCGGTGCCGCCTATGTGCCGCTGGACGAGGACCTGTACTTCGCGAAGCTGAGCTGGGATCTCAACGAGCGTGATCGGCTGGAACTGAGCGCCCAGTATCGTGACGAAACCCAGGCGGGCAATATCGGTGGCCAGGATACACCGGAGCACGGTCAGCAACGCATCAACAAGGACGAGCGTTCCAACCTGCGCTGGCAGCACAGCGGTGATCGCTTCTTCAACGAGTTGATCGTCACCACCGAGCGGACCGAGAACAACCCGAATCCGTTCGGCTTCGGCAATGGCCGCAAGATCGCCTGGCTGCAAGACACCGGCCAACCGGAGCCGGCAGAGCGTGCGTTGATCAATCTGGGGCCCGCCGACGGCTTCAGTGTCAAGAGTGCCATCCAGAAGGGCTGGTCTATCCAGGATGACCTGACTTTCAACAGCTTCCAGTGGCACGGTGATCACACCATCAAGATGGGCGTCAGCTTCAAGTCCATCGATCTGACGTCCAGCGACGGCCAGCCATACAACCCGCAATTCACCTACGCCTTCGATCCCGTCACCGGCGTGGTGTCGGACATCCCGTACCGGGTGGAATTCCTGGCGCCGTTCGACGAACCGGGGCAGTCGGCGCTGGTCAAGACCGATGCCAAGCAGTATGGCTTCTACATCCAGGACGACTGGCAGGTGAACGATCACCTGATGCTGAACCTGGGCATCCGCTGGGATTACGAGGACGTGCCGGCCTATACCGACCACGTGACTTCGCCGACGTACCTGGCGGCGCTCTACGGCCCCGATCCGGACAACCCGGGGGAACCGTGGATCAATCGCTGGCTGAAGGGCGGCAAGGATGCGCTGAATCCGGCCGACTACATCAGCAATGGCCACAACCGCAAGGGTTTCAAGGATGCCTGGGCGCCGCGCTTCGGCTTCTCCTATGACATCTTCGGCGACGAGCGCCACGTGATTCACGGCGGCGCCGGACGTTCCTACGACCGCAACCTGTTCAAGGACCTGGCACTGGAGAAGACCAAGTCGGCGGTGTCACTGGTGCGCTTCGAGTTCCAGGATCCGCTTACCGGCCAGTGCGTGCGCGAGCCCGCCAGCACGGGACGCTGCCTGCCGTGGGATCCCGCTTATCTGGGTGGCATCGACGTGCTCGGCGAGGCGATCGCCGGCCGTGGCGGCGCGGAAGTCTTCATGCTCAACAACAAGCTGAAGACCCCGTATTCCGACCAGTTCAGCCTGGGCATCACCAACCAGATCGGCGAATGGCTGTCGGACGTGACCATCCAGCGGATCATGTCGCGCGATGCGTTCGGCTTCACCCTGGCCAACCGCCATCCGGACGGTTCGTTCTTCAGCAATGGCGGCGCGCCATGGGGCGGCACCGTGCCGGGCTATGGCGGCACGATCGTCGGCGACAACGGCGTGGAGAGCAACAACACCCAGATCCTGTTGTCGCTGGAGAAGCCGTACACCAAGGCCTCGGGCTGGGGCGTGAACTTCGGCTACACCCACACCCAGGGTCGCCAGAACAGCACCAACGCGGAAGATCCGTTCGCCTATTTCGACAAGTCGCGCCTGGGCTACGTGCCGTTCGTGAAGTCGGGCAACGCGCCCAAGCATCGCTTCACCGCTTCGGGTTCGATCGATGGTCCGTGGGGCATTACCTTCGGCGCCAAGATCGTCCTGGAGACACCGACCCCGCGCAACACCATCGCCTGCTTCGGCTACACGGCGTGGGACGGCTCGAACTGCCAGTTGGTGGGCTTTACTCCGCCGGCCAACGGCAAGTTCCTGATCGGCGGCAAGATCTTCAGCTACCGCACGGTGGACTTCCAGGCGACCAAGGAGTTCGCGATGCCGGGCGACACCAAGCTGACCATCCGGGCGAACTTGTTGAACGCGTTCAACTTCAAGAACTACATGGATTACTCGTACAACAGCTTCGGCAGCGGCGGAAACTACGATCCGGATATCTCGATCAACACGCGCGGCAACATCTACTACTTCCCGCGCACGGTGAACGTCGAAATCGGATACAAGTTCTGATGGCCGCGCCGCGGCATCCTCTCTCCGGGTGCCGCGGCAACGCCTTGCAATCGTCTCCCGCGTCATGCCCGCCGCTTCCGGAAAACGGAAGCGGCGGGACACGCAGGCCCTCCTGTTTCAACGAACCCGCAACATGAATCCACAGTCCCTGCGCAACATCGTGATCGTCGGCGGCGGTACCGCCGGCTGGATGGCCGCCTCCGCGTTCGGCCGCGTGCTGGGACCGGATTACGCCATCACCCTGGTGGAATCCGACCAGATCGGCATCGTCGGGGTGGGCGAGGCGACCGTCCCGCACATCAAGGCATTCAACCAGTTGCTGCGCATCGACGAGGCCGACTTCGTCCGCAGTACCCAGGGAACGTTCAAGCTCGGCATCGAATTCGTCGACTGGTACCGGAACGGCCACACCTATATCCATGGCTTTGGCCAGGAAATCGGCCATCCCTACGGTCTGCTGCCGTTCCAGCAGTACTGGTTCAAGGCACACAAGGCCGGCATGGCCCAGTCGCTGGATGCCTATACGCTCAACAGCCTGGCCGCGCGACGTGGCCGGTTCATGACCGGCGCCAGCGACGTACCGGCGGATTCACCGCTGGCCAACATCGCGTACGCCTATCACTTCGACGCCGGTCTCTACGCAAAGTACCTGCGCGCCTATTCCGAGCGCCTCGGCGTGAAGCGGGTCGAAGGCATCGTCGATCAGGTCATCCTGGATCCCGACAATGGATACGTTGGTTCCCTGCGCCTGCGTTCGGGCGAAGAGGTGGCTGGTGAACTGTTCATCGACTGCTCCGGCTTCCGTGGCCTGCTGATCGAGGAAGCGCTGCACACCGGCTACATCGATTACACCCATTGGCTGCCCTGCGATCGCGCGCTCGCGGTGCCGTGCGAGAAGGTGGGACCGCCGACGCCGTTCACCCGTTCGACCGCGCGCAGCGCCGGCTGGCAGTGGCGGATTCCGTTGCAGCATCGCACCGGCAACGGCTACGTCTATTCCAGCGCGCACATCAGCGACGACGAGGCGGCCGCCACGCTGCTGGCCAATCTGGACGGACGGGCACTGGCGGACCCGCGCCCGCTGCGTTTCACCACCGGCCGCCGCAAGAAATGCTGGAACCGCAACGTGGTCGCGCTCGGTCTGGCCAGCGGCTTCATGGAACCGCTGGAGTCCACCAGCATCCACCTGATCCAGTCCGGCATCTCCAAATTGCTGGAGCTGTTCCCGCGCGAGGGTTTCAACGAGGTGCTGGCGCAACGCTACAACGACCAGCTGGCGTTCGAGTTCGAGCGCATCCGCGACTTCCTGGTGCTGCACTACAACGCCACCGAGCGCGACGATTCGCCGTTCTGGCGCCAGTGCCGCGACATGTCGATACCGGAAAGCCTGACCGCCAACCTGGACCTGTTCCGCGACAGCGGGCGGTTCTTCCGCAACGCCAGCGAGATGTTCGCCGAGATCAGCTGGGTGCAGGTGATGATCGGGCAGGGCATCGCGCCGCGCGGCTGGCATCCGCTGGTGGACCGGGTACCCGATGCGGATCTGAAGCGGTTGATGGACAGCGTGGCCGGGACGATCAGTGCCTGCGTCGACGCCATGCCCGAGCACGAGCGGTTCATCGACCGCCATTGCAAAGCCGAACCGGTATCGTTCTGATGCGCCGGTTTCCTTTCTCCACGCGTTGATCCGCGGTTTTGCGGACACCCTTGAAGGAAAAGAAACGACTCGAGATGAAAACGTTTACAGGCGAGAAGGGCCGTACCGGGGCCAGGGGATACCGGAATGGGACATGGCTGGCGGGCCTGCTGGTGGTGCTGCTGGCGGCCTGCAACCGCGCACCTGCGCCGGCCGAAGCGCCCAAGGCGCCGGCCGCGAAGCCGGCGCCGGCAACGGTGAAGAAACCTGAGAAACCGGAACTGCCGCCGCTGTTCCGCGACATCGAACGGCGCACGTTCCAGTTCTTCTGGGACACCACCAATGAACTCAACGGGCTGACGCCGGATCGCTTTCCGTCGCGCCCGTTCGCGAGCATCGCCTCGGTCGGCTTCGCCCTGACCGCCTACCCGATCGGCATCGAGAACGGCTGGGTCAGCCGCACCCAGGCGGTGGACCGCACCCTGACCACGCTGAAGTTCTTCCGCGAGTTGCCGCAGGGGCCGCAGCCGGAAGGCAAGGGCGGCTACAAGGGCTTCTATTA
This sequence comes from Pseudoxanthomonas sp. z9, assembly GCF_006542425.1. Classification (GTDB taxonomy): domain Bacteria; phylum Pseudomonadota; class Gammaproteobacteria; order Xanthomonadales; family Xanthomonadaceae; genus Pseudoxanthomonas_A. The sequence continues at coordinate 313,327 of NZ_VFID01000003.1, read as the reverse complement.
CCATTTCCTGGACATGCAGACCGGCCACCGCTACGCCAGCTGGGTGGAGCTGTCGAGCGTGGACACCACACTGCTGATGATGGGCGTGCTGTTCGCGCAGTCGTATTACGACCGCGATGATCCGCGCGAGAAGGAAATCCGCGATTTGGCCGACGCGCTGTACAAGCGGGTGGACTGGACCTGGTTGCAGAAGAACAAGCCGCTGGTGTCGATGGGCTGGTTCCCCGAGAGCGGGACGATCCCGCACGACTGGAAGGGCTACAACGAGGCCATGATGCTGTACGTGCTGGCGCTGGGGTCGCCGACCCATCCGGTTGGTCCGGAAGCCTGGGAAGTGTGGACGCGTACCTACGGCGAGTCGTGGGGCGTCTACCAGGGACAGGAATACCTGACTTTCGGTCCGCATTTCGGCCACCAGTACAGCCACGTCTGGATCGATTTCCGCGGCATCCAGGACGCCTACATGCGCGAGCGCGGCATCGACTATTTCGAGAACAGCCGCCGCGCCACCTACGCCCAGCGCAGCTACGCCATGGAAAACCCGATGAAGTGGCGCGACTACGGCGAGAACGTGTGGGGTCTGACCGCCAGCGACGGTCCGCAGCAGACCCTGCAGGAATACCGTGGCGAACAGCGCCAGTTCCGCCACTACTCGGCGCGTGGCGTCGGCTTCCGCGAGAACTTCGACGACGGCACCATCGCGCCGACCGCGGCGATCGCCTCGCTGCCGTTCGCCCCGGAGATCGTGATCCCGGCGACCGAGCAGATGCACAAGCGCTACGGCGAGCACCTGTATTCCAGCTATGGCTTCCTGGATGCGTTCAATCCCAGCTTCGACTTCGACATCCCGCTGAAGGCCGGGCGCATCGTGCCGGGACAGGGCTGGGTGGCCAGCGACTACATCGGCATCGACCAGGGGCCGATCCTGACCATGATCGCCAACTACCGGAACGGGTTCGTCTGGGAAGTGATGAAGAAGAATCCGTACATACGCAAGGGACTGGCGCGCGCCGGATTCGAAGGGGGCTGGATGACGCCCGAGGGCGCGCCCATCCAGGTGCCGGCCAACGCCGACCCGGAAGCCGCCGCCGCGCGTGCCCTGGGCACGGCCGAATCGCGGGCGGCGCAGGCCGCCGAGCAGCAATCCGAGGCGCCGGCGCGCAACCAGACCCCGCAATAAGTAAGCTGTCCGCATGGCAAGGTTCTCTCCGGCACGCATCAGGCATCCCTCGGGTGGTGGGGGCTGCCTGGTGCGCTGCTGTCTGTTCCTGCTCGCGCTGACGGGTGTGCTGCTGTCTGCGGGCTGCGCGCGCGAGGACGGTCGCGAAAAGGTGACCTTCTGGGCGATGGGCCGCGAGGCCGAAGTGGTCGCCGAACTGGTGACCGAGTTCGAACGCGAGAACCCGGGCATCGACGTCGATGTGCAGAACATTCCCTGGACCGCCGCGCACGAGAAGCTGCTGACCGCATTTGCCGCCGACGGCCTGCCGGACCTGTGCCAGCTGGGCAATACCTGGCTGCCGGAATTCGCCGCGTTGGGCACGCTGGAGCCGCTGCAAGCCTATGTCGACGGCTCGGGAGTGGTGGAGCAGGCCGACTATTTTCCCGGCATCTGGGACACCGCCGTGGTCGAGCGGCAATTGCTGGGCGTGCCGTGGTACGTGGACACCCGCCTGCTGTACTACCGCAAGGATTTGTTGCGGCAGGCCGGCTTCGACAAGCCGCCGGTCACCTGGGCCGAATGGGAACGGGCGATGGCGGCCATCAAGCGCAACGCCGGTCCGGATCGTTACGCCATCCTGATGCCGGTCAACGAATTCGAGCAGCAGGTTTCACTGGCCTTGCAGATGCCGGACCCGTTGTTGCGCGATCACGACAACCGCGGCAATTTCCGCAGTCCTGGCTTCCGTCGTGCGCTGGGTTTCTACGCCAACATGTTCGAGCAGGGCTGGGCGCCGAAGATGTCCGAGACCCAGATCTCCAACGTCTGGGACGAGTTTTTCAACGGCTTCTATGCCTTTTATCTGTCCGGTCCCTGGAACATCCGCGAGTTCAAGAAGCGCCAGCCCGCCCATCTTCGCGATCAGTGGGGCACGATGCCGTTGCCGGGGCCGGATGGCCTGGGTGCAGGCATCGCCGGTGGCACCAGCCTGGTGATCTTCCGCAGCTCCGAGCGCAAGGCGGCGGCGTGGAAGCTGATCGAATTCCTGTCGCGGCCTGAAATCCAGCAGCGCTTCCATGCGCTGATCGGCGATCTGCCGCCGCGCCGCAGCACCTGGCAACACCCGGCGCTGGCCAATGACGAGTACGCGCGTGCCTTCCGGGATCAGCTGGAGCGGGTCGAACCCACGCCCAAGGTGCTGGAATGGGAACGCATCGCCCAGGAAATGCGGGTGGTGACCGAACAGGTGGTGCGGGGCGGGCAGAGCCAGGAGCGGGCGGTGCAGGATCTGGACGCGCGCGTGGATGCCATCCTGGAGAAGCGTCGCTGGATGTACGAGCGCGAGCATCCCGCCACGCAGGGGGCACAACCATGATGCGGCGGACTTCGGTGGCCGGCTGGGTGTTCGCCGGGCCGGCGCTCATCGTGTTGGCGGTGTTCTTCGGCCTGCCGGTGTTCTCGGCGCTGCTGCTGAGCCTGACCGATTTCGATCTGTACGCGCTGGCCGATGCCGACAACCTGCGTTTTGTCGGCCTGGGCAACTACGGGGAACTGCTGCGTTCGCCGATGTTCTGGAAGTCGCTGTGGAACACGACGTACTTCGTGGTCGTCGGCGTGCCGTTGTCGATCGCGGTTTCGCTGGGCGCCGCGATACTGCTCAACGCGCCGGTCGCGCGCTTCAAGGCGTTGTTCCGCACCGCGCTGTTCGCGCCGGTGGTGACCACGCTGGTGGCGGTCGCGGTGATCTGGCGTTACCTGTTCCACACCAGCTACGGGCTGGTGAACTGGGCGCTGGGCCACTTGGGTATCGCGCCGATCGACTGGCTGGGCGATCCGCGCTGGGCGATGCCGACCATCATGCTGTTCGCGGTGTGGAAGAACTTCGGCTACAACATGGTCATCTTCCTGGCCGGCCTGCAGGCGATCCCGCAGGATCTCTACGAGGCCGCGCGCATCGATGGCGCCTCCAAGTGGCGGCAGTTCCTGCACATCACCCTGCCGATGCTGGGACCGGTGTTGCTGGTGGTCGGCGTGATCACGGTGTCCGGCTACTTCCAACTGTTCGCCGAACCCTACGTGATGACCCGCGGCGATCCGCTGCAGAGCACGGTGAGCGTCCTGTATTTCATGTTCGAGGAAGGCTTCAAGTGGTGGCGGCTGGGCCGCGCCTCGGCGGTGGCGTTCCTGCTGTTCCTGATCATCCTGGCGGTGACCACCGTGATGCTGCGCGTGGGGCACAGGAAGGATCTGGTATGAGTCGTCATGCGGTCGCGCGTGAAGTCGGTGCCTCCCGCTGGCAGGGCTGGCTGGTCAATGGCGCGCTGCTGGTGCTGGCGCTGATCAGCCTGGCGCCGCTGCTGTGGATGGTATCGGTCTCGTTCATGCCGGCCGGCGAGGCTAGCCGGTTCCCGCCGCCGCTGCTGCCCTCGGGCGCGACCCTGGCGAACTACCGCGAGCTGTTCGCGCGCACCGGCATGGCGCACAACTTCGCCAACAGCCTGCTGGTGTCGGGCGCGATCACCGTGGGTTCGCTGCTGGTCAACACCATGGCCGGTTACGCCTTCGCCAAGCTGCGCTTCACCGGTCGCGACCGGATCTTCCAACTGCTGCTGGCCGCGCTGGTGATCCCCGCGCAGGTGGCGATGCTGCCACTGTTCCTGCTGATGAAGCAACTGGGGCTCGTCAACAGCTTCGGTGGCGTGATCGTGCCGGCGCTGGCGACGGTATTCGGCATCTTCCTGGTGCGCCAGTATGCGCGCAGCATCCCGGACGAACTGCTGGAAGCCGCGCGCATCGATGGCGCCAGCGAACTGCGGATCTTCTTCCAGGTCGTGCTGCCGATGCTCAAGCCGGTACTGGTGACGCTGGCCATCTTCACCTTCATGGCGGCCTGGAACGATTTCATGTGGCCGCTGATCGTGCTGACTGACCAGGCGCATTACACGCTCCCGGTGGCGCTGGCCTCGCTCTCGCGCGAACACATCATGGACGTGGAAATGATGATGGCCGGCGCGGTGATCACCGTGCTGCCGGTGTTGCTGCTGTTCCTGCTGCTGCAGCGCTACTACATCCAGGGACTGTTGCTGGGTAGCGTGAAGGGCTGACGGATTCATTGCCCACGATCCGGTGTAGGAGCGACGTCAGTCGCGACCTGGATGTCCAGTTGTGGGATACCGCCCTGGCTCGGAAGGCATCGCGACTTACGTCGCTCCCACAATCGGAGGATCGCCCCCTTGCCCTTGTGGGAGCGACGTCAGTCGCGATTCGGGATGGCTGGTCCGGGCAGGTTCTTAAGGAGGGCGGTCGCGACTGACGTCGCTCCTGCAAATGGGGGACGAGGCGGTAGAGTGTCGGCATGTCGATGCGCGAACGCGGTTTCATCCCGCTCTGGCCGCTGCCGCTGGCGGCGGCATTGCTGTTGTTGGTCGCCACGCATCTGGCGTTGTGGCTGTCGATCCAGGCCGGATATGTGCCGGCCTGCGTGCCTTACTGGGAGGGTTGCACGTCGATCAGCCGGGCGGCGCGGCACGGATTGGGCAACCATCTGTTCCGGCTGCTGGTGATTCCCTGCGCGGTCCTGCATGGCGCGAGCTGGTGGGTGGCCGGACGTTGGTTGCGGGATGATGAAGGCAGGGCATCCAGGTGGTGGATGCTGGTACTGGGATTGTTTTCCGCGTCCGCGCTGGCGATCTATGCGACCTTCCTCGGCACCGAAGGCGAGGTCTATGGATTCCTGCGGCGCTATGGCGTGACCGTGTATTTCGGTTTCGGATTTCTCGCCCAGTTGCTGCTGATGCGGTGGGCGAGGGCGCTGCGACGTATGTCGCCGGCGTTGTTGAAGGCGATGGCCGTGCTGTGCGTGGCCATGCTCGGGCTCGGCGTGGGCAATGTCGTGGCGAGTGCACTGGTTGCTGACGATTCATTGCGCGACCGCGTCGAGAACGCGCTGGAATGGCAACTGGGCCTGCTGCTGGTCGGCTGGCACCTGCTGCTCGCGCGTGGCTGGTGGCGCGCGCGATTTGGCCTGCGGCTGTATCGGGAAGGGGAGCCGTTGTAGGACTGTGGGAGCGACGTGAGTCGCGACCGTGTCGTTTCATGGCAGGCGTATGCACCGGGCACGCGAGCTGCGCGGTCTCGCGACTTACGTCGCTCCCACACGGAGAGGGAAGCGGGGAATCAGCCGCGCACGCGGCGGACGATGGCGGCGGCCTTGGCCGAGCTTTCGCGGACCTTGTCCCACTCGCCGGCTTCCAGCCAGTTCTTGGGCACCATCCAGGAGCCGCCGATACAGACCACGTTCGGTTGCGACAGGTAGTCGGCGGCGGTGTCCTCGCCGATGCCGCCGGTGGGGCACAGCTTCAGTTCCGACAGCGGGCCGGCCAGGCCCTTGAGCATCGCTAGGCCGCCAACAGCGGAGGCGGGGAACAGCTTGCACACCCGGAAGCCGCGGGCCATCAGCGACAGCAGTTCGGTCGGCGTGGCCGCACCCGGTACCACCGGTACCGCCGCATCAGCCAGCGCGTCGGCCATCTCGGCGGTGGTGCCCGGGGTCACCAGGAAGTCCGCGCCCGCATCGATGGAGCGCTGCATCTGTTCGACGGTCAGCACGGTGCCGGCGCCGATCACGATGTCCGGCAGTTCGCGCTTTAGCATCACCAGCGCTTCCATCGCCACCGGCGTGCGCAGGGTCAGTTCGATGGCCGGCAGACCGCCGGCCAGCAGTGCCTCGGAAACCCGGCGTGCCTCGTCCAGCGTGTGCACGGTGACGACCGGCAGGATGCCGGCGGCGCGGAGGAGTTGTTCGGCTTTCTGTTGGCGGGCTTCGATGGTCATGGCGTATTCGGGTGGAGGCGTTGCCGCGGGAGTGCGGAGTGACGCTCAGGCGTCCTTGGCTTCGTGCGGGGCTTCGGCGGCGTGCTCGGCATCGCCGAGTTCGTATTCCGAATCGTATTCCCAGGTGCCGTTGTGGTAGGGCGGCCCGCAGGAAATCGACAGCGCGCCCTGGTCGGCCGGCGTCACCACGTCGCGGCTGACCGCGAACAGGTTGCGGCCGATGTCCAGCGCGGCGGGCGAGGTGTTCGGCGCCAGTTCGCGCGCGTTCCATTCCTCCGCCGGCACCAGCGCTTCCAGCACGCCGGCCTCCGCGTCCAGGCGGACGAGATCGCCTTCGCGCAGTTTCGCCAGCGGGCCGCCGCGGGCGGCTTCCGGGGTCAGGTGGATGGCGGCGGGAATCTTGCCAGAGGCGCCGGACAGGCGGCCGTCGGTGACCAGCGCCACGCGCCGGCCCTGGTTCTGCAGCAGGCCCAGCAGCGGCGCCAGCGAGTGCAGTTCCGGCATGCCGTTGGCGCGCGGTCCCTGGTAGCGCACCACCGCGACGAAGTCGTGCGGCAGCACGCCGGCGGCGTGCAGCTTGTTGAGCGCGCGCGGATCATCGACCACCACCGCCGGCGCCTCGATGAAGCGGTACTCGGGCTTGACCGCCGAGGTCTTGATCAGCGAACGGCCGAGGTTGCCGCGCAGCAGGCGCAGGCCGCCCTGCGATTCGAAGGCGCTGGCGACTGGCCGTACCACCTCGGGGTCGGCACTTTCGGCGATGCCGGGCGCGTAGGCCAACCGGCCGTCCTGCAGGCGCGGTTCCTCGCAGAACGCGCGCATGCCGCCGGGAACGATGGTGGGCAGGTCGTGCATCATTCCGGCGTCGAGCAGTTCGCGGAACACGAACTGGGTGCCGCCGGCAGCGGCGAAGCGGTTCACGTCGGCCTCGCCGTTGGGATACACGCGGGCAAGCAACGGCACGGTGCGCGAGATCAGATCGATGTCGTCCCAGGTGAGGACGATGCCCGCCGCGCGCGCCACCGCCACCCAGTGGATGGTGTGGTTGGTGGAGCCGCCGGTGGCCATCAGCGCGGCCATCGCGTTGACGATGGCGCGTTCGTCGATCAGGTGGCCGATGGGCCGATAGTCGTCGCCGAGCGCGGTGATGCGCAGGGCGTGTTCGGCGGCGGCGCGGGTCAGCACATCGCGCAGCGGCTGGTCCGGATTGACGAACGAGGTACCCGGCAGCTGCATGCCCATCGCTTCCAGCAATACCTGGTTGGAATTGGCGGTGCCGTAGAAAGTGCAGGTGCCCGGCGCGTGGTAGCTGGCCGACTCGGCTTCCAGCAGTTCCTCGCGGCTGGCCTCGCCGGCGGCGTAGCGTTCGCGCACCTCGGCTTTCTTCTTGTTGGGAATGCCCGGCGTCATCGGCCCGGCGGGCACGAACACCGCCGGCAGGTGGCCGAACGCGAGCGCGCCGATCAGCAGGCCTGGCACGATCTTGTCGCACACGCCCAGGTACAGCGCGGCGTCGAACATGTCGTGGCTCAGCGATATCGCGGTGGCCTGTGCGATCACGTCGCGCGAGAACAGCGACAGCTCCATGCCGGGACGACCCTGGGTAACGCCGTCGCACATCGCCGGCACGCCGCCGGCGACCTGCGCGGTGGCACCAAGCGAACGCGCGACGTCGCGGATCAGTTCCGGATAGGTTTCGAACGGCTGGTGCGCCGACAGCATGTCGTTGTAGGCATTGACGATGCCGAGGTTCGGGGTGACGTCGGCGCGCAGGCGATCCTTGTCGGTCGGCCCGCAGGCGGCGAAGGCATGCGCCAGGTTGCCGCAGCTCAAGCGGCTGCGTTGCGGTCCGGCGGCGTTGGCCGCGTCGATGCCGGCCAGGTACGCGCGCCGCAAGGGCAGGCTGCGTTGGCGGATACGTTCGGTGACTTCTTGGATGCGCGGATGCAGGCTCATTGGCGTCGGCTGGACTGCGAAAGGACGAGTGTGCGCCGCTGGCCGTGGGCAGGGCGTCGTCGGTGTCCACGCAGCGGCGCGTGCCGGACTGCGCCTTGCCGGGGCAGGGCAAGCATGTGTCCGGCCTGCACGCGGGTTCCAGGCCGACGTCGCCGCCGATGCGTGGCGGACAACGGAGAACCCCTCAACTTTCTACCTTTTGCGCCGGCAATGAAAGTGACCAAAGCCAGACCAGCCCGCCATGCGGGTGGTCGGCGCGATCAGCGAGAGGTGCCGTAGGCTTCCATCGCGATTGCCGCGGCGCCGAGCAGGCCCGGGCGTGGATGGACGATGGCCAGGGTCGGTACGCGCGCCATGTTGGCGGAGAAACGCCCCTTGTGTTCGAAGCGCTGGCGGAAGCCGGAGTGCTGCAGCGAGGTCAGCAGTTTCGGCACCAGCCCGCCGGTCAGGAACACGCCGTCCCACGCGCCGAGGGTCAGCACCAGATCGCCGGCGACCGCGCCGAACACGGCGCAGAACACGTCGATGGTGTTGTTGCTGCGCGCGTCGCCGGTGGCCGCGCGCGCGGTCACGTCGGCCGGCTGCAGGTTGCCCGGATCCTCGCCCGCGATCTCGCTGAGCGCGCGATGCAGGTTGACCAGGCCGGGGCCGCAGATCAGGCGCTCGATCGAGACGCGGCCGAACTGCGCCGACAGGCGTTGCAGGACTTCGATTTCCTGCGGCGTGCCCGGCGCGAAGCTGACGTGGCCGCCTTCGGTTTCGAGCGGAAAATTGCGGCCGTCGCGGATGATCAGGCCGCCCACGCCCAGTCCGGTACCGGGGCCGATCACCGCGTAGTTGCGGTTGACCGGCTGCGGATCCGGCGTCCAGTCGGGAATACCAATCGCGACCACGTCCTGGCTGCCCAGCAGCGGCAGCGCCATCGCCTGGGCGGCGAAATCGTTGACCAGGCGCAGGTCGTCGAAGCCCAGCGCGTCGCGGGTGCGCGACAGCGAAATGACCCACGGATGGTTGGTGATGCGCGCCTCGTCGCCGTCGACGCGGCCGGCCACGGCGAATACGCCGTTGCGGATGTCCAGACCGGACTGTTCGGCGCCGACCTCGTCCAGATAGTGCTGGGCGGCATCGGCCAGCGACGGGAAATCCGCCACCGCGAAGCCGCGCACGCTGTCTTCCAGCAGCGGCGCGGCGGCGCTGGCGTCGGCCAGCGCGAAGCGTGCATTGGTGCCGCCGATGTCGGCGAGCAGGACCCGGTTATCGGTGCTCATGCGGGGTGATTACTCTTGAAGGGGTCGTGGCCGCAAAAAGTAGTCCGCCGCATTCGCCTCAGTCGTCCTCGTTGGTCAGTGCGTCGCCATGGCTGGCCACGACCTTCGCATAATAGCGTGCACTGTCCTTCGGTGTACGGGTCTGGCTGTCGAAGTCCACGTGGATGATGCCGAAGCGCTTGGAATAGCCCAGTGACCATTCCAGGTTGTCCAGCAGCGACCAGACGTAGTAGCCGCCGATGTCGCAGCCGGCCTCGATGGCCGCATGCACCGCGCGCAGGTGCTGGCGCAGATAGCTCAGGCGCAGCGGATCGCGCACGCGGCCGCGCTCGGCCTTGGGCGGATCGAAGAAGGCGGCGCCGTTCTCGGTGATGAACACCTTGGGATTCCCGTAGCGGTCCTTGACCCAGGTGAGTGTATCGGTCAGGCCCTGCGGGAAGACCTCCCAGCCGGTTTCCGTATACGTATGCTGCGTCTGCCGGACCGGCGAGACCTTGAGCGGCCAGTTCGACTCGTCGTGGCGGGACACGTTGCGGGTGTAGTAGTTGACGCCGATGAAGTCCAGCGGCTGGCGGATCAGGTCCATGTCCGCCTGCGGCCATTCCGGCCAGGCCTCGCCGAAGATTTCGCGCAGTTCTTCCGGATAGGTGCCGAAGAACACCGGGTCCAGGTACTGCCGGTTCATGTAGGCCTCGGCGCGGCGGGTCGCGGCCAGGTCCTCGGGGCTGTCGCTGGCCGGATATTTGGGCTCGATGTTCACCACCAGGCCGATCTCGTGCTTGCCGATGGCGCGGTAGGCCTGCACCGACTTGCCGTGCGAGCGCAGCAGGTGGTGCGAGGCGATTGGCGCCTCGAAGCGGTTGCGGTGGCCGGGCGCGAGCGCGCCGTGCAGGTAGCCGCCGTCGGTGACCACCCAGGGTTCGTTGAGCGTGGCCCAGCGCTTGATGCGGCCGTCCAGACGCTTGAACATCACTTCGCTGTATTCGGCGAACCAGTCGGCGATGTCCGGGTTCAGCCAGCCGCCGCGATCGTCCAGCGCCGCCGGCAGATCCCAGTGGAACAGGGTCGCGGTCGGCTGGATGCCGTTCTCCAGCAGGGTGTCGACCAGCCGCTCGTAGAAGTCCAGGCCCTTCTGGTTGATCCGGCCGCGGCCCTCGGGCATCACCCGGCTCCAGGACACGCTGAAGCGGTAGGCCTGCATGCCCAGCTCCTTCATCAGGCCGATGTCCTCGCGCCAGCGGTTGTAGTGGTCGCAGGCCACGTCGCCGGTGTCGTTGTTGAGCATGCGGCCCGGGGTGTGGGCGAAGCGCTGCCAGATGCTGGGGCCGGCGCCGTCGGCCAGCGGGGAACCCTCGATCTGGTAGGCGGCGGTGGCGCTGCCCCAGATGAAGTTCTCGGGGAAACGGTAAGACTTCGACATGGCCCCTCCGGCAGTGTCGTCAAATTGGAGAAAAGTGGGGGTGATTGCGTTGTGAAAACGATTACATGGCAGAATAACCCAACTTCCCGGGTTGGGAAATGGGAAGGTGGTCATTGAGTGACGGCGTGCATTCGTATGCATGCCGCTGCACCGGGAGGGGCCCGGCGGCAGGTCCGACAACACGGTGGCGGGAGCCGCCCGGGAGAGCAGATGGCGAGTGTGCGGCTGGACAACGTCCGCAAGGTCTACGGCAACGGCCAGGTGGCGGTGCACGGGGCGAGTTTCGAGGTCGCCGACGGCGAACTGATGGTGCTGGTAGGCCCGTCCGGCTGCGGCAAGTCGACCCTGCTGCGGATGATCGCCGGGCTGGAGGAAATCTCCGGCGGCACGCTGTCGATCGGCGACCGGGTGGTCAACGAGGTCGCGCCCAAGGATCGCGACATCGCCATGGTGTTCCAGAACTACGCGCTGTATCCGCACATGACGGTGGCCGAGAACCTGGCCTTCGGGCTGAAACTGCGCGGGCATCCGCGCGCGCTGATCGAACAGCGGGTCAATGCCGCCGCCGACACCCTGGGCCTGGGCCAGATGCTGGACAAGCTGCCGCGCGAAATGTCCGGCGGGCAGCGCCAGCGGGTCGCGCTGGGGCGGGCGCTGGTGCGCGAGCCGGCGGTGTTCCTGCTCGACGAACCGCTGTCGAACCTGGATGCCAAGCTGCGCCATTCGATGCGCACCGAGATCGCGCGGCTGCATCGCCAACTCGGCGCGACCATGATCTACGTGACCCACGATCAGGTCGAGGCGATGACCCTCGGCCAGCGCATCGTGGTGCTCAAGGATGGCCAGGTCCAGCAGATCGACACGCCGATGGCGCTGTACGAGCATCCGGCCAACCTGTTCGTGGCCGGCTTCCTCGGCAGCCCGGCGATGAACGTGTTGCAGGGACGGCTGGAGCGCGCGGAAGGACTGCGGCTGGTGGTCGATGCGGGCCTGTCGATTCCGCTCGGCGACGCGCGGGTGGGCGAGGACTGGCTGGGCAAGACGGTGGCGATGGGCGTGCGCCCGGAACACCTGCAACCGGTCACGCCGGACGAGGCCGGCTTCGAGGCGCTGGTGGAAGTGGTGGAGCCGGTCGGCAGCGAGGTGTTCGTGAACATGACCCTCGGTCCCCTCGCACTGGTGTCGCGGCTACCGCCAAGGCAACTGCCGCGCGCGGGCGCCGGCCTGCGCCTGGCGGTGGATCCGGCGCACCTGCATTTCTTCGACGCGGAAAGCGGCCGCCGCCTGTGGTGAAGGGCGGGGTGGGTTCCTGGCCCGGTCCTGCCGTCGCCCGCCGCCCGCCGCAGGCAACAAAATCTAGCCTCAGAACGTAGCCGTGGCGGATTCCACTCGGCTATCGCCCGTCCTAGCCTCGTGCGCAGGGTTTGCGGATATCCGTCACGGGAGAGGGGCCAGTGCGGAAGAGAAACGGGAGAGGGGCGCGTGCGCGATTCCACGCCGCGCTGCGCGTCGGCCTTGCGCTGCTGGTGTTGCTGGCCGGCGCCTGTGACGGACCGGGCGCGGGCCGCAGGATCGTGCTGATCGGCGGCAGCGGCAGCGAGGGGCCCGGACGGCATGCTTACGCCGATGGCGTGCGCCGGCTGGCGGCGATGCTGGGCGAATCGCCGCAGGGGCGTGGTGCGCAGATCATCGTGTTCGAACAGGGCTGGCCGGCGGACTCCGCCGCATTGCGGGGCGCCTCGACCGTGGTGCTGTATTTCGATGGACTGGACCGGCATCCGCTGCTTGATCCCGCGCATCGCGAACAGTTGCGCGAGCTGGTCGGGCAGGGCGTCGGGCTGGTCGCATTGCACCAGGCCTCCACCGTGCCGGCCGGCGACGCGTCGCTGGATCTGCGCGCCTGGTTGGGCGCCGAACGCGTGGGCATGTTCGATCGCACCACCGAAACCGCGACGGTGTCGCCCGCCGATGCCGCGCATCCGATCACCCGAGGCGTGAACGCGTTCACCTACCGCGACGAGTTCTATCCGACCCTGCGCTTTGCCGCGAGCGGCGTGCGGCCGGTACTGCGCAGCACCCTGCACGCGCAGTACCGCGATGGCGCGGCCGTGGTGGAGGACCGCGCCGAAACGGTCACCGTGGGCTGGGCCTACGAACGCCCGGACGGCGGCCGTTCCTTCGGCTACAGCGGTGCGCATTTCCTGGAGGCGCTGGAGCAGCCGATGCTGCGGCGGGTGCTGTTGAACGCGATCCTGTGGACCGCCGATATCGAGGTTCCCGACGACGGCGCGCAATTGCCTGTACGCGTCGCGCCGGCATCGCCTGCGGCGGCCCTTACCTCCGGCGCGGTCACCGCATCGGTGCGGGATGTCACTACGTTCCATGCGGATCGTCAGCGCAGTGGCTGGCATCGCCAGGGAACCGGTCCCACACGGGCACAACTGGAAGACCCCTCGTTCGACCTGCTGTGGGAATCGCCGCCGCTGGACGCCCATGAAGGCCAGCCGCCGCGCCTGTACGCCTCGCCGTTGTACCTGGAACAGGTCCGCATGAGCGACGGCCAGCACCGCGGCCAGACGTTCAAGGTCGTCTTCGCCGCCAGCAATCATGGTTATGTGTACGCGATCAATGCCGGCAAGGCGGGCGACGTGGCCCCCGGGCGCATCCTGTGGCGCACGCGGCTGGCGCCGCCCTGCCATCTGCAACCCGCACCGCTGGATGCGGTGCCGACCGGCGTATTGAGCACGCCGGTGATCGACACCGCACGGGGACGGATTTACGTCACCAGTTGCGATCCGAAGGAGCGCTGGCAGGCGTACGCGCTGGACATCGGCAGCGGCAAGGTCATCGAGGGCTGGCCGGTACGCCTGGACGAGGCGCGTTTCAACGCGGTCAACGCCAATGCCGGCCCGGTTCCCGTGCCGCCGAAACGGCGCTTCGATTTCCGCGTGCAGCGCGGCGCGCTCAACCTGAGTCCGGACGGTTCGCGCCTGTACGTGACCTTCGGCGAGACCGAAACCGGCTGGCTGGTCGCGGTCGATACGTTGCGTCCGCGCGTGGCCAGCGCCTTCGCCGCCGTGGCGATGCCGCATCGTGGCAGCGGTGGCATCTGGGGCGCGGGCGGACCGGCGGTCGACGCGGCAGGCGATGTGTTCGTGGTCACCGGCAGCGGTTTCGATGGTTATCGAGACCAGCCGCACGACTGGACCCAATCGGTATTGAAGCTGTCCGACTCCGCCGCTGATGGCCTGCGACTGCGGGGAACGTACACGCCGTTCAACCACTGCGGCAGCGCGAAAATGGATATCGATCTGGGATCGGGCGGCGCCAGCCTGCTGGCCGATCTGGATCCCGCGCAGACCGCGACGACGCGCCTGATGGTGGTCGGCGGCAAGCAGGGCAATGCGTACCTGCTGGATCGCGATCATCTGCCCGGGAAACTGGATCGGCGTCCGGTCTGCGGCACGGATGCGGCCAGCGATGGCTCGCTGCTGGCGCCGTCGCTACAACCGCAGTTCGGTGGCCGCGGGCCACTCAACGTGTTCGGTCCGTACTCGGAGCAGGACGCGGCGATGGATCAGGCACGCGGGCGTTCCGTGCCCGCGTATCACCAGGATGAACATGGCGCGGTCCACGTCTACATGACCGGTAACACGCGGCGTGCGGAAGGTGCGCCGGACGCCGTCCCGCCGTCACTGGTCAAGCTGCGCGTGGTCACCGCGCCCGGACAGCCCGCGCACCTGGCGATCGCGCGCCGGCAGATGGAACTTGTCTTCATCAATCCAGGCTCTCCGGTGATCAGCAGCGACGGCGCACGGGATCCGATCGTCTGGGTCCTCGACGAAAACGCCCGCCGTTCCGCGCCATTGGCCGGTACCGACGCACCCGCGCCGGTCCTGTACGCGCTGGAGGGCCATACGCTGGAGTTGCTGTGGAAGAGTGCGCCGGGCCAGTTGCGTACCTCTGGCAAGTACAACGAACCGGTGTTCGCCCAGGGTGTGGTGGTGGTCGGGACGGATCGGATCCAGGCGTTTGGTCCAGGCGCACCCGTACGCGCGCAGCCAAGAATGGTCGACGATACGGCGGCAAGTGTTCCGCAAGCCCCGGTGGCGGCCGACTCGGGACTGGATGGAGAAGCCCTGTTCAAGCAGCGCTGCGCGGTTTGCCACGACCATCCGCAGGGCAACATTCCCCCGCGCGCGATGCTGGAAAGCCGCAGCCGCGCCTACATCGTCGACACGCTCACCCACGGCGCGATGCGCGCGCAAGCGGCGGGACTCAGTGCGAACGATATCGATGCGATCGCGGGGTATCTGGACGGGGATTGAGGGCTTCCGGACAAAGCAAAAGGCAAATCCCCCTCGGTCCCCCTTTTGCAAAGGGGGAGGAACGGCGAGGTCGCAAGCGGCGGGACTCAGTGCGAACGATATCGATGCGATCGCGGGGTATCTGGACGGGGATTGAGGGCTTCCGGACAAAGCAAAAGGCAAATCCCCCTCGGTCCCCCTTTTGCAAAGGGGGAGGAACGGCGAGGTCGCCGGCGGCGGGACTCAGTGCGAACGATATCGATGCGATCGCGGGGTATCTGGACGGGGATTGAGGGCTTCCGGACAAAGCAAGAGGCAAATCCCCCTCGGTCCCCCTTTGCAAAGGGGGAGGAATGGCGACGTTGCAAGCGGCGGGACTCAGCGCGAACGATATCGATGCGAGTGCGGGGTATCTGGACGGGGGTTGAGGGCTTCCGGATAAAGCAAAAGGCAAATCCCCCTCGGTCCCCCTTTTTGCAAAGGGGGAGGAACGGCGACGTCGCAGGCGGCGGGGCTCAGCGCGAACGATATCGATGCGATCGCGGGGTATCTGGACGGGGGTTGAGGGCTTCCGGATAAAGCAAAAGGCAAATCCCCCTCGGTCCCCCTTTTTGCAAAGGGGGAGGAAAGGCGACGTCGCAGGCGGCGGGACTCAGTGCGGACGATACCGATGCGATGGGTGTGGCGGAGCGTGGGATGCCCCCTTTGCAGCGCTTCCCAACAGCCGAATGGCTGATCAAAGGGGGCGGCCACCCGCGTGAGCGGGTGGCGGGGGATTTGCTTTTTGCATGGAGCCCAAAAGAAAACCCCCGGCAATGCCGGGGGTTCCAGATGGACCGCAGTGGAACGCGGCGGACTCAGCCGCGGCTCACCGCGTAGACCGCCTCGGCCACCTTGTCGATGTTCTGGCTGTTGAGCGCGGCCACGCAGATGCGGCCGGTGCCGATGGCGTAGATCGCGTACTCCTCGCGCAGGCGGTCGACCTGGGCCTTGCTCAGGCCGGAGTACGAGAACATGCCGGCCTGCTGCTGGATGAAGCCGAATTCCGGCGCGCCCAGCGCCGCCAGCCGCGACACCAGCCCGGCGCGCAGGGTGTGGATGCGCTCGCGCATGCCGCCCAGTTCCTTCTCCCAGCGCGCGCGCAGTTCGTCGCTGCCGAGCACGCCGGACACCAGCGCGCCGCCGTGGGTGGCCGGACTGGAGTAGTTGGAACGGATGGTGCGCTTGATGTGCGACTGCACGCGCTTGGCCTCGTCGCGGTCGGCCGAGACGATCGACAGCGCACCCACGCGCTCGCCGTACAGCGAGAACGATTTGGAATACGAACTGGCCACCACGAACGCCGGGATGCCGGAATCGGCGAACAGGCGGATGGCGGTGGCGTCGGCGTCGGTGCCCTGGTCGAATCCCTGGTAGGCGATGTCGATGAAGGGCAGCAGGCCGCGTTCCTTCACCAGTTCCACCACCTGCGCCCACTGCGCGGCGGTCAGGTCGACGCCGGTCGGGTTGTGGCAGCAGGCGTGCAGCAGGACCACCGTGCCCGGCTCCAGCGCGCCCAGGTCGGCCAGCATGCCGGCGAAATCCAGGCCATGGGTGGCCGGGTCGTAGTAGCGGTAATCGCTGACCTCGAAACCGGCGGTGCCGAACACCACGCGGTGGTTTTCCCAGCTCGGGCTGCTGATGGCGATCTTCGCCTGCGGCAGCGCGCGCTTCAGGAAGTCGGCGCCGATGCGCAGGGCGCCACTGCCGCCGATGGTCTGCGCGGTGACCACGCGGCCGGCCTCCAGCGCGGCGGAACCGGCGCCGAACAGCAGTTTCTGGGTCGCCAGGTTGTAGCCCGGCAGGCCGTCGATGGGCAGGTAGCCGCGCGGTTTGGCTTCCGCGGCCAGGGCCTGTTCGATCTCGCGGACCGAATCGAGCAGGGGAATGCGGCCCTGTTCGTCGTAGTAGATACCAACGCCCAGATTGACCTTGCCGGGGCGGGGATCGGCGTTGTAGGCCTCGGTCATGCCCAGGATCGGATCACCTGGAACCAGTTCGACGGATGCAAAGAGAGACACGGCGGTGTGACCAGTGATGAGGGAAGGGGTGCAGCGAACAAACTCCCGGATCCTAACAGGCCCGTGCCGGGCATGGGTCCGCGCAGTGCTGGCATGCCGGTCATCGGGCGCGCTAAGGTGAGTGCCCCGACGATTGGCCGGCGGTCGGCCCCATCGTCCCGCTCCGCCCGGTGTTCGCCGCGAAGGAGCCGACGCCACCAAGGAGCAGGTCATGCTGGGCTGGATCCGTCGTCGACTGCTTTGGCTCATCGTCCTGCCGTTGCTGGCGGTGGGGCTTTACGCGCTGGCGGGCTTCTGGTGGCTGCCGCGCTTCGCCCGCGCCGAGGCCACCGACTACGTCCGCGAGGAACTGGGCAAAGCGTTGAGCCTGGGCGAGCTGCGGTTCAACCCCTTCACCTTCCGCGCCGAGGCCACCGCGCTGGCGATACGTGAACCTGCGGCGACGGCGGGGCAGAAGCCGCTGGTGGCACTGCGCCGCGCGGTCATCGATTTCCAGATCTCGTCCCTGTGGAAGGGGGCCTGGACCTTCCGCGAGGTGACCCTGGACGGGCCCTACGCGCAGGCACTGGTGCGCGCCGACGGCTCGCTCAACCTGGCCGACCTGGTTCCCCCTTCCAAGGACGACAGCCCGCCACCGGACGTGCTGATTACGCATCTCGTCGTGGCCGATGGCGCGATCGATTTCGCCGACCGCAGCCGGCGCCTGCAACCGAGCAAGCGATTGGCGCCGATCCGGTTCGAACTGCGCGATTTCCGCACCGCGCAGGGCAACGGCAAGGGCGGTGGATTCCATCTGGCCGCCAGTGGCGATCAGGGCGAACGCTTCGACTGGCGCGGGCGGCTGTCGTTGCGGCCGTTCGCCTCCGACGGCGACCTCAGCGCGGCCAATATCCAGGTCGACACCGCCTATGCCTTCCTCAGCGAGGCGCTGCCGTTCGAACTGCATGGCGGCCGCTTCGATGTGGCCGGCCGCTATCGCTTCGCCGCCGGCACCTCGGCGGGCACGCTGCTCGAGGCGACGCTGTCCCGCGCGCAGGCCAGCGGCGTGGGCGTGCGCGTGCGCGGCGAAACCGGGAACGCCGCCACCCTGGGCGAGATCGCGCTGGCCGGCGCTCGTTTCTCGCTCGGCAAGCGCGAGGTCGCCGCCGATCGCCTGCGGGTGGGCGGCTTGCGGACCGCGCTGACCCGCGAGGCCGACGGCGCGATCAGCCTGATGCGATTGTTCCCGCCAACGCCGGACGCCGCTTCCGCGCCCGCCGACCCCGCGCCGGGGCCCGCCTGGCGGTTCAGCCTGGGCGAAGTGGCGGTGGAGGGCGCCGAGGTCGACGTGCAGGACCGCGCCGTCCGGCCGGCAAGCCGTTTCCGCCTGCAGGCGCTAACCGCCAGCACCCGCGGGGTCAGTCTGGATCTGGACAAGCCACTGCCTGTCGAGGCGTCGGCCACCATCAACGGCAAGACCCGGCTGTCCGTGCGGGGCGAAGTGGTGCCCGCCACCGTGGCCGGGCGCCTGCGACTGGACCTGGCGGGCCTGCCGTTGCGCGACGTGCTGGCCTACCTGCCGGATTTCCCCGCCCTGGAACTGCGCTCGGGCACCCTCGGCGCGAACGGCGAATTGACCTTGCCGGGGGATGGAAAGGGCGGCGCGGCCCTTGCCTTCAATGGCGAGGGGCGCATCGACGGCTTCTCGTTGCTGGAGCGGGCGGGCAAGCGGCAGGTGGTGGCCTGGGAGCGGATGGACATCGGCGGCCTGCGCTATGCGCAGGCACCGGATCGCCTGCGGATTGCGCGAGTGGTCTTGCGCAAGCCGTTCGCCATCGTGGCGGTGGAGCCGGATCGCAGCGTCAATCTCAGCCGGCTGTTCGCCAGCCCGGCGCCGGCCGCCGCATCGGCGGCGCCGTCCTCGTCGGGACCGGCGATGGCGATCAGGCTGGACGATCTGCAACTGGAAAACGGCACCATGGCGTTCGCCGACACCTCCATGGATCCCGGTTTCCGCGCCGACATCGCCGCCCTACGTGGCCATATCCGCGGGCTGTCCACCGCGCCCTCGGCGCAGGCCCGCGTGGATCTGCACGGGCAAGTGGTCAACCGTTTCTCGCCGGTGGAAATCTCGGGAACCCTCAATCCGTTCGCCTACGACGAGCGCACCGATCTGAAAATGAGTTTCCGCAACATCGACCTGCCCATCTTCAATCCGTACTCCGGCCGCTTCGCCGGCTATGCCATCGCCAAGGGCAAGCTCAGCACCGAACTGCATTACCAGATCGACCATCGCAAACTGCAGGCGGCCCACCATGTCGTGCTGGATCAGCTGGAATGGGGCGAGGCGACCGACAGCCAGGAAAAGGTCTCGCTGCCGATCCGGCTGGCGACCTCGCTGTTGAAGAACCGCCGGGGCGTGATTGATCTGGATTTGCCGGTGAACGGGTCGCTGGACGATCCGACTTTCCGGATGTGGCCGATCGTCTGGCAGATCCTGAAGAACATCCTGGTCAAGGCGGTGACCGCGCCGTTCGATTTCATCGGTTCGCTGTTCAAGGGCGCCGAGCAGGCGCGCTACGTCGATTTCGCCGCCGGCTCCAGCGAACTGGGCGAACCCGCGCGCAACAGCCTGGGCGCGCTGGCCAAGGCGCTGGCGGAGCGTCCGGCCCTGCGGCTGGACATTCCGGCCGGCACCGCCCTGGAAGGCGAGGCCGAGACGATGGCCGGGCAGCGGCTGGACGCGGCCATGCTGGGCGGGCGCAAGGGCGAGCCGGTCGCGATTGCGTCGCTGGAGCCCGGGGAACAGCGGGATCTGCTGGAGTCCCTCTATCGACAGCAACTGGGACACAAGCCGGAGATCCCGGAGGCGGCCGAGGAGGCCGGGCAGGAGGACCCCGATCGCAAGGCACGCAAGGCCGCTCGCCAGTCGGCCGAGGTGGCCTGGCTGCGCCAGGCGCTGCTGCCCCGATACCGGCCCGGCGCGGACGAACTGGCCGCGCTGGGGCGTTCACGCGCCAACGCCGTGCAGGAGGCGCTGCTGGCGGGCGGCGAGGTGGATCCCACCCGGGTATTCATCGACGCCGCCAAGGGACCGGCGGCGCACGAGAGCGGCGCGCGGCTGGAGCTGGGCCTGGAGTAGCCGGGGGCGGGCGGTCCCGCGCCGGGCCGGCGCCCGTTATACTCATCGGTCAATGCCGCAAGAGCAGTATTGGATTGCCATATAAATCAATTATTTGGCGACTCAACCTCATCCAGTCCAACAATTTGGCAGCGCACCGGCCGGCCGGTCGCGATGCCCGGAAAACCATCGCCGCATGCGCCTTTCGACCATCAAGCTGTCCGGTTTCAAGTCCTTCGTCGATCCGACCACGTTGCACCTGCCCACCAACATGACCGGCGTGGTCGGTCCCAATGGTTGCGGCAAATCCAACATCATCGATGCGGTCCGCTGGGTGATGGGCGAAAGCTCCGCCAGCCGCCTGCGCGGCGATTCGCTGACCGACGTGATCTTTTCCGGCAGCTCGGCGCGCAAGCCGGTGTCGCAGGCGACCGTCGAACTGATCTTCGACAACAGCGATCACACCATCGCCGGCGAATTCGCCGCGTTCAACGAAATCTCGGTCAAGCGCCAGGTCAGCCGCGACGGCCAGAGCAACTACTACCTCAACGGCACCAAGTGCCGCCGCCGCGACATCACCGACCTGTTCCTCGGTACCGGCCTGGGACCGCGCAGCTACTCGATCATCGAGCAGGGCATGATCAGCCAGATCATCGAGGCCCGGCCCGAGGATCTGCGCGTCTACCTGGAGGAAGCCGCCGGCATCTCCAAGTACAAGGAACGCCGCAAGGAAACCGAGACCCGCATCCGCCATACCCGCGAAAACCTGGATCGCCTCAATGATCTGCGCGAGGAAATCGGCAAGCAGCTGGAACACCTCAAGCGCCAGGCCAAGCAGGCCGAGCAGTACCAGGCCCTGCAGGAAGAGCGCCGGGTCAAGGATGCCGAATGGAAGGCGCTGGAGTTCCGCGGGCTGGACGTGCAGTTGCAGGGGCTGCGCGAGAAGCTGTCGCAGGAAGAGACCCGCCTGCAGCAGTTGATCGCCGAGCAGCGTGAAGCCGAGCGCAACATCGAAACCGATCGCCTGCGCCGCGAGGAAGCCGCCGAGGGCCTCAACAAGGCCCAGGGCGAGGTCTACCAGGTCGGCAGCACGCTGGCCCGGCTGGAACAGCAGATGCAGCACCAGCGTGATCTGGCCGAACGCCTGAAGAAGGCGCGCGACGAGGCCCACAACGCGTTGCAGGAACTGGGCCAGCACATCAGTGGTGACGAGACCAAGCTCAACGTGCTGCGCGAGAGCGTGGACGAGGCCGAACCCCGGCTGGCGCAGTTGCAGGAAGAGGACCTGTTCAAGCAGGACGCCCTGCGCGACGCCGAGACGCGGTTGTCGGACTGGCAGCAGCGTTGGGAAACCCATTCGCGCGAATCGGCCGAGGCCGCGCGCGCCGGCGAGGTCGAGCGCACCCGCGTCGATTACCTGGATCGCCAGGCGCTGGAAACCGAACGCCGCCGGGAGAATCTGGCCGCCGAGCGCGCCGGACTGGATCTGGACGCGCTGGCCGAAGCCTTCGAGCAATTGCAGATCCAGCACGACACCCAGAAGGAATCGCTGGAGTCGCTGACCGAGCAGGTCGAGTCGCGCAAGCAGTCGGCGGCGGGCGTGCAGGAGCAGCAGCGTGCTTCGCAGACCGAACTGTCGGAAGTGCGCAAGCGCGCGCAGGAAGCCCGTGGCCGGCTGTCCTCGCTGGAGACATTGCAGCACGCCGCACTGGGCCAGGAGCAGGGCGCGGCGATGAGCTGGCTCAAGGCGCGCGGGCTGGATTCGGCGGCGCGCGTGGGCGAGCGCCTGACCGTCGAGCCGGGCTGGGAAAACGCCGTCGAGGGCGCGCTCGGACAACTCATCGAAGGCGTGCTGGTGGATGCGCCGGAATCGCTGGTGGACGCCCTGGGCGAACTCGGCGAAGGCCGCATCGCGCTGGTGTCCGACGCACAGGCCGACTTCAACGTCGCGCCGACCTCGCTGGCGGCGCGGGTGCAGGGACCGGCGGCGGTGCGCCGTCTGCTGGCGCGCCTGCACGTGGCCGAGGATCTGGCCGAAGCGCGCCGCCTGCAGTCGCAGCTGGGCGACGGCGATTCGGTGATCACCCGCAGCGGCGAGCGCCTCGGCGCCGGCTGGGTGCGGGTGCTGCGTTCCGGCGCGGCCAAGCAGGGTGCATTGCTGCGCGAGCGTGAAATCCAGGGCCTGCGCGCCGAAATCGAAGCGCTGCAGACCCGCGAGGCCGAACTCGAAGAACGCCTGGCCAACCTGCGCGACCAGTTGCTGGCCGCCGAGCAGCAGCGCGAGGACGCGCAACGCGCCCTGTACCTGGCGCATCGCGGCGTGTCCGAACTGGCCGGCCAGTTGCAGAGCCAGCAGGGACGGGTGGAATCCACCCGCCACCGCATCGACAAGATTGACCAGGAAATCGCCCAACTGGTGGAAACCCTGGACGGCAGCCGCGAGCAGGCCCGCGAGGCGCGCCTGCGGCTGGAGGAAGCGGTCACCGCGATGGGCGATCTGGAATCGGCCCGGCAGGGCCTGGAATCCGAGCGCCGGCAACTGGTGGAAGCGCGCGATCTGGCCCGCGAGGCGGCGCGCGCATCGCGCGACGCCACCCATGCGCTGGCGCTGACCCTGGAATCGCAGCGCACCCAGATCATCTCCCTGAGCCAGGCGCTGGATCGGATGGGCGGCCAGCGCGGCCAGCTCGATTCGCGGCTGGAGGAACTGACCCTGCAGCTGAGCGAGGGCGACTCGCCGGTGCAGGAACTGGACGCCCAGCGCCAGGCGGCGCTGGAAGAACGGGTCAACGCCGATCGCCGGCTGGCCGAGGCGCGCTCGGTGCTGGAAGGCATCGACAACGAACTGCGCCAGTACGAGCAGACCCGCCACCAGCGCGACGAGGCGGCACTGGCCCAGCGCGAGCGGATCTCCCAGCGCAAGCTGGACCAGCAGGCGCTGGCGCTGAAGTCCGAACAGTTGTCGCAGGGGATTGTTGCCGCCGGCTTCGTCGTCGAGGACGTCATCAACACCCTGCCGGAAGTGGCCGACGCGCGCGAATGGGAGCAGGCCGTCACCCAGATCGACTCGCGCATGCGCCGGCTGGAACCGGTCAACCTGGCCGCGATCCACGAGTACGGCGAGGCCTCCCAGCGCGCCGAGTACCTGGAAGCGCAGCACGTCGACCTGACCACCGCGCTGGAAACGCTGGAGGAGGCCATCCGCAAGATCGACCGCGAGACCCGTGGCCGCTTCAAGGACACCTTCGATCGGGTCAATGCCGGCGTGCAGGCGCTGTATCCGCGCCTGTTCGGCGGCGGCCACGCCTACCTGGAACTGACCGGCGAGGATCTGCTGGACACCGGCGTGGCGATCATGGCGCGTCCGCCCGGCAAGCGCGTTTCCAACATCTCGCTGCTTTCCGGCGGCGAGAAGGCGATGACCGCGGTAGCGCTGGTGTTCGCGATTTTCCAGCTCAATCCGGCGCCATTCTGTCTGCTGGACGAGGTGGACGCGCCGCTGGACGAAGCCAATGTCGGCCGGTTCACCAACATGGTGAAGGAGATGAGCGAGAAAGTGCAGTTCCTGTTCGTCAGCCACAACAAGGCGACGATGGAAGCCGCGCACCAGCTCAGTGGCGTTACCATGCGCGAGCCCGGTGTGAGCCGACTGGTGTCGGTGGACCTGGAAGAAGCCGCGCGCCTGGCCGGCGCGGCCTGAACCCCTGATCAAACCCTGGCGGAGAATCCGACGTGTCCGACATGGCAATGCTTCGAATCGGCATCCTGATCGCCGGCGCAATCCTGATTGCGGCGATCATCTTCTTCGGCCGTCCCAAGAAGCCCAGCCAGGGCCGGCGGCTGGAACCGACGGAACGCGACAACGCGCGCGTCGAACCCAGCCTGGCCACCGACGAGACGGCCTACGAGACCGATCGCGATTACTCCGGTGACGACGTCAGCCAGCCCGAACTCGGCCTGGCCGGCGGCACCCCGACCGCCGCCGACAGCCACCTGGGCAAGCGCGCCACCCAGGACTTCGACAAGATCGTCTCGCTGTACGTGGCGGCCCGCGCCGGCCAGGTGCTGCGCGGCGAGGACATCGTGGTGGCGGCGGAGAAGACCGGCCTGATCTTCGGCCACATGAACGTGTTCCACCGGCTGATCGAAGGCCACCCCGAGCGCGGTCCGATTTTCAGCATGGCCAACATCATGCAGCCGGGCAGTTTCGACATGGCCAACATCCGCGAGATGGAAACCCCGGCCATCGCCTTCTTCCTGACCCTGCCGGCGCCGGTGAGCGCACTGGAAGCCTGGGAGAAGCTGCTGCCCAACGTCGAGCGCATGGCCGAACTGCTCAACGGCGTGGTCCTGGACGACAGCCGCAACACCCTGGGCCGCCAGCGCATCCAGCACATCCGCGAAGAGCTGCGCGCCTACGACCGCCAGCACGAAGCGCCGCCGCTGACCAAGCCGCCGCGCTGGTAAGCCGGGCCGCCCGGGACCTGTGACGGGGCCGCCCTGGCCGGGTCCTGCATCCGCCCGCCAGGCTGCTTCCGCCGCGCCGCCCCCAACGCGGCGGTCATATCTCCCGAATCGCCCGGATCAGAACACGTCGGATCAGAACACCTCGGATCAGAGCAGGCCCGATAAGAACACGCCGGATAAGAACACGCCGGATAAGAACACGCCCGATAAGAACACGCCGGCTTTGCGGCCCTCCGTCCTACAATCCCGCCATGACCGCACCCACACCCGCCGACCGCGCCATCGAGCTGCGTCGCCTGCTCGACGATGCCAACTACCGCTACCACGTCCTCGACGAACCCAATATTCCGGACGCCGAGTACGACCGCCTGCTGCGTGAGCTGGACGAACTGGAAGCGGCGAACCCGGATCTGATCACCCCGGACTCGCCCACCCAGCGGGTCGGCAACGCGCCTTCGGCCCGGTTCGCCGAGGTCCGCCATGCGATTCCGATGCTGTCGCTGGGCAATGCCTTCAGCGACGAGGAAGTGCAGGACTTCGTCCGCCGCATCGCCGAAAAGCTGAAGCGGCCGCACCTGTTGTTCTCGGTCGAACCCAAGCTTGATGGCCTGGCGATCAGCCTGCGCTACGAGGACGGCGCGTTCGTGCAGGGCGCCACGCGTGGCGACGGCGCCACCGGCGAGGACGTCACCGCCAACCTGCGCACCATCAAGGCCATTCCGATGCGCCTGCGCGGCAAGGGCTGGCCGCGGGTGCTGGAAGTGCGCGGCGAGGTGTACATGCCGCTGGCCGCGTTCCGCGCCTACAACGAGCGCGCGCTGAAGGACGGCGGCAAGGTGCTGGCCAATCCGCGCAACGGCGCGGCCGGCTCGCTGCGGCAGCTGGATCCGCGCATGACCGCGCAGCGCCCGCTGGCGTTCTACGCCTATGCGGTCGGGCTGGTCGAGGGTGGCGACCTGCCGGCGAGCCATTCGCAGACCCTGGCGCGTCTGCGCGAATGGGGCTTCCCGGTCAGCGCGGAGAACCGCGTGGTCGACGGCGTGCAGGGCCTGCTCGATTACTACAGGAGCGTCGGCGACAAGCGCGACGCGCTACCGTTCGACATCGACGGCGTGGTCTACAAGCTCGACGACTACGAAGGCCAGCGCGAGATGGGTTTCGTCTCGCGCGCGCCGCGCTGGGCGATCGCGCACAAGTTCCCGGCGCAGGAACAGATGACCGTGCTGGAATCGATCGAGGTCAACGTCGGCCGCACCGGCGCGGTCACGCCGTGGGCGCTGATGCAGCCGGTGCAGGTCGGCGGCGTCACCGTCACCCGTGCCACCCTGCACAACGCCGATCAGATCGCCCGCCTGGACGTGCGCAACGGCGACACCGTGATCATCCGCCGCGCCGGCGACGTGATTCCGGAAGTGGTGCGGGTGGTGCTGGAGCGCCGCCCCCCCGGTACCCAGCCATGGTCCATGCCCACGCGGTGCCCGGTATGCGGTTCGGAAGTGGTGCGCGAGGAAGGCGAAGCGGTCTGGCGCTGTTCCGGCGAACTGACCTGCGCCGCGCAGCGCAAGGAGGCCATCGGCCACTTTGCCTCGCGCCGCGCGATGGACATCGAGGGCCTGGGCGAGCGCTACGTCGAGGTGTTGAGCGATCTGGGCTATGTCACCTCGGTGGCCGACCTGTACCGGCTGACGGTGGATGACCTGCTGGAGATGAAGCGCCGCGCCGACGAGCGCGACGGCACCACCCCGGAAACGGTGAAGGCGGGCAAGGTCGCCACCAAGTGGGCGGACAACCTGATCGAGGCGATTGACCACAGCCGCACGACCACGCTGGAGCGCTTCCTGTTCGCGCTGGGCATCCAGCATGTCGGCGAAAGCACCGCCAAGGCGCTGGCGCTGTGGTTCGGCGATCTGGAATTGATCCGGCGCATGCCGTGGCCGCTGTTCAAGCGCGTGCCCGACATCGGCGGCGAAGTCGCGCGCTCGCTGGGCCATTTCTTCGACCAGCCCGGCAACCAGCAGGTCATCGACGATTTGCTGTCGCGCGGCGTCACCCTCACCGACGCGCACCCGCCGCACCCGAAACTGCGCGACGATCTCGGCCTGGCCGCGCTGCTGGTGGATCTGGAAATCCCCAAGGTCACCCGCGTGCGCGCCGAGCAATTGGCCGCCGCGTTCCCGCGCGTGGAAGTGCTGGTGGATGCGCCGGCGCACCAGTTCGTCAGCGCCGGCCTGCCGTCCGAATCGGCCAACGCGCTCGCGGCCTGGCTGGAAGCGCCCGAACACGCCAGGCTGCTCGCTCACGCGGGCCGGGTGGTGGAGCACCTGCTGTCGATCACGCCCGAAGGCGACACCGGCCCGGCCGGCCCGCTGGAAGGCAAGACCGTCGTGCTGACCGGCGGCCTGGCGGCGATGAGCCGCGACGAGGCCGGCGCGAAACTCGAGGCGCTGGGGGCGAAGGTCGCCGGCAGCGTGTCGAAGAAAACCAGCCTGGTGGTGGCGGGCGAGGCCGCCGGTTCCAAGCTGGCGAAGGCGCAGGAACTGGGCATCGAAATCTGGGACGAGGCACAACTGCTCGAGTTCCTGGCCCGGCACGCATGAACTGGCAGCCCTCGGCACGGTTCGAGGCCATCCGCCTGCGTGCCCGCCTGAACGCCACGTTGCGAGCGTTCTTCGCCGCGCGCGACGTGATGGAAGTGGAGACGCCGGTGATGTCGCAGGCCGGCAACACCGATCCCAACATCGCTTCGTTCTCGCTGGAATTCGGCGGGCATGTCGATGCCGGCCCGCGCCGGCGCTGGCTGCGGACCTCGCCCGAATTTCCGCTCAAGCGACTGCTGGCGGCGGGGCTGGGCGATTGCTACGAACTGGGACGCGTATTCCGCGACGGTGAAGCGGGCGGCCGCCACAACCCCGAGTTCACCATGCTGGAGTGGTACCGGGTGGGCTGGGATCACCAGCAACTGATCGACGAGTGCGCGGGCCTGGTGCGCGAGTGCCTAGCGCTGGTGGGGCGCGACCTGCGCCTGCGCCGGGTGGCCTACCGGGATCTCTATCGCGAATCGCTCGGCATCGATCCGATGCTCGACGACATCGATGTCCTGCGCAATGCGCTGGCGGACGTGCGCATCGACCCCGAAGGGCTGGACCGCGACGACTGGCTGGATCTGCTGATGACCCATCGGCTGCAGCCGGCATTTCCCGCCGATCAGCTGCTGGCGCTGTACGACTATCCGGCCTCGCAATGCGCGCTGGCGCGCGTGCGCGCGGACGCGGTGCTGGTGGCCGAGCGCTTCGAGATCTACCTGGGGCCGCTGGAAGTGGCCAACGGCTATCACGAACTGGCTGACGGCACCGAACAATCAAGGCGCTTCCTTCGCGACGTCGCCGTGCGCCAAGCCCGTGGACAGGGTGCGCCGGCCATCGATACGCGCCTGCTGGCGGCGCTGGATGCCGGCTTTCCGGACTGCGCGGGCGTGGCCCTGGGGGTGGATCGCCTGCTGATGGCGATGCTGGATACGCCGCGCATCGCCGACGTGCTCTGCTTCGATTTCGCGCGAGCCTGAGTGGCGGCCAAACGTCTTCGGGCAGCGTCAAAAACGGAAACGGTTTCTTGGGTTCACATTCATGATGGTCCGGTAGATTCTCCACCAACACCACCCACGGAAGATCGCGCCATGAAGCACGCCACGATCCGCGTCATGCATCGGATGCTGCCGCTGTTGTCCCTGCTGTCCCTGGGCTCCGTGGCCGCGACGGCGGCGGCCCAGGATCGCGGCTATGGCTACCCGGGGGATGGCTATGGGCAGGTCGTCCGCTGCGAGTCCCAGGACGCCAAGTACCGCCATTGCCAGGCCGATACCCGCGGCGGCGTCGAACTGATTCGCGGGCTGTCCAAGACCTACTGCACCGAGGGCCGCAATTGGGGCTGGGATCGTTCCGGCATCTGGGTCACCGGCGGCTGCCGCGCCGAGTTCCGCACCCGCGGTGGTGGCGGTTGGGGCGGCGGCGGCTGGAACGGAAACGGCGGCGACCAGATCGTCCGCTGCGATTCAAACGACGATCGCCACCGCACCTGCGCGATTCCGCGCGGCGGCTACGTGCGCCTGCATCGGCAGATCTCCAAGACCCGTTGCGTCGAGGGCTACAACTGGGGCCGTGAGCGCGATCAGATCTGGGTCTCGCGCGGTTGCCGCGCCGAGTTCGCGGTTGGTGGTCGCGGCGGCGGTGGCTGGAACGGCGGAAATGGAGGCAACTGGGGCGGCAACAACCCAATCGTGCGCTGCGATTCCAACGACAACCGCACCCGCCATTGCGACGCCCATGTCCGGCGCGGCGCCCGGGTGGAGCGGCAGATCTCCAAATCCCCGTGCATCGAAGGACGCAGCTGGGGCTGGGATCGCGGCGGCATCTGGGTCAGCGGCGGCTGCCGCGCCGAGTTCCGGGTCTGGTGACGGCGGACCTTCGCAGGAACATATCCACTGCAACATCCCCATTGAAAAGGCCCCGCCACGCGCGGGGCTTTTTTCTGGCCGCTACAATGGCGCGATGAACGACGCCTTCGACTACGCCCGCTACGACCGCATCCGTCCGATCCGCTGGACCGGCGACGCCCTGGAATTGCTGGACCAGCGCAAGCTGCCGTTCGTGGTCGAGTACCTGACCTGCGCGACCAGCGACGAGGTCGCCGCGGCCATCCACGCGCTGGCCGTGCGCGGCGCGCCGGCGATCGGCATTTCCGCCGCCTGGGGCGTGGTGCTGGCTGCCCGTGCGGTCGAGGCCGCCGACGGTGCGCAGGCCGCCGCCGCGCTGGAGCCGGCGCTGCAACGCCTCAACGCGGCGCGCCCGACCGCGGTCAACCTGGCCTGGGCGCTGGCGCGCATGCGCGCGGCGCTGCATGGAACGGGCGCGGACTGGCGCGCGGTGCTGGAACGCGAGGCGCAGGCCATCGCCGACGAGGATCTGGCCGCCAACCGCCACATGGGCGAACTCGGCGCGGCCCTGATTCCGGCGGGCAGCGGCGTGCTGACCCATTGCAACACCGGTTCGCTGGCCACCGCCGGGTTCGGCACCGCGCTCGGCGTGATCCGCGCGGGCGTGGCGCAGGGCCGGATTGGCCGCGTGTTCGCCGGCGAGACCCGGCCCTGGCAGCAGGGTGCCCGGCTGACCGCGTGGGAACTGCAGCAGGACGGCATCCCGGCCACCCTCATCGCCGACTCGGCCGCCTCGCACCTGCTGAAGACCGGCGCGGTGCAGTGGGTCGTGGTGGGCGCGGATCGGATCTGCGCCAACGGCGACACCGCCAACAAGATCGGCACCTACCAGCTCGCCATTGCCGCCCGCCACCACGGCGCGCGCTTCATGGTGGTGGCGCCGTCCTCCACGGTCGACATGGCCACGCCGGACGGCGACGCCATCGAGATCGAGGAACGCGATCCGGGCGAACTGCTGGGCATCGGCGGGGTCCGCACGGTGGCCGAGGGCATCGCCGCCTGGAACCCGGTGTTCGACGTGACCCCCGCCAGTCTGATCGACGCCATCGTGACCGAGAAGGGCGTGGTGGAGCAGCCGACGCTGGCGAAGATGCGGGCCGCTTTCGGCTGAACCGCCGGCCCGGCGGCATTTGCCGGCGTCCGGAGAGGGGGATCCCCGGGCATGGACAGGGGCGCTCCGGCGGCCTCGGGCGCGATGCCCTCCGCGAGCCATCGGATGACCGGCTAACTGCTTGTTTCGGGGCTGAAAAACGGGCGGAAAAGTCCCGCCTGTGATACACTCCGCAGGTTGTAAAAACCTGCCTGAAACCCCGCCCGCGCTAGCGTTGCCGGCTCCGTCCCGGCAGGCCGGTTTCGGCTCGAAAAACCTGAGACTACGGAACCCGAATGGCTGATCTCGCCAAGGAAATCATCCCCGTCAACCTCGAAGACGAGATGCGCAAGAGCTACCTCGATTACGCCATGAGCGTGATCGTGGGGCGCGCCCTCCCGGACGTCCGGGACGGCCTGAAGCCGGTGCATCGACGTGTGTTGTACGCGATGAACGAACTGGGCGCGCACAGCAACAAGCCGTACTACAAGTCGGCGCGTATCGTCGGTGACGTGATCGGTAAGTACCATCCGCACGGCGATCAGTCGGTCTACGACACGCTGGTGCGCATGGCCCAGCCGTTCTCGCTGCGCTACCTGCTGGTGGACGGGCAGGGCAACTTCGGTTCGGTGGACGGCGACAGCGCCGCGGCGATGCGTTACACCGAAGCGCGCATGTCGCGCCTGACCCACGAGCTGATGGCGGACATCGACAAGGAAACCGTCGATTTCCAGCCCAACTACGACGAGAAGGAACTGGAGCCGACGGTCATGCCGACCCGGTTTCCGAACCTGCTGGTCAACGGCTCGGCCGGCATCGCGGTCGGCATGGCCACCAATATCCCGCCGCACAACCTGTCGGAAGTGATCGACGGCCTCATCGCGCTGATCAACGATCCCGAGATCGACGTCGACGGGCTGATGCAGTACATCCCCGGCCCGGATTTCCCGACCGCGGGCCTGATCAACGGCACCGCCGGCATCATCGCCGGCTACCGCACCGGACGCGGCCGCGTGCGCATGCGCGCCAAGGCCGACATCGAGGTCGATGACCGCACCGGCCGCGAAGCCATCATCGTCACCGAGATTCCCTACCAGGTGAACAAGGCGCGGCTGATCGAGAAGATCGCCGAGCTGGTCAAGGAAAAGCGGCTGGAGGGCATCAGCGAGCTGCGCGACGAGTCCGACAAGGACGGCATGCGCATCTACATCGAGGTCAAGCGCGGCGAGTCGGCCGAAGTCGTGCTGAACAACCTGTATTCGCAGACCCCGATGGAGTCGGTGTTCGGCATCAACATGGTGGCGCTGGTGGACGGCCGTCCGCAGCTGCTCAACCTGAAGCAGATGCTGGAAGCGTTCGTGCGCCACCGCCGCGAGGTGGTCACCCGCCGGACCATCTTCGAACTGCGCAAGGCGCGTGCCCGCGCCCACATCCTGGAAGGCCTGACGGTCGCGCTCGCCAACATCGACGAGATGATCGAGCTGATCAAGACCTCGGCCAATCCGCAGGAAGCCAAGGAGCGGATGCTGGCCAAGACCTGGACGCCGGGTCTGGTCGGCGCGCTGCTGTCGGCGGCCGGCGCCGAATCCTCGCGCCCGGAAGATCTCCCCAGGGGCGTGGGCCTGGTCGATGGCGCCTACCAGCTCACCGATGTGCAGGCCAGCCAGATCCTGGAGATGCGCCTGCATCGCCTGACCGGCCTGGAACAGGAAAAGCTGACCGAGGAATACAAGGAACTGCTGGAGGTCATCGCCGGCCTGATCCGCATCCTGGAAAACCCGGACGTGCTGCTGCAGGTCATCCGCGACGAGCTGCTGAACGTCAAGGCCGAGTTCGGCGACGCGCGCCGCAGCGAAATCCGCCACAGCGAAGAGGATCTGGACATCCTCGACCTGATCGCCCCGGAAGACGTGGTGGTCACCCTGTCGCATGCCGGTTACGCCAAGCGCCAGCCGGTCAGCGCCTACCGCGCCCAGCGCCGCGGTGGCCGTGGCCGTAGCGCGGCGGCGACCAAGGAAGAGGATTTCATCGATCAGCTGTGGCTGGTCAACACCCATGACACCCTGCTGACCTTCACCAGCAGCGGCAAGGTGTTCTGGCTGCCGGTGCACCAGCTGCCGGAAGCCGGCTCCAATGCCCGCGGCCGCCCGATCATCAACTGGATTCCGCTGGAGGAAGGCGAGAAGGTCCAGGCGGTGCTGCCGGTGCGCGCCTACGAGGAAGGCCGTTACGTGTTCTTCGCCACCCGCAGCGGCACGGTCAAGAAGACCCCGCTGACCGAGTTCGCGTTCCGCCTGGCCCGCGGCAAGATCGCCATCAGCCTGGACGAGGGCGACGCGTTGATCGGCGTGGCGCTCACCGATGGCGGCAACGACGTGCTGCTGTTCGCCTCCAACGGCAAGACCGTCCGCTTCGCCGAGGACAAGGTGCGCTCGATGGGCCGCACCGCCGCCGGCGTGCGCGGCATCCGTCTGGCCGAGGGCGAGGAAGTGGTCAGCCTGATCGTGTCCGAGTCCGCCGGCGGCGTGGACGAGGGCGAGGAAGAGGGCGCCGAGGACGTGGTCGAAACCGGCGAGGAGGCGGTGCTGGAAACCGGCGCCGACGACGCCGACGTGGCCTACATCCTGACCGCGACCGAGAACGGCTACGGCAAGCGCACCCCGCTGGCCGAATACCCGCGCAAGGGCCGCGGCACCCAGGGCGTGATCGGCATCCAGACCAGCGAGCGCAATGGCAAGCTGATCGGCGCGGTGCTGCTGCGTGCCGGCGACGAGGTGCTGCTGATCTCCGATGGCGGCACCCTGGTGCGCACCCGCGCTTCGGAAATCTCCCGCGTCGGCCGCAACACCCAGGGCGTGACCCTGATGCGGCTGTCCGAGGGCGAGGTGCTGCAGGCGGTTGAGCGCCTGGACGCGTCGCTGGACGAGGACGAGGAAGGCGAAATCGATACCGCCGAAGCCGGCGATGTCACCGCCGCGCCGCCGCAGGCCTGAGGCCCGTCGGCAATGCGATGAGAAACCCCGGCTTGCCGGGGTTTTTCTTTTCCGGTTCCTGGCTTCGCTGACCCCAAAGCATCGTGTTCCGCGTTCTATACTGCCGCCAAGACCGGATCAGGGACATGCACATGGAATCGTTGGCTCCTTCCTTCCGCGGCGCGCGTGCCTTCGGCCTGCGCGCACTCTTCGTCGGCCTGCTGGCGCTCGGCGCGCTGGCCGGCTGCAAGCGCAACGACACCGGGCAACTGCCCGAGGCCAGCGGCGAAGCGGTGCAGGCGCAACGTCAGGAGGTGGTCGGCTTCGGGCTGGCCAGCGCCTATCCGGATCAGCACGACGGCAGCCTGGCGATCGCATTGGAATTCAGCCGCCCGCTGGTGAGCTCGCAGGACTTCGACCAGTTGCTGGCAGTGACCGGCGCCAACGGCGAAACCGTCAAGGGCAGCTGGGTACTGGACGACAAGGGCAGGATCCTGCGCTTCCCGTCGGTGGAGGCGGCCAAGGATTACGACGTGATCGTGCGCGCGGACCTGCTCGCCGCCGACGGCAGCCGGCTGGGCAAGGAACTCAAGCAGCGCGTGCACACCGGCGAACTGGATCCGGCGGTGGGCTTCGCCTCGCAGGGCAGCGTGCTGCCGGCGCGCGAGAGCCGCGGCCTCCCGGTGGTCTCCATCAACGTCAAGGAAGTCGATGTCGAGTTCCTGCGGGTCAACGAGAAATCGCTGCCGAAGTTCTTCTCCGAATACCAGCGCGGCGGCCGTCGTGGCAGCTGGGACCTGGACAGCGACTACGGGGACAACACGCCGATCGCGCAGTTGGCCGAGCCGGTCTACGTCAACCGCTTCCTGCTGGGTGGCAAGCCGAACGAGCGCCTGCTGACCTACCTGCCGATCCAGGACATCAAGGAACTGCAGGAGCCCGGCCTGTATTTCGCGGTGATGAAGCGCACCGGCAAGTTCGCCGGCGATTTCGAGACCGCGTTCTTCACGGTCAGCGACCTGGGCCTGCACACCCGCGCCTACAAGGACCAGTTGTTCGTGCACACCGCCTCGCTGCGTGATGGCGCCGCCGTGGGCGGGGTCGAACTGCGGGTGCTGGACGCCAAGGGCGAGACCTTCCTGACCGGCAAGACCGACAGCAACGGCAACGCGCTGCTGAAGTACACGCTGGACGCGGGCCATGTGCTGATTGCGCGGCGCGGCCAGGACGTGTCGATGCTGCCGTTCAACCAGCCGGCGCTGGACCTGTCCGAGTTCGCGGTGGCCGGCCGCGAGCAGGCCTGGTTCGACGTGTTCGCCTGGTCCGGCCGTGATCTGTACCGGCCCGGCGAAACGGTGCGGCTGTCGGCGCTGTTGCGCGATTTCGATGGCAGGCCGGTCAAGGCGCAGCCGATCTTCCTGCGCCTGAAACAGCCCGATGGCAAGACTTTTCGCGAGACCCGCCTGCAACCGGGCGAGCAGGGCTACTTCAACTTCGAGCAGGTCATCCCGCAGGAAGCGCCGACCGGCCGCTGGCAGGTGGAATTCCGCACCGATCCGGCCAGCAAGGAGGCGGTGCAGGGCATGACCCTGCGCATCGAGGAATTCCTGCCCGAGCGGATGAAACTGGATCTGGACAGCACCGGGCAGGCCACGCTCAAGCCTGGACAACCGCTGCAACTGCAGGCCACGGCGGCATACCTGTATGGCGCGCCGGCGGCGGGCAACCGCTTCACCGCACGGCTGGCCGTGGCGGTGGAACAGCATCCGGTCGAGGCATTGCCGGGCTATTTCTTCGGTGACCCGACCGTGGAGCTGCCGAAGGAAGCCAAGGATGTCGTCGACGCCCAGTTCGACGAAAAGGGCACCTACAGGGAAGCCATCTCGCTCCCGGCCGAAGCCAAGCCGGTGACGCCGATCGCCGCCGTGATCTCCGGCAGCGTCTACGAGACCGGTGGCCGCACGGTGACGCGCACCCTGAAGCGCGTCATGTGGCCGGCCAATACGCTGGTCGGCGTGCGCCCGCTGTTCGACGACAAGGACGGCGCCGATGCCAACAGCAACGTCGGCTTCGAGATCATGCGGGTGGATGCCGCCGGCAAGCCTCAGCCCGGCAAGGGCCTGAAGGCGACGCTGGTGCGCGAGCATCGCGACTATCACTGGAACTACGACGAGGACGGCGGCTGGGACTACGACTTCACCCGCCGCTTCGAAAACCTGGAAACCAAGGTGATCGATGCCGGCGCCACCGCCGCGCGCATCGACTATCCAGTGGAGTGGGGCGAGTACCGGCTGGACGTGTTCGATCCGGCCTCCGGCCTGACCACCCGCTATCCGTTCCGCGCCGGCTGGAGCTGGGACGATCAGAACCGTGGCCTTGATGCGCGTCCGGACAAGGTCAAGCTGGCGCTGGACAAGACCGGCTACAAGGCCGGTGACACCCTGCAGGTGACCCTGACCCCGCCACATCCGGGCAAGGGCTTGCTGATGGTCGAGGCCGACCGCATGCTGTACGTGCAGGAGATCGATGCCAAGCCCGGCAGCCGCTTCTCCATCCCGGTTACCAAAGACTGGGAGCGGCATGACGTGTACATCACCGCGCTGGTGTTCCGCGGTGGATCCGCGCCGAGCAAGATCACCCCGGCGCGCGCGGTCGGCGTGGCCCACGTGCCGATGGATCGCAAGGCGCGCCGCGTCGCCGTCGGCCTGGCCGTGCCCAAGCAGATGCGCCCGGAGCAGGAGCTGCCGGTGACGGTCAGCGTGCCCGAACTGGCCGGCAAGGCCGCGCACGTCACCGTCTCGGCGGTGGACGTGGGCATCCTCAACATCACCCGCTTCCCGGTGCCGGACGCGAACGCGCAGTTCTTCGCCCAGCGCCGTCTCGGCGTGGACGCGTACGACATCTACGGGCGCGTGATCGAGAGTTTCGAAGGCGGCAGCGCCAAGATCCGCTTCGGCGGCGACATGGTGCTGACCGCGTTGCCGCAGGCCAAGCGGCCGACCTCGCGGGTGCAGACCGTGGATCTGTTCGCCGGTCCGGTGAAGCTGGACGCCAAGGGCAACGCGCGCATCCGCCTGAAGGTGCCCGACTTCAACGGTACCCTGCGGGTGTCGGCGCTGGTGTATTCGGACGAACGCTACGGCAACCGCGATCGCGAGACGCTGGTGCGCGCGCCGATCGTGGCCGAAGCCAGCCTGCCGCGCGTGCTGGCGCCGGGCGATCGCAGCATGGTGACCCTGGACGTGCAGAACTTCACCGGCAAGCCGGGTGAATTCAGCGTGCGGGTGGACGGCGAGGGCCCGCTGTCGATCGGCGAATCCGCGCGCAGCGCGAAACTGGCGACCGACGCCAAGACCACCCTGAGCTTCCCGATCACCGCGGGCGAGGGCTACACCACCGCCAAGGTGCGCGTACGGGTCGACGGCAACGGCTTCAAGGTCGATCGCCGCTACGACCTGCCGGTGCGCGCCGGCTGGCCGGCGGTGCTGCGCTCGCGCACGCTGGTGCTGGACAGCATGGCGCCGGTGGAAATGGGGGCCGGACTGGCCGACGGATTGATGGCCGGTTCGGTCAATGCGCGGATGCTGGTCAGCGCGCTGCCGCCGATTCCCTTCGCCAGCGCCCTGCAGGGCGCGCTCGAGTATCCCTACGGCTGCGCCGAGCAGACCACCAGCAAGGGCTATGCGGCACTGGAGCTGGATGACGCCACCGCCAAGTCGCTGGGCGTCGGCGGGCTGGATGCGAAGAAGCGGCGCGAACGCATGGAAGGCGCGTTCGGCCGGCTGGCCTCGATGCAGGTCGCCAACGGCCATTTCTCGATGTGGGGCGACGACGGCTACGTCAATCCGGGCCTGACCCCGTACGTGGTCGAGTTCCTGCTGGATGCGCGCGAAGGCGGCTTTGCCGTGCCGGACAACGTCCTGCAGAAGGCGCTCAACCGCCTCAACGAGGATCTGCTGGCCGGCGGCGCGCAGTTCTATGGCTACTCGCAGCGCGATCACCTCAAGTTCGCCAACCAGGCCTATGCCGGCTACGCGCTGGCGCGGGTCAATCGCGCGCCGCTGGGCACGCTGCGCGCGCTGTACGACAACGAGCGCAACAAGAGCCTGACCGGACTGCCGCTGGTGCACCTGGGCCTGGCGCTGTCGCTGCAGGGCGACAAGGCGCGTGGCGCGAAGGCGATTGCCGAGGGTTTCGCCAAGAACGGTGATCGCCCCGACTACCTGGGCGACTACGGCACCCGCCTGCGCGATGACGCGTTGATGATCGCGCTGGTCCACGAGCGCAAGCTGTCCAAGCCGGAGTACGACCGCCGCGCGGTGTCGCTGGGCCGCGAACTGGATGCCCGCCGCAACAGCGGCTGGCTGTGGCTGAGCACGCAGGAGCAGGTCGCGCTGGCGCGCCTGGGCAAGGCATTGATGGTGGATCAGAAGAAGCTGGTGTCCGGCACCTGGACCCTGGGTGGTGAAAGCGAAACCGTCGCGCCGGGCAAGGTGTTCGGCCGCAGCCTGGATCACGCGGCGCTGGCGCGCGGCGCGCGCTTCGTGCCGGAAGGCCAGCCGCCGCTGTACGCCAGCCTGGACGTCAGCGGCATCCCGCGCACGCCGCCGGCCGCCGACGAACGCCAGATCGGCATCGAACGACGCTACTACACCACCGACGGCAAGGAGTGGAGCGGCGGTACGCTGAAGGAGGGCGAGGCACTGATCGTCCGGGTCAGCATCACCCCGCACGTGACCATGCCGGATGCGCTGTTCACCGATCTGCTGCCGGCCGGGCTGGAGATCGAGAACTTCAACCTGGGCGACGCCAAGCAGTGGGCCGACGTGGTGGTCGACGGCATCAGCGTCAGTGATCGCGGCAGCGCCGCGGACGTGAAGCACGAGGAGTTTCGCGATGATCGCTACGTGGCCGCGCTGAAGCTGGACAGCGGCGACACCGCCAAGGTGTTCTACCTGGTGCGCGCGGTGACCCCGGGTACCTACACCGTGCCGCCGCCGTTGGTCGAGGACATGTACCGCCCGGATATCCGTGGCGTGGGCCGATCGAAGGTGGGCACCATCACCGTGGTGCAGCCGTAGGGCGGGAGTCGGAAATGGGGAGTCGGGACCGGGGCGTCGGAAATCGAGCGATGCCGGTTCCCTGCTTCCCGGGATGCGAGGAGGGCCGGGACCGCGGATGCGGTCAGGCCGCCCATGTGCGGTGCGGATGTGGCCACTGACGTGATACGTGACTGATGGTTGGTTCGAGGATGTCCCGCTGGCAACGCGCATGGCGGCGCTTGCGCGCGCTGCGCTGGCCAGCCGTGCTGCGCTGGGGCGCGGTGGGAGTGCTGTTGTCGTTGCTGTTGCTGGACCTGCTGTTTCCGCCGCCACTGCCGAAGGCACGCGACACCAGCACGCTGGTGGTTGCGCGCGATGGCACGCCGCTGCGCGCCTTCGCTGATCGTGACGGCGTCTGGCGCTATCCGGCCACACCGGAAAGCGTGTCGCCGCTGTACCTGGATGCCCTGCTGAACTACGAGGATCGCTGGTTCTGGAAGCATCCCGGCGTCAATCCCTGGGCGATGCTGCGCGCGGGCGGACAATGGCTGCAGCGCGGACGGATCGTGTCCGGTGGCTCGACCCTGACCATGCAGGTGGCGCGTATCCTGGATCCGCACACACGCACGCCCTGGGGCAAGCTCAAGCAGTTGCTGCGAGCCGTACAACTGGAAGCGCACCTGTCCAAGCGCGACATCCTCTCGCTGTACCTGGAGCGCGCGCCGTTCGGCGGCACCATCGAAGGCGTGGAGGCGGCCAGTTGGGCCTATCTCGGCAAACCCGCCACGCGCCTGTCGCAGGCCGAGGCGGCGCTGCTGGCGGTGCTGCCGCAATCGCCCAGCCGCTTGCGTCCGGATCGCCATCCCGATGCCGCGCGCGCGGCGCGCGACAAGGTGCTGGCGCGGATGGTCGCGCTGGGCGTCTGGACGCCCGCGCAGGTGGAGGAGGCGCGCATCGAACCGGTGGTGGCGCGTTCCCTGCAGCCGCCGCTGTCGGCGGCGCTGCTCGCCGAGCGCCTGCGCCAGCGGCAACCGCGCGCGGCACGCATCGAATCGAGCGTGGATGCGGACCTGCAGCGCACGCTGGAAGAGCGGGTGGCGGCCTACTTCTCGCAACTGCCGGCGCGCACCTCGGCGGCCCTGCTGGTGATCGACAATGCCAGCATGGAAGCGCGCGCCTACGTCGGATCGGTGACCTTCGGCGACAAGGAACGCCTGGGCCACGTGGACATGGTGCAGGCCTGGCGTTCGCCGGGCTCGACCCTCAAGCCATTTCTGTACGGGCTGGCGCTGGATGACGGCCTGATCCATTCCGAAAGCCTGCTGGTCGATGCGCCGCAGTCGTTCGGGGGATATCGGCCCGGCAATTTCGATGCCGCCTTCAACGGGCCGATCGGCGCGGCGGAAGCCCTGCGCCTGTCGCTCAACGTGCCGGCGGTGGATCTGCTGGACCGGGTGGGGCCGGCGCGGTTTTCCGCGCGCCTGGCCAATGCCGGCATCGCACTGAAGTATCCGCGTGGCGCGTCACCGAACCTTGCGCTGATTCTTGGCGGCACTGGTGCGCGCCTGGAGGATCTGGTCGGTGCGTTCGCGGCGTTCAATCGCGGTGGCCTGGCAGGGCGGGTGCGTTACACGCCGCAGGACGTGCGCGAGGATCGCCGGCTGGTCTCGCCCGGCGCGGCGTGGATCGTCCGCGAAATTCTGGAATCGCATCCGCGGCCCGGTTACGGACAGGGCGCGTTCGACACGGCGATGCGCCCGCGGGTGGCGTGGAAGACCGGAACGAGCTACGGCTTCCGCGATGCGTGGGCATTGGGCAGCACGCGCCGCTACACCGTAGGCGTGTGGGTCGGCAGGCCGGACGGCACGCCGTTGCCGGGACAGTACGGCGCGGTCACCGCATTGCCGCTGATGTTCGAGATCATCGACAGCCTGCCGCGCGCGCGCGGCGATGCCGCCGCCTCGCCACCGCCGGCGAACGTCGCCGAAACCGAGATCTGCTGGCCGCTGGGCCTGCCGCCGGAAGCCGACGCGCCGGAACTCTGCCAGCGGCGGATGAAGGCATGGACGCTCGACGGCGCGACGCCGCCCACCCTGGCCGAGCGCGACGCGCGCCGCTGGAGCGCGGGCACGGAGGTGTTCGAGGTGGATGCGGCGACCGGCCTGCGCCTGTCCGCCGAATGCGCGCGCCCGCATGCGTCGCGGACCCGGCGCGTCGCCCGCTGGCCAGCGCTGGCCTCGCCGTGGTTGGGCGCGCAGACCCGCGCGCAGTCACGCTTGCCGACGCTGTCGCCGGATTGCGTGGACGATGGCCGCGAAGCATCGGAAGAACTGCGCATCGACGGCATCAACGACCGCGCCACCCTGGCGCGCGCGCCGGGCAGCGAACATGGCGTACGCCTGCAGTTGCGCGCGCTCGGCACCGAAGCCCGCGTGCAATGGCTGCTGGACGGAAAGTGGATCGCCGAGACCCAGGGCGCGCGCCCGTTCATGCGCGATTTCGAAGAACCGGGCCGGCACACGCTGACGGCGCTGGCCGACAGCGGCGCGTGGGCGCGGGTGAGTTTCAGTGTTTTGAACTAGTGCCGTCTGCTCATGGTTTGCTTGGTGCAGCCTCACCATTGCTTGATGGCAAATACTTCACCCAGCGTCGTGGAACCAGGAGCGATGGCATGCAGGCTCACCCCCAGGACGAAGGAACACAGCACCGCGGCCACAAAAGGCCAACCCGTGTGGCGCAGCGTCGTGTAAAGCCAGTCTTCGGCCTGGGTCCGTCTCAACTTGCGGTACAAACCAGTGGACAGCACCGCGTCGAGAGCAAGTTCCGACAGGAGTATGGGAGAGCTCCAGATCACCCAGACGAGCACAATCAGTACTCCGGCCAGGATGCCAAGCAGGGGCAGTATCCAGACATGCTCGATATCGAGGTTCGCATCGGAGATCGATAGGTCCACCGCTTCCGCGTCCATGTCGCCAGCGCTTGCCGTTGGGGGAGCCTCGAACCGTGCGCTGGCTCCGGCGCCGCCGGAGTTGCCACCGGAACCGGACCAATCCGGAACGCCAGGGCTTTCCCCGTTGGACGGGCCGCCCGGACCCGCGAGCCCCGGCGTGTCCACTTCCCGCCATCGACGCCAGAGCCAGATTTGCGCCAGGAACACCAGATAGGCAATGACGACGCAGACCGGGTAGCGCAGCCACATGGAATCCATGCCGGCTGAGGCAAGGAGCACCGAAGCCAGGAAGCCGGAGAAGGCGGTGATGGCGACGATGACCGCCATCTGCAGGCGCGGCGCGGAGACACGCGCAGCCAACCGCGCATGCAGTGCCAACTCCCGCTGGCGCATGGAGCCGCTCAGCCGATATTCGCCAGCACGTGCTCGGCCGAAGACACCTTGTATTCGCCGGGCGCCTCGATGAACAGGTTGCGGACCACGCCGTCCTCGGCATAGAGCGCGAAGCGACGCGCGCGGATACCCATGCCGTAGCTGCTGGCGTCCATCTGCAGGCCGAGCGCCTTGACCAGATCGGCGTTGCCGTCGGCGAGCATCTGCAGGCCGTCGGGCACGTGCTGGGTCTTGCCCCATGCCTGCATGACGAACGGGTCGTTGACCGACACGCAGAACACTTCGATGCCGCGCTTGCGGAATTCGTCAAAATGCTGGACGAAGCTGGGCAGGTGCTTTTCCGAACAGGTCGGGGTGAATGCGCCGGGCACCGCGAACAGCACGGCCTTGCGGCCCTCGAACAGTGCACGCGTGTCCACGGTTTCGACGCCGTCGCGGATGCGCTTGAGGATGACTTCGGGGATTTGCTCGCCAATCTGGATGGTCATGGTCGGATCCTGGTGAGGAAGGCTGAATGGAGTTTAGCCCGCCTCGCCAACGGCGCGCGTTACGAAGGCATGCCCGCGGCGTGAATCCGACCACATCCGCGCCCGGGGTGGTCTGATGACCCATCCCGGCAAGCGGCGCGCCAACCGCTAGAATTGGCGCGTGGCGCCCGCTTCGCGGGCCTCCGTGTCCCGCCGGCGGCCGGCAGGCGCGGTTTTCCAGTGGAGACCCGATGCAATTCAAGGACTACTACGCGGTACTGGGCGTTGAACCGAGCGCCGGCGATGCCGAGATCAAGACGGCGTACCGGCGGATGGCGCGCAAGTACCATCCCGACGTCAGCAAGGAGGCCGGCGCGGAGGATCAGTTCAAGGCGGTCAACGAGGCGTACGAGGCGCTGCGCGATCCGCAGAAGCGCGCGGCGTATGACCAGTTGCGCGCGCGCGGTTATCGCCCCGGCGAGGAGTTCCGGCCGCCGCCTGATTTCGGCCAGGGCGGCTATGGCGGACAGAACTTCGACTTCGACGAGGTCTTCGGCAGCACCGGCGGTGGTGGCGGCTTCAGCGACTTTTTCGAGGGTCTTTTCGGTCGCCGTGGACGTGCTGACGGTGCGCAGGCGCGGGGACCGCATGCGCCGCGCGACTCGCGCGCCAAACTGGCCGTGCCCTTGCA
Source organism: Pseudoxanthomonas sp. z9 (assembly GCF_006542425.1). Lineage (GTDB taxonomy): Bacteria > Pseudomonadota > Gammaproteobacteria > Xanthomonadales > Xanthomonadaceae > Pseudoxanthomonas_A. The sequence continues at coordinate 270,660 of NZ_VFID01000003.1, read as the reverse complement.
GGCGGTCCACGACGGCGGCAGCGTGCGGGTGAACGTCAATGGCCGTCAGCTCGAGGTCAAGGTGCCCAAGGGCATCAAGCCGGGCCAGGTCATCCGCCTGGCCGGGCAGGGCGGCAGCGGTGGCAACCTGCTGCTGGAAATCGAGTACGCCGCGCACCCGCAGTTCGAGGTCGATGGCCGCAACATCATCCATGTGTTGCCGGTGGCGCCCTGGCAGGCGGCGCTGGGCGCGTCGATGACGGTGCCGACCCTGGGCGGCGAGGTCGAAGTGAAGATTCCGCCGGACTCGGAGGCCGGACGCAAGCTGCGCCTGCGTGGTCGCGGCTTGCCGGGCAATCCGGCCGGCGATCAGATCGTCGAACTGGAAATCACCGCGCCGCGCGCCACCAGCGAGGAGCAGCGGGAAGCCTATCGCGTGCTGGCCCGGGCCTTCGACGAGAAGCCGTAACGACCTCTTGTGGGAGCGACGTCAGTCGCGATTCCCCGGATGGCTAGTCGCGTTCGCGAATCGCGACTGACGTCGCTCCCACAGGGGGAAACATGCGCTGCCCAAACAAGAAGAGCAGGCCCAGGCCTGCTCTTCTTGTTTGCGTCTGGTTGCCGGGCGAATCAGGCCGCGGGCGGTTCCGGCAGCTCGCGCGCGTTGAACACGCGCTCGATGACCTCGGCCAGCTCGTCCTCGGAGAACGGCTTGGTCAGGTAGGCCTTGGCGCCCTGGCGCAGGCCCCACATGCGGTCGGTGTCCTGGTCCTTGGTGGTCACCAGGATGACCGGGATGTGCTTGGTGCTGGCTTCACGGCTCAGCGTGCGGGTGGCCTGGAAGCCGTTGAGGTTGGGCATCACCACGTCCATCAGCACCATGTCCGGCAGCTCGCGCTTGGCCACTTCCACGCCCGCGGCGCCGTCCTCGGCGGTGAGGGACTCGTGCCCCAGTTTTTCGACGATGCGCTGGATGCCCAGCAACTGCGAAGGTGAATCGTCGACGATCAGAATGCGTGCCATGGAGTTCCCCGGATGTCCCCAAATTGTCCCCGCACCGATTGTAGGAGCGGGCCCGGGAGAAAGAAACGGGGGCGTTCCCGGACACGCCGTCGGGCGGCCCCCGACGGCCCTCAGAAAGTGACCAGGGTACGGCCGAACGAGCCCCCGGAAAGCATGTTCCTGAACACCTCCGGCAGCCCGTCCAGCGTGGTTTCGCGGGTGCAGATGGCGTCCAGGCGGGCCGGTTTCCAGTCGTCGGCCAAATGCCGCCAGATGTCGTCGCGGATGGCGCGCGCGGTGCCGGCCGAGGCCACGCCGACGAGCGATACGCCCCGGATGATGAACGGCATGACCGTGATGTCCAGTTCGGTGGTCGCGGCCAGCCCCGCGCTGGCGACATTGCCATAGGGCACGGTCTGGGCCAGCAGGCTGGCCAGCATTGGTCCGCCCACGTTGTCCAGGCCGCCGCCGAAGCGGGCCGATTCCATGGGCCGGCGGGTGGCCAATGCGTCGCGTCCCAATACCTCGCCGGCACCCAGCGACTTCAGGAAGTCAGCGTGCTCGGGCTTGCCGCTGATGGCGTGCACCTCGTAGCCGGCGCGGCTGAAGATGTTGACCGCCAGCGTACCCACGCCGCCGGTCGCGCCGGTGACCGCCAGCGGCCCCAGGTCCGGCGTCTGGCGGTTGTCGCGCATCCGGTACAGCGCCAGCGCGGCGGTGAAGCCGGCCGTGCCCAGGATCATGCTTTCGCGCAGGCTTAGACCTTTGGGCAGGGGAATCACCCACTTCGCCTCCAGCCGGGCGTATTCGCCGTAGCCGCCGTCGCGGGTTTCACTGAGGCCGCAGCCGGTGACCAGCACTTCGTCGCCTTCGCGGAAGGCCGGATCAGTGGAGGCCACCACGTGCCCGGCCACGTCGATGCCGCCGACCAGCGGGAACCGGCGCAGGATTTTGCCTTCGCCGGTGCCGGCCAGCGCGTCCTTGAAGTTCACCGAGGAGTACGCGGTCTTGATCAGCACCTCGCCGGGATTCAGATCGTCCAGCGAAATCGTTTCGATGCCGCCGCGGTAGCCGCTGGCGTCGTTGTGGATGCGGAAGGCGTTGAACGAGGTGGGCAGGGTCATGTGGGGCGCTCGGGTTCCGGGACTATCAACAGGTGGACGGGAGGATGTCCGGATACGGATCCCGTCACTGGGGGTTGGCATCCTCGATGAACTGGATCTTCCAGATCCGCTTCCATGCCTTCAATGCCTTTTCGCGCAGGATGGCAGATTCCATCTGCCGTGGACTCTGGAAGTCAAAATAGTTCCCGGCGTTCCCCGGGACGACGGCGGTAAGTGCTTTGGCTGTCGCCTCAGCGCAGTGACTTGCGCCGCTTCTCATCCATCCATTTCGACGCCTGGGCCGGCTGATAGGCATTCATCCAGTCGAACATCGCGCTGAGGTCCTCGCCGTGCCACAGGTCCTTGCGCTGGTCAGGGTGCAGGAAGCGTTCTTCGACCATGCGGTCGATCATGCCCATCAGTGGCGCATAGAAGCCATCGGCATCCAGGAACGCGCAGGGCTTGTCGCCGATGCCGAGCTGGCGCCAGGTCAGCATTTCGAACATCTCGTCCAAGGTACCGAAGCCGCCGGGCAGGGCGACGAAGGCGTCGGACAGGTCGAACATGCGCTTCTTGCGCTCGTGCATGTTGGCGACCACTTCCAGCCGGGTCACGCCCTTGTGCGCGACTTCCCAGTTGACCAACTGCTCGGGAATCACCCCGACGACCTCGCCTCCGCCGGCCAGCACCGCATCGGCGACGATCCCCATCAGGCCGACGTTGCCGCCGCCGTAGACCAGTTGCAGCCCCTCGCAGGCGATGCGATCACCCAGCGCGACCGCGCGTTCGGCGTAAAGGGGCTTGCTGCCGGCATTGGAGCCGCAATAGACACAGATGCTTTTCATGGATGGGAATGGGGAATCGGGAATGGAGAATCGTGGAAAGCCGAAACGCACGACGCCGGGCTTGCCCGGCGTCGTATGAAACGGGGAGCGGGGATGGAAAGGAGCATCCTTCGATTCTCCATTCCCGATTCCCCATTCCCGGCTGTCAATTGGCCTTGTGGATCGAACGCTTGTCCACCGCCATGGCGGCGTCGTGGATGGCCTCGGACAGGGTCGGATGGGCGTGGCAGATGCGGGCCAGGTCGTCGGCCGAGCCGTTGAACTCCATGGTCAGCACGCCTTCGTGCACCAGTTCCGAGACGCCGACGCCGACCAGGTGCAGGCCCAGCACGCGGTCGGTTTCCGCGTGGGCGATGACCTTGACGAAGCCCGCCGGCTCGCCCATCGCGACGGCGCGGGCAATCGCGGCGAACGGGAAGCTGCCGGTCTTGTACGGCGTGCCTTCGGCCTTGAGCTGCTGCTCGGTCTTGCCGACCCAGGCGATTTCCGGTTCGGTGTAGATCACCCACGGCACGGTGTCGAAGTTGACGTGGCCGGGCAGGCCGGCGATCAGTTCGGCCACCGCGATGCCTTCCTCGAAACCCTTGTGCGCCAGCATCGGGCCGCGCACGCAGTCGCCGATCGCCCAGACGCCGTCGACGCCGGTGTGGCAATGCTCGTCGACCTCGATCTGGCCGCGCTCGTTGAGCTTCACGCCGGTACCGTCGGCCAGCACGCCCTTGGTGGCGGCGCGGCGGCCCACGGCCACCAGCAGCTTGTCCACGGTCAGGGTCTTCTCGCCTTCGGCATCGGTGTAGGTGACCACGACTTCCTTGGTCTTGCCCTTGCCGGTGATTTCGGTCTTGCTGACCTTGGCGCCGAGGCGGATATCCAGGCCCTGCTTCTTGAATTCGCGCGCCGCGGTCTTGGCCACTTCGGCATCGGCGACGGCGAGGAAATCGGGCAGGGCTTCCAGGATGGTGACTTCGGCGCCCAGGCGCTTCCACACGCTGCCCAGTTCCAGGCCGATCACGCCGGCGCCGATCACGGCCAGGCGCTTGGGCACGACGGTGAAGTCGAGCGCGCCGACGTTGTCGACGATGTATTCGTTGTCGAACTTGGCGAACGGCAGTTCGATGGAATCAGAACCGGCCGCCAGGATCACGTTGGTGCCCTTGAGCTCGACCTCGCTGCCGTCGTGCTGCTTGACCTTGACCACGTTGCCCGGCTGCAGCTGGCCGAAGCCGTAGAACGGGGTGATCTTGTTGGCCTTGAACAGCATCGCGATGCCGCCGGTGAACTGCTTCACGATCTTGTCCTTGCGGCCCACCATCGTGGCGACGTCGATCTTGGCGTCCTTGGTGCTGATGCCGTGCTCGCCGAACAGGTGCTGCAGGTTGTAGAACTGGCGCGAGCTGTCCAGCAGCGCCTTGGAGGGCACGCAGCCCACGCGCAGGCAGGTGCCGCCCAGGGCCGGCTTGCCGTCCTTGCCCAGCGCGGCGTCGATGCAGGCGACCTTCATGCCCAGCTGCGCGGCGCGGATGGCGGCGTGATAGCCGGCGGGACCGGCACCGATGACGACGACGTCGAATTGTTGTTGTTCGCTCATGCTTCGCTCACACGGGAATGGTGAATTGGGAATGGGGAATCGCAAAAGCGGGATGGAGCGGGCTTTGACGATTCCCGATTCTCCATTCCCGATTCCCGTCGCTTACATGCCAAGCAGCATGCGGTGCGGGTTTTCCAGCTGGTTCTTGATGTCGACCAGGAACAGCACCGCGTCCTTGCCGTCGATGATGCGGTGATCGTAGGACAGCGCGATGTACATCATCGGCGCGGCCACGACCTGGCCGTTCTCGACGATGGCGCGTTCCTTGATCGCGTGCATGCCGAGGATGGCGCTCTGCGGCGGGTTGACGATCGGGGTGGACATCAGCGAACCGAAGGTGCCGCCGTTGGTGATGGTGAAGGTGCCGCCCTGCAGGTCTTCCAGGCCCAGCTTGCCGTCACGCGCCTTCTTGGCGTAGTCGGCGATGCCCTTTTCGATGTCGGCGAAGCTCTGGCGCTCGACGTTGCGCAGCACCGGGGTGACCAGGCCCTTGTCGGTGGACACGGCGATCGAGATGTCGGCGTAGCCGTGGTAGATGATGTCGTTGCCGTCGACCGAGGCGTTGACCACCGGATGGCGCTGCAGCGCGTTGGCGGCGGCCTTGGCGAAGAAGCTCATGAAGCCCAGCTTGATGCCGTTGGCCTTCTCGAACGATTCGCCCAGTTCCTTGCGCATCGCCATGACCTTGCCCAGGTTGACCTCGTTGAACGAGGTCAGCATGGCGATGGAGTTCTTGGACTGCATCAGGCGCTCGGCGATGCGGGCGCGGATGCGGGTCATCGGCACGCGCTCTTCCGGACGGGCGCCACCGGACACGCCGGCGGTCTTGCCGCTGGCGTAGTTGACCAGGTCTTCCTTGGTGACCGCGCCGCGACGACCGGTGCCTTCGACCTGCGACGGATCGATGCCCTGGGTGACGGCGGTGAAGCGCGCACCCGGCGGCAGGGACTCGACGCCGGCGGTGGCGGCGGGGGCCGGGGCGGATTTGGCGGCCTGAGCAGGAGCAGGAGCAGCGGCGGCGGGCGCCGCGGCCTTCGGGGCTTCGGCCTTGGGTGCCTCGGCGGCCGGCGCGGCAGCGGCGGCGACCGCGCCTTCCTCGATGATCGCCAGCAGCTGCTGGCTGGTCACGGTGTCGCCTTCCTTGAACTTGATTTCCTTGATCACGCCGTCGACCGGGGACGGCACTTCGAGCACGACCTTGTCGGTTTCCAGATCCAGCAGGTTCTCGTCGCGCTTGACCGCGTCGCCGACCTTCTTGTGCCAGGTGGCGATGGTGGCGTCGGAGACGGATTCGGGGAGAACCGGAACTTTGACTTCAGTGGCCATGGATGGAGGCGTCCTGTTTTTTTTGGTGGCGTGCTTTGAAGGGTGGAATGCGGGCGCCGCTTACTCGGCGACCACGTCGTTTTCGAACTTGTTGACCAGCGCGTCGGCGACCAGCTTCAGCTGTTCCTCGACGTGCTCGGCGAAATGGCCGGCGGCGGGCGAGGGCGAGCGCGGGCGGCCGGCGTAGTGCAGGCTCTGCTTCTCGCCCAGGCAGGCGTTGAGGTGGTGGCGGATCTGGTACCACGCGCCCTGGTTCTGCGGCTCTTCCTGGCACCAGACCACGTCGGTGGCCTTGCCGAAGCGCTTGAGCTCGGCGGCCAGCTGCGGACGCGGGAACGGGTACAGCTGTTCGATGCGGACCAGCGCGACGTCGTCCTGACCGCGCTTCTGCTGGTCTTCCAGCAGGTCGTAGTAGACCTTGCCCGAGCACAGCACGACGCGCTTGACCTTCTTCGGGTCGGCGGCGTTGTCCGGAATCAGGTGCTGGAACTCGCCGTTGGCCAGTTCGTCCAGGGTGGACACGGCCAGCTTGTGGCGCAGCAGCGACTTCGGCGTCATCACCACCAGCGGCTTGCGGGTGGTCATGCGCATCTGCCGGCGCAGCATGTGGTAGGCCTGCGCGGGCGTGGTCGGCACGCAGACCAGCATGTTCTCCAGCGCGCACAGCTGCAGGAAGCGCTCCAGGCGGGCCGAGCTGTGCTCGGGGCCCTGGCCTTCGTAGCCATGCGGAAGCAGCAGGGTCAGGCCACTGACCCGTCCCCACTTGGCCTCGCCGGCGGCGATGAACTGATCGATCACCACCTGCGCGCCGTTGGCGAAGTCGCCGAACTGCGCTTCCCAGATGCACAGCGTGTTGGGATCGGTGGTGGAGAAGCCGTATTCGAACGCCATCACCGCTTCTTCGCTGAGCAGCGAATCGATGATCGTGGCCTGCTCCGGAGATTCCACCAGCTGCCGCAGCGGCAGGAAATAGCTGTCGGTCTTCTGATCGTGCAGGATTGCGTGGCGATGGAAGAAGGTGCCGCGGCCCGCATCCTGGCCGACCAGGCGCAGGCCGTTGCCTTCCGCCAGCAGGGTGGCGTAGGCCAGGTTCTCGGCGAAGCCCCAGTCGCCGGGCAGTTCGCCGGAAGCCATCTTGGCGCGATCGTCGTAGATCTTGGCCACGCGCGGATGCAGGGTCACCCCGGCCGGAATGGTGTTGATGATCTTGGCCAGCGAATCCAGCGCCTTGCGCTTGACCTTGGTGTCGACCGGATCGCTGAGCTTGCCGGACACGTACTTCGACCAGTCGATCGCCAGTTCGTCGCCCTTCTGCTTGGCCAGCTCGGTGGTGTATTCGCCCGAATCCAGCTTGTCGCGGTACTGATCGACCAGCGCCTTGCCGCCTTCGGCGGGCACCACGCCGGCGCCTTCCAGCTTGGCCGCATACAGCTCGCGGGTGGTCGGGTGCTTGCGGATGGTCTGGTACATCAGCGGCTGGGTCGCCGCCGGCTCGTCGGCTTCGTTGTGGCCGTGGCGGCGATAGCAGACCAGGTCGATGACCACGTCCTTCTTGAACTGCTGGCGGAACTCGTAGGCCAGGTTGGCGCAGAACACCACCGCTTCCGGATCGTCGCCGTTCACGTGCAGCACCGGGGCGCCGATCATCTTGGCCACGTCGGTGCAGTACAGGGTGGAGCGGGCGTCATCGCGGGCGCTGGTGGTGAAGCCGATCTGGTTGTTGATGACGACATGCAGGGTGCCGCCGACCGCGAAACCGCGCGCCTGCGACATCTGGAACAGTTCCATCACCACGCCCTGGCCGGCGAACGCGGCGTCGCCGTGCATGATGATCGGCAGCACCGCCTGGCGGGAGGTGTCGTTGCGGCGCTCCTGGCGCGAACGCACGCTGCCGGCCACGACCGGATCGACGATTTCCAGGTGCGAGGGGTTGAAGGCCAGTGCCAGGTGGACCGGACCGCCGGGGGTGGCGATGTCGGCCGAGAAGCCCATGTGGTACTTCACGTCGCCGGCGTGGGCCAGGCTGTTGTCGTGCTCGAACTTGCCCTCGAACTCGTCGAACAGCTTGCGCGGGCTCTTGCCCAGCGTGTTGACCAGCACGTTGAGGCGGCCGCGGTGGGCCATGCCGACCACGATGTCCTTGACCGCGCCGGCACCGGCGCGGTGGATCAGCGTGTCCAGCAGCGGGATCAGCGAATCGCCGCCTTCCAGCGAGAAGCGCTTCTGGCCGACGTACTTGGTGTGCAGGTAGCGCTCCAGGCCCTCGGCGGCGGTCAACCGCTCCAGGGTGCGCTGCTTGGCCGCCGCGTCCAGGCCGTAGTTGCCGGCGGCCGCTTCCAGCCGCTGGTACAGCCACTGGCGCTGCTCGACCTCGGGGATATGCATGAATTCGGCGCCGATCGAGCCGGTATAGGCGGCCTTCAGGCGGGTCAGCAGGTCGCGCAGCTTCATGCGCGGCTGGCCGGCCACGTTGCCGGTGCTGAATTCGCTGTCCAGATCCTTGTCGGACAGGTCATGGAAGGCCAAGCCGAGATCCGGCGGATTCATCGGCGGGCTCAGGCCCAGGGGGTCCAGGTTGGCGCCCAGATGGCCGCGCGAACGGTAGGCGGTGATCAGGCGGCCGACATTGCGCTCGCGCTCGTCGCCGCCGGCCGGGGCCGCCACATGGCCATTGTTCGCTGCCTGGCGCGAGGCCGCGGCAATCTGCTCGATGACCACCGAGTGGGGCACGTCACCGGCCTCGCGGCCCTTGAAACCGTCGAAGTAGGCCTTCCATTTGGGACCCACGCTGTCCGGGTCGACCAGGTATTGCTCGTACAGGTCTTCGACGTAGGAGGCATTGCCTCCGTTGAGTTGCGAGGATTGCGCAAACTGCTTCAGGAGATTGTCCACGATGGCGATGAGGTGCTTGCTGTCGGAATGGTCTTGGAGGGACGGGGTCGGCGGATTCGATGTGGGCCCGCGCGGGCGGAAGACAACCCCAAAATTATACCCGCAAGGCGGGAACGGGGCATAAAGGTATTGGACTAAAGGCGCAGTCTGGGCCACGCGGATGACAAACCGGACACAATCGACGCGATTCCCGCGGATTTCCGCAACCTCGCGTGGAGAAGGTTACAGTCCCAGCGCGCGATACTCGGTGCACGGGCGGGCGCGTTCCCACACGTGGGCGAATTCCTCGCGCAGCTGGCGCGCGCGGCCGGCCGCGTCCAGGTCCGCTTCGCCGTCGAAACGATGCCCCAGCGGGCGGAAGTAGTAGCCATCGGCGTCGTTGACGAGATAGGCCGAGGGATAGTTGCGGTCCACCGGGTCGTGCACTTCGCGGAACAGGAACACGCTGGGCAGGCGCTGGGCCAATGGCAGCAGCGGTGCCTGCCGGCGCTGGGGAGCGCCGGCTTCCTGCAGCAGCACCTGGATTTCCACCGCGCCGGGGCGGGTCGCCAGCCGGCGCAGGGCGTCCAGCACCTCCGGGGCATCGAACAGGCCCGGTTCCAGGTCCCGGCTGTAGATCCGCAGCCGGCGGTGGCTGTCGCCGGCCAGGGCGAGGAAGGTGGCCCGGGCCCCGGCCACGTCCTCGATGGCGGTGGCCCCGTCCAGGCGCCGGCGCATGGCCTGGTGCTCGATCCCGGCCTCGTGGAAGCGCGGGCCGTAGGGCACGAACCCATGCCGGGCATAGAAGGTTTCGGCGCTGACCTGGGCGTTGAGGGTCAGTTCCGGCAGGCGGCGCTGGCGCGCCTCGGCCAGCAGCGCGGCCAGCAGGGCATCGCCGACACCGCGCCCACGCCATTCCCGCAGGACCGCCATCCGGCCAATCCGGTGTTCCGGGGTCAGTCGCCCGGTGCCGATGGGCCTGCCGGCGTCATCACGCGCCAGTACGTGCCGGCAGAGCGGATCCATGGCGTCGCGTTCCTCTTCGAGCGGGACCTGCTGTTCCTGCACGAACACGGTTTCGCGCACCCGCAGCAGATCGTCCCGCTGCAGGGCGTACTCGACCGGCTCGACCCGGAAGCCGGCGGTGTTCAATCCTCTTCTCCCGCCAGCACCAGTTGGTAATGGCCCTGGGCGAGCAGCGCCATCACCGCGTCGCGGCCGGTGGCCGACAGGCCGGCGTAGCCGTGGCCGTCAAGCGTCTCCGCCGCGGCCAGGGTGCGCGCGTCCGCCACCGGCATTGCGTAATCGTGGCCCGAGCAGAACAGGGTCGCGCCCTTGCGCGCGCGCCGCCAGGCCAGCCGGGAGAACGGATGGCGGTACAGCCGCGCGCCGTGTTCGAGATCCCATTCGATTTCGATGCGCGAGCGCTGTTCCGGCGCGGGCGCGACATCGCCGGCGGCGCGATAGGTGGTGATGAAACGGCCGAACCAGTCGCCCAGGCGATCCGGATCGTTCATGCGCAGCACATTCAGCGCCTCGACCACCCGGGTCATCGCCGCGGCGTCGATTTCGTTGGGATCGCGCGGCGGCGCCAGATCCTCGTCGTGGTAGCGCAGGCTGTCGTCGGCATCGGCCACCAGGGTGTCGAGGTAGTCGCTGATCAGTTCGGCGGAGGAGGGCGCGCGCATGCCCACGGAGATGGTCAGGCACGGATTCACCGCCACGCCGTGGTGGGGCACGGCCGGCGGCAGGTACAGCATGTCGCCCGGATCCAGCACCCAGTCGTGGGTGGGCGTGAACTCGCGCAGCAGCTTGAGCTCGACGTCGTCGCGGAAGCCGAGCGGCGGATTCTCGCCGCCGTCGATCTGCCAGCGGCGCTGGCCCTGCGCCTGCAGCAGGAACACGTCGTACTGATCCACGTGCGCGCCGACCGAGCCGCCGGTGGCGGCGAAGCTGATCATGATGTCGTCCAGCCGCCAACGCGGCAGGAAATCGAAATGCGCCAGCAACGCGCGCACGTCCGGATCCCACTTGTCCACGTCCTGCACCAGCAGGGTCCAGTCGTGGTGTGGCATGCCGGGGAACTCCTCTTCCTGGAACGGGCCGGTGCGCAGGGTCCAGGCGTCGCGTTCGCGATCGTGCATGACGATGCGCGAGAGCGCGCCTTCCTCGCAGGCCAGGCCGGCCAGGTCGTCCGGCTGGATGGGCGACTGGAAATGCGCGAACGCGTTGCGGATAAGCAAGGGCTTCTTCTGCCAGTACTCGCGCAGGAAACGCGCGGCGGGCATGCCGAGGAAATGCTTGGCGGTGGCGTGGACTTCGATCATGGGCGTGGGGAGTTCGCGGGAACGGGAGCGGCTTCGTCGGCCAGGCGCTTGTCCAGGCGTTCGCGCGCGGACTGCGCGTAGTCGCGGCAGGCGTTGGTATTCGCGAGCGGTTCGCTGGCGCCGGGGCCGACGCGGGACCACAGGCGGCTGGCGGACGGATGCGGCGTCACCAGGATGTCGCAGTCCAGCGCGGCGACCCGATCCAGGGCTTGCCGGAAGGCGGCGACGTAACCGGGATGGGCCTGCTCGTCGCCGAAACGGTACTGGTCGCTGGAGAACGCGGAGAGACTGTCGGCATAGACGAACTGGCGGCACTCGCCGCCATCGCAGGAACGCCAGGTCCAGGACGCCGCGCCCGGGGTATGGCCCGGCGTGGGAATGGACTTCAGCGACAGCGGACCGACGGTGACGGTTTCCTCGTCGCCGATGGTGCGCACGTTGGCGACCGGCGCGAAGGATTCGAGTTGCCCGAACTGGGGATCGCTGCGGTCATTGGCGCCACGGCGCAGCGTGGCGGCGGCCGGTTCGCGCGCCAGGACCGGCGCGCCGGTGGCCCGCTGCAGATCGGCCAGGCCGCCGACGTGATCGAAATGCTCGTGCGAGATCACGATGGCGCGCACGTCTTCCGGGCGGAATCCGAGCGCGCGGATGTTGGCCAGCACCTGGCGCCCGCCCGCGGCGGTGCCGCTGTCGATCAGGACATGTCCCTGCGGCGAGGTGATCAGCAGCGCGCTGATGCCGCAGGTGCCGACGAACCAGGTATTGCCGTGCAGGCGCAGCGGCGTGGCCGGATCGTCCCAGCGCGGTTCGGCCGGGCAGGTGGCGGTGGAATCGTTCGCCCAGGCGCGGCCAGGAGACAGCGCGGACAACAGCAGGAACGCGGCGGCCGGGAGGAACACCCTGGTCGGAAGAAGCTTCATGTGGCGATCTCGTCGTAACCGCGGCCAACGAACTGCAGCAGGCACCAGCCGTGGCCGAAGGGGTCGGCCAGGCGCACGATGCGGCCCCAGCGGGCTTCGCGGATGGGGGTTTCAGGGTGGAGGCCGGCCTCGACGGCGGCGGCCAGCGCCGTGTCCAGATCCTCGACCACCACGTCCAGGTGCACCGGCGTCCAATGGCGATCGTAGTGGCGGAGTGAACCGGGCGCGCCCTCGCTGCCGGCGGTGGCGCGCAGCAGATAGATGGGCGCCTGCGCGCCCAGCAGTTCCACCACGTCGTCGCCGAAGCGGCGTCCGGTGGTCAGGCCGAATGCTTGCCGGTACAGCGCTTCGGCGGCTTGCAGATCCGGCACGTCGAGGTTGATCAGCAGTTGCATGGGAGCGGTCCTGCGGCGTCGGCGTGCGGAATCCGGGCGGTGTCAGATCTTCCGGGCCAGCGTTTCGGCCAGGCCGGTGTAACCGCCCGGCGTCATCTCGCGCAGGCGCTGCTTGGCGTCGGCGGGCAGTTCCAGCGATTCGATGAAGGCACGCATCGAATCGGCGGTGATGCCCTGGCCGCGGGTGAGCGCCTTGAGTTGTTCGTAGGGATTGGGCAGGCCGTGCCGGCGCATCACCGTCTGCACGGCTTCGGCCAGCACTTCCCAGGCCGCGTCGAGATCGGCGTCCAGGCGCTGCGGGTTCACTTCCAGTTTGCCCAGGCCCTTGGCCAGCGAATCCAGCGCCACCTGGCTGTGGCCGAAGGCGGTGCCCAGCGCGCGCAGCACGGTGGAGTCGGTGAGGTCGCGCTGCCAGCGGCTGATCGGCAGCTTGGCGCTGAAATGCTCGAACAGTGCGTTGGCCAGGCCGAAATTGCCTTCGGCGTTCTCGAAGTCGATCGGATTGACCTTGTGCGGCATGGTCGAGGAGCCGACTTCGCCTTCCTTGAGCTTCTGCTTGAAGTAGCCCAGCGAGATGTAGCCCCAGATGTCGCGGGCCAGGTCGATCAGGATGATGTTGGCGCGGCGCGCGGCGTCGCCGATTTCGGCCACGTTGTCGTGCGGCTCGATCTGGGTGGTGTAGGGATTGAAGACCAGGCCCAGGCTTTCGACGAAGCGCTGCGCGAACGCAGGCCAGTCCACGTCCGGATAGCTGGCGACATGGGCGTTGTAGTTGCCGACCGCGCCGTTGATCTTGCCGGTCAGCTCGACCGTCGCGATCTGCCGGCGCTGGCGTTCCAGGCGTGCGACCACGTTGGCGATTTCCTTGCCCAGGGTGGTCGGCGAGGCGGTCTGGCCGTGGGTGCGCGAGAGCATCGGCTGGCCGGCCTGGGCGTGGGCCAGCGCGCGCAGCGAGGCGGCGACGGCGTCCAGCGACGGCAGCAGCACCTCGCGGCGGGCCTGTTCCAGCATCAGGCCGTAGCTGAGGTTGTTGATGTCCTCGCTGGTGCAGGCGAAATGGACGAATTCCAGCGCCGGGGCGAGCTCGGCATCGTCCTTCAGGCGTTCCTTGATGAAGTACTCCACCGCCTTGACGTCGTGGTTGGTGGTGCGCTCGATCTCCTTGACCCGGGCCGCGTCGGTGACCGAGAAGCCTTCGGCCAGCGCGCGCAGGCGGGCGGCGGCCGCGTCGGAGAATGCCGGCAGTTCGACGATGCCGGGCTCGGCGGCCAGCGCCAGCAGCCATTCGACCTCCACCTTGATCCGCGCCCGGATCAGCCCGTACTCGGAAAAGATGGGACGCAGGGCGTCGACCTTGCCGGCGTAGCGGCCATCGAGCGGGGACAGGGCGAGCAGGGCGGATTCCGACATGGGGGGCGTGGGGCTGAAAAGGAGCGTTCTAGTTTACCGCGAGACGGCCTCCGGCCGGCCTGGCGTATGCTGGCGGCCCTCGCAAGCAGCCGGTTCCACCACCCGGCGCCAGCCGTAGATCATCCCCACAGGAGGCGCTGATGAGCAGGAAAACCAAGGCGGGTGCGGCCCGCGACGAACGGACCCGGGTGGAACGGGACAGCATGGGCGAGCTGCGGGTCCCCGCCGACGCCCTCTGGGGCGCGCAGACCCAGCGCGCGGTGCAGAACTTCCCCATTTCCGGCCGGCCGATGCCGCGCGGCTTCATCCGCGCGCTGGGCCTGATCAAGGCCGCCGCCGCCGAGGTGAACGCCGGCCTGGGCCTGTTGCCGCAGGTCACCGCGCGGGCCATCCGCGCCGCCGCGCTGGAAGTGGCCGTCGGCGAACACGATGCGCATTTCCCGATCGATATCTACCAGACCGGCTCGGGTACCTCGTCGAACATGAATGCCAACGAGGTGATTGCCGCGCTCGCCAACCGTTCCGGCAAGGCCGGACGCAAGGGCGTGCATCCGAATGATCACGTCAACCTGGGCCAGAGTTCCAACGACGTCATCCCCACGGCCATCCGCGTCTCCGCGCAACTGGCCGTGCTGGAAGACCTGCTGCCGGCGGTGAAGCACCTGCGCCGGACCATCGATCGGCGCGGCAAGGCGCTCGGCAGGATCGTCAAGACCGGCCGCACCCATCTGATGGACGCGATGCCACTGACCTTCGCCCAGGAATTCTCGGCCTGGTCGGCGCAGTTGGCCTCGGCCGAGGAGCGTATCGCCGACAGCCTCAGGCGGCTGCGCCGGCTGCCACTGGGCGGCACCGCGATCGGCACCGGCATCAACGCCGACCCGCGTTTCGGTGCGCGGGTGGCGAAGGCACTGTCGAAGCAAACCGGCACGCGGTTCGAGAGCGCCGGCAACAAGTTCGAAGGCCTGGCGGCGCAGGACGACGCGGTCGAACTGTCCGGCCAGCTGAGCGCACTGGCCGTGGCGCTGACCAAGATCGCCAACGACCTGCGCTGGATGAATGCCGGTCCGCTCGCGGGACTGGGCGAAATCGAATTGCCGGCCCTGCAGCCGGGCAGCTCGATCATGCCGGGCAAGGTCAATCCGGTGATTCCGGAAGCGACCGTGATGGTGTGCGCGCAGGTGATGGGCCACCACACCGCGATCACGGTGGCCGGGCAGACCGGCAACTTCCAGCTCAACGTGACCCTGCCGCTGATCGCCGCCAACCTGCTGGATTCGATCCAGTTGCTGGCGAACGTGTCGCGCCTGCTGGCCGACACCGCCATCGACGGACTCAAGGTGCGCGAGGACAACGTCAGGCGGGCGCTGGACCGCAATCCGATCCTGGTGACCGCGCTGAACCCGGTGATCGGCTATGAGAAGGGCGCGGCCATCGCCAAGCAGGCTTACAAGGAGAATCGCGCGGTGCTCGACGTGGCGCGCGAGGTCACCGGCCTGCCGGAGAAAGTGCTGAAGCCGCTGCTGGATCCGGCCGTGCTCGCCAAAGGCGGCATTCATGGCAAGCCCGGCGGCGGAGGCGGTTGAACCCCCCTCCCGCAGCGGCGTCAACTGGCTGGATGATTCGGCTTGATCATTCGGCCGCGGGCATGAACTCGGCGGCCTTCATCGCGGTGATGGCCGCCCAGTCGTGCGGTTTGCCGTCCAGGCGCGCGGCGACGAGGCGGTAGCCCACCGTGTAGCCCGCCCACATCGGGATGCCGGCCTGCGGATTGCCGAACATGGCGCCCATCAATACCTGCGGCGAGGTCTCTCCCAGGTTGGGGCGGAACGCGGCCAGGGTCGCGGTGTACTGGGTATCGTCCAGGGCGTGGATCCACGGGGCCGGGTGCGCGCCGAACACCTGGTTGGCGTAGTAGTCGGCGCGGCCTTCGAATACCAGATAGTCGGCGAGGGTGAACGCGGCATCCGGATGGAACTGTTCCTGCGCCCAGTAGCTGTGATGGAGCTCGTGCGCGAGCACGTACGGCAGCAGCTTCGCCCAGTCGGCCTGCGGATGCAGCTTGACCACGATCCTGCCGCTGCCGGCGGTCAGCGCGATCACGCCCTGCATGCGATCGCGACTGAACGCGTCATCGGGCGCGGTGAAATCCACGCACAGGGTCAGCCGCCCTTGCGGCAGATCGGCGACCACGCGGTCATAGGTGGATTGGGCGATTTTCTCGAAACGGGCGCGATCGAAGTCCTTTTCGGCGGCCTCGCGCTGTTCGCGGGTGAGGCGCGGGTCCGGCGCGTAGCCACGAGCCAGATCCGCGAACTGGCCACCGGCCGCGCAGCGGGCGAACCATGCCTCGCCGGCGGCCCGGGCATCGGTGGCGGCCAGTACCTGCGGGTTGGTGTAGTGGAAATCGATGGGCTCGCCCGCGATCGCGAAACCGGGCACGAGCAGGGAAAGCAGCAGCGAAAGTCGGCGTTTCATGGGATGTCCTGGAGGGCGGCGCGGGATGCGTCCGGGGATCAGGACGCGCGGGAAGTGCGGGTGTGACCAGGCGCGGACGGAAGATCAGCCGGCGCGACCTTGGCGGGCAGCGGCCAGCCGGTGCAGGGAGGGTGCGGTTGCGCATTGGCATCCGGCGCACGCAGTTCCGGATGGTCGTAGGGCAGGTAGCCTTGCCAGTACCAGGGAAAGCAGACCGGTCCCAGCTTGTACTCGATGAGATAGGGGAAAATGCTGTCGGCATTGGAGCTGTTGCTCATCAGCAACAGGCAGTCACGCCCGTCGCGCACGCACACCGCGATGTTGCGGGTGCCGTCGTCGTGGCCGCCCTTGAAGAAGGCACGGCCCTCCGGCGTCCGGTACACGCTCCAGCCAAGCCCGTAGGCCAGTTCGATCGCCGCGTTGTCGGTGGTGGTCTCGGTGGACAGGGTGGGGAACTGCTGGATCGAGTCGATGCGCACCTGTGCGCCGAACAATTCGCCGCGCGTCCCGGCGTCCAGCCCCGCGTTGCGCGACAGGCCGGCCAGGAACGCCGCGAAATCGCGCAAGGTGGTATCCATCGAACCGGCGGCCCGCACCGCGCCGCGCTGCTTGTGGCCGAGGGATTCTCCGGCCTCGTCGTAGCCCTGCGCCAATTCGGCGGCGAACGCGCCGCGCCAGGTCATGCCGCTTGCGTGCATGCCGAAGCGATCGAATACCCGTTCCTGCATCAGCGTGCCGACATCGACGCCCAGGCCATGTTCGATCACGAACTGCAGCAGGTTGATGCCCTCCCCGGAGTAGGCAAAGCGGCTGCCAGGGTCGAACGCGAAGGCCAGCTTCGCGTGTTCGTCGTAGCCCTGCGGGGTGAAGAAGCGGAAATTGGGGAAGCCGGCCGTATGCGCCAGCAGCATCCGCGCGGTCAGCAGGCGCCAGCGTTCGTCGCCGGCCAGATCCGCGTACTTCTCGTATTCGGGCAGCGGACGGGGCAGGTATTCGGCGATCGGGCGATCCAAGTCCAGCCTGCCGTCCTGCACCAGGCCCATCACCGCATAGGCGAACGCTCCCTTGGTGAGCGAGGCCGCGTACATCGTGGTATCGGGCGTCAGCGGCAGGTTCCGTTCGACGTCGCGCAGACCGTAGGCCTTCAGCTCGGTCACCTTGCCGTCATGGACCACGGCAAGCGCGAGACCGGTCACGCGCGCCTCCCGCATCAGGGTTTCCACCGGGTCGGGGGCGGTTTCCGCGGCCACGCCCGCAACGGGGGCAGCGACGGCACACAGGCACAACAACATCGACCACATCCCTTTCATGGTTCGGCCTCGCGTCTTGTCGTGGAACCGCCGCGGCAAACCCCTTGCCGCGGCGGGAAAATGACTGGTCCTGGGGGGGATCAGTCCTTGCCGCAGTCGTCGATGTCTTGCTGATCCAGGTTGGCGTAGGGACGGAATGCCGGCACCTGCGCCGCCAGTGCATCCTGGGCGGTGCGCAGTCCGGTCAGGCGGGTGCAGATCTTGTTCGCCTCGGCCTCAATTTTCTTGGCCTCGGCATCCATCCGCGCGTCGATGTCGTCGGTGTTGCCGCTGATCACACCGCTGATCGCCGCGCTGACCGCCTTGCCGGCCATCTTGGCGCCCTGCTTGCCGACCGCGATGCCGGCCTGGGTGATGCCTTCCAGTTCGCCGTAGTAGGCCGAGACCAGCTTGCGCTGGTCCGGGGTCAGCGCCACCGCCTTGCCGTCGATGACCA
This sequence comes from Pseudoxanthomonas sp. z9, assembly GCF_006542425.1. GTDB lineage: Bacteria > Pseudomonadota > Gammaproteobacteria > Xanthomonadales > Xanthomonadaceae > Pseudoxanthomonas_A. The sequence goes on along the minus strand of NZ_VFID01000003.1, from coordinate 252,670 downwards.
GGTCGCCGTTGGCGCCGATTTTGGCCTTGGGATAGCCATCGGCGTTGATGGTGAGTTCGCCGTCGCCGAAGCGCGCGATCTTGCCGTTGCCATTGTCGATGCTGGTCTGGGGCTTGCAGGCGGCCAGCGAGAGGGCCAGGACCAGGCCGACGCCCAGGCTGGTGGAAAGGGACGGGGTACGCATGGCGGGATTCCTCAATCGCGACGGGGAATGGAAACAGTGCCGGCGACGCCGGAATGATCGACCGAGCCGCTGCCGACGGAGCGCACGGTCAGGCCGCCGCGTACTTCGCGTACGCCGACGTTGCCGGAACCGACGCTGCCAACCACAACGTCACCGCCGATGCGGGACAGCTCGGCGTCGCCGGAACCGATGGATTCGATCTCGACGCTGCCCTGGCCATCCTCGAGGTCGAAATCGCCCGAACCGATGGTGCCGATGCTGACCGGCCCGCGGACATGGCGCGCCTGTGCATCGCCGGAGCCGATGCTGATGCCCTTCAACGAACCGGCGCCATCGACTTCGACATCGCCGGATCCGACATCAAAGGCGACCAGCCCGCGGGTTTCGCGGATCACCGCGTCGCCGGAGCCGACGTCGGCGCTGACGATGGCGGCCCCGCGTATCTCCGCGTCGCCCGACCCGACCTTGAGCTGGACCGGCATGTTGTCGGGCACGCTGCCGTCGAGTTCCAGGTAGGCGTAGTTCTTGCTGAAAAAGATGCCCTGGCGCCGGCCTTCGCGCCGCAGGAGCACCACCAGCTTGTCGCCCTCGCGGCGCTGGGTGACGGACAACTGCGGCAGCAGTTTGGCGTCGGAAGCGCAGGCACGACCCCGCAGCCCATGATGGTTGCCGGAGCGTGCCACCAGTTTCAGGTCATGCGAGGCCACGTCGAACACCACGGCCTTGGCGTTGCCTATGTCCAGGTCCAGTTGGCGAGGTTCGGTGTGCTTGCAATTGTCTTCGGCGGCCGTTGCCGGAGCCGCGATGGCGAGGGCGAGGGCCAGGACGGGCAGCGACATGAAAACGCGATGCATGGGAATCCTCCGTGCGTAATGCGGGTGGTCGGCGGGGTGGGCGGCGGCGGGGTGCCGCCGCCCGGGCCGGATCATTCGCTGTCGCGCCAGCGGCGCAGATAGATGGCGGCGGCAATCAGGCCGGCACCGATGACCGCGCCAATCCACAGGTCGGCGGTGCCGAAAACCTGCCAGTTGTTGCCCAGGTTCATCATCCGCACCAGGTCGTCGGGCGCGTTGATGTGCTGGCCGGCCAATTGGTCATCGCTCAGGTTCAGCGGCGACCAGGTTCCCGGCACCACGCTCAGCAGGCCGCGATAGACCACGGTGTACCACAGCGGACCGTAGGGGATCTCGATGCCCAGGATGCCCAGCATGCTGATGATCACGCAGGCCAGCACCGGAATCAGCACCGCCCACAGGAACGGCTTGCTGCGCGCCCAGGCCGAGCAGAACATCAGCCAGCCCACCGCGGGCAGCGCCCAGAACAGGTAGATCGGCAGGGTCGACAGCACGTTGGCGATGATGCTCAGCGGATGCGAGTGGGTGAACATCGCCCAGCCGCCCGGCACGCCCATGATGCCCATCGCGCTGGCGGCGATGATCCACAGTGCCACGCCGACCAGCACGCCGATGCCGATGGCCAGCAGCGGTCCCAGGAACAGGGCCCACGTCGCCTTCGACAGCACCATCTGGGTATCGGTGACGGGCAGCGACTTCCAGAACAGGATGCTGCGGTCACGGCGATCGTCGTGCAGGGTGCCCAGGGCGTAGAAGAACACCACGAACGCCAGCACGATCTGGGTCAGGCCCATGCCGCCCATCAGGATGCCGTCGCCGACCTGGCCGATCTGGCGGACGTGCTCCAGCATGTCGCCGTCCACGTTCATGTTGAAGTCCATGTCGTTCTTCACCTGGAAGAACTTGATGACCCCGATCAGGGCGGCGATGAAGGACAGCACGGTGATGATGGCGCCGGTGATCACCGGTGCCCACAGGAAACCGCCGCGGTTTTCCCAGAACTCCCGTTTCAACAGCCACTTGAAGGCGGAGCCCTTGGTGGCATGCACAGTGGTGGCGGTGTTCATGCGTAGGTTCCTTTCATGATGGCGACGAACAGATCGGCCAGGCCGGGATTGCGGGTTTCGCCCAGTTCGGCGAGCCGGCCGCGGTCGATGCCGTCATACAGCAGGACGCTCTTGCCGAATGGCAGTCCGCGTTCGTCGATGGGGTTCAGGGCGCGCGCCTGTTCGACCTTGTCGGAGGAGACCAGCAGCTCGGTGTATCGCTCGGCCACCTCGTCCATCTGCGCGGTCAGCACGATCCGGCCATCGCGGATGAACATCACGTCGGTGAGGATGTGTTCGATTTCCTCGACCTGGTGGGTGGTGACGATGATGGTTTTCTGCTCGTCGAAGTAGTCTTCCAGCAGGCGCTGGTAGAACTGCTTGCGATAGAGGATGTCCAGGCCCAGGGTCGGCTCGTCCAGCACCAGCAGGCGGGCGTCGATCGCCATCACCAGGGCCAGGTGCAACTGCACGATCATGCCCTTGGACATCTCGCGGACCCGCAGGTCCGGGCGCAGTTGGGTGTTGGCCAGGAAACGCTCGCACTTGGCGCGGTCGAAGCGGGGATGCACGCCGGCCACGAAGTCGATGGCTTCCCGGACCCGCATCCAGCGCGGCAGCACCGCCACGTCGGCGATGAAGCACACGTCGTTCATCAACTGGCCACGCTGCTTGCGCGGATCCAGGCCCAGTACCTTCAGGTCCCCCTCGAACGGGGTCAGCCCGAGGATGGCCTTCAGCGCGGTGGTCTTGCCGGCGCCGTTGGGGCCAATCAGGCCGATGATCTTGCCGGCCTCGATCTGGAAGCTGGTGTTGTCCAGCGCCAGCTTGCTCCGGTAGGCCTTGCGCAGGCCCTGGGCGGTCACCACGGTATTGGAAATCACGGCGCTCATCACTTGTTCCCCTTGGCTTGCAGCAGTTCCTCGATCGACAGCCCCAGGCGTTCGATGCGCTGGGCCACGGCCGGCCATTCGTCGTGCAGGAAGCGCTCGCGTTCGCTCTTGAGCAACTTCCTGGAAGCCTCGTCGGTGACGAACATGCCCAGCCCGCGGCGCTTCTCGACCAGCGCCTCGTCGGCCAGTTCCTGGTAGGCGCGCGAGACGGTGATCGGATTGAGCTGGTACTCGGCCGCCACCTGGCGGACGGAGGGGAGGGCGTCACCCGGTTTCAGAACTCCGTCTAGCATCATGGCGATCACCCGGTCCTTCAGTTGGCGGTAGATGGGAGCACCGTCGCTCCACTGGATGTTGACCATGGCTCAACCCCGTGGGCGCAGCGACTGCGCGAATGAGAAATAGGGCATCGACAGCGTGGCGCGGGCGCGGCGGCGCGGGTGGACCTGCGCTTCCTCGGCGGCGGCCGCGGCTTCGATGGTGGAATCGACGCCGGCCAGAGGACTGCCTTCCATGGCATTCCGCTGGCGGGTCTCGGTGGTGCCCATCAGCAGACCCAGGGTCAGGAGGGCGCCACTGGCCGCCAGGCCGGACAGCGTATTGAGCAGTTTCGGTTTCATTGCGTCTCCCCCTTCATTGGGTGAGTGGTGTTGTATGTAACTATAACACCAGAACACAGGCCGTCAACTGCCCGGGTGCCGTTTCGTAACCCAACTGAAGGCATACTTGTCGGCCCCGACCGGCAGGAACCCGAAATGAAGCGCAAGTGGCTGAAAAACATGGCTTTCGTTGCCGCACTGGTGGCGGCGGGGAGCGTCTGGGCCGCCGGATTGCTGGATGTCAGCTACCGGCCGCTGGCCGGCAAGGCGCCGGTCAAGCTGAACGAGAAGTACGCCGGCCAGGTCCTGCTGATCGTCAATACGGCCAGCAAATGCGGCTTCACTCCGCAATACGAGGGACTGGAAGCGCTGCACCGGAAGTACGCCGGGCGCGGATTCGCGGTACTCGGATTTCCGTCCAACGATTTCAAGGGCCAGGAACCGGGCAGCGAACAGCAGATCCAAGAGTTCTGCACATTGACCTACGGGGTCAAGTTCCCGATGTTCGAGAAGGTCCACGTGATCGGCCCGGAAACCACGCCACTGTATCGCTCGCTCACCCAGGCCACCGGCGTCGCGCCGGGCTGGAATTTCCACAAGTACCTGGTCGCGCGCGATGGCCGGGTGGTGGCGAATTTCCCCAGCAGGATCAAGCCGGACGACCCGGCGCTGGTGGCCGCCATCGAGCGCGAACTGAAGGCGGCGCAGCGTTGAACCCTGCACGCGGCCGCAGCTTGCGTGCGACAATGCGGGATTGGTGCCGCCATCGCGGCAAGTTGCGAGGAGTCGAGGGATGAAGCGGTCGGTGCGCGGTTTTGCCGCGGTTGTGGCAATCACTTTTTCGATGCTGGGAGGCAGCGTGTCTGCACAGGAAAAAACCGCGCTGGCGAATGAGCGCGAAAAGGTCAGCTACTCGGTCGGCCTGGATCTGGGTCAATCGTTCGAACCGATTGCGAAGTTCATCGACCTGGCCGCGTTCGAGCGCGCCATGAAGAACGCGATGGATGGTGGCAAGCCGCTGATCAGCCAGGAAGAGGCGCAGGCCACCGACCAGGCGCTGCGGATCAATCTGGCCGCCAGCCAGGGCCAACAGATCCCGGGCATGCCGCCGGGCAGCCCGCCACCGGCCGTGGCCAAGGACAAGGTCGGCCTGATGCTGGGCAGCTACATGGTCGGCCCGTCACTGGCTCCGCTGAAGCAGGATCTCGACATGGCGGTGGTGATGCAGGGCATGCGCACCGCGCTGGACAAGAGCGCCAAGCCGCTGCTGACAGCCGAAGACGCCAAGGCGACCATGGAAGCCTTCATGATCCGCCGGCAGAGCGAGAGTGCGCAGCGCAACCGCAACGAAGGCAGCAAGTTCCTGGCCGAGAACAAGGCCAAGAAGGGCGTCATCACCACGCCGTCGGGCCTGCAGTACATGGTGCTGCGCGAAGGCAACGGCGCGCGTCCGACCCCGAGCAGCCGCGTGCGCGTGAACTATGTCGGCGCGCTGCTCGACGGCACGGTGTTCGACAGTTCCTACGATCGTGGCCAGCCGGCTGAGTTTGGCCTGAACCAGGTGATCCCCGGCTGGACCGAGGGCGTTTCGCTGATGCCGGTCGGCGCCAAGTACCGTTTCTGGATTCCCGGCGACCTCGCCTATGGCAAGGAAGGCGCGCCCGGCGGCAAGATCGGGCCGGATGCCACGCTTACTTTTGACGTTGAGTTGATGGGCATCCTGCAATAAAGCCCGTTCTCCCCCACAACGGAATTCCAGCATGCGAGTAGCGATCTTCGGCACCGGTTACGTCGGCCTGGTGACGGGTACCTGTCTGGCCGAGGTCGGCCACGACATCATCTGCGTCGATATCGATGCCGCCAAGGTCGAAGGCCTGAACAATGGTGTCATCCCGATCTACGAGCCCGGGCTGGAACCGATGGTCAAGGCCAACCATGCCGCCGGCCGCCTGCGTTTCACCACCGAAGCGGCAGAAGCGATCGCGCACGGCGAGGTGATCTTCATCGCCGTGGGCACGCCGCCGGACGAGGATGGCAGCGCGGATCTGCAGTACGTGCTGGCGGTGGCCCGTACCATCGGCCAGCACATCCAACGGTCGACCGTGGTGGTCGACAAGTCGACGGTGCCGGTCGGCACTGCCGATCGCGTGCGCGACGCGATCCAGGCGGAGCTGCGAGAGCGCGGTGTCGAGATCCCGTTCGACGTGGTCTCCAATCCGGAATTCCTGAAGGAGGGCGACGCGGTCAAGGACTGCATGCGCCCGGATCGCATCGTCATCGGTGCCAACAACCCGGGCGCCGTCGAGAAGCTCAAGCGCCTGTACGCGCCGTTCAACCGCAACCACGAGCGCATCGTGGTGATGGACGTGCGTTCGGCGGAACTGACCAAGTACGCGGCCAACGCGATGCTGGCGACCAAGATCAGTTTCATGAACGAGATCGCCAACATCGCCGAGCGCGTCGGTGCCGACATCGAGCACGTCCGCCAGGGCATCGGCTCGGATCCGCGTATCGGCTGGTACTTCATCTATCCGGGCGCCGGCTATGGCGGTTCCTGCTTCCCCAAGGACGTGCAGGCGCTGGCCCGCACCGCCCAGCAACACGGCTATACGCCGCGCCTGCTCGATGCCGTGGAAGAGGTCAACGACGCCCAGAAGGGACACCTGTACGAATTGATCCAGCGCCACTACGACCGTGGCGAGGACGAGGGCGTGCGCGGTCGCACCTTCGCGGTGTGGGGGCTGGCATTCAAGCCCAACACCGACGACATGCGCGAAGCCTCCAGCCGCCGCCTGCTGGCGCAGTTGTGGGAGGGCGGCGCCAAGGTTCGCGCCTACGATCCGGAAGCCAGCCATGAAGCGCGCCGCATCTTCGGCGAGCGCGATGATCTGGTGCTGTGCGACTCCGCCGCGTCCGCGCTGGACGGTGCCGATGCGCTGGTGGTGGTGACCGAGTGGAAGCAGTTCCGCAGCCCGGATTTCTCCCGGCTCAAGAGCCTGCTCAAGGACGCGGTGATTTTCGACGGCCGCAATCTCTACGAGCCGGCCGAAGTCGAACAGGCCGGCCTCGCGTACTACGGCATCGGCCGCGGACGTTCCAGCCATGCCGAGTGACCTGTTCGCGCAGGACCGGCTGGAACAGCGCCTGGTCGAACTGGAGACGCGCCTGACCTTCCAGGAGCAGGCCATGGCCGAGTTGAGCGAGGCCCTGGCCGACGCCCGCGCCGAGAGCGGGCGCAACACCGAGTTGCTGATGAACCTGCTGTCGGACCTGCGCAAGCTGCGCGGCGAGCTGTACGCCGATCCTGCCGACGAACCGCCGCCGCCGCATTATTGATACGCTTGGCACCGCGCCCGCCACGGGCGCGCTGTGTTCACCGCCGAATTTCACGCAATGAGCGATTCCCTCCGCGATCAACTCCTCGGCCTGGGCTTCAAACCCGCGCCGAAACCCGAGCGCAAGCCGCAGGCCGGCCAGCAGCATCCGAACAAGCCCCAGGGCAGGCATCCCGGCAAGCCGGGACAGACCCACAAGGGGAAGCCGGGCGGCAAACCCGGCAAGCCGCATCCGGCGGCGGGCCAGGGCAGGACCGGCAAGCGCGAGGGCGACATCGATCTCGCCAAGGCCTATGCGATCCGCGCGCAGAAGGAAAAGGACGACCGCATCGAGGCCGAACGCCAGAAACAGGAAGAGGCGCGCCTGCGCCGCGAGGCCAAGGCGCGGCTGGAAAGCCTGCTGAAGGACCAGGCGCTGAACGATCCGGCGGCGGAGATCGCGCGGCACTTCCCCTATGGCGGCAAGATCAAGCGCATCTACGTCAACGAAACCCAACTCAAGGCGCTCAATGCGGGCGAACTGGGCGTGGTCCAGTTGAATGGCCGCTACCTGCTGGTGACCGCGGAGGTGCTGGCGCAGGCCGAGGCCGCGTTCGCGCCGGCGGTCGCGCTGAAGGTCGATCCTGATGCGCCGGCCGAAGCCGATCCCTATGCGGATCCGAAGTTCCAGGTACCGGACGATCTGGTCTGGTAAGCCGCTCCGGTGAACACGCGGGCGCCGACGCTGTGCCTGCTGCCCGGGCTGGATGGCACCGGGCGCCTTTACCGGAATCTGGCCCGACGCCTGGAAGCGGATTTCGAGGTCCGCACGCTGGCCTATGACAGCCGCCGGTTTGATGGTTATTCGCCGTTGGCCGATGCGCTCGCACCGCAGTTGCCCCGGGATCGCGACTTCGTCCTGATCGCCGAATCCTTTGCCGGCCCGCTGGCGGTCGAACTTGCGGGCCGACGTCCGCAGGGACTGCGCGCGGTGGTGCTGGCCGCGAGCTTCGTGTCCTCGCCGTTGCCGGCCAGTCGCCTGTTGGCTGGTGTGCTGGAACATCTGCCGGCGACGCTGCCGCCCGGTCTGTTGCTGGAACGGATGCTTGCCGGTCGCGGCGCGGGTGGCGAACTGAGGGCGGAATTGCAGGCAGTACTGCGGGCCATCCCGACGGAAGTGCTGCGCCGCCGCGCGCTGGCGGCCCTGCGCAGCGACGCGGGAAAGGCGCTGGCGAGCCTGCAAGTGCCGATGCTGTATCTGCAAGGGACGCGGGATCGCCTCATCGGCCGGCGGGCTGGGAACCAGGTGCTTCAACTGGCGCGGGATGCCGAGTTGCGCCGGATCGAGGGGCCGCATTTCCTGTTCCAGGTGTCCGCCGACGCCGCGGTCGCGGCGATTGCCGGATTCCTCGAACGGCGAGGGCTTGCCTAGTCTCCCGGAAGACGGGCGGACTGGCGCGGGGGCACCAGCCAGCGCCACGCGATGAGCGCGGCAAGCAGGGCGAAGCCACCCGCGGCGGCGAACGCCACCGAGCCGCTGAAACGCCACAACTGGCCGGCGATCAGGGCGCCGGCCACGCCGCCGACACCCGAGGACAAGCCATAGAAGACGCCCTGGCCGTGGCCATTGAGGCGGCCGGGGAAGAACCGCGCGAGCAGTTGCATCGCGGCGGCGAAGAAACCACCGAAGTTGAGCGCATGGGTGATCTGCGCCAGTCCCAGCAACCAGACGTTGTCCGGCCAGAGCGCGGTCGCCCACCAGCGCAGGGCGGCGCTGAACATCGCCACCGCCATTACCTTGCCGGCGTCCCAGCGCCGGAAAATCCGCGCCGACAGGAAGAACACCGCGATTTCGGCGAGTACGCCGACCGTCCAGAACAGGCCCAGGCGGGAGGCGGAATAGCCGTGCTCGCCCAGGTAGATGGCGAAGAACGTGTAGTAGGGGCCGAACGAGATCTGGGTGAGGAAGGCGGCGACGAAGAATGCGCGCACGGCGGGTTGTCGCAGGCGTTCCCGGACACCGGCCTGGTCCGGGGAATCCGCTTCCCGCGGGGGATGCTCGTAATGGTTGGCGTAAGCCGAAGCCAGCAGCGCGATCAGCAACGGCAGCATCAGCCAGGGCAGACTGCCGGCACCGAAACGGTCGAGCAGGGGCCCATAGGAGGAGACCACCACGATGAAACCGACCGAACCCCAGACCCGCACCTGACCGTAGCGATGCGGCTGCGCGGCGAGATGGCCCAAGGTGATGGATTCGAACTGCGGCATCACCGCGTTGTAGGCGAAGCAGAACGCGCACATCACCACGAACAGGCCGGTGAATCCCAGCGGCAGCAGGAAGAGCGCGAACGCCAGCAGGGTCAGCCAGCATCCCAGGTGCAGCCAGTGGATGGGGCGCGGCGAACGTGCCGCCAGCGTGGTCCAGGTGCTGGGCGCGAGTATGCGGGTGGCATACCACAGGCTCATCAGCACGCTGATTGCGCCGACCTGCATGCCACGCGATTGCAGGAACAGGCTCCAGTAGGGCGAGAACGCACCCAGTGCGGCGTAGTACGCGAGATAGAAGCTGGACAGCCGCGCCATCGGAACGGCGGCCGACGGTGTCACAGCAGATCCTGCACGGGGGCAGCCAGCAGTTCGCGGGTGCCGTGCGCCAGCCGGCGCAGGTGCGAGATGCCCAGATCGCGGATCAGCGAGTGGGTCTGGTGCGGCAGCGGCGAATCGTAGAGATCGTGCGGGGCCACGTTCTTGCCCGGCACGCCGGGAACGAATTCCAGTCCGGTGGCGGCATAGCAGTGCTGGACCAGCGCCGAACAGTACAGCGCGCCTTCCTTGGCCAGCAGATTGTCGCGTTGGCGCAGGCGGGTGCTGTGCAGGGCGAACAGCGTGCCGACCAATTCGCCCAGTGAATAGCTGGACAGGCCAGCCAGCAGTTCCAGCCCGGCGATCTGCACTTGGCGGATTTGCGTCTCGTCCAGTCCGAAGTCCAGCACGGCGAGGTTGGGAAACGTCTCCTCGTCGAAATAGCGGGCCAACCGGTTTTCCTGCACACCGAGGCGAATCTGGCGGTAGCGCAGATCCAGATCCGACTCCAGCACCCACCAGTGCCCGTCCACGCGCTGTTCCATGAAGATGAATGCGTGCGACCACAGGCTGCGATGGCCATCATCCGTCAACGGCGCCTGCGCCTTGCGAATCAGCTTGTTGATCCAGTCGCGCCCACCGGAAAGGCCGATCCGGCCCGGCGCGGCATGCTTGAGCAGGAAGGCAGCGTTGGTGCTCTGGGCAGCGTCCATGCGGAGGCGATGCGGTAGGGAACGCGGATCCTAAACGATGCGCGCTGGACAAGCTTGCCGCGGCATGATGCGGTGTGTTTTCCAACCGTGTTGTTCCACAAGGCGCGGGTAGCCCCCTTGACCAGCCATTCGGCTGTTGAAAGCGAAAAAGGGGCGGACGCCTGCGGAGCAGGTGACGGGGGATTTGCTTTTGGCGCTAAAAGCACATCCCCCTCAATCCCCCTTTTGCGTTTTCAACAGCCGAATGGCTGGTCAAGGGGGAGGCAAAAGTCGAGCCTTTCCCCCGAATCCCGGCGTTCAACGGCTGCGTAGCCGGTCATGCCGAATCCCGGTAGCCCCCTTTGAAAAAGGGGGCGGGCACCTGCGAAGCAGGTGACGGGGGATTTGCTTCTGGCGCCAAAAGCAAATCCCCCTCAATCCCCCTTTTGCGTTTTCAGCAGCCGAATGGCTGGTCAAGGGGGAGGCAAAAGCCGAGCCTTTCCCGATTCCCGATTCCCGATTCCCGATTCCCGATTCCCGATCCCGGCCTCAATCCGGGTCGTAATCCAGATTGGAAGCCAGCCAGCGTTCGGCCTGGGCCAGGTCCACGCCCTTGCGGCGCGCATAATCGGCGACCTGTTCCTTGGACAGGCGGCCGACCACGAAGTACTGGCTCTGTGGATGGCTGAAGTAGTACCCCGAAACCGCCGCGGTCGGCAGCATGGCGAAGCTTTCGGTCAGGGTCATGCCGGCGTTGGCGCCGGCATCGAGCAGTCGGAACAGCGTGGCCTTCTCGCTGTGTTCCGGACAGGCCGGATATCCCGGTGCGGGACGGATGCCGCGGTAGCCTTCGGCGATCAGCGTTTCGTTGTCCAGCGATTCGTCGGCGGCAAAGCCCCAGAACTCGGTGCGCACGCGCTGGTGCAGGCGTTCGGCGAAGGCTTCGGCCAGGCGATCGGCCAGCGCCTTGAGCAGGATCGCGTTGTAGTCGTCGTGATCGGCCTCGAAGCGCGCCACATGCTCATCGATGCCGATGCCGGCGGTGACCGCGAACATGCCGATCCAGTCGGCCTTGCCCGATGCCCGTGGCGCGATGAAATCGGCCAGGCAGAAGTCCGGGCGTTCGACCGGCTTGTCGACCTGCTGGCGCAGGAAATGCAGGGTCTGCGGACCGCCTTCGGTCTGGATGACGACGTCGTCGCCGGTCGACTGCGCCGGCCACAGGCCGAACACGCCGCGCGCGGTCAGCCAGCGTTCGCGGATGATCCGGTCCAGCATCGCCCGCGCATCCCGGTACAACTCGCTGGCCTGCGGGCCAACGACCTCGTCGGTCAGGATGGCCGGATACTTGCCGGCCAGTTCCCAGGCCTGGAAGAACGGTGTCCAGTCGATGTATTCGACCAGTTCGGCCAGCGGATAATCATCCAGCGCGGTGATGCCGGGCTGGCGCGGCGCGGGCGGGTCATAGGTGTCCCAGCCACCATCGAACTTCTGTCCACGCGCCTTTTCCAGCGACACCAGCCGCTTGGCATCGCCACGGTTGCGGTGGCGCTGTCGGATCTCGGCGTAGTCGGCGTCGTTGGCGGCGACGAAGGCCGCGCGCATGTCGCGCGAGATCAGCGACTGCGCCACGCCGACCGCGCGCGAGGCGTCCTTCACCCACACGGTCGGTGCGTCGTAATGCGGATCGATCTTCAGCGCGGTGTGGGCGCGCGAGGTGGTCGCGCCGCCGATCAGCAGCGGCAGGGAAAAACCCTGGCGCTGCATCTCGCGGGCGACATGGGTCATTTCCTCCAGCGAGGGCGTGATCAGGCCGGACAGGCCGATGATGTCGGCGTTCTCGGCACGGGCGGTATCGAGGATCTTCTGCGCCGGCACCATCACGCCCAGATCGACCACGTCGAAGTTGTTGCAGGCCAGGACCACGCCGACGATGTTCTTGCCGATGTCGTGGACGTCGCCCTTGACCGTGGCCATCACGATCTTGCCATTGGACTTGCCGGCGTCGCCGGTCTTCAGCTTTTCCGCCTCGATGAAGGGCAGCAGGTAGGCCACGGCCTTCTTCATCACCCGCGCCGATTTCACCACCTGCGGCAGGAACATCTTGCCGGCGCCGAACAGGTCGCCGACCACGTTCATGCCGTCCATCAACGGCCCTTCGATGACGTCCAGCGGCCGCGTGGCCTGCTGTCGCGCTTCCTCGGTGTCCTCCTCGACGAAGGCGTCGATGCCGTGCACCAGCGCGTGCGCCAGGCGCTCGCGCACCGGCTTGCCGCGCCAGGCCAGGTCCTCGGTCTTGCTTTCGCCCTTCTTGCCCTTGTAGCGGTCGGCGATTTCCAGCAGCCGCTCGGTGGCGTCGCGGCGGCGGTTGAGGATGACGTCCTCCACCCGTTCGCGCAGTTCCGGTTCCAGGTCGTCGTAGATCGGCATCGCGCCGGCGTTGACGATGCCCATGTCCATGCCCGCCTGGATGGCGTGGTACAGGAACACCGAGTGGATGGCCTGGCGCACCGTCTCGTTGCCGCGGAACGAGAACGAAACGTTGGAGACGCCGCCGGACACGTGGCAGTGCGGCAGGGTACGCTTGATGACGCGGGTGGCCTCGATGAAGTCCACCGCGTAGTTGTCGTGTTCCTCGATGCCGGTCGCGACCGCGAAGATATTGGGATCGAAGATGATGTCTTCCGGCGGGAAGCCGACCTGTTCGGTCAGGATCCGGTAAGCGCGCGTGCAGATCTCCACCTTGCGTTCGCAGGTATCGGCCTGGCCGGTCTCGTCGAACGCCATGACCACGGCGGCGGCGCCGTAGCGCAGGACCTTGCGGGCGTGCTCGATGAAGGCTTCCTCGCCTTCCTTCAGCGAGATGGAGTTGACCACGCCCTTGCCCTGCAGGCATTTCAGGCCGGCTTCGATGACGGTCCACTTGGAGGAGTCGACCATCACCGGGATGCGGGCGATGTCCGGCTCGGAGGCGATCAGGTTGAGGAAGCGGCTCATCGCCTTCTCGGAATCGATCAGGCCCTCGTCCATGTTGACGTCGAGGATCTGCGCACCGCTGGCGACCTGCTGGCGTGCGACCTCGACCGCCTCCTCGTAGCGCTCCTCCTTGACCAGCTTGCGGAACTGCGCGCTGCCGGTGACGTTGGTGCGTTCGCCGACGTTGACGAACAGCAGGTCCGGGGTGATGACCAGCGGTTCGAGCCCGGAGAGGCGGGTATAGCGGGGCGGGGATGTGTTGTTGTCCATTACCAGACCTTGTAGACCTGTCCTGTCTGCACGCCTTCGATGCTGCGCTGGAAGGCCAGCGCGGCGCGGGCGGCGGAAACCGGCTCGAAGCCGGGGAAGAAATCGGCGTAGGCGTGCCACGCTTCGCTGAGCACGGTGGGGCTGACCGCGTTGATGCGCAGTCCACGCGGCAGCTCACAGGCGGCGGCGCGGACGAAGCCCTCGACCGCGGCGTTGACCGCGGTGGCGTTGGCGCCCTGGCGGATCGGCTGCTCGGCGAGGATGCCGGTGGTCAGCGTGATCGAACCGCCGTCCTGGAGATGGTGCTGGCCGATCAATGCCAGCCGCACCTGGCCCAGCAGCTTGTCCTGCAGGCCGGCGTCGAACTGGGCGGCGGTCATCCCGTCCAGGGGACCGAAATGCACGCTGCCGGCGGCGCTGACAATGGCGTCGATCCGTCCGGTCGCGGCGAACAGGGCACCCACGCTGGCGTCATCGCGCAGATCGACGCGATGCTCGCCGCTGTTGCGGCCCGCGGTGATCACCTGGTGGCGCTCGCCCAGATGCTGGGCCACCGCGCGCCCCAGGGTGCCGCTGGCCCCGACCACGAGAATCTTCATGCGCGTCAGGCCACCCGGGCCAGTGGCTGCTTCAGGCGCCGCGGCGGAACTCCCGCCACCGCCTCGGCGATGGCCTGGATGTGCGCGGGCGAGGTGCCGCAGCAGCCGCCCACCAGGTTCAGCAGCCTGGACTGTGCGAACTCCTTCAGCGTGGCCGCCATTTCCTCCGGCGTTTCGTCGTATTCGCCGAAGGCGTTGGGCAGGCCGGCGTTGGGATGGGCACTGACGTAGCCGTCGGCCACGTTGGCCAGGGTCTCCACGTGCTCGCGCAGATCGCGCGCGCCCAATGCGCAGTTCAGGCCGATGGACAGCGGTCGGCTGTGCGCCATGGAGGTGTAGAACGCTTCCGCGGTCTGCCCGGACAGGGTGCGCCCGGAGGCATCGGTGATGGTGCCGGAGATCATGATCGGCAGGCGCGCGCCACGGGCATCGAAGGCTTCCTCGATCGCGAACAGCGCGGCCTTGGCGTTGAGGGTGTCGAAGATGGTTTCCACCATCAGGCAGTCCGCGCCGCCGTCGATCAGGCCGTCGATGGCCTCGCGATAGGTGGTCCGCAGTTCGTCGAAGCTGGTGTTGCGAAACCCCGGGTCATTGACGTCGGGGCTGATCGAGGCGGTGCGGCTGGTCGGGCCGAGTACGCCGATGACGAAACGCGGCTTGTCCGGCGTCTTCGCCTCGATCGCATCGCAGCAGGCGCGCGCGACCTGCGCGCCTGCCTTGTTGAGTTCGTAGACCAGGTGTTCCAGGTGGTAGTCGGCCTGGCTGACCGCGGTCGCGTTGAAGGTATTGGTCTCGACCAGGTCCGCGCCGGCTTCCAGGTAGGCGGTGTGCACGCCGGCGATGACCTCGGGTTTGGTCAGCAGCAGCAGATCGTTGTTGCCCTTCAGATCATGGCCGCAACCCGGGCCATGCCCGTGATCCGGTTGTCGGCTGTCGAAGCCGTCCACGAACCGTTCGCCACGATAGTCGGCTTCCTGCAGTCTGTGGCGCTGGATCATGGTGCCCATCGCGCCGTCGATGATCAGGATGCGTTGCTCGAGGGCGTCGAGCAGCAACCGCACGCGCTGCGGGTGCAGCCAGGGAAGGGGGTTCATGGTTTGACTCCCAGCAGGGAAATGACTTCGAAATGCGGCGGACGGCGTTCGCGGGTCACGGTCTCGGCGCTCACGATCTGCAGCCCGGCCTTTTCGGCGAACTTGCGCAATTCCTTCTCGGTGAAACCGAGATTGACGTGGCCGTAGGACTCGACCACCGCGCGGTGCTCGTGTTTGCCCAGGCTGCTCAGCAGCAGGCGGCCTCCCCTGCGCAGCACGCGCGCGGCCTCGGCGACCGCCTGGGCCGGCTTGCTGGCATAGGTCAGCGCATGCATCAGCACCACCAGATCGAAACTGCCGTCCTTGAAGGGCAGGGCGTGCATGTCGCCCTCGCGCACCTCCACATTGGGAAAACGGCGCAGCCGCTCGCCGGCGGCGGCGACCACGCGCGCGCTGGTGTCGATGCAGACATAGCGGTGCGAATGCGGCGACAGCAGTTCCGCCAGCACGCCGTCGCCGGAGGCGATGTCGAGCACGTCGCCGGTTTCCAGCAGGGGCAGGGCGGTGCGCGCCAGCGCTTCCCAGGTGCGGCCCGGGGAATAGTGGCGTTCCATGTCGCCGGCGACCGAATCGGCCCAGTTCTGGTCGGCGGCGCGGCTGGCCAGCACCGCCGGCAGGCGCTCGGCGTCCTGGCGCAGCAGGGGATCGTCGCTGCCTTCTTTCAGCGCCCGCCACAAGTCCCGCTGGGCCGGATCCAGTTTGTCCTCGTCGAAGCGATAATAGGCGGACACGCCGGCGCGCCGGTCGCGCACCAGGCCGGCCTCCTTGAGCTTGGCCAGGTGGGTGGACACGCGGGGCTGGGCGAGCTGGGTGATGGCGGAGAGCTCGGCCACGGTCAGTTCCTCGCCGGACAGCAGGGCGAGCAGCCGCACGCGGGTGGCATCGGCGAAGACCTTGAGTCGGGTGGACCAGGCTTCCAGATCCATAAATATCTTCCTATCGCGATATAGAGATATTTTCCGCCTGACACCGGGTCTGGTCAAGCGGTACATACGCCAGCGCATGGTGTGGGGTCGCCGGGTTACAATTGGTATTCAAAATATTTTGGAGTGAGGGGTTTTAGCCGTGGATTTCGCATTCACCGAAGAGCAGTTGATGATCCAGGACGTGGCGCGCCGGATCGCCCAGGAAAAGATCGCCCCCAGTGCGGAGCACCACGACAAGACCGGCGAGTTTCCGCTGGAGAACATCCGCCTGCTCGGCGAGAACGGCCTGATGGGCATCGAGGTGCCGACCGAGTACGGCGGCGCCGGCATGGACCCGATTGCCTACGTGCTGGCGATGGTCGAGATCGCCGCCGGCGATGCGGCCCACTCGACCATCATGTCGGTGAACAACTCGCTGTTCTGCAACGGCATCCTCAAGTTCGGCACCGAAGCGCAGAAGCAGAAGTACGTGCGCGCGATTGCCGAAGGCAAGGAAATCGGCGCCTTCGCGCTGACCGAGCCGCAGTCCGGTTCCGACGCCACCGCCATGCGCTGCCGCGCGGTCAAGCAGGCCGACGGCAGCTACGTGATCAACGGCAAGAAAAGCTGGATCACCTCCGGGCCGGTCGCCAAGTACATCGTGCTGTTCGCGATGAGCGAGCCGGACAAGGGCGCGCGCGGCATCACCGCGTTCCTGATCGATACCGGCAAGGCGGGCTTCCATCGCGGCAAGACCGAACCCAAGCTGGGCATCCGCGCCTCGGCCACCTGTGAAATCGAGTTCACCGACTACGTGGCACCCGCCGAGGATGTATTGGGTGCCGAGGGCGAGGGCTTCAAGATCGCGATGGGCGTGCTGGATGCCGGTCGCATCGGCATCGCTTCGCAGGCCATTGGCGTGGCCCGTGCAGCCTATGAGGCGACGATCGCCTATGTGAAGGAGCGCAAGGCCTTCGGTGCGCCGATTGGCACCTTCCAGATGACCCAGGCCAAGATCGCCGACATGAAGTGCAAGCTGGACGCGGCGCTGCTGTTGACCCTGCGCGCGGCCTGGGTGAAGGGCCAGGACCAGCGTTTCAGCAACGAGGCGGCGATTGCCAAGCTGACCGCCTCCGAGGCGGCGATGTGGATCACCCACCAGGCCGTGCAGATCCACGGCGGCATGGGCTACTCCAAGGAAATGCCGCTGGAGCGCTATTTCCGCGACGCCAAGATCACCGAGATCTACGAAGGCACCAGCGAAATCCAGCGCCTGGTCATCGCCCGCAACGAGACCGGCCTGCGCTGAGCCGGCCGCGCCTTTCCGCTCCCAAGGGACGGAAGGACCCGGATGAGAAACCCCGGCTTGCCGGGGTTTTTTCATGGCCCGGTGCTGCCGAACCGCGCCGGCAAACCGTCCGGTCGGTGCCGGAAAGCCGGAATCAATCGGAATCGACAACGAACCGGAATGGATCGGGCGGATCGACGAAGCGGACTGTGCGGAGGCGTCCGGTCTCCACGAAACGTTCCCCGTCGATGCGATGGTCGATCAGGCGGGCGCCGATAGGCTGCCCGTTTTCATCGCGGACACGGTGGACGGCGGGGAACGAGAGTTGTCCATCCGGTGTGGCGGTCACGGCCGCGCAGGAGGTAAACAGCCCAGGCAGGCGATACAGTCGGGCCCCCGCAGACAATGGGTCGACGAGCAGGAAGAGCGGAATCTCGGAGACACCGGCATCCTCGTCGCCGGGATGGCTTTCGATGCAGAACAGGGCCGGGCGATCACCGTGGCGCGATGCCACGTGCAGGTCGACGTACATCGGGTGATGCGTTGCGGACGTCTCTTCGCCGAATGTCCGCGCGTCGTCGAAACGAAAGCTGCGTTCACCCACCGTGACGCCATCGTACGCAAGCCACACGTCGACGTCCTGGCCATCGATGTACGGCTGGAAGCGCGCACGCGGATCCTCGATTTTCTCCCGGCCGTACGCTTCCCTGCTGACGTAGATATTGCGGACCGAATGCCCCCGTTCCGAGTACGCCGGCGCGGTGAACACGCGGCCGGGCTGCCCGGCGAACAACTCCGCGTAGCCATGGCCGGTGGCGCTGCCGTAGATCGTCCGCGCAATTGCCGTTCCGGGGATGAGTACCGGCAACATCATGGCCAGCAGCAGAAGCACCTGGCCGGAGACCGACCGGCGGCGCCGGGATTCGTGGGACATGGTGTCGCGTGGAAGCAGGGAAAGGAGATGCCAGCCTGTGCCGGTGCGCCGGCCGACACCATCGGAGGATTCCCAAACCGCTTCGCGACCCAGCGGGAACACCAATGAAAAAGCCCCGGCATGGCCGGGGCTTTTCCTTGCAATCACGACGGATTCGTCGTCTTTCAGTGCCCGGGCGCGGGTTCGCTGGGCAGGGCCGGCGGAGCGGTTTCTCCCGCATGGGCACGTTCACGGGAATGATCGCGGGCCAGGTACAGGTAGAACGCCGGCAGCACGAACAGGGTGAACATGGTGCCGATGGTCATGCCCGAGGCGATCACCACGCCCATCGAGAAGCGCGACGCGGCGCCCGGGCCGGTGGCGATCAGCAGCGGGATCATCGCGAACACCAGCGCGGCGGTGGTCATCAGCACCGGGCGCAGGCGGATGGCGGCCGCTTCCTCGATGGCTTCGCGCTTGGACAGGCCGCGATCGATCTGCAGCTTGTTGGCGAATTCCACGATCAGGATGCCGTGCTTGGAGATCACGCCGACGAGCGTCACCAGGCCCACCTGGGTGTAGATGTTGATGCTCATCCCGGGGAATGCCTCGATACCCATCATCTGCAGGACCTGCGCAGCCAGCGCCAGCACGTTCAAGGTCAGCAACGCGCCGCAGATCGCCATCGGCACGGTCAGCAGCATGATCAATGCGTCGCGGAAGCTCTCGAACTGCGCCGACAGCACCAGGAAGATCACGATCAGGGCCAGTACCAGGGTCATCAGCATGGCCGAGCCCTCCTGCTTGAACTGGCGCGATTCGCCGGCGTAGTCGACCGAGTAGCCCTGCGGCAGCACCTCCTTGGCGGCCTGATCCAGGATGGCCAGCGCCTCGCCCTTGCTGACGCCCGGACGCGGCGCGAACGTGATCGACACTGCATTGAGCTGCTGGAAGCGCTTGAGCGACTGCGGCTGCGCGCTTTCCTTCAGGGTCACGATGGTCGACAGCGGCACAAGTTCGCCATCACGGGTACGGGTGTAGTAATTCTCGAGATCGCTGGCGTTGAGGCGGTCGTTGCGCTGCACCTGCGGAATCACCAGGTACGAGCGGTTCTGCATGGCGAAGCGGTTGGTGTAGCCGCCTGACAGCATGGCCGACATGTCGGCCGCCAGCGTCCGCATGTCGATGCCGAGGCTGGCCGCCTTGTCGCGGTTGATCTCCACCTCGATGCGCGGCTTGTCGATCTTCAGGTCCTTGTCCAGGAAGATGAAGCGCTTGCTGGCCATGGCCTTCTGCAGGATGGTGTCGGCCAGTTCATTGAGCTGGCTCAGTTCGCCCACGCCGCCGATGATGAACTCGCCGCCGCCGTCGCCGCCCGCGCTGGGCAGGGACGGGGGCACCAGCGCGAACACGTTCAGGCCGCTGACGCCGCTCATCTTCGGCTGCAGTTCCTGTTCCAGCACCGCCTTGGTCGAACGCTCGCGCTGGCTCCAGGGCTTGAGCACGAAGCCGGCCATGGCGCTGGGGCTGGCGCCGCCGCCGCTGCCGCCGAAGCCGCCGTTGAACAGGAAGTAGTCCTGGATCTCGGGCACGCCTTTGGCAATCGTGGTGACTTCCTCGGTGTAGCGCTCCACGTAGTCCAGGGTGGAGTAGGGATCGGCGCTGGCGATGGAGAAGATGAAGCCTTCGTCTTCCAGCGGCGCCGGTTCCTGCGGCGCGGAGGTGTACAGGAAGGCGCACGAGGCGAGCACCAGCAGGCCGAAGATGCCGATCACCGCCTTGGTTTCCAGGGTGCCGTGCAGGCGACGCTGGTAGCTGCGGTGCAGGGTCTCGAAGCGGGCGTCCAGCCACTTCTCCAGCTTGCCCTTGCCGCCGGCGCTGTGCGGCTTGAGGATCTTGGCGCACATCATCGGGCTGAGGGTCAGGGCGATCACGCCCGACAGCAGCACCGATCCGGCCAGGGTGAAGGCGAACTCGGTGAACAGCACGCCGGTCAGGCCACCCTGGAAACCGATGGGCAGGTAGACCGCGACCAGGGTGGTGGTCATCGCCACCACCGGCCAGGCCAGTTCGCGCGCGCCCTTGATCGAGGCATCGTACGGCGACATGCCCTCCTCGATGTGGCGGTGGATGTTCTCCAGCACGATGATGGCGTCGTCCACCACGATGCCGATCGCCAGCACCATCGCCAGCAGGGTCAGCAGGTTGATGGTGAAGCCCATCAGCAGCATCAGGAACAGCGCGCCGACCAGCGACAGCGGCACGGTCACCGCCGGAATCAGCACGCTGCGCAGCGAGCCCAGGAACAGGAAGATCACCACGATCACGATGATCACCGCTTCGACGATCGTGCTGACCACCTCGTCGATGGCGTCCTGGATGGACTCGGTGCTGTCGTAGGGAATCGTCGCCTTGATACCTTCCGGCAGCTGCGGCACGATTTCGCCGTCCCACAGCTTGCGCACGTCCTTGATCACGTCCAGCGAGTTGGCGTCCGGGGCGACGAAGATACCCATGAAGGTCGCCGCCTCGCCGTTGATGCGGACCGAGGTGCCGTAATTCTCCGAGCCCAGGACCACGTCGGCGACGTCGCCCAGGCGCACGATCGCGCCGTTCTCCTCGCGCACGATCAGGCGGCGGAACTCGTCCGCGTTGCGCAGATCGGTACGCGCGGTCATGTCGATCGCGACCATCTCGCCCTTGGTCGAACCCACCGCCGACAGCACGTTGTTGTTCTGCAGGGCGCTGGCGACGTCGCTGGCGGTGACCCGCAGCGCGGTCATCCGATCGGGCTTGAGCCAGACACGCATGGCGAAGGTGCCGGCGCCGAGGATGTCGGCGCGCTGCACGCCGGACACGGTCACCAGCTTGGGCTGGACGACGCGGGTCAGGTAGTCGGTGATCTGGTTGTTGTCCAGGGTCTCGGAGGCGAACGACACGTACATCGCCGCGATCTGCTGGCCCTGCTGCAGATCGATCACCGGGTCCTCGGACTCCGGCGGCAGCTGGCCGCGCATCTTGTTGACCTTGGCGGCGATCTGGGTCAACGCCTCGTTCGGATCCTGGTCCAGGCGGATGTAGGCCTGGATCAGGCTGACACCGGCCGAGCTGGTCGAGCTGAGATACTCGATGCCTTCGGCGCTGGCGACTTCACGCTCCAGCGGGGTGGTGATGAAGCCCTGGATCAGGTCGGCGTCGGCACCGTAGTAGGTGGTACTGATATTGACCACCGCGTTGCGCAGTTCCGGATACTGGCGCACGTTCAATTCGGTGAACGAGCGCAGCCCGAACAACAGAATGAACAGGCTGACGACGACCGCCAGCACCGGTTTGTTGATGAAGATGTCGGTGAATTTCATCGCCGGGCTCCGTCAACGGTTTTCCGGCGCCGGCGCGGCATTCGCGCTGGGCTGGACCTTGTTGTTGATCACCACCTCGGCGTCGTTGCGCAGCTTCAACAGGCCCGTCGTGGCCACCCGTTCGCCGGCCTTGAGGCCTTCGGTGATCGCGATCAGGTCGCCGCGGGTGGTGCCGGTCTTGACGAAGCGCTGCTTGACGATCAGCTTCTTGCCGGTGAGCGGCTTGCCCTGCATGTCGGTCTCGCCCTTGGCGCGGGCGACTTCCTGGATCACGTAGACCGCGTTGCCGTAGGGATTGAAGCTGACCGCGGTCTGCGGCACCACCACCACGTCCTGCGCACTGCCGGTATCGAAGCCGACATGGGCGAAGGTGCCCGGACGCAGGGCGCTGTCGGGGTTGGCCAGGGTCGCCTGGACCTTGAAGTTGCGGGTGGCCGCGTCGACCAGCGGTTCCACCGCGGTGACCTCGCCTTCGAACACCTGGCCGGGCAGGGCGTCGACGGTGGCGCGAATCCGGCTGCCGCGGGTCACCTGGCCGACCCGCTGCTCGGGCAGGGTGAAGTCGAGATAGATCGGATCCAGCGTCTGCAGGGTGACGATCGCGTCGCCCGGGTTCAGGTACTGGCCCAGGCTGACCTTGCGGATGCCGAGCACGCCACTGAAAGGCGCGGTGATGGTCTTCTGCGCGATCAGGGCGCGCTGCGCCTCGACCTGGGCCTGCGCGGTGGCGGCCTGGGTGCTGCGCTCCTCGGCGTCGGCCTGCGAGACCAGCTTGTCGCGGGCCAGCGCCTGCCAGCGGTCGCGCTGGACCGCGGCCAGCTTGGCCGAGGCTTCCAGCGAACGCAGCACCGCCAGTTCATTGGCCGTGTTCAGTCGCGCCAGCACCGTGCCGGCCTTGACCGGCTGGCCGACGTTGATCGAAAGCTCGCGCACCACGCCGCCGGCCTCGGTGGTCACGTCGGTGCCCTGGATGGCGACGAAGGTGCCGACCGCCTGTTGGGCGTCAACCCAGCGTTCCTGCTTGGCGGTCCAGTCGGTCACCGTGGAGGCCGGCTGCGGCATGTTGTCGAAGAAATCATTCATCCCCTTGCTGAAGACGGCCTTGGCGATGAATACGCCGCCGAAGATCAGCGCAACGGCGAGCAGCATCAGCACCATGCGCAGAAGGGTGGAAGGGGGTTTCCGTGCAGTGGCGTTCCGTGTCATGGCGGGCATCGATGGTGGGGGATTCAGGAAGACGACGAACGGGCGGGGCCCGGATCGACATCTTGGATCGCGCGATTATCACGGGATGAGACGGTGGGCCGGAAGGGAAGGAAGTCACTTCTGGCGATTTGAATAATGACCATTACAAAAAAGGCCCTTGTACCGCGCGCGCCTTGAATCGTATCCGCCAGAAACGGAAAACCCCGGCCAGGCCGGGGTTTCCGTATGCGTTGGCACGCCTTGGCGTCAACGCGACGTGGGCACGTTGTGCGCCTCCAGGTATTCGCGGGACGGTTCGTCCATCTTGTCGCCGAGCACGCGCCGCACCGCGACGAAGAACACCGGGATCAGCAGCAGGCCCAGGAACGTCGCCGCCAGCATGCCGCCGATCACGCCGGTACCGATGGCGTGGCGGGCGTTGGCGCCGGCGCCGGACGAGATCGCCATCGGCAGCACGCCCATGATGAACGCGAACGAGGTCATCAGGATCGGGCGGAAACGCAGGTGGGCGGCGGTGATCACCGCATCCCGCAAGGTCTTGCCCATCTTGCGCTCCATGACCGCGAACTCGACGATCAGGATGGCGTTCTTGGCGGCCAGGCCGATGATGGTGATCAGGCCGATCTTGAAGAAGATGTCGTTCGACAGGCCGCGCATCATGGTGAAGGCCAGCGCGCCCAGGGCGCCCAGCGGAACCACCAGCAGCACGGCCACCGGAATCGACCAGCTCTCATACAGCGCCGCCAGGCACAGGAACACCACCACGATCGACAGCACCATCAGCAGGGTGGCGCTGTTGCCGGCCAGGATTTCCTGGTACGACATGCCGCTCCAGTCATAGCCGAAGCCCTGCGGCAGATCGTTGGTCACGATGTTCTCCATCGTGGTCATCGCCTGGCCGGAGGAACTGCCCGGGGCGGCCGCACCGTTGATGTTGACGGCGGCATAGCCGTTGTAGCGCGACAGCGACGGCGGCACCGAACCCATCTCCGAATGGACCACGGTCGACAGCGGGATCATCGCGCGTCCGCCGCTGGCGTCGGTCTGCAGGCTGCTGGGCGTATAGATGCGGCCCAGCGATTCGGCGCCCGTACGGTACGGCGCATCGGCGCGCATGTTCACGCGCTTGATGCGGCCCTGATAGAAGAAGTCGTTGACGTACACCGGGGCCAGCATCAGCTGGATCGAAGTGTAGATGTCGCCGACCGACAGTCCCATCGCCTGGGCCTGCACGCGGTCCACGCTGAGTTGCAGCTGCGGGGCGTTTTCCAGGGTGTTCGGGCGCACGCCGACCAGGGTCTTGTCCTGTGCCGCCTTGCCGAGCAGGGTGTTGCGGGCGGCCAGCAGCGCGGCCTCGCCAGCGCCGCTGCGATCCTGCAGCCACATGTCGAAGCCGCCGAACTGGCCCAGGCCCTGCACGGTGGGCAGGTTGACCACGAAGATCTGCGCGCCCTTGATGCCATACAGCGCGCCATTGGCCTGCTGGATGAAGTCGGTGACCACGACCTCGCGCTCGTCCCACGGCTTGAGTTTGATGAACGCCATGCCGACGTTCTCACCCTGGCCCAAGAAGCTGAAGCCGGACACCTGCATCATCCCCTCGAAGCCTTCCATCTGGCTGAGGGTGCCGCGGATCTGGGTGAACACCTCGTTGGTCTTGCTCATGGTGTTGCCCGGCGGCAACTGAACGATCGCCAGCGCGTAGCCCTGGTCTTCCTCGGGCAGGAAGCTGCTCGGGATGCGGGTGAACAGGAAGCCGCACAGCACGGTCAGCAGCGCGAACACCACCATCCAGCGCGGGGTGTGCCGGATCGCCGCGCCGATATGGCCGACGTAGGTCTTCTCGACCTTGCCGTAGTACTTCTCGAACAGGCGGAAGACGATGTTCTTCTTCTCGTGGCTGTCATGTTCGTGCTGCTTGAGGAAGCTGGCGCACAGGGCCGGGGTGAAGCCCAGCGCGAGGAACGCCGAGAACGCCATCGAAATCGCGATGGTCAGCGCGAACTGCTTGTAGATCTCGCCCGAGGCGCCGCCCTGCAGCGCGGACGGGATGAACACCGCCGCCAGCACCACCGTGATCGCGATGACCGCGCCGGTGATCTGGTCCATCGCCTTGATGGTGGCCTCGCGCGGCGGCAGCTTCTCTTCCGCCATGATGCGCTCGACGTTCTCGATCACCACGATCGCGTCGTCGACCACGATGCCGATCGCCAGCACCAGCGCGAACATGGTCAGCTGGTTGATGGTGAAGCCGATGACGCTCAGGCCCCAGAACGTGCCCAGCAGGGCGACCGGGATGACCAGGGTGGGGATGATGGTGGCGCGGAAGTTCTGCAGGAAGATCAGCATCACCAGGAACACCAGCAGGATCGCCTCGAACAGGGTCTTGACGACTTCCTCGATCGAGATGGTCACGAAGGTGGTGGTGTCGTACGGCGAGAACCAGGACACGCCCTGCGGGAAGCTGGGCTGCAGCTCGTCCATCTTGGTGCGCACGGCCTCGGCCACGTTCAGCGCGTTGGCGCCCGGCAGCAGCTGGATGGCGAAGGCGCCGACCGGCTTGCCGTTGTACTGGGTGTCGAAGCCGTAGTTCTGGGCGCCGAACTCGACCCGCGCCACGTCCTTCAGGCGCACGGTGGAACCGTCGCTGTTGGCGCGCAGGATGATGTTCTCGAACTGCTCGGGCGAAGTGAACCGGCCCTCGGCCGACACGGTCGCGGTGAACGCCTGGCCCTCCGGTGCCGGATCGGAACCGACCGAACCGGCGGCGAACTGCACGTTCTGGCCCTTGACCGCCGCCAGCACTTCGCTGGAGGACAGGTTGTAGCCCTGCAGCTTGCCCGGATCCAGCCACAGGTTCATGGCGTACTCGGAACCGAAGTGCTGGGTGCTGCCGACGCCGGGGATGCGCGAGACCTGGTCAAGCACGCGCGAGGCCAGGATGTCGTTGAGGTGGTTGCGATCCACCGCCGGATTGTCCGACTGCAGGCCGACCACCATCAGGAAGCCGGCGTTGGCCTTGGCCACCACCACGCCCTGCGCGGTCACCTCGGAGGGCAGGCGCGGGGTCGCCAGCGCGACCTTGTTCTGCACCTGGACCTGGGCGATGTCGGCGTCGGTGCCGGTCTGAAAGGTCAGGGTGACCGTGGCGCGACCGGAAGAACTCGACGTGGAACTGAAATACAGCAGGTTGTCGATACCGGTGAGCTGTTGTTCGATGACCTGGGTCACCGAGCGCTCGGTGGTCTCGGCGCTGGCGCCGGGATAGCTCGCGCTGACCGTCACCTGCGGCGGGGCGATGGAGGGATAGGACTCAACGCCCAGGTTGAGGATCGAGATCACGCCCGCGAGCGAGATCAGGATCGACACGACCCAGGCGAAGACCGGATGATTGATGAAAAACTTGGGCATGGGGGCGGATCCTTATTCGGCCTTGCCTTCCGGCTTCGCGCCTTCGGCGGCCGCGGGCTTCTGGCCCGCCGCGGCACCCGGCTGGGCCGGCTTGGCGCCGGCTGCCACGGGTTTGGCGGGCGCGCCTTCGCGAACCTTCTGCAGGCCGTCGACGACGACCTGGTCGCCGGCGGCCAGGCCGCTGGTGATCAGCCAGTTGGCGCCGACGGCCTGCTTGGCATCCACCGGCTTGCGCACCACCTTGCCGTCCTGGCCGACGACCATCGCATAGGCGCCCTGGGTGTCGCGCTGGATCGCGCCCTGCGGGATCAGGAAGGCATTGTTCTGCTGACCCAGGGTGGCGCGCAGGGTGACGAACGCGCCCGGCAGCAGCTTGCGATCCGGGTTGGGCAGGGTGGCGCGCAGCGAGACGCTGCCGGTGGCGGGGTCCACCACCACGCCGGAGAAATCCAAGGTGCCCGGCTGGTCGTAGATCGCGCCGTCGGCGAGCTTGACCTGGACCTGGGCGGTGCCGGTGTCGGACAACTGCACGTTGCCGCCGCTCTGGGCGCTGCGCAGCGCCTCGAGTTCGGCGGCGCTGATCGAGAAGTTGACGTACAGCGGATCGAGCTGATCGACGGTGGTCAGCAGGGTGGCCTCACCCTGGCCGACCAGCGCGCCCTCGGTCACCTGCTGCTTGCCCGCACGGCCGGAAATAGGCGCGGTGACGCTGGCGTAGCCCAGGTTGATGCGGGCGGTCTCGACGTTGGCGCGGGCCTGCTGGACCGCGGCGGCGGCACTGCGTTCGGCGGCCTCGGCGTTGTCCAGATCGGACTTGGAGACGAATTTCTGCGGTGCCAGCTGGCGGGCGCGATCGGCGGAGACCTTGGCGTTGGCGTAGGTCGCCTGCGCCGAGGCCAGGTTGGCCTGCGCCGCGCTCAGCGAAGCGCGCAGCGGCGCCGGATCGATCTGGAACAGCACCTGGCCTTCCTTCACGTCGGTGCCTTCCTGGTACACGCGCTTGACCAGCACGCCGGAGACGCGGGCGCGCACGTCGGAACTGCGGACCGGCGACAGCCGGCCCACCAGGTCGCGCTCGAGCGGAACGGTCTGCGGGTTGGCCTTGACCACGCCGACTTCGGGTGGCGGCATCTGCGGCTGTTCCTGGTTCTTGCTGCAGGCAGCCAGTGCCAGCGCGAGGGCACAGCAAAGGGCGACGGAACGGACGGGGGCGGTCATCGGTGGAGCTCCGTGTCAGATTTGGAATTCTTGGGGTTTGGAGGGGGCATCCGCTGCTGCCGCCGCCATGCCGATGGCGGGCGGGAAGGCGCGGAGGAACCCGTCGACGGCGAACTCGGCCCAGCGGCGTCGGGCCGCGAGGCTGCGTCGATGCGGTACGGCGAAGCGCTGCCGTTCGAAATCAAGGCCGGTAATCATGCTCAGCAGCAGCTCGGCCGCCAGGTGCGGGTCGTCCTGCTTCAGCAGGCCGCGTTCCATGGCCGAGGCGAGCCAGCGGGCAAGCCGTTCCGTCAGCCGCTCGCAACCGTCCCGGTACAGCGCTTTCGCCTCTTCGGGAAACTGGTGGGCCTCCGCGGTGAGCAACTGGCTGGTTGCGACCACCGAAGGATCGCACAGGTGGGCCAGATGCTCCATCGCGAAGGCGAGCAGGGTCCCGCGGACATCGTTGCCGGTACCGGGGCCGTCTTCCAGGCGAACGGTGGTCAGGTCCAGGTGCTCGTCGATCATGCTGCGCAGGAGCGCCTGCTTGCTGCCGAACTGGGCGTACAGGGTCTGCTTCGAGCAGCCGGCCCGGGCGGCTACGGCATCCATGCTGATCCGGAATCCCTGCTCGGCCAGCAGTTCGCGGACGGCCGCGTGCACGCGCTGCCGTCGCTGGATCGCGGCGAAGGAGGGGAGGACGGACGACATAAGGCGCTGGACTATACCGTCCAGTTTAGAATTTGAACAGCCTTTCGAATTGGCGTGGAACGTGGGCAAAGGGAACCGTTCATGCTCGGGCCCGAGTGGCTTGCCTATGGACGTTCCCATTGGCGGGCGCATGGGCGGGCGGGGGCGGATCGCATGCCGGGAAAACCGGCGTGGAGAAAACGCGATGAGGTGAATCGCCTAGTCCTTCGTCTTGTGCTTTGCAACCCCTTCTTATGACGCCGCGCAACAAGTTTTGTCATGGCGACGGGGGATACAATGACCATTCGACTACCAATCGTAGAGTCTCCATCTGCATGAACGCTGTGCGCAGCTCCAAGAAAGCCCCGAAGAAACAGAAGCCCAAACCGGTCGCGGCCAAGTCCGCCAAGGCGGTGACGCCGAAGAAGACCCCGACCAAGAAGGTGGCTGCCCGACCGGAGACCGGCGCGGCCAAGGCCGCGGGGGCAGCGGGCAAGGCCGCGGCCAGCAAGAGCAAGACCAACAAGACCAGCAAGGCGATCAAGACCGCCCCGGCGGGCAGCGCGGGCAAGGCGCCGGCGGTGTTCTCGCTGGAACCAATCTACGCCGCGATCCGCAAGCGCGTGCCGGCGGCACGCCAGGCCGAGGCGCTGGCCTTCACCGAAGCGTTCTACAAGCGGATGGCCGACGACGAGTATCCGCACCACGCCCCCGAGATCTGGGCGGCCATCGCCGCCGACATGCTGGATTTCGCGCGGGCCCGCAAGCCCGGCACCGCCAACGTGCGCGTGTTCAACGCCACCGCCCAGGCCAATGGCTGGGAAGCGCCGCATACGGTGCTGCAGATCATCAATGACGACATGCCGTTCCTGGTCGACTCGGTCAGCATGGCGTTGGCCGAGATGGGCGTCGGCGTGCACGTGCTGGGCCACCCGCTGGTGCGCTTCACCCGCGACAAGGCCGGCAAGGCCACCGCGGTGGGCGAGGGCAAGCCCGAATCGCTGATGGTGCTGGAAATCGATCGCCAGCAGGCCGGTGACATGCCGCGCATCGAACAGCGCATCCGCCAGGTGCTGGGGGAAGTGCGCGCGATCGTCCGCGACTGGAGCGTGATGCGCGAGAAGATGCTCACGCTGGCCGACGACCTGGCCACCCGTCGCCTGCCGATCAGCGACGCCGGCCGCCACGAGGCGCAGGAATTCCTGCGCTGGGC
Source organism: Pseudoxanthomonas sp. z9 (assembly GCF_006542425.1). Taxonomy (GTDB): domain Bacteria; phylum Pseudomonadota; class Gammaproteobacteria; order Xanthomonadales; family Xanthomonadaceae; genus Pseudoxanthomonas_A. Next base: position 223,384 of record NZ_VFID01000003.1, on the reverse strand, counting down.
CGCCAATGATCACTTCACCTTCTTCGGCTATCGCGAGTACCGCGTGGAGAAGGGCAACGGCGACGGTATCCTGCGCGCGGTGGAGGACAGCGGCCTGGGCCTGTTGCGGGGCGATGACGCCTCGACACCGCGCAGCGTCAAGACGCTGGCCGCGCACTACATGCCGCAATCCGGTTCGGTCGATGCATTGATCCTGACCAAGACCAACCGCCGCTCGAACGTGCACCGTCCCGGCAACATGGACTACATCGGCGTGCTGGAATTCGACGCCAAGGGCACCCCGATCGCCGAGCAGCGCTTCATCGGCCTGTACACCTCCAGTGCCTACAACCGTCGCCCGTGGGAAATCCCGCTGGTGCGCGAGCGCCACGAGTTCGTGATGCGCAATTCCGGCCTGTCGCCGAGCAGCCACAGCGGCAAGGCGCTGCGCCACATCCTGGAAACCCTGCCGCGCGAGGAACTGTTCCAGTCCAGCGAGGAAGAACTCAACCGCACCGCGATGGGCATCCTCGGCTTGCAGGAGCGCGTGCGCAGCAAACTGTTCCTGCGCCGCGACCGCTACGGCCGCTTCTTCTCCGCGCTGGTGTACATCCCGCGTGATCGCTTCAATACCGACGTGCGCCTGCGCATCGAGGCGCTGCTGAAGCAGGCCCTGCACGGCGAGTACGTCGATACCAACGTGCAGTTGGGCGAGTCGCCGCTGGCACAGTTGCACCTCACCATCCGTCCCAAGGCCGGCGAACAGGTCGATGTCGACACCGCCGCGCTGGAAGCCGACATCGCCCACCTGCTGCGCAACTGGCAGGATGATCTGCGCGAGACGCTGATCGCGCGCCACGGCGAAGGCGAGGGCCTGAAGCTGATGAGCCGTTTCGGCCGCGCGCTGCCGGCCGGCTACATCGAAACGGTGTCGCCCGAGTTCGCCGCCAACGACGTGGAGAACCTGGCCGCGCTCGCGGGTCCGGACGCGCTGCGCCTGAGCCTGCACCGCTCGCGCCGCGCGCGCGCCGGCGAGGGCCGGCTGCGGCTCAACCTGTATCGCCAGCAGGCCGACATTCCGCTGTCCGACGCGCTGCCGCTGATGGAGAACATGGGCCTGCGGGTCATCTCCGAACATCCGTTCCGGCTGGAGGCCGCCGAACCGGTCTACATCCAGGAGTTCGAGGTGGAAGCCGTGGGCGGCGCGATCGACACCGATCGCCTGCACGCGCAGTTCGAGGAAGCCTTCGCCCGGGTCTGGCACGGCGATGCGGAGAATGACGGCTTCAACCGGCTGGTGCTGGGCGCGAGCCTGGCCTGGCGCCAGATCGCGATGCTGCGCGGCTATTGCAAGTACCTGCTGCAGACCGGCGTGCCGTTCTCGCAGAGCTATGTCGAGGAGACGCTGAACCGTTATCCGCTGCTCGCTCGCCTGCTGGTCGAGCTGTTCGAGGCGCGTTTCGATCCGGCGGTCGGCCACGAGAGCAAGGCCGAAATCAAGGCGGGCCAGGAGCGTTTCGCCGCCCAGCTGCGCGCGTTGGCGCAGGGCGACGAAGCCACGCTGGCGGCGTTGCAACCGGTGCTGGACGCCCGTGGCGGCAAGCGCGAGGACCAGGTCGAGGCGACCCACAAGGCGCTGCTCAAGCTGATGGATCGGGTGTCCAGCCTGGACGAGGACCGCATCCTGCGCGGTTTCATCGGCGCCATCGAGGCGACCCTGCGCACCAGCTACTACCAGATTGGCGTGGATGGCCAGCCGGCGCACACGATCGCCTTCAAGTTCGATTCGGCCAAGGTGCCGGATCTGCCCAAGCCGCGTCCGTACCGCGAGATTTTCGTGTACGGCCCGCGCGTGGAAGGCGTGCACCTGCGGTTCGGCCCGGTCGCCCGCGGCGGCCTGCGCTGGTCGGACCGCCGCGAGGACTTCCGCACCGAGGTGCTGGGCCTGGTCAAGGCGCAGATGGTGAAGAACACCGTGATCGTGCCGGTCGGCGCGAAGGGCGGCTTCTTCGTCAAGCGTCCGCCGGTGGGCGGTGACCGCGACGCGGCACTGGCCGAGGGCATCGCCTGCTACAAGATGTTCATCCAGGGCCTGCTGGACATCACCGACAACATCGTCGGCGGCAAGATCGTTCCGCCGCTGAACGTGGTCCGCCACGACCAGGACGATCCGTACCTGGTGGTCGCCGCCGACAAGGGCACGGCGACGTTCTCCGACATCGCCAACGGCCTGGCCATCGCCCACAACTTCTGGCTGGGCGACGCGTTCGCTTCCGGTGGCTCTGTCGGCTATGACCACAAGGGCATGGGCATCACCGCGCGCGGCGCGTGGGAATCGGTCAAGCGCCATTTCCGCGCGTTGGGCCGCGATTCGCAGACCGAGGATTTCACCTGCGTCGGTATCGGTGACATGTCCGGCGACGTCTTCGGCAATGGCATGCTGCTGTCCGAGCACATCCGCCTGGTGGCCGCGTTCGACCACCGCCACATCTTCCTGGATCCGTCGCCGGAAGCGGCGCGCAGTTTCCAGGAGCGCCAGCGCCTGTTCAAGCTGCCGCGTTCCAGCTGGGCCGACTACGACACCAAGCTGATCTCCAAGGGCGGCGGCATCCATCCGCGTACCGCCAAGTCGATCGAGATCACCCCGCAGGTGCGTGAGGTGCTGGGCCTGGCCGATGGCGTGAAGTCGCTGTCGCCGAATGAACTCATGAGCGCGATCCTCAAGTCGCCGGTCGATCTGCTGTGGAACGGCGGTATCGGCACCTACGTCAAGGCCAGCAGCGAGACCAACGCCGATGTCGGCGATCGCGCCAACAACGGCCTGCGCGTGGACGGGCGCGACCTGCGCTGCAAGGTGGTGGGCGAGGGCGGCAACCTGGGCCTGACCCAGTTGGGCCGCATCGAGGCCGCGCAGCACGGCACCCTGCTCAACACCGACTTCATCGACAACTCCGCCGGCGTGGACACTTCGGATCACGAGGTGAACATCAAGATCCTGCTCAACGGCGTGGTGCAGGAGAAGAAGCTGCGCATGGACGCCCGCAACAAGCTGCTGGCGGACATGACCGACGAGGTCGCCCAACTGGTGCTGTGGGACAACTACCGCCAGAACCAGGCGCTGAGCCTGATGGAGCGGATGAGCGCGGCGCGCCTGGGTTCCAAGCAGCACTTCATCCAGACCCTGGAATCCCAGGGCCTGCTGGATCGCCAGATCGAGTACCTGCCCTCGGATGCGGAACTGGCCGAGCGCAAGGCGCGCGGGCAGGGCATGACCCGGCCGGAACTGGCGGTGCTGCTGTCGTATTCCAAGCTGGTCGCGTTCCAGCAGTTGCTGGATTCGGACATCCCGGAAGATCCGTACCTGTCCAAGGAACTGCAGCGTTACTTCCCCAAGCCGCTGCAGAAGAAGTATGCCGCGGACATGGAGAAGCACCGCCTGAAGCGCGAAATCATCGCCACCGCGGTGACCAACACCACCATCAACCGGATGGGCGCGACCTTCCTCCTGCGCATGCAGGAGGACACCGGCCGCAGTCCGGCCGAGGTCGCCAAGGCCTTCACCATCACCCGCGAGACGCTGGACGCGCGTGAGCTGTGGGTGCAGATCGACGCCCTCGACGGCAAGGTGCCCGAGTCGGTGCAGATCGACGCCCTGCAGGTGATCTGGTCGGTGCAGCGCACCTTCACCCGCTGGCTGCTGACCCGACAGGGCCCGATCCCGGCCATCGCCACCGCGGTGGAGCGCTACTACGACGGCTTCAACGAGATCCGGGCCGCCGACGGCGTGCTGCCGGATTCGCTGCGCCCGGCGTACAACGCCAGCCTGCAGACCTGGAAGGACAAGGGCCTGCCGGCCGGCCTCGCGGGCCAGTTGGCGGCGCTGCCGTACCTGGAACCGTCCTGCGACATCATCGAACTGGCGCGTGCCCGCAAGCTCAAGCCGGTCGAGGTGTCGAAGGTCCATTACCGCCTGGGCGAAGCCCTGCACCTGCCGTGGCTGGTGGATCAGGTCGACGCGCTGAAGGTGGACGGACGCTGGCATGCGGTGGCCCGCGGCGTGCTGCGTGACGAGCTGACCAACCATCAGCGCACGCTGACCGCGCAGGTGCTGTCGATGCCCGGCAACACCGCCGACGCCAAGGTCCAGGCCTGGCTGCAGCGTGGTGACGCCGGCCTGCGTTTCACCCTGGCCATGCTCAACGAGCTGGCCGCGCAGAAGACGCTGGATTACCCGACCGCTTCGGTGGCCGTGCAGCGGCTGGGCCAACTGGCTGCGCAGGGCTGATCGCGGCGCTCGCGACGACGAAACAGGCCGGGGCGACCCGGCCTGTTTTTTTTTGTGCGGCCCGCGTGGATCGCATCGCGGTCATCCAATCCCGGGCTTCTGCCGTTATCCTCTCGGGCAAGCCACCAGGAACCCGGGATGAGCCAGACGCCCCGCATCGCCTTTCTCGCCAGTCCGGCCGCCGAAGCGCAGCAGGCGCTGGCCGAACTGACCGCCCTGCATGGCACCCACGATCCCCATGAAGCCGACGTGCTGTGCGCGCTCGGCGGCGACGGCTTCATGCTGCAGACCCTGCACCGGCACGGCAGCCTGGGCCGACCGGTGTTCGGAATGAAGCTGGGAACGGTCGGGTTCCTGATGAACCAGTACCGCAGCGAGGACCTGCTGGACCGGATCGCCCAGGCCGAGCCGGCCAAGCTGCGTCCGCTGGAGATGCTGGCGCTGACCGAATCCGGCGCCAGCACCGGTTCGCTGGCCTACAACGAGGTCTCGCTGCTGCGCCAGACCCGCCAGGCCGCGCACATCCGCATCGATCTGAATGGCCAGACCCGGCTGGACGAACTGATCTGCGATGGCGTGCTGACCGCCACGCCGGCCGGCAGCACCGCCTACAACTTCTCCGCGCATGGGCCGATCCTGCCGCTGGGTTCCAGCACGATCGCGCTGACCCCGATCGCGCCTTTCCGCCCGCGCCGCTGGCGCGGCGCGATCCTGCGCGCGAACACCGAGGTGCGGTTCCGGGTGCTGGATCCATACAAACGGCCGGTCAGCGCCACCGCCGACTCGCACGAAGTCCGCGACGTGGTGGAGGTGACCATCCGCGAATCGCAGGACCGAACCGTGACCCTGTTGTTTGACCCGGAGCACAATCTGGAGGAACGTATCCTCAGCGAGCAGTTCGTGGTGTAGCGGGTAGTGCGGGGGAAGCGGCGTGGGGACGCCGCCATGCAGCAAGCAACGTCAGGGCCGTCCGGCACCGGGAGGAGTGCGGGCGGGTAGTCCGATGCCGAACAGGAGTCAGGGGATGAAACACTGGTGGTTGTGGGGGCTTTGCGCGCTGTTGCCCGCGCAGGGCGTGCAGGCCTGCGGTTTGAGCACGCATATGGCGCCCTTCGAACTGCAGGCCGGGGCCACGCCCACGGACGCGCCGGAAGATAGTCTGCGCGCGCCGGAGCTGAAGGTCACCGAGATTACCCGCGGGCTGGGCGGCATGGCCGGCACCTGCGACGGTTCGGGCCTGCTGGGGGTGCGCCTGGAATGGCCGCGTGGCGATTACGGCCTGGAAGACATCGGCTTCGAATTCCGGGTGGTATCCGCGGACACGGCCTACGCGGTGTTTCCGGCCGAACCGGTGCGGGTGATCAGCAACAGCCGCCGCGCCGAACTGCTGTTCCTGTGGCCGGACGATGCGCCCGCGCAGCAGAAGCCGCTGCGGATGGAGGTGGAAGTACGCGCGGTGACCCGCGACTATCGGCGTGGTCCGCCAGTGCGCTTCACGGTGGATTCGACCGAGGACTGAGCGGCGGCAAGCCGGGTGGCCGGCTCGCGGGGAAGCCCCGCGATGGCGGATACTGTGCGCATGGCCGACAACACTCCCCGCCTGTTGACCGTCGCGGTGACATCGCGCGCCCTGTTCGATCTGGAGGACAGCCACGCGCTGTTCGAGCGCCAGGGCGTGGACGCCTACAGCGACCACCAGCGCAAGCACGAGGACGACGTGCTCGCGCCCGGTGTCGCGTTCCCGGTGGTACGCAAGCTGCTGGCGCTCAACGTCGGCGCGCCCGCCGACGCGCCGCGGGTCGAGGTCATCCTGCTGTCGCGCAATTCCGCCGATACCGGCCTGCGCATCTTCAATTCCATCCAGCACCACGGCCTGGGCATCGTGCGCGCGGTATTCACCTCCGGCGAGCCGACCTGGCCTTACATCCGCCCGTTCGGGGCGGACCTGTTCCTGTCCGCCAACCCGGATTCGGTAAGGCGCTCGCTGGAGCACGGCATCGCCGCGGCCACCATCCTGCCGGCGCAGGCGCACCGGCAGCGCCACGAGGACCAGTTGCGGATCGCCTTCGATGGCGACGCGGTGATCTTTGGCGACGAGAGCGAGCGCATTTCGCGCGAGCAGGGCGTGGAAGCGTTCGGCCGGCATGAGCGCGAGAATGCGCGTGCGCCGCTGTCAGGCGGGCCGTTCAAGGGCTTCCTGTCGGCGCTGCACCAGTTGCAGCAGGTATTCCCGGCTGGCGAGCATTCGCCGATCCGCACCGCGCTGGTCACCGCGCGTTCGGCGCCGGCCCACGAACGCGTCATCCGCACGCTGCGCGAGTGGGGCGTGCGCCTGGACGAGGCGCTGTTCCTGGGGGGGCGCCACAAGGGGCCGTTCCTGGACGCGTTCGGCGCCGACATCTTCTTCGACGATTCCCAGCACAACATCGACAGCGCGCGTCCGCACGTCGCCGCCGGCCACGTGCCGCACGGGGTCGCCAACGATCCGGTGCCGTGAACGAAGGCGCCCCCCGGGTCCATCGCGGTTGGTGGTACACCACGCTGCAATTCAACCGCGAGGTGACCCAGAGCCGCATGCTGACCTGGTGGCCGGACGTACTGCAGGTCGGCTATACCCGCACCATGCTGGCCGCCCTGCTGCTGCGCCCGCGGCCGCGCCGGATCGGCATCATCGGGCTGGGCGGCGGATCCCAGGCCAAGTTCTGCCACCGGCACCTGCCGGAGGCCTCCATCGAGGCGTTCGAAAGCGAAGTCGGCGTGCTGGCGCTGCGCGATGCCTTCCGCGTTCCCGCCAACAGCGGGCGTTTCCAGGCCCGGCTGGGGGACGGTGCGGCGATGCTGCGACAGCGTCGGGGCGCCTACGATCTGCTGCTGGTGGATGCCTACGAGGCGGAGGGCATCTCGCCCTCGGTCTCGACCCAAGCGTTCTACGACGACTGCCGCGACGCGCTGGCCGACGGCGGGGCGATGGCGGTCAACCTCTACGCCACCGACGCGCGCCGGCATCTGGTGCGGATGCGGCGCAGTTTCGGCGGACGCGTGCTGGCGCTGGAAGAGCCCCGGATGAGCAACCGGATCGCGTTCGCCTGGCAACCGGGCGGAGTGGTCGCCGACCCGTGCGAGGAACTCGCACGCCTGCCGCGCGCGGCGCGCTGGCAATTGGCCGCGCGGTACCTGCGCCTGGCACGCGCGCGCCGGGATTGGCAGCCGCGCGAGCGCTGATCCGTCGAGCCGGACTTGCCCGCTCAAGGCCTGTGCGGGCGCTCGACATATCGAGTATCAGGCGAAGCGGAGCAAGCTCCACTCTACGCGGTGTAGAGCCGAACTTGCTCGGCTGGGGATGTCTGGGCGTCCGGATGTATTGGACAGCCGGGAAAGCGGAGCAGGCTCCGCTCTACGGGTTGTCCAGCGGCAGGCGGATGTCGGTGAGGCGCCAGCGCAGGCCCTGGCGGGTGAACACGCAGACGACCGGGCGGCCGTTCTCGTCGTGGATGGTCGCGGTGAAGCGCGAGGGGGATTCGAAGCGGTGCTTGGCGTCCTTCAACGGATCCGCGGGTACCGGTGGCGCATGGGTATCGCCGCCGACGGTGTCGCCAATCGCCTTCTTCCACATCGAACGGCCCTGCAGGATGGCGCCGATGCCCAGCGGCGTGACCATCGTGTCGACGCCGCTGCCGATGACGTTGTTCGCCACCGACAGCGCGAACGCACCGAGCAGGCTGGACTGGAACCCGGGGCCTGCGCGGCGGGCCAGTTGGTCTTCCACCTGCGCGCGCAGGTTGACCCGCAGGGCGGGGAAGTCCACGTGGCGTTCCAGTTTGGCGGTGTCCTGTTCGGCCAGTGCCTGGCGGATGCCGTGGATCGCCAGGTAGGGACCGGCGGCGAGGTAGCCGAGCAAACCCGCGATCAGCAGGACGGCCAGGGCGATCCACTTCTTCATGGCTAGAACTCCAGGTCCAGGGCCGCGCACAGGTAATCGACGAACGGCGCCAGCGCGGCCAGGTCGGCGGCCAGCACCTGGCGCAGTTTCGGTCCGGTCATCACGCTGTCATCCAGCGAACGCCAGAACACGAAGTTCTTGTGCTTGAGATCGTCGATGAATTCGAACTCGGCCGGAAACCCGCGCGGCGGCCGGGTCAGCATCTCGCTTTCCTCGAAGTCGAAGCGTCGGCGGAACTTCGGCGCGTGCGCGGCGGCTTTCCAGCTGCCGGGATTGTCGAAGATGAACTGGCGTACCCGGCGCTGGGTATCCGGTTCCGGATGCCACAACCCGGCGCCGACAAAGCATTCGCCCGGCTGCAGGTGGATGTAGAACGACGGCGCCGGCACCTGCTTGCGGCGTTCGTGGTACAGGCGTGCGCCCTGCCAGGGTTTGTAGGGCGACTTGTCGGTGGAGAAGCGGGCGTCACGGTAGATCCGGAACAACGAACCGCCGACCGTCTTCGGATCGGAACGGAAATGCTCGCTGACCTGGGCCAGATCCGGCTGCAGGTCGGTCAGCAGGCGCAGGAACGGTTCCTTGACGTGCTCCTCGTACTGCGTCTTGTGCGCGGCGAACCAGGTCTTGTCGTTGTGCCGCGCCAAGCCACGCAGGAACTTGAAACTGGCGTCGGAAAAATAGCTGCTCACAGGCTCTGCTCCAGATCCCGGCCCCAGGCCTGCAACTGGTCGAGCAGGGCCTGCTTCGGGCCGTCAGTGGTGGGGGCCGCGCGCAGCGCGGCGATTTCGGCGTGGAAACTTTCGAAGCCGTACTCGGAAAGCCCACTGTCGCCGATCAGGCGCCGACGGCGGTAGTCGTCCCAGCGCAGGCGTTCGTCGGTCGTCAAGGTGGCCGGCCAGTTGCGGGCGCGATAGCGGAACAGCAGTTCCGGCAGGCGCGGGTCGCGGAAGCCGAAATCGCGCTGGCCCAGCAGTTCCGGCGGGGTGGCGCGCAGATCCGGAAACCGGCGGCGGTCGCCGTCGCCGAGGAAACCGCCGTACAACGACGCATCGACATCGGGCACGGCGAACTCGCGTTCGCCGCCGAATACCCGGCGCACCTTCTCGGCCAGCGCCGGCCCGGCCGCGCGCAGGCGGATGGCATTGGCCTCGGTGATCAGCAGATCGATGCCCAGGCGTTCGAAGTCGGCATCGCGCAGGTGTGCCAGTGCGACCAGCACCGGCGCCTTGTTCAGGTGGATTTCCTTCAGCGGAATGCGTGCTTCGCCCGGCGGCAGATCCGCCGCCGGCGTGTACAGGCGATCGGCGATGGCCTCCGGGGCCAGGTGCAGCAGCGGATCCGGATCGGCGTCCAGGTCGTACACGATGATGCGGTTGTCATACTGCGGATGGCGCGCCAGCGGCAGCACCAGCGCCGCGCACATGCGGCTGGCCGGATAGCGCTGGGAGATGTGCAGGACCGGGGTCATCGCTACCGTGTCCAGCAGGCTGGCGGCGAAGCGCTTGTCGCGCAGTTTCAGCGCGTATTCCCACAGGCGGGGTTGCGCCTGGCGCATCCGCCGGGCCATGCCGATGGTCGCGCGCACGTCGGACAGCGCCTCGTGCGCGTCGCCCTGGCGGACGTCGTTGGCCAGCGCGAGGTGTTCCAGCCGGAACGAGGTGACGCCATCCTCGCGCTGCGGCCAGACGATGCCGTCCGGGCGCAGTGCGTGGGTCAGCCGCATCACGTCCAGCAGATCCCAGCGCGAATTGCCGCCGCGCCATTCGCGCTCGTAGGGGTCGAAGAAGTTGCGGAACAGGCCGTGGCGGACGAACTCGTCGTCGAAGCGCAGCGAGTTGTAGCCCAGCGTGCAGGTATCCGGCCGCGACATCTCGTCGGCGATGCGGGCGAACGCCGACGCCTCGTTGACGCCCTGGCGCGCGGCCTGCTGCGGGGTGATGCCGGTGATCAGGGTGGCGGTGGGCGAGGGCAGCAGATCGTCGGCGGGCTGGACGAAGAAATCGATCGGATCCTCGATCGGATTCAGCTCCGCATCCGTGCGCTGGGCGGCGAACTGGGCGATGCGGGTACGGCGCGGATCCGCGCCGAAGGTCTCCAGATCGTAGAACAGGAAGCTGGCGCTCACCGCGCTTCCGCCTCCAGCGGTTGCAGTCGACGGATCACGTCGGCATCCACCCGCGCCCAGTCCACCTGATCCAGGCGTTCCAGTCCCTGAGTGGCGGCGACCAGCAGATCGCGCTGGACGATGCTGCGCTCCAGCGCGACCCGATAGGGAATGCGCAGGAAGGTGACCATGGTGTAGTGCGGTACGAAGCGGCCCGGATGGCGCTCCTGCAGGGTCCGTTCCAGCTCGCGCTGGAGCAGGAACGCCGCGTCGTCCACCTTGTCGCGCATTTCCACGTAGTTCTCCAGCGCCATTTCCTGGATCGCGCGCGCATTCGGCTGGCGCTCGCGCTGGAACGCCGCGAACGCCTCGGCGCGTTCCCCGTGGCGCTCCAGTTGCTCGGCCAGCGCCACGCAGTCCTCGAAGGCGCAGTTCATGCCCTGGCCGTGGAACGGCACCATCGCATGCGCGGCGTCGCCGAGCAGGACCGCGCGATCGTCAATGTACCAGCGGTCCAGGTACAGGGTGGCCAGCAGGCCGACCGGATTGCGGTGCCAGTCCTGTTCCAGTTGCGGAATCAGCGGCACCGCATCGGGGAAGTCGCGTTCGAACAGTGCGCGCGCCTGGGCCGGCGTGTGCACGGTATCGAAACCGGGATCGCCGTGGTTGGGCAGGAACAGGGTGACGGTGAAGGTCTTCTCGTCATTCGGCAGGGCGATGCACATGTAGTGGCCGCGCGGCCAGATGTGCAGGGCGTTGGGTTCGATCTGGAAGCCGCCGTCGGCGGCGGGCGGGATTTCCAGCTCCTTGTAGGAGTGGTCGAGGAAATCGGTGCGCTCGCCCAGATCGGTGCGCAGCCGCATCGCCGCGCGCAACGACGAGCCCGCGCCGTCGGCGCCGACCAGTGACTGGAAGTCGATGGGATGGCGGCTGCCGTCGCGATCGTCGATGAAGGTGGCCACCCGGTCCTGGAAATCCACCGTGTCCAGCTGGCGATGGAAATGCAGCGATGCGCCGGCCCGTTCGGCCAGGTCGAGCAGGGTGATGTTGAGATCGCCGCGATGCACCGACCAGATCACCTCCGAATCGTCGCGACCGTAGCGCTGCAGCTGCGGCTGGCCGTCGCGCGGATGGACCATGCGCCCGCGCATCATCACCGCCTGTCGCATCACCGCCTCGTCGGCGTCGGCCTGGCGCAGCGCATGGCGGCCGCGCTCGGCCAGGGCCAGGTTGATCGAGCGGCCGCCGCCGTAGCCTTTGACGCGCGGGTCGCCGCGCTTTTCGTACACGTCCACCCGCCAGCCCTTGCGGGCCAGCAGGGTCGCCAGCAGCGCGCCGGCCAGGCCGGCGCCGATGATGGTGAGGGAACGGTCGTTGGGTGCGTTCAAGGGCTTGCTCCGGTCAGACGCCGCGCCAGGTCTCCACTTCCTCGACGAAGCGGTAGACGTCCATGAAACGGTTGTACAGCGGGGTCGGCGAGATCCGGATCACGTCCGGTTCGCGCCAGTCACCAATCGTGCCGACCGAGGCCAGGTATTCGAACAGGTCGCGCCCGCGTTCGCGCCCGCCGACCACCCGCAGCGACAGCTGCGCGCCGCGCTGGGCCGGATCGGCGGGCGTGACGATCTGCAGCGCATCGCCGACGCGGGCGCGGATGAGCGCCTCCAGGAAGCCGGTCAGCTTCTCCGACTTGGCGCGCAGCGCGGCCATGCCGCCGGCCTGCGCGATCAGTTCCAGCGAGGCGCGCAGCGGGGCCAGCCCCAGGATTGGCGGATTGCTGAGCTGCCAGCCGTCGGCGCCGGGCGTGGGCGCGAATTCGGGCCCCATCCTGAACCGGCTTTCCTTCTGATGTCCCCACCAGCCGGCGAAGCGCGGGCGATCGGTGTGCGCATGCCGCTCATGCACGAAACAGCCGGCGACCGCGCCCGGCCCGGCATTCATGTACTTGTAGTGGCACCACACCGCGAAGTCGGCGCCACTGGCGTGCAACTGCACCGGCAGGTTGCCGGCCGCATGGGCCAGGTCGAATCCGACCACCGCGCCCTGCGCGTGGCCGAGGCGGGTGATTTCCGCCAGATCGAACGCCTGTCCGGTGCGGTACTGGATGCCCGGCCACAGCACCAGGGCCAGGCGATGGCCATGCTCGCCGATGGCGCGCTCGATGGCCTGCATCGACAGCGTGCCGTCGGGTTGATCCGGTTCCAGCTCGATCAGATCGCGCGCCGGGTCGAAGCCATGGAAACGCACCTGCGATTCCAGCGCATGGCGGTCGGACGGGAACGCGCCGGCTTCCATCAGGATGGCCGGACGTTCGGTGGTGGGCCGGTAGAAGCTGACCATCATCAGGTGCAGATTGGCGGTCAGCGAGTTCATCGCCACGACCTCGGTGGGCTGCGCGCCGACCACTTTCGCCAGCCCTTCGCGGACCAGTTCGTGGTAGGTCATCCACTGCGCCGGCTCGGTGAAGTGTCCCTCCACTGCCTGCTCGGCCCACTTGTCCAGCACCTCCTGCACGTACCTGCGCGCGCCGCGTGGTTGCAGGCCCAGCGAGTTGCCGCAGAAATAGAGCTGCTCGTTGTGCTTGTGCTTCGGAAGCAGGAACTCGTTGCGCAGGGCGCGCAGCGGGTCGGCGGCGTCGAGGGCGATGGCATGGGTACGGGACAGCGCGTCGGTCATGAAGAGGCCGGTGAAGAGATGGGAAGGACGGAGGTTTTGCGGTAGCTGGCCGGAAGTTCGCCGACTTCCACGCAGATCTGCAGGGCATGCGGCCCCGCCGGGAGGTGTGCGCGCAGCGCGTGCAGCAGCGCTTCGGACAATTGCGCGCGCACCGCCTCGTCACGGCCGGGAAGGACGCGCAGGCGCGCATGGATGAACGCGCGCGCGGCAAGGGCGTCGGTGCCGACCAGAAAATCGGACAGTGCGACGGCGCGACTCTTGATTGCTTCCTCGTCGAAATGCCCGCTGTCGAACAGCATCTGGTTGAGCCGCGCCAGCAGCGCGCGTGCGTCCAGGACGAGGTTGTCGGTGTATTGCAGGGTCAGGTGCGGCATGGCTCAGTCGAACCGTTGCCGGGACAGGCCCAGCCATTCCAGCGCGGTGCCGTGATAGAGCCGCGCCTGTTCGGCTTCGCCCAGGCCCAGCGCGGCGATGCCGGCGCCGGGCTCCTGCTCGCCCAGCGGGAACGGATAGTCGGTGCCCAGCATCACCCGATCGGTGCCGACCGTGTCCAGCAGGTAGCGCAGCGCTCGCGGGTCGGCCACCCAGGAATCGAAATACACGCGATCCAGGTACTCGCGTGGATTGCGGTGGTTGTCGGTGGCGACCAGATCCGGGCGCATGTTGAAGCCGTGCTCGATGCGTCCCAGGGTGTACGGGAAACTGCCGCCGCCGTGGGCGAAGCAGATCTTCAGCCCGGGCAGCCGCTCCAGCACGCCGCCGAAGATCAGGCAGCAGGCCGCGCGCGACTGTTCGGCCGGCATGCCGACCAGCCAGGGCATCCAGTACTTCGGCATGGAGGCCGCGCCCATCATGTCCCAGGGATGCACCAGTATCGCGGCGCCGAGTTCGCTGGCGGCCTGGAAGAACTCGAACAGCTCCGGCGCGTCGAGGTTCCAGTCGTTGACGTGGCTGCCGATCTGCACGCCCTGCAGGCCCAACTGGTCCATGCAGCGTTCCAGTTCCTGCACCGCCAGCCGCGGCGACTGCAGCGGCACCGTGCCGATGCCGGCGTAGTGGCGCGGGTAATCGCGACAGGCCGCGGCGGTGTGATCGTTGAGGGCCTGGTGCAGTTCCAGCGCCTGGTGTGGCTTGGCCCAGTAGCTGAACATCACCGGCACCGTGCTGATCACCTGCACCTGCACGCCGAACTTGGCGTAGTCGGCGATGCGCTCCACCGGGTCCCAGGTCTTGGGCCAGATCTCGCGGAAGAAGCGCCCGTCCTTGTAGATGCGGTGGCGGCCGTCGTCACCGTGGTGGATGACCGGGAAGCGGTTGTCACCGTACTTGCTGGCCAGATCGGGCCAGTCGCGTGGCAGGAAATGGGCGTGGGTGTCGATCTTCAGCATGGGGCTCAGGTGTCTGCCATCACGTACTTGCCCGGCGCCGGGTTCAGGTGTCCGCACTGCGCGCAGGTCCGGTGTCCGCGCGAGGAATAGAACCGGTCGAACACCGGCGGAAAATCCGTCTCGATGTTCTTCAAGGTGAAGTACTCCTCGTACAGCTTGTGGTTGCAGCGCTCGCAGTACCACAGCAGGCCGTCCTGCTCGTGCGGGAGGCGCCGGCGCTCGATCACCAGACCGACCGAGTCGGGCATCCGCTGCGGCGAATGCGGCACGCGCGGCGACAACAGGAAGATCTCGCCGGCGCGGATCGGGATATCGCGCACCGCGCCGTCTTCCTGGATCTTCAGCACCATCTCGCCCTCGAGCTGGTAGAACCACTCCGGCCCTTCGTCGTAATGGAAGTCGGTGCGCTGGTTGGGGCCGCCGACCACCATGACGATGAAGTCGCCCGCATAGATCACCTTGTTGCCGACCGGCGGCTTGAGCAGGTGGCGGTGTTCCTCGATCCAGGCCAGCAGGTTGATCGGTCCGGGCAGCATGTCAGCGTTCCTCGGGCAAGGCGGCGACGCACTTGAGTTCGATGGCGATGGGCGTGGGCAGGGCGGTGATGCCCAGGGTGGTGCGGCACGGCGCCCGCGCCGGGTCCGGGAAATGTTCGGCCCAGACCTGGTTGTAGGCCTTGAAGTCGCGGGCCATGTCGGTGAGGTAGACGGTCACGTCGACCAGATCCTCCCAGCGCGCGCCGCTGGCTTCCAGCACCGCGCGCACGTTGGCGAACACCGCGCGCGCCTGCGCCTGGATGTCGTAGCCGCGCACGCGGCCGTCGGCGAAATAGTCGTTGCCGGGAATCGTGTCGGTGGCCGGATCCCGTGGGCCGATGCCGGACAGGAACAGCAACGGGCCGACCCGGCGCGCGTGTGGATACACGCCGACCGGCACCGGTGCCGCCGTGGTCCGGATGCCCTCACCCATCGCGCCGGTCCCCGCGCGCGGGCATCCGCGCCAAGGCCTGTTCGTAGGTCGGGTGCAGGCGATCGGCGGCGTCCACGTCCATGCCCAGTTCGCGCACGCGGCCGTCGAACAGGCTGTAGACCCAGCCATGCACGGTCAGCGGCTGGTTGCGGGCCCAGGCGTCCTGGACCACGGTGGTCTGGCAGACGTTGAACACCTGCTCGATGACGTTCAGTTCGCACAGGCGCGCATGGCGCAACGACTCGGTGTCCTCCTCGGCCAGGCGGGTCGCATGCTTGGTGGCCACGTCGGCGACGTGGCGCAGCCAGTTGTCGGCAAGGCCGACCCGGGCGCCGGTCATGGCCGCATGCACGCCGCCGCAGCCGTAGTGGCCGACCAGCAGGATGTGCTCGACCTTGAGGATGTCGACCGCGAACTGGATCACCGACAGGCAATTGAGGTCACCGTGCGACATGACGTTGGCGATGTTGCGATGGACGAACACCTCGCCCGGATCCAGGCCCAGGATCTGGTTGGCGGGCACGCGTGAATCCGAGCAGCCAATCCACAGATAGCGCGGCGATTGCTGTTGCGAGAGGCGCTTGAAGAAGCCCGGATCCTCGTGCTTGATCCGTTCGGCCCATTCACGGTTGTTGCGCAACAGCTTTTCGAGTTCGCTATCAGTCATCGGCGGTATCCGGTTCGGGCGGGGGAGAGGACGCGCTGGGCGGTCCACCGCGTAGTTTGCGCCCATCGCCGGCGATCGTCAGCAGCCGGCCGTGTGCCGGATGGCGGGGAAGCAGGAGTTCAGCCCGTGGCGATGCAGACATTCCGCGCCTCGGTGAAGAACCGCATCGCCTCCATGCCGCCTTCGCGGCCCAGTCCGGACTGGCCCATGCCGCCGAACGGGGTGCGCAGATCGCGCATCAGCCAGGTGTTGATCCAGACGATGCCCGCATGCAGCCGCGCGGCCAGGCGGTGGGCGCGATCGAGGTCGCGGGTCCACAGCATCGCGGCCAGCCCGTAGTCGCCGGCATTGGCCAGCGCCAACGCCTGGGCGTCATCGTCGAACGCCTGCAGGGTCGCCACCGGCCCGAAGATTTCCTCGCGGTTGCTGGCGCTGTCCGGCCCCAGCCCTTCGATCAGGGCCGGTTCCACGAACCAGCCGCCGCGCGCCGACGCCCCGCCGCCCAGCAGGAAGCGGCCGCCTTCGGCGCGGGCGCGGGCGATGCAGGCGGTGACCTTGTCGTGGTGCGCTTGTGACACCAGCGGACCGAGATCGGTGGCCTCGTCGGCGGGATCCCCGACCCGCAGCGCGGCGGCGCGGGCGCTGAAGGCCTCGCGGAACTCGTCGTAGATGGCGCGTTCCACCAGCAGGCGCGAGCCGCACAGGCAGATCTGGCCGGAATTCTGGAAGGCCGAGCGCACCAGCGTGTCCAACTGGTTGCGCCAATCGCTGTCGGCGAACACCAGGGTCGGGTTTTTGCCGCCCAGTTCCAGCGAGATCTTCTTCAACTGCGGGCCGGCCAGGGCGGCGATGCGCTGGCCGACCCCGGTACTGCCGGTGAAGGACACCGCCTTGATCCGCGGATGCAGCACCAGCGGCTCGCCCACCCGCGGACCGGTGCCATGCACGATGTTCAGCACGCCGGCCGGAAAACCGATTTCCGCGGCCAGTTCGCCCAGCATGGTCGCGGTCAGCGGCGTGACCTCCGAGGGCTTGGCGACCACGGTGTTGCCGGAGGCCAGCGCCGGCGCGATCTTCCAGGTGAACAGGTACAGCGGCAGGTTCCAGGGAGAAATCGTGGCGACCATGCCGAGCGGCTGGCGCAGGGTGTAGTTCAGGCCCGCCTCGCCGTGGTGCGCCTCGCTGCTGATCTGGGTGGCCGCGTGGGCGAAGAAACGCAGGTTGGCGATCGCACGGGGAATCTCGATCTGGCGCGCCAGCCGGATCGGCTTGCCGCCGTCCCGGGACTCGGCCTGGGCGAACGCTTCCAGCCGGGACTCGAGCGCCGATGCCAGGCGTTCCAGCCAGGTCGCGCGCTCGGAACCGCGCAGCGACGACCACGCCGGCCAGGCGCGGGTCGCCGCCTGCACGGCCGCCTCCACGTCGGCCTCGTCACCATCGGCGAGGCGTGCGTATTCGCGGGTGTCGGCGGGCGCATGCACCGCGCGCCAGCCGCCGTTGCGGGCCGCCTGCGGCTGGCCGTCGATCCAGTGGGTCAGCGATTGCATGGCGCAAGCTTAACCCGGCCCGCGTCGACGGCCTGCTGCATTGCGGTCGGTGCGGAAACCGACGCAGGAAGCTTCAGATGGACTGCATCCGGCCGCCATCCACCGCCAGGCTGACGCCGCTGATGTAACCGGCGGCGGGCGAGGCCAGGAAGGCGACGGCCGCGGCCACTTCGGCCGGATCGGCGAAGCGGCCGGCCGGCACCGTGGCCAGCATGCCGGCGGCCACGACGGCTTCGTCCTTGCCGCTGGCGGCGCTGCGGTCGTCCAGGATCTGCTGCAGGCGGCGGGTGCGGGTATAGCCCGGCAGCACGTTGTTGACGGTGATGCCGTCGGCGCCGAGTTCGCGCGACAGGGTCTTGGCCCAGGACGCCACCGCGCCGCGGATGGTATTGGACACGCCCAGGTTGGGAATGGGTTCCTTCACCGAGGTGGAGACCACGTTCACGATGCGGCCCCAGCCGGCGTCCCGCATGCCCGGCACCACGAGGCCCGCCAGCAACTGGTTGGCCAGCAGATGGCGCTGGAACGCGTCGAGATAGGCACCCGCGTCGGCGTCGATGGCGCGTCCGCCCGGCGGACCGCCGGTGTTGTTGACCAGGATGTGCACGGGGGATCGGGCCACCAGCGCCTCGGCGCCCGCGCGTAGCCCGGCGGGAACGGCCAGATCCGCGGCCAGCCAATCATGCGATTGGCCCGAGGCGACCGTCGGCAGGTCCGCTGCGACGTCCGCCAGCACCCCGGCCCGTCGTGCCAGCAGGGTGACACTGGCGCCGAGCAGCGCCAACTCATGCGCCGCCGCGCGGCCGATGCCTTCTGAGGCGCCGCAGACCAGCGCGTGGCGACCGGACAGGTTCAGATCCATCGACGTTCCTCGATATGCCGAACCCGCAGTCTACCGTTGCCCATCCTGTAGGAGCGACGTCAGTCGCGACCGCCGTGCAAGGGCATGCGGTGGCATATCCGTCGGCAATTCTTCCGGTCGCGACTGACGTCGCTCCTACGAATCTCTGGGCGCGACGTGAGTCGCAAGCTTTTCAACGGGAGGAAGTAAGACGCGAGTTCGCCCAGAGGGTGCCGTGGGTTCGGGATTGCCGGGTCCTTCATCGCGACTGACGTCGCTCCCACAGGAGCGGGGGCGGCGGTGTTTCAGCTGCCGCGACGCTCCAGCCGGTCCAGCATCAGTGCCGCGATTTCGTGCGCGTTCGGGGCGTCCTGTTCGCGCAGGCCGGCCGCGGCGCCGCGGATATTGGCTTCGGGGTGGTTCTGGCTGAGCTTGAACTTCAGTTCGGCCCGATCGACCTGGAAGCGGAAGCCGATGATGCCGCGCAACTGGCTGGCGTGATCCGGGCGTTCGGGTTCGAACCGCCAGTCATTGCCCACCCGCGCCTCGTTGGCGTGGCTCAGGCGATCGACGATGCCGGCGAGCGCGTCGGCGTCCTCGGTGGGTTCCAGCGTGCCGTACAGGTGCGCGATCGCGTAGTTCCAGGTCGGCACGCGGGCGGCGGTTTCCTTGTCCGGATACCAGCCGGGCGAAAGGTAGGCGTGCGGGCCGTGCACGATCAGCAAGGCCGGGCCGGCGTGCCGCGCCTGCGGATTGGGGCGGGCCCAGTGGCCTTCGATGAGGAGGCGATCGCCGTCGCGCGCATACAGCACCGGCAGATGGCTGGCGAACGGCACGCCGTCGGCGTCGGTGGTGACCAGGGTGGCGAAGGCGTCGCGCGCGATCAGCCGGTCCAGCTCAGCCAGATCGGTTTCGGCGAAGGCGCGCGGGGTATACATGCGCGCCCGGTCAGGCCCGGCCGCCGAGCTTCTGCACCATCAGCGCGGGCAGCGCATCGTCGCCGTCGGCGCGCGGCGGGCTGACTTCATCCAGCGAGAAACCGCGCTGCAGCGCGTCTTCCTCGTCCAGTCCGTCGTAGGCGACGAACTCGGCGTCGAACAGCGCCGCGCGGGCGCTGTCCTCGCTGTCGTAGGTCAGGGTGTTGCCGTCGCTGTCCAGCACCTGCGCGGTGCCGGCCTCCAGCACCCGCAGGCGGGCCCAGATCAGGGTCCGGCCGAGCGAGGCCAGGTACCAGGCGTCACGGATCGCGTCGTTCATTTGATCACCAGCGAAAACAGCGTCAGCAGCCCCGACAGCGCCAGGGCGATGAAAATCACCAGCAGCGAAATGCGCGCCGGCGCGGCCAGGCCGCTGAGCGAATGGTCGCGCAGCGGCAGGTAGCCGCGCGCCAGCAGCCAGCGCAGCGCGATCGGCTTGAGGAAAGCGCCTTCGCCCCACTGGCCGCCGAGCGCGGCATGCCGATCCCGGATATGCACCAGCGTGAGCGGCCAGAAGATCACGAACGCGCAGAAACCGGCGATGGCGACGCCGACGAAGCACAGGGCGAAGAACAGCAGCATCGTTGCAGTCCGCTCCGGCTCAGAACTCGGCGCTGCCGGGCGCGCGCGGGTAGGGGATGGCGTCGCGGATGTTGGTCAGGCCGCAGACGTAGACCACCAGCCGTTCGAAACCCAGGCCGAAACCGGCATGCGGCACGGTGCCGTAGCGGCGGAAGTCGCGGTACCAGCCGTAGTGGGCCGGATCCAGGCCGAACTGGGCCATGCGCGCGTCCAGCACGTCCAGGCGCTCCTCGCGCTGGCTGCCGCCGATGATCTCGCCGATGCCCGGGGCCAGCACGTCCATCGCGGCGACGGTCCTGCCGTCATCGTTCAGGCGCATGTAGAAGGCCTTGATGTGCTCGGGGTAGTTCATCACCACCACCGGGCGGCCGACGTGCTGCTCGGTCAGCCAGCGCTCGTGTTCGGTCTGCAGGTCCAGGCCCCATTCGACCGGGAAGTCGAACTTCTTGCCGGACTTCTGCAGCAGGCCGATCGCATCGGTGTAGTCGATGCGCTCGAACGGCGCGTTGATGAAGGTTTCCAGGCGGGTGATCGCGTCCGGCTGCACGCGCTCGGCGATGAACGCCATGTCGTCGCCGCGTTCGTCCAGCACCGCGCGGAACAGGTACTTGAGGAAGTCTTCGGCCAGGTCGGCGTCGGCGGCCAGGTCGGCGAAGGCGATCTCCGGCTCGATCATCCAGAACTCGGCCAGGTGGCGGGTGGTGTTGCTGTTCTCGGCGCGGAAGGTCGGGCCGAAGGTGTAGACCTTGCTCAGCGACAGGCAGTAGGCCTCGACGTTGAGCTGGCCGGACACGGTCAGGAAGGTTTCCTTGCCGAAGAAGTCGCGCGAGAAATCCACCGCGCCCTTGCCGTCGCGCGGCAGGTTGGCCATGTCCAGGGTGGACACGCGGAACATCTGGCCGGCGCCCTCGGCGTCGGAGGTGGTGATGATCGGCGTGCTGATCCAGTAGAAGCCGCGTTCGTGGAAGAAGCGGTGCACGGCCTGGGCCAGGCAGTTGCGGATGCGGGTGACCGCGCCGAACAGGTTGGTGCGCGGACGCAGGTGTGCGACCTCGCGCAGGAATTCCAGCGAATGGGCCTTGGGCTGGATCGGATAGGTTTCCGGGTCCTCGACCCAGCCGACCACCTCGATCCGGCTGGCCTGGATCTCGAAGCTCTGGCCCTGGCCCTGCGAGGGCACCAGGGTGCCGGTGGCGACCACCGCGCAGCCGGCGGTCAGGCGCTTGATCTCGGATTCGTAATTGTCCAGATCGCTGGGCGCCACCACCTGGATGGCGGCGAAGCAGGAGCCGTCGCTGACATTCACGAAGGACAGGCCCGCCTTGGAATCGCGCCGCGTGCGCACCCAGCCGCGTACCGTGACTTCGCCGCCGGCCGGGATCTTGCCCGCCAGCGCATGTTCGACGCTCACCACCGTCATGACTTGAATCCTTCCGTAACAGGACTATTTATGGAACGGTGGAGTTTACCGGAGCGACGGGCCCAGCGGCTCGTCCACGGCCTATAATCGACGTCCCGCCTGGAGGAATGCATGGCCATCACCCTGACCCCCGTCGCCCTGGAGCGCGTGCAGCGTTTCGTCGAGCAGACGCCGGGCGCGCTGGGCCTGCGCTTCGGCGTCGCCCGCACCGGCTGTTCCGGCTGGGGCCATCTCGCCGATCTGGCCCGCGAGGAGCGCGAGGGCGACACCGTGTTCGAGTACCAGGGCGTGCGCATCTACGTCGACGCGCAGAGCCTGCCGCTGGTGGACGGCACCGAGATCGATTTCGCCAAGCAGGGCCTGGGCGAAACCTTCCTGTTCCGCAATCCCAACGCCACCGCCGAATGCGGCTGCGGCGAGAGCTTCACCACCCAGGCCGACGCCGCCTGATCGACGCCGCCTGATCCGGGGTTCCCCCGCGGCACTGCCGATGGAGTGGGGCAGACGTTAAGCTTGCCGGCTATCCGTACAGGAGCCGCCGATGTTCCGTTCACTCATGTTGGCCGCGCTGATGGCCGCCACCGTGGCCGTGCCGCTGCGCGCGCAGCCCGCGACCGGCAAGCACGCGGCGCTGGAAGCGCTGTTCGCCGCCGAATGGGAACGCGGCCTGCGCGAAAGCCCGGAGAACGCCAGCTACAACGGCGACAACCGCTACAACGACCGCTGGAGCGACCGTAGCCTGGACGCCATCGCCCGCATCGAGGCCAACGATCGCGCCGCGCTGGAAAAGCTGCACGCCATCGGTCGCGAGGGCCTGTCGCCGGCGGACCAGCTCAACTACGACACCTTCGAGTGGAACCTGCAGCAGGCGGTCTCCCGCCAGCGCTTCAAGGAATACCTGCAGCCGATCGGCCACCAGGGCGGGGTGCAGCTGGCCGACGGCATGGCCGAGGTGGTGCCGTTCGCCAGCACGCAGGACTATCGCCACTGGATCGCACGCCTGGCCGGACTGGACACCCTGATCGACCAGACCCTGGTGCTGATGCAGCAGGGCGTGGCCGAAGGCTACATGCCGCCCAAGGTGCTGATGCAACGGGTGCCGGCGCAGATCGCCACGCAGATCGTCGAGGACCCGACGAAGAGCCCGTTCTACCGCCCGTTCCTGAAGTTCGCCGACAGCGTGCCCGAAGCCGACCGCGCCGGCCTGCAGCGGGAAGCGCGACAGATCATCAGTGCCGAGGTGGTGCCGGCGTACCGCAAGCTGCAGGCGTATTTCAACCAGACCTACTTGCCGGCCAGCCGTGCCAGCATCGCCGCCACCGACCTGCCGGACGGGCAGGATTTCTATGCCGCGATGGCGGCGTACTACACGACCACGCCGCTGACGCCGCGGCAGATCCACGACGTGGGCCTGAAGGAGGTCGCGCGCATCCGCGCCGAAATGGAGAAGATCAAGGCGCAGGTGGGCTTCAAGGGCGATCTGCATGCCTTCTTCGATCACCTGCGCAGCGATCCGAAGTACTTCTACAAGACTCCGGCCGAACTGCTGGAGGCCTATCAGGCGCTGTCCAAGCGGATTGATCCGGAACTGGTGAAGGCGTTCCACACCATTCCCAGGCTGCCCTACGGCGTGCGGCCCATTCCCGACAACGCCGCGCCCGACACCACCACCGCCTACTACCAGCCCGGCGCCGCCGACGGCAGCCGCGCGGGTTATTACTACGTCAACCTGTACAAGCCCGAGACCCGGCCGAAGTGGGAAATGATGGCGCTGTCGCTGCATGAGGCAGTGCCCGGACATCACTTCCAGATGGCGCGCGGCATCGAACTGCCGGACCTGCCGATGTTCCGCAAGACCGCCTACTTCGTCGCCTATGGCGAGGGCTGGGGCCTGTACGCCGAGCGCCTGGGCTACGACATGGGCCTGTACGACGATCCCTACGACCGTTTCGGCCAGCTCACCTACGACATGTGGCGGGCGGTGCGGCTGGTGGTGGACACCGGCATGCACTCGATGGGCTGGAGCCGCGAGAAGGCGATCGCCTATTTCAAGGACAACGCCGCCAAGACCGACCAGGACATCGTCAACGAGATCGACCGCTACATTGCCTGGCCGGGCCAGGCGCTGGCCTACAAGATCGGCCAGCTGAAGATTTCCGAGCTGCGCGAGCGTTCGGCCAAGGCGCTCGGCCCGAAGTTCGACCTGCGCGCCTTCAACGACGAGGTCCTCAACACCGGCTCGGTCCCGCTGGAAGCGCTGGAGAAGCGCATCGATGCGTGGATCCAGGAGCAGAAGGGGCGCTGAAGCCGGCCATGGGCCGAGGACGCGCACAGGAGATGCCGGCCGCTGAAGCCCCGTCGTCCCGGCGGACGTCGGGACCCGCGTTCCTGCCGGGCGACGACAGGCAGGCGGGCGAAGCAACATCAACAGGGATCCCGGCTTTCGCCGGGATGACATCGGTTGTAGTGGACCGGCCCGCATCGCCTCGTGCTTCCGGTCTCCGCCGCAGAGGGGCATCCGCCGTCGTCCCGGCGAACGCTGGGAGCCGTTTTCGTACCCCTGCATCATGTGGAACGGAAAAACACAACAAAATCAAAGACTAACCGGATATTTGCCGGGGGCCTTCCCGGAGAGCCGATGCCAGCGCGGATGCGGGCTTCAACGCCGAGGGGGCCACGCCATCGCCGTCCACCGCTCCATTTGCCTGCAAGTCATTGACCTGCCATAATTTCCAGCTCCCTGCCGCCCATGCGGGCAACAGGGTCCTTGCTCCACCGCGTCCTTCCGGGCGACGGGGGGCTGTCCCGCCCGGCACCGCTTGGCTACCGGGCCCACATCCGAAAGGTAAAAACGATGCGTCACTATGAAGTCGTGTTCCTGGTCCACCCGGACCAGAGCGAGCAGGTGCCGGCGATGATCGAGCGCTACAAGGGCTTGATCGAGAACGGCAACGGCAAGATCCACCGTCTGGAAGACTGGGGCCGCCGCCAGCTGGCCTACCCGATCCAGAACCTGGTGAAGGCCCACTACGTCCTGCTCAACATCGAGGCCGACCAGGCCGTGCTGAACGAGCTGGTGGAAACCTTCCGCTTCAACGACGCGATCCTGCGTCACCTGGTGATCAAGCGCGATGGCGCCGACACCGAGCAGTCCCTGATCATGAAGAACAAGGACGAGAAGGGCGAGAAGTCGGAACGTGGCGAGCGTCGCCGTCGCGATGACGACGAAGGCGAGAGCAATGAAGCCGCCGCCGAATCCTCCGACAACGCTGAAGCCGCTTAAGGAGCACCCCCATGTCCAAGTTCTTCCGTCGCCGCAAGTTCTGCAAGTTCACGGCCGAAGGCGTGAAAGAGATCGACTACAAGGATCTCAACACCCTGCGCCAGTACCTGACCGAGACCGGCAAGATCGTCCCGAGCCGCGTCACCGGCACCAAGTCCCGCTACCAGCGCCAGCTGGCCACGGCGGTCAAGCGCGCGCGTTTCCTGGCGCTGATCCCGTACACGGACAACCACGACGTGTAAGCGTCGATGGCCGGGTGCCCATGGGCGCCCGGCGGTGGAGCCTCCCTCGTGAGGAGAGGTTCTTTCTTCACTGTCATTCGGACAGCCCACGCTGCGGGACAACACCCGCTAACGAATACGGAGCAATACGATGGAACTGATTCTTCTGCAGAAAGTCACCAACCTCGGCGTCCTCGGCGACAAGGTCAACGTGAAGCCCGGCTACGGCCGCAACTACCTGGTCCCGCAGGGCAAGGCCGTGCCGGCGACCGCCGCCAACCTGGCCGAGTTCGAAGCCAAGCGCGCCGAGTACGAAGCCAAGGCCAAGGCCGTGCATGATGATGCCGAAAGCCGCCGCGCCAAGCTGGAAGGTGCCAGCGTGACCATCAAGGCCAATGCTTCCACCGAAGGCAAGCTGTTCGGTTCGGTCGGTCCGCGCGATATCGCCGACGCGTTCACCGCCGCCGGCCTGCCGCTGGAAAAGAGCGAAGTGGTGATGGGCGAAGGCCCGATCCGCAACATCGGCGAGTTCGAAGTGATCGCCAAGCTGCATGCCGACGTCGAAACCGCCATCAAGGTGGTTGTCGAAGCCGAAGCCTGATAACCCGGGCCATGCGGTACCGGAACGGGCGCCTCGCGGCGCCCGTTTCCATTTGTATTCCGACGTGTTGTCTCCAGACACGTCTCGTCGAACGGGGCGCGCGGGCATCACGTTGCCGTCCGTCGGCGCAATGCTTCCTTCACCGGCCGGGTCTCAGCTGCTGAGATTCCCACCGGTTATCCACATGGTTATCTGCAACCACCTTGCGGTGGAGCGACTACCATGACCAGTCCCGTTCCGTTCGCCCCGCACCGGTCACAGGAGTCCGTCGCCCCCATGTCCGCCCGCCAAGGTTTCCGCAACGACCCGCAGGATGCGCGTATCGAACAGTTGCGGGTGCCGCCGCACTCCATCGAGGCGGAACAGGCGGTGCTGGGCGGCCTGATGCTGGCGCCGGAAGCCTACGACCGGATCAACGACAAGCTCACCGACAACGATTTCTACCGGCGCGATCACCAGCTGATCTACCGCGCCATCAGCGAACTGGCCGAACGCAATCGTCCCTACGACGCGGTGACCCTGGGCGAATGGTTCGAATCGCAGGGCCATCTGGAACAGGTCGCCGGTGGCGCCTATCTGATCGAGCTGGCCAGCAGCACCCCGTCCGCCGCCAACATCGTCGCCTACGCGGAAATCGTCCGCGACAAGGCGGTGATGCGCCAGCTCATCGACGTCGGCACCGGCATTGTCAACGACGCCTTCCTGCCCGAAGGGCGCGAGAGCGCCGAACTGCTGGCCGTGGCCGAACAGAAGGTGTTCGCCATCGCCGAGGCCGGTGCGCGCGGGCGCACCGATTTCGTCGGCATGAACTCGGCGCTGAAGGATGCCTTCGAGGTCCTGCAGAGCCGCTTCGAGAACGGCGGCAACGTCACCGGCCTGCCGACCGGCTACACCGACTTCGATCAGATGACCGCCGGCCTGCAGCCGACCGACCTGATCATCCTGGCCGCGCGTCCGGCCATGGGCAAGACCACCTTCGCGCTCAACATCGCCGAGTTCGCCGCCATCAAGTCGAAGAAGGCGGTGGCGGTGTTCTCGATGGAAATGTCGGCGGCCCAGCTGGCGCTGCGCCTGATTTCCTCCAACGGCCGTATCAATGCGACCCGCCTGCGCACCGGCCAGTTGGAGGACGAGGACTGGAGCCGCGTCACCAGCGCGATCCGGATGCTCAAGGAAACCAAGATCTTCATCGACGACACCCCCGGCCTGTCGCCGGAGGTGCTGCGCTCCAAGTCGCGCAGGCTCAAGCGCGAGCACGATCTGGGCCTGGTGGTCATCGACTACCTGCAGCTGATGTCCGTGCCCGGCAACAGCGAGAACCGCGCGACCGAAATCTCCGAGATTTCGCGATCGCTCAAGGGCCTGGCCAAGGAGTTGAATGTCCCGGTGATCGCGCTGTCCCAGCTCAACCGCTCGCTGGAAACGCGTACCGACAAGCGCCCGGTGATGGCCGACCTGCGCGAATCCGGCGCCATCGAGCAGGACGCGGACATGATCGTGTTCATCTACCGCGATGACTACTACAACAAGGAAAACTCGCCGGACAAGGGCCTGGCCGAAATCATCATCGGCAAGCAGCGTAGCGGCCCGACCGGCTCGTGCAAGCTGAAGTTCTTCGGCGAGTACACCCGCTTCGACAACCTGTCCCACGATTCGATCGGCAGTTTCGAATAAGGACGCCAACCCGCAAAAAAGGAGTTTCCCGTGCGCACCCTATTGCTGCTTTTGGGCCTGTGTATTTCCTTCCAGGCATCTGCAGGTGGTCCAAGAGGGCTGTTCGTACAGGTCTCCAGCGTGCCCACGGGAACGGAAGCCTGGAAGGCGCGGAAGTGGTTTGAGGCCGTTTGCAGCCACCATCGGACTCCCGGCGCAGCCGACTATATCCATGACCTGGTCCTTTCCGACACCGGGGATGCCCATGGCGACCTGTATGCAGCCCAGTTGGATTTGGTTGACGACTACTTCCACTGTTTCGACAACATCTTCATGGGGACGGTGGATCTACCCTGGGCGGGTGAGTCCACCGGCCAATCCCGTTATCTCCATGGGATCATGGACAGCGGGTATCGGTGGGAGAACATCCTTTTGTCCAGGAAGATCGCGGATGCGCTGATCGCCCGATATCCGATGCGGCCATTCAACTGGTATGTGACCCTGGAGGCGAACCTCAACTACTTCACGGGTTCCAATGCGGGAGGAAGCGGCTACAGCGGCAGCCAGATCAAGGAAGCGTACAAGGCGTACATCCAGCAGCTGTCAGCGGATCTGTATCAGAAGCGTGCGGGCGCGGTGCTGTGGTCGCCGACATTCTGGAACCCGTATTCAAGCCTGGATTCGGCCACGCGCACTGCCTTGGCGGGGGCGATATCCAATCTCCTGCAGGCAACGCCACGATTGACGTGGCTTCATTTCCAGGACTTCGTGGGGCAGGGCTCGGACGTCCGGTGCACCGCGACCAATGTCTGTTCGCCTTGGCAGAAACCTGCTTACACATTTACCTGCGTCGATGCGGTCGCCTATTACGGATTATTGGCGACCGCCATTCCCACGACGGTGGCCAGTCTGGCGGTCAACCAGGAAATGTTCCTTTTCGGAGCAGACAACAACGGTGCGTTCAAGGCCATGTTCCCGGCGGATCCAGTGGAACTGGATGCGCGTCAGCAATGCTATGCGCAGAACGCCGTGCCGATCGGGACGTCCTGGGAGATCAGATGGTGGTACTTGACCCGCTACGGCATCTTGACGGCGAACGTAGCGTATCCGTCGCCGTGACGCGTGAAGCGAGGAACGCTAGAAGCAGATGACCGCGCCGCTCGCCCTGGTCTGGTTCCGCAACGATCTGCGCCTGGACGACAACCCGGCGCTGCGGATGGCGCTGGAGGAGGGCTACACGCCGGTGCCGGTGTACATCCATGCACCGGACGAAGAGGGCGATTGGCTCCCCGGCGCGGCGTCGGATGCGTGGCGGCATCGTTCGCTGCTCGCACTCGACGCCGACCTGCGTGCACGCGGCTCCGCGCTGCATCTGCGCAGCGGTCCGTCCGACGCGGCGTTGCAGGCGTTACTACGCGACAGCGGCGCGCGCGCGGTGTTCTGGAACCGCAAATACGAACCCGCCACCCAGCCGCGCGACGCCGCGCTGAAGAAGCGACTGCGCGAGCAGGGACTGCGGGTGGAAAGCGCCAATGGCAGCCTGCTGTTCGAGCCCTGGGACCTGGCGACCGGGCAGGGCACGCCGTATCGGGTGTTCACGCCGTTCTGGCGCAACGCGCGGGCGCGCTGGGATGGGCTCGCTCCACGCTGGCGGGTTCGATGGCGCGCGCCGGCGCGGTTGCCGGCGCATGGCGTAGCGGCGGACGTGCCGCTGGACGCGCTCGGACTGGCTCCGGCCACCGGCTGGGATCGGGGATTCTGGGATCAGTGGCAGCCCGGCGAAGCCGGCGCGGCTGAAGCGCTGGAAGTGTTCATCGAGGGCGCCTTGCGCGGCTACCGCGAGGACCGCGATCGACCGGACCGGGTGGGGACTTCGCGGTTGTCGCCGCATCTGCACTTCGGCGAGATCGCGCCGTGGCGCATCGCCGCCGCGCTGGAACAGGCGCGCACGGCGGCCAACGCCGCCGACGTCGAAGCCTATCTGCGCGAACTGGGCTGGCGCGAGTTCGCCTGGCACCTGCTGCATCACTTCCCGCACACCGCCGAACGCAATCTCAATCCGCGCTTCGATGGATTCGATTGGGCCACCCCCGGGGCCGGCGTTCTTGCGGCCTGGCAGCGCGGACGCACCGGCGTGCCCATCGTCGATGCCGGCATGCGCGAGCTGTGGGCCACCGGCTACCTGCACAACCGGGTACGGATGATCGTCGCCAGCTTCCTGACCAAGCACCTGCGCCTGCACTGGTCGCACGGCGCGCGCTGGTTCTGGGACACGCTGGTCGATGCCGATCTGGCCAACAACACCCTGGGCTGGCAATGGACCGCCGGCACTGGTGCCGACGCGGCGCCGTACTTCCGCGTGTTCAATCCGGTCGCCCAGGCGCGCCGGTTCGACCCGCACGGGGATTACATCGCCCGCTGGGTGCCGGAACTGCGCGGACTGCCACCACCGGCCCGCTTCGCACCATGGGAGTCGCCGGCACTCGCCGCGCGGCTGGCACCGGACTATCCCGCCGCGCCGCTGGTGGATCTGGCCGAAGGCCGCGAAGCCGCGCTGGCCGCGTACCGGGCCAGCGGCGGCTGAGCCCTCGTTGACGCCTTTCGCCGCCGCATGCTTCACTCGAACGCAGCGAAGGGAGGGCAGCATGGCGACCAAGAAAGGGCCGGGCAAGCCGCGCCGCGAGGCGATGTCGCGGGTGGATACCGCCTGGCTGCGGATGTGCCGGCCGACCAATCCGATGATGATCACCGGCGTGTTGATGTTCGACGAGCCGATGACGCTGGAGCGGCTCAAGCAGGTGATCCGCAAGCGCTTCCTCGCCTATCCGCGCTTTCTCCAGAAAGCGGTCGACACCGCCGCCGGCGCGGCCTGGGTGGAAGACACGAATTTTGACATCGACTGGCACGTGCGCCTGTCCGCGCTGCCCGGTCGCGGCGATCCGCAATCGGAAAAACGCGCGCTGGAACGCTTCGTCAGCCAGATGGCGTCCACGCCCCTGGACAAGACCAAGCCGCTCTGGCAGTTCCATCTGGTCGAGCGTTATCGCGGCGGCTCCGCGCTGGTGGCGCGCATCCACCATAGCTATGCCGACGGCATCGCACTGGTGCAGGTACTGCTGTCGCTGACCGACACCACCCGCAAACCGGATCGCGGCAGCGAGCTGCGCGCGGCCTGGCTCAAGCAGGATGGCGTGGAAGTGGTGCGCCGGGTCGGCGCGATTGATCGCTACGTCAAGCTCGGTGGCAAGATGCTCGGCAAGGGCATGGAGATGTACCGGGATCCGACCCTGGCGACAATGCTGGCGAAGGAGGGCGGCGAAATCGGCCGCGAGCTGCTGGCGGCACTGGCGCTGTCCGATGATCCGCCCACGCTGCTGCGCGGGCCGTTGGGCGTCAGCAAGCGGGTGGCCTGGGCCGAGCCGCTGGATCTGGAGGAGGTCAAGGCGGTGGGGCGCGCCTGCGACTGCACGGTCAACGACGTGCTGATGGCCACCGCGGCCGGCGCGTTGCGCAGCTACCTGATCGAACGCGGCGAGAACGTCGATGGCGTGACCCTGCGCGCGACCGTGCCGGTCAACCTGCGGCCGCTGGAACACGCGCGCAAGCTGGGCAACCATTTCGGCCTGGTGTTCCTGGACCTGCCGGTCGGCGAGGCCAATCCGATCCGCCGGGTGGAGCGGGTCGCCAATTGCATGAATAACTTGAAAAACTCTCGCCAAGCCATTGTCGCATTTGGACTTCTCGCGGCACTGGGGATGGCGCCGGCGGCCTTGCAGGGCGTGGCGCTGGAACTCTTCAGCCGCAAGGCCACGGCGGTGGCCACCAACGTGCCCGGGCCGCAGCAACCGCTCTACATGGGCGGCAGCCGGGTGCGCGACATGATGTTCTGGGTGCCGCAGACCGGTTCCATCGGCATCGGCGTGTCCATCCTCAGCTACAACGGTCGCGTGCACTTCGGCCTGATCGCCGATGCGAAGCTGGTGCCGGATCCCGACGCGGTGATCCGCCGGTTCGGGCCGGAGTTCGAGAAGCTGCTGTATCTGGCGCTGATGGGGAACTGGGATTACACCCTCGATGCCGGCGCGGCCGAGTCGATGCTGGAGCAAACCGCGCCAGCAAGCTGAACAGGAAGGTGCATGCTTTTCCGGATCTTCACGGCGCTTTAGCTATCAGACAGAACGGACTCGGTATTTTTCGCCGACGCTGAATGATTTGGCGGGATGCGTTCCCACACGACGAGGAGATGTCCATGAACAAGTACACCGTCAAGACCACGCTGATCGCGCTTGGCGCCGCGGTGGTGTTGAGTTCCTGCGCCAGCTATACCGGCCAGACCAACGATCCCAATGATCCCAACCGCACCCGCACCGGTGCGCTGATCGGCGCCGGCATCGGCGCGGCGGTTGGCCTGCTGAGCGGCAAGGATGCGACCGATCGTCGCCAGCGCGCGCTGATTGGCGCGGGCGTCGGTGGCCTGGCCGGTGGTTCCATCGGTGCCTACCAGGATCGCCAGGAAGCCGAACTGCGCCGCCAGACCGCGGGCACCGGCATCGATGTCAGCCGCGATGGCGACGTGATCAAGCTCAACCTGCCGGACGGCGTGACCTTCGATTTCGGCAAGGCGGACCTGAAGCCGCAGTTCTACCCGGCGCTCAACAACGTTGCCCGCACCCTGTCCGAATACAACCAGACCATCGTGGAAGTGACCGGTCATACCGACAGTGTCGGCAGCGACGCGGTCAACCAGCGCCTGTCCGAACAGCGCGCCGCGTCGGTCGGCAATTACCTGATCGGCCAGGGCGTGCTGCGCGAGCGCTTCGAGATCGTCGGCATGGGCAAGCGCTACCCGATTGCCAGCAATGACACCGATTCCGGCCGCGCGCTCAATCGCCGCGTCGAGATCCGGGTGCTGCCGGTGCGTTCCTGAGCATCGCGACATCCATGCAATAACATGCACTGAAAAGGAAAGGGCCGCGCAAGCGGCCCTTTCTGTTTTGATTCTTCCGCCGCGATTGCCACGCTTGCGGGAGCCTCAGAATCCGCGCCGTCGGCATTCGCCATCCAGTCGCCTGGCATCGACGTTGCGGCTGTAGTTCGCCGCCTCGCTGGCAGGCATGCCTTCGATCAGTGCCTGGTACATGCCGAGCCGCTTGATCCGCCGGCCAAGCGGGCCGTTGACCTTGTTCTCCTCGGCGACTATGCCCGCGTAGAGAATGGTGAACAGCTGATCCACCAACAAGGCGTCCTCGCCATAGGCGGCGGACAGGCCGGTGATCCAGGCCAGCACGGCGGGATTGGCCTGCGCAGTGGTGCGGTCGTATACGCGCACGAAATCCTCGTACAGGCAGTAGGCGCCGTGGCGCGCCGCCAGCGCCTGCAACTCGCCGAAATACCAGGCATCGCGCGGGGCGAAGCGCGACGCGCCCGGCGGCGTCAGATAGACGCACCAGTCGTCGAACTGGCCGCGATCGAATTCGATCAGCGCGCCATCGGACAGGGTCTTGAAGTGCCGGCGCATGCCGCTCAGGCGAAGCGGTCGGCCAGTGCGTCGGTAGCCTGCACCAGGGCATCGACGATGGCGGGATCCGCGGCGCTGTGCCCGGCCAGCACCACCCGCAGGTCGGCTTCCGGCCACGCCTGCGCCAGATCGTGGGCACTCTTCATCGGGCAGATGATGTCGTAGCGGCCGTGCACGATGGTGGCGGGAATGTGGC
Source organism: Pseudoxanthomonas sp. z9 (assembly GCF_006542425.1). Lineage (GTDB taxonomy): Bacteria > Pseudomonadota > Gammaproteobacteria > Xanthomonadales > Xanthomonadaceae > Pseudoxanthomonas_A. The sequence goes on along the minus strand of NZ_VFID01000003.1, from coordinate 190,537 downwards.
GGATGCGGTCGACGTCGCGCAGCAACTGATCCGGTTCCAGGAACACATCGTGGCGGAAGTAGTGGGCCTCGGCGCGGGCGACGCTGACGGCCACCTTGGGATCCTCGAAGTTGCCGGCTTCGGCGGGATCGTGGAGCAGGGTGGTGCTGCCGCCTTCCCAGTCGCTCCACGCGCGCGCCGCCTCCAGCCGGACCGCCGGATCCGGGCCGTCCAGGCGCCGCCAGTAGGCTTCGACCATCTCGTCGCGTTCGGATTCGGGGATGTAGGCCAGATAGCGTTCCCAGCGTTCCGGGAAGATCCAGCGCGCGCCGCCGTCAAGTTCGTTGAACCAGCGCAGTTCGCCCGGCCGGCCGAGGAAGATGCCGCGCAGCACCAGGCCGAGCACGCGATCCGGACGCGCCTGCGCATAGGCCAGCGACAGCGTGGATCCCCATGAACCGCCGAACACGACCCAGCGCTCGATGCCGAAGTGCTGGCGGATCCGCTCGATGTCGGCGACCAGGTGCCAGGTGGTGTTGTCGCGCAATTCCGCCGCCGGCGTGGAACGGCCGGCACCGCGCTGGTCGAACAGCACGATGCGGTAGCGCGCCGGGTCGAAAAAGCGCCGATGGTAGGCGGACAGGCCCGCGCCGGGACCGCCATGCAGGAACAGCACCGGCAGGCCGTCGGGATTGCCGCATTCCTCGATGTACAGCGTATGCAGGTCGTCCACGGCCAGCCGCTGGGTGCGGTAGGGCTCGATTTCGGGGTACAGCTCGCGCACGTGCGTCGTCCTTTTCCGTTTGCGCGAAGGATAGCGCAGGCACGTCGCCGGCCATGGGCGCTAGCTGAATTTCATCACCTGTCAACCCGTTTCGCAGGCGGTCCGGGGTTGCCACAATCGGCATCCCACCCGGACGACCGGGTCATTTCCGACGGAAGCAATGCAAGACAAGAACCCGAAGCTGGCCCTGCAGATCGCCCAGACCATCGCCACCGAGATCGGTGCCCAGACCGCGCAGGCACGGGCCGCCATCGCCCTGCTCGATGAAGGTGCCACCGTCCCCTTCATCGCGCGCTACCGCAAGGAAGTCACCGGCGGACTGGATGACACCCAGCTGCGCAACCTGGAAACGCGCCTGACCTACCTGCGCGAACTCGAGGATCGCCGCGCCGCGGTGCTGGCGAGCATCGAGGAACAGGGCAAGCTGAGCGACGAACTGCGTGCCGACATCGAGGCCGCCGACAGCAAGGCGCGGCTGGAGGATCTGTACCTGCCGTACAAGCCCAAGCGCCGCACCCGCGCCCAGATCGCGCGCGAGGCCGGGCTGGAGCCGCTGGCCGACGGCCTGCTGGCCGATCCCTCGCAGGTGCCGGAAACCGTCGCCGCCGCCTACGTGGACGCGGAGAAGGGCGTGGCCGACACCAAGGCGGCGCTGGAAGGCGCCCGCGCGATCCTGATGGAGCGCTGGGGCGAGAACGCCGCGCTGGTCGGCGAGCTGCGCGACTGGATGCACGAGGTCGGCGTGATTCGCGCGCGGGTGGCCGATGGCAAGGAAACCGAGGGCGCAAAATACCGTGATTATTTCGACCACGCCGAATCGCTGGCGAAGATTCCCTCGCACCGGCTGCTGGCGCTGTTCCGCGCGCGCCGCGAGGAAATCCTGCTGCTGGATCTGGATCCGGGCAACGAGGCCGACGCGGGTCACCTGCTGGCCGAAGGGCGGGTGGCCAAGCATGCCGGTGTTTCCGCTCAGGGCCGTCCGGCCGACAAGTGGCTGCTGGACGCGTGCCGGCTGACCTGGCGCGCCAAGCTGCACATGCACCTGCTGCTGGATCTGTTCAACCAGGCCCGCGAGAAGGCCGAGGCCGAGGCCATCGCGGTGTTCGGCGACAACCTCAAGGATCTGCTGCTGGCCGCGCCCGCCGGTCCCAAGGCCGTGCTGGGGCTGGATCCGGGCCTGCGCACCGGCGTGAAGGTGGCGGTGGTGGATCGCACCGGCAAGCTGGTCGATACCGCCACCATCTATCCGCATGAGCCCAAGCGCCAATGGGATCAGTCCCTGCACGTGCTGCGCGCGCTGTGCCTCAAGCACCAGGTGGAACTGATCTCGATCGGCAACGGTACCGCCAGCCGCGAGACCGACAAGCTGGCCGGCGATCTGATCAAGCTGGCGCCGGAACTCAAGATGCAGAAGATCGTGGTCAGCGAGGCCGGCGCGTCGGTGTACTCGGCCTCCGAATTCGCCGCCCGCGAATTCCCCGGCCTGGACGTGAGCCTGCGCGGCGCGGTATCGATCGCGCGTCGCTTGCAGGATCCGCTGGCCGAACTGGTGAAGATCGAACCCAAGGCGATTGGCGTGGGCCAGTACCAGCACGACGTCGATCAGTTCCGGCTGGCGCGTGCGCTGGACGCCAGGGTCGAGGACTGCGTGAACGCGGTCGGCGTGGACGTGAACACCGCCTCGGCGGCGCTGCTGACCCGCGTGTCGGGCCTGTCCTCCAGCGTGGCCGACAACATCGTGGTCTATCGCGACGCCAACGGCGCGTTCAAGTCGCGCAAGGAACTGCTGAAGGTGCCGCGCCTGGGCGAGAAGACCTTCGAGCAGTGCGCCGGCTTCCTGCGCATCGCAGACGGCGATCAGCCGCTGGATGCCTCATCGGTGCATCCGGAGGCCTATCCGGTGGTCGAGCGCATCCTGGCCAAATGCGGCCGCGGAGTGAAGCAGATCATCGGTGATGCCGCCTTCCTGCGCGGCGTGCGCGCCGAGGAGTACACCGACGAGAAGTTCGGCGTGCCGACCGTGCGCGACATCCTCAAGGAACTGGAGAAGCCCGGCCGCGATCCGCGTCCCGAGTTCAAGGCCGCGCGATTCGCCGACGGCGTGGAGGACATCAAGGACCTCAAGCCGGGCATGATCCTGGAAGGCGTGATCAGCAACGTGGCCGCGTTCGGCGCCTTCGTCGACATCGGCGTGCACCAGGACGGCCTGATCCACATCTCCGCGCTGGCCGATCGCTACGTCAAGGACCCGCGCGAAGTGGTCAAGGCCGGCGACATCGTCAAGGTGCGGGTGCTGGAGGTGGACATCCCGCGCAAGCGCATCGCGTTGACCCGGCGCCTGGACGACACGCCGCCGCCTGTGCGCGAGGAGCGTGGTGTGCAAGGCGCGCGTGGGAACAATGGTGACGGAGGCGGTCCGCGCAACGGCCGCGATGGTGGCGGGCGCGGGCAGGGCGGTGCGTCGCGTCCGTCGGCGCCTCCGGCCGACAATGCGCTGGCTGCGGCGTTTGCGCGGGCACGCGGGAAGGATTGATGCCTCGTGCTTGATGGAATTGCCGAAGGCGGGTGAAGGCGAACCGGCAAGGTGGCATCGCGCGAAGAGCGCCCCCATCCGGCGCTTCGCGCCACCTTCCCCCGCAAGCCGGGGGAAGGGCGTGTTGCGGTTATAACTGACGCGATCCGCTTGCGTCCGCGGTCAGATGGTCTTGCGACCCAGCATTGGATGCTCCCTTCCCCCGCTTGCGGGGGAAGGTGCCGAAGGCGGATGGGGGCAAACCGCAGGGTGGCATCGCGCGAAGAGCGCTCCCATCCGGCGCTTCGCGCCGCCTTCCCTCGCAAGCGAGGGAAGGGCGTGTTGCGGTTATAACTGACGCGATCCGTTTGCGTCCGCGGTCAGATGGTCTTGCGGCCCAGCATTGGATGCTCCCTTCCCCCGCTTGCGGGGGAAGGTGCCGAAGGCGGATGTGGGCAAACCGGCAGGGTGGCATCGCGCGAAGAGCGCTCCCATCCGGCGCTTCGCGCCACCTTCCCTCGCAAGCGAGGGAAGGGCGTGTTGCGGATATAATCGATGCTATCCGCTTGCATCCGCGGTCAGATGGTCTTGCGGCCCAGCATTGGATGCTCCCTTCCCCCGCTTGCGGGGGAAGGTGCCGAAGGCGGATGGGGGCAAACCGACAGAGCGGCATCGCGCGAAAGGCGCCTTCGTCCGACGCTTCGCACCACCTTCTCCCGCAAGCGAGAGAAAGGTGATGCCATTCAAGGCCAACGCATCTCGCCCTTGCTGACCTTCGCGCTCAGTTCCAGCGAGGACACCCCACCCAGTTGCGGATAGCGCGCCTTCATCGCCGCAATCAGCGCGGCGGAATCCTTCGACTTGGCCGTTTCCTCGTCGTAGGCGCGGATGTAGTCGGCGGTGAAGCGCACCGCGTCCAGGCCCTGCGGGGCGCCCGGTTCGAAGTGGCCAGGGAGCACCGTCTCCGGCTTCAGCGCGGCGATCCGATCCAGCATGGCCAGCCAGTCGGCATGCGATTGCGACGTCTGGGTATCGGCCATCCACACATGTTCGCCGGCGATTACCGGGATACCGCCCACCACGGCGCGGATCGAGGGAATCCAGACGATGCTGCGATCCGGCGTCGGCCCGTCCAGGCCGATGATTTGCAATTCCCGGCCTTCCAGAGCCAGGCGATCGCCGGCCAGCGGCTCCGGCATGACGATCTGCTTCGGCGCGCCCGCGCCCAGGATCGGACCCCAATGCGCCAGCTTGCCCGCGCTGGTTTCGCGGATGTGGGCGATGGTCTGCGGGGTGGCGAGGATCTTCGCGTCCGGGAAAGCGGCTTTCAGCGTTTCCAGGCCGAAGTAGAAATCCGGATCGCCGTGGCTGATGTAGATCGTGGTCAGCCGCTTGCCGGATGCCTTGATCCGGTCGACCAGTTTCGCCGCGTCGGCGGTGGAGAACTGCGCGTCGATGAGCACGGCGTCCTCGTGGCCGGTGACCAGCACGGAGGACACCGCGAAGATGCCATCCGGGCCGGGGTTGTAGATCTCCAGCTTCAGCGGTTCGGCGACCGGTTCGGCAGCTTCGGGCACTGCGGCCACGGGCGTGCCGGCGCTCGATGGTGCCTGGCCACCGCAGGCGGCCAGCGACAGGGTGAGCGCCAGCGCGCCCGCGGATTTCAGGACAAGGGGTTTCATGGACATCGTCTCCTGCTCGATGGACGCGTTCAATGGACGCGGGTGAGGGTGGATTCGCCGCTGAAGAAACTGCCGTCGGGACGGGTGATGTGGGTGTACACCCGTTCCCGCGCGAAGTCTTCAAGGTGCACGACCGTGGTCCGGTCCGCTTCCTGCCAGCGCACCAGGTACAGGCCTTCGCGGATCCGCCGGTGATCGAAACGGATGGTTTCCACCTGGCCCCGCGAGGGTGGCTGCAGCTTGGTGAAGGTCATGCTGTGGTCGGAGGTGAAGTCAATGTCGAAGGCGTTGCCGCTGCCGAAATCGACGCGGTAGACATGGCCGGTCGCGGGAAAAACATCTGTATCGGCCATGCTGCTTCCGGCATGCGCCGGCAGGTGCTGGCAACCGCTCAGGGCGCCCGACAGCGCCAGCGCGAACAGGAAGATGCTTCGCATGGGAATGCTCCGGTTGGGCGGAATCAGTAGGCCGCAGTGATGATCTGGCGCGGATGGCGCGCCTGTTCGAGTTCGGCGACGAAAGCCTCGGCATAGTCGGCGTAGCTGATGGCGCTCTTGCCATCGGCATCGGCCAGGAGCGCGCCGACCTGGGTGCGGAACTGCCCGCGCGCCTCGCCCGGGCCGATTTCCGCGGCCGGCGAGAAGAACGTCCAGGCCAGATCGTCGGCGGCCTGGTAACGCTTGAGCGCGTCGCGGTGCGCCAGCGCGACCGGTTTGTAGGCGGCGGGGAAATCCGGCACGTCGACCAGCTGCACGCCGGGCGCGACTTCCAGGCTGCCGGCGCCGCCGACCACCACCACGCGCGGAATGCCGGCTTCGCGGGCGGCGGCGATCAGGGCATCGCTGACATCGGCCAGGCTGGATTCGGCGCCGGGTTGCGGACCGTAGGCGCTGGCCAGCACGTCATGGCCACGCACGGCGGCGACCAGGGCGTCGGCATCGTCCAGCGCGGCGATGACGATGCGGGCGCCGTCCAGTTCCGGCGGCAGATCGGTGTCGCGGCGGACGATGGCGGTGACGTCATGGCCGCGGGCGATGGCATGCGCCGCGATCTGGCGGCCGATTTTGCCGGTGGCGGCGGCGAGGGCGATTTTCATGGTGAACTCCGGGTGAGGTGGGAAAGTGGGGCCACTGTAATGAGCTGAAAGCGGACGAAAAACCGCGTATAAGGCACTTGTTTGTTGCATGAATCGAGCAAGTCATGGACCGTATGACCGCAATGGGGGTATTCGTCGAGGTCGCCGAGCGCGGCAGCCTGACCGCCGCCGCCGAGGCGCTGGACATGTCGCGGGCGATGGTCACCCGCTACCTGGCCGAACTGGAGGACTGGCTGGGCGTGCGCCTGTTCCATCGCACCACCCGCCGGATCAGCCTGACCACGCCGGGCGAGCAGGCGCTGGAGCGCTGCCGCAAGCTGCTGGAACTGGGCGCCGACCTGCAGGCGGCGGTCGCCAGCGACACCGACGCGCCGCTGCACGGGCAACTGCGGCTGACCTGCAGCACCTCGTTCGGACAGAGCCAGATGGCCGCGGCGGTGGTCGACTACGTCGGTCGGCATCCGGGCGTGCGCATCGACATGCTGCTGCTGGATCGCACGGTCAACCTGGTCGAGGAGCGGGTGGATCTGGCCATCCGCATCACCCACGAACTGGATCCGAACCTGATTGCCCGTCGGCTGACCACCTGCCGTTCGCTGCTGTGCGCCTCGCCCGACTACCTGGCCCGGCGTGGCACGCCGGTGCGCGCGGAGGAACTGGCCGCACACGATTGCCTGACCCACCACTTCGTCGGCAAGAGCCTCTGGCACCTGCGCCGCGACGGCCGTGAAGTGGCGGTTGCGGTCGGCGGCGGCATCAGCGCCAACGAGGCCAGCGTGCTGCTGCAGGCGGTGCGCAGTGGCGGCGGCATCGCCATGCTGCCGACCTACCAGGCGGCCGGCTACCTGGCGCGTGGCGAACTGGTCGCGGTGCTGCCGGACTACGCCATTCCGCCGATGGGCATCTTTGGCGTCTACGCCACCCGCCGGCTGATGCCGCCGCTGGTGCGCTCATTCCTGGACTTCCTGGCCGGGCGCTTCGGCGAGGAACCGGAGTGGGATCGGGGGCTACCGCCGGCCGGGACCGCCTGAGCCGGGCGCCGGAGGCCAATTCAGGTTTTCACCATTGGCTTTCACCTGATTAGGTGAAAAGATTCTCGTGTGAGCCTGACCCTGACCCATCGCCAAGCCGCCGTCCTGGACGCCGTGCGCCTGCACCTGGCCGAAACCGGCAGCGCGCCGACCCTGCAGGAAATCGGCGCGGCGGTCGGCATCGGCCATGTCAGCGCGGTGTTCAAGCATCTGGAGGCGCTGGAGAAGAAGGGCTACCTGATCCGCGATCCCAGCCGGCCGCGCGGCATCCGCCTGATGGGGCCGCGGCCGGATCGCGACGACGTGCTCAGCCTGCCGCTGGTGGGGCGGGTCGCGGCCGGCCAGCCGATCCTCAACGATGGCGAGACCGAGGCATTCCTGCACGTGGACGCGGCGCTGTTCCGCATGCGTCCGGATTACCTGCTGCGCGTGCAGGGCGACTCGATGCGCGACGACGGCATCCTCGACGGCGATCTGGTCGGCGTGCGCATCACGCCCGACGCGCATCACGGACAGACGGTGGTGGCCCGGCTCGGCGACGCCGGCATCACCATCAAGCGGCTGCATCGCACCGCCAGCGAACTTCGGTTGCTGCCGCGCAGCGCCGGTTACGCGCCGATCGATCCGGATCCGGACGAGGATTTCGCCATCGAAGGGCTGTACTGCGGTTTGATCCGGCGCGACTGATGGGCAACGTCGTCGCCCTGGAATCCCTGCTGGCCGCGCAGACCCTGTGGCACGCGGGGCGCAGCGCCATCGCTCCGGCCGACAGCGAGAGCACCGGCCATGCCGCGCTGGATCGCCTCCTGCCACAGGGCGGCTGGCCGCGCGGCGCGCTCACCGAACTGTTGTTGCCGGCCGACGGCGTGGGCGAGATCGAACTGCTGATGCCCACGCTGGCGCGGCTGACCCGCGCCGGGAATGAGGTGGTGCTGATCGCGCCGCCTTATCTGGCCTACGCGCCGGCCTGGCAGGCAGGCGGCGTGGAATTGGCGCACCTGCATCTGGTCGAGGCCGCGCCGCGCGATGCCCTGTGGGCCTTCGAGCAATGCCTGCGCAGCGGCGCCTGCGCCGCGGTGATCGGCTGGCCCGCGACCGCCGATGGACGCGCCTTGCGCCGCCTGCAGGTGGCGGCCGACAGCGGCGATTGCCTGGGCTTCGCGCTGCGGGATCGCCGGCATGCGCTCAACGCCTCGCCGGCGGCGCTGCGGCTGGAATACATGCGCGAAAAAGGCGGCATGGCCGGTGCCTGGCATGTGCGCAAATGCCGCGGCGGCCATCCACCCGCGCAGGCGTTCGCCTGGACCGGTTCGTGAGCCGCGCATGCTCTGGGCCTGCATCTTGCTGCCGCAGCTGGCGCTGGACGCCGTCCTTCGCCGTTGCCCCGATCCCGACGCGCCGCTGGCGCTGGTGACCGGACCGGCGCAACTGCGCACGCTGCATGCCGTCAATGCAGCGGCCGCGCAGGCGGGCCTGCGGGCGGGCATGCGGCTGACCGCCGCGCACGCGCTGCTGCCGGATCTGGCGCTGGCCGAGTACGAACCGCAGGCCGAAGCGCGCTGGCATCGCTTCCTGGCCGCATGGGCCTATCGCCACAGTTCGCTGGTGAGCGCGCAATGGCCCGGCTGCCTGGTGCTGGAAGTACGCGCCAGTTTCCGCCTGCTGGGTCCGTGGCCCCGGTTCGAGGCGCGCCTGCGCGAGGAACTGCACGCGCTCGGTTTCAGCCATCGCATCGCGCTGGCGCCGACACCGCGCGCGGCGCGCGTGTTCGCCGGCCTGCGCGACGGCCTGGCGATGATGCAGGCGCCGGGCATGAACGAGGTGCTGGATCGCGTGCCGATCCGGCGCGCGGTGTTGCCGGACGAGGCCGGCGAGCGCTTGCATCGCATGGGTATCCGCGATCTGCGCACCCTGCGCGGGTTGCCGCGCGACAGCCTGCGCCGGCGCTTCGGCCTGGAGGTGCTGGAACATCTTGATCGCCTGTATGGCGAGGCCGACGATCCGCTGACCCATTACGCGCCGCCGGATTATTTCGACGCGCGGGTGGAACTGGGCTACGAAGTGGAAAGCCACACCGCGCTGCTGTTTCCGCTGCGCCGCCTGATCGGCGATCTGTGCACCTACCTGTCCATCCGAGACGGCGGCGTGCAGCGGTTCCTGCTGCGGCTGGAACACGAGGAAGACCACACCGACGTGGACGTCGGACTGCTGTCGGCCGAGCGCGAGCCGGCGATGCTGTTCGAGCTGACCCGCAACCGGCTCGAACGGGTGTCCATCCCCGCGCCGGTGGTGGCGGTGCGCCTGCTGGCGCGCGAGTTGCCGCCGTTCGTGCCGGCCGTCCGGGATCTGTTCGATCTGCGCGCGCAGCAGACGCTGCCCTGGCTGCAACTGCGCGAGCGCCTGCGCGCGCGGCTGGGCGACGAGGCGGTCCACCAGGTGACACCTACCGGCGATCCGCGCCCGGAGCGGGCATGGCGGCGACTGCGTGGCGACGAGCGCGCGGATATCGCGCCGGCGCCCGCGCGTCCGCCGCGTCCGGCCTGGCTGTTGCCGCAGCCGATACCACTGCGGGATCCGCGTCCGCGCATCCTGTCCGGACCGGAACGGCTGGAAAGCGGTTGGTGGGACGGCGCCGACGCCCGCCGCGACTACTACGTGCTGGAAACCTCGCAGGGCCAGCGCGCCTGGGCATTCGCGCCGCCGGGCGAGCGCGAGCACTGGATGCTGCACGGGTGGTTCGCATGAGCCGCGAACAGGAACGCGACACCGATTCGCCCGGCGGTCGTCCGCCGCGGGCGTGGGAAGTCGCGCAGCGGTTGGGACTGGCGGCGGCCAACGACGACAGCGTCATCGCCGATGATCTGCCGGCCTATGCCGAACTGCATTGCCTGTCGGATTTCTCCTTCCTGCGCGGCGCGGCCAGCGCGGAGGAATTGTTCGCGCGGGCCAAGCTCTGCGGCTACGAGGCGCTGGCGATCACCGACGAATGCTCGCTGGCGGGCATCGTGCGGGCGCTGGAAGCCTCGGAGGCCACCAATTTGAAACTGGTGGTGGGCAGCGAGTTCCGGTTGCTCGACGGTCTGCGGCTGGTGCTGCTGGTGGAAAACCATCGCGGCTACACGCAGTTGTGCCGGCTGATCACCGTGGGCCGCCGCGCCACCACCAAGGGACGCTACCGGCTCACCCGCCAGGACGTGGAAACGGTGCTGGCCGAAGGGGCGTGCGGCCTGTTCGCGCTGTGGCTGCCGGCGCGCGCGCCGGAACCGGAACAGGGAAAGTGGCTGCAACGGGTATTCGGCGAGCGCGCCTTCCTGGCGGTGGAACTGCACCGCGACGAGGACGACGATGCCCGCCTGCAACAGCTGCTGGCATTGGCGGTGGAGCAGGGCATGACGCCGGTGGCGGCCGGCGACGTGCACATGGACGTACGCCGCCGGCGCGTCCTGCAGGACACCATGACCGCGATCCGTCATGGCCTGCCGCTGGCCGAATGCGGCGATCATCTGTTCCGCAACGGCGAACGCCATCTGCGCACGCGACGCGCGCTGGGCAACATCTATCCGGCTGCGTTGCTGGAGGCGGCCGTGCAACTGGCGCGGCGCTGCGTCTTCGATATGAAGACGGATGTGAAGTATCGCTATCCGGCTGAGCTGGTGCCGGATGGCCATACGCCGGCCAGTTGGCTGCGCGAACTGACCGAGCGTGGCATGCGCGAACGCTGGCCGGAGGGTACGCCCGACAAGGTCAGACGGCAGATCGAAGGCGAATTGGCGCTCATCGCCAAGAAGGAATATGAAGCCTTCTTCCTGACCGTCGAGGACATTGTCCGTTTCGCCAAATCGCAGGACATCCTCTGCCAGGGACGCGGCTCCTCGGCCAATTCGGCGGTCTGCTTCGCGTTGGGCATCACCGTGGTCAATCCCGACGAGACCCGCCTGCTGATGGCGCGCTTCCTGTCGGAGAACCGCAACGAGCCACCCGACATCGACGTGGACTTCGAGCATGCGCGGCGCGAGGAGGTGCTCCAGTACGTCTACAACAAGTATGGCCGCGAGCGCGCCGCCATCGCCGCCACCGTGATCCGCTATCGTGGCAAGAGCGCGGTGCGCGATGTCGCCAAGGCGTTCGGCCTGCCGCCGGATCAGATTGCGTTGCTGGCCGACTGCTACGGCTGGGGAAACGGCGAAACGCCGATGGAACAGCGCCTGCGCGAGGCCGGTTTCGATCCGGGCAATCCGCTGATCGCGCGGGTGCTGGCGGTGACCGCGTTGTTGCGCGGGCATCCGCGCCATCTGTCCCAGCATGTCGGTGGCTTCGTGATCAGCGACGCGCCCCTGTCCACGGTGGTGCCGGTGGAGAACGCGGCCATGGACGACCGCACCATCATCCAGTGGGACAAGGACGACCTGGAAACCATGAAGCTGCTGAAGGTCGACTGCCTGGCGCTGGGCATGCTGACCTGCATCCACAAGGCGGTGAAGCTGATCGAGAAACATCGTGGTCGCGTCATTGACCTGGCCCGGATACCTGGCGACGACGCCGGAACCTACGACCTCATCCAGGCCGCCGACACGGTTGGCGTTTTCCAGATCGAGTCGCGCGCGCAGATGAGCATGCTGCCAAGACTGAAGCCGAAGAACTTCTACGATCTGGTGGTGGAAGTGGCCATCGTCCGCCCCGGCCCGATCCAGGGCGGCATGGTGCATCCCTACCTGCGGCGGCGGCAGGGCAAGGACCCGGTGGTGTATCCCTCCGAAGGCATCGAGAAAATCCTGGGTAACACCCTGGGTATTCCCCTGTTCCAGGAACAGGTGATGGAACTGGTGATCCACGCCGGCTACACGGAAGCCGAAGCCGACGGGTTGCGCCGTTCGATGGCCGCGTGGGGACGCGGCGGCGACATGGAGCCGCACCGGGCGCGCATCCGCGAGCTGATGGAGGACAAGAACTACTCCTCCGAATTCATCGACCAGATCTTCGAACAGATCAAGGGCTTCGGCTCCTACGGCTTCCCGCAGAGCCATGCGGCCTCGTTCGCCAAACTGGTCTACATCAGCAGCTGGCTGAAGCGGCACGAGCCGGCCGCGTTCACCTGCGCGCTGCTCAACGCGCAGCCGATGGGTTTCTATTCGCCCAGCCAGATCGTGCAGGACGCGCGGCGCGGGCGGGGCGGGCGCCTGCCGGTCGAGGTGCGGCCGGTCGACGTGCTGCACAGCGACTGGGACTGCACGCTGGAAGGCGGGCGTTTCCGCGTGGGCGACGAGGATGACGCCGGCCAGCCGGCGATCCGGCTGGGCATGCGCCAGATCAGCGGGTTGTCGGAGGCGATGGCGAATGCGATCGTCGCGGCCCGCGCGCGGCAACCGTTCCGCGACGTGCGCGACCTGTGCCTGCGCGCGCGGCTGGATGAAAAGGCCCGGCATGCGCTGGCCGAAGCCGGCGCGCTGGAAGCGCTGGCCGGAAACCGCCATGCCGCGCGCTGGGCGGTGGCCGGCATCGAGCGCCAGCGGCCACTGCTGCCCGGCAGTCCGGACGAGGACGCCATCGTGCTGCCGGCGCCGCGCACCGGCGAGGATGTGCTGTCGGATTATCGCGCGCTGGGATTGACCTTGCGCACGCATCCGCTGGCGCTGCTGCGCCCGCGGTTGCAGGACGAGCGCGTACTGGATTCACGCCAGTTGCAGGACATGCCGCATGGCCGCGGCGTGCATGCCGCCGGCATCGTCACCCAGCGCCAGCGGCCGGGCACCGCCAGCGGCGTCATCTTCGTGACCCTGGAAGACGAGCATGGCGTGGTCAACGTGGTGGTCTGGCCGCACCTGGCCGCGCGCCAGCGCAAGGCCCTGCTGGGCGCGCGCCTGCTGTCGGTGCGCGGACGCTGGGAGCACGTGGACGGCGTGCAGCACCTCATCGCCGCCCAGTTGCGCGACATGAGCGACTGGCTGGGCGATCTGGTCACCCCCTCGCGGGATTTCCACTGAGATGGATCTGTTCGCCACGCCCATGCAGCAACTGGTCGACGACGCCCAGGGCGGCATCCGCTACTGGCCGGATTTCATCGACGAGGCAAGGGCGTGGCGGTGGTTCCAGGCCCTGCAGGCGGGCGCCAACTGGACCCACCTGCAACGGCCCATGTACGAGAAGGTGGTGGACGTGCCGCGCCTGCTCGCCAGCTATGATCTCGACGCCTTGCCCGCGGAGCTGCCGCTGGCCGAGATGCTGGCGCGGGTGCAGGCGGTGGTGCCCGCGCCCTACAGCCGGGTGGGCATGAACCTCTACCGCGACGGTCACGACAGCGTCGCCATGCACAGCGACAAGCTGCACATCCTGCGCGAAGGCCATCCGATCACTCTGGTCTCGCTCGGCGCGCCGCGCCGCATGCTGATCAAGCGCAAGGGCGAGGGGCACAAGGCCATCGCCATCGATCTGTTGCCGGGTAGCCTGCTCAGCATGAGCCACGCCTCCCAGCTCACCCACGAACACGGCATTCCCAAGACCCGCCGCCCACAGGCGCCGCGCATCAGCGCGGTGTTCCGGGTCCGGCCCTAGTTCCCGCGGCGCCTTTCGCCGGGACCGGCATTGCCGGACAATCCGCCGGCATGAGCCGCCGCCATGTCCGGATGCCATCCCGAAACTGGAAGCGGACCGCCGTGTATGGCGCGGCGCTGGCGCTGGCGGCGCTCGGCCTGCAATGGCTGGATTACCAGCGGCTGGCGCGCACCCACTGGGATGACTTCTACATCGGCCTGGTCGCGCTGGCCTTCCTCGCGCTGGGGGTGTTCGTCGGCGCCCGCCTGTTCGCAGCACGCCATCGCCCGCCGGCCTTCGACGGCAACCCGCGGGCGCAGGACAGCCTGGGCATCAGCGATCGCGAACGGGCGGTGCTGCTGGAACTGGCGGCGGGACGCTCCAACAAGGAAATCGCCCGCGAGCTGCACATCGCGCCCAGCACGGTGAAGACCCACGTGGCCCGGCTGTACGAGAAGCTGGGCGCGCGCCGTCGCACCGAGGCGGTGCGACGGGCGCGCGAGCTGGGGCTGGTTCCCTGAACAGGCGGATCGCATGCCATCCTTGGGCGGAAACGGGCCGAATCACCCGTTTGGCCGATTGCCGCACGCCGGGCCGGGCCGCCCAATGACGCCGCCATTCCCGACCCGAGAGGTGTTCCATGCTGCGCAGAATCCTGTCCTACGGCCTGCTCGCCGGCCTGATTGCCGGCGGCGTCCTGTCCCTCATCGTGCTGACCGTGCAGGACGCCATCCCGTCCGGCTACAGCATGGCGATCGGTTACCTGACCATGCTGGTCGCGCTGAGCCTGGTGTTCCTGGCCATCAAGCGCCATCGGGATCGCGAACTGGGCGGGGTGATCCGGTTCTGGCCGGCATTTGGCCTGGGCCTGGGCGTGAGCTTCATCGCCAGCCTGATCTACATGCTGTCCTGGGAGGCGGCGCTGGCGATCAGCGGCCTGGACTTCGCCGACACCTATGCCAAGGCGATGATCGAGGCGCAGAAGGCCAAGGGCGCCAGTCCCGAAGCGCTGGCCAGGCTGGCGGCCGACATGGAGACGTTCAAGGCGCAGTACGCCAATCCGCTGTTCCGGCTGCCGATGACGTTCATTGAAATCTTCCCGGTCGGCGTGTTGGTCTCGCTGATTTCGGCCGCCATCCTGCGCAACCCGCGCGTCCTGCCGGCGCGGCGGGGATGAGGCTCAGGCCTTGCGCAGGTAGCGCACCAGCAGGGCGGTGACCTCGTCGATGTAGGCGTCCGCGCGATCGCCGGACACCATCTCCGGGCGCAGCACCACCGCGGCGTGGGTCAGTGCTTCCACGGTGGACACGGCGATGAAGGTTGCCGTGTCCAGATCCTGCACGCGCAGTTCCTGCCGGTGGCTTTCCAGGTACAGGCGGATGAGCGCGTAGACCTCGCGATCGATGGCCTCGATGTTCTCCAGCAGTCCCACCCGGGGAGTCTGCTCAACCAGCACCCGGTGCAGGCGGGGGTTGATGCGGTGTGCATCGACCATCACCCGCACCAGTTCGCGGGTGGCCAGATCCAATGGTTCCTGCGCCACCCGGGCCAATGCGTCGCGGATGCGCTGCATCATCTCCTGCATGTGCTGGCCGATCACGCCTGCGACCAGCGCTTCCTTGCTCGGGTAGTACTGGTACAGCGAACCGATGCTCACTCCGGCGGCCTGGGCGATGCGATTGGTGCTGGCGCGGTCGTAGCCTTCCTTGACCAGAATGCGAGCGGTGGCTTCCAGCAGTGCGTCCACGGTGGCGCGGGAACGCTCCTGGGTAGCGGTCTTGCGGGGTTTCGTCGCGGGTTTGCGGGCCATGGCGGTTGACGGGAAAGCGAGTAGACAAGGCGAGCTATCACTCACATTCTATGCATGCTTTCATCAGGCGCACAAACCATGCTGACGTTTGACCCACAGGAACGCGTGGTCGGTTTCGACGATGCCCGCCGCGCGTCCGATATTCCGCTGGCCAAACTGAGCGAGGCGACATCCGAATGGGTGGTGGCGCTGGTCGATATCGTCGATGGTCCATCGGTGGACGCACGGTTCTGGGAACGCCATCCCGGGGGCGACAAGATCCTCTACGTGCTGGAAGGCGGGATCGTGGTGACGCTGGCCCCGGAAGACGGGGAAGAAACCACGGCCAGCGTGGTCGCGCCCGGGGGCTGCGTCATACCGAAAGACACCTGGCATCGCCTGCAGGTGCTGTCGCCGGGACGGATGCTGTGCGTGACGCCGAGGACGGGGACCGAGGATTGCGGATACGGGTGAGGGGGGCGTCCCGCGCTCACTCCGCACCCGCCGCTGCCTCCAGGAATTGCGCCGACGGAACGAAGAACAGCGAGCCCGTCACCGCGGTGCTGAAATCCAGCAGGCGGTCGTAGTTGCCGGGCGGATTGCCGATGAACATGTTCTCCAGCATCTTCTCGATGCGTGAAGGCGAGCAGGCGTAGCCGATGAAGTAGGTGCCGAATTCGCCCTTGGCGGCGTCGCCGAAGGACATGTTGTCGCGCAGGATTTCCAGTTCGCGGCCATCCTCGACCAGCGAGGTCAGCGCGTTGTGGGCGTAGCTGGGCTTGGTCGCGTCGTCCAGTTCGATGTTCGACTGCTTGCTGCGGCCGACGATTTTTTCCTGCTCGGCTTCGGGCACCGCGTTCCAGCCGCGCAGGTCATGCAGGTACTTCTGCACGATGACATAGCTGCCGCCGGCGAAGACGGGATCCTCGGCGCCGACCAGGGTGGCATCCAGCGCCGCCTGGCCGACCGGATTCTCGGTGCCGTCGACGAAGCCGATCAGATCCCGGTTGTCGAAGTAGGTGAAGCCATGGACTTCGTCCGCGCCGGTCACCGTTTCGCCCAGTCGCTGCATGATGTGGGTGGCCAGTTCGAAACACAGATCCTGGCGGGCGGCGCGGATGTGGAACAGCAGATCGCCGGGCGTGGCGACGGCGTGGTGCCGGCCGTTGATCTCGCGGAACGGATGCAGTTCGCGCGGACGCGGCGCGCCGAACAGTCCGTCCCAGGCGTCCGAGCCGATTCCCAGCACACACGACAGCGCCGCATCGGGCACGCGCGAGCCGATGGCGCGTACCAGCCCGGCCAGACCGGCGCACAGGGCACGGCAGGCCTGCGTCGGCGTGTCTCCGCGCGCCAGGGTGACGACCAGGAAAATCGCGGCGCGAGTCAGCGGCGCGGTGACGGGCTGGGCCAGGATGGGTTGCACGACATCTCCTGCGGAAAGGGAAGGAACAGGCTCACGGCGAAGCCGCGAGGCGTTCGGGAAAGGTGTAGAGATTGCAGCCGTCGCCGCGTGCGAAACCGATCAGGCAGACGTTGGCGCCGCGTGCCAGTTCGATCGCCAACGCCGTGGGCGCCGACACCGCGGCGACGAAGCCGATGCCGGCGCGGGCGGCCTTGGTCACCATCTCGTAGCTGGCGCGGCTGGAGATCACCAGCATGCCGGCCGCCGGATCATCGCCGGCGCGGGTCATCGCGCCAATCAGCTTGTCCAGCGCATTGTGCCGGCCGACATCCTCACGCACCCGCAGGATGTCGCCCGTGGCATCGGCCCAGGCGGCGGCGTGGGTGGAACCGGTGGCGGCGTTCATGGGCTGGTGCGCGTCGAGCGCCGCCAGCGCCCGTCGCAACGCCTCGACGGTGAAGCGTGGCGTGTCCGTGACCGGGGCCGCCGGACGCACCACGTCCTCCAACTGGCGCGTTCCGCACAGGCCGCAGCCGCCGCGGCCGGGCAGCCAGCGCGCGTCATCTTCGTTCAGACCCGCGGCGGGCGCGTCGCCGGCGACGGTCATCGCCAGTTCGATGCCTTCCAGTTGCCAATGCGTGCGAACGCCCAGCAGTTGTCCGGGTGCGGTGACGAGGCCCTCGCTCAGCGAGAAACCCAAGGCGAAATCCTCCAGATCGCAGGGCGAAGCCATCATCACCGCGAACGGCCGGCCGTTGTAGCGCATGGCCACCGGTATTTCCTCGGCGAGCCGGTCCACCACCGCCTCGGTGGCTTCGCCCTGGCGACGCAGGACATGCCGATCCACCCACCCGGCGGTGATGGAAGGCGGGGCGTCACCGCGTTCAGGCATGGCGTGTCATTTCCGCTGGCTGGCAATTCCGTGTCGCTCGCCGGCCACCGGATGGAACAACCGGCCGCGGACGAACCGTCGCAGCGTAGCTCATCCGTTTCATCGCGGCGAGGTGGAGCGCGGCGGCGTAAAGTGCTTAACTGGCCGCGACGGTTCGCATGCGGAGGTATCCGGTCATGAGCGCGCAGAAACCTCCCCGCTACAAGCCCTACCACCAGCCGGCGGGCGGGTGGGGCGCGGCCGCCGCCACCGCCAAGGTGCTGCTGGAACAGAGCGTGGTCACCAAGGGCTCGCGCGCGCTGCTGGCGATGAACCAGCCCGGCGGCTTCAAGTGCCCGAGTTGCGCGTTTCCGGACGCCGACTGCACCAGGAAGCTGGAGTTCTGCGAGAACGGCGTGAAGGCGCTGGCCTTCGAGGCCACCCAGGCGCGCGTGACCCGCGAGTTCTTCGCCCGGCACAGCGTGTCCGAATTGATGGAACAGTCGGACTACTGGCTGGAGATGCAGGGCCGGCTGACCGAGCCCATGCGCTACGACGCCGCCACCGATCACTACGTACCCTGCGACTGGGACACCGCCTTCGGGATCATCGGGCGCCATCTGCGGGGTCTGAAGAGCCCGCACGAGGCCGAGTTCTACACGTCAGGACGCACGCCGAACGAGGCGGCGTTCCTGTACGCGATCTTCGTCCGCCAGTTCGGCACCAACAATTTTCCCGACTGTTCCAACATGTGCCACGAGCCGACCAGCCGCGGCCTGCCGCCGGCCATCGGGGTGGGCAAGGGCACGGTGGTGCTGGAGGATTTCGAGCACGCCGAGGCGATCTTCGTGATCGGCCAGAACACCGGCACCAACTCGCCGCGGATGATGACCCATCTGGTCGAGGCGCGGAAACGCGGCATTCCCATCGTCGCGGTCAACCCGATGCCCGAGCGCGCCCTGATCCGGTTCACCGAACCGCAGGATGTGGTGCAGATGGCGACATTCGGATCGACGGAGATCTCCAGCGAGTTCGTGCATGTCCGAATCGGCGGCGACCTGGCGCTGCTCAAGGGCATGATGAAGGTGCTGTTCGAACGCGAGGCGGCGGGCGAACCGGTGCTGGATCACGAGTTCCTGCGCGAGCACACGACGGGCCTGGAGGTGGTCCGCGATGAAATCCTGTCCCTGGACTGGGCGGACATCGTGCGCGTGTCCGGGGTGGCGGAAGAACAGATTCGCCGCTGTGCGGAAATCTACATCCGCTCCCGCGCCACCATCATCTGCTACGGGATGGGACTCACCCAGCATCAGCAGGGATCGCGGCTGGTCCAGCAGGTTGCCAACCTGCTGTTCCTGCGCGGCAATTTCGGTAGGTCCGGCGCGGGGATTTCGCCGATTCGCGGCCACTCCAACGTGCAGGGCGATCGCACGGTGGGCATCGACGAGAAGCCGTCGGTGGCGTATCTGGACCGGGTACGCGAGGTGTTCGGCTTCGAGCCGCCGCGCGCGCATGGCCATCACACCGTCGAATCCATCGCCGCGATGATGGACGGCACCGCCAAGGTGTTCATCGGCCTGGGCGGCAACTTCGTGCGCGCCGTGCCCGACACCGAACAGGCGTATGCGGCCATGCGCAAGCTCGACCTTACCGTGGGCATCACCACCAAGTTGAACCGGGGCCATCTGGTGCACGGCAGGGAGGCGCTGATCCTGCCGGTGGTCGCGCGCTCGGAACGCATCCGGACCGCCGCCGGCGAGCAGTTCGTCACCATCGAGGACTCGATGTCCAACGTCACCGCCTCGCGCGGGGTGCTGGAACCGGCCAGTCCGCAACTGTTGCCGGAGGTGGAGATCGTCTGCCGGATGGCGATGGCGACGCTGCCGGACAGCCGGCTTCCGTGGGCCGACTACGCGATGGATTACGATCTCGTCCGCGCACGCATCGCCGATGTCTACCCGGCGTTGTATGCCGGCTTTGTCGAACGAATCCGCGACCCGAAGGGCTTCCATCTGGATGTCGCGCCACGCCGGCGGGTCTGGCTCACGCCCAATGGCAAGGCCAACTTCCTGCCGCTGCCGGGGCTGGAAGTGAATGATCCGGTCGACGATCCGTCGATGCTGCGATTGGCCACCGTGCGTTCGCACGATCAGTTCAATACCACCATCTACAGCTACAACGATCGCTATCGCGGCGTGTACAACGATCGCATGGTGCTGTTCATGAATGAGGAGGACCGCCGCGAACGCGGGCTGCGACCGGAACAGCAGATTGCCCTGGAAACCATCAGCACCGATGGCCGGCAGCGCCGTGTCGAAGGACTGACCGTGCTCGACTATCCGATGCCGCGTGGCGCGGTGGCCGGCTACTACCCGGAACTGAATCCGTTGCTGCCGCTGGATTATCACGACCGCATCAGCGGTACCCCGGCGGCCAAGTCGATACCGGTGCGCGTGATCGCGATGGATGCGCCGGCGGCGGCGCAAGCGGGGGGCGGCGCGTGAGCAATCCCTACGAGACCCTGGGTGTCCCGGCGAGCGCTTCGGCCGAGGACATCAAGAAGGCCTACCGGCGCCTGGCGCGCAAGCTGCACCCGGACCTCAACCCCGGCGACAAGGCGGCCGAGGAGCGTTTCAAGGACGTCGCCGTCGCCTATCGCCTGCTCGGGGACGTGGAGCAGCGCAGGCGCTACGACGCCGGCGAGATTGACGAAACAGGCGCGGAACGACCGCAGCATCGCTACTACCGCGACTATGCCGGCGCCGATCACGGCCATGCCTATGGCGAGGACACCGACCATGCCGGCTACGCGGATTTCGCCGAAGGCGATGACCCGTTCGCCGAACTGCTGCGGCGCAGTGCGCAGGCCCGGGCGTTCCGGCGCGGACAGGACATGCATTACCGCCTGCCGATCAGTCTGGCCGACGCCATCAACGGCACCCGCACCCGGCTGACGCTGCCCACCGGAGACACCCTGGACGTCACCGTACCGGCCGGGATCGTTCCGGGGCAGACCCTGCGGCTGCGCGGCAAGGGCGCGCCCGGCGGCGAGCAGGGCCAAGCGGGCGACGCGCTGATCGAACTGGACGTGATGCCGGATCCCCGTTTCAGCCAGGACGGCGAGGATCTGGGACTGGAAGTGCCCATCTCGCTGCGCGAAGCGGTGTTGGGTGGACCGATTCGCGTGCCCACGCCCACCGGACACGTGGACCTGACCGTGCCGCCGGGTTTCGATGGCAGCAGCCGGCTGCGGGTGAAGGGCCACGGCATGCCGCGCCGGGGCGGCGGGCGCGGCGACGAGTACGTCCGCCTGCGCATCGTGCTGCCCAGGGGCGGGGATCCCGAACTGAAGGACTTCGTCTCCGGATGGCGCGCAGGGCAGGGCCATCACCCCCGCGAGGAACCGCCGGCATGAACATCGACCTGGAAGAATTCCTGAGCCAATCCGGCATCCGCCGCGAAATGCTGACCGTGTGGATCGAGAAGGCCTGGATCACCCCCGCGCAGACCGCCAGCCGCGTCGAACTGACCGAAGTCGACGTCGCCCGCGCCTATCTGGTACGCGACCTGTCCGACGACCTGGGCGTGAACGAGGAAGGCATCGACGTGGCCCTGCATCTCATCGACCAGATCCACGGGCTGCGCCGGCTGCTCGCGCAGCTGCGCGGGGAGATCAAGGGCGAGTAGGGAAGGTCCGTACATCTGCGCGAATGGACTTGTTGCGGACGTGGGGACATGGCGCGTCGCGGCTCCGCCTCCGCATGCTGATCAGGACTCCGTCCAATCCCGCATGCCCGCTTTGCCTCCCCCTTCGAAGAAGGGGGACCGAGGAGGATTGGCTCTTCGCGACAGCCCCAATACCGATGAACCGCCTGCCCGACCCCCATGGCCCGGTGCGAACCCACTCCACGACCACAGGAACAACATGTCCACTCGCGAAGAACTCCTGGCACACCTCTGGGCCGAGGTAATCAACCTCCAGCTCAGGCCGGAGGGTTTGGCCCAGGTGATCGCTCATGCCAAACAGCGACCGGATGATCCACTGGCCGACAGCGGACCGGCCCTCGAGCGCCTGCTTGCTCTCGGAGCCGATCCCCGGGATATCTGCCTGCTGATGCGGAACACGGCCTACGAGGTGGTGTTCTCGACGCTCTACGCCATCGGCGACCCCGGCGTCGACGGCAACGACGTCTTCATGCTGCACGAGGACCTGCTGTCGGCCGACCCCAGCGGGATGGAGGGGCGTCCTGGCTCCGCGTCCTGGCAGGAATGACCAGCAGAGATCGGATGGACCCGCAACGATTATTTGCTGCTGCGCAGTACGAGAAGAACCCGTGGCCAAGCACGCCGCAGTTTCCAGGGAACGATGACGGAGGCCAGTAATCCGACTGCGAGACTCGCGATGCTGGAACCGTGTTCGGACAGGACAAGGGTCGCGGTGGCGATGCGCGTGTAGCCGTCAGCCGACCATTGCGGGGCTAGATAGACAGCTGCCAGATCCAGTGGCAGGAACATTCCGCCTGCCAGCGTGGCGAATCCGAACGACAGCAGCAGGCAGGCCAGGATGAAGGAACGGCGAGCCCCGGCCGGCACGCGGGACCGGCAAGCGACGATCCAGGCGATCCATGCGGGTAGCGCGATCGCCAGCATCAGTACAACTGCTCCGAGTCCGACAATGAACAATGAAGTGACGTCCAAGCAGGCACCATCTGTTGACAGGACAAGGCGTCCGGGCAAAGACCTAGTCCATCGTGCGCTCCCCGGGCGTGGGTCATCCTACGTTGGCGCCATGGCGCCAACAACGGACAGGGCAAGGGAAGCCGCGCCGACCTGCCACCTGAACACGCCGCTGTCTGGCTTCGGGGCATTGCGCTAGGCTGGCGCTGGCATCCCCTCGATGGCACCCGCATGTCTTCAGAAACCCAGGTCCGGACTCCATACCCGCAGCGCAACCTCCTGAAAATCATGTGGCTTGTCGTGGCCTGGTCGGTGGTCGCACTGGCATCCCTCGAATTCCTCTCCATCGCCTACCAGAAGTACACCCAACTGAATGCCGGCAGCTACGGCATGTTCTGGACCCGCCGCGAGTGGCTGTGGACGCATATCGGCGGCGGCGCGTTGACGGTCCTGCTGGGCGCGCTGCAGTTCCTGCCGCAAGTTCGCCGCAACTGGCCGCGGGTGCATCGCTGGATCGGCCGGACCTTCCTGCTGGCCATGCTGATTGCCTGCGTCGGCGCGG
Organism: Pseudoxanthomonas sp. z9; assembly: GCF_006542425.1. Taxonomy (GTDB): domain Bacteria; phylum Pseudomonadota; class Gammaproteobacteria; order Xanthomonadales; family Xanthomonadaceae; genus Pseudoxanthomonas_A. The sequence continues at coordinate 167,621 of NZ_VFID01000003.1, read as the reverse complement.
TGGGCCTGATCCTCACCAGCCCGGCGCCCGACGCAATCCGCACCGCATTCGGCGCCACCGCGCTGGCCTGGCTGGTCACCGCCTTCCTGGGCTATCGCGCCATCCGCCGTGGAAAGGTGGACGTGCATCGGCGATGGATGATCGGCTGCTACCTGGTGACGCTGGCGCCGATCACCTTCCGGGCGCTGATCCGGATTCCCGGCATGATGGAACTCGCTTCGCCGATGGTGATGATCCCGACGCTGCTGTGGTTGAGCTGGGCTGCACCGTTGCTGGTTTATGGACTGGGTGTGTCGCTGGTGCGTGGGATGCAAGCGCAGCACGGACCTTCCGGACGCATGCTTCGCAGCGATCCGGGAGTCGAATCCGCGTAATTGCGGTTCGGCTTTGACCAACATCCTTTGGGAAGTGAAGGCGGCCATCCGCGCGGCAGGTGACGGGGAATTGGCACGCCATTCGGCCCAGGACTCACGCATACAAAAACTTGTTTCCACGTCAACGGCTCCAGTAGTCTGAGCCGCCGGCCTCAAGCAGCGGACATGAGCAGAACACTTCCCCCACTGCACCAGGCGTTTGTCGAGAGGGTCCGCGCCGAAGCGTCCCGTACCCCGTGGCTGACGGCCTTGCTTGCCGGTGGCTCGTATATCCACGGTGGTTTCGACCGCTATTCGGATCTGGATTTCGTGGTGGTCGTGGAGTCCGGTGGGTATTCCGAGGTCATGGCCACGCGCAGGCAGTTCGCGGAAAGCCTGGGCGACCTGCTGTCAGCTTTCAGTGGAGAGCATGTCGGCGAGCCGAGGTTGCTCATCTGTCTTTACGGTCCTCCCTTGCTCCATGTGGATCTCAAATTCATCGTTGCCGATGACCTGAGCCGGCTCGTCGAACGACCCGCGGTGCTGTTTGCCCGCGACGCCGCCGATATCGAAGGCCGACTCGACGCGGCGGTCATCCATTGGCCGGAGCGCTCCCCGGAATGGTTCGAACAGCGGGCCTGGATCTGGCTGCATTACGGCGCGGCCAAGCTGGGGCGCGGCGAACTGTTCGAGGCCATGGGAATGCTCGCCTTTTTCCGCGATCAGGTATTGGGGCCGATGCTTCATCGCAGGGCCGGGCGGCCGCAGCGCGGCATACGGCGAATGGAAATATCGGATAGCGCGGCCAGCGAGCTGTTGGTACGTACGGCGGCTACCCATGACGCCGATTCGATCCGCGATGCCCTGTCCGCCGCAGCGGGAATTTACCTTGATCTTCGCGACGACGAGCCACCGCGCGAGACCGTGGTCCACATGCCCGGGGCACTGCTGGAATTTCTCGAAAGTACAGTCGTTCGGACTTGAGCGGAGCGGCCGGGAAGCGTTTCGAATGGTCCGGCCGCTCTCGCACCGCGGAACAACGGCAAGAGGCACGGTCTTCCTTCACCGGTTGCATATGCGGGTGCCTTCACAGTCCCGCGCAGCATCGGCAACCGGAAAACGGCCATGAACAATTCGACTTCCACCTTCACCCGCCTGGCCAAGCAGGCGTCCACATTCACCGGTCGTCCCGCGTGTTTCGGGCTGGCATTGGCGGTGGTCATCGCCTGGGCGATCAGTGGCCCCCTGTTCGGCTTCAGCGATACCTGGCAACTGGTGATCAATACCGGCACCACCATCATCACCTTCCTGATGGTGTTCCTGATCCAGAACACCCAGAACCGCGACACCCAGGCCATGCAGATCAAGCTGGATGAGCTCATCCACGTGACCTCGCGGGCCAACAACGAACTGCTGGACCTGGAAGAACTGGAGGAATCCGAACTGGAACGCCTGCGCGCGCACTACGAAGCGATGGCGCAGAAGGCGAAGGACGCGCGCCAGCGCCGGCGGGGACACGGCCAGGCGCGGGCCGATCATTAGCCCGCGCTGCGTGGAAAAGAAAAAGCCCGCCGAAGCGGGCATTTTCCTGTGATTGGTGGAGGTGGGCGGAATTGAACCGCCGTCCGAAGGCACTCCATCCCCGGTACTACATGCTTATCCCGCCGTTAAGTCTCGTCCTGTGGCAGCACGGTGGGCAAAGCGCACCCCAGGACCAGCCTGTTAGAGGTTGACCGGGGGCTGACAGGCAGCGGCCCCCGGCGATTCCGTGATAATGACCCTACGCTGCGAACACGGACACAAGCAGTTTCGGGGCTTACGCCTTAAGCGGCGAGAGCGTAGTTGTCGTCGTTGGCAACTAGAGTTTTGCCGCTGGATTAACGAGGAAAGCTGCCCCCTCGGCATGCACCAGGCAACTTCGCAACCCCCGTCGAAGCCAGTGCACCCCCGGGAGCCAGAATGTTTCCTGACCGCGACAGTGTAGGGGCGGGGACGGGGGCTTACAAGGTCGCGGGGGCGGAGCGGTCAACCGGTGGTTAGCGGGGTGAGGACTGATTGTGGGAGCGACGTCAGTCGCGACCGTGAACTTTCAAACCACTCCCTGGAGCGCGCTTGGCGGGAAAATGGCCGTCGCGACTGACGTCGCTCCCACGAGAACCACCACTGGAATCAGGCGTCTCAGGCGTCGCGGTTGTGCTGGCGCATCACGCGCGATTTTTCGCGGGCCCAGTCGCGTTCCTTGCTGGCGGCGCGCTTGTCGTGGGTCTGCTTGCCCTTGGCCAGGGCGATTTCGGCCTTGACCTTGTTGCCCTTCCAGTAGAGCGAAGTGGGCACCAGGGTGTAGCCGTCACGCTCGACCTTGCCGATCAGGCGGTCGATTTCGCGCCGGTGCAGCAGCATCTTGCGGGTACGGCGATCGTCGGCGACCACGTGGGTGGAGGCCTGGATCAGCGGGGTGATCTGCGAACCGAACAGGAAGATCTCGCCATGGCGGATGGTCGCGTAGGCTTCGGTGATGTTGGCCCGGCCGGCGCGGATGGCCTTGAGCTCCCAGCCCTGCAACGCCAGTCCCGCCTCGAGGCGTTCCTCCAGGTGGTACTCATGGCGGGCGCGCTTGTTCAACGCGATGGTGCCAGTTGCTTTATTCTTGTCCGGTTTCTTGCCCATCCGTTTATTGTCGCCGAAGGCGGAACCACAAGCGAGTCAAATGCAAACCATCCGCCGCAGCGCCCTGGTCGAACACGCCGCCAGCCGCATGTTCGACTTGGTCAACGATATCCCCGCCTATCCCCGCCGCTTCGACTGGTGCCGCGGCGCCGAGATCATCGAGACCGGCGAGCAGCGGCTGGTGGCCCGGCTGGATCTGGGGCTGGGCTCGCTGAGCACCTGGTTCACCACCGAGAACACCCTGGACCGTCCGCATCGCATCGACATGAAGCTGGTCGACGGGCCGTTCCGCAAGCTGCACGGGCAGTGGGAATTCCACGCGCTGGACGAAAGCGCCTGCAAGGTCAGCCTGACCCTGGAATTCGAGCCCTCCAGCCGCCTGCTGCTGCCGGCGCTGACCCTGGGTTTCCAGGGACTGGCCGACCGCATGGTGGATGACTTCGTGCGCGTGGCTGACCGCGGCGAGTGAGATGAAGGTCGAGGTCATCCGCGCCTGGCCGCACCGTTTCGACACGGTGACGGTGGAATTGCCGGACGGCGCGCGGTTGGCCGATGCGGTGCGGCTGGCCGGATTCGCCGGCGACCCGGACATCACGGGTTATGCCATCCACGGCGTGGTGGCGCGGGCCGAGACGGCCCTGCGCGAGGGGGATCGGGTGGAACTGCTGAGGCCCCTGACGGTGGACCCCAAGGAAGCGCGGCGACGCCGCGCCCGCAAGGACTAGCGCCGGAACGGCTCAGCGGCCGCCGCGGCCGCCCTTCTTCTTGTCCTTGGCCAGGTTGGGACCGAACTTACGCACGTCCGAAGCCAGCTGCAGGTCGTTTTCGGGGAAATATTCGCCTTCCCAGCTGGCCAGCGTGTCGCCCTGGAAGTGCAGGGTCAGCGTCTTGACCTCGGTGGTGCCGCGGCGGTTGGTGCGTTCGCTGGCCGCGTAGTCCCAGCGCTGGGAGTGGAAGGGATCGGCGATGGACGGGCTGCCGATCAGCGCCTGCACCTGCTGCTTGCTCTGGCCCACCTGCAATTGATCCACCGCGGCCTTGTCCAGCAGGTTGCCCTGGTAGATCGGCTGCTTGTAGAGGATGCCGCAGCCGGCAGTCAGGGAGGCGAGGGCGGCGACCAGCAGGAGTTTGCGCATGGGACGGCTACAGGTGGAAAACATGCCGATGATACACTTCCGGCGACCGCCGCAACCCAGCTTCAGGCAGCCGGCGCTAAACCGGTTATGAACGGAGACGCCGATATGGAATCCCAAGAACTTCGCAAGGTTGGCCTCAAGGTCACCCACCCGCGGATGCGCATCCTGGAACTGCTGGAGCAGAAAACCTCGCAGCACCACCTGAGCGCCGAAGACATCTACCGCCAGTTGCTGGAGCACGGGGACGAGATCGGCCTGGCCACGGTGTACCGCGTGCTGACCCAGTTCGAGGCCGCCGGGCTGGTGCTGAAGCACAACTTCGAGGGCGGCCAGGCCGTCTACGAACTGGATCGCGGCGGCCACCACGACCACATGGTGGACGTGGACACCGGCAAGATCATCGAGTTTGAAAGCCCGGAAATCGAGAAGCTGCAGCGCGAAATCGCGGCCAAGCACGGGTACCTGCTGGAAGAGCACTCGCTGGTGCTGTACGTGCGCAAGAAGCGCTGAGCCCGGCAACGCCCCTGACATCGACCCTGGCACCACCACGCCAGAGCGGCCTTCCGGCCGCGGGCCCATCCGTGCACGGACTTCCCGAGCGACGGCGGGGAAAGCCCGAAAGAGCGCGTGCGACCGGAATCCTCAGCCCGCGACGTCGGCCAGCAGGCGCTTGGCCGCGGCGTGGGCTTCCTTGCTGACCTCGACGCCGCCCAGCATGCGGGCCAGTTCTTCCTGGCGCTGGCGCGCGGTCAGTACTTCGACCGCGCTCTGGGTCATGCCGTCCACGGGCGCCTTACTGACCCGGTAGTGGGCATGGCCCTGCGCGGCGACCTGCGGCAGGTGGGTCACGCACAGCCCCTGCCGCTGGGCGCCGAGCGCGCGCAGTTTCTTGCCGACGATGTCGGCGACCGCGCCGCCGATGCCCGAATCCACTTCGTCGAACACCATGGTCGGCACCGCGTCCACGCCCAGCGCGGCGACCTCGATCGCCAGCGAGACGCGCGACAGCTCGCCGCCGGAAGCGACCTTGCGCAGCGGGCGGGGCGGCTGGCCGGCGTTGGCGGCGACCAGGAACTCGACCCGTTCGGCGCCTGCCGGATCGGGACGATCGCCTTCGTTGGGCTCCAGCGCGATTTCGAAGCGGCCGCCGCCCATGCCGAGTTCGGCGATCAGCGCGGTGGTGGTCTTGCCGAGTTCACGGGCGGCGCGCTGGCGGCTGCGGGTGAGCCGGACGGCGGCTGATTTCCAGCTTTCGCGGGCGGCCTCGATGTCCTTGTTGAGGCTGAGCAGGCGCTCGCCGGCGCCGCGCAGGCCGTCCAGTTCGGCGGCGATGGCGTCGCGCACGCGCGCCAGTTCGTCCGGCGTGGTGCGGTGCTTGCGGGCCAGATCGTGGATGCGGCCCAGCCGGCGTTCCAGTTCCTCGAACTGTTCCGGATCCGCGTCCAGATCGTCGCGGACCTGGCCGAGCAGGCCGAGCGCCTCCTCGATCTGGATGTGCGCGCTTTCCAGCATGCCGTCGATTTCGGCCAGACGCGGCTCGTGCTGCACCAGTCGCGCCAGTTCGCCGCGGGTCTGCTGCAACTGCCGGGACAGGGAAGGGGATTCGTCGTCGCCCAGTCGCGCCAGCGCCGCCTCGCAGGCCTGGATGAGGCCGGCGGCGTGGGCCTGACGGCGGTGTCCGGCGAGCAGGTTCTCGATGCTGGCCGGAGCCAGATCCTCGCGGGCGAGTTCGCCGAGCTGGTGTTCCAGGTAGTTGATGCGATCGGACACATCGCCCTGGCGGGAAAGATGCTCGCGTTCCCGCAGCAGTTCGGACCAGCGGTCGGCGGCGCTCGCCACCGCCTGCCGTTCGGCCGCGTTGCGGGCATGGCCGTCCAGCAGGTCGCGCTGGCTGGCCTTGTCCATCAGCGCCTGGTGTTCGTGCTGGCCGTGGATTTCCACCAGCCGTCCGGCCAGATCCGACAACTGCCCGAGGGTCACGCTGCGGCCATTGATCCAGGCGCGCGAGCCGCCGTCGGCGCGGATCACCCGGCGCAATTGGCAGGCCAGCTCGTCGTCCAGTTCCTGCTCGCGCAACCACGCCAGCGCCGGCGCGTTGGCCTCGATGGCGAATTCGGCCGACAGTTCGGCGCGCTCGGCGCCGTGGCGGACCACCCCGCTGTCGGCGCGCAGGCCGGACAGGAAGCCCAGGGCATCCACCAGCAACGACTTGCCGGCGCCGGTTTCACCGGAAATGACGGTCATGCCGGGGCCGAATTCCAGTTCGGTGGCGCGGACGACGGCGAAATCCTTGATCGCGAGGTGTCTGAGCATGGTCGTATTGTAAGGGCCAGCCATGACGCGCACGGCACGCGTCGCCAGCATCGGGGCGCGCCGTCGCAGGAACCGCGACGGACTACGCGGGCAGCTTCAGCACCATCGCCGCCAGTGCCAGCCAGGCCGGCAGCAGGCTGGCGAGGCCGATGCGGTTCCAGCGGTGCAGCAGCGGCTGGCAATCCTCCCAGCGGGTATCGGCGCGCGCGGCCAGCACCTGCAGGCGATGCTGCAGCGGCGCCAGCGCGGCGAACACCAGTCCGGACAGCACGAACAGGCCGATGCCCAGGCCGAGCCAGCCGGTGCGCAGCAGTGGCCAACCGCCCAGCCAGGCGGCCAGGCCGCCGCTGGCGATGATCGCCAGCACCGCCGGCACGGTGAACACCCGATCGCTGCGGATGACCCCGGCCATCGCCTCGGCCAGGTGCGGCGGGGAACGGTGACGGGCGGCGTGGCGCACCCAGAACACGCCGGTGGTGACGTTGCCCAGGAACAGCACCACGGCGACGACATGCAGCAACTTGAACAGCAGGTAGGCCATGGCGGCGGGATCGGTCCGTGCGGGAAAGCCATTGACGCGCACCGGCCGGCCCCCGCCAAGGGGCCGGAAGTCACTTCAATGCTTGCGGTCGCCGGGCGATGCGGCTATCTATTCGTCGATGATGTCCGCCTCCGCCGACGCTCCGCTGGACCCCCGCGCCCGCCAACTGCTGCGGGCGCTGATCTCCCGCTACATCCGCGACGGCGAGCCGGTCGGTTCGCAGACCCTGGCGCGTTCGGCCGGGCTGGACGTGAGCCCGGCCACCATCCGCAACATCCTGGCCGAACTGGAGGAAGTGGGCCTGCTGAGCTCGCCGCATACCTCCGCCGGACGGATTCCCACCGCCCAGGGCTATCGGGTGTTCGTGGACAGCCTGGTCCAGGTGAAGTCGCTGGGCGAGGGCGAGATCACCCGCCTGCGCGCCGAACTGCCGGCCGGGGCGGGCACCCAGGCGCTGCTGGGCAACGCCTCGGAACTGCTGTCGGCGATGACCCATTTCGTCGGGGTGGTGAGCGCACCCCGGCGCGAGCAGTTCGCCTTCCGCTACATCGACTTCGTACCGCTGGACGGGCGCCGGGTGATGGCGATCCTGGTGTTCGCCGACAACGACGTGCAGAACCGGGTCATCGAGCCGCGCCGGGTCTACGACCGCTCGGAGCTGGAACGGATCGCCAACTACCTGAACACCCATTTCGCCGGCCGGCCGCTGGCCGACATCCGCGCCATCCTGCTGCGCGAGCTGCGCGACGCCCGCAGCGAGATGGAAGGGTTGCTGGCGCAGGCGGTGGACCTGGCCGAGCAGGCGCTGGCGCCACCCGGCGACGACGTGGTGCTGGCCGGGCAGACCCGGCTGATGAGCGTGCAGGACCTGTCCGACCTGGAACGCCTGCGCGACCTGTTCGAGACCTTCGCCCGCAAGCGCGAGATCCTGCAGTTGCTGGAGCGCACCCTGCGTGCGCCGGGGGTGCGCATCTTCATTGGCGAGGATACCGGGCTGGCCCGCCACGACAGTGTTTCGGTGGTCACCGCTCCCTACATGGCCGGCGGGCAGGTGCTGGGCGTGCTGGGGGTGATTGGCCCGACCCGGATGGCCTACGACCGGGTGATCCCGGTGGTCCAGGCGGCGGCTGATGCGCTGGGGGCAGCCTTGAATCCCGACAGCCCGTCCCAATAAGTGGCCTGTCATGCGGCAGGAACCGCCGCGACGGGACCCGAGATGAGCCAAAACGAACACGATTCCGAACTGGGCCAGACGCCCGAACCACAAGAAGCCGACAATCCCCTGATCGCCGAGCTGGAAACCCTCCGCAACGAACTGGACCAACTGCGGGCCGCCTCGCTGCTGGAGCGGGCCGACCTGGAGAACCAGCGCAAGCGGGTGGCGCGCGACATCGAGATGGCGCGCAAGTTCGCCAACGAACGCCTGCTGGGCGACCTGCTGCCGGTCTTCGACAGCCTGGACGCCGGGCTGGCCGTGGCCGGCGGCGAGGCCAATCCGCTGCGCGAGGGACTGGAGCTGACCTACAAGCAGCTGCTGAAGGTCGCCGGTGACAATGGCCTGACCGTGCTTGATCCGGTCGGCGCCGCGTTCAACCCGGAACACCACCAGGCCATCAGCCAGGCCGACGTCCCCGACGCCGCGCCTGGCAGCGTGGTGCAGGTGTTCCAGAAGGGCTACCTGCTCAATGACCGCCTGCTGCGCCCCGCGCTGGTGGTGGTGGCCAGGCAGGACTGAATGCCCGGGCCGCCGACGCTTGAACCGCGCCGGCCGGACCCCACATCCAGACCATCCCCGGCGCAGCGCCGGACCAAGACAGACACTTTTTTAGGGAGCGAACCCGACAATGGGCAAGATCATCGGCATCGACCTGGGCACGACCAATTCGTGCGTGGCGATCATGGAAGGCGGCAAGGCGCGCGTCATCGAGAATTCCGAAGGCGACCGCACCACCCCCTCCATCGTCGCCTACACCAAGGACGGCGAAGTCCTGGTGGGCGCCTCGGCCAAGCGCCAGGCCGTCACCAACCCCAAGAACACCTTCTTCGCGGTGAAGCGCCTGATCGGCCGCAAGTTCACCGACGCCGAAGTGCAGAAGGACATCGGCCTGGTGCCGTACTCCATCGTGCAGCATGACAACGGCGACGCCTGGGTGGCGACCGCCGACGGCAAGAAGCTGTCCGCGCAGGAAATCTCCGCGCGCATCCTGGAGAAGATGAAGAAGACCGCCGAAGCCTTCCTGGGCGAGACGGTCACCGAAGCGGTCATCACCGTGCCGGCCTACTTCAACGACAGCCAGCGCCAGGCGACCAAGGACGCCGGCAAGATCGCCGGCCTGGACGTCAAGCGCATCATCAACGAGCCGACCGCGGCGGCGCTGGCCTATGGCCTGGACAAGGCCGACGGCACCGATCGCAAGATCGCCGTGTACGACCTGGGCGGCGGCACCTTCGACGTGTCGATCATCGAGATCGCCAACGTCGATGGCGAGAAGCAGTTCGAGGTGCTGGCCACCAACGGTGACACCTTCCTGGGCGGCGAAGACTTCGACAAGCGCGTCATCGACTACCTGGTGGAAGAGTTCCAGAAGGACCAGGGCATCGACCTGCGCAAGGATCCGCTGGCCCTGCAGCGCCTGAAGGACGCCGCCGAGCGCGCCAAGATCGAGCTCTCCAGCTCGCAGCAGACCGAAGTCAACCTGCCGTACATCACCGCCGACGCGTCCGGTCCGAAGCACCTGAACATCAAGCTGACCCGCGCCAAGCTGGAAGCGCTGGTGGAAGACCTGATCAAGAAGAGCATCGAGCCGTGCCGCATCGCGCTGAACGACGCCGGCCTGCGCGCCAGCGAGATCAGCGAAGTGATCCTGGTCGGCGGCCAGACCCGCATGCCGAAGGTGCAGCAGGCGGTGGCCGAGTTCTTCGGCAAGGAACCGCGCAAGGACGTCAACCCCGACGAGGCCGTGGCGCTGGGCGCCGCGATCCAGGGTGGCGTGCTGGCCGGCGACGTCAAGGACGTGCTGCTGCTGGACGTGACCCCGCTGAGCCTGGGCATCGAGACCTTGGGCGGCGTGTTCACCAAGATCATCGAGAAGAACACCACCATCCCGACCAAGGCCTCGCAGACCTTCTCCACGGCCGAGGACAACCAGTCCGCGGTGACCGTGCACGTGCTGCAGGGCGAGCGCGAACAGGCCCGTTTCAACAAGTCGCTGGCCCGTTTCGATCTGGCCGGCATCGATCCCTCGCCGCGCGGCCTGCCGCAGATCGAGGTGTCCTTCGACATCGACGCCAACGGCATCCTGCATGTCTCGGCCAAGGACAAGAAGACCAACAAGGAACAGAAGGTCGAGATCAAGGCCGGGTCGGGCCTGTCCGAGGAAGAGATCCAGCGCATGGTCGCTGACGCCGAGGCCCATCGCGACGAGGACAAGAAGTTCCACGAGCTGGTGCAGGCGCGCAACCACGCCGACGGCCTGCTGCACGCCACCCGTACCGCCATCACCGAGCATGGCAGCAAGGTGCCGGGCGACGTGATCGGCCGGGTCGAGGGCGCCATCGCCGAGTTGGAAACGGCGATGAAGAGCGACGACAAGGCCCAGATCGAGGCCAAGTCCAAGGCGCTGGAAGAAGCCGGCCAGTCGCTGTACGCGGCCGCCGCTTCCGGCCAGCAGCCGGGTGCCGACGCCGGCGCCGCCCCGGGCGCGCAGCCCGCCGGCGACGACGTGGTCGACGCCGAGTTCACCGAGGTCAAGGACGACAAGAAGTAACGGGAATGGTGAATGGGGAATCGGGAATCGGAAAAAGCGGCTCCAGCCACGCTTCCGTGATACCCGGTTCCCCGTTCTCATATCCGATGGCGAGATCTCCTGCATGACGATTCCCGATTCCCCATTCCCGATTCACGCCCAATGAAACGCGATTACTACGAAGTCCTGGGCGTGGCCCGCACCGCCAGCGATGACGAGCTGAAGAAGGCTTATCGCCGTTGCGCGATGAAGTTCCATCCGGACCGCAATCCCGGCGACAAGGCCGCCGAGGCGTCGTTCAAGGAGTGCAAGGAGGCTTACGAGGTGTTGTCGGACGGCGCCAAGCGCCGCGCCTACGACGCCCACGGCCATGCCGCCTTCGAGCACGGCATGGGCGGTGGTGGCGCCGGCGGGCCGGACATGGGCGACATCTTCGGCGACATCTTCGGCAACATCTTTGGCGGCGGTGGCGCGCGCGCCGCCCGTCGCGGCGCCGACATCGGCTACGTGATGGAGCTGGATCTCGAGGAGGCCGTGGCCGGCATCGAGAAGCGCATCGAGATTCCCACCCTGGTGGCCTGCGAGCCTTGCCATGGTTCGGGTTCGGAAGACGGCCAGGTCGAGACCTGCGCCACCTGCGGCGGCCGCGGCAACGTGCGCATGCAGCGTGGCATCTTCGCCATGCAGCAGAGCTGCCCGGCCTGCGGTGGGCGTGGCCAGACCATCAAGAATCCGTGCAAGACCTGCCATGGCGCGGGGCGCGTGGAGGAAGAGAAGGTCCTGTCGGTCAAGATTCCGGCCGGCGTGGACAGCGGCGATCGCATCCGCCTGACCGGCGAGGGCGAGGCCGGTCCGCCCGGCACGCCGCCGGGCGATCTGTACGTGGAAGTGCGCGTGCGCGAGCACGAGATCTTCCAGCGCGACGGCGACGATCTGCATTGCGAGGTGCCGATCCGGATTTCCCAGGCGGCGCTGGGCGATACCGTGCGCGTGCCCACCCTCAACGGCGAGGCGGAGATCCGCATTCCCGCCGAAACCCAGACCGGCAAGCTGTTCCGCCTGCGCGGCAAGGGCGTGAAGTCGGTGCGCAGCCGCAGCGAAGGCGATCTGTATTGCCGGGTGGTGGTGGAAACCCCGGTCAACCTGACCAACGAGCAGCGCGAATTGCTGGAGAAATTCGAGGCGACCTTCGTCGGCGAGGAGGCGCGCAAGCACTCGCCCAAGTCGGCGACCTTCCTGGACGGCGTGAAAGGCTTCTGGGATCGCATGACGTCCTGAACCGTCGTGTCGGTCTGACCTAGAATGAGGGCTCCTCCAAGGAGCCCTTTTTCGTGTCCCCACCCCTGATCGGCATCGTCGGCAGCGCCGGCGCCTACGGGCGCTGGCTGCGCCGCTTCTTCGAGACCCGCATGGGGCTGGCGGTGATCGGGCACGATCCGGCGGATCCCGATTCGCTGCCGGAGATTGAACTGGCGCGGCGCGCGGACGTGCTGATTTTCTCCGCGCCGATCCGGCATACCACCGCCATCATCGGGCATTACACGGATCTGGCCGCCGGCTCGGAAGCCGGCAAGCTGTGGCTGGATGTCACTTCGATCAAGACCGCGCCGATCACCGCGATGCTGCATTCGCGCGCCGAGGTAGTCGGCCTGCATCCGATGACCGCGCCGCCCAAGGCGCCGACCCTGAAGGGCCGGGTGACGGTGGTCTGCGAGGCGCGGCTGGAGACCTGGCGTCCCTGGCTGGACGCGCTGCTGCGCACGCTGGAAGGCGAGTACGTCCACGCCGAGCCCGAGCAGCATGATCGGATCATGGCGCTGGTCCAGGCGATGGTGCACGCCACCCATCTGGCCCAAGCCGGCGTTTTGCGCGGGCAGGAGGCTCAGGTGGGTGCATTGGCCGAGCTGCTGCCGTTCCGCTCGGCCTCCTTCGAGATGGACGCGGCGATCCTGGCGCGCATCCTGTCGTTGAATCCGGCCATCTACGAAGACATCCAGTTCGGCAATCCCCATGCCCATGAAATCCTGACCGCACTGCATGCCCAGATCGGGCGGATGGCGGCGTTGGTGGGCGAGGGCGGCGATGCGGCGCGGGCGGCCTTCCGCGCCGAGTTCCTGTCCGGCAATCGCGATGCATTGGGCGCGCAGGCGCTGGCCGACGGCAACTACAGCTACGAGCGGTTGGGCTACCTGCTGGCCGACCTGGCCGGCGTGCAGGCGATGAGTGTGCACCTGCCGGAGGATCGTCCCGGTTCGCTGCGGGCGCTGCTGCACGTGTTCGAACGGCACGGTGTCAGCCTGTCGTCGATCCACTCCTCGCGCACGCCGGAGGGCGAGGTGCATTTCCGGATCGGCTTCGATGCGGACGTGGACGCGGACGGTCTGCGCCGCGCGGCGGCGGACATCGACGCCAGCGGCATCGGAACGGTGCTGGCCGCCGGTCGCTGACGCGGTACGGCGGCGTATTGGCGCAGTGCGAAACGGCTCGGGCCGGTATCCCCGTTACACTGCGTCGATGAACAGCCATTTCACCCTGTCCCGCCGCGCGCAGGCGCTGACCAGTTCGGCGATCCGCGAAATCCTCAAGGTCACCGAACGTCCGGAAGTCATTTCCTTCGCGGGCGGATTGCCATCGCCGGCCACGTTTCCGATCGCGCGCATGCGGGAGGCCACCGACAAGGTGTTCACCGAGGCGCCGCAGGCTGCGTTGCAGTACGGGCCTACCGAGGGCTTCACCCCGTTGCGCGAATGGATCGCCGCGCGCCACAGCCGCGACGGCGTGACCGTCCGGCCCGGCCAGGTGCTGGTCACCACCGGTTCGCAGCAGGGCCTGGATCTGCTGGGCAAGGTGCTGATCGACGAGGGCAGCAAGGTGCTGGTGGAAACCCCCAGCTACCTCGGCGCGCTGCAGGCGTTCTCGCTGTTCCAGCCGGCGTTCTCGCCGATGCGCAGCGACGACGAGGGCATCGTGGTGGATGCGCTGGACGAGGCGCAGCTGCGCGGCGGCCGCTTCATGTACTGCCTGCCGAACTTCCAGAATCCGACCGGCCGGCGTCTGCCGCTGGAACGCCGCCGCGCGCTGATTGCCCGCGCCCGCGCCGCCGGCGTGCTGGTGGTCGAGGATGATCCTTATGGCGAACTGAGTTACCACGGCGAGCAGTTGCCCAGCCTGCTGTCGATGGATCCGGGCAACGTGGTCTACATGGGGTCGTTCTCCAAGGTGCTGGCGCCCGGCCTGCGACTGGGCTATCTGATCGCGCCCGAGCCGCTGCACGCCAAGCTGGTGCAGGCCAAGCAGGCGGCGGATCTGCACACGCCCTCGTTCTCGCAGCGGATCGTGTTCGAGGCGGTGCAGGGCGGCTTCCTGGATCGCCACATTCCCGAGATCCGCAAACTCTACGGCGAACAGTGCGAGCTGATGCTGTCCGCGTTGCAGCGCCACTTTCCGGCGGAGGCGAAATGGAACCGCCCGGCCGGCGGGATGTTCATCTGGGTCACGCTGCCGGAAGGCGTCGATGCCGGCGCGCTGCTCGCACGGGCGATTGAACACAACGTCGCGTTCGTGCCGGGCGCGCCGTTCTTCGCGGTGGATCCGCAATCCAATACCCTGCGCCTGTCGTTCGTGACCGTGTCGGCCGAGAAGATCGAACAGGGCATGGCGCGGCTGGGTGCGCTGGTGCGAGAGGAGATCGCTGCCACGGTGGCGTGAAGCATCCCTGTGGAGTGTCATGTGGGAGCGACGTGAGTCGCGATACCCAGGAAGTCCCGGCGGCCCGTTCGCGACTCACGTCGCTCCCACAAGGAAAAGCAGGCCGCCATCTTCGCCCATGGGGCCGGCTCGGCTACCATGCCGGGCATGGAAACCACGCCCACCCGCATCCTCATCCACGGCGCCTCCGGGCGCATGGGCCAGGCCCTGTTGCGCCTGGCCGCCGAACAGTCGCAGCAGTTCCAGGTGGTCGCGGCGGTGATGCGCAAATCGCCCGCGCAGCGGGTGGTGGAGGGCGTGCCGTATTTCGCTGCCAATGAACTGGGCGGCGTACCCGCGTTCGATGTCGCCATCGACTTCAGCCTGCCGGAAGGGTTCGATCCCGTGTTGGCGCTGTGCGTGCAGCGCGGCGCTGGGCTGGTGTCGGGCACCACCGGTCTGGACGAGGCCCAGCGGGATGCGCTGGCGCAGGCGGCCGGCCGGATTCCGCTGGTGTGGGCGTCCAACTTCAGCCTGGGCGTGGCGGTGCTGACCGAACTGGTCGAACGTGCGGCCAGCGCGCTGGGTGGCTGGAATTGCGACGTGGTCGAGTCCCACCACGTCCACAAGAAGGATGCGCCCTCGGGCACCGCGCTCACGCTGGGCGAGGCCGCCGGTTCGGCCGGGGCGCCGGTGCATTACGCCAGCCTGCGTGCCGGCGACATCGTCGGCGAGCATCTGGTGCAGTTCACCGGCCTGGGCGAACGCATCGAGCTGGTGCACCGGGCCACCAACCGCGACATCTTCGCGCGGGGCGCCCTGCATGTGGCCGGGCGTCTGGTGGGGCGTGCAGCCGGTCAATACCGCGTCCGCGATCTGCTCGACTGAGCCTTGCCCGCATGACCGCGCCGTCCACCTGCATGGGCGGGCGTCTTGGCGCGCGTGCAAACGAAACCGGGAAGCGGGGTCGCTTTCGCATCACCCATAGCGCCATCCGCTTAGCGCGAATACGGTGAACCACGCCTGCCGTTCGCACCCATGGGGCGTTGATGCATGCTGCGATGCGAAACCGGGATCGCCTCGAAGCGGCGGTCGGGGAATTGCGCCCGAAGCATCGCTTCTATGCCGAAAGTCATTTGACGGACCATTCAGCCACCGGCAAGAATCCGGCACGCACCCGCCCCATCGCAATTCCGCTTCGTCCCGCTTCATTCCGTTCCGTTCCGGCCCTGCGCTGCGGGGCTCATCGCTGGAGAGCAAGCCTTGCGCAGACGTGACTTCCTGGCCTACAGCGGCCTCAGCCTCGGCGGCCTGATGCTGCCGGCCTACTTCGGCAAGGCCATCGCCGCCGAGGAATTGCAGACTTCCCTCGATGTCGGCCTGAAGAAGCGCCTGGCCGACACCGCCATGAGCGCGGCCAAGGAGGCGGGCGCCAGCTATTGCGACGTGCGCATCGGACGCTACCTGCGCCAGTTCGTGATCACCCGCGAGGACAAGGTGCAGAACGTGGTCAACACCGAGTCCACCGGTGTCGGCATCCGCGTGATCGCCAACGGCGCCTGGGGTTTCGCCGCCACCCACGAACTGACCGCGCAGGGCGTGGCGAAGGCCGCGCAGCAGGCCGCCGCGATCGCCAAGGCCAACAGCAAGGTGCAGGGCAAGCCGGTGCAACTGGCGGCCACGCCGGGCGTGGGCGAGGTGGCGTGGAAGACACCGATCCGCAAGAACGCGATGGCGGTGCCGATCAAGGACAAGGCGGATCTGCTGCTGGGCGTCAACGCCGCCGCGATCAACGCCGGCGCGGATTTCGTCAACTCGATGCTGTTCCTGGTCAACGAACAGAAGTACTTCGCCAGCACCGATGGTTCCTACATCGACCAGGACATCCACCGCATCTGGGTGCCGATGACCGTCACCGCCATCGACAAGGCCAGCGGCAAGTTCCGCACCCGCGACGGCCTGTCCGCGCCGATGGGCATGGGCTTCGAATACCTGGACGGCGACGCCTCCGGCAAGGTGACCTCGCCCAACGGCGTGGTCAACTACGGCCTGTCCTACGACATGAAGGAAGACGCCATCGCCGCGGCCAAGCAGGCACGCGCCAAGCTCAAGGCGCCGTCGGTGAAGCCGGGCAAGTACGATCTGGTGCTGGATCCCTCGCATACCTGGCTGACCATCCACGAATCGGTCGGCCACCCGCTGGAACTGGATCGCGTGCTCGGCTACGAGGCCAACTACGCCGGCACCAGCTTCGCCACCCTGGACAAGCGCGAATCGCATTTCCAGTACGGCAGCGACAAGGTCACCATCTTCGCCGACAAGGTGCAGGACGGCAGCCTGGGCGCGGTCGGCTACGACGACGAGGGCGTGAAGACCAAGCGCTGGAACCTGATCACCGACGGCAAGCTGGTGGATTACCAGACCATCCGCGACCAGGCCCATATCCTCGGCAAGACCGAATCCGACGGCTGCTGCTACGCCGACTCCTGGTCGAGCGTGCAGTTCCAGCGCATGGCCAACGTCTCGCTGCAGCCGGGCAAGCAGAAGCTTGGCGTGGCCGACATGATCAAGGATGTCGAGAACGGCATCTACATCATCGGCGACGGCTCCTTCTCCATCGACCAGCAGCGCTACAACGCCCAGTTCGGCGGCCAGCTGTTCTACGAAATCAAGAACGGCAAGATCACCCAGCAGATCGAGGACGTGGCCTACCAGATCCGCACGCCGGAATTCTGGAATGCGTGCGCGGCGGTGTGCGACGAGAGCGACTACCGCCTGGGCGGTTCGTTCTTCGACGGCAAGGGGCAACCCGGCCAGGTGTCGGCGGTGTCGCATGGTTCCTCCACCGCGCGCTTCAACGGCATCAACGTGATCAATACCGCCCGCAGCCTGGGTTGAGGTGTGGGGCCGGGCTTGCCCGGCTCCGCCGAACCCCGAGGTCCCCGACAGCGAAAGGCGGCGGAGCGCGCTCCGCCCTACGAGAGAATCCCAGAACATGAGCATCCTCACCGAAGCGCAGGCCAAGGCCATCCTGGACAAGGTCATTGCGCTGTCCAAGGCCGACGAGTGCACGGCCAGCCTGAGCGGCAGCATCAGCGGCAACATCCGGTTCGCGCTCAACGACGTGTCCACCAGCGGCATCGTCAGCAACGCCGACCTGGCGGTGCAGGTGGCGTTCGGCAAGCGCGTGGGCGTGGCCACCATCAACGAGTTCAACGACGCCGCGCTGGAACGCGTGGTCCGCCGCGCCGAGGATCTGGCCCGGCTGGCTCCGGAGAACCCCGAGTTCATGCCGGCCATCGACAAGCAGGCCTACCAGGCCAGTCCCACCTTCAGTGAATCCACCGCTGCCATCACGCCGGAATTCCGCGCCGAGGTGGCCAAGGCGTCCATCGATCCCTGCAAGGCGGAGAAGCTGATTGCCGCCGGCTTCCTGGAGGACGGCCAGAGCTTCGTCGCCTTCGCCAACAGCAAGGGCAACTTCGGCTACCAGCGCGCCACCAGCTTCGATTACACCTGCACGGTGCGCACCGAGGACGGACGTGGTTCAGGCTGGGTCGGCCGCAACCTGAAGGACGCCAGCGCGTTCAAGGCCGACAGCGACATCCGCACCGCCATGCGCAAGGCCAGCGAATCGGCCGAGGCCAAGGCGCTGGAACCGGGCAAATACACGGTGATCCTGGAACCGGCCGCGGCCGCGGGCCTGATCTCCTTCATGATGAATTTCTTCGACGCGCGCCAGGCCGACGAGGGCCGCAGCTTCCTGTCCAAGAAGGGCGGCGGCAACAAGCTGGGCGAGCAGGTCTACGATCCGCGGGTGAATCTCACCGCCGATCCCTGGCATCCGGACGCGCCGGTGCTGCCGTGGGATGGCGAGAACCTGCCACGCGAGAAGATGGCGATCGTCGAGAACGGCAAGATTGCCAACCTGGACTACTCGCGCTTCTGGGCGCAGAAGCAGGGCAAGCGCGCGGTCGGCTCGCCCGGCAACCTGCTGATGGCCGGTGGCGACAAGTCCACCGCCGAACTGGTGAAGAGCACGCAGAAAGGCATCCTGGTCACCCGCACTTGGTACATCCGCCTGGTCGATCCGCAGACCGTGCTGCTGACTGGACTGACCCGCGACGGCACCTTCTACATCGAGAACGGCGAGATCAAGTACCCGGTGAAGAATTTCCGCTTCAACGAGTCGCCGGTGATCATGCTCAACAACATCGAGGAACTCGGCAAGCCGGTGCGCGTGGCCGGCGACGAGTCCTCGTTCGTGATGATGATCCCGCCGATGAAGCTGCGCGACTTCACCTTCACCTCGCTGTCCGACGCGGTTTGAACCGTTCGCGTCCTCTCCCGGTGGCGGGAGGGGACCGCGCGGGATGCGTGGAAGTCGTCCTTCCGCGACAGGCCGGCGTCCGCAATTCCGTACTGTTCCGAGATGCCCGTGCCGTCGATGGATTCCGCCTTTTTCCCGCCGTGCCTCCCGCCTTTGCGTGAAGGCCCGGCGGCATGGGCGATGCGGGCGAGGGCGCGGGCATGACCCGCGCCGAATTCCTGCGCCTGATGACCGGTGGACTCGCCGGAGCCTTGCTGGGCGCTTCCCCCCGCGCGGCGCGGGCGGCACCCGTCTACGATTTCTGGTTCACCCGCCTGCGCTACGACTCCGGCGACTGGGACGTGGACCAGCGCATGCCCGCCAACCTGATCACCTCGTTGATCGACTACACCCAATTGCGGGTGGATCCGAAGGAACACGTGCTGGCGCTGTCGGATCCGCGCGTGCTGGCGGCGCCGTTCTGCTACCTGGCCGGGCACAAGCTGGTCGAATTCAATCCCGCCGAGCGGCGCAACTTCGAGCGCTACGTGCGCAACGGCGGCTTTGTATTCGTGGACGACTGCAACCACGACATCGACGGCCTGTTCGCCAAGTCGTTCGAAGCGCAGATGGCCTCGATCTTCGGGGCGAAGGCGATGAAGAAGCTGCCGAACCACCATCCGCTGTACCGCAGCTTCTTCACCTTCGACGGTCCGCCGGCCACCGGCTTCGAACTCAATGGCTGGGGCGACGATCTGGTCCACGAGTACCTGCAGGGCATCGAAATCAATGGCCGTCTGGGCGTGCTCTACAGCAACAAGGACTATGGTTGCGAATGGGACTACGACTGGCGCAACAAGCGCTTCCTGGCCGAGGACAACACGAAGTTTGCGGTCAACATCGTCATGTATGCACTGAACTCATGAGCCGGACCTTCACCGCCGCGCGGTCGTGGTCCTGCGGCCTATCATCTCCACGGGATTTCCGATGAGCGAACTTTCCGAAACCGATATCCGGGTGCAACTGGATCGGCTGGCCTCCCTGCGCGACGCCATCGGCCGCGCCATCGTCGGCCAGGAAGCCGTGGTCGAGCAGCTGTTGATTGGCCTGCTGGCCGGTGGCCACTGCCTGCTGGAAGGCGTGCCGGGACTGGGCAAGACCTTGCTGGTGCGGACCCTGGGGCAGGCGCTGGAGCTGCAGTTCCGGCGCGTGCAGTTCACCCCGGACCTGATGCCCAGCGACATCCTCGGCACCGAACTGCTGGAAGAAGAACACGGCACCGGCCATCGCCGCTTCCGTTTCCAGCCCGGTCCGGTGTTCACCAACCTGCTGCTGGCCGACGAACTCAACCGCACCCCGCCCAAGACCCAGGCCGCGCTGCTGGAGGCGATGCAGGAACGCACGGTCAGCTATGCCGGCATCACCCATGCGCTGCCTTCGCCGTTCTTCGTGCTCGCCACCCAGAATCCGCTGGAGCAGGCCGGCACCTATCCGCTGCCCGAAGCGCAACTGGACCGTTTCCTGCTGCACATCCGGGTGGACTATCCCAGCGAGCAGGAAGAGCACGACATCCTGCTGCAGACCACCGGCAGCCAGTTGGGCGAGGTGCCGCGGGTGATGCAGGGCGCGGACGTGCTGGCGCTGCAGCAGTACGTGCGCCAGGTGCATCTGGGCGAGGATCTGCTGCGCTGGATCACCCGGTTGGTGCGCGCGAGCCGTCCGGGCGACGGCGTGCCGGAGGAAGTGCGCAAGTACGTCAAATGGGGCGCCGGTCCGCGCGCCGGGCAATCGTTGGTGCTGGCCGCCAAGGCGCGGGCGCTGCTGCACGGGCGCCTGGCCGCGACCCGCGAGGACGTCGCCGCGCTGGCCGCGCCGGTGATGCGCCATCGCCTGCTGTTGTCGTTCGCCGCCGAAGCCGAGCAGAAGAGCGCCGACGACGTGATTGCCGCGCTGCTGCGCGACGTGCCGCTGGCACGGTCCTGATCGTCCACGTCCGATGTCGTATGACCCGATCCCGCCCGAGGTACGCAGCCGCCTGAAGGATCTGCGGCTGACCTCGCGTCGCGCGATCGGCGTGCAGGGCATCGGCCTGCATCGCAGCCGCAGCCGCGGGGCGGGGCTGGAGTTCGCCCAGTACCGCGCCTACGAGCCGGGCGACGAGCCGCGTCAGATCGACTGGAAACTGTATGCGCGTTCGGATCGCTTCTTCGTGCGCGAGGCCGAACGCGAGAGCCCGCTGGCGCTGTGGATCCTGATCGACGCCAGTGCCTCGATGGCGCAGGCGGACGGCACGAATCCCGGCTGGTCGCGGCTGCACGCGGCCAAGGCGCTGGCGGCCTGCCTGGGCGAACTGGCGCTGCGGCAAGGCGATCGGTTCGGACTGGTGGCATTGCGCGCGGACGGGCTGCGGCTGGTGGCGCCGGCCACCGGCATCCGCCAGCGCGATCGCCTGCTGCTGGAACTGCACGGCCTGGCCGCGCAGGGGGTGTTTCCCGAGCCGGAACAGCTCACTCCGCTGTGGGAGCGCATCGGCGCCGGTGATTTGGTGCTGCTGCTGGGCGATTGCTTCGACGAGGCCAGCGTGGCCATCGCCGAGCGCCTGGCGGCGGCGCGGCGCGAGGTGCTGGTGATCACCCTGCTCACCGCCGAGGAGCGCGATTTTCTGTTCACCGGCGGCCACCGTTTCCGGGATCCGGAAACCGGCGAGGAACTGCTGGGCGATGGCGCGGCGATGCGCGCGGACTACCTGGCGCGCTTCGCCGACGCGCGGCGCGCGCTCAAGGCGCGCCTGGACGCCAGCGGCATCCGCCATGCCGAGCACTTCCTGGATCAGCCGCTGGACCTGCCGCTGCGGCGGTTGTTCGGCGCGCGCGACGCGGCGGAATACGCATGAGCCTGGGGTTGCTGTTGCCCGCCGCGCTGGTGGCCCTCGGCGCGCTGCTGCTGCCGTTGCTGGTTCATCTGGCGCGACGCAGCGAACAGCGTCCGACCGATTTCGCCGCGCTGCGCTGGCTGCGCCAGAAGCCGCGCCCGCGCCATCGCATCCGCTTCGACGAACGCGGCTTGCTGCTCCTGCGCCTGCTGTTGCTGGCCTTGCTCGCGTTGTGGCTGGCGCGGCCGGTCCTGCAAGGCATCCATGGCGGAACGCCGTGGGTCGTGGTGCTGCCGGACGTGGACGCGAGCGCCGCGCGCGCATGGGGTGGAACGGATTCGGAGTCGCGTTGGCTGGCGCCGGGATTTCCGCCGCTGGATTCGCCCGCGCCCGCTTCGCCGGTGCCCACCGCCAGCCTGCTGCGCGAGCTGGACGCGGATCTGCCGCCGGAGGTGGCGCTGACGGTGGTAGTGCCCGCCTGGTTTGACGGCGCGGACGGCGAGCGTCCGCGGCTGTCGCGCGTGGTCAACTGGCGCAAGGTGCCGCGTTCGCCGCCACCGGCGTTCCAGTCCGGCGCGGCCGAGCCGCCTGTTCTGTCCGTGCGCCATGCACCCGGGCGGCAGGACGCACTGCGTTACCTGCGCGCGGCGGCCGAAAGCTGGGGCGGCGGAACGGCGACGGCGAACCGGCTCTCGGTGGCGGACATCGGGCAGCCATTGGCTGACGATGCGCGCGCGTTGATCTGGCTGGCGCCGGGCGAGATTCCTTCGGCGATTCGCCGATGGGTCGCCGCGGGCGGCACGGCACTGTTGGATGCGCAGGCGAGTGCTGGCGATGACATTGCGATGGCGCCGTACTGGACCGACGAAACAGGCGCGGTGATCGTCGAGGGCGGCGCGTTGGGGCAAGGACGCGTGCTGCGGTTCATCCGTCCGTTGCAGCCTTCGGTCATGCCGCAGCTGCTGGAACCGGTGTTTCCGGCGCGGCTGCGCGAACTGTTCGCCGAGCCGATGCCTGCGCCTTCGCGGGTGGCCGCGCGCGACCATGCGCCATTGCCCGGCGCGGCGGCCTATCCGCAGGCGCCCCGCGATCTTCAGCCTTGGCTGGCCATGCTGATTGCGCTGTTGCTGGTGCTGGAGCGCGGCTGGGCGACCTCGCGCAGGCGGAGCGCCGCGCCATGAGTTCAGCCGTGCTGCCGGATCTGCTGGCCATCGCGCGACGACGCGCGATCCTCGATACCTCCCTGGCCGGGGTGCCGTGGCTGGTGGTGGCGGTGCTGGCGGGCTGGCGGTGCGGCGGCGCAAACGCGGCGCTGGTCATGGGCGTGGCGGGCGCGATGCTGCTGGCCACGATTGCCGGCTGGCGCGCGCGCCGGTTCGATGCGCATTGGCTGGTGGAACGGCTGGACGCGCGCGGCGAGATGGAGGACAGCAGTGATCTGCTGTTCGCCGAACCGGCACGGCTGAACCCGTTGCAGCGACTGCAGCGCGCGCGATTGCAACCGCGCCTTGCCACAGTGCCGGCGTCCGCATTGCGCCCAGCCTGGTCGCGACGCTGGCTGATCGCGGGCTGGGCCGGTGGCCTGCTGGCGGCCGTCCTGTTGCTGGCATGGCCAGCGCCGAAACCGGCACCGGTCACGCTCGCGCCCAGCGACGAACACGTGCCGGTGGTGGCCGGCGTCCCGCGCCTGGTCGGGCAGCAGCTGCGCATCGTGCCACCCGCCTATACGCGGCAGGCCGCACGCGACGAAGCCCGCCTGGATACCCGCGCGCCGGCCGGGTCCCGGCTGACCTGGACGCTGCGCTTCGCCCCGCAACCGATGAGCGCCGAACTGGTGTTCCACCAGGGCAGGCGCATCACGCTGGTCCGCGACGGCGATGTCTGGACCGCCAGCATGACCTTGGAGCAATCGGTGCTGTACCGGGTGCTGCCGCAGGGCGCACCCGCACAACCCGCGCCGCGCCTGCATCGGATCGACGCCATCGCCGATCGCCCGCCGCAGATCACGGTGCTGGCGCCGGATCGCGGCCTCAGCCTGCTCGCGCCCGGGCAACGCCGCTGGCCGCTGTCCTTCGAGGTGAAGGACGATCACGGCGTCGCCGCGCAGGCGCAGCTGCGGGTGACCCTGGCGCAGGGCAGCGGCGAGAACATCCAGTTCCGCGAACGCACGCTGGCCGTGGCCGGCAAGGGTGGCGCGACCGCGCGGCGCTTCGACATCGCGCTGGATCTGGCGGAGGCGGGTTTCGCGGTCGGCGATGATCTCATCGTCCAGCTGACGGTGGCGGACAACCGCCAGCCACGACCGCAGTCGGCACGCAGTCCCGGCCTGATCCTGCGCTGGCCCGCCGATGCGGGCAGCGAGAGCGGCGCGCTGGAAGGGATGGTCAAGAAGGTGCTGCCGGCCTACTTCCGCAGCCAGCGCCAGATCATCCTCGACGCCGAGGCCCTGCAGAAGGACAAGCGCCGGCTTGCCGCGGATCGCTTCCTGCGGCGTTCGGACGAAATCGGCGTGGACCAGCGCATCCTGCGGCTGCGCTACGGCCAGTTCCTGGGCGAGGAAGCCGAAGGGGAGCCCGAGCCGCCGCCCACCAACGATGCCGAAGAAACGCATCACGACGACGACGGCCATGATCATGGCGACGCCGCGCCTGCCTCCACGGATGCGCCGCAGGGGATGGGCCGGGAACAGGACGTGCTCGCCGAGTACGGCCACACCCATGACCACGCCGAAGCGGCGACCCTGCTGGATCCCGAAACCCGCGCGACGCTGAAGCAGGCGCTGGACCAGATGTGGCAATCGGAGCTGCACCTGCGCCAGGGGCGTCCGGACCAGGCGTTGCCGTTCGCCTACAAGGCGCTGGGTTACATCAAGGAAGTGCAGCAGGCCAGCCGCATCTATCTGGCGCGGGTGGGACCGGAACTGCCGCCCATCGACGAAAGCCGCCGGCTCACCGGCAAGCGCGACGGACTGGCGCGCCGCGAACTCGCCATCGCGCCGGCGACGACGGGCGACGCGGTGCCGGCCGCCGCATGGAAAGCGCTGGAAGAAGCCGCGCGGGGAACGGAAAGCTCCGCGCCGGATCTCGACGCGCTGCAACGCTGGCTGCGCGACAACGAGACCCGCGTGGCCGATCCGCTGTCGCTGTTCGCCGCCATCGACGCGGTGCGCGGCGATCCGGCCTGCGTGGCCTGTCGCCAGCGCCTGCGCGAACGATTGTGGCCGGTGCTGGCGCGGCCGCCGGCCCAGGTGCAACGACGTGCCGCCGACGCCGCCGGTGAACGCTACCTTGATGCGTTGCGACGGGAGCGGACGCCATGAACCCGGCCGCGCTGCTGGCGGGACTGCTCGCGCTGGCCAGCGTGCTCGGCATCGCGCGCCTGCTGTGGTGGCAGCGGCGTGCGCCGGAACCCGCGCGTCGCTGGCGTCTGGCGGTGCTGGTGCTGGCGCAGCCGCTGTACGCGCTGCTGTTGTACTTCGCGCTGATGCCGCCGACGGTTCCCGGCCAGCGCGGCACCCTGACCGTGCTCACCGCCGACGCGCCGACGCCGCGCGCCGCACGTGCGCTGGGCGACGCGGTGATCGCGCTGCCCGAGGCACCCGCCACGCCGGATGCGGAAAGGGTGCCGGATCTGGCCACCGCGCTGCGGCGACATCCGGGCATGCGCCAACTCCATGTCGTCGGCGCCGGCCTGGAAGCGCGCGATATCGAGGCCGCGCGCGGCCATGGCCTGCGCTTCGACCCAGCCCCGCTGCCGCGCGGGCTGATCCGGCTGGCCGCGCCGGCGCAGGTCGTACCGGGCGCCGGATTCATCGTCAGCGGCCGCGTGCACGCGCTGGAGGGTGGGGGGGTGGAACTGCTGGATCCGGCCGGCCGCCGGGTGGATGCGGCGACGCCGTCGGCGACAGGTGATTTCAGCGTCGGCGGCACCGCGCGCGCGCCGGGGCAGGTGGGTTTCCGTTTGCGGCTGTCGGATCGAGCGCGCGGCGCGGTGGAAACCGTGGACGTGCCGATCCGGGTGGCGGGCGAACCGCCGCCACGCGTGCTGGTGCTGGCCGCCGCACCCAATCCCGAACTGAAGTACCTGCGTCGCTGGATGGCTGATGCGGGGATGACGCCGCACGTCCAGATCCAGGTCGGGGCGGGCATGCAACTGGGCGATGCACCGCTCGCATTGAATACAGCCACCTTCGAACGCTTCGATCTGCTGGTGCTGGACGATCGCAGTTGGGCCACGCTGGGTGATGGGGCGCGCACGGCGCTGGCGGCCGCCGTGCGCGCCGGATTGGGCGTGCTGCTGCGGGTGGAGGGACCGCTGTCGGACAGCTCCCGCCGGCAACTGCGGCAACTGGGTCTGCTGGTATCCGGCAGCGGCGACGGCGCCGAGGTCCGGCTGGCCATTCCCGAACGCGACGACGACGGCCTGCGCGCGCGCCAGGGTGCCGGCAGCCGGGATGCGCCGGTCGATGCCGATGCCGTCGGCGCGCCGGCATTGAGCCGGCGCACGCTGCGCGACGACAGTGCCGACGCGGCCTCCCTGCTGCGCGACGTCGCTGGAAATCGGTTGGCGAGCTGGCGCGCCGAGGGCCGTGGCCGGATCGGCATGTGGCCACTGACCGACACCTACCGGTTGACGCTCGCCGGCCGCGAGGATCTGCACGCGGAACTGTGGAGCGGAGCCTTCGCCATCCTGGCGCGTGCACGCGGTGGTTCCGCGCCGGTGTTCGAACCCGATGCGCGGGCCGGTCGGCGCATGCGCGTGTGCGGCATCACCGGCCAGGCGCGGGTGATCGCGCCCGATGGTGCCGTCGCGACCCTGTTGCCGGATCCCGCCGGTGGTGCGGCGGGCTGTGCCGGCTATTGGCCCGCGCGCGGGGGATGGCATCGGCTCCGCATGGGTGAGGCGGAATGGCCGTTCGCGGTCCGCGCGCCCGGCGAGGCGCCGGGTTTGCGGGCGATGGCATTGCGCGAGGCCACCCTGCGGCTGGTCGGTGACCGGCCCGCGCGTGTGGCGGCCACCGGCGGCGTGCCGGAGCGGCGCGGCCGCGCCTGGCCGTGGTGGCTGGCATGGCTGTCTTTCGCCGGTGCGCTGTGGTGGCTCGAGCGCTCGCGCCTGGGACGCCCGGTGCCGGCCGGGACGTCGCGCACGGGTGGCGCGGAGGCGCCCTGACACCGGAACGGCGGTCCCGCGAAAGCAGCCTTTTCCGCGCACACGCAGACTGAACAGCGGGCGCGACGCCTGCGGGCGGCGTGTGGATCGGTCAAAAAACTGTAGCGCGGGCAGGGGCTCGCCCGTATAATTCCCGCTCGCCTGTTACCTACCGCCCCGGACCGGAAAAACGCCGAGTCCGCGGTTTCTTGCAGCCGCAAGTCGGAGGGGCAGGGTTCCTCCACCCCAAGGCGAACCCCGTGACTCAACCCGCAATCCTCGTACTCGAAGACGGCACCGTATTCGAGGGCGAATCCGTAGGCGCAGACGGCCTTTCGGTCGGCGAAGTGGTGTTCAACACCGCGATGACCGGTTACCAGGAAATCCTGACCGACCCGTCCTATGCCCGCCAACTGGTCACCCTGACCTATCCCCATATCGGCAACACCGGCTGCACCGACCAGGACGACGAAGCGCGCCAGGTCTGGGGTGCCGGCCTGATCGTGCGCGACGTACCGCGCCGGCCCAGCAGCTGGCGCAGCCAGGTGGCGCTGCCGGAATGGCTGATCGCCCGTGGCATCGTCGCCATCGCCGGCATCGACACCCGCAAGCTCACCCGCATCCTGCGCGACCGCGGCGCCCAGAACGGCGCGCTGATGGCCGGCGCGGACGTGGACGTGGACAAGGCGCTGGAAGCGGCCCGCAAGTTCCCCGGACTGAAGGGCATGGATCTGGCCAAGGTGGTGTCCACCACCGAACGCTACGCCTGGAAGGACGGCCAGCTGGATCTGGATCGCGGCGCGTTCGTCCACGCCGAACCGAAGTTCAAGGTCGTGGCCTATGACTTCGGCGTCAAGCACAACATCCTGCGCATGCTGGCCGAACGCGGCTGCGAGGTGACGGTGGTGCCGGCGCAGACCCCGGCCGCCGAGGCGCTGGCGCTGAATCCGGACGGCATCTTCCTGTCCAACGGACCGGGCGATCCGGAACCCTGCGATTACGCGATCGACGCCATCCGCGAGTTCGTCGCAAAGAAGATCCCGACCTTCGGCATCTGCCTGGGCCACCAGTTGCTGGCGCTGGCCGCCGGCGCCAGGACCCTCAAGATGGGCCACGGCCACCACGGCGCCAACCATCCGGTCCAGGATCTGGACAGCGGCCGGGTGATGATCACCTCGCAGAACCATGGATTCGCGGTCGACGAGTCCAGCCTGCCGGCCAACGTGCGGGTCATCCACCGCTCGCTGTTCGACGGCACCAACCAGGGCATCGAACTGACCGACGCGCCGGCGTTCTCCTTCCAGGGCCACCCGGAAGCCTCGCCCGGCCCGCATGACGTCTCGCCGCTGTTCGATCGCTTCGTGGCCAGCATGGAACGCGCGGCGTGAGCCGGATGCGGCTGCGTCTCCTGCTGGCCGCGGGATTGCTGGCCAGTGCCGGCACCGCCGCGGCCGCGCCGGTCCCGGTCGACGCCGTGGCCCGCGAGCGGATGACCGAGTACCTGGTCGACATGTTCCCGATCCATCGCATCTTCGCCCAGTTGATGGAAAGGGATCCGAAGGCGCTGGAGGCGGAGCTGGATGGCAAGCAGCGCGCCTGCTTCAGCCAGCAGGTCGCGCGGCCGGCATTCGTGGCCCGCAAGCGGCGCGCCGTCGATGCCTACGCCGACCAGGCGCCGGACGAGTTCCAGGCCGCGCTGAAGCTGCTGGACGACGGCGCCGGCGACGCGATGAAGGAACTGGGTGGATTTTCCATCGACAACGCGCTGGCCGGCGACGGGCAGGGATTCGACCCGAGCAGCATGGCGCCGGACCGGCTCGTGTCCTTCATGACCTTCGCCTACGGTTCGCAGTATCGCCGCCTGCGCGAGCTGTCCGGCTACGGTGAATTCACCGATCAGGATGAGGACCAGCCCTCGGCCAGCGACACCCAACTGGCGGCGATGGCCACCGAAATCTCCGATGCCTGCGGCATCCCCCCGAAATTCTTCGAGTAAGCCCATGCCCAAGCGCACCGACATAAAGACCATCCTCATCATCGGCGCCGGCCCGATCGTCATCGGCCAGGCGTGCGAGTTCGACTACTCCGGCGCGCAGGCCTGCAAGGCGTTGCGCGAGGAGGGTTACCGGGTGGTGCTGGTCAACAGCAATCCGGCCACCATCATGACCGACCCGGAAATGGCCGATGCGGTCTACATCGAACCGATCAACTGGCAGACGGTCGAGAAGATCATCGCCAAGGAAAAGCCCGACGCGCTGCTGCCGACCATGGGCGGGCAGACCGCGCTGAACTGCGCGCTGGACCTGGCCGACCACGGCGTGCTGGAAAAATACGGCGTCGAACTGATTGGCGCCTCGCGCGAAGCCATCCGCATGGCCGAGGACCGCGAGCTGTTCCGCGTGGCGATGGGCGAAATCGGCCTGGAGTGCCCGCGCGCCGCGGTCGCCCACACCCTGGAAGAAGCGATCGAGATCCAGGCCCGCGTCGGCTACCCGACCATCATCCGCCCCAGCTTCACCCTGGGCGGCAGCGGTGGCGGCATCGCCTACAACCGCGAGGAACTGATCGACATCGTCACCCGCGGCCTGGAACTGTCGCCGACCACCGAAGTGCTGGTCGAGGAATCGGTGCTGGGCTGGAAGGAATTCGAGATGGAAGTGGTCCGCGACACCGCGGACAACTGCATCATCGTCTGCTCCATCGAGAACCTGGATCCGATGGGCGTGCACACGGGTGATTCGATCACCGTGGCGCCGGCGCAGACCCTGACCGACAAGGAATACCAGCGCCTGCGCGATGCCTCCATCGCGGTGCTGCGCAAGATCGGCGTGGACACCGGCGGTTCCAACGTGCAGTTCGGCGTCAACGCACAGACCGGTCGCGTGGTGGTCATCGAGATGAACCCGCGCGTGTCGCGTTCCTCGGCGCTGGCCTCCAAGGCCACCGGCTTCCCGATTGCCAAGGTCGCGGCCAAGCTGGCGGTCGGCTACACCCTGGACGAACTGAAGAACGAGATCACCGGCGGCAAGACCCCGGCCTCGTTCGAGCCGACGATCGACTACGTCGTCACCAAGATTCCGCGCTTCGCGTTCGAGAAGTTCCCGCAGGCCGATGCCCGCCTGACCACCCAGATGAAGTCGGTCGGCGAGGTCATGGCGATGGGCCGCACGTTCCAGGAATCCTTGCAGAAGGCGCTGCGTGGCCTGGAAACCGGCAAGGTCGGCCTCGACCCGACCGGCCTGGATCTGTCCAGCGAGGATGATCTGGCCCAACTGCGTCGTGAGCTGAAGTCGCCGGGCCCGGAACGTCTGTTCTACGTGGCCGACGCGTTCCGCGCCGGCATGAGCGTGGAGCAGGTCCACGCGCTGTCGTTCATCGATCCCTGGTTCCTCGACCAGATCGAGGAAATCATCGCCGACGAGAAGCAGATCGCCGCCGATGGCCTGGGCTCGCTGGATGCGCGCCGCATGCGCCGGCTGAAGCGCATGGGCTTCTCCGACGCGCGCCTGGCCCAGCTGGCCGGCACCGACGAGGCCGCCGTGCGCGTGCTGCGCAAGGCGCTGGGCGTCAAGCCGGTGTACAAGCGGGTCGATTCCTGCGCGGCCGAGTTCGCCACCGGCACCGCCTACCTGTACTCGACCTACGAGGACGAGTGCGAAGCCGAGCCGACCTCGCGCGACAAGATCATGATCCTTGGCGGCGGTCCCAACCGCATCGGCCAGGGCATCGAGTTCGACTATTGCTGCGTGCACGCGGCGCTCGCCCTGCGCGAGGATGGCTACGAGACCATCATGGTCAACTGCAACCCGGAGACGGTCTCGACCGACTACGACACCTCCGACCGCCTGTACTTCGAGCCGTTGACGCTGGAAGACGTGCTGGCCATCGTCGAGCTGGAACAGCCCAAGGGCGTGATCGTCCAGTACGGCGGCCAGACCCCGCTGAAGCTGGCGCGCGCGCTGGAAGCCAACGGCGTGCCGGTCATCGGCACTTCGCCCGATTCGATCGACCTGGCCGAGGACCGCGAGCGCTTCCAGCAACTGGTCGAGAAACTGGGCCTGAAGCAGCCGCCGAACCGCACCGCCCGCACCGACGAGCAGGCGCTGGCGCTGGCCCGCGAGATCGGCTATCCGCTGGTGGTGCGTCCGTCCTACGTGCTGGGCGGACGGGCGATGGAAATCGTCTATGGCGAGTCCGACCTGGCGCGCTACGTGCGCGACGCGGTCAAGGTGTCCAATGATTCGCCGGTACTGCTGGATCGCTTCCTCGACAACGCGGTCGAGGTGGACGTGGACATCATCGCTGACAGCACCGGCAAGGTGCTGATCGGCGGCGTGATGGAGCATATCGAGGAAGCCGGCGTGCATTCGGGTGACTCGTCCTGCTCGCTGCCGCCGTACTCGCTCTCCGCCAAGACCCAGGACGAGCTGCGCCGGCAGGTGGTCGAGCTGGCCCAGGCATTGAACGTGGTCGGCCTGATGAACACCCAGTTCGCCATCCAGGCCAACGACGACGGCGACGACACCGTCTACCTGCTGGAAGTGAACCCGCGCGCGTCGCGCACGGTGCCGTTCGTGTCCAAGGCCACCGGCATGCCGCTGGCCAAGATCGCCGCGCGCTGCATGGCCGGCCGCACCCTGGAAGAGCAGGGCGCCACCACCGAGATCGTCCCCGACTATTACTCGGTGAAGGAGGCGATCTTCCCGTTCGCCAAGTTCCAGGGCGTGGATCCGATCCTGGGCCCGGAAATGCGCTCCACCGGCGAGGTGATGGGCGTGGGCCGCAGCTTCGGCGCGGCGATGGCGCGTGCGCAGGAGGCCGGCGGCATCAAGGCGCCGCAGCCGGGCAAGGCGTTCGTGTCGGTGCGTGATCCGGACAAGAAGCGCGTGCTGCCGGTGGCGCAGGCGCTGGTCGAGCGCGGCTTCAGCCTGGTCGCCACCCAGGGCACCGCGGCGTGGCTGCGCGAGCATGGCCTGGACTGCGAGCAGATCAACAAGGTGGTGGAAGGACGCCCGCACATCGTCGATCTGATCAAGAACGGCGAGATCGTGTATATCGTCAACACCACCGAAGGGCGGCAGGCCATCGCCGACTCCTTCTCCATCCGGCGCGAGGCCCTCCAGCACCGCGTCACCTACTCGACCACGATTGCCGGCGCCAAGGCGCTGGTCCATTCGCTGGAATTCCGCGGTACGGGCCCGGTCTGGGCCCTGCAGGAACTGCACAAGGAGCTGCAAGGGTGAGAGCACCACTGACCATGAAGGGCGCGCAGCGGCTGCGCCAGGAACTGGATCTGCTGAAGACGGTGAAGCGGCCGGAAGTCATCACCGCGATCGCCGAGGCGCGCGCGCACGGCGATCTGAAGGAAAACGCCGAGTACCATGCCGCGCGCGAGCAGCAGGGTTTCATCGAAGGTCGCATCAAGCAGTTGGAGAGCGAGCTGTCGCACTCGGAAATCATCGACGTCACCAAGCTCAATGCCGGTTCGCGCATCGTGTTCGGTGCCACGGTGACGCTGGCCGACGTGGAGACCGACGAGGAGAAGCGCTACCAGGTCGTGGGCGACCTGGAGGCGGACATCAAGCAGGGCCTGATCGCGATTTCCTCGCCGCTGGCCCGCGCGTTGATAGGCAAGCACGAGGGTGACGCGGTCACCATCGACGCGCCAGCCGGTCAGCGCGAGTACGAAATCGTCGGCGTCAGCTACACCGACTGACCGGGCGATGGCGACCGCCACCCTGTTGCTGCCCACCCGCACCCGCCTGGCAGGCCAACGCCTGCCAGACGAGGTGGCGAGGGCACTGGGTCGGGCTGATCGCCAGACGCTGGAGGCGGGCGAGCGGGCGCAACTGCGCCGGCACTTCCGGCTGGTGCCCGATCACTGGCCGGTGGCCGCGCTGACCCGGCAACTGGACGCCGGCGATGCCGAAGGCGCCAGCTGGCTGCGTGCGGATCCCGCGCGCGTGTCGCCGGACATGAATGGCGCGCGCATGCTGGCTTATGGCGAGGCGCTGGCGCTGGACGCGGAGGACATCGCCCAGTTGCTGCCGGCATTGAAGCCGCTGTTCGGCGACGCCGGCGTGCTGCTGGACGCGCCGCATCCCTCGCGCTGGTACCTGCGCCTGCCGCCGGATGCGCGGCTGCCGGCGTTCGCGCCGATTGGCGACGTGCTGGGCGACGACCTGTTCGCGCATCTGCCCGAGGGTGATGACGGCCGCCGTTGGCGCGCGTTGCTGACCGAGGCGCAGATCATGCTGCACAACCATCCCTGGAATGCGCGACGGGTCGCGGCCGGCAAGACGCCGGTCAACTCGCTGTGGTTCTGGGGCGGCGGACGCCTGCCGCAGTCGGTGGGCACCCGGTTCCGCCAGATCAAGGGACAGGACACGCTCCTGCGTGCGCTCGCGCTCGCGGCCGGCGTGACCGCCGAAGGCGAGGGCGGCGCGGTCGACGCGCTCATCGATCTGCGTCACCTGCGCCAGCCGGAGGTATTCGCGCGCGACGCCCTGCAACCCTTGCTGGCCGCGCTGGCG
This sequence comes from Pseudoxanthomonas sp. z9, assembly GCF_006542425.1. Lineage (GTDB taxonomy): Bacteria > Pseudomonadota > Gammaproteobacteria > Xanthomonadales > Xanthomonadaceae > Pseudoxanthomonas_A. The sequence goes on along the minus strand of NZ_VFID01000003.1, from coordinate 134,316 downwards.
CGTGGCGAACTGCATGCGCTGGAACTGGATTTCGAGGATGGCGAGCGCTTCACCCTGCGCCGCGATCAACGCTGGCGCTTCTGGCGCCGTCCGCTGGCGCGCCTGGACGGCGCGGCCGCCGGGTTGACGGCGTGACCTCTTCGCCCCGGATCCGCCGGCGGGAGGTGGTGGTCGCCGGCGAATGGCCGGCGCAGATCCTGCCCTTGCTGCAACGCGTGTACGCCGGCCGTGGTGTCAGTGCGGCCGCGGGAGCGCAGCCGCGCCTGGCACAACTGCTGCCACCCGATGCGCTTGGCGGCCTGGACGCCGCCGGCGGCCTGCTGCATGCCGCCATCGACGAAGGTCGACACATCGTGGTGGTCGGTGATTTCGACTGCGACGGCGCGACCGCGTGCGCGCTGATGGTGCGTGGTTTGCGCGCATTGGGCGCGGCGCGGGTCACCGCGACGGTGCCCAACCGGATGGCGCATGGCTATGGCCTGTCGCCCTCGCTGGTGGACGAACTGGCGGCGCTGGAACCGGAACTGCTGGTCACCGTGGATCACGGCATCGCCTGCCATGCGGGCATTGCCCGCGCACGCGCGCAGGGCTGGCGGGTGCTGGTGACCGACCACCACCTGCCGGGCGAGACGCTGCCGCCGGCGGACGCCATCGTCAATCCCAACCTGCGCGAGGACGGTTTCCCCAGCAAGGCACTGGCCGGCGTGGGCGTGGCCTTCTACGTGCTGCTCGCGCTGCGTCGCCGCCTGCGCGAGGCCGGCCGCTGGCCGCAGGGGGCCGAGCCGGATCTGACCGTGCTGCTGGATCTGGTCGCGGTCGGCACGGTGGCGGATCTGGTGCCGCTGGACGCCAACAACCGCGCCTTGGTCGGCGCGGGCCTGCGGCGCCTGCGCGGCGGGCAGGGCAGCGCGGGTCTGCACGCCCTGATCGAGGTCGCCGGCCGCGACGCGCGCCATCTGACCGCGTCGGACATCGGTTTCGCGATCGCGCCGCGGCTCAATGCCGCCGGCCGACTGGAGGACATGTCGCTGGGCATTGAATGCCTGCTGTGCGACGACCCCGCGCAGGCGCGCGAAATGGCCGCCACCCTCAACGAGATCAACGCCGAACGGCGCGGCGTCCAGCAGCAGATGGTCGACGAAGCGCAGATCGCGCTGGCGAAACTCGCGGCGGTGGAAGCGGAACCGCCGCTGGCGCTGTGCCTGTTCGATTCCGAATGGCATCCCGGCGTGGTCGGCCTGGTCGCCTCGCGGATCAAGGATGGCCTGCATCGCCCGGTCATCGCCTTCGCGCCGGCCGAACCTGGCGCGAGCTCATTGCGGGGCTCGGCGCGTTCGATTCCCGGCTTCCATATGCGCGATGCGCTGGCGGCCGTCGATGCGACCCATCCGGGCCTGATCGAGAAATTCGGCGGCCACGCGATGGCGGCGGGCCTGAGCCTGGCGCAGGCGAACCTGGCGGCTTTCGAGATCGCGTTCCGCGATGTCGCCACGCGCTGGCTGGACGACAGCCTGCTGCAGGCCGAATGGCTGAGCGACGGCGAACTGCTGCCGGAAGAGTTCGACCGCGCCCACGCCGAGGCGCTGCGCGACGGCGGGCCCTGGGGACAGGGCTTTCCCGAGCCGCTGTTCGACGGCGCGTTCGAGGTGATCGACTGGCGCGTGGTCGGCGCGAAACACCTGAAGTTCTCGCTGCGCCTGCCCGGGCGCGCGCAGCCACTGGGCGCCATTCATTTCGGCGGCTGGCGCGAACAGGCCAGGCCGAAGCGCGTCCATGCGGTCTACCAGCTCGACACCGACGACTACCAGGATCGCCGGGGCATCCAGTTGCTGATCCGCCACTGGGTGGCGCTGTCGTAGCCGGGCGGGCGCGAAAGCGCCGCGCCCACCTACAATGCGCCAATGGCCTCTTCCTCCGACACGCTCTACCGCCGTTTCCAGCCCTGGCGCCGCAGCCTTGAAGTCGGCTTCTGGGTAATCGGCATCCTGGTCAACGTGGTCGGCAACAGCATCACCACGGTGATGGACGTCCATCGGGCCGGCTTGCGGATCGCGGACTGGGAACCGGTGGTCTGGGAAAGTTCCAGCGGCATCGTGCTGCTGGCGCTGGTGCCGGCGGTGGTCGCGTTCACCCGCCGTTTCCCGCTGCACTGGGATACCCTGCGGCGGCAGTTGCCCTGGTATCTGCTGGCCAGCGTGGCGTACTCGCTGCTGCACGTGGCGGGCATGGTCGCGCTGCGGATGCTGGCCTATCGCTGGCAGGGCGCGGAATACGATTTCGGTCCCTGGGCACGGGAGTTCTTCTACGAGTATCTCAAGGACGTCCGCACGTTCATCTGGGCAGTCGCGACCATCGAGGTCTATCGATTCCTGCTGCGCCGCTGGCAGGGCGAGGCCAGCCTGCTCGATCTGCCTGACGAGGGTCCGCCGCTGGAGCCGGTGGAGCGCCCGGAGCGATTCCTGGTACGCAAGCTGGGCCGCGAGTTCCTGGTCGCGGCCAGCGACATCGAGTGGGCGCAGGCGGCCGGTAACTACGTCAACCTGCGCGTGCGCGGCCACGACTATCCGTTGCGCAGCACGATTGCCGGCATCGAGGCGAAGCTGGATCCGGTGCGCTTTGCCCGCATCCACCGCAGTTACATCGTGAACCTGGATCAGGTGGCTTCCATCGAGCCATTGGATACCGGCGATGCACGCATTCATCTCAAGGATGCAACCGCGTTGCCGTGCAGCCGGCGCTATCGGGCCGATCTGCGCAGCCGCACCGGAGTGGATCCGGGGTAAGCGCGCGACGGCGTGGCCGGCATCCTGCCCGCCAGCGCGAAAGCGAGTGCCTGGCAAGCTTTCGTTTCGCCGCATCGCGCGATGTTCACGAAATGATTGTGTGCTTGGTCAAGATTCGGTCCTGAAATCCCATCGCGCGCGCGCGGATGGGTGGAAGCGTGCACTTTCTTCATGCATCGCGAACGAACTTTCCGCTACGGTCGATGCGGGATGGCGGTACAGGGGGAATCGAGGATGGCCATGACGGCCCCGATGGAACACGCAGTGCCCTCCGTGGCGTTGCTGGAAGACGATGCGCTGTTGCGCGAGCGGATACTGCTGCCGGGACTGGCCGGATTCGGCTTCGCGGTCACCGGCATGGATTCGGCGGCGGCGCTGCACGTGCACCTGGCCAGGCACCGCTACGACATCGCGGTGCTGGATGTTGGCCTGCCCGACGCCGACGGTTTCGCGGTCGCGCGTGAATTGCGCGACGCGTTTCCGCATATCGGCATCGTCATGCTGACCGGGCGCGCCGAGACCCTCGATCGCGTGCGCGGCCTCAGCCAGGGGGCGGATGCGTACCTGGCCAAACCCGTGGAGGTGGAACTGCTGGCTGCCACCCTGTACAGCCTGCTGAGGCGGCTGCAAGGCATTGCGCCGGTGCGGATGGCCGCACCGGCCGTACGCGGCGCGTGGCAACTGGACGAGGGCGGTTGGTGCCTGCTGTCGCCGGCGGGAGGAACGGTCGCATTGACTCGTACCGAGCGCCGGGTGGTGGAGCGCCTGACCGCTGCGCCGGGCCAACTCGTCACCCGCGATCAACTGGTGGCCGCGCTGACCGACAACGTCTACGATTTCGACCCGCACCGGCTGGACTCGCTGATCTACCGGTTGCGCCGCAAGGTCGCCAACATCTGCGGCGAACCGCTGCCGCTCAATGCCGTGCACGGCGAAGGCTACGTGCTGGCGGCACACTGAAGTCGCGATGCGGCCCGGCGCGGTGCCTCGCGACGTCCCGCCGGTTCAGCCCGCGCGCTCCTGGCCAGTGCCGGCGCAGGGCAACCGGATCGTGAAGGTCGTGCCACGGCCGGGCGTGCTGTCGACCTCGATGTCGCCGCCGATCGCGTTGACCAGGTCATGCACGATGGACAGGCCCAGGCCGGTTCCGGTGCTACTCGGCTTGGTGCTGAAGAACGGCTCGAACACGCGTGCACGGACCTGCGCGGACATGCCCTGGCCGCTGTCGCCGAGATCGATCCTCACCACATCGTCCTGGCGGGTGGTGGCGATCAGGAAACGCCCGCCCTCGGGCATGGCATCGCGCGCATTGGCGGCGATGTTGAGGATCATCAACTCGAACTCGCTGCGATCCAGGTGCACGGGCAACGCTTCGCCACCGGCGGCAAGCTCCAGCCGGATCGAAGCGGGAAACAGTTGGCGCAGCATCGGCCGCATGCCGTCAATGGCGTCGCGGGCATCGAACGTTTCGATGCGCAGGCGGTCGTTGCGACTGAAAGCGAGCAGCTTGCGGGTGACCGCGGTCCCGCGCTCGGCGGCCTCCTCCACGCCTTCCAGCGCCGCTTCCAGGCTCGCGCTGCGGGCGACGGGATCGGCGAGTTCGAGGGCGCGATGCCGTTGCGCGGCGAACCCCTGGATCACGCCCAGGACGTTGTTGAAATCATGCGCGACGCCGCTGGCCAGGCGGCCGCTGGCTTCCATCTTCTGGGCGTGGACGAGCTGGTTCTGGGCGCGCTCGCGTCGCGCCATTTCCTTCTGCAGTTCCTGGCCGCGTGCATTGGCGTCCTGCAGGCTTTCGCGCAGCGCGGTGACGGCCCGATCCAGGATCGCGGTGATGATCAGGTAGCTGATCACCAGCGAAGGCGCGTTGCGTAGCGCATTGCTGATCCATTGCGCTCCCCTGGCGGTGTTCTGGGCGTCGGTGGCGAAGCCGAATGCGAACACCGCCAGCAACAGCGCGAACACCGTCCAGAGCGCGCGCCGGCCCAGCACCAGGCCGGAAATGACCAGGCACAGGATCACCGCGGTCTGATCGATGAGTTGCGCCTGCGCGCCGAGCTTGTGGAAAGCCAGTGCAAGCGAGAACAGCAGCGCGCCGAGGAACAGCCTCACGGCGGGGCGGAAGTGGCCACGCCGGATCAGTCCCACGCATAGCAGGGCGAGCGCGGCGGTGGCGAAATCCAGCAGCAGGACGATGGCCCAGCCGGGCGGTATCGGCCGCGACGAAAGGTGCCAGGCCCAGTTGGCCGGCAACGCGGTCCCGTAGAACATCAGCAGCAACTGCATGGCCGGCGCATTGCGCCGGTCGACGGCATCGGCGACGGGGGCGCTGCGCAGCCAGTGCGCGAGGGAACCCCAGAGGGTGTCCGGCAAAACGGCGGGGGTCGACAGGACGGGACTCCTTTGCATGCCACTGGCCCGGAGGCGGGGGCCACCAGCATCCGCTGGCGCCGGTGAGATATCGGTGATTATTCGGCGAGAACGCGAGCGTGACAACGCCGGCGCGCGCAACTTAGTTTCGCGGTCAGCCCGGCGGCGTTGCAGACGACGCGCAGTTCCATCCGGTGGAAAGCCCGGGGCAGGGCGCGCCACCCATCCACACGGCAATGCGATGCAACGGCCGCAGGCGGATTTTCCGCATGCCCTGGGCCGACGGGCGTGGCTTGCCTATCGAAATGACGAAGCAGGAGCGGAGATCGAGATGAACAAGATTTTCTGTCGTGTATGGAGCCATGCCAGGCAGGCGCTGGTGGTCACTTCGGAACTGGCTTCGGCCCGCGGCAAGCGTGATTCACGCCGTCGTTCCGGCCCCGGCGGGGGTATCGGCGTGATCGCCTCCGCCCTGCTCATCGCGCTCGGTGCGCCGCCCGCGTTCGCGGATGGTGCGGACACGTCCTTGCGTGCCGCGGACGCCGAAGAATGCGCAATGCAGGCATCCACCACGAAAGAGGGCGTGGACGCGCGCCAATGCGATCGGGCCACGACCACGGTGGCTGCTCCCGCCGCCGTGGCGGCGTCCTCGATCCTCGACCTCTATTTCCTGAAGGTCACCGGGCCACAGGATCTGCCGTGGACGCCCGAAATCGAGGGACCGGTGCAAGCGGTGGCCAATGGCTACAGCGCCATCGCGATGGGATCCGGCGCCAAGGCCGAGGGCGACTACACCATGGCGATGGGTGACAGCAGTTGGGCGGCCAGCAATGCCGCGACCGCGATTGGCGGGCAGAGTGTCGCCTACGGTATCGGCGCCAGCGCATTCGGCCAGGGCGCATTCGCCTACGGCGATGCCAGCACCGCGCTGGGACAGAGTTCGCTTGCCGCGGGTTTCGGCAACACCGCGGTGGGCGCGAGCGCCGAAGCCACGGCCGAGCAGGCGGCCACCGCGATCGGCGCGCTGAGCACCGCTGCCGGCATGGGATCGACCGCCATCGGCGGTGCGGCGCAGGCCTATGGTGACGGCAGCCTGGTGGGCGGCTTCAATGCCGGCGCCAATGGCGAGGCGGGCGTCGCGCTTGGCGCCAATTCGCGCGCGGTGGCCGGCGACTTCGGCGTCGCGGTCGGCGGCTACGCCACCGCGGTGGGCGGCGGCAGTGTCGGCATCGGTGGCAACAGCCTGGCCTACGGTGCGCGTGCGGTGGCGGTAGGCAACAATGCCGCCGCGACCGGTGAGGGCACCATCGCCATCGGTGGCAGCGAATGGGTGGATCTGGACGGCGATGGCGAACCCGATGTCGGCGAGGCCACGTTCGCCGAGGGGCAGAACGCCACCGCCATCGGCAATGCTGCCGGTGCCAGCGGCATCGGCGCGCAGGCCATCGGCGATCACGCCAGCGCGCTGGGCAACAATGCCACCGCCACCGGTGCACAGAGCATGGCCGCGGGCGAGTCGAGCACCGCCACCGGCGCGCATAGCGTGGCCAGTGGTGTCGAGAGCAGCGCCTACGGCTACCAGAGCCAGGCGGCCGGCGACTACAGCACCGCCGTCGGCGGATCCAGCCTGGCGCTTGGGCAGGGCGCTTCGGCGTTCGGCACCGGCGCGAATGCGATTGGCGACCACAGCGTGGCCAGCGGATACGGCAGCGTCGCCAGCGGCGGTGACGCCGTCGCCCAGGGCCATGGCGCCAATGCGGAAGGCGGCGCCTCGGTGGCCATCGGCAACGCCGCCAGCGCGTTGGATGGCAGCGGGGTGGCGATAGGCAACCAGGCACTGGCGCGGGGCCTGGGCGCGATGGCGCTGGGAGGCCAGGCGGAAGCCAACGGCCTGTTCGCGACCGCCGCGGGCATGTTCGCCTGGGCCGACGGCCGCGAGAGTTCGGCGTTCGGCGCCGGGGCCGTGGGCAGCGGCTGGAAGGCCACCGCGTTGGGTGCGGGCAGTTGGGCCAACGGCCTGTTCGCCACCGCGCTCGGCGCCGGTGCGCAGGCGGCCGACGTGTCGGTGGCGGTCGGCCAGGGCACCATCGCCGGCATTGCCGGCACCGGCGTCGGTGTGCAGGCCAGGACCGGCGAGGGTGGCGTCTCGGTCGGCAACAATACCCTGACCGGCCTCAACGGTGTCGCCCTGGGCCGCGAAAGCTGGTCCACCGGCGAGGAAGCCACGTCGGTCGGCTACAACAGCTACGGTTTCGGCAGCGGCGCCGCCGCGCTGGGATCCAACGCCTGGGCGATGGCGGACAACAGCACCGCGGTGGGTTCGTACACCTCGGCGACCGCGGACAACAGCGTCGCCCTTGGCCACGGCTCCAGCACCGGTGATCGCGCCAACAGCGTGTCGGTCGGCGCGGCGCAGGCGTGGACGGATCAGTACGGCAATACCTTCGCCGCGATCGATCGCCAGATCACCAACGTGGCGGCGGGCACGGAAGCCACCGACGCGGTGAACAAGGCGCAACTGGATGCGGTGGCCGACAGCGTGGGCGACGCCAATCACTACCTCGCCGCCGACGGCGCGGGTGATGGCAGCGATGCGGCGATCGCCGACGCCGAGCATGCCGCCGCGGTGGGTGCCAACGCCGTGGCGGGCGGTGTGGAAAGTACCGCGGTCGGCTACCAGAGCAACGCGGTGGGCGATCATGCGACTGCCGTGGGCGGATCCAGCCTGGCGCTTGGCCAGGGAGCCTCGGCTTTCGGTACCGGTGCCAACGCGGTGGGCGAGCAGAGCACCGCCAACGGGTATGGCGCGATCGCCAATGGTGCCAACAGCGCGGCGATCGGCAGCAACGCATTGGCCGAGGGCGACGACAGTTTCGCTGCCGGCAACGGCGCGCAGGCCAACGGCGGCGGATCGGTGGCGGTGGGCCCGAGTGCGGTTTCCAACGGCGCGATGGGCGTCTCGGTGGGGGCCGGCGCCCAGAACAACGGCTTCCTGTCCACCGCGGTGGGTGGAAACTCGCTGGCCGACGCGCCGTTCGCCACCGCGCTGGGCGCATTCGCCACCGCGTCGGCGTGGCAGGCCACGGCGGTGGGCGTGGGCGCCTACGCGGAGGGATGGAATTCGACCACGGTCGGTGCCGGCGCCACCGCCGGAGGCGGCGGCGTGGCGATCGGTGCGGGCGCGACCTCCGGTTACTGGGCGGTCGACGAAGAAACCGGCGAGACCATCTACATCGGCACCAACGGCACCGCGGTTGGCGAGAACGCCGCGGCGAGCGGGCAGTTCAGCACCGCGTTGGGTGGGTTTTCCGACGGCTCCTTCAGTTCCGCGGCCGCCACTGGCCGCTACAGCACCGCGCTGGGCGCGGGCGCCTATGCCGGCTCGTACTGGGACAGCGAACTGGTGGGCGACTACACCACGGCCGTTGGCGCGGAAAGCTGGGCCATCGGCGGTTCGGCGACCTCGCTGGGCTTCAACAGCTTCGCCCAGGCCGATCGCGCCACGGTGCTCGGCGCCAACGCATGGACCACGCCGGACGCAGCCAACGCGGTCGCACTGGGCGAAGGGTCGCTGGCCGATCGCGCCAACAGCGTGTCGGTCGGCGCGGCGCACGACTGGACCGACGCCGGTGGCACCGTGCATGCGGCCATTGATCGCCAGATCACCAACGTGGCGGCGGGCACCGAAGCCACCGATGCGGTGAACAAGGCGCAGCTCGACGCGGTGGCGGACGCCGGCAGCCAGGCCAGCCACTACTTCAAGTCCAGCGGCAAGCAGGATGGCAGCGACGATGCCCGGGTCAATGGCCAGGGCGCGCTGGCCGCCGGCGAGGGCGCGGCGGCGACGGCGAACGGCACCACCGCGGTGGGCGCAGGCAGCCAGGCGGCAAAGATCAGCGCGTCGGCTCTTGGCAACAACGCGCGCGCCACCGCGACCAACGCGACCGCGCTGGGTGCCAATACCCAGGCGATCGTCGCGACCGCGACCGCGGTGGGCTCCAATGCGCAAGCACGCGCGCAGGCCGCCACCGCGCTGGGCTACGACGCGCGGGTGGCCGACAGCGCCCAGGACGGCACCGCAATTGGTGCGCGCGCCCGGGTCACCGCCGCGAATGCGGTGGCATTGGGCGCGGGCTCGATCGCCGATCGTGCCGGCAGCGTTTCGGTGGGCGTGGCCGGCGGCGAGCGCCAGATCACGCACGTCAGGGCGGGCAGCGCCGACACCGATGCGGTCAATCTCGGGCAGTTGAACGCCGCGGTGGGCGAGGTCGACGAGGAATTGGCCTCGACGGTGAAGTACGACGACGAGGACAAGGACTCGCTGACCCTGGCGGGCACGGACGGCACCGTCATCGGCAATGTCGCCGACGGACGCCTGGCCGCCGGCAGCCGCGAGGCGGTCAACGGGAGCCAGCTTTTCCAGGTGGGCGATGGCATGGCGCAGGCGCTGGGTGGCGGCGCGTCGATGGGCCCGAACGGACTGGTCGGTCCGGTCTACGGCATCCAGGGCGGGAGTTACTACAACGTCGGCGATGCGCTGGGCGCGCTGGATGGCGCGATCGACGGGCTCAACACCCGCGTGGATCAACTGGAGCAGAAGCCGGGCAACAGCGGCAACGCCCAGGGCAATGGCAACTCGCCGGGCAAGGAACCTGGCAAGCCCCAGGGCGGCACCGTCGCGGCGACATCTCCCGGCAACGACGACGCGGCCAGCGTCGCTGGCGACAGTGGCACGTCCACCGCGTCGGCGGCGCCCGTGTCACCGCCAGGACCGGTGGGGGCCGATGCTGTCGCCGGATCCCCGCCGGCCGCCGCCGCGCCGCCGGTGAGCGCGGCGCCGGATGCCGAGACGGTCGCCAGCGCCAATGCCTATACCGACGCGACCGCGACCAAGACCCTGACCTCGGCCAATGCATACACCGACAGCCGGGTGAAGGCGCTCAGCGATGAGTTCAGCGGCCTGCGCGGCGAACTCGATCACCGCCTGAACCGGCAGGACGAGCGCATCAACCGCCAGGGCGCGATGAGCGCGGCGATGTTGAACATGGCCATCAACGCGGCCAACAGCCGCAGCCCGCGCGGACGTGTCGCGGTCGGTGCCGGCTGGCAGGACGGCGAAAGCGCGCTGTCGGTGGGCTACTCGCGTCCGCTGGGCGAGCGCGCCTCGCTGAGCATCGGTGGCGCCTTCAGCAGCGATGAATCGTCGGCCGGCATCGGTTTCGGTATCGACCTGTAGGCCATGCCGCGACCCGCGCGGGCGACCGCGCGGGTCGATGGCGCGGTCGTCGACCTTCGGCATCCACTTCGCTTTTCACCGTCACATGCGGCGGCGCCAGGCGTGAGCCGTCCGCCGCGGACGTATCCCTGAATCCTTCCGGAGAGAGCAATGAAAAAGAGCACCCGCATCATCTGCACCGGCACCCTGGCCACCGCGGTCGTGGCGGCCCTGTCGGCATTCGCATCGGGCTACCTGACCGGTGGCACGCCCTGGCCGCCGGCGGGCCTCAGCACGCTGGCCACGACCGCTTCGGCCAGCGGCGGCACCCTGCGGGCTTCTGCCGCCGCCGGCTCGTCGATCGCGTCGCAAGGCAAGCGCATGCTGCCCGGCGCACCCGCGCAGTCCGGATTCGATCGCTTCATCGTGCGCCAGCGTGACGGTGCGCGCGCCGTTCTCAGCGGCGCCGCCATGCGCGATGCGGTGCAGGCGGCGGCACGGCGCGCGGGCGTGGCCGGCCCGAGCACTTCGGCGCGAGGCGTCACCGCGTTGGATGTACAGCATCTTCGCCGGATGGCGAGCGGCGCCGACGTGGTCCGGTTGTCGCGCAAGCTCTCCCGTACTGAATCCGACGCCCTGCTGGCGGAACTGCGCGCCGATCCGGCGGTGAAGTATGCCCAGCCGGACTACATCAAGCATCGGCTGGATTTCATCCCCGATGACCCGCGCTTCGATCTGCAATGGCACTACACCCATCCCACCGCCGGCATCGGCATGCCCGCGGCCTGGGACCTCAGCCACGGCGACGGCGTGGTGGTGGCGGTGCTCGATACCGGCTACCTGGATCACGCCGACCTCAACGCCAACATCGTGCCGGGCTACGACTTCGTGCATGACCCGGAAGTCGGCGGCGATGGCGACGGCCGCGATCCCGACGCGCACGATCCCGGCGACTGGTACGGCGGCGACCCCAGTTCCTTCCATGGCACCCACGTGGCCGGCACGGTCGCGGCCACCACCAACAATGGCGCGGGGCTGGCGGGCGTGGCGTTCGGCGCCAAGGTCCAGCCGGTGCGCGTGCTGGGCCATGGCGGCGGCTACACCTCGGACATCAGCGACGCCATCGTGTGGGCTTCCGGCGGGCACGTCGACGGCGTGCCCGACAATGCCGATCCGGCGGAGGTGGTCAACCTCAGCCTGGGCGGCAGCGGATCCTGCAGCCAGGACCCGGCGACCCAGGAGGCGATCGATGGCGCGGTATCGCGCGGCGTCACCGTGGTGGTGGCCGCCGGCAACGACAATGCCGATGCCGGGTTCTATTCGCCGGCCAGCTGCAAGGGCGTGATCACCGTCGGCGCCAATGGCATCGACGGCGCGCGTTCATGGTTCTCCAACTACGGCGCTTCCGTCACGATCACCGCGCCGGGCGGCAACGCCACCAGCGGGTCGGATCCGGAGGATCGCTGGATCTGGTCGCTCGGCAACGCCGGCACGGAGGCGCCGGTGCCGAGTCCGGAGGGCGATCGCCTGATGGGCATGATCGGTACCTCGATGGCCAGTCCGCACGTGGCCGGCGTGGTCGCGCTGATGCAGGCCGCGGCCAACGCCGCCGGCCGTCCGCCGCTCACGCCCGAGCAGGTCAAGCAATTGCTGAAGGGCACCGTGAAGCCCTTCACCGTGGCGCCGCCGGTCAGCAAGCCGCAGGGGCCGGGCATCGTCGACGCCGCCGCCGCGGTACAGGCGGCGACCCAGGAGGTTCCCGAAGACGAGGGCGAACTGCTCAGCAACCGCGTTGCCCTGACCGCGCAGACCGGCGCGGCGGGCGATTCGCTGCTGTATCGCATCGTGGTGCCGGCGGGGCGGACCAGCCTCAACCTGCGCAGCTATGGTGGCAGCGGTGACGTGTCGATTTACGTCGCGCGCGAGCGCGTACCCACGGCGACCCTGTACGACCGCAAGTCGGTCAAACCCGGAAACAGCGAAGCGGTATTGATCACCAACCCGGCGCCGGGAACCTACTACCTGCGCGTCGTGGGCGAAACCGCCTTCGCGGGCGTATCGGTGATGGGGCTGTATTGATGGCCGGCGGGCGGATGGCGCATCGGCGCCATCCGCCCGCACTCCGATCTCCGGTTGCGAGGGGCTTTGCTCATGCGGCGAGGCCACCGGCGCGAGTGCCGTTCAGAACATCTTGATCGAAAGGACGCGGCCGCGCTTGCGCGCGTAGGGCTGATAGCCCTGGAGGATGTCGTAGCGTATCGGCGAGCCGTTTCCTTCCGTCTCCACGTAATGGCAATCCGCGCTGAGCTCGCCGTCGAACTCCATCGCCTGGGTAACGCCGTGACCGGCGCTGCCGTCAATCCAGGTGAATTCCAGAGCCTGCGGCTTCGTATACAGCCTCAGATCGCATACCGCCGGGGCCATGTGCCGAAGCGCATAGGCGGCGTGGGTCAGTTCTCCGCGATAGTGGTACAGGTGGCGGCGCCGGGGTCGGGACAGGTCATCCGCGGGAATGAATTGACCATAGCCGCGGATGGTGATGACACGGCCGCTGACTTCGGTGAACTGGAACGGCGGGGTGTCCTCGTCGGGAACCTGCTGCCGCGCCAGGATGGCGCGGGCCCGCTCCGGCGACAGCAGGGCATTGTCCTCGCGGCCCCAGCGGCCGGTGACATGGAAGCCCTCGACATCCGCCAGCATCCGGCGGAGCAGGGCGTCGTCGGGAGAGGGGTGTTTCCAGCGCACGTTTCCGGCGCAACCGGTGGCCAGCAGAACCAGCAACATCGGCGCGAGAACGAGGAGGAACTTCGATTTCATGGCGTCGGGTCGTGGAAAAGCGGACATTCTGGGCTGGAAGCCGGCCCGGCCCCATAGGAATGCTCCCAGAAGCCGCCGCTCCACGCTTCGGGCGGGCGGGGTCGGCGGCGGCTTGTTACAATCCCCGGTTCCTCTGTGTGCCCCCACCTCCCGCCATGATCGAACTGAACCCCATCCGCCAGCGCATCGCCGACCTGCAGGGCCGGCTGGTTTCGCTACGGGGGTATCTTTGACTACGATTCCAAGCGCGAACGCCTGGAAGAAGTGAACCGGGAGCTGGAAAGCCCCGATATCTGGAACAACCCCGAATACGCCCAGCAACTGGGCCGCGAGCGCTCGCTGCTGGACAAGACCGTCAACGGCATCCGCGAGATCGACGAGGGGCTGATCGGCTCGAGCGAACTGCTGGAACTGGCCGAGAGCGAGAACGACGAGGAAACCGCGCAGGCGGTGGTCGAGGACGTGGAGCGCTTCGCCGGCCGGGTGGACAAGCTGGAATTCCAGCGCATGTTCTCCGGCGAGATGGACAGCGCCAACGCCTTCGTCGACATCCAGGCCGGCGCCGGTGGCACCGAGGCCCAGGACTGGGCCGAAATCCTGCTGCGCATGTACCTGCGCTGGGCCGAGTCGCGCGGCTGGAAGGTCGAGCTGATGGAAGCCAGCGACGGTGAAGTGGCCGGTATCAAGTCGGCGACCTTCCGGGTCGAGGGCGACTATGCCTACGGCTGGCTGAAGACCGAAATCGGCGTTCACCGGCTGGTGCGCAAGTCGCCGTTCGACTCGGACAACCGCCGCCACACCAGCTTCACCTCGGTGTTCGTGGCGCCGGAAGTCGACGACAACATCGACATCGAGATCAACCCGGCGGACCTGAAGACCGACGTCTACCGCTCCTCCGGCGCCGGCGGCCAGCACGTCAACAAGACCGAATCGGCCGTGCGCATCACCCACATGCCCAGCGGCGTAGTGGTGGCCTGCCAGACCGAACGCAGCCAGCATGCCAACCGCGATCGCGCGATGAAGATGCTGAAGGCCAAGCTGTACGAGATCGAGATCCAGAAGCGCAACGCCGAGAAGAACGCGCTGGAAGCGACCAAGGCCGACATCGGCTGGGGCAGCCAGATCCGCAACTACGTGCTCGACCAGAGCCGGATCAAGGATCTGCGCACCGGCATCGAGCGCACCGATACCCAGAAGGTGCTGGACGGCGACCTGGACGAGTTCCTCGAAGCCAGCCTGAAGACCGGCCTGGAAGCCGGCGCCAAACGCATCGACGCATAATCACCGGGCGGGGCCGCGCGCTCCGCCCGAGCCCGCGGTCCCGGCCGCACCCACCCACGTTTCCCCATCCATATTCCCGCCATGACCGAACAGACCCCCGTGCCGACGCCCCACGCCGACGAGAACAGCCTCATCGCCGAGCGCCGCGCGAAACTGACGGCGCTGCGCGGGCAGGGCATCGCCTATCCGAATGACTTCCGCCGCGCCGACTACGCCGGTGACCTGCAGGCCCAGTACGCCGATGGCGAGCTGTGGACCGCCGAGAGCCTGGAAGCGGCCAACCGCCGGGTCAGCGTCGCCGGCCGGCTGATGGCCAAGCGGGTGATGGGCAAGGCCAGCTTCGTGCAGATCCAGGACGAATCCGGCCGCCTGCAGCTGTTCCTGCAGGCCAACGCGCTGGGCGACACTTATGACGCCTTCAAGGGCTGGGACATCGGTGACATCGTCGCCGCCGAGGGCGCGCTGACCCGCACCAAGACCGGCGAACTGTCGGTCAAGGCCGACCGGCTGCGCCTGCTGACCAAGGCGCTGCGCCCGCTGCCGGACAAGTGGCACGGGCTTTCCGACGTCGAGCAGCGCTATCGCCAGCGCTACGTGGATCTGATCGTCACTCCGGAGGCGCGCGATGTCTTCATCAAGCGCTCGCGCATCATCCGCGCGATCCGCGAATGGCTGGACGCGCGCCGCTTCCTGGAAGTGGAAACGCCGATGATGCACTACATCCCCGGCGGCGCCGCGGCCAAGCCGTTCGTGACCCACCACAACGCGCTGGACATGGATCTCTACCTGCGGGTGGCGCCGGAGCTGTACCTCAAGCGGCTGGTGGTCGGCGGCCTGGAGCGCGTCTACGAGATCAACCGCAACTTCCGCAACGAAGGCGTCAGCACCCGCCACAATCCCGAATTCACCATGCTCGAGCTGTACGAGGCTTACGCCACGTACAACGAGATCATGGACCTGACCGAGTCGGTCATCCGCGACGTCGCCCACGAAGTGCTGGGCACCGGCGCGGTGAACTGGGAAGGCCAGGCCATCGACCTGGAGCCGGCGTTCCGCCGCTGGCGGATGGACGAGGCGGTGCGCCACCATAATCCCGAGATCAGCCTGGCCGACTGCACCGACCGCGAGGCCCTGGCGGGTCATTGCCAGCGCCTGAAGATCGCCATCAAGCCGTCCTACGGCTGGGGCAAGCTGCTGCTGGAGATCTTCGAGAAGACCGTCGAGCACACCCTGATCCAGCCGACCTTCATCACCGATCATCCGGTCGAGGTGTCGCCGCTGGCGCGCGCCAACGACAACGACCCGGGCTACACCGATCGTTTCGAGCTGTTCATCAACGGCAAGGAGCTGGCCAACGGTTTCTCCGAGCTCAACGATCCGGAAGACCAGGCCGCGCGCTTCCAGGCCCAGGTAGCGGCCAAGGAGGGCGGCGACGACGAGGCGATGCATTACGATGCCGACTACATCCGCGCCCTGGAAGTGGGCCTGCCGCCGACCGGCGGGCTGGGCATCGGCATCGACCGGCTGGTGATGCTGCTGACCGGTTCGGATTCGATCCGCGACGTGCTGCTGTTCCCGTACATGCGTCCGGAACACCACGGCTGACGCGAACGGTCGTGCCGCGACAGGCCAGGTGACGCGGTGGGTCGATTTGCAGGCCCGGAACCCGTCATCCACCGCGTCCGGACCTTGTGCGTGGCGCCCCTTCCGCGGCCGGAACCGTCCGTCCATTTTCGCCAAAATGCCCGCCCTGCGGGCATTTTGTGTGACTGCTATCCCGATTTCGTCCTCCTGGCGGCGACCTGAACCGCACTGGCACGCTTTCTGCGTCAAAAATCCCACGCTCCGTGGTTCGGCGTCGGGTTCCTGACCTGCCAACGACCGCGAATCCCCCGCAGCAGTGGTCAGCGACACACGCAGGAAACGGTTCCCATGCTAGATGCCAGCGCAGCCATCGCCGGAGTATCCTTGCCCGACAGTCACTTCATGTGGCCACAAGGGGCGGGAAGCGCTTTGAATATCGTCATCGTCGATGACCAGACTTCGGCGCGCACGATGCTGCGCCATGTAATCGAGGACATTGCCTCGGAACTGAGCGTGCACGACTTCGGGGATCCCCAGGTCGCGCTGGAATGGTGCGAGAAGAACCGCACCGATCTGCTGCTGCTGGACTACCGCATGCCGGGCATGGACGGGCTGGAATTCGCCCGCCGCTTCCGCCGGCTGCCGCTGCACCGCGACATTCCCATCATCCTGATCACCGTGGTCGGCGACGAGCCGATCCGGCAGGCGGCGCTGGAAGCCGGGGTCATCGATTTCCTGGTCAAGCCGGTCCGTCCGCGCGAACTGCGTGCCCGCTGCCGCAACCTGCTGCAACTGCGCCAGCAGTCCGAGAACGTCAAGCAGCGGGCCCTGTCGCTGGAACAGCGGCTGCTGTCGAGCATGCACGAGGTCGAGGAGCGCGAGCGCGAGACTCTGTCGCGGCTGGCCCGCGCCATCGAGTACCGCGACAGCGGCACCAGCGCCTACCTGGAGCGCATGGCCCACGTGGCCGCGCTGATCGCCGACGAACTGGGCCTGCCGGAGGACGAGGTCCGCGCCATCGAGCTGGCCGCCCCGCTGCACGACATGGGCAAGATCGCCATTCCCGATTCGGTGCTGATGAAGCCCGGTCCGTTGACCGATGACGAGACCGACGTGATGCGCCGGCACCCGAAGATCGGCCACCAGTTGCTGTCGGGCAGCCAGAACCGTTTCATCCAGACCGGCGCGATCATCGCGCTGCGCCACCACGAGCGCTACGACGGCAGCGGCTATCCCGATGGCCTGGTCGGCGACGAGATTCCGTTGGAAGCCAGGATAGTGGCGGTTGCGGACGTGTTCGACGCGCTGATTTCGCCCCGGCCCTACAAGAAGGCCTGGGAGAAGGACGCGGCGCTGGCGTACCTGTACGCCCAGCGTGGCCGCCTGTTCGACCCCTCCTGCGTGGATGCGCTCATCCGCGGGCGGGAACGTCTGGACGACATCTGCGAGCGCTACTCGACGGTGCAGAGCCGTCCAGGGATGGAATGAGTCATGGAACGCAATCTGGTCTCATGGATCAAGCATCGTCTGGCCAACCGGCCGGACAGTGAGCACGGCCAGACGGCGATCCGCGTGATCATCTTCACCGGCGTGATCGCCTACATGGGCATTGCCGCCCTGTACGGCACGCTGCCGCCGGACGTGTACCGCTGGTCCGCGACCATGAGCGGGGTCGGTGCCGCGGTCGGCCTCATGCTGTTCATCGCGATCCTGCTGGAGCCCGGCAAGTCGCACGTCCGCCGGGTCATCGGCATGCTCACCGACTACGGCCTGATGACCGTGGCGATGGTGCTCAAGGGCGAGCCGCTGGCCTGGCTGTACGTGATCCTGATGTGGGTGACGGTCGGCAACGGCCTGCGCTACGGCAACCGCTATCTGCTCGGCGCGGTCGCCTCGGCCTGCATCAGCTTCGGCATCGTGCTGACGGTCAGCCCGTACTGGCAGCAGAACCTCAATCTCGGCCTGGGCCTGTGGGTCGGCTTGATCGCGGTCCCGATGTACCTGTCCGGCCTGCTGCGCGACCTGACCCGCGCCACCGAGGAGGCGCGCCGGGCCAACGAGGCCAAGAGCCGCTTCCTGGCCAACATGAGCCACGAATTCCGCACGCCGCTCAATGGCCTGGCCGGCATGTCCGAACTGCTGGCGACCACCCGCCTGGACAGCGAGCAGCGCGAATGCCTGTCCACCATCCAGGCCTCCACCCGCAGCCTGCTGGCGCTGGTGGAGGACGTGCTCGACATCTCGGCCATCGAGGCCGGCAAGCTCAAGCTCAACGTGGTCGATTTCTCGCCACGCGAGCTGGTCGAGAGCATCGGCCTGATCCTGCTGCCGCAGGCGCGCGGCAAGCAGCTCAACTACGAAGTGCATTTCGACGACGACGTGCCCGCGGTGCTGCGCGGCGATTCCGGACACCTGCGCCAGGTCCTGCTGAACCTGGCCGGCAACGCGGTCAAGTTCACCGACAAGGGCGAAGTCCGCCTGCAGGTCGCGCTGGCCGGCAGTCCGAACCGGTTGCGCTTCACCGTCACCGATACCGGCATCGGCATTCCCGCTTCGGTCCGCGAACGCCTGTTCGAGGCCTTCGAGCAGGCCGACGTCAGCCTGGCACGCCGCTATGGCGGCACCGGCCTGGGCACGACCATCGCCAAGGGCCTGACCGAGGCGATGGGCGGCACCATCGGTTTCGAGAGCAGCGAACAGCGCGGCAGCTCGTTCTGGGTGGAATTGCCGTTCGAAGCCGTGCAGCCGCGCGAGGTCACTCCGGCCATCCAGGTGCCGGCAAACTGGCTCGACGACGCCAGCGGCAAGCCCGGCGCCGAAAACATCATCGCGTTCTCCGATCCGTTCCTGCGCCATCGCGCGCGGGTGCGCAGCATGCAGATCCTGGTCGCCGACGATCATGAGGCGAACCGGATGGTCGTGCAGCGCCTGCTGCAGAAGGCCGGCCACCGGGTGACCTGCGTCAATGGCGGCGAGGACGTGCTCAACGCCCTGGATTCATTCGACTACGATGCGGTCATCTGCGATCTGCACATGCCCGATGTCAGCGGCCTGGATCTGTTGAAGCAACTGCGGGTGATGGAAGCCGGCTCCGGCCAGCGCACGCCGGTGGTGATCCTGAGCGCCGACGTTACCCCGGACGCCATCCGCAACTGCGAACGCGCGGGTGCCCGCGCGTTCCTGGCCAAGCCGGTCGTGGCGACCCGCCTGCTGGATACGCTGGCGGAAATCGCCACCAACGGTTCGATCACGTCGCAGGCGCAAGCCCAGGCGCCGGTGCCGACCACCGCGATGCGGGCGGGCGACGAGATCCTCGACATGACCGTGCTGGACGAGCTCGGCGCGCTGGGCATGGGCGAAGCCTTCGAGCGCGAATTCATCGCGCAGTGCCTCAACGATGCCGACGGCTGCATCGGCGCGATGGCGCACGCGATGGAACATGGCCAGGGCGAACACCTGCGCGATCACGCGCACGCGCTGAAAGGCGTGGCCAGCAACCTGGGCCTGATCAAGCTGGCGGCGGCGGCGAGTGAACTGATGCGCCTGGCCGACTGGCAGATCGCGCGCGAGTGGCGGCAACGGCTGGCGGCGGTGAATTCCTATCTGGCCCAGGGCAGGGCGGCGCTGGAAGCACGCGAACGGTCACGCCATTCGCCCGACCATGGCAGCCACGAGCGCAACTGACCGGCGGTTGCGTGATGGCGGAAAGGGGATGGCTCAGGCGGGCGGCCACGGCCGTCCCGCCATCCGGGGAAGCATCGCGCAGTCCCCGCCCCCTGTAGTTGGCTGCGATTCGCTCGTCGATCAGGCGGCCTGCATGGCACGCTTTTCCTGCGCACGCACGATCCGCTCCATCATCCGCAGGGACTTGTCGCCAAGCGCCAGCGCGGTGTCGACCCACACTTCGGTGATGTTCATCAGTTCGTCGTAGCTGACGCGCTGGGCCAGGCCACGGACCGTGTTCATCGCCAGGTGCGAGTAGGGAGCGCGCTGCTGCTGGCGGATCAGGTCCTGCACGGCGGCTTCGCCCTGTCCCTTCGGCACCAGGATGTCGACCACGCCCATCTTGTAGAACTCGTCGCTGGAGTACATGTTGCCTTCCAGGATGATGCGTTCGGCCATCTGCGGCGACACCCGCTTGCACAGGAACGAGTAGGCGCCCATGCCCGGGAACAGGCCGAACAGGACTTCCGGCAGGCCCATTTCGACGCCTTCCTCGGCGACGATGGTGTGGCAGGCCAGCGCCATTTCCAGGCCGCCGCCCAGTGCGTCGCCCTGCAGCAGCGCGATCGTGCGCACGTCGCCGCCCAGCCCGGTGTGCAGCGTGTACACGCCATCGATGCAGCGGCGGGCATAGGCCAGCAGATGCTCGCGATCATTGGCGCGGATCAGCTTGGCGAACAGTTCCAGATCGCCACCCAGGTTGAAGGCGGGCGCCGAAGAGGCCAGCACGAAGTGGCGCAGGCGACCGGACTGGCGCTCGCTCTCGCGCAGGGTGATCGAAGAGGTGAAGCTCCACATTTCGTCCAGCAGTTCGCTGCGGAAGCACGGCCGGGAACCCTTGCCAGCGTCGTTGTGCATGTACATCCAATGGCTGTTGCCATCGGGCGCGGATTCCACCCGGATGGTGGAGAAATTGCGGGTGCGCTGCAGTTTTTCGACGTTGTTCATGACGACTCCTGGTGGCTTGTGGCCGATGGTGTGGGGATTGGTATTGGGGACGTGCTGGGCACGGCGCGATGCTACACCTGAACGGATAGTGAAAAGACGACGCACACTGACTGACCGGTCGAGGACAGCATTTATCCCTTCCCGTCGTTCATAAATGTGATGAGAATCTCAAATTTAACCCTAAAGTTTTGACCGGCAAAAAGAAAGGCCGGCTTGCGCCGGCCTTTCGATTTCAGCGGGTGGCCCCGGTCTGGGGCGGGTCCCGGAGCTCCTTGCGGAGGATTTTCCCGACATTGGTCTTCGGGAGTTCGGTCCGGAACTCGATGTAACGGGGCTGCTTGTAGCCGGTCAGGTTGTCCCGGCAATACGCCTTGATCTTCTCCTCGGTCAGGGCCGGGTCCTTCTTGACCACGAACACCTTGACCGCCTCGCCCGAGCGTTCGTCCGGGACGCCGATGGCGGCCACTTCCAGCACGCCTTCCAGGCCGGCGATGACGTCCTCCACTTCGTTCGGGTACACATTGAAGCCGGAGACCAGGATCATGTCCTTCTTGCGGTCGACGATATAGAAGAAGCCATCGGCATCCATCTTGGCCATGTCGCCGGTATGCAGCCAGCCGTCGGCGTCGACGACCTTGGCGGTTTCCTCCGGACGTTGCCAGTAGCCGCGCATCACCTGCGGTCCCTTGATGCACAGTTCACCGACTTCGCCGAGCGCGACCAGGTTGCCGTCGTCGTCCTTGAGGCAGGCATCGGTGGAGGGGATGGGCAGGCCGATGGCGCCGTTGTAATCCTTCAGATCCATCGGGTTGATGCAGGCCGCCGGCGCGGTCTCGGTCAGGCCGTAGGCTTCCACCAGGGTAATCCCGGTGACCTTCTTCCAGCGATCGGCCACGGCGCGCTGCACCGCCATGCCGCCGCCCAGGGTCAGGTGCAGGCGCGAGAAATCGACCTGGTCGAAGCCGGGCGTGTTCAGCAGGCCGTTGAACAGCGTGTTGACGCCGGTGATCGCGGTGAACTGGATCTTGCTGATCTCCTTGACGAAGTTCGGCATGTCGCGCGGATTGGTGATCAGGTGGTTGGACGCGCCGAATTTCATGAACACCAGACAGTTCGCGGTGAGCGCGAAGATGTGGTACAGCGGCAGCGCAGTGACGATCAACTCGCCGTCGGCCTTGACGTCGCGGCCGATCCAGGCCGATGCCTGCTGCATGTTGGCGACCATGTTGCGGTGGGTCAGCATCGCGCCCTTGGCCACGCCGGTGGTGCCGCCGGTGTACTGCAGGAAAGCGATGTCCTCCGGCGCGATCTCGATCTCGGGCAGGGTGTGCAGCCGGCCCAGGGTGAGCGTGTCCTTGAAGCGGACGGTGCCGGCGATGTCGTAGTCGGGCACCATCTTCTTGACGTACTTCAGCACGAAGTTGATCAGCGGCCCCTTCGGGAAGCCCAGCAGATCGCCCAGGCCGGTGGTGACGACCTGCTTGAGCGAGGTCAGGCCGGGAATGGCTTCCTGCACGGTCTTGCCGAAATTGTCCACGACCAGCAGCACGCTGGCGCCGGAATCCGACAACTGGTGGCGCAGTTCGCGCGGGGTATACATCGGGTTGACGTTGACCACCGTCAATCCGGCACGCAGCACGCCGAAGATGGCGACCGGGTACTGCAGGCAGTTGGGCATCATGATCGCGACGCGATCGCCCTTCTTCAGTTTCAGCTCGCCCAGCAGGTACGCGGCGAACTGCTTGCTGAGGGTGTCGATCTCGCCATAGGTCAGACTCTTGCCGAAGTTCGAGAACGCCGGACGATTGCGGTAACGGTCGATGGCCGTATCCAGCACCGAGACGATGGAGCGGTACTCATCCAGATCAATCTCGTGCGGAACGCCTTCCGGATAGCTCTTGAACCACGGACGGTCTTGACTCATCTTCTACTCCCTCCCCAGGGCCATGCTTCGGGTATGTTTGCAGTGTCGGCGCCTGCGCGCCGCGTGGGGTCCACGACAGGGAGCATACCGTTCCGGATGGAAAAGGCGAAGGGTGCAAAGCGCGTAATCCCGATGCCGCGATGGCATGCTGCGTTGCCTGGATGGGCCGGCGCGTTGCTGGCGGTGATGCTGGCGCTGGCCGGGTGCGGCCGGAGCTCGCCGGAGCAGCAATTGCGCGATCAATTCGCCGCCTTGCAGCAGGCGGTCGAGCAGCGCCGGCCGGCCGACGCGATGGACGGCGTCGCCGACGACTTCTCCGGTCCCGGAGGCATGGATCGTGCTGCGTTGCACAACCTGCTGCGCGCGCAGTTGCTGGCCCGCGACAGTGTCGGAGTGACCACGGGGCCGCTGGAAGTCAGCCTGCAGGGCGAAACCGCGACCATTCGTTTTGATGCGCTGCTGACCGGTTCCGGCCGCGGCCGTTGGCTGCCGGACAGCGCGCAGTCCTATCACGTCACCACCGGCTGGCGCCGGGAGGGCGGCGATTGGCGGATCCATTACGCCGAATGGCGGGCAGGCCCGTGATGCAACCGGATCAACGGCAACGCAGGTAGGGGGAGCCGGCGACCAGCGCCCGGTTGCGCGGTGACAGCGGGGAGCCACCGGTGTATCCCTCGTCGTGCGGCGTCACGGTCAGCACCCCCGGCTTCTCATCCGCGTTGAAGGTCATCAGCACCGGATAGGCGCCTTCGCGCCCGAACGGAAAGAACCACTGGCTGCTGCCTTCATAGAAATTGCCGCCGTAGCTGGCCGCGTATTCCAGGCGCGCCACCCGTTCATTGCGTCCTTCGACCTCGAAGGCCATACCGCCCGCGTCGATGGCGATTCTCGGCTGCCGTTGGCAGTCGCCGCCGGGCGCGTAACGGCCCTGCAGGTTCGGGAAATCCTTCATGCCGGTGATCTCGACGGCATGGGCAGCCGGGATCCAGGCAACCGAAAGCAGCAACAGCCAGCAGGATGACAGCGATGCGCGCATGGCACGTCCCCACGGACCGGCGAATCCGGTCCTGTCTCCGGATGCCACGTCGAGCCCGCCCGAAACCGGCAACCGCCAGGCGGAAACCGCGGAATCCCGGAGCACGACCCGTCAGCGACGACCCAATCTTGTGGGAGCGACGTCAGTCGCGATAGCCGGGAACACAAGCGCTTCGCGACTGACGTCGCTCCCACATGAAAAATCACCGGCGGTAGGAGCGACGTCAGCCGCGACCGGAATAGCTCGCCTACCTGCCGCGGTCGCGACTCACGTCGCTCCTACGGGGAAGACCGCGTCGCCGGATCCCAACAAGCTTTACCGAAGCAGGCAACCGCCAGGCGGAAACCGCGGAATCCCGGAGCACGCCCCGTCAGCGGCGACCCAATCTTGTGGGAGCGACGTCAGTCGCGATAGCCGGGAACACAAGCGCTTCGCGACTGACGTCGCTCCCACATGAAAAATCACCGGCGGTAGGAGCGACGTCAGCCGCGACCGGAATAGCTCGCCTACCTGCCGCGGTCGCGACTCACGTCGCTCCTACGGGGAAGACCGCGTCGCCGGCTCCCAACAAGCTTGATCGAAGCAGGCAACCGCTAGGCGGAAGCCACGGAATCCTGGAGCACGACCCGTCAGCGACGACCCAATCTTGTGGGAGCGACGTCAGTCGCGATAGCCGGGAACACAAGCGCTTCGCGACTGACGTCGCTCCCACATGAAAAATCACCGGCGGTAGGAGCGACGTCAGCCGCGACCGGAATAGCTCGCCTACCTGCCGCGGTCGCGACTCACGTCGCTCCTACGGGGAAGACCGCGTCGCCGGATCCCAACAAGCTTTACCGAAGCAGGCAACCGCCAGGCGGAAACCGCGGAATCCCGGAGCACGCCCCGTCAGCGACGACCCAATCTTGTGGGAGCGACGTCAGTCGCGATAGCCGGGAACACAAGCGCTTCGCGACTGACGTCGCTCCCACATGAAAAATCACCGGCGGTAGGAGCGACGTCAGCCGCGACCGGAATAGCTCGCCTACCTGCCGCGGTCGCGACTCACGTCGCTCCTACGGGGAAGACCGCGTCGCCGGATCCCAACAAGCTTGATCGAAGCAGGCAACCGCTAGGCGGAAGCCACGGAATCCTGGAGCACGACCCGTCAGCGACGACCCAATCTTGTGGGAGCGACGTCAGTCGCGATAGCCGGGAACACAAGCGCTTCGCGACTGACGTCGCTCCCACATGAAAAATCACCGGCGGTAGGAGCGACGTAAGTCGCGACCGGAATAGCTCGCCTACATGCCGCGGTCGCGACTCACGTCGCTCCTACGGGGAAGAGCGCGTCGCCGGATCCCAACAAGCTTGATCGAAGCAGGCAACCGCTAGGCGGAAGCCACGGAATCCTGGAGCACGACCCGTCAGCGACGACCCAATCTTGTGGGAGCGACGTCAGTCGCGATAGCCGGGAACACAAGCGCTTCGCGACTGACGTCGCTCCCACATGAAAAATCACCGGCGGTAGGAGCGACGTAAGTCGCGACCGTAATACGTCCACCTGTATGTAGCCGTCGCGACTCACGTCGCTCCTGCAGGAAGGACGTGGGCGCCCGAAGCTCGCGGGAGCATCGGGCGCCGTTTCGTTCAAGCCGCCTTGCGCGCCGCCAACTGGCGGAGCACGTAGTGCAGCAGGCCGCCGTGACGGAAGTACTCGACTTCCTTCGGCGTCAGCAGCAGCACCTTGACCTGGAACCGTACTTCCTGGCCATCGGCGCGGCGGGCAGTGACGGTGGCGACTTTGGATGCCCCGTCCTGCAGGCCGGCGATGTCGAACACTTCCGACCCATCCAGGCCCAGGGTCTGCGCGTTCTGGCCCTCGATGAACTGCAGCGGCAGCACGCCCATCCCGACCAGGTTGGAGCGGTGGATGCGCTCGAAGCTTTCGGCGAACACCGCCTTGACCCCGAGCAGGTTGGTGCCCTTGGCCGCCCAGTCGCGCGAGGAGCCAGTGCCGTATTCCTTCCCTGCCAACACCACCAGCGGCACGCCGTCGGCCTTGTACTTCATCGCCGCATCGTAGATCGACAGCTTCTCCGGCGTTCCGCCAGCCGGCGGGTGGTACAGGGTATTGCCGCCTTCCTCGCCCCCGAACATCAGGTTCTTGATGCGGATGTTGGCGAAGGTGCCGCGCACCATCACGTCGTCGTTGCCACGGCGGCTGCCGTAGCTGTTGAAGTCCACCGGCTGCACGCCGCGCGAGATCAGGAAACGACCCGCGGGCGAATCCTTCTTGATGTTGCCGGCCGGCGAGATGTGGTCGGTGGTGATGGAATCGCCAAACAAGCCGAGCACGCGCGCGTCATGCACATCGTCGATGCCGCCGGTCGCCATGGTCATGCCGTCGAAGTAGGGCGGATTCTTGATGTAGGTCGAATCCGAATCCCAGGCGTACAGATCGCCGTCGGGTGAGGCGATGGTGTTCCAGCGGGTATCGCCCTTGAACACGTCGGCATAGTTCTTGGCGAACATTTCCGGGCCGATGGTGCGGGCGATGAAGTCGCCGATCTCGCTGTTGCTCGGCCAGATGTCCTTCAGGTAGACCGGCTGGCCGTCGCTGCCGATGCCCAGCGGTTCGGTGGTCAGATCGATATCGGTGGTGCCGGCGATGGCGTAGGCGACCACCAGCGGCGGCGAGGCCAGGTAGTTCATCTTCACTTCCGGATGCACGCGGCCTTCGAAGTTGCGGTTGCCCGACAGCACCGAGGTCACCACCAGGTCGCCGGTGGCGATGCCGGCGCTGACTTCCACCGGCAGCGGACCGGAGTTGCCGATGCAGGTGGTGCAGCCATAGCCGACCACGTAGAAGCCCAGCTTCTCCAGGTCGTCCAGCACGCCGGCCTTTTCCAGGTAGTCGGTGACCACGCGCGAGCCCGGTCCCAATGAGGTCTTGACCCACGGCTTGCGGTTAAGGCCCTTGGCCGCGGCGTTGCGGGCGAGCAGGCCGGCGCCGATCATCACCGCCGGGTTGGAGGTGTTGGTGCAGGAGGTGATCGCGGCGATGACCACGGCGCCGTCCTTCAGCCGCACCTTCTGGCCTTCGGTCTCGATGTCGGCGTAGCCGCGGCTCAGCGCCTCGTTGCCCACCGCCGAACCGCCGCCCTCGGCGACGAAGTCGGAGATCGCCTCGCTGCGCTTGTCGCGCGCCTCGGCGAACGGTTGCAGGTTGTCGCGGAAGTTCTGCTTCACGTCTTCCAGCAGCACGCGATCCTGCGGACGCTTGGGGCCGGCCAGCGACGGCTTCACGTCGCCCATGTCCAGGTGCAGGGTGGCGCTGTACTGCGCGTGCGGACTGTCGGCGTCGTGCCAAAGGCCCTGCGCCTTCGCGTAGGCTTCGACCAGCGCGATTTGCGCCTCGCTGCGACCTGACAGGCGCAGGTAGTTCAGCGATTCGGCGTCGATCGGGAAGATGCCGCAGGTGGCGCCGTACTCGGGCGCCATGTTGCCGATGGTGGCGCGGTCGGCCAGCGGCAGGTGCTGCAGGCCATCGCCATAGAACTCGACGAACTTGCCGACCACGCCCAGCTTGCGCAGCATCTGGGTGACGGTCAGCACCAGGTCGGTGGCGGTGGCGCCTTCGGGCAGCTTGCCGGTCAGTTTGAAGCCGACCACCTGCGGGATCAGCATCGAGGAGGGCTGGCCGAGCATGGCCGCCTCGGCCTCGATGCCGCCGACGCCCCAGCCCAGCACGCCGATGCCGTTGATCATCGTGGTGTGCGAGTCGGTGCCGAACACGGTGTCCGGATAGGCGATGGCCTCGCCGTCCTTCTGCGCGGTCATCACCACCCGGGCGAGGTTTTCCAGGTTCACCTGGTGGACGATGCCGGTGTTGGGCGGCACCACCTTGAAGTTGTCGAACGCCTTCTGGCCCCAGCGCAGGAAGCTGTAGCGTTCCTTGTTGCGGTCGAACTCGATCTTGCCGTTCAGATCCAGCGCGTCCGGCTTGCCGAACACGTCCACCTGCACCGAGTGGTCGATGACCAGTTCGGAGGGGATCAGCGGATTGATCTGGTCGGGGTTGCCGCCCAGCTTCACCACCGCGTCACGCATCGCGGCCAGGTCGACCACGCAGGGCACGCCGGTGAAGTCCTGCAGGACCACGCGCGCCGGCATGAACGCGATTTCGGTGTCCGGCTCGCGGGTGGCATCCCATTTCGCGACCGCCTCGATGTGCTCCGGGGTGACGCTGACCCCGTCCTCGCAGCGGAGCAGGTTCTCCAGCAGGATCTTCATCGAGTAGGGCAGGCGGGCGATGTCGAAGCGCTGGCCCAGCGTGGGCAGGCTGAAGTAGGTGTAGGACTGGCCGTTGACGTCGAGACGGCTGCGGGTGGAGAAAGAGTCGCTCATGCGGGGTGCTCCTTTGCGAATGCTGGCGATGGCAACGGCCATGGACCGAATGCTTGCGGGACGCAGGCGCCGGCGTGGGGAACCGCGGGCGGCACGCCGGATTGTCCCTCAAATGGTGTTGCAGATGGAATCAGGCAAGGGCCGGTGGTGGATCGCAGTGTTGCCGGAAAGGGCTTGCCAGGGGATCGAGGGGAGGATGGACTGGACGCTTATCCTCCCTTCCAGAGGCGCTTGAGGGTATGCAGGAACTCCTCGGCGCCCGGTGACAGCTGCGCGCCGCGTCGACGCACCACGCCGATCGTCCGCGAAACCACCGGATTGGCGAGCGGGCGCGTCACCAGGATCGCATGTTCGCCGCGCGGCGTGGCCATCTTCGGCAGCACCGAGATGCCGACACCGGCTTCGACCAGTCCGAGCGAGGTGGACAGGTGGGTGACTTCGTAGAACCAGTTCAGCCGCAGGTTCTCGCGCGCAAGCGCGCCATCGAGCAGCGTGCGGTTGCCGCTGGTGCGGTGCACGGTGATGAGCCGATGCGGCGCCAGGTCGCTCCAGCTCACCTTGCGCTTGCGGGCGAGCGGATGATCGCGCCGGCACGCCAGCACGAAAGGATCCTCGACCAGGGCGTCGAACACCAGATCCGGATCCGAAGCACCCATGAAGTTGATGCCGAACTCGACTTCGCCGCGCTCCACCGCCTGCAGGCCCTCGGTGGCCGGCAGATCCAGGATGCGGAAGCGTACCTGCGGATGATCCTGCTGGAAGCGCGCGATGACGCTGGGCAGGAAGTAGAACGCCGCGGTCGGCAGGCAGGCGATGGTGACTTGCCCGCCGCGATGCTGGTCACTGCCGCGCAACGAAAACAGCGAGCCGTCGAACTCTTCGATGAGTCGCCTCACCAGCGGCAGCAGATCCTGTCCGAGCGCTGTCGGCACGACATGGCGGGTGGTCCGCTCCAGCAAGGGGGCACCGACGTTCTGTTCGAGCTTCTGGATGCGCCGGCTGAGCGCGGGCTGGGAAAGATGCAGGGTTTCCGCGGCGCGATGGAAGCTGCGGGTTTCGCTCACCAACAGGAATGCACGCAGGTCGAGGATTTCGCAATTGATGCTCATGGCCTATCAATAATCGAAAAATTTGCAATTCTCAAATCGGCCGTGCCCATGCCAGTATCGAATCATGTTCTTGAATTAATGTGATTTTTGCATGGATCCGGTCGCCGAATCGAATGACCTGCTCAGCCTGCCTTGCGTGCTCATGCGCGGCGGCACCTCGAAGGGTCCGTTCTTCCTGGCGTCGGATCTGCCTGCGGAACCGGCGCTGCGCGATCGCCTCCTGCTGGCGGTGATGGGGGCGGGGCATCCGCTCCAGATCGACGGCATCGGTGGCGGCAACGCGCTCTCCAGCAAGGTGGCCATCGTGGATCGCGCCAGTCGCCAGGATGCCGATGTCGACTATCTGTTCGCGCAGGTCGTGAGTGATCGCCAGGTCGTGGACACCAGTCCCAACTGCGGCAACATGCTCGCGGCGGTGGCGCCGTTCGCGATCGAAGCCGGCCTGGTCGCCGCCCGGCACCCGCAGACCCGGGTGTGCATCCACAACGTCAACACCGGCAAGCTGATCCGCGCCACCGTGCAGACCCCGCAGGGCAGGGTGTCCTATCGCGGCGACACCCGTATCGCCGGGGTTCCCGGGCAGGCCGCGCCGATCACGCTGTCGTTCCTGGATGCGGCGGGAACCCGGACCGGCGCGCTGTTGCCCACCGGCGCGCCGCGCGAAAGGATCGATGGCGTCGACGTGAGTTGCGTGGATTGCGCGATTCCAATGGTGCTGATGCAGGCATCGGATCTGGGCCTGTCGGGAGACGAATCGCCGGCGCGGTTGAATGCCGACGCCGCGCTGTTGCGCCGACTGGAAGCCATCCGGGTCGAGGCGGGCCAGCGGATGGGCATCGCCGACGCCGGCGAACGGGTGATTCCCAAGCCGGTGCTGCTGTCGCGTCCGGACTCCGGCGCGGCGTTGCGGGTGCGCTACTTCATGCCGCATCAGTGCCATAGCGCACTGGCCATCACCGGCGCTGTCGGCATCGCGACCGCCGCGGTGACCGCAGGTACCGTCGCGCACGCGCTGGCGGGACGGCGGGAAGCCGTGGGTCCGCTGCTGCTGGAACATCCGGGCGGATGCCTGGAGGCGGTACTGGAGCGCGAGGCGCCGGACGCGCCCGTCGTGGTCAGCGTCGTGCGTACGGCGCGGCGCCTGTTCGAAGGCCGGGTGTTCGCCGGCGCGCCGCGCCGGGACGCGCGGCGCAGCCAGGCGGCCTGAGCCGACTGGCACCACGGACGGTCGTATTCGATTCACGAACTCTCCGGGAGGGGAAAACATGTACAAGGCAATGCTGGGTATCGGCGCGACGGCGCTGTTGCTGTTGGGTGGTTGTGGTGGCGCATCCGCGCCGGGAGGCGGGGCGGAAGGCGGCACGCCGGCGCAGGGCCAGCAGGAAGTGCGCATCAGCGTCGGTTCCTACAACCTCAACAACCTGCCGTTCTTCATCGCCGACGCGCAGGGTTATTTCAGCGACGAAGGTCTGAAAGTACGCACGGAGAACTTCGCCCAGGGTGGTTCCAAGGTGCTGCAGGCGCTGGTAGCCGGTTCCACCGACGTGGCGGTGGGCTTCTACGATCACACCATCCAGATGCAGGCCAAGGGCAAGGCGGTCACCGCCTTCGTGCTGCTGTCGCGCAATTCCGGACTGGTGCTGGCCGGCGGCAACGACAGCCGCTTCGACCCGGCCCGCCCCGAAACCATCCGCGGCGCGCGCGTGGGCATCACCGCGCCGGGGTCGTCCTCGGACTTCTTCGTCCGCTACTACCTGGAGCGACATGGCATCCCGGTATCGGAAGTGTCGCTGATCGGCGTGGGTTCCGGCGCGGCCGCAGTGGCCGCCCTGCAACAGGGCAAGGTGGATCTGCTGGTCAACTACGACCCGGCGGCGACCCTGATCCAGGAGCGCGGGGTCGGTCGGATCCTCATCGACGCGCGCAGCGATGCCGGCGCGCGCGAAGTCTACGGCGGCGTCTATCCGACCTCGGTGCTGTATGCGCAGCAGTCCTTCATCGACGCGAATCCCGGGGCCATCGCGAAGATCGTCCGCGCCGAACAGCGGGCCCTGAAGTTCATCGCCGAGAGCAGCGCCGATGCCATCGTCGCCGCGCTTCCCGACAGCTACGTCTCCGGCGACCGCGCCACCTATGTCAAGGCGGTGGAAGCGGCCCGCGCCATCTTCTCCCTGGACGGCCGCTTCAACGAAGCCGACATGGCCACGCCCCTGGCGGTACTCAGCGAGTTCAACGCCGACGTCGCCGCGACCAAGGTCGATCTGGCGCGTACCTATACCAACCGGTTCGTCGAGCCGTACTCGGCGAAACACTGACACTTTTGTCTGGGAGGGCAATGTCATGACAGCAGTTGCACAGGCGCGTCCGCGCCAGGAGGCGCCACCGGCGGCGGTCACGGTCGCCGAACCGGCACGCACGATGGTCGCGATCGAGCGGATGACGATGGCGTTCGGCGACTTCGTCGCGGTGCGCGATGTCGACATCCGGGTGGGTGACGGCGAGTTCCTCGCCATCGTCGGCCCCACGGGCTGCGGCAAGAGCACCATCCTCAATGCGGTGGCGGGCTTGTTGGCGCCGGCGTCGGGCGGCGTGGCCATCGACGGCCGCGTGGTGGCCGGTGTGCAGGACAGCGTGGGCTACCTGTTTCAGCAGGACGCGCTGCTGCCGTGGAAGACCGCGCTGGAAAACGTCGAACTGGGCCTGCGTTTCCGCGGCGTGCCCGCAGTCGAACGGGGCCGGCGCGCGCGCGATTGGCTGGCCAAGGTCGGACTGTCCGGTTTCGAAAACCGCTACCCGCACCAGCTTTCGGGTGGACAGCGCAAGCGCGTGCAGATGGCGCAGGCGCTGATCGTGAAGCCCAAGGTGATCCTGATGGACGAGCCGTTCTCGGCGCTGGACATCCATACCCGCCACCTCATGCAGAACGAACTGCTGCGCCTGTGGCAGGAGGATCGGCGCTCGGTGATCCTGATTACCCATGATCTGGAAGAAGCCATTGCCCTGGGCGATCGGGTGGTGGTGCTGGCGTCGGGGCCCGGCAGCCGGGTGGTGGAGAGTTTTCACGTGCCGCTGGAACGGCCGCGCAACGTGGCCGAGATCAAGCTGGATCCGCGCTTCACCGATCTGTATCGCGACATCTGGGCCTGCCTGCGGGGCGAAGTGGAGAAAAGCTATGCGTACGGGGACTGAGCGGCTGATCCAGGCCGCCCTGGTGGTGGTGGTGTTCGGGGGCTGGCAGGCCGGCGTGGCCACACGGATCATCGATCCGTTCTTCTTCCCGGCGCCCTGGGACATCGTTGGGCAGATGTACGAATGGTTGAGCGATACCGGTTTCTACAAACATGTGTCGGTGACCCTGACCGAGACCGCGCTGGGCTATGTCATCGGCACCGTGCTGGGCGTGGTCGGCGGCGTCTGGCTGGGATTGAACCGGACCGCGGCGCGAATCCTGGATCCCTTCATCAAGAGCTTCAACGCGATTCCGCGGGTGGTGCTGGCGCCGATCTTCGTGCTGTGGCTGGGCCTGGGACTGTGGTCGAAGGTGGCGCTGGCGGTGACGCTGGTGTTCTTCATCACCTTCTTCAACGCGATGCAGGGCGTGCGCGAGGTCAATCCCACCGTGCTGGCGAATGCGCGTATCCTCGGGGCCAGCCGGCGTGATCTGCTCCGCCATGTGTATTTTCCGGCCGCCGCGAGCTGGATCCTGTCCTCGCTGCGCACCTCCGTGGGTTTCGCGGTGGTGGGCGCGATCATCGGTGAGTATCTCGGTGCTTCGGCGGGGCTGGGCTATCTGATCGCCCAGGCCGAAGGGAACTTCAACGCGGTCGGCGTGTTCGCCGGCATCGTCATCCTGGCGATGTTCGTCCTGGTGATCGATCGCATCCTCGACATCGCCGAAGGCCGGCTCATCACCTGGCGTCCCGACGCGCAGGGCGCGAACCGCTGACGTTTTCCGGTCCGCGCCGGTTCCGGCGCGGATCTCCCCCTTTCCATCGTTCCCACCGTTGCCGGCGGCCGCCATGCCGAGGGTGGCGGCTTGCCTGGAGAAACCAACCATGACGAATCTTGTGGGCAATACCCGCCTGCTGGCAGCCGCGATCACGCTGGCCCTGAGTGGAACACCATTGCTGGCCTGCGCGCAGGAAGCAGCTAGGCACCCGGGTTCCGCCGATGCATCGACCACCGGACTGGTCCGCTTGATCGAACAGCAATCGCAGCGCATCGCGACGCTGGAAGCGCGACTGGCCGCGCTTGAAGATGCGGCGGGCGAGGGCACGCCAGCCGGACCCGCACAGGAGGCCGGTTCCTTGGAGGCGCGACTGGTCACGCTCGAAGTCGACCAGGCGCGGCAGCCGAAAGTGAGCTGGTCCAAGGGCGCTCCCGAATTCACGAGCGCGGATGGCAAGGCTCGCTTTCGCCCGCGAGGTCGATTCTTCGTCGATGCCTCGTCCACCGGCGGCTCCGATCATGCGCAGCGCAATCTGTCCGGCACCGAAATCCGCTCCGCGCGCCTGGGCGTCGAAGGTCGCCATGGCTCGCTGGGCTACGTGGTGGAAGGGGAATTCGCCGGCAACACGGTGGCGTGGAAGTCGGCGTATGCGGCCTTCGACCATCGCCTGTTCGGGCATGACGCAGAGCTTTCCATCGGCCATCGCTTGAACGAGCGCGGCCTGGATGGCAGCAGCAGTACCGCCAACACCCCGTTCCAGAGCCGCAATCTGGTCGGTGCGGTGATCATGCCGCAGCGCGGTTCATTCGGATTGGGCGTGATGCAGAAGATCCACGGCGCGAACTGGCATGCCGCGCTGCAGGTCAGCGGCAACAGCCTGGATAACCCGGGCGACGGCAACGACGGACTGACCTACGCGCTGCGGGCGCACTGGAACCCCGTGCGCTCGGAAGGGGGCACGATTCACTTGGGCGGCTGGGCCTTTCACGAGGAAATCCGCGGCACCGCGCGGGTAATGCGCAATGCGGCCATCGCCGGCCCCTTCAACGATCAGGTGCGGATCGGCAGCGGGCGCGTGCAGGGGGCCGAGCGGGGCGACGGCCACGGACTGGAACTGGCCGGCTTTTCCGGGCCGTTCTGGGCGTATGCCGAGTGGGGGCGCCGCGGCTTGAAGGGACGCGAGGCCAGTGGTGACTACCACCGGCATCACGACGCCCACGCGTTTTCGATGGGCTGGTTCCTGCAGGGCGCCGGTCCGGCGTACTCGGCCAAGACGGGCACCTGGGGGCGGGTCAAGGTCGCGGATCCGATCACCGCCGGAGGCGGGGGTGCCTGGGAGCTGAAGGCCCGCTACGAGGCAGCCGACTACCGGGATCTGCCCGGCGGCGGGCAGGGCAGTGGCTGGACCGTCGGCACCAACTGGTATCTGAACGACTGGAGCCGGGTGATGCTGGACGCAGTGCGCTGGCGCAGCGAGAACCGCTCCGGGACATGGCCGGGGCCGGATCGGGGTTATACGGTCAATTTGAGGTTCCAGTTGGCGTTCTGACCTCGCGGCGAGGGCCGTGTGACGGACTTCACAGCCCGTTTCCGTTGCGTGGGACCGCTTGGGTATGCATCCGAAAGTATGTATAATTCGTGCATACTTTCCCGGAGCCGCCCATGGAAGCGACCGTCGCCGAACGTGGCCAGATCACCCTGCCCAAGGCCGTGCGTGACGCCTTGGGACTGACCAAAGGCAGCGTGCTCAAGGTCGAGCTGGAAGGCAGTCGGATCATCCTGCGCAAGAGCGTGGACGATGCCATCTCGCGCGCCCGTGGGCGCTTCAAGCTCGACGGTTTCGACAGCACCGACGCGGCCATGCGCGCCCTGCGCGGCCACGCGCCCGGCGAGATGCCGGAACAGTGAGGCCGACGCGATGATCGCCCTGGATTCCTCCGTCCTCATCGATCTGCTGGCCGACGGCCCGCAGGCCGACGCCGCCGAGGCCTGCCTGCGGCAGTGCCTGAGCGCCGGACCGGTCGTGATCTGCGAGGTCGCCCTGGCCGAAGTGTGCAGCGCGTTGCGCGATGGTTCCGAGGCGCTGGCGGTGCTGGAGGAAATGAGCATCCGTTTCAGCGCGCTGGAAGCCAAGTCGGCGCTGCGCGCTGGCGAGATGCAGCGCCGCCACCGCCAGCGCGACGGTGCCAGCCACCGCGCCGCGCCCGATTTCCTGATCGGCGCCCACGCGCTGCTCCAGTGCAATGGCCTGATCACCCGCGACGATCGGTTCTACCGTGAATACTTCAAGGGACTGAAGTTGATCGTTCCCGCCGCGGAATAAGTCCCACCCGTTGTTTCCCGTCACCTCACCGCATTCCGGAGTCACCATGTTGGAAGCCTATCGCCACCACGTAGCCGAGCGCGCCGCGCTGGGCATCCCGCCGCTGCCGCTGTCGGCCCAGCAGACCGCCGAGGTCATCGAACTGCTGAAGGCGCCGCCGGCCGGCGAGGGCGACTTCCTGCTGGACCTGATCACCCATCGCGTGCCCGCCGGCGTGGACGACGCCGCCAAGGTCAAGGCTTCCTACCTGGCCGCAGTCGCCTTCGGCAGCGAGCAGTGCCCGCTGATCAGCCGCGAGCGCGCTACCGAACTGCTGGGCACCATGCTCGGCGGTTACAACATCCATCCGCTGGTGGAACTGCTGGATGACGCCCAGGTCGGTACCATCGCCGCCAACGCGCTCAAGCACACCCTGCTGATGTTCGACGCCTTCCACGACGTGCAGGAAAAGGCGCAGAAGGGCAACGCGAATGCCCAGTCGGTGCTGCAGAGCTGGGCCGACGCCGAATGGTTCACCAGCCGCCCGGAAGTGCCGCAGTCGCTGACCGTCACCGTGTTCAAGGTGCCGGGCGAGACCAACACCGACGACCTGTCGCCGGCGCCGGACGCGACCACCCGCCCGGACATCCCGATGCATGCGCTGGCGATGCTGAAGAACAAGCGCGACGGCGCGCCCTTCACCCCGGAAGAGGACGGCAAGCGCGGCCCGATCGCCTTCATCCAGTCGCTGACCGGGAAGGGCCATCCGGTCGCCTACGTCGGCGACGTGGTCGGCACCGGCTCCAGCCGCAAGTCGGCGACCAACTCGGTGCTGTGGTGGACCGGCGAGGATATTCCGTTCATTCCGAACAAGCGCTTCGGCGGCGTCTGCCTGGGCAGCAAGATCGCCCCGATCTTCTACAACACGATGGAAGACGCCGGTGCGCTGCCGATCGAGCTGGACGTGTCGAAGATGGACATGGGCGACGTGGTCGAGCTGCGTCCGTATGAAGGCAAGGCGCTGAAGAACGGCGAGGTGATCGCCGAGTTCCAGGTCAAGAGCGACGTGCTGTTCGACGAAGTGCGCGCCGGTGGCCGCATCCCGCTGATCATCGGCCGCGGCCTGACCGCCAAGGCGCGCGAGGCGCTGGGCCTGCCGGCGTCGAGCCTGTTCCGCCTGCCGCAGAATCCCGCCGACACCGGCAAGGGCTACACCCTGGCGCAGAAGATGGTCGGTCGCGCCTGCGGCCTGCCCGAAGGTCAGGGCATCCGCCCGGGCACTTACTGCGAGCCGAAGATGACCTCGGTGGGGTCGCAGGACACCACCGGCCCGATGACCCGCGACGAGCTGAAGGATCTGGCCTGCCTGGGCTTCAGCGCGGATCTGGTGATGCAGTCGTTCTGCCACACCGCCGCCTATCCGAAGCCGGTCGACGTCAAGACCCACCATGAACTGCCGGCCTTCATCAGCAACCGCGGCGGCATTTCGCTGCGTCCGGGCGACGGCGTGATCCACAGCTGGCTCAACCGCATGCTGCTGCCCGACACCGTCGGCACCGGCGGCGATTCGCATACGCGCTTCCCGGTGGGCATCTCGTTCCCGGCCGGCTCCGGCCTGGTCGCCTTCGCCGCGGCCACCGGGGTGATGCCGCTGGACATGCCCGAGTCGGTGCTGGTCCGCTTCAAGGGCCAGATGCAGCCGGGCGTGACCCTGCGCGATCTGGTCAACGCGATTCCGCTGTACGCCATCAAGCAGGGCCTGCTGACGGTCGCCAAGCAGGGCAAGAAGAACATCTTCTCCGGCCGCATCCTGGAGATTGAAGGCCTGCCGGACCTGAAGGTCGAACAGGCGTTCGAACTGTCCGACGCCTCGGCCGAGCGCTCGGCCGCCGGCTGCACGGTGCACCTCAACAAGGAACCGATCATCGAGTACATCAACAGCAACATCACGCTGCTGAAGTGGATGATCGCCGAGGGTTACCAGGATCCGCGCAGCCTGCAGCGCCGGATCAAGGCGATGGAAGCCTGGCTGGCCGACCCGCAATTGCTCAAGGGCGATGCCGACGCCGAGTACGCGGCGGTCATCGAGATCGATCTGGCCGACGTGCATGAGCCGATCGTGGCCTGCCCGAACGATCCGGACGACGTGAAGACCCTGTCGGAAGTCTCCGGCGCGGTCATCGACGAAGTGTTCATTGGTTCGTGCATGACCAACATCGGCCACTTCCGCGCCGCGTCCAAGCTGCTGGAAGGCAAGCGCGACATCCCGACCAAGCTGTGGGTCGCGCCGCCGACCAAGATGGATGCCGCCGAGCTGACCAAGGAAGGCCACTACGGCACCTTCGGCACCGCCGGCGCGCGCATGGAGATGCCGGGCTGCTCGCTGTGCATGGGCAACCAGGCGCAGGTGAAGGAGGGCGCCACCGTGTTCTCCACCAGCACCCGCAACTTCCCCAACCGCCTGGGCAAGAACTCGAACGTCTACCTGGGTTCGGCGGAACTGGCGGCGATCTGCTCGCGCCTGGGCCGCATCCCGACCAAGGCCGAGTACATGGCTGACATCGGCGTCATCAACGCCAACGGCGATCAGATCTACCGCTACATGAACTTCGATCAGATCGCCGACTACAAGGACGTGGCCGACACCGTCGCCGCGTAAGCGTCCAGGTGGTGATTGCTGTACGAAAACCCCGGCGAAAGCCGGGGTTTTCCGTTGTCGGAGAGGTATTTCTTGCCGCCGTGCATCGACGCGTGGTCATGAATGGTCACGCAGCAGCCGCACGAACTCCTCGTCCGCCGCGGTCCGCTCGCCGGGGCGTTGCACCAGTACATATTCGGCCTTCGGCAATGCCGGCAGGCCCAGTTCGTCGTTGACGATCTTCAGGCCCGGCACCAGTTCGGTTTTCGTCATCACCGCCACGCCCAGCCCGGCCAGCGTCGCCGCGCGCAGGCCCTCGTTGCTGGCCGAGGTGAAGGTGAAATGCCAGGGCTGGGCGGCGCGCTCCAGCGCGGCCAGGCCGATCTGACGGCGCAGGCAGGGCGAGGGCGCGAACGCGAGCGGCAACGAATCGCCTGCGGGCGGCGCGAAGTTGTCCGCCGCGCTCCAGACGAACTGGGTGCTGCGCAACAGCAGATCCTCATCCTGGCCCGGTTCGGCCAGCACCACCGCCATGTCGAGTTCGCCGGCGGCGACCATCGCGCGGAAATCCGGGCTGGAGGAGACGTTCACTTCCAGCCGCACGCACGGATGGCTGCGCGCGAACTGCCCCAGCAGGGTGGGCAGGCGCGAACCCAGGTAGGTATCGGCCACGCCGAAGCGGATCACGCCGGACACCGGCGACAGATGGAAGCGCCGGGTCAGCGCGTCGGACGCATCGAGGATGCGCTGCGCGTGGCTGAGGAATTCCTCGCCGTCCTCGGTCAGGGTCAGGCGGCGGGTGGTGCGGTGGAGCAGGGGACGCCCGACCTGTTCCTCCAGCCGGCGGATCTGGTGGCTGACCGCCGACTGGGTCAGGTGCAGGCGTTCGGCGGCGCGGGTGAAGCCGCCGGTTTCGGTGACCGCGATGAAGGCGCGCAGCAGGGCGGGGTCGAAGTCCATGGCTGATCAATGAAGGGAATTACTGGATGGGAATAAATTAAATCATTTCCATCATTGAATGCGGTTTCCGACAATACCGCCCGTGCCCCGACCGGCCGTCCCGCCCATCCCGCGGACGCCGCACGCGGCCCCACCGGAGTCCCCCATGTCCGCTTCCCTGTCTTCCCGGAACAGGACGGCGCTGTTCGCCGTCTGCCTCGCCTCGCTGATGTTTGGCCTGGAAATCTCCAGCGTGCCGGTCATCCTGCCGACCCTCGAACGCGTGCTGGGCGGCGATTTCCGCCAGATGCAGTGGGTGATGAATGCCTACACCATCGCCAGCACCACGGTGCTGATGGCGGCCGGCGCGCTGGCCGACCGGTTCGGTCGCCGGCGGGTGTTCCTGATCAGCGGCCTGCTGTTCGGCGCCAGTTCGGTGATGTGCGGACTGGCGGGCGACGTGACCACGCTGATCGGGGCGCGCGCGCTGCAGGGCATGAGCGGGGGCGTGCTGCTGATCAGCATGCTGGCGATCCTCTCGCACCAGTTCCGCGATGGCCGCGAGCGCGGCAAGGCGTTTGCCGCCTGGGGCGTGGTATTCGGTTTCGGGCTGGGCTTCGGACCGCTGATCGGCGGCATGATCGTGGCCGTGTCCGACTGGACCTGGGTGTTCCTGGTGCACGGGCCGATCGCCGCGCTGACCCTGCTGCTGGTGCTGACGAGCGTGGAGGAATCGCGGGATCCGCAGGCACGCCGGCTCGACTGGGCCGGGATGGTCTCGCTGTCGCTGGCAGTGCTGGGCCTGGCGTTCTACCTGACCCAGGGCGGCGAGATGGGGTTCGCGCGGCCGGCGTCGCTGGGCGTGCTGGTGGCGACCGTGTTCTTCCTGGCGATGTTCGTCGTGGTGGAGCGACGGGTGCCGCATCCGATGTTCGACTTCTCGGTGCTGCGCAACCGCGAATTTTCAGGCGCGCTGCTGGGATCGATGGGCATGAACTTCAGTTTCTGGCCGCTGATGGTGTACCTGCCGCTGTACTTCCATGGCGTGCTCGGCCTGGGCGAACTGGCTTCGGGCGTGGCGCTGCTCGCGTACACCTTGCCCGCGCTGGTGTTCCCGCCAGTGGGCGAGCGCCTGTCGCTGCGTTACCGGCCCGGCCTGGTGATCCCGGGCGGATTGTTCACCATCGGCGTCGGTTTCCTGCTGATGCATTGGGGCGCGGGCATCAGCGAGCCCGGTCTGTGGAGCGTGTTGCCGGGCGCGCTGGTCGCCGGCATCGGCCTGGGCATCACCAATACGCCGGTCACCAACACCACCACCGGTTCGGTGTCGCCGGATCGCGCGGGCATGGCGTCGGGACTGGACATGAGCGCGCGGCTGATATCGCTGGCGGTCAATATCGCCCTGATGGGCTTGCTGCTGGTGCGCGGCGTGCAGTCGGGTCTGGGACGGGTCGCCGTCGACGTGGGCGACGCGGCGAACCTGCGCGTGCTGGCCGAGCGGATCGCGGCCGGTGACATGGCCGGGATGCCGGCGGCGCCGGCCGCGCTGGCGCATGGATTCGGCTGGATTACCCTGTATGGCGGGCTGAGCGTATGCCTGCTCGCGTTCGCCAGCCTGATGCTGTTCGGCGTGCCGGCCGCGGGGCGGAACCGGCGGACCACCTGCGCCGGCTGAGCCGGGGCCTGCTCAGTTCAACCAGCCATCGACGGCCGCGGCCATCGCGCGGCGCGAGAACAGGAAGTCCCAGTAGCTGCCGCCCAGTTGCCGCCACAACACCGCCGCGCGCACCGCCGCCAGCAGGATCGCGCGGATTTCAGCGACCACGCCGGGTTGGCCGAGGTAGTGCGGATTGCCCTGGACCATCACCCGCGGGCGCAACTGGCTGAGGGTTTCGGCGTAGAGGTTGCCGAGCGCGGCGATCACTTCCGGGTGGGTGCTGCCGAGCTGGCCGGATTGCGGGGACAGCTTCTCCACGCCCTGTCCGATCGCATCGATCAGATCGTTGCGGCGGATGAAGCGACGCTCCAGCTGCAGCACCGCCATGCCCAGGCGGGGCAGGCTGTCCTCCTTGTTCTCGCCGGTCAGGTAACCGCGCAGCAGGCGCAGGCCGGGATTCAGTTCGGAGGCGCGGCCGAACACACCGGCCGTGTCGGCGGCGTCCAGGCGGAACACGCTGTCCAGCGCGGTCTGTACCACGGCGGCCTCGGAATGGCCGGTCTCGGCGATGCGGCGGACCTGGTGCAGCGCCTGCGCCAGTCCGGCCAGGGCCAGGACACGTTCGGAAAACTGGTTGCTCAAGCCGCTTGCTCCGCGATTCTTCGTTCCAGGGGGGCGTCGGTGGCGGCGATGACCGCGCCGCCGAGGCAGACGTCGCCGTCATACAGCACCACCGACTGGCCGGGCGTGACCGCACGCTGCGGCCGCGCGAACGCGACCTCCAGCCGGCCATCGTCGGCGACCGTCACCGAGCAGGGCTCGTCGGCCTGGCGGTAGCGTGTCTGCGCGGTGCACTCGAAGCGCGTGGACGGCGCACTGCCGGTGGTCCAGTGGGCCGGCTCGGACCACAGCCGGTTCGATTGCAGGTAGGGACTCAGGGTGTCCTGGTCCACGTACAGGATGTTGTTGGCCACGTCCTTGCCGACCACGTACCAGGGCGCGGCGGGACGCCCGCGCACGCCGCCGATCTGCAGGCCCTCGCGCTGGCCGAGGGTGAAATAGAACACCCCCGGATGCTCGCCGATGCGCTGCCCCTGCGGATCCCGCATCTCGCCGCGGCGGGCGGGCAGGTAGCGGCCGAGGAACTCGCGGAAATCGCGCTCGCCGATGAAGCAGATGCCGGTGGAGTCCTTCTTGTCGTGGGTCGGCAGGCCGGCCTCGCGTGCGACCGCGCGCAGATCCTGCTTCTGCATTTCCCCGATCGGGAAGAGGGTCGCCGACAACTGCTCCTGGCCCAACTGGTGCAGGAAGTAGCTCTGGTCCTTGCCGCGGTCGATGCCGCGCAGCAACTGCCAACGTCCGCCATGGAAACCGATGCGCGCGTAGTGGCCGGTGGCGATCTTCTCCGCACCCAGCTCGCGCGCGGCATCGAGGAAATGCTTGAACTTGACCTCGCGGTTGCACAGCACGTCCGGATTGGGCGTGCGGCCGGCGGCGTATTCGGCGAGGAAATGTTCGAACACGCCTTGCCAGTATTCGGCGGAGAAATCGCGGAAATGAAACGGGATTCCGAGCCGGCCGCAGACGGCTACCGCGTCGCGGCGATCATCCTCGGCCCGGCATTCGCCGCTGCCGTCGTCGGCCCAGTTCTGCATGAACAGTCCGGCCACGGATGCACCGGCCCGGACCAGGCGCAGCGCCGCCACCGACGAGTCGACCCCGCCCGAGACACCGACGATGACGCGCGGCGTGCTCATGCCAGGTGATGGAGCATGTCCAGCGGATAGCGGCGGCCGCCCAGATAGTCCTCGACCGCCTGCCACACCAGCGGGCTGCGATGGCGCGCCTGCGCCTGCTGCAGTTCGGCCGGGGTCAGCCAGTGGGTCTGGACGATGCCTTCGTCCAGCGCCCGACCCGGATCGTGGCGCACCGGCTCGGCGGCGAAGGCGAAGCGCAGGTAATGGCGGCCGGTTTCGGTGGCCTTCCACTGGTAGGCGCCGACGAACGCGGTCAGGCGCACGTCCCAGCCGGTTTCCTCGCGGGTCTCGCGCAGCGCGGCGTCGAGCAGGGTCTCGTCCGGCTCCAGATGGCCGGCGGGCTGGTTGAACACCAGCCGGCCCTGGGCGCGTTCCTCGACCATGAGCAGGCGGCCATCACGCACCACGATGGTGGCGACGGTCACGTCGGGTTGCCAGAACCGGCCTTCGCGATAGCTCATGGACGCTTCCCGGAATCAATAGTCGTCGGAAGCCGGATCTTCGGCCAGTTCGACTTCCATCGCGTCGGCCGAAACGGCGGCGGCGGAAATCGCATCTTCCAGCAGTTCGGTGCTGGCGTCGGCCGGCAGCTTGGCCACGTAGACGGCGCTGCGATCCTGCTTGACCCAGGAACCGAGGATCAGCGCATTGGAGGCGTCCAGCAGGCGGTTGGCGACCACCGCCGGCAGCGATTCGCTCGGCGACTGGTAGGCATACGACCACAGCTCGCGGACCCGGTGCTTGCCGTAGGTCTCCACGGCCGAGCGGATGTAGACGATCTGGCTGCGCTCCTCGTTGTCGCCGGTGGCCATCAGCAG
This sequence comes from Pseudoxanthomonas sp. z9, assembly GCF_006542425.1. Taxonomy (GTDB): domain Bacteria; phylum Pseudomonadota; class Gammaproteobacteria; order Xanthomonadales; family Xanthomonadaceae; genus Pseudoxanthomonas_A. The sequence goes on along the minus strand of NZ_VFID01000003.1, from coordinate 91,077 downwards.
CTTGTAGTCGCCGTCCTCGTCCACCTCGTACTCGTAGCCGAGCGCCTTGAGTTGCTTGGCGATGGCCGGGTCGGCATCGGCGGCGTGCGCGGCGGGCAGGCCCGCGACGGCGGCGAGGACGAGGGCGAGTGCGGCGGATTTCATCTGAGGGCAGTCCATTGGGGGAAAGGGGTTAATTGTGCGTGCAAGCTCGTTGGGCGTCCAATCCGTATAATTGCCGTATGTCCCGCAAGCATGAAAACGAACGCGACCACGCCGTCCTGGTGGAGACCGGAAAACCGGAGGTGGCGCCGCCGCCGCTCTACCAGGTGGTATTGCTCAATGACGATTACACCCCGATGGATTTCGTCGTGGTCGTCCTGCAACAGTTCTTCGGCATGGACCTGGAAAAGGCCACCCAGATCATGCTGCACGTCCATACCCGGGGCCGCGCCGTCTGCGGGGTCTACACCCGCGAGGTGGCCGAATCCAAGGTGGCCCAGGTCAACGAGTTTTCGCGGGTGAACCAGCACCCGCTGCTGTGCACGATGGAGAAGTCCTGAGGTTTCGATGTTTGGGCGCCGCCGGCCCTTGCAAGGCAACGATTCCTGAACACTGAAATCCGGATGGGTGATGGAAATCCACCCCTCAGGCCGCATATTGTCGGCATCGGCCCCGGAGGCGACCATGTTCAGCAAAGATCTCGAGCAAACCATCGGCCAGTGCTACAAGCGCGCCCGCGAAGCACGGCACGAGTTCATGACGGTGGAGCACCTGTTGCTCTCGCTGTTGGAGAACCCGTCCGCGCAGGCGGTGCTGAAGGCATGTGGCGCCGATTCCGGCCGCCTGCAGCAGGAACTGGAACAGGCCATCGAGGCCTCGGTGTCCCGTCTGGCCGAGGATGACGGCCGCGACACCCAGCCCACCCTGGGCTTCCAGCGGGTGCTCCAGCGCGCGGTCTACCACGTGCAGTCCTCGGGCAAGAAGGAGGTCACCGGCGCCAACGTGCTGGTGGCCATCTTCGGCGAGAAGGATTCGCACGCGGTCTATTTCCTCAACCAGCAGGATGTCACCCGCCTGGACGTGGTGAACTACCTGTCCCACGGCATCGCCAAGCAGGGCGAGGAAGGTGAAGGCCAGGGCGCCCACGAGGGCGAGGGTGGCAAGGCCGAAGCGGGCGAGGGCGACGGCAAGGGCGATGCCCTGACCGAGTTCGCCAGCAACCTCAACGATCTGGCCCGGCAGGGCAAGATCGACCCGCTGGTCGGTCGCGCCGACGAGGTCGAGCGGACCATCCAGGTCCTGTGCCGGCGCCGCAAGAACAACCCGCTCTACGTCGGCGAGGCCGGCGTGGGCAAGACCGCCCTGGCCGAGGGCCTGGCCAAGCGCATCGTGGAAGGCGAGGTGCCGGACGTCCTGCTGGACGCCACCATCTACTCGCTGGACCTGGGCGCGCTGGTCGCGGGCACCAAGTACCGCGGCGATTTCGAGAAGCGCCTGAAGGGCGTGCTGGCGGCGATCCGCAAGATCCCGGGCGCGGTCCTCTTCATCGACGAGATCCACACGATCATCGGCGCCGGCTCCGCCAGCGGCGGCACCATGGATGCCAGCAACCTGATCAAGCCTGCGCTGGCCTCGGGCGAACTGCGCTGCATCGGGTCGACCACGTTCCAGGAATACCGCGGCATCTTCGAGAAGGATCGCGCGCTCGCGCGGCGCTTCCAGAAAATCGACATCGTCGAACCGACCGTGGGCGAGGCGTTCCAGATCCTGCAGGGCCTGAAGCCCAAGTACGAGGCGCACCATGGCGTCACCTACGCCGACGAGGCGCTGCAGGCCGCGGTCGACCTGTCGGTCAAGCACATCGGCGACCGCCTGCTGCCGGACAAGGCCATCGACGTGATCGACGAGGCCGGCGCGCGCCAGCGGCTGCTGCCGGAAGGCCAGCGCAAGGATCTGATCGACATCGAGGAAATCGAGACCATCGTGGCGAAGATGGCGCGCATTCCGGCCAAGCAGGTCACCTCGTCCGACAAGGACGTGCTGCAGCACCTGGAGCGCAACCTGAAGATGGTGATCTTCGGCCAGGACCCGGCCATCGAGACCCTGGCATCGGCGATCAAGCTGGCCCGTTCGGGGCTGGGCAATCCGGACAAGCCGATCGGCAATTTCCTGTTCGCCGGCCCCACCGGCGTGGGCAAGACCGAGGTGACCAAGCAACTGGCGCTGCAACTGGGCATCGAGCTGGTCCGTTTCGACATGTCCGAGTACATGGAGCCGCATTCGGTCAGCCGCCTGATCGGCGCGCCTCCGGGCTACGTCGGTTTCGACCAGGGCGGCCTGCTGACCGAGAAAATCGTCAAGACCCCGCACTGCGTGCTGCTGCTGGACGAGGTCGAGAAGGCGCATCCGGACATCTTCAACATCCTGTTGCAGGTGATGGATCGCGGCGTGCTGACCGACACCAACGGTCGCGAAGCGAACTTCAAGAACGTGATCCTGGTGATGACCACCAATGCCGGCGCGGCGCAGGCGTCGCGGCGTTCGATCGGCTTCACCCAGCAGGATCATTCGACCGACGCGATGGAGGTGATCCGCCGCAGCTTCACCCCGGAATTCCGCAATCGGCTAGACGCGGTGGTGCAGTTCCAGGCGTTGGGCTTCGACCACATCCTGCGGGTGGTGGACAAGTTCCTGATCGAACTGGAGATGTTGCTGCAGGAGAAGCACGTCAGCCTGTCGGCGACACCGGCGGCGCGCGACTGGCTGGCCCAGCACGGTTTCGATCCGCTGATGGGCGCGCGCCCGATGGCGCGCCTGATCCAGGACAAGGTCAAGCGCCCGCTGGCGGACGAACTGCTGTTCGGCAAGCTGATCAACGGCGGCCGGGTCAGTATCGACGTGCGCGACGGCGAACTGGTGGTGGAAACCCAGGCCGAACCGGAGAGGCTGTTGCCGGTGACGGTCTGAGGTGCCGGAGCCCGTCCCGGTGACGGGACGAACCATTCGAAGCCGGAGCCGCGATGCTCCGGCTTTTTTTGTTGCCGGGTGCGAGGGCGGGGCATGGACCGACCGTGCTCGTGCTGATGCACCAACGGGTGGCCAAAACAAAAGGGCGCCAAAGGCGCCCTTTTTAATCAAAAACTTATCGCGATTATTTCATGCGATAGGTAATGCGACCCTTGGTCAGGTCGTAGGGGGTCATTTCGACCTTGACCTTGTCGCCGGTCAGGATGCGGATGTAGTTCTTGCGCATGCGACCGGAAATGTGGGCGATGATTTCATGCCCGTTTTCCAGCTTGACCCGGAACATGGTGTTCGGCAGCGTTTCGGTGACGGTGCCTTCAAATTCGATGGAATCGTCTTTCGACATGCAGACCTGTGCTGTGCGGCCGGAGATGGCCAGGGCGATAAAGTCCGCCATTGTACGCCGCTGAGGCGCCGCGCGCAAAAATACCGTTAATGCGCCGTGGCGTCCGCCAGTCGGGCGGCGGGAAACTCGCCAAAGCGAACGCTCCAGGCCGCCGCCGGCTCGGGTTGGTCCACCAGGCCTCGGACCTGCTGCAGGAACCCGGCGCGGGGGATACGTTCGGCGCCCAGGCTCAGCAGGTGCGGGTTTTCCACCTGGGCGTCAATCAGCGGCCAGCCCCAGGCGTGCAGAGTGTGGGCGAGTGCGGCGATGGCGACCTTGGAACCGCCACTGTCCGCGCTGAACATGCTTTCGCCGAAGAACATCCGGCCGATGGCCACCCCGTACAGGCCACCGATCAGGCGGTCGCTGTCGAACACCTCGATGGAATGTGCGTGGCCCGCGCGGTGCAGGGCCAGGTAGGCGTCCTGCATGGAGGGGGTGATCCAGGTGCCGTCCTGGCCCGGCCGCGGGCGGATGGCGCACTCGGCGACCACCGACGCGAAGGCGGTATCGGCGCGGACCTGCCAGGTCGAACGGCGCAGGCTGCGCCGGAACCGCGAGGCCAGATGCAACCGGTCGGTGCGGAACACCATGCGCGGGTCCGGCGACCACCACAGCAGCGGCTGGCCCTCCGAGAACCAGGGAAAGATGCCGCCGCGGTAGGCGTTGAGCAGCCGCGGCAGGCTCAGATCGCCGCCGATCGCCAACAGGCCGTCGGGTTGGCGCAGGGCAAGCTCCGCCGGCGGAAATGGCGCATCGGGTTCGGGCGCGAGCAGGAAGGGACGCTGGCTCATGGCCGCATTATCGGCGCCGGGCGCGGCGTGTCGCCACGTCGTGGGGCTAAGGCGCGGCGGCCTTGAACGGCGAATGCGCGGCTAGGGTGGCGGCGTAGCGGCGCATCGCCAGGGTTTCCTCCTCGCACCAGCGGCCCAGCGCCTCGGCGAACGCGGGATCGGCGATGCGGTGGCGGCTGCGCACGAACACCGGCAGGAAACCGCGGGCGATCTTGTGCTCGCCCTGCGCGCCGGGTTCGAACACCCGCAGGCCTTCGCGCAGGCAATACTCGATGCCCTGGTAGTAGCAGGTCTCGAAATGCAGGCCGGGCAGGTTCTGGAGGCCGCCCCAGTAGCGCCCGTACAGGGTGTCGCCGCCGCGCAGGCAAAACGCGCCTGCGATGGCTTCGCCGCCGCGTTCGGCCAGGAACAGTACCAGCTGGCGCGGCAAGGCCCGGGCCAGGTGATGGAAGAACGCACGGGTGAGCGCGGGCGAGTTGCCGTAATCGTGGAAGGTCTGCAGGTAGAAGCCGAACATGGCGTCCAGATCGGCGTCACTGGCATCGCCGCCATGGACGGTCCGGAACGTCACGCCGGCACGCGCGACCCGCGCGCGCTCCTGGCGGATGTTCTTGCGGTGCTTGTGGTCGAAGGCGGCCAGGAAGGCGTCGAAATCCGTCCAGCCGGCGTCGTTGCGCCAGTGGTACTGCACGTCGGTGCGGGACAGCCAGGTCGGGTCGAACGCCGCGTCCTCCGCCTGCGGATGGAAATTGACATGCACCGAGGACAGCCCGTCCTCGTCCGCGCGTTCGGCCAGTGCGTCGATCAATTGCCGGCGCGAGGCGGCGGTGGGCGCCAGCAGGCGTGGGCCGGTCACGGGCGAATAGGGCACCGCGCACAGCCACTTGGGGAAATAATCGCGGCCGTAGCGTGCATAGGCCTGCGCCCAGGCATGGTCGAACACGAACTCGCCGTGCGAATTGTCCTTCAGGTACGCCGGTGCCGCCGCGACCAGCGTGTCGCCTTCCCACAGCGTCGCGTGGCGTGGCGTCCAGCCCCAGTCCGCGCGCACGCAGCCGTGCCGTTCCAGCCCGGCCAGAAAGGCGTGCGCGACGAACGGATTGCGGCCATCGTGCAGCGCGTCCCACGCGGCGGCGGGAATCGCCGACAAATCGTCGAGCAGGCGGAGACGGGGAGGGGCGGACACGGTTTCAGCCGCGGCGATAGACGTCCGGATCGTGCTTCTGCATGTGCCGCTCCGGCTGGCTCAGCGGCTCGAATCCGAATCCGGCGTACAGCGGTTGCATGTCGCGGGTGACCAGGTGCAGCCGGCGCAACCCTTGCAGGCGCGGATCGTCCAGCAGCGCGCGCACGATGGCGCGGCCATGGCCCTGGCCGCGATGGGCCTCGTCGACGAACACGTCGGCGAGGTAGGCGAAGGTGGCCTGGTCGGTCACCGCGCGCGCGAAGGCGATCTGCGTGCCGTCGAGGAAGCCGCCATAGCAGACCGAATGATCCAGCGCGCGGCGCAGGGTGGCGGCGGGAATGCCCGCCGCCCAGTAGGAATCGCGCAGGAAGGCGTGGACCCGTTCGAAATCCAGCTCCGCCGGGTCCGCGCTGATGCGCAGCATCAGGCGTCCTTGTCGAGGAACCGCTCGGCGTCCAGCGCGGCCATGCAGCCGAAGCCGGCCGAGGTGATGGCCTGGCGGTAGTGCTGGTCGGCCACGTCGCCGGCGGCGAACACGCCCGGCACGGTGGTGGCGGTGGCGCCGCCGTCCAGTCCGGACTTGATGGTCAGGTAGCCGTTGTTCATCCCCAACTGGCCCTCGAACAGGCTGGTGTTGGGGGTGTGGCCGATGGCCACGAAGAAGCCGTGCACGTCCAGGTCGCGGGTGCTGCCGTCCTGCACCGACTTGACCCGCAGGCCGGTCACGCCGGCCTCGTTGCCCAGCACCTCGTCCACGGTGTGGTGCCAGACCGGCTCAATCTTGCCGGCCTGGATTTTGGCGAACAGCTTGTCCTGCATGATTTTCTCCGCGCGCAGGGTGTCGCGGCGGTGCACCAGGTAGACCTTGCGGGCGATGTTGGCCAGGTACAGGGCTTCTTCCACGGCGGTGTTGCCGCCGCCGACCACGGCCACGTCCTGGTCGCGGTAGAAGAAGCCGTCGCAGGTGGCGCAGGCGGACACGCCGCGGCCCTTGAAGGCCTCTTCCGAAGGCAGGCCCAGGTACTTGGCGGTGGCGCCGGTGGCCAGGATGAGGGCGTCGGCGGTGTACTCGCCGTTGTCGCCGATGAGCTTGAACGGACGCTGGCCCAGGTCGGCGGTGTGGATGTGGTCGAAGATGACTTCGGTGTCGAAGCGCTCGGCGTGCGCCTGCATGCGTGCCATCAGGTCCGGACCCATCAGGCCGTGGGCGTCGCCGGGCCAATTGTCCACCTCGGTGGTGGTCATCAGCTGGCCGCCCTGCTGCAGGCCGGTGATGACGACGGGCTTGAGGTTGGCGCGGGCCGCGTAGACGGCGGCGGTCCAGCCGGCCGGGCCGGAGCCCAGGATCAACAGGCGGCAGTGCTTCGAAGTGCTCATGTATACTCGCGGAGAAGGTGGATTGGCCTTGCGATTGCAACGGCTGGCACGCCGTCGCAGGCGACATAGAGTGCGGGTGTGATCAGGTTCGATCAAGGCGCGCGGATGGAATGCGGTGATGCGCAACAACACGCGAGCGGCACGCGGGCCACGGCCCGGCGACAGGCTGGCGATCAGCGACAGGGCGCCACGGTAGCGCCTTTTTTTCTGCGGGCTTTTCCGGGCCGGACGCCGAGACGGCGTGATTCCGAGGGCTGAAATCTGCCAATGTTTCGTTTATTATCAAAGACTAATGGCATATTCCTAAGGTCTCATCGAAAGGTGGCGAAACCAGCATCCGAAAACGGCAAGGGCAAGGGCGCCAACGCGGCCGCGCGCAAGCAGGCGACCGCGACGGCGAATCCGCGCAGGCAACGCCTGTGGCGCGATCTCGCGTTGATCGTGATCGCGCCGCTGCTGCTCTATCTCTTCGCCAGCCTGTTCTCGTATTCGCCGGACGATCCCAGCTGGTCGCAGGCGGGCAGCCTCACCGCGCCGATCCAGAACTGGGGCGGCAAGGTTGGCGCATGGCTGTCGGCGCTGCTGTTGTCGCTGTGCGGTTATGTGGCATTCCTGCTGCCGGTGATCCTCGGCGCGGTCGCCTGGATCGCGTTGTTCGGGATGGACACCGATGGTGACGGCGAGGCGGATCTGGGACCGGCGCTGCGCCTGGTCGGCATGGTCGCCTTCCTGATTTCCTCCACCGGCCTGCTGTTCCTGCGCGGCGTGCCGGCCGAGCATTTCTCCGATGGCCCGGGTGGCATCCTCGGCACCCTGGTCGGCAAGTCGCTGCTCAGCGGTTTCGGTGGACTGGGCGGCAACCTGTTCCTGTTGGCGCTGTTCCTGGTCTCGGTGACCCTGGCCACCGGCCTGTCCTGGTTCGCGGTGATGGAGCGCATCGGCAAGGGCGTGCTGGCGCTGCCGGGCATGTTCCGCAAGGGCAGCCAGCAGGCCGCCGAATGGCAGCAGACCCGGGTGATGCGCGAGGAACGCGAGGAAGTGCGCCGCGCCGACGCGGTGCTGCGCGCCAAGCGCGAGCCGGTGAAGATCGAGCCGCCGCCGGCACCGGTGATCGAAAAGAGCGAGCGGGCCAAGCGCGAGCAGCAGATTCCGCTGTTCCACGGGACGGGCGGGGATGCCTCCGGCTTGCCGCCGCTGTCGCTGCTGGACGATCCCAAGCCGCAGGCCAAGGGCTATTCCGAGGAAACCCTGGAAACCCTGTCGCGCCAGATCGAATTCAAGCTCAAGGATTTCCGCATCGACGCGCAGGTGGTCGGCGCCTATCCGGGCCCGGTGATCACCCGCTTCGAGATGGAGCCGGCGCCGGGCGTGAAGGTCAGCCAGATCAGTTCGCTGGACAAGGACATCGCCCGCGGCCTGAGCGTGAAGTCGGTGCGCGTGGTGGACGTGATTCCGGGCAAGTCGGTGATCGGCCTGGAAATCCCCAACACCAGTCGCGAGATGATCTTCCTCAGCGAACTGCTGCGCTCGAAGGAATACGACAAATCCGGCAGCGCGCTGACCCTGGCGCTGGGCAAGGACATCGCCGGCCGTCCGACGGTGGCCGATCTGGCGCGCATGCCGCACCTGCTGGTCGCCGGCACCACCGGCTCGGGCAAATCGGTGGCGGTCAACGCGATGGTGCTGAGCCTGCTGTACAAGGCCTCGCCGAAAGAACTGCGGATGCTGATGATCGATCCGAAGATGCTGGAGCTCAGCGTCTACCAGGGCATCCCGCACCTGCTGGCGCCGGTGGTCACCGACATGAAGGAGGCCGCCAACGGCCTGCGCTGGTGCGTGGCGGAGATGGAGCGCCGCTACAAGCTGATGAGCGCGGTGGGCGTGCGCAACCTGGCCGGCTTCAACAAGAAGGTCAAGGACGCGCAGGACGCCGGCCAGCCGTTGATGGATCCGCTGTTCAAGCCCAATCCGGATCTGGAGGAGGCGCCGCGCCCGCTGGAACCGCTGCCGTTCATCGTCATCTTCATCGACGAATTCGCCGACATGATGATGATCGTCGGCAAGAAGGTCGAAGAGCTGATCGCGCGCCTGGCGCAGAAGGCGCGTGCCGCCGGCATCCACCTTATCCTGGCCACCCAGCGCCCGTCGGTGGACGTCATCACCGGCCTGATCAAGGCCAATATCCCGACCCGTATCGCGTTCCAGGTCAGCTCGAAAATCGACTCGCGCACCATCCTGGACCAGTCCGGCGCGGAAACCCTGCTCGGCCATGGCGACATGCTGTACCTGCCGCCGGGCACCGCCATGCCCGAGCGCATCCATGGCGCCTTCGTCAGCGATGACGAAGTGCACCGCGTCGTCGAGCACCTCAAGGCCACCGGCACCGCCGACTACATCGAAGGCGTGCTGGAGGAAATCCAGACGATGGGCGATGGCGTGGTGGTCGGACCGACCGGCCTGCCGGAGACCAGCAGCGCCGGCGGCGACGAGAGCGATCCGCTGTACGACGAGGCCGTGCGCATCGTCACCGAGAGCCGGCGCGCGTCGATCTCCGGCGTGCAGCGCCGGCTGAAGATCGGCTACAACCGCGCCGCCCGCCTGATCGAGGCGATGGAAGCGGCCGGGGTGGTGTCGCCACCGGAACACAACGGCGATCGCCAGGTGCTGGCACCGCCGCCGCCTCGTTGAAGCTTCAGGACACGTCCGCGCGCCGGCAGCCTGAACGCCGGTTCATGGCGCGCGGCGCCCGGGCGAACGCGATGCGCCTCATTCAGACTCGCCGGGGCACACTCGGCGCCGAATCCGAACCCCAGACCTTGCAGACGCCATGATTCGAATCGCCCGTCCCGCCGTCCTCATCGCCGCCGCGCTGTTCGCCGGCAACGCCTTCGCCGGCGCCCGCGACCAACTCAAGGCCTTCACCACCGGACTCAAGGGCTTGGACGGCCAGTTCGTCCAGCAGGTCCACGACGGCGGCGGCAAGCTCAAGGAAACCTCCAACGGCCGCGTCGCGCTGTCCGCGCCGCGCCTGTTCCGCTGGGAATACAACAAGCCCTACGAGCAGTTGATCGTCGCCGACGGCAAGCAGGTGTGGGTCTACGATCCGGATCTGAAGCAGGCCACGGTGCGCGAGCAGGGTATCGAGGAGCAGAACAGCCCGCTGTCGGCGCTGATCGATCCCGGCAAGCTGGACCAGCAGTTCAACGTCAAGGAAACCGGCAGCCAGAACGGCCTGGAGTGGCTGACCCTGACGCCCAAGCGCGATGGCGATGCCAACTTCCAGTCAGCGCGGCTGGGTTTCGACGGCAAGGGCCTGGCGCAGATGGAGGTCATCGACGCGGTCGGCCAGCGCACCAGCATCAAGTTCAGTGGCTGGAAGCGCAATCCTTCGTTCGCCGGCGGCACCTTCAAGTACGCGCCGGGTCCGGGCGTGGACGTGGTGGGCGGCTCCTGAGCCGCTACCGCAAGCACGCATCCGCCGGACCATCCAGGACCGGGTTCCCATCGGGAATCCGGTCCTTTCATTTTCACCGGCCGATCCAACGGCGCGAATGCGCCGCGCGGACGGTAGAATCGGCGGGTGGCACGATCCCCGAAAACACGAAATCCGTTCCCGCAGGAAGCGGATCTGCTGAGTGTCGATCGCTCGGCGATGCGGCCGCTGGCCGAACGCATGCGGCCACGCACCCTGGACGAGATGGTGGGACAGCGCAGGCTGCTCGCGCCCGGCAGCGCGCTGCGCCGCGCGGTCGAGTCCGGGCGCGTGCATTCGATGATCCTGTGGGGACCGCCGGGCTGCGGCAAGACCACCCTGGCGCTGCTGCTGGCGCAGTACGCCGATGCCGAGTTCCAGGCCATTTCCGCCGTGCTGTCCGGATTGCCGGACGTGCGCGCGGTGCTGGCCGAGGCGGCGCAGCGTTTCGCCGAAGGGCGGCGCACCGTGCTGTTCGTGGATGAGGTGCACCGCTTCAACAAGGGCCAGCAGGACGCGTTCCTGCCGCACATCGAGCGCGGCACCATCCTGTTCGTCGGCGCGACCACCGAGAACCCGTCCTTCGAACTGAACTCGGCATTGCTCTCGCGCTGTCGCGTGCACGTGATGGAGGCGGTCTCGGCCGATGACATCCGCCACGCGCTGCGGCGGGCGGTGGATGACGGGGAACGCGGCCTGGGCGGGCAAGGCCTGCAGGCCAGCGATGAGGCGCTGGGCGAAATCGCCGGCGCCGCCGATGGCGACGTGCGCCGCGCGCTGACCCTGCTGGAGATCGCCGCCGAACTGGCGACGGGCGAGGACAACACCATCACCCCGCAGACCCTGCAGCAGGTGCTGGCCGATCGCACGCGCCGTTTCGACAAGGGCGGCGAGCAGTTCTACGACCAGATCTCGGCGCTGCACAAATCCATCCGCAGTTCCAATCCCGACGGTGCGCTGTACTGGCTGGCGCGGATGCTGGACGGTGGTTGCGACCCGGTCTATCTGGCGCGGCGGTTGACCCGGATGGCGGTGGAGGACATCGGCCTGGCGGATCCGCGCGCCCTGCAGATGTCGGTGGATGCCTGGGATACGTACGAGCGATTGGGCAGTCCGGAAGGCGATCTGGCGCTGGCGCAGGTGGCGATCTACCTGGCCAGCACCGCCAAATCGAATGCGGGCTACAAGGCCTTCGGGATGGCGAAGCAGGACGTGCGCGAACACGGCACCCAGGAGGTGCCGCTGCACCTGCGCAACGCCCCGACCAAACTGATGAAGCAGCTTGGCTACGGCGGCGGCTACCAGTACGACCACGATGCCGAAGGCGGTATCGCGCTGGACCAGACGGCGTTTCCCGATGCGATGGGCGAACGCGTGTACTACGAACCGGTCGAACGCGGGCTGGAAATCAAGCTCAAGGAAAAACTCGATCGCCTGCGCGAGGCCAGGCGCGAGGCGAGGGCGGGCAAACCCCGCAAGTAAGCGGGTGGGAATGCGTTGTCCGGATGTGGGGAATCAGCCCGTCACGCCGCGCAGCAGCCGCACCGTCATCAGTCCCAGGCCGGTCATCAGCAGCGAACCCAGCACGTGCACGGCGATGAGGGCGAACGCCCAGCCGTATTGCAGGCGCAGGATCAACTGCATGGCTTCGGCGGAAAAACTGGAGAAGGTGGTCAGCCCACCGAGCAGGCCGGTGATCACGAACAGGCGCCACTCCGGCGCCAACGCGGGATGATGGGCCAGCCAGCCCATCGCCACGCCGATCGCGTAGCCGCCGATCAGGTTGGCGGCGAGCGTGCCGAGCGGCATCTGCGCATGCTGCGGATTGAGCCAGACGCTCAGACCCCAACGCGCCCACGCGCCGAGCGCGGCGCCCACTGCAACGGCCAGGAAGGAATGCATCGCCAACTTCTCCAGTACGGGAGCGATGGCGCATGCCCACCACCCCAAATTGCGGGTTTCGGTAGGCATCATCAGCCGGCGTGCCGGCGGTTCGGGGAGGCATGCCATCTCCCGGGGCGCACAGCCTAGCATTGACGCCAAAGTCCGTCGAAGACTTCGGACGGCACGCAAGAACGGCGCCTATCGACTTGATCCGGCAACCGATTGTCGGCTGGGCAGGGACCGCATTCGGCGGCAGACGAGCGGCACAGAGGTTAACGAGACTCTAACAAACAGCCCCCGGCTGACTAACGTTTCCTATGTGAGCGTGACCAACGTCGTTTTTTAGCGCCTCCCCTGGGCGCCAGAACGACTCAGGAGATAAATCATGTGCACGCGTAAGACTCTCATTGCATCTGCAGTGTTACTGGGACTTGGTCTCACGGGACAGGCTTTCGCACAGGCAACCAACACGGAAAACGGACCTGGGGCCGATACGCTCGTCGCGGTGGACTTCGACGCCACCGACAGCAGCACCCACGACGGCGACAATCGCAACAACGATGGCGTGGCGTATGCCGATGGCTACGGCACGGCGGCCGCCAACAATGGCGGGACCGCGACCGCCACTTTCTCCAACGCGTTCAACCACAGCAAGGCGGTGGCCGAAACCAAGCTCATCGGCTCCGTCAGCGGGGTGACCGTGCATGACATCGGCAACGTCGCCAAAAACTGGGGCGATGCCAACGGTGGAAGTGGCGGACGCGGTGGCGCCGGTTACGGCGGTGACGGTTATGGCGGCGAAGGCAACGGCGGACGGGGCGGCAACGGTGGTGCCGGCGGCAGCGGCGGCAGCGGCGGCGATGCCATCAACGGCAGCGCCAGCGCCGGCGATGTCAGCAACGGCGGCGCCTCCGTCGGTGACGCGGTGGCCGGCGATGGCGGCAACGGCGGACGTGCCGATCACAACCGCGGCAGCCGTGGCGGTGATGCCGGCGCGGCCGGTGGCTGGGGCGGTGGCGCCAGCGGCGGCTGGGGCGGCGATGCCGCCAGTGGCAGCGGCGATACGCTCGCCGCCGATGGCGCGGCGGGCGGCGACGCCAACTCCAATGCCGGACGCGTGCGCGAGCGCGGCGCGGGTGCGGCCACGGGCGGCACCAGCACGGCGACCGGCGGTGATGGCACCTCCGGTGGCGCGACCGCGACGGGTGGATCCAGCAGCGCGACGGCGGGCGCGGGCACGGGTGGTTCGGCCACCGGTACCGGCGGCGCCGGCACCGCGACCGGTGGCGCGGGCGGCAGCCTGACCGCGACCGCGGGTGACGGCGGTGCGGGCGGCTCGGCCACCAACGGCGACGCCACCAATGGCAGCGCTTCGTCGACGGCCAGCAATGGCGACGCCACCGCCGGCGACGGCGCGATGGGCGCGGTCGGCGCCGAAGGCGGCACGGGCGGCGACGGCAACGGCGGTGTCGGCAACGGCGGCGTCGGCAACGGTGCGACCGGCGGTGCCGGCGGCATGGGAGGCTCCGTCGCCAACGACGCGGGCACCTTCAACATGTCCAACACCATGAGCAGCGTCGGCCAATCGGCCGCCGGTGTGATGGTGGCTGCGCAGAACAGCGGCGTCGCGTCGCTGATCCAGCAGGGCATCACCGTGCAGGCCAACCTGACCGTAGGTCCGTAAGCGCTCCCCGGGCGCGCCGGGACCGCTTCGGCGGCCCTGCGTGCCATGCGCAGGACGATCCCGCCGCCCCCGCGGCGGGATCGACAGGGGGCGCGTGGCAAGGGCGTGCCTGGACGGAACGCATGGCAAGGGAGCATGACCATGCAGACCCGATATCGCTTCGTGCGGCGCCAGCGCGCCGCGCCCGCCTTGCTGTTCGTGTTGTTCGCGCTTTTCGCCGGAGGAAGCGGCAGGGCCGCGGCGGATGAACCCGTCGTCCCCGCGGCAGGAGCCGGGCCGGCAATGCCGGAAATCCCGGTTTCGGCCATCGAGCCGCCGGCGAGCTGGCTGGCGGTGAAACCGCGTCCGGTCAGTGACATCGGCGCGCCGGTGGACGTGGCGCGACTGGCCGGCATGCGCGGAGGCGAGGATGACCACGGCAGCGTGGTCGTCATCGATGTCGACGGCACCGTCGACGGCAACACCGCGCATCACATCGACAGCGGTGGAAACACCATCACCCAGGGCGCCTTCGACAATGCCAACGGCATCAACACGGTCATCCAGAACACCGGCACCAACGTGCTCATCCAGAACGCGATGGTGGTGACCGTGAACTTCGCGGACCCCGGGCGGTGAACGCCGCCCGGGCCGCCGTGGCGCTGGCCATCGCCGCATTGGCTTGTGGCGGCGTGCCGGCGGCCGCGGCGGACATGGACGTGCGCGCGCCGGGCGGTGCGTACCAGGTGCGGGTGACCAGCCTGAAGGAAGCCCGATTCCGCACCACCATCCCCCAGCAGTTCGATTTCAGCTGCGGCTCGGCGGCGACCGCGACCCTGCTGACCTTCCAGTACGGCCACGCGGTCAGCGAGCAGGACGTGTTCGTGCGCATGTACACCTATGGCGATCAGGCTCGCATCCGCAAGGAGGGCTTTTCGCTGCTGGACATGCGCCGCTATCTGCAGTCGCAGGGATTCGAAGCAGACGGTTTCGAACTGCCGCTGGAGAAACTGCAGGAAGAAGGCGTGCCGGCGATCGTGCTGTTGAACGATCGCGGCTATCGCCATTTCGTGGTGGTCAAGGGACTGAAGAACGGACGCGTGCTGCTGGGGGATCCGGCACGCGGCACGCGGGCGATGCCCAAGTCGCGGTTCGAGGCGCTGTGGGACAACCGCGTGCTGTTCGTCATCCACAACCGGCGCGCGCAGGCGCGCTTCAACCAGGAACGCGACTGGCGCACGGCCCCGCCGGCCCCGCTGGATATCGGTATCCAGCGCGATGGCCTGCGCGGCATCGCGGTGCCACGACGCGGTCCGGGAGACATCTGACATGGACAGAGCATTGTTTTCGAGCCTGCTCGCGCTGGCCCTGCTGCTGCCCGCGGCGGCCGCGCCGCTGGGCGCGCGCGGCGATGACGGGAACGGCTTGGGCGCCGAGTGGACACCGATCGATCCGGCGCGGCTGGACGGCATGCGCGGCGGCTTCCAGTTGCCGTCCGGCGCGACCTTGTCGTTCGGTATCGAGCGGGTGGTGTACGTCAACGGTGAACTGGCGGCGAGCACCGCGGTGCGGGTGGCCGATCTGTCGCGGCTCAGCGCCGAGGAAGCACGCGCATTGGGCGAGTTCAGCCAGGGCATCGTGATCCAGCGCGGCGACGGCAACCGCTTCGAGCCGATGCGCCTGCCTGGTGGCGTGGTGATCCAGAACACCCTGGATGACCAGCGCATCACCACCATCACCCGCCTGGAGATCGACAGCCCGGTGCTGGGTGCCTTCCAGGGCATCAACGCCGGGGGAGCGCTGCAGGACGCCCTCAACGGCACGGCCGGTACGCGCTGAAACCACCATCGCCAAGGAGACACCCGATGAAACGGACGTCGAATGCTCGCCGCAAGCCGCTGGTTCTGGCCCTGGTCCTCGGGTTGGCAGGCGGTACGGCCTGGGCGCAGGAAGCTCCCGTCGCGGGCGTGCAGCCGCCCGGCGATGGCGAGGATCGCCTGGATGGCCTGCAGCGCCAGATCAACGAACAGACGCGCCAGCTGGAGCAGACCCGGCGGGCGCTGGAGCAACAGCAGCAGGCGCTGGCTCAATTGCAGTCGGCGCTCAACGAGGAAGTCCTGGCGAACGCGCGCGCGCGCGGCGCCCCCGCGCCGGCGGTGATGCCGGTGCTCGGACAGGCGCCGGTACTCGCCGCGCAGAGCGCGCCGGCGCAGGCCACCCCGGCCGCGCGACCCGCCCAGCAACCGGTGGGGCAGGCCCCCGAATCCGATTCGCGTCCGCCGGAGGTGGCGCAGATCTTCGACCAGCCCGGCGTGCTGACGCCGCCCGGAAAGTTCGTGCTGGAACCCTCCCTGCAGTACGGCTATTCGGCGAACGATCGCGTCGCGCTGGTCGGTTACACCGTGATTCCCGCGATCCTGATCGGCCTGATCGATGTGCGCCAGGTCAAGACCACCACCGCGGTGGCGACCCTGACCGGACGCTACGGCCTCAACCGGCGCTTCGAGCTGGAAGCCAAGGTGCCGTATGTCTACCTCGACGGCGACACCGTCAGTCGCGAAATCTTCACCGGCTCGGCGCAGGACCGCGTGTTCAACGCCAGCGGCAACGGCATCGGCGATGCCGAACTGACCGCGCGCTACCAGATCAACCGCGGTGGTCCTGACAAGGCGTTCTACATCGGCTGGCTGCGTTACAAGAGCCGCACCGGCAAGGACCTGTTCGACGTGGTCACCGATTGCGTGACGCGTTGCGTGGGCAACACCACCGGCACCGGGCTGCCGCTGGAGCTGCCCACCGGCAGCGGTTTCGAAGCGCTGCAGCCGGGCGTGACCTGGCTGTATCCCTCGGATCCGGTGGTGTTCTTCGGCAGCCTGAGCTACCTGCACAATTTCAAGCGGCGCAATGTCTCGCGCCTGCTCGTTGACGGGCAGCGCGAGCCGCTGGGCGACATCGAAGCCGGCGACATCATCGGTTTCAACCTGGGCATGGGACTGGCGCTCAACGAGAAGGCCGCCATCAGCATCGGCTACGATATGAACGTGGTCGGCAAGACCCAGCAGAACGGACGGGACGTGGCCGGTGCGGTGCGGGTGACCCTGGCCACGTTGCTGCTGGGCGGCACCTATCGCTTCAGCGACAGGGTTTCGCTCAATGTCGCGCTCGGCGCCGGATTGACCCGGGACACGCCGGACGTGAGCTTCACCGCGCGCGTGCCGATCACCTTCTGAGCGCCGGGACAGGCGGCTACAGCAGGAACAGGCAGTCGCGCAGGTGTTCGGCCAGGCGCATGCTGAGCGCGACCAGGGTGAAGGTGGGAAAGGCCCAGCCACCGGTCGGGAACACCGAACTGCCGGCGACGTGCAGGTTGTCCACGCCATGCACGCGCAGGTTGCGATCGACCACGCCATCGGCAGGATCGTCGGACATCCGGGTGGTGCCCATGTGGTGGGCGGTCCCCTGCAACTGCGGCGCGCGTTCGTCGTGCAGCCAGGCGTCGGCCTGGAAGCGTCCCCCGCAGGCCCGCGCCAGATCCTCGCCGAACAGGTGCGTGGCAGTCCGGTAGGTGTGCCAGTCGAGCGGCGTCAGCCGCCAGTCCACGGTCACGCGGCGTTGGCCGAGCGGGTCCAGATCCTCGCCCAGGCGCACCCGGCTGTCGGGGTTGGGTGCCTGTTCGAAATAGCCAACGACGTCGACATGGTCCGCCGGCACGATCGGGCGATCGGTCAGCCGGTTGAACACGCCGCGCGCCAGATCACCCACGCCCGGCGCCAGTTGCAGGGCGAGGCGGGCGAGGTTCTCGTGTGGCGGCGGCGGTGTTTCGTCGCCGGTGCCGAAGCGCAGTGCCTGCGACATCTGGCCTTCCAGCGAACCGCCCTCGTCGGGACGCGGTTTGCGCAGCGCCGAACGCAATCGCCGCGCCGCGCGGATGCCGCGCGGCACCTGGCCTTCCACCGCCACCGGCCGCACGCGTCCGCTGAGCATGCGATGGGTGCGCATCGTGTCCTCGGACAGGCACAGTTCGGGAAAGACCGGCGTGGGGCCCTTGCCCCCGGAACGATCGTAGGGGCGGGTAAGCGGGGTGACCGCGCGCGCATGCAGCGTGCCCAGCCGGCCACGCGGGTGATCCATGAAGTAGCGGCCCACCAGGTCCTGTCCGTTGCCCAGTCCGTGCGGCACGGACGAGCTCGACAACAGCAACAGGCGCGCGTTCTCGATGCCGCCGCAGGCCAGCACGTAGCGATGCGCGCGCACCTGGCCGCGCTTTCCCTGCAACGAACCGATGCGGGCGGCGTGCACGTGCTCGCCACCCGCATCGGACAGCAGTTCCAGCACGTTGGCGTGCAGCACCACCTGGATGTTGGGCGCGCGCTCCAGTTCGGCGCGATAGGCCTGCCCGAAGAACACCGGGCTGAGCACGAAATTGCGGTTGACCAGGCGATCGCCCTCGAAACGCGGCGGGCGCCGCGCCGGTGTGCTGAGGAAACCGCCCGCCTCGAAGTCGTGCCCGTCGATGGCCAGCAAATCACGCGCGCGGGCGTAATGGGGTTCCAGCTCGGCGTAGGAGATCGGCCAGCCGCTGTGCGGCACCCAATCGCGCGCATCGAGATCCATCCGGCTCAACGGAATGCAGCCGCCACCCCAGGCATTGGTGCTCCCGCCGAACGCACGCAGGCGGCTGGCGGCGGGATCCAGTTGCGGGTTGCCGACCGAATCGCCCGCGTAAAGATCCTGGGTCTCGGCATCGCCTGCGATGCCGCCGCCGACCAGCAAGCAGACACGGACCGCGGTGTCGAGGTAGTGGCGCGCGATGGCGATGCCGGCAGGTCCGGCACCCACGATGCACAGGTGGGCGTCGAAGTCGTCCGGGGCCGCGGCATGGCGATAGTCGATCAACACGCGCGGGTCTCCCACATGCGACGGTTGCGTGGCTTCCTCATCGGAATCGCCTCGACTAGCCGGGAAAGGCCGGCACACTGGGACTGCTACGCGAAATGCGGCGAAAGCAGGCCATCATTTCCATCCCCCGCCGCCATCTCACTGTCACGCAAGGCAGGCAAAGTCATCGGGTTTGGAACGGGAATCCGCCGATGAACGGCCTGGACGACGAAAGGAAAGATCGGCCGACGACGCAACCGCAGGCGGGTGCCGACTTGATGCGAAGCGGAATGGGCGGTTGGCTGCGGCGCCTGCTGGGTGCGGCCATGGCCTGGACCACGCTTGGCGCCACGGTCGGGGCCGCCGCGCAGGATCCGGTTCCGCAGCACTGGCTGGTGTATGCGCAGCAGGCCGGCACCGAACTGCAACGCCGGCTGGGCGAGGACAGCGTTCCCGCCCATCAATTGCACGACTGGATGGAACGTTCCGCCAGCCTGCCGCAGCGACAGGATCCGGTGGTGGTGAAACTGTGGATCGCGGCCGATGGCCGAATCACCCGCAGCGCGTTCAGCTCGCTGGGCGACGCGGAGGCGGACGCCGCGCTGGAATCGTTGTTGCAGCCGCCGCTGGCGCAACCGCCCGCCGACATGCGCCAGCCGCTGGTGCTGGGCTTGTCGCTGCGCGAATCGGCGGAGCCGGTGGAGTCGGCGGGCCAGGCGGGACCGGCCGCGTCGGCGAACAGCAACGACATTTCACTCTGAGGCATCCGCCGCGGCGCTTGCCCGGCGCAATCGTTCAACGTCCGGGAATCACCGGCTTGGGCGGCGGCGGTGGTGGTCGCTGCGGTTGGGTCGACGTGCCGAAAGTGTTGCCCATCCGCTGCTGGGTGGCAGCGCGATTGGCCAGGCCGAGCTTGGTGGGCGGCTGGCGCACGATGCGCTCGGAACCGGTGAGGTTCGCATCGGGGGAGGCGAGTGGCGTGGGCGAGGTCATCAGCTGCCCCAGGCACGCATAGTCGGGCACGCGCTCGCCATTCACTTCCACGTCGACGCAACGGGTGTCGGCGGGCTTGGCGGGCGCCGGTGTTGTTGCGGACTCGGTCGCCGGCGGCGTGGCGGTTATCTGCGTCGCCTGCGGTTCGGCGGCCAGCGCGGAGGAAACGAGCAGCGCCGCTGCGAATGGCAACAGGCGATGCGGGGAAAGACGGGGCCGGAGCGGATTCATGGTGTGTCACCGGACTGCAACGAAGGCGGAATAGTGTGCCGTGCCCGGCGTTTCGATACTGGCGCGTTCTGCCTGCAGTTTGATGACAGCCGTGTGCAGGACAACCGTTTGAATCCGGCGCTTGCACGGCATTGCGTCATTGCAGGACGAGGTGCGAATGCGGGCCCACGCCTCGCGCGCCTGCCTGACGTTCGACGCGAGCATGACGACGTTACCCTGCGGACGACGGAGTACCGGAACATGCCCGTGCTCCTTCCGCGTCGTCTGGGGTGCCGCCAGCACGTTGGAAATGGTTTTGCGGCATCCTGGGCAGATACCGGAGAACCTCGACGAGTGCATCGAGTCCTTCGTCGAAGGCAAGCGGATCCCACCATGCGCGACCGGTTCGATCCGCCCGGTTGAACAGGCACATACCTCCGAACCGAACACAGGAACGAAACGGAAGATCCCATGACCCCGCAGAATCCCGAAACCGGCACCGTCGCATCCAATGGCGCCACCGAAGCCAATGCCTGGCCGCTGTTCTATCGCGAGCCGCGCGTACTGTCCTCGGTCGAACACGCCCAGTGGCGGGTGCGCCCGACCGGCGTCGGCTTCGCCGCCGCCAGCAATTCCGTGCCGGTGGTGGTCGGCGAATTCGCCGCCGCCGCGCGCAGCTATCCGCTGGTGTTCGCCGGCCCGGACAACACGCCGCTGGCGGTGCTGGGCGTGGAAGCCGGACGCAACCGCTTCGTCAACGGCGATGCCTGGACCGATGGCGCCTACGTGCCGGCCTACGTGCGCCGCTACCCGTTCGTGTTCGTGCAGACCCGGGATCCGGAAGGCTACGTGCTGGCCATCGATGCCGGTTCCGACGCGGTGATCCCGTCGGGCGAGGAGGGCAGTCCGCTGTTCGAGAACGGCGAGCCGAGCGAGCTGACCAGGCAGGCGCTGCAGTTCTGCGACACTTTCACCCGCGAGGATCAGGCTACCCGCACGTTCGCCGCCGCGCTGGCCGAACAGGGGTTGCTGATTGAACGCAGCGCCAACATCGCCTTCGCGGACGGACGCCGCACCAGCGTCGATGGTTTCCAGGTGGTCGATGGCGAAAAGTTCGCCGCGCTGCCCGACGCGGTGGTCGTCGACTGGCATCGCAAGGGCTGGCTGGCGCTGGTGCATTTCCACCTGGCATCGTTGGGCCGCTTCAACGATCTGCTGACGCCCTGATTGAATCCCTGCCTCCGTCAACCGGACGACGACAACATCCCATGTGCAAGAATTCCTCCGACACGTACCGCTTCCTCATCCTCGCCGCGACCCTGGCCGTCGCCAACGGCGCCTCCGCGCAGACAACCGGCGGCGCGACCGCCTCGCTCGAAGGCCCGGTCGTTGCCGGCGTCTGCTATCTCAGCCGCGAAGCGGTGTTCTCCAACGCGGCCGCCGGCAAGGACGCGGGCGTGCAGTTGCAGAAACTGGTGACCGACGCCCAGGCCGAGATCGAGCGCGACAAGAGCCGCGCGGAGGCGGAACTGATCCGCCTGGGCGTGCGCGGCAGCATTTCCGCCGACAAGTTCACCCCCGAGCAGAGCAAGGCGGTGCAGGACGCGCAGGCCGTACAGCAGCACGCCAGCCAGCGTTCGCGCGAGATCGAGGCGACCCGCGCGTCGGTACTGGAACGGATCTCCACCGCCGCCCAACCGCTGACCGCCGAGGCCTACCAGCGCCACGGCTGCGGCGTGCTGCTGGATCGCGGCATGGTGCTGGCCGGTAACATGAGCCATGACCTGACCGCCGACGTGGTCAAGGCGCTGGATGCGCGGGTCAAGTCGATCCCGGTCACCCTGCAACGCGAGTCCGCCACCCCCGCCGCGCCCCCCGCACCGGGCAAGCGCTGAGCCGCGACACGCGATCGCTCCGGCGCACGCCACGGCGCCGGAGCGACGCTGCCACCAACTGCTATACTCGCGCCGCCTGAGGTGACCGCCGGCCTGGCCGGCGGTTGAAACGGGAATCCGGTGCGCCGGATCGTGCTCGCACGATCGGCAATTCCGGAGCTGCCCCCGCAACGGTAGGCGAGACAAGGTGCCGCAACAGCCACTGTGCTTGACGCATGGGAAGGCGCGGACCGGAAGCACGGATCATTCCCGGCTTCACTCGCGAGCCCGGAGACCGGCCTTTGAGCGGCGTGACATGCGGTGGGCGATGTCATGGAGGCCGGCTCGTTCCCGGTCGCCATAGCACTCTCTTTCCGCCTGTCCTTTTCCATCGCTTCCGCGCGGGCAGGCGCGGTCCAGGAGTGTGTCAGTGCATCCGCAGTCATCGTTCCACCGCCAGATCCTGGCGGTTTCGTTGTCGTCTTCCCTTTGCTTCACCGCCCCGGCCTTCGCCGAAGCGCCGGCCACCGATCTGGATGGCGTGATCGTCACCGCGACGCGCACCGCGCGGACCCAGGACCAGACCCTGGCCGCGGTCACTGTGATTGATCGCGAGGAGATCGAGCGCCTGCAACCGGCCTCGCTGCCGGATCTGCTGACCGGCCGCGCGGGCCTGTCGCTGGCCAACAACGGCGGTCCGGGCAAGTCCACGTCGCTGTTCCTGCGTGGCACCGAATCCGATCACGTGCTGGTGCTGGTCGACGGTATCAAGCTGGGGTCGGCCACCAGTGGCGGCGCATCGCTGCAGGACATTCCCGTCGAGCAGATCGAGCGCATCGAAATCGTGCGCGGACCATTTTCCAGCCTGTACGGATCCGAGGCGTTGGGCGGGGTGATCCAGATCTTCACCCGCCGGCCGCAGGGGCCGTTCCAGCCAAACTTCAGCGCCAGCGTCGGCAGCGAACGGCCCCGGCGCGCGTCCGCCGGTATCGGCGGGCGCGGCGGCGACGCGGAGCGGGGTGGCTGGTACGCGATCCAGGCCGCGCACCAGGACACCGACGGCATCAACGCCTATCGCGGCCCGCGCAACTTCGACCCGGATCACGACGGTTACCGCAATACCTCGCTGACCGTGCAGGGCGGCTATCGCTTCGACGAGCGCTGGGACGCGGAGCTGCGGTTGTTCCGCGCCGAGGGCCGCAACGAGTACGACGGCAGTCTCAACAACGAGGCCGACACGGTCCAGCAGGTCGTCGGCGGGCGCGTGCGCTACGCGGCCAATGATCGGCTGCGCATCACCGCCAGCGCGGGCGCCAGTGCGGATCTGAGCGAGAACTTCCTCGATGGCGTGTATTCCTCCCACTTCGACACCCGCCGCAAGCTGGGTTCGCTGCAGGCCGACCTGGGGGGCGACGCGGGCTTGTTGACGCTAGGCTACGACTGGTCCGGCGACGAGGTGGACAGCAATACCCGCTACGCGCGCGATCGCCGGATCAATCGCGGCGTGTTCGGCCAATGGCAGCAGGCGTTCGGCCGGCAGTCGTTGCAGGCCAGCGCGCGTCGCGACGACGACAGCCAGTTCGGCGGCGAGACCACGGGCAGCCTGCAATGGGGCTGGGACTTCACCGAACAGCTGCGCCTGGGCGCCAGCTACGGAACCGGCTTCAAGGCGCCCACCTTCAACGAACTCTACTTCCCGGGCTACGGCAATCCGGAACTGGGTCCGGAAACCTCGCGCAGCGTCGAGCTGAGCCTGCGTGGCGATCACGGGCGTGCGCGTTGGGCGCTGCACGCCTACGAGACGCGTATCGACGACATGATCGCGTTCGATGCCTCGCTGGGAGACTCCGGCGGCCCCAACAACATCGATCGCGCACGCATCCGCGGCATCGAGGCCGAAGGCGCGGTACGGCTGGCGGACTGGGATCTGCGCGCCAGCCTGACCCGGCTGGATCCGCGCAACGATGGCGACAATCCCAACCGCGACAACCTGCTGCCGCGACGGGCGCGAAGCAGCGCCCGCATCGATGCCGATCGCCGCTTTGGCGCGTTCAGCGTGGGCGCCAGCGCGATCGGCGTGGGCGAACGCTACGACAATCTTGCCAACACCACCCGCCTGGGCGGCTACGGGCTGGTCGATCTGCGCCTGGGCTACACGCTGGCGCCGGCATGGCAGTTGCAACTGGCGGCCTCCAACGTGTTCGACAAGCGCTACGAAACCGCCGCGCTCTACAACCAGCCGGGACGGACGTGGCTGCTGACTGTCCGCTACCAACCCGTCACCCACTGACCGGAGCACAAGATGAAACCACTGTCACGGCCTCTCCATCTCGGCCTGCTCGCCACCTTCGCGGTACTGATGATCGCCACCCGTTACCATCATTTCGGCGATGTCCTGCATCTGCCGGACGCATCGATGGCAATCTTCTTCCTGGGTGGCCTGTATCTGCGCGGACACCTGCCGTTCCTGGGCTTGCTGGGGCTGGCGGTGGGCATCGACTGGGCGGCGGTGGAACTGGCCGGCGTCAGTGATTTCTGCGTGACGCCGGCCTACGCCTTCCTGCTGCCGGCCTACGCGGCGCTCTGGTATGGCGGCCGCGCCTACGCGCCGCGGATGGCGCAGGACTGGCGCGGACTGTGCGGTGCACTGCTGGTGGCGCTGGCCTGCGCCTCGCTGTCGTTCCTGATTTCCAACGGCGCGTTCTATTGGCTGGGCGGGCGCTACCCGGACCCGGAATGGCCGCAGTACCTGGCGCGGGTCTGGCAGTGGGGCCCGCTGTTCGTGCGGACCACGCTGACCTACGTCGCCAGCGCATTGCTGATGCACGGCCTGTTGCTGGCCACTCGTCGTCGTCCCACGTCCCTCGGCACCTGATCAGGAGAACCGCGATGTCCGCCAAACCCTTGTCCGCCGCATCCGAACCCGCGCTGCCGTTGGCCTCCGCGCGCGCGCAGATCCTCACCGGCATTGCCCTGGCGTTGCTAATGATCGCCACCCGCGGCCAGCACTTCGCCAGCGTGGATGCGCTGCCCAGCGCATCGTGGGCGGTGTTCTTCCTGGCCGGCGCGCTGCTGCGGCCGATGTGGGCGCTGCCGGCGTTCTTCGTGCTGTCGTCGCTGCTGGACTTCGGCAGCCTCGCCAACGGCACCATCACCGACTGGTGCCTGTCGCCCGCCTACTGGGCATTGGCGTTCGCCTATGCGGCGCTGTGGCTGGGCGGCCATGCCTACCGCGGGCTGCACCGGGACAGCGTGGGCACGGTACCCCGCCTGGCATTGACGCTGGTGGTGACGGCGAGCGTGGCCTATCTGTTGTCCAAGGGCGGCTTCTACTTTTTCTCGGGGCGCTATCCCGAACCGACCCTGGGCGGCTTCCTCGCCCGCATTCCGCATTACTATCCGCGCGCCCTGGGCACGCTGGCAGGTTACGTGGGTGTCGCTTTCCTGGTTCGCGCGTGCCAGCGCTGGCTGGCCGCCCGCGCCGCTTCCCGCCAGGGCAGTCCGGCATGAGCCGCTGTTCGGAACGCCGCGGCCTCAGCGAGGAGGAACACTATCGCGAACGCGCACAGCGCAAGAAGGAACTGGTCGATCGCCGGGTCGCCCGCGCGAGCATCGATCGCGGCGTGCTGGTGGTGAACACCGGCAACGGCAAGGGCAAGAGTTCCTCCGGTTTCGGCATGCTGGCGCGCAGCCTGGGACACGGCTTCCATTG
The DNA here is from genome assembly GCF_006542425.1 of Pseudoxanthomonas sp. z9. Classification (GTDB taxonomy): domain Bacteria; phylum Pseudomonadota; class Gammaproteobacteria; order Xanthomonadales; family Xanthomonadaceae; genus Pseudoxanthomonas_A. The sequence continues at coordinate 65,643 of NZ_VFID01000003.1, read as the reverse complement.
CGGGGTCGTGCAGTTCATCAAGGGCAGCTTTTCCACCGGCGAGGAAGCGTTCTTCCGGCGCTTCGACGAGGACGTCGACTATCGGGTGATGGGCGAAGGCTTCACCTGGGAAACCCAGGATCGCGAGCGCGACATCGCCGCGGCCGGCGCGGCCTGGCAAGAGGCCGCGCGAATGCTGTCGGATCCGGCCTATGATTTCGTCCTGCTCGACGAACTCAACATCGCCCTGAACAAGGATTACGTGCCGCTGGACCGGGTACTCGCGGCGCTGGCCGCGCGCCCGCCGCGCCAGCACGTGGTCGTCACCGGACGCGGCGCGCCGCAGGCGCTGATCGACGCGGCCGACACGGTCACCGAGATGCGACTGGTCAAGCATGCGTTCAAGGCGGGCATCAAGGCCCAGCACGGCATCGAACTGTAGATCATGGATTCCGAACCCTCCCGTTGCCCCGCGTTGCTGGTTTCCGCGCCCGCCTCGGGGCAGGGCAAGACCAGCGTGACCGCCGCGCTGGCCCGCTGGCACAATCGCCAGGGCCGTCGTGTGCGGGTGTTCAAGACCGGTCCGGATTTCCTGGACCCGATGGTGCTGGAACGCGCCAGCGGAGCACCGGTCTACCAACTGGATCTATGGATGACCGGCGAGGCCGACGTGCGCTCACGCCTGCACGCGGCAGCGGGCGAAGCCGACCTGATCCTGATCGAAGGCGTCATGGGCCTGTTCGACGGGTCGCCTTCCAGCGCGGATCTGGCGCAGGTGCTGGGCGTGCCGGTGCTGGCGGTCATCGACGGCTCGGCGATGGCGCAGACCTTCGGCGCGCTGGCGACGGGACTGGCGCGCTATCGCGAAGGCCTGGCCGTGCATGGCGTGGCCGCCAACCGCATCGGCAGCGCCCATCACGCCGATCTGCTTCGCGGCAGCCTGCCGGCGGATCTGCACTGGCTGGGCGCGTTGCCGCGCGATGCGCAATTGGCGTTGCCGGAGCGTCACCTCGGTCTGGTATCGGCCGGTGAACTCGGCGACATCGACGCGCGGCTGGATGCGCTGGCCGATGCCTGGGGCCTCCATGCGGCCACGACATTGCCGCCGCCGGTGGCGTTCGCGCCGGTGGATATCGAACCCGTACCGCCGTTGCTGCGTGGCCAGCGCATCGCGATCGCCCGCGACGCGGCGTTCTGCTTTCTGTATCCGGCCAATCTGGATCTGCTGCGCACGGCCGGTGCCGACCTGCGCTTCTTCTCGCCGCTGGCGGGCGAGTCCTTGCCCGACTGCGACGCGGTCTGGCTGCCCGGCGGTTATCCGGAACTGCATCTGGCGACGCTGTCGCAACAGCATGTACTGCACGCCGCGCTGCGCGCGCACCGCGATGCCGGCAAGCCGCTGCTGGCCGAATGCGGCGGCATGCTGTTCGTCCTGGAGGCACTGACCGGCAAGGACGGCGAGCGTGCCGCGATGGCCGGACTCATGGCGGGCGAAGCGGTCATGCAGCCGCGACTGGCGGCGCTGGGCCTGCAATCGCTCGAACTGCCCGAAGGCGAGCTGCGCGGACACACGTTCCACTATGCCCGCGCGGAGTTGGCCTCCGTTCCGCTCGCCGTCGCCAGCAACCCGAATGGTGGTCCCAGCCGGGAAACGGTCCATCGGGATCGCCGCCTCACCGCCAGTTTCGTCCACTTCTATTTCCCGTCGAATCCACGGGCCGCGCTGCGGTTGTTCCTGCCATGACACCGGTACTGGCGATGCTGGCCGGCGTCGGCCTGGACGCCTTGCTGGGCGAACCCCGCCGTTGGCATCCGCTGGTGGGATTCGGCCGCTGGGCGACCTGGCTCGAACGTCGCCTGCATCACGATGCGCGTGGCGCGGGCGTGCTCGCGTGGAGCGTGGCGGTGCTTCCGCCGGTGGCCGTGGTCACAGGCGTGGACGTCTGGTTGCGACAGGAATTTCCATGGCTCGCGACCGCCTTCGCGGCGGTCATGCTGTACCTGGCCATCGGCCGGCGCAGCTTGGGCGAACACGCGCACGCGGTGGAGGATGCGTTGGCGGTCGCCGATCTGGATGCCGCGCGCCAGGCGGTCGGGCGCATGGTCAGCCGCGACACCGGTGGACTTGATGCTTCGCAGGTGGCCGCGGCGGCCATCGAATCGGTGCTGGAGAACGGCAGCGACGCGGTGTTCGGTGCGTTGTTCTGGTTTGCCGTGCTCGGCGCGCCCGGCGTGGTGCTGTATCGGCTGGCGAACACGCTCGACGCGATGTGGGGTTATCGAACCCCGCGCCATCTGCGTTTCGGCTGGGCCGCCGCGCGGCTGGACGACCTGCTGAATCTGCTGCCCGCGCGGCTGACCGCGTTGACCTATGTCTTGCTGGGCCGGACCACCGGCGCGCTGCGTTGCTGGCGGACGCAGGCGAGGCAATGGAAGAGCCCCAACGCCGGGCCGGTGATGGCGGCGGGCGCGGGCGCGCTGGGAGTCCGGTTGGGCGGACCGGCGCCGTATCACGGTGTCTGGCAGCCACGTCCGCCGCTGGGTGAGGGCAGGGCCGCGGACGGGGGCGGCATCGCGGCGGCGCGACGACTGGTGAACCGCGGCGTGGTGCTGTGGTTGGCGTTCGCGCTGATCATCGGACTCGGATGGGAGATGCTGCATGCTTGAACATGGCGGACGCCTGCTGCGCGCCGCGCGGCAATACGGAATCCCGGCGTCGGAATGGCTGGACCTGTCCACCGGCGTCAGCCCGTTTCCGTGGCCGGTGCCGGAACTGCCGGCATCGGTCTGGCACCGACTGCCGGAGGATGACGATGGCCTGATCGAAACCGCGCGTGCCTACTACGGCGCACCGGATCTGCTACCGGTTGCCGGTTCGCAGGCGGCAATCCAGGCCTTGCCGCAGTTGCGGGTGTCCTCGCGGGTGGGCGTCATCGCGCCCGGTTACGCCGAGCACGCGCATGCATGGCGGCGCGCCTGGCACGAGGTGAGGACCCTGCCGGCCGGGGAACTGCTGGCGCAGGCGCATCGCTTCGATGTGGTGGTGCTGATTCACCCCAACAATCCCGGCGGTGAGCGCTTCGGCTCCGCGCAGCTGCTCGAACTGCACGCGCGCCTGGCCGCGCGTGGCGGCTGGCTGGTGGTCGACGAAGCCTTCATCGATGTCGAACCAGACGCCAGCCTGTGCGCCGAGACCGCGCGGGAAGGCCTGATCGTGCTGCGCTCGGTCGGCAAGTTCTTCGGCATGGCCGGCGCGCGGGCGGGATTCGTCTGCGCATCGCCCCTGCTGCTGGATGCATTGCGCGAACGGCTGGGACCCTGGACGTTGAGCGGTCCCAGCCGCCATGCGCTGCGGCTGGCGCTGGCCGACGAGGCCTGGCAGGCGTCGGCACGTCCGCGCTTGCGGGCCGCCGGCGAGCGGCTTTCCGGAATCCTGCGTGCGGCCGGGCTCGAACCGGCCGGCGGATGCGCGCTGTTCCAGTGGTGCCGTCATGCCGATGCGCGCGCATTGCACGAGGCGCTGGCGGGGCGCGGCATCCTGACCCGGTTGTTCGATACGCCGGCCAGCCTGCGCTTCGGCCTGCCGGCGGATGAGGCAGGGTTCCTGCGCCTGCGCGACGCACTCGCCGGCATCCACGCGGAAGCCAACGCATGAACGCGCGCGTGCTGATGGTGCAGGGCTGCACGTCCGATGCCGGCAAGAGCACGCTGGTCACCGCGCTGTGCCGCTGGCTGCAACGCCAGGGCGTGCGGGTGGCGCCGTTCAAGCCGCAGAACATGGCACTCAACTCGGCGGTCACGGTGGATGGGGGCGAAATCGGACGTGCGCAGGCGGTACAGGCGCAGGCGTGCGGGCTGGCGCCGCATACGGATTTCAACCCTGTGCTGCTCAAGCCCGACAGCGACACCGGTGCGCAGGTCATCGTGCACGGACGCGCGGTCGCGCGTCTGGGAGCCAGCGCATATCACGACTACAAGCGGGTGGCGCTGGATGCGGTGCTCGCCTCGCATGCGCGGCTGTGCGCCGGCTACGACGCAGTGGTGGTGGAGGGCGCCGGCAGCCCGGCGGAAATCAACCTGCGCGCCAACGACATCGCCAACATGGGGTATGCGGAAGCCGTCGATTGCCCGGTGATCCTGGTGGCCGACATCGATCGCGGCGGCGTGTTCGCGCATCTGGTCGGCACCCTTGCATTGCTTTCGGAAAGCGAACGGCGGCGGGTGAAGGGTTTCGTCATCAACCGTTTCCGCGGCGACATTTCCCTGCTCGAACCGGGACTGGCCTGGCTGGAGCGCGAAACCGGCAAGCCGGTGCTCGGCGTGCTGCCTTACCTGCAGGGCCTGCATCTGGAAGCCGAGGACGCGCTGCCCGTCGCCGTCGCCGACAAGCCCGAAGCCCGCCTGCGGGTGGCGGTGCCGGCCCTGCCGCGCATCAGCAACCACACCGATCTGGACGCGCTGCGTGCGCATCCGCAGGTGGATTGCCGGTTCGTCGGCCCGGGGCAATCGCCGCCGCGCTGCGACCTGATCGTCCTGCCGGGCAGCAAGTCCACCCGCGCCGATCTTGCCTGGCTGCGCGAACAGGGTTGGGAGGTGGCACTGGCACGGCACCTGCGCTACGGCGGCAAGGTGATCGGCATCTGTGGCGGCTTCCAGATGCTGGGCCGGCGCATCCACGATCCCGATGGCATCGAGGGCGCGCCGGGTTCCAGCGCGGGGCTGGGCTGGCTGGATATCGAGACGACCCTGGAAGCCGACAAGCAACTGCGGAACGTGCGCGGCACGCTCATCCTGGCGGACGATGCGGCGCCGGTCAGCGGGTATGAAATCCATTGCGGCGTCAGTCGCGGCGCCGCGCTGGCGTTCGCGCCGATCACGCTGGAGGAGGGGCGCGCCGATGGCGCGCGTTCGGACGACGACCAGATCCTCGGCACTTACCTGCATGGCCTGTTCGATTCGCCACCGGCGCTGGCCGCGCTGTTGCGATGGGCGGGCCTGGAGCGGGCCGCCCCCGTGGACATGCAGGCACTGCGCGAGAACGCCATCGATCGCCTGGCCGACGCGGTGGAGGCGCACCTGGACACCGCCGCGCTGCACCGGCTGCTGGGACAGGAGAACGCATGAACCCTCCACGACACACGCTCATCCTGGGCGGTGCCCGATCCGGCAAGAGCGCGCTGGCCGAACGCTGGGCACGGGCCACCGGGCACCCGGTCACTTATGTCGCCACCGCGCGCATCGGCGATGACGAAATGGCCGCACGCATCGCCCACCATCGCGCCCGGCGTCCGACGGACTGGGCCTGCGTGGAAACGCCCATCGAACTCGCCGCGACCCTGGCCCGGCATGCGGCGGCGGATCGCTGCCTGCTGGTGGACTGCCTCACCCTGTGGTTGAGCAACCTGCTGATCGACGCGGAAGGCACGGCGTTCGAACGCGAGCGTAAAGCACTGCTGGACACGCTGCCCGGCTTGCCGGGCGAGATCCTGATGGTCAGCAATGAAGTCGGATCCGGCGTGGTGCCGATGGGCGAACTGAGCCGCCGGTTCGTGGACGAGGCCGGGCGATTGCACCAGGCGCTGGCGGAGCGTTGCGGACGGGTGGTGTTCGTCGCGGCGGGCCTGCCGCTAGCACTCAAGGGAAGCCTGCCGTGAGCCACGACGCGGGCGGGTCGCGCATCGAGTTGATGCGGCACGGCGACACCGGATGCATCAGCTACCGCGGGCAACTCGATGATGCGCTTTCGCCGACGGGCTGGATGCAACTGCGCGCGGCGGTCGCCGGTCGGCACTGGGATGCGATCGTGGCTTCCACGCTGCGGCGCTGCGCGGCGTTCGCGACAGAGCTGGCGGCCCGGCGCGGGTTGCCGCTGCGGCTGGATGCGCGACTGGCCGAGTACTACTTCGGCGAATGGCAGGGTGTGCCGATCGAAACACTGCAAACGACCTCGCCCGACGCGCTGCACGCGTACTGGTCGGATCCGGTGCGTTTCCCCCCGCCGGGCGCGGAGCCCTTCGCAGCGTTCCGTGAACGCCTGTCCGCCGCGCTGGACGAAATTGCCGCCGAATCACACGGACGGCGCGTCCTTGTCCTGACCCACGGTGCGGCGATTCGCCTGTTGCGATGTGTGGTGGAGGGCCGCGATTTCGGCGAGATGGCGGGCATCCCCGTGGATCACGCCTCGCTGCATCCGTTGGCCTGGCCGCCAGCCGGGCGATGAAACGCCATCGTCCCGCTGGCGGCGATGGCAGGCAGGGCGGGGAGCGGGCCCAGGCTTGCTGCAAGGCAGCATGCGCCAGGCAAAACCCTGTGGTACTAATCTCGCGCCTACCCGCTTGAATCGATCCAAATAAGGAAGCGGTCACTGTTGGGGAACAACGGCGGGTAATCGAAGTGCATACGGCATTCCGGCGACGGAGTGAGTGCGCGCATTTGCAACGAGGTCAGTCGCTACAGAAATTTAGATCGATACAAAAATTCCGCGTCAGCAACCGCTATTCAATCCAGGAGAGGGTGATTGAAATGAACCAGGTTCCACGCAAGCGCACCAGGAATTCACTATCCGCGGCGATCGCCATCGCCTTGACCGCCGCGCTACCCGGCGGCGCATTCGCCCAGCAGGCGCCCGCCCAGGAGAAAGCCGACGCGCCCGCCAGCGCCACCGACCTCGACAAGGTGACCGTCACCGGCTTCCGCTACTCGATCGAGCAGAGCCTGGAACAGAAGCGCAACGCGAACGCGGTCGTCGAAGTCATCACCGCCGAAGACGTCAGCAAGTTCCCCGACAAGAACGTGGCCGACGCGCTGCAGCGCGTGCCTGGCGTGATCATCAGCCGCAGCGGCGGCGAGGGCAAAACCGTCAGCGTGCGCGGCTTGTCCTCGGACCTCACCCTGACCCAGTTGAATGGCAACTACGTCGCCTCGTCGGAAACCAATGATGAAGCGTCGCGTTCGTTCAACTACACCCTGCTGCCGGCCAACATGCTGTCCAGCGCGGAACTGTTCAAGACCCCCGAGGCGCGCATCGACGAGGGCGGCATCGGCGGCACGGTGATCCTGCATACCCGGCGCCCGCTGGATCTCGAAAGCAATTCGGGCTTCGCCACCGTCGAAGGCACTTATTCGGACACCAGCAAGACCACCGATCCGCAGCTGTCGGCCATGTACTCCTGGCACAGCGACGATGACCGGTTCGGCGTGCTGGTGGGCGTGACCAAGCAGAAGCGCACCAATCGCAGCATGGAAGTCAGCACCGAGGACTATCAGTGGTACGGCGACGACTACGAGGGGTCGCCCGCGGTCGACGTCAACGGCCGGCCGCAGACGCAGGACGGCATCCATTACTGGTGGGGCCAGTCCGGTTTCTACAACCAGGGTGGCGACTACTACTCGAATTTCTTCATGCCGACCTCGGTCAACTTCGCCGTGCGCGAGGAAGAACGCGAGCGCGAGGGCGCGCAGCTGACCTTTCAGTTCAAGCCGATCGACAACCTGACCCTGACCGCCAACTATTTCCGCTTCGAACTGCAGGGCGACTACACCCTGAACATGCTGAAGATCCCGGAATGGAACCTGGCCCGCTATTCGGGCGACGGCAATTGGCCGGGCGGCCGCCTGCTCAACGGGCTGACCTTCGATCGCAGCGGCACCATCGTGACCGGCGCCGAGTACGAAAAGCTGCCCGGCAAGACCTACTACTGCAGCGAAGGCGAAGCCGCCGCGGCGGGGCTGGCTCCCGGCGGCTGGGGGCCGGACGACTGCACCATCCCGACTCCGCAGCTGACGGGCGGCTACAGCCGCGAAAAGGCGCTGTCGCAGACCGCCGATCTGGCGATCGAATGGGATATCAGCACGCTGTGGAAGGCGTCTTTCAAGGGCGGCCGGACCTGGTCCGAGGGGGGGCCGTCGATGAACTTCCGCATGTCCGCCAAGCCGCGCCGCCAGGTCGACGGGGTATGGCAGGCCGGCAATACCTACAGCGCCTGGGATCTGACCGGAACGCCGTCGGCGACCTTCTCGCCGAACCTGCAGGAAATGCTGATGGCGGGCGTGGCGGAGATCGACACCGGCTCGACCGATTCGTCCTGGATGGAAACCGAGCTCGAGCAGAATTACTTCCAGGCCGACTTCACCCGGCTGTTCGAGAATGGCTGGATGGATTCGATCCAGTTCGGCGTGAAGTATCGCGACGGCAAGGTGCACCGCAATACCGGCAACACCTACTGGGTCTGCCAGGGCGCCTCGCCGGACAACTACGATGCGCGATACCAGAGCAACGGCTGCGACGATCCGGAGAAGGGCATCGCCCAGCCGGGTTTCTTCTACTCCAAGCCGATTGGCAACATCGCCGGCGGCTTCAACGCCAATGTGTTTCCCGGCATCAACTTCCCGGCCTACATCAACTATCTCAACAGCCGCTACGGCGGCATGCAGAATCGCCGAGAGCCGGATTTCATCTACAACGTCGGCGAGAAGATCTACTCGGGCTACTTCCAGGCCAACTTCCGCACTGAACGCCTGCGCGGCAATGTCGGATTGCGCGTGGTGCGCACCAAGCAGAGCGCCGAATCCACGGACTCGGCGGAACGGTTCATGGATTACTTCGTGGATGGTCCGGATGGCAATCCGATGCCGTGCCCCGCGGGCGCGCCACCGGCGGGGACCGTCTGCGAGTCCGGCTTCGTGCGCCGCGACGTGCGCGAGAAGACCTATGAGCTGGCGTCGCTGGAGAAGACCTACACCGACGTGCTGCCCAGCTTCAACATCGCCTATGACCTGGCCGAGAACCTGGTGCTGCGCGCCGCCGCTTCCAAGGTGATTTCCCGCGCGGGCTATACCAGCATCGCCTATCCCGGCGGCCTGCAGTTCTACAGCGAGGAATACAGCAACGATCGCCGCGTCGCCGGCGGTACCACCAATCCGGGCTGGTACGGTTCCGGCAGCAACAAGGATCTGCAGCCGTTCGAGGCCACCCAGTTCGATGTCGGGCTGGAGTGGTACTACAAGCCCGGTTCGGTGCTGGGCGCCGGCCTGTTCCGGAAGAACGTCAAGAACTTCACCGTCGAAGTGGTGCGGGACCAGCAACTCGTGGTGGGCGGGGAGACGGTGACCATCCAGGGGTACAGCACCGATGCCAACGGTCGCGACGCGGTATCGCAGGGCGTGGAACTGTACGCCCAGCACACCTTCGATTCGGGCTTCGGCTTCCAGGCCAACTACACGTACAACGATACCAACCTGGCTTCCATCGTCCTCGACGGCGAAAACATCGGCGAGTCGCCGCTGGCGGGCAGCGCCAAGAACCAGGCGAACCTGACCATGTTCTACGAGAACGACAGGTTCCTGGCCCGGGCTTCCTACAATCGCCGCGGCGAGGTCATCGGAAACCTGAACAACGGTTTCACGATCTACAGCGAACCTTACGATCAGCTGGATCTGAACGCGGCCTACAACATCACCGACTACCTGACGGTGACGGGCTCGGTCCTGAACGCGACCAAGTCGGAGCAGCGGCAGTATCTGGGCAACGACACCGAAGCCCGCACGTACTCCAACAATTACTCCGGCCGCATCCTGTACCTCGGACTGACCTACAAGTTCTGAGTCATGCCATCCATCCCCCTCACCTTAGGGTGAGGGGGATAATTCCTGGCGGGGCCAGGTGCGTTTCCGGGGAGGGGAGTGCAGGAATGAGTACAGACAACCGCATCCGGCGCGTGGTCGTGGTCGGCGGTGGCAGTTCCGGCTGGATGGCGGCGGCGACCCTGGCCACGTTCATCGGCAAGGGCGCGGATGTCCGCCTGATCGAGTCCGAGGAGATCGGCATCATCGGGGTGGGCGAGGCCAGTGTCCCGCACATGCGGAACTTCAACGCGCATGTGCTCGGTATCAGGGAGGCCGACTTCGTCACCCATACCCAGGGCACCTTCAAGCTGGGGATCCAGTTCAACGACTGGGCGCGCATCGGCGACAGCTACGTGCACGGGTTCGGCACGCTGGGGCGTTCGCTGGGACCGCTGCCATTCCACCAGTTCTGGCTCAAACTGTTCCTGGCCGGCCGCGCGCCGGCGATCGGCGCCTATTCGTTGCCGACCGTGGCCGCACCCCTGTGCCGGTTCACCAATAGTCCGGACGGCGCGCCGGCCGGTTCCCCACTGGAGGACATCGCCTACGGCTATCACTTCGACGCCGGTCTGTATGCGCGTTACCTGCGCAACCTGTCCGAGCGCAGGGGCGTGACGCGCATCGAAGGCAAGGTCGTCGACGCGGTCCAGCGCGCCGAGGATGGTTTCATCGAGGCGGTCGTGATGGAGAGCGGCGAACGCATCGAAGGCGATCTGTTCATCGATTGCTCCGGGTTTCGCGGCCTGCTGATCGAGCAGGTGTTGAAGACCGGCTACGAGGACTGGTCGCATTGGCTGCCCTGCAACCGGGCGATGGCGGTGACCTGCGAAGGCCGCGTGCCATTGACGCCGTATACCCGGGCCACCGCGCGGCCCGCGGGCTGGCAGTGGCGCATCCCCCTGCAGCATCGCGTCGGCAACGGCTACGTCTATTCAAGCGAGTACCTGAGCGACGACGAGGCCGCCGCGACCCTGCTGGCGAATCTCGATGGCCGCCCGTTGATCGAACCGCGGCCACTGCGCTTCACCACCGGCCGGCGCAGGCAGTTCTGGAACCGCAACGTGGTCGCGCTGGGCCTGGCCGGCGGATTCATGGAGCCGCTTGAATCCACCAGCATCCACCTGGTCCAGTCGGGCCTGCAACGACTGCTGGGCCTGTTCCCGGATCGGCGGTTCGATCCCTTGCTGATCGAACGCTTCAACCGTGACTCGATTTTCGAGTACGAGCGAATCCGGGATTTCCTGATCCTCCACTACAACGCCACCGAGCGCGACGACAGTCCGTTCTGGGATTACTGCCGGACGATGCCGATCCCGGACAGCCTGCGCGAAACGATCGATCTGTTCCGCCTGGACGGGCGCTACTTCCGCAACGGCGAGGATTTCTTCGCGCTGCCGAGCTGGGTGCAGGTGATGCTGGGCCAGCGCATCGTCCCGCGCGGCTACCATCCGATCGTGGACGAGATGCCCGAGGACGATCTCGCGGGATTCGTCGAACGGGTACGACGGACGCTTGCCGCGTGCGTGGACACGATGCCTTCCCACCAGGATTACATCGACCGCTACTGCAAGGCGTTGGCGAACTGATACGGCGAGCAGGCGCCAGGAACCCGGACGACCGGCGACGCATCATGCGGGCCGGGCGGAGGATGCGCGAATCCGGCCTGTACGCCGGTACCCGCTCACGCGGGCAAGCCGTCCAGCCATTCGCCGAACAACCGCCGGCTCCGCTCGCGCATGGTGTCGTCGTGCCGGCCGGCGAGCTCGAGCATCGTATCGGCATCCACTCCACTATCCCGCACTTCGCCGGCATGGCCTGCGGTCCATTCGCGCAGGCGATGCAGTTCCGCTTCCGGATGGAACTGCAGGCCGAGGATGCGGGTTCCGATCCGGAATGCCTGGACCGCGCAGGCGTCGGTTTCCGCCAGCCGCTCGGCCTGGGGCGGCAGGGTGATGGCTTCGCCGTGCCAATGGAGCACCGGTTGCGCGGCTGGCAGGTGCCGCAACGGCGACCGCAGGCCCGCCGGGGTAAGCCTGATCGGCGCCAGGCCGATCTCGCGGGCCGGCATCGGTGCGACCGTGCCGCCCAGCGCCAGGGCGATGATCTGCGCACCCAGGCAGATGCCGAGCAGGGGAATCCCACGCTCGGCGATGATCGATGCCAGCCGCAATTCGTCGGCGATGGCCGGATCATGACGATGATCGTTGGCGCTCATCGGTCCACCCAGGATGATCAGCAGATCCACGTGCGGCGGATCGATCGACCACACTTCGTCGCCCGGTGGCCGGTAGGTGGTGACGCGGTAACCGCGTTCCTGCAGCAGCGGCGCCAGGTGCCCGGCGTCCTCGAATTCCACGTGCTGGATGACGATCGCGTTCTTCATTCGGCTTTCCGCGCGTTGTCATCGATGGCGCAGCCTTCGTCGGTACAGCCGGCGCTGGCGGGAGCCTCCGCATCGTCCATCGGGATCGCCCCGGGCTCGCCCAGCAGGCCGCCGATCTGCGCGCCCAGCACCAGGTCGCTGACCTGGCCGAAATGCTGCATGCGGACCCGGCCGAGGCGATCGATCAGGGTGAGGGTCGGCGTGCCCTGCATGGCGTAGGCGCGCATGGTCTGTGGAATCGGACCGGTCGGCGCGGGCCGGTCCACGCCGACCGGGAAGGGGATGCGGTATTCGTGCAGGAAAGCCTGCAATGCCTCGTGCGTCATCACCTCGCGATGCTCGAACACCGTGTGCAGTCCGATCACGGCGACCTGATCGCGTGGAAAGCCGGTGTGGACGCGCAGCGCCTGCGGCAGGCCGTGCGAAACGCAGCCGGGGCAGAGCATCTGGAAGGCTTCGAGCACGATCACCTTGCCGCGCAGGGATTTCAGGCTCGGCGGCGAGGGTGTGTTGAACCAGCGGTCCACCTGCCAGGCGGGCGCGGGGGGATGGTAGGTGTTGTCCATATGGTTTGGGGCGCCCGCACCGTTGCGATGCGGGCGCCGCTCTCCTGTCGGTGGGGGCGAACGGTTTTTCCGGCTCAGCGCAGATCGGCCAGCGCGGCGCCGAAGTTGACGTGCAGCGGCAGGCCGCCCAGCACCAGCGCCGGCACGGATTTCACCCCGGCCGCTTCGGCTTCGCTGAGACGGAACTTCTGTTCGCCCAGATGGACGATTTCAATATCGAACCGCGATGTATCCAGCGCGGTGGCGAGCTGCTGCTCGGCATCGACGCAGACCGGGCAACCGGCGTGATAGAAAATGGCTTTCTGGCGCATACTTGCATCTCCTCTTGCTGCTCTTCACAGGGTCGTTGGGGGAACCGGGCGGCGATCGATGGCAGTCGATCGCCGCCCACTCGTTTCCGCCTGGGGCGGATGGGGAAGCCGGAACCGTTCGCGGTTCGCGGCCAGAAGTTGGTCTTCGGCGGGCGATTGCTCGCCGCAATCGATCCGCAGTTCGGCGTCGCCGAACGGGGCGCCGATGAAGGCGCAGACATGCGGTTTCGCCGCATCGTCGCTGGCGAAGGGACGGAAGAACCGGCAGCCCAGGCAGGTCCGCAGGCCGGTGGCCAGTCCCTGCTGCTGTGCCTGTGCGATCAGCAACTGGCTCACCCGCAGCAGTGCGCCCACGTCGTCGGATTCCAGGCCCTGCAACAGGGCGGCCAGGCCATGGGCGGGATGCTTCAACCGGTTCGCCTGCGTGCGTCCGGCCGCGCTCAGGCGGACGATGCTGGCGCGGCGGTCCTCCGTGTCGGCGCGGCGGCGGATCCAGCCCTTGACTTCCATCGCCTTGAGCGAATCACTGAGGCTGGCCGGCGATACGCTCAGGCGCTCGGCGATCTGGCGCGCGCGCAGCCCGTCGGGCGCAGCGGCCAGCATCCGCAATACCTGCGCCTGGGTCGGCGGCAGGGCGGCGCCCGCATCACTGCGCCAGGCCTGCGCGCGCACCAGCGAGGCGAGTTGCTCGAGGCCCGCGGCCGCCTGTTCGCGCTGGTGGGAAGGATCGGACATGGCAATATGGTAGGAATCCTAACTATTTCGTTCAATGACCGTTCGTCGGCGCGCTCACAGCGAGGCCGGTTGGAACAGCGGCTCCCGGCTCAATACCCGCAGCCCTTCGGGCCCGCTTTCCAGCAGGCGGCGCTCGTCATGCGCCACCAGCAACTCCAACTGGAAACCGTCCTCGGGGCGCAGCAGCGCGGCGATGCGGTGAATCGCCTGCAGCGCTTCGGCGCCCTCGGCATCGAAATGACCCAGGTGGCGGTCCTGCTGGTGGACGAGAAGGCGATAGCTGGACATGGTGATCTCAGGGAGAAAGGGAGGAGGCGGGCAGCAGCAGTTCGCCGCTGCGATGGAGCAGGGTGTGGCGAAGCGCCGCGACGACGCGTTCGCATGCCTGCGCGACCGCTTCGTCCAACGGAATTCCCGCCAGCAGGCGCGCGGCGAGTTCCGCGCTGAACAGATCGCCGGTGCCCTTGGTATCGGCGGACAGGCGCGGATGCCGGATCACGCGGGTGCTGTCGCGGGTGACGACCGCCACCCACATGCCTCCGGCTTCCCATGCCTCCGGCGCCGCGCTGGTGACGACCACCCAGCGGGTGCGGCCGGTCAGCAGGCGGCGCGCGGCGGCGAACACGCTTTCGGGATCGCGGCCCTGGTCCGGCACCAGTTGCGCGAGTTCGAATCCGTTCGGGGTGATGCCATCGGTGAGGGGCAGCAGATGGCGCCGGTAGGCGTCGATCATGCCGGAGTCGACATAGATGCCGCTGTCGTGATCGCCGATCACCGGATCGACGAACAGGCGCAAGTCCGGCAGATCCTCGCGCAGCCGGGCCATCCAATCCGCCAGCGCCGCGGCCTGCGCGGGTTCGCCGAGGTAACCGACCACTACCGCGCGCAGTTGCCGCAATGCGCCGCGCGCACGCAAATCCGACAGATAGCCTTCGAACCACGGCAACGGGATGACGCCGCCATGCAGGCTGGGATAGTGCGGCGTGTTGCTCAGCAGCACCGTGGGCACCGCCGCCACGCTCAGCCCGTGCGCCTGCAAGGCTGGTACGGCGACGGCGTTGCCGACCCGGCCATAGACGACCTGCGATTGCACGGACACCACGTCCAGCCGCAATGGCAGCGACGTGGCGTCCACCTGGTGGGGCACCGTCGCGAGCCGCTCCGCCAGTCCGGCGCCGCCGTCGTCGCGCAGGCTCATGCCGCGCTGCCTTCGCCGGGCCAGAAGTGGCTGTCGGGCAGGGCGCGGGCGCCGAAGATGGCCTGGCCGACCCGCACGACGGTGGCGCCTTCCTCGATCGCGATCTCGTAATCGCCGGACATGCCCATCGACAATTCATGCAGTTCGATGCCGGCCGGCGCCTGATCGCGCAGGCGATCACGCAGTTGCCGCAGCCGCACGAAACAGTGGCGCACCCGCCCGGCATCTTCGGAGAACACCGCCAGGGTCATCAGGCCGCGCACCCGCAGCGCCGAGAATGCGGGCAGTTCGCGCACGAAGGCGGCGACGTCCTCGGGAGGCAGACCGTACTTGCTGGCCTCGCCCGAGGTGTTGACCTGCACGAACACGTCCAGCGCGCGTCCTTCCTGTTGCAGGCGCCGATCCAGCGTCTCGGCCACGCGCAGGCTGTCCAGCGCCTGGAACTCGGCGGCGAACCGCGCCACCAGCTTGGCCTTGTTGGTCTGCAGGTGGCCGATGACCGACCAGCGCAGGTCCGTGAGGTCGGCCATCGCCTCCCACTTGCGATGGGCTTCCTGCACCTTGTTTTCCCCCAGCAGGCGACAGCCGGCGGCGTGGGCGAGACGGATGTGCGGCTCGTCCATGGTCTTGCTGACCGGCAGCAGGCGCACGTCGGCGGGATCGCGGCCGACACGCGTGCAGGCCGCCTGCATGCGCGCCGCGACCGCGGCGAGGTTGTGGCGGAAATCCTCGACGCTCTCGGCGCGCGGATAGCGGCCGTGCTGCGCATGCGAAGTGGAGGTGGATGGAACGGGAGCGGGAGGGAAGGGCGTGTTCACCGAGGTTGTTTCCTTTGCGCGGAGCGTGCAACTGGCATGGGATGCCGTTGACATAGGCCGGATTCTATATTGTCATAGGACAATATGAAAATCACCGGAAATACCGCCGCCGAGATCTTCGAGCGCATCCGCCTGCTGGTGCGGAGCGGGCAACTGCAACCGGGCGAGCTGCTGCCGCCGGTGCGGGAGTTGGCGATCAACCTGGACGTCAACCGCAACACCGTCGCCGCCGCCTACAAGCGCCTGGTCGCGGCGGGTATCGCCGCCACCCAGGGCAGGCTGGGCACGGTGATCCGCGGCGACGAGGTGCTGGGCGAGCAGGAAGGCACGCCGCATGCCACGCCATTGATCGATCTGGCCGGCGGCAATCCGAATCCGGACTGGCTGCCCGATCCCGCCGCCGCGCTGGCCTCGCAACGG
The DNA here is from genome assembly GCF_006542425.1 of Pseudoxanthomonas sp. z9. Taxonomy (GTDB): domain Bacteria; phylum Pseudomonadota; class Gammaproteobacteria; order Xanthomonadales; family Xanthomonadaceae; genus Pseudoxanthomonas_A. The sequence goes on along the minus strand of NZ_VFID01000003.1, from coordinate 49,609 downwards.
CGGCCGCCGCGGCTTTATGGCGCGCCGTTGATGAATCCAGAGCTGGAGGCCTATGGCCGCGCATGGTTGTCGCCCGATTGCCCGGCCGGCCCGGCCATCGATCTGACCCACGGCGCGGTCGATGCGGTCGAGCGCCTGCTCGCCGCCTATCTCGCGCCGGGCGATCGGGTGGCGGTGGAGGATCCGTGTTTCCTCAGCAGCATCAACACCCTGCGCACCGCCGGCTTCGAAGCCATCGGCGTGCCCATCGATGGCCAGGGCATGCGCGCGGACGCGCTCGAAGCCGCGTTGGAGCAGGGTGCGCAGGCGGTGATCATCACGCCGCGCGCGCACAACCCCACCGGTTGCAGCCTGGGCGCCAGCCGCGCGAAGGCGCTGCGCGCGGTGCTTGCGCGCCATCCGCACGCGCTGGTGATCGTGGATGACCATTTCGCGCTGCTGGCGCAGGCGCCGTACCATGACGTGATTCCGAAGAATGCGCAGCGCTGGGCGCTGGTGCGTTCGCTGTCCAAGGCGCTGGGGCCGGACCTGCGCCTGGCGTTCGTCGCCTCCGACGCGCAGACCTCGAATCGCCTGCGCCTGCGCCTGGCGGGCGGTACCAGCTGGGTCAGCCACATCCTGCAGGACATCGCGCAGGCCTGCCTGCTGGATTCGCGCAACCGGCAGATCAAGGGGGCGCGGGAGGACTATGCGCGCCGCAGGCAACAGCTGGCCGAAGCGCTGCGCGGCGAGAACATCGCGACCGCGCCGGCGGACGGCCTCAACCTCTGGTTGCCGCTGGCCACGGACGGCGGGCGAATCGCCGGCGATCTCGCCCGCCAGGGCTGGCTGGTGCGTGCGGGTGAAGCCTTCGGCGTCGGCGCGCCGGCGCGCGGCCTGCGCGTCACGATATCGGCGCTGACGCCGGAGCAGGCCCGGCGCTTCGCCGCCGACCTGCGCGGTGCGCTTACGCGCGCCGGCTGATCGCCAGCGCCAGGTTCACACCTTGAAGCTGCGCCGGCCGCGTTCCACCGACAGCCGGTGGGTGCCGGCCAGCGCCAGGCTGCGTTCCTTGACCGTGCGCAGGAACCGCCATTCGCCGGTGACCTGCTGCGGCGTGATGTCCAGGCGCATGTAGCCGCGCTGGCTGGTGTCGGCCCAGGCCAGTTCCGGATTGGTGGCGACGAAGGCGGCGGCGACCTGTTTCGGATCCACGGCCATGTTTCCCTCCATGCCGTGCGAGCTCACGCTGTGGCCGGCGAACTCGGTGCCGGCGGGGCGGCCGTCCTCGACCAGCGAGTACGCCCAGGCGTTGTGGCTGTCGCCGGACAGCATCACCAGATCCGCATCCGCCTGCTGGGCTGCGCGCAGCAGGCGCGAGCGCGCGGCCGGATAGCCGTCCCAGCGGTCCATCCACATCGGCACGCCCTGGCGCGACGCGCGCACGTCGCGGCGGAACTTGTCGGCCACGCGCTCGCCGGCCTCGGGCCGGAGCCAGCCCGGCATCTGCTCCGGCATCAGGGTGCGGCCGAGGATCGTGCCCATGCCCACCATCTGCCAGGTGGATGTGGCGGCGTTGCGGGCGAACTCGCGCGCCAGCCAGTGTTCCTGATCCGAACCGAGCATGCTCGCCGCCGGATCCTGCCAGGCGCCGTCACGAAAACGCCGCAGCGCCGCGTCCGGATCCGCTGACTGGTGCGCCTCGGCCAATTCCGCCGCCGGTGGCCGCGTGCGCGCCAGCACCCGTGATTCGGTGCGGTACAGGGTCGCGAGGGAGCCGATCGGATAGGCCTTCCACGGTTCTTCCGATATCGGCATCCACTCGCGATAGGCCTGCATCGCCGCCATGCGCCGGGTGTTCCAGTCGCCCTCGGCGGTCGGCTGGTGATTCTGCGCGCCGCCTTCCCAACTGTCGTTGGTGATTTCGTGGTCGTCCCACAGCGCCAGCATTGGCGCCATCCGGTGCAATTGCCGCAGATCCGGATCCGCCCGGTAGCAGGCGAAGCGCAGGCGGTAGTCGGCCAGGCTGATCATCTCGTGGTCGTGCGCGGGCAGGACCTCGCGCCCGGCGATGCGGTCCTTTTCCTTGTAGGAGCCGATGCCGTACTCGTAGATGTAGTCGCCCACGTGCAGCCACAGGTCGAGATCGTCGCTCGCCGCCGCGTGCGCATAGGCGTTGAACCAGCCCATCGGCAGGTTCGAACAGGAGAACAGGCCCAGCCCGAACCGTTCGACCTCGCCCTCGGGCAGGGTGCGGGTGCGGCCGACCGGCGATTGGGTGCCGTCCGGCGCGATGAAGCGGTACCAGTACGTCGTGCCGGGCCGCAGTCCGTCCACGGTCTGCTTGACGGTCCAGTCGCGATGGGGTCCGGTGATGGACTGGCCACCCGAGACCACCCGGGTGAACTCGCGATCCAGCGCGACTTCCGCCATCAATCGCACTTCGTCCGCGCCGCCGGCCGGCACGTAGCGGCTCCACAGCAGCATGCTGTCCGGGCCGGGTTCGCCGCTGGCGACGCTGTGGGTGAATCCCCGCGCGCCCAGCAGTTCCATCGCCAGGCCGCGGCCGCCCGGCAGCGCCAGCATGCCCAGGCCCAGGGTGCCGCCGACGATCAGGCGACGGCGCTCGATGTTCACGCTCAAGGTTGCTTCTCCATGTCGATCCGGGTGAAGGGCGCGTCCACGTTCCCCGTCCACCGTGTCAGGTTGATTTCAGCGGTCTGCGCGCCCTTGGCGCCTGAATTGATTGCCAGATAGAACAGGCCCCGGCCGACTGGCTGGAAGCCGACGTCGGCTTTCTGATGCCAGCCGCGCACGCCGCTGCCCTCGTCCTTCAATCCCTCATCGGCCAGTGCAAGCAGACGGCCCCGTTCCCAGCCATCCCCGTCGCGGGCGGGAACACCCACCAGATCGTCCAGGCGTGGTGCGGTGCGCGCATCGACCGCGAACAGTCCGTAGTTGGGGAAGGATGGCTTCTTGCCCGGATACACGCCCATGAACCAGCGCTGCGATGCGCCGTCGTAGGCCAGGGTTTGCACGCCATAGGTGGTGTTGCCCGTACGGACGAAGTATTTGCCGTGCGGTGCATGCGGACCGCTGTGGTGCGGCGCGGCTTCATCCAGTGGGCGGGCAAGCGCGTCCCATCCGTGAATGTCGTATTGCAGCAGTACCTGGTGATCGTTGTCGCTGCGGTCGGTGTTGCCGTAGATGCCGTAGGCGACCGTGAGCAGGCGCGTTCCGTCCACCCGGCCGAACGCGGGCCCGAAACCGACACCATCGATGCCGGAACAGCCGTAGCGATGATCGGGCGTGGCCGCGACATTGCCGTCGAACCGACCATTGCCGTCCAGGTCGGCGGTGTAGTCCGCGGCCACCTCCGGCAGGTAGACGGTACGCAGGATGTCGGTGCCGTCGGCTGAGACGCCGAGGCGATCGATGCGGTCCACATCGATGACCGCGATATAGAACGCCTGGTCAGCCTTGTACTCGAGCGAACCGTAGAGCTTGCCGTCGTCCGGATTGAAGTCGAGATCGCCCAGATGGCCGCTCCAGCCCACCAGCGTGCCAATCAGCCTGCCGCTGAAGTCGTACTTGGCCAGCAGGTTGGTGAACGAGTAGTAGACATGGCCGCGGTCCAGGTCCACCGCGATGCCCTGGACGTGCCCGGAATCCCACGTGCCTCCGTTCTGCGTTGACGGCAGGCGCGGCGCGGGCACGGAATTCGCGGTGCCGGCCCACGCCGGGATGGACACGCCGGACACGACGGGTATCAGGCAGAGGCCGGCGAACCATCGGATCCGGTGCGGGAGTCGATGGCCATCACGGCGCATGCAGGTAGGCAAGGAACGGGGAGGGTGCATGAACATGTCCGTCGAGGCGGAATCCGCGCCGAGCCACCGATGCGGAGAGATCCCGCGACGCCGGACCGGATCCGTGCACGTCGCGGGAAGGGGAGGGTCGCCGGCCTCGCGCGGCCTCAGAACCTGGCTTTGATGCCGAAATTCCACATCGAGCCATAGACGGTGTACTGCTGGACCCGGCCGGGCACATTGGAATAGATGATGTCGGGTTCGTTGAAGATGTTGCGTCCGGCCAACTGCAACTCGATGTTCTCGGTGAGCTTGTAGCTGGCGCTGATGTTCCAGAGCTCGCGCGGGGTGTGGTAGAGGATGCCGTTGTTGGCGGTGGTCGGCGTGTTGCTCAGCGCGCTGACCCGGTACGTGCCCTGGCGATTGCCGTTGATCTGCAGATCGAAGCGGCCGTAGTTGTAGCGGATACCCCAGTTGGCCGCCTGTTCCGGCATGTTCTGGCGCTCGCCGTCCGGATTGACCTTGGTGTAGGAGCCGTACAGGCTCAGCCCGCGGAACGCGCCGGGCAGGAAGGTCAGCTGCTGGCTGTACTCCAGGGTCAGGCCTTCGTTGGTGCTGGTGCCGGGCAGGTTCTGCGCGCTGCGGAAGGTGTAGCCGGAATACTCGTCCGGATCGAAGCCGACATCCTCCGGATCGACGGTGATGCCGGTGACCTGCATGTCCTTCATGTCCAGCTTGTAGTAGGACAGGCCAACGATGCCGGACGGTTCCAGGTAGTACTGCAGGCTGGCGAAGTACTTGGTGGAGTGCTCGGGCTTGAGCAGCGGATTGGGCACGTTGACGACCATCGTGTCCTCGTTGACCGACACCACGCCGCCCAGGTTGCCGTAGTCCGGGCGCAGGATGGATTCGCTGAAGGCCAGCTGGCCGACCAGCCTGTCGGTGAAGTCGTACTTGATGCCGCCGCTGAGGAACCAGTCCTCGTACTGGCCGCGGCGCATGGAGTAGGCGCCGTTGTTGTACTGGTACAGCAGCCCTTCGACGGTATTGACCGACAGCCCGGCCTCGGTCACTTCGCTGGCCGGGCGAACATTCGCCACGCGCGCGGCGGTACGGGTCTTCTCGTAGCGCAGGCCCAGATCGAAACGGGCCTTGCCAATCCGGGTCTGCGCCTCGATGTAGGCGGCGTCGACCTGTTCCTGGATACGCTTGTTGTTGTCCAGGCGGCGCTTCAGGTTGCCCACCGTATCGGCGACGAAATACTCGGGGTGTTCCCGGTAGATGTCGTACACCGCGTAGTTGTTGTCGGCGCGCCAGTTCTGCTGGTTCATGTTGCCGGCGTCGAAGCCGAGGATGCCGAACTGGTAGTGCTGGGTCCACGGGATCACGGCGGCGGGGTCGCGCTGGCTCAGATCGCCGTTGGGGCCGACGTACTGGTACTGCTGGTAGGAACCCTCGTTGGTGCGCCAGTCGTTGCTGCGGCTGCCGAAGCCGCCCATCAGGGTGATCGGCAGGTCGCGGATGGTCAGGTGCTTCTTCAGATCCAGGTAGGCGCCGTACTGATCGTTGACGGCGTCGGACTGGGACGTGCGGACGTTGTTGCCGATGTCGGCGTCGCGGTTGTAGCTGGTCGGATCCCCCCAGGGACGGCCGGCGGTCTGCGCCAGCGTCCAGGCGTTGGAGCCCTCGGTCGGCCGGTCCATGGTGAAGCCGATGCCGGTCAGCCAGCTGTCGGTGCGCTGGAAGAAGCCTTCGTCGTTGTCGCGGAAGTTGAATTCGGAGCGCGAGTAACTGCTGCGCAGGGTGGCTTCGAAGGTATCGTTCTTGAACTCCAGCTTCGGCGCGATGGTGTAGGTGGGCGTGCCGGCATAGCGGTGGGAGTACTCGGTACGCAGGCGGGTGTTGTTGCCGTTGGGATTGACCACGATATGGGTGGGCGTGGAATCCGGCGTGGCATAGGAGGCCGTGGGCGTGCCGAAATACAGGAAGGTGTACTGGTTGAAGTACTCGACGTCATAGAACGAGTAGGTGCTGCGCAGGGACAGGACCAGTTCGTCGGTGAGCTGGTAGTCGGTGCTCAGGTTGGCCGCGGTGCGGCTGGTCATCTTCGGACCCGGTCGCCACATCACCCGGTAGGGCATGACCCGGCCGTCCGCCAGGTAGGACCAGTCGGTCTGGATGCGATCCTGCTGGACGTAGTTGGCGTTGTAGCTGGTATTGAACTCCACGCCCAGGCGGCCTTCCAGGAAGACGTCACCGAAACCGAACTGGGCCGAGGGATAGAGGGTCGAGTGCTTGCGATCGTCGGGAAAGTACTTGCGCGAAAGCGTGGAGTCGGAGGTGCCGACGCCGCCCAGCTGTGCCACGATCTGGCGGCCGGTGCGGTTGAACGCGTATTTGCTGCGCAGGTTGATCTGGCCGCCCGGCGAGTCCGCATCCATGCTGGCGGTCAGGGTGTTGTTCAGTTCGATGGACTCGATGCCGGTGATCGACATCTGTTCGAACGAGTTCTGCCGGCCGGTGTTGTTGTTGGAGGTCGCGGTCGCCATGCGGGCGCCGTCGATGGTGAAGGTCGAGTACTTCGGGTCCAGACCGCCGATGCGCACCGCGGTGGCGTCCACCTCCGTGTAGTCGAGCGAGATGCCCGGCATGGACTTCATGAACTCGCCGACGTCGCCCATGGTCAGGGCGCCGTAGTTGTCGGCGGCGACCACGTTCTTCGCGTTCATCGCCGCGCGACGCTCCATGATGGCGCTGGCCTGGCCCTCGCGCTTGGCGGTGACCATGATCATGTCCATCTCGACCGCCTCGCCGCCGCTGGCACCCGTGCCTGCGTAGGAGGGGACCTTGAGTTCGAAGTCCAGGGTGGCGACCTGGCCGGCACCGATGCTGGCGACCGCCCTGGATTCCTGCAGGCCGGTGTACCTGACGATCACGGTCGCGTCGCCGGCCGGCAGACCGCTGAGGCAGAAATTGCCGCCGTCTTCCGAGTAGGTGACGATGGTCGTGCCTTCGACCCGGATTTCGGCGTTGCGCACGTATTCGCCGGTTGCGGTGTTGAGCACCCGGCCGCGCAGGCTGCCGGTGCCAATCTGCGGTCCGGGACGCGGACGTTCGGGCGCGGCGTCGTCGGCCTTCTGCAACAGGATGATGTTGCCCTCGTCGGATTTCACTTCCAGCCCGGTCCCTTCCAGCAACAGGCGAAGGGCTTCGCGCGCATCCATCTCGCCCACGATGGCCGGCGCCTGGATGCCTTCCAGCGAACCGGCCGGCGCGATGATCTGCAGTTGCGCCTGCCGTGCCAGTTCCGGGATGGCCGTCACCGCGGGCTGCGCGGGTACTTCGAACTTGCGCTGCTGCGCCATGGCCGGGGACGTGCAGGCCAATGCGGCGAGGATGGCGCTGGTCAACAGGACTTTCTCGTAGCGATTCATGATCCGTGTGTTCTCAGGAAATCTGCGTGGGTGGCGGTACTGAGAACTGAGAGACTCGACGGATGCGCTTTCCGCTACCTGTCAAAAAAATTTAATGCGCGCGGGCCACCACGATGCGTCCGCGTTCCTGGCGAACGTCCGCATCGAACACTTCGGCGATGGCGCGGCTGAAGCCCAGCGGATTGTTGGTCGCGAACAGGCCGGTGACCTGCGTGCGGGCCAGCGCCGGATCCGCGATGACGATGGGCGTGTCGCTGTAGCGCGCGTAGATTGCGACCGCTTCGCCGAGGGTTTCGCCTTGCAGGGCAATCTTCCCTTCGCGCCAGGCCAGCTCGCGATCCATCTGGCCGGTGCGCAGGGAACTCAGCCGCCAGGCCTGCGGGGTGCCCTGCCGGAATGCATAGCGGGTGTTCGCGGCCAGCGAAGCGTGCTCGGCGGGCGTGCCGCCGGCCACGTCTACCCGGCCGTCCTGGACCAGGATCTGGGTGGCGTCGCCATCGAGCTTGCGCACGACGAAGGTCGCCTGCGTGGCATCCAGTTTTCGGCCATCGACTTCGACCCGGGTTGGCGATGTCCCCGCGGTGCCCTCGATCAGCACCTCGCCGCGCAGGACGCGGATGGTGCGCCGGCCATCGTCCTGATAAATCCGGATGCGGGTATCGGTATTGAGGGTGACGGTGGCGCCATCGCCCAGCGGCACGCGGCGCATCTCGCCCTTGGCGGTGGCGTAGGCGGTGGGCATCTGCAGGGTCGCGGCCAGCGTCACGACCAGCAGCAGGGAGGCAGCCATGGCGCCGCCCCAGCGCATCCAGCGGCGCGAAGGCGGGGCGGGGCGGGGTGCCGCGGCGGCGGCCACGGGCTGGAAGTCGTCCGGGTTGTAGTGCGGCCCGAGCGCGCGCGCGGCTTCGCTGCGCATCCACACGGCGCGTGCGCGGATGAAGGCGCCCCGACGGCGCGGATCGCCGACGAGCCAGTCCTTCAGTTCGCGGGTTTCGGTCGCCGACAGGGGGGCACGGTCCATCCGCGCCACCCATTCCGAGGCGGTCTGGTCAATGTTCTGGCTGGTTTCGCGCTCTTCCACTGGCACGCCTTCTTTCCCGCTCCAATTGACTAGAGGTTTTGGCGGGTGGGTTTCCGCCACTGGCGAACCAGTCTTCCAGCCAGCGGAGTCCCCGGGCGATGTGTTTCTCGACCGTGTTCTCCGAAAGTCCCATCCGGGAGGCAATCTCCCGCTGGGGGATTTCGCGGATGCGGCGCATCACGAACGCCTCGCGCGTCTGTCCCGGCATGCTCGCGATCACCCGCGCCAGCTGGCGCAGGTCGTCGTGCGCGATGGCGCTCTGTTCCGGGGTGGCGGCCTCGTCGGCAAAATCCAGCATGCCCAGATCCTCGACCGCGTGAATCGGCACGATCCGGGCCCGTCGGATATTGCGCACCACCAGCGAATGCGCCACCTGGAACAGATAGGCGCGGGGATTGAGGATGTCGTCCACCCGCTCGCGCTCGGCCAGCACCGCGTAGCTTTCCTGCACGATGTCCTCGACATCGTAGGTGCTGCGGCGGGACAGCCAGTTCCTCAGCGCCGCCTCGTGCGGCAGGATGTGGTGCATGAACCAGCGCGTCCGTTCGACATCGTCCAGGGTGCCCTCCGTGCTCCCCGCCGCTTCAGATCGCTCAGACACCCGGTTCCCCGCCATCCGTCCTTCCGGCAAATGAGGAGCGATGCTAGGCGTCGCGCATGACAGTCATGTTGCGGTGGGCACGGCGTTCGGCGTCGTCTGCCCGCGTGGCGGCACCCAATCGAGCCAGGGCACTTCGCCGGCGTCGCTACGCGCCAGGAGGCGCTAGCCCAGGAACAAGTGCAGACCGCTGGCGTCGTCTCGGCGCTTGAGCCCCGCATCGCCGGTGCGGGTGCTGGCCTCGTGTTCGCGCAGGGTGGCCAGCAGCGCCGCCAAGCCTCGTTCCGCCACCAGCGCCAGCGCTTGTTCCCGGCTCATCAGATTGTAGGTATCCCACACCCGCGACAGCCCGTCGCTGCCCAGCACGACGTGCACGGGCGCGGTCAGTACCAGCTCCTCGATCACCGCGTTGTGCGCGCTGATCGGATTCAGGGTCAACGCCGTGCCTCCGGTGTTGGCCTGCTGCTGGCGCCTGCGCTCCCACATGCGCTCCAGGGCCGGTAATCCGAAACCGGAATGGGGTTTCCACTCGTCGTGGCTCTGCGTGGGCAGGACCGCCGGCACCATCGACCGTGGCGATGCGGGCGCGGAATGGATTTCCAGGAAGCAGTCCTCGTAGCGATGGACCCGCATCCGCAGGGCAGGGCCGGACGGGCTGATTTCGGCCACGACGGCGGCGGCGACCGGCCAGGCGTGGAGCGGCTGCGCCTCGCCACCGGCGCGGAGGTACTCGTCACGCAGGACTCGCAGTCCTTCTTCCAGCAATGAAGGACTGAACGATTCCAGCGCACCGCGCTCGGCCAGCCATCGCCCCATGCCGCGCGCGAACCAGCCCGCATCGGTCAGGTCGGGGAAGGTGGTGAAGGGATGTTCCGTCAGCGTGGTCGCGCCGTCGATGGCCCAGGCCAGCACGGCGTCACCACGCCGTACGCAGCCGACCACGTCCTCGCCGGGAATGTGTTCGTAGATGCCCTGGCAGACCTGATCAATGTTCACCTGCATGTGGCTGTACCTGTCGAGTGGTGGAGAAGGGACGGCGACGCATCCGGCGTGAAGCCGTCTTCACGCATGCATCCGGCACCATCGCGATGCTCCGGTTCCGAACCGCGCCGCGAACGACGCAGATGCGCATGTGCATGGCGAGGTTCGCGCGTCGATCATGCATTGCCATCGCGTCGATGGCGTTACGGGGATCGCGTCACGCGCGAAGAAGATGCTCCGATTTGCGTATCCCGTCACAGGCTACCGTGTTCCGGGTGCCGAGCGGCGTGCGCTACATTCGCCCGCCGCGATCGCGCCATGTCGCCGCGATCGCGGGCCTGGCCCGGACGAACCGCCGGGCGAACCGGTCAGGCCGCCTTGCAACTGCCACAGCACTGGCCGCCGGATTCGGTTGGCGCCGCGGCGGCGGCCTCGTCCGTCGCCACGACGTCATAGCCTTGCGCGGCCAGCGCCCGGGTCGCGTCCGTCGCGCGGATGTCGCCGCGGACCAGGACCGTTTTGCCCGGGAGATCCACCGAAACGGACGCGTTGGCGTCCAGCGCCTGCAGCGCATGGGTGACGGTGCGGACGCAATGACCACAGGTCATGCCTTCGACAATGAGTTTCATGATGCCTCGCAGAGGATGACCGGCCCATCGCCGGCTCGCACACGTTCGGGCTTGCCCCCATGGGAAGGTCAATACCGGACGGAGAACGCTGGATGCGTTGACCTTCCCATCGTGGGAAGCCGCATCGTGCCGGCACTCCCACGATGGACGCTGTCATGAACTCATCCCTGTCCCAATCCGCCGCAGCCATCCAGGACCGGTTCCGCTTCGGCGTATCCGGCATGACCTGCGCGTCCTGTGTCGGCCGCGTCGAACGCAGCCTGCGCGGCGTCCCCGGCGTCGCCGAAGTGGCGGTGAATCTGGCCACCGAAACCGTCGAAGTCCACGCCGCGCGACCGCTGCCGTTGCAGGCGCTGGACGCGGCCGTGCGCGACGCCGGCTATGAAATGGCCACCCGCGAGATCGAGCTGGCGCTGCAGGGCATGACCTGCGCCTCCTGCGTCTCGCGCATCGAACGCGCCCTGGTCGCCGTGCCGGGCGTGGTCGAAGCCAGCGTCAATCTGGCCACCGAGCTGGCGCGCGTGCGGGTCACTTCCCAGGTGGGGGAAGCCGAGCTGGTGGCGGCGGTGGTGGCGGCCGGCTATGGCGCCACGCCGCATGCCGCCGCGCGACCGGGCACGGACGCCGCGCAGGTCGCGGCTTCCCGCGAGGCCCGGCACCTGTGGTTCGCCGCGCTGCTGTCGCTTCCGCTGGTGCTGCCGATGCTGGGCCTGTTGTGGGGCGAACACTGGATGCTGCCGGGCTGGTGGCAGTTCGCATTGGCGACGCCGGTGCAGTTCTGGCTGGGCGCGCGCTTCTACAAGGCCGGCTGGAAAGCATTGAAGGCGCGCACCGGCAACATGGATCTGCTGGTCGCGCTGGGGACCAGCGCCGGCTACGGCCTGAGCGTGTACCACCTGCTTGCGGGCGCCTCGTTGCACGGCGCGCAACCGCTGTACTTCGAGGCATCGGCCGTCATCATCACCCTGATCCTGATGGGCAAGTGGCTGGAAGCACGCGCCAAACGCCAGACCACCGAGGCCATCCGCGCCTTGCAGGCATTGCGTCCGGCCACCGCGCGGGTGCGCCAGGCCCACGGCGACGTGGAACTGCCCATCGACCAGGTTCGCGTGGGCGACGTGGTGCTCGTGCGTCCGGGCGAACAGATTCCGGTGGACGGAGAACTGCTCGAAGGCCGCACCCATGCCGATGAGTCGATGATCACCGGCGAGTCGCTGCCGGTGGCCAAGAACCCGGGCGATCGCGTGACCGGCGGCGCGGTGAACGGGGAAGGCAACATCGCGATCACCACCGTGGCGGTGGGCGCGGAAAGCGCGCTGGCCCGCATCATCCGCCTGGTCGAGGACGCGCAGGCCCGCAAGGCGCCCATCCAGCGGATCGTGGATCGGGTGAGCGCGGTGTTCGTTCCGGTAGTGATCGGCATCGCCCTGCTGACCCTGATCGCCTGGGGTGTATTCACCGGCGACTGGAACCAGGCCATCCTCAACGCGGTTGCCGTCCTGGTCATCGCCTGTCCCTGTGCGCTGGGCCTGGCCACGCCCACCGCGATCATGGCCGGCACCGGCGTGGCGGCGCGCGCGGGCATCCTGTTCAAGGACGCCGAGGCGCTGGAGATGGCCCGCAAGGTCACCATCGTCGCGTTCGACAAGACCGGCACGCTGACGCAGGGTCGGCCGCTGCTGGCCGAAGTACTGCCCACCGAGGGCAGCGCTTCGGATCTGCTCGCGCTGGCCGCCGCGCTGCAGGCCGGCAGCGAACACCCGCTCGCCAAGGCGGTACTGGCCGCCGCGGCCTCCGGCCCGGCGCCGCAGCCGGCGGTCGACGTGCAGGCGCTGCCGGGGCGCGGTCTTTCCGGTGAGGTGCAGGGACGCCGGCTGTGGCTGGGCAGTGCGCAACTGATGCGTGAACTGGAGGTCGATGTTTCCACGCAGGCCGTGCAGGCCGATTCACTGGGCAATTCAGGGCATACGGTGTCCTGGCTGGCGGAAGCGCGGGACGGAACGATCCGGTTGCGTGGCCTGTTGGCATTCCGCGACGAGCCCCGGGAAAGCGCGGCCGACGCGATCGCGCGGCTGCATGCGATGGGGCTGCGCACGGTGATGATCTCCGGTGACAACGCTGGCGCCGCCGGAGCGGTGGCGGCGACCCTGGGCATCGACGAAGTGCGCGCGAACGTGCTGCCCGACGGCAAGGCCGAGGTGATCCAGCAATTGCAGCAGGCCGGCACCGTGGCCATGGTCGGCGACGGCATCAACGATGCGCCCGCGCTCGCGGCGGCATCGGTGGGACTGGCGATGGGCTCGGGCACCGACGTGGCGATGCACGCCGCGGGCGTGACCCTGATGCGCCCGGATCCGCGGCTGGTCGCGGCGGCCATGGACGTTTCCCGCCGCACCACCCGCAAGATCCACCAGAACCTGTTCTGGGCATTCGCCTACAACGTCGTCGGCATTCCGCTGGCGGCCCTGGGCCTGCTCAATCCGGTGCTGGCCGGCGCGGCCATGGCACTGTCCTCGGTGAGCGTGCTCGCCAATACCTTGCTTTTGCGCCGTTGGCGACCCACCTTGGACGCCTAGGAGATTCCGCAATGTCCAGACGAACCCAGGCACCACGCCCCGAACTGGCCGACGCCCGCCGGCAGGGCCTGCACAACATCGGGGAAGCGGCGGCCATCAGCGGCGTGAGCGCCAAGATGATCCGGCACTATGAAAGCATCGGCCTGCTGTCGCCGGCCGAACGCACCTTCGCCGGCTACCGCATCTACTCGGACAACGACCTCCACCGCCTGCGCTTCATCAAGCGCGCCCGCGTGCTTGGTTTTCCGATCAAGCAGATCGAGGTGCTGCTGGGACTGTGGGACAACCGCGAGCGCGCCAGTTCGGAGGTCAAGGAACTGGCACGCGCACACGCGGACGAACTGGGCAGGAAGATCCGGGAAATGCAGGCCATGCAGCAGACCCTGCTGGATCTGGCCCGGCGTTGCCACGGCGACGATCGGCCGGACTGTCCGATCCTGGAAGATCTGGCGACGCTCGAACGCTAGGTCTCAGGCGCGTCCGGAGCGTCCTCCCCATCCGTTTGCCTGCGCGTCGCCCGGTCGGTAGACCCGGCGCGCGTCGATGATGGACGCCGCGGCGGCGCGAGCGCACCGCCGCGCGTTCGCCAGGACTCAATAGACCGGCAACTCGATCGAGCTCGCTGCTTCCGGCGTGTGCCAGATGCGCTGCGTCGCCTTGCGGTAGTCCTCCGGCTTGGCGAAGTAGATGTTCGGGACGAAGGTCTGCGGATTTCGGTCGTACAGCGGGAACAGGGTCGACTGCACCTGCACCATCACCCGATGTCCGGGCAGGAACACGTGGTTGGCCTCCGGCAGCGCGAAGCGATAGGGCAGGGTCTGGTCGGAGGGAATCGCCTTGGCATGCTCGAAGCTCTCGCGATAGCGTCCGCGGAAGATCGCCAGCGAGACCGGCAACTGGTAGCCGCCCATCTCGGTCGCCGAGGCAACCTGCTCGGGATACACGTCGATCAGCTTGACCACCCAGTCGCTGTCGCTGCCACTGGTGGACGCCTGCAGGTTCACCCACGGCGTGCCGGCGATGCGCAGCGGTTCGGTCAGCGGTTCGGTGATGAAGGTCAGCACGTCCGGCCGGCCATCGACGAAGCGCTGATCCTTGACCAGCCACGTCGTCCACATGTCGCGATCGCCGAAACGCACCGGGCGCGGCGCGAACGGCACCGGCTTGGCGGGATCGGAAACGTATTCCTCGAATCCGCTCTCGCCGGCCGCCGGCGGCTGGAACGAGAGCTGGCCGCCCGCGCGCAGGTACAGCGGCCGGGCAGGGGAGCCACATCCCTGGGCGCAGCTGCGCGGCCAGCTCGGCAGGCGGTCCCAGCGATCCTCGCCGGTGTTGTAGACCAGCACCGGCGGCGTATCCGCCTTCGGCGCGCCTTCGACCAGGTACTGATCGAAGAACGGCTTGAGCACGTCGCGGCGGAACTGCAACGCGGTATCGCCGTCGAACTTCAGCGCGCCCAGGTTGCGTGCCTCGTAGTTGACCTGGCTATGCCGCCACGGTCCCATCACCAGGTAATTCAGGGTGTTGCCGGTATCGCGTCCTTCCATCGCCTGGTAGCTGTGGTTGGCGCCCCACATGTCCTCCTGGTCCCACAGGCCCTGCAGCCACATGGTCGGGACCTTCAGTGGTGTGCTGGCCATCTTCCGATCCAGTGCCTGCTCCTGCCAGAACGCGTCATAGGCGGGATGCTCGGTCATCTTGTGCCACCACGGAATCTGTTCCAGTCCATGGGTCCGGGCATAGTCGCCGGCCGAACCGGCCCGCAGGAAGGTGGTGTAGTCGTCCAGCCCTTCGCTGGGCACCGAAGTTCCCTTGCCGCGCTTGGTCAGCTGGCCGGTAAAGTAGCCGAAATTGACCTGCCGGAACGCACCGTAGTTGAGCCAGTCGTCGCCCATCCAGCCATCGATCATCGGGCTCTGCGGCGCCGCCACCTTGAGCGCCGGATGCGGATCGGTCAGCGCCATCACCACGGTGAAGCCTTCATAGGAAGAGCCGAGCATGCCGACGCGTCCGTTGGACTCGGGCACGTGCTTGACCAGCCAGTCAATGGTGTCCCAGGCGTCGGTGGCGTGATCGACCTTGGTCGGATTCAGCGGCCCGCGCAGCGGACGGGTCATCACGTAGTCGCCCTGTGAACCGTACTTGCCGCGCACATCCTGGAACACCCGGATGTAGCCGGCGCGCACGAACACTTCATCGCCCTGCGGCAGGATGTCGATCATGCGCGGCGATTCCATGCGCTGGGCGCGGCCCGCCGCGTCGTAGGGCGTGCGGGTCAACAACATGGGGGCGTTCTTCGCCCCCTTGGGCACGACGATGACGGTGTAGAGCTTCACCCCGTCGCGCATCGGCACCATCACCACGCGCTTGTCGTAGTCGAAGTCCTGCTTCGACACGACGAATTCCTTGCCGGTGATGTCCGGCGTGATCGCCGGTGTCTGCGCCTGGGCGAAAGCCGCGGGAAGCAACAACACCAATGCCGCCAGCCCGCGGCAGCCGAAGGCCTTGCAAGTCAACTTCATGGAGCCTCTCCATTGCGGGGTCGTAACCCGCCGATTAAACCGCGCCGCGAGGCCCGCAGCCAGTGCTGAATGCGCCGTAGAGCGGAGCTCGCTCCGCTTGCCTTTGCGAACGCCCCGTCAATCCCGTGCCGGCAGGCCCAGCCGGATCAACCGAATCCGGGCGGCAAATCCTCCGGACCGGAGCCAAACGAAAGATTGGGCTTCGATCCCATTTCGAACTCCAACGTGCCGCCCGCGGCCAGATCCGCGTGGCTGATCCAGTTGCGCGCATACGGCTCGCCATTCCAGCGCACCCGTTGCACGAAGATATTTCGCGTATCGTTGCCAGGGGCGAGGATGCGCAGGCGGCGACCATTGCCGACGTCCAGCTCGGCACGTTCGAACAGCGGGCTTCCGAACACATAGTGGCCGCTGACCGGATCGACCGGATAGAAGCCCAGCGCGCTGAGCACGAACCAGGCGCTCATCTGCCCGCAGTCCTCGTTGCCGGACAGGCCGTCGCGGGCATCGCGATATTGCTCGCGCATCAGGCGGCGGACCATGGCCTGGGTCTTCCAAGGCTGCCCGGCATAGGCATACAGATAGGCCACGTGATGGCTGGGCTCGTTGCCATGCGCGTACTGGCCGACCATGCCGTCGATGTCCGGCGGCGCGCCGGCCGGCAGAGCGGAACTGGTGCCGAACAATTCGTCCAGCTTGCGCACGAACCCGTCACGCCCGCCAAAGCCCTCCATGTAGCCGTACAGGTCGTGCTGGTTGAGGAAGGTGGCCTGCCAGGCGTTGGATTCGGTGAAGTCGTGCCAGCGCTCCGAATGGCCAAGCGCGCGCGGGTCGAACGGCTCGGCCCAGCGGCCATCTTCCAGCCGGGGCTGGATGAAACCGCTGTCCGGGTTGAACAGATGGCGATAGTTGCGCGAGCGCGCGAGCAGCGCCCGATGATCGTCCAGGGCGCCGGCTGCGCGTGCCAGATGCGCGCAGGCCCAGTCGTCGTAGGCGTATTCCAGGGTCCGGCTGGCCGCCTCGCTGACCTTGTCGCTGGGAATGTAGCCCAGCCGGCGATACCAGGCCAGGCCATGGACGTCGTCGTCCATCGCGCGCTTGCGGAACAGCGGCCAGGCCGCTGCGTAGTCGATGCCGTCGAAACCCTTGGCGTGCGCCTCGGCCAGCACCACCGCCGAGTGGTAGCCGATCATCGTGCCGGTTTCCACGCCCTGCAGCGGCCAGATGCCGACGCCGTCCGGACATTCGGCCGCGCCGCGCACCAGTCCCTGCACCAGATCGGGAACGCGTTCGGGTTGCACCAGGGTCAGCAGCGGATGCAGCGCGCGATAGGTATCCCACAGCGAATAGGTGCTGTAGTTGTGGTATCCCTCGGGCAGGGTATGCACCTTCAGATCCATGCCGCGGTAGCGACCGTCCGTATCGCTGAACAGTGTCGGTGCCAGCAGGCTGTGGTACAGCCCGGTATAGAACATGCGCCGCTGTCCGTCGTCACCGGTATCGATGCGCACCCGCGCCAGTTCCCGCTCCCAGGCCTCGACCGCCTCGGCATGCACGCGGGCGAAGTCGAAGTCCGGCAACTCGGCATCGAGATTGGCCAGCGCGTTTTCGGCGCTGACCGCCGAGATGCCGACCTTGACCAGCAGCGGCGAGGCGCCGGCATCCGGGTAGTGCAGGGCGGCCTTCAGCCGGGTGCCATCGCTGCTTCGCGCGTCCTCGGCCAGCGGCTGGTCGTCGGCGTACAGCTGCGCGCGCGCGAACGGGCGCGACAGCCGCATCGCGAAGAAAAGATAGCGCCCCCTGGCCCACTGATGGACGCGACGGCCACCGACCAGCGTGCGTTCGTCGACGACGCGCAGTTGCGCTTCGCTGGTCCGGGTGGGCGTGTCGGCGTTGTCCTGGTAGCCGTGGCATAGATCCAGCAGCAGGTGGCCTGGCTTGCCTGCGGGAAAACGATAGCGATGCAGGCCGGTGCGCGCGGTGGCGGTCAGTTCCGCGAGGATATCCGTGTCCTTCAGCCTTACCCGGTAATAGCCTGGCGAGGCGGCCTCGTCGGCGCGGTCGAAGCGCGAGCGGTAGCCGCTTTCCGGCGCATCCGGCGCATCCGGCGGACCCGGATGCAGCCGGACCTCGCCGGTGCGCGGCACGACCAGGAAGTCGAGCATGTCACCGATGCCGGTGCCGGACAGATGGGTGTGCGAAAAACCCATGATCGAATCCTGCGACTCGTGGTAACCGCTGCATCCGTCCCAGGTCGTGTTGTAGGTGTCCGGGCCGAGCTGCACCATGCCGAAGGGCAGTGTCGCGCCGGGAAACGTGTGGCCGTGGCCGCCGGTGCCGATGAATACATCGACGTGGCGGCTCAAATCCATTCGCGCGCGACTGTCGGCGGGCAGGGCGAGCATGCCGATACGCGCCGAAGCGGCGATCGCGTGGCCGCCGATGCCGGACAGGCCAAGCGCGGCGGCGCCCTTCAGGAATCCACGTCGTGTCGTCATCGTCCGTTTCCTCGTTGCCTTGTTTCTTTTGGGCCTGTCCGAGCCAGCGGATCAGCGCGGCAATGGCGCGCGGCCAATGATGGAGAAGCCGGCCATCCCGCCGGGCGCACCGGTACCGGGCTGGCCGCCGCCAACGAAGACCTGGTAGTCACCGGCCTCGACCGCACGCTGGCCGGCGCGATCGACCTCGCTGAGCCTGCGCGCGTCCAGATCGAACATCACCTCGCGCGATTCGCCCGGCGCCAGCGCCACGCGGGCGAATCCGACCAGGCTGCGAATCGGCGACTGCGGCCCTTGCGGAGGCTGCAGGTAGATCTGCACCACCTCCTCGCCACGGCGCCCGCCGCTGTTCCGCACCCGCGCGCTCACCCGCAGCGTCTCGCCGGCCTTCAAGGTCGGCGTCGACAGGCGGGGCGCGTCGTAGGCGAAGGTGGTGTAGCTCAGGCCGTGGCCGAACGGATACAGCGGCGTGCCGCCGAAGTAGCGGTAGGTGCGTCCCTTCATGTCGTAGCTGACGTAGGGAGGGAGATCCCGGGTCGACGGGTAGAACGTCACCGGCAGCCGTCCGCCCGGGCTGAAATCGCCGGCCAGCGCCTGCGCAATGGCGGTGCCGCCGGACTGGCCGGGATACCACGCGGCAAGGATGGCGTCGGCATGTTGCTGCGCCCAGTTCAGCGCCACCGCGCTGCCGCTCATCAGCACCACGATCAGCGGCTTGCCGGCCGCCTTGACGCGTTCGAGCAGCGCCTGCTGCGCCGGCGGCGGGCCAATGGCGTTGCGATCGCCGCCATCGAAGCCGAGCACGTCGACCTTCAGTTCCTCGCCTTCCACGTCCGGCGACAGGCCGATGAAAGCGACCACCGCGTCGGCCCTTCCCGCCACGCGCGCGGCCTCGGCCAGCTGCGCGTCGGCCGGAGCCAGCCATTCCAGCCGCAGGCCCTGATCCTGGCCGTGATGCTCGATCTCCAGGCGAATGCGGCGGGGCCGTGTATCGGTGAAATGCAGGCGCGTTTCGACATTGCGGCCATCGGCGTTGTGCACGCCGGCGGCGACGCGCTTGTCTTGCGCGTTGCCGGCAATCACCAGTTCGTCGTCGATGTACAACCGCACCGGATCGTGCCCGCTGCAATCAAAGCAGCGCGCCACGCGCACCGCGAGGGTGTATTCGCCGGGTCCGGGCGGCAGCAGTTCACCGGTCCAGCGCACCGAATAGCGATTCCGATCGACTCCGGCGGCGGGCGCCACCTGATCCCAGTTGAAGCTGACCACGCGATCCCGGCGCACCACGCGTGGGGCGCCGGCCAGATCCGGATTGTCGAAGTACTCGCCCCTGAGTCCGGCCTGGCCATCGCTGCGCAGGGCGGTCTCGGGAATCATCACCGGCACGCCGGCCGCCAGCGGCGCACCCTGCGCATAGCTCACCCGGGCCTGGCCGAAGCGTTCCCGCAGGCCACGCAGCGGCGTCACCGGGTCCGTGGACGTGCCCTGATAGTTGGCTTCCAGCGCGGCCAGCGCATCGGCATTCGGACCGATGACCGCCAGCCGGGCATCCGGTTTCAGCGGCAGAGTCGCGTGATCGTTCTTCAGCAAAACCAGCGATTGCCGCGCGGCTTCGAGTGCCAGTTCGCGGCTGGCGGGCGCATCGATGTCAGCCGCACCTAGTCGCGCATACGGATCGCGTCGCGGGCGTTCCAGTTCGCCCAGGCGATAGCGCGCGGCGAACAGGCGCACCAGCGACCGGTCCAGCGACGCCTCGTCGGTCTCGCCGCGATCCAGCGCCTGGCCCAGGGCGCGATAGGTGTTGCCGCAATTGAGATCATGCCCGGCGTTCAGGGCGGCGGCGCTGGCGCCGGCTTCGTCGGGACGGAAGTAGTGGAAGTGCAGCATGTCGTAGAGCGAATCGCAGTCCGAAACCACGAAACCGCGGAATCCCCAGTCCTTGCGCAGGCGGCCATCGAGCAGCCAGTCGGCGGCGCAGGCCGGCGTGCCGTGCAGCGAGTTGTAGGCGCACATCACCGCGCCGGCGCCGCCTTCGACCAGCGCGGCGCGGAATGCCGGCAGGTAGGTGGCTTCCAGATCGCGCGGGGAGACATCCACGTCGAAGCCATGGCGCCCCGGTTCGGGGCCACTGTGCACGGCCAGATGCTTGGGCGTGGCGATGGTGCGCGGATGCCGGGGATCGTCGCCCTGCAGGCCGCGGATGAAGCCGACCGCCAGCTGTCCGGTGAGGTAGGGATCCTCGCCGTAGGTTTCCATGCCGCGTCCCCAGCGTGGGTCGCGGAAAATGTTGATGTTCGGCGACCAGATGGTCAGCCCTTCGTAGCGCCGATGGTCGCTGCCCGGCCCGCCGGCCAGGTTGAACTTGGCGCGGGCCTCGGTCGAGGTCACCGTACCGACCTGTTCCAGCAGATCGACATTCCAGGTCGCCGCCAGCCCGATGGCCTGCGGAAACACGGTCGCGTGGCCGCTGCGGGCGACGCCGTGCAGGCCCTCGTTCCACCACTCGTAGGCCGGTACGCCCAGGCGTGGAATCGCCGGAGCGGCATTCATCGTCTGCGCGATTTTCTCCTCGCGCGTCATCTTCGCCACCAGCGCCGCCGCCCGCTGCTCGGCCTCGTCCGCATGCACTGGCGTCATCGCCGATGCCAGCGCCAGCACCCACCCGGCTGGAATCAGTTGCGGCAGGATGTGGCGGCGAAGGAACACGGGCATGGGCTGGGGTTCTCCGGAGCGTGGCTCAATGTACAACGTGTGCCGGGTACTGAAGGTTCGGCAGTGCAAAAAGCCCAGTGCTGAAAAAAGCGCGTGGCCGTAGGGGCGGCCACGCGCACGGAACGGCACGCCATCGAGGGAGGACCGATGGCGTGCCTTGGCCGCCTCAGAACTTGAAGGTGAAGGCCACCTGGTAGTTGCGCCCGCTCTTGTAGAGGCCCAGCGGGGTGCGCTTCTGCGTGTCGTACCAGTAGTAGGTGTCATCCAGCAGGTTGGACGCACTGAAGGTAACGCCAAGCATCTCGTTGAACTGATAGCCGGCAATCAGATCCAGCTGCTTGTACGCGTCGGCGAACACGCTCGCGTTCTGGCGCCCCACCTGGTTGTAGTACTCCGAGCGGTAGCTGTAGTTGACGCGCACGCTGAACGGGCCTTTCTCGAAGTACGGCGTCACCGTATAGGCGTTCTTCGAGACGTACGGCAGGAACAAGTCCGTGCTGGTGTCGGTGTCCGTATAGGTGTAGTTGGCGTTGATGCCGAACCCGTTGTCGAACGCCTGCTGGTAGATCAGCGAAACGCCGGTCGCGGAAGCGTCGGCGACGTTGATCGGTCGGCTGATGGAGTAAACGCCGGACACGCCGGAAATCGGATTGGTCAGTTGCTGCTCGAAAGTGTTGGTCACCACGTAGTTGCTGATGTCGCGGCGGAAAATCTCGGCGCCCAGCATGCTGCTGGGGGCAAAGTACCACTCGAACGCCAGATCGTAGTTGGTGGCCTCGTAGGGTTCGAGGTCGACGTTGCCGCCGCCGCCGGTGAAATCCTGATCGTTGAGGTCCAGCGTGCCGGCCAACTGGCCGTAGCGGGGACGGGCCATCACCTTGGCGGCGGAGAACCGCGCGATCATGTCGTCGGTCAGTTCATAGGCCAGGTTGAAACTGGGCAGCGGCTTGTAGAAGCTGCGGTTGGCCAATGCCCGGTCATAGCCGCCAGAGCCGTTGCTGACCCAGTACAGCGACTTATCGGAGGTATCCACGTAGCGCACGCCCAGGTTGCCGCGCCACTTGCCGGATTCGAAATTCGCCTGTGCGTACAGCGCGGTGGTGATCTCCTTGACGTCGAACGAGGGACCGTAGTTGTAGGTGTACGGGCCGCGCGGCGCCAGCGAGTTGAAGTAGGCGATGGCCTTGCCCAGATCGGCCACCGGCCACGAGGCGAGATCGCCACCCGCGCCCAGGCCGTCATACAGCCCGCTCGGCGACATGCCGCCCAGGATCTCAGTCAGGTTGAGCGCCGACACCACGTCCACCGCGTTGCCGCGCGAGGACACGCCGTTGTCGTGGTTGGTGTACTTGTAGCCGACCTGGATCTGGTTGATCGGACCCCAGGCCACGTCATGGGTTGCGTCGAACTGGAAGTAGCGCTCCTTGTCGCGGCTGGTTTCGTAGTACTGGCCGCCGTACTGCTGGCCAGGCGCCAGGCCCCAGTTGGACGCGGCGTCGTTGTCGTAGTTCACCACGGTATGCCGCGCGTCGTACTCGAAATCGAAGCCTCCGCTGAGCAGCAGGGTCTTCATCAGGTATTCCGGATCCTTGCCGCCCTTGGCGCTGGTCACGCCGGCCTGGGTGGTGAATACCCAACTCTCGCCGGACCAGTCGTGGCGCAGGTTGAGGCTCTTCGTTTCGACCTCGCTCTTGCGCAGGTTGAAATCATGTTGCGCATACGCGTCGCCGCCGACCTCGGCCGCGACCACGTAACCGTTGTCGATGGTGGCGCTGGTGATCTGGCCCAGGCTGCACGCCGGACAGATGTAGCGCGCCTGGCTGAAGTTGTCGTACTTGCCCTTGACGTAGATACCGGTCAGGTTGATCTCGTTGTTTTCGTTGGGTTTCCACTGCAACGCCGCCTGCAGGCCGTCGCGCTCGCGATCCTGCTGGAAGTAGGAACTGCTGATGCCGACCGGCAGCTTTGCAGCGGCGGGGTCGCCTTCGCCGCTGATGACGGCCGTGTCGGGCAGACCGGTCGTGTAGCCCCAGTATTCGAGGCCGGCGCGGGAAATGCTCTGCTTGTCGTGGGTCGCCGAAATCAGGAAGCCGAGATCCTCGGCGGCGTTCTTCCAGCTCCACAGCAGCGAGGCGCGCGGATTGCCGTCTTCCGAACGGTCGTTGTAGTTGTAGCCGACCGTGCCGCGCAGCGTGTTCCTGGGCAGGTCCAGCGGCCTGCGGGTATGCACGATCACGGTGCCACCGATGCTGCCCTCGTCGATGCGTGCTTCGGGTGTCTTGTAGACCTCCATCAGGCCGATGATTTCCGGAGAGAGCAGGGTGTAGTTGAAGGTACGGCCGCTGGTGTCGGTGGGATTGCCGCCCCAATCACCGGAGGCGATGGTCTGGCCGTTGACCAGTACCCGGTTGAGGGCCGGATCCGTTCCGTTGATGCTGACTTTCTCGCCTTCGCCGAACTGGCGATCAACGGTGATGCCGGGCAGGTGCGACAGCGATTCGGCGGCATTGGTGTCCGGGAACTTGCCGATGTCCTCGGCGCTGATCGCATCGACGATCGAATTGGCCGAGCGCTTGACCGCTTGGCTCTTTTCCAGCGAAACGCGATAGCCGGTGACGGTGACGGTGTCCAGATCCGAGGCTTCCTGTGCCTGGGCGTTGAAGGCAATGCAGGCAATGACGGCTGCCGACAGTGCGGACTTGCGGTATTTCATGACCTTTCCTCATCAAATGGGTGGTTGCTGCGTGGTTGCCTGCTGCCGATTTGCGGTGGTTCCGTGCCCATCCCCGGCGTGGAATGGGCCCCTCCGTTTTCTTCAATGCCTTGTTCGTTTTCGCGCCCCGCCGGTCGGATGGGGGAGGCGAATGGCGTCGTTTCGTTGGGTGGCCTGACCCCTATCCGCAGCTCGTTTCACGCAGCCCGCACGGGCTTCGCTGCTGTCAGGTAGCGCTACCAAATTGCCGCCAAATAAAAAGGCGAGCGTCTCGAATCCGATTTTGCGTAGCGGCGGGTCGAGCGCCGCGCGGAGGGTCGGGGCGAACGGTGCCGCGGCCTGGAGAGAGAAGGAGGGACGGTGACCGCGTCGGGGAGCCCGAGGCGAGTGCGAGTGTTCGGTTCCTGTTTCCGGCAGCGAACCGGCAGGGGCATGACCGACGCCCACCGTGAGAAGTGGCACATCGTTGGTCGGTACATCCGTTCGAGATGCAACAGTCATTGCAAGGTGCCCCCACCCGTGATGCGCCGGCATGGGTACCAGCGCGAGCCGAGTTTGAATCGATATAAATTCAGATGTCAACGACCTGTCATCGGATGCTGCTAGGGAAGGCCAATAAGCCCCATTAATCCCTGTTCATTTTTTGATTGGCTTGTTTTGTTCGCATATTTGCAATCAATCAGGCTAATTGGATCGTTTCAGGCGAGTGCTTTTCCGAGGTGGCGGCGCCAGGAAACGGCCCCTGGAGGCGAGGAGTCGGGCCGGGGAAGAGCCTTCAGCAGACCGAGTGGACGACAGTGCAGGCGGGGACGGGATTCCCCGTTTCCCCATGCCTC
This sequence comes from Pseudoxanthomonas sp. z9, assembly GCF_006542425.1. Classification (GTDB taxonomy): domain Bacteria; phylum Pseudomonadota; class Gammaproteobacteria; order Xanthomonadales; family Xanthomonadaceae; genus Pseudoxanthomonas_A. Next base: position 25,241 of record NZ_VFID01000003.1, on the reverse strand, counting down.
CGATGCAGTAGGCGATGCCCTTCGGCTGTCGCGAGACTGGGGCGCCACAGGACGACTTCCCGAAATCAACACGCGCTCGACCATCAATCTGGCTTGGTCTGCCGGCACACATTCGCGTGGTCGAGCCAGCGGGCGCCGGAGATGATGAGGATGCAAACCCTCGGGTTTCACGACATGCATCGCGGCGATGACCCGCAGGGACCCCCGCGCGGATCACGCCACGATTTACCTCGAACGGCGACGCCTTGAGCGACAGGGGACCACGATGAAACGACGGAGCTTTCTGCAGGCATGCGCGGCGATTGCGGGTACCGCCGCCCTCGGCGCGTACCGGATGGCGCCGGGCAGGGAAGGGACGACGCTGGACGCGGCGGCGTTTACCGCGCTGCGCCGTTTCGCCGACACGCCGTTCGGACGCATCGCCCACGTGGAAGTCGGAAGCGGCCCGGCGGCCCTTTTTCTCCACGGCCTTCCGTTGAACGGCCTCCATTGGCGCGGTTCGCTCGAACGCCTCGCGCCGCATCGACGATGCATCGCGCCGGACTTCATGGGACTGGGCTATACGGAGGTTTCCGGGAAACAGGATCTTTCCCCACAGGCGCAGGCGGACATGCTGGTGGCCTTCCTCGACCGTCTCGACGTTTCGTCCGTCGACCTCGTTGCCAACGACAGCGGCGGAACGATCGCGCAACTCTTCGCCGTGCAACATCCGGAACGGGTCCGGACGATGCTGCTGACCAACTGCGATGTCCACGAGAACTGCCCGCCGGAGCAGATGCGGAATTCGATCAACGCGGCCAGGGCCGGCAACTATGACCCGAAGATGCAGCGCCACCTGGATGACCGCGTCTATGCCCGTTCGGACAAGGGCATCATCGGTTCGGCCTACATGACGCCCGCGAACGTCACCGACGAAACGATCGAGTACTACTTCAAGCCGCTCGTGTCGTCGCCGCTGCGCAAGTTGCAACTCAACCGCTATCTCGCCGATCTCGAGCCCAATCCCTTGCTGGCAATCGAGCCGGAACTCCGGCGCCTGGACACGCCGACGCGCATGGTCTGGGGCATGGCGGACCCGCTGTTCCCGGTCCGCTGGGCGAACTGGCTCGACCAGGTCCTGCCTGGCAGCCGCGGCGTCCGGCGGGTCGAAGGCGGCAGGCTGTTCTGGCCGGAAGAGATGCCGGAGGTGGTCGCCGGGGAGGCGCGGGCGCTCTGGGGTGTTTCATAACGCGATCACCGTGTCGAAATCGGATCACCCCGTTCGTCGAAGAATGGAATCCACGACTGAAGGAACGACATGTCACCGACCACGAGCCTCGCTTGCGCCTGTGGGCAGTTCAAGCTGATCCTCCGGGGAGAGCCCATCACCAGCGTCGAATGCCATTGCGACAGTTGCCGTGCCGCCGGCGCGCGACTGCAACGGTTGGCCTGCGCGCGGCCCCTGCTTGATCCGTTGGGCGGGACGCGGTTCGTTCTCTACCGGAAAGACCGCATCCGCTTTGTCGCCGGCATGGACAGCCTGAAGGCCTTTCGGCTGTCGTCCGACGCCAGTACCCGGCGCGTTCTCGCAGCCTGCTGCAACACGCCCGTGTTCCTCGAATTCAAGGGCGGGCATTGGTTGAGCCTTTATGGGGCCCTGTGGCCCGACGCCACGCTGCCGCCACTGGAGATGCGCACGATGACCGGCGACCTGGCGGATGCGTCGTTCCTGCCCGCCGACGTTCCCAATTTCAGGCGCCAGTCGTTCTCGTTCTTCGCCCGGTTGTTGAACGCATGGATCGCCATGGGGTTCCGCAGTCCCCGCATTGAGGTCGGCGGCGAGATCCATGCCTGAGAGCCGGCGGGCGACGCGGGAAGGAGCATCGATGCGGAAAACTGAACCGACGCCTGCCGCAAAGGCAGGGCTGTCTGGATTGCGGTGGCGCCGCCGGCGCAGGATGGCGTTCCGGACCACTCACCGCGTGTAGGGATTCGCGCATTGCCCACATCCGTGGAAGGGTGAATTCCCTTCGGGCCGTCTAGTGAGGCGGATGGGCAGGTCATAGAGTCCGGATACACAACACGGGTAACGCGCCAGCAGGGTGCAGCCCGAACAGCCAGAGACCCCCATGAAAATTCGTGAACTTCTGAAGTCCAAGCCCGGCGATGTGGTCACCATCGATATCGGGGATACCATCGGCGCCGCCGCCAGGAAGATGACCGCCCACAAGATCGCGGCGCTGGTCGTGACCCGCCTGGCGCAGCCGGTTGGCGTCGTGTCCGAACAGGACGTCGTGGCCGCGCTGGCGGAACACGGCGCGCAGGCCGGCGAGCGGCCGCTGAGCCGGCTGGTGGAAACCGCCATCGAAAGCATCACGCCCGACAGCACGCTGAAACAGGCGATGTCGATGATGACCCATGCGCGCCGGCGTCATCTGCCGGTGATCAGCGACGATGAGCTGGTGGGCATCGTCAGCCTGGGCGACATCGTCAAGAACCGGCTGGACGAACTCTCGCTCGAACGGGACGTGTTGCGCGACATCTACATCGCGGCGCATTGACTGGCGCGGCACGAGACAGAAAAACCGCCCTTCCGGGCGGTTTTTCGAAGTGGCACGTGCCGATGCCGGAGCATCGGCAACGACGGCCTCAGTAGTCGAAACGGACGCGCAGGCCGACCGTGCGCGGATCATTCCAGTAGGCGCGGATGAAGCCGCCGGCGTCGTCGGCCCAGTTCTTGGTCATCTTGTCGGTGGCGTTGAGCACGTACAGCTCGGCGCGCCAGAACGAGGGCGACTGCAGGCTCAGGCTGGCGTCGACCGTCGCGTAGGCCTCCTGTCCGTCCGAGATGTGCGGGTTGTCCAGGTTGCGCAGGGTGAAGTACATCTTGTCCTGCCACTTGAAGTTGAGCCAGGGCACCAGCTCGTAGCCATTGCCGAACTTGAATGTGTGGGACACGTTGAAGCCGGCGGTGAACTTCGGGGTCATCGGCAGGTGGTGGCCGGTGATGTCGTAGATCTGCCGGCCCGCGAATTCCGGATTGGGGCCATTGTAGGGATCCGGACAGGGCACGGCGCCGAACTCCTCGCGCACGCCGCAGTTCCACTCATCGCTGAAGCTGGGATAGTCCTTGATCTTGCTGTTGATGTACGAGAAGAAGCCGCCAATGCGGGTGTGCGGCGTGGGCAGGTAGTCGAACTCCACTTCCACGCCCGGGATGTTCACGGTACCGACGTTGACGGTCTGCCATTTCTTGACCACGTCGCAGGTCGGATCCCATTCCGGACAGGGCTCGTTGACAATCACCTTGGCGGCGAAGAAGTCGCCGGTCACCTGCATGTCCTTGTAGCGGCTGTAGAAGGCGGTGACCGACAGGCTCAGGCGCTTGTCCAGCAGCAGGCCCTTGTAGCCGACTTCCAGATTGGTGACGGTTTCCGGCCGGTAGGGGAAGAAGGTGTAGTGCGGGCCGGCGGGGCCGTCCACGCAGACCTTGCCGTCACAGGCGTCGTCCTTGTCGCCGAAACCGCCCGCCTTGTAGCCGGTGGACAGTGAAGTGAACAGGATTTCGTTGTCCGAAAGATCCTTGGTCAGGCCCAGGCGGTAGGTGAACTTGCGCCACGAATCGGAATGGGCGTTCTCCGCCGGCGGTCCCCACAGGTGATAGGCGCCGATGCCGGCGAACGGTCCCATGCCTTCGGTCAGGTCACGGCCGTTGTGCGGACGGAAACCGGGTTCGCCTGGCGTGCCCGGGTCGTACAGCCCGTTGTAGTAGGCCGTCGATTCGCTGTCCCAGCCGCCATACACCTGGCCACCGCGATCGGTCTTGGAATCGCGACTGAAACGCGCGCCGAAGGTCGCCGTCCAGGTGGGCGCGAAGCGCCAGTCGGCCTGCGAGAAGATCGCCTTGGCGTCGATCTGGCGGTTGGGCTGGTGATAGAACTGGCTGATCGGATAACCGAACGGGGCGTTGACCAGCATTTCCTGGGCGTAGTCGATCGAGTTCTTCTCGTGCATCCAGAACAGGCCGGACACCAGCTTCAGACGCTCGCCCTGGTGCTTGAACTGCAGTTCGTGGACGAACGACTTGTATTCCGAATCCAGGGTGATGGAGGTGTTGTCGCGCACCGGCCAGACGCCCCAGTCGCCTTCGGCCGGCACCGGCAGGGTCGCGGTGACCTGCGAGGGAATCTCGTGGTAGCCGCCATCGTCATCGGAGATCTGGAAGCGCTTCTGCTTGGCGAACGCCACGCTGTACTCGATGCTGTTGGTATCGCTGAGATACCAGTTGAGGTTCGAGCGCACCGTGTCGATGGACATGTCGGTCCGGCCGGGCACGTTGATCTTCACGTCCCACTTGCCGCCGGTGCAGGCGAAGCGGGTACCGGCGGCCTGCTTGCAGTCCTTCAGGCCCACCTGGCCCGCGCCGGAATTCTGGAATTTCTCATAGGCCAGCAGCCACTCAACGTCGTCGGTGATGGCGAAACGCGCGGCGATGCGGGCGGCCCATTCGTCCCGGTTGTAGTAGTACTTGCTGCGCGGGACCTTGACGTTGCGGCGCTGGTCCACGTCCGGGATGCCGTCGGCGATGAAGCCCCGCTCGGGAATGTTGACGTCGGTGAAGTCCTGCTGCTGGTCGATCCAGCCGTCGCGTTCGACCTTGGTGGCGGCCACGCGCAGGGCGAAGCGATCGTTCACCGCCAGGTTCTGGATCAGGTTGATCTGGCGCAGGTTGTAGCTGCCCAGTTCGATCTCGGTGCTGCCGAAGCTGGAATCGAAACGCGGCTTGGCCGGAATGATGTTGATGCTGCCGCCGGTCGAGTTGCGGCCGAACAGGGTGCCCTGCGGACCGCGCAGCACTTCGACCTGGTCCACGTCGAACATCAGCGCCAGCGCGCCCTGCGGGCGCGGGGAGTACAGGCCGGCCACGTGCAGGCCCACGGCCGGATCGCCGATCTCGGTGAAGTTGTTGGCGCCGATGCCGCGGATGCTGACCTGCACGCCGGAGTCCGGACCGTTGGCGATCTGCAGGTTGGGCATGCTGCCGGACAGGCCGCGCACGTCGCGGATGCCTTCGCGGGTCAGCGCTTCCTGGGTGACCGCGGTGACCGTCACCGGCGTCTTCAGCAGATCCGATTCCAGGCGGGTGGCCGACACCCGCACGGTCTGCAGGGTGGTGGGGGCGTCGTCACCCGCGGCCGGCGGCTCCTCGCCGGCGGGCGCGGACTGGGCCAGTACCGGCGCGGCGGCACAACTGATCAATACCGCTGCCACCGCGGCGGCGATGCCGGTCGGTCGAACAGGGCGGGGATGCTTCTTCATCATGGGCTCCTGGTTGTACGGCGACGCGGGCCGGCGGGCCCGTGCAATGGCGGGTGTGGTTGCCCGGTCAGGGCGAAGCGGGGGTGTTTTTCGCGGAGTACAGGGTCTGGTTGCGCACCAGTGGCCTGGCCCAGGCACTGACGCTGAGGATGTAGAGCAGCGGGATGAAGACCAGCGACAGGCCCGCGCGCAGACCCCAGTGATCGGCGACGACGCCGATCAGCAGCGGCACGATGGCGCCGCCGAGGATACCGCTGCACAGGATTCCCGAGAACGCGCCGTGGTGCTGGCGCACCGAGTTCAGTCCCAGCGAGAAGATCACCGAGAACATCACCGACAAGAAAAAGCCCGCAGCGGGAAATGCCAGTGGAGAGACGGCTGCAGGACCGAAAAGAGCGAGTGCGAGGCAGGCGATGGCCAGGAGGGAGAAAATCGCCAGCACCAGCTTCGAATCCAGCAGTTTCAGCAGGCCCAGCCCGGCCAGGCAACCCAGCGACATCAATCCCCAGAAACGGCTGACCGCAACGGCGCCCTGTTCGGTGGCCGACAGGCCGTGATAGCTGTGCAGGAATTGCGACATCCAGTTGGCGATGGACTGCTCGGTGCCCACATAGGCGACGATGGCCAGGAAGAACAGGCGCACGTCGCGACGGCGCAGCAGGCTGCGGTAGGCGTCGCGGCTGCCGGCGCGCTCGTCTTCCTTCAGTTCCACCGCCGGCAACGGCAGCTTGTGGTTGAGCAGGGCCAGCAGCACGAAGGCGGCGCTGAAGTACCAATAGAACGTCAGCCAGGCCAGCGGCTGTCCTTCCACGCCAGGGCGCTGCATATAGAGCCGGAAGACCAGCGGACTGAGGAAGGACGCCAGCCCGAACACCAGCTGCGCCATCACCGAGAAGAACGCGAAGTGCTGCTCGCCGCCGGCGGTGCGCATCAGCGGATTGATGACCACCTGCAACAGGGCCATGCCCAGGCCGATGACGAACAGGCCGGCCACCACCGAGACATAGCCGGGGATCAGCGCGATGGCCAGCGCACCGACGAAGTTCAGCGCGAAGGCCGTGAACAAGGTGAAGCGGGTACCGCGGACTTCGATCAGCATGCCGCCCGGAATCGAGACCAGGCCGTAGGCGAGGAAGAAGGAGAACGGCATGAAGCCGGCCATGGTCAGGCTCAGCTTGAAATCCTGGATGGCGATGGGCATCAGCGGCCCGATCAGGTTGGTGATGAAGGAGATCGCGAACCAGATCAGGAGGATGTAGCTGATGATCAGCGGCCGGTGCTTCATGGTCGTGTCTCCGGAATCAGGTCTGCGGTTGCAGGCAGTGGGCGAGTTCGCCCGCCGCGATGCGCTTGCGCGGGAAGCGGGGCAGGATCGCCGCGGCGGTCCGGCAACCGGCGGCGAGCGCATCGTGCAGGCCGGCCTGGTTCAACCGCGCCGCCAGATAACCGGTGTTGAAGCTGTCGCCGGCGCCCACCGTGTCGAAGATGTCCGGCGCCACTTCGGTGGCGTAGTAGATGCTCTGGTCATCGACATGGCCCAGCGCGCCGGCGGCGCCGAGCTTGATGATCAGGTGCGCGCCCGGCTTGAGCAGGCAGGCGATGCGATGCACCGCAAGGGTCAACTCCTGGGTGCCGGCGATGCTGGTGGCCTCCAGTTCGTTGATCAGCAGGTGATCGCAGTGGGCCAGCCAGCTTTCCACTTCCTCGTGCACGCCCGGTGTCCAGCCCTCCGGCGGCCAGCCGGGATCCAGCGCCACCTGGTAGCCCCTGGCCGAGGCCTGGGCCAGCAGATCGCGATAGCCATCGCGCAGCCCGGGCAGCAGGAAGGGGGCGGTGAACAGCGCGATGCTGCCGGCCGACGCCTGCGGCAGGTGCGCCAGCACGAAGGCCGGGCTCAGGTGCTGCAGGTGTCCGTAGCTGGTGAAGAAGGTGCGCTCGCCATCGGCGTGCATCAGTCCCACCGACATGGTGGTGTCGCTGGCGCAGGTCTGCAGTTCGACTGGAATGCCGGCCAGTTGCAGGCGCAGCCATTGCGCCAGGTCATCGTCGCCAATGGCCCCGATCAGGCGCGGGCCCAGGCCGAGATGGCGGGCGGCCAGGGCGGAGTTGGCCGCCGAACCGCCGGCACGCAGCTCGCTGCGCGGCAGCAACTGCTCGGTGCCGACCTTGGGCCAACCGTCCAGCGTGCCCAGGACCAGGTCCACGCTGACGTCGCCGATGATGCTGAATTGGGGCTGAGCATGCTTCATGGGGCCGACTATAGGCACCCCGATTCACCACTGTCAATAAAAATATCCAGTGGAAGTTTAATTATATTCGGCGCCCACCATTGGCCATGCGGTGACCCAGCAGCTCCGCGGCCTGCGCGTCGCCGGCATCGTCCTTCTGCAGCCCCTGCAGGCGCGGCGAGAGCAGTTCGTGGATGGGCAGCACCGCGGCGCCCAGCAGCGAACAGTCCTCCTCGCGCTGCGAGATCATCACCCGCGGCAGCTCCGGCGCGGGACGGCCGCGCACCGAGCGGTGCAGCGGCTGGGCCAGTTCGACCAGTCGCCGGACCAGCTTCTGCGGCGCGGACCCGCCGATGACGATGGTCTGCGGATCGAACAGGTTCTCGATCATGCAGATGGCATCGCGCAGGCGCTGGGCCGCCTGCAGGCACCACTGCTGGAGGGGCGCGTCATTGGGATCATCCAGCCGGTCGAGCAGCTCCGGCGTGCGGATCTGCCCGTCGTCCAGCCCCAGCGCCTCGGCCAGCGAGTGCAATGACAGGTAACGCTCCAGGCAGCCCTGGTTGCCGCAATAGCAGGGTGTGCCGCCGGGCACGACCGGTACGTGGCCAATCTCGGTGGCGTTGCCGTCGGCGCCGCGGTAGTGGTTGCGGCCCACGATCAGCGAACCGCCCAGGCCCATGCTCAGGTGCAGGTAGAAGAAGGTGTCCAGGTGCCGGGCCACGCCGTACAGGGTCTCGCCGAGCGCGCCGGCGACGCTGTCGACGCTGTGGAACAGGGGCAGGCCGGTGGCTTCCTGCAACTGGTCGAGGATGGACAGATCCTTCCAGCCCTCCAGCGCGGTGGGGCCGACGAAGCTCAGTTCGGTATCGCCGAGCGGGCCGGGCAGGGCCACGCCGATGCCCCAGACCCGGGCGTTGGCCTGCCGGCGCAGGTTGGCCACCAGTTCCAGCAGCCCGGCTAGCAGCTGCGGGCGATCACAGCCCTGCAACTGCACCTCGAAACGGGCGTCGATCCGGCCGACCAGGTTGACCAGCGCGCCCGAGGCGCGGCCCGGTTCCAGGCTGATGCCGATGGACTGGCCGGCGTCGGGATTGATTTCGAAGGCGATGGGCGGTTGGCCGCGGGTTTTCAGGTCCTTCTGCCGGCGCGAGACGATCAGGCCGATGGACTCCAGCTCATTGGTGATGTTGGCCACTGTCTGCGGGCTCAGCGAAACCTTTTCCTGGATGTCCTTGCGCGAGGCCGCGCCATGCTGGCGGATGAAATCCAGCACGAGGCGGCGGTTGTAGGGGGCGCTGGACTGCTGGGTAGCACCGCGGCCGATGTTCATAGGCGTTCAAACCGGTTGCACGTAGGGGAGGGGAGGCTCGTATCCATATTATTCATACATCCATATGAAATATTTATTGACGGCGCCCGAATGCATGGCTAAGTTGCGTGGCCTAGTCTATCCGGAACGGTGCCCATGACCCCTTTGCCGCATTCCCGCAAGACTGTCCGCCTGGCCGCCGTCCTGACAATGGCGCTGGCGGCCCTGGGCGCCGCAATGCCCGCGCGTCCGGCAGAGGTGTCCGCGACCACGGTCTCGGTGAGCCTGCCCACCGAGCCGCTGCTGGTCCAGATCAACCAGGTGGCGCTGGAGCGGCGGGGGCCGAAGCAGGCCATCGTCGAGTACCGCGGGGATGCCACGGAAGGGCGCTACACGCTGCTGCGTGACGGCAAGCCGATACGCAGCGGCGATCTCCGGCCGCTGCCGCCCTTCACCGAATGGGCGCCGGGCAAGCGCTATTTCAGCGTCGACTTTTCCGATGCCGAACAGAGTGGCCAGTACCAGGTGGACGTGGCCATCGGCGGCCAGCACGCGGTGTCGACGCCGGTACCGGTACGCGACAACGCCGTCTTCGCGACGACCGGCGCGCAACTGCTGGGCTACTTCCAGCGCAGCCGCCACACCGATCCGGCCGATCGCGACGTGCCCATCTTCCAGACCTCGCGCCGGGTGAACGTGTGGGGCGGCTGGCAGGATGCCGGCGGCGACAAGGGCAAGTACCTCTCCCATCTCGGCTACGCCAATCACTTCAATCCGCAGCAGGCGTCGATGGCGGTCTGGGTGCTGGCCTACGGCGCGGATACGCGCAAGGCGCTGTTCGCCGCCCACGGCCTGCAGAAGCAGGTCGAGGACGAGGCGTTCTGGGGAGCGGATTACCTGCACCGCATCCTGGATGCGGAAGGCTATTTCTACACCACGGTGTTCGACCAGTGGGGCACGCCCGGCGCCAAGCGCATGGTCACCGGCTACGAGGGCGCGGCGGGAACCTATACCACCCTGTATCGCTCGGCCTTCCGCGCCGGCGGCGGCATGGCGATCGCGGCGCTCGCGCGGGCGTCGATGCTGGCCAAACAGGCGGGACGTCATGGCGAGTTCGACGGCGCGACCTATCTGGCCGATGCACAGCGCGCGTACGCGCACCTGCGCCAGTTCAATCCGCAGTACTGCGCAGACGGCAAGGAAAACATCATCGACGACTACACCGCGCTGATGGCGCTGGTGGAACTGCACAATGCGACCGGCGAGCAACGCTATCTCGACGATGCGCGCGAGCGCGCCATCGGCCTGATGGCACGCCAGCAGGCCGATGGCGGCTTCGTCAGCGATGGCGGCAGCCGTCCTTACTACCATGCGGCCGAAGCCGGCTTGCCGGTGATCAGCCTGTCCGCCTACGCCGATATCGAACCGGAACAGGCGCGCCGCCAGCGCGCACTGGACGCCATCGGTTCAGCGCTGAAACACGAACTGGCCATCACCCAGGCGGTGTCCAATCCGTATGGCTATGCCCGCCAACGCTTCCAGCTCACGCAGAACGGCAAGGCCGCGGGCGAGGTGCTGGAAGGATTTTTCATTCCACACCGCAATGAAACCGGCTACTGGTGGCAGGGCGAAAGCGCCCGCCTGGCATCGCTCAGCGCGGCCATGGTCATCGGCGGCCGCAAGCTGGCCGCGAATGGCAACGCCGGGTACGGCCTGTCCGGCGATCAGGCCGGTTATGCGCAGGCCCAGCTCGACTGGACGCTGGGCCGCAACCCGTACGGCATGTCCATGCTGTACGGCTTCGGCCATAAGAACCCGCCCACGGTCCTGGAGAGCGCCGGCGAAATGTTCGTGGGCGGCATCTCCAACGGCATCACCGGCGCGGTGGGCAGCGATACCGGCGCCGGCATCACCTTCGCACCGGGTCCGGACTCGGAACAGTGGCGCTGGGTGGAGCAGTGGATTCCGCACACCACCTGGATGCTGTTCGCGGTGATGGCGATGAGCGAGGACTCCCGTCCGGCAGCCCCGGCGTCTGCCGTGGACAGCCCGGCATCCGATACCAGGAGTACCGCGCATTGATTGGCGCGGCAGGGAGTTCGTCCAGGCAGGCTTGATCGCTTTCCGCGTCCGGGTGCAGTCCGCATGCCGAGCCTGGCGCTTGTCTATCGCGTCATCGCGGTAGACGGTTGCTACTGGACAGGCACATAGGCGTGAAGCCCACCACGTATGGTCGGGACATAAACGGTGCCATCCGAATCCACGGTGGTTCCGACGGTGAACATCGGCTTGCCGGGCAGATGTTCCCTGTCATGGACCTTGCCGGTCCGGGTGTCCACGACGATCAGATCCAGCGTTCCACCTCCCTTGGCGACCGTTGCGTAGGCGAGGTGACCTGCGGTCTGGGTCGCGATGCCCCGGTTCTGCAGGTCGTCCCTGCGCCATAGAACGCGCGGCTGGTTTCCCAGATCGCGAATGGCCATGAGGGGAGCATCGCCACCACCGGCGGGCAGGATGATGCCGTCGGGCGAGACGGAGGGACTGCCACCCGCGGAGTAACCGATGTCGATGCTCCACACGCGCTCGCCGGTACGCGCATCGAGTGCCAGCAAGCGCTGGTTGTTGTCGGTCAGGTAGACCCGGCTGCCATCCGCCGACAGACTCGGACTGGCCGCGCTCCCGCCCGGGAGCGTGTCATGGGTCCAATCGGCGGTGATGCCCTTGGTGTCCGCGCCGGCCAGGATCTTCATCGAACGGACGCCGGCCGCGGGTGATTCCGGTGCCCAGAATGTGAAGATGAACCTGCCAGCGCGCCGATCCAGCGCGGGCGTGTTGGCGCTCGGACATGCCCGGGTGCCACGCATGCAGGCAAGCGCGTCCCGGGAGGGGTCGAAGACGGGATCCGGGATCAGTTCGATGGGATTGATGACGGTTTTCCCGGTCATGCGGTCCAGGCGGTAAATGACACCCACATGGGTGATGAAAACCAGATCGCCATCGGCAGTGAACTGGGCCGACAACGGGAATCCGATGAGGGGCGTTTTCCAGCGCTTGCCACCATCGTGCCGGAACGAATGCATCGACGCGCCATCGGCGATGTACAGATTGCGATCCGCGTCCAGCAGCGGCGAGGAAGCCACGGCGAGGCGGTTTAGCGCATCGGTGCACCAGAGCGTCCGGCCGGTCGCCCGATCCAGCGCGTGCAGCCGACAACCGGGTCCGCTGGTGGTGACGTACAACTGTCCATGGCCATCACTGGTCGGCCCCAGGTTGATCATGCCCTCGAAGGAACGGGACCAGGCGTGCGCGACGCGCGCGGATCCCCGCACCGGGCTGTAGTCGCTGTTCGATGCATCGGCATGGGTGGCCGACCAGCCAGGCGCATACATCGAATCCCGTTCCGGAACGACAACGGGTGCGGCCAGGACAAATCCCAGCGCAAGGGCCGACAGATCCATCACGTCAAACTCCTCGAAAGAAATGGCTCGGGCGTGTGCTGCGCGGTTTGTACGGGCCGCCTATCTGTCGATGCGTTCAATGAAGGCATCCACCTGCTCCGTGTAGGCGCCCGGCAAGCCGAGTTCCCGATTGATCGCCATGTGGGACAGATCCTGTTCCATCACCTCCACGCGGACGCCCAGCGACGTCGCCTTGCGCGAGAACCGCCAGGAAGGCGGACAGGCGTCTTGGCGACGCGAAGCGCACACCAGCAGCATCGGCGGCGCTCCGGGGGCCAGGAGATGATGCGGCGATACGGCTTGCCAGTACGCCGGGGAATCACCGAATGCAGCGTCGTACAGGGCGGGATGCGGAACAGTCCGCATGATTCCGACGACATCCACCGCGCCGCTGTCCAGTGAAATGACACCCCGTGGCGGGCGTGCCCCGTGCTTCGTCAGGCGTACGGGATCCGTCGCCAGCAACAGCGCCAGGTGCGCGCCCGCCGAATGACCCATCAGGATGAAACGGGCCGGGTCGCCGCCCCAGCCCGGTGCCAATGCCTGTGCCTTCGCGATGGCGCGGGCGACATCCTCGGCCTGGACCCGTGGATCCGCCTCGGGGAGCAGGCGATAGTCGGTCGATACGATCACATAGCCCTTGGGAATCCAGTGCGCGGCCTTGTTCGCAATCAGGCCGCGATGGTCCTTCCAGCCATTGCGCCACGCACCGCCATGGATGATGAAGAGCACCGGCGCGTTCCTGGCTTCCGCGGGCAGGTAGACATCGAATCTCTGCCTGGCGTTGTCCCCGTAGGCGACGTCGGCAAGCACGCGCGTGCCCGCAGGAAGCTCGGTTTCGGCCGCTTTGGCGGCAGGTAGCAGGAAGGCGAGGAGGGCGGCCAGCAGGCATGGACGCAATGTCGAAAGGCGCATGATCATTCCAGGTTGGACTTCAGCCGCAGCGTGGCCCGCAGCCCGTGCGGCAGGTGGGAACCGAGTTGGAGATCGCCCGCGTGCTGGGCCGCGATCCGCTCGACGATGGCCAGGCCCAGGCCGCTGCCACCGCGCGTGGCGTCATGGACGAAAGGCTTGCGCGCTTCGCGCGAATGACCGGGCGGCATGCCCGGACCGTGGTCGATGACGTCGACGCACCACGCATCGCCCTCCCGCCGGAGCCGCAGTTCATAGGGCGGGGCACCGTGCCGAAGCGCGTTGGTCACCAGGTTCTCCAGCGCCCGGAGCAGGGCCATCGGTCGCCCGCGCAGCCACGCCTGGTCGGGAACCCGCAGTTGCCAATCCACGCCGGAGGCGGCGACAACCTGCCGGCAGATGGCCGCCAGATCGAGGGTGCGATTGTTTTCATCCCTGCCATCGCGGGCATAGGCGATGAACTGTCCGAGGATGTCGTCCATCTCCTCGATATCCCGATGCATGCCCGCGCGCAGTTCCGGATCGGTCCCCGGCAGCAACTCCACCGCGTACTGCAACCGCATCATCGGCGTGCGCAGGTCGTGCGATATGCCGGCGAGCATCAGGTTGCGATCGTCCATCATCGCGCGAAGGTCATCGCCCGCCCGGCCAAGCGCCTGCGCCAGTTCCACCACCTCCCGCGAAGCCTGGGGCAACGGCAGGCGCGGCCATTCGCCGCGCACCACGTCCGGTGCGTGCTGCGCCAGGCGGCGCAGGGGGATGACCAGCCTGCGGGCGAAACATCCCGCCGCCACCAGCACCGCGAGCGCGCATGCCAGCAGGATCAGCAGCGGCAGCCAGCGCACCTCGCCCTGCGCCCGTTCGCGCGCGAATGAAATCCACAATGAAGGCTCCGTCCGCAGCCTGAGCCAGAGGACCGGTCGCCCGCCGGGGCCGTCCGCAATCCGGACCTCGCGCGGCGCCACATCCCCGGCCCCCGAAAGCGACGCCAGTTCACGCAGGTAGGGCGCGATCCGGGGCCGCGTGTCCACGGGCGGAGTGGTCTGGATACGCAGGCCGGCGGCCTGCAGGCGGCCCACCGTGGTGTCGGTCGGTTCCTTCCGGGCAAGCGTCTCCACGGTCCTGGCGAAGCCATCCATCACCCGATAGGACTGTTCCGCCGCCGGACGCACCCACAGTTCCCGGACCAGCAGAAAGGTCAGCACGAACGCGCCCAGCAGGCACAGCGAGATGACCGCCACCAGTTGTCCGAACACCGTCGATGGCCGGTTGATGCGCGGGATCATGCCCGAATTCATGCGCGGATTCATGCGTCCTCCGCCGGCGGGACGAACACATAGCCGGCGCCCCATACCGTCTGGATCAGGCGTGGCCGGCGCGGGTCTTCCTCGACCAGCTTGCGCAGGCGGACGATGGTGATGTCGATGCTCCTGCCCATTACCTCCAGGCCGCGGCCGCGCGCCAGGCTCATCAGGCGGTCGCGGCTCAGGGTGGTATGGGGATGGCGCGCGAGCACCGAGAGCACGGCGAATTCGCCGCCGGTCATCCGCAGGGGGCGTCCATGGCGATGCAGCGTCCTGGCCGCCATGTCCAGGGTGAACGCCCCGAATCGCAGGCATCCGGCCTCGGGCGAAGGGGCGCCGGGAACGCGGTGGGAACGTCGCAATACGCTGCGTATCCGCGCCACCAGTTCGCGCGGATTGACCGGTTTGGGAATGTAGTCGTCGGCGCCCATCTCCAGCCCGACGATGCGGTCCACGTCATCGCCCTTGGCGGTGAGCATGACCACGGCAACGGCGTCGTCCTGCGAGCGTAGCCGGCGGCACAGGGCCAGCCCGTCCTCGCCCGGCAGCATGAGGTCGAGCACGACGAGGTCGTAGTGATCACGGCCCAGGGCGACATCCATGTCCCTGCCGTCGGCCACGCCTTTGGCATGCAGGCCCGATTCGCGCAGATAACGGCACAGCAGCTCGCGAAGGCGGGCGTCGTCATCGACGATCAGGATGCGGGACGGCGTGGATTCGTTCATGGCGGTCACTATGTCGGCAATGCCGGTCGCCGGCAGCGCGGAACCGGTGCCGATTTGTAAGCGGATGTTTCTGGAACGCCCGGGAGAAACGGTGGTTTACATCCGTGTGCGATGGAGGGAGCGCAGCGCGATTAGCGTGGATGCGCCGGAATTCCCGGCCAACCCCTACCGAAGGAACCACCATGAACACAGTCCCTGTCTGGACCCGGATGTTTGTTTTCGCGATAGCACTGGCCAGTTGCCAGTGGGCGGTCGGACGCGAGCGTTTCCGGCATGTGGAACGGAGCCCGCATGCCGGCGAGGTCGAAGCGGCCCGCTCGAATGCCCGTTTCGAGTCCCGGCGGAGCCGCCATTGGCAGGCGGACGGGCATGGAAACGCCTCGCTCAATCGGCAGGGCTCGGCACAGGGTCATCGGGGCGGGACCGCCGGCTACCAGGTCTCCCGCCAGCGTGATGACGCCGGGAATGCGAGTGGCCAGCGCGATATCTCGCTCCATGGTCCCGGCGGTGCGGGCGTCGACCGTTCCGGCAGCATCAGCCGGAGCGCGGACGGCAGCGTCTCCGGCACCCGCGCCACCACGCTCACCACGCGCGATGGCGGCCACTACGACGGCTCGCTCGCATTCTCCGACGGAAAGGTCAGCTACTCCGGGAGTTGCCACGATGCCAATGGTGATCCCGCGCCCTGCCGCCAGCGCTGATTGCGACAACCCGGAACGTTGAATTCCCATAGACAGGATCCCATCCATGAAAAGCATTCATTTCACCCTGCTGGCAAGCTTGTTGCTGGCTTCGTTCGCCGCGGATGCACAGCAAGGTCGCGGCGCGCGCAAGCAGGCGCTCCAGGAACGCCTGCAATCCGCTGATACGGATCAGGACGGCTACATCAGTCGTGCCGAAGCCGACGCTTCCCTGCCTAAGCTGGCCGAGCATTTCGATCGCATCGACGCGGATCGCGACGACAGGATTTCACGCGAGGAACTCCGCGCGGCGGCCAGCGAACTGGTCGGAAGACGACGCGGCGGCCAACGCTAGCTAGTACCCGTGAGGGGAACGGGTGTTCCCCTCACGGGTGGCCAGCAGGGAAGCAGGTGGCGGTACGCACCGGCATTCAGACGACAGGCGGGGAAGCGCGATACGGACGCAGTTGTTCCCGCCAGACAAGCAAATCGGCGAACTCATCGGCCAGTTGGTCGTCCTGCCAGCAGCGCCGCTGCGCTTCGCCAGGAAACACGGCATCGGTCTCTGGGACCACCGCATCCAGCAGGGCGCACAGGGTGATGTCGGCGTAGCTGAAAGTGTCCAGCACGAACCCCGTGCCGGACTCCCGCAAACCACGGCGCAAGGCAAGCAGCGCGTTCCGGTGATTGCCGGCCCCGTACAAGTGCGCGTACTTCCGGTCCAGTGCGTTCACCACGCGGCGGGTGATGGGGCGGAGCAGGGGCCTGAGTCGCGAAGGTACGTGGGGAAGGGATTCGTCGAGCGCGTCCGGATGCTCCGCGATGGTCCTGACCACACGGGTCCTGGCGGCAGCCAGCCCTACCTCGCTGATGTCATCCCAGAACCGGATCCGGTCGAAATCGCCCAGCCGATCATCACCCGTTGCCAGCGCGGCGTACCGGGCGATTTCGAACGAGCCACGTACCGGTCCCGCGTCCGTCAACAGCACGGGAACCGACACCTTGCCATGCCATTGTCGCAACCTGAGCCTGAGCCCGGGTTCGCTGAGGAACGGGACGTACTCCTGGTAGCGATAGGCCACGTCGCAGTAGTCCAGCGCCCATCGCGCCTTGCGCGTCCAGGGCGAAAACACCTCGCCGATCAGCCGTGCCATGCCACCCTCACGCCATGCCGGCTCGGTTCAATCCATCAATGCCGCATCCAGCGCCTCGGCAAACTCGCGCGGCTGGTCGAGCATCAGGTAATGACGGGCATCGGTGACTTCCACCAGCGTGGCCCGGCTGCTTGCATACTGCTCCTGGTAGCGGCGGGCCATGTATCCGGCAGGCGCACCAAGTGGCGACTGGTCGGCGAAGATGACGGTCAACGGCGGGTGCAGGCTGGCAACCTCGGCTCTCAGGTCCGTGGTCGAAAGACTTTCGTACAACGCGGCGTAGGTGTCGCGATGGCTGCGTGCGCCGCCTTGCGCGATTCGGGCGGCGGTGTCTGGATTGCCCACCGCGGACGAAGCCTGCGCCTGCATCCGCTTTTCGAAGGCCGCCGTGTCTTCCGCGCGCATGTCCCGAACCTCCGCGCCGACCTTGCCGCGCAGTTCCTCGTCCACGCTTGCGCTGCCGCGATTGGCGGACATGAAGGGCAGCGCGTCCACAATGATGACGCGCGCCACCAGATCAGGCTGCCGAAGCGTGGCCATCAGCGCTACCACGCCGCCGGCCGAATGCCCGACAAGCATGACGGGACGGGACGAATTCCGCTGGATATAGCTCGTCAGCGCTTCGGCGACCGCGCCGATACTGCTTGGTGCGGGAGCATCGCCAACGGGCCCTTCGAGTCCGGCTATCCGGAGCCTGTGCACGCGATACCGGTCCGACAATCGCACCGCGGTTTCCTGCCAGGAAACATCGCCACCGGACAGGCCGGGAACAAGCACCAGATCCGTCGTGCCGGTGCCCGTTATCTCGGCGGTGATGGGAAGGGACGTGGGGGAGGGGAGCGTCGCGGCGCAGGCCAGCCACGGCAGTAGCGACAGGGTGAACGCGAACAGGCGAAGACCACGCATCTGGACTCTCCGTGGGTGCGATGTGGCGGGAAGGATGGACGCCCGGGTCAGGCGGAACGCAATTTACCCGCTTTCCGGATACGCTCCCCGAACGACTGGTCCTGCAACGCCTTCAGCGCGTTGCGAAGCACGTCTTCAAGCGAAATTCCCAGATCCTCGTTGAGACTGGCCGCCGCCTTCGCGGTGGTCGCCCAGTGCTGCTCGAGGAGGGGCAGGCGGGCCTTCGCGTAGGGGGTCAGGTGCACGATGCGCTCGCGACTGTCCTCGCCGGGCAGGAGCTTGACCCACTTGGCGCGTACCAGCGCACTCAGGGTCTGGCTGACCGCCGAATGGCTCACGCCCATGCCGTCGGCGATGTCCTTGATCCGCGAGGGGCCGTGTTGGGAGAGCGCGCGGATGATCGGCGTGAAGCGCGGTTTGTAGTCGAGTCCGGACTCGGTGTACGCATCCGCGACCGCCGAATCCAACTGATCGATGAGGGTACGCAACAGCGTGCCCAAAGTCGCATGTGGTGTTGTCATGCCCTGGAATATATGTTAGCACTTATACATTGTCAACAACGGCATGGGAGGAGGATGGCCATGAGCCAGGCACTATGGTTGGCGGCGATGCTGGCGGGCGGTTGTCCGCAGCAGGAAGCCGTGCTCGAACAGATGGCGAAAGCCATCGAGAAGGACTACGTGATTGCGCAGGAAGCCCGGCAGATTGCCGAAAGCGTCCGCGACTGGTCGGACAAGGAACGCTACGCCGATGCATGTGGCGACTGGCTTTCCTTCTCCAAGCGACTCAACCGGGACTTGGATGCCTACGACGGACACTTCCTGATCGAGCGGGTGATCGAAGAGAAGGCGGGCGCCGATGACGATTGGCTGATGGCCTGGCGGGCGGCCGGCAAGCCCGCCAACATGGGCGTGCGGGAAGTGAAGGTGCTGGAAGGCAACATCGGCTACCTGCGCCTGGCGTCCTTCTATCCCTGGGACATGGCGGGCCCCAAGCTCCGCAATGCAATGGAACTGCTCAAGGACACGCAGGGACTGGTGCTGGACCTCAGGCAGAACGGCGGCGGCGACGCGGATACCGCGGGCCAGCTGGTGCGCGCATTCCTGGGCGACGAGGTGGCTTCGGTGCAGGACATCCAGGCGCGCTCGGCGCGCCGGACGGAGCCGCTGCCCAAGCGTGATCTGCCGGAATACCACGGCGGGCTGGTGATACTGATGGACCGCCGTTCCGCCTCCGCATCGGAGTACGTCGCCTATTCCCTGCAGGCCGCCAGCAGGGCGGTGGTGATCGGTTCGCGCAGCGCGGGTGCGGCCAACCTGCTGGGTGACCCCAAGCCATTGCCGCATGGCTTCCAGATTTTCATTCCGGATGCCCGGCCGCTCAACGTCCGGACCGGCGGCAACTGGGACCGCGAAGGCGTGGTTCCGGATGTGAACGGTGGAGATGATCCGCTCCATGTCGCGCGCCGTGTCCTGGCCGGCGATCTGGAAGTCGGCGAAGCAACCCGATGACCGGGCGCCGGAAGCGCGGACTTTCATGATCATCGTGATCAACGGCCCGCTGGGCATAGGCAAATCGACGCTCTCCGAAGTTCTTTCGGAGAAAATCGACCATTGCGCCATGCTGGACGGCGACAGTCTGGTCGCGGTCAATCCGCTGCCTGCGGATCCGGTCGAGCACCTTCACCGGGGAATCCTGTTGCTGCTGCGTCACCATCGACGATTCGGCTACCGCCATTTCGTGATCAACCATCTCTGGGAAACCGCAGCCGAACTGGAGGACCTCCGCCGCCGGCTGGCCCGGTTGGATGACCGGATCCTTTGCTTTCGCTTGACGCTGGATCCCGAATCGAATCTGGCCCGGATAGACCGGCGGGCAAGCGTCAGGGCGATCGACGAACTCGACTACGAGAAGGAAACATTCCACCGCGAATATGCCGTGCTGAGCGGCGCGGTCGGCAGCGAACTTGGCGAGCCATGGGACGCGGCCGCGCCGCCCGAGCAGCTTGCCGATGCCTTGTTGCGTGAAATCCGGCATCGTTACCCGTCGGGTGGTGTCCAGGTCGGGTAAGTATCAAACCAGGCGAGGGACGAACCCTATGGTGAAATGTCTTGGAAGCGGCTCCGGAATGCGTACCCGGGCCGGAAAGGCGGGCCGTGGAAAATGAATACCTTGCAGACCATTCTCGATTCAGTGATCCACAGCAATGCAGGAGAGCCGAACCATGCCAGATTCGGCTGGACGGGCATTGGAGCAATGCCGGAGGTCGGGCCGGCTGCCTTTCGGCACGTCGTGTTCGCCCCCTTGCCCGAGGACGAAGTGGAGCGTCGCCAGAGGAGGTCGCCGACCACGTTTCCCCCGCGCGTGCTGGCGTACCTGGCGTCCTTCAACGGCGCGCATTTCTATCAGGGAGGCCTTTCGATCTTCGGCCTTCGCGCTGAAGTCAGCCGCGATCCGGAGCGTCGCCAGCCATTCGACCTGATCGATCATAATGGTCTGCTCCGCCCGGCAAACTCGAATCCCGAAGACTTCTACATTGGCGGCCTCGATGAGGATGGGTCCGTGCTTTACTTCCGCGTTTGGGGCGCGCGCGTCTACCGTCGTCTGGAGACTTCGACGGAGCCACTGGAGCAGTGGGAGAATTTCGAGTCGATGCTGGAGTGCGTGCTGAACAGGCTTGCTGACGAGTTCAAGGTGCCATGGCGCAGCTAGCCGGCAACTTGCAGGCGGATTGATTCCCGTGCCAGGAATGCCATACGGCGTCGCCCCCTTTGACGCCACGGTCCGTGCGGCAGCCTGTAGCAAATTACGCGAATCTCGCCCCGAGAACGTAGGGGCCATGAAACGGATTTTTGTGCGCTGATGCTGACCGTGGCCGCGCCGGTTTGGCCCAAGTGATCAACAAATGCCACGACGCCAAAGGGCAGGTTCTGTACAATTTTCGTTAAACTTGATCGCCGGGCTGGAGGTAGTGATACTGCGGCGGCGACCTCACCACGCGTTGAGGAACGCAATCTGCAACTCCGGTGGGGACCGGTCGCAGTCGGGCTTCGCAAGGGTTGTCGTCGCTACGGTGATTTGCCGCGCGGTGGAGTCTCTGGCGCGGAAATGGAGTTCCGCATGTCCGAACAGACTGCTCGTCGTCTTTCCGTCAGTGCGTCCGCCCTGTTGCTGCTGGTGGCCGGCCTTCTCCTGACTCCGCTGAGCCTCTTCGTTTTCGAGGTGGTCGCGCAGGTCACCGGTGGTGGCCTGCCGCCGCGAGTATTGGCGAATCCCGACCCGTTGTCCGATGCGGTATCCGCCACAGGCGCGGAGTTTCGCGTCGATGAATCCGGCGCGGCGACCTACACCGTGCCGCTGTATGCGGTGCCGGGTACCGCAGGCGTGACGCCGCAGCTGTCACTGAGCTACTCCAGCCAGGGTGGGGCCGGCGCGCTCGGCAAGGGCTGGTCCATTGGCGGGCTATCCTCCATCAGTCGTTGTCGCGCCACGCGTGAAGCCGGAGATTTCCTGGGTGCGGCCACGCCGGACGGGAACCCGCGGCCGGTCAACTTCAGTGCCAGCGACCGCTACTGCCTGGATGGCCAGCGCCTGGTTCCGTCTTCGGCGACTTGTCCGTCAGCCGGCGGCATGAGTGGGGTGGCGCTGGCCACCGAGCTGGATAGCTTCAGCCGCGTCTGCGCCTACACGCCCTCTGGTGGCACCAAAGGCCCGTCGTTCTTCACGGTCGAGCGCAAAGATGGCTCGATCAGTTGGTACGGCGATCGCGATAGTAACGCCGGCGGCGCCACGCGGCCGGACGGCTATGTCGAGACGACTTCGCCTCTCAATACAGGGGCCGCCATCAGCTGGGCACAAACCCGCTTCCAGGATTCGAGCGGGAGCTACATTGACTACCTTTACGACGAGAATCCCTCCGGTGCGGGCACCGGTGAGCATCACATCCGCGAGGTTCGTTACACCGGCAAAGTCGCGCTCTCGGGCCAGTCCACCGCCAGTGCACCGTATGCCAAGGTGCAGTTCAACTACAGCACGCTGCCGGCGGCACAATGGAGTCGCGGATACCTCGCGGGTGGCCAGGTCACCACGACCCGGCGCCTGGAGAGCATCACCAGCTGCGCCAGCGCCGACGCGGTCTGTCCTTCGGACCAGCAAGCGCGCCACGTCGTGCTTACCTACGCGCCATCCCCCTCGGGTAGCGGCCAGGACACGCTGATCGGCCTGCAGGAATGTCGCGACAGCAGCGCCGCGGTCTGCTCGGCGGCGACGATGTTCGGTTGGAGTACGGCCACCCATGCGTTTTCAACGTATGAAGCGCCGCCGAACCTGACGTTGGCCACCGACCACTTCAAGGGATTCAAGATCGCGGACATCAACGGCGATGGGCGTCAGGATCTGGCCGTCCTGTATCTGGCGGGCACCGGCTGCACGGGTGGTAGCTGGGTCATCACGATGCTCGGCACCCTCAATGCCAGCGGCCAACCGGCCTATGCCAACACCACCTGGAACTGCGTGCCGGCCAACATCACGGATCGCGGCGATGGCGCCTGGCATCTGTTCGACTACAACGGCGACGGTCTGGACGACTTGTTCGTCTCCAGTGTCATCGGCCAGGGCTGGCGCGTGCATCCATCCAATGGCGTGCACTTCAACATGGCCACCAACCTGATTGCGGGTTTGTCACCCGCGGTGCCTTCCGTCCAGGCCATCACCTCGCAGGTGCAGTTGGCGGATATGAACGGCGACGGCCTGACCGACATCGTCTATTTCCGGGACGGCGCGCTCCGTACCCGCATCATGGAGCGGCAGGCATCCGCATTCGGATGGGGGAACGAACGGACGACCTCGGTGGATCCGCAGTCCCTGGGCACCATCATTCCAGGGTGCAACGATCCATCCAATCCGGAGGTCCAGAACTGCGAAATGCAGATTGCTGGAACGCCTACGACCAAGACCGACTTTGTGCAGATGGTCGATTTCAATGGCGATGCGGCCTCGGATCTGATTATCCAGGTGAATGCGCAGGCGGAGCTATGGACAGGCGGTCCGGGTTGTGAGCTTTCCGCCTTGTCCCGACGCCGCGCCAACGTCGCGTCCAATGGGTTGGTAAGCCGTTACCAGGACCCCGATCAGCCCGAGAACCAGCTTCTTGCCGACCCTTGCTGGGAGCGCGTCCAGTCCAAGGGGTTGTATGCCATGGCGGTCAAGGAGCAGACGTCCAGTGCGATCCTGCTGGCCTCCCATGGCTATGTCGCCAACGCCAATAGCGCTGTTTACTCCATCGTACTGACGGACATCAATGGCGACGGCCTGTCCGACAGGGTGGTGCGCACCTCCTCGTCGAGTGACTGGGCGTACTCGCTCAATACCGGCCGTGGCTTCACAGCGCAGACGGTCCTGTCGCTGACCGAGTTCAAGGACCAGGCCAGGTTCGTGGATGTCACCGGCGATGGCCGGGCCGACTTGCTGTATCTGGTCAACTACGGCAGCTACAAGGGCTATGCGGTGCGCAAGGCGCTGCCCGACGGCACGTTTGCCGCCGGGACCGCGCTACCGGGCGGCAATGCGCGGTTGTGCCAGGGCAGTGGATGTGACCAGAACAAGCACGTTCCGATCTTCGGAGACGTGGATGGTGACGGCAACATGGATTTCCAGACGCTGAGCTTCGCGGGAACTACCGTGGGCACCGCGTTTTCCCGGGGCGCCCAAGCGTTCCAGCCACGTGATGTCATCACCAGCTTCACCAACGGTCTGGGCGCCACGACACAGGTCCAATACGTCCCGTTGACCAACAACGCGGTGTATCGACGCGCCAGTGGGTCGCGCAACAGCTTGAACTGGGGCCGGGGTGCCCCGGTGCAGGACGTCCTGGCATCCAGCTACGTCGTGGCTCGCGTGTCCAGCAGCGCACCGCGCACGGGCGATGCGACGGCAAAGGCCAATCTCTACTACCGCTACGCCAATGCGCGCGTGCAGGCGGGCGGAAGGGGATTCCTGGGCTTTGGCATTCTGGAGACCATCGATCCGAACCAGACCGGCGGACACGTCGTCACCGCCACGACCTACGCCCAGAATTTCCCGTTCACCGGCCTGCCACTGCAAACCGTGAAGAAGGCCATCAGCGCGGCCTATGCGGCGCCGGCGTGTCTGGGGGCGGTGACCAACGCCTGTTTCAGCGGGCCTGGTGTCACGCATCCGGATCTGGGCGGGCAATGGTTCTCCAGCAGCGTGCAAAGCTGGGAAATGGCCGGCTCGCTGACGAGCCAGACGCCCATCCACGTGCGCACCCAGGGCACCGAGGAAACGCTGCGAGATCCGTACACCGGCGCCGTCACTAGCAAAATCGCCACGGCCTTCAGCTATGGCAGTTACGGCAACGTCACCCAGACCGTGGCCGATACCTACACCGGCGCCAGCACGTTGACGGCCACGCAGATCACCCAGAACACCTACAGCGACAACGCCAGCACCTGGCGGCTGGGCCGCCTGACCGCCAGCACGGTCACCCATCGTCGCCCGGGCTATCCGGACGTGGTGCGCACCGCAGGTTTCAGCTACGCCATGGGCGGGGCCGCTACCGGTCTGCTGACCGAAGAGCGTACGCAGCCCGGCGGGGCTGCCGACCAGGCTTCGGCCACCGCTTACGTCCTGGACGACTACGGTAACCGTCTGCAGTCCGTGGTATGCGCTGCGCCGGCAACCGGGTGCTCTGCCAGCGGGCAGGTCTTCCGACCTTCCTCGCTCGATGCGCTGCGCCGATACTCACGGGTGGAATTCGACGCGCGGGGCCGCTTCCCCGTGGCCACCTATGCGCCGTTCTGGAACGGAACTGGCGCGGAGGAACGCCGAACCAGCGTCGTCATTGCGCGCAACCTGTTCGGCGACGCCACCGACGTGCGCGACGTCAACAACGTCCGCAGCGTGGCCCTCAAGGGGATACTGGGCCGCGACTACGTCAGCTGGAGCCAGAGCTCTCCATTTTCCTCTCCGGGCAGCGGTGGTGTTACCAGCACGACCACCTACCGCTGGTGCAACAGCGGGCCGGAAGCCGTCGCCTGTCCGGCTGGCGCGGTATTCCGCCAGCAGGTCGCCGCCACGATGGCACCCCGGCAATGGGCGTACTTCGATGTACTGGGCCGCCCCGTCATGAAGGCCACCGAGACTTTCAATGCCGGCGTCAGCGGCCAGGACGTCTCGGCGGTGTGCACCGAGTATGACGGCGTGGGGCGGGTGGCGCGCACCTCCAACCCGTTCTTCCTGTCCG